>NZ_CM173495.1:0-3032697 GCF_057784735.1 Vibrio sp. TAP-3B | reverse complement strand
CTTTTCGAGAAGCGTTTCTCTTAAAGCGGACGGTCATTCTAGCGAGATAACTTGTTGTGTCAAACACTTTTTATTTATAAGCTTCCTCTGCAAGTTAACTTAAACTCAACCGTCTTGTTATCTTCGTTTTGCCTAGCGGCTTTTCTTTGACAACGGAGGCGAATTATAGGGAGTTAAAAACAGAACACAAGTCTATTTAATAAAAAAAGCTCTGCTCTCATACCGTTCGTATAGAAAATAACCACCTATAAGCAACAAAATAAAAAAAGGGGCCTTTGGGGCCCCTAAAACATAAACGTTATATCGTTCCTAAAGACAATTACCCTTTATTTATTGGTGAGCAACAATTTTATCATTGCTTACTATAAGCTGAATTTTCTGATCCGGTAATATTTCACCAGCAAGAATAGACTTAGCTAATGGGTTCTCGACATTTTGCTGGATTGCACGTTTTAGAGGTCGAGCACCATATACAGGATCAAAACCAACTTGAGCGATCAGATCGAGAGCTTTATCCGACACTTCTAATTGGTAGCCCTTGTCTTCTAATCGTTTCGCTAAGCGCTCCAATTGGATAGAAGCAATAGATTTGATCTGCTCCTGACCCAGTGGGTGGAACACCACACTTTCATCAACACGGTTTAAGAACTCTGGACGGAAGTGTTTACTAACGATATCCATCACTTCACTCTTAATGCCCTGATAATCCAATCTTGTAAAGTTTTCTTGGATTTGCGAAGACCCTAAGTTTGAGGTCATAATCACAACCGTATTACGGAAGTCGACTGTTCTACCCTGACCATCGGTTAAACGCCCATCATCCAGTACTTGCAATAAGATATTGAACACATCCGGATGCGCTTTCTCAACCTCATCCAGTAGTATGACTGAGTATGGCTTACGACGTACCGCTTCAGTTAAGTAGCCACCTTCTTCATAGCCAACATAACCTGGAGGCGCACCAACCAATCTCGCCACTGAATGTTTCTCCATGAACTCAGACATGTCAATACGTACCATTGCATCTTCACTGTCAAACATAAAACGAGCGAGTGTTTTACACAGTTCCGTTTTACCAACACCCGTTGGTCCTAAAAATAAGAAGGAGCCAATCGGGCGGTTTGGGTCAGAAAGCCCTGCTCGACTACGACGAATAGCGTTCGACACAACCGTGACTGCTTCTTCCTGTCCTACGACACGGTTGTGTAGAGCCTCCTCCATGTGAAGCAATTTCTCTTTTTCTGCTTCCAGCATTTTAGAAACAGGAATGCCGGTTTGCTTAGAAAGTACTTCCGCAATCTCGTTGTCGGTGACCTTGTTGCGTAATAAGGTCATTTCTTGCATTTCTGCTTGAGTCGCCAGATCAAGTTGTTTCTCAAGTTCAGGAATACGTCCGTATTGCAACTCAGACATACGGTTTAAATCGCCCGCGCGACGAGCGAACTCCATGTCCATACGTGCTTGCTCAAGCTCCGATTTTATATGCTGGGTTCCTGATAACGCGGCTTTCTCGGTATTCCAAACCTCTTCTAACTCTGCATACTCACGTTCTTTTTCGCTTAACTCTTCGTTGAGTGTTTTAAGGCGTTTTTCACTCGCTTCGTCATGCTCATTACTTAATGCTTGTTGCTCGATCTTTAATTGAATGATTTTTCGCTCAAGCTTGTCTAGTGACTCCGGTTTAGAGTCTATTTGTAGACGAATGCTTGATGCTGCTTCATCTATTAGGTCGATCGCTTTGTCTGGCAACTGACGGTCAGAAATGTATCGATGTGACAAACTTGCTGCCGCAACGATAGCAGGGTCAGTAATTTCAACATGATGATGAAGCTCATAGCGCTCTTTTAAGCCACGCAAAATCGCCACCGTATCTTCAACCGATGGTTCATCCACCAGTACTTTTTGGAAACGGCGCTCTAATGCAGCATCTTTCTCAATGTATTGGCGGTACTCATCGAGTGTTGTTGCGCCAACACAGTGAAGTTCACCGCGGGCCAATGCCGGTTTCAGCATGTTCCCTGCATCCATCGAGCCTTCACCCTTACCTGCACCAACCATAGTATGAATCTCGTCAATAAACAGAATGACGTTGCCTTCTTCTTTAGCCAGCTCGTTAAGTACCGATTTTAAGCGCTCTTCAAATTCACCTCGGTATTTAGCACCAGCGACTAGCGCGCCCATATCTAATGAAAGAACTCGGCGTCCACGCAAACCTTCTGGCACTTCATTATTTACGATACGCTGTGCAAGACCTTCTACTATCGCGGTTTTCCCTACACCTGGTTCACCAATGATGACTGGGTTATTCTTAGTACGGCGCTGCAGAACTTGAATGGTTCGACGAATTTCATCATCTCGGCCAATCACCGGATCCAGTTTACCCTGCTCTGCTCGCTCAGTAAGATCTATAGTGAACTTCTCTAACGCTTGGCGCAGTTCTTCTGCGTTAGGATCATTTACCTTTTGACCACCTCTGATCTTTTCGATCGCCTGGCTGACTTTTTGTTCGGTCAACCCAATCTCTTTGAGCAATTTACCGAGTGGACCGCGATCCTCTAGAGCTGCAAGCAGGAAGACTTCCGAAGAAATGTAGGAGTCTTGACGCTTTTGCGCCACTTTGTCGCATAGATTAAACACAGTGCCCATCGAACTAGAGAGTTGTACATCACCACCGATACCACTTACTTTCGGTAATCGGTCGAGCATCTCACTCAATTTAGAGCGCAAATGAGTAACGTCCACATCTAACATCGTAAGTAATGGACGAATTGGACTGCCATTTTGGTCAAGCAAAGCCACCATCAAGTGGACAGGCTCAATATATTGATGATCGCGCCCTAATGCTAATGATTGAGCATCCGAAATCGCGATTTGAAACTTACTTGTGAATCTGTCAAGACGCATATCTACCTTCCTAATCTCAACTAGAGAAAACACTTTTGACAGTTGAAAGATGGATACTCGTGGGAGGAATTTCAAGGGAGTGAATGAATAAAGATTATGTTGCCAAAATAGAAGGCCTATGCATTTTGGCGCTTAATGGCTAGTCTTCAATCCAGATAAATGTAGCTTGTCGCCCTGTTACGCCATCGCGGCGGTAGGAGTAAAAGGAGTCTTTGTCGTGGTAAGTACAAAGCCCAGAGTCAACAACTTGCGTGACACCAGCTTGGTTCAGACGTTGTGCTGCTAATCTAGACATATCAGCCAACCATTTACCTTCAATATCTTGCGGAGTAAACGCTTGGTGGGCTTGTGAATCGAAATCGACAAAAGCTTGTAATACATCCTCTCCGACTTCAAATGCCTGCGGGCCAATTGCTGGACCAAGCCATGCCATCACTTCACCTGAAAACAGCTCTAACGCATTTTCAATGATGCCATTAGCTAAACCACGCCAGCCAGCATGAACAGCAGCCACTTGTGTACCTTGCGTATTAGTCAATATTACAGGCAAGCAATCTGCTGTCATTGCTGTACAAACCACATTACTTGAAGAAGTAAATACGCCGTCTGCATCAAGAACTTGAGAGGTAGGCTCACTCACTCGTGCAACAACTGTAGAGTGAGTTTGATTCAACCAGACTGGTGTACTCGGCATATTTGATTGTTGCGCCAACCAGTTACGGTTTTCCTCAACGATAAATAAATCATCCCCAACATGGGCACCTAAATTTAACCCTTGGTAGGGAGCAGTCGAAAAGCCGCCAATACGAGTAGAGGCAAAAGCTTTGACATTTTTAGGTGCAGGCCAGTTAGGAGTGATTATCTTCAAATTAGAATTCTTCAGGTAAACCGTGGTCTTCTGTATCTCTACGCAGTGCTTCCGTCATAACCACCATATCGTCTGGTACAGGAGCATGAAACTCAAGTTCTTCACCTGTCACTGGGTGCTCAAAACGCAACATTACCGCGTGTAATGCTTGACGATCAAAGCCGCGAATCATCTCTGTGAGTTCTTCGGAAGCCCCAGTCGGAATCCGCGCACGACCGCCATAAGCAGTATCACCCAGTAGTGGATGCTGCAGGTATGACATATGCACACGAATTTGGTGTGTACGGCCCGTTTCCAAGCGTAGACGAATGCGCGTATGTTCACGAAAGTGCTCCGCTACGCGGTAATGCGTGACCGCGGGTTTCCCCGTAGGAGTCACCGCCATCAATGTGCGTTTTGTCGAGTGGCGACCAATAGGTTGCTCCACTTTACCACCAGCGGTCATACGCCCGATCGCAATCGCTTCATACTCACGCGTGATATTACGCTTTTGCAATGCACGCACTAAACGGGTTTGTGCTGGAACGGTTTTCGCCACCACCATCAACCCTGTTGTGTCCTTATCCAAACGGTGCACGATACCTGCACGAGGTACTTCTGCAATGTCTGGATAATGATGCAATAATGCATTGAGCACTGTGCCATCAGGTGTGCCAGCACCAGGATGGACGACAAAATCACGAGGCTTATTGATAACGATAATATCGTCATCTTCAAAGACGATATCTAGCGGGATATCTTGCGCTTCCCAGCGTTCTTCATCTTCCAACTCGGCTTGCAATATAATTTCCTCGCCACCCATTACTCTGGTACGAGGCTTAGTGACAACTTCACCATTCACTTGAACTTTCCCGTCAACGAGCCATTCTTTCAGGCGAGAACGAGAGAAGTCCGCGAATAATTCGGCGATAGCTTGGTCCAAACGCTGACCTAATTGGCTATCTTTTACGGTATTTGTTAATACTATCTGCTGAGCCATATCGAACTTTTTTAAAAACTGTGAGACTAATGCTCACGACTGTGGAAAAATAAACTATTACCCCATTGTATCTGTTACTGTAAAGAAAGTAACGACAGCTTAAGAAATATTTAGATTCAAGGAACAGACTCCTGATATGAAACGTCAGACTTTAACAGGCCTTTTAGCGGTATCCCTTCTGTTTGGATGTGCAAGCAAAGAAGAAATCGTTCCTGATGTGCCGCCTTCAGAACTGTATGCAGACGCGCAGATCTCTCTTCAAAGTGGTAATTGGCTTTCTGCGATTGAGAAACTGGAAGCATTAGACTCACGTTACCCATTTGGTGCCTACTCAGAACAGGTACAACTTGATCTCATCTATGCGTATTACAAAAACGACGATCTAGCATTAGGTTTAGCAACCATTTCTCGCTTTATGCGTTTAAACCCAACCCACGAAAAAATGGACTGGGTGTTATACATGCGTGGCTTAAGCCACATGGCACAAGATCGTAACTTCATGCACGACTTATTTAGCGTAGACCGAAGTGATCGCGATCCGGAGCCAGTTAAAAAAGCATTTGATGACTTCAAAAAGCTGCTTCAACGTTATCCGAATAGCCCTTATGCAGAAGATTCACAAAAGCGTATGGTGGCATTGAAAAACCGCCTAGCGAATTACGACCTAGCCACGGCTGATTTCTACCTTCGCCGCGAAGCTTGGATTGCTGCAATTAATCGCAGTCAAGAGCTACAAAAAGCATTCCCAGACACAGAAGCGGCACGTAAGTCACTGACTATCCAGTTAGAGGCCTATAAACAGCTTGGGTTGGAAGATGCCGTAGCAAGAACTGAAAAGCTTATCGAGCTCAACCCTGTGAAGTAACTGAGCTGCTTTAAACTAAACCGCCACCGTTTTTACCGTGGCGGTTTTTTATTACCCGCAATAGCGTCTTCTGCCCTTGCTTGATGATCGACGGGGCTCTACATATGCTTAAAGTTCCCCTCTCCTTTATAAAAGGATGTGAACGTGACGATACCTAAGCTATGCGCAGTTATGCTGCTCTTATTGTCTGCTTCCGTTTGCGCACTACAAATATCACCACTTAAGCAACCTCCTTACACTGGGGATCTCGATGTTATTAAAGAGAAGAATGTTTTACGTGTCCTCGTTTCTGCTGATCTAGGCTTCTATTACATTGAGGGCGGTACACCAAAAGGAGTAGGTGCGGAACTACTGGCTCATTTCGAAAAAGACCTTCGTAAGTTCAAACCGAAACTTAACGTACAAATCATTCCTATTGCCCGCGACCAACTACTTCCTGCCTTAGAAAATGGTTCAGGTGATTTAGTCGTTGCCAATCTGACCATTACCGATACACGTAAACAAAAAGTAGACTTTAGTTCACCAATTCTCACTGGTATTGAAGAGTGGGTAGTCACGAACAAAAGTACACCAACCATGACTGACATTGAGCAACTGAGCGACCAAGAGGTTTGGGTACGTGCCAGTTCCAGCTACTTTGAGAGCATTCAAGTACTGAACAAGCAGCTAAACAAAAAAGGCTTGCCGCCCGTTGTCGTACATTTTATTGAAGAAACACTGCAAGACTACGAGTTGGTTGGGATGCTCAACAATGGTTACGTCAAAGCCATTGCTCTCGATAGCCATAAAGCCAAACTTTGGCTTAAAGTGATGGATGATATTCGGGCTCACCAAAAAATCCCTATCCGTGAAAATGGTAAAATCGCTTGGGCAATGCGGGAAAACAGCCCAAATTTGAAAGCCGTCGTGAACCAGTTTATTCAGAAGTCTCGCTCTGGGACACTGCTCGGTAACGTCATTTACGGAAAATACATCGATAACACTGGTTGGCTAAACAAAGCCCTCAATCCCAAGAAAATTGCTCAACTAGAAAAACTCACTACGCTGTTTGCGCACTTTGGTGAAAAATACGATATCGATTATTTACTGATCGCCGCAGTTGCTTATAAAGAATCCGGCTTTAATAACGACCTAGTGGGAAGCCGAGGGGCAGTCGGCATAATGCAAGTATTACCCAGCACGGCTCGAGACCCGAATATCAATATAAAAAACGTTCGGCAGCTAGAAAACAATATTCATGCCGGGGTGAAGTACTTAGCATTTTTGCGTAAACAGTACTTCAGTGATCCTGCTATTACGGCGGAAAACAAACTTTATTTTACCTTAGCGGCTTACAATGCGGGCCCCGGTAATGTAGAGCGAATGCGTAAACGTGCTGCCCAGCAAGGCTACGACCCTAACGTTTGGTTCAATAACGTAGAAGTCGTGATGCGGAAAAGTTTAAGCTCAACGGTTGGGTACGTCACCAGCATTAATCGCTATTACATAGTATACAAACAGCTAGAAAGTTTGGACCAAGTTAAAAGTCTAGATCGGGCTTCACTGACTCCAAAGGACCCTGTTTTCATGATACCGCTACGAAAAATCAGCCAAACGCCAGACACAAAAAAACCGCTTATTCATTAAGCGGCTTTTTAAACTCTATTTGCTGAGAAGCTGAAGAGATCAATATCACAATTTTTATCTAGTTAAATTTTGGTCACTTCAAATAATCGGCCGTACAACTTCCCTAAAAACGAGGACGTTTTCAGCTGAGCTCTCTTGACCAATCTAATGATTTACTAACCGATAACAAGCAATTTCATAATAAATTTCAACAGATCTTGAGTGAGATCACATTGATTTTTTATCGTAAAAAACCATCATCAGTTAGTGACTTAAGTCACATTTTTTTATGCTTAAAGCAGTAACCTGAACTTAACCCATGAGGGATGCAACAGAGGAAAAGCACTTATGACAATGAACATCACTGGCAAAAACATCGAAATCACCTCTGCAATCCGAGCTCATATTGAGAGCAAATTTAAAAAACTGGAGAAATGGCAAGTCGACCTAATTGGATGCCAAGCAACTTTCAGTGAGGAACCAAACAAACAGAAGAAATTCGAAGCAGTTATCAAAGTTCCGAAAGGTCAGCTCATTGCCTCAGCAACTCACGAAGATCTTTATGCAGCTATCAACGAAGTGGAGCAAAAACTAGAGCGACAACTGAATAAGCTGACCCACAAACCTGAAGCTCGCCGAGCGAATAAACCAGAGTTAGTGGAAGAAGAAGAGTAAACTGACCAAAATCGAAGAAATAGCGCCGAAAGGCGCTATTTTTTTGCTTGACGCTCCTCCCACGCTTGCTTATTGTGTTTAAATACTCACATATTAACCACTATTTATGCATTTAACTTCGCTGTTTATTTTTGACTTCTTTTTCCTTCCATAACTGGGGGGGCTACTCGTTTGTGAAAGAAAAGTCAAAAACAAACAGAAAGCCTCCCAACCCGGGAGGCTTTTTTATAAGGAAAGATTTGATGACTGACCAACCTATTTCCCTCGAAGAAATTCGTTTACGTTTGAACGAGCTCGATAATGAGCTACTTAGCCTGTTATCAGAACGCCGTAAACTCAGCATTGAAGTAGCCAAAAGCAAAGTTCAAACCTCAAAGCCTGTCCGTGATGCAGCTCGAGAACAGCAGCTCTTGGTGAAGTTAATTTCTAATGGTCGTGATAAATACGAACTCGATGCTCAGTACATCACCAAGCTTTTCCATACCATCATTGAAGATTCTGTACTACTTCAGCAAAGCTACTTACAAAACTTAGTCAACCCACAACAAAGCCGAAAACCACTCGCACGTGTGGCCTTCCTTGGCTCAAAAGGCTCTTATTCGCACTTGGCAAGCCGAGAATACTTCAGCCGTAAAAATACAGAGCTTATCGAACTCAACTGCGAGCACTTCAAAGAAGTGACTCAAACGGTTGAGTCGGGTCATGCTGATTATGGTGTTCTGCCAATCGAAAACACCAGTTCAGGTTCCATTAATGAAGTGTATGACCTGCTGCAACACACGACGCTTTACATCGTGGGTGAGCTTACCCAACCAATCGAGCACTGCTTGGTTGCGAAAAAAGACATTCGTCTGGAAAACATTAAAACGCTGTATTCACATCCTCAGCCACACCAACAGTGCAGTGAGTTTTTAAGCCGTATGAAAGGTGTAAAACTGGAATCTTGCGCCAGCACGGCAGATGCAATGCAAAAAGTCCAAGAGATGGATCGTGATGATGTTGCTGCAATTGGTAATGCATCAAGCGGTAAGCTATACGGCTTGCAAGCCATTCAAGGCAACATCGCTAACCAAACCGAGAATCATACTCGCTTTATTGTGGTTGCTCGCAAACCGGTTGAGGTTTCAACTCAGATTCCAGCAAAAACCACGTTGATCATGTCGACCTCCCAAGAGGCAGGTTCATTGGTTGAAACGCTATTAGTGCTGCAACGTTACGGCATCAATATGACCAAGCTAGAATCACGTCCAATTATGGGTAACCCGTGGGAAGAGATGTTCTACGTAGATTTGGAATCTCATCTTGCTTCGACAGAAATGCAACAGGCACTTGAAGAGCTAACCAAAATTACTAAACACTTGAAAGTATTAGGCTGTTACCCGAGTGAGAACGTAAAGCCTACCCAAGTAAAATTGAGTTAATAGACACTAGTGAGTAAAAAGATCATGGCAACCCAAAAAGTCGTAATCGCATCGCTAAACCCAGCTAAAATTAATGCCGTTCAAAGTGCGTTTAACAGTGCATTTCCGCACCAAGAGTTCAACTTCATTGGCGTCAGTGTGCCTAGTGAGGTCGCAGATCAACCTATGACTGATGAAGAAACTCATCGCGGTGCACTAAACCGCATTAAAAACGCAAAAGTAGAGATGCCAAACGCGGATTACTATGTCGGTCTCGAAGCGGGAATTGAAGCAAACGTGACGTTTGCTTGGATGGTGATTGAGTCGAATACTCACCGTGGTGAATCTCGCTCTGCAAGCTTAATGCTGCCGCCCAAAGTATTGGAAAAACTCGAGCATGCGAATGAGCTGGGAGATGTCATGGATGAGGTGTTTGGAACCGAGAACATCAAACAGAAAGGTGGTGCCATCAGCCTGCTCACCCAAAACCAACTAACTCGAAGTTCGGTTTACCATCAGGCCTTGATTCTGGCTTTGATTCCATTCACGAACCCTGAGCACTTCCCTTCAAATTTATAACTTTATAACGCTCACCCTATTCGCTAGGTACGAAAAAGGGCGGATATTTCCGCCCTTTTTTAACACGTTATCTTAATCACTTGTGATACCACAATGCCTCAAGGCGAATTGGACTCACTGGCTACTTAGATACCGCAACTTGCTCTAACAAGATCTTGAGTTTGTCTTTCTCTTGATCAGATTTCGACTTTATCTCATTAGAGCCACGAGTAATAGTGGCAATACCCACGCCAAGCATCTGGCTGATCTGACGTTGAGATAATTCTCCTTTAAGAAGCTCGTTAATAATATTAACGCGTGATATTAATGATTCTCTCTCATCACGTGACATCAGCATGGTTAACAGCATGTCATCTTGCTCACTGTCCATGCTAGTTCGAATTAGCTCAATAATCTGTTGCCAGTCTTTGTACTCGGGTTCGTGCGACATCAAGTTACCTCACTCAATACTTGGTATTGATCTCATGTTGATTCAAGAACGCGCCATCGATACCCAAAAGATCACGGTAATATGTTTCAAACATCAGGATGTTTTGTACATAACCGCGCGTTTCTCTAAATGGAATAGCCTCAATAAAGGCATAAGCATCCACTTTTCCTTGGGTTCGCTCTCGCCACGTTTTTACTCTGCTAGGACCCGCATTATAAGCCGCGAGGGCAAAAATACGATTATTATCGTAATCCTCTAATAAACCTTGCAAATAATGACTACCAATTTCGATGTTTTTTCCTACGTTGTAGAGATCTTGCGTGCCTTGATAACTCAACTTGTATTTTCGGGCGGTGTACTTCGCCGTGGCGGGCATGATCTGCATAAGACCACGAGCCCCAACAGGGGAACGGGCTTCTATGTCTAATGCACTTTCTTGTCGAGCTAGGGACATCATCGTTACGGGATCAATATTGTGTTTTTTTGCATAAAAGTTAAACCACCAGCGATGCGCAATAGGGAATCTTATTTCAATATTATCCCACATCTGCGCTTGAATACTCGCGGTCACCGTTAGGTTATGCCAACGCTTAGACGATGCATAGGTAGCCAGCATGGCCTGTTCATCTTTCCCCACACGACGCAGCAAATGCACCCACTCACTTTTCGCTGCTGCGATTTTATCCGTCGCGATCAACTCTTCAATACGAACTAACGAGTCTTGATATGGTTGAACCATTCGCTTATCAAACTTAACCGTATGCGTAGGGTATTTGATTGATTGTCCAATCGCATTGGCGGCTGCCACACTATAAAAGTTTCGCTGCCCGACCAAAGTCGCTAAACGCTGTTTCCCTGCGATGTCATCACCTAACGCAATTTCACTTCGTCCAAGCCAGTATTGCCAGCGAAGCGACGCTTTCTCTTCTTTATTGAGAACGGCAATCCACTCTTGTACGCCTTTCCAATCTGCGTTCTGAATCGCTAAGCGAATGCGAGTTTCAATGAGCGGTAAGTACTGGCTGGTTTTGGTTTTATCATCGCGCCACTTAGCTAGTGACTCAGACTCCGTACGGGTCAATCGAAATGCGATATAGTCAGCCAGGGCTTGCGCCTTTTCTGGAGAAAACTTCTGCCCTTTAATGACGGCATCATACGCACTCTGCGCTTGACTGGTATTCATGCGAGCTAGCTTTTCCAACGCATATTCGCTTTGCGCTCGATTAAAATCATTAGCCGGTTTTTTCTTCGCGAACTCCGCAACGCTTGAAGGGTTATCAAACAACGCCTTCATTTCTTTCGCTTGTCGCCTTGCCTGCGAGGATTTAGGCAGTTTAAGTAAGTAACTCATCAAACTGCCATTACGAGCATCAAACGCCAGTAACATACGTTGGAGAATCAATTCATCAGTACGCTCACCTGCCTTGTCCCATGCTGAAAATAATAGTTCGCACTCGTCAGCAATACTTCTGCCACGCAACCACATGTGCTCAGCCCCTTTAAACGCGGCGACTTTCTTACCTTGCTCTAACTGAGCCACGTAGAAAATACATTGATAACGCTCACCACTTGGAATGACTTTTTGAAACTCAGTAATGGTTTTCCAATCTTTTTGCTTATAAAGGTGGTCGAGGTATGGAGCGCGAACACGGCGAGAAAAAGGAAACGACTCGTGCTCCGAAATAAATTCGATTACTTGCTGTGGCGACTTTTCCGGTAACTGTCTAATAAATGTGCGGTAGTCCACATAAGGCGTCAGCGGATAGTCAGGAATTTTAGGACGAATCGAAAGGTATCCGTCGATGTCATTTTTATCTAATAACGCTTGAGCTTTCTCATAAACTTCGCGCTGCTTTTCCAAGCTCAGCGCGGCATTAGCACTCAAACTCATCGCACACAGCGCGGCGGCACAGCATACGTTTTTAGCCAGTTCAGATACGTTGAATCTCATTTGTGTCATTTTCCCAGACATACACTGTACCAAGCCCATTTTCTTAGAGGAGCGGAGTTTGCAAGGCCGTTTGCGCATGCACCAGCTCCCCCCAACCAAAATGCAGCGGTCTGTGTAAAGCAACTTGGTGTATTTAAAGTTGTATTCGTGAAACATTAAGACGGATGAGAGAAGAAACTCCTCACTCGTACAGACCCCTCGTTATTCATAACGAATAACAAAAGTGTATACCCTAACCATGTAAGTTTCCGGTCAGCTAAAAATAAGAAAATCTTTCATAAAGGAAATTCTTGCAATGCGGTAACAAAACAAAAGCAGTTGGTATAAAATGGCGGGTTTGAATGACAGTTAATTTAGGAACAATCGGTAATGGCTGAATACGTATATACCATGTCGCGGGTGAGCAAGATTGTGCCACCTAAGCGTCAAATTCTTAAAGACATCTCTCTGAGCTTCTTCCCTGGTGCGAAAATCGGTGTTTTAGGTCTGAACGGTGCAGGTAAATCAACGTTGCTACGTATCATGGCGGGTATCGACACGGATATCGACGGTGAAGCGCGTCCACAACCAGGTCTAAACGTAGGTTACCTCCCTCAAGAGCCGGTATTAGACGAGTCAAAAACGGTTCGTGAAATCGTTGAAGAAGCGGTTGCTGACGTGGCTGACGCTCTAAAACGTCTGGATGAGGTGTATGCGGCATACGCAGAACCGGACGCAGATTTCGATGCCCTAGCCAAAGAGCAGGGTGACCTTGAAGCGTTGATTCAAGCAAAAGATGGCCACAATTTAGAGAATGCGCTTGAGCGCGCCGCAGACGCACTTCGTCTGCCAGAGTGGAATCAGAAAATTGCGAACCTATCAGGGGGGAACGTCGTCGTGTGGCAATTTGCCGTCTTCTTCTTTCTCATCCTGACATGCTGTTACTCGATGAGCCTACCAACCACCTAGATGCAGAATCTGTTGCTTGGTTAGAGCGCTTCCTAGTGGACTACACTGGTACTGTCGTGGCCATCACCCACGACCGTTATTTCCTAGATAACGCAGCAGGCTGGATCTTAGAACTTGACCGTGGTGAAGGTATTCCATGGCAAGGTAACTACACCTCATGGTTGGAGCAAAAAGACGCGCGTCTACAACAGGAAGCGTCTCAAGAAAAAGCTCGTCAGAAAACCATTGAGAAAGAACTCGAATGGGTTCGCCAAAACCCGAAAGGTCGCCAAGCAAAATCAAAATCACGCATGGCACGCTTTGAAGAACTGCAGAACTCTGATCACCAAAAACGTAACGAAACCAACGAGCTGTTTATCCCACCAGGTGATCGTTTAGGTGATAAGGTTATCGAAGTAAATAACCTCACCAAATCGTTTGATGGTCGCGTTCTGATTGATGACCTGTCGTTTAGCATGCCCAAAGGTGCAATCGTCGGCATCATCGGTGCCAACGGTGCAGGTAAATCAACACTATTTAAGATGTTAAGCGGTACAGAGCAGCCAGACTCAGGCACCATTGAAATGGGTGACACGGTGAAACTGGCATCAGTCGATCAGTTCCGTGACAGCATGGACGATTCTAAAACCGTATTCCAAGAGATTTCTGAAGGCGCTGACATCATTAAGATCAACAACTTCGAAATCCCAGCTCGCGCCTACTGTTCACGCTTCAACTTCAAAGGCAGCGACCAACAGAAAATCATCGGGGAGCTATCCGGTGGTGAGCGTAACCGTGTCCACCTTGCGAAACTGCTAAAAGCTGGCGGCAACGTACTGTTGCTCGACGAGCCAACCAACGACCTTGACGTGGAAACGCTGCGTGCTCTAGAAGAAGCACTACTAGAGTTCCCAGGTTGTGCCATGGTTATCTCGCACGACCGTTGGTTCCTTGACCGTATCGCGACCCACATCATTGACTACCGTGACGAAGGCCAAGTTAACTTCTACGAAGGTAACTACACCGAGTACATGGACTGGTTGAAGAAAACCTTGGGTCCTGAAGCCGCAGAACCACACCGCATCAAATACAAGCGTATTGCGAAGTAATCGCGAACCATAAAGTTTGATTGTAATTTGTACAAAGGCCGCTATCATAGCGGCCTTTGTTTTCTTTGTTATAAAAAGAGCTCATTCGCTGGTCTCGTTCGTTAAGAACATGACACTGCACTTACGTCACTCTGTAGCGACCTCGACACTTTTCAAACAACAATTGAACATTTTTTGTTCGTATTGATATACTATTCATTCTGTTTGAAAACATGACGAGAAAGTGAATATGACAGAGAGACGACGCTTTTCACGCATTCTCCATCAACCGTCAACTAAGGTAGAGCAGCGTGACTTGGCAATCGAAGCTAAGATTCAAAATCTTTCCTTGCATGGTTTACTCATGAAAGCGGAAGAGACTGAGGCTTTGGATCCTTCCCTTCCTGTCCATGTTACTTTTTCATTTTATCAATCCGAACAAGTAATTACGTTAAAAGCGCAAGTTGTCGATGTCTCTAAGCGTGAGATTAGGGTAAAGATCATCCACATAGACATCGAAAGCATTAGCCAACTAAAAACGATTTATAGAATTGAATCTAGGCAATAACGATCTTCTGAATCGAGAGTTAGACTACCTTTCTGATTTTGGGGAAAAATAAATCAACGCCTATTTAAGTAACAATAACTATGTCTAAAAAAATCATCATGAAGATCCCGACGAAAGACGGCGATCAGCAGTTCTATTTGGGGCGCGGTTCGGTCCTAGCACTATTTGCTTCGATTTTGGCATTACCCGCCGTCGTGGGCGGCGCGTGGTATCTTAACCAGCAACAAGTGCATTATCAGGACGAACTAACGCAAACCATCGCCAAGCTACACAATGAAAACGCAGAAATCACTGCCCTTTACGAGGAACAGCTTGATACCAACCACTCACTCTCTCAATCGTTAACCGAAAAAAATAACCAAATTCAGTTATTGGGAAAACGAGTATTCGACGTCGAGTCTGTGCTTGGACTCGCAGATGAAGAGCTGATGAACGACGAGCATAACCTGGCACTAGAAGAAAGGATTGATGCCGCCGCGATCGATTCTGCCGTTCGCGCGACCATGTTTCGTTTGATCCCAAACGACAGCCCAGTAACATACCAACGCATTTCTTCCTCTTATGGCAGCCGAATTAATCCAATTTCAGGCAAGCGGCACGTTCATACTGGAATTGATCTTACTTGTAAACGAGGTGAAGAGATCGTCGCGCCTGCAGACGGTGTCGTGGAAACCGTGCGCCCAAGTAATCAAGGCTACGGTAACTACCTGACCATTCGTCACTCATTTGGTTTCATGAGTTCCTTCGCTCATTTGCAACGTTTCAAAGTAAGAAACGGTCAGTTTGTTAGCAAAGGCGATGTGATTGCTCAATGTGGTAACTCGGGAAGCTCGACTGGCCCACACCTACATTATGAAGTGCGTTTTGTGGGTCGAGCACTCAACCCGCGATACTTGATGAAGTGGACACCAGAAAACTTCAACTACTTATTTGAGAAAGAAAAAAAGGTGAAATGGGGCCCATTAGTTCAGTTGATTGATGATGTGGTTCGTCTGCAAGTCAACTTAACCAACTCACCCTATCGTGATACCAGTATCAACACGGCGTCGAGTGACGATAGCAGCAATACCGCGACCAACTGATTAACTTTAACCTCTACCGTAAAATACAAAAGAGCAGCTCAAACTGCTCTTTTGTATTAACTGCGATGCATGTTGTCGTTGGCTTGCTTAAGTAAGTTCTGACTCTCGTTCATGAACTGTTGTGAATAATTACCAAACCACTCACTCACTTGTTCAAAGCTTTCGACAAACTTGGCTTTATCTTGACTGTCCAAGATCGTTAGCGCTTCGCCAAAACGTTGGTGAAATCGCTTAATCATCTCGATATTCTCTTGAGAAGAGAGAATAATGTCACCGTACAAGTTCGGATCCTGCCCAAACAGTCGACCGACCATGGCTAATTCAAGACGGTAGATAGGTGAACTCAGTTTTAATAGCTGTTCAATGTTTGGATTTTCTTTGCTCAAGTGCATGCCGTAAGCAAATGAAGTAAAGTGGCGCAACGCCTGAATCAACGTCATACCATGGTCGTGCTCTTGCGCATCAATTTGACACAAGCTCGCGCCCCAAATACCAAACTGCTGTAATAGCCATTGGTATTGATCGTTCCCACGCCCATCACAGTACACAATCACCTGCTTGGCAAGGCTCGGCACATCTGGACCAAACATTGGGTGTAAACCAACCACCGGCCCTTGGTGCACATTCAACATTGCTTTTAGTGGCTTAGATTTGATAGAAGTTAGATCACACAGAATGCAGTCTTGTGGCAGATTACCTAGCTTTTCAATCACACCTTCTGTTAGGTGAATCGGCACCGTCACCACCACCAGGCCCGCATCTTTTAGGATGTCATCCGCACGATCCCAGTCTTTGCTACCAAGCACTTTGACTTGATAACCAGATAGCTTAAACATACGTCCAAACAGACCGCCTAACTGGCCATTACCACCAATAATGACCACTGAGCGCAATTCAGGGTTCAAACACTTAAAACCGGAATCTTTTTCACTGGCATAAGACTCACGCATAGTGCGGCGAAGAATGTCTTCAATCAGCTGTGGAGGAATCCCTATTTTTTCCGCTTCGGCACGACGAGAGGCTAACATTGCTGCCTCACGGTCTGGAGCATAAATTGGCAAACCGTGTTCGCTTTTTACTTCCCCAACTTTCTCTACAAGCGCCAAACGCTGAGCCAACAGCTCCAACATTTGCTTGTCGACAGCATCAATCTGATCGCGCAATGCGTTAAGTTCAACGGCCATTGATGTTCCTTAAATCCTGTATTAATTAGCCTTTTAGACGATTTTCTAAGAAAGGTACTAGCTCTTCATGTGCATGACGTAATAGTGCCTCAGTTGAATCCCAATTGATACATGCGTCAGTGATAGACAGACCATATTTCATCTCTTCAAGAGCTAAGTCAGAAGATTGATTTCCTTCATTGATATGACTTTCAATCATAAGACCGATAATAGATTTATTGCCTTCACGGATTTGATGAATCACATCCTCTGCGACTAACGGTTGGCGACGGTAATCTTTACGTGAGTTAGCGTGACTGCAATCGACCATCAAAGAAGCGTCAAGCTCAAACTTCGTTAACTCTTGTTCACACTCAGTGACTGATACTGAATCGTAGTTAGTTTGCTTGCCGCCGCGTAAGATCACGTGCCCATTAGCATTACCCTGAGTGGTCAATAGCGCTACTTGGCCTTCACGGTTGATCCCCATAAAACGGTGGCTAGAAGACGCAGCTTGCATCGCGTTGATTGCGGTTGCCAAGCTGCCATCCGTACCGTTTTTAAAACCGATTGGCATCGACAGACCACTTGCCATTTCACGGTGCGTTTGTGATTCCGTGGTGCGAGCGCCGATCGCAGCCCAGCTAAAAGTATCGGCAAGGTATTGAGGGCTGATTGGATCAAGTGCTTCTGTTGCTAATGGAATGTTCATTTCGGCCAGCTCTACCAAGAGCTCCCGACCCACATGTAAGCCATGCTCAATGTCGAAGCTGCCATCCAGATGTGGGTCATTAATCAACCCTTTCCAGCCGACCGTGGTGCGTGGCTTTTCAAAATACACTCGCATAACAATATACAGTTGATCGCTTAGTTGTTCAGAGAGTGCTTTAAGACGTTTTGCGTAATCCTTTGCCGCTTCCACGTCGTGAATGGAACATGGACCGCATACAACCAGCAGGCGGTGATCTTTCTTATGAATAATATTAGCGATAGTTTGGCGAGACTCTTGAATAAAGCGACGTGCTTTTTCACTCAAAGGAAGCTTGGTTTTTAGCTCCTCAGGAGTAATAAGAACCTGTTCTTCGCTAATATTAATATTGCTCAACTCACTTTTCTGCATAACTCTTACCTGTATATTTAATTTTACACTCAACCAAATCCTTGGTGAGACAACTAAGCTTTAACAACAAGATAACAGGCAAAAAAAGAAAAACAAGCGTACATAATAAAAAACATTTGGTGTAAATTAAAACTTACAACAAAAGAAAAAGCCAAAACCTAATCAACTTTGACTTCTCATCGGTGTTTTTAATAATTTACACCGTCTTTAGTTGATCAAGCGCTTCATCGCTTCGCTAGCCAATTTCCACTCTTGAGATAACTTGAGCTCATTCAAAGACAACAATTGCTTTTTCAGTAATGCTTCGGCTAATGGCACGGCTGATACCGATAAGTTATCTAATACCTCAACGTGCGCTTCTCGCTTATTACACATCAACAACATATCGCAACCGGCTTTCAGTGCTTGAGCCCCCCGCTCGGCAGGGCTCCCCATGATAGCAGCGCCTTCCATGGTCAGATCATCGGAGAAAACCAAGCCTTTAAAACCCAATTGCTGTCGCAAAACTTGTTTCAACCAGTATTCTGAACCACTCGCTGGTTGAGCGTCGTAATTCGGAAAAACCACGTGAGCAGGCATCATGGCATCTAAAATACCGGCATCGATTTGCGCTTTGAAGATCGCCATATCTTGTTCAAAAATATCACTGCGCTCATCGTATGGCGTTTCGAGATGTGAGTCTGCAATCACGCCGCCATGCCCCGGAAAGTGTTTGCCTGTTGTTGCCATTCCAACGCTCTTCATGCCCTGCATGTAAGCGGTGCTATAGCGAAGAATGGTATCGGCATCTTCGCCAAATGCTCGGTTACCGATCGCTTTACATTGATGACCTTTGTCGAGCACGGGTGCAAAGCTTAAATCGATGTCGTGTGCTATCAACTCTGCCGCCATTAGCCAACCGCCCATACGTGCGAGCTCTTCGCCATTTTGATGTTTGGCATATTCGTCGGCCACAGGGATCAACGAGAAACCTTCACGGAAGCGTTGTACTCGCCCCCCTTCTTGATCCACACCGATCAAAATCGGGCGCTTGGCAGCCTTGCGGATTGATTGATTAAGTGCTTGAAGCTGTTCACTATCATGATAGTTGCGAGCAAATAGAATTAAGCCACCAACCGTAGGGTGTTCCAGAATTTCTTTGTCTTCAGCGGTCAGTTCATAACCCGCGACGTCAACCCACAACGGTCCCATATTTTCTCCTCAAAATCGGCTGAATATCTCGTATTCGATGAGGTTATTCGCTTCAGATTTGCTTTACAATAAGTGAATGAAGAATTGACGAGATCGGCTATGAAATTTAACGAACTGTACATTGGTGTGATGTCTGGAACGAGCATGGACGGCATTGATACCGCTCTGGTTGAAATAAGTGATGAGCACGTTCGCCTGATTGCGCATGACGATTATCCAATGCCCACAGCACTGAAAGAAATGCTGTTATCGGTTTGTACCGGTCAAGCAACAAATTTAAAAGCCATCGGTGAACTTGACCACCAGCTCGGCCATCTCTTCGCTGACGCCGTTTTACAACTGCTCAAGAAGTCTGGTTACGCCGCGGAACACATTCGTGCGATTGGTAATCACGGTCAAACGGTATTCCACCAACCTAACGGAGACTTGCCGTTTAC
Organism: Vibrio sp. TAP-3B; assembly: GCF_057784735.1. Taxonomy (NCBI): domain Bacteria; kingdom Pseudomonadati; phylum Pseudomonadota; class Gammaproteobacteria; order Vibrionales; family Vibrionaceae; genus Vibrio; species Vibrio sp. TAP-3B. The sequence continues at coordinate 3,012,865 of NZ_CM173495.1, read as the reverse complement.
CACTCAATTAGGTGATGCCAACATCATCGCAGTGAAAACAGGGATTGATACGGTTGCAGATTTTCGACGTAAAGATATGGCGCTGGGTGGACAAGGGGCTCCACTGGTTCCCGCTTTTCACAAAAGCATCTTTGCTATGCAAGATTCCACCACCGTGGTGCTGAACATCGGTGGCATTGCCAACATCTCTGTACTGCATCCCGAGCAACCCGTCATTGGCTACGACACAGGTCCGGGCAACATGTTGATGGACGCGTGGTGTGCGCTGCATACTGGGCAAAGCTTCGACAAAGATGCACAATTTGCACTGAAAGGAACGGTAAACGCTACTTTGTTGACTCAATTACTTAAAGAGTCTTACCTCGCCATGCCAGCACCTAAAAGTACCGGGCGAGAACTGTTCAACATTGATTGGCTGCATCAGCAACTGGCTCATCACAATTTACCAATCGAAGACGTACAGCGTACACTTTGCGAGTATTCTGTAGTTACCATTGCCAACGAAGTCGACAAGTTTTCTCATGGCATCACGCCTCAATTATTGGTCTGTGGCGGTGGAGCAAGAAACCCACTTTTGATGCAGCGATTGGCTAAGTTATTGCCACAGTGGTACGTTGCGACAACGGCAGAAAAAGGCGTGGATAGTGACTACATGGAAGCCATGGCATTTGCTTGGCTTGCGCAGCGCTATATTCATAGCCTCCCTAGCAATTTACCCGAGGTGACGGGGGCCAGCCGTCTCGCTTCACTTGGCGTACTCCACTCAAAAAATTAATCACGAAGGCTTAAATTACTATGACAAATGACGCGCTTATTGCGGCTCTTTCTCACCTTGTCTCTGAAGGTCGCAACCCTGACACAATGGATATCGATCTTCTTCCTTCATTCGATATTGTGCAGCGTTTAAACCAACAAGATAAACTCGTCCCAATTGCGGTTGAGAAAGTGCTGCCAGAAATCGCCCTCGCCGTAGATAAAATCACCCAAGCATTTAAAGCAAACGGAAGGCTGGTGTATATGGGAGCAGGCACGAGCGGTCGTTTAGGCATACTGGATGCTTCAGAATGCCCGCCTACATTTGGTGTGTCAGATAAAATGGTGATTGGTCTTATTGCTGGTGGCCCCGAAGCCATCTTCAAAGCTAAAGAAGGTGCAGAGGATTCTCCACAGCTTGGAGAACAAGATTTAAAAAACCTCGCATTCAACAATAATGATGTCGTCGTAGGTATTGCAGCAAGTGGTCGTACACCTTATGTGATCGGAGGTTTAGAATATGCGAATAAGATTGGCGCAACTACTGTAGCACTATCTTGTAACCCTGACTCTCCGATTGCAGATATTGCCGAAATAGCCATTAGCCCCGTTGTTGGGCCTGAAGCATTAACGGGGTCAACTCGTTTAAAATCGGGCACTGCGCAAAAACTGGTACTGAATATGCTTAGTACCGCTAGTATGATCCGCTTAGGTAAGAGCTACCAAAACTTAATGGTGGATGTAAAAGCCACCAACAATAAGTTACTCGCTCGCGCAGCTCGTATTGTGATGCAAGCGACCGATTGTGACAAAACACAAGCAACAGCGGTGTTGAAACAAACCAACCATAACGTAAAATTGGCGATATTGATGATCCTTACCGATCTTGATATCGACTCCGCACGTCAACATCTCCATCATCAAGATGGTTTCTTACGCAAGGCCGTTGAAGGACACCAGACGAAATAAACGCATTAAAAAAGGTGGCCTCAGGCCACCTTTCGCATCAAACAGAATCAATTTTTCTATTGGCTTAGTTGTTGTACTCGTTCCAGCCACGCTGCCATTCCATGCGGAACTTTTGTGCTTGCTGAGTACCTTCACAGACCCCTTGGTAATACTGTCCAGACAGCCCTATTTGGTACGCGAAGGCCGGATTACAGTATTCCGCTATTCCTTCTAAATACCCTTGGTCATAATCACCTTGCTTAACACGACCTAGCTCACGCAATTGATTCATTGTGCGAGATGTGTGTCCCGCTACGCCATCTTGATATCCGATCTGATACCAATCTCCCGATTGAGCGAGCTCTTCCGTCGGTACAGCACACCCTGCTAGTAAAGCGAGCACCAAACCTAACGTTGCCTTTTTCATCATTCTTCCTTAACTAATTGTTTTCAAAATAAGCTTACCATTAATCATAGAAGTTCTCGCTCAGTCCAAGATGTAACCTCTCACATAACAGTTAAACCACTCAATCACCCCGTAAGCCATTCACCTCATATTAAAACCGCTCAAGCGGTATATCGACCACTCATTATTCTATTCGACCGCTCATCGACTGACCGAATGCATTTAACACAAGCGACGCATAAGATGCATCCTGAAATTAAAATATTACCCTACTCAACTAAGACTAAGGACAATTGCTATGATGTGGTTTCTAACCTGTGTCGCGGCCCTAATTGGCGGATACTTCATCTACGGCGCTTTCATCGAGAAGATCTTCGGCATCAATGAAAAACGCCAAACCCCGGCTCATACCAAATCGGATGGTGTTGACTTTGTTCCAATGTCAACGAAGAAAGTTTATCTCGTTCAGCTCCTAAACATCGCTGGTGTCGGCCCAATCTTTGGTCCAATCATGGGTGCGCTATACGGCCCAGCAGCGATGCTTTGGATTGTCGTTGGTTGCATATTTGCAGGCGCAGTACACGATTACTTCTCCGGCATGCTTTCGGTTCGTAATGGCGGCGCTTCTGTACCTACTATTACGGGTCGCTACCTAGGTAATGGCGCAAAACACTTTATGAATATTTTTGCCATTGTCTTACTTCTTCTGGTTGGGGTGGTATTCGTATCGGCGCCAGCAGGCATGATCACCAATCTAATCAATGATCAGACGGGCCTTAACGTAAGCATGACCACTATGGTTATCGCCATCTTCGCTTACTACATCATCGCAACTATTGTTCCTGTCGATAAAATCATTGGCCGCTTCTACCCACTGTTTGGCGCACTGCTTATTTTTATGTCAGTCGGTCTAATGACCGCCGTGGCGTTCTCTAGCGAGCACACGGTAATGGGTGATTTCCAAGTTTCAGACATGCTGAGTAACTTGAATCCAAATGACATGCCGTTATGGCCTGCGCTGTTTATCACTATCGCTTGTGGTGCTATCTCAGGCTTCCACGCCACTCAGTCCCCACTGATGGCGCGTTGTATGGAAAACGAGAAAAATGGTCGTTTTGTCTTCTACGGTGCCATGATTGGTGAAGGGGTTATCGCCCTTATCTGGTGTGCGATTGCTTTGTCTTTCTTCGGCTCACTAGACGCATTATCAGAAGCGGTGAAGAACGGTGGTCCTGGTAACGTGGTATACAGCGCGTCATTTGGTCTATTGGGTGTGTTCGGTGGTATCCTTGCTTTCCTTGGTGTGGTTATTCTCCCTATCACGTCAGGCGATACTGCATTCCGTTCAAGCCGTCTGATCCTTGCAGAATACTTCAACATGGAGCAGAAAACGCTACGTAACCGACTACTCATGGCACTGCCACTCTTCGTTCTTGGTGGCATCTTGACTCAAGTAGACTTTGGTATCATTTGGCGCTACTTCGGCTTCGCTAACCAAACAACCGCAGTGATGATGCTCTGGACAGCGTCGGCTTACCTACTTCGTCACAACAAACTGCATTGGGTTACGACCATTCCGGCCATGTTTATGACGACGGTATGTGTCACGTTCATCCTAAACAACAGCACGCTAGGTTTCGGCCTACCGATGCAAGTGTCAACCATCGCTGGTGTCGTGTTCACACTCATCGTGACTGGTTACGTGATCAAAACCTCTAAGGGTAAGGGTGATACTGATTTGGCTGACGAAGATAAACCACATCCCGTATCAGAAACCGCGTAACGCTAGCTCACGCATTAACTGATTAAGATAAAGAGCCTGCCACGCAGGCTCTTTTTGTTTTCGTATACCCAAGTGACTCCCACGATATCAATCATCTGGAGGTTATTTAGGTATACAATAACAACATTGATTTCAGGTTAGGTTCACTATGGAACTGGTAATTTCCCTCTTACAACAGATGTGCGTGTACTTGGTATTGGCTTACATGCTGAGTAAAACGCCCATCATCTTGCCGCTGCTCAGTATCTCTTCACGCCTTAGTCACCGTTTAATTTGCTATGTGCTCTTCTCTGGATTTTGTATTTTAGGTACTTATTTTGGCTTACACATCAATGATGCGATTGCGAATACACGCGCGATTGGTGCTGTCATGGGAGGATTATTTGGCGGCCCTGTGGTGGGTTTTGCGGTTGGGCTGACGGGCGGTCTTCACCGCTATTCTCTTGGTGGTTTTACCGATCTGGCCTGCGCTATTTCTACGACAGCGGAAGGTGTGATTGGCGGCTTGCTCCATGTCTATCTCATCAAACGTAACAAAGGGGCCTTACTGTTTAACCCCAGCGTGGTATTCAGTGTCACGTTTGTCGCGGAAGTTGTGCAAATGCTCTTGCTGCTCTCCGTTGCCAAACCGTTTGACCAAGCATATGCGCTGGTGTCTGAGATTGCCGCCCCAATGATCATCGCGAATTCCTTTGGCGCCGCACTGTTCATGAGTATCCTGCAAGACAGAAAAGCAATCTTCGAAAAATACTCTGCGACTTTTTCTCGTCGAGCACTCACGATTGCCGATCGTTCCGTTGGAATTCTTAGCAACGGTTTTAACACTGAAAACGCCAAAAAAATTGCACGCATTATTTACGAGGAAACCAAGGTTGGCGCCGTCGCCATCACTGACCAAAAGAAGATCCTAGCTTTCGTTGGTATTGGCGATGATCACCATAAACCCAATACTCCTATTTCATCGCAGAGCACATTAGATTCGATGGAGAAAAACGACATCATTTACCTTGATGGTGCTGAGCGCCCTTACCAGTGCTCACTCGCGAAAGACTGCAAGCTCGGCTCTGCCCTGATCATTCCGTTGCGTGCAGGCAAGGAAGTCATTGGTACCATTAAGTTATACGAGCCGAAGCGCAAACTGTTCTCTACCGCAAACATGTCGATGGCCGAAGGCATCGCCCAGCTGTTATCCAGTCAGATTCTGTATGGGGATTATCAGCAACAACAAACTTTATTAGCTCAAGCAGAAATCAAGCTACTGCACGCACAAGTCAACCCCCACTTTTTGTTTAACGCACTCAATACCATTAGCGCGATTACTCGGCGAGATCCTGATAAAGCGCGTGAGCTGATTCAAAACTTGTCACACTTCTTTCGCAGTAATCTGAAACAAAACATCAACACGGTGACACTGAAAGAAGAGCTAGCCCATGTAAACTCTTACCTAAGTATTGAGAAAGCACGTTTTACAGATCGCTTAGAAGTGAAAATCGATATTCAACCAGAAGTGCTCGACATCAAATTGCCAAGCTTTACACTCCAACCACTGGTTGAAAATGCCATTAAACACGGTATTTCTAATATGCTGGAAGGGGGGAAGATCTACATATACAGTCAAGTGCATCCGCAAGGCTATCTCATCACCGTAGAAGATAACGCGGGCAGTTTTGCACATCCCAACGAGAACCACTCGGGCTTGGGTTTAGAAATTGTCGACAAACGTCTCACTAATCAATTTGGACGTGACTCAGCGCTAAAAATTACGTGTGAGACACATCAATTTACTAAAATGAGCTTTATCATTCCCCAAAAATCCTAAAAGCGAACAAAGTCAAAGTAATAAAGGTAATGTGGGATGTTAAGCGCACTCGTCATTGATGATGAACAATTTGCTCGTGAAGAACTGGCAGAGCTATTAGAAGAAACAGGCCAAGTTGAAGTGGTGGGCGATGCTTCAAACGCTATCTTAGGCCTCAAAAAAATCAATGAACTCAAGCCTGATGTGGTGTTTCTCGACATCCAAATGCCTCAAGTCACAGGTATTGAGCTACTCGGTATGCTCGATCCTGACACCATGCCTTATGTGGTTTTCGTTACCGCCTACGATCAATATGCGATTCAAGCATTTGAAGATAACGCATTTGATTATTTGCTCAAACCCGTCGACCCATGCCGCTTAACCAAAACGGTCAAGCGACTCAATAAAGTCATCAGTCAATCAGCATTGACTCAACAACTGTCTGCCATTACGCCCGAGACCTTAGCTCAAATCCCGTGTATTGGGCATAACCGGATAGTGATCATGGCTACCGATACAGTGGAGTGTGCGTACAGCGACATCAGTGGCGTACATGCTCGCTCAGCGGGCCAGACTGCTAGTACACAATTAACCCTCAAAACACTGGAAGAGAAAACCCCTTTAGTGCGCTGCCATCGCCAGTACTTAGTCAACATCAAAACCATCAGCGAGATAAAATTGCTAGAGAACGGTTTAGCCGAAATCATCACCAAAACGGGCTTTGAGATTCCAGTGAGTCGTCGCTACCTGAAGGTGCTAAAAGAGATGCTCGGCATCAATCACTAACTCCGTTAAAAAAGGCGACCTTTGAGATCGCCTTTGAAATATTTAATCATGCCCGATGTTAATCAACTTGTTTAATTTGTAGCTCTTTCGGTACTTCGAAGAACATATTCTCTTCTCGCCCTAGCACTTCGTCGACGGCTTCAGCACCAACCAACTCTTTGATGCGATCAAGAATTTGGTTCACTAACTCTTCTGGTGCTGATGCTCCAGCCGTTACACCGACTTTGTTCTTACCTTCAAACCATTTTGGTTCGATATCTTCAGGACAATCCGTCAAATAACCCGGTGTACCAAGCTTTTCAGCCAATTCTTTTAGGCGTGTTGAGTTGGATGAATTCTTTGAACCGACCACCACCATGACATCAACATCGCTCGCTAATTCACGTACGGCATCTTGACGGTTTTGCGTTGCGTAGCAAATATCATCTTTACGCGGGCCTTGGATATCTGGGAACACGCGGCGTAGCTCTTCGATAACATCAGCAGTCTCGTCAACAGACAAGGTCGTTTGGCTTACGTAGTGAAGATCGGATGGATCTTTCACAATCGCCTTCAGTTTCTCAACGTCGGCTGGGGTTTCAACCAAGTACATGCCACCGGTTTCACTCGCGTACTGCCCCATCGTGCCTTCTACTTCAGGGTGACCGGCGTGACCAATCAGCACCACTTCCATATTGCGGCGGCTTGCTCGCGCCACTTCCATATGGACTTTGGTTACCAATGGACACGTCGCGTCAAACACGGTCAAATCGCGCTGCTTGGCTTCCTGACGAACCGCCTGTGATACACCATGAGCAGAAAAAATCACAATGTTGTTGTCTGGCACTTCATGCAGCTCTTCAACGAAGACAGCGCCACGTTGTTTTAGCCCTTCAACCACAAAACGGTTATGTACCACCTCATGACGAACATAAATCGGTGGCTGATACATCTCTAGCGCACGCTCTACGATGCTAATCGCACGGTCTACACCAGCACAAAAGCCGCGTGGGTTAGCTAATAGGATTTTCATTTCATTGCTCATGGAAATTATCTTTATTGGGTTCGCTATTCTACTGACAAAATTTCAACTTCGAAAGTCACGTCTTGTCCCGCTAGAGGATGGTTGAAGTCCACTGTAACTGAATCGCCAGCAATCTCAGTGATGATGCCCGGGATTTCCATGCCATCAGGGCCACTGAAAGCCATGATTGTGCCCACTTCTACTTCTGCATCACCTACAAATTTAGTGCGTTCCATATGGTGTACATGGTCTGGGTTTGGCATGCCAAACGCGTCTTCTGCTTTTAGCTCAATCGCTTTTTGTGCGCCTGTTTCTAGGCCTATCAAGCACTGCTCAAAGTTTTCACTCAAGCTGCCATCACCCATAACAAATTTCGCTGGTTTACCCATATTATGAGTACTATCCGCAACCGATCCGTCTTTCATCTTAATCGTAAAGTGAAGGGTTACTACAGATTCATTGGTTATTGTTGTCACGTTACTGCTTCCTTGTTCTGGGGTTATTACGCTGTCAGCTTGGTCTTTTTATACATTGATATGCTGATTGGCGCTCCAACATAATAAAAAGCGTCGCTCGAATCAACGGGCGACGCTTAGGGTTATTCAACTTTTCACAATATACACTGCCACGACTTAGGCTTTCGCCTCGTCTTTCTTTCGAAAGCCGTCAACAATAATCATCGCAGCACCAATACAAATAGCCATGTCTGCAAGGTTGAATGCTGGCCAGTGATAATTACCCCAGAAAAAGTCCAAATAATCCACGACAAAACCGTGTATCACACGGTCGAATACGTTGCCTACTGCGCCACCAATGATCATGGCATAAGCAATATTATTCCATTTCTCTTTCGCTGGTAGTTTACTCATCCAGTAAGTCAAAAGACCCGTAACGATAAAAGCAATACCGGTAAATAACCAACGCTGCCAGCCCGCTTGATCACTCAAAAAGCTAAAAGCGGCACCATAGTTATGTACGTACAAAAGATTAAAGAATGGCAAAATTTCAATGCGGTTTGCCCAGCCATAACCCATGTTGTTCATCACAACAAACTTAATGCCGATATCAGCCAAGAAAATTACAATCGCCAGCCACAACCAGCGCACACCCGAGTGTTTTAAAGACAGTGTTTTTTCACTCATTACTTTACCTACAAACAGCCCCAGTAATTACTGGGGCTGTTGAATTAATAAAAAGTTCCAGAACAAGAAACTAATACTCTAAATGATTGGCGCTGTAGCACGGCGACGAATTTACCAAGCTCCTGAGCCTAGTGGGCTATGTGATGGAGTTGGTAAATGAAGTCAACAAAGCTACAGAGCCAAGAATGACGAGTATTTACGCGAACTTACGAACTTCACCTTCACCATCAACGTTAGATACACAACGACCACAGATCTTCTCGTGACCTTCGATTGTGCCTACGTCTGCCGTGTGGTGCCAACAACGGTCACACTTCTCGCCTTCTGCTGCAGCAACTTCAACGAACAAACCATCAATATCAGTCGCTTGTGCTGTATCAGTTTTCTCGCTTAACGGTTTCACTGTCGCCGCAGACGTGATCAATACGAAACGTAGTTCATCTTCTAGCTGGTTGATTTTCGCAGATAGCGGCTCATCGGCAAAGAGCGTTATCTCAGCTTGTAGCGCACCACCGATAGTCTTCTCAGCTCGTGCCGCTTCTAGCAGTTTGTTCACTGCACCACGAACTTTCTGAATCTCTGCCCAGAACTCGTTATTAAGCTCTTCGCCTTCGGTTAGACCAAACAAACCTTGATACCATTCACCACTGAATACAAACTTGTCACGCTTGCCTGGCATTTCGTTCCAGATCTCATCTGCGGTAAATGACATAATAGGTGCCATCCAACGAACAAGCGCTTCAACAATGTAGTAAAGCGCAGTCTGACAACTACGTTGAGCGTTGCCGCCACGTTTTGCTGTGTACTGACGGTCTTTAATCACGTCTAGGTAAAAAGAGCCCATTTCGATAGAACAGAAGTGCATTAGACGCTGCATTACTGCATGCGTGTTGTACTCTTCGTATGCTTTGATAATTTCTTCTTGCGCTGCCAGTGCACGCCCTACTGCCCAGCGGTCCAGAGCAACCATTTCTTCCGCTGGAACCATGTCTGTTTCAGGGTTAAAACCATTTAGGTTTGCTAGGAAGAAACGAGAAGTGTTACGAATACGACGGTATGCATCAGCGCTGCGTTTTAGGATTTCATCAGAAACGGCAACTTCACCCGTATAGTCAGTTGATGCAACCCATAGGCGCAAGATATCGGCACCAAGTTTATTAGTGACATCTTTTGGCGCGACGACGTTACCAATAGATTTCGACATCTTACGGCCGTGACCGTCAACAACGAAACCATGAGTAAGAACTTGCTTATAAGGTGCCACATCTTTCATTGCGATAGATGAAATGAGAGATGACTGGAACCAACCACGGTGTTGGTCAGATCCCTCTAGGTATAGGTCAGCGCTGTAGCCCCTTTCTTCACCATCAAATTGGTACTCTTCACGAGCATCAACAACAGAGAAGTGCGTGACACCTGAGTCGAACCATACGTCTAACGTATCGAGTACTTTTTCGTACTGGTCTGCGTCAGCACCGAGTAGCTCAGCGGCATCGACATCCCACCATGCTTGAATGCCTTTCTCTTCAACCAACTTCGCGACTTTTTCAATCAGTTCTAGTGTGTTTGGATGAAGTTCTGATGTTTCTTTATGAACAAACAGAGCGATTGGCACACCCCAAGTACGTTGACGAGAGACACACCACTCTGGGCGACCTTCGATCATACCTTCGATACGGCTTTGACCCCACTCCGGCATCCACTGAACACCTTTGATAGCTTCTAGTGCTTTGGCACGCAGACCCGCTTGGTCCATGGATACAAACCACTGCGGTGTTGCGCGGAAGATGATTGGAGTCTTATGACGCCAACAGTGTGGGTAGCTGTGCTCGTAAGCGTGGTGATGCAGTAGTGCGCCTTTTTCTTTTAGCGTTTCTACAACCGCATTGTTCGCTTTGAATACGTGCTGACCAGCGAATAGCTCAGTGTCCGGTAGGTAAACACCGTTTGAACCAACTGGGTTCGCCACTTCTAGGTTGTATTTTTGACCAACGGCGAAGTCTTCTTGACCGTGGCCAGGTGCTGTGTGAACCACACCAGTACCTGAATCCGTGGTTACGTGATCGCCTAGGATCGCCGGTACGGTAAAATCGTAGAATGGGTGTTGGAACTGAGAAAGCTCTAGATCCGCGCCTTTGGCAAAACCAAGGTTATGGAAGTGCTCGATACCTGCGCGGTCCATAACGTCTTTCGCCAGCTCAGCCGCAACAATAATACGCTCAGGTTGCTCGCCTTCAACTTGGATAAGTACATACTCAAGGTCATCACGTAGACACACAGCACGGTTCGCAGGAAGCGTCCAAGGTGTTGTTGTCCAGATGACAATAGAGATATCGCCTTTACCTTCATGACCTTCAGTCAGCTCAAACTTAGACAGAAGCGCAGCTTCGTCCGCAGCCTTAAAGCGTACATCGATAGATGGCGATACTTTGTCTTTGTATTCCACTTCTGCTTCAGCCAGCGCTGAGCCACAATCCGTACACCAGTGAACAGGTTTGAAACCTTTTAGCAGGTGGCCGTTGCTCGCGATTTTACCAAGCGCACGGATGATGTTCGCTTCCGTATCAAAATCCATTGTACGGTATGGCTTGTCCCACTCTCCCATAATGCCAAGACGCTTGAAGCTCTCTTTTTGACCTTCAACTTGACCAGCGGCGTACTGACGACATTTTTCGCGGAATTCAGCCGCTGTCACTTTTTGGCCTGGTTTGCCAACCTTCTTTTCTACCATCAACTCGATAGGTAGCCCGTGACAATCCCAACCTGGGATGTAAGGTGCGTCAAAACCTGAAAGTGTTTTGGATTTAATTATAATGTCTTTAAGAATCTTGTTTAGTGCGTGACCAATATGAATGTCACCATTTGCGTAAGGAGGGCCATCGTGCAATACGAATGGCTTTTTACCTTTTTTTGCTTTACGGATTTCACCGTAAAGATCTTCTTTGTACCAACGCTTAAGCATTTCTGGCTCACGATTGGCCAGATTACCGCGCATTGGAAACCCTGTTTCAGGTAAATTCAGGGTATCTTTATACTCACTCATCGATTCTTAATTCCGTTATATTGGGCGAAAATTAGACATTATGTTCAGCGGTGGAATAAACCGCTCAACGCTTAAGCTGACGCAACCACACCCTTGCTGCTTCAGCATCCAATTCGATTTGTTGTTTAAGTGCTTCAAACGACTCAAACTTTTGCTCATCTCGAAGTTTGTGCAAAAGTTCCACTTCTAGTTGCTTGCCATACAAATTGGCATGAAAGTCGAATAAGTGCACTTCTAACTGCTGGCGAACACCATTGACAGTCGGCCTTTGGCCAATATTAGCAACACCACCGACAGGCTCATTTCCTAAGCCAAGCGCTTGAACTACATAGACTCCGGAAACCGGAGAAACACAGCGTTTCAAAGGAAGGTTTGCAGTAGGAAAACCAATCGTTCTTCCCAGTTTTCTTCCGTGAGAAACACGACCGCTGATGCTGTAATTTCTTCCCAGCATTTGTTGTGCGGAATGCAAATCATCACGAGCCAATGCTTCGCGAATAGCCGTACTACTGACTCGTGATTTTTGTAAACAAAAGCTTTGGGTACTCACAACTTCAAAGCCGTATTTTCCCCCAGCTTCCTGCAACATCGCAAAGTTACCAGTTCGGCCTTTACCAAAGCAGAAATCATCACCAACGACAAGAAACTTAACACCCAAACGCTCGACCAACAAGTCACGGATAAACTCTTCCGCCGTCAGACTGGCAAAATGACGATTAAAATTAACGCACAGCAGACGATTAATATCGAGCTTACTCAATTGTACAAACTTATCACGTAATCGTGTTAGCCGTGCTGGCGCCTTGTCTTTCGCAAACAGCTCCATCGGCTGAGGCTCAAAGGTCATCACAACCGAAGGTAACGAAAGCCTCTTCCCTTGCTCTGAGACTTGTTGCAATACTTGCAGATGGCCTTGATGCACGCCATCAAAATTGCCAATAGTCAGCACGCAACCATGGTGGCGTGGTGTGATATTGTGAATGCCTCTAATCAGTTCCATTGGGTACTGCTTTCTGCCTCTGTTTTACTTTGCACTGTGTGAAACTGACGGATTATATACCAATCCCCCTTACTCTGTCCCAGCTTTTAGGTCTTTTAAGCGCACACCCAGTAAAAACGCAATCGAAAAGTAAACGACAGCACCTAGCGCGATCAGCATCCCGAGCACGCCGCTGCGTTGAGTAAAGGTCCATTCCAGCCAAACGGACATATCCTCTAACTGCCATAAGATGGTCGAAACCATCGCCCCCCCAGCGATAATCAAACGCATAAAAAAGAAAGCCGTTCTCTTGGTGATCTGATACACACCAGACAAATGCAGACCACGATACAACAAAACCATATTGACGAATGCCGACAATGCCGTCGCAATAGCCAAACCAACGTAACCATAGAAATAGGCCAAAATGGCGTTAAATACCATGTTCGTCACCATTGCAATAATGCCGTATTTCACTGGCGTTTTGGTATCTTGACGCGAGTAATAACCAGGAGCTAACACCTTAATTAACATAAAGTTCAACAAGCCAGATGCATAGGCAAATAATGATAATGAAGCTTGATGAACATCTTGAGGAGAAAACTCACCGCGCATGAACAGCACCATCAACATTGGTTTTGCCAATACCATGAGGCCCAGCATGGCAGGAATACCGAGCAATGTGACCATGCGTATGCCCCAGTCCATAGTATGAGCAAAGCCTTCATTGTGTGCATCAACGTGTTTGCGTGAAAGCGCTGGCAAAATAACCGTCGCAATCGCAATACCAAACAAACCCAAAGGAAACTCCAAGAGCCGGTCTGAATAATAAAGCCAGCTGATCGACCCAGTTTGCAGGAAGCTGGCAATAAAGGTATCCAGCAACAGATTAATCTGGCTGACGGAGACGCCGAATAGAGCAGGAATCATCAAAGTACGGATTTTCACCACACCCGGCTCACGCCAGCCCCATTTAGGCTTGACCATCACGCCCGCTTTAATAAGAAAAGGGATTTGGAATAAAAACTGCACCAAACCACCCAAAAAGACGCCGACCGCAAGCCCAAGCTCAGGCTTTGCCATTTGCGGTGAAATAAACAGAGCCGCCAGAATAATCATCACGTTTAAAAACACTGGCGTAAAAGAAGAGACCACGAACTTACCAAGGGTGTTGAGAATTGCACCAGAAAGCGCAACAAAGGTGATAAACCATAGGTAAGGGAACGTAATTTTGAGCATCATACTGGCGAGCTCAAACTTTTCCGCAGCAGGTCCACCATGCATCCAGTCTAAGAACCAACCAAAACCAAACAGTGCGGTTACCACGCCAGAGCCTAAGACACCAAATAAAGTGACGACCGAGACAATGACACCGAGAGTCCCTGCCGCTCGGGCAATCAATTCCCGAGTTTTGTCCATGTCACCTTGCGCATGACTTTCGGTTAAAACCGGCACAAAGGCTTGAGAAAAAGCGCCTTCGGCAAACAGACGTCGTAAGAAGTTAGGAATTTTATTGGCAAAGAAAAAGACGTCTGCACTTGCTCCTGCCCCCATCAAATTTGCCACTACAACATCACGAACTAGGCCTAGAACGCGGGAAATAAATGTCATAGCACTGACGATCATGCCTGACTTGAGTAGTCGTTTACTCACAGTAACCTCGGAATATTACGATAAGACAGCGAACCCTATACAGCTAAGCTCGCAGGTGCTGTATATAGACGTCAAAAATATATCCACCTATTGTTAATTCTAAGCGGATAATTATTAGCATTGGTATAAAAATGCTGTTAGAATCCACGCCATCTTAACCGCGATAACCGCTCTTACCAAAGTTTGTTTGGCTCAGATCGGTTTTTGCACAAATCATTTGACATTTAAGCGCAAATGAGGGATATTCCTCGCCCTTAAATTGTCACAGAACTAAGTTTTTGGGAGTTAGACCCTTGGCAAATAGTAAATCTGCTAAGAAGCGCGCTATCCAAGCTGAGAAACGTCGTCAGCACAACGCTAGTCGTCGCTCAATGATGCGTACTTACATGAAGAAAACTGTTGCTGCTATCGAAGCAGGCGACAAAGAAGCTGCAACTGCTGCATTTGCTGCAGTTACACCTATCCTAGACCGCATGGCAACTAAAGGCCTTATTCACAAGAATAAAGCATCTCGCCATAAGTCTCGCTTCGCTGCACAAATCAAAGCTCTTTAATAGAGTTCTGATTTTTCGGTGAAGAAAAAACCGACGTAAAGTCGGTTTTTTTATATTTAAAGCTTTCATAATAAAAAAAAGCTGGCAGTGCCAGCTTTTCTTTTGTCTACTATTCCCGTCTAAATGCACTGACCTCTTTTACTTAAGTCTCATCTGCACAGTAGAGACTATGGAGTGTTTTGATTAGCGCTTTCACCTCATCACTCTTTAGCGTGTAGTACACCGTTTGTGCTTCTTTTCTTGTTGTCACTAATTCGTCACGACGAAGCCAAGCTAGGTGTTGAGATAATGCCGACTGACTCAACTTTAGTTTTGCACACAGCTCCCCAACGGATAGCTCTTGATTATGCAGCATGCAGAGAATTTGTAGGCGTCTTTCGTTTGCCATCGCTTTGAGCAACACGACGGCTTTTGCGGAGTTCTTCTCCATATCTTGTAGGTTCATGTGTTGGACCTCTAGCTACAACTTACTTCTTCCAACCCTGAGCAGCTCGTTGTGTTGCATTGGTTGATACCTCTAAGAAGCTCAGGATACATATCCAGAACTTCCATGCTTAGAAACTTAATTTAGTCTTAAACGAATATGCAAGCTCAGCCTCAGTCATATTAGTCTGTGCGTAATCGCTCAACCAAACTGACTCACTAAGCTAAGTACCTTGAGTTACTTAAGGCATCATTTATATTTTTATCGATAATAATCTATTTACTTGCGCAACGGTATGTATTTACTCAAACATTTGCCGGAAGTCAGCATCACAAACGTTTTTTACCGCCGGATGTTGGATCATTCGCTCAGCAAAAATGACGTAGTACTCTTCCTTTAAACCGTCCACGTGACCAATGAGCTGTAAATTACGGTCGTCTTCAATTTCAGACATATATACTGTCGGCGCTAAAAAAATGACGTCATCGTGATATCGTGCAAAGGCTTTCATTAAAGCCACATCATCAAACTCGCCCAGCAGATTGGGTTGGAGACCTTGACGGTCAAACCACTGAATAACCTTGCGTCCCATTGCTGTTCGGCTCGCGGGAATCAAAAGTTTTTTCTCTTCTAATATTTCAGGAAATCGTACTCCGTCAATTTCAGAAGAAGCGAAGAAGCTCATGCTACTTTCGCCTAACTTTTTACTATATAGTCCTGGGCTTTGTGTCGAGTCGACTGGACAATCCGACAAAATCATATCCAACTTATGCTGGGAAAGTCGCTCAAGTAGAAGCTCGTGTGTCGACTCAAAACAACGCAGGTGAATACTGCTGTCTTCAGGAACCGTGGTCATGAGTACCTTGCTGACCAAGCGCTTTGATAACGCATCAGCCACACCAACCTCAAACAAAATGTTCGAATGTTGGCTGTAATTCACGATATCTAACATCTCATAACTCAAGCCAAACATCCGGTCGGCGTACTTGAACACCAATTGCCCTAACTCTGTCGGTTCAACAGTACGTCCATTGCGCTTGGTTAACTTCCCCTTCATTCGCTCTTCAAGTGCCTTGATTTGCCCTGTCACTGTTTGTGGAGTCAAAAAAAGCGCGTCTGCTGCTTTCGTTACCGAGCCCTGTTTACATACCATCCAAAAGTAATAAAGGTGGTTATAGTTTAGATGTGACATGCTCAACATCCCGAAAATAAGGTGATGCTTTTATACCAAATACGTCAGAAACAAACAATAAACTCGACAAAACCATACAATACCCATCATAAGTCTTAGTTTTACCGAAATCTAAAAATCAACCTTGTCATAAAAGTTGCACCTACATACATTTTTCTTCTAGGTTGAATACAAAAAACCACTAACACAACCTAGTGTTATCTCTTTATATTTCAATAATTTAAATCAAAAAAGACAACATAGCTTTCCTCACTATTAAAAAGAACAATAAAAATCTCACATAGCAATGAATCTGTCATATTACTGAAATATTTGTTCTCTAACATCAGCCACAATTTCAACTACAGACCGAAAATGAACTGAAAGGTCAACGGAGAAAATTATGATGAACCAAGCTACTTCAACAGTGGTTCCAATTTCGAGCACGACTCGTTGGTTACGCTGGGCTAACTTGGCATTCATGTTGTATCTACTTCTTCTAGCAGTGTCTATGGTTGGTAGTGGCTTCAAATGGGCAACTGGCGATCAAGCTAAAGTGCTATTTGAGTTTGCATCTCACCCAGTCGCAGGTCTTATGATCGGCTTGGTAGCGACAGCCCTAATCCAATCCTCAAGTACCGTGACGTCTATCATTGTCGGTCTAGTGGCTGGTGGTCTACCGGTAGAAACTGCGATTCCAATGATAATGGGTGCCAATATTGGAACAACAGTGACTAATACGCTCGTTTCTCTTGGCCATGTTCGTTGTAAAGAAGAGTTTAAGCGAGCATTCGCTAGTGCAACTATTCACGATTTCTTCAACTTACTTGCGGTCGTTATTTTCCTGCCGTTGGAAATGATGTTCGGCATTTTAGAGAAGATTTCTCACTGGCTTGTGTCACCACTACTTGCTACCGGTGATATGAGCATCAAAGGCTTCAATTTTATTAAACCAATGACTAAGCCCGTTGTTAGTGCGATTAAAGAACCACTTTCAGCATTCGGTGACACCGTCGGAGGTATTGCGCTTATCGTCCTTGGTATTGCGACTATCTTCGTTGCGATTACCGTCATGGGTAAGTTAATGAAAAGCCTAATGGTAGGTCGTGCACGTGAGATCTTGAAGAACGCGATTGGCCGCGGTCCTATCCATGGCATCGTATCAGGCTCTATCGTCACGGTGTTGGTGCAATCTTCATCAACCACCACGAGCTTAATGGTGCCATTAGTTGGTACAGGCGTGTTGAAAGTCCGTGATATTTATCCATTCACGCTAGGTTCGAACATCGGTACTTGTATTACCGCTCTATTGGCAGCGACAGCAGTGTCTGGTGAGTTTGCGGTCTTCGCACTGCAAATTGCACTGGTGCACTTAGCATTCAACGTCATGGCAACGTTATTGATCTTTGGTATTCCGTTCTTACGTGAAATTCCAATGAAAGGCGCTGAGATGATTTCTGAAATGGCCACCAAGAATAAAGCTGTGGTCGGTGGCTATTTGATGTCAGTGTTCATTATTTTGCCAGGTGCAATTCTTGCTCTGACAACATAGCAATAGCAACATACCATCGCTTATTATTTAGGCTCCACAATGTGGAGCCTTTTTTTATCAATAGATGCTGTCCAGCAGGTAAGCTGATGATCATTTGTACCATAACAACCTCACTCATAATGGATTAACCTTACCTCGGAGTTGATCATATGGCGCAAACTAATGTCGCTATTTCTCGCCAGCTATTATAGTAGTACTAGACGAAAACCTAACTCAATTGGTGGCTGATATTGATATTCTTAGCAGCGTAAATCCTCTTCATTGTGCGCAAGAAAGGAAACGACTGATAAACTAGAGGCGCTGGCGCACCATAAGATGAAAAGCATCGACTCACAACGTTCAACTAAGAGACGATTTTGATTGCTACTGTGCGGGAAAACGAACTAAAAGACTTCGATTTGATTCGTTCTTTAGTGAGTAGAGGAATTTTAACCCCATCTAAGTTCATCAGCTCTGCATTGTTTGCGTCAACACAAACCAACCCGATTCGCCGCTATATTGTCAATGTACTAAAGTCATGATCTAAAAAAGCTCCATTTGGAGCTTTTTTTAATTGGCAGCAAGTGCGACTACACTGAGAATGGGTAGCGAATGAGCTCATGATGCTCATATCCTTCCACCCAAAAATCATCCAATGTGACCCAAGTTTCTAAGTCTTCTAATGATGTAATTTCTGGGTTGATGTGGAACGTTGCAGCTTTTAAAGGGTCACGCTTGAGTTGAACATCACGCATTAATTCAAGTTGATCTTCGTAAATGTGCGCATTAACAATCTTGTGGAATGCTTGCCCCGGCTTCTTACCCGTAATCTGTGCCATGATAGCCAAGAACACGTAGACTTGAACCATATTGAAGTTCAGCCCTAGCGGGACATCGCATGAGCGCTGCGTGCTATTTAAGTACAGCGTATCACCCAGTAGGGAAAAATGATGACTGTACATACAAGGACGCAAACACCCCATATGAAACTCACCAGGGTTGTAGAAGTTAAGGATCTCACCACGGTCATCAACGCCTTGACTTAAGTCATCGACTATTTTACGCAGTTGATCAATACAACCTCCATCGGGTTTCGCCCATGCACGACCCTGAACGCCGTAGACACGCCCCATATCATCCTCACCTTTACGGTATGGATTGTTTAACCAAGCATCATTCAGGTTTGCGTTTGCATCCCAAGTTTTGGCGCCCAAGTGACGGAAATCTGCTGCGTTATCATAACCGCGAATATAACCTAGTAACTCAGCAACCGCTGCTTTCCAAAAGCTTTTTCGTGTGGTGACCAATGGGAATTGATTGTTCGCAACATCATAGGTTAAATCCGCGTTAATCACGGTCAGACAACGCTTACCCGTCCGTTCATTGTCAACCCAAACACCTTGGTCAACGATGCGCTGACACAAATCTAAATACTGTTTCACACCAATACCTTACTTCGTCTTTTGTGGTAAGTCGTCTTTATAGTGACCACGTTTGTATGCCCACACCATCATTAGAATACCGATAAGCACCATTGGCAGTGACAAAATTTGTCCCATGGAGATAAAGCCACCGAATAAACCTAAGTGAGCGTCTGGTTCGCGTACGTATTCTACTAGGAAACGGAATGTTCCGTAACCCGCAAGGAAAAGTCCTGAAACTGAACCAAGAGGACGCGGCTTTTTAATAAACCAGTTTAAGATGAAGAACAGAACAATGCCTTCTAATGCCATTTCATACAATTGCGATGGGTGACGCGGAAGAGGTCCGCCATTCGGGAAGATAACCGCCCAAGGCACATCTGTGACACGCCCCCACAACTCACTATTCATGAAATTGCCCAATCGTCCCATTCCTAAACCAAATGGCACAAGCGGAGCGATGAAGTCAGCCACACCAAAGAAAGTCCGACCGTTTTTATGAGCATACCAGAACATGGCAGTCATCACCCCGAGCAAACCACCATGGAATGACATACCACCAGTCCAGACTTTAAACAGATACAATGGCTCCGCTAGGAAGAGTTCAAAATTGTAGAACATCACGTAGCCGACACGACCACCGAACACAACCCCAAGGAAGCCTGCAAACAGTAAATCTGATACTTGCTCTCGCGTCCAGCCACTACTAGGTTTATCTGCACGGCGGTTCGCCAACCATAAGGCGAATAGGAAACCAACTAGGTACATCAAGCCGTACCAGCGAATTGAAACAGGACCAATAGCAATTAAAACCGGATCAATATTGGGAAATTCAATGTATCCCTGAGACATAAATCATTCTCTTCTTATGACAAATAAAAGGATGGACTTAGAGCAGCATGGTCGCTGCAACAAACATCAAGAATACCGCGAATATCTTTTTTAATACCGCAGTAGGAAGGGCTGTTGCCAACTTCGCCCCCACGCTTGTTGTCAGCATGGATGTCATGGCAATGGCGAGCAAAGCGGGAAGATAGACATAGCCAATACTGTACGCTGGTAACCCTTCAACGTTGTAGCCATGTAAGATAAAACCAATCATACCAGAAATGGCAATCACACAACCACAAACCGAGGACGACCCCACCGCTTTGCGCATTTCTATACCGTGCTTGTTTAGAAAAGGGACTGACAGTGAGCCACCACCAATACCAGCAAGACTTGAAACAACACCAATTCCCGTTCCATACATCATGGTCACCGGGCTACTGGGCATTGGTTTACTACGAGTGACTCGGATAGAACGGAACATTTGTACCGCAAGGTAGAGCACAATCACACCGAAGACTTTCGGCAAGTAATGCGTTGGGATCCATTCAGCAATGTTGGCCCCAACAAAGCCGCCAATCACGACGCCAGGCATCAACCACTTAACAACGAACAGGTCGACATTCCCAAGCTTGAGATGATTCAGCGCCGATGATCCTGATGTGACAATGATACTGGCAAGAGAAGTCGCCAAAGCCATATGCATACTCATTTCGGCGGAAATCCCAGCGAGAGGAAGCAGGTACAATAACGCGGGTACGACAATCAGACCGCCGCCAATACCGAGTAGCCCCGCCATCACACCCACAAAAGCGCCCAGCACCAGCAATAATAAAAATAAAGAGACGGTCACGATTTCCTACTTTTTACCTGCGCGGATAAAGCCAGCAAAGCCTTGTTGGATAAAGAAATCATGCATCATTTGATGGATATCCTCCCCGTATGACTTCGTCATCGCTTGCTCCGCGAGTTTTTTTAATTCTTCTTGTTGGCTATGGCGAATTAAATACTTCACCTTAGCCACGTTCGAGGTGTTCATGCTCAGACAGGTATAACCTAACCCAAGCAACAGCAATGCACCAAATGGATCCCCTGCCAACTCACCACAAATGCACACAGGTACATGATATTTATCACATACATCATAAATCTGCTTTAGTGCCAATAGTACCGCAGGGTGCATGGATTCATAGACATCGGCAACACGGGAATTGTTCCTATCAACCGCTAATAAATATTGGGTTAAATCATTCGTACCCACCGAAACAAAATCAACACGGTGTGCAATCATCGGCAGTAAATACACCATTGATGGCACTTCTATCATCACACCAACTTTTGGTAATAGAATGCGTTCATCCAATAATACGGTTTCACTGTATGCTTGGTTAATCAAGCGAATCGCATCATCCAACTCTTTCACGCCGGAGACCATCGGCAACAAAATACTTAAGTTACCGCTTTCCGCACTCGCTCTTAACATCGCACGTAACTGGATCAGAAAGATGTCAGGGTGATCCAGCGTAAAGCGAATACCACGCCAGCCTAAAAATGGATTGTCTTCTTCTATTGGTAGATACGGTAGTGGCTTATCCCCCCCCACATCCAACGTACGCATTACCACTTTCTGATTAGCGTAGCAGTTGAGTATTGCACGATACTGATGATACTGCTCATCTTCGGAGGGAAAGTGATGTTGAAGTAAAAATGCGATTTCCGTTCGGTATAAACCAACACCATCAACCCCCGTGTTGATGGCAATGTTACTATCTGCACTCAGGCCCGCATTGAGCATCACTTCAACATGGTGATTATCTTCGGTCACCGCTGGTAACGCGAGATCCTTATTGACCATCGCGAACAGTTCAGACTCTTCGCTAACTAAACTGCGGTACTCCCTGAGTAATTGACGATTTGGCTCAAGGAAAATCTCACCCGTATACCCATCAACAATCCCCAACTTACCATTGACGACTTCAATGTTGATGTTTGCCCCCATCACTGCGGTCACACCAAGTGCACGAGAAAGAATCGCCGCGTGGGAATTGACTCCCCCTTCGAGTGAAACCACCGCCAACAGATATTCTTTAGGGACAGAGGCCAATAACGTTGCGGTTAGCTCATTCGCCACTAAGATGATTGGGCGATCAATCGCTGCATTTTCTTGCTCACTGTTATGCAGGAAATACAGCAGCCTTTGGCCTAACTCTCTTACATCTTGTGCTCGCTCACGCATATAAACGTCAGACATTCGAGCAAATCGGTTAGAGTATTTTTCGACGACTTGACGTAATGCCCAGTCAGCCCTGTCTCCTTTTTCAATTTGCTTTTTCAAATCACCACGCAACATAGGATCATTGAGCAAGTGAGTAAACAAATCAAAGATCGCGAGCGCGTCTTTATTAATCTCACTATCAAGCTTCTTTCGCATTCGACGAAAGTCATTCAACGCTCGCTCTATTGCCACCAGCAAGAGTTCGTGTTCGCGATCTTTATCTAAAGTCGAGGATGGAAAAACATCCGATAGTTTAGGTTGCGTGTTATCAAACCAAAATTCACCTATCGCTACCCCGGTAGAGGTTGGCAACCCTTTAATAACGGTAGGCTTAGATGTCAATTGCCAGTGACCAAGATTTTGTGCATGAGCAATTAAAACCGCTAATTGTGCGGATAAGGTCACAAGAAATGACTCTTCTATCTCGCTAAACAAACGCGGTGTTTTTTGTTGAATAACCAACACACCTAGCACTTGTTTGCGATGGATAATAGGAGTGGCAAGGAAAGAGTGATAAACCTGCTCACCGAGCAGAGGTAATAATTTAAACTCGGGATGGGTGGAAGCTTCTGCGAGGTTTAACGGTTCCGCACTGCGCTTAACCAACCCTACTAGCCCTTCATTGAAGTTGATATGAATACTATCGCCTTCAAAAATAAGGCCTTGAGTTGCCATTAACTCAAGGCGCTGCATTTCTTCATTAGCAAGGTAGATAGTACAACACTCAGTGCGAAGGGCAGCACAAGTCTCTTTAACCAATATATCGAGTGCGAGATGCACATCATCGACTCTGGAGACTTTCTCAACTATTTCCCTTAGCTGACTAAGCATGACTATCCTCTACGCTGTTTTTTTCTTTTCCCTTTCGTTTTTCTCTCGCGAAAAGGCATGGCTAAAGATGCAAACTCTTTCATTGCTCGTCGATACACGTCTCGCTTGAAAGAAACAACTTGCCTAACTGGATACCAATAGCTCACCCAGCGCCAACCATCAAATTCAGGGGATTTCCCGCGTTGCATGTTGATGCATGATTCATCGCATTCCAATCGCAGCAGAAACCATTTCTGTTTTTGGCCGATACAAACAGGCTTGGAGTCCCAACGCACCAATCGTTTTGGTAGTTTATATCTTAACCAATGACGACTTGTTGCAATGATCTTAACGTCTTTTTTCGTTAAACCGACTTCTTCATATAACTCCCTGAACATGGCCTGTTCAGGTGTCTCACCTTCGTCAATTCCACCTTGTGGAAATTGCCATGAGTGTTGCCCGTATCGTTTAGCCCAGAAGACCTGACCATGGTTATTACATATCACAATACCAACATTAAGTCGGTAACCATCGCCATCTATCACTGGCTAACCTCTATGAATAATTTTTTATTACTGTGATTTTTCCACATATCCCCATTACTAGCAAACTTACTGATGTGATATGAGCAAGATTTATTACCTTTCCAGCATTTATGGAGGTATTTTAACCCACCCCGTCGTTATCAACACAAGATTGAGACATGGACCACATTTATTCACCTTTTCTGTGAATAACTTTGTGAAGAATTCAATCTAACTGAGAAATCTTGTTCAAAAACCATGGCAAGACAATTTGTAAAACATAAAAACAAAATAAATTAACAATATTAAAAACAACAATTTAAAACAAAAAAGAACCATTAATTAATCTTTTTTGTTTTGACGATCTTTTCACCACTTACAGATCGGTTAAAGATCCATCATCAAGGTGTTTATCCACACTGCCTTATCGTTATTTATGCTATTCTCATAATATCAAGCCTAAAACCTCATTTTTCCCCCTGTTTATTCATCCAGACTCACTCAAAATCTCATCGGATTCTTCATAGTCTGTGGATAAGTTATGAATTGATCATTCTTAACTCACCTCGATGAAATCTTGGGCAGTGGATTTCGTTGGAATTTGTTAGACTAGATGTTTTCCAAAAATTACCTTGTCATTATGAAACCTGAACCACAAACAGAAGCAGAACTCATCGAACGTGCTCACAATATGGCAGGGCTCAGTTTTTTGGAACTGGCCACCGAAGCTGGTATGAACGTTCCTGAAAATTTAAAACGTGATAAAGGCTGGGTGGGGCAACTACTTGAATGGCATCTAGGTGCACCTTCGGGAAGTAAACCTCAACAAGATTTTTCTCAATTAGGAATTGAGCTGAAGAGTATCCCCATCAGCTATACAGGAAAACCTTTGGAAACCACCTTTGTTTGCGTCGCCCCCCTCACTGGCGTACAGGGACTCACATGGGAAACCAGCCATGTGAGAAACAAACTTTCACGCGTACTTTGGGTGCCCGTAGAAGGAGAACGAGAACTTCCTCTCGCCAAGCGCCGTGTGGGTAGTCCGTTAATTTGGTCACCTAATGAGGAAGAAGAGCATATCTTACGTAATGATTGGGAAGAGTTAATGGAAATGATCGTGCTCGGAAAGTTTGATCAAATTTCAGCCAGACTCGGCGAAGCGCTTCACCTGCGCCCAAAAGCCGCTAACGCGAAAGCGCTGACCGAGGCTTATAGCTCGAATGGTAAACCGATAAAAACTCTGCCTCGTGGTTTCTATCTCAGAACACAGTTTACAGAGAAAATTTTATTGAAACATTACCTCAATACGCTGTCGGAGTAATGATACTGACCAACTCCATCAATGTGTTTTTAGTAATAACTCAATGTCACAATATGAGGCGGTTCCCTCGCTACCACATTCGTCATAAGCGTTGTGCAGTCTCAGGAAAGCTTTATCAACTCCCAACCTCAGGAGTTCTTCTTTCACCAAATCCAGCGAACCAAAATGAATAGGATCTTCGCCATCTTTAATAGGTTCAAGCTGATGTTTGTACTCCACTGCTAATAAGTACTCAGAGACGTCAGAACACCCAATCACAAAGACCTTAGGTGTTTTATAAGTATCTCTATGGGGACCGTGTAGCCACATGTCTAGTTGATGCTTCTGCATAATCCACCTCCTTCTCACAATGATTTAAGTGTAGTTACGGGTTGTATCGCTTTCGAGTCAGATTTTTCTTTATACGTAAATCATTTGCGAGAACGGTTAAAAATCCCCTATATTGGGACGACTTATTCAGTCGGTAACTCCTCAAGGACGTGACATGCAATACACCAAACTACCGCACTCATCACTCGAGATCAGTAAGATCTGCCTCGGCACCATGACTTTTGGTGAACAAAATACAGAAAAAGAAGCCTTCGAACAGCTCGACTTTGCTCTTGACCACGGCGTGAACTTTATTGATACAGCCGAAATGTATCCCGTCCCACCCAAGGCAGAAACCCAAGGTTTAACCGAGCAATACATCGGTAATTGGCTAACCAAATCGAGAAAACGAGAAAAAGTAGTCCTCGCTACGAAAGTCGCAGGCCCTCGCGGTGTTCCTCATATTCGCGACAATATGAGCCTGAACCGTCGCCACATCCATACTGCAATTGACGACAGCCTTCAACGACTTCAGACTGATTATGTGGATTTGTACCAATTGCATTGGCCGCAACGCCAAACTAACTGCTTTGGACAACTAAATTACCCTTACCACGACAAACAAGAAGAAGTCACTCTGATAGAAACTCTTGAAGCACTAACAGAGCTCGTTAACGCAGGCAAGGTGCGCTATATCGGCGTCTCAAATGAAACCCCGTGGGGAGTGATGTCGTTGTTACGGCTGGCTGAGAAACATGACTTGCCGCGGATCGTTTCCATTCAAAACCCATACAGCTTGCTGAACCGCAGCTTTGAAGTGGGTCTGTCTGAAATCAGTCATTATGAAGGTGTGCAGCTATTGGCTTATTCACCGTTAGCATTTGGTTGCTTAAGTGGTAAGTATCTAAATGGTGCAAAACCAGAGGGCGCTCGATGCTCTAAATGGGAACGCTTTGCTCGCTACTTTACGCCACAAGGCGTTAAAGCCACCGAAGCGTACGTGAGTTTGGCTCGAGAGCATGGTTTGGATCCAGCACAAATGGCGCTGGCATTTGTCAATCAACGTCCATTTGTCGCGTCCAATATCATCGGCGCCACCAACCTTGATCAGCTCAAAGCGAACATTGACAGTATTGATCTTCAACTTAGTGAAGCGCTACTCACTGAAATCCAAGCGATTGGCACTACCTACTCTAATCCTTGCCCATAAGAACGACAAAGGCTGACGTAAAGGTCAGCCGATTTCTAAGGGTAAAGCATAACTGAATATTGTTCATATAGCATATTGCACGACTGTGCTATTTAAACCGTCTGCTCAGAAATTAAATTATGTTTATTCAATAGCCGATACATCGTTGCGCGCGAAACACCAAGCTCTTTTGCCGCATTTGACACTTGTCCAGAATGTGACTCCAAAACAACTAATAGCGCATCACGTTCACTCTTTTCTCGGATGGCTTTCAAACTACGTTTCGCGTCATTGCGTTGTGGTAAATCTAGGTGATGCGCTTCGATCATGACGCTATCCGACATCAATACCGCACGTTTCACTTGATTCATCAACTCACGTACGTTACCCGGCCAGTCATAGCACGTCAGCGCCTTCAAGGCCTCCTCCGAGAAGCTCTTGGCTTGTGAGTTGTATTCTTTCGAAAACTCTTGTAAATAGTAACGCGCTAATAACGAAGTATCGCTAGCACGTTCTTTCAAGCTTGGAACATTAATGCGAAGAACGTTGATATAGTGATAAAGCTCTTCATTAAAATCACCATCAAGCAGCGCTTTTTCTATATTTGATGAGTTAGCAGCAAGGATACGAACATTGACCATTTTCATACCATTTTTGGTTTCAATTGTGCCTTCTTGCAAAAACCTCAGTAGATTCATCTGCTGCTCTTTCGAGATGGCCAAAATGTCATTGAACAGCACCGCCCCACCATCGGCTTGTTCAATGAGGCTTGGTCTCATGTAGTCTTCCGCTGACATTCCAAACACTTCAGTTTGGAAGCGCTGTTTATTTAAAGCTCGACAATTAATCGTCATAAATGGCTTGTGGGAACGCGAAGACACTTTATGAATAGCACGAGCCACCGTCTCTTTTCCTGCCCCACTTTCTCCAGAGATTAATATGCTGACATCTGTTGGCCCAATGCGTTTTACTTGATCGCGTAGACGCTTCATCGGGATCGACTCACCAATCAACCCCATGTCTAAACTGTTACCAAAACTAGGCCAGACTTTTTTCTCCAGCTTGAGCATACCTAATTGGTGACCAATGGTGCTAAGGAGTTGGGCGTCAGGGATTGGCGCAGTAAAAAAGTCGATACAGAAGTTAACAATGAACTGGCAGATAGTGTCAGTGCCAAGTTGAGGCTCACGAATAAACGCTAACCAGCGCACATGTTTGTGAAAGCTCACTAAGTTCGCTAAGCCGTTTAAACTGAATTCATCATGACTGAGATCGACAATACCAATACATGGACCAATATCTTCTAGCAGCGCATGCGCTTTGCGTAAGTCCCCCACTTGATGACACTTCCAGCCAACCTGTTCCAGTACTGATAACCAAGGCTCATCAGTACCGCCCACGACCACCAGAGATCCCGGGATGGAATCCATCTTAAATTGCCCAGCCATTCTCTCACCCTTTTTCATTATTAATTGAAATTTTGCGTCACAACCCCACCTTTGCGAACGGGTAACATTATCGAGACTAAAATCATTCAAGTCTGTCTCAGTATTAAGACTAGCAATGGATTGAGATTTGGCGAATGCTGATTTGCATATCCTTTTAAAAACCAAGTGCAACTATTTGAATTTAGTTAACGAAAAGACATAAAAAAACCACCCGAAGGTGGTTTTTAAACACTTTAGCAAATTACGCTTGTGGGCGCATTGCAGGGAATAGGATCACGTCACGAATTGTGTGCGTATTTGTCAGTAGCATAACCAAACGGTCAATACCGATACCTTGACCTGCTGTTGGCGGTAGGCCGTGCTCTAACGCAGTAATGTAGTCTGCATCATAGAACATGGCTTCATCATCACCAGATTCTTTAGCTTCAACTTGTGCTTTAAAGCGCGCATCTTGGTCTTCTGCATCGTTCAGCTCTGAGAAGCCATTCGCTACTTCACGACCACCAATAAAGAATTCAAAACGATCGGTGAAGAATGGGTTGTCATCACTACGACGAGCCAATGGAGAAATGTCCGCAGGGTAACCAGTGATGAACGTTGGCTGCATGAGTTTAGGCTCTGCAGTTTCACCGAAGATCTCTTCTAGCAGCTGACCACATGTCCAGAAATCTTCGACTTCGACATGCACTGACTTCGCGATAGAAACCATCAGTTCGCGGTTTTGTAGATCGTCTTCTGTTAACGCTTGGATTTGGGCGTGGTCTGGGTTGAATTTTTTGATCGCTTCAAACATGCTCATGCGAGCGTACTGGCCACCAAATTCAACCGTTTCATCACCATAAGGCATTGAAGTAGAGCCTAAAACTTCTCGTGCAACCGTACTTAATAACTCTTCAGTAAGATCCATTAGATCTTTATAATCCGCGTACGCCATGTAGAACTCCATCATCGTGAACTCTGGATTATGACGAGGAGAGAGACCTTCATTACGGAAGTTACGGTTGATTTCGAATACGCGATCAAAACCACCCACAATTAGACGCTTCAGGTAAAGTTCAGGTGCAACACGTAAGTACATTGGCATATCTAGTGCGTTGTGATGCGTGATGAATGGACGTGCCGTCGCACCGCCAGGAATAACGTGCATCATTGGCGTTTCAACTTCCATGAACTCTTTAGAGATCATGAAATTACGAATAGAAGACATCACTTTAGAACGTATAATAAATGCTTGACGAGAGTCTTCGTTCACGATCAGGTCAACGTAACGCTGACGGTAACGCATTTCTTGATCAGTAAGGCCGTGGAACTTCTCTGGTAGTGGACGAAGTGCTTTGGTTAGCAACTCGTACTCTTCCATGTTCACGTATAGGTCACCTTTGCCCGATTTGTGTAGCACACCTCTAACACCGATGATGTCACCGATATCAAGACCTTGATACTTTTCTTTTAGTTCTTTCTGTACGTCTTTTGCAGCGTACGCCTGAATGCGACCAGAAGTTTCTTGAATAACTAAGAAGGGACCACGCTTAGCCATAATACGGCCAGCCACTGCCACAACGTGGTTCAACTCTTCTAGTTCTTGCTTCGTCTTTTCACCGAACTCTTTTTGAAGGTCGCCCGCTAGCGCGTCACGACGGAAGTCGTTTGGATGGCCGTTTGCTTTGCAGCTCTTTCGGATTTCATCCAGTTTAGCGCGGCGCTCAGCAATCAGCTTGTTTTCTTCTTGTACAGTTTCGTTTTGAACAGCATCAGTCATTTTTCAATGTATCCTGTTTGTGTCGGTGAAAAGCTTATAGGCCTGATTTCAGGCTAGCTTCAATAAATTTGTCCAGATCGCCATCAAGGACCGCTTGGGTGTTACGGTTTTCAACCCCCGTACGGAGATCTTTAATGCGTGAGTCATCCAATACGTAAGAACGGATCTGGCTACCCCAGCCAATGTCAGACTTGGCGTCTTCATTAGCTTGTTTTTCCGCGTTTTGCTTTTGTAACTCAAGCTCAAATAGCTTTGCTCGAAGCTGTTTCATTGCCTGATCTTTGTTCTTATGTTGAGAACGGTCATTTTGACACTGCACTACCGTGTTCGTTGGTACGTGTGTAATACGAACCGCAGATTCGGTAGTGTTAACGTGCTGACCACCAGCGCCTGACGCACGGTAAACGTCAATACGTAGGTCAGAAGGATTAATGTCGATAGCGATGTTTTCATCAACCTCTGGGTAGATAAACGCAGACGCAAATGAAGTATGGCGGCGGCCGCCTGAATCGAATGGCGATTTACGTACCAGACGATGAACGCCCGTTTCTGTGCGTAACCAACCGTAGGCGTACTCACCGGAGATACGAACCGTTGCAGACTTAAGGCCCGCAACCTCGCCTTCAGAGACTTCTATCACTTCCGCTTTAAAGCCTTTCGCTTCAGCCCAACGTAAGTACATACGCAGTAACATATTGGTCCAATCTTGCGCTTCTGTACCACCCGATCCAGCTTGTAAGTCAATGTAGCAATCGGAGCTGTCGTGATCACCAGAGAACATACGGCGGAATTCAAGCAGTTCGAGCTTTTCTTCTAGATCTGCAAGTTCTGGTTCGATTTCGTCAAATGTTTCTTGGTCTTCTTCTTCTACAGCCAGTTCCAGAAGACCTTCTACATCGTCTACCCCTTGCTCTAGTTGAACAATAGTTTCAACAATCGCTTCTAGGGATGCACGCTCTTTACCCAGCGCTTGCGCACGCTCAGGTTCATTCCATACATCTGGTTGCTCAAGTTCTGCGTTGACTTCTTCTAGACGCTCTTTCTTTGCGTCATAGTCAAAGGTACCCCCTCAGGACATTTGTGCGCTGAGACACGTCCTGCAGACGGTTTTTAATTGGATTGATTTCAAACATGCTTACTCAACATTTTAGAATAGAATTTAACCGAGAAATTCTACTGAAAAATGTGACCGAGATACAGAAAAATTTCAGGCGAGAAACCAGATTGTCATTAGGGAGAGCGCGGTCATTAAATTTTATCCCCCTCTAGGGGCAATCGTACTCTATACCCCATGGACTTCTAGGCGCTACTTCGCTTCGACATGATCAATCATCAATTGCAATGATTGATTACCACGAAATTCATTCACATCCAATTTGTAAGCTAAACGGACGGTTTTAACCGATGCATCTGGCCAACGGCGTAAATCAACGTTAAACGCAATACCGTCAATCGTTACGTTAGTTGGGTATCCTTTATGCAGCGGCTCAAGCATCAGTTTAAGGTGTTTTTCGCCCACGAGTTTTTGGTGCAATACTTTAAACTCACCATCAAAGACTGGCTCGGGAAAAGCTTGACCAAATGGACCACCAGAACGTAGTTGCTCTGCAACATGCATCGAGAACTCTTCTGGCTTAAGTTCACCATCAGAGAAAATCACCCCCTTTAATGCCGCTTCATCCAGCTCTTTTTTCACCACTTCATCAAACAAACGGCTAAAACGCTCAAAGTCTTGTTCTTTGATGGTTAATCCGGCCGCCATTGCATGGCCACCAAACTTGATGATCAAGCCTGGATTTTGAGTATCGATGTAATCCAATGCGTCACGCATGTGCAGGCCAATCACCGAACGACACGACCCTTTAATAAGGCCTTCTCCGCCATCAGCAAATGCAATCACTGGACGATAAAATTTGTCTTTGATACGTGATGCTAAAATACCAATCACACCTTGGTGCCAATCACGCTGGAACAAGGCTAAGCCGTAAGGCAATTCACTATGCTCTCCAAACTGAAGGCGCTCACAAAATGCCATGGCTTCTTGTTTCATGCCCTCTTCAATCTCTTTACGCGTTTGGTTGAGGCCGTCAAGCTCGCTTGCCATGCGACGGGCGGCGTGGATGTTATTACACATCAGCAACTCAACACCAAATGACATATCATCCAAACGACCAGCGGCATTGATGCGCGGACCTAGCGCAAAGCCAAAATCCGCCGCTACTAATCGGCGAGCATCGCGCTTCGCCACTTCAATCAGCGCTTGAATGCCTGGGCGAGCTTGACCCGCACGGATACGTTGCAAACCTTGATGAACTAAAATGCGATTGTTCTCATCAAGAGGCACAACGTCTGCAACGGTGCCCAGCGCCACCAAATCAATCAGCTCCATCAGTTTTGGCTCTTGCATGCCTTGCTCAGCAAACCAATTCTGTTTGCGCATATGAACACACAGCGCCATCATCAGGTAAAACGCCACACCGACTCCTGCCAATGCTTTGGATGGGAAGGCACAACTCTCTAGGTTTGGGTTCACCATCGCATCGACATTCGGCAGCACTTGCCCCGGTAAATGGTGATCAGTCACGAGCACGGTAATGCCATTTTCTTTGGCGTAGCGAACCCCTTCAATTGACGAGACACCGTTATCTACCGTCATGATCATCTCTGCGCCAAGCTCTAATGCTTGATCAACGACTTCTGGGCTTAACCCATAACCGTCTTCAAAACGATTCGGTACTAAGTAGTCCACATTGTGACTACCAAGCATACGCAGCGCGAGCACCGACAATGCAGAGCTTGTCGCGCCATCGGCATCAAAATCACCGACAACGATGATGCGTTTTTGTTCTTTTATTGCCTGAAACAAAAGCTCGACAGCTTGCTCAATTCCCCCGAGCTTTTGGTAAGAATGCAAACCACGGGCTGACGTTTCTAGCTGCGCAGGATCCGTAATCCCACGGTTGATGTAGATACGCTTCAGAAGGGGAGAAATCGAATCAGGAAGAAGGGAAAGATCGGGTTCAGGACGTCGTTGAATTTCTATCATGTTTGAAAAAGCCGACGACTCCGCCGGCCCTACTCCTTAAAGGATTATTGTTGCTCTAAACGTTTGTACAATTCTGCTGGTGGGAGGTAACCTCCGATCATTTCGCCATTTGGTAGAAAAATAGCAGGCGTACCTGAAATCCCCAATTGACGACCAACGTTGTAATGCGCTTGGACCGTTTCTTTACACTGTTTTAGATCTTTCTCAGGGCTGTCGAAAGTACGGTTCACTTTGGCGTTATGCATTGCAGAGTTTGGATCCTCAGCACACCAGATTGTTGCCATTTGCTCTGCCACCGGACCGGTTGCACCTTGACGAGGGTATGCCATGTAACGCACCGTAATACCTAAGTCGTTATAACCTTGCATTTGGCTGTGCAGACGAACGCAATAGCCGCAGGTAATATCAGTAAATACGGTCACAACGTATTTTTCTTTATCCGCTTTGTACTCAATCATGCTGTCTGAAAACTGAGCGATTTTCTCAGCATTAAGTGGGGCTTGACGCTCTGCGATAACGTCTTTATAGCTGCCATCATCACTGACTGCGTACAGCGTGCCCGCGATAAAGTGATTCCCATCATTGGAAGCAAACAGTACCCCTCCGTTGGTTTGGATTTCTAACAAACCTGCCACATCGGATGGTTGAATATCTACAATTGATAGACCAAGCTTTGAAAACTTTGTTTTTAAAGCGGCTTCATCAAAATTGTTTTGTACGGCCGGTGCAACTTGCTGTGCAGAGGGCTCCGTTTTAGCCTGACTTTCTTCGGCACCACAAGCGGTCACAAAAAAGGGTAAAGTCAGCAGAGTTAATCGGCGTAATACGCTCATTAAATTCACCTTAATATAAAATCGTTTTCCAAGCAGACATGGATGAACCCAACCATTGGTTATGCTCTTGGATGGTGTTGACTGTGGATCTGCTTTAATCGCTCAGTCGCCACGTGAGTATAAATTTGCGTGGTCGATAAGTCACTATGTCCCAACAGCATCTGTACGACCCTGAGATCTGCGCCATAGTTCAATAAATGCGTGGCGAATGCATGACGCAGGACGTGCGGCGACAGTTGTTCGGTATCAATCCCTGCCACCAAAGCATAGTACTTAATACGATGCCAAAACGTCTGACGAGTCATTTGTCGGGCCCGTTTACTCGGAAAAACGACATCGGATGATGTATCCCGCAGTAACGCGGGACGCCCTTGCTGGATAAACGTTTCTATCCAATCTACTGCGCTTTCTCCCATTGGTACCAAACGCTCTTTGCCGCCTTTACCTGTTACACGCACAACCCCCTGTCGCAAGCTGATGTTTTCCATCGTTAAGCTCACCAATTCAGTCACACGTAACCCTGTCGCATACAGCAACTCAAGCATGGCTTTATCACGTAGTTCTACGGGATCATTCGGGTCTGGTGCTTCCAACAACGCATCGACCTGCTCTTCACTGATATCTTTGGGTAAGCGTTGCGGCAATTTCGGGCTGACCAACAACGCACTTGGATCATCGGCACGGACTTTTTCACGATGTAAGTACTGAAACAAGCGACGAATCGCGGATAACATCCGCGCTCGCGAAGTCTGCTTGTAATCCAAATCAACGAGATAGGTTTGGTATTCTTGTAGACCAGACAAACTGATGAAATCAAAACGGTAACGCTGCTGCTCCATCCACACGAGTAATTTCATCAAATCATTACGGTATGAAGCCAGTGTGTTCTCAGACAGGCCACGCTCCATCCACATCGCATCTAAGAATTGTTCAACAAGCGTAAAATCTTGTTGATTGACAGGCTGTTGTGCCGTCATTCCCGCTTCCTTCTCTGTTTATATTTACAGTAGTGAGAGTAAGACACCACCACCTTGAATGCTATAAAAAATTAGTATCAAGGGGGAATCTCACAATATTCGCTGCATTCATGATCAGTTTAAGGTTAAAATCCTCTATAACAGCAACACAAAAACGACGAATATCATGAAAATCGGACTCTTTTACGGCTCAACGACCTGCTACACCGAAATGGCAGCAGAGAAAATTCGTACCCTTATTGGTGAAGACCTTGTCGACATTCACAATGTGAAAGAGACACCGCTGTCACTGATGGCTGACTACGATTTATTACTACTTGGCATTTCCACTTGGGATTTCGGTGAACTTCAAGAAGACTGGAGTGCAATTTGGCAAGACATCGCAACCACACCATTAAAAGGCAAAGTGGTAGCGCTGTTTGGGCTTGGTGACCAAGAAGGTTATGGCGAGTGGTACCTAGACGCGATGGGATTGCTCCACGATGAACTGCAAGCAACAGGGGCAACATTCATCGGTTACTGGCCGAATGAAGGCTATGAATTTGAAGCGTCTAAAGCGCTAACCGAGGACGATAGCATGTTTGTTGGCCTAGCGTTAGACGAAGACTCACAATACGAATTCAGTGATGAGCGTATTGAAAAGTGGTGCGAACAAATACTGGTAGAGTTCCACGATACACTTTAAACCCGCTTCGCCAAACGCAGTCATAAAAGCTAAAAAGCCCGATGAATCACTTCATCGGGCTTTTTGATATTGATTCTTTCGCTCGCTTATGCGGCTTCTTCTCTTAACTCTGGACGAGGTTTAGAGATGAACAGCATACATACAATTGCAGCGAAAGTGGGCAGCACCCACCCCATGCCAACGTCAAACAGTGGCAGGATATTGAATACAGAAACATCGATGCCAGACACTTTCGCAGCATCAACCAAAGCAAACAGTAATGATATTAACAGTACCGCGCGATAAGCAAAGCGTGGATTTGGCAGTTTTTTACGCACAAAGGTAAGGGCGACTAATGCAATCGCAACCGGATAAAGCGCAAACAATACTGGCACGGACAAAGCAATAAGCTGAGCAAGACCAACGTTCGCAACCAGTGCGCACACCGAGCCATTAATCAGTACCCACTGTCGATATGACAGTCGCGTTTTTGAACTGAAGAAATCAGAACACGCAGAAATCAGGCCGATCGCAGTAGTTAAACACGCCAATAGCACGATGACAGACAGAACGATTTGTCCGTACGGACCAAATAACGCTTGCACGTATTGGCTCAGAACCAAACCGCCGTTATCCGCCCCCGCAGCGACTGTCGCGCTTGTCGCGCCCAAGTAGAATAGCGAAATGTAAACAAACGCTAGGCCAGTGGCTGCAATGCAACCAGCAGAGATTAGGTATTTAGTTGTTGCTGTACGCTCAGTAATACCCTTACCACGCAGCGCATCCACCATCAGCATACCGAACATCAATGACGCGAAAGTATCCATCGTGTTATACCCCTCTAGGAAACCTTTCGTCAGCGGCTGAGTTAAGTATTCACCTTGCGCACCGACCATTTCACCTTGAGGATCTATAAATACTGCCACTGCAAGAATGATCAAACCAACGAACAATGCCGGTGTTAACACTTTACCTATAAGATCAATCAAACGACCTTGGAACCATGAAAACATCATCGCGGCAGCAAAGAATATCACTGAAAATGCCGTCAGATGGGTTTGCGATGCTTCAATGAAGAACGGCTTCACCGCCATCTCATAGGCGACTAAACCAGTACGAGGCGCAGCAAATGCAGGTCCAATGATGATAAAGATCAGCGCCGCCATCAAGACCGCCGCTTTTTTGGGCAAATCTTGTGTTAAATGATCCCAAGAACCACCTGCAACAGCGATAGCAACGATAGTAATAAGAGGTAGACCTACCGCTGTTAGCAAGAAACCGAACATCGCTGGCATTAAGTTCTCACCCGCTAGCTGACCCGCTAGAGGAGGAAAAATGATGTTGCCGGCCCCCAAAAAGAACGCAAATAGCATAAAGCCTATTGCGATAATATCTGTTAGTTTTAACGTTTGCTTCACAGATAATCCTTGTCTTTTGAATTAATGAATGTTGTGTATGCCAAGACCACTTTTTGTATACCAAAAGTCAATAAGTACACGTGGTTCAATCTATAAAATTTTCGCCGCATAATGACGAAAGAGTCAACATTTGGCAACCTTTAAGGAAAAAACACCATATTAATTTAGTTTTTAAACTCAAAAGCAGTGAATCAAACTGGATTTAAATAACAGGCCAGTTCTTTGTCTTGATCAATCAACAATACAGTTTGATAACAAACAAGACAACAATCCACACAATTAAGAAACAATAGAGCAATCGACTCTATTATTGAACAAGTTTGAAACAATCATGAAGAACGAAAAATTTATTACTAAAGGCTTCAAGTTTAAGCAATTTTGCATCGAGGACGGGGAAAGTGGCATGCCAGTTAGTACTGATGGCATCATGCTTGGCGCTTGGGTTCAAAGCGCTCATGATGGCACTATTCTCGACATTGGTACTGGTACCGGCTTGCTGGCCTTAATGTGCGCTCAACGTTTTTCTGATGCCCAAATCACAGCGGTAGACATTGAGCTGACCGCCATTGACGCCGCACGTCAAAACTTCGCTCAATCTCCTTGGCCAGAGCGTTTATGGCTACTTCACACTGATGTACTGAGCTATACCCCATCCCACTTATTCCAGCGGATCATTTGCAATCCGCCTTACTTCAATAGTGGAGAGCAATCCAAACAACGTCAGCGTGCAACCGCAAGACACACCTTAACCTTACGCCACAATGCGTTACTGCAACGTTGCCATCAACTGCTGGAAGATGATGGAAAAGCGAGTTTTGTGTTACCGACTTCCGAAGGCGAACAGTTTATTGAATTAGCACTAAGTCAAGGCTGGTATTTATCACGGTCTTGCCAAGTCCAACCATCAGAAAAAAAACCAGTGCATCGTTTGCTATTTGAATTAGCCAAACAGCCTTGCGATACTCGGCAATCGCACTTAATCATTCACTCCCAAGGCGGTTACAGCAACGATTTTGTCCAGTTAACTCATGAGTTTTACCTTAAGATGTGAAATAATATGTGATCCTTATCACCAATCACTTTATAATGTGCGACCTTTCGTATTCTATGCTGTTGTGGCGAACCATTAACCAAGCTCCGTGCTTGTGGAGAACTCATTGTGATCAGAACCTTTGCTGAACTCGATCTAGACCCAAACCTACTTGATGCCATTGAAGAGATGGGCTTCGAGCGCCCAACGAAAGTTCAGGCGGAAGCCATCCCACAAGCCTTGGATGGACGAGACATTTTAGCGTCAGCGCCAACGGGAACAGGTAAAACGGCGGCATTTGTTCTGCCTGCTCTGCAGTACTTGCAAGATTTCCCTCGCCGTAAGCCGGGACCTGCGCGTATTTTGATTCTCACGCCGACACGTGAGTTGGCAATGCAGATTGCCGATCAAGCTCGCGCCTTGGCAAAAAATACCAAACTGAACATCTTTACGATTACGGGTGGCGTTCAATACCAAGAGCACGCGGACATTCTGGCGACAACACAAGATATCGTTGTCGCCACCCCTGGGCGTTTAAAAGAATACATCGACGCAGAACGTTTTGATTGCCGTGCCATTGAATGGTTAATTCTAGACGAAGCCGATCGCATGCTGGATATGGGGTTTGCTCCAACGGTTGACAGATTGTCTACAGAATGTCGCTGGCGTAAGCAAACCCTGCTGTTCTCTGCCACCTTGGAAGGTAAAGGCGTAGAAGGCTTCGCAGCGGATCTATTAAACGACCCCGCTGAGATTGATGCGAAATCGCCTCTGCGTGAGCGAAAGAAAATT
Source organism: Vibrio sp. TAP-3B (assembly GCF_057784735.1). Classification (NCBI taxonomy): domain Bacteria; kingdom Pseudomonadati; phylum Pseudomonadota; class Gammaproteobacteria; order Vibrionales; family Vibrionaceae; genus Vibrio; species Vibrio sp. TAP-3B. The sequence goes on along the minus strand of NZ_CM173495.1, from coordinate 2,974,247 downwards.
GCTCAGTGGTATCACCGCGCAGATGATGCCGAACATAAACTTGAGCTCTTAAAGCACATCATCACACAACAAGCAGAACGGACCATCGTATTTTTGAAAACTCGAGAGCGTCTTGCTGAGCTACGCGCACAACTTGAAAGCGCGCAAATTCCTTGTTCGTGGATTCAAGGTGAAATGCCTCAAGATCGTCGTAACAACGCAATTGCCCGCTTTCGAGATGGCACCGTAAACGTGCTACTGGCAACCGATGTTGCGGCTCGCGGTATCGACCTGCCAGATGTGTCTCACGTGATCAACTATGATATGCCCCGCACAGCAGACGTCTACCTTCACCGAATTGGCCGTACCGCTCGTGCAGGTAAGAAAGGGAACGCCGTCTCACTCATTGAAGCGCACGACCAACCAATGATGGATCGCGTCGCTCGTTATGTAAAAGAAGAGATCAAAGAGCGTTTCATCAAAGAAATGCGTCCTAAGCACAAAAAGCCTGTGTTTAAGAAGAAAAAGAAAAAAGAAGATAAGAAAAAGCCCGCAAAAAAAAGCGTGGCTAAAAAGAAGTAATCGTATCGTTTAAAAGTAAAAAGGGTTGCCAGTAGCAACCCTTTTTTGTGAGCGTCAATTAAGACTATCGCTCCGAGTACTTATTCGATCAGTTTTGCTCTTCGCGTTTAAATACCAATTCTGTTGGCGTCGACTCTTCTTCGGCAAAATAATAACCTGCCGTATCAAACTGAGAGAGATCCGCTACGCTCTCGATACGGTTTTCGATGATGTAACGTGCCATCATGCCGCGTGCTTTCTTCGCATAAAAGCTGATCACTTTGTATTGACCATTTTTGCAATCTTTGAACACCGGCGTAATCACTTGAGCATCCAAGCTCTTTGGTTTGACCGCTTTGAAATACTCATTAGACGCTAGGTTGATAAGTACATTATCTCCTTGCGCCGCAATGGCCTGATTCAACTTCTCTGTAATAACATTACCCCAAAACTGATATAGGTTAGTGCCCTTATCGTTTGCAAGCTTAGTGCCCATTTCAAGACGGTATGGCTGCATCAAATCGAGAGGCTTGAGCAAACCATAGAGCCCTGACAACATACGCAAATGATCTTGAGCGTAGTCAAAATCGGCTTGCGATAATGTGCCCGCATCCAACCCCGTGTAAACATCACCTTTAAACGCAAGAATGGCCTGACGCGAATTTTCTGTGGTAAACGTCTCGCTCCATTCTTGGAATCGGCCAACGTTTAAATCGGCAATCTTGTCACTCACCTTCATCAGAGAGGCGACATCCGCAGGCGTGAGTTTACGGCAAACATCGATAAGCTCTTTAGAGTATTCAATTAATTCGGGTTGGGTGCATTTTTCTGTCGCTAATGGTGACTCATAATCAAGAGTCTTTGCTGGAGACACTACGATAAGCATGACTTTAACTTCCCTCATTTTGTTTTTTACTAGAGTACAAAAAAAGCCATGCATTGTCTGCATGGCTTTTCTAATCGTGCTCATCGCTTTCTACGATGAATAAAGCGACAATCAGTCTTTTTTATCGCTATACCAGATGCCTTCTTCCAATTGAGATTTTAACTCTGGGAAATCATTTGCATCAAAGGTCGGTACCTTGCCTTCGTCAAGCTGACGGTTGTAATCTTTGGCAAGTTTGATAACGATGCCAGATAACAAAATGATCGCCACCAAGTTAACTATCGCCATTAAGCCCATCGAAACATCAGCAAGAGACCATACCACTGGCAACGAAGCCATTGCACCAAACATTACCATCCCCAAGACAATCACTCGGAAGATGCTAAGACCTGCTTTGTGGTTATGCTCTAGGAAGATGAGGTTCGTTTCTGCGTATGAGTAGTTCGCGATAATTGAAGTAAATGCGAAAAAGAAAATCGCTATAGCAACAAAGATACCGCCCCAATCACCGACTTGTGAACTCAATGCGCGCTGAGTTAACTCAATACCTGTGACTTCTGTTGCTTGGCCTACATATTCACCAGACATTAGGATAATCGCCACGGTCGAAGAACAGATAACAATCGTATCCATAAATACGCCTAGCATCTGAACGTAACCTTGAGATGCCGGGTGCGGTGGATAAGGCGTCGCTGATGCTGCTGCGTTAGGCGCAGAACCCATACCCGCTTCGTTCGAAAACAAGCCTCGTTTGACACCGTTGATCATCGCTTGTGCGATGGCATAGCCTAGACCACCCGCTGCAGCTTCTTGCAGACCAAACGCGCTCTTGATGATAAGCATAAGTACATCTGGCAATTTCTCTAAGTTTGAGAACATCACAAACAGTGCCAGTGCAAGGTATAGCAGAGCCATTACCGGCACGATCAACTCCGCGACTTTAGCAATACGCTTAATACCACCAAAAATGACGATAGATGATAATGCTACAACCGCGATGCCAACATAAAAATCGCTCCAACCAAATGCGGCGCTCATAGCATTAGCAATAGAGTTTGCTTGTACGGCATTAAATACCAAACCAAAAGCAATGATGAGGAAAATTGAGAACAATACGCCCATCCAACGCATCCCCAAGCCTTTTTCCATGTAGTAAGCCGGACCACCGCGGTAGTTGCCATCATCATCTTTGGTTTTGTATAGCTGCGCCAGAGTGCTCTCTGCAAATGACGTTGCCATACCCAGCATTGCAATTAGCCACATCCAGAAGATTGCGCCAGGGCCACCAGCTGTCAATGCGACGGCAACGCCCGCCATGTTGCCGGTACCGACACGTGCAGCAAGACTAGTACAAAGCGCTTGGAAAGAAGAAATACCAGCTTTGTCTGCTTTACGACTGTTCTTAAGAACAGAGAACATGTGGCCGAAATGACGGAATTGGATGAATCCTAATCGAACGGTGAAGTAAATACCTACACCTACAAGAAGATAAACCAAAATCGATCCCCATAAGAGATCGTTTATCAAATTGATTAAGTCTGTCATGTGTACCTCAAAGTGAGTTGCGCCGGTCTATGCGTCCAAGCCATCCACCAAATTGCCTGCTAAGTGTCAAAGTGTGCTTAGCTTTTTAAGTAATGTTTATAGGCAATCCAGAATCGTAAACGTCGCTTCATGCATCCATTTTACGTACCTGCGTATTTTTTGACGGGCGGATAATGCTACCTCAAGACGCAAAAATCAATATACAACCAGTAAAGTAATACGACTATTTTTCACTATAAAGTCACCAAAAGATAACATAATTAGAAGACTTAACCCCCACAAGATGCAACATTTAACTTACCAATTGACAACATGAACAATTAATCTCTCACCAAAAAAATGAAACCTCTAAAAAACAGGGTTAGGCTAGTATTCACAAGGTGTTACATAAATTTACAGTGGTAACCCGCGTCTAATTGAACACTATTTCATCAACGTTACTTTATGCAACTTTTGCCTTCATTCCATGCTCTGCTGCTACGATTAGAATTAACATTGAAACCTGTTTATTTAATCGTTTTCTTGCGAGCGTTTGTGCATTTTTTATCCATTGCGTTGCAAGAATAAGTGTGATTTTGAGAATATTTTTGCACGAAAATGTCATGCTACCGACACAAATGCGAAATATATCATGGTTATTCTCATGGTTATTGTGTTACTTAAACTTCACAAGGACTGGTACAGCAGTTTAACTAAAGCAAGGTAAGGTGGCTTATGGAAGGCTTTCAACTAGATGATATTTTTAACCTGAATACTACCTCAACAACCAAGTCTCGTGCCAAACCAGTAAAGCGAAAATGGCGTGAAATAGAAGAGATGAACGACAGACGCAATTTACTCAAGGAGCTGCGAGAACTTGATCTTTGTAACGATTACAACTTAGAAGACATTAAACTCTAATTCAAACCAAAGGCACCGTTATGGTGCCTTTGTTTTTGTACAGAACGCCTAGATTTCTACAAAGCATCGACAAATCGAGTTGACCGATACACAATCGGGATCGTATTGACTTTATACAAACTCCGTATCACTTTGACGGACACGTTCAGCCAGTTGTTGATACTGATCTGCTATCGTGTCACCAAACACGGGGTCATCTTCACTCACACTCCATAAGCTTTCTACGTGCTGCCAATCTTCTGTGGTAAACAGCTCTTCGATCAAAGGCAAGATTTTTCTCTCCTCTAGCTCCAAATGGCGTTTTTGAGAATCGATAAAATCTTCAAGATGAGCGATAAATATATCTTGTGGTACCACCGCATCTTGCAAAATCATCTCTATGACTGAAGCAAACTCTTTGGTTTTACTGGCTAACTCTTGGTGCTCCTTTTCCAAGTTTTCCATGTTTTTTTGTTTACCATAGTGTTCAATAAAGTGGTGATAGAGAATATCTTCTTTTGGATGGTGGACTTTTTCTGAATGGTTAGAAAGGTAATCAACAATCTCGCTCACTAACGCGTAGTTAATTGGACGCTCTTGTTTTATTGCATTGAGTTTATGGCGCAATATAGCTAACAGACGAACCATATAGCCATGTTCTCGTCGAATTCTTTCGATCATCATAGTATCTCTCCTTAATACCTCTTTAATAAGTGTATATGAGAAATACTTCATCAGCTTCGAGCGTGCTCAAAAAAACAACGGTCACAATGCTCCTGACCGTTGCCTCTGCTTTTTATACGCTCAATGGCAAATGCCAATTGATCACCTCTTTTCCTTGTAAGGCAAGTAACTGGTTTGCTTGGGAGAAATGCTTACAACCAAAGAAACCTCGGTGAGCAGACAAAGGAGATGGGTGCGGAGCAGTTAAAACATGATGCTTATTGCGGTCGATAAACTGACCTTTTTTCTGTGCATGTGCTCCCCACAACAAAAACACCACGCCTTGTTGATGTTGATTAACAGCTTCAATAACTCGATCAGTGAACGCTTCCCAACCACTTTTTGAATGAGAGTGCGCTTTGCCTTGCTCGACCGTCAACACCGTATTAAGCAGCAATACGCCCTGTTCTGCCCAACTTTGCAGAAAACCGTGCTGAGGGATCTGAAACCCTTCGATATCTTGAACTAGCTCTTTATACATATTCATCAAGGACGGTGGTGTTTTTACCCCAGGAAGTACAGAAAAGCACAGACCGTGAGCCTGATTAGGGCCATGGTATGGGTCTTGCCCCAATATCACGACTTTAACGTGGTTAAACTCGGTAAAATGAAAGGCGTTGAATACATCTTTCGCTGGCGGATAAATGACTTTGCCAGCCGCTCGCTCTGCCTCAACAAAATTCAAGGTTTTGACAAAGTCGCTTTGTTTTTTTTCTTCGCCGATCACATCGTGCCAAGTCAGTGACTGATTCATGGAAAGTTTCTCCCCTTATATTTTCCTCTATTCTAACGAGCAAAACCGGAACAAACAAAAACATAACTTACCGTCGACTAGGGAACAATGATGAGAAACTATTGCTTCTGTGGTGTTCGGAAATGCCCTTGACCCGCAATATGACGGTTTGGCATTGGTAAGCGCAGTGCACGTCGGCCAGAGCAATGCGGAATAAAAGAGAGTGGTCGAGACATCATGGCATCCTTCTTTTTCAATCAGATATACCCGATAACTAAGGAAGAAAGATGCCAACTTTGTTATGGCGTTAGTCGCTGTCGGTAACCTCTAGGTGAAACTGGCGTAACGCATTAATCTCTTGCTGCCAAATATCAGGATCAATTGTTTCTAAAATCAGAGGGATACCATCAAAGCGAGGGTCTTTCGCGATGTACTCAAAACAATCCCATCCGATCTCTCCTTTACCTAATGAGTGGTGGCGATCCACTTTGCTGGCAAACTCAACTTTTGAATCATTTAGATGCATTGCTCTTAAATAGTGCATACCGACAATACGCTCAAAATCAGCAAAAGTACGTTCGCAATCTTCTTTTGTACGCAGGTCATAACCCGCAGTAAACGTATGACAGGTATCGATACATACGCCGACACGCTCTTTATCTTCGACTTGGTCGATGATCTCAGCTAGGTGCTCAAATTTCCAACCTAAATTCGTGCCTTGACCAGCGGTGTTCTCAATCACCGCGATCACGTCCGGCACCACTTTATGCGCAAGGTTGATCGACTCAGCAATCGTAGCCAAACACGCTTGCTCAGAGACTTTCTTTAAGTGGCTCCCCGGATGAAAGTTAAGCAAAGTTAACCCTAGCTGGTTACATCGCTCCATCTCATCAATAAATGCAGCACGTGATTTATTCAACTTCTCTTCTTCCGGAGCGCCTAAATTAATCAAATAAGAATCGTGCGGCAGAATATGCTCCGCACCAAACCCCAACATTTTGCAGTTGGCTTTAAATGCATTGATGGTTTTTTCTTCCAGCGGCTTTGCAACCCATTGACGCTGGTTTTTGGTAAATAAAGCAAAAGCATTCGCACCGATCTCACGAGCTCTTAACGGCGCTTGATCAACACCACCGGCCGCAGAAACATGTGCACCAATAAATTTGTTTCCTAATTTGTTTTTCATATTTGTTTTTAATCACTTTAGACTTTCAGGATAACTACCCATATACAGCTCGTTACGTTAGCAAGGTCAATTTTTAAACTTACCATTGTAGTAAACTTACAACAAAAAATAAGTTTGAAAATTCTTTACATTGTAAAAAAATGATAACCATTTCATTTTCAAAGGTTTCATTGATTTAGAACAATAAAACAACCTTAATAAAAACAATGTTTTTGGTTGTTTTTTGACTTAAATCAATATTAAAATAGTGGATATTAGCTATATAATACTCAGCTCAACGAAAACTCGAAAATTAACACCAATAATCACCACGTACGTGGTCTAGGAGATAGTGATGATCCAAGGTATCCAAATTACAAAAGCAGCAAACGACGACCTACTAAACTCTATCTGGTTACTAGATAGTGAAAAGAACGAAGCGCGTTGTGTTGCAGCAACGGCAGGCTACGAAGCAGACCAAGTTATCGCAATCAGCGACCTAGGTGAATACGAAAGCCGTGAAGTGGCTATCGAAACAGCGCCGAAGATTGAAGGCGGTCAGCACTTGAACGTAAACGTTCTTAAACGTGAAACGCTAGAAGATGCCGTGGCTCACCCAGAGAAATACCCGCAGCTAACAATTCGTGTTTCTGGGTACGCGGTACGTTTCAACTCACTCACGCCAGAGCAGCAACGTGACGTTATCGCTCGTACATTTACTGAATCTCTATAATAAAGATACACTCCAGCCAATTTTAAAAACGGCGCTCAAAGAGCGCCGTTTTTTTATTATTTGGAAAACCAGAAGGTGGAAGCAAACTCCACCTTTCTCTTATTCCTGTTGCATTCGCTTATTGAACTCGGCGCAATACAGCTTTGAGTGCATCAAAGTCCGCATCCAGATCTTCAGATAGCAGTTCCATTGCCGCGTGTTTCGCTAGCGGAGCTGGAAGATCAATGTCTGTTTGCAGAATCTCATCAACGACTTCTTTGAACTTCGCAGGGTGCGCGGTACATAGGAATAGACCGGTTTCACCTTCTTGCAATTGCTCTTCAAGAACGCGGTAAGCAATCGCACCGTGCGGCTCGCATAAGTAGCCTAGTGCGTACAGGTCTTTTACTGATTGTGCGCTTTGCTCATCAGAAACCGCGCCTTTACCGAGTGTCTCTAGGCCCCATTCTTTTACACGGCAGAGCTCTTCGATACGCGGCCAGTTGTTCGGCTGACTTACGTCCATTGCGTTCGATGTGGTTGCCACTGTTGGTTTTGGCTCCCACTTACCTGTTTCTAGGTAACGTGGCACGGTATCATTGGCGTTGGTTGCAGCGATAAAGCGCTTGATAGGCAGACCCAGCGCTTTTGCCAGTAGACCTGCGGTTAGGTTACCGAAGTTACCGCTTGGTACCGACACGACTAAGTTTTCACGCTCTTGCTTACTCATTTGCGCTGCCGCTTCAAAGTAGTAACAGATTTGCGCCATCAAACGGCTAATGTTGATTGAGTTCGCTGAATTCAGACCGATCTCTTCACGCAGTGCCGCATCACCAAAGGCTTGTTTCACAAGAGCCTGACACGCGTCGAAGTCACCATTTATCGCGACGGTGTGAATGTTTTTACCTAGCGTACAGAACAGTTTTTCTTGCAATGGGCTGATCTTGCCTTTCGGGTAAAGGATCACAACGTTGATGTCTTCCATACCGTAGAAAGCGTGCGCAACGGCTGCGCCAGTATCGCCAGAAGTGGCAGTAAGAATGGTGATCTTACCGCCGTCCGATACCGCGGCAAGAGATTGCGCCATAAAGCGGCCACCAAAGTCTTTAAAGGCTAGCGTTGGACCATGGAAAAGCTCTAATGCGTAAACACCGTCTTTCACTTGGTTGATTGGCGCCGGAAATTGGAATGCAGCGTCAACCAGTGCGTTAACTTGCTCTTCCGCCAGTTCATCACCGATAAACGCTGATAAAATCTTAGTGCTACGAGAGACAAAGTCTTCTGCCAGTAGTGCATCAACGTCTTCAAATTTTGGTAATTCCGATGGGAAAAATAGACCTTGGTTACGACCTAGCCCTTGGCGAACGGCTTGGCCAAAGGAAACTTGTTCATCATTTTCTTTTATATTGTAAAGCTTCATAGCTCACTTCCTGTTATTTTCGAACCCTGCTTATCTAAACGACAAACGTGGACGAATCCTTCTTCGTTTTGTACGTAGTTCTGTTCTAACCAGCGAGCAACTCGCTCAGCGACTTCTTTCTCTTTGCAAATACTGAACAGTGTCGGACCACTGCCAGAAATACCAGTTGCTAATGCTCCCGCAGACGCTGCGTATTGACGGGCATCCGCAAAGCCTGGAAGCAGTTTCTCACGATACGGTTCGGCGATCACGTCTTTGATCATTTTTGCAGCCAACTCTGGCTGACCTGAATGACACGCATGAATAAAGCCCGCAAGGTGACGACCATGAGCAATGATATCTTGTCGGCGGTACTGAGATGGTAGGATCTCACGCGCTTCTGCTGTTGATACTTTGATGCCCGGATACGCCATGACCCAGTACCAATCATCAAAACAAGGCACTTCTTGGCTGATGATACCCAACTCTTCCAGCATCAATTGCACACCGCCAAGGTAACACGGCGCGACGTTGTCGTAGTGAATGCCACCAGAGATTTTGCCTTCCATTTCTCCCATCAATGCCAGTAACTCTGTCTCGTTAAGCGATTGACCATGGAAGCGGTTTAATGCATCCAGCGCCGCGACGATGGAACATGCACTCGAGCCTAAACCCGAGCCGATTGGCATGTTCTTTTCTAGTGTCATTTCAAGTGGTTTTAGCTCTACGCTTTTTTTATCTAGCTCGCGAGCAAACACCACCCAGCAGTCATAAACGATGTTTTCTTTTGGCTCTGTTGGCAGCTTAGCAACAAAACTGCCTGCCGTTTTGAGACTGAACGGCTCTGTCCCTGCTTTAACTTGCACTCGGTCGCCCAACAAAGTGCCATCAACTGGGGATATTGCCGCCCCCAGCACATCAAAACCAACGCTGACATTACCGATTGATGCTGGGGCATAAACCACTACATCCATATCACTTGAACTCATTATTGTTATACCCCTAGCTTCCAACCTAAAGTACGCATTACATCAGAAAATACACCTGCTGCCGTTACCTCGGTACCGGCACCGTAACCACGCAGTACCAAAGGAATTGGCTGATAGTAGCGGCTGTAGAACGCCAATGCGTTTTCACCATCTTTGATTTTAAACATAGGGTCATTTTCATCCATTGCCGCCATGCTCACTTTGCATTTACCATCGATAATTTCACCAACATACCGCAACACTTTGCCTTCTTCTGCCGCTTTTTCTGATAGCTCTTTAAAGTAAGCATCCGCCTCTGGGAGACGCGCCATAAACTCATCAACACTGCCTGAATCATCAAAGCCTGGTGGTAACGCTTGATCTACCACTACGTCTTCTAGCTCTAGAGACATACCCGACTCACGAGCCAGAATCAACAGTTTACGCGCCACATCCATACCAGAGAGGTCATCACGTGGATCCGGTTCAGTAAAACCATTTTGCTTGGCGATATTTGTTGCTTCACTTAAGCTCATACCTTCGTCCAGCTTACCAAAGATATAAGATAAAGAGCCCGACAAAATACCGGTAAATCGCTCAAGCTCATCCCCTGCCGAGATCAGGTTTTGTAGGTTTTCGATCACTGGTAGTCCAGCGCCTACTGTCGTTTCGTACATTAATTTACGGCGAGAGCTGCGCGCAACATCGCGTAACTGATGGTAGTACGCCATGCTAGCTGTGTTGGCTTTTTTATTTGGTGTAACTACGTGGAAGCCTGCTGCTAGGAAGTCGGCGTATTGGTTGGCAATGTCTTCGCTTGACGTACAGTCAACTAGCACTGGGTTAATGATATGGTTACGCTGAACCAATGAAATCAAACGTGCTAAGCTGAATTCTTCTGTCGCTACCGACATACGATCACGCCAGTGCTCTAGCGGTAAGCCTTCACTATCGAGCAACAGCCCCTTGCTGTTTGCCAAACCACAGACGCGAATCACGATGCCTTTCTCTGCTAGTTTCGCTTGTTGGCGTTCAATCTGATCCACCAGCTCACCACCAACACCGCCGATACCAACCACGAACACGTCTAAGAAGTGCTTTGAATTAAATAAGTTCTCGTGACACGCTTTGATCGCCTCAGAGATCTTATCTTCGGGAATAACCGCAGAGATAGCACGCTCAGATGATCCTTGAGCGATTGCAACGATGTTGACGTTTACCTCCGCTAGAGAAGAGAAGAAACGTGAGGCTACACCGCGAGAAGTACGCATGCCATCCCCGACAAGCGTGATGATTGACACATTATCAATAAACTCTACTGGCTCTAACAAACCGTCTTTTAATTCCAGCTCAAACGCCTCAGCCAGCACTTGTTGTGCTTTTGGTTTGTCTTCAGCTTCAATACAAAAACTGATGCTGTATTCAGAAGAAGACTGCGTGATAAGCACAATAGAGACACCGGCTGAAGACATCGCGCCGAATACGCGACTTGCCATACCAACCATCCCTTTCATGCCAGGGCCAGAAACATTGACCATCGTTAGGTCACCCAACGTTGTAATGCCTTTGATTGCGAGATTATCTTCGCCAGTGTCTTGGCCAATCAACGTACCTGCGCCTTGTGGATTAAAGCTGTTTTTGATCAGGCATGGGATGTGGAATTGAGCAATGGGTGCGATGGTTTTCGGATGCAGCACGGATGCGCCGAAGTAAGAAAGCTCCATCGCCTCTTGGTAGCTCAATGATTTGAGCAAACGCGCATCTTCGACTAAACGAGGGTCGCAGTTATAAACTCCATCAACGTCCGTCCAAATTTCACAGCAATCAGCACGTAGACACGCCGCCAATACCGCAGCTGAATAGTCAGATCCATTACGGCCAAGTGTAACTAACTCCCCCTTTTCGTTACCCGCAGTAAAACCAGGCATAATATTGACATGCCCTTGAGGAAGAGGGGTTTGGCGGAAGTTTTGTGTTGAAATATCCACATCAACCATCGCTTCAAGATGATCACCTTGCGCATATAGGTATTCAACTGGATCGATTAAGTTCGCTTGTTGACCTTTTGCTTCTAGCACCGCTTTCATCAACTGGATAGAAACACGCTCGCCTTTACTAATGATACGAGCATTCACATTATTTGGGCACATTCCAAGAAGGTTAATTCCATGGACGTACTGACGAAGCTGAGAAAGTGAGGTTTTTACTTGGTTATCAAAACCAGCGCCATCGATATTCGGCAACACTGCTTTGATTTGCGTGAAAAGCGTGTTAAGCGACTCATCTAACTCCTTAATTTGTAGCTCTGCTTCACCGTTACGTAACGCACTTTCTATGACGGCTACCAATTTGTTCGTGGTTTTTCCTGGTGCAGAAAGCACAACGGCTACTTCTTCTTGTTGAGCGTTATTGGCAATGATGTCTGCCGCTCTTAAAAAGCGATCTGCATCAGCTAGTGATGAACCGCCAAACTTCAATACTCGCATCCCTTCCTCCGGTATATCTTTTAAATTGGTCTAAATTCTTTATAAAAAAGCATAAAAAAAGGCCTGTATCTTGTTGGATACAGGCCTTTTTCGTGAATTTCTTTCGCTCAGCAGCCTGCCCCAACATGTGTCGTGTCGGTAATAATAATGGTCGTGGTCATTACTACTAGGCTGTTAGATGGCATAAATAAATATTCAACAATAATTGTGTTTGCTTAAGTCTACGTTTACCGAGTTTCCGAACCATAGTCAACAAAAAGTTGTTTGTTTTTCAGTCTTAAAGAGATTTCTACTGTTCAATGTCCTTGATATTTAGATGTAATTACAGACAGTTGCCTTTAAATAAATCTATCTCCCATTTTCCTACGTCACTTATCAACTCAATAAATTTAAATCATGGCTAATCTGATCTTTGCCATAAATCGTATCATCATACAATTAGAAATTGTTATGAAACTTATCGGCAGCTTAACTTTGATCAATGTGCATAAGATCGAATTATTTATAAAATAAGCAAACTAGCTTTCATATCCTATGCTTTAATTGTGAAGGTTTTTAACGCGTATTGATGTGGAAGTTGACACAAAGGAAGTTGACACAAGGAGTAGTGAATATGAAAAGAAGACTTCCTCTGCTGCTATTTGCTGTGTCTGGTGTTTGCCTCGCAAACGAGCTCCCTCTTCTTCCCGGAAAAGTAAGCTTTTCCCCTCATAAACTGTTTATATCCAGTGATAACCATCAGTTAGACAACTTTGATGTGTGGAATATAGATACGGGATATGCATATGAGCTTTTCGATTCTGTTGATGTCTATGTCGGTGCACGAATCAACAACGCCCCAACACAAAATCAAAGTGGTTTCCTCAGTGGAATAAATTATCATTTCAATGATCGTATCACTTTGAAAAGTAGCGTACGTTCTTACAAAGGTGCGACGTCTGAAGGGATTCGTCAAGAAGACAGTAGCCTCGCCGCTGAGGTATCGAGTCGCGTAAAAATTACCGATAAGTTAGATATTCACGCGACCTTAGATTATCAAGATTGGCAACAAGGTATTGAAGTCGGTTTAGGTTTCCGTTTTTAAAAATCCAACTTTTTTTTCGAAATTAACACCCCATTCCAGTCAGCATAAACGTAATGCTTAGGCTGCACGATTTGGTTCTGCATGGTCAGGGTCACATTCACATCTCCCATACCACGTTTCTCTGTTTTAAATGGACAAGTTCCAAGAGCCTGAATACCAATGTCCATTTGGCACATTTGCACCACATCACGCACCGCACCATAAACAATAATGCCTTCCCAACCATTCTCAATACCCAGTATAGCCAGTTGGTCACCAAGCAGCGCTTTCTGACACGACCCATGTCCATCGACAATTAAAACTTTACCAGTGCCATCCTCGCTTAGCACTTCACGTACTTTTGAGTTATCGTGATAGCAACGTACTGTGACAATCTCACCATAAAAAGCAGCGCGTTGACCAAAATTCTGTAAAGGCAAGCTTAGCAAGGTCACTTGGTTTTCAAATTGGTCACAAATATCGGGTGTTATGTCTCTCATATTTCCTCCGTGAATATTCTCCCCTAAGCAGCGCTCAGTGAGTGGTATCCTTCTAGACGAGTCGAGGCTTTATTGAGCCTAACTTGTGCATTAATTTGGGCTCAGAACAAGCAATTAGGTACAGTTCGTCATCAATAACATAATAAATCGCGTTTTGTTGAAAGCAATTCGCCAATCCAACCGCTGACTCCGGCGTGAGTTCTGCCGCAAAACTCTCTTCGTACCATGTAAAGCTGCGATTGCCGACCGTCACACGTGTGTAGTTCACATGTTGGAGCTGCTTTTCTAATGCTTGATTACTTATGCAGTTATCTTCTTTTGACCGCAAAATACTGTATGGGTTCCAAGCAGTTATCACTGCATAGCTCGAAGTGCTCCATTCTGCCTTAAAATCAAATAAAGCCTCCGAATAAGCATTCCATAACGATGCATCTATGTTTGTATTACTTTTTTCTACCATAACTCTTAAACGATTAATAACAGTTACATTTCATCAATTGATGTAAATCAACAAACTGAATGGAATTAACATTTGAGCATTGTTAGCATGCTGTTAACAATATAAAATCCGCTCCATACCCTAGGGTGTTTACTTTTCAGGCCCCCGTCAAAGGTAGGAAGTGAAAAGTAAACAAGCCCTTTAGAATAAACGTCGCCACTGGATACTGGTGAACCGGCAAAACTCCATGGAAGGCGGATAGCTGAAAGAAGTGTTTTTTTGATCAACTTGATTTATTATCAAAATCACATTACCTGTATGTTATATTTTTGCCTAGAATTTATTCTATTAGCACAATTTTGTCACAAATTTAGGTACCGCCAATGCAAACCCCGCAGATTCTTATCGTTGAAGATGAGCAAGTAACTCGTAACACTCTTAAGAGTATTTTTGAAGCAGAGGGATACGCTGTTTTTGAAGCCAGTGACGGTGAAGAGATGCACCAAGTGTTGTCTGACAACTCAGTCAACTTGGTTATTATGGACATTAACCTTCCAGGCAAGAATGGCCTCTTGTTGGCGCGTGAACTGCGCGAACAAGCGAACGTGGCTCTGATGTTCCTGACAGGGCGTGACAATGAGGTCGACAAGATCCTTGGTCTAGAGATTGGTGCTGATGACTACATCACGAAACCATTCAACCCACGTGAGCTAACTATTCGTGCGCGTAACTTGCTAAGCCGCTCGATGAGCTCTAATGCTGTACAAGAAGAAAAGCGCTCAGTAGAAAAATACGAATTCAATGGTTGGGTACTGGACATCAACAGCCGATCTCTTGTGAGCCCGTCAGGTGATAGCTACAAGCTTCCTCGTTCTGAATTTCGTGCTCTGCTGCACTTCTGCGAAAACCCGGGGAAAATTCAGACTCGTGCCGATCTGCTTAAGAAGATGACAGGCCGTGAGCTGAAACCACACGACCGTACTGTCGACGTAACTATCCGTCGTATTCGTAAACATTTCGAATCTGTATCAGGCACACCAGAAATCATCGCGACCATTCACGGTGAAGGTTACCGCTTCTGTGGCGATCTAGAAGATTAATTGACTCGCATACACGAAGGGCTTGCTCAATGAGCAAGCCCTTTTGTTTATTTACCTTGGCAGTAAGCTAGTAAACCTTATTTATCTTCACGTATTTTTCCACTAGCCAACGCTGCTTTCCTGCATCATCTAAAAGAACGGCGATATCAACAAATTTCTCTGCGTCTGCGTCAATTTCAGACGTGAACGCCACTTCCCATTGATTCTCACTGTGGGTGCGAGTCTCTAATGATTCTCCGCTCACCAGCCACTTTACATCACCTTGCTTAATAACGAGCGCTTCAGCGGTAAGGTTAGCTGGTAGCTGTTGGTTCCCCTCAAGGTAAAGCGCTCCCTGAATACTTTGTTCTTGAGCCTCACCGACTGCTGGCATTAGGTTCACCCAAAGGTTGCTCTTAAGTTCAATATTTACTTGGTTAATCGTAATCTGGCTATTTTGTTGCCAATTCACGTTAGGAATGGAACTACAGCCTGCTATCAAAAAAGCCATAACCAAGACCATTGGTGCAATTATTTTCATGTTATTTCCTTTGTTCCAACCAACATTTGAGTACTTGAATATCGTTCTGGTATTCATTTTTAATCTCTTCAACCCAATCTGAAATATTTTCCCACCACGCTGGCATCTCTGGAGACTGAGCCTTTTGCGCAACACTTTGGATACGCTTTAGACCAATCGAACCAGCCGCTCCTTTAATTTTATGCGCTTCAGAAACAACGCCATCTTTATCTTTGGCCATCATGTTTGAGTCTAGGACTTCAATATAATCGGGCATCATGTCTTCAAACATTTTAATGCTCTCATAAACTGGCTTCGCGCCAACGATGTCTACGTACGACTCTAACATATCCAGATCAAGCAAATGTGTCTCAATCACTGGAGATGGCGTCGCCTCTTTCGCCACGCCTGAAGCCAAGATTGGCTCAGTTTGGTCGACTTTATGGGCGAAAAACTTATTAATTACCGACTGAATAGCATTGACCGCGAGCGGCTTACTAATCGCATCATCCATGCCACTATCCAAATATTCACGGCGGTCTTTCATCACATTCGCCGTTAATGCGACTAATGGTGGTAAGTTGTCATAGTGTTCAAGATAGTACTTCGCAACATCAAAACCTGTCATATCTGGCAGCTGGATATCTAACAGTACTAAATCATATTTTTCTGGCACAAAATTAACCAGCGCCTCCTTACCCGTCATCGCCACTGTCACCGAGTGACCTAAGCTCTCAAGTAAAGATTTCGCCACGGTAACGTTCAGCTCAATATCCTCAACCATAAAAATGTTTAAATGGAGACTCTCTCGTTGCGCAGCTATCACGGGTTCCTCTAATTCGACAACTGGCACATGAATCGACACCGTAAAAGTACTACCAAATCCTTCTTCACTGACGACCGTTATATCCCCATCCATCATATTCATTAGCTGCTTTGATACTGCCAGACCGATCCCCGTGCCAACAGCATGAAGGTTATCTTTGCCCGACTTGACCTGATAATACATCGCGAAGATTTTATCGAGTTCCTCTTCAGGAATACCAATGCCCGTGTCTTCAACTTCCATCACTATGGTCGCAAATTCATCTTCAACTTCAGCGCTAACTGTCATCACAACGCCACCTTCTTTGGTGAATTTCATCGCATTACTGACTAAGTTCCAGATTACCTGACGTAAACGAGTAGCATCGACTTCAATGGCTTTTGGTAATTCACTCAGACGCTCTAAGTCAAAGCGAAGTCCCTTTTGTTGTGCCATCAGCGCCGATATGCTTTCAATTTCGGCAACGAAGTCTTCAAAGTTCAATGGCGCTGGTAGCAACTCCAACTTACGACGGTCAAATTTATCCATATCGATAATATCGTTAAAGATGTTACCCAACGTAATAGCACTCACATTGATGGTTTGCATGTGCTTGCGCTGCTCTTTTGTTAATGGGCTATCGAGAAGCATTCGGCTTAAACCCACAATCCCATTAAGCGGGGTACGAAGTTCATGACTAATGGTAGAAATAAAGGTGGTTTTGTCACGGCTGGCCTTTTCCAACGATTCTTGATGACGCTTACGCTCAGTAATGTCACGACCGAAGCCAACAAGACCCAAGTGTCGGCCATCTTTGCTATAAAATGGAACCTTGCGCAACTCAAAGTAATGTTTACGACCATCTGGATATTCTAGCCATTGCTCATAAGTGATGGCTTGATTATCAGCAAAGACTTTTTGGTCGGTATTAACGATGCTTTCAGCGATTTCTTTGCTATAAACATCCCATGGGCTTAAACCGACTAACTGGTGCTCTTTCTTACCAGTTAACTCTTCCATTGCACGGTTACATCCCGAGAACACGCCATCAGCATTGCGGTAGTAAATTAAGTCGGGTGAAGCATCAATAAATGAACGTAATAAAGCTGTGCGCTCAGCCAGCTCCAATTGGGTTCGCTCACGCTGAAAGACCTCATTTTCGAGATCTTGCATTGCTTCTTCACGGGCGGCTTGGGCTTTAATGCGCTCTTCAATTTCTTGATTAAGCTTTTCGATATTCTGTTGCAGTTGGTAATTTAGCTCCTGGTCGCGTGAGCGCATGTCTTTGAGCTTAGACACCAGCTTAGTCAAACGTTGACGTGACTCCTCTAATTGATCAACAACAACGGAAAGAAAATACACCGCCCAAGGCGTGATCAACAGACCAAAAAATACCGAACGGACGATATCAATATCATCCACTCGCCCCTTCAATGCCAAAGTAATCCCTACTTGCACCACAACGGCCAACGCCACCAACGCAAGAGCGAGCAAAATAGAAAAACGGACAATCCCCAGCTTGACTAGCAGGTCAACATAATACTGAGCGAGATTTTTCATGGGTTTCATTAACGACTCCATGGTACTGGCTAGACATCGCCCTTTGGTGATGAGAAATGGGCAGGCATATTCGGCCTAAGGCAATTTAGGTCGATTTGATTAGTAACAACGCGCACTACAAGCCGTGCTGACGATAAGAGACCGCAAGCAAAAACACAGGCTCTAGCCAGTTTAACGTGTTTAATACGGCAATTTAAACAACCAGCGATCAACTTAGAGCAAGCGGTCACAAAGCGTTAGCAATATACCTCCAAATACCGTCACTAGGAGAGGACACACTTTCATTTACACACTCTTGCTCTCAACCTTTTCGAACCGATCAGGGATTTATTGAGTGAGCGGCTATTAATTCGGGCTTGGTATAGATAAAAGTATTTCCGGTTAAGCTCCCTTGAGCACCATAAATATTGAGCACGCGCCCGATTTCAGTCATACCTAACCAACGGTTTTCGCACCATAGCGGAGCCAATAATGTTGGTCGACGCGCGGCAGATGATACCCGATGATAAACCACTTCTGGTGGCGTTAGACGAATAAGCTCACTCGCGATTGTGACGTACTCCTCTAACTCAGGTGCTTCTAATTTACCTGCTCGCCACGCTTTTGCCATGGTACTACCTTCTACGATATGTAAGCCATGAAGCTTGATCCCATCGGTTCCTACTTCTAACACTTTTTGTAACGTCTCGATGTTATTGTCACGAGTCTCTTTCGGCAACCCAACAATCAGATGCGTACATACTTTAATGCCTAGCGCACGCGCACGTTTAGTGATCTCAGCGTAACATTCGAAATCATGACCACGATTAATACGCTTAAGTGTGCGGTTGTTTGCGGTTTGCAGGCCAAGCTCAAGCCAGATCTCGTAACCTTGACGGACGTAATTAGACAATAAGTCCAGCACGGCATCAGGCACACAGTCAGGACGAGTCCCCACACATAAGCCAACGATGTCGACCGCTTTAAGTGCTTCTTCATACATATTCTTAAGCACCTGGACCTCAGCATAAGTACTGGTGTAAGCCTGAAAATACGCCAGATACCTCTTCGCTCGGTCGACTTCCCCCGCACGATCTTTCAATTGATCATGAATGCTTTTTACTTGGACTTCTTCATCCGCAAACGAAGCTACGTTACAAAATGTACAGCCACCGCGACCAATCGTTCCATCACGGTTTGGGCAGCTAAACCCGCCGTGTAACGTTAATTTATGTACTTTTTCACCGTATCGGCGTTGAAGATCTTGGCCTAGTGTATTGACCAACTCGTGTAACTGCATAAACCCTCACAATTGCGAACCATAATCAACCTCATTACGGTCATGTAAACAAATTACATCCCTGCAAGAAAAAACAAGCAATATTAATCAATTCAAACAAAACCCAAGTAGGTCAAAATCAATAAACTTGCATAAATACAAACAAAAAGCCGTAAATCTGCGCCAGTGTTAAACATGAAATTGCATAATTAGACGAAAAAATTGGGTTACAACAGCGACTTTTTCGTTGCATTCCAAAGTAACAAAATTGTAGGATACTTACACAACCCTGTGCATTTTGTGATTTTTATTACAAAGCACACAGCGGGATTTGTCGGTGTTATTCCACTCCTACCTATATAAATCACTACAGAGTGGCATTAAATAAAGGGATATCACCAAGGATTGTTTTTCTCGCAATATTTTTCCTGCGAGATACGGAAAGGAATCAAGACTGGTCAACCTAGACTGGTGGCGATAATAAATATAAAGGACAAGACGTAATCAATTTGCTAGGCGGCGTTTGTCTGCCCGGTATTTTTGCGTCGACATTGAATTGGAAGGATGTATCTATGGTAAATAGAGAGCAAAATTCACAGGGTCTATATACTCCTGAACTGGAGCATGACGCTTGTGGAATCGGTTTTGTTGCTCACCTTAAAAACCGTAAATCTCATGACGTAGTGACCCAAGCGTTAGACATGCTGGCACGAATGGAACACCGTGGTGGTCAAGGTTGTGACCCATGCAGCGGTGATGGTGCAGGTATCTTGCTACAAAAACCTCATGAATTCCTATTAGAAGAAGCCGTTAAGCTCGGTATTAAACTGCCTTGTTTCGAAAAGTATGGTGTGGGTGTCGTTCTATTCCCAAAAGATGAATACAAACGCGCACAGTGTCGTGACATTCTAGAGCGTAATGCCAAACGCTTAGATCTTGAAGTGATCGGCTATCGCGTAATGCCAACCGATAACTCGATGATTGGTGCCGATCCACTCAGCACTGAACCTCAGTTTGAGCACGTGTTTATCTCTGGTGGTCCAGGCATCACACCAGAAGAGCTTGAACGAAAACTGTATGTTCTTCGTAACTACACGGTACGGGTTTGTCTAGAAAGCATTTCGAACATTGGTGACGACTTCTACATAAACTCAATGTCATACAAGACATTGGTGTACAAAGGTCAGTTAACGACAGAACAAGTTCCTCAATATTTCTTGGACCTGCAAAACCCAACCATGGTGACTGCGCTGGCACTGGTGCACTCGCGCTTTTCAACCAATACCTTCCCGAAATGGCGCCTTGCACAGCCTTTCCGTTACATCGCTCACAACGGTGAAATCAACACTGTTCGCGGTAACCTGAACTGGATGAAAGCTCGTGAAGCGATTATCGAATCCGATCTGTTCACTCAGGCAGAGATCGACATGCTGCTTCCAATTTGTCAGGAAAACAGTTCAGATTCATCCAACTTCGATATGGCACTTGAGCTCCTAGTTCTCTCTGGTCGCAGCCTGCCACACGCTCTGATGATGATGATCCCGGAAGCATGGCAAGAAAACAAAACTATGGATCCGAAACGCCGTGCATTCTATCAGTACCATGCGAATGTAATGGAACCATGGGATGGCCCAGCATCGGTCTGTTTTACTGACGGTGTTCAAGTCGGTGCGACTCTAGATCGTAATGGCCTTCGCCCTTCTCGCTACACAGTGACCAAAGATAACTTCCTTGTGATGGCATCAGAATCAGGCGTGGTGAACATCAAACCTGAAAACGTAGAATTCCGTGGCCGCCTGCAACCAGGTCGTATTTTCGTGGCGGATCTAGAACAAGGTCGGATCGTTTCTGATGAAGAAGTAAAAGACACCATCGCGACAGCGCAACCTTACGAGAAATGGGTAGAAGAAAATCTACTCAGCCTGAAAAAATTACCAGATGCGAGCAACCAATTCAGCCAACCTAATCCAAAACATCTTTTGTATCGCCAGCAAGCGTTTGGTGTCAGCACCGAAGAAGTGAACGAAATCATCGTTCCAATGGCGAATGACGGCAAAGAACCACTGTCTGCAATGGGTGCCGACTGGCCACTCGCGGTGCTTTCTCACCAATCTCAGCATCTTTCAAACTACTTTAAGCAGCTGTTTGCGCAGGTCACCAACCCGCCGATAGACCCGATCCGTGAGCGCATGGTAATGTCGCTCAACACCTATTTAGGTAAAGATCAAAATCTGCTGGCTGAAACCCCGCTTCACTGTCAAAAGGTAGAGCTGGAATCACCAGTCCTTGCTAACTCTGAACTTGAGAAACTGCGTGCGATCGATAACGAACATCTCCAAGCGAAAACGCTCGATATCGTATTCCAAGCCAGCGAAGAGCAAGGCAAGCTAGAGCGTGCACTAAAACGTATCTGTCAATACGCAGAAGACGCGGTGATCGATGGTTACTCAATCATCTTATTGACTGACCGTGCCGTGAACTCAAATCATGCGGCGATCCCTGCAATGCTTGCTGTTGGTGCCGTTCACCACCACTTGATCCGTAAAGGGCTACGTGCGAAGTGTGACATTGTGGTTGAAACCGCTGACGCACGCGAAACGCACCACTTTGCAACGCTTATTGGTTATGGTGCCAACGCGGTTAACCCTTACCTAGTGATCGAAACCATCATTGAGCTGCAACGCACGAAGAAGTTGGATCCAGAAGCAAGCCCGCGCGATCTATTCAATAACTACCGTAACGCCATCAATGGTGGTCTATTGAAGATCTTCTCGAAGATGGGCATCTCAACCCTGCAGTCTTACCATGGTGCGCAAATCTTCGAAGCGTTGGGTATCCACAAATCAGTGGTAGACAAGTACTTCACGGGGACGGTTTCTCGTATTCAGGGTCTGACGTTAGATGACATCGCGAAAGAAGTGTTGGTTCGTCATCGCATCGGTTATCCGCAACGCGAAATCCCAATTCAAATGCTGGATGTCGGCGGTGTTTACCAGTGGAAACAACGTGGTGAAAAGCATCTATTCAATCCAGAAACCATTTCTCTACTGCAAGAATCAACGCGTAACAAGAACTATGAGCAGTTCAAACAATACGCAACCGCGGTAGATAAACAAGGTGATAACGCGGTTACGCTGCGCAGCCAATTGGCATTCATCAAAAACCCTGCCGGTTCTATCTCTATTGATGAAGTTGAACCAATCGAAAGCATCGTCAAACGCTTTGCGACGGGCGCAATGTCATTCGGCTCTATCTCTTACGAAGCGCACTCCACACTGGCTGTTGCGATGAACCGCCTCGGCGCAAAATCGAATTCTGGTGAAGGTGGTGAAGACCCAATGCGTTTCGAACGCAAAGACAACGGTGATTGGGAACGCTCAGCTATCAAGCAGGTGGCTTCAGGCCGTTTCGGCGTCACCTCCTATTACCTGACTAACGCAGATGAGCTGCAAATCAAAATGGCTCAAGGTGCGAAGCCAGGTGAAGGTGGTCAGCTACCGGGTGACAAAGTGGATGACTGGATCGGTGCAACCCGTCACTCGACTCCGGGGGTCGGGCTGATCTCACCACCGCCACACCACGATATCTACTCCATCGAAGATTTGGCTCAGCTGATCTACGACTTGAAGAACGCGAACCGCGCGGGTCGCGTGAACGTGAAACTGGTATCGGAAGCCGGCGTAGGTACTATCGCGTCTGGTGTAGCGAAAGCCAAAGCGGACGTGGTGCTTATCGCAGGTTTCGACGGCGGTACGGGAGCCTCGCCAATGTCTTCAATCCGCCACACCGGTCTTCCTTGGGAGCTCGGCTTGGCAGAAACCCACCAAACGCTACTGAAAAACGGGCTACGTAACCGTATCGTGGTTCAAGCAGATGGTCAGATGAAGACACCTCGCGACCTTGCAGTCGCAACATTACTGGGCGCAGAAGAATGGGGCGTAGCAACCGCAGCATTGGTGGTTGAAGGTTGTATCATGATGCGTAAGTGTCATAAGAATACCTGTCCTGTGGGTATCGCGACTCAGAACAAGACACTTCGCGAGCGCTTTGATGGTCGCGTAGAAGACGTGGTCACCTTCTTCCAATACATGGCGCAAGGTCTGCGTGAAATCATGGCAGAACTGGGCTTTCGCACTATCGATGAGATGGTCGGTCAAGGTCAGAAGTTGAAGATTCGCCAAGATATCTCTCATTGGAAGTACAAAAATCTCGATCTGTCTCCTGTTCTACACGTTGAACAGCCACGTGAGTCAGACGGTATCCATAACCAAACGCAACAGAACCACAATCTGGAATCGGTGCTTGACCGTAAATTGATTCAAGCCGCCATTCCTGCACTCGAGAAAGGCGAAGCGGTGAATGCCGAATTCCCTATCGTTAACACGGATCGCTCTGCGGGTACCATGCTGTCAAACGAAATTTCAAAAGTGTACAAAGATGCCGGTCTGCCTCAACCAATGAACGTGAAGTTCAAAGGTTCTGCGGGTCAGTCATTCGGCGCATTCCTAGCTAAGGGCGTGAAGTTCGAAGTGGAAGGCGATGCGAACGACTACTGGGGGAAAGGTCTGTCGGGCGGCACGTTAGTGCTCTACCCAGACGCGAAATCAAGCATTGTCGCAGAAGATAACATCGTAGTGGGTAACGTATGTTTCTATGGGGCAACCTCGGGGGAGTCTTTCATTCGCGGTATGGCTGGTGAACGTTTCTGTGTTCGTAACTCAGGCGCAAAAGTGGTGGTAGAAGGTGTCGGTGACCACGGTTGTGAATACATGACTGGCGGTGCAGCGATCATCCTTGGTTCAACCGGTCGTAACTTTGCCGCAGGTATGAGTGGCGGTGTCGCTTACGTGTGGGATAAGTCAGGCGACTTTGAGTCGAAACTGAACCCAGAGCTAGTAGACCTAGACCCTATCGAGCAAGAAGACAAAGCTCTATTACTCGGCATGCTAACTAAGCATGTTCAATTCACAGGAAGTGAAGTCGCTCAGTCTTTCCTAGACAACTTTGAAGCAAGCCTCGCCTCTATGGTTAAGGTGATGCCGCGTGACTACAAAGCGGTTCTTCAACAACGTCAGGCTGAAGCGCAGTCTCAAGGAAACGAAACTCAAGCGGAGGCAGTGTAATGGGTAAGCCTACTGGATTTTTAGAACATGGTCGTGAACTACCACAGAAGATCGACCCAGCTGAACGTATCAAGAACAACAAAGAGTTCGTTCTGAACGAGGAGTTTGGTAACAAAATCAACACTCAAGCTTCTCGCTGTATGGACTGTGGCGTACCGTTTTGTCATAGCGGTTGTCCTATCGGTAACATCATCCCTGAGTTTAACGATGCCGTCTATCGTGATAGCTGGGAAGAAGCCTGGAACATTCTAAGCTCAACCAATAACTTCCCTGAGTTTACTGGTCGTGTGTGCCCAGCACCATGTGAAACCTCTTGTGTGCTTGGCATTAACCAAGACCCAATCACCATCTGTAATATCGAGAAAACCATCGTGGAAACGGCGTACCGTGAAGGATACGCCAAGCCAAAAACGCCACGTTCTCGCACTGGTAAAACAGTGGCGATCATTGGATCTGGCCCTGCTGGTCTATCTGCTGCTGAGCAGCTAAACAGCGCAGGCCATACCGTGACGGTATTCGAGCGTGACGAGAAAGTCGGTGGCCTGCTGCGTTTTGGTATTCCAGACTTTAAACTGAGCATGGAAGTGATTGACCGTAAGCTCAATCTAATGGCTGAAGCAGGGATCGAGTTTAAGGTTAACCAACACATCGGTGTAGATGTAAACGCACAACAACTTCGTCAGGAGTACGATGTCGTTCTGTTAACAGGTGGCTCGACCGTTCCGCGCGATTTACCCGTTTCGGGGCGCGAGCTAAAAGGCGTTCATTTCGCAATGGAATTCCTAGGTCAAAACAACCGACGTGCCAACAACATGGACCTGAAAACGGAAGAGATTCACGCAAAAGGTAAACATGTGGTTGTCATTGGTGGTGGTGATACAGGCTCAGACTGTGTAGGCACATCAAACCGTCACGGCGCGAAGAGCATTACTCAAGTAGAGATCATGCCCATTCCGCCAGAGAAACGTCCAGCGAATATGCCTTGGCCACAATATCCAATGATCATGCGCACTTCGACTTCTCACGAAGAAGGAGTGGACCGTCATTGGAATATTCTGACTAAGGAATTCATCGGCAACGATAAAGGCGAAGTCACTGGCCTACGCATTTCAGACATCGTCTGGGAAGAGGCAAAACGAGGCGAGCGTCCAAGCTTCAAAGAAGTCGAAGGCAGCGAACGAGTCATCCCATGTGATATGGCATTCCTCGCAATGGGCTTTCTACACCCAGAGCCAAGCGGTGTATTGGCTCAACTGGATATTGCTTTGGATGATCGCGGTAACGTGGCAACTCAAGATTTCGCCACCAACCAAGAAGGCGTATTTGCTGCCGGTGACATGCGTACTGGCCAGTCTCTGGTTGTGCGTTGTATCAATGAAGGCCGTGAATGTGCTCGTACTATCGATGATTACTTAATGAGTGGTACAAACTTAGAAGCGAAAGCAGACTCATTGATGCTTTCTGCATAAAGGGAAGTACTCGCACTCCCTCTTTTCGAGTCATAACCCAGCCATCAGTACTATCGATGGCTGAGGTTGAGAAAAGAAAACAATTCCTTCCAACCTTTCTATTTTGACCAGCATTTTATGCTGGTCTTTTTTATTTCCCACAGAGTCAAACGTTACTTTTTTGTAACGTTAAATTCTCTATTAATTTTAAATAACTGAACTATTTCAGATATTTAAATGGAAAATACCATATTCACGTGATGATCTACTAATAACTTGACCTTTTTTACAACAAGCTATAGCTTGTAAGGCTGATGAAAATAAAACACACTAAATTTGTTAAATATTTCACAGTATTTATTGAATAAATAGACATAAAGCTATAAAGGTGATGCATAGTCAGTCATCACGATCAACGTAAGCAGTGTTGATATACCTGTCTGAAAGACAGGTAAGCAAAGGGAGAATTGCAATGGCTCTTTATGATCCAAGTCTTGAGAAAGACAACTGTGGATTTGGCTTGATCGCGCATATGGAAGGCGAACAAAGTCACAAGCTGGTTCGTACAGCAATTTCTGCACTTGACCGAATGACTCACCGAGGTGGTATCGCCGCCGATGGTAAAACCGGTGATGGTTGTGGTCTTCTGTTACAAAAACCCGACTCTTACTTACGCCTCGTCGCGGAAGAGAATGGTTTTAACCTTGGCAAGCAATACGCCGTGGGAATGATTTTTTTCAGCCAAGATCCGGTGAAAGCTCAATTCGCTAAAGATATCGTCAATAAAGAGCTCGCCCAAGAAACCTTAACAGTTGCAGGCTGGCGCGAAGTGCCCACCAATTCTGAAATGCTCGGCCCCATAGCTACCGACTCACTTCCCAATATTCAACAAGTGTTTATTTCTGCCCCCGCAGGATGGCGAGAGCGAGATATCGAACGCCGTCTGTATATTGCTCGTCGTCGTATCGAGAAACAGATCACTGAAGATCCAGATTTCTACATCTGTAGTTTGTCGACTCAAGTGCTGGTGTACAAAGGCCTTTGTATGCCAGCCGATTTACCACGTTTTTATCTCGATCTTGCTGATTTGCGCATGGAGTCAGCGATATGCTTGTTCCACCAGCGCTTTTCCACCAACACGCAACCGCGTTGGCCATTAGCACAACCGTTTCGTTACCTTGCACACAATGGTGAGATCAACACCATCGAAGGCAATCGCCAATGGGCACGTGCACGAGCTTATAAGTTCTCATCTCCATTG
This sequence comes from Vibrio sp. TAP-3B, assembly GCF_057784735.1. Lineage (NCBI taxonomy): Bacteria > Pseudomonadati > Pseudomonadota > Gammaproteobacteria > Vibrionales > Vibrionaceae > Vibrio > Vibrio sp. TAP-3B. Next base: position 2,947,155 of record NZ_CM173495.1, on the reverse strand, counting down.
CTGCCTGACCTACAAACCGCCGCACCATTTGTCAACGAGACTGGCTCAGATTCTTCAAGCCTAGACAACATGCTGGATCTATTCTTGGCAGGGGGGATGGATATCTTCCGTGCGATGCGCATGCTTGTGCCACCAGCGTGGCAAAACCATCCGGATATGGATCCGGATCTTCGCGCGTTTTATGATTTCAACTCCAAGCACATGGAACCATGGGATGGCCCTGCTGGGATCGTCCTGTCCGACGGTCGTTATGCAGCATGCAACCTAGACCGAAATGGCCTTCGCCCTGCTCGCTATGTAATAACCAAAGACAGATTGATCACCCTAGCATCAGAGATCGGCATTTGGAATTACGCTCCAGATGAAGTCGCAGAAAAGGGGCGTGTCGGCCCAGGTGAACTCCTCGTTATTGATACGCGCAAAGGCAAACTTTGGCAATCGAGTGAAATCGATAACGACCTCAAATCTCGTCATCCCTATCGCGAGTGGATGGAAAATAACGTCCACAAACTGACTCCATTTGCTCAGCTTCCAGAAGAGCAAGTCGGTGAGCGTAGCTTTGATGCTAATTTGCTCAAGACTTATCAAAAACAATTTGCAATGACGAACGAAGAAGTTGACCAAATCTTACGCGTGCTCGGTGAAATGGGTCAAGAAGCCGTTGGTTCTATGGGTGACGATACTCCAATGGCAGTACTCTCTTCAAAAGAGCGCTTGGTGACTGACTACTTCCGCCAGAAGTTCGCGCAGGTAACCAATCCACCGATCGACCCACTGCGTGAAAAACACGTGATGTCACTGGTGACCAGTATCGGTAAGGAAATGAATGTCTTCTGTGAGACGGACGGACACGCACACCGCGTGACCTTCGATTCACCCGTGCTACTTTATTCGGATATGCAGCAACTGCTTGAACTTGGCGACGATCATTATCGTAATACCATTCTCGATATCAATTACGATCCGCAAGAAAAAGATCTCAAGCAGGCCATTAATGAACTGTGTGAACAAGCCGAGCAAGTGGTACGTGAAGGCACTGTTTTAGTCGTTCTTTCCGATCGTGCGTTAGTGAAAGGCAAACTGCCCATTCCCGCAGCCATGGCCGTGGGTGCAGTGCAAACTCGATTGCTCAATGCCAACCTTCGTTGTGATACCAATATTGTGGTCGAAACTGCCACCGTACGTGATCCACATCAATTTGCGGTACTACTTGGCTTCGGGGCAACCGCCGTATATCCATACCTTGCTTATGAAGCACTAGGTAAACTGATTGACGACGGCGCACTAGAGAAAGCATATCGAGAGGTGATGCAGAACTATCAGCATGGCATCAACAAAGGCTTGTACAAAATCATGTCAAAGATGGGCATTTCAACCATCGCCTCTTACCGCTGCTCACAATTGTTTGAGGCGGTTGGCTTAAATCAAGAAGTCGTTGATCTCTGCTTTAAAGGCGTGACGACCCGCATTCAAGGAGCAAATTTTGAAGATTTCCAACAAGACCTGACCAATCTATCGCGTAAAGCATGGGCGAAACGTAAGTCCATTGAACACGGTGGCTTGCTAAAATATGTCCACGACGGCGAGTACCATGCTTATAATCCCGATGTGGTTGGAACACTGCAACAAGCTGTAAAATCGGGTGAACATAGTGACTACCAAAGTTTTGCTAAGCAGGTAAACCAACGACCAGTGGCAATGCTGCGTGACTTAATGTCATTGAAAAAGTCTGATTCGCCGCGACCACTAGAGAGCGTTGAGCCAAAAAACGAGCTGTTTAAACGTTTCGACTCCGCCGCTATGTCGATTGGTGCTTTAAGCCCTGAAGCGCACGAAGCACTGGCAATTGCAATGAACCGTCTCGGTGGCTACTCAAACTCAGGCGAAGGTGGTGAAGACCCGCGTCGTTTTGGTACTGAGCGTAACTCCCGAATTAAGCAGATCGCTTCTGGTCGATTTGGCGTAACTCCGCATTACTTGACGAATGCCGACGTTCTGCAGATCAAAGTCGCGCAAGGAGCAAAACCCGGCGAAGGCGGTCAGCTACCTGGCCATAAAGTAACGGCTGAAATCGCGAAACTGCGTTACTCGGTTCAAGGGGTAACACTGATCTCCCCTCCTCCACACCACGATATTTATTCGATTGAGGATTTAGCTCAACTGATCTTCGATTTGAAACAAGTCAATCCCAATGCATTGGTATCGGTGAAGCTGGTATCTGAACCGGGGGTGGGCACCATCGCAACAGGGGTAGCAAAAGCGTATGCCGATCTGATCACTATCTCTGGTTACGATGGGGGAACGGCCGCAAGCCCACTGACATCCGTAAAATACGCGGGTAGCCCGTGGGAGTTAGGTCTTGCCGAAACCCAGCAAGCACTGGTATCCAATGGTCTGCGTCACAAGATCCGCTTGCAAGTCGATGGGGGGTTAAAAACCGGTTTAGATGTGGTTAAAGCCGCAATTTTGGGGGCGGAGAGCTTTGGCTTTGGTACCGCCCCAATGGTAGCGATGGGCTGTAAGTATCTACGAATTTGTCACCTCAACAACTGCGCCACAGGCGTTGCAACTCAAGATGAAACATTACGTAAAGAGTACTTCAAAGGTCTGCCTGAAATGGTCGTAAACTACTTTACGGGGCTTGCAGAAGAAGTGCGAGGCTTACTTGCGGAACTTGGTGTTGAGAAACTCACTGACTTAATCGGCCGCACTGACTTACTAGAAACGATGGAAGGTTTTACTGCCAAGCAAACTAAGCTCGACCTGTCTAATATTTTAGAAGCCACTGTTTCAGCCCAAGAGCTCCCTTTGTTTTGGACAGAACCAAATACACCATTTGATAAAGCCGAGCTTAACCAAAAGATAGTAGAAGATGCCATACATGCTATAGAGAACAGCCAGTCAACAAGCTTGTTCTACAATGTGATCAATACCGATCGCTCAATAGGGGCTCGACTATCAGGTGAAATAGCCAAGCGCTATGGTAACCAAGGTTTAGCAGCAAATCCTATTAAGATTCACTTAGATGGTACCGCAGGACAATCCTTTGGAGTTTGGAATGCCGGTGGTGTTGAACTGTACCTCACTGGCGATGCGAATGACTACGTGGGAAAAGGTATGGCTGGCGGTAAGATTGCCATCAAACCTCACCTAGGGACGGCATTCAAATGTAATGATGCAACCATCATAGGTAACACCTGTTTGTATGGCGCCACTGGCGGCAAGCTGTTTGCTGCTGGTAAAGCTGGTGAACGTTTTGGGGTACGTAACTCAGGTACCATCGCGGTTATCGAAGGTGCAGGCGACAACGCGTGTGAATACATGACAGGTGGTATTGTCGCGATCTTAGGTGCCACCGGCGTGAACTTTGGTGCTGGTATGACTGGAGGTTTTGCCTATGTGCTTGATGAAAACCAAAGCTTTGAAGGTCGAGTCAACAACGAATCCGTTGAAGCTATCTCACTGTCTGATCTTTATATCCATCAAGAGCACTTGCGCGGCTTAATTGCAGAGCATTTAGAAGAGACAGGCTCTAGCCACGCAGAAAGTATTTTAGCGAACTTTGATGAATGGATTCCGAAGTTCTATTTGGTTAAGCCGCAAGCTGCAGACTTAAATACGCTGCTTGGTCACCAGAGCCGCAGCGCCGCTGAACTGCGCGTTCAAGCCCAATAAATCATGGAGGATGTTTGAATCATGAGCCAGAACGTTTATCAATTTATCGATGTTCAACGCGTAGACCCGGCGAAAAAGCCCATTACAGTTCGTAAAATTGAGTTTGTAGAAATTTACGAACCATTCACTAAACAACAAGCCACCGCTCAGGCGGACCGTTGCTTAGATTGTGGTAACCCATACTGTGAATGGAAGTGTCCCGTACATAACTACATCCCTCAGTGGCTCAAACTTGCCAATGAAGGACGTATTATTGAAGCGGCAGAGTTATCGCATCAAACCAACAGCTTGCCTGAAGTATGTGGCCGAGTGTGTCCACAAGACCGTTTATGTGAGGGGTCGTGTACACTCAATGATGACTTCGGCGCCGTCACTATCGGTAATATCGAAAAGTATATTACCGATAAAGCCTTCGAAATGGGCTGGAAGCCAGACATGTCTATGGTGGAATGGACGGATAAAAAAGTGGCCATTATTGGTGCTGGCCCAGCAGGTTTAGCTGCCGCGGACATTTTAGTCCGAAATGGCGTAAAAGCCGTTGTTTTCGACCGCTATCCTGAAATTGGCGGGCTGTTAACCTTTGGCATTCCTTCTTTCAAACTGGAAAAAGGTGTCATGGAAAACCGCCGCCGCGTCTTTACTGAGATGGGGGTTGATTTCCGTATGAATATTGAAGTCGGTAAAGATGTACCAATGCAAGATCTTATCGATGAGTACGACGCCGTATTCTTAGGCGTTGGCACCTACAAATACATGCGGGCTAATTTAGAAAATGAAAGCGCACCGGGTGTGTATGACGCGCTGCCATTTTTGGTTTCAAATGCCTACAAAGTAATGGAACTCGAAGGCAACCAACCGTTTATCGACATGGCAGCTAAAAAAGTAGTTGTGCTTGGTGGCGGTGATACCGCGATGGATTGTGTACGAACCTCTATCCGTCAAGGTGCATCCAACGTCATTTGTGCCTACCGCCGCGATGAAGTCAACATGCCAGGTTCGCGCCGAGAAGTAAAAAACGCGAAAGAGGAAGGTGTACAATTTATGTTTAACCTTCAACCACTTGGTATTGAGATCGACACTTACGGTAACGTATCTGGCGTTAAAGTTGTGAAAACAGCACTGGGCGAACCGGATGAGGCTGGCCGCCGCCGCCCAGAGCCAGTAGCCGGAAGCGAACACATATTAGCTGCAGATGTTGTCATCATGGCGTTCGGTTTCCAACCTCATCAAATGGATTGGTTAACTCCATACAATGTTGAGCTTGATCAGTGGGGACGAATTCAAGCCCCTCACAATCAAGAGTTTCAGTATCAAACTAGCAATAAAAAGATCTTCGCAGGTGGTGATGCGGTCCGAGGGTCAGATCTCGTGGTGACCGCCATTGATGAAGGCCGAAAAGCCGCCGAAGGCATCCTCGATTACCTCGAAGTGTAAAAACTCCCATGTTAAAAAGGGTCTGAATATAGGATCCTTTTTTCTTTTATTACATATCATTATACCCAAGTGACTTTAAGCTTTGTATTCAAAGTTGAACCACTATCTTGAGGTTATTTAGGTATAAATTCCTCCAATAAGGAATAAACATGATGAAAAATACAGCTCTCCTTTCCATTACTTTGCTCAGCTTAACCGCATGTAGCCAAGGAGTTACCACCATGCCAGATCGTACTCAATCTCCGTGCAGTGATAAACCCAACTGCGTTTCAACTCAAGATCCAAGAGACGAGCATCACCTAGAAGCCTTTATGCTCACTGAATCCGCAACCTTAGATAAGATAGAGCAAGCTGCGCTCACGCTACCAGGAGCAAAAACCGCAATCAAAGAAGATGATTATCTACGCGTCGAATGCACATCGAAAATCATGCGCTTTGTGGATGATCTCGAATTAAAGATCTCGGGAGAGCAACTTATCGTACGCTCAGAATCACGCCTAGGTTATTCTGATTTTGGCGTAAATCGAAAACGCGCAGAACAATTACGAGAAAAGCTCACTCAAGCCGAGCTCATCAAATAGAAAACTGGTAACTGGGAGTGCTATACTCTCCGCCGACTAAAATATTTACCCAAAGAGAGTGTTATGAAAGTTGGTATTATCGGTGCGATGGAACAAGAAGTGGCCATCCTGAAAGAATCAATAGCAAATTGCCAAACCGTCAATAAAGCGGGTTGTACGTTTTTCTCTGGTCAAATTAACGATGTTGATGTCGTACTGTTGCAATCAGGCATCGGTAAAGTGGCGGCGGCTGTGGGCACCACTATCCTTTTAAATGAATACCAACCAGATGTTATTATTAACACGGGCTCTGCAGGTGGCTTTGACTCAAGCTTAAATCTAGGTGACGTGGTTATCTCAACGGAAGTTCGTCATCACGATGCAGACGTGACGGCATTCGGTTATGAAATAGGCCAAATGGCAGGTCAACCAGCGGCATTCAAAGCCGATGAAAAACTGATGAATCTAGCAGAAAAAGCGCTAGCTCAAATGGACAACACCCACGCGGTTCGTGGCCTGATTTGTACCGGTGATGCATTCGTGTGCACTGCCGAACGCCAAGCGTTTATTCGTGAGCACTTCCCATCGGTTATCGCGGTAGAAATGGAAGCCTCTGCAATTGCGCAAACTTGCCATCAGTTCAACACGCCGTTTGTTGTTGTACGTGCAATTTCTGACGTAGCAGATAAAGAATCACCAATGAGCTTTGATGAGTTTTTACCGCTTGCAGCGAAAAGCTCTTCGAAAATGGTGGTCAAGATGTTGGAATTGATTAAGTAAATCCAATCATTCATGGAAGTCATTTTTCAGCAATTTTATGCTAATGGTGCGCTCCTCATTATGTGGGGCGCGTTGTTATTTCATCTCATCCTTCCCATTCCCCGCTCAGCACATCCGGTCACAATATGGCGCAAGTTGGCAGAGCAACTGGCTGAAAAAGTAAACAATAACCACAGTTACTCACAGAGCCTGACTTCCGGCAGTCTTGCATTAGGCTTGATGTTATTGCCTTGCTGGATCTTGCTGATGACAGTGGAGCCATTCGTTTGGCAAGTGCCTTTATACGAACTAGTGCTATTGATCATTGCTTTGGACTGGCGCAACAGCGAAGCTTTAACAAAACAACTCGTCACAAGTCTGTCGAGAGAAGATAAAGCTCAATGCCGACAATTACTAACACCATACCTCAATCGCGACACGGACAGCCTCTCGATCATCGGCATAGGTAAAGCGGGCTCAGAAGCTCTGATTATGGGATACAGCCGCAACGTAATAGGTGTGCTATTTTGGTACGCACTAACTGGTGGTATTGGTGCGTTAATGTATCGACTAACAACAGAATTAGCCCGAGTGTGGTCACCTAGCCGACGCCAATATTTGCCCTTTGGTAAACCTGCGGTTCAACTGGTTGCCGCTCTGGATATTATTCCACTTCGTCTCTTTGCCATACTTTTAGCTGTAGGAAAGAACGTAAGCAATGTGCTTTCTGGAGTGCAGCAACAAGCGAAGTCTTGGCCACTACCTGGACCTGCCTGGGTGTTGTGTACCATCGGACACAAACTACAACTCTCTTTATGCGGCCCAGCTATCTATCAAGGTATACGTGCGGAACGCGCAAAAATCGGTGGACGCATTGCGCCATCGGCTATTCACCTTTCGCAAATACATACACTGCTCGTTTGGCGAGTCTTCGTTTGGATAGCTATCCAAAGTCTGCTTTTAGGGATGATTTATCAAGGATTATGATGAACAAACTCTGTTTCACCTTTGCGCTGTTGTTGTCCTCAACGGCCCTAGCGCAGAAGCCTGCTCAACGCATTGTGAGCTTAGCGCCTCACGCCACTGAAATTGCTTTTGCGGCAGGTCTAGGGAACAAGTTAATCGCGGTAAGTGAAATGAGTGATTATCCAGAGCAAGCGAAGCAACTCGAAAGAGTGTCCAATTATCAAGGCATCAAATTGGAGCGTATTATCGCACTTCAACCTGACTTGGTTATTGCTTGGCCGACAGTAACCCCCGCAAAAGAGCTGGAAAAACTTACGCAATTCGACATTCCTATTTATTACTCCAACACAGGCTCACTGGAGGATATCGCCAACAACATTGAACAATTGAGTCAATTCAGCGAAAAGCCACAAATAGGCCAAAAAGCAGCTACAGCATTTAGAGCACAACTGGCTGAGCTCAAAGTGAAATATAACACCGAAGATAAAGTACTTTATTTTTACCAACTGAGCGAAAAGCCTATCATCACTGTCGCAGGGAAAAACTGGCCAAGCGAAGTATTTACCTTTTGTGGCGGCGAAAACATTTTCGCCACCGCGAGTGCTCCCTACCCTCAAGTGAGCATCGAGCAAGTGATCACTCGTCAGCCAGAAGTCATTTTCACTTCACGTCACGCAATGGGTAACAATGATATGTGGTCTGAATGGCGTGATGATCTTCCCGCTCTCAAGAACAAACATGCTTTGCCTCTCAACTCGGACTGGATCAATCGCCCGACGCCAAGAACACTTAATGCAATCAGCGAAGTGTGTGAACACTTTAAAAAGGTCCGCCAAAAACGCTAACGTTTTTATGATAAATACCGTACAATTTCTGCCCGTTTTTTCTCACACAGTTTAAAAGGTGCCAAGTAACATGGACTCCATGCTGCTTTATATGATCGACTTGTTTGGTACCGCTATTTTCGCCGTCTCTGGCGTTTTACTTGCGGGCCGACTGAAAATGGATCCCTTCGGCGTTATCGTGCTCGGCAGCGTTACGGCTATTGGTGGTGGTACGATCCGAGATATGGCACTTGGTGCCACTCCCGTATTCTGGATAACAGATACCACTTACCTGTGGGTGATTTTTGTCACTTGCCTGTTGACGATGCTCATTGTTCGACGACCTAAACGACTTTCTTGGTGGATTTTACCCGTCTGCGACGCCATCGGCCTCGCTGCGTTTGTTGGTATTGGTGTAGAAAAAGCACTCGCTTACAATGCATCAGGCATGGTGGCAGTCATCATGGGGGTGATCACTGGTTGTGGCGGAGGGATCATACGCGATGTACTCGCCAGAGAAATTCCAATGGTATTGAGAAGTGAGGTGTACGCCACCGCATGTATTATTGGCGGTATCTGCCATACCATGGCGGTTAATATCGGTTTTGATCACTCGATAGCATTACTCTCCGGTGTTATTTCAACGCTCGTGATTCGGCTTGGCGCGATTCGTTGGCACTTGTCGCTGCCCATCTTTGCCATCAATCGATAACCCACTCTCCCCATCAATTGATTCAACATCGCCGAGCTGCTCCTCGGTGATGTTGATATGCGAATCCTTCCTTAGCGTCTCTCCAAAAACTCAGTTATATTGGGCAACGATTCCCAATATTCATGGATAGATATGTTACTAGAAGGCATCGAAACACTCTTAGTTCTGAGCAAAGAAAAGACCATGAGTCGTACAGGTAGTCAGCTCTATATTAGTCAATCCGCAGTGAGTAAACGCATTGCGAACTTAGAAAAGAAACTCGGTAAGAAATTAATTGAACCGAATGGTCGACATATAAAATTGACATCGGACGCTCTTGCCCTCATCAATACGATCGAACCAACATTCAATGAGCTTAGAGGTCAGATTCACGATCAACAGGAATTAGAAGATACTTCTTTGATCAAAATGGATTGCTCTGAAACCTTAGTTGCTGGGTATCTTAGCGTCATCATGGAAGAACGTTTCACTCAAGACCAATACTTGCGGATATCAACGAATCACACCCCACGTATCATCGAGAACGTCAAATCAGGTAAAGCCACTCTCGGCTTTTGTGCGGGATATTTACCACCTCATCACGGTTTAATGAGCTTTCATCTCGCCGATGAACCTTTTTCAATTATTAGTCGGCACTCACTGCGTTGGTTGCCTAAAGCCATTTTGACCAATGATTTGAGTAATCCAGCCAATACCTACCAACAAGCGATCCTGTCTAAATACGGTGTTGAACCTTTGATGGAAATGGACTCCTACACTGCCGCTGCACAGCTTGCTTTAGGCGGTATGGCACCTGCTCTGATACCAAAATCCATTGTAAAAACACTCAATATCTCACCCGATTGCTGTTACCACTTTGCAGAACTCGACTCTTTAATTCGCCCAATACATCTCTGTTTGCGTCACAGTACACACCGCAATGAGCGAGTTAAAAGACTGATAGAATCCATTGCTGATGTTGTTGCCAAAGAAGTTTTGTCGCCATTAACATAGACATCATAATGACCAGAGGGCGAATCCACTTTTGCCCCTTAGTAACCACCACTTTGGCACCAAGTTGAGCACCAATAAAACCACCGACCGCCATCGTCAAACCAATTTCCCATACAGGAAGTCCCGCTAAGATAAAAAATAACAGGGCGGCGATATTGGAGGTGAAGTTGAGGATCTTAGTGCGAGCAGTCGCATCCACCAAGGAGAAGTGACCCAGCGCGACAAAGCAAACGGTAAAAATAGAACCAGTGCCGGGGCCAAAAAAACCATCATAAAACCCCACACTGCCCCCAATACACAGCGCAAATGTCGCTTCAGAAAGCTTAGGTTCTCCGTCGGTTTTTCTTGTTGTTGGTGCGAGTAAAAAATATAAGGAGATCGCAATCAGGAGAACGGGAATCAAACTAGTCAGTACACCAGCATCAATAACCTGTACGGCCTCTGCACCAATAGCCGCACCAATAAAAGTACACAATACGGCGATTCGCATTTCTTTGAGACTCACGATGCCATTGCGCACGAAATACAAGCTAGCAGAAAAGCTCCCAAATGAACTTTGTAACTTATTCGTTGCTAATGCCTGAGTCGGATTAAGACCCGTAGCCAATAGCGCTGGTAGCGTTAATAGTCCGCCGCCACCCGCCATCGCATCAATAAATCCAGCCGCCGTTGCAACCATGAATAGTGTCGCCAACATCTCGACTGTGATTTCCACTTACGCTTCCTTTTCAAAGAGCTACCAAAGAGAAATCAACGGTAGCACTTATCATCTCAAGCACAAAAGGAAAGTCGAGATATCAATCTATTCCATTTTTTCATCAAAGACGCTAAAACGTAAAAAAGCCCGCTCGAATGAGCGGGCAATGAGGTTGTCATATAAGCTCTAATTAATGAGCTTACTGATTTTTATCTATTACGCTACTTGACTGACTTTTACTTTTGCATGCAGCTCTTGCACCGACATTACCGAGCACTTTGCATCAGCCGTATGAGCCATACAGGTTGCGAACGCTGCGTTGAGCGTGGTTGTGTAGTTCACTTTCTCTGCGAGTGCTCCGCGACGTAGAACTTTTGAATCTTCAATCGCCTGACGACCAGATGCCGTATTTACGATGTAGGTATATTCGTTATTCTTAATGCGGTCAAGAATGTGTGGACGCCCTTCATGCACCTTGTTGACAAGACGTGGGTTGATCCCCGCTTCGCCTAGAATAACGGCAGTGCCGTGGGTGGCATCCAATTGGTAACCTAACTTCACCAGCTTAGACGCTAGGTCAACAACACGTTCTTTATCACCTTCACGTACAGACAATAGCGCACGGCCGCCTTCTGGGTAAACCGCGCCACAACCGAGTTCCGCTTTTGCGTAAGCTTCCGCGAACGTTGCACCAACTCCCATGACTTCACCTGTTGAGCGCATTTCTGGCCCCAAGAGTGGGTCAACGCCAGGGAACTTGTTAAACGGAAGAACCACTTCTTTCACTGAGTAATACGGAGGAATAATCTCTTTGGTAAAACCTTGTGACTCTAAAGATTGACCCGCCATAACACGTGCAGCGATTTTCGCTAACGGTGCCCCTGTTGCTTTCGAGACAAACGGCACAGTACGTGCTGCTCGAGGGTTAACTTCGATTAAGTAAACTTCGTTATCTTTCACTGCGAATTGCGTGTTCATCAGGCCGCGAACACCTAATTCGAACGCTAGCTTTTCAACTTGCTCGCGCATCTTATCTTGGATTTCTTGGCTTAATGTGTAGGCAGGCAGAGAACATGCCGAGTCACCTGAGTGAACGCCCGCTTGTTCAATGTGCTCCATGATTCCGCCAATAACGACACGTTCCCCGTCACAGATAGCGTCGATATCTACTTCTGTTGCATCGTCTAGAAAACGATCGAGTAGTACTGGAGATTCATTCGATACACTTACCGCTTCGTTGAAATAGCGACGTAAGTCTTGTTCGTCATACACGATTTCCATTGCACGACCACCTAGAACGTAAGACGGACGAACTACGAGTGGGAAACCAATTTCTTTTGATTTCTCTATCGCTTGTTCCATCGCCGTTACCGTGGCGTTTTCTGGCTGTAGAAGACCTAGACGATCAACCGCCGCTTGGAAACGCTCACGATCTTCGGCACGGTCGATGGCATCAGGGCTCGTGCCAATAATTGGGACCCCCGCCGCTTCTAATGCGCGCGCCAATTTTAGTGGTGTTTGACCACCGTACTGAACAATCACCCCTTTTGGCTTTTCAACGCGAGCGATAGACAGTACATCTTCTAGAGTCACTGGTTCGAAGTACAAACGGTCAGACGTATCGTAGTCGGTCGATACTGTTTCTGGGTTACAGTTAACCATAATGGTTTCGTAACCGTCTTCGCGAAGTGCAAGTGAAGCGTGTACACAACAGTAGTCAAATTCAATGCCTTGGCCGATACGGTTAGGCCCGCCACCAAGCACCATGATTTTGTCTTTATCTGTAGGGTTCGCTTCACACTCCTCATCGTAAGACGAGTACATGTAAGCTGTATCAGAAGAGAATTCCGCGGCGCAAGTATCAACACGTTTGTAAACAGGATGAATATCGAACTGTTCGCGTGCTCGACGGATTTCACTTTCTGCGACACCTAATAGTTTAGATAGGCGTGCGTCCGAGAAGCCTTTACGCTTCATCTGACGTAGAACCGTTTGGGTTAAACCTGCATAACCGCCCGCCTTGACTTGCTCTTCGAGTTTTACAATTTCTTCGATTTGGACTAAGAACCAGCGGTCGATTTGCGTTAGATTGAACACACCATCGACTGACATGCCTGCACGGAATGCATCAGCGATATACCAAATACGCTCCGCACCCGCTTCTTTCAGCTCGTGGCGGATCTTAGTCAGTGCATCTGGTGCTTCCAGATCCACCATTTCATCAAAGCCTGTCGCGCCGACTTCTAGGCCACGTAATGCTTTGTGAAGCGATTCTTGTTGGTTACGGCCAATGGCCATCACCTCACCAACCGATTTCATTTGTGTCGTCAAACGATCGTTAGCACCGGCAAATTTCTCGAAATTAAAGCGAGGAATCTTAGTCACAACATAGTCGATGGTTGGTTCAAATGATGCCGGCGTTGCACCACCTGTAATATCATTTTGTAGCTCATCCAGCGTAAAGCCAACGGCCAGTTTTGCGGCAATCTTCGCGATAGGGAAACCGGTTGCTTTCGATGCCAGAGCAGAAGAGCGAGATACACGCGGATTCATCTCGATGATGACCATGCGTCCATCTTTCGGGTTGATCCCAAACTGGACGTTTGAGCCCCCCGTTTCAACACCAATCTCACGTAGCACAGCTAACGATGCATTACGCATCAGCTGGTATTCTTTGTCTGTCAGCGTTTGTGCTGGCGCAACCGTGATTGAGTCACCGGTGTGGATACCCATTGGATCGAAGTTTTCGATTGAACATACAATAATGCAGTTGTCTGCTTTATCGCGGACGACTTCCATCTCGTACTCTTTCCACCCAATCAGTGATTCATCGATCAAAAGCTCATTGGTTGGCGATAGGTCTAGACCGCGACGACAGATCTCTTCGAATTCTTCTTTGTTATAGGCGATACCGCCGCCTGTTCCACCCATAGTGAACGATGGACGAATGATACAAGGGAAACCAACCATATCGAGTACGCCGTAGGCTTCTTCCATGTTTTTCGCAGTATCAGCACGAGGACACTCAAGCCCGATAGACTTCATGGCTTTATCAAAGCGCGAACGGTCTTCCGCTTTATCAATCGCATCAGCGGTTGCACCAATCATTTCTACGCCGAACTCTTCAAGAACGCCCTGCTTCTCTAGCTCTAGCGCACAGTTTAGCGCTGTCTGACCACCCATCGTTGGTAATACCGCATCTGGACGTTCTTTTTCGATGATTTTACGTACCACTTCCCACTGAATTGGCTCGATGTAGGTTGCATCCGCCATCTCCGGATCAGTCATGATGGTCGCAGGGTTAGAGTTAACTAAAATAACTCTATAGCCTTCTTCACGAAGGGCTTTACACGCTTGCGCGCCAGAGTAGTCAAACTCACATGCCTGACCGATCACTATCGGACCAGCACCAAGAATTAAAATACTTTGAATGTCAGTACGTTTTGGCATTATCTACTACTCCGAATTAAGCGCTGTGTTTTTTGATGAGTTCGATAAAGTGGTCAAATAGCGGTGCCGCATCATGTGGACCGGGGCTCGCTTCAGGGTGACCTTGGAAGCTAAATGCTGGTTTATCAGTGCGGTGAATACCTTGTAAAGAGCCGTCAAATAGTGATACGTGGGTGGCACGCAGATTCTCAGGTAGTGTTTCTTCATCTGCAGCAAAACCGTGGTTCTGAGAAGTAATCATCACAACATTACGGTCTAAATCTTTAACCGGGTGGTTTGCGCCGTGATGACCAAACTTCATCTTCACTGTTTGCGCACCAGAAGCCAACGCCAAGATTTGGTGACCTAAACAAATACCAAAGATAGGTAAGTCTTTCTCTAGAAAGATTTTGGTCGCTTCAATCGCGTAACTACATGGTTCTGGATCGCCCGGTCCATTTGACAAGAAAACCCCATCAGGACTCATTGCTAATACTTCTTCAGCTGAAGTCTCCGCAGGCACGACTGTTAGGCGGCAACCGCGGTCAACCAACATTCGTAAGATATTCCGTTTGGCACCGAAGTCATATGCAACGACATGATAAGGTAACTCGTTGTCGTCTTTCGCCTCTGGAAGTCCCCCTTCAAGCGTCCACGAACCTTGTTTCCATTGATACACTTCTTTCGTTGTCACTTCTTTCGCAAGGTCCATTCCTTTTAAGCCTGGGAATTCTTTTGCTTTCGCGAGAGCCAGAGCTTCATCTAAGTTAGTACCAGAAACGATACAACCATTTTGAGCCCCTTTCTCACGTAAGATGCGCGTTAGCTTTCTCGTGTCGATATCGGCAATACCAACGATATTTTGTGACTTGAGATAATCAGAAAGGGATTGTTCATTACGGAAGTTAGAAGCGATAAGAGGGAGATCGCGAATCACAAGGCCTTGTGCGTGGATTGAAGAGGATTCTTCATCTTCGGAAGTGGTTCCGGTATTGCCAATATGAGGATAAGTAAGGGTGACGATTTGCTGAGAATAGGAAGGATCAGTGAGGATTTCTTGATATCCCGTCATCGAGGTATTAAAAACGACCTCACCAACGGAAATACCATCTATCCCTATGGATACTCCGTGGAACACTGTCCCATCTTCTAGGACTAGCAGTGCTAATTTACCCAAGACAACCTCCAGAATAAAAATGCAAAAAAAATAAATCAAAAATCGAAATTGCCTTGCTTTACCTAAATAATTTACATAAATAGGTATTTAAGACAAATTGGCGGTATTCTAAAGTTGGACTGGAAATCTGTCAACAAGCAATCAAAAATAAATAATCAATTTCTAGACAGTAAGACCATTTGCAACGAATAAGGCTTAAAAAAACAACTTTTACCCACTACAAACAGGGAAGAGATAGATCTTTTGTGATTTCTATAAAATTTAACTTTTTAAAGCCCAATAAAATATCCAACCTCCTCAAGCAAACGTTAACCGCTCAAAGATAATGCTAACTTTTAAACATAACAAGCAAAATAAAACACTAACACCCCAAAATAAACAATAAACTCTATCTAAAATGCCACTTACCATGTAGCATTTCATTTACATAAAATCCCATAGATATAAAAAAGCCGGCTAACGCCGGCGAATAATTATGTATTTCTAAAGGTCATTCAACCCCAAGACATCTGTCATGGTATAAAAGCCAGCAGGCTTAGAACCCAACCAAACGGCCGCTTTTACGGCTCCATTGGCAAACGTCATGCGATCGGTCGCTTTGTGCGTAATTTCGACACGTTCGCCAATATCAGCAAACATCGCCGTGTGCTCACCTACAATGTCACCAGCGCGGAGCGTCGCAAAACCGATCTCGTCTTTAGTTCGCTCACCAGTAATACCTTCTCGAGCATACACGGCGACATCACTTAGGTTGTTTCCCATCGCACCAGCAATAGCTTCGCCCATACCTATCGCAGTACCTGACGGTGCATCTACTTTATGACGGTGGTGAGCTTCAACAATCTCGATATCACAATAATCTCCCATGACTTGGGCTGCTTTTTCTAGCAGCTTAAAGACGAGGTTAACACCCACAGAGTAATTGGGTGCCATGATAACCGGCACTTGCTTTGCGGCTTGATCAATAAGGTTACGCTCGTCCTCACTAAAGCCCGTCGTACCAATCACAATACTTTTTCCGTACTTTTTACACAGCTCAAGGTTAGCTAAAGTGCTCACCGGTGCAGTAAAGTCGATGATGACATCAAAATTGTCGATGTCTTTAGCAAGATCATCCGTTAAAACCACATCAAATTTACCTTCACCACAAAGCTCTCCAATATCCACACCAACAAGTGAAGACTCTGGTCGTTCAGAGCCGGCACTCACTGAAGCTTTTGGATTAAGATGTGAAGCTTTGACTAAATTTCGGCCCATACGACCTGCTGCCCCTGCGATTGCAATACGAACCATTGCGCTTTCTCTCCTTCTCTGGATAACGAGGTTTGCTCTCGTTCTCTCGTTTCGCTGAATCTGTTTAAACTAACAACATACTGTGGTTACCACAAGCAAGTTCATCGGGCTTAAGCAAACTCTTTTACGACACGTTCCAAGATAGGTACGTTCGCTTCAGGAAAGGGGTAATCACCCAATTCGCTGATCTCAACCCAGCGTCCTTCTTGCCCTTCTCGGCCATAAGGTTCGTCATTGAATTTAGAGACGGTAATGAAATCAAATTTCAACGACTTATCCGGGTAGTCAAACTCAAGGTGTTCAAAAAATGCCTGCTCCGTAACCTCAATTCCCACTTCTTCTTTAAGCTCTCGGGCAATAGCTAACTCCATCGTTTCTCCAGGTTCGACCTTGCCGCCTGGAAACTCCCAAAAACCCCCTTTGTGTTTATCGTTCGGGCGTTTGGTAATAAAGATTTGCGATTTATTTTGGTTAAAAATGATCGCAGCAACAATATGAGTTCTTTTCATAAAGCGAATTCCTAAACCTTAAGTACGGTTGTATTGCATTGCGGCAACAACGAGTGTTTATCTTTCTGGTACTTGCTGTCGCTCTTAAATTTATAATATTAAGACAGTCGTAGAATTTACTTAAAAAAAGAGCCGCCTAAGCGACTCTTTCTTAACGTTTTCATACTATATTAGTCGATTTTGCCGTGGCACTGTTTGTACTTCTTACCGCTGCCACATGGACAAGGCTCATTACGCCCGACTTTACGTTCATCACGAACAATAGGTTGATGAGCACCATCCGTCTTTTCTTCACCGGACAATTGGCTCTCCGCGGCGGCATGCTGAGCTTGTGCTCGGCGAGAAGCTTCTTCTGCTTGCGCACGACGTTGCTCTTCCATACGCTCAACTTCTTCTTGTTGTTGAACTCGCACACGAGAAAGTACGGTAATGACGTCAGTTTTCAATGCTTCTAAAAGCTCTTCAAACAGTTCAAACGACTCACGTTTGTATTCTTGTTTTGGGTTCTTCTGCGCATAGCCACGTAGATGAATGCCTTGGCGTAGATGATCCATCGCAGCCAAGTGCTCTTTCCATAGCGTATCAAGAGTTTGAAGCATGACCGATTTTTCGAAATTACGAAGCACTTGTGCACCAACGACCTCTTCTTTCTCTTTGTAGACTTTAACCGCTAGGTTAATAATCTTCTCACGCAACGCTTCTTCATAAAGCTTGTCGTCGTCTTCTAACCACTGTTTAACAGGGGCATCAAGATCGAAGTCGGCTTTCAGGCGTTCTTGTAAACCTTCAACATCCCACATTTCCTCTAGTGACTGTGGTGGAATGTACTCGTCAATGATCGCCGTTAGAACGTCTTCACGGTTTTGCTCGATCATGTCGCTGATATCATCGACATTCATCAATTCATCGCGCAGTTCATAAACGACTTTACGTTGGTCATTCGCCACATCATCGTATTCAAGTAACTGCTTACGAATGTCGAAGTTACGGCCTTCCACTTTTCGCTGTGCTTTTTCAATAGAACGTGAAAGCATTTTTGATTCGATTGCCTCACCTTCTTCCATACCACTTTGGATAAGGCTAGCCATACGCTCTGAAGTGAAGATACGCAGCAGAGAATCTTCCATCGAAAGGTAGAAACGAGATGAACCCGCATCCCCCTGACGACCAGAACGACCACGCAACTGGTTATCGATACGGCGAGATTCGTGACGCTCGGTACCGATAATGTGTAAGCCTCCTGCTTCTAGCACTTTATCATGTACGACTTTCCATTCGGCTTTAATCGCATCAATTTGCTCCTTGGATGGATTTTCTAGCCCTTCAAGTTTTGCTTGCCAACTACCACCAAGCACAATATCCGTACCACGACCCGCCATATTAGTCGCAATTGTTACCGCACCTGGCATACCCGCTTCAGCAATAATTTCCGCTTCTCTCTCGTGGAACTTTGCGTTCAGCACGTTGTGCTTGATCTTCGCTTTCTTCAGAGCGTTAGACAATAGCTCTGACTTCTCGATCGATACCGTACCAACGAGTGTAGGTTGTCCTTTCGCAACACGCCCTTTAATATCTTCAATGATTGCAGCAAACTTCTCCGCTTCGGTGCGGTATACGGCATCTGGCATGTCGTTACGAATCATCGGTTTGTTGGTTGGAATAACCACCGTTTCCAAACCATAGATAGATTGGAATTCGAACGCTTCCGTATCTGCAGTACCGGTCATGCCTGATAATTTTTCGTATAAACGGAAGTAATTCTGGAAGGTTATTGAAGCCAGCGTTTGGTTTTCGTTTTGAATCTTTACGCCTTCTTTCGCTTCAACCGCTTGGTGAAGACCTTCAGACCAACGACGCCCAGGCATGGTGCGGCCTGTATGTTCATCAACGATCACTACTTCGCCTTCATCAGTCACGATATAATCCACATTACGCTCAAACAATACATGTGCGCGTAATGCAGCATTAACGTGATGGAGCATACTGATGTTAGTTGGAGAATAAAGTGTATCACCCTCTTCCATCAAACCGTTTTCAACCAATAATTCTTCAACGTATTCTTGGCCAGTTTCCGTGAGATATACTTGCTTCGATTTTTCATCAACCGTGTAGTGACCATCACCGCGATACTCTTCAGAATCTTCTTTGTCTTGCTTTTTAAGATGCGGGATCAATAGATTAATTCGAGTGTAAAGCTCAGAGCTATCTTCAGCAGGACCAGAAATAATCAAAGGAGTACGAGCTTCATCGATAAGAATAGAATCCACTTCATCGACAACGGCAAAGAAGCGCTCTCGTTGTACGCGATCTTCGCTACGGAAAGCCATGTTGTCACGAAGGTAATCAAAACCAAACTCGTTGTTTGTACCGTAAAGAATATCGGCTTGGTAAGCTTCTTTTTTCTCTTGAGGTGGCATGTTTGGCACGTTTACGCCAACGGTCATTCCTAAGAATTCAAATAGTGGACGGTTTGTCTCAGCATCACGCTTGGCTAGATAGTCGTTCACTGTAACAATGTGAACACCTTTACCTGATAATGCGTTTAGATATGCAGGAAGAGTAGCTGTTAGCGTTTTACCTTCACCTGTACGCATCTCCGCAATTTGGCCCGCATTCAGAACCATACCACCAATAAGCTGCACATCGAAGTGACGCATACCGTAAACACGCTTAGATGCTTCACGAACCGTCGCAAAAGCTTCTGGAAGTAGTTTATCAAGAGTTTCACCTTTCTCTAGGCGCTCACGGAATTCAACCGTCTTTGCTTTTAACTCTTCATCACTTAAAGCTTCAAAAGTCGGCTCGTAGTTATTGATCTCTCTTACAATTTTTCTAAGGCGGCGCAGTGTTCGGTCGTTGCGACTGCCAATCACTTTTGTCAGTAGCTTAGTTATCATTTTTCGTGAATCTCTCTTTAATCAGATCGTTCCCGATCTACTCATAATGCCTTC
This sequence comes from Vibrio sp. TAP-3B, assembly GCF_057784735.1. NCBI lineage: Bacteria > Pseudomonadati > Pseudomonadota > Gammaproteobacteria > Vibrionales > Vibrionaceae > Vibrio > Vibrio sp. TAP-3B. The sequence goes on along the minus strand of NZ_CM173495.1, from coordinate 2,927,176 downwards.
AGTCTCTGCCAGTTTGAAACTAAGAATACTGAGATAAATCATTTATCAAAGATATTGAGTTCAAACATCCATATTTCAAGGCTAAGCTTCGAAACAATATTGCTTAGTGTAAGGATTTTTCATCGATACAACCATAAATAGACGTATTTGTTTGAAGCACCCTGAATTTTTTAGTGAAAGTGGTGACTGATTAGCCATTATTTCATAATGCAATACCTTTCATTTATTCAAAAAGAAATGTACTTTTCACCTTGTCACATTGTAAAACTGAAGCTAAACAGGTTAATGTAAACTATACCTTAATAGAAAGCTGCTCTAGAATAAGTTCTATCTCAACAAAATTAGATTTTACCTATGCGTGATCACCGCCCAACCTCTAGCGAGGATGTTATTGCTGAATCGCAGTTCAAGAAGATTCAAGAACATGCTGGAGAAATCTTGCAGCTAAACCAAGCTCTGAAAGAAATTTTACCCCAAGGCACGGCCGATCATTGCCGAGTGGCGAACATCCGTAGTGGTCACTTGTTGATCGACGTTGCTAGTGCCGCGCTCAAAATGAAGATCGACTACGATCGCTTAATGATCCTCAATAAACTTCGTACGCAAGGCTTTGCCAAGTTGATGAGTATTGAAGTTAGGATCAATCCATCCCTATATCGAAATCGGTTTGAGCAAGATAATCGACCAAAACGTCCACCTTTGACAGAGTCGGCAGCTAACTCATTAATGATGATTGCCGATATGGCACCACCCAAAGTCCAAGAGCGCTTAAAGCGACTGGCTGAGATGGCAGAAAAGAAAAACAGCGAGTAACAGGTTATATCAAAATACTAATTATCTTTCGCTGATTCAAATTAAAACGTCCTAAACTCTAGACAGCAAAAAACCAGACATTAGCCTGGTTTTTTAATTTATTAGTATCGATGTATTTTACGCTATTACCATATTGGGCTCTGCGAAAGCAACTGGTGAATCAACGTCTTCTTCAAATGTCGTCCACTCCCACGCTTCCTGATCCGCTAGAACCGCACGTAGTAACTGGTTATTCAGTCCATGACCAGACTTGTAGGCACGAAACTCACCAATAATTGGGTGGCCACACATGTAAAGATCGCCAATCGCATCCAACACTTTATGAGTTACAAACTCATTTTCAAAGCGTAGACCTTCTTCGTTAAGAATACGGTAATCATCCAACACGATAGCGTTGTCGAAACTGCCACCCAAAACTAAGTTTTGAGATTGTAGATATTCGATATCACGCATAAAGCCAAACGTACGTGCGCGAGAAATTTCACGAACGAAGCCTTTTGATGAAAAATCAAATAAGAGGCGCTGCTCGTCAGATTCTATCGCAGGGTGGCTAAAGTCGATTTCGAAATCCATACGAAAGCCGTTAAATGGTAAAAATTCTGCCCATTTATCGCCATCTTCAAAACGAACTGGCTTTTTAATGCGGATGAAACGTTTTGGCGCATTTTGCGTTTCGATACCTGCTTGTTGTAGCAAGTATACAAAGGGGCTTGCACTACCATCCATAATTGGAATTTCAGGTGCGTCTACTTCGACAATAATGTTGTCGATGCCCATACCAGCAAGTGCCGCATTCAAGTGCTCTACAGTTGAAATACGCACACCTTCGTCATTTACCAATGCAGTACATAGCATTGTGTCACGAACAGAAGCTGGATCAGCTGGAAAATCTACAGGTGGGTTTACATCGGTACGACGGTAAATGATACCTGTATTTGTAGCAGCCGGGCGCAGAGTAAGCGTGACTTTACGACCAGAGTGGAGACCCACACCAGTTGTTTTCACTATTTCTTTCAGAGTACGTTGTCTGATCATCTGCTTGCCTCTCAAAATTTTGCTACAAAACACGGCCGCCTGCAACATCGACCGTGAATGCTACCATAATTTTGAGCCATGTCAATTTATGGATTAAAAATCAATCAGCCTGACGGCGCAGGAATGCCGGGATATCTAAATAACCATTTTCTTTCTCTTGCTTCGGAGCAGCAGAACTTTGGCTCGACGATGCAGAAGAAGAAGCTGTGTTTGCCGACTGAGGATTCACTTGTGGCTTCTCTTGCACATGAGTTTGCAAGGGTTGTGCCGACTTCTCTTCAGCTTGCGTTGCCGCAGCCGCTTGTTGCGGTTGAGCTTGGTGAGTTGGAGCGGCCTTCGCTTTACCACCTGCTACTAACGTAATATCTGGCTTTTTTTCATTACCAATACCAGTTGCCACGACTGTAACCCGAATCTCGTCAGTCATATCTGGGTCAAGAGAAGTACCAATAACGACTGTCGCATTGTCAGAAGCAAATGCTTTAACAGTGTTACCCACTGTCTCAAATTCATCAAGGCGCATGTCTAAGCCAGCAGTGATGTTAACCAGAACACCGCGAGCTCCCGCTAGATCGATATCTTCTAGAAGTGGGCTAGAGATTGCCATTTCGGCCGCTTCTTCAGCACGATCTTCACCTTTAGCAATACCGCTCCCCATCATCGCGTGACCCATTTCAGACATGACGGTTCTCACGTCTGCAAAGTCAACGTTAATCATGCCAGGACGAGTAATAAGTTCCGCGATACCTTGAACCGCGTTTTTAAGCACGTCATTCGCGCTTGCAAATGCTTCCAATAAAGTAACGCCACGACCAAGCACTTTAAGTAGTTTCTCGTTTGGAATCGTAATCAAAGAGTCAACGTGATTCGATAGCTCATCGATGCCTTGCTCAGCAAACGCCAAACGCTTTTTGCCTTCAAAACTGAACGGTTTAGTTACTACCGCAACAGTAAGAATGCCAAGCTCTTTTGCTACTTCAGCAATAACAGGGGCTGCACCAGTACCTGTACCACCGCCCATACCCGCCGCGATAAACACCATATCGGCACCAGTTAGGGAGTCTTTAAGCCTATCTCTGTCTTCGAGAGCTGCGTCACGCCCAACCTGTGGATTAGCACCTGCTCCTAGACCTTTGGTGATGTCACCACCGATCTGAATAACATTGCCAACGCTTGTCTTGCGAAGTGCTTGCGCATCAGTGTTGACGCTGATGAATTCCACACCTTCGATGGATTCACGCACCATGTGTTCAACGGCGTTACCGCCGCCGCCACCAACCCCAACGACCTTAATTACTGCATCGTCAGACATTTCCATCATCGGTTCAAACATGTGTTGTCTCCGTTTATCCTGCAACTCAGGTTAAAACTCTTTTTGTATCCAATTACGCAATTTATCGAAAAAGCCAGTAACAGATGAGCGTTTAGGTTCATTATAATCGCTATCGTCGCTAGACTGCATGTCTCTTGCGTAATGAAGTAATCCAACTGCCGTAGAATGATACGGCTCTTTTACATAGTCAGTTAATCCGCTGACTTCGAGCGGTTTACCGACCCTAACTTGATTGCGGAATACACGTTCCGCACATTCTATCACTCCGTCCATTTGCGCAGCACCGCCGGTGAGTACAACCCCCGCAGCGAGATGGTGCTTTATTCCATCTTCGCGCAATTTTACCTGTACAGAGTCGATAGTTTGGTTAACCAGTCCCATAAGCTCAGAGTAACGTGGCTCAATCACTTCTGACAACGTTTGCCGCTGCAGACTTCGCGATGGTCGCCCTCCTACGCTTGGTACATTAACCGTGTCATCCTTACTGACCAGTTCACTTAAAGCACAGCCGTATTTTACTTTTATTTCTTCAGCATCGCTCACTGGCGTACCAAAAGCAAAAGCAATATCACTAGTTACCGCATTTCCTGCGTACGAAAATACTTCTGTGTGACGTAGCGCACCACCAGTCCAGATAGCCACATCCATCGTGCCAGCGCCAATATCAACCACACACACTCCAAGCTCTCTTTCATCTTCGGTGATTACAGCATTACTTGCAGCAAGTCCCGAAAATACAAGTTGCTCTACTTTAAGGCCGCATCGTTCTACCGCCTTAATAATATTACGTGCCATGTCATTATGGCATGAGATAAGGTGGACACTCACTTCCATTCTTACCCCAGACAAACCAAGCGGGTTTTTAATGCCCTCTTGGTAATCAATGGTGAACTCTTGTGGAATAACATGAAGGATTCGTTGTTCATCACCGATTTTAATCGATTTTGCAGTATGGATAGCGCGGTCCATATCTTCTTGAGATACTTCCTCATCAGATATCGTACCCATTCCTTTTTCAATTCGGCTTGCGATATGCTTACCAGACAACGAAATGAAAACTCGGCTGATCTGGCACTCGGCCATCAATTCAGCTTGATCAATTGCACGTTGTACTGATTTTACAACCGACTCTAAGTCATTCACGCCACCTTTATCCATGCCACGTGAAGGGCTACTGCCCGCACCAATAATATTAATTTGGCCGTCTGGCAGAATCTCACCCACTAGAGCTGATACGGTTGCAGTGCCTATATCAAGACCAACAATAATGTTGTCATCAGCGGCCTTAGTCATCTGTACTCTCTTTTAACTCTTGTTCAGGAAACCAACCGACTGCAGCTCCTGTATCGTACCTGAGATCGATATAACTGATTCTCTGTGTGTCACTGCCAAGCTTGTTATAGAGCGAGAAAAAACGCTCTATACGTTCAAGAAGAGACTCTTTACCGAGCTCTAATCGAATACCATTATCAAGGATTATTTGCCAAGCTCGTCGCTCGTTTAATACCAGAGACGATATCGCTAAACCCAACTGTTGAAACTTAGGACTCAAATCACGATAAGTCTGCAAGACTTCCGGTCCACTGTCTTTGGGTCCATACAGTTTTACTTTTTCTTCCTTGAGCAAAGCAACGTCCCCATCAAACACGTATCCATTTTTATCCAACAGTACATTGCCATTCCAGATTGCTTCAGGTTGATGCTCTGTTAAAAAAACTTTTACTGTATCTGGCCACTGCTTTCGAATGGCGGCATGCGCCACCCAAGGCAATGCTTCAACGCTTCGCTGTAATACATCAATATCCTGAGACATAAATGTACCGATGTGATCAAGTTGACTAAATGCCGCCTGAGCATCGCCAGCAGTGACATACTCCAGTTTCCCTTGAAGCACTATTTTGGAGAGAGGTAACCTTTGGTCATCCCACATCCAACTGATCGCCGAGTACAAAACAGAACTAATCAAGGTCACAACTACAAAGAAAAATAGCGCACCCAAGAGTCTCTCTTGGCGACCACGGTTATTGTCCGCGTTTAGTCGCTCGTCATTCAGTGCAATATTCAACAACGTCTTCGTTTCCTGACTTTTTGTCGTGTATTTTTACCCACATAATTACGCAGAGGCAAAAGTATTGACTTTAACCTTGGGATTATACTGAGCTCTTGTAAACTATCAAACACTGATAGCAATAAATCACAACGTTATTGGTGCAAAATCGAGATCTGAGTCTTTACTTCAACAATCTGTGTTATCCAAGCATCTTGTTTATATTTAATTCAAGACCTGCAAGCTGTTTGGCCACTTTACCAACATCTCCCGCACCTTGCGTTAAGATCAGGTCGCCATCTTGCATAACGTTAGCCAAAACTGACGGTAATTGTTCGATTTCAGGCACAAAAATGGGATCGACTTTGCCTCGGCTGCGAATTGTACGACATAAAGCTCGTCCGTCCGCGCCTGCAATTGGCTTTTCACCTGCGGCATAAACATCCAACATGATTAATACATCAACTTGCTCTAGCACATTCGCAAAGTCATCGTATAGATCACGCGTACGGCTATAACGGTGTGGCTGAAAAATCATAACAAGACGTTTGTCTTGCCAACCGCTGCGCGCAGCATTAATGGTCACGTCCACTTCTGTAGGGTGGTGTCCGTAATCATCCACCAGCATGGCATGACCATTACCTGTATCAAACTCTCCAAGATGATCAAAACGTCGTCCCGTGCCTTGCGTACCGGCCATCGCTTTTAGAATTGCATCGTCTTCAATGTCATCTTCGGTTGCAACCGCAATCGCAGCCGACGCATTAAGTGCATTGTGGCGACCTGGAATATTCAGAGTGATATCTAAGTTAACCCCCCCTTTACGCACCACCGTAAATTTGCCTTGCTGACCTTCTTGACGATAGTTTTGAATACGTACGTCGGCATCTTCGGAGAAGCCGTAAGTAATGACTTGACGACTAATACGTGGAATTAACTCTCGAACAACAGGGTCATCAATACAAACGATCGCTTGGCCGTAAAACGGCAGGTTATGCAAGAAATCAATGAAGGTTTGTTTCAAGGTTTCAAAGTCACCACCGTAGGTTTCCATATGGTCGGCTTCGATATTAGTCACGATGCTCACCATTGGTTGAAGGTGTAAAAATGACGCATCACTTTCGTCCGCTTCCGCGATAAGAATACGACTGGAGCCTAAACGGGCATTAGTACCAGCGCTTTTTACTAAACCACCATTGACGAACGTAGGATCAAGGCCTGCTTCTGAATAGATTTGAGTGACTAATGCTGTGGTCGTGGTTTTACCGTGGGTACCCGCAACGGCAATACCGTGACGAAAACGCATCAGTTCCGCCAGCATTTCCGCTCGACGAACAATGGGAATACGCAACTCACGAGCCGCCATTACTTCAGGGTTTTCTTCGTTTATCGCTGTAGAAACAACGACCACACTTGCTTTTTCAACATTACTTGCCAAATGACCGATATAGACGGTTGCACCTTTCGATACCAAACGCTCTGTCACTGGGTTTTCTGATAAATCAGAGCCGGTAATCTTATACCCTTCGTTCAAAAGAACTTCTGCAATGCCACTCATTCCCGCCCCACCAATGCCGATGAAATGGATGGATTTCACCCGGCGCATCTCTGGCACCATTGCGCGAATCTGAGCTAAGTCTTGTGTATGTTGGATAGTCATGAATGTTAATTCTCAATAATTCGTTAACGCTTTTCAGTCAAAGCGACAATGGCTTGTGCGACAATTTTGTCAGCGTCTAACTTTGCAGCTGCACGTGCTTTTTGAGCCATCGACAGTAAAGCAGGGCGATCCAACTGTTGGATCTGCTGCGTCAAAGATTCAACGGTTAAACCTGGTTGTTCTATCATTTTCGCTGCGCCGCATTCTACTAAATGATCGGCGTTCAGCGCTTGTTGACGGTCTTTATGCATAAACGGAATGAAAATAGCACCCACGCCTGCCGCTGATACTTCAGAAACGGTTAATGCTCCTGAACGACAAACCAAAAGGTCAGCCCACGCATAGGCTTCGGCAACATCGTCAATAAACTCAGTAACTTCTGCGTTTACCACATTAAGAGCTTGGTACGAATTATTCACTTCATCTGCGGAACCTTTACCCGCTTGATGACGAATACAGTAGTCACCGCCCAGTTTTGCCATCACTTCTGGCAGAGTTTGATTAAGAATACGAGCGCCTTGGCTACCGCCCATCACCAGAATACGAATCGGACCTTGACGATCTTGCATTCGCTCTGCTGGCGCTTCTAATCTTGTTAGATCTTCACGCACTGGGTTGCCGACTACCTCAGCTGCAGGGAACGCGCCAGGAAACGCCTGAAAGACTTTCTTAGCAATTTTTGATAGCCATTGGTTTGTCAAACCCGCAACCGCATTTTGTTCGTGCAGAACAACAGGAATACCACTCAGCCAAGCCGCAATGCCACCAGGACCACTCACATAGCCGCCCATACCTAACACGGCATCAGGTTTCCAACGTTTCATATGCGCGCGCGCTTGCATGATGGCATTGATGATTTGAAATGGCGCCGCAAGAAGACGTTTAACGCCTTGGCCTCTTAAGCCTTTGACTTGAATAAAGTCGATTTCAATACCATGTTTTGGCACCAAATCTGCTTCCATTCGATCCGCAGTCCCTAACCAACGGATCTCCCAGCCTTGCTCTTGCAGTTGCTTAGCGACGGCTAATCCTGGAAACACGTGACCGCCAGTACCACCAGCCATCACCATCAAACGTTTATTTTGTTTCATTAGTTTGTCGTTCTGATTGTTGTTGCTCGCATTTCAAGCGGCGTTCATGATCGATTCGTAGCAATATGGATACTGCAACGGACATAATTATCAGACTGGAACCACCATAACTGATTAGTGGGAGTGTCAGACCTTTGGTTGGAACAATACCGGCTGCAGCGCCGACGTTGACCAAAGTTTGGAACGCAAACCAAATACCGATACCAAAAGCTAAGTAACCACCGAATATTTCACCTTCTTCAAACGCACGCTTGCCGATGTAAACCGCTTTGAGGACCAAGCTAAATATCAACATCAATACAAGCACGACGCCAACAAAACCCAGCTCTTCCGCCAGTACAGCAAAGACAAAGTCGGTATGCGCTTCTGGTAGGTATTCGAGTTTTTGAATTGAGTTTCCTAAGCCTTGCCCAAACCACTCTCCGCGACCAAACGCCATCAAAGATTGCGTAAGCTGATAACCACTACCAAATGGGTCCTCCCAAGGATCGAGGAAAGACGTAACCCGCCGCATCCGATAAGGTTCAATTAAAATCAATCCTACGACTGCGCTTATACCTGCAATCATCAACGCAAGAAATTGAGTGAGCTTCGCACCTGCGATAAACAGCATGCCAAATAGTGTCACCAACATCACGACGACCGTACCTAAGTCTGGTTGTCCAAGTAACAATACCGCAAAGAACGCAAACATCATGATTGGCTTCATAAAACCACCGAAGAAGGTTTGTCGTACTTCGTCTTGTTTTCGTACTAAATAACCAGACATAAAGATAAACAGCGATAGCTTCGCCACCTCCGCTGGCTGAAGGTTAAACAACCCCAACGATATCCAGCGGGACGCTCCATTGACTGACTTACCAGCCACAAGCACAATAATAAGCAATGCAAAGGAAAGCCAAAGTAAATAGTGACTTTTCTTAAACCATTCTTGTAATGGCACTTGCAAAATAACCGCCGCTGTACACAATGCCAACACAAGAAAAGTGGCATGACGGAACATGAAGTGAAACGGCTGATCCGTTAATCGTGAGCTAATAGGAAATGATGCCGAGGTGACCATAACCAAACCAGTCAACATCAAACCCAGCGTAATCCACACTAACTGACGATCAAACATCGCTTCTGGAGCAGGATGTTTGAGCCAATTGCCAATACTGCGTTTAACGTTACCTAAACCCACAAAGTCTGTAACCTTTAATTATGCATATTTCTGAGCAAGAGCAGCGAAAGCATCGCCTCTTGCCATAAAGTTGTCGAATTGATCAAAGCTAGCACATGCTGGAGATAGCATCACCATATCGCCAGATTTTAACTGTGAAGTTACATGCAGAATCACATCTTCCATGGTGTTGAACCGCATTGCTGATTCATGCAATGGCATAAAATCATCGCCATCGACACCAAAACAGCATAACTGTAAATTGAGCGCTGCGAAGATCGGCTTTAATGGGGTGAAGTCAGCACCTTTAGCGACACCGCCCACCAATAAATACAACTTCCCCGTCAACTCCAATCCTGATAACGCTGCCATCGTGCTCGCAATATTAGTGGCTTTAGAATCATTCACCCATTTGACACCTTGATTATCCGCAACTAGCTGGCATCGGTGTGTCAGTCCCGTGTAATTTTTTAGTGCATTCAATGCGTTGTGATAATCGATACCTACCGCTTTTAATAAAGCGAGGGCCACCAAGGAATTTGCTAAGTTGTGTTTTCCGACAAACTTAAGCTCATTACTTGCAACCACACGTTGGCCATGGTCGAGCAACCAAGTGCAATGGTCCTCCTCTTCTAGACCAAAATCCTGATTATCACTGCCAAATGTCACTATTGGCATCTCTGCATCAGGGAAAGTTTCTGGATCATCACGATTAACGATGGCGAGTTCCGTATTATCAAAAATACGCAATTTCGCTTGTCGATAATCTGCCATACCTTCATAGCGATCCATATGATCTTCAGAGAGATTAAGGAATGCGGCTGCTTTTAGTTTCAAGCTTGACGTTGTTTCCAACTGGAAACTTGAGAGCTCAAGCACATACAAATCCGCGTCTTGTTCTAGTAAATCTAGAGCCGGAACACCGAGGTTGCCACCCACACCGACATCCAAGCCAGAAGCTTTTGCCATCACGCCCGTGAGATCGGTTACCGTACTCTTACCGTTGGAGCCAGTAATCGCCACAACGGGTTTATTAACCGCCCAAGCAAACAACTCGATATCACCAACCACTGGTGTATCTTGTGCTAACACGGCTTGTATTTGTGGTGTCGCTAGAGCAACTCCAGGATTAGTCACGACGAGATCGGCTTCAGTAAGCCACTCCGTATTCCAACCGCCACGATGCAGTTGAACATTGTCAGGAAGATGTTCAGCTCCCGGAGGGTTTGCTCGCGTATCAATCACTTTAACCACTAGCTGTGGCTGATTTGTTCTGAGGTGTTTAACGACAGAGAGCCCGGTAATACCGAGCCCTACGACGACGACACTATGTATGTTTTGCCAACGTTCCATATTTGATCACACTGTTGTATAACTTATTCTTGGAAAGTGCGATTAACGCACTTTCAGTGTTGCAAGGCCAATCAGAACAAGAACCATAGAAATAATCCAGAAGCGCACGATTACGCGAGGTTCTGGCCAACCTTTCAGTTCATAGTGGTGGTGAATTGGTGCCATGCGAAAAATACGCTGACCACGCAGTTTGTAAGAACCGACTTGAAGAATAACCGACAGCGTTTCCATCACAAACACACCGCCCATGATCACCAATATCAATTCTTGACGAACCAATACGGCGATAGTGCCAAGTGCACCACCGAGCGCTAGTGAGCCAACATCACCCATAAATACTTGTGCTGGATATGTGTTGAACCACAAGAAGCCAAGACCTGCCCCCACTATCGCCGTACAGACAACAACCAGCTCAGACGCGTGAGGTAAGTATGGAATATGTAGGTATTCAGAGAAGTTAACGTTACCTGTTGCCCATGCAATCACAGCAAAACCTGCCGCAACCAACACGGTTGGCATGATAGCTAAACCATCGAGACCATCGGTTAGGTTTACCGCGTTACTCGTCCCCACAATCACGAAGTAAGTCAGAATGATGTACATCAGCCCGAGTTGAGGCATCACATCTTTGAAAAAGGGCACCACGAGCTGAGTCGCTGCCGTATCTTTGCCATACACATAAAGTGCAAACGCCACCACAAAAGCAATCAACGACTGCCAAAAGTATTTCCAGCGCGCAACCAGACCATCGGTATTTTTGCGGACCACTTTGCGATAATCATCGACAAACCCGACCGCACCGTAGCCGAGCAATACGGTCAACACAGCCCACACGTACGGATTGGATAAGTCGGTCCATAATAAAATCGTGACCGAAATTGCTGCTAAGATCATGATACCGCCCATTGTTGGGGTACCACGCTTACTAAAGTGGGATTCTGGACCTTCGTTACGTACAACCTGACCAATTTGCAGCATTTGCAAACGCTTAATCATAATTGGCCCCATCCATAGTGACAGACCTAATGCTGTTAATACGCTTAAGATTGCTCGAAAAGACAGGTATTCAAATAACCGGAAAAAAGACAGATATGGCTGTAGCAGTTCGGCAAGCCAAATAATCATTAATAATACTCCTTCAAAGCAGCAGCGACTTCAAACATACGAGCACCGTTCGATCCCTTAACCAAAATAGTATGGTGTTCAGGAACGGCTTGGTCTAGATGCTGCTTGATGTATTCAATCAACTCTTGATGCGTCTCAAAATGAATGCCTTGGCAAAGCTCGCTAATAACCTTGGCGTGTGCACCATATGTGAGGACATGTTCAAATTTTTGTGGGGCAGCATATTCCCCGACTTGACAATGAAGTGCAAGACTTTCCTCGCCCAATTCCGCCATATTACCTAAAATCAGCCAACGCTGACCTTGGAAACACGCCAATAGATCGACAGCGGCTTTCATTGCTGGAACGCTCGCATTGTAGCTATCGTCAATCAATTTGATCTTTTCACTCAATTGTTCCACTTCCACCCGGCCTTTCACCTTATTCAAATGCTTAAGCCCAATGCGAACTTCTTCCAACGTTGCGCCCATTTGTAGTGCGATGATAACTGCCGCAATGGCGTTTGCGACGTTGTGTTGACCAATAATACCCAGAGAGAGTTCAATTTCTTGTGAGCCTGCTGCGATATGCAGCTTAAAGCTCGCTTCACCTGCGGCATTCATCACAATATTTGAAGCATAAAAATCGGCACTTGAATTCGTTTGTGAGAACGTGATGACTTGCTTATCCGCCAGTACGCTTTCCCACTTTGTTTCGCCATTGCTGTCTAAGTTGACAATCGCAGCACCACCAGCAGAAAGACCTTGGTAGATTTCACCTTTGGCTTGTTTCACGCCTTCGATAGAACCAAAACCTTCAAGATGCGCGGCTGCTACATTGTTCACTAACGCGATATCTGGTTTTACTAACTGCGTCGTGTAAGCAATTTCACCGATATGGTTAGCACCAAGCTCAATCACGGCATAATCATCATCCTGCTGTGAGCGCAATAACGTCAACGGAACACCAATATCATTATTGAAGTTACCTGCAGTAAACAGTACTTTACCTTTCAATTGCAGAATGCTCGCGACCATTTCTTTGACGGTCGTTTTACCGCAACTGCCTGTGATGACGACGGTAGGTGTTTGGCAAGTTTGATGCACCCAAGAGGCTAACTCACCCAGTGCCATTTTGGTGTCCGACACCACGACTTGTGGCACATTCACATCTAGACGTTTTTGTACGAGTAAAGCACCAGCGCCTGCATCCACCGCTTGTTGGCAAAAGTTGTGCGCGTCAAAGCGCTCACCCACCAACGCAACAAATAAAGCACCGTTGTCAATCGCTCGTGTATCAGTAGAAACCGCGTCGATAAGTAGATCATCGCCGAATAGCTCACCGCGAGTAATGTTGGCAATTTGAGATAACGTTACTTTGATCATGAGGACAATCCTAAAAGCTGCATAGCGGACTCACGGTCGGAGTAATGAATCGTTTCGCCATTACGAATTTGATAGTCTTCGTGGCCCTTACCCGCTAACAAGATGATGTCTTTTGGCGAGGCATTTTCAACGGCATAAGACAGCGCTTTGAAACGGTCGTGCTGAACGATCGCTTCGGCAGGTTTTAACAGCCCAGCCAGCATGTCTTTTACAATCTGAGCCGGTTCTTCGCTGCGTGGGTTATCATCCGTCAAAACGAGTTTATCACCAAGACGCTCTGCAATTTCCGCCATCATTGGGCGTTTCCCTGCATCACGGTCACCACCGCAACCAAAAATAGCCCAGAGCTGCCCCTCACAGTGGACTCGTAAAGCTTGCAGTGCTTTTTCTAGTGCGTCAGGCGTGTGGGCATAATCGACCACGACCTTGGCACGACGCTCAGCTTGGAATAACTCCATTCGGCCTAGCACGGGTTGCAGTTGACCTACGGTAGCGAGTAACGCTTGCTTATCCATACCCAAACTTAACAAGGTCGCAAAAGCGAGTATTAAATTGGTTGCGTTAAACTCACCAATCAGTGGCGCGTGCAATTGACCTGAGCCAAATTTACCATCGAATTGGATAGTAATCCCCGACTCCGCGTAACTGACATCTGTCGCCCATATCGCACTCTCAAATTCAGTGTTCGGCTTGAGCGAAACCGCAATCGCATTACTTAACTGCATCGCCCATGCACGACCGACTTCATCATCGATATTGATAATGGCACGTTCACATTGATGTTGCGTAAACAACCCCAACTTTGCATTGGCGTACTCTTCCATCGTGCCATGGTAATCTAGGTGGTCACGACTTAGGTTAGTAAACACACCCGCCGCAAACGACAACGCCTTGACGCGACCTTGCGTTAAGCCATGAGAAGAGACTTCTAGCGCTGTGTATGTGGCTTGTTGATTGGCGAGAGAGGAGAGCGTTTTCTGAATTTCAACGGCATTCCCCGTTGTATTCGCGACTTGCTGTAAATTGTCGAGAAAACCATTTCCCGTCGTGCCCATCACTGCCGCTTTGTGGCCAAGTCGCTCTAACCATTGCGCAATCAGCTGAGTAATGGTGGTTTTACCATTCGTCCCGGTTACGCCAATGAGTTCCATCTCAGGGTAAGCGTAAAGCTGCCCAGCTATGTTAGATAAACATTTATCTAAAGCATCGAGGTAAATAACTGGGATATTATCGACAATCTCAATTGTACCATGCGTTTTTGCATCACACGCTTGAGCAAGAACGGCATTCGCCCCCTGCTTAATCGCCGGTGCAATAAACTTACGCCCATCCACAACGTGGCCAATAACCGCAACAAACGTGGTTCCAGACTCAACTCTTCGACTGTCGAGTTCCAATTGAGAAACAAGAACGGACGATAATTTAGGGCAGTCGACCCAAGGGGAAAGCAGTACGTCCATACTGATGGCTTTAGTCATATTTGTTCTCCGAGCTTGAGCTCAGGTTTTCTTCATTTTGTTTGCTCAGTAAGCCACTCGGCTTACTGCTGGAATTTGTTTTCGTCAGGCGCAACATTGAGTATTTGCAGCGCACCTTTCATGATTTCAGAGAAGACAGGAGACGCTACCGAACCGCCATAATAGTCATCACCCTGAGGTTCATTAACGATCACAACCAATGCAATGCGCGGATCGCTAACCGGAGCGAGCCCTGCCGTGTACGTGATGTACTCATCACTGTATCCACCTGCTGAGGCCTTGCGCGAAGTACCGGTTTTGGCCCCTACTCGATAGCCGGGAACCGCGGCACGACGGGCAGAGCCCCCTTTTTGAGTTACGGTTTCCAACATATCCAGCACCTGCTGCGCAGACTCTACACTGACGACTTGGCGGGACATGTCATGATCGTTGCTTTCAATAATATGCACGGGCTCATACTGACCTAGGTTACCAAGCGTCGCATAAGCGTGCGCTAATTGGATCGGTGTGACCGAGAGTCCGTAGCCAAAAGCAATTGTTGCGCGTTCAATGGGCGACCAACGTGTTCGCGAAGGAAAAATGCCCGTTACTTCACCCACTAAGTTCAAACCAGAAAGCCCGCCAAAACCAACTGAGCTGTATAATCCAAGCAGCGCTTCTACTGGCATTTTCATCGCCAATTTTGTCACACCAATGTTACTGGATTTTTTGAGGATTTTGGTCAAACTGGCTTTACCAACGCGAGAGACATCTCTCACTCGGCTGCCACCAAAGCGCAGCACACCATTACCGGTATCCACGATGGTATCTTTATCCGCCACTCCATTTTCTAAGGCGGCTAAAATAACAAAAGGTTTAATTGTCGAGCCGGGTTCCATCGAATCGGTGATGACTCGGTTACGCATCTTATAACTTTGCCAGTCACTGCGATTGTTGGGGTTATAGGAAGGGGCATTAACCATCGCAAGTACGGCGCTGGTTTTGACATCGAGCATCACGACTGAGCCCGATGTTGCTCGGTGATCGGCCACAGCCTGTTTGATCGCGCGATAGGCAATCGCCTGTAGGCGCTGGTCGATGGTCAACTGAAGTGACTTACCTTCTTGTTTGTCTTGCCAAGCGATATTCTCTACGACTCGGCCATAACGGTCTTTACGAATGGTCTTTCGACCCTCTTCCCCTGTTAGCCACTCATCATAACTGCTCTCGACGCCTTCGAGGCCATGCCCATCAATCCCAGTAACACCGACTAAATGAGCACTAACTTCACCTGCTGGGTAGTAACGACGAGATTCCGATTTAAGACCTACGCCGGGTAGCTTTAGCTCACGGATATAGTTTGCCATTGCTGGGCTAACTTGGCGCTGCAAATAAATAAAGCGGCGCTTTTCATTGCGCTTAATCTTATCAATCAAACCTTGTCGATCCACGCCCAGAACGTCAGCTAACGCATACCAGCTTTTACTCTGGCTTAAGGCGTTTTCTTTAAAGATGGTCGCAGGATCTGCCCAAACGGCTTCAACAGGAACACTTACCGCAAGTGGTTCACCATTTCGGTCAGAAATAATCCCTCGAGCAGAAGGAATGGATTTTACTCGAACCGAGCGAAGGTCACCTTGTTTAATCAGGTTGTCGGGTTCGATGATTTGAATGTACGCAACGCGTGCGACTAAAAGTGCAAATGCACAAAAGACAAAAAACAACAACAGGTGGAAGCGCCAACGGATCAGGAATGATTCGTCCATCTCCACTTTTCCCGGAGTTTTCGCGTCACTCGTGACGACTTTTTCCTGCCCTGCAGATTCGCGCTTATTGGTTTGTTTCGCGTTGGTTTTCTTTCTAATCATTTGAGTGTGATTACCACTTCTTTATCGCCATCAGGGCGTATCATTTCAAGTTCTTTTTTCGCAAGCTCTTGAACACGACTGTGTTCCGCAAGGGCGGTTTCTTCCAGCATTAAGTTACGCCATTCGCTATCCAATCGCTCTCGCTCCACCAAGGTGTGATCTTTTTCTGTAATCGCTTGACGTGCATGATGGGTAGCGAATACCACTCCCATTGCCGATGCCACGATCAATAGCAACAACAGTAAAGGCCAGCGACCAACGGTAATGAAATCCGTTGCAACCAATTTAGCAAGATTAGGAGTGGGTTTCGTCATAAGAATTAAAGCTTTTCGGCAATTCTTAGTACAGAACTGCGCGAGCGAGGGTTCATTTCAATTTCTTGTTTACTCGGCTTAATCGCTTTACTCAGAGCTTTCATGTTGGCACTACCGAGCTCTTTAATTTGCGCTTCAGTCAATGGAATACCATGTGGCACGTCTGGCCCTTTACTCTCTTTACGAATGAAACGTTTTACCATGCGATCTTCCAAAGAGTGAAAACTGATCACAGATAAACGCCCTTCCGGAGCAAGAACACTTGCCGCACCTTTTAAGGCTGTATCAATTTCTTCTAGTTCACTATTGATGTAAATGCGAAATGCTTGGAATGATCGAGTCGCTGGGTGCTTTTTCTCTTTGAAACTCTTTGGCGCAGCGTCTGAAATCAGTTTAGCGAGTTGTCCGGTACGGACCAATGGCTCGTTTTCTTCATTGTCACGGTATTCGACGATGGCGCGAGCAATGCGGCGCGCGTGTTTGTCTTCACCAAACTCTCGAATGACCCATGTAATGTCATCTAGGTCAGCTTTCATTAACCACTGAGATACCGGAATACCAGAGGTGGGATCCATACGCATATCTAACGGGCCATCTTTCATAAAGCTAAAGCCACGCTCAGCGTCATCTAATTGCGGAGAAGACACGCCTAGATCCAGCAGTACGCCATCAACCTTACCCACTAATCCATACTCTTCAGCGTATTCTGCAATACCAGAAAATGGACCATGGATAATAGTGAAACGTGGATCATTGATTTTTCCTGCTTCGGCGATGGCTTGAGGATCACGGTCGATACTATAAAGTCGCCCATTTTCGCCCAGCTTGGATAGTATAGTCCGGCTGTGACCGCCACGGCCAAATGTTCCATCGATGTAGATGCCATCTGGCTTGATAGCTAAGCCATCAATGGATTCATTTAATAACACGGAAATATGTTGGAAGGTTTCGGTCATAGCTTTCTCGTTGAATAATCTTGAAGCAATTTTAAGATATGTTGCTCTCTCAGGCTGATTTTTTGTAGCAGAAAATCAACCTATTATAGTGTACTGATTTCCCACATCATCGCCACCTCAAGTCTAAAATCAGAAGTGATTTAGCGCCAAGTTTATTGGTAATGACATAGTTTGCGTCAATAAAATGCAAAAAACCCATCACTACTATAAAAGTAATGATGGGTTTCGAATAGGTGGAGTTGACACATACGCCGGGTTCTGTCTCCGCTTTCGCGGCGGTAACCATTCGTCTAGGCCTGCAATCACTCACAGGCTCGAGCAACCTACCCGCTTCCTTACGCGAGCAACGCAATGTGGAAGCCTATTTGGTCTTGCTCCGGGTGGAGTTTACCTTGCTACGCACTGTTACCAGACGCACGGTGCGCTCTTACCGCACCCTTTCACCCTTACCTGATCCCTTACGGGCCATCGGCGGTTTTCTCTCTGTTGCACTTGTCGTGGGCTCGCGCCCCCCAGGCGTTACCTGGCACCCTGCTCTATGGAGCCCGGACGTTCCTCCCCTCTGTCAGTCTCCCGAAGGACATCAACAGAGCAGCGATCACCCAGTCAACTCCGAGGCGGATTGTATATAGTTATCAACTCAGAGTCTAGTGAGATCACAGATATGATGAAATGAGCGAGTTAAGTGATGTTTTTCTGCACAAAATGGTTTTAAAGAAAAATGATTACTATCTACCTATGCAACTATGTAAAAAAGAACTGATGGATACCTAAATGACATCAGCTCTTCTTCACACGTATTAGTGGGCGTTAATCTAGGTTTTCTAAACCCCATTTATAAAGCGCATTCTTTTTGAGGCTATGGATTTCCGCCACTAGTGCCGCGGCTTTTTTCAAAGGCAGCTCTTTCACTAAAATTCCCAGCGTCCGCAAAGCATCATCAGGTAAAGCGTTATCTGTTGTTTCACGGTATCCATGTATCAGCAACACTATTTCGCCACGTTGTTGGTTACTATCACTTTTTACCCACTCAACCAGCTCGCCTAATGGTAACCCTTGAATGGTTTCAAACGTTTTAGTTAGCTCTCGCGCTAACACCACTTCTCTATCTGGACCAAGAACGTCTAACATATCTTGTAGAGAGTCTAAAATACGGTGCGGTGACTCGTAAAAAATACAGGTGCGCTCTACCGAAGCAATCTCAAGAAACTTATCCTTACGACCTTTGCTTTTCGGTGGTAAAAAGCCTTCAAAACTAAAACGATCAGACGGTAAGCCAGCAGCACTTAACGCGGTAATCACAGCGCACGCACCAGGAAGAGGCACAACTCTTACGCCCGCTTGACGACATTTTGTCACCAAATGGTATCCTGGATCGCTGATTAGTGGTGTGCCAGCGTCAGACACTAATGCGATGGACTGACCTGAAAGCAGCTTTTCTACCAATACTTGTGCTTTTTGCTGCTCATTGTGATCATGCAAAGCAAAAGTTTTGGTTTGAATATTGAAGTGAGACAGCAATTTGCCCGTATGTCGAGTATCCTCAGCAGCAATAATGTCCACAGTCGACAGAGTTTCGATAGCACGTTGGGTGATATCCGCTAAATTTCCGATTGGAGTCGGTACGATATAGAGAGTTGGCCCCTCATTCGGCAACTTATTTTTATCTGTCATTTGTTTACCATCACTTCAACGATTATTATAGAGAAAATTTTGTACAAAATTATAGAGAACTCACGGCAATGATTAACCATAAGAGACTCAGTGTACCACGCATACTTACTCCTGTTGCACTAGCAATTACGCTCGCAGCCTGCTCTTCAGGCCCGAGACAACCAGATGGCGTAGACGTAACACTTGAGCCGACTCAGCCTGTGCAGAGCTACATGATCCAAGCTGATAGCACAGAAGGCAGTTTACAAAACGACTGGTTGATCATGGCAACTAAAGCCGCTATCGAAGCAAACCAATTTGACCAAGCCGAGCTTTTAATCAAACGTCTTTCTCGCCAACAATTGACTGAAGTTCAACAGGCAGAGTGGCAATTGTCGCGTGCGACCATACTGCAAAAACAAGGCAATTACTCACGGTTGCTGCAGTTACTGAACTTTAAGCCTTGGTGGAATTTGCCCGACGAGCAATGGAAAGATTACTATTCAATGCGTGCTGATGCTTATCAAAGCCTTAATCAAGCATTCGAAGCAAACCGTCAGCTTGTTGCTTTGGGCCAATACGCCTCTTCTGCAGAACAGCGTGAGAGCTCTAGCCGTATTTGGATGAACTTTAGTCGTTATACTGAATACGAACTGACATCACTGGACATAGAGCCTAATGAAGATGTGCTTGATGGATGGTTGCAATTAGCGGTTTACGCGAAAACACTCTCAGGTAACCTGTCCCAGCTTAAAAATACGCTAGAGCGCTGGCTAAGCGAGAACCCATCACACCCTGCAGCTATCTACACACCAGACGAGATTCAAAACATCCTATCTCTCGATATTGTTAAGCCAAACAATACTGCGCTGCTACTGCCACTTACGGGTAAGTTCTCGCCGCAAGCACAGTTGATTCGTGATGGTTTCGTTTTTGCGATGATGAACGATCGAAATCGCGATCAAAGTGCAACACTAACGGTTATCGATACCAATGCGTACAGTTCTGAGCAAATTAAACAACGCTTAACGAATGAAAACATTGATTTTGTCGTGGGCCCTCTACAAAAAGAAAATGTTGAGCTGCTGCATACAGACATGAATGGTTCAGTAAGCAACCCTGTCATTCCTGCTCTCGCATTAAATATTCCAGAAAAAGTGCAATCTGATAGCAATATATGCTATTTAGCATTATCACCTGAACAAGAATCCGCGCAAGCTGCAAAACACTTATTCAGCGAAGGCTATAATTTCCCACTTATTCTGGCACCAAAAGGCAGCTACGGTGAGCGTGTTACCGAGGCCTTTAAACAAGAATGGAGAAAATACAGCTCAAACAAGGTCGCTACTAGCTATTTTGGTGATAAGCGACAGCTTCAGAAAGACATCAATGACGTGTTTGGTTTACAAGAAAGCAAGCAGCGCATTGCGCAGATGCAATCATTGTTGCGTATTAAACTTGAAACTCAGCCACGAAGCCGCCGTGATGTGGATGCCGTTTATATTGTTGCTACAAGCTCAGAGCTCACGTTGATCAAACCGTTCATTGAAGTGGCGATAAACCCTGATGCGAAACCACCACAATTATTTTCTAGCTCTCGTAGTAATAGCGGTGGTACTACCTACGAAGACCTAACAGGTATTATCTACAGCGACATTCCATTACTGATCAATCCAGACCCTACCGTTACGGCGGCAATGAATGAGTTATGGTCAGATCAATCCAACATGGAAAAACGTCTAAAAGCGTTAGGTATGGATGCTTATAAATTGATTGGTGAACTGCCTCAGATGAAAGCCATTCCCGGCTACTCTATCGATGGCCAAACCGGCACTTTAAGTATTGACAATAACTGTGTCGTACAGCGCGAGTTGAGTTGGGCTGAGCGTGGGACTCTTTAGTCCGCGTCAGATCGGTAACCAATATGAAGCCTTGGCGAAGCAATACCTGCAACGTCAGGGTTTACATTTTGTTGAACAAAACTTTCTGACAAAAGTCGGCGAAATTGATTTAATCTTCCAACAAGGTGACACTATTGTCTTTGTGGAAGTAAAATATCGTAAGAACGAACGTTTTGGCTCTGCAGCAGAAATGGTCACTCATGCTAAAATACGTAAGCTGGTCAAAACCGCACAATTGTGGCTTAGCCGACAAAAGCGCTCAAAACACAATATCGATTACCGGTTCGATGTCATCGCCATTCATGACAATGGTCGAGATATTAACTGGATACAAAATGCAATATCTGAAGGATAAGCGATGCTAGACAGCATTAAAGATTGCTTTAAAGAAAGCATTCAAATTCAAATCGCAGCTGCAGAAGCACTACCTGATGCCATTACCCATGCAGCTCAAGCTATGGTCTCGAGTTTACTTAATGGCAACAAAATTCTGTGTTGTGGTAACGGCGGTAGTGCTTCAAACGCGCAACAGTTTGTGTCTTGTTTTTTAAACCGTTTTGAAACGGAGCGTCCCAGCCTGCCTGCCATGGCTTTGACCGCCGACAACACTACTCTCACCGCCGTCGCTAATGACTACCATTATCAAGAGATTTTCTCAAAACAGGTGCGTGCGTTTGGCCAGCCTGGTGATATTCTTCTCGCGATTTCGACCAGCGGTAACAGCAAAAATATTATCAAAGCGATGGAAGCGGCGGTAACTAGAGACATGACTATTATTGCACTGACTGGTAAAGACGGTGGTGAAATGGCAGGATTGCTTGGTGAACATGATGTCGAAATTCGTATTCCATCACATCGCACTGCACGCATTCACGAAGTGCATATGGTCACACTCCATTGCCTTTGTGATCTCATTGATCAGGTGCTTTTCCCTGCCCATGAAGAGTAACGAATAAATATTGAGAGCCAGAATAATGATCCGTAGCCTTATCATCTTACTGACAGCACTTAACATGAGTGGTTGCGCCGGTCTGTTTATCGCGGGTGCCGCAACGACAGCCAACATTGTCACAGACACACGTACGACGAAACAGATTTGGCAAGACAACAACATCGAATTCGAAGTCGCTGCAATCGGCAATAAAGCGCCTTTTAAAAGTGAGGTTCGCGTGGTTGCTAGCTCTTACAACGGTACTGTGGTTCTTATGGGACAAGCACCCACACAAGGTTTAATCAACGACCTTGAACAAAGAGCAAGAGAAGTCGACGGCGTCAAAGTTATACATAACCAAATTAAGCAAAAAAAACCATTATCGGTTACTCAAATCAGTAACGATAGCTGGATCACCACTAAAGTGAAGTCATCATTGCTCACCGACTCAGAACTCAATGGAGTGAAAGTGAAAGTGATCACCGAAGACGGCGATGTTTTTCTGTTTGGCTATGTCACACCAGCACAAGGAATGCGGGCAACAGAAATCGCGCGTAATATTTCTGGGGTAAAGCAAGTGATTAAAGGCTTCCAATATGGTGAAGCCAAACCTATTGAAGTGGATCTTCCCAATGAGTCACATACAACCAATAACGAAACGAAGTAAAGCTTGCTTCTGTCCGCAAAGCAAATCTATTAAACAAAAAAAAAGCAGCTTAAAAAGCTGCTTTTTTTATTTAATCACTCTCAGGCTCGGTTTACCTTTCGGGGGAGGAACTTCCCTTTCATCTGTATCAGAGTCCGACTCTGTCTCTTCAGAAGGCTCATCACTTACCGTTGTGAGCAAAGATGCTGATGACTCTTCTTCAAGCATCGTCTCTTCTTCAATATTCGTATACGCTTCTTCTGGTTCAAACATGGTTCCCGCGCCATTTTCACGCGCATAAACAGCTTGAACAGCATACACAGGCACAATAACCGAGTGCGGACGACCACTGAAGCGAGCATGGAAAGTAACCGCATCATTCCCCAACTCGAGGTTACCCACGGCACGAGGAGCAATATTCAAAATAATCTGACCATCCTGAATAAACTCTACCGGTACACGTACACCTGGCATGGTGGCGTCAACCACCAAGTGAGGAGTTAAATCATTGTCTACTAACCAATCATAAAATGCGCGAAGCATGTAAGGACGGCGAGCAGTCATTTTTGCAATATCCATAATGTGCTCTAAATCGCTTAGCGAACTAGACGCATTTCACGCTCAGCTTCAGTCAAAGAAGCAAGGAATGAATCACGTTCAAATACGCGGTTCATGTATATCTTAATTTCTTTTGAGCCAGGGCCAACAAGCTCAATACCAAGTTGAGGCAGACGCCACAAGAGTGGGGCCAAGTAACAATCGATCAGGCTGAATTCTTCACTCATGAAGTACTCGTACTCTGCAAAAATTGGCGCTAATGTCAAAAGATCATTACGTAGTTTAGTGCGCGCTTTCTCTGACTCTTCAGCGTTACCTTTCATTACTTTTTCTGCGAGTGAATACCAGTTGCGTTCGATACGGTACATCATTAAGCGGCTGTTGCCGCGAGCAACAGGGTAAACCGGCATTAGAGGCGGATGAGGAAAACGCTCGTCCAAGTACTCCATGATAATTTTTGAATCGTAAAGAGCTAGCTCACGGTCAACAAGAGTTGGCACTGATTTATATGGGTTTAGCTCAACAAGCTCAGCAGGAAGGTTGGCTTCATCAACAAGCTCAACTTCAACACTTACGCCTTTTTCAGCTAGTACAATGCGAACCTGATGGCTATACAAATCTGATGCACTCGAAAAAAGAGTCATCACAGAACGTTTATTGGCAGCTACAGCCATGGAGCCCTCCAGCACACTTACAAATAAAAACAAACAATGGAGGCTAAGCCTCCATTGTACATCAATTAAAATTGGGAATTAGCACAGTATTTTAGCACAATTAATGCACATCACGCCAATACTCTTTCTTAAGCATCACAACAATGATGGTTAGAATCACTAAGAAGCCCATAACCCACCAGCCTAATGCATGGCGTTCAAGTTGAACTGGGTCACCAGAGTAAACCAAAAAGTTGACCAGATCGCCTACCGCTTTATCGTATTCACCATCACTAAACTCGCCAGTTCCGTCAGTTTTGGTGTCAACAACCACTTGCACTTCTTCACCGTCAACTATTTTTGTGTCGTAAATTGGGGTAGGAATACCTTGTAGCTCTTCTAGTACATGTGGCATACCGACACTCGGAAATACAATGTTGTTCACACCGAATGGACGAGATGGATCAACATAAAACGAACGTAAGTATGTATACAACCAATCCGCACCACGAACTCGGGCAACCAAAGTTAGATCTGGTGGCGGAGCACCAAACCAGTTTTCAGCTTGCTTTGGTGGCATCGAGTTGACCATAAGATCACCGATTTTCGCCTCAGGATTGAAAATCAGGTTTTCCTTCATTAGGTCAGCTGGAATATCTAAGTCTGTTGCTACACGCCCATAACGCTGATATTGCGTTGAATGACAAGCAAAACAGTAGTTCATGAATAGCTTCGCACCGTTTTGCAGTGAAGCTTTATCCGTCAGGTCAACAGGCGCTTTATCAAGCGACACATTGGCTCCAGCAGCCATCGCTAGAGATGGCAACATAGCAAATAGAATTACAATCCACTTCTTCATTTGAATGTCACCCTCTCTGGTAATGGTTTGGTTGCTTCATTTTTGCTGTAGAAGAAAAGCAGTACGAAGAACATGAAGTAACCCAAACTAAAGATCTGTGCTAGTAATGTGTATGTTGGAGTGGCAGGTAACGCACCCAAAATCCCCAGCGCAATGAAGCTAATAGTGAATTGGATAATATTCAATAGATGAAGTTTGCTACGGTAACGATACGAACGAACCTTACAACGATCCAACCACGGTAGAACAAACAGCACTGCAATCGAGGCCCCCATAAGGATCACGCCCAGCAGCTTATCTGGCACCGCACGTAAAATGGCATAAAATGGTGTGAAGTACCATACTGGAGCAATGTGCTCGGGGGTCTTCAATGGGTTTGCAGCTTCAAAGTTAGGAGGTTCAAGAAAGTAGCCCCCCATTTCTGGGTTGAAGAACAACACATAACAGAAGAAGAACAAGAAACCAGCGACACCAACTAAGTCCTTAACCGTGCCATACGGGTGGAAAGGAATAGCATCGATGATATCGTACTTCTTAGTATAATCATCATGGAACTTAAACTGCGTTTTGTAATCATCACCCATCGAACCTTTAGGCAATTTAGTTTCTATACCGTCAGGGTTGTTTGAGCCGACTTCGTGTAGTGCCAACACGTGTAGTACAACCAGAAGTAATAGAACGATAGGCAGCGCAATAACGTGTAGTGCGAAGAAACGATTCAGCGTTGCACCAGAGATGATGTAGTCACCACGGATCCAAAGCGTTAGGTCGTCACCGATAACAGGAATCGCACCAAACAGAGAAATGATTACCTGTGCCCCCCAGTATGACATCTGGCCCCATGGTAATAGATACCCCATGAAAGCTTCTGCCATCAGAACCAAGAAGATCAACATTCCGAAGATCCAAAGCAGCTCTCGAGGCTTTTGGTAAGAACCGTAGATCAAACCACGGAACATATGCAGATACACTACAACGAAGAATGCCGACGCGCCAGTTGAGTGCATGTAACGCAACAACCAACCATACTCTACGTCACGCATGATATATTCGATAGAAGCGAACGCTCCGTCACCGGAAGGAACATAGTTCATCGTCAACCAAATACCCGTTAATATTTGGTTAACAAGAACCAGCATTGCCAGAGAACCAAAAAGGTACCAAAAGTTGAAGTTCTTCGGCATAGGGTACTCAGATAAATGCTTTTTATAAGCATTCATTGCTGGAATACGCTTTTCTACCCAGTCTAACATTGCTTGCATTATGCATCCCCCTCATCAACACCCACAATGAGCTTGGTGTCGCTCAAATACATATGCTTAGGAACGACAAGGTTCAATGGAGCAGGCACCCCTTGAAACACTCGGCCGGCCATATCGAACTTAGAGCCATGACAAGGGCAGAAGAAACCAGACCTAACGCCCTGAACCTGCTCAGAGAAAGAGTCCGCTAGATAGGTTGGTGAACAACCTAGATGAGTACAGAAACCAACTGCGACGAAAAACTCAGGATTAATTGAGCGAAACTCATTCTGAGCGTATTCGGGTTGCTGTTCCATTTCAGATTGTGGATCGCGAAGCTGATCGCTGATCGTTTTTAAGTTATCCAGAACGTTTTGAGTGCGGCGAACAATCCATACTGGTTTCCCCTGCCACTCAACACGAACCAGCTGACCTGGTTCAATTTTACTTATATCCACTTCCACCGGTGCGCCCGCCGCTTTGGCTTTAGCACTCGGGTTCCATGATTTTATAAAAGGCACGGCGACGGCAGCTGCCCCTAACCCACCAACAACTGCCGTTGTAGCGGTTAGAAAACGCCTGCGACCGTTATTTAAAGGCGCGTTGCTCATCCAAACATTCTCCCATTTGCTCCTTTTGGATCGTTATTATTCCACTTTATAAGAGCATGGCTAACAAATAATGAATTTAGTTCTAATAATTGGAGGGAAATGATAAAGAAAACCCTACTTTTTGACAAGATAAAGCTACCTTTTTGTAACATTTGTGAGGTAAATCGCTCACGTCGTCACAAAAGCGGCACTATTATAAAAAATTGAGGTGATTTGTAACAAGAAAGCACAACCTAGAAGCGCTATAAAAAGTTGCACATACCTTTTATATTGGTTGTTTCCAGCAGATTACACAGTAAAAAATTCCGATGTACTCATGACAAAGGGTATCTTTATATTATTATTTTAATTGCACGAGTAGTTAGGAAAGTAGGCCAGAAGTCACGCTGAAAAGTGGTGTGAAGATATGAAGAAAGAAAGATCGTCGCAATATGTGAATAAAGGATTTGTTTTTCCATAATGGAAAAACAAAAAGCTCGGCATGAGCCGAGCTTTTGATGCACAGTATCCAGAATAACTCTGGAAAAGCATAATTCCCAATAAAAGGAAATTAACGCTTAGAGAACTGTGGACGACGACGTGCTTTACGTAGACCGACTTTCTTACGTTCAACGCAACGTGCGTCACGAGTAACGTAGCCAGCTGCGCGTAGAGCAGGACGTAGAGACTCATCGTATTCCATAAGCGCGCGAGTGATACCGTGACGGATAGCACCAGCTTGACCAGAAATACCGCCGCCTTTAACTGTTACGTAAAGGTCTAGTTTTTCAGTTAGTTCAACTAGCTCTAGAGGTTGTTGTACAACCATACAAGCTGTTGGACGACCGAAGTATTCGTCAAGATTACGTTTATTTACTACAATGTTGCCGCTGCCTGGTTTAATGAAAACACGTGCAGCTGAGCTTTTGCGACGGCCAGTGCCGTAGTATTGATTCTCTGCCATTTTCGAAATCCCCAATTAGATGTCTAGTACTTGTGGTTGTTGAGCAACATGGTTGTGCTCAGCGCCCGCGTAAACTTTCAGCTTACGGTACATAGCACGGCCTAGAGGACCACGTGGAAGCATACCTTTGACTGCAAGCTCAAGAGCCATCTCAGGTTTACGATCGATCAACTTTTCAAAAGTGATAGATTTAAGACCACCTGGGAATTCAGAGTGACGGTAGTACACTTTGTTCTTAGCTTTGTTACCAGTTACAGCAACTTTCTCAGCATTGATAATGATGATGTAATCACCAGTGTCAACGTGAGGAGTGTATTCAGCTTTATGTTTGCCACGTAGGCGAGATGCAATTTCACTTGCTAGACGGCCAAGAGTTTTACCTTCAGCGTCTACAACGTACCAGTCGCGTTTTACCGTTTCTGGTTTAGCAACGAAAGTTTTCATGCTAACAATAACCCGTTAATTAAATTTAAACTTTAAAGGAACACCCAAATAGTGCTCCCACACTGTCTAAGAGCCCAGTCATCACCCCTTCGAGTCGTTGGTGCTCTCGACCTTCTATTTCGAAATAACTTCGATAGTCAGGTCTGCAGTAACGGTGGGTCGACAGATTATAGGGAAGAGCGAAGAAAAAATCACCTTTTTTTGCGCTAAATCACTAATTTTTTCTTCACTTTTTTTGAGAAACTGACAGATTTAAGCCAAATGCTCTCTTGCGAGATACTCATGGCTTTGCATCTCAGTCAGTCGAGACAAACAACGCTTAAACTCAAATTCTAACTGACCATCGGCGTATAAGTCCTCCATCGGAACTTCAGCGGAAATAATCAGCTTCACATTGCGCTCGTAAAACTCATCAACCAACGCAATAAAACGCCTAGCGGCATCGTCTAGTTTTCGGTTCATCTGTTTAACATCAGCCAATAAAACCGTGTGATAAATACGAGATATTTCGATATAGTCATTTTGGCTTCGTGCAGTCTGGCATAACTGAGCGAAAGACGCATGCAAGACACCATCACTCGCCTCTATTACGACTAGCTGGCGATGATTAATCTCTATCTGGTGAACCGGCTGTTGCCGCTCCCCCGTCAGTTGATGATAATACTTATTCAAGTTAAGGACAGCCTGTTCATCGAGCGGATAATGATATATCTCCGCTTGTTCAAGCGTTCTTAAACGATAGTCAACCCCACTATCAACATTGAGCACATCACAACGCGCTACAATCATATCAATAGCAGGAAGGAAACGTGCCCTCTGTAAACCATTGCGATATAAGTATTGAGGCTCTATATTTGATGTCGCGACTAAAATCATCTGCCGCTGGAACATCTGTTGCAGCAAAGTGGCAAGGATCATGGCGTCGGTGATATCAGAAACAAAAAACTCGTCAAAACAGACCACGTCTGCTTCGCTTTTAAACGTATCTGCGACCTTAGACAACGGGTTTTCAACCTCACCCAGCTGCTTTAATTCATCATGAACTCGATGCATAAAACGGTGGAAATGCACTCGCATCTTTCTCTTAGTAGGCAGAGAGTCATAAAACACATCCATCAGGTAAGTTTTGCCGCGACCTACCCCTCCCCAAAAGTACAGACCTTTTGGTGGTTCAGGTATTTCGACCTTTTTACCCATAAGTTTTTGCCATCTGGAAAGCTGAGGCACGGGGGTTGATTGAAACTCAGCCAGAGCATGGTAAAGCTTGTCCAAAGCAACGACCGCTTGTTGTTGGGCTTCATCACGTTGAAATCCACACTCTGCTATGTCTTTTTGATATTGTTCTAGTGGTGTCATCGTATTAAATCGTGTAGAGGTGCAAGGAAAAGTGCTACCTCGGGGGCCAACTTTGATAAATAGAGAAGTAGCTATCAGTCCCCCGAAGACATACTGCTATTTTGCTTTATCGGCTGTTCAAGCCATAGTAACATGGACGAGCATCGCGTGTAACTAAGAAGTAAAAAACTTGTTAAAACAAATATAAGGAGCAGTTATGCCTTGGATCTATGCCATTGTGGGTTTGCTGGTCGGTACAATCGTAGGCGTAGTCATTAGTCGACTAACCACACCTGAATACAAGAAACAAAAGTCTGTGCAGAAAGAACTTGAAGCGGCCAAGTTTGCACTAGAGCAACAACGTCAAGAGCTCGTGGATCATTTTGCACAAACCGCCGAGATGTTAGATACCTTAGGCAAAGATTACACAAAACTATACCAACATATGGCAAAAACCGCTTCTGGACTTCTGCCAAACCTTCCAGAACAAGACAACCCGTTTGATAAGACAACAGCGATGTCTTCAGAGCAAGCCGAAGAAGACCAGCCAGCGTTTGATGAACAACCAAAAGACTATGCCAATGGCGCAACCGGTCTTTTAAAGGATCGACAAAAAGAAGTTATTAATACGCCTGAAGCGGCCACCGCAAAAGCATCGTAGCCCTCTCTCCTTCCCATAAAGGTCGATGCATAGGTCAATTTGCATCGACCCTTTTTGAACTTTCCCCAACAACCTTGCTCTAACTTGGATGTGAACTGCCTCCCCCTTTTGATTATCCGAACTAGGCCCTATATTACTAATAGCGAGGATATTTCTTTTTGGCAGACATGTTTCAAGAGGAGTTATTGGATGAAAAAAACACTGCTTGCGTTAACCGTTCTATCTTTAAGTTTGAGTTCTATTCTTACGCCAATACAGGCAACAGCAGCATTGCCATTAAGTGTAGATGGCCAGCAATTACCTAGCCTAGCACCGATGCTAGAGAAGGTAACCCCTGCGGTTGTAAGTATTGCAGTAGAAGGCAAACAAGTGCAAACCAGCCGTATTCCTGAGCAATTTCATTTTTTCTTCGGCCCTGATTTTCCGATGGAACAACGACGAGAGCGCCCGTTCCGGGGGTTAGGGTCTGGTGTCATAATTGACGCCCCAAAAGGCCATATCGTAACTAACTATCACGTCATAAAAGGAGCAGACGAGATCCGAGTACGCCTCTATGATGGTCGCGAATATGACGCCGAGCTGGTTGGTGGTGACGAGATGGCCGACGTTGCTCTACTCAAGTTAGAGAAAGCGAAGAATCTAACGCAAATTAAAGTGGCAGATTCCGACCAACTGCGCGTCGGTGATTTTACCGTGGCGATTGGTAACCCATTCGGATTAGGGCAAACCGTGACCTCTGGGATTGTCTCTGCGCTTGGTCGTAGTGGCTTAAATGTTGAGAATTTTGAGAACTTCATCCAAACCGATGCTGCTATTAATAGCGGTAACTCAGGAGGCGCACTGGTTAATCTCAACGGCGAACTGATTGGTATTAACACAGCCATTTTAGGGCCTAACGGCGGTAACGTCGGCATCGGCTTTGCAATTCCATCCAATATGATGAAAAACCTCACCGACCAAATTTTAGAATTCGGTGAAGTCAAACGCGGCATGCTTGGCGTTCAAGGCGGTGAAGTTACGTCCGAATTGGCAGAAGCGCTCGGTTACGAGTCAAGCAAGGGGGCATTCATCGGCCAAGTCGTTCCAAATAGCGCGGCAGACAAAGCCGGTTTAAAAGCGGGTGACGTAATTGTGTCGGTCAATGGCAAAGCCATTAATACCTTCTCAGAACTTCGTGCGAAAGTCGCAACGCTTGGGGCAGGCAAAAAAATCACCTTAGGCGTCGTTCGTGACGGCAAGAATAAGAACTTCGATGTCACGCTTGGCGAGTCAAAAAATATGAAAGCCAAAGCGGAAACATTGCACGAAGGACTCAAGGGCGCTGAGTTAAGCAACACGACACCAAGTGATGCAATTCAAGGCGTTAAAGTATCGAGCGTTGCAGATAACTCTCCGGCTGCTCAATATCAATTACAACAAGGTGACATCATTATCGGTGTGAACCGTCAGCGCGTGAAAAACCTTGCTGAGCTTCGTGCAATCGTGGATAAACACAAAGGTGTATTGGCTCTGAATATTCAACGTGGCGAACGTACTATTTATCTAGTCATTCGTTAGTCACTTGCAAAGTAATAGGAAATAAGGTTTTCGATGTATAGCAGCAAGTAATAAGCCTCGAATACTTTTCCTTATCGCTCAATAGCTAATGAAAAGGGCAGCACGATTCCGTGCTGCCCTTTTGTTATTTTTCAATGTAATGCTATTCTTCACCTTCTATGCCATTTTGGCGATCATGCATGGAGAGGATATGCTCAGCTTTTTATTACGCTCTGTCTTTTTAGGCTTAGCAACTGCTGCCGTTGTGTTACTGGCCGTTCCATCTTTGCGTAATAACGTAATACCTGCCGCACTGGATCCACAACCAGCCAAGATTGCCTCGCTTGAATTATCGTTCAATCAAGCGGTAAGAAAGGCCGCGCCTGCGGTGGTGAATATCTACAGCCGTAAATATGTTGAAAACGATCGTACTAAACTCTCCACCCAAGGCCTTGGTTCTGGGGTAATTGTGAGCGAAAAAGGCTACATCATTACCAATTACCATGTTGTTGCCCAAGCCGACCAAATCGTCGTGGCATTGCAAGATGGCAGAGCCGCTGCCGCTCAGTTGGTCGGTACTGATAAACGCACCGATATTGCGGTTTTACGCGTTGAAGGTTCCAACCTACCAGTCATCCCATTAAACTCTGAATATAAACCGCAAGTCGGCGATGTTGTCCTCGCGATTGGTAACCCATACAACCTTGGACAAACGACCACATTCGGTATTATTTCAGCGACTGGACGTTCATCGATCAGTGATGGTCGCCAAGCCTTCATTCAAACCGACGCTGCGATTAATGAAGGTAACTCTGGTGGTGCATTAGTGAATACACAAGGGGAACTGGTCGGCATCAACACAGCTTCTTTCCAGCAAGCAACAGATTTAGAAACTTACGGTATTTCTTTTGCTATCCCTGCACCTCTGGCTAGCAAAATTATGCAAAAAATCATTGCAGATGGCCGCGTGATCCGAGGCTATATCGGGATTGATGGGCAAGATATTAACGCAGTAACCGCCCGGTTACTGGGCAACGAACATATTGGTGGTATTGTCGTGCTTGGTATTGACCCCAAAGGCCCGGCCAATGCTGCTGGCTTCCAGAAACAAGACATCATCATTAGTATTGATGGTAACAAAGTTCAAGGTCGACAAAGCGTCATGGATATCGTGACAGACTTACGTCCAGGGACGACGGTCGATGTAGGCATCATTCGCAAAGGAGAAGAGATGTCCTTGAAGGTCACCATCGCCGAAGACAAGCAAGCAGCATAAAAAAATCCCAGCCATTGGCTGGGATTTTCGATTTATTCACTTTCGCTCGATTCTTCAGTTCTAGCAGATTTTTCCAGCTCAACTTCAATACGAGTCACTCGCTGCAAACCTCTTGGAAGCAGACTGCCTCGGCGACCACGTTCACCACGGAAGTTATCTAGGTCAGTTGATTTGAGACCCAGCTTACGTTTTCCAGCATACAGTGTCAGTGAAGCCCCTTTCGGCAGTGACATCAAGTGAGATAAGACTTCTTCACGCTCTTTCGCTTTCGCTGCAGGAATGTTGATGATTTTGTTCCCCTTCCCTTTCGCCAATTGTGGCAGGTCTTTAATCGGGAACAACAACATACGTCCTTGATTAGTGATCGCTAAAATCTCATCTGAGTCTAGATTATCAACACCTTTGGGCGTCATAACCTCAGAGTTAGCAGGCAAGGTCACCAATGCTTTACCACTGCGGTTTTTAGACAGTAAATCTGCACCTTTACATACAAAACCATAACCCGCATCGGAACCCACCAGCCATAACTGATCTTCTTCACTCATGATCACTTGGCGAATACTGCTGCCTGCCGTGATGTTTAAGCGCCCCGTGATCGGCTCACCTTGGCTACGAGCCGATGGTAATGAATGCGACTCAAGTGAGTAACTTCTGCCGTCACTACCGAGGAAGACCGCTGGCTGATTACTCTTACCTCGAGCATGTGCGAGATACTTATCACCTGACTTGTAGTTCAACCCTTCAGCGTCGACCTCATGTCCTTTTGCGTGACGAATCCAACCTTTTTCTGATAGCACGACGGTGATTGGTTCACTTGGGACTAGATCACGTTCGGTCAATGCTTTCGCTTCTTCACGCTCAACAAGCGGAGAACGGCGGTCATCGCCGTATTTCTCAGCATCCGCTTTGATCTCTTTTTTCAGTAGCGTGTTCAAGCGACGCTCAGAACCGAGTAGCTGTTCTAGCTTCTCACGCTCTTTTTCAAGTTCTTCTTGTTCACCACGGATTTTCATCTCTTCTAGCTTCGCTAGATGGCGCAGCTTGGTATCTAAGATCGCATCAGCTTGGATATCTGTGACACCAAAACGCGTCATTAGAACCGCTTTAGGGTCGTCTTCCGTACGGATGATCTCAATCACTTCATCGAGGTTTAGGTATGCGACCAACAAGCCTTCTAAGATGTGTAAACGAGCCATGACCTTATCAAGTCGGTACTGCAAGCGACGACGAACGGTCACGCGACGGAACTCAATCCACTCAGATAAAATTTGAACCAAACCTTTCACTTGCGGCCGGTTATCCAAACCAATCATATTGAGGTTTACGCGGTAACTACGCTCCAGATCGGTTGAAGCGAACAAATGATTCATCAACTGATCGCAATCAACACGGTTTGAGCGAGGCACGATCACGATGCGAGTGGGGTTCTCATGATCCGATTCATCCCGAAGATCCTCGACCATCGGCAGTTTCTTCGCACGCATCTGGTTAGCAATCTGCTCGAGCAGTTTCGAGCCCGAAACCTGATGTGGAATCGCAGTGATCACCACTTCCGAGCCTTCTTTGTGCCACAATGCACGCATTTTAATGCTGCCACGACCACTGCGGTAAATCTTCTCTATATCCGCTTGAGGAGAAATGATCTCCGCTTCTGTCGGGTAATCCGGACCTTGTACATGCTGCATTACGTCAGGCAAATCTGCCTTTGGGTTGTCGATCAGATGGATGGTTGCATCAGCAATTTCACGGACATTGTGCGGTGGAATGTCGGTTGCCATACCAACTGCAATACCTGTTACGCCATTAAGCAGAATGTGAGGTAAACGCGCTGGCAACATTTGCGGCTCTTTCATCGTGCCGTCAAAGTTTGGTTGCCATTCCACCGTGCCCTGACCAAGTTCACCCAGCAGTACTTCGGCAAACTTAGACAATTTCGCTTCAGTATAACGCATCGCTGCGAATGACTTCGGATCATCCGGCGCCCCCCAGTTACCTTGACCGTCAACTAACGGGTAGCGGTAAGAGAAAGGCTGAGCCATGAGTACCATTGCTTCGTAAC
This sequence comes from Vibrio sp. TAP-3B, assembly GCF_057784735.1. NCBI lineage: Bacteria > Pseudomonadati > Pseudomonadota > Gammaproteobacteria > Vibrionales > Vibrionaceae > Vibrio > Vibrio sp. TAP-3B. The sequence goes on along the minus strand of NZ_CM173495.1, from coordinate 2,892,291 downwards.
AGGCCGAGTCACCATGCGGATGGTATTTACCCAGTACGTCACCAACAGTACGCGCTGATTTTTTGTATTTTGCTGATGCCGAAAGACCAAGCTCTGACATCGCGTAGATAATACGTCGTTGAACTGGTTTTAAACCATCGCCGATGTATGGCAATGCACGGTCCATAATGACGTACATCGAGTAGTTTAGATAAGCGTCTTCTGTGAACTTGCGCATTGGCAACTGTTCGACGCCATCGTAGGTAATTTCTGTAGACATCCGTTAAACCTCTGCCAAGTCACCGTTATTTTGTAGCCAAGAACGACGATCGTCTGCACGCTTTTTACCCAGCAGCATGTCCATCATTTCCATGGTTGCCGCAGAATCGTCGATGGTTAATTGCACCAAACGGCGCGTATTCGGATCCATGGTCGTCTCACGTAATTGAAGCGGGTTCATCTCACCCAGACCTTTGAATCGCTGTACGTTGATTTTGGCTTTTTTCTTCGATAGACGTTCTAAAATGCCATCTTTTTCATCATCGTCGAGCGCGTAGAACACTTCTTTCCCGCAATCGATCCGGTAAAGAGGCGGCATCGCCACGTAAATATGCCCCGCGTCGACTAAAGAGCCGAAGTGGCGAGTGAACAGAGCACACAGTAATGTCGCGATATGAAGACCATCAGAATCCGCATCGGCAAGGATACATATTTTACCGTAACGAAGACTCTCTAGGTTGTCGCTGTCAGGATCGATTCCTAAAGCCACCGAGATATCGTGCACTTCTTGGGAAGCCAAAACTTGGTCTGCTGACACTTCCCACGTATTCAAGATTTTACCACGCAGCGGCATCACCGCCTGGAACTCACGATCACGAGCTTGTTTTGCAGAGCCACCCGCCGAGTCCCCCTCCACGAAAAAGATTTCTGTGCGGTTTAAATCTTGGGCAGAACAGTCCGTCAATTTACCGGGCAGCGCGGGGCCAGATGCGACTTTTTTACGCACGACTTTTTTTGCCGCTCGCATGCGACGGTGCGCATTCGCAATACAAACCTCTGCTAATTGTTCTGCTAGCTGAGGCTTTTCGTTCAACCAAAGACTAAACGCATCTTTTACTACACCAGAGACAAATGCCGCTGTTTGACGAGAAGACAGACGTTCTTTGGTTTGCCCTGCAAACTGCGGATCTTGGATTTTGACGGATAAGACGTAAGAGCAGCGATCAAATACATCATCACCGGTTAACTTCACACCACGAGGAAGTAAATTACGGAACTCACAGAACTCTCGCATTGCCTCAAGTAAACCTTGGCGTAAACCATTGACGTGTGTACCACCTTGAGGCGTAGGAATCAGGTTGACGTAGCTCTCGGTGATCATTTCACCGCCTTCAGGCTGCCAGATGACCGCCCAGTTTGCCGCTTCTGTCTCTGCGAGAAACTCACCAGTAAATGGCTGTTCAGGAATAACGGGGTAACCTTTTACACCTTCGACTAGATAATCTTTTAGACCATCTTCGTAGTACCACTTGTAGTCATTACCATTAACTTTATCGGTTAAGGTGATTTCAAGACCTGGGCACAATAAGGCTTTGGCACGTAAATTGTTTACCAAACGCGTAACAGAGAAATTAGCCGAGTCAAAGTATTTCGCTTCTGGCCAGAAGTGCACACTCGTACCACGGTTACGACGACCACATGTACCTGTTACAGTGAGATCTGATACTTTTTCACCGTGTTCAAAAGCAATTTCATACACTTGACCATCACGACGAACCGTGACCTCAACGCGTTTTGACAGCGCGTTTACCACCGAGATTCCTACCCCGTGGAGACCACCAGAAAATTGGTAATTTTTGTTGGAGAATTTACCACCTGCGTGCAGCTTACATAAGATCAGCTCCACACCTGATACTTTCTCTTCTGGATGGATATCAACAGGCATGCCTCGGCCATCATCGCTCACTTCCAATGATTGGTCAGCATGTAAGATGACTTGTACTTTTGAGGCATGTCCGGCTAGCGCTTCATCGACACTGTTATCGATAATTTCTTGGCCCAAGTGGTTTGGCCGCGCTGTATCCGTATACATCCCTGGTCGGCGACGTACTGGCTCTAAGCCATTCAGTACTTCAATGGCACCTGCATTATATTGTTCAGTCATAATACGGAATTGTTCTCAAAGTTTATTTGTTGCCTTAGCATCACCAGTGGGTGAACCCATACTCAGGAAACGAAAAAGCCACCCTGTTTGTATCACTAAGTGTTTGTAAACATGATACGTAACAAAGTAGCCAGGGTCATCGACCCTTAAGATCTTTTGGCAAAACATAGTCGGAAAGCATACCGCTTATGTCAAGAAACGCTTGGATATATCAATAAAAACTATGAGCCTTTTCCAATCGTACGTTCGAATTACAGTTCTAGGAATGCAATAATCTCTGCAGGATAACGCTCAAAACCTACAAAACTGTGATCACCGCCTTGCTCTACTGTTTGCTTAGCGCCTGAAAACTTATCTACCGCTTGGCGATAGTCTAAAACCTCATCTCCAGTTTGCTGCAAAAGCCAAAAAGAATGCGGCGATGCGATGCTTTGTACATCAAGAGCTTTTAACTCGTCAATATGACAAGCTTCAAGTGTATAGGTTTCATGCGTGTAAGGGTTAGTTTGTTCCCCCAAATAGTCTATTAAGAGCTCATAAGGTGCTACCGCTGGATTCACTACAACCGCTTTAAAACCAAACTTGGTATTCAACCACGTAGACATAAAGCCGCCTAATGAACTCCCTACTAAACCTATTTTGTAATCTGATTTATATTGCTCGACAATATCCAATAACCGTTGAGCGGCTTGCCCTGGAAAACACGGCATTTGTGGCGCAATCACTTTGATATCAGGACGTTGCTTTGCACAGTACTCTCTCATTAGATTTGCTTTCATAGAGCGCGGTGAACTGTTAAAACCGTGGATATACAGCAGTAGTGAAGGTTTACTCATAAAAAGTCTCACATACAAAGTAAGCACAGGGCTCGGGCAGGATTAATATCCGTTAGAAGAGAAATCTGGCTGGAACTGACCTTTAGGGAGGCGGTTCACTTGGGTCGTAATATCACCATTATCATGTAACTGTAACTCACGCCAGCCAGGCGACGTCGTATCGAGCGCAAAATCATCCGAATTAGGTTTAAATTGCACACACGTAGAAGGTGTCGCCATGACTCGTATGCCATTATGAAGAACGTTCATGTCTTGATGAACATGACCACAGAGAATGCCTTTTACGTTATCAAAACGGTTAACAACCTGCCAAAAGGCGTCTGCGTCTTTTAACGAATGCTGATCAAGCCATGCGCTTCCCACCAATAAGGGATGGTGATGCAGTAAAACAAGAGCATGCCGTTCTGGATACTCGACGAGCTTTTCTTCAAGCAGGACTAACTGTTGATCACTTAAGCGGCCGTGCGGTACGCCAACCACTTGAGAATCTAAAAGGATCAACTGCCAGTGCTTGCCAAGCAATGCGTGCTCTACCGCTTGAATTTGTGGTGAAGGTAGTACGCTGCCCATATTCGGCTTGTAGTCATGATTTCCCGGTAGCCAAAAACAGTCTTTTTCAAGCGGTTCAATGCCTTCGGCAAATCGCTGGTAAGATTCTGAGCTATGGTCTTGGGAAATGTCGCCTGTCGCCAAGATGTAATCAAACGCTACGTTGCGACGTAAAACCTCACCGACGACCGCCTTAAAACTATCGACTGTTTTTACGCTCAACAAACTTCCCTCATCAGCAGCGAAAAGATGCGTATCCGTGATTTGTAAAAGTTTGATGCTGTCACTAAATGCTTGCAAAATGAAAACCTGATTCGTCCACTATATATCGTTGTTTGTTATTTTCCTTTGTGACATGACGTGACGATCAATTGAAGGCAAGCGGTGTTCTACTGATACCACTTCGTAAACAAAACGTCAGCCATTCACCAAGGAATGTGTTTAATTGATGCTTTTCATCTTTCTGCATCAATTGGTCGTTGGGATAATCATATTTAGCTTTTATGCGAGAGAACTCTCCGCTTGAGCATACTTCAGCGACTCTCGCATCATGATAAAGCCTGACAGACATCGTCGGTAAAGGAAACACTGGTGTTTCATCACTCTGACATATCTCAACAACTGTGGTGTATTTTGTGATTTCATTAACGGTCAGTTGATAAACCATGCTCGCCGCTTGATAACAACGTACATCCCCAACCTCGGCGGATATTGGCAACAGAGCATTTAACTTAGCGTAATTGGTCTCATAAGTTCTCATCAGACCAGCCAAATCAACATGATATTTTTTATTTTCAACTGCTTGAGCCATTATTTGCTCTCCACCGTTTGGGCCTGCCCCCATTGTGACTTCAACTTTTGATGGTGTAATTGCAACCATTGCAACGCAATGATCGATGCACCATTTTCAAATTTTCCGTCCCTCACCCATTGATACGCTTGCTCACGACTTAGCACATGAACTCGAATGTCTTCATGTTCATAGTCTAAACCATGAATACCATGCGCTTTAGATGCGTCCACTTCGCCAACAAATACATCTAGCTTTTCAGAACATCCACCCGAAGACGGATAGTATGACGTTACCGTGGCAACACGCCCGATTTGGATTCCAGCTTCTTCTTCAGCTTCTCGACGAATCACTTCTTCAGCAGACTCATCACGATCGATCATGCCTGCCACGATCTCTAATTGCCATGGGTGTTGATGCTCTAATGCGCCAACTCGAATCTGCTCAATGATAACAACTTGATCTGTCTCTGGATCATAAGGAAGCATTGCAGCAGCGTGACCACGTTCGAACATTTCACGCTCGACAATCTCACTCCAACCGCCAGCGAATAACCTATGCTTAAAACGGTATTTCACCATTTTAAAGAAGCCTTCAAATAACGTTTCTTTCGAGATGACTTTTATATCTCGAGAAGTAAAATCCTTTTGTTGCTTGTCACACTGTTGCATTCAATACCTCTCTGAGTGAATCTTGTAGTTTACTCATTGTTATTCACTTGCTCAAAGGACTTGGCTCAACTTTTTGTACAATAGTTATAAATTATTTTAAGTCTTTACCAAAAAATTATTGCACAAACGGACAGTTAAATGTAAAAAAGTGCAAACTTTAGAGTAAATATCGTGCAAACTGAGTTAAACTACTGACAATTAACCACTCTATTGACCGCGGGAATAGAAAATGAAAAAATTGCTTCCACTATTTATCAGTGCAACGCTAGGTAGCATGAGCACATCTGCTTTCGCAGACTCTCTAGCTGAAATCTACGACTTAGCAAAACAAAATGATCCACAATTGCTCAGTGTAGCAGCACAACGTGACCAAGCTTTCGAAGCAATCACCTCAAGCCGTAGCGCTCTATTGCCACAAATAAACCTAACAGCAGGTTACAATCTCACTCGTGGCGATACTGAATACGACTCAAGCCAACCTGACATGTCAAACGACTCCAACGCTCTAACCGCTGGTGTTAGCTTTTCACAAGCACTGTACAACCGCACCTCTTGGATCTCGTTGGATACTGCAGAGAAGAGCGCTCGCCAAGCTGATGCGACTTACGCCGCCATTCAACAAGGTTTGATCCTGCGTGTTTCACAAGCTTATTTTGAAGTTCTACGAGCTAAAGACAACTTGGTGTTTGTTCGCGCAGAAAAAGCAGCCGTTGGCCGACAACTCGAACAAACGAAGCAGCGTTTTGAAGTCGGTCTCTCTGCAATCACCGATGTACATGACGCACAAGCACAGTACGACCAAGTACTGGCCGATGAAGTCTTAGCAGAAAATGATTTAACCAACAGCTACGAGTCACTACGCGAGATTACGGGCCAAGCACACAAAGACCTTAATATCTTGGATACAGCACGTTTTACAGCGAGTCCATCGACAACGCCTGCTGAGTCTTTGGTTGAAGAGGCCAAAACCAAGAACTTAACCTTACTCTCTTCACGCATTCTTCAAGATATTGCGCGTGACAACATCTCACTAGCCAGCTCTGGTCACCTACCAACGCTCTCTCTAGATGGTGGTTACAATTACGGTGATACTTCTAACAGCGATCGTGATAACACAATGGATAACTTCAATATTGGTGTTAACCTTGCAGTACCACTTTACACGGGTGGTAACGTAACATCGCAAACCAAACAGGCTGAATACGCATACGTTGCAGCAAGTGAAGATCTTGAAGCACAATACCGTAGCGTAGTGAAAGAAGTTCGCGCACAAAACAACAACATCAATGCTTCTATCGGTGCGCTACGCGCTTACGAGCAGTCGGTCGTATCAGCTCGCTCTGCACTCGAAGCAACTGAAGCGGGTTTTGATGTCGGTACCCGTACGATTGTTGATGTACTGGATGCGACACGCCGCTTGTATGATGCAAATAAAAATCTATCGAACGCCCGTTACGACTATATTTTAAGTGTCCTTCAATTACGCCAAGCGGTTGGTACGCTTAGCGAACAAGATATCTTGGATGTGGATGCAGGCTTGAAAGCAGCAAAATAAGCGACTTCTGATTTACTCACAGACATATAAACTAAAACGCCAGTTGATCACTCAACTGGCGTTTTTTTATTCAAGAGATATGCCATCAAAGGGTTGGCTGAGCTTACCCCTTACCACCTTTAATCGCGTTGATGATTTCGCTGGTTGAACAACCATCTTCAAAGTTTAAGACACGAACCTCACCACCAGCAGCGATGACTTCTTTCCCACCCGCGATCTCTTCTGGTTTGTAATCACCACCTTTAACCAGCAAGCTTGGCAGAACTTCAGAAATCAGACGCTGAGGCGTATCTTCACTGAATGGGACTACCCAATCCACTGCGCCAAGACCAGCTAATACCGCCATACGACGATCCGTAGGGTTGACAGGCCGACCTGGCCCTTTCAAACGCTTTACTGATTCATCCGTATTGACCGCGACGATCAAACGGTCACCTAATTCCGCAGCATGGTTAAGGTAAGAAACATGGCCCGCGTGAAGAATATCAAAACAACCGTTAGTCATTACGACCTTCTCACCTTTCGCGCGGGCTTTCTTCACCGCGTCAATCAGTGCCTTCTCCGAAATCACACCATAATCCGTATCTTGGCTTCCGTGAACGGCTTCTGCCAATTCGATTTCAGATAATGTTGATGTGCCTAACTTACCCACAACCACGCCAGCCGCCGCGTTCGCCAAGGCACACGCTTCTTCGAATGATTTACCCGCTGCCACAGAGGCCGCTAACACGGAGATAACGGTATCGCCAGCGCCGGTGACGTCATACACTTCTTTTGCTTGAGTCGGCAGGTGAAATGGTTCTTGGCCGCGGCGGATCAGCGTCATACCATTTTCACTACGCGTCACCAACAATGCTTCAAAATCGAACGCTTCCACAAGCTCGAGAGCTTTTTCCGCCAGCTCTTGATCAGATTTCACTTTCCCGACAACATCTTCAAACTCTTTCATGTTTGGCGTTAATAACGTTGCACCGCGGTAGCGTTCGAAGTCGGCACCTTTAGGATCGATAAACACCGGAATATTCGCCGCTCGGGCTTTCTGAATATAAGCTTGAACGTGCTCTAGTGAACCTTTCGCGTAATCCGACATGATCACCGCTTTTACGTTGGGCAATGCCACATCCATACGAGATAAAACAGGAGCGGAATTGGTATTTTCGAATTTATCTTCGAAATCCAAACGAATCAATTGCTGACCACGGCTCATCACACGTAACTTTGTGATGGTTGGATAGTCTGGAAGCGCGACAAAATCACACTTCACATTCAGAGAGCTAAGTGTATCCGTCAGCACTTTAGCTGGTTCATCTTCCCCCGTCAGACCAACAATGTGAGCATGACCACCCAGTGACGCGATGTTCATCGCAACGTTGGCAGCACCACCCGGACGCTCTTCATTATTTTCTACTTTTACAACAGGAACCGGCGCTTCAGGAGAAATACGTCCGGTTGGGCCATACCAGTAACGATCTAGCATGACATCGCCGATGATGAGCACACCTGCGCTGCTGTAATCAGGTAGAATCGGTTTCATTATTGCTCTCCAAAAATTAAATCGAAGTGAGTTTATCACAGCCCTTATCTGGGCTAAATATATCGTCTTAATTGAACCACTGATCCCAAGCGTGTTTAACCCACTCTCTTTCCGCCACAAATTTATCTTCTACAACATCCGCATCTAAATTAAGGAGATTTCTTCGATGTATTTCATTGCGCATCGAAGTATACGCTCGTATCAGTTGCATCGCTTGCTCTTCAGCCATGACGTTTTGCGCAATGAGGGTTTCAAAAATTCTCACGTTATCACACCAACGGGTCAGTTTCGGTTTATCGTGACTATAATTGAGCACTAAGTACTGAGCGAGAAACTCGATGTCGGTAATGCCACCAATATCTTGTTTAAGCATAAAACGGCCTGGCTTTTTACCACCTAAATGACCACGCATTTTTTCCCGCATTTTAACGACATTGTTTTTTAACCTGACTTGGTCTCGCTGCTTGCACAACACATCGTGACGAGTATTGTGGAAGGCGATTGCAAGTGGCTCATCCCCATAAATCATTCGGGCACGTACAAGCGCTTGATGTTCCCATGTCCAGGCCTCTTGGTGCTGGTAATCCTCAAATGCATCGGTTGGACTGACCAATAAACCTGATATACCTGATGGGCGTAAACGGGTATCCACTTCATATAAGATGCCCGATGCAGTGCGGGTTGAGAAAATATGAATAATGCGCTGCGCCAACCGAAGGTAAAACTGACGGCCATCAATTTCTTTCTTGCCATCAGTACACACATTGACTGGACAGTCATGCAGAAAAACGATATCGAGATCAGAGTTGTAGCCAAGCTCCCAGCCCCCAACTTTGCCATACCCCACCACGGCAAAGCCTTTTCCTTCACGCTCTTGCACGTGAGTTGGCTCACCATATTTCTCCGAGACTTGTAACCAAGCTTGGCCGACAACCGCATCAACGATAGCTTCTGCTAAATAGGTTAAGTGATCACTCACTTTCATGACTGACAGCACTCCCGCAATATCTGCGGCGGCAATACGCAGAATACAGATTTGCTTAAACTGGCGTAAAGCCTCCATCTGCTGTTCCATATCATCTTCAGGAATACGGGCAAGATAGTCGCGTAACTCCGTTCGGTAGCTATCTAAAGGAATCGGATTATACAGTTGCGCCGGGTCGATCAACTCATCGAGCAGAATAGGGTAGCGAGATAACTGCTCAGAAATCATTGGACTTGAGGTACACAAGCGCACCAGCTGCACCAAGGCGGCTGGATGTTCATCCAATAACTCTAAGTAAGTGGTTCGTGTGCAAATATTGTGCAGTAAATGCAGCACTCGCGGTAAGCCAAATTGAGCATCGGAATGAGCAAACACCGCATCAAACACTTTGGGCATCAAACGATTCAACACTTCACGTCCGCGAGGCCCGAGGGTTTTCTTGGCTAAATCCGCTTTAAAGTGAATGATGGTTTTGGCGCACAAGACAAAATCGTCGACTTGGATATCATGCTGTAAAATATGCTCAAGTACATCCTGCTTTTTAGCCATATCCCATAATTCATGGAAGTGACGGGCAACAGTGGTACTTTCATCTTCTTCGTCATCACCAATAAGCGACTCAAACACTTGATGCACATTTTCCATGTGCAGCTGCGTTTGCTCAATCAAGTGTTCCCAAGATTCCAATCGCATCGCAGTGGCCAGTTTTAAGCGTTCCGTTTCGCCGTCAGGCAGCGTCTGCGTTTGCTTGTCCGCCATGGCCTGCAGCAAATTCTCTAACTGCCGCAGGTATTTGTAGGCGGCTTCCAAGTCACTCACGTCTTGAGGGGGCAGTAACGCCAGCTCTTCAATCCCCTGCAACGTCTCCAGTAAACCTCGATTGCGCAGACACGGTTCCCGCCCCCCTCGGATCAATTGGAAAACTTGCGCGATAAACTCAATCTCTCGAATCCCACCCGCGCCTAATTTGATGTTGTTACTTAATCCTCGACGACGCACTTCACTGCGGATCATCAATTTCATCCGGCGTAAAGATTGAATCGCGCTGAAATCGATATAACGACGAAAGACAAAAGGACGCAGCATTTGACGAAGCTCTTGGTACTGCGGATACATTTCACATCCCATCACTCGTGCTTTGATCATCGCATAGCGCTCCCAATCGCGTCCTTGCTCTTGGTAGTAATCTTCCAATGCGGCATAACTCATGACCAAAGGACCACTTTCACCAAAGGGGCGTAACCGCATATCAACACGATAACAAAAACCATCAAAGGTTTGTTGATCAAGCGCTTTGATAATGCGTTGACCCAGACGAGTAAAGAACTGTGCATTGGCAATGCTGCGGCGAGCACCTTGAGTTTCACCGTTTTCGGGGTAAGTAAAAATCAGGTCAATATCGGAAGAGAAGTTTAACTCACCTCCCCCCAATTTCCCCATCCCAATCACCAACATCGGTTGCGCCTCACCTTCAGCATTGGTGGGCGTCCCCCACTCTTTACAACACGCCTGATATTGCCACTGGTAAGTTTCAAAGATCATCGCTTCGGCCAATTGAGATAAATGACTTAAGGATTCTTCAAGTGTCCAAGTGTGCATGAAATCTTTCCACGCGATGTAAACCATTTCTCGGTTACGAAACTGTCGCAATACTCGATGGCCGGCCACCTCATCCTGGCAATCGCTCAATCGAGCTGCGAGTCGCGGTCGATAAGATTCTTGACGACTCGACTCGGCCAACATGGCTGGTAACTCACGCGCTAATACCTCATCTCGATGAATCGCTTCGGTAATGAACTGGCTCAAACCAGACACATAGCGATACTGCTTTGCGATCTCAGTTGGCCAAAGAGCGAAGTAGCCCGCTTCTTGGGCATTTTGTATGGCAAGTTCAGCGACAGAAATCAGTGGCGAAGGCAGCTGCATTTTTCTTCCTTGTTTGAAAAGCACGGTAATACCCTCTTTTATACCAGAATCAGTACCAATAAAAACGCCCACAAAAAGGTTGTGGGCGTTTTATCAAAAGTTCACGACTGGATAAAAGTTAGACTTGGAAAGATTTTATTTTCTTATCTAACTCACCAGCATTGCTTTGCATCATTTCAGACGTTTCAAGTAGTTCGGTCACCACAACGACGGAAGCTTCCACCAGTTCGCGTACATTAGTGAGGTTCTGGCTCATCTCTTCTGCCACGCTACTTTGCTGGCCAGAAGCTGTCGCAATTTGGAAGTTCATGTCGTTGATCTGCGTCACTTGCCCAACAATACCATCGAGCTCAGATCCAGCATTAGAAACCAACTCGTTTCCATCGGCCGCTTCCACAACGCTTTTCTCCATCAACTCTACTGCAGACTCCGCACTAGTTTGTAATTGTGTGATCATCTCTTGAATTTCAACCGTCGCTTGTTGAGTTCGCTGTGCAAGATTGCGGACTTCATCCGCGACCACGGCAAAGCCTCGACCGGCTTCTCCTGCTCGAGCGGCTTCTATCGCCGCGTTCAGTGCAAGCAAGTTAGTTTGTTCAGAAATACCTTGGATGGTACCAACTACGCTGCCGATGGCCTCCACGCGTTCTTCAACTTGATTTACTGCGTGAGCGGAAGAAGCAATATCGGTAGAAAGCTCCCTCATTTTCGCCATCGTACTTTGCAAGAACTGTTGACCAGAGATCGCTTGCGTTGACGCTTGCTCAGTAAAAGAGGAGGCTGTCTGAGCATGCTCTGCAACCGTTTGAACGGTCGAAGACATTTCGCTCATCGCGGTAGCAAGTTGATCAATTTCATTAAACTCTTCTTGTGCCGACTCTTTGGTTTCCGACATGCTCAGGGTCATGACTTCCGTCAATGTCGATAATTCGTCCGAAGCGTTGATCTGCATTCCGATCACGTCGTGCAATTGGCGACGCGTCTTTTCAAGTTCACGTGCCACATCTCCGTATTCATCTTTACAATCCATGCCAAAGGGAACAGAGAGGTTCTTGTTGGCCATTAATTTAATCGCGTCATTCAGATATTGCGTTTGACGTAGCATCACTCGCGCGGCCGCTAGGAGCAATACAACAAAAACAATAATAAGTAGCCCGGTTTGCCAGGCGATTTGCGTTAAATACGCTTCATAGTGTTGCTGAGCAACCTGCGCGTTTTGTGTCGCGGCTAAAAGTGAATCGTGAAAGGTGTTTGCGTCCCACAGTTGTTTCGCCACTATTAGGACGGTGCTGAAGACCATCAACATGACCATTTTAGGGATCAGTCGTATGTCGGATATGACCCTTTCCCATGGCTTAAATGCCAGCTTTTCCATTGTCAGTTCTCCATCGAGTCTTATATAGTCTTTTTATTGCTTACCGTGATGGTCGCGCTAGGATGCCATTACACGATTTATTTCGAGCTTCGTATGAAAAATAATGATATCAAAGACAGCACAAGACCGATGGGCCTGTTGTCACTTATTTTGTCTTTTATGGCACTATTTGTGATCTCTGGCTTGTTGTTTTTCTCTATTGATCACGAAACCCGTCAAGTACTTATCGGTCTGGATTTCATAATCTGTAGTATTTTTCTATTACAGCTCACCATTGATTTGATCCGGTCCACAGATCGGTGGTTATTTCTTAAACGTCATTGGATAGATTTTGTGGCGAGCATCCCAATGATCGAGCCACTGCGCTTTGCTCGTATCTTTCATATTCTGCGAGTGGTATTAGTTCTGCGCTCTTCAAAGTTCATTCTGCATCAGCTCAAAGAAAACCGCCGCGAAACCACGGTCGCCTCAATATTGTTGTTGATGGTGATCCTCATTACGCTCGGTTCTAACGCAATGCTGTTTATCGAAGCGAAAAATCCAGAAGCGAATATTCGCACCGGAGCCGACGCCTTGTGGTGGGTATTTGTTACGATCTCGACCGTTGGTTACGGCGATCATTATCCGGTGACCTCAGGAGGAAAGTTTTTAGCCGTCATCATCATCGTTTGTGGTGTGGGGATCTTTGGTATGATTTCAGGTCTTATCACCTCCATTCTAACGGCACCCACCAAACAACAGACGCACAGTTCAATCAATAAAGAACGTATGCTTGAGCAACTCCTGAGCCAACAAGCCCAAATACTAGAGCGACTCGACGTCATGGAAAAAGAGCTGCAACAAAGCAAAGCAAAGACAAAAAAATAGGACCATGCGGTCCTATTTTTGTACTTATGCTCAGAGTGATCATTGACGCCAATAAGGCTGCACTTCCACACTGATCGCTCGGGTTTGATCCATAGCATGCAAAATTGAACGCTCTTGACGGTGCAGCCAACGTTCTAGTTGCTCTTTCTCACCATCTTCCAACATATCAACCAGCGGCAGTAAGTGATTCAACATCAGTAGATCATCAATTCCGTGTACTAAATCAGCCCAAGGAAGACGGAAGCTGTTGCGCTCATCACAGTTGTATAAGCTCGCAAAGCCAATGCCCGTATATAGATTACGTAGCAAGCGGTAACGCTGATCAACGTACTCTTGTGCCGAGAGATCACGCTCTGCCGGGAACGCTTCTACCAATTCAGCCCACGTACGATCCAGCTGCGTGACTGAAAACGGCATGATGTTGCTGGCCATTTTTTCACGCGCTTTTTCATCAAGAAATGGCTGCCAGCCACGCGCTAAGATCCAGCGGCTAAGATCCAGCAGTAACCCGGTGTAACGCGCGGAATTGAGCAGCCCTAGCACTGCTTCACGGCTTGGCAACTCTTGTAACTGCTGAGTTAACTCAGACACTAAGAACTTACGCGCATCCAGCTTACGAAGTACATTGCCTTTATCATCTAAGAGTTCTTTAAGGTGCGCATGCTCATCTAACCAACCCAACTCTTCTTCTAACCATTTTAACTCTTGACGCAGAATCGCACTGGCACGGCGAGGGACAACGCCGCCAAAGATGGTCAACGTTTGACGAATAAAACGAATCGCATTACTGATTTCACGCAGCGCTTCTACATTGTCACGCTCTGCGTAAATTTGCTCATGATAATGCCAATGTGACAGCGCATGCTCCAGCGAGTTAATCAAGCAATACTCAATTGTATCAGTCGGGCTACTATCCACCAACGCCAGCGATTTCACTTCGTCTCCGGTGTACCCAGCCGCCAGGCGATAGCCTTTTGCCGCTTTGCTTAAGTTCCCCAAGCGCATGCCGCCATCTTCACAGAAGCAGCGAGCAAGCGAGAATAGCGCATCTGTTTGACCCGATTTTAGTTCAAGTTCAACTTCACAAATCGGTTCTTGCTTCTCTTCCCCATCTTCGCCTTTGGCAACGACCATACCTTGATCAAACGCGACCTCAACTTGGCTACCATCAGGCATGCCAATCAGCCACTGTTCACGTGTGAAGTTAGTCGAAAAAAGCGGCGCAAGTTCAGACTGAAGCGTTTCTGCATCTTTACCTGACGGCCAAATATCTGAGGGGTGCAGTGAAAGGTCCGGTTCATCACTGGTGTGCTCAGCATTGTATTCTGGCCTTTGATGCAAGCCTGCGACAACGCGCCCTGCAGTCTTTACGGTTTGGACAAAAACATCATCAAAACGGCGAATTCTTAAACCAATGTCGTGCTTTCTAAGCCATTTATCGGCGGTGTCAAAATAGGTGTTACCTAAGTCACGACAACTATGCTGAAGTACTTTTGTCTCAGCAATTTTTTCTCGTAAAGTTTCTGAAAATTCTGGAGAAACAAAAAACTTCAGTTCTATTTCGGTTTCCATAGCGATACCTTTTAAAGCAGATAGAAACAGGATATGGCGATATTTCTCGCACGGCAAGCGAGAAATATCGCCGGAATGATGATCTAAAACAGTTTTAATGAGCGATTTAATGCGTTAACATGCGCGCCTTTATAGCCATCGTTCAACATTTCGCCAAGCACTGAAAAATGGTGTATGTTTTTTTAAGGTTATAGTTATTAGGTTGAATGACCATGCCAGTAAATACAATTATGGGGTTATTTGCAAAGTCCCCAATTAAGCCTTTGCAACGCCACGTGGTGTGTGTCAACGAATGTTGTTCACACTTGGTGAAATTCTTTGAAGTATCTTCAAAGGGTGACTGGGAAAAAGCAGCAGAAATTCGCGCACAAATTTCTCACCTCGAGAAAGAAGCGGATGTGCTGAAACGTGAAATCCGTCTAAAACTGCCTCGCGGTTTGTTTATGCCTGTCGATCGTACTGACATGCTTGAGCTTCTGACTCAACAAGACAAACTTGCAAACCTGGCAAAAGACATTTCTGGCCGTGTATATGGTCGTCAACTTGTCATTCCAGAGGCTCTCCAATCAAACTTCCTCGCTTACGTTCAACGTTGTCTTGATGCGGCTAATCAGGCGCAAAAGGTAATCAATGAACTTGATGAATTACTCGAAACTGGCTTTAAAGGTCGAGAAGTGACGCTCGTTGCTGAAATGATTCATCAATTAGATGCCATCGAAGATGATACCGATGCTATGCAGATTGAACTTCGCCAACAATTGATGGCGATTGAATATGGCATGAACCCTATCGATGTCATGTTCTTATACAAGATTCTTGAATGGGTAGGTGGTATTGCCGACCAAGCGCAGCGCGTAGGTGCTCGTTTGGAAGTGATGCTATCTCGCTCTTAAAACATAAGTTAACCACATAACGAAGAGCATAATGAACTCGTGTCACAAGGACGATGACTATTTTCATCGTCTTACGATTTGGCACGTGTAAAATTTTGTTCCGCTTGTTATAAAACAACTAGGTATTACGATGGATATCCTTGCGAACTACGGCACTGTCCTGATTATTGTTGCAGCGCTTTTTGGTTTCATGATGGCGATTGGTATTGGCGCGAATGACGTGGCTAATGCGATGGGGACATCAGTAGGTTCAAAAGCGCTAACGGTAAAACAAGCTATCATCATTGCGATGATCTTCGAATTTGCAGGTGCTTACCTTGCTGGCGGTGAAGTAACAGACACTATCCGTAAAGGTGTAATCGAAACTTCTTTATTTGCTAGTCAACCTGACGTTCTTGTCTACGGTATGATGTCAGCGCTGCTTGCGGCTGGTACTTGGCTGCTGCTTGCTTCTTACATGGGCTGGCCTGTATCCACGACTCACTCAATTATCGGTGCTATCATCGGTTTTGCGTGTGTGTCAGTCGGTACTGAGGCAGTTGACTGGGGCAGTGTTCAAGGCATTGTGGGTAGCTGGATCATTACACCGATCATCTCTGGCTTCTTTGCATACTTGATTTTTGTTAGCGCACAACGTCTGATTTTTGATACAGAAAGCCCGCTAATCAACGCGAAGCGTTTTGTACCCGTTTACATGTTCATCACGACGATGGTGATCGCGCTAGTTACCATCAAAAAAGGCCTTAAACACGTTGGTCTTCATTTGACAAACGGTGAGGCTTGGGCTTGGGCTGCGGTTGTATCAGCCTTGGTGATGGTCGGTGGTTACCTATATATCCAGAAGAAATTCGCTAACCGCGAAGAAGACCATGGTTTTTCTGGCGTGGAAGGTATCTTCAGCGTGCTAATGGTTATCACTGCTTGTGCAATGGCATTTGCACACGGTTCAAATGACGTAGCAAACGCAATTGGTCCACTTTCTGCGGTCGTATCGACCGTTGAGCACATGGGTCAAATCACCGCGAAAAGCAGTATCGCATGGTGGATTCTTCCACTTGGTGGCGTTGGTATTGTGGTCGGTCTCGCAACGCTTGGTCATAAAGTAATGGCGACCGTTGGTACTGGTATCACTGAACTAACACCGAGTCGTGGTTTTGCTGCTCAGCTTGCAACCGCATGTACTGTCGTGCTTGCGTCTGGTACTGGCTTACCTATTTCAACGACTCAAACTCTTGTGGGTGCAGTTCTGGGGGTTGGCTTTGCTCGCGGTATCGCTGCACTTAACCTCGGCGTGGTACGCAACATCGTTGCATCATGGATTGTCACGCTACCAGCTGGCGCGCTACTGGCCGTGGTATTCTTCTATGGCATTCAAGCAACGTTCGCTTAAGCACTCCGTCAACAGAGTGTAAGCACTTTGTCATTATTGACTCAAACGCACAGAAAGGGAGGCTTTGCCTCCCTTCTTTGTTGCACCGACGTTTGAAACTACATACTATTCGTCTATTTCTGGCTCCAATAATTCGGTGCCAATGCTGTATCCAAAAAATCGTTAAGGGATTTACTGTGAAAAAACTAATCATCACGGTTTTGTTTACTTTGCTAGCAGCGCCAGCGGCCCTAGCAGCAGACCGTTATATTTCTGATGACCTATTCACTTTTATGCACTCAGGTCCAAACAACACTTACCGTATTATTGGGAGTGTTAACGCCGGCTCTAAAGTACAACTAATAAAAGCAAACAAAGACACTGGCTACACGCAAATTCGTGACTCTCGTGGCCGCACTGGTTGGGTACAAAGCAAATTTGTGACAAGCCAAGAAAGCATGGCTATCCGTCTTCCTCGTATTGAGCAAGAACTGGAAAAAGTGAAAGAACAACTCGCAAATGCTCGTCAAACGTCAGATGCAGAGAAAGCCGGTTTAGTCACCTCACTAAAAACACGCAACCAACAGATTGCTGATCTTGAGAATAAGTACTCTGAGATCAGCGTTCAACTGACGTCTGTTGAAACAGAAAACCGTGAGCTCAGTGCAAAACTTGACACCCAAAAAGATGACATGTTGCTGAAGTACTTCACTTACGGCGGCGGAGTCGCAGGTTTAGGTCTGTTATTTGGTTTGATTCTTCCTCATATTATTCCTCGCAGAAAGCGTTCTCCTTCAGGTTGGGCATAAGCCTTCTCTATCTCGTCCTTAATGTGTAACCATATTTCAGGACGAGGTACTAAAACGAAAAAAAGCCAGTGTTGAAAAACGCTGGCTTTTTAATCGCTAAACCAATCATGAATGAGTCAACGTTTACCCTTTCCATTCATACAAAGCCGGTATACGGATCTGCTCGCCTTGAAACTCAACAATCACCGCTTGTGGTTGTATTTCCTTTAACGTGACTTGGCCATCGACGATATCGCCTTGGTGGTACTCAATATTGTTAATTTTAACCCAGCGTCGATTGACATCACTGGCGTACATATGTGTTTGTAAGTTAAGCGCAGGCAAACGCCCCTGCCATCGCCGAGCATTACGCTCTAACTCATTGACCCGTTCTGCTTGTGGTGACAGAGAGTCATCTCGCGACAGTGCATTTTCGACCTTTCTTGCCAAATTGGGCGATAACGAGGATAAATCGAGATCATCCAAAGATAAGCTTAACTTCTCTCCCCCACGGGAGGAAGGTTGATTATCGCTTCGCGTAGGCGATGACTCATTGGCCTGCGTATTATTCGCGTATTCTTCTTCTGCCGTAAAGGTGCCAATATCATGAGAGAGTTCGGCTCTTGGCCATTCTCTTGGTAATTGAGCAAGCTGACTGGTTTGCGGGTAATCTAACGTTGCGAATGGCTGTGCGACTTCAATTGTAGTGACTGGTGTTGCCGCCCCAACTGGCAGCGTAAGCAGGTCCAAATACCAAGCGCCCCCGATTGCTGATACGGTGATCGGCAACAGAAAGAAGCCTACATGTTTAATGAGTGACATTAAACGTCCTCCTTTTCAATACGTTCCAGTGTTGGAGCCTCTGGTTGTACGGCTTGTTGCAAACGCTCTAGAGTTCGTTTACCAGCAATGCCATCAACACCAATCCCTTGCCAGCGCTGAAATAACTCGACTCGCTCTTTTATCGCCCCATCAAAAACTTCCGTGTCAAACGGTGGTTCGCTGACGGCTTCAGCCAGCAATCTATCTAAGACTTCGATAGCGGGTCCTTCCATATCTAAACGCAACGTCTCTTTCAGTGGGGCCTGCCATAACTCAATAATGTTGCCGTGCCACATCGGTTTTAGCCATGAAACGGGCAAGCGTAAGCGTTGTTTGTCATTGAGGACTTCCACTTTGTCATTACCTACCGCATATAAAATGACGTACCCCACTTCTCCCTGATGGTTCAGCTCTAAAATCACCGGGCGATTTTGCTGTATTAACAACGGCCATGTGGCCATTTTTCTCTCACAACGCATGGTCGATTGCGGTTCTGACAAACAAAGGTTATCTCGAACCGAGGCTTGATACCCCCATAAACGATATAAATCGTTGATTGCTAAGTTTGATTGTTTTTGTTCTAGTAGCAAGCGGCGTTGTTCATCCGTTAACTGCTTGCTGATAGTCACGGGGACAGGTTCATCACTCGACTTGGTGATTTCAGCTAAAAGTGACACCTGCTTGATGGGCATATGATTCATCACCCCCCAACCAACCCCCAATGCTGCGACAACCCCAACCGCAGAAGAGCCCCAAGTAGGCCAACGGAATGAGTGGCGTACTTGGGGCTCTTGCTGGTAAATATCGGCCTGAAACTGCATGACTTCTTCACAAGCTTGCAAGACGATTGGTTTATCAACCACAACGCTGCCTAAGTGGTAGCTCATATTTAGGGCTTTATCACAAATGAGATTGATCAATCTTGGGATGCCATGACTGTATTTCGAAATCAGCTTGCAGGAGGCGCGATTGAACAATTGCTGATCGCCACCCGCCGTATGCAGCCGGAATGCGATGTAATCTTCCGTCTCTTTTTCATCCAATGGCAATAAGTGGTAGCGCCCTGTAATGCGCTGTGCGAGCTGACGCAATTGCGTCGTTTGCAAAAGTCTTTGTAGTTCTGGTTGCCCAACCAATAAGACTTTGAGTAGTTTTCTGGTGTCAGTCTCGAGATTAGTCAATAACCGCAACTGCTCCAACACGTCAGCGGCTAGGTGCTGCGCTTCATCAATAACAAGCAGCGTTTGCCATCCCGCACGGTAATTACGCAGAAGATAATCGTTGATTACTTGGCTTAACTGTTTGAGGTTCGCATCAGGTGGGTAAGTGACTTTAAACTCATCACAGATAGCCTCCAGCAAATCTCGGCTCGAAAACGTCGGGTTAAGGATCAGTCCCGCTTTGGTATTATCACCTAAGTTTGCCAGCATGGCTTTTGCCACAGTGGTTTTGCCTGTGCCAACCTCGCCTGTCAGCATGGCAAACCCGCCTCCATCGCCCAATCCAGCTTGGAGATGCGTAATTGCTTCTTTATGACGTTGGCTCAAATACAAATAACGTGAGTTCGGAACAATTGAAAATGGTTGTTCTACAAACCCAAAAAAGTCCTTATACATTAGGTTCTCCAGCTAAAAAACCACCCTGTTAGATACATCTAGATGTAAACATAGATGCATCTGCTCTCGGGAGTAAAGAAAAGTACCATTGCTTGCTACAATGTCCAACGGCACATCAATAAATTAAGAGGTAATTCGTGCAAGTTTATTTAGTAGGTGGCGCAGTTCGAGATAAATTGCTCGGCATTGATAGTTATGACAACGACTGGGTTGTGGTAGGAGCCACGCCACAGATGATGTTGTCTCAAGGGTATACTGCCGTTGGAAAAGACTTCCCTGTGTTTCTTCATCCAAAAAGTAAAGAAGAACATGCCCTCGCACGAACAGAAAGGAAATCTGGCTCAGGTTACACTGGTTTTGAGTGCTTCTTTGATCAAAACGTTACACTAGAAGAAGATTTAATTCGTCGTGATTTAACCATCAATGCCATGGCGATGAATCACGAAGGCAAACTTTATGACCCTTACGGCGGCCAACAAGACCTCCAAGACAAACTGTTACGTCACGTTTCCGAGGCATTTACCGAAGACCCTTTGCGTGTTCTGCGCGTTGCCCGCTTTGCTGCTAAACTCGCCCCTCTAGGTTTTAGCGTTGCAGACGACACCATGCAACTGATGCGTGACATGTCGACATCCGGTGAACTGAATACGTTAACCCCAGAGCGAGTTTGGCAAGAGTGGCATAAGTCCCTCTCGACGCCTCGTCCTGATGTTTTCCTATCGGTATTACGTGATTGCAGCGCATTAGAGGCTGTACTACCCGAAATAGATGCGCTATTTGGGGTTCCTCAACCAGAAAACTGGCATCCTGAAATCGATACGGGCGTTCATACATTAATGGTGGCAGAGCAAGCAGCAAAACTGAGCAACTCACTCCCCGTCAGATTTGCCGCGCAAGTGCACGATCTAGGCAAAGGTGTGACACCAGAAAACGAATGGCCGAGCCACAAAATGCACTGTCATACTGGATTAAAGCTGATAAAAAAATTGTGCGAACGCGTGCGTGTGCCCAATGAATTTCGTGATTTAGCTTTAATGGTCTGTGAGCAACATTCTAATATCCATCGTGCTGCTGAGCTTAAACCACAAACCATAGTGAAGATCCTCAACAAATTTGATGTATGGCGTAAAGCCGAACGTCTACATGATATCTTGATTTGCTGCCAAGCTGACCACGCAGGTCGCAAAGGATTAGAAGATCAACCTTACCCACAAGCCGAATTATTTATGCGCGCCTATCAAGCCGCGGTCTCTGTGGATGTACAAGCGATCATTCAAGACGGTTTCAAAGGGCCTGCAATTCGAGATGAACAAGAGAAACGCCGCATTGAGGCAATCAAAGTTGCGCTAAATAAGTAGCAAAGTAGATTCAGAACAAACAAAAACGTCCGCTTGATTAGCGGACGTTTTTTTATTCTGGCTAGGTTTATGTCATGAGCAAGAAAGCAAACAAACCAAAGCCTAGAATCAGACGATAAATCACAAATGGCGTCATGCCCATGCGTGAAATCATCTTCAAGAAGAAGTGGATACAGATATAAGCACTAATGAATGAGGTCACGATACCGGTTAACAGGAAACCGACATGAACGGGCTCGCCACTGGTGATGAGCTTCATACCTAAGTAGCTCCCCGCAAGCGTGATGATGGGGATAGACATAAGGAATGAAAAACGTGCGGCGGCTTCTCGAGTAAAACCGAGATAAAGCGCGGCAGTGATCGTTGCCCCTGAGCGAGATGTACCAGGGATCATCGCTAATGCTTGAGCAATACCTATGAATACTGCTTTCTTCCAATCCGTTTGGTATTCCTCTGCCACCAGTTCTGCGTTTTTATCCACCCACCAAAGTAATAAACCAAACACAATAGTGGTAGTAGCGATAACGTATGCACTGCGTAAATAAAGCTCGATAACGTCTTTCATGAGCAAACCGAACACACAGGCTGGGATTGTGGCGATCACGATCATCCAAGCGAGTTTCGCTTCTTTGCTACGGTTCCCTGTAAAAATCGATGCCAATAGCGCCTGGAACAAAGTGATAACTTCATGACGAAAATAGAGCACCACTGCCAATAATGTTCCCACGTGCACAGCAACATCAAACGATAACCCTTGGTCTTCCCAACCCAAAATCGCGGAGGGCAAGATCAAGTGAGCAGAGCTGGAAATAGGTAAAAACTCGGTCAGCCCCTGAACCAGAGCCAAAATAAAGGCTTCAAAATAACTCATGTAAATAACTCAAATAAAAAATGAAAAAGAAACCGGTTTGAGTGAATCGACTGGCTGCATAGTATGCCAAATATCTGCGACTGTGCGTCCATCTCCGGGGATGACTAAGTGAGGTTTAAGATCATACAAAGGCTTTGTAACAAAAGGATATTTGTAGATGTCATGGCGAGGTAGCTCAGGCTTTTTCTTGGAGATATGCTCACCAAACAACACGATATCGAGATCCAGGGTTCGATCCTGATACTTTTGTGCATTTTTTTCACGCCCCCACTTAAATTCAATCTCGCGCAGCTGATGACTTAACTCTTCTAATGACAACGTCGTGTGCATAGCGATCACAAAGTTGTAAAAATTCTGACTACTAAAGCCAATTGGTTGGCACTCGTATATCGGCGATACGAGAAGGTTTTCTCCTAGCTGTTGTAGCTCTTGATACGCAGCGAGAGCGTGCAGCTCTCTTTCTACGTTCGTACCAACTCCGATATAGGTGGTGATCATGCTTGTCCTCGCTCAATCACCACGCCAACAGAACGCGCTTGAGGCACCGCGCCTGGTTTCGCCAACCGGATCTTGACCCAAGGAACTGAAAATCTATGCATAATAATCTCAGCAACTTCCTCTGCTACGCGCTCGACCAATAGAAAACGGCCATTTTCAATATGGCTCAGTACCGCCTCACTCACTAACGAATAATCCAGCGCATCTTGCACATCATCACTTTTACCTGCTGGTTTGTTGTCGTGTGCCATCTCGATATTCAGAACTAACTTTTGTTTGATTTGCTGTTCCCAATCGTACACACCAATGGTGGTGATTACTTCTAACTGTTCAATAAAAACTTTATCCAGAGCCATCTTATATCCTTCTATTACAGAGGTCGGATACCCGTGAGGGGTATTTGATCGTAGTATTCTATACCTAAGTCACATTGACTTAGGTCATCACAATGTGACTTAGGTATAAACTGCGAAAGCATCTTAATATACAAGAAATCACACAATGCAAGTTCCGTCACAGAGAGGATTTCTGCATTATGTGAATTCGAGGTATGATAGCAACTACGCGGGAACTGAGCATTAAATTCCAATCCATCAAGGACTTCTATGGACGCACTGGCACTGATAATGACAATGGCCGCCTATTTACTGGGGTCGGTTTCTAGTGCGGTTTTGATCTGTCGACTGTTAAAACTGCCAGATCCACGCAGTGTTGGATCAAATAACCCTGGGGCGACGAACGTATTGCGCATTGGTGGTCGAGGGGCCGCAGTTTCTGTCTTATTGTGCGATATGCTAAAAGGAACCATCCCTGTTTGGGGTGGTTACTTTCTTGGCATCGACCCTATCATTCTTGGCATTATTGCCATTGCCGCCTGTCTTGGCCATATGTACCCCATTTTTTTCCACTTTAAAGGTGGGAAGGGCGTAGCAACGGCATTAGGAGCCATTGCACCTATCGGGCTGGATCTTACCGGACTGGTGATGCTCACTTGGTTATCGGTTGCTGCCTTGTTTCGCTATTCTTCGCTTGCCGCTCTCGTCACCGTATTGGTCACGCCTTTTTATACCTGGATGTTTAAACCACAATACACGTTACCTGTGGCGATGCTGTGTTGCTTAATTGTATTTAAGCATCACCAAAACATTCGTCGGTTGCTAACTGGTGAAGAACCGAGGATCGGCGAGAAAAAATTGGCAGAAAAAAACTCGGTCTAATGCCGAGTCTTTGTATTGAAGTAAGGCGTGCCAGGTCAATCATGGACTCTATTGAGGAAGCTCAACAACATCTGGTTGACAAATTCAGGCTGCTCTAGCGAACTGATGTGTCCCGCTTGCGGAATTTCCACCAACTCACTGCCCGTAATGCAATCTTTCATTAAGTAAGACTCGAATACCGGACGTGGTTTATCTTCACAGCCAACCGCAATTAATGTCGGTAGAGCGAATGTTTCCGAATCCTCAATCACATCACGGCGATCAAACACCATGCGACCAATGCGAGCCACTTCCACCGCCCGCTCACCGCTAAGGCTTTCTAAACTTCGTGTGAATGAAGTAACCAGCTCTGGGTTCACCTGCCCTGCATTGTCAGCAAAGAACAGCGGCACGATGGCTTCAATAATTGGAGCTCGAACAGCTTGAACTTGACTGATTTTATCGAGCATCGCAAAGTACTTTTTGTACGTGACTTCGGGCTCCCAACCAATGAACGTATCCATCAACACAAGTGACTTAACACGCTGTGGCGCTTGAGCCGTAAGCTCGGCTCCCCACATTCCGCCGACAGATAACCCCACGATAGAGAACGTTTCTACTTCAAGATGATCCATTAATGCCAGCATATGCTGTGCGTAATCGACTAAAGATTGCGTTGAGGCTGGCGCCACGTCTGACTCACCATGCGCCCACAAGTCCGGCACAATACAACGATAAGACTGGCTCAATACTTCAATTTGCGGCGCCCACATTTGGCTATCCCACAAGTAGCTGTGGCCAAACAGCAATACAGGTCCTTCGCCTCTATCTAGGTAAGCAAGTTGCTGACCTTCAATTTCAAACTTCTTCATTGATATATCCATTTATTCTTCTTCTGCCTACTACTGAAACAAATAGAACTGATCACCTCAGTCAAGCAACCTGACTCTTTTCGCTATAAAAGCAAAAACCTCTATCAATAGAGGTCAAAGGGGAAATGCAACATTATGCGATTGGCGTAAGCTGATCAATTGGCCAACGTGGGCGCGCTTCAACTGCCATGTCCGAGACTTCACCATTTTTCAAACGCTGCATGCCTGCGTAAGCGATCATTGCACCATTATCAGTACAAAACTCAGTGCGAGGATAATACACTTCACCACCGACTTTCTTCGCTAACTTCTCTAGCTCAGCACGAAGACGACGGTTAGCACTTACCCCGCCAGCAATAACAATGCGCTTCATACCCGTTTGATCCAGAGCTCGTTTACATTTTATCGTGAGCGTGGCACATACCGCTTCTTCAAATGCAAGTGCAATATCAGCCCGAGTTTGCTCATCATCACCATTGGCTGCAATCGTATTAGCAGTGAACGTTTTTAAACCAGAAAAGCTCATATCCAACCCTGGGCGATCGGTCATTGGCCGTGGGAACTTAAAACGACCTGGCGTGCCTTTCTCTGCTAATTTAGACAACAGTGGCCCACCTGGGTAATCTAAGCCCATTAACTTCGCCGTTTTATCAAAAGCTTCACCCGCCGCATCATCAATCGACTCACCGAGAATGTTGTACTCTCCGATGCCTTTTACTTCAACCATCATTGAGTGACCACCTGATACTAATACAGCAACGAATGGAAACGGAGGGGGATTATCTTCTAGCATCGGTGCGAGCAAGTGGCCTTCCATATGATGAACAGGGACAGCTGGTACTCCCCATGCATATGCGATACTGCGACCAATCGTCGCCCCCACCAGTAGCGCTCCGACCAGACCTGGACCAGCCGTATACGCGACACCATCAATATCTTTTGACGTAAGGTTGGCTTCTTTTAATGCTTCTTTAATAAGAGGGATGGTTTTTTTAACATGATCCCGCGAAGCCAGTTCAGGTACGACACCGCCGTAATCCGCGTGCAGCTTTACTTGGCTGTATAACTTGTGTGACAACAGACCTTTTTCATCGTCATAAATCGCGATGCCCGTCTCGTCACAAGAGGTTTCAATACCGATAATGCGCATGGTTTTCTCAGTATGCTTTATGTAAAGAGGAAATTTGGGCGTCATATTACCTCGCCTTGGTGCTGCAAACAAATTTTGTACAGACAATAATCGACAAAAGACTTTACAAAGCAGGCGTGATCGGATTAAAATTCCGCACCATTTTTGATCAAGCTGGTAAGAGACCAAATAATTGTGATTTTGGTCTACTGAATGCCAGCGTTAACGAATAACCCCTGAGGTGAAAGGCATATGCCAGTAGTTAAAGTACGTGAAAACGAACCGTTCGACGTTGCTCTACGTCGTTTCAAGCGCTCTTGCGAAAAAGCAGGTATCCTTTCTGAAGTGCGTCGTCGTGAGCACTACGAAAAACCAACTACAGTTCGCAAACGCGCTAAAGCAGCAGCTCAAAAGCGTCACGCTAAGAAGCTAGCTCGCGAAAACGCTCGTCGCGTTCGCCTGTACTAATAACTGAGCTCCAGTAGGAATTTAGTTATGGCTCTCATTGATCGACTCAAAGAAGAGCAAAAATTAGCGATGAAAGCCAAGGACAAATTGCGCCTTGGTACTATTCGTTTAGCCCTATCAGCAATTAAGCAACGTGAAGTTGACGAGCAGATCACTCTGAGCGATGACGACATTCTTGCCATATTGACCAAAATGGTTAAACAACGTCGCGACTCTGTAGCGCAATACGAAGCAGCAGGTCGTCAAGATCTTGCTGATGCGGAACAAGCAGAAATTACAGTTCTTGAGGATTTCATGCCTCAACCACTGACAGACGAAGAAGTTGCGGCTCTTATTCAGAGCGCGATTACTGAATCTGGTGCAGCTGGCATGCAAGACATGGGCAAAGTAATGGCCGTTTTGAAGCCGCAAGTTCAAGGGCGCGCAGATATGGGTAAAGTCAGCGGTTTGGTTCGTACCAAACTGACTTAAAAATACCCCACCCTATTGCAGCAAGCCGTGCTATTCTTTGGAACGCACGGCTTGTTTGTATCTGAATGAATGGAACAAAATAAGCAATCAACACGCTCATTCCCGTACCACTCATCTTCTTTTTTTGTTAGGTTTTATGGCTGGACACATCCCTCGCAGTTTTATCGATGACCTCCTAGCTCGACTTGATATTGTCGATATCATCGACGCACGTGTAAAACTTAAGAAAAAAGGCAAGAACTACGGCGCCTGTTGCCCGTTCCACAACGAAAAAACACCGTCATTTAGCGTGAGCCAAGAAAAACAGTTCTATCACTGTTTTGGTTGTGGCGCTCATGGTAATGCCATCGACTTTTTGATGGAGTTCGATCGGCTAGAATTCGTCGAAGCCATTGAAGAGCTCGCTTCTTACTTAGGGTTAGATGTTCCTCGTGAACAACGTAGTGGTGATAGTGGCGCCTTCCAATCAGGTCCACAAGCAACCAGCAGCGAGAAACGTAACCTATACGACTTAATGGCCAGCATTGCTCAATTTTATCGTAACCAACTCAAACAGCCAGCAAGTAAAGTGGCGATTGAGTATCTAAAAGATCGCGGCCTGTCTGGTGAAATAGTCCAGAAGTTTGGCATCGGCTATGTGGCTGATGAATGGGATTTAGTTCGTAAGAACTTTGGCCAGAATAAAGAAAACCAAGACATGCTCGTCACAGGCGGCATGTTGATCGAAAACGATAAAGGCAACCGCTACGATCGATTCCGTGGTCGAGTGATGTTTCCTATTCGAGACAGACGCGGCCGAGTGATAGGCTTTGGTGGTCGAGTATTAGGTGATGGGACCCCGAAATATCTCAACTCACCCGAAACCCCGATATTTCATAAAGGTAAAGAGTTGTATGGCCTTTATGAAGTACTGCAAGCGTATCGTGAGCCACCACAAATTTTAGTGGTTGAAGGCTATATGGATGTTGTCGCGCTTGCTCAATATGGCGTCGATTACTCTGTTGCCTCATTGGGTACCTCTACAACGGGCGATCACTTGCAAGTATTATTCAGGCAAACAAGCACTGTCGTATGTTGTTACGACGGTGACCGCGCAGGCCGTGAAGCCGCGTGGCGTGCCATGGAAAATGCATTGCCCTACCTTACAGATGGTCGCCAGCTTAAATTTATGTTTTTACCCGATGGAGAAGATCCCGACTCCTATATTCGACAAAACGGAAAGCAAGCATTTGAACAACAAGTGTCTAATGCGACCTCACTGTCTGAATTTATGTTCAGTTCATTGACTCAACAAGTCGATATGAGCACGAAAGAAAGCATGGCAAAGCTAAGTACTCTCGCAGTACCTCTCATTGATAAAGTGCCGGGCGGCACTTTAAGGCTATACTTGAGAGAATTGCTTGGCCGGCGTCTGGGTTTAGTGGATGAACGCCAACTACAGCAATTAATTTTAAAACAAGGCAAAGAGAATAAAAGACCTCAACCGCACAGAGAGATTAAACGAACTCCGATGCGCGAGGTAATCGCTCTACTTATTCAAAATCCGAGCTATGCTCAAATGGTACCTGATCTGTCTTCGGTAAGAGACTTATCAATACCAGGTCTAAGTTTATTTGTTGATGTACTTGATAAATGCCAAGCACACCCCCATATCAGTACAGGCCAATTATTAGAGCATTGGCGAAACAGCCAAAATGAGACCCTTCTGTCTCGTCTCGCGAGTTGGGACATTCCACTCGATGAGGATAATTTAGAAGAAATATTTTTAGACTCACTGGATAAAATTATTGCCCAGTGCGTAGAAAAACAAATTGAAAACCTGCAGGCCAAAGCAAGAAGTGTCGGTTTATCAGCCGAAGAGAAAAGGGAGCTGCTAGCACTTATGCTAGATTTAAAAGCGTAACCCTGTTTAATTAGTCAGCAACGATTAAATTTGTTATAGTAAGTGGTTTGCATTTCGCATACTGATTCCTTCACCAGATTACGAAGTTGGATACCGTCTATGGATCACAATCCGCAGTCACAGCTAAAGTCACTTGTTATTAAAGGCAAGGAACAAGGCTATCTGACCTACGCCGAAGTAAATGACCACCTACCTGCTGAAATCGTAGATTCAGAACAGGTAGAAGACATTATTCAGATGATTAATGATATGGGCATTAAGGTAGTAGAAACTGCTCCTGATGCTGATGATTTAGCACTGAACGATGACACAAATATTACCGATGAAGATGCAGCCGAAGCTGCAGCCGCTGCTCTGTCTAGCGTAGAGAGTGAGATTGGTCGTACAACAGACCCAGTTCGCATGTACATGCGTGAAATGGGCACTGTCGAACTTCTAACTCGCGAAGGCGAAATCGACATTGCAAAACGTATTGAAGAAGGTATTAACCAAGTTCAATCGTCTGTTGCTGAATACCCTGGCACGATTCCGTACATTCTTGAGCAATTTGACAAGGTTCAAGCAGAAGAGCTTCGTCTTACTGACCTAATTTCTGGATTTGTTGACCCGGATGCTGACGATACGACAGCGCCAACAGCAACACACATCGGCTCTGAATTAACTGAGACTCAGTTGAAAGAAGAAGACGATGAAGAGGATGAAGACAAAGAGAGCGACGACGATTCAGATGATTCTGAAGAGGATGTCGGTATTGATCCAGAATTAGCGCTTGAGAAATTCAACCAACTACGCAGCACATATCAAAACCTGCAGCTAGCAATCAACGAGTACGGTTACAACAGCCCGAAAGCAACGGTTGCTAACGAGATGATGCTAGACGTATTTAGAGAGTTTCGTCTAACGCCAAAACAGTTTGATCACCTTGTGAATGAACTGCGTAAAGCGATGGACCGTGTTCGTACTCAAGAACGTTTGATCATGAAGTCAGTGGTTGAATACGGCAAAATGCCAAAGAAATCATTCATTGCGCTTTTCACTGGTAATGAATCAAGTGAAGCTTGGTTGGACGAAGTTCTAGCTTCTGACAAGCCATATGCTGAAAAAATCAAACGTAACGAAGAAGACATCCGTCGTTCAATCGCTAAGCTAAAAATGATTGAAGAAGAGACTTCTCTTAACGTACAAAACATCAAAGACATCAGTCGTCGTATGTCCATCGGTGAAGCAAAAGCTCGCCGAGCGAAGAAAGAGATGGTTGAAGCAAACTTACGTCTGGTCATTTCTATCGCGAAGAAATACACCAACCGTGGTCTACAATTCTTGGATCTGATCCAGGAAGGTAACATCGGTTTGATGAAAGCAGTCGATAAGTTCGAATATCGTCGTGGTTACAAGTTCTCGACTTACGCTACATGGTGGATCCGTCAGGCAATCACTCGTTCCATTGCGGACCAAGCTCGTACGATTCGTATTCCGGTCCACATGATCGAAACGATCAACAAGCTGAACCGTATTTCTCGTCAAATGCTACAAGAGATGGGTCGTGAGCCACTACCGGAAGAACTAGCTGAACGCATGCAAATGCCAGAAGACAAGATTCGTAAAGTACTGAAAATCGCTAAAGAGCCAATCTCAATGGAAACACCTATCGGTGACGATGAAGATTCGCATCTAGGTGATTTCATAGAAGATACGACACTAGAACTGCCGTTAGACTCTGCCACATCAACAAGTCTAAGAGGGGCGACGAAAGACGTGCTTGCAGGCCTAACGCCACGTGAAGCAAAAGTACTTCGTATGCGTTTTGGTATTGACATGAACACGGACCACACTCTAGAAGAAGTAGGTAAACAGTTCGACGTTACTCGTGAACGTATTCGTCAGATCGAAGCAAAAGCACTGCGTAAACTTCGTCATCCAAGCCGCTCAGAAACTCTGCGCAGCTTCCTAGACGAATAAGCGCAACACTGACAAGCTTTTAAAAATCAAAAAAGGTGACTTTCGGTCACCTTTTTTATTATCTAACGTGCTAAGTGGGCAAAAACTAAGCGGAATTGGTCCTATTGCTATCTAGACACCTTATAACACTTCCCCTATAATCGTTGTCCTATTAAGGCCCCTTAGCTCAGTGGTTAGAGCAGTCGACTCATAATCGATTGGTCCCCAGTTCAAGTCTGGGAGGGGCCACCAGATATAGAAAGGCGTAGCAGGTTAGTACCTACTACGCCTTTTTTGTACCTACCGATTTTTAGTCAAACACTTAGTCAAACAAGGAACGGGTACAACTCCCGTTTTCGCATTAGAAAAAATCAGCGGGGTAACACTGAGAGGTGTTCAACACTCCGAACCTGCTAGCAGTCATCTTTTCCCTTGCTTATGCAAGCGCCCACCAAAACGATTCATCCGTTGTGTCCTAGATAACTTCTTGCACCCATATCACAAAATATGGCTTATCTAACACTTTGGACAATAGGGCACGAAAACCAAAACAGCCCTTGATACACTAATCCCAAATCTGCCAACTCGATGGCGTGTTAGGTGCCGACAACTGATCGGCGGTAGCATGGCTAAACACTGGACGGTTAACTAGCTTATCTGCCACATACACTCATTAGCGTGCGCGTTTATCCGTGACCGATTCACACTATCCCAGAATGGATGAAAAAAAGAGCCTATTAGTCATGCGTTTACAGAATCACGCTTGGGGGTAGTGTGAATACCAGAATAGAGATAGGCGGCATGCACACTTTCGCGGAAGAGCAGTATCGATTAAAGATGGAAAATCCTTATATGAACAATCGGTTAGGTAGAAACGAGTGCGGATAACGATTTTGGGAAATCGTGCGTGCGCACTAATACAATGTTAAATTTTCAAACCAACCAAAGGAGTAATCCATGAAAAAGGGAATCGCCCTAGCATTAGCAATGATAAGTTCGTCTGTTTTCGCTGATCCAGCCATATTTGGTATGGAGCTGGGGAAAATGACAGAAAAAGATCTGAAAAATTTGTACAACGTGAATCACACTGGCACGAACAAATACAGTGGTGGAAATATGTATTCAGTGCCCACCTCAAGTATTAATTTTGAGGGGCTGAATGAGGTCACAACAATTTTTAGTACTGATGGCAAGTTAGTTGCTGTCCTAACATCTTTGCCTAAAAATAAATTTGATTACCTGAATAAAACCTTAGGTGGTAAATATAAACTTGTTAGTCAAAAAATTCCGTTTGTAGGTAACAAAAAGGCTACATATAGAGACGGCTCGACTGAGATCACGCTTGATGCTCCCCATATGGGGTTTGTTATGTCCATGAACTACATTAACGATGATCTTATGCAAGCATTTAATCGCCAAAGCCAAGCTGAGAAGCGCAAGAAACAGCAAAGCGAAGCATCTCAGCTATAAAAATTTAACAAATCAAAGCACTCGGACATGGTAAAGCTGTCACCTTTTTTGTTCCAAAAAAGCCGCCAACTTCACCATGCCGGTGTTTGAGGCGTTAGGTGTGCGGTATAAATCCGGACAAAATTATGAAAACTAGAGAGGAATATTATGAAATTTGCAAACTTTAATATTGGGGTACTTTCAATCCTCGTAATATTTTTTGGCTTGGCTGGTTGCGCCACAGCTCCTTATGAGCCAGTTGAGATTACTAAAGTCATCGAAGTTCCAGGTAAGAGCCAACGCGAGATATATGATCGATCTAGGCAATGGTTTTCACAATATTTTGTGTCTGGAGAATCGGTAGTGGACTATGAAGATCCGGATACTGGAACCATTATTGGCAATGGTGTTGCTGATATTGGGTCTGATGGACTTGGGATAATCAAGCATAGCATCGAGTACAATATCCGAATTGACACTAAAGATGGTAGGTTTCGCACAGCGACAAAAATACACACACATAGAAACACTGATAGCAATAGCACGTACGAAACCAGCTATGTCACCGAGGGGCGCATTGAAAAAGCCGAACAGCACGTCAACGAGTTAGTTGCGGATATAGAAAAGTACGTTGCTGACGAAAGTGTAGGGAGCGACTCTGATTGGTAATTCACCTAACAATATAATGTACTACGCTCGCCCAAATCGCGCGCCGGACAGTTTGCCCGCCGCTTCGCTCTGGGCAACCTGCCGGTAATTAGGGCGTTAAGTGTCTAAAGAGTCGAGTATGGAACTAGATACTAAATCGAAATTGAAGCGATATATTGAGCGTGAAAATATTGCTAGCGTTCTAAACAACACTAAATGGGAGCGCCTTTTTAAAGAGCTTCAGGAAATCGAATTCACGCTAGATTTTCAACGCAAAGACTTAGATGAAACTGAACCAAGCCCGGATTACTAGGATTCTGACCTATATCATGTCATGGGGGCGTGGGAGCAAATAGAGTGGCTTAATATCAGAGCTTTAATCAGTCGTCCTAAAGGGGCTTTGATTAAGCCGGAAATAGAAGATAACACTCAATTATTAATAAAAGCATTGAGGCAATCTGGTGTACCTTATTGCATATACAATGATGGCATAAGAATTTATGGTTATTTGCGTCCAGGAGTTAGCCCTGAGTGGTTCAGTACTTAACAAGCGGCTCCAAAGGAAAAATTTCCACTGTCACCTTTTGTACAAAAAACACGCAAAAAAGCCGCCATCAATAATTTGCTCGGTGAGCCGGGCGTTAGCAGCACAAATTGAGGAATAAACATGGTTACACTATCAAAGCGCCTTTCCTGCTTTGCAGCATTAATTATTTGTATGGTGATGATGGGGCTTGTGCATGCTGAAACCGTTGAAGGAGCCACCTACTCAATAATTTCCGACAACGAATTTCGGGACGTGAAACGGAGTGTTGATGTGAGGTTGGACAGGAAGGTGCCGGCTGAGGCGTTAAGAACGATAGCTATGGAATTAAAAAATATGGAGCGCAAGAAATATGACCGGATTTTTATTGCTTATTACCTTCCAAATATGAAGGTTGGTTCAGGTGCCTGGGCAACAACACATTTCGATCCTGAATTAGAAGTGAAAATCCTTGGTCTTACCGCTGAGGAAGAAGAGAGGATGGCGCGTGAAGCAAAAAGCACATCGCGTGATGTAATAGGGATTTGGGTGGATGATAGGCCATACATAGGCGCAACAATAACGATATATCGCGAGAACAAAAAACTATATTTGGAATCGAAATATAAGGATGGTAGTAGCTCCATCGAAGAGATGACCAAATCTCAATCAACTGTTGGCACGAAGCTTGTTGAAAAAGGGGGTAACCCCCATGGGGAGTACTTTGTGCTTAGTAAGAACGGAAATCTACAAGCTGGCGGCGATAATGGAATCTTCTTGAAATACAAAAAACTCAAATGAATAAACTAATTTATGCCAAAAATCACATGCACTCGGACAGTAAAAAGCGCCGCTCGTTCCTCGCTATGCTTTTTGCTGCCGGTGATGTGAGGCGTTAGATGCCACAATAAGATCAATCTAAAATTACGGGAGTGCCCATGTTCAGACTGCTTGCAACCATGACAATCCTCTTGTTCGCTCACGCTGCCCATGCTGAATGGACGTCTGTCAACAAAGTAGACGATTTCACAGACGAGCAGGTTCGTTACGCCGCATTTAGCGATGCCGACCATCGAATTCAATTAAGTCACGAAGGCAAGGCTGTATGGATGTTTATAACAAGAAAGAAAATTGGAACATTCGAGCCGAACGGATTAATTGAAATGAGGATAGACAAAAATGAGACGAGAGTAATCGACCCTGAGAAAAGCAAACGACTCGCAGAACTTTTGGGTCAACCAACATTTCAATGGGAACCCGCAACTGTTGGATTCTTGCTTTGGCATGGATCAGAGGAAGAAGGGTGTGGGTATGTCGGTGAGCTACTGGAAGGCCAAGAGCTCAAAGTTCGCTACCAAACCAACTCTTTAGAGCGCGACACATTCAGTGCCAGTTTGGTTGGGGCAAAGCAGGCAATCATTAATGGCTTAGGATTGTCAAAGTGCGGCCATTGAGGGGAATTGCATCTAACCAGTGCAGACACGGCGACGCCCATTACATTGCGGCTTCGCCTCCATTTCAAAGCCGCGCATGCTGCGGGCGTTAGGTGCCAAGGAGGTTCCGTGAGTATTCCAAAGAATATTGCTAGGCAATATGACTGTTTTCACAAAGTCTCTCCAGACGAACTTGAAGATATCAATGAATTTGCTGAGTGGCTTGACGCTCTGTTACACGGTCCATGTTATGTCGAAGAATACGACGGCGAGCTGTGCTTAATAGAAATAAAGCAGCTCATTGCAAAGATAAAGTCGTTAAAAGTAGAAGTTTACTCTCATGAACACCCACCTCCACATTTCCATGTAAAGTCGCCAAATATTGACGCAATTTTTGACATTGAGAACTGTGAAAAATTAGAGGGTAAAATTAGTGGAAAAGATTATAAGGTAATTAAATTTTGGCATTCAGAAGCTAAAGATTTGTTAATCAAGTCGTGGAATGATACACGCCCTACAAATTGTACTGTTGGTGAGTATGTTGGCACATAACAAGCGCCTAAACTCCGACAATGAAAAGTTGTCATGGTTTTGGAAAACAACGCAAAAAGCCATGCCAACACATTGCGTGTTAGGCTGGCGTTATGTGCCCTATTTATCACCCGATCATTGATAATATTGTAGTGTTGAGATAGAATCTATAGACAAGTATAACGAAAGTGTCGGGATTCTAAATGAGAGTTGAAAAGAAAAGAGTAACTAAAGCTATGATTCTTCGCTCTGTTGCAAGTTCGACGGCGATTGAGACAGGGAAGCCTGTAAAGTCAATAGAACGCAAGTTGAAATCGGATCAGCGTAAGTACGATTCTTTATCATTAGCTGTCTAAGATATCACGTACAAGACGCTCCATGTGCTGATAGTCACCGCCAACACCAGCGTGTATAGAGCGGATGTAGAATTCCTTGTGCTTATCCCACAAGGAATAATCTAGTGGTCCATATCCAGCTTCCTGACTCATATAGTCCATCAAAAGTCTGCTAACTCTTCCGTTTCCTTCACGAAAAGGATGGATCAAAATAAATTCCACATGACTTCTAGCCAAAAAAGAGACAAGTTCCTCTTTAGTGAAGTTAGCTAAGTTCAGTTGTTGTGATAAGTAGTCTGCTTCAAATTTACATATTTGACGTTCAATTTGAAGTGGGGCAGTAAACTCAAAATCACTTTTCCACATTCTAACATTTCTAATGCTTCCCGCCCAAGGGTAAACGTTGCCAAGCCATTGGCGATGCCAGTCGATAACGGTTTGAAAACTCAAGCTAAATGCTTGGTTATCACATGAAAACACCTTTTCATATAGCTTAACCAAAAGTATTGCCTCTACATCATTGATTTCACCGACATCAGTAATGTTAAGCTTGTTTAAGAGAACCTGATCGTTGGAGCCTGGTTGATATTGAGTTTCAGCGGTGTCTACGTCATATCTGGACATAAAAAGTGACTAAAAAAGGAAATTTAGCGTAGTGTAGTGTAAAAGCACATAACAAACGAGTATGTCGTCAATCCTAAATTTTGGCGAGATTTTTATCCCGTATTACGCTGTCTCTAAGCACCGAATTTAAGATCACCACTATGTTGCGCGCTGAGCTGCAGGGAGTGTGGATAGGCGCAAACAGAACTCGCCTTATCTGCAACTGCGCACTTTCCCCCTTCAAAACTGCGCAGTGTTTCGCGCACTTATTGACTCAAGACCCGCGCCCCACAAAGGCTAGCGACGCAAAAATGTCATCGGTGTGCGGTTTTTCTTTTTTGTCTACAAGTGCGCAATTTTTCGCTTTTATTTTAACCCTGCTGACACCGTAGCGTTTAGTTTGGCTGGGCCTATAGCGTTTTCCTTTGCCATTGGCTTTGCCGCGTACTTTAGCGAGATACGACAGCCAGTAGATGATCTCAGCTTTGGCGTGTGAGTCCCCTCTAGGTAATATTTTAAAACCGCATCCTTGTACATGGCCTCCTTCAAAGGCTGCCCAGTAATCGTCAATGGTGGTTTGAATGGTATGGAAGTGATTCACCTTTGAGCCATCCAAAAAGAGCACGCAATGGTAATGCTGTTGTTTGGCCTTTTCATGTTCTCTTACCCATAGATAGCCAATATTAGGCGTTTTGTAGTATCGCTTTAGGGCTTGTACCACCAGCGAGAGTAAGCGGCTCACTGTTGCGTTATTATCGGTGTACGCCGTTAGGTGCAAATCAAACCGAAAGCAGAACACTCTCGCGTAGTGAGATTCCATCGCTTCCAACTGATCGGCCAAACACCGAAGGATATCAGTGTAGAGCGGCGATAAGCCTGGCCCCGTATTCACCGCCCAGCAGCGACCGTCTTTGGTTTTGAAAAATCCCGTGTTAGTGGAGTAGGCCAATTCCTGAGCTCCTTTTCATTACTCCGCCAGCTCCTGTTTCATCATGGTTTTCGGTTTCAACAATACTGCCATGCTATCGAAACTCTGCCGAACCAAAATGTATTGCCCTTACTTCTCTTATCAGTGATATGGATATTGAGTAGAAGATATTAATAAAACCCGACATGCTTCCTTGACTTTAGTAAGTGGCCACTATCAACGTGATTGCAAGGCTGCCAAGTCGCTCTCAGTAACTAAGCGGTTTGAAATAAGCGGAAATACGCCTAAAAAACCTTGAAAACATATCTCACCTCGTCCCATCCCCATTTAATAGGGTTTTTAGCTGATAGCAGGTACTTACTTTTTCTATTGCCAATAAAAATGGCTGCCAACACTGACAGCCATTGGTTTGAATGATTTTCTACTATCGGCGGCGCAGAGGCACATCGCCTCGGCTAGCCTGTAAGTGACGTTTAGCCGTTGTCGCGAGCTCCTGCATTGCCCATATAACCCCCTTACAATGTTGGTTATCAACGTCCTCAAAATGAGCAGTACCCAGTACGACAGTTAGGCTCTCTAGCTGAGACAAGGCTTTATCCGCCAGCTCAGCGTGATCAACGGGATGCTTGGTTAAACTCGTCATTACGCCACCTCACTGAATGCTTGTGGTTCCGACTGAAAAGCGGCTAGCAGCGCATTGCAATCGCGCTTTGATAACGGTTCAGCTCCCCGTCTGGCTCGCCAGTTATTAATCAAACCAACCGCGCTTTTAGCTGCATCGAGATCAGCCAGCCAGTAGCGTTTAAACATCGCCTTGTAGCCGCGCACACTGGTAAACGGTGCGGGTTGATCGGCGATGTGCACACCATGACGAATGCGGAGAAGGCTCATATCCGTTGGCAATGTGATACTCCAAAACTTGCCGGCCTCATCCAGTACGTTGGCATGGGTAAGATCTCGGATATTCACATCCAGCGGGTGTAGGCCAGCTTTGCCACGGCGCAAAAGCTCTAACAGACACAGTTCGGCCTTGCTTGGCGCAGGAATTTTGCTCATTGTTGCCACTCCCCATTTAGCCATGCCTCATAGTCAGCTTCGCGCCAGCCAATGGTGCGTCCGTTGATTTGCCGAGGGGCAGGGAAAGACTTTTCTTTTCGCCACCAGCGCCAAATAGTTTTAGGGGAACGCCCCACGAGGGCTGACATTTCTTTAAGAGATACAATGCGTGGAGTTGCCATGCTCTATCCTTCTATCGGTCAACTTGAGAACATGGCTAGCTAATATAAGGATGAATTTTCGGGTAGGTATGCACTTAGTTAAGTATTATTTGTAGTTAATAACTTTAAACTATCTTTACTCATTTCTTTCGTTTACCTGAAATCCAATTTCCTACGGTGACAGGGTTTGCGTCGATAGGGCCAATTCCGTCTCTTGCAAATTGGGCCTCCAGCACATCACATGCCGCGTATGGATTTTCTATAACTTCAGCCCCTAAATTAGGGTGTGACTCGATAAGTAAACGTATTAGGTGTGCCTGTTTTTTTTCAATCCTAGGTGGTCGAATACTCTGAGCTTCCTGCTCCGCTTGCCGCAGGGCAGTGGCAATTTCTTGGTTGTTGTAGCGAGTATTTAATACTTCCACACCATGTATCGCTCTATGTAGCTTTTCGAGGTCAGATTTAAGCACAAGCCTTTCCGAGCTCAAATCTGGTATAGAGATACGAGCCAATTCTACATCTCTCAAGCCACCCTCATACTGTACGTGATTCAAACCAGTTGGGCTAACCAGTGTGTATTCGCCATTGAAAAACAGTTGGTCCTTTACTACCCAAAGTCCACTAGCTAAAGCATCGTAAGTTACAAATGGAGGAAGGTGGGGATCACTTAAAGTCATAGGCCCTACACCAATTAACGAGCAAAAATCCGACTGAAAGTTCTCACCCTCATCCAAGCTTTCGATAAGCTCTATGTCCGATGAGAAATTTTGAAAAAGTGCTATTTCTCTGAAGCTCTCAGTTTTTGGCCTCAATGCTGCTCTGCATGTTTCATCGTAAAGCTCGACACACAGCTTAACTGCCCCCACCTCATTCCAATGATAGATATCTTCTTCCTCACAGCCTAGCAGCCTCGCCGCTCGCGCCACTGAGCAATACTCAAGAGGCAATAAGGGTGGTAGCTGGGTATCCGTTTTTTTCTTTGATGACATGGTTTAATCCCTCCCTACAAATGCCACTACATTGGTGACAGTAGTGTTTTCGTTTAATCGTTGTTCCCATGATTCCAAAGCCCTTCGTTTCTCGGGCAGGTATTCATAGCGATCATAGTGTTTGCTGGATACGTCATTGAGTGCATGATTCTGAATACGGTCCCGCAGTGATTTAGAAATGCCAATCTCGCCCATCAGAGTTTTACAGGTGCGGCGAATGTCGCGGGGAGTGAATGACGAAACAAAAGGTGTTGCCTCTCGGTACCGGGTAACGGCCTGAGAAAGCGAATCCAGCCGGATATGCTCATTGCGGTTTAAGCGGTGCGGAAAAATAAAATCAGAATCTTGGTTTACCTCACGCAGTTGGCGAAGAACCACCAGCGCGGATTCAGTCAGGGGAATGATGTGCTCTCGCTTATTTTTAGATAGATCACGACTTACCAATAGCGACTTTTGTTGCCAATCTACCGCCTCCCACTTCGAAGCCGCCAGCTCATAAGGTCGCTGGCCCCCGGTATAGAGGCAAAGCAAAATGAGGCACCGGATAGTATCGCCCATCCTAAATCGTTCATATTCCCCGTTCAGATCGGCGATTAGCTGGATCACTTCACCTATTTTCAGGTAATGGTTACCTACACGTTCTGCATCTTTTTGTTTGGGGATAGCCGTCATTGGGTTAAACACCAAGCCAAACTTGGCCTCATCAATGAAATTAGCAGGGTCGTTATCGTGCCTTAGCCCGTAGTTAAACGCGGCCATCAGATAGCTGCGTACACGGTTTGACTGCGTTTTCGCCCCGCGTCTTATCATTTCCGCCAACACCAGTTTTAACTCGTGTGGGGTGACATTCTTGGCCTTCGTTTCAGGAGGTATAACCGGATACACTTCCTTCTCAAGAGAGGCGAGAACGGCTTTGTGGGTACGCTTACCGTCTCGCACCATTTGTGCGACATAGGCTTCAAACAATTGCTGTATTGAACCCTTCCTTGCTTCTTCACGCTTTGCGCTCTCCTGCTCACGCTTTTGCGTTTCGATTTGCTCTTTCGGATCAATCCCTTGTAAAAGCAACTCCCCCAGCTCTTTCTGTTTTGCCCTTGCCTCAGTAAGCGACAGCGCAGGAAACTGCCCTAACGGAATGAACTTCGCTTTGCGATCCATAAAGTAACGAAACACAAAACGCTTGCCGCCTTTTGGCGTGACTTGCACTGCCAGCTTGCCCGTTCCGCGTTCACTATTACTGTCCCACTCATAGTAGGGTTTGGCTTTAGGTTTTAGTCCCCGAATACCGCTTACCGTTAACATGGCGCATTCCCTCACTCAAAGATTCCCTTGTTTGACTACGGCGATTTTTAGTCAAACAATTAGTCAAACAAGAGCGTACCTGAATGAGACTAGGCAAGAAAAGATAAACCGAAGGGTCGTTTGTAACTCGTTGAATTAAGTCACAAATAAACTAATATGAGATGATGTGAGATTTTATCGAAAACAGTCATATCACGACTCATAATCGATTGGTCCGCAGTTCAAGTCTGCGAGGGGCCACCATATTCCAGAAGGCTCGTAGAGAAATCTACGGGCCTTTGTCTTTTCTAGTCCGGTCTATATCCGGTCCCTTTTCTCTAAACAATGGCTACTTCCGGTAAGATCTGCGCCGAAAGACTCCACTTAGTCACCACAGAGTCACATTCCCTGGCTCAGAGTGTACTCACCATCAGAACCTTCTCTCGTCTGTACAACGCGAATCAGAGCAGATACATGCCACTTAACACTAGAACCGAACCCCAGAAAAACTCCGCGGCTGAACCAACAAAAATATAACCAACATTCCGTTCCATTAGGTCCAGTTATTAATATAGATATGGGATGGATAGTTGGTTCAGTGACAGGAAGGACACCTATGATCCTAAAGCTCTCAGAACTAGCCAGTCAGGAAAAATAGCATTCAATGATGACCGATTACCCTCAGTGGTAATCGGTCTGTTATCTCTTAAATGACTTAGGCCAGCAGTAAGCAATACTCAACCACGACACCAGAAACAACAGCTAATCACTGGACTGGTATTCATACTCGAACCGGAAAAACCAACGGCACACTGGATTACAGCGCGGATCTGGTATGCATTAGGGTTAAGAGTTGAGTTAGTGGAATCAGATGGAACTCCCGTCGTCGACGACGGCAAACTGGAAAAAAACCTAAATAAGAAATTTACATTAGGATTCGTGTCCAGCTCGGTATCTACCTAAAATCACAGCTAAAGACCGGACCGACGACGCCGACGCGATAATTACAGAAACTACATCATGCAGGAAGTCTGGCAGGATAAGCCTTAGAGCGAGATTACAGGGCCAGTCTGGTGTGACCGACCCAGCGATCTAGGATTTGTGGTTGGATCAAAAGTAGTAACGGGCACCTGCATAAAAACCACTGACCGTAATTTCTACGTCATCAATTTCAGTATTTGCGCTTCGGTAGCCTACATTCAAACTAACGCTATCATTGACGTGATACCCACCCTCTACGCCAAATTGATAGCCTGTCTCAGATTCTTCACTACCATAAAATATGTCATTTCCCTTAACTTTCAGCGTCATTTGACCTAAGCCAAATACACCTGCTAAATAGACACCAGAGTCAAAAGTATATTTAGGCTTAAGGTTTGCAAAAATCGCATGTCCATCTGCTTGCATCATTCCTAAAAAGTCTACCTCACCAAAAGTTCGGTACTCTACTTCGCCTGCAAGGTAAAAAGACTCTTCTATCTTTGACTCATATCCAACAAGGGCATTAAAACCGGCGTCATTTGATTCTTCAATCGATACACCACTATTTTCTAGTTCGGTATCATTCGCAAATGCAACATCTGCACCGATATAAAAGCCTGTTTTTGTATCAGTCTCAGCAACAGCCGCACTACTGATAAAAAAAGACAATACTGCCAACGAAAGTACATTTGTAGTTTTCATTTTTATCCCTAAAATTTTGCTAATTATTTTATAGCCACATCGAACTATGAGGAATTTAATCAATAATTACAATGAATTATCGTGCACAATATTATTCAAAACAATACTTACAAACTATGACTCAAATCACATCGGATGAATCATGAGCCAAAGCCTTCCTTTACCAAATATGGAAGATGGAACACATCCGTATCAACAATAAGATCAAGTACATATTAACAATATGATACTGATAATCATGGAGTTCAATATGATTAAGCCAACTAATCTTCAACAAATCAAAACCTTACAAGAACAAGTCAAATCTATACTCACCGAATTCGAAGACGATCTTGACTACGGTTCAGTACTCATCCTGAGCATTATCGAGAAGCCTGACAAGGGTACCTACCTACTGATGCCTAAGACACTGCTCGACAGATTGCTAATGACCATAAATGGGAAATCGCTCTAGACAATGATTCTCTAAGACCATTCGTGATGAGAAACGTAACGTACTCACGTTCCAAGAATTCGCAGAGCTGCACTACTTACCCAATGCAGAGCTAGTAGAACAGTTTTCATTGCGTACCTGCACTCCAAAACCAACACAACGCATTTCTGCCACTATTGGTGAAAAATTCAAACAGGCTTACTTGACCTGTCTACTGCTCTATAGTTCATACTCTCCAAATACGAATAACATTAGGTCAA
The DNA here is from genome assembly GCF_057784735.1 of Vibrio sp. TAP-3B. Classification (NCBI taxonomy): domain Bacteria; kingdom Pseudomonadati; phylum Pseudomonadota; class Gammaproteobacteria; order Vibrionales; family Vibrionaceae; genus Vibrio; species Vibrio sp. TAP-3B. Next base: position 2,848,983 of record NZ_CM173495.1, on the reverse strand, counting down.
ATCCAACATGTATTTGATTTCGGAATTGGCGGCGAAGGCGGGTCTCTCTCGCACAACACTGCTCTATTACGAGAAGTTAGGGCTAATTAAAGGTCAGCGTCTTGATAATGGATATCGCTATTACAGCGAAAACGATTTGCAGCGACTGTTTTTGATTCAACAGCTTCAAAGCGCAGGACTCTCATTGAAAGAGTGCGAAGAATGTTTGAACGCGAAGTTAAGCAGGAGCTTATTGGAAAATCGGCTCGAGCAACTCAACCATGAGATTAATAAAAAAATCCACGCTCGCGAGTTGCTACTTGCATTGCTTGGAGAGCGCCCACAAAGAGAGTTACACCATTCTCTGAGTCAAAGTGCGCCTAGCGCTTACTTAAACTGGTTAAGCACGCAAGGTTACAGTGAGAAAGAAGCGCTCAGATTGAAGTGGTTATCAAAAGATATGAACGAACACGAGAGTTACATGAAAGATTTTATGACGGTCTTTGCCACATTAGAAAGATGGGGGCCAGGAAGTCACAAGGACTCTTTAAAAGCGATTTCATTAATGTCAGCTCAGACAATGACCGATATTTTAGACATTGGTTGTGGCACTGGCACTTCAACATTACTGCTAGCCGACAACAGTACCGCACACATTACGGCCGTGGATAATGAGCCTATTGCCATCGAACAGCTCGATAAAAAAATCCAAAACGCACAGTTACACGAGCGCATCTCTCCTGTTTGTGCCTCCATGACGGAACTGCCATTTCAGGCAAAGTGTTTTGATGCTATTTGGGCGGAAGGCTGTGTGTACATTATGGGAATGGAGAACGCACTAAAACAATGGAAGCCCCTATTAAAAGACAATGGTGTGTTGATGGTGAGTGACTTAGTGTGGCTCACAGATTCACCTGACGAAGAGGCCAAACAGTTTTGGCTGGCAGACTACCCAGACATTCAATCGATACCTAAACGACTCGCTTTGTTCAAAAAACATGGCTACGACTTGATCGAACACTTTTCATTAGGCGTCGATGCATGGCAAAACTACTGGCTACCGTTGCAAGACCGAGTTGAGGAATTGCAACCTGTTATGCCTGCGTCCCAAGCATTATTGGACATTAAGAAAGAGATTTCGATTTACGAGCGCAGTGCAGCAAAAGATTTTACTTATCAGTGCTTTATTTTAAAACTAGTCAACTAGAGATAGACATATGAAATACGAATTGTACAAACAAGAACAAACTCAAGAAGTTATTACACTGTTCAATGACACATTTTCGGATTCAGACGGTAAAGAAGAAGGTGCATTAATTGCAAAACTCGTAGAAGACTTTCTCACTTTACCAACCAGAGACGAGGACCTTTATGTGTTTATTGCTCAAGATGAAAGTGAACGCATTATCGGTAGTATCATTTTCTCTAGGCTATCGTTTCCGAATGCTGAAAACATCTTCCTTTTAGCCCCCGTCGCCGTTGCGACAGATTGCCACGGGCAAGGTGTAGGTCAAGCGTTAATCAAATTTGGCTTAGCGACGCTGAAAGAAAAAGATGTCACTGTTGTCATTACTTACGGAGATATCAACTTTTACTCAAAAACAGGATTCGTCCCAATCAGTCAGGATGTGATTCAAGCTCCGCTAGACTTGTCCTACCCTGAAGGTTGGATTGCACAACCTTTAGTCAGTGAGGCAATCCCTCACGTTGTAGGTAAACCCACATGCTTGAAAGCGATAGATAACCCAAGTTATTGGTAGGTGGTTAACATGAAATGAAAGCCCTAAAAGGCCTAGAGCGACGCCTATGTACTAACAAGGCTTCCTTGGTTTTAACTAAGCAATTTGTGGAACTCTATCAATGCGACTAAACCGATAGCTTCTCAGATAAATAATCAACCAACATCCTGACTCTTCTTGATAGATTTCGATTTAGTGGATATAAGGCTGAAATTGTAGTGGTTGGTTGGTAGTAGTCTCTAAGTAGTAATTGCAAGCGGCCTTCTTCAATATCATTTTTGAATAAAAAACTAGGCCCAAAGCCTATGCCTAACCCACTAAGAATACTCTCAACTATTAAACCACCATCATTACTCGTTAGACTACCTTTTGCTTTTACAGTGATGGGCTCACCACTAGGAGAGAGAAACCGCCAGCCCCGATTAATTTTGGAGTCACTATAAATTAAACAATTATGTTCCATGAGATCTGCAGGCTGGGAAGGTGCTCCCGATTTTCTTATATATTGAGGAGAAGCAACGACTTGAAACGTGCAGTCTGCTAACCGACGAGAGATAAGACTGGAATCTTCCAATTGTCCTACTCTTAGCGCAATATCTATACCTTCTTCCACTAAGTTTTCAGTACGCCCACTGGCTATTACTTCAAGCTCAATGTCTGGATACTGGTGTTGAAATTCTATTAGTAATTGACCAAACCCTGAAATGATAAGACTTTGAGGCAATGTTAGGCGTATTTTCCCCTTTGGTGCACCTTGGCTATCCATGACCTCAGCACGAGCATTTTCAGCTTCTGCCATAATTATCTTACAGTGCTTATAGAACTGTCCGCCTTCATCAGACAAGCTCAATTTACGAGTCGTACGATATAGTAGGCGAGTGCCTAAATCATCTTCCAAGATTGAGATCTGTTTGCTGATAAATGATTTGGATAACCCAAGTTTTTCCGCTGCCGCCGTAAAGCTTCCTGTATCTACAACAACAGAAAAAGTTTCCATAAGCGTTAAAATATTCACATTAGCACTCGTGAGTAAACAATGAGTTTACTTTAAGCATATATATGCCTCTCTTTAAATACAATAAAATTGAAGTTAACAATTTGAAATCGAGCCGATAACAGAAAATGAACATTAGGGTGAATGATAATCACCTTTAAGTAAGTGGTTATCATTAACGTTTGACCTTTAAATACGACAACACTATGAGATTTTATCTAGGGTGAATATTATGAAAAATCAACTACTTGCTATATCACTCATTTTATTGAGTTTAACTTCAATTTCATCAGTACACGCGAGTGATGCCGACATGCGTAACACCTATATGGTTACGTGGACGCTTGAAGTGAATGATACCCACTTATTCAAAACCACACTGAAAGAGCAGATGGCAAAAGTACTAGAACTATGGGTAAGTGGCACAATAGAGAATGTCTACCTAGACAACAAAAAATCGGAAGTGAATGTGCGCAAAGGTGATGTGGGTAAAGTGATTTTCTTTATCAAGGCGAAAACCGAGCATGATGCACAAAACATATTAGATGAATTACCTTCAGTTAAAGAGAAAATAGCGTCATATCAATTAACACCTGCTGGTGTGCTTTGGTTAAAGCAATATTAATTTAGCGGTAAAGTGCAGCGTTTTTCTTACCAGTTTATCAGGTAGAAATGCCACATATTGGCTACTAGGTTTCTCTTATAACCAGTACTTACATTAGATACTAATATCCTTAAAACTAATTTAAGAGGTTAACCATGGGTACTACTCATGAAAATAACAAAAAGTACGGAGCTGTCGCTAAAATTTTGCACTGGGGAATGGCACTAATAATACTAGTACTCATTGCTATAGGCACCTACATGACAGGCTTAGATAAAACAGAACCAAGTAAAATGCAACTCATGGATATACATAAATCGTTTGGTGTTATCTTTATGCAACTCGTCATTCTCCGAATAATATGGAATAGGGTTAATAACTATCCACAACTGCCAAGCGTGCTAGCGAGTTGGGAAAAATTATTATCAAAAATAATTACAGCCTCATTATATTTTTTAATGTTGGCGATCCCATTTAGCGGTTACACCATGACCAATTTATTTGGTTACCCTGTTAGTTTATTCGGGTTGGTCGATTTACCCTTGCTATTTGAAAAGAAACCAGAAATGGGATTAATAGCTAAGCAAGCGCACGTTTCATTAGTATATATATTCATAGCTGCATTATTTGCTCATGTTGCAGGTGTACTAAAACATCGTTTTTTAGATAAGCCTGAGGCTGATGTATTACCACGTATGCTGCCAGTTAAACCGCGAATATAAAGCCATTGAACTCGTTTGTTCAATACTTAAAGAATAGGACCCTAACACTATGACATCATTAATGCTTTATCACCACCCACTATCCGTGTGTTCGATAAAAGTAAGACTCGCACTTGAAGAAAAGGGGCTTGCTTGGTCGGGCCGTGTTATCGATATTATGCGAAAACAAGAGCAGTTAGACCCATGGTATTTGAAACTAAATCCACAAGGAGTAATTCCTACGTTGGAGGTTCGAAATGGCACAACAGAAGTACTGACTGATTCTGCTCATATTATTCGGTCTATCGCTTCTTTATCAGAAGGTAACAACTTGGTACCATCAGATGAAAGTGATAGCCAATTAATGGATAAGTTAATTGATTTAGCCGATGATATTGATCTTCAGATCCTCAGTTATGCACGTCATCCATCCATGGAGAAATCTGAAAAAATATTGAATGCCCGTATCACCAAAGCACTCTTAATGGCTGAGCAATATCCTGAACTTAAAGATAACTATATTGTTTGTGCAGAGCGATCAAAAAATAGCAAAGTATTTAGGGTTGATAACAAGCATATAGAAAAGGTTGAACAATATGCATTGGAAGCTATTTCATTTGCTGAAAAGCAACTTGAAGGTAATCACTTTCTTTTGGGCAGTGTTTACACATTAGCTGACGTAATTTGGACTGTAGTGCTCTCAAGACTTGACTTGTTGGGTTATAGTAAGTGGTTAGATAAGGATAAGTTCCCAGAAATATCGAGTTACTACTTAAGAATGCAACATCGAAAAAGTTATACTCTTGCTCAGATCCAAAATGAATGGTGGGACAAATAACTAAAGCTATTATCAAATGTGGTGTATAGAGATCACGCAGTATTGTAATGGTACGATTATCTTGGAAAGCGATTAAGCCTTATAATCACCTGATTAAATGAGGTTTATTATGCAGCGAAAAGATCGAGTCATTGTCTCTGAACCTTGCAATACTCACTGGGTAACCGATGTGACGTACATTCGCTCTCATCAAGGTGGGAGCGATCTAGCGTGCGTAATGGACTTGATGACAAAAGAAGTGGTGGGTTATGCGCTATCGCGCTCACCTGATACAAAATGAACACTTGTGGCACTAAATCAAGCAATCCTAAATAAGAAGCCTGTTACAAATACTTTAATGGTGCACTCTGATCAAGAGTTCACGTGCTTTTTAGAAATCGTCTAAGCGATTGGTCCGCAGTTCAAGTCTGCGAGGGCCACCAAATTGCAGAAGGATCGTCGAGCAATCTACGCGCCTTTGTTTTTTCTAGCTCGGTCGATTCGATACTCGGTCTGCGATCACTTCTTCAATCGAAATCTTCCACGCTAACGCAACAACACCGCATTTCCAATCCAGAAAATATATCTACCAACCGCAACTCGCCAGTCTGCAATAATGCGAATTAGCGCAGATTCATGCCATTTTAATTCTATCCCAAACTATTCATAACTTGCCTGAAAAATATATTCACCTTTGCTCATAACTAACGTCTTATTCATGTTAGAAAATAATTAAAGATGTTATGTAACGTGATCCAACTCCTAGACTCCGCCAAATGTTACCAGTAACATCCCGAAGTGTTCCCGGTAACAATTCGGGTTATGACATATTAGAGATCCATTAAAAACAAACAAAGGACGAATGAATGAACATCCTACAAAAATCCCTCGCCTCAGCTGTCTCACTGGCTTTGCTATCAACATCGGCGTTAGCTGCTGACTTTAATTTCAAATTTCAATCTAGTGACCCTTCTGGAGACAAAAACTTTCAAGTTCAGAAGGAATGGACTGAACGCGTAGAGCAAATGTCTGGTGGTCGTATTGAAATTGATTTATTACCTGTGGGATCAGTGGTGAAACATACGGAAACCTTAGGTGCAATAAAAATGGGCATCATCGACGGTCACATCACAGCAACGGGTTACTTTACGGGCCAAGATCCGGCATTTGGCTTAATTGGTAACATGGTTGGTGCATGGTCCGACACTCGTCAGCTACTCCAATACATCAACTATGGCGGTGGTTACGAGTTAATGACTGAGCTCTATGCTCCATACGGCGTGAAATATATCGGCGGTTCAACCACAGGTGTGGAATCATTTGTATCTAAAGTACCACTAAACGGTGTGGATGATCTGAAAGGCCTGAAATTACGTGCACCTGAAGGTCTGGTTCAGCAAGTATTTTCTGCAGCCGGCGCAACGCCCGTTAACCTGCCAGGCTCGGAAGTTTTTACCGGTTTGAGTAAAGGCGTTATTGATGCTGCTGACTACACCGTTTTCTCGACTAACCATAAAGCAGGTATGAACGATATCGCAACCCACCCTGTTCAACCGGGTTTCCACTCACTACCGACCATTGATATCTCAATGAGCCAAAAAAAGTGGGATAAACTACCAGCCGATCTACAAAAAATCATGACAGTGTCAGTACGTGACTTCGCCGAAGATATGACCACACAGCTTCGCATTGCAGACCAGAAAGCGGTTAAGGAAGCGGAAGCAAATCCAAACATAACTCTCCATGACTGGTCTGAAGAAGAGCGTAGGAAATTCCGCCAAATCGCGATGGGTGAATGGAAGAAGTACGCTGAGCTCTCTCCAAATGCTAAAAAAGTTTACGATTCTATAACTACTTACTTGAAAGACTCAGGCCTTCTATAAGTCGTTATGTGGGGAGGTTTACTCCTCCCTACTTTTATTTGGAATTAGATATATGAAAGAATCAGACGCCAATATTGTGGCTGAAATGCCCCAAAATATTCTTGATAAAGCAGTAACAAAAGTTAGTGAGCTACTTAGTTTATTGTTTGTTATCACCGTTATTATTTCTTTTTATGAAGTAGCAAGCCGCTATTTATTTAACTCACCGACAATCTGGGTGCATGAAACCGCATCTTTTATTGGTGGTTCACTGTTTGTCATCGGCGGTGCTTACGCGCTGGCAACGGACAAACATGTGCGCGTTGTTCTCATTTACGATTCGGTCTCCCAGAAAACGAGGCATTACCTGAATGTCTTTCACCACTTAGCGGGGCTGCTACTTAGCGGGCTGTTAATGTACGCCGCATGGCAAACCGTTGCTAACTCATGGTTTGCACCTTGGGGTGGGTTACGATTAGAGACCTCTGGTTCCGCTTGGAACCCACCATTCCCTGCCCTTCTTAAAGGGATCATTCTATTTACCGTTTGCTTAATGTTCATTCAATTTATTCTGCATTTGGTTAGAGAAATTCAACTACTAAGGGAAGATGACAATGACTAATTTATCTTCTACAAAACCAATTGTAGGAAACTGGAAACCTGTGTTTCTTGTAATAGCATTTGTGGCTTTAGCCTCCGCTTTAGGTTGGGTTGGTGTTCAAACCTTCACATCCAACTTATCATCGATCGGCATCGAATATGGTAGCTTGTTGATGCTTGTTCTAATGATTGGACTGTTGTTAACTGGTATGCAATTAGCGTTCGTCACCGCTCTGGTTGCGCTTATTTTCACCTTAGGTTGGTTTGGTGTTGATGCTTTACCGCTAATAACAAGTCGCATCTTTAGTTTTGTCAGTGGTTATGTCTTCCTTGCTGTTCCCATGTTTGTACTCATGGCTGCTTTACTAGATCGCTCTGGTATTGCGAGAGACTTGTTCGATGCAATGAAAAGCGTAGCCCGAAAAGTTCGTGGCGGCGTGGCTGTTCAAACGCTGCTTGTTGCGGTAATTCTGGCATCGATGTCAGGCGTCATTGGTGGTGAAACCGTACTGCTTGGCATTCTTGCTCTGCCACAAATGCTCAGACTCGGTTATGACCGTAAGCTGGCAATAGGTACCACTTGTGCTGGTGGTGCGCTAGGAACGATGCTACCACCCAGTATTGTGCTGATTATTTATGGTTTATCAGCCTCAGTATCTATTGGTGAGCTGTTCAAAGCGGCATTCTTGCCTGCCTTTATTCTGGCGATGTTTTATATGGCTTACGTCCTGATTCGCTGTAAGCTCAATCCTGAACTTGCACCATTGCCGTCAGAAGAAGATCTTGCTAAAGATGCAGAAGCTCACCCAAGTTATTTTAAGGCCCTGTTCTTCCCTCTACTATCGGTTGCTACGGTTTTAGGTAGTATTTACACCGGTTTGGCGTCAATAACCGAAGCTTCTGCTCTGGGTGTTGTCGGCATTGCTATCAGTGCGGCAATCCGTAAAGAACTGAATTGGAAAATGGTCAAAGAGTCTTCTATCGCCACCATGCGCACATGTGGAATGATCATGTGGATCGGTATCGGTGCTTCAGCACTGGTGGGCGTATACAATCTGATGGGTGGTATCGACTTCGTCGAGGAAACGATCCTAGCTCTAAGTGGTGGTGACGCGATGTCGACCCTGCTTATTATGATGGTAATCCTATTTGTTCTAGGCATGTTCCTAGATTGGGTAGGCGTTGCGTTGCTTACCATGCCAATTTTCGTCCCAATTATTACCGGTCTCGGCATGGATCCTATCTGGTTTGGTGTTGTGTTCTGTCTGAATATGCAGGTTGCGTTTTTGTCACCGCCATTTGGCCCAGCAGCATTCTATCTCAAATCTGTCGCGCCTAAAGACATTACTCTGGGCGAAATATTCTCAGCTCTACTTCCGTTTATTGCGCTACAAGTTTGTGTTCTTGCACTGGTTATTATATTCCCAGAGCTGGCGTTGTGGTGGCAATAGTGATGCCCATTGATATTAATTATGAGTTGTTGAAATTATGAATAAAAAATATGTCATTATGGGCGTTTCTGGTTGCGGTAAGTCCTCGATCGGCGACTCACTGGCAAAGGCTCTTAACATTCCTTTTTTCGATGGTGATGATTACCATCCAGACGAAAACGTTGAAAAAATGAGGAATGGGATCCCCCTGACAGACGAAGACAGAAAAGAATGGTTGTTAACCTTAAATAGACTGATTCAAGACCAAGACAGCTTAGTATTAGCCTGTTCTGCCCTAAAACCAGAATATAGAGACACACTAAGAAATGGTTGCCACGAGTTGATATTTTGCTATCTAAAGGGCGACTTCGACACCATTTGGTCACGCCTTCAGGCGCGAGAGGGGCATTACTTCCAAGGCTCTTCAATGTTAGAAAGTCAGTTTAGTACCCTTGTAGAACCAACCGAAAAAGAGGCCATATCCATCGATATTAATCAGCCTCCTCAAAATGTCGTCCAAGACATTCTCTCGCACGTCTAACCACGTCTCACTAAAGGGCTGGTCTTTTTCAGCCCTTTTATCAGCGGCATAACCGTACTAACCATCGGAATAACTTAAATTGACTAGGTAAATAAAACAGATATTCAGGGTGCCATTGAACACCGAAGATCGGCTTACTTTGTGTGCTTTCGATCGCTTGAATAAAACTATCAAGATCTCGTCCTGCAACACGCAAACCATCGCCAACATCTTTCACTGCTTGATGGTGAAGGCTATTTACTCTTAACTTGGCTTTTCCGCATAAAGCAAACAAATCTGACTCTCTGTCGACAAACACTTGCTTGGTTGGTAGTACGCCTGGGCGGTTATAAGTGCGTTTACGTAAACTCGAAATATCCGAATGCAAATTTCCACCAAGCACAACATTAACCAATTGCGCGCCACGACAAATTCCTAAGACTGGGGTATTACTTTGTAACGCCCACTTTACCCAATGTATCTCTAGCTGATCGCGCTCTGGGTCGAACTCACCATGTTCTGTCGCTTCCGCCCCATAATGTTTAGGATCAATGTCATCTCCGCCGCCCACAATTAATCCATCGAGCGCTTGTCCTGACCAGTGATGCTTTATACTGATTCTTTCAGGCTTTGCTCCCGCGAATATAAGCGCCAGTTTCGTACACCACCATGATGGCGACCAACTACGATGATTGCCGGTTACCCCAATTCTCGGCTTTTTATCCACTTACTGACTTCCTTAACCCAATCATTACGACTTACCCCTACCAGCGGTAACGACATTTCTCTAAACCGACTCGATAAAAATTCTAAAGCCTCTGCATCCGCAGCTAGAACCTCCACTAAATGCCATATGTTCCAAGAAACGGTAAAACTCCAATGAGTATTTTCAATCAAACAATCAGGTAATCGGTAATGAAAGGTAGGCCTTGGATTAATTTTGCTGTCCTTAACCGCGTTATTGACTTTATTTTGATTAATAAAGGCAAATAGCGGTAGCATATCCAAGGCTCGGTTGCGGCTTCGATTATGAATAAGGTAATCATCGATCAAAGCATTGATGTCCTGATAAGTTCTGTCGAGAAGTAATTCGACATACTCCTCAGAGTATAATTGGATATATGGGCTGATTTTTCGAGTAAAGTTGACATTATGAATCTCACAAAGCCACCATTGTAATAACCCGAAAGCTTGCAAATAAGAATGGATAGTTTGAACATCAAGGGATGGCAGCTCAGGGTTAATATGAACACCAAAAGCAGCAACGGCAGAGTCATCTGTCCCTTTTGCTCCTGCGTTCCGTAGAGCGGGAATAATCTCATCTAACTTTTCAAGCTTACCCAACGGAAATGGAGGACAGACGATTTCCACTGGAACCACTGTTAACGCGATTTGATGTAAAAACTCTACCCATTCATGACCATCATTGCTGAGCTTGGCATCCAAAGCTACGTTCTTGAGAAACTCCCAGTCTAATTCAACTTTGAATTTTCCATATTCTGGTGTCTCCAAAGCATACTCAACAGCAGATACTTTCTCTAGCTCGCCACCGAAAACACCATGCAGTATTTGCGTAACCTTCTCGATGGTTAAACCAGTAAACTCGATTTCAAATCCAACACAACGGACTTCGTTGGTTTCCGTTGTGACTAAAGGAGGAGTTTTAAAAGCCATCATTGCCTCTACTTTTTATAAGGTTACCTAAAAGTACTTATAAGGTATATTGCGAGTAATTACCCTAACATGTCTTGGGCACCGTAGAAACTGACCGTCAAATCCAGTATCGAGGCGAAAAAGAAGGGCTAGAACGATACCTTGGGCCGCTTTTCTTTCAATACGATTCTAAAACTAACCGCTCTGTTAACTATAGCTAGATGTGAACTTATCGACGCTCTGATTCTAGCTTCATTGCTACATAAGCTTGATCCGCTAAGACGAGCGTTGGATGATTGATGAGCTTCCAAAGACAGTATGCTGGAATGAAAAATACGATAAGATAGAACGACTCATTGAAGAATATGTCTGCTATCGACTCTTGATGTTCCCACAATGCCGTGAGTGCAAAGAGCTCTAACATCACGCCTAACACGCCAAAAACGACAGAAACAACAATCGTCAAACCCAACAGTTCCCTAATAAAGTGCTTAAGTGCCATGGTATTCATCCCTTCTATTAGCAAGTCATACCAACTTACGCTCATATCAGAGCGTCGAGCTTGATTATTATCAAACTAGATGCCTTTGCAGATAAGACTTCAGTTTTATAACAAAAGACTCATATACAGCGCCATCGAAGATTGACCCCTTTATTACAGGTCATAACCCTTTGCTTACCATCTCAGGCGGTCTTTTATTGACGGGCTGTGGTCGCGACTCATCATCCGATACAGAAGCCGCCACTTTTTCTCTCAACGTTTCCGATGCCCCTGTCGATGAGGCCAATAAGGTCGTCTTAAGCTTTAACGATGTTGTCCTTGTACCATTTGACCCAGAAACTGGCGAACATCAATCAATCGCCAGACGAAGAAGGCAATACATCTACAATTACGAGTGCGGTTACATTGGTCTTGGTACTTACAGTATTGGGGATACCTGTACAGTGTAGGTTGATACACCAAATAACCATGAAACGTCCGAAGATGGCTTCCTGATCTATCAACATGACACACCTGTTGATGTGGTCGAAGGTGAACATATAGATAGAGCAAGATATTAATCCTATTCTATAACGCTCACCTTACCAAAAAGCCGCTCACACAATGAGCGGCTTTTTGACTATTATTTTAATCAGACAAGTAATACTGAACAGTTGAGACCACTCGCACCTTCTTAATGTAAGGCGTATTACTATCTCGGTCATAAATAGAAAACTGCCCTTGCGTAGCACGTTTTATCTTACCCAGTGAACTCTGCGAGTCTTTCGCAAATTTTTCGGCCACTTCACGCGCGTTCTTCGTCGCTTCTTCAATCATATCTGGCTTCACGTCATTCAGCTTAGTAAAGCTATATTCCACGCGGTTCGCGTAGGGATCTTGATTCAGCAATACGCCTTGTTTTCCTAGTTCACCAATCTCATTAATTGCCGCTCGAACAACATCAACACTTTGGCTATAAACCGTGACCGTGCGTGATGCTAAATAACGAAACTCAATATCTTGCTCGCCACCGTATTGCTGCGCCTTTCTGTCAATGACAGCAGGAGAAGAAAGAGAAACGCTGGTTTCAGGGAGTCCTTTGACACTTAAAAAATCCAGAATTAAACGCGTTTGCTGATCGATGTCATCAAACATGGTGCCCATATCATTACTCGCTAGGGTAAATTGAATAGGCCAAATTACCGTATCTGCAGGGTATTCGCGTTCCGACAATCCTTTGACTGTCACCACTCGTTCATAGGCTCGGTATTTCACCGCCGTTTGCTGGATAAAATAACCGAGGGTACCAAGCCCAAGTATCAAACTTAATCCAATCCAAAGTGCTGCTTTATTGGAAACTCGTTCCATTATTTCCCCCTGATAAATGCCAACTTAGCTTATTTTTTACTTTAGATAAGATAGCCTATCTCTTGTTATAAGAGGGAGACATAACGCGAGTTTTGATTCATAGCACAGTTGCACGCTCTTCTGCTTTGGGTCAACAAAGCTTCACCCGTTTGTCATCAAAGGCTCATGGATTTGCCTCTGGGTTGGATATTTTGAGTATCGACTATTGCATTGCCCATGACTCGCTCAACATCGCTCTAAACGACGAAACGCTAACAGCGTGAGACGTTATTTACTCGTAAAACATTAAAAACAAAGTGTTTAGTTAAGCTCATCGCAAACAGACTACTCATCTCAAGCTTTAATCCACAAACCGTTAACATCGCGCAACCGTTTACGTTATAAACTTTCACAAAACTTCAAAACGGTCATAGATCACATTTCCAATCAAACCAAACGTTAAACAAAGTGTGACATTGATCGTCACAGACATTTAATTTGAATTAGAAAAGAAATCAAAGGTGATCTTAGTCACAATGAATTTTTATTTTATATTTGTCAGAAGATCGAATTGATCACTAATATTTTTATTGACAGATTTGAAAATCATTTTTTGTTATTAAGTTACATATCAATTAATTGATCATCATCACTTAAAAAATGCTTTTCATCCGAGAAATGCGGGGGTTGATCACAAAAAACCCGTCGTCAGTTCCAATTGGAAAATGTGTGGTAAATTGATTGGGTACTAAGCAATCAAACAAGCGGTTTTGGCGAACCGTTTACGACAACAATATTCATCAGAACATCGAACGGGGAATTGTTATGATATCACCAGATGCCAAGATCAAGATACAAAATTTTGGTCGTTTTCTGTCAAACATGGTAATGCCTAACATCGGCGCGTTTATCGCGTGGGGCTTTATCACTGCTCTATTTATCCCAACCGGATGGCTACCAAATGAGACGTTAGCTTCCATGGTTGGTCCTATGATCACTTACTTACTGCCACTACTGATCGGTTACACCGGTGGTAAATTAGTCGGCGGCGATCGCGGCGCGGTCGTTGGTGCAATCACAACCATGGGTGTGATTGTCGGTACTGATATCCCAATGTTTATGGGCGCAATGATGGTTGGCCCAATGGGCGGCTGGGCAATCAAAAAATTCGATAACTACATCGACGGTAAAGTAAAAAGCGGCTTCGAGATGTTGGTGAACAACTTCTCTGCGGGCATCATCGGTATGCTGTGCGCCATTTTGGCTTTCTTCCTTATCGGCCCATTTGTCAAAGTGCTTTCAGGCGCATTGGCAGCAGGCGTAAACTTCCTTGTGTCAGCGCACCTTCTGCCACTGACTTCTATTTTTGTTGAGCCAGCGAAGATCCTGTTCCTAAACAACGCGATCAACCACGGCATCTTCTCTCCACTGGGTATTCAGCAAGCGTCTGAGACTGGTCAATCGATCTTCTTCTTGATCGAAGCGAACCCAGGCCCGGGCTTGGGTATCTTGCTGGCTTACATGGTGTTTGGGAAAGGTACAGCTCGCCAAACGGCTGGCGGTGCGTCCATCATCCATTTCTTCGGCGGCATTCACGAGATTTACTTCCCGTATATTCTCATGAACCCACGTCTGATCCTTGCGGCTATCGCTGGTGGTATGACTGGCGTGTTCGTTCTGACTATGTTTAACGCGGGCATCGTTTCTCCAGCCTCTCCAGGTTCTATTTTCGCCATCTTGTTGATGACTCAAAAAGGTTCAATCGTCGGTGTCCTTGCGTCTATCGTAGCAGCAACCGGTGTATCATTCGCAGTAGCCGCGCTACTGATGAAAACACAGACATCAACAGAAGAAGATGGCGATGAAGCGACACTAGAAAAAGCCACATCACGAATGAAAGACATGAAATCTGCATCGAAAAATGGCGCAGTGGTAAATAACCAAAGTAAAGGTGACGTAGACCTAGCGACAGTACAAAGCATCATTGTCGCTTGTGATGCGGGCATGGGTTCAAGCGCCATGGGCGCGAGTATGCTACGCAAAAAGGTTCAAGACGCCAGTCTGAACGTCCACGTAACCAACCTTGCTATTAACAGCTTACCAGAGAGTGCAGATATCGTGATTACACATAAAGACTTGACGGATCGTGCACGTAAGCATGCTCCGAACGCACACCACATTTCATTGACGAACTTCTTAGACAGCGAAATGTACAGCCAGTTAGTCACCAAACTACTAGCGGCACAAAACCAATCCGCAGCGAATGACGACCAAATGGTCAAAGTGTCGGTACTTGCTGCCAACGACGACAGCTTTGAATCACAGCAACCACCGGTTTTCCAAATCCAGCGTAAAAACATTCACCTAGGTTTGAAAGCGGCCAACAAAGAAGAAGCGATTCGCTTTGCGGGCAATAAATTGGTTGAACTGGGCTACGCCGAACCAGAATACGTCGACGCGATGTTTGAGCGTGAAGCGTTGGTTTCAACTTACCTTGGCGAGTCTATCGCGGTACCTCATGGCACCGTAGAAGCGAAAGACCGCGTGAAAAAAACTGGCATTGTAATCTGCCAATACCCATCGGGTATTCAATTTACTGAAGATGACGACGATGTCGCGAAACTGGTTATCGGCATTGCCGCTAAGAACGATGAGCACATCCAAGTGATCACCACCATTACGAACGCGCTCGATGAGCCGGAAGCAATTGAGACGCTAACCAGCACCAACGATGTAGAAGAAATTCTTAACATCCTTGGCGGTCAACACGCGGCTTAATTACTCCTTTAATTTGCTCCTGAGGCAAAGAGGCCAGCTGTCACCCCCTATGCGGTTGGCCTCACCCTAGTTTCGTAAATCAACATTTTCAGATTATTGGTAGGTAAGCATTATGAAAAACGCAGTTCATTTTGGCGCAGGTAACATCGGTCGTGGTTTCATCGGCAAACTCTTAGCTGACGCAGAAGTCGAAGTAACGTTTGCAGACGTGGACGCTCCGCTCGTCGATCAACTTAGCCACAAACAAGAATACAAAGTAAAAGTCGTGGGCACCGAGTGCCAAATCGACACTGTTACCCACGTCACAGCGGTAAACTCAGCCAGTGAAGACGTGATTGATCGCATCGTCAAAACCGACTTAGTCACCACTGCGGTCGGTCCTAACGTATTAGACATCATCGCGAAAACCATCGCGAAAGGCATCGCCAAACGCTTTGAAGCTGGTAATGACGCGCCACTTAACATCATCGCGTGTGAAAACATGGTGCGTGGTACCACACACCTAAAAGGCGAAGTGTACAAACATCTGGATAAATCACTGCACGCAAAAGCAGACGAGTTAGTTGGCTTTGTTGATTCCGCTGTCGATCGCATCGTGCCACCAGCAGAAGCCGCCAACGATGACCCACTAGAAGTGACGGTAGAGAGTTTTAGCGAATGGATTGTCGATGAGCAACAGTTCAAAGGCGACATCCCAAACATTGCTGGCATGGAAAAGACCAACAACCTCATGGCCTTTGTCGAACGCAAGCTGTTCACCCTAAACACAGGCCACTGCATTACTGCTTATTTAGGTTGTTTGAAAGGCCACCGCACCATTCGTGAAGCGATTGAAGACCCAAGCATTCACGCTGAAGTAAAGCAAGCGATGCAAGAAAGCGGTGAAGTGCTGATCAAACGTTACGGCTTCGACCGTGACATGCACAATGCCTACATCGAAAAGATTTTAGGTCGCTTTGCCAACCCATATTTGGTCGATGAAGTGGATCGCGTTGGACGCCAGCCAATTCGTAAATTGGGTGCAAACGATAGATTAGTGAAGCCATTACTCGGTACAATCGAGTATGGCACTGAAAATCAAACACTTTTGAAAGGTATCGCGGCGGCGTTAAAGTACACTAATAACACCGATCCGCAAGCGGTGGAGCTGCAAAGCTCATTAAAAGCCGTGGGCGTGAAGAAAACGCTAGCAACGTACACTGGTCTGGCTGAAGACAGTACAGAAGTGGCTCAAATCGAAGTGATTTACCACCAGTTTTAATCGAATCAAGGGGAGCTTAGCTCCCCATAAATATAAGTTTAAATAGTTACTCACTATATGGCAGATAACATTAACGAAACCGAGATCATTGAACGATTAAACAGCGCGCCATCGGTACGAGGCTTTTTTATTGCAGCTGTCGATGTGTTCAACGATTCAATCGACGGGCTAATACAACGGATCTTTCGTAAAGATAACTTCGCCGTGCAATCGGTGGTTGGTCCCCTACTGCAAGACTCCGGACCGCTGGGCGATCTCTCCGTGCGTTTGAAGCTCCTATTTGGCTTAGGCGTACTCCCAGACGATATTTATCATGATATTGAAGACATCATTAAGCTTAAAAACCGACTCAATAGCGATGCATCAGACTACGAGTTCACTGACCCGAATATTCTAGAGCCAATCAAAAAGCTGCATCTGGTAAAGAAAATGGGCATGGTGCAATTAGAAGTCAACGAACCTGATGACGATATCGATCTTGAGTTTTATCAACTCCAACTTCAACGCCAACAACAAATAATAAAGTCCGGTCTCTCGCTCGCCATTGTCGAGATCTGTAACGAACTGGGCAAAGACAGTCCTTTTTAACCCAACCTCCGGCAAGGAATGCCTTCTCTACTTACCTCTTTTCTTTGCGTATCCTTTCTGTATAACGTGCGTGAAAGCCATCACAGTCCATCTTCGTATGTCTCTGTAATATCAGACCAATCTATCGCTGGTATTGAAACGGTATGACATGCTTTCAATCGAAAACACTAAAACCAAGTGGGAATTTTTCCAGAAACACCATTGGGTATCTCCAGAATTTTCCCGCACTCCCGTACTCGAGTCGTGGGAGCGTTGCATAAAGCAATGCAGCCCTTATACCTGGTCAAAACCACATATTGCCTCTGGCTTTACCTTCTCATCTCTGATGAAACGCAACGAGCATCTCATCGAGTGCGCCACCACCGTACTTGAAGACACTTATGACATGCTAGGGGACGAAGACCTGCTCTTGATGGTGACCGATGGCAACGGCTGCGTTCTCTCCGTTGTGGGCCACGACTCAATGCAACAAGAGATGCAGGCGCTCGGCATTAAACAAGGCTGTTTTCTGTCTGAAGGGAAAATTGGCACGAATGCGGTCAATCTCTGTATCAGCACTCACATCCCGTGTGAAGTGTTCGCAGCAGAACATTTCAATCGCCACTTACACCCTTATGCCTCTGTAGCAGCACCTGTTTTCGACCAATTTGGCAAGTTACGCGGCACAACATGCCTTTTCAAAAAAGCCGAGCGCTATAAGAAAGAAAACTTAGTCATCATCGCGTCGAGTGCGAAAGAAGTCAGTTTGCAAATCCATATTCAGTCGGAACAAGAAAACATTAACCGCCTCACTTGTGCGCACAACGCAACGCTAGAATGCATGGATGACGGCCTTCTGGCCTGGGATGAAGAAAATCGTATCACCATGGTGAATCATCAATCAGAGCGCTTGTTAAACATTGAAGCCAGTCAGGTCTTGGAGAAAGAAGTCTTTTCTGTTTTACGTTTTCCGCCGAATGTCCTCAATAGTATTGAGTCGGGGGCAACCATCAACCGTAAGCTCACAACGGTAGAGGTTCGTGGCGAGTTTGTTGAGGCGATCATCACCTTGCGTCCACTCAACGACGGCACACACTTATTATTTTTGCATCCCATCGATAAAATTCGCGAACTTGCTCAGCAGCAAATTGGTGGCAGTGCGCGCTATACGTTCAGTACCTTGCCCGTCATCTCACGAAAAATGAAACACGTCATTACCGTGGCAAAACGGGCCATAAAGTCCAAGTCACCGATTCTAATTACGGGTGAAGAAGGTGTAGGAAAAGCCACTCTCGCCATGGCGATTCATAATGAAAGCGCCTACAAAGAAGGGCCGTTCATTACGCTTAACTGCCGCTCCATCAATACAGAGCAACTGGTCAAAGAAACCCTGGGATACGACGAAGGACAAGGCATGCCTTCTAAGTTTGAACTCGCCCATGGCGGTACGCTCTTTTTAGAAAAGGTGGAATATCTGTCGCCCGATTTACAAGCCGTGTTACTTAAGTTGTTAAAAACTGGGCTCGTCAGCCGCAGTGACAGTTTGCGCTTGATCCCCGTAGACTTTCAACTTATTACCAGCACCGCTTCAGAAATCAGCGAGTATGTCACTCAGCGCTCATTTGGCCGGCAACTTTATTATGAAATCTCTTCGAACGAGCTGCATATTCCGCCACTGAGAAAGCGTAAAGAAGACATTGAATTTCTCGTCCAGCAGCTTATCAGCCATTATGAACGCCGCCACAATGTGACGATCTCGATAGAGCCAGTCGCACTGGAAGCGTTGATGAATTTTCGTTGGTCAGGCAATAACTCCGAATTAAGAAACCGAACTGAGCGAATTTTGCTTAACCGCAGTGCGAACTTAATCAAGCTGAACGATATTCCTGAAGACATTAAACTGAATTCCCGCCATACCGCAGAAAATACGCCGGTGATCACGCTAGAAGAAGCCGAGAGAAGAGCCATCGTCCAAGCTTGGAATCAGTGTGATGGCAAAATGCATGATATGGCGAAAGCATTGCAAATTGGCCGCACGACCCTATGGAGAAAAATTAATAAGTTTGGACTGCAGGAACAAATGAAGTTGTAGTAAGCCAAAATGTGAGTATCCAACCAAACGCAAAACCGGCGCAAGCACGCCGGTATACATGTACTAACGATAAAGGTATCGATTAAACATCAACAGACAACTGACGAATTTGCGCTTTTAATCCCGGTAACAGACTCGCACTGGCGCTGAATTTTCGTAACCCAACACGAAGCAATGTGTCTGTGGCATTTGGATCGCCTGCCATCTCCCCACACATACTGACCGGAATGCCCGCGCGATCGCCCGCGGCACACGTGAGTTCAATGGCTTTTAATACCGATGGTTCAAAGTAGTTCACCAATTCAGCAACGGCAGCGTTACCTCGATCGGCGGCCATAACATATTGAGTCAAATCATTGGTGCCAATCGAGAAAAAATCGACTTCTTGTGCTAACGCATCCGCATTCAACACCGCGGCTGGTACCTCAATCATAATACCGACAGGCAAGTGAGCCACATCTAAGCCGAGTTGCTGCGCTTGATGCGCCAACAGCGCTTTTACTTTTCTCACTTCTTCAACCTGAGCCACCATCGGTATAATCAATTGAATATTCGGTTGCTCGTGAAAGGCTCTCAGAATGGCTCGAAGTTGGGCAGTAAACAATGCCTCATGTTGAAGGCACAATCGCACCCCTCTCAAACCTAAAAATGGGTTGTCTTCTGCAGGCATAGGATAAGCGGCTAAAGGCTTATCACCGCCAACATCTAGACTACGAATCGTAAGTGGCTTGTCACCAAGTGCGGCGGCGATATCACGATACACTTGGTATTGTGCTTCCTCAGTCGGCAACTCATCACTGTTTTGAAATAGAAACTCAGTCCGAAATAGACCAACCCCCTCAGCTCCTGATGTTAGCGCATCATCAATATCTTTCGGTCCACCAATATTGGCGAACACTGGAATATGGACGCCATCACAGGTGACCGCGGCTTGCTGAGCACTCGCTAATGCACTTTGTCGGGTGTTTTGCCACTCAATTTGCTGCGCTTCCAATTCCTGTAGTACGGCATCTGAAGGTGAGAACCATAAATGTCCTCGGAAGCCATCAATAGTCACCACTTGACCCGTACGCACAGCATCCAGACAGCCCTGAGCTTTAACGATGGCAGGAATCCCCATCGCACGAGCAAGAATCGCACTGTGAGAGGTTTTCCCTCCTTCACTCAAACAGATACCAAGCACTTTCGATTTATCAAGCCCGGCCACATCAGAAGGCATCAGGTCACGGGCCAACAAAATACTCGGTTGCTGAATGTCGATGGCATGAGGCGTAGCGCCAGTCATTTCGACCATAACTTGGCGTGCGATATCATGCACATCAGCTTCGCGTTCCCGCATGTACTGACTTTCAGCCTGGCGAAACTCTTCGGCCAACGCTTGCAGTGATTCTACCCAAGCTTGCTCGGCTATCATGCCCGTTTGAATTCGCGCCTCGACCGATGCCCATAATTCTGGGTCACTGAGCATCATGCTATGAGCGGAAAATATTTCCCCTTTTGGCTGCTTCGCTTGCTCCTGTAAATGTTGAACAACCACGCCTATCGCACGCTTAACCCGTTCAATTTCATCTTGTTCACTGTGAAAATCACGTTCAGGCACGGCTGGCATTTCATGAGTAAAAAGAACAGCTGGAGCAGTAGCGATACCGTCATTGACTCGAATACCAACAACAGCACCTTCAATCTGATTCGGGGTCATGTCATCGAGCAAGGTATCCGCGCTCTCTTCAGGTTCGATAATGCCGTGGTCAATCGCCTCTTTTTCTCCGAAGTGCTCATGAGCTAAGGCTTCAAATGCCTTAATTGCTTCACTGGATTGGGAGCCGAGTGCGCACAGGGTGATCGTCTCTTGGCTACGAACGCCAAGTTTCGCAATGCTGTTTAAGCTTTTCGCGTTTACCCGGCGCTCGCCTTTTTTCAACCATAATTGGCAGTCAAAAGGCGCGAGTGCACCAACAATGGCCGCAGCGGGACGAGCATGTAATCCATGCGGGTTTTGCACGATCCAATCAAATGTCCGCTCGTGTTCAAAGTTCTCTGATACTGGCGCTATCTCAGCCGATGTTATTGGCTGATCACCAAGGTGCTCTCGTTTTACGCTTAACGCATTCTGTGCCTCTTCGACTACCGTCGATAAAGGTAACCCGGCGGCAGCAGCCACCGACGCCGCCATGGTCCCTTCAACAATGGGGGCCGAGATAAGAGTGATATTTTCCCTCACGTGATCATCCATCAGATCCAGCGCCATCTCCGTACTCAGCAACGCGCTGCCAAGATCCATCAACACCACAACCCCTTGTTGATCATGGACCTGCTCAATCGCTTCCATCACGGCAATGGCATCGGTTCCGATCGGGTTATCTGGGTCATCAATCCCCGCCGCAATCGCGAGCTTGACTTTGCCTTGCGTCATTTGGGTGGCGAGTTCGGCCACCCCTTCGGCAAGACGACGACTATGAGATACAACTACAATTCCCACCATCTTAATTACCTGCTATTGCCTGCTGTAGTGCTTTAATCATTAACAAAGAAGAGGTTGCACCGGGATCTTGGTGACCGATACTGCGTTCGCCTAGATAGCTTGCTCGCCCTTTTTTCGCCAACATTTCAATCGTGGCAACCGCGTTCGTTTCTGCTAGCTCAACCATTTCATTCAGTAAATGATCGGCGCTCATGCCATTTTCTAACGACGCCTTCACACTAACTAAAACGGGTAACCAAACATCACACATGGTTTTATCACCCAGTTCTGCTTTACCACGAGACACCACACCATCCACACCGCTTTTTAGTGCATCCATTAACTCTTCAAACGTTAGTTGCTCTCGGGTTCCGACAGCGGCAGCGGTGCGAATAAATAACGTGCCATACAGCGGGCCACTTGCCCCACCGACACTAGAAAGCAAGGTCATGCCGGTATTCTTGAGAATACTGCCGATGTTTTGGTCCGCAACTTGAGGCAGTTTTTCCGCGACTTTTTTAAAGCCACGGTTCATATTAAGACCGTGGTCGGCGTCACCAATATCACGATCAAGGTCGGTCAGAAAATCTTGATTCTCTTGGTACGTTTTCGCACATAGCTCTAACCAGTGAACGATATGTTGTTTTTCAATTTGCATGTGTGCTCCCCCCTGTTACCACTTGATCGCGGCCGTATCGACAGGAGCATCAAACAGCTCCAACATCTCTTTATCTGCTTTCAGCAACGTAATTGAAACGCCTTCCATATCGAGTGACGTACAGAAGTTACCGACCCTATTACGCACGATACGGAACCCCGCTTGCTCGCAATTATGAGCCAGACGGCGGTACACGCCGTAAAGCTCTGAAGTTGGCGTACCGCCCATACCATTCACCATCACAATGTAGTCGTGTTCAGCGGCGAAAGGCTCAATGCGGGATTCCACTTCATCCCATTCACCTTCGTCACGATTCCAAATACGCAATGTACGCTGATAAGGCGTGTTTTCAGCAACTTCAGCAAACATCGCATCCACTAACGTATCGACGTCAGTGTATTTCACTCGCTTGATACCGGGTTCACCATGGATACCGACCCCAAACTCCACTTCATCATCTTCCAGAACAAAAGATGGTTTACCCGCCGCTGGCACAACACAAGCATTAAGCGCCACGCCAAATGAACGACAGTGATTATTAACACGACGAGCCAGCACTTCACATTGCTCCAACGAATAACCTTTGCTGGCGGCAGCCCCAACTAACTTCTCAACCAATACCGTTCCAGCAACGCCACGGCGACCAGCGGTGTACAGGCTATCTTTTACCGCCACATCGTCGTCCACCAACACCGACCCAACTTTGATGCCATCGGTATGAAGCAGCTCCACGGCCGTTTCAAAGTTCAACACATCGCCGGTGTAGTTTTTAATGATAAACAGCACGCCCTCACCGGTATTCACTTGGTTACCACACTCGTACATTTGATCCGGCGTTGGTGAAGTAAACACCTCACCAGGACAAGCGCCCGTCAGCATGCCTTTACCAATAAAACCGGCGTGTAAAGGTTCATGACCACAGCCACCACCAGAAACCAGTGCCACTTGCCCCGGCGTTTCCTCATGCCACATGTAACGAGGTTCGTAGTTGGCTTTTAGCTCAGGGCGGGACAGCGCCAGACCTTCCATTTGCTGCAATACCACATCATCGACTTGGTTAATTAATTTTTTCATCGTTCTATCTCATTCCATTTATATTTTTATGTAGGGTATGAATTCATCTTAAACAGAGAAAATATGTGCTCAACAAAAATCAATCCGTTTCATATTGAAACGACTTTGCTGATATATTTGTTTCAATATGAAACAAAAAACGACAAATACGCCTGAATAGTGATCGGCGCCATAAAGCATGGTGATGCTTATTACTTCTGGCAGTCGGTTTGACACAGAGGTCATAAAAGCACGAAACAAACCAGAGATATCCTTCACCACTTCCCTCACCAAACCTAATATAAACCTTATCGCTACAATGGATTTTCATTGCAGTCCAAAACACACATAAAAGGTTAAAGGTTTGAATTATGGACAAAATTATTATCAGCCCAAGCAAATACGTCCAAGGTGAACAAGTACTTACATCTATCGCTCACTATGTGAAAGCATTGGGTGAACGTCCGTTAGTGATTGCCGATGAGTTCGTGACTAACCTGGTGGGTGATGACGTCAAACAAAGCTTTGCTGACCAAAAGCTTCCGCTCACCATGAACATTTTTCATGGCGAATGTTCGCGCGTTGAGATTGAACGCATCACGGACATTTGTGCGACACAAAAACACGATGTCATTGTCGGTATCGGTGGCGGTAAAACGTTAGACACTGCAAAGGCCGTTGCGTTTTACACCCAAATTCCTGTCGTGGTGGTTCCTACCATCGCCTCGACGGATGCGCCAACGTCAGCACTTGCGGTGATATACACACCAGAAGGTGAATTTGCGGAATACTTGATGATCCCTAAAAACCCAGACATGGTCATCATGGATACGTCTGTCATCGCTAAAGCCCCCGTTCGTCTACTGGTATCGGGGATGGGCGATGCGCTCTCCACCTACTTTGAAGCTCGTGCCAACATGACTTCTGGTAAGGCAACAATGGCCGGTGGTTTAGCGACACGTTCAGCGCAAGCGCTTGCGAAGCTCTGTTATGAAACCTTGCTTGACGATGGTGTAAAAGCAAAAGCTGCGGTAGAAAATGGGGTGAGCACCAAAGCGGTAGAAAATATTATTGAAGCCAATACATACCTAAGCGGTATCGGTTTTGAAAGCAGTGGTCTGGCGGGGGCTCACGCTATTCATAACGGCTTAACCAAGCTCGAAGAGTGTCACCATCTCTATCATGGTGAGAAAGTCGCGTTCGGCACGCTGGTTCAATTGGTGCTAGAAAACGCAGCGATGGAAGAGATTAATACGGTTCTCGCCTTCTGCCGCTCTGTAGGCTTACCAACCAACCTCTTTGATATGGGCGTAAAAGAGCTTAACCACGCGAAGTTGCGCGAGGTCGCCGAAGCCTCAACGGCCGAGGGAGAAACAATCCACAACATGCCATTCCCAGTGACTTCAGAAAATGTCTACTCTGCGATTCTAACCGCTCACCAACTGGGTCAATAACCCACATAACTTCAAACGAGTTTGAGTCCCCAAAGGCAAGCCAAGGCTTGCCTTTTTTAATACTTCAATTTATACAAATCTACGGAAAGATCCGTTTTCATTGCGCCTTCTAGATGCTCCCATCATTTTCGTGGTTCCAAATACAAAAAAGCGGCACATACTCTCGCATGTGCCGCTTGTGATTTGAGATTTAAGTGTGATTACTCAACCGTTACCGCTTTGGCTAGGTTACGTGGTTGGTCTACGTCGGTACCTTTGATCAGCGCGACGTAGTAAGACAGCAACTGCATTGGGATGGTGTAGTAGATCGGCGCGGTGATTTCGCTAACGTGAGGCATGGTGATGATCTTCATCGTTTCATCGCCTTCAAAGCCGGCGTCTGCATCCGCAAATACATACAGTAGGCCACCACGCGCGCGTACTTCTTCCACGTTTGATTTTAGTTTCTCAAGCAAATCGTTGCTTGGCGCAACCACAACCACAGGCATATCAGCATCAATCAGCGCAAGGGGACCATGTTTTAGTTCACCCGCCGCGTACGCTTCTGCATGGATGTAAGAGATCTCTTTCAGTTTTAGAGACGCTTCCATTGCGATTGGGTAGAACTCACCACGACCTAGGAACAGCGTATGATGCTTGTCCGCGAAATCTGTTGCTAGTGCTTCAATGTCTTTCTCGAAAGAAAGCGCCGCATTGATTTGCTTAGGAAGTGCATGCAGTGCTTCTACAATCTCTTTCTCTTTCTCTTTGCTGATACGACCTTGCTGCTTACCAAGCGCCGTTACCAGCATTAAGAGTGCAGAAAGCTGAGTCGTGAACGCTTTGGTTGAAGCCACACCAATTTCGACGCCCGCGCGAGTCATGAACGCAAAATCAGATTCACGAACCAAAGAAGAACCCGCCACGTTACAGATGGTCATTGCCGCCATGTAACCTTTTTCTTTCGCTAGGCGAAGTGCCGCTAGCGTATCTGCCGTTTCGCCAGACTGAGATAGCGTGATCAGAAGGCTATTTGGACGCGTCACAAACTTGCGGTAACGGAACTCAGAGGCGATTTCTACGTCGCAGCTCACCCCTGCGATGTCTTCAAACCAGTAACGCGCTGTCATGCCCGCGTTGTAAGACGTACCACACGCGACGATTTGTACGTGCTCTACTTTGCTTAAGATGTCTGCCGCATGCACACCAATCGCGTCAGTCACAACAGAATCTGTTGTGATACGGCCTTCCATCGTGTTGATCAGCGCTTTAGGTTGCTCATAGATTTCTTTTTGCATGAAGTGACGGTATTGGCCTTTATCGCCCGCATCATGTTCTGCATTAGATTCTACGATTTCACGCTCAACCAGCTCGCCCGTTGCGTCAAAGACAGTAACTTCACGGCGAGTGATTTCTGCCACATCACCTTCTTCTAGGTACATGAAACGGCGTGTTACGTTCAGTAGTGCAAGTTGGTCAGAAGCCAGGAAGTTTTCACCGACACCAAAACCGATCACAATTGGGCTACCTGAACGTGCCACCACAATGCGAGATGGGTCTTTACGATCAAGTGCTACCGTACCGTAGGCACCTTCTAGTTGCTTAGCCGTCTTTTGTACCGCTTCTAATAATGTTCCAGAAGTACGCAACTCCCACTCAATCATATGTGCGATAACTTCTGTATCCGTTTGAGATTCAAACACGTAACCACGAGATTGAAGCAATTCACGAAGCTCTTCGTGGTTTTCGATAATACCGTTATGTACCACAGCAATGTCGCCAGACATGTGTGGGTGTGCATTGACTTCAGATGGTTCACCGTGCGTCGCCCAACGAGTGTGCGCAATACCAGTACCGCCAAGCACTTTTGCTTCTTCTACTGCATCAGCCAGTTCTTGCACTTTACCCAAGCGACGAACGCGCGTTAGGTTTGACTCGCCATCAACAACCGCAACGCCAGCTGAGTCGTAACCGCGGTACTCTAAGCGGCGTAAACCTTCAACCAAAATTTCTGCAACATCTCGCTGTGCGACTGCACCTACGATTCCACACATGTGTTTATCTCCGTTTGTAGTTTTGTTCTTCCCTAGCCATGATTTCTAATAGAGGCAGCAAGCAAAGGCCTGTATTTAGCGGGAAGTAAAATATGTAACTGTTATACCCAAGTACCTTAAGGCTACTTGGGTATACGTCATTAGATTAAGCGCAAATGACTTTCACGCCATGCTGTTCAATTTGTAACTTATGTTCAGATTGCACTTCAGCGTCCGTCACTAGGACATCGATTTGATTCCAAGCCAGCTCTAAGTTGGGGATCTTACGACCGACCTTTTCTGATTCAACCATCACGACGACTTCACGTGACACTTCTGCCATGACCTTGCTTAAGCCAATTAACTCGTTAAACGTGGTCGTCCCGCGCTCCAAATCAACACCATCGGCACCAATAAAAAGTTGGTCAAAATCATAAGCTCTTAATACAGACTCGGCGACTTTGCCTTGAAAGGACTCTGAGTGCATATCCCACGTACCACCTGTCATCAGTAGAGTCGGTTCGCTTTCTAATTCGTTGAGGGCATTGGCAACGTGCAGCGAGTTGGTCATCACCACTAAGCCACGTTTATCATTCAACTGCTGAATTAGCGCCGCCGTCGTACTGCCACTGTCGATCACGATGCGGTTATGGTCACGGATCAGTGAAGCAGCCGCTTTTGCTAAATTTAACTTTCGAGTCGAAACATTAGAGCTCAATTCTTCATGAATCACTTCCGTCGGGATCGCAATCGCACCGCCGTAACGACGTAAAAGTTGTCCATTTTTTTCTAAAGAAGCGAGATCCTTTCTAATCGTGACTTCTGAGGTTTCAAATTTCTGAGCCAATTCATCAACGCTGACTTCTCCCAGTTCAAAAACCAAGTTAGAAATGGCGTGTCTTCTTAATTGAGTGTTTCGTTTCGACATTTATGTTTTGATTTTAAGTTTCGAAGTGAAACTTATTATAGTCAAAACGAAACTTTTAAGTCTATTTATTTCGATACAAAAAATTAATATTTCTCGATAAAACCTTGTCCTAAGACAATTCTTAAACAGTGATATTGGATTCATTCAGTGGTAGAATTCGCCACCGAAAAGAAAAAAAATTACAGAATTGACGGCTATTTAATTGCAACTTTCTGCATATAAAGTGGGATTGATCACAAAAAGGTAGCCAAAATCGCCAATCTTTTAGTCATAAAATGACTAAACTTGGTGAAAGACTTTCAGAATCTGAAGTGCTAATAATGAGGCGGAAATCGGTGGGTGGCAGGCACTAAATGTCATCAAGAGCGCCCTAACTTCAGAATAAATAATCGACTTTAAAATTGTAACTATACTTACCGGAGAGTATCTTCCATGAAAAAGACCAAAATCGTATGTACGATTGGCCCTAAAACTGAATCTGTAGAGAAGCTAACTGAACTAGTAAACGCAGGCATGAATGTAATGCGTCTGAACTTCTCTCACGGTGACTTCGAAGAGCACGGCACTCGTATCGCGAACTTCCGCAAAGTAATGGAAGCGACAGGCAAACAACTAGCAATCCTTCTTGATACTAAAGGCCCAGAAATCCGCACTATCAAGCTAGAAGACGGCAACGATGTTGACCTAGTCGCTGGTCAAGAATTTACTTTTACAACTGACACTTCAGTTGTCGGTAACAAAGACAAAGTTGCAGTAACTTACGCTGGTTTCGCAGCAGACCTAAACGTGGGTAACACTATCCTAGTCGACGACGGTCTAATCGAGATGGAAGTGATCTCTAAGACTGAAACAGAAGTTAAATGTAAAGTTCTTAACAACGGCGCACTAGGTGAAAACAAAGGTGTTAACCTTCCTGGCGTTTCTGTAAACCTACCGGCTCTATCTGAAAAAGATAAAAACGACCTTAAATTCGGTTGTGAGCAAGGCGTTGACTTCGTTGCCGCTTCTTTCATCCGTAAAGCATCAGACGTTCAAGAGATCCGTGACGTTTTAGCAGCAAATGGCGGCGAGAGCATCCACATCATCTCTAAGATCGAAAACCAAGAAGGTGTTGATAACTTTGATGAGATCCTTGAGCTTTCTGACGGCATCATGGTTGCTCGTGGTGACCTAGGCGTTGAAATTCCAGCAGAAGAAGTCATCTTCGCTCAGAAAATGATGATCGAGAAGTGTAACCGTGCTCGTAAGATGGTTATCACGGCAACTCAAATGCTTGACTCTATGATCAACAACCCACGTCCTACTCGTGCAGAAGCAGGCGACGTTGCTAACGCTGTCATGGACGGGACTGACGCAGTGATGCTTTCTGGTGAAACGGCGAAAGGTAAGTACCCTGTTGAAGCTGTGAAAATCATGGCTCAAATCGCAACTCGTACAGATTCAGCCCTTAAAGCGGAACTAGGCTCTCGCCTAGACAGCCCACGTCTACGCATCACTGAAGCAGTATGTAAAAGCGCAGTAGACACCGCTGAGAAACTTGCGGCTCCGCTGATCGTTGTGGCCACTGAAGGTGGTAAGTCTGCTCGTTCAGTCCGTAAGTACTTCCCAACCGCAAACATCCTTGCACTTACAACCAATGAGAAGACAGCGGCTCAGCTAGTGCTAACTAAAGGTGTAACCCCTGTTGTTGTTGATTCAATCGCAAACACTGACGCGTTCTACGTTACAGGTAAAGAGCTAGCACTAGAGTCGGGTCTAGGTAACAAAGGCGATATCGTCGTTATGGTTTCTGGTGCTCTAGTCGCTTCAGGTACGACGAACACGACTTCAGTACACGTACTATAAGATTGTTAATTCTGTTATCAATCCAATAAAAAGAGGGCTTACGCCCTCTTTTTTTACATCACTCTTTTACTTCGTATCACATAATTGCTTAATCTAACCTGTAAAACCACTCGAACGACGTTGGCTTTTCGCTATAAAAAAGCTTGATTGTAGAATCACTCTTTATCGAAAATGTCTCTTTTCCTCAACCATTTCCTACGCTATCTCGGATGTTTCTTGTCATATGAGGACCACAGTGGCAATCCTCACTAAATGGTATTTTCTATCTACAATCAAGCGACTAAGGCTTGAGTGAACGTTCACCTCGGGCAATCCCTACTACACCACTTCGGGCCACCTCCACCACATCTGTTACTTCAGAGATCGCTTGAATAAACGCATCCAACTTCTCACTGGTTCCAGCTAATTGCACCGTATATTGAGATGCTGTGACATCAACAATCTGGCCACGAAAAATGTCGGCCGTTCGTTTTACTTCTGCTCTTGCAAAACCACTGGCTTTGACTTTTACCATCATCAGTTCACGCTCAATGTGCTCGAACTCCGTGACCTCTTGAACCTTCAGGATATCAATCAATTTGTGCAATTGTTTTTGGATTTGTTCTAACTGCATTTCGTTGGATGTCGTGGTGATATTCATACGAGAAAGTGTTTCGTCATCCGTAGGGGAAACCGTCAACGACTCAATGTTGTAACCACGTTGAGAGAACAAGCCTACAACGCGAGACAAAGCACCAGGTTGGTTTTCCAATAACAATGAAATTATGTGTCTCATATTAAGTTCTCTCCGTTTTACTCAGCCACATCTTGTCCATTCCCTCACCTTTAATTTGCATCGGGTATACGTGCTCGGTTTCGTCTACGTTGATGTCGACAAACACCAAGCGATCTTTCATATCTAACGCTTTTTTTAGCCCTTCTTCGAGCTGATCTGGCGTTTCGATACGAATACCGACGTGGCCATAAGCTTCTGCAATTGCCGCAAAGTCAGGAACAGAACTCATGTATGAGTTGGAGTGACGGCCTTGGTAAATAATATCTTGCCACTGTTTTACCATGCCTAAGAAACGGTTGTTCAAGTTGATGATCTTAATAGGAATATCGTATTGCATCGCCGTCGAGAGTTCTTGGATATTCATTTGAATACTGCCATCGCCCGTCACAACCACGACTTCTTCTTGCGGCATTGCGAATTTAACACCCATACCAGCAGGAAGGCCAAAGCCCATCGTGCCCAGACCGCCAGAGTTTATCCAACGGCGGGGCTTATTGAATGGATAATAAAGCGCTGCAAACATTTGGTGTTGACCAACATCCGACGCCACGTAAGCATCACCATTGGTCAATTTGTGTAATGTTTCAATTACTTGCTGAGGTTTAATTCGCTCTGATGACGTTTCATAAGCCAAACAGTTGCGTTCGCGCCATACTTGGATGTCATCCCACCACGTTGTAATAGCGTCCTGATCGTTACCACACTCTTGTTCAGCCAGCAGCCCAAGCATGGTGATCAGCACTTTTTCTGCAGAACCTACGATTGGCAGATCCACTTTTACATTTTTGGAAATCGATGATGGGTCGATATCTATATGCATCACTTTCGCGTTCGGGCAGTACTTCTCTAAATTGTTGGTCGTACGGTCATCAAAACGAACGCCGATACCAAAAATCAGATCCGCTTCGTGCATCGCCATATTGGCTTCATAGGTACCATGCATGCCCAACATACCAAGCGAATTTTGGTGGGTTCCAGGAAATGCACCTAAGCCCATCAAAGTGCTGACAACTGGTAAATTTAGCTTATTTGATAAATCAAATATATGTTCGTGCGCCCCAGAGATCACCGCGCCGCCACCAATATACAGTACGGGTTTTTTCGCTTCTAACAGCGATTTAAGCGCTTTTTTAATCTGGCCTTTATGACCCGACGTCGTCGGCTTATACGAACGCATCGATAGGCTTTCTGGATACTGGTAAGGCAGTTTGATTTGCGGGTTCATCACATCTTTAGGCAAATCAATCACAACGGGGCCTGGTCGGCCCGTTGTCGCAATATAGAAGGCTTTTTTAATGGTTTCAGGGATATCTTCCGCTTTTTTTACTAAAAAACTGTGTTTTACTACCGGTCGAGAAACACCGACAATGTCACATTCTTGGAAGGCATCATTACCAATTAAACTGTTTGGCACGTTACCCGAAATAACGATCATGGGGATCGAATCCATGTAAGCAGTCGCAATTCCGGTGATGGTATTGGTCGCGCCAGGACCAGAACAGACGAGTACCACACCCGGCTTACCCGTCGCACGGGCATAGCCATCGGCCATATGCGTCGCCGCTTGCTCATGTCTGACTAGTACGTGTTTAATTTGTTCGGTTTTGGCGTGCAGTGCGTCGTAGATGTCTAAAACAGAACCACCAGGGTAGCCAAATATCTGCTCTACGTTTTCTTCTATCAGAGATTGCACAACCATCTCTGCTCCTGACAACATTGCTGTCATAATTGCTCTCCTTAGCCAGTACCCTCACCGTAAGGTCAACGGATTGGTCTGATTTTACATAGTCTAGGGCTTATTCGTAGCCTAATCGAAATACTTCCACGCTTTCGGCTATGTCTTGCGTTCGTCATAACATCCCGCAAGGTTACCCAACAAATGTAACGTTTTATTATCAATGGGTCTAATGAGAGATACGTCTACTTTTCAATCAAGATGCTAGAGAATAGAACAACAGAAGGAGTTGCAGCCACACATACACAATGTCTCAGCACGATTAAAGAAAATAACGTTCAAAAAAAGAACATAATTCCAGAGCGCTTTCTATAAAGGTTGCTAAATAGCGGTATTGAGCATGAAAAAGAGAGGGAACCGATACTCATAAAAATCCCCAGAAATACAAGAGGGTACCTCTGGTTTTTTTTCATCAATTTGAAATCTTACTCAGTCTAAATTACTTTTTCTCAGACTTTTCCTTGTACATTTCTTCGATTTCATCTTGGTATTTATCATTAATGACTTTTCGGCGCAGTTTTTGTGTTGGTGTTAACTCACCATCATCCATTGAGAACGATCTTGGCAGCAGTTTAAACTTCTTCACTTGTTCAAATTTAGCCAGCTCTTTCTGTAATTCATTCACACGCTTCTCAAGCATTTCGACCACTTGGTGATGTTTAACCAATTCGACTCGGTCGTGGTACGCGATGTTCAACTCTTTCGCGTATTCTTCAAGAGAGTCAAAACACGGCACGATTAGCGCAGACACAAACTTGCGCGTATCTGCGATAACGGCAATTTGCTCAATGAAATGATCTTTACCGATGGCGCCTTCGATCATTTGTGGTGCGATGTATTTACCACCCGAAGTCTTCATCAACTCTTTAATCCGATCCGTGATAAAGAGATTACCATTTTCATCGATATAACCCGCATCACCTGTTTTTAGAAAACCATGTTCGTCGAATGTCTTTTCGGTCTCTTCTGGCATTTTGTAATAACCACGCATCACCATCGGACCACGCACCAAAATTTCGTTATTGTGACCAATCTTGACTTGAGCGCCGGGCATCGACATCCCAATCGAATCTGGGTCAAAACATTGGTCATCCCAGCACGATACTGTTGCTGTGGTCTCTGTCATGCCATAGCCCAACTTCACGTTGATGCCTATCGCATGGAAGAAGCGCCCAATGGTTTCATCAAGCTTTGCGCCACCACAAGGCATAAAGTTGATGTTCCCCCCTAACAGGGCACGCAGTTTATTTAAGACCAGCTTGTCAGCCAGAGCATAAGCTTTACGCAACATGACCGATGGCTTGCGTTTCTCTTGATGGCACACCGCCATTTTTGCCCCCATATTCACCGCCCAAGTAAACATGATCTTGCGATGGATCGGCGCACGAGACACTTTTTCATGGATGGCAGAGAAGATTTTCTCATAAAAACGCGGTACTGCACTCATCACCGTTGGTCGTACTTGGCTAAGCGCGTCACGCACCTGCATCGTATCTTGCAAGTAACAGTTGGTAGCACCTTTATACAATACATAGAATGTCCAAGCGCGCTCAAACACGTGGGAGAGTGGTAGGAAACACAATGAAACATCGTCTTGAGACAAGCTCAAACGCTGATCATGCCCTTCTAATTGCGCCGCAATATTAGCGTAATCCAGCATCACCCCTTTTGGCTGTCCAGTGGTGCCCGAGGTGTAGATCAGCGTGAGTAGATCATCTTCCCTTGCTTGCTCTAAACGTGCGTCTAATTCAACTTGGTATGTGGCATCGCCTTTGGCGACAAATGCTTGCCAAGAGATAACGAAATCATATTCACCAAGCTCGATATCATCCGACATTGCCACAATCAGTTCTAACTGCTCACACTGTTCAAAGATACTCACCGCAGCATCAAACTGTGCCTGCTCACCCACAAACAGTACTTTCACGTCCGCATTATCAATGATGTAAGCAGACTGCGCCGCAGTATTGGTTGGATAGATAGGAACTGTCACACTGCGCAATTGTAACGCAGCGATATCCGCGATTGTCCATTGCGGCATGTTGTTTGAGAAAATACCGATCTTATCTTGAACGCCCAATCCCTGAGCCAAAAGTGCGCGTGATAAAGTATCAACTTGCTGACCAAATTGCTCCCACGTAATACCTTGCCATTTGTCACCTACTTTATGTTTGAGTGCAACGCGAGTACCACCGTTCGCAATTTGTTCACGAATACGTTTAACGATATGAAAATCTAACTTGGCCATTCTTTTACTTACCTTTTGGCTTACAGGCGTAAGCTAATTGAGCGCACAAGTGTACTTATGGCTTGCTAAAACGCAACTGACCAGTATCAAACTTATCACTAATAAGAGACAACTATCACTTATGCGTATCGAATACACTTAAAAGTGCTGAACGTTTGCACTATTTAATTCACTGTTTTACTTATTGATTCCAGAAAATAAAAAGCCCCGAAAAATAAACATCTCTCGGGGACGAAGGAATTGTAAAAATTGATGATGACCAATTCGGTCTAATTAAACAGCTAGACTCAAAATTCTCTTATTTAACAGCGACCACTTCACCGCATGTGATCATAAGTTGATCACGTAACCAAATGTGCCCTTTGTCTTTTTCGCTTGATTCATGCCAGCTCAAGTAACCGCTAATTTCCTTATTAGCATATGGGAAGTCCAAGATTTGCAACTGGTCGCTGTTTACTGCATTTTCTGCCATCCAACGCGGTGCAATCGTCACGAGTTCTGACTGGCCCACCACATAAAGCAAGTTACTTAGGCTTGAACCTTCATACGCCGCTTGACAATCCAGTTCACGGTAAGCTTGTTCAGAGAAACTTCGTTGACCATGTACTTGAGATAATTTCGCGTGTTTTTCGTTCAGTAGTTGCTCAGTAGTGACGCTACCTCGAATGCGCGAATGCGTTTTTGAAGCGACCACAACCAATTCATCTTTAAAGATCTCTGTACTTGAGAAACCTTGCTCATCAAAACGCGCATAGTCGATCACGAAATCGATCTCTTGATAGCGCATACGCTCAGATAGAAGGCGGTCAAACTCTGCATCTAAGTGAAGCTGAACGTTCGGCGCTTGTTGATTTACTTTTTCCATAATTTTCGGTGCAAAACGCATATCGCAAGGGCTGCAAATCGCTAGTTTGAACAAACGATTGGAAGATTCTGGCTGGAATACAGAGCTAGGTAGTTCGTTGCGGATCAACTGCAGTGCCTGACGAATCGGGCCAAACAGTTGGCGAGCACGTTGGG
Organism: Vibrio sp. TAP-3B; assembly: GCF_057784735.1. Taxonomy (NCBI): domain Bacteria; kingdom Pseudomonadati; phylum Pseudomonadota; class Gammaproteobacteria; order Vibrionales; family Vibrionaceae; genus Vibrio; species Vibrio sp. TAP-3B. The sequence continues at coordinate 2,813,369 of NZ_CM173495.1, read as the reverse complement.
TTGGCTGAATGCCACGGCCCTGACGCATAAACAGTTCGTCATTAAACATCACTTTAAGACGGGCAACAGCGTTGCTTACCGCCGGTTGAGACATACCTAAGTTATGTGCAGCACGAGTAATATTTTGCTCTTGCATCACAGCGTCAAATACCGTCAATAGGTTTAAATCTGCACCACGCAAAGTACTTTCCATACGGTAGCTAGCAATTGCGCTCATCGCGTCTTTCTTATCTAACATTAAGTGCGCCTCTTTTGTAATCGTCAACTTGGTTCATCGGGTTCATAACGAATAGAATCCTATGCACAAAAAGACGACGGCCGGATTCGAATCATTTACCACGAATAGATAACCTAAATTTATTATATTTTTCGTACGGATAATTCCATTCCTAACCCTACTATCCATTAATCAATTACGGTTTCGCAACTAAATTGATATTTAATCAGTAAATTTTAGCCAGACAGACATTTAGTTTATTTATAACAATGAGTTGATAAAAAAATAAAAAACTATAAAACAGATAAAAAGCCCCCAGCAAGGAGACATTTGGCAAATTAATGAGACAGGTAATTATAATCAAGACGCATTTACATGACTTATTGATCATGCCCGTACTAAAAGGTCTCAACTATAACTCTGATCAAAGCTCGCACGTCACAGTAAAATATTCAATCAATGTACATCGCTGGGAAATGACCACGATAGAATAAAAATGCAGCTCTCTAATTGAATAAAAAATCGACTTTAGGGTTGACGCGTTCCATAGAGTGCGGTACTAATTCGTTAACTTAATTTTGTGGAAAGCTTAACAACTATGTCAGCTCATTTTTCTATTCTGCTTAGCCTCCTCCTGATCGTGACCAGTTCGCGCGGGTAGGCTGTGGAAGAAAAATAACCACACCAATTTCTAAGAACCCGCATGAGAATGCGGGTTTTTTTATATCTAAATACTGGAAGTAAACGATTAACTTGCACGAAAGTGCAGAAATCAGGAAGGAAGCAAACATGAACGATCAGGTCATTATATTCGACACCACATTGCGTGATGGCGAGCAAGCGTTGTCAGCAAGTTTAACGGTGAAAGAAAAACTGCAGATTGCCTATGCGCTGGAAAGGCTCGGCGTTGATGTTATTGAGGCTGGCTTCCCTATCTCCTCTCCTGGCGATTTTGAGTCAGTACAAACTATTGCAAAAAATATCAAAAACAGCCGTATTTGTGCCCTTTCGCGTGCCGTTGCGAAAGATATCGATGCCGCCGCTGAAGCATTAAAAGTTGCCGACCAATTCCGTATCCACACTTTTTTAGCCACTTCCACCATCCATGTCGAAGACAAACTACGCCGCAGTTATGACGATGTGGTTGAAATGGCCGTCAACGCCGTTAAACATGCGCGTAACTACACCGATGATGTCGAATTTTCTTGTGAAGATGCTGGCCGCACGCCAATCGATAACTTATGCCGCATGGTAGAAGCCGCCATCAATGCAGGTGCGAGCACCATCAACATTCCAGATACAGTTGGTTATACCATCCCGGCTGAGTTCGGTGCCATCATTCAAACTCTTTTCAATCGCGTACCCAATATCGACAAAGCGATCATTTCTGTTCACTGTCACGACGACTTAGGCATGTCAGTGGCCAACTCCATCGCCGCCGTCCAAGCTGGTGCACGTCAGATAGAAGGCACCATCAATGGCATTGGTGAGAGAGCCGGTAACTGTTCTCTTGAAGAGATCGCAATGATCATCAAAACGCGTCAAGAGTTCTTGGGCGTTCACACTGGTCTCAAGCATGATGAAATCCATCGCACCAGTAAGTTGGTGAGTCAACTGTGCAATACGCCAATCCAAAGCAACAAAGCGATAGTGGGCGCCAATGCCTTTAGTCACTCTTCGGGGATTCACCAAGATGGCATGCTGAAAAACAAGAGCACCTACGAAATCATGACACCTGAGTCGATAGGTCTTAAGAACCAAGCCCTAAACTTAACCAGCCGCAGTGGTCGAGCTGCAGTGAAGAGTCACATGGACACCATGGGTTACAACGAAGACGAGTACAACCTAGACGCGCTGTACGCTGACTTCTTGAAGCTTGCCGATCGCAAAGGTCAAGTATTTGATTACGATCTCGAAGCCCTAATGCACTTCTCTAATTTGCGGGAAGAGGATGACTTCTACAAACTGAACTACCTAAGCGTGCAATCGGGCAGCGTAATGGCCACCACCAGCATCAAGATGCAATGCGGCGATGAAGAAATGTGTGAAGCGGCCGTCGGTAATGGTCCGGTTGATGCGTTATACCAATGTATCTACCGTGTGACTGGTTACGAAATCGTGCTAGATAAATTCGATCTAACCGCGAAAGGTGAAGGCGAAGATGGTTTGGGTCAAGCTGACATCATTGCCAACTACAAAGGTCGTAAATACCACGGTACGGGCGTGTCTACCGACATTGTTGAAGCGTCTGGTCAAGCGTTGTTGCATGTCATCAACAGCATTCATCGTGCAGACAAGATTGAAGAAATGAAGAAAAAGAGAATCGCGACCGTATAGTAAAAGCTGAGCGTCATGGCTCAAGGGTGAATACGCTCGTTTAAAATAATTAAGCTCAAAAATTTGAACATTAAAGGACTAACATGACAGACCAATCATACAAAATTGCCGTTTTACCTGGTGACGGTATTGGCCCGGAAGTAATGACACAAGCACACAAAGTGCTGAATGCCATCGAGAAAAAACACGGGATTTCGTTTGAGCGTGATGAGCACGATGTGGGTGGCATTGCTATCGACAATCACGGTAGCCCACTTCCTGAAAGTACCCTCAATGCATGTGAAGAGTCTGATGCGGTTCTATTTGGTTCAGTTGGCGGCCCGAAATGGGAACACTTGCCACCAAACGATCAGCCAGAGCGAGGAGCCCTGCTTCCTCTGCGTAAACATTTCCAGCTTTTCTGTAACTTACGTCCTGCGCAAATCCACGCAGGTCTAGAGGCATTCTCACCATTACGGGCTGACATCTCAGCTCAGGGGTTTGACATCGCCGTGGTACGCGAACTCACTGGCGGTATCTATTTCGGCCAACCAAAAGGTCGTGAAGGCGAAGGTGCAACAGAAAAAGCGTTTGATACTGAAGTGTACCACCGCTTTGAAATCGAGCGCATCGCGAAAATCGCCTTTGAATCCGCACGTCTGCGTCGTAAAAAAGTTTGCTCTATCGACAAAGCAAACGTTCTACAAAGCTCAATCCTATGGCGTGAAGTGGTCGAAGAGATCGCGAAAGATTACCCTGACATTGAGCTATCACACATGTACATCGACAACGCAACCATGCAGCTAATAAAAGACCCTGCACAGTTTGACGTGATGTTGTGTTCGAACATCTTCGGCGACATCATTTCTGATGAGTGCGCAATGATCACAGGCTCTATGGGTATGCTGCCTTCAGCAAGCCTTAACGAAAGTAAGTTCGGTCTGTACGAGCCAGCAGGCGGCAGCGCGCCAGATATTGCAGGCAAGAGCATCGCCAATCCTGTCGCGCAAATCCTATCAGCAGCACTGATGCTACGTTATAGCCTTGGCGAAGAAGCCGCAGCACAAGACATTGAAGCAGCGGTATCGAAAGCACTTTCAGCTGGCGAGCTAACAGGCGACCTTGCAGGCGACAATCCAGCACTGACCACTTCAGAAATGGGCGATAAGATTGCTGAGTACATTTTGAACTCATAAACAGACTGAATTTATAAATATAATGGTCGTTCACCATCCGCAACACCGTTGTGATAACAAGGACGACGAGGAAAGGAAGCAATGGGCAAAACACTGTATCAAAAAGTCTACGACGCACACGTTGCCGTCGCAGCAAAAGGGGAAACCCCCATCTTGTACATCGACCGTCACTTGGTACATGAAGTGACGTCTCCACAGGCATTTGATGGTTTGCGTGAAAAAGGACGTAAAGTGCGTCAGGTCAGCAAAACTTTTGCCACCATGGACCACAACGTTTCAACCACAACGAAAGACATCAACGCATCCGGTGAGATGGCGCGTATCCAGATGGAAACGCTCTCGAAAAACTGTGAAGAGTTTGGTGTCACGCTCTACGACATCAACCATAAATACCAAGGCATTGTGCACGTCATGGGGCCTGAGCTTGGTATTACCCTACCGGGCATGACCATTGTTTGTGGTGACTCACACACCGCCACACACGGTGCATTTGGCTCGCTAGCTTTCGGCATTGGTACGTCTGAAGTTGAGCACGTGTTGGCGACTCAAACGTTAAAACAAGCGCGCGCGAAAACGATGAAGATCGAGGTAAAAGGCAAAGTCGCCCCTGGCATTACTGCAAAAGATATCGTGTTAGCGGTCATCGGCAAAACCACGGCGGCTGGCGGTACTGGCTATGTGGTTGAGTTCTGCGGTGAAGCGATTACCGATCTTTCGATGGAAGGCCGCATGACCGTATGTAACATGGCAATTGAACTGGGCGCTAAAGCCGGTTTGATTGCGCCAGATGACACGACCTTCGAATACATCAAAGGCCGTAAGTTCTCACCGCAAGGGACCGATTTTGATGCTGCAGTAGAATATTGGAAGACACTAAAAACTGATGATGATGCCCAGTTTGATGCGGTCGTAACCCTAAACGCAGCAGACATCAAACCGCAAGTGACTTGGGGCACTAATCCAGGTCAAGTCATCGCGGTTGATCAATCAATCCCAGCCCCAGAAAGCTTTGCCGACCCCGTTGAGAAAGCATCAGCGGTCAAAGCATTGGCTTACATGGGTTTAGAAGCCGGTAAGTCTTTAGCTGATTACCCCGTTGATAAAGTCTTCGTTGGTTCATGTACTAACTCACGTATTGAAGACATACGCGCTGCTGCAGAGGTAGCAAAAGGACGTAAAGTGGCCCCGAACGTTCAGGCGCTGATCGTTCCAGGTTCAGAGCAAGTGAAAGCACAAGCAGAAGCCGAAGGATTGGACGTTATCTTTAAAGAAGCGGGCTTCGAATGGCGTTTACCGGGTTGTTCAATGTGCCTAGCGATGAACAACGACCGTTTAGGTCCTCATGAGCGCTGCGCGTCGACTTCAAACCGTAACTTTGAAGGCCGCCAAGGCCGTGATGGCCGCACCCACTTAGTGAGTCCTGCCATGGCAGCCGCAGCCGCGATCGCTGGTCACTTTGTTGATATTCGTGAATTGGACTAAGGAGAACAATCATGACAGGTTTTAAGCAACACACTGGTTTGGTTGTACCTTTAGATGCCGCCAACGTCGATACCGATGCCATCATTCCAAAGCAATTTCTACAAAAAGTTTCTCGCCTGGGTTTTGGTAAGCACCTGTTCCATGACTGGCGCTTCCTTGATGATGCTGGCAAACAACCAAACCCAGATTTTATAATGAACGCTCCCCGCTACCAAGGTGCTTCTATCTTGTTAGCGCGTGAAAACTTTGGCTGTGGCTCTTCTCGTGAGCACGCACCATGGGCGCTGGCAGATTATGGTATCAAGGCAATGATCGCACCAAGCTTTGCGGACATTTTCTATGGCAACTCAATCAACAACCAAATGGTACCCGTTCGTCTAACCGAGCAAGAAGTGGATGAGCTTTTCCAATACGTTCAGACGAATGAAGGCGCGGAAGTAGAAGTCGATTTAGAAGCGAATAAAGTACGTGCAAACGGCAAAGAGTACAGCTTTGAAATTGATGAATTCCGTCGTCACTGTTTGTTGAATGGTCTAGATAACATCGGCCTAACCCTGCAGTACGAAGACAAGATTGCAGAGTACGAAGCAAATATTCCAAGCTTTCTACGCTGATTCATACGCCAATAGACACGCAGTAAAAGGTTGGCAAGCGCCAACCTTTTTCTTGTATTTTCATTACCTCAGAAAAGCTGAAGTAAAACAGGTCTACACTATCAACACGGTTTAACCCAAAGGTATCTCTATGAAGCGTCTGTTATTGTTGCTGTGCGCCCTAGCCTCTTTCGCTACGTTTGCTGCACCTAAGTCTGATTTGTGGCCATATTGGAAACAATCGAATCAAGCCAATCCAACCCAGATTTCTCACCAAGAATGGCAACAGTTGCTCGATGACTATTTGATAGAGCAAGACGAAGACACTTTATTTCGCTACAGCAAAGTCACGGCTTCTGACAAAGCGAAGTTAAAGCAGTACATTCAACGACTAGCGAAACTCGATCCTTTGCAGTACAACCAAGCAGAGCAATACGCCTATTGGGTCAACCTTTACAACGCCATCACGGTGGATCTTATTTTGGATAACTACCCAGTCGAATCAATCACCAAACTGGGCGGCTTATTTAGTTTTGGTCCTTGGGGAGATGATGTGGTTGTGGTAAACGGGCAGGAGCTGACTTTAAATGATATCGAGCATCGGATTTTGCGACCGATCTGGCAAGATCCTAGAACCCATTATGCCGTGAATTGTGCCAGCTTAGGCTGCCCAAACCTGCTAAAACAGGCGTTCACCGCACAAAACACACAGGCCCTGCTAGATAACGCTGCGACTACCTTTATCAACAGTAACAAAGGTGTATCGATCCAAGGCAATACCGCACAACTCTCTTCAATTTACGATTGGTTTGCGGAAGATTTTGGTGGAGATCAGCAAGTGTTTAACCACATAACTCAATATGCACCACAATATAAAGGCTTTTCAGGTCAAGTAAAATACGATTACGACTGGGACTTAAATCACGCCGACTAATCTCAAGATTGACAGTTCAAAGCGCTTTGGGTCACCCTAACCCAAAGCCCAAAAGGGCATCAAGTGCCCTTTTCAATTTTAATAGAAATCGCGGGGTTACTTAAAGCCTTTGACCTTTTTAATCAGATCGTAAGCATTTTGAATTTCTTGTGATTTTTCCTTCGCCACGTTCATCATTTCTGGCGGTAGACCTTTCGCCATCAACTTATCTGGGTGATGTTCATTCATCAACTTACGGTAAGCACGCTTAACGGTTTTACTGTCGGCATCCGACGACACGTCCAAAATTTTGTACGCATCGGCCAGTTGATCCGCTTGTGACGCCTGTTGCCAACCAGCTCCAGAAGATTGGTACTGACCTTGAAAGCCGCCTTGATGCTGAAAACGAAATGCCGCTTCTTGCATTTGTAAGCGACGTTCTAATTGTTCGGATGAAAAGCCCAAGCTACGTGCAATCTTGTGTAGTACGTTTCTCTCACTTGGGTGAATCGAGCCATCAGCAAAGGCAGCGGAGATTTGCAGCTCCAAGAAAAATTGCAGCAAATCAAAGCGGCCTGCTGTCGAGATTTTCACTCGAACAAGAATATCCTCCAGCGGGAAGTCACTGTCTTTACCTTCGCGAAAAGCATCTTGCGCCGCAAGCCGCTGCGCGCCATGCAATTTCATTCGGTCCATCATGGCCGAGGCAAGCTGGATTTCTTCCTTCGTCACTTGCCCTTTGGCTTTTGCCACATGTCCCATCACAGCAAATGCCGATTTAAAAAACTCTTCCTGACGCTGTCCTTGACTTGGTCCTTTGCCAAAGCCACCAGTAGAGAACCCTGCTTGGCTCAAGCGACGTGCTTTATCAAATTGATGACCGATAAATAAACCAAACAGCAAACCAAGCGGTCCACCAAGTAACAAGCCAAAAAAGGCACCCAGAATTTTGCCAAAAATATGCATTATGTGTTCTCTATCAATGAATTTTTATCGACGACGGCGGTCTTATAGTGCCGGATGCCACGATTTCCTTTATGATAATGGAATTAGTTTTATTTCGGCTAGGCCATTTCGCCTGCTTATCTTTGCAGCTATTTTATCGTCATTATGCCACAGTGAATCAATACGCTGGGATAAATGCGACTATAGTTGATTCATTTGGCTATTACGCTAGGGTACAACAATCCCTATAGCCATCAAGTAGTAGTGACACAGGAAAGCTCAATTCAATGCAACATTTCTCCCGCACATTCTTAGCGGCCTCTATCAGCACCGCCTTGTTTGTACCCATCACTCAGGCTGAAGCAAATATCCATGATAGTGTGCAGGAAATGCCCGCCACAGATCAATGTTTGGTCGACACAAGTGGCGAGGAGGATGCTCTTAATGCCCCAGTAGTGGTAGAAGCTGACACCCTGCAAGCCATCAATGGTGACAAAGCTCAGTACTCAGGTAACGTACAAGTCACCCAAGGCAAGAAAAAAATCTCCGCAGATAGCGTAACGCTGCACCAGCAAGACAACGTCGTTGTGGCAGAAGGCAACGTGACCTTCAACGACGGCCAAGTCAACGCTCGCTCTGATCGTGTTACTAATGACATCAATCAAAACACGTTTTCACTTGAGAACACCAATTATCAATTCCTTTGCCAACAAGGCCGAGGAACAGCAGCTTACATAGCTCGCACAGGTCAATCCATTTACGAGCTCGAAGATGGGTCCATCACGTCTTGTCCTCAAGGCGATAATTCGTGGCGTTTAGTCGCTTCGAGTATCGACGTTGATCAAGACGAAGAAACGGCGACGCTTTACCACTCTCGATTTGAAGTGTTAGACGTGCCTATTTTCTACATGCCTTACCTGACCATGCCCATTGGTGACACGCGTAAAACCGGCGTTCTCTTCCCATCTTTGTCTTACGGTTCAAGCGACGGTATGGAAATTGAGGTGCCATTTTATTGGAACATCGCGCCTCAATATGACATGACCTTGACCACGCTCTACATGCAGCAACGTGGGACAAAACTCGACTCTGATTTCCGCTATCTAACCAATGGCTGGGGTAACGGTGAAGTCAAAGGCGAATACCTCAATAGCGATAGAAAATACCAAGACGAGTCTCGTTGGGGCTATCAAGTCAAACACAACGGCATCATCAACAAGCACTGGATAGCCAAAGTTAATTACTCAAAAGTGAGTGATATTGACTATTTTCTCGATCTAGATTCTGATATTGGTAACCGTGAGGATGGCCAACTCGTTCAAGAAGGCCAAGTACAATACCGCTCTGATTTTTGGAACGCCTCTTTAACAGTACGTGACTTCCAAATCCTACTGAAAGAAGAAAACCGCCCTTATCGCCTGCTTCCGCAATTGGACTTAAACTACAACACGCCATTGTGGAGAGACTACCTTAACTTTGACGTGAGCAGCCAAGTCAGTCGCTTTAGTACCAGCGATGCAGCAAGACCCAATGCCACTCGGGTTCATATTGAACCGGGATTAACACTGCCACTTTCCAGCTCATGGGCAAACTGGACGACCGAAGCGCGTGTACTTTCCACATACTACTCTCAAGACTTGACAGGGCTAACGGATGTAAACTTACAAAGCCAATTGGATGACGAAGTTTCTCGTGTGATTCCTGAGTTCCGCACCCATGCGCAACTTTACTTAGAACGAGATACGAGTTGGGTCAAGGGCTACACCCAAACACTGGAGCCTCAACTGCAGTATTTGTATGTACCTGAAGAAGATCAAACCAACATCTATAACTACGATACTACCTTGCTACAAACCGACTACTACGGACTATTCCGCAGTCGTAAGTACAGTGGTATCGATAAAATAGCCTCTGCGAACCAGTTGAGTTACGGTGCGAGTACCCGCTTCTTTGATGATGACTATAAAGAGCGTCTTAATGTCTCATTTGGTCAGATTTACTACTTTGATAAAAAGACCAAACTGAGCAACAGCCCTAACCAACCGGATGAGACAACCAACTACTCTTCGTGGGCAGTTGAAGCAGACTTCAACTATAACGATTACCTGTTCTATCATGGTGGCATTCAATACGACATTGACTTGAGCTCGGTCCAGCTGGCAAACAGCACCTTAGAATATCAATTTAATGATGGCTTTATTCAAGGTAATTATCGTTACGTCACGCGTGAGTACATCGAAGATACGATCATTCTCGAAAACCTCGACACAATCACTCGTAAAGGTATTTCCCAAGCAGGTATTGTAGCGGCCTACGAATTCAATCCTACATGGTCAGCAAGCGGTCAATACTACTACGACCTAAATGAAAACACCGATTTGGAATGGCTCGCTAGCCTGCGTTACCAGTCCGACTGTTGGTACCTCGGTGTTACCTACGCTAACCAACTGTTAGGCTGGGAAAACCAAACCATCGGCAGTAATGGTGCATCACCTGAATACGAAAACAACTTCAGTGTTAACTTCGGTATTCAAGGCTTTGCCACGAATCAACGTGAAGGCACTGCAGTCAAAGAATTGGATGGCTCCGACAACGCGATTAAATATGGCCGCCCATTCTATCTGAACAATTAACCGAATTAAGCGTCTTAAGTTAATAGGATACTTCTTCAAAAATACTACGGAATTTTAAATGAAAATTTGGAAATCAATCTTATTCACGACCCTACTCTCTTGCGGAGCGGTTGCAGCCCCCGTCGAGCTCGATAAGGTAGCGGTCATCGTTAATGACGGCGTGATTCTACAAAGCGACATCAACACGGCGATGAAAACACTGCAAGCCAACGCTCGCCAAAATGGTAACAGCCTCCCCTCCGCAAGTGTGTTGAAAGAGCAAGTGGTCGAGAAGCTGATCATTGACACACTACAAGGCCAAGAGGCCGATCGTATCGGTGTACGTATCGATGATAGCCGTTTAAACCAAGCGATTGCAGAAATCGCACGTAACAATAAACAATCGGTAGAACAGTTAGCGGCTTCCGTTGAAGCAGAAGGATTAAGTTACCCGGAATTTCGCGAACAAATTCGCAAGGAAATCGCTGCATCAGAAGCGCGTAATGCACTTGTGCGTCGCCGCATTAATATTCTGCCAGCTGAAGTAGATAACCTTGCTGAACAACTGTCAAAAGAAACCAATGCAACGGTTCAATACAAAATAGCCCATATTCAGCTGCGCTTCTCTGACGACAAAGAAAAATCTGCTGTAGAAGCAGAAGCAAAAGCGCTCGCGAAAAAGCTCAATGAAGGTGCGGATTTTACTGAAATGGCGTATACCTACTCGAAAGGCCCAAAAGCACTGCAAGGTGGCGACTGGGGCTGGATGCGTAAGGAAGAGATGCCAACCATCTTTGCCGACCAAATCAACATGCAGAATAAAGGCAGCATCATCGGTCCATTCCGCAGCGGTGTCGGCTTCCATATCCTAAAAATTGACGATGTGAAAGGTTTGGAAACGGTAGCAGTCACCGAAGTCAACGCTCGCCACATTTTGATCAAGCCAACGGTCATTTTAAGTGATGAAGGGGCGAAGAAGCAGTTAAACGAATTTGTACGTCGCCTCAACGCAGGTGAAGCAACCTTTGCTCAACTTGCCTCTCAGTACAGCCAAGACCCAGGCTCAGCAGCGCAAGATGGAGAGCTTGGTTACCAAACGCCTGATCTTTATGTGCCAGAATTTAAGCATCAAGTAGAAACGTTGCCGGAAGGCACAATCAGTGAACCGTTCAAAACCGTTCACGGCTGGCATATCGTTGAAGTGTTGGACCGCCGTCAAGTCGACCGAACCAACTCGGCGATGAAAAATAAGGCCTACCGTATGCTCTTTAACCGTAAATTTAATGAAGAAGCCGGAGCATGGGTACAGGAGTTACGCGCCAGTGCGTTTGTTGAAATCGTGGATGACAACAATGACAACTAATTCAATTCGAAGAATTGTCGTGACCGCAGGCGAACCTGCGGGAATCGGCCCCGACTTAGTGCTTGCTCTATCTAAGGAAGACTGGGCACACCAAATTGTCGTCTGTGCAGATAAAAACATGCTCATGGAACGTGCCAAAATACTGGGTATCGATGTTCAATTCTCTGATTACAATGCAGAAGAAGAACCGAAAGCACAGAAAGCGGGCACACTTATCGTTGATCATGTTCAGATAGCAGAAGATACTGTTGCGGGACAACTCAATGAAGCCAACGGCCACTATGTGCTAAAAACGCTAGAAAGAGCCGCTTTGGGCTGTATGAATGATGAATTTGATGCTATTGTCACCGGTCCTGTGCACAAGGGGGTGATTAATCGCGCCGGCGTTGCGTTCAGTGGTCATACTGAATTCTTTGCCGAAAAGTCTAAAACGCCGTTAGTTGTGATGATGCTAGCGACAGAAGGACTGCGTGTCGCGCTTGTTACTACGCATATCCCTTTGGCATATGTGTCAAAAGCCGTCACAGAACAGCGATTAGAAAAAATCATTGAGATTCTTCATAACGACCTCGTAGAAAAGTTTGCCATCGCGCAACCAAACATCTACGTTTGCGGGCTAAACCCCCATGCAGGCGAAGATGGCTGTTTAGGTCATGAAGAGATCACAACCATCACTCCGACACTGGTCAAAATTCGACAAGAAAAAGGGTTCAACCTGATCGGCCCGTTGCCGGCAGATACCATTTTCAATGAAAAGTATTTAAACGATGCTGATGCTGTATTAGGCATGTACCACGACCAAGTTTTGCCCGTATTAAAATACAAAGGCTTTGGTCGCTCCGTTAACATTACTCTTGGTCTACCTTTTATTAGAACATCGGTAGATCATGGTACTGCATTAGATCTTGCAGGGACAGGTCAAGCGGATACAGGAAGTTTCCGAACAGCGCTCACGCATGCGATAGAATTGGTAGAGAAGAAACAATGAGAAATGATGTCCATTTAGGACACAAAGCGCGTAAACGTTTTGGTCAAAACTTCCTGAGCGATCCATACATTATTGATGGTATCGTATCAGCAATTAACCCTAGACCAGGTCAGAACTTGGTTGAGATCGGCCCTGGACTTGGTGCAATTACCGAACCAGTTGGTCGTGAAGTTGACAAGTTCACCGTTATTGAACTAGACCGCGATCTAGCTGAACGTCTACGCAATAATCCAGAACTGGCAGACAAGCTGACCATTCATGAAGGCGATGCTATGCATTTTGACTTCACTCAACTGGTACAGCCAAATAATAAGCTACGTATTTTCGGTAACTTGCCATACAACATCTCCACGCCGTTGATGTTCCACTTATTTGAATTCCATAAAGACATTCAAGATATGCACTTTATGCTTCAAAAAGAAGTGGTTAACCGCTTAGCAGCAGGCCCTGGTAGCAAAACTTACGGTCGTCTAACGGTCATGGCTCAGTACTATTGTAAAGTCGTGCCCGTTCTGGAAGTGCCACCGACGGCATTCATACCGCCACCGAAAGTGGACTCAGCGGTTGTGCGCCTAGTCCCATACGAGGAACTGCCATACCCTGCAAAAGATCTACGTTTGTTAGATCGCGTTTGCCGAGAAGGCTTTAACCAACGTCGTAAGACGATTCGCAACTGCTATAAATCCCTATTAAGCACAGAAGTGTTAGAAGAACTGGGCATCAACCCAAGTATGCGTCCAGAGAACCTGACACTGCAACAATTCGTCGCTATGGCGAACTGGCTCGCGGACAACCCGCAACAAAAGTAACTCATAATAATAAGCCAACCCCCTCCGGCTTGGCTTATTGCTTAGTTTATCGAGGAGTGCACATGGACGTCATTCAACCTTGTATCAAAATTCAAGTTCACACCAAATATATTAAAGAACAGTCCAACCCTGAGCTACAACGCTACGTTTTCGCTTACATCATCACCATCAAAAACCTCAGTCAGCAAACCGTACAACTGGTTAGCCGTCACTGGCTGATCTCAGACTCTAACGGTAAACAAATGACCGTAGAAGGTGAAGGTGTGGTGGGCCAGCAACCCTTTATCCCAGGCAATGATGAATACACTTACAGCAGCGGAACAGCGCTAGAAACCCCCGTCGGGGTGATGCAAGGACACTACAAAATGCTGGATGAACAAGGGCAAGAGTTCATCACCGAAATTGAACCGTTTCGTATGGCTGTTCCAAACGTATTAAATTAATAAGATTGGAGAATCAGTGGCTACTTATATTGTTGGTGACATCCAAGGTTGCTTTGATGAACTGCAGCAACTGTTAAAACAAGTATCTTTCTCCGCGAAAAACGACCAACTTTGGCTCGCTGGCGATCTGGTCGCTAGAGGCCCAAAGTCACTTGAAACTTTACGTTTCGTCAAAGCATTAGGCGACAGTGCTCAAGTCGTTCTCGGTAACCATGATCTGCACCTACTCTCCGTGGCTCATGGGTTTAAAAAACTCAAAGACAAAGACAAAACAGCGCCTATTTTCTCCGCACCGGACAAGGAAGAATTACTGGCTTGGTTAGCTCGGCAACCGCTTTTAGCTGAGCATGATGACTTTGTGATGTGTCACGCTGGCATTTCTCCTCAGTGGGACTTAATAACCGCTCGAGAATGTGCACGTGAAGTCGAAAAGATAATCCAAAGCAGTAACTTGCCTTGGCTACTTAAGAACATGTACAGCAACCAACCTAATTATTGGGATCATTCTCTGCAGGGGCTGGATAGATACCGCTACATCATCAATACCTTTACACGGATGCGTTTCTGTTATCTAGACGGCCGTTTAGACATGGAATGCAAGTTACCACCGCAACAGGTTTCGGATAACGAGCTGATCCCATGGTTTGATGTACCTCAGCGAATTCACTTAAATAAAGCGGTGCTATTTGGTCATTGGGCTGCGCTACAAGGTCATATAGATGATGAGATCATAGGTTTAGATACAGGTTGTGTGTGGGGCGGAAACCTGACCATGATCCGTTGGGAAGATAAGAAAATCTTTACTCAAGAAGCACTAAATTAATAATGAGCCCTTTCGATAAACAAAAGCACCGTATTCGCGGTGCTTTTTTGTTATATCCGATGATTTTTCTGACTATTGCTTTTCTAACACAGTAAAACGCATGCTGTAGGCATTCTTCTCATCCGCTTGATACGTTTCTGAGTAGGTTTCCTTAAACTTATCTCCCCAGTCAGGGAACTGAGTATCACCATCAATAGCTGCTTCAATGTGTGTTACATACAGTTTATTGGCCATCGGCAAACAAGCTGCGTAAATCGCCCCCCCACCAATGATCATCACTTCTTCCACGTCACCAGCCACTTCCAGAGCTTGCTCAATCGATGTGACGGTAGTAACGCCTTCGATCTTCAGTGTCTCATCACGGCTGATAACAATATTCAAGCGACCAGGTAAAGGGCGACCAATAGACTCATAGGTTTTGCATCCCATCACAACCGGTTTTCCCATGGTACAACGCTTAAACCAAGCGAAATCGGCTGGAAGATGCCAAGGCATTTGATTGTCTTTGCCAATGATGCGATTGTCGGCCATCGCGGCAATCATACTAATGATCATGTTAGGTCCTTATACAATAGGTCTGCGGCGATAGAATAACAGCCCTGGAACAGCAAGACCAACAGCTAAACCTGCAATAATAAACATGGCTTTAAGAAAATTTTCCATGCAAGTCGCGACAAGCTCTGGAGAGTAACCTAGGTGGTTTATTTCAACCATCGCTATCATCGCTTTGTAAGCAAAAACACCAGGCACCATTGGGATCAATGCTGCGACGGTAAAGACTTTTGGGTGTGCAAGGAAGCGATGAGACCAATACACGCCGATCATTCCAACTAGCGTCGCGGCAAAAAAGGTCGCCCACTCAATAGGAATACCAAACTGCATCATCAAATAACGGCTGCCGTGCCCAACCGCGCCGCCAACAGCGCAATACACTAAAGCTCTTTGTGGCACGTTAAAAACCAGTGCAAATCCAACCGCGGGAATCGCAGCAAAAAGCATGTCATTCAACAGGCCAAGCATCAAATCAAACAAGCTCATTAGATTGCCCACCCCCAAATTCCAGTAACACTCATCGCAGCAACGATGCCCAAACACGTCGCCAACGTCAGTAAGCTGGCCATGACAAAACGTGCTATGCCCATGTTAATGTGTCCTTTGAGCATGTCCGCGACTGCGTTGATTAATGGAAAGCCAGGAACCAGCATCAAGACTGAAGATGCCATCGCCACGGTAGGTAAATTACCAATTTCATAAATCACCGCTTGTGCCGAAATTAAGGTGGTGACAAACGCAGTCGCTGCAAAGTTGAGCAAAGGATTGAAATGACGATGGCCGATCTCCTGACGAACAACCATTCCGCCAGCAGACGCGAAGAAAGTCATGATGAACACGCCCCAATCGCCACCAGCTAAATGACTGAATGCGGCACATGATAATCCAATCATGAATACGACCAACCAGCGGTTATAGCGCTCCGGACTGATAGTGTTGAGTTTTTTCTGCGCCATCGATGCGTCCAATAATCCACGCTCCATCATAATGCAAATACGCTGAATTTGAGTAATAACGCGCATATTTATGCCGCGGTCGGCACAACTTCGCGTGGTCGTAATGCAGTGATCATCCATTACAGTCGTAACGACTAAAGCATTCGCTGACAAAGCGACTGCCACTTCATTAACGCCACAAGCCAAGCCAATACGACGCATAATATCGCTGACCAGTGTACTTTCGGCACCATGCGCCAAGAGCATTTGTCCGGCTTGTGCCACAAGGCGAGAAATGGATCGTTGATTTGACACCGCCAACTCTTCTGCCTGTATGATTTCTAGAGTCATAGATACGTCTAATTCCTTTTAGGGTCTACATTACCCATAATTGTGCCGTAAATCACACCATCGAATTATGATTAGATACAAAAAAAGCCGCAATATCTATTGCGGCTTAATGAATTATATCCAAACAGGCATTATTTTATGGTAACGATTAGTCACGAACATAGACAACATGACCGTCATCTTCTTCATCATCCCAGTCATCATCATCGTCAACATCGTCATCTTCGGTAATAACGTTTTTGCCTGCCATTGCATCTTTATGGTAGTCATCCCACATAAAGTTAACTTTGTCTTCTTCAGCAACTTCTTCTTCTTCACGAGGAAGGTTATCCATAAAGTCTGCCAATTTGTAGCAGAGCTCTTTAGTGCCCTTACGAGTGAGTGCCGAAATCTTAAAGTACTCGTCTTCCCAGCCTAGCGCGTCTAAGATTTCTTGGATCTGCTCATTCGCTTCTTCTTCAGGCATGAGATCAACTTTGTTGAATACTAACCAACGTGGTTTGCTTGCTAGTTTTTCGCTGTACTGCTCTAGCTCATCAATGATCGTGAGTGCATTCTTTACCGGATCTGATTGATCTATCGGCATGATATCAATCATATGCAGTAATACACGGCAACGTTCGAGGTGCTTCAAGAAACGAATACCTAGACCAGCACCATCGGCAGCACCCTCTATTAAACCAGGGATATCAGCGACAACAAAGCTTTTCTCTGGAACAACACTAACCACACCTAAGCTTGGGATCAGCGTTGTAAATGGGTAATCAGCAACTTTTGGCTTTGCTGCAGAAACGGCACGAATAAACGTCGATTTGCCCGCATTCGGCAAGCCCAACATACCAACGTCAGCAAGTAGCAGCAGCTCAAGACGAATTTCACGCACTTCACCTTTCGTCCCCAAAGTTCTCTGACGAGGCGCTCGGTTTACTGAAGACTTGAAACGTGTATTCCCAAGACCGTGCCAACCGCCTTTAGCGATCATCACTTTCTTGCCGTGTTCTGCTACTTCAGCAACAATTTCATTCGTGTGGATATCGACAGCACGAGTACCGACTGGAACGCGTAACACAATATCTTTACCCCGTTTACCAGTACAGTTTCCGCCACGACCGTTTTCCCCACGCTCCGCTTCATAGAAGCGCTGAAAACGGTAATCAATCAAAGTATTTAGGTTTTCATCAGCTTGGATGTAAACATCACCACCATCACCACCATCACCACCATCAGGACCACCTTTAGTGATGAATTTTTCACGCCAGAAACTTATAACGCCACTACCGCCGTCACCAGCCTGAACTTTTACTACCGCTTCATCTACGAACTTCATCTTTTACTCCGACTACTTCGTGCGTGGATTAAATCTACCTTGTCATCCGACAATCTTAGCAGATGACAGATCTAAGCTACCTACTCGAACACTTAATTCCGTGAAAGGCGAGAAACTTCGATATGTCGACTGCCATAAATAAAAAACCCCGCCAATTCGGCAGGGCTTTTGAATTCAGCTTAAAGCTATTAAGTAACTTAGTTAAATACTAATTACTCAGCTTCGATACTAACAAACTTACGGTTCTTAGGACCTTTCACTTCGAACTTCACTTTGCCTTCAGCAAGAGCGAATAGAGTGTGGTCTTTACCGATACCTACATTGTTACCAGCGTGGAATTTAGTACCACGTTGACGCACGATGATGTTACCTGCTAGTACAGATTCACCACCGAAGCGCTTAACACCAAGGCGTTTGCTTTCTGAATCGCGGCCGTTACGAGTAGAACCACCAGCTTTTTTGTGTGCCATTGTTAAACTCTCCTAATAGATTAAGCGTTGATACCAGTGATCTTCACTTCAGTGAACCACTGACGGTGACCTTGTTGCTTACGAGAGTGCTTACGACGACGGAACTTAACGACTTTAATTTTATCGCCACGACCGTGTTGTACAACTTCAGCAACAACTTTGCCGCCCTCTAGAAGAGGAGCACCAACTTTGATGTCTTCGCCGTTAGCAACAAGAAGAACTTTATCAAATTCTACAGTTGCACCAGTTTCAACGTCTAATTTCTCTAAACGAAGAGTTTGACCTTCGCTTACACGGTGTTGTTTACCACCAGATTGGAAAACAGCGTACATATTTTACTCCGCTTTTTCCGCACAGCCTTTCTTGAGGGTGTGCGCTTAACTAATCATCAATAGGGCGCAGATTCTACAGAATAGACGTTCCCATGACAAGCCATATTTTTAAAAAGTTGGCGAAAAGCTAATCGCCAAACAAAAGTGCGGCAATCATGCCCTTTAGTAATGTATTAATCAACGTTTTTTAGTGTATTATCCCACAATTATATAAATCGAATAAGCCTTGCAGGGTCTAACTTCAGCCGGATATACGATGGATTTTAAAACTATCCAAGCGCTTACTGCCGATGACATGGCAAAAGTGAATGAAACAATTCAAGCCCAACTAAATTCTGATGTCTCTTTAATCAACCAACTCGGTTTCTACATCGTGAGTGGTGGAGGCAAGCGTTTAAGACCGCTACTCGCGATACTGTCTGCCCGCGCACTTGGTTACCAAGGCAGCGGTCATACAATGGCAGCAGCGTTTATTGAGTTCATCCATACAGCAACTTTGCTGCATGATGATGTCGTAGACGAATCAGATATGCGCCGCGGTAAAGCAACAGCAAATGCAGCCTTTGGCAATGCTGCGAGCGTACTCGTTGGGGACTTTATCTATACTCGTTCATTCCAAATGATGACCGAGTTAGGATCAATGAAGATCCTTAAACTTATGAGCAACGCCGTCAACGTGATCGCAGAAGGTGAAGTGCAGCAATTAATGAACTGCAATAACCCTGACACGACAGAAGAAAGTTACATGCAAGTCATCTACTCAAAGACGGCACGCTTATTTGAATCCGCCACTCAGATTGGCGCAATCTTAAATAGTGCACCAGAACATGTAGAAATCTCGATGCAGAATTACGGTAAGTATCTTGGCACCGCCTTTCAGCTTATTGATGATGTGATGGACTATGCGTCTGATGATGACGACATGGGCAAAAATGCTGGTGACGATTTAGCGGAAGGTAAACCAACCCTGCCTTTGCTTCATGCGATGCGTAACACCACGCCAGAAAATTCACTCATGATTCGTGAAGCAATTGAAAAAGCCAATGGTATGGATCGTTTGGAAGACATTCTTGCGGTCATGAAAGAGGCTGGCTCTTTGGAGTACACAACGCAGAGAGCGTTAGAAGAAGCAGACAAAGCTATCGCGGAGCTGGATGTTCTGCCTGAGTCTGAATACAAACAAGCACTGATTACTTTGGCCCACGTCGCGGTAAGACGCACAAAATAACTTGTGTGCCTAGTAAACAAAAAAGGAAGAGTAACTCTTCCTTTTTTGTGTCAGTATCACTCTAGTAGTATCTATAAGAGCTACCATGTAATTGTGGGTCATCCTCAATTTCATCAAAACTGACGGCTACCTGCTGATCAGAGCCTTGTTTCGACAACAAAACAGTCTCCGCTTCGTAGTCCACAACCAGTATCGTCCCTACTCCTTGTTGACACTCAACAACCATGCCTTTACGGATTCGACTTGCTTCCATCATCTTCTCCCTAACAATGTTGTCTTACCAGCCTTTTTACGATTATGAAAAACGAAAGATCAAAAAAAACCGATCATTTTGATCGGCTTTCTTTATCGCATATCTTATTAGGCGTACTTTTGCTTATTTGGCGAACTTTTGCTTATTTGGCGAACTCAACACCAATCTTTATGTCGCCATTAAGTGTTTCTAGCATACCGTCTAGTGCAGACTTTTCGTAGTCACTCAACTTACCGTAGCTTAAGACTTCTTCTACACCTTCTTTACCTAGTTTCACAGGTTGCGCGAAGTAAGTCGCATGTTCACCGTCGCCTTCAACGTATGCGCATTCAACCACGCCTTCTTCACCTTGTAGAGCGCGAACCAGAGACAGACCAAAACGACATGCAGCTTGGCCCATAGATAGTGTTGCACTACCACCACCCGCTTTCGCTTCTACCACTTCAGTACCAGCGTTTTGAATACGTTTCGTTAAGGCTTCTACTTCTTCCACGGTAAACTCCACACCTTCCACTTGAGACAGTAGAGGTAGGATCGTTACGCCAGAGTGACCACCAATAACAGGTACGCGAATGTCACCTGGATCTTTGTCTTTTAGCTCAGCAACGAAGGTTTCTGAACGGATAACGTCTAGTGTCGTAATACCAAACAAACGACGTTTGTCGTAAACGCCCGCTTTTTTTAGCACTTCAGCGGCGATCGGTACCGTTGTGTTTACAGGATTAGTGATGATACCCACACAGGCTTTCGGACAAACAACCGCAATCTTCTCAGCTAAAGATTTAACGATGCCCGCATTTACATTAAATAGATCCGCACGATCCATACCAGGCTTACGCGCAACACCGGCAGAAATCAGCACAACATCCGCACCTTCTAGTGCAGGAGTAGGATCTTCACCAGCGTAACCTTTGATAGAAACGGGCGTCGGGATGTGACTAAGATCGGCAGCCACACCTGGGGTTACTGGAGCAATATCATATAGGGCTAAATCAGAACCAGCAGGAAGACGGTTCTTAAGTAGAAGGGCCAGGGCCTGACCGATGCCGCCAGCGGCACCAATAACGGCTACTTTCATGTAGTTCTCCTTGAGAGTATTTCTCTTATAAACGTATTCGTAGGGTAGTTTGTAACCAACTGAAATAAAGCTATCGGAATCACAACTTGATTACAATCAATTAACGCCAGCTTTGCGACCTCGCGCAACTCGCTGATGTCGTACGACAAATGGAACTTGGATTATTCTTTTATTATGTTGAAATGGAAAGAAATTCAGCTGAATAACACGAGAAGCTGTAACTATATTTGAAGGGTATCATTCCATTCATGATTTACAGTGATATAACTAACATAATGTCGGGACTTTTGGCACTTTATGAATATATATGCGAGAATATGCAAAATTGCTGACCCGTAATAAGAGACTTATAATGACTATGCGCAATTCAGAAAAACAAGACCACTTGGTCCGCGCCTTTAAAGCCCTGCTAAAAGAAGAAAGCTTTGGCTCACAAGGTGAAATTGTTGATGCTCTAAAACACCAAGGGTTCGAGAGCATTAACCAATCTAAAGTTTCTCGTATGCTGACGAAGTTCGGTGCTGTTCGTACGCGTAATGCGAAAATGGAAATGGTGTATTGCCTGCCAGCAGAATTGGGCGTTCCAACGGTAAGCAGTTCCCTACGTGAACTGGTTTTAGACGTCGATCATAACGCAGCATTAGTGGTTATCCACACAGGCCCAGGTGCCGCACAGCTGATCGCTCGTTTACTCGACTCATTAGGTAAATCTGAAGGTATTCTCGGTGTTGTGGCTGGTGATGATACCATTTTCATTACCCCTACGATGCCAATCACTACAGAACAATTATTCAACTCTGTCTGTGAGTTGTTCGAATACACAGGCTAAGCCAGTTAATATCTTTTATGGGGCTATGAAAGTAATCACACTTTGTAGCCCATGAATTATGTAAATTTTTTGCTTAAGGCGGTCACTATCTAACCTGCACTTGTGTGATTAACATCACGCAATTGATTTTTTCCACTTCTGCCCCCAACGATACTTAAGTAACTGTTTAAAAACGATTAAAATAAAAACCCAACATTATCCCCCATCGCAAGCTTCAGACTTATCAACTATAACATTTAACAAATGGATAATTTTCTGCCAATTTTTTGTTATGATTCGCTCGCTTTTTCAAACAATTGGATTGGAAAAGATGCCGTTTCCAGAGAGGAAACTCCAGAAGTGATTTATGGTTATTTCCGGGTAAATAATGAATATAAGGAAGGGAAATTCATGGCATTTAACAAGCTTCTCAAAGTAGGCGCTATCGCCGCAGCTGTAATGGGTGCAGGCGCAGTTAACGCTCAAGAGTTTATTACTATCGGTACTGGCTCTGTTACAGGTGTTTACTACCCTACTGGTGGTGCTATCTGTAAGTTAGTCAATAAAGGTCGTAAAGAACACAACATCCGTTGCTCAGTAGAATCGACTGGCGGCTCCATTTACAACGTTAATACTATGCGTGCTGGCGAACTAGATTTTGGTATCGTGCAATCGGATTGGCAATACCATGGCTACAACGGTACGAGTAAGTTTGCGGAACAAGGCCCGTACAAAAGACTGCGTGCCATGTTCTCTCTTCATACAGAACCTTTCAACATCATCGCACGCACTGACTCAGGCATTGAGAACGTGGAAGACCTTAAAGGCAAACGTGTAAACATCGGTAACCCTGGCTCTGGTGACCGTGCAACCATGGGCGTTGTCATGCAAGCAATGGGCTGGACCAACGACAGCTTTAAACTTGCTTCAGAACTAAAAGGATCTGAACGCTCTCAAGCACTTTGTGACAACAAAATTGACGCGTTCATATACATGGTGGGTCACCCGAATGGTTCCATTAAAGAGGCAACCACCTCTTGTGATGCTAAGTTAGTTTCTGCTACTGGAGCAAAAATCGATAAAATTGTTGCAGATAACCCTTATTACGCGTTCAGCACAGTACCTGCAGACATGTACCGCGGCACAGACAAAGACGTAAACAGCTTTGGTGTAGCGGCAACAATGATAACAACAGCTGATGTTTCAGATGACGTGGCATACAATGTAGCAAAAGCAGTATTCGAAAACTTCGATACGTTCAAACGCCTACACCCGGCATTTGCAAACCTGAAAAAAGAAGACATGGTGAAAGCGGGTCTTTCAATTCCTCTTCACCCAGGTGCGGAAAAGTACTACAAAGAAATGGGCTTAATTAAGTAACGCCCACAGCCCCAAATTCAGGCAGAAACAGATGGTTTTCTGCCTGTTTTAACATCCAATTTGTAGCCAGTTATGGCAGCACGCTTTCATTCGTCAGTTTTCCTCTGAGAATTGAGAGCTCATACCCAAGAAAAACGTTTACGCCGCCAATCAGAGTTTCTCGTTAATCAACACTTTGAGTTCAGGCAGCAAATACTCGAAAGCAAGCTTCGCTCCGTTCACTACACTGATAGAGGCGAAGTGTGGTTCTCGATAAAAATCCGACAGGACCATCAATAATAAGGAAAAAGTACATGGCGACGAATCAAACTCCGTCACAAGATGTGCAAGAAATGGTGGCTCAGGCAGATACAGGTGCACGCAGCCCATCGGGTATGCAAGGGCGAATCCTCTGGTTTGTTCCTCTGTGTTGGTCACTATTTCAATTATGGTACGCCTCCCCGCTACCATTTATTTTTAATTTCGGCGTACTGAACGACACGGAAGCGCGATCAATTCATTTAACTTTCGCGATCTTTTTAGCTTTCACCGCTTACCCCGCACTGAAGAATTCTCCACGCGATAATATCCCGCTCGTTGACTGGGTGCTCGCTCTGGCTGGTAGCTTTTCTGCGGCCTATATTTACCTTTTCTATACTGAGCTTGCTGGACGCTCTGGCGCGCCAACCACTGCAGACATTATTGTAGCCGTTATTGGTATGGTGCTCCTTTTAGAAGCCACACGTCGTGCTCTCGGGCCCCCTCTCATGGTGGTGGCTGCGGTATTCCTCACTTACACCTTTGCAGGCCCTTACATGCCGGATGTCATCGCACACAAAGGGGCAAGCTTAAACAAAGCGATGTCGCATTTGTGGCTGACGACGGAAGGGGTATTTGGTGTCGCATTAGGCGTATCGACCTCTTTCGTATTCCTATTCGTACTGTTTGGTGCAATGCTCGAGCGTGCGGGTGCTGGCGCTTACTTTATTAAGGTTGCCTTTTCCCTACTCGGTCATATGAAGGGAGGACCAGCCAAAGCTGCGGTTGTTGCATCAGGATTATCAGGACTGGTTTCAGGCTCTTCTATCGCCAACGTCGTCACTACTGGTACCTTTACTATTCCATTGATGAAACGGGTTGGCTTTCCGGGAACCAAAGCGGGTGCGGTCGAAGTTGCAGCTTCAACTAATGGGCAGTTAACACCACCCATCATGGGAGCCGCCGCGTTTTTGATGGTGGAGTACGTCGGTATCTCTTATGTTGAAGTCATCAAAGCGGCACTACTTCCCGCTCTGATTTCTTACATCGCTTTGATTTACATTGTTCACCTTGAAGCATGTAAAGCAGGCATGACGGGGCTTCCTCGTCGCCACACTCCTACACTGGTACAAAGTCTGTTGTCATTTACAGGCACCATCTTAGGACTGGGTGTGCTCAGTGCGCTGGTTTATTACGGTGTTGGCTGGACCAAAGATGTCTTTGGTGATGCCGCAACGCCAATCGTCACGGTCGCTCTACTCATCGCTTATGTGGGCTTGGTCAAGATCTCGGCAAATCACGCAAAAGATGGTGCAATAGACATTGATGCAGAGCTAACAGAAGTGCCCGATCCAGGTCCTACTGTAAAATCTGGCCTGCACTTTCTACTCCCAATCGTGGTACTTGTATGGTGCTTAACCGTTGAACGATTCTCGCCGGGTTTATCGGCATTCTGGGCAACGGTGTTCATGATTTTCATTTTGCTAACCCAGCGTCCATTAATTGCGCTGCTCTCAAAGCAGGGCGACATGGTTGAACAAACCAAAAATGGTTTTGTTGATCTCGCCGAAAGTTTGGTGTCTGGTGCTCGTAATATGATTGGTATTGGTGTCGCAACAGCGGCAGCTGGTACCGTCGTTGGTGTAGTAACACTAACCGGCATCGGTTTGGTTATGACGGATTTCGTTGAGTTCATTTCCGGCGGTAGCATTATTCTCATGCTTCTTTTTACTGCGATTATCAGTTTAATCCTCGGAATGGGTCTACCTACCACGGCAAACTACATCGTCGTATCCACGCTCATGGCTCCCGTTATCGTCACCCTTGGTGCTGCGCATGGTCTGATCATCCCGCTCATTGCCGTCCATTTATTCGTGTTCTATTTCGGTATCTTGGCTGACGATACCCCTCCTGTGGGTTTAGCCGCGTTTGCCGCAGCAGCGATAGCAAAATCGGACCCAATCCGCACTGGTATCCAAGGCTTTACCTACGATATTCGAACCGCGATTTTGCCATTTATGTTCGTGTTCAATACCCAACTACTCTTAATGGGAATTGACTCTTGGTGGCACTTAGCGCTGACGATTATTTCTTCCATTATCGCCATGCTGATTTTCTCTGCTGCAACGCAGGGATGGTGGTTTACACGTAATAAATGGTGGGAAACGATCCTATTATTAGTTCTGACATTTTCATTCTTCCGTCCAGGCTTCTGGTGGGACATGCTGTACCCAGCGAAAGTTCTTTCTCCTGGGGTTGAGATAGCTCAAATCACGGACAACCTAAATGTAGGAGAATCCATAGAGCTACGTGTTGGCGGTGAGAACTTAGAGGGTGACTATATCGAGAAAACGGTGCGCCTCCCGTTTGATGATGACGCCACGACAGCGGAAGAACGCATTTCTTCAATGGGTCTAATGCTGACCGAAAGCGACAACAAAATGATTGTCGATATGGTCGAGTTTGGTAGCCCGGCAGAGTCTGCAGGTATCGACTTTGACTGGGAGATCAAGTGGGTAATACAAGATGCCGCTCGTCCAATGAAAGAATGGGTATTTGTACCGTGCTTAATGATTTTGCTGGTACTTGCCATGAACCAAAAACGTCGTGCTCGCAAGGAACAACTGAGCGCATAACCGATTTGGCCCCGAGGATAAGGGGCCTTAATGAGAGACATTGAATGTACAAACAAATTCTTGTTCCGGTTGATCTAAATGACCAAGGCTTTTCGGACCGAGCTGTTGAGCTAGCCGTTTGGCAGGCTAAGCAAGCGAATGCGGAAATTCATCTGTTGACCGTTTTACCCGGTATTCACATGTCGATGGTCGCGAGCTATTTTCCAAAAGACGCGGCAATGAAAATGAAGCAAGACGTAAAACAGCAACTTAAAACATTCGCCAATGAACACATCGATGAAGATGTTATTTATAAGGTACACGTTGCCGAAGGGAAAGCTTACGCGACAATTCTTGATTATGCGGAGCGTTTAGGGGCGGATCTTATCATCATGCCAAGTCACAAACGCTCGAAAATCAACAAAGTGATGCTTGGCTCGGTCGCCAGTAAAGTGGTGGAATACTCTCCCATCAACGTAATGGTGGTGAAGCCTCAAAACTAGTTCTCGTATGAGACAGCTAACTAAAAAGCGCAGAAAAATAACAAGGTTGACGTGAACGTCAACCTTCTCCCTACGTCTAAAAACCTCATCCGGCAGCGCGAACAAACGCTTGTAACGCTTCACTCGGGTGCGATACCTTTAGCTCATCGAGCACGCCTCTCGCTTCGACTTTACCATCAACAACAAACGCAAAATGACTCGCTATGGCTCGCGCATCACTCAAATGATGCGTGACCATCAAAACCGTGATACACCGTTCATTTGCCAGTCGCTTTACTAACGCCAACATCTCTTCACGTAATACTGGATCCAAAGCAGAAAACGGCTCATCCAACAACCAGATAGGATGCGCCTGTACAAAACATCGCGCTAAAGCAACCCGTTGACGTTGACCGCCAGATAAGTGTTCAGGCAAACGGTCAAGATACTCCGTGACTCCCACTTGCTGCGCCGCTTGCTCAACCTGGCGCACTTGATCTGCCGTGAGTTTGAGCCCCGGCTGCAAACCTAAACCAATATTGTCACGCACCGATAAGTGAGCGAACAAATTGTGCTCCTGAAATAACATCGAGAAAGGACGCTGATAAGGCGCGTGGTGAATAATCGATTCACCATCGACGCGAATGTCGCCTTGGTCTGGATGTATAAACCCAGCCACCAAAGCCAGCAACGTCGACTTTCCCGCTCCACTCGGCCCCATCAGCGACACTATCTGACCTTGCTCAATGGTTAAGTCAAAACGAAACAGTTCACGTTGGTAGGTATACTGCACATCATCCAACACTAACATTACGCTCTCTCCTTCGTTTTCAATACTTGCTCTATCAGCGCAAAACAGCCCACACTCAACAACAACAAGGTCACCGATACCACCGCTGCCGCTTCCATCTGATAGCTGCCAAGCAACTGGAATAAATACAGAGGTAAAGTGCGGAACTCTTGTCCGCCAAACAATGCGATGGCACTTAAATCGCCAATCGCAAACATAAAGCTAATCGCAAACGCATGTGCGAATGGCTTGCGCAGCGCTTGCCACTCCACCACCTTAAACCGTTGCCAGCCACGCATGCCTAAGCTGGCACATACATACTGATATTGCTGCTCAATGTGCAGCATTGGTTGTGCCAGCGTTTTAATCACGTAAGGCAAAGCCATCAAACCATTCACCAAAATCACGACAAAGAACGCCAAGCTAAAAACATCGGTAAATGATCGCAGTAGTAAGAATAACCCGGTGCTAATCACCAAACCTGGCGTGACCAATATAATGGTGCCAATCAACTCAATCTGATCGGCGCGAGTGTTCTTATATTGCAGACGCCAGCGGCGACTGGTCAACAATATGGACACGCCCGCAGCGACCGCAAGCGCACTGGCTAACCCTGCAACTTTGAATGAGTTAGATAACGCAGACCAAAAACGTTCATCAGTTAACACCGTCCAAACCTGTTGATTAATGCCACTCAATAACACCATCAATAACGGCGGTATTACCAGTAAAAAGGCACCTATGATCCAAAAGCCATCCCAAGCTTTTGACCACCGATGATCCTTCGTTAAATATTGCTGTACCGATGTGCTGCCAGCGCTGATAGAAACAGGCTTCGTTAACTTCTGCACTCCAATTGCGATCAGTCCACACAACAGCATCTGCCACAGCGCTAACAACGCTCCGGCTTGCAAATCAAAATCAAACTTAATCGCTTGGTAGATAGCCAATTCAATAGTGGTCGATTTAGGTCCACCACCCAGCGCCATCACCGTCGCAAAACTGGTGAAGCACAACATAAAAACTAACCCGCTGACGTGCGGCAATTGCTGTCTTAACCGCGGCCACTCCACCCAACGAAACTTATTCCAATGGCTCATACCTAGATGCGCGCAAAGTTTATGTTGCTCCGCAGGAATGGACTCCAAGGCTTGCAACAGCAAGCGTGCCGCGTAAGGTAAATTAAAGAACACATGGGCAAGTAAAATGCCGTTCAAACCGTAAATAGAGAATGGCAGTTTGCTATCGAAACTTTGTAGCCACTGCGCCAACAAACCGCTGTTGCCATAAATCGCTAAGAGCCCGAAAACGCCAACCAACACCGGCAGAACCAGCGTCGATGCAAATAGCTTAAGCAGTAATGATTTACCCCAAAATTGGCGACGCGAAAGTGCATGTGCAACCGGAATGGCGAAGCCTACACTGAGCAATGTGGAGAGAAACGCTTGGTAGAAGCTAAACTTAGTGACATGTTGATAATACGGATCGTCCCATACCACAGACACATCAAGTGAAGGAGCTTGAACAATCAAAGCACCGAGGGCAGAAATAACAAAGGTCGCGATGATCATCGCGACCCCTAAACCTATTTTTGGAACAGAATTCAAAGGTAAAACCTATCTCATTCAGATGAGGGTTGGAACGTCAGCTAAAACGTCAGTGCGCTTTGCCATTCACGAATCCAAGACTTACGCATTTTTGCCACTTCATCAGCACTAAAGCTCAACGACTTGCTTGGAACGCTCAAGGTTTCAAAACCTTTAGGTAACTCAACGTCAGTGACTGGGTACATCCAGTTGCCCGTTGGCATCGCCGATTGAAACTCATCACTTAAAATGAAATTCATAAACTGATCAGCGAGTTCTGAATTTTTTGATCCTTTCACTTTGGCGGCTACTTCAACTTGCATGTAGTGGCCTTCCGCAAAATTCGCCGTCGCAAACTTTGAATCGTTTTCCGCAATCAAGTGGTACGCAGGTGATGTGGTGTAAGAAAGCACTAAATCTGACTCGCCATTTAAGAACATGGAATACGCTTCAGACCACCCTTTGGTTACCGTAACCGTTTTATTCGCCAGCTTCTGCCACGCTTGCGTCACGTCATCACCATAGATGGATTTCATCCACAGCATCAAGCCTTGGCCCGGCGTTGACGTACGCGGATCTTGATAAATCACTTTCAAATCGTCGCGCGCTTCCACCAGCTCTTTCATGCTTTTCGGCGGATTAGCCAGTTTCTCTTTGTTGTACACAAACGCAAAATAACCGTAGTCGTACGGGACAAATGTGTTGTCATTCCAGCCGTTTGGCAGCACCGTGTTGGCCGTATCCACATTGTGCTCGACAAGCAGACCGGTTTTCTTCGCTTCGGCCATCAGGTTGTTATCCAAACCTAACACGATGTCAGCCTTGCTATTTCCGCCTTCAAGACGAAGACGATTCAGGATCGACACACCATCGTCCAGTGCCACAAAGTTAACGTCACAACCACATTTTGCTTCGAATGCTTGCTCGATTTTAGGACCGGGACCCCAGTCAGCAGCAAAAGAGTCATAAGTATAGATGGTTAAGGTTTTTTTATCAGCTAAGGCTGACGCAGAAACAATTGCCGCTAAGGCAATCAAACTAGAAGTGGTTTTCACTGCTCGCTCTCCATGAGTATTTCAAAGAAATAAGTTGAGCGGCACAGGCTTGAGGTGGCTATTAAGGACTTCCAATATCCAGACTCAATTCCTACGCCAGCATTATCTGGTTCAGGTAATACGGGTCCCCGCCTGCGTAACAAGGTTAAGCAATTAGGTCTCAGCGTCCACACGCATTGATACTGCCAATGCAAAATGGTTTAGCTCCCCGATGAGTTCGATGAATTGTATACCCAATTCACCTAGAAATGCTAGGTTTCGCGAGATAGCTCAGGAATCAATTACGAACGTTGATCATAACCCCAACGCGGCACTAAGCCTTGCTCAATGCCAAGGTGATCCAGAATTCTCGCCACCATAAAGTCAACTAAATCTTCAATACGCTTGGGTTGATGATAAAAGCCTGGCGCCGCAGGCATGATGGTCACGCCCATTTGCGATAATTTGTGCATATTCTCTAAGTGCAGCGTCGAAAAGGGGGTTTCACGTACCACGAGCAGTAACTGACCGCGCTCTTTCATCACCACGTCAGCGGCGCGCTCAATCAAATTATCCGACATACCATGCGCGATCGCCGCAACACTGCCTGCTGAACATGGGCAAACCACCATTTGCTTGGGTGCCGCAGAGCCAGACGCTACCGGCGAAAACCAATCGTCTTTACCACAAACGGTGATGTTATTTGAGTCACAATTGAGATGTTCCACCAGCGCTTGCTTTGCAGCTTCGGGGCCGCTTGGCAGCTTAAGGTTGTGTTCGGTTGCCATCACCACACGCGCCGCCGAAGAGATCAGCACGTAAACGTGGTAATCCGCCGCGACTAAACATTCGAGAAGACGGAGGCCATAAGGCGCGCCAGACGCCCCCGTTAGAGCCAAAGTAATGGCTTTTTTGGTTGGTTGCTGTTTGTTATGCATAAAAATCAGACTTTTTGTTTAGTTGCTCGATAAGCTTATCGTGAATACCGCCAAAACCACCATTACTCATTACTAGAATTTGGTCGCCTTTACTTGCACGCTCCACGATTTTAGACACCAGTTTATCTATATCAGCATCCACAAAAGCTGGCTGCTGGCACTGATCGGCAATGTCTTGAACGGACCATTCAATACTATCTGGCTGGAAGAGGAACACTTCGTCAGCATTGTGCAGCGAATCCGCGAGTGCATTATTGTGAACACCACGTTTCATCGTGGCAGAGCGAGGTTCTAACACAGCAAAAATACGTTGCTTGCCTACCTTGTTACGCAAACCGCCGACGGTGAGTTCAATCGCCGTCGGGTGATGAGCAAAATCATCGTAAACCGTGATGCCTTGCGCTTCACCTTTTAACTCCAAGCGGCGCTTAGTATTGATGAAGCGACCAAGAGCCTGACAAGCTAAATCCGGTGTCACACCAACGTGTCGCGCCGCAGCAATCGCCATTAAGGCGTTATCGACGTTGTGATCACCAACGAGATCCCATTCAACAGTGCCCACTTTTTTGCCTTGCAGAGCAACGTCGAATTTTGAACCATCGGCCACCAACTTGTCCGTTTGCCAGTCACCGCCAACACCCGAAAACTGCTCTTCTGTCCAACAGCCACGTTCAAGTACATCCGTCAACGCCGGATCTTGCTTCGGCGCCAAAATCAAACCATTGCCCGGCACGGTTCGTACCAAATGGTGAA
The DNA here is from genome assembly GCF_057784735.1 of Vibrio sp. TAP-3B. NCBI lineage: Bacteria > Pseudomonadati > Pseudomonadota > Gammaproteobacteria > Vibrionales > Vibrionaceae > Vibrio > Vibrio sp. TAP-3B. The sequence goes on along the minus strand of NZ_CM173495.1, from coordinate 2,781,520 downwards.
ACTGGCGCTTAATCGCTTCAAGATCATCGAAGATGTCAGCATGATCGAACTCAAGGTTATTCATGATCAAAGTGCGAGGGTGGTAATGCACAAACTTAGAACGCTTATCGAAAAAAGCACTGTCATATTCGTCCGCTTCAACAACAAAAAACATGCTTTCACCCAAACGCGCAGAGACACCAAAGTTGCCCAGTACCCCACCGACTAGGAAACCAGGTTGATAACCACAATCTTCCAGTATCCACGCTAGCATGCTCGACGTAGTGGTTTTACCGTGTGTCCCCGATACCGCTAACACCCAACGGTCGTGCAGCAAAAACTCGTTCAGCCACTGCGGACCAGAGGTATAGCGCATGTTGGTATTGAGTACATGTTCGACACACGGATTACCACGACTCATCGCATTGCCGATCACCACAAGGTCTGGTTGAGGGTCAAGCTGAGACGGGTCGAAGCCTTCAATTATTTCAATACCTTGAGACTCTAGCAGTGTACTCATCGGTGGATAAACGTTGGCATCAGAGCCTGTGACTTTATGCCCTAGCTGACGCGCTAAAATTGCAGCGCCGCCCATAAACGTGCCACAGATACCCAAGATATGAATGTGCATAAACGAAACCTTGTAATGCGTTCTTTAATGCCTTCATTATCGCGATCATGACCAGAAAAGCGAGTGACTTTAGCCTTCTTCTTGCCGTCCCTTTCACAAATATGACAAGGTTGAACACAGAGTGTACAACCTCTTACTTAATGATGAGCCCACCACCTAAGTAGACAAATAAATTGAGATCTCAAACAGTTACTTCATTACCATTAAAAAGATCTGCGACTTAAACTTACATCTGGCGCAATCGTTTAACATCCAGTAAGAGATGCCCCTTTGCGCACTACCCCCAATGAAATGAAAATGTAAGGATTAACCATGTCAGGACTGCGCACCCTAGGCGAGTTCATTGTCGAAAAACAAGCGGATTTCCCCCACGCTAGCGGTGATCTCTCATCCCTTTTAGCCTCCATTCGTTTAGCTGCCAAAATCGTTAACCGCGAAATTAACGCAGCCGGTCTTGGTGATATCACCGGGGCTGTCGGAACAGAAAATGTCCAAGGTGAAGATCAGCAAAAACTCGACGTTTATGCGAACGATAAATTTAAAGCCGCGCTTGAAGCTCGTGACCAAGTGTGTGGCGTTGCCAGTGAAGAAGAAGACGAAGCGGTTGCCTTCAATAAAGCGCTCAACCAAAATGCAAAATACGTCGTATTAATGGACCCACTTGATGGTTCTTCTAACATCGATGTGAACGTCTCTGTTGGTACTATCTTTTCGATCTATCGTCGTGTCTCTCCGATTGGCACACCAGCCACCGAAGAAGACTTCCTACAACCTGGGCATAAACAAGTGGCGGCAGGTTATGTGATTTACGGATCCTCAACCATGCTGGTTTACACCACAGGTAACGGTGTGAATGGCTTCACTTACGATCCTTCCATTGGCAGCTTCTGCTTGTCACATGAAAACATGATGATTCCAGAAGAAGGTAAGATTTATTCGATCAATGAAGGCAATTACATTCGCTTCCCACTCGGTGTGAAGAAATACATCAAACACTGCCAAGAGAGTGTGCCAGAAGACGGTCGCCCCTATACCTCGCGCTACATTGGTTCATTGGTTGCAGACTTCCACCGTAATCTACTAAAAGGCGGCATCTACCTTTACCCAAGCACACAAAGCCATCCGCAAGGTAAACTTCGTCTGCTTTATGAATGCAATCCAATGGCATTCCTAATCGAGCAAGCGGGCGGTATTGCATCAGACGGTGTGAATCGCATTATGGATATCAAACCAACAGAACTGCACCAGCGTGTGCCTTTCTTTGTCGGTTCGAAAAACATGGTTCGTAAAGTCGAAGAGTTCCTTGAGCTGCATCGCGACGAAGAATAGTGTCCAACGCGGCGGGTATTTACCTGCTGCGTTTTTGTCGCTAGAGTGAAATGCGAATCTATCATCAGATGAGGCCATTCTTTTGTGCACTCATCCTCAATGAAAAGGAATATTCAAATGAGCCTAAACCATGTGCCAGCAGGTAAATCGCTACCTGACGATATCTACGTCGTTATCGAAATTCCTGCAAATGCCGATCCAATCAAATACGAAGTAGATAAAGACTCCGGTGCGGTATTTGTCGACCGTTTCATGTCGGCACCTATGTTTTACCCATGTAATTATGGCTATGTGAATCACACACTCTCTCTCGACGGTGATCCAGTCGACGTACTTGTTCCTACTCCATACCCACTCATGCCAGGTTCAGTGATTCGCTGCCGTCCGGTTGGCGTATTAAAAATGACGGATGAGTCCGGTGAAGATGCGAAAGTGGTTGCGGTTCCTCACTCAAAAATCTCGAAAGAGTACGAGCACATCCAAGATGTAAGCGATATCCCTGAGTTACTCAAAGCACAAATCACGCACTTCTTTGAACGTTATAAAGAGTTAGAATCCGGTAAGTGGGTGAAGGTGGATGGCTGGGCAGATGTTGCCGCCGCTAAAGCTGAGATCTTAGAATCTTACGAGCGCGCTCAACGTAAATAAGCGTCGCTGCTGATACAACATTAAAAAGAGCGGCTTTAGGGCCGCTCTTTTGTTTTTCATCTTATGTAAATCAACTAGATAGACGCGCCTGCAGAGGACATTCGTCCAGCATCATAGTCATGCTGAAAGAAAGGGTCTACGTCATCACAAATACCAAAGTATGGACGCCCGATGACACCGAGCATATACGCACTTTGCTCGCAATACTCTTGCTTACCTTGCTGGTAACCCGTTTGATACGCCATGATCAATTCAGGTGTGGCATGGCTTGCATTACCATCAAGTGCGGCAATACGCTCGCCAGATAAAGCTCGAAGTCCATCTAAAGCGGACTGCTTACCAAACGCTTGCCAATCTACAACACTGCTCGATGTCGGTAGTGTTGTTTGCGCACAGGCAACAAGAAGCAACGCCATTGCGCCAATTACGAATGCCCTCATCGTAACTCCTTAGTGATCAGCTCGTCGCTATTCATAATGTCAGTATAGCTCACACCTTTTGACACCAATCTCCAGAGGCGATTTCTTCGGTCATTTGCTTGGTACCTTGATACAAGTAGAGCCAAGCTTGGCCAAACGGGGTCATGATACTCTCACGACGATACTCTACTGGCACATCTTCCAACTTATCTAGCTCAGCCAAGGTTTCATCATCAATTAGATACACCTCACCTTGAATCGAGCGTTGCCCAACAGACAATGCCGGATAAGGGCCTAAATCATATAATGCGAACTGAGCATCCGTTTCATGTTGACCAAGAAACTGAGCCGAGCTCAGAAAGTGATGATTACACTCCCCTTGACGTAATGTTCCATATACAAAAACTAAATGCTGCATAACTACTCCTTAGTTATGGCCTTTTATGTGCTTTAATCAAACTCGAATTGATAGAGTAGGTCAACGGCACTATCAACACCAGAAACGGCCTCTAAATAAAGATCTTGCATCAGTCGATAACGCACCGTGAACTCACCCAACGAGTTAAAAATACCGACGCCATATCTCACTTGTAAGCCCGGCAGTATGTAACCGCTCACGGTGACTTGAGAATCATCACCTGAGCCTGCCGTGTCCAGTTGCAAGTCTTGAACGCCAAAGGCTGCGCCGATTTCTCCAACCACACGGCCACTCTTCGCCAAGCTTAAGCCGATTAATGTGGTGGTCATGGCATTGCCACCCGCTTCACCATCAATGTCTTGACCGCGTAATAAGTAAGATAGTGCATTCGCTTGAGGCATCGCTGGCTCGGAAAAAATCTCCACACTTGGCTCAGATGCCGGACCGGTGACACGCACCCCTGCAATCACGTCATCTTGGGTATTGTCAGGGTTTCGAATCGCCTTGATAGAAACATAAGGCTGATCCGCAGGACCATTCATCAAGATCTTCCCCTCTTCGATCAACAAGTCCTGACCAAATGAGCGATAAGAACCATCAACGATATTTACCTCACCAACGATAAACGGTCCTTTGTCTTTCTGAGTTACATTAAGGTTACCTTTCAAGCCACCTTTCAGACCAAAAGCCACCAGCTTAAAATCATCACCAATTTTGATATTGATGTCGGTTTCTACGTCAAGTGGCATCGGTGCGACATCATCCACTGGTTGTAAATTCTTATCCAAAATCACCGTATCGCTTGAGACGCCAACCGCACTTGGTGGTAGCTCTTCAACCACAATTCGTCCCCAAGGCAGATTAATATTCCCTTCGACCCTAGCAAGCTGCGGTGTGACATCAATGGTCATGTCTGGTTCAACTTTGACTTGGATCATTGGGGGTATATCGACCTTAAGCTCTTGCGCAAACACGCGTGCTTTGGTGTGCCAGTTTTGTAAATCCTGCCAATCTGCCTCACCCGTGATTTCCAATTTGCCATCTGGCGTCATGATCCCGGCATCGAGGTCGGCTTGGTGACCGTTAAAGCTGATCGCGACCTGACCGGAGTTAATGTCGATTGGCGTCACTTCCCCTTGCAATTTCATTTGGTCAATCAAGAACTGACCGTTGACCTTAGGGTGCATAACATCACCAGAGATCGTCAGATCCGTATTCATGTTGGCTTTGAACAGGCTGTATTCACCAATTAATGGCGCTAAGAAATCCAGATGGAACGTCGACAGTGACACCTTACCGTCGATCATTGGCTGTTCAGACGTCACATCAATTAACGAAACCTGACCAGATAAGTCACCGTTATCTTCGACATCCAGTCGCCACTTTGCATCCAACTTGTCTTGCGCCAACACAGCGTTGACACTAAAGCTTTCCCAACCCACTTTAATCGGTTGTTCTAATGCTTGCTCAACCTGACCTTTTGCCATATCGATATTTATCGTGACTTCAGGCTTCTTCTCAGGCGCCCATTTAGCGCTAGCTTGCGCATTGGCAGTCCCTTGCAGATTGGTTTCTGGTGGTAAAAATAGCTTAATTTGCTCAAAGTCAAAGTTATTGACCGCGAGTTTCGCCTCACCGCTTTGTCCCACACTAATATCTTCGGTCAAACAAACACTCGAATTGGCTTGCAGCCAACAATGTGCTTGGATATCGGCAATTTGTTTCTCAATGTTGACTTTAACCGCCGTCGATTTTTGTAATGTCCATGGGCCTTGCGGTGTACTCATTGCCAGACGACGCAACGCACCATCCCAGATCATTTGCGGCTTGTGTTGAAACGTCCCTTCAATTTCTAAACTGGTTGAAACTATGTCCGACACCACATCTAGCGTCAGTTGGTGCAGTTTTTCATCCCCAGAGACTTCAAGATCGGCGCGATCCACTTTAATGTCATCGTAGGTAATGTTGTTCGCAATGAGGCTTAAGTTCGCTTTCGGTGCTGGCAGAGGCGTCACACTCCCCTTCAAGGTTATGTTTTCGACGTTCGCTTGCTGTTGCCAGTTCACTTGATTTAGCGCTAGGTCTAATTTGATGTCTGGCTCTTTCAAGCTACCACGCAGCGCCACGTTACCTTTCATTCTACCCGCCAGCTCAGGCACACTTTTCGAAAAGTCAGGGAAGTTAACCTCAACATCCATTAATACCTGCTTATCAATCTTACCCTTGGCACTCAATTGGTTAGGGCCATGAGAAAGCGCTAAACCTTGCGTGGTAAGCTGAATGTCTTCACCTTTGCCATTCTTATCAGACGCTTCCAGTTGGCCTTCAATATTGAGCGGATAACCGCGCAAAATGCCATCGATATCTAACTTAGGTAAACTGACTTGCCAACCGCCTTGTTCTGTTAAAGAACCTGAAGTCGAGAGGCTGCCACTGATATCCCCTTCAGCGTCTTCCCACTGCAACCCCGGTTGAATATGTTGCAGTTCCAGATCCGCTCGCCAGTTAATCGGCACCGCCCAATTCGCCATCACGTGACCGGACACCTCACCACCAAGCGTTTTCACGACAATACTTTCCAGATCGATTTGCTCTAAGCTCCCTTTACCGTTCAACGCAACATCCACGGCAGGAATATCTTTACCTGAAGCTTGGGTTTCTAGTGCCACGGTGTATCCGTCTAGGGAGCCTTTTGCAGATAAACTTGGTACCGATACCTGATAATCACTTTGACCGATTAACGGCCATTGCGCTTGTACATTTTTGATTGCAACATCAAAGGGTAACTGCGCTTTCAGGGGCTGAAGTTCACCTTTGATCTCCGCTTCGACAAGATCCGATAAGGTTGCATTAAGCGATAAGTCGCCAACCGAACCCGTCGCCGATAACGAGAGTTTTTGTCCTTTCATGTCGGCTTGCTTCACCAGCGCATCGAGCTGTGCTTTGATAGGGTAATCGGCAGAAAGCGTCACTTGTGTGCTTAACTTGCCTTCTACTTCCGGCATGTCGAGCTCTAATGTTTTCACATCAACACGGTCGCCCCCCGCTTTCGCTACAACACCAAGGTGGTGAACGATCACCGGCTTCTCACCTGCAAGCTTAAAGTTATGAATATCGAGGCGTCTCGCGTCCACGGTGAGTGGAATCCATACCTCAGGTAACACAATATCTTGCGGCGGAGCATCGGCTTCTTTCGGCTCGTCGGTGGCCGCTTCAGGTTCAGCTTCACTCGGAGCCAATGCGACATTGATATCTCTTAATGCCGTCGGCGCAATCACCACACGGTCGCCTTGCATAGAAAGCCCGGTAGAGAAATCTTGCCAATCAATTTGGTTGCCCAAAATGTTTAAGTTTATGTCATCAAAACTAACTTTATTAACAAAAATAGGGACTGGTGTACTGACTGTACGTAATGGCGGAGTCTCCTCTGGCTCTTCGCCTGCCGGAGGGAGCTCTGGCATCTGAAAGTTAACACCTTGCAGGGCTAGCTCATCGACACAGACTTTAGGATCAAAGAAACAACGGAAGTTAACCGCTAACGCTAAACGATCGACTTTTGCGTCGACGTTCAAAGATTCGTCGACAAAACTGATGTTCTGTAGCTCAAAACGAGGAAATAATGAGCCCTGAACTTTCTCTATCTGTAGTTGCGGTAAAGCCTTTTCTGCTCCCCACAACGCGAGCTTAAGACCAGGGTGAGTAAATAGCACTGTCGCAACAAAAATGATGAGCAACAGCAATAGACCAATCAAACTCAGCGACAGCCATTTGGTCCACTTAAACATCATTTTCATCATAACTCAGGTCCCAACGAGAAATGGATGCGGAATTCTCTTTTTGGTTTTTCATCCAGTCCCCAGGCAAAATCAAAACTAACCGGCCCGACAGGAGACGCCCAACGAATGCCAACCCCGGCCCCCGCTTTCCATTCAGGTGTTTGATTAAATGCATCACCAATGTCATAGAAGGTCGCGGCCCACCAGTTACCATGCACGCGATATTGGTATTCCAACGTGCTGCTGACGATGTATTTACCCCCCGTCAATGCACCACTCTCATCAACAGGTGAGATAGATTCATAACCGTAACCACGAATATTGCTATCACCACCAGCAAAGAAACGTAATGACGGAGAGAGTTTTTCAAACTCGTCAGTGATGTTCGCCCCACCTTCCACGCGGAATAAACCACGATGATTTTCGCCAATCCCGCGGATCCATGACGACTGCCCTAACAGGCGCAATACTCGCGTCTCTGATAACAAAGCAGGATCACCATACTCGATCGTTACGCTTTGCTTGTCTCCCCACATAGGCATACTACCTCCACGAACACGAGTACGTGAAAATGTCGCCCCAGGAAGAAAGAAATTCACGCCATCGTCTTGTAGACCCTGTGAGTAATTCTCATATAAATGACGCAAATAAACGGTTTTGTGCCAGCCAACATCCGTCAACCAATGTCGCTCAACCGCTAAGTTCGACTCCAAACTCTCGGTATCTCGGTTATCTAGATGCTTCAAACCAAATTGCAGTTGGTAATATTCACGTAAGGCATCATCAAGTGGAATTTTGTAGCCTGCCGTAATGGTTTGCTCTGGTTTAGACAACGACAACGCGGTATTAAAGCTATGACCGCGAGAACTGACCCACGGTTTTTTCCACTTTAAAGTGCCACGTACACCAGTATCGGTTGAGTAACCAATACCCGTTTCTATCTGGTTTTTCGGCGCAGGTGCCAAAGAGACTTTAATTGGTAATTCACGGCCTTCATCTAACTTACTTAGGTCAGGCTCAACAAATACAGAAGAGAACCAATCGGTATTGGAAAGGTTTTGGTTGTACTCGCCGACGCCAGAAACGAGGTAAGGCTCTCCAGTTTCAAAGGGACGCATCGACTCGACACGATCTTCCCAAATCTGACTTCCCGTTATATTGATAGGCCCAAAGTGGTAGCGGATACCACTATCATAGTGCAAGCGCACGTTAGCCTCATAAAGATCAGGGATCACTTCAAGTTTGGTGAGTTTGTAATCCCCATTGAAATACCCACGTTGCAACGCCAGATTGCGAATGCCTGACTTGAGGCTATCGTACTCGCCTTGATTGAGTACTTCGCCAACTTTTAACGGAGAACGTTCAATAAGATTGGCAAACTCTTTATCGTCTTTTGCCTCACCCGTGATCACCACATCCATGACGGTCACTTTGACAGGTAAACCGGGGTTGATGTTAACGATCAGCTCATCATTCCCTTCGGGCATCGCGTATGAAATTTTTGCATGATAATACCCGAGCGCATTCAACGCTTCAGTGATACTTTGATCCAATCGCGCTTGGAAGCGCAGAGAAGTGGCGTAATCCTTCTCTGGAATCGACGATAAGTAAGCACTAACATTCTCTTCCAATGCGCCATCGATGCCTTTTAAGGTCAAAGAAACATCGGCGTAGGCACCATGGGAAAAGACAAGCAGGCCAACAATAGTGGAGAGAGCTTTTTTTATCATGCTTTCTTATCAAGCTTTTTTAGCTGAATGAGGTTAAATAAACGTAAACAATAATAACGCCAATTAAAGGCTAAGTCTGTAGTATTAATAGCCTTACCACGCTCTACGTATCACAACATAAGATACAGACGAAGTGAAAAAGCTCGCAAACTTAAGACACGTATTAAAGGACAGATACCATGCTTAACAAACAGATATTGATCAGTATAGAAGATGCACTGCCCGGTAGAGAACAACCAATACAAATTGACGACCATCATTTTGTCAATCAATCCAGATTAACGGCGCCATTACAGCCTCATCAGCAACAAATTTTGCTTGGCATGGGCTGTTTTTGGGGAGCAGAACGCGTATTTTGGCAACAAGATGGCGTGATCTCAACTTCTGTTGGCTATGCCGGTGGCCACACGCCAAACCCAACGTATGAAGAAGTGTGTACTGGCAAAACTGGCCATACCGAAGTGGTGCGAGTTGTCTTTGATGAACGCGTCATTTCACTCAAAAAACTACTGACTGTCTTTTGGGAGAGACACGACCCAACTCAAGGGATGCGTCAAGGTAACGATTTAGGCACACAGTACCGTTCTGCCATCTATACCTATTCTGCAGGGCAACAAGACATCGCAGAGCAGTCAAAGCTTCAGTATCAGCAAGCGTTACAAAAAGAGCAACGTTCAAACATAACCACAGAGGTACAACCCGCAGGGCCATACTACTTTGCCGAAACATACCACCAGCAATACCTTGCCAAGAACCCTAATGGCTATTGTGGTATCGGGGGGACAGGAGTGTGCTTCCCACCTAACTTGCCAAGTTAGCCATGCCTAACTGAAACGAAAAAGAGCGACCTGAGAGGTCGCTCTTTTTATAAAATCGAAATCTAAATGCAAAATTGAGTGAAAGATTAAACTGGCAATGCGGCAATCACTTGGTTAACTTCTTTAAAAATACTAAGCCTTTTATGATCGTTGACATCAGGCAGCAAAACTTTGCCATTATCAAACTGAAAGCACCCCACCCCAGCGATAAAAAATTGCCCTTTAAATAATCTTTTCACGAATCGCGCCACTTGCTGTGGTCGGTATATAGCAAACTCACGTAGCATAACTCACCTCAACTCCCTTTGAGAAAACACTGATTGCTTTATCCTGCAATCTTCATACGCACAATCTTTATACGCAATTTACGACGACGATATTTTAGCAAATTCTACACATAACGCAATGTTACATCACTGCGTACGTTAAATAAATGTTACCTGTAGTTCTACAAATTTCTCATCTCTGGCTATATACTGAAAAACTTCTACCCCATACGGAATATAACAATATGAAAACTAGGACTCTCCTCTCTCTGCTGCTGGGACTAATGCCAAGCCTTGCGTTTGCTCATAACCTATCCATTGGTGAAACGGTGCCACCGGTGAAAGTGGGCGCTTATGGCGAAATTGTTTTACAAGGCGAAGGCGTCGCGTACCAAACGTGGGCGACTCAACATATGCAAGGTAAAATTCATGTGATTCAGGCGATTGCTGGGCGCAGTAGCGCAAAAGAAATGAACGCCCCTTTAATGTCTGCCATTACCACAGCTCAGTTCCCAGAAGAGAATTACCAAACGACCACGATCATCAACCAAGATGATGCAATTTGGGGAACAGGCTCGTTCGTAAAGTCTTCGGCACAGGACAGCAAAAAAGAGTTCCCTTGGTCATCTATGGTTCTTGATGAAAACGGTTTAGTTGCCGCCGCTTGGGCTCTTAAAGAAGAAAGCTCGGCGATTATCGTTCAAGACAAGCAAGGCAAAGTACTGTTTGTTAAAGAAGGCGCGCTCGAGCAAGAGGACATTACAAAAGTGCTCGAACTTATCAAGCAGAACATCTAACCCGTGCGTTTGGCTTCTAACCTGATTGGCGGTAAGGTAAGAAGTCATCTCACCAACAGACTGTAAGATGAGATCTGGTCATATCGACGGTATTGACCTCAATGTTCCTGCGAACGAACAAAAGAGTGAACTTTTACTAATAATGGATGTTATATTATAACAATTGGTAAGGTTTCAGGCTCTAAGATGCATCATTCCCAACAAAAGACACTAAAACACTGGCATCGCACTGTTTTGTTTTTCAGTGTCGCATTGCTGATCGCTTGGAATTTTGCGGCCATCCTTCATCAGATTGATATTACTCCCGAACACCACACCCACCATCATTGCCAACTGTTTTCTGGTGTTCAGCACGGCCTAGTCAAGGCTCAGTCGGTCATCACGCCACTCACTTATACTCGTGTCCGATACCATGATACGGCCGAAGGCTGCCTTTATATTGAAGCCGTGCCTTGCTCCGCCCGCGCACCACCTTCTTTTGCTTAATCGTCAAACTCCCCCACACTCAACATAATGTCTGTTATTTCGGCCCCCTTGCGTGCCGACCCATGACGTCATTGTTACGTTTTAACCTAAGCCCATATCGTTCAGGTTAATGTAAGCAAAATTAGGAAAATACCACTATGCCATCTACTACACATGTTTTAGCTTTTGTTATCGGCTTATCTTTATCTACGGCGGCGAATACAGAAGAGTACCGTCAACACGGTGCCCACGTTCACAGCCACGTCGAGTTTAATATCGCCCAAGACGGTAAAGATTTATTAGTAGAAATTACCGCGCCCGGAGCCGACGTCGTGGGTTTCGAGCATGCACCTAAAAATGCGCAGCAAGAGCAAGCACTGAAACAGGCCATAACCACATTGGAAGACAGCCACACGTTGTTGACCCTCAACGAACAGGCGAGTTGTGATATTGAAGAAGTCCATGTCGCGCATAATCTTGGTGGCGCACATGGGGGGCATGATCATAGCGAGCACGACCATGATGACCATGCAAATCACGATCATGAACACCATGATCACCACAATGAACATGACGGTCACGATGCTCACCGTGAGGAGCATGAAAATGGCGGACATGGTGAGTTTTCGGTGCAATATCGCTTCAGCTGTGACCAAGTTAACCAACTCAGTCACATTCAAACCGACTGGTTTAATCAATTTCTAACGACTGAGTCAGTCAACGTCAATATATTCACGGACACCATGCAATCAGCCATCAAACTGAGCAAAGATAACTCCCAAATCGTAATCAAATAACACGAGTGGCGTGTAAGTACACACTTACACGCCAAAGCTTTGGTGATTTAGTATGACTAGAACCACGTCAAACGTTGTTGAACTGAATGATGCCCAGTTTACCTGGCCCGGCTCAACACACGCGACCATCCACATTCCACAGTTACACATTGCGCAAGGTGAGCATGTTTTTATCAAAGGTCCAAGTGGTTGTGGTAAATCCACCCTGCTCGCCCTACTCACTGGTATCAACACCTTAACGTCTGGCTCTCTCTCTGTTTTAGAGACAGATCTCGCCCGCCTAGGTGCAAGCGAGAGAGATAAATTTCGAGCCGATCACATTGGCTATATATTCCAACAATTCAATTTATTGCCTTACCTGAACGTTGTTGAAAACGTAGTCCTGCCTTGTCAATTTAGCCAAATAAAACACGATCGCGTTACTTCAAAAACGCCATCTAAGACGTTAGAAGAGCAGGCTCAAGTGTTGTTAGAGCGGCTCCATTTGCCGATCGGGCTTCATACTCGCCCTGTATCAGAGCTGAGTATTGGTCAGCAACAACGTGTTGCCGCAGCGCGAGCGCTGATTGGGCATCCGGAGTTAGTAATCGCTGACGAACCAACATCAGCCCTAGACCACGATAACCGCAAGGCCTTTCTCGAACTACTCATGGAACAAACAAACCAAGCTAACGCGACACTGGTGTTTGTCAGCCACGATCCAACACTCGAGTCTATGTTTGACCGTACTCTCAACCTGCCAGACATTAATCAAGCGACCAACCTAGGAGCCGCATCATGAGCGCTGTTATAAAGCTCGCTTGGAAGAGCTTGATGAACCGTAAAGCCACTGCCATTTTAACCATCATGACGGTGGCAATTTCGGTGGTACTTCTATTAGGTGTCGAGCGCATTCGAACCCAAGCCAAAGATAGCTTCGCCAATACCATTTCCGGCACCGACCTCATCATTGGCGGGCGCTCTGGGCAGGTGAACTTACTGCTCTATTCTGTGTTTCGGATTGGCAATGCCACCAACAACATTGACTGGAAGAGCTACCAAGAGTTTGCCAATCATCGAGCAGTAGATTGGGCGATTCCAATCTCACTTGGCGACTCGCACAAAGGCTTCCGAGTCATGGGCACCAATCACAGCTATTTTGCACACTATCGATATGGAAGTAAGCAACCACTCACCACCAATGAAGGCAGAAAATTCAATGGTTTATTTGAAACCGTACTCGGCTCTGACGTTGCGAAGCAGCTGGGGTATCACATTGGTAGTGAAATCATCATTGCTCACGGCATCAGTGATGTTGGTTTTAGCCGTCACGATAATTTACCCTTCAACGTGGTTGGCATTTTGGCTCCCACTGGCACGCCAGTCGACAAAACGGTGCATGTATCACTAGAAGCCATCGAAGCCATCCACGTCGGATGGGAAAGCGGTGCACGTTTAGGCCCAACCCCCAAGGCACAAGACCTCAAAAACAGAGACTTTCAGCCCAAGCAAATTACCGCGATGCTGGTCGGTTTGAAATCTCGTATTCAGACTTTCGCCCTACAAAGGCAAATCAACACTTATCCCAAAGAACCGCTTAGCGCGATTATGCCCGGGGTTGCGTTGCATGAACTGTGGGGAATGATGTCGGTCGCCGAACAAACGTTGATGGTGGTGTCGGGCTTTGTGGTGATCGCAGGGTTGCTAGGCATGCTAAGCAGCCTTTTAACCAGTCTGCAAGAGCGCCGCCGAGAAATGGCGATTTTGCGCGCCATGGGGGCAAGACCTCGTCATGTGTTCTCATTATTAATTAGTGAAGCCAGCTTGCTGACTGCGGCTGGAATTGTCACAGGCGTAGTCAGTTTGTATGCCATTGTCGCTATCGTGCAACCCATTATTCAACAACACTACGGGATAACTGTCACTTTAAGCGTCTTATCGCCCTATGAATGGATACTATTAGCTTGCGTACAATGCGCTGGTATTGTGATTGGTTTCATCCCAGCTTTTCGCGCCTACCGACAGTCACTCAGTGACGGAATGACAATAAGGATTTAACAAGATGTGGAGAAAAATACTCGTTAGCGGCTTGCTCATCCTCGCATTTATTGCGCCTGTGGCAGCGAACGCCGCACCATTAAAACTCGATTGGATAGATCTTATCCCAGAAGCTGAACGCAAACTGTTCGACAGTGTCGGTATGCCAGACTCAAATCACAGTGGCGGTGCGGCCCAACAATCTAAGATCGGCAATGTTCGACCAGAGCTGAATGGTAGCCTAGTCAAAATCCCTGGCTTTGTGATCCCGCTTGAAGGCGACGCCAACACCGTGACTGAGTTCTTATTGGTGCCCTACTTTGGGGCGTGTATCCATGTTCCGCCACCACCGCCGAACCAGATCATTTATGTGAAATTCCCGAAAGGCGCACCAATTCAGGAATTGTGGGATGTCATTTATGTAGTTGGGAAACTCAAGACAGAGACGCTGAGCCATGAGTTAGCAGAAACAGCTTACATTATTGAGGGTTCGAAACTAGAAGCCTACGACGATATGTAGTGTCAGTCGTTGACAGTTCAGTACATCTAAGGCGTCGTATCGGCGCTTTTGGTCATTTGATGTCACACAATGTAGCGTGATAAGTACACCAATACGCCCACATAAAGAACCAAAAGAAACGCTATCGACAGGTGCTTTTTCAGTTTGCTTGCTTCCGAGAACTTCATCGCCCCTCCAAAATAGTGATAACAATTTTAACAACTTGTTATCATTTTGAACAGCCCTATTCGTTCAAAAACTGAGAACTCCTATCTGGTCGCTTCTTCAGATAAGGTGTAAATTGACACTAGCGAACATCGCCGCTCTTGGTAGGATGGTAGGAAAATTAATGGCAGAACCGACAAAGCAACCTGTTGTCATCGAACACCAGTCAAGCTCAGAAAAAAGCAGTCATCACGACAAGAAAAAAGGTTACATCAGAGACAGTGCTAGCCGGATTGAAAGTATTGCGCAAATCCATGGCCTCGATGCTTTGTTGCAAGTCGATCCCCCCGCCAAGCCTGCGCTTGAACGAGCGCAACTGCGCGAGCAAAGACGCCAAGAGCAAAGACAGAAAAATCTAGAGCACATTTTAAAACTGGCGCATGGCTCATGCCGAGATGAAATGGCCGGTGAGCCAGACCAAGACTGGTTGTACCGATTTTTTGAGATGGCTCAAGACATCCACAACAGTTCAATGCAAAAGCTGTGGGCTCAAGTGATGAAACGCGAAGTCACTAATCCGGGGTCAACGTCAATGAAAGCATTAAAGATCCTCAAAGACATGTCCCCCAAAGAAGCACAAACGCTACAAAGAGCCGCTGCGCTCGCATGCAGTTTTGGTGGTGACAACAGTAAAAAGTTACTGCTTGGTTATAAAGCACATGGTGGCATGTTTAGTTTTGGCAAACGCGATACTGCCAGTAGTTTAAACATGGGAAGCTTTCAACTGCCCTATTCGAGTTTGTTGGTCTTAATTGAAATCGGGCTACTGCATAGAACCGAGCTGGAATCTGGACAAATTGGTATCGAGACACCATTAGTCCTCACTTACCAAGGGAAGAATTTGTCACTGCACGTCAACAGCAAAGGGGTTCGCCTGTTATATTATCGTTTCACCCCGACGGGAAATGAACTTTGTACCTTGCTCGGCAATAAACCCAATTCTGAGTACTACGAGCAGATGATCGCGCTGTTAAATCAAAGATTTAGTGTTCATAGTGACGCGAACAACGCGGTACACCATACCGTGTAAGCTCAACTGAGAAGCTTTGGGCCACGAATGTTCCGAATGCTTCTCATGTAAAGCCATGACTTTTTGACCACCAATGATCCAAATGCAGAGTTATCAGATCACGCCACGCGACTGAAGTACTGCTAAGCACAAATCCACCAGCTCATCGACGCTCTTTTCGCCCGCTGGTAAGTCAATTTCCGGACTTTCAGGCGCTTGATATTCTGAGTCGATACCAGTGAAATTAAGGATTTCCCCCGCGCGTGCTTTTCGATACAAGCCTTTTGGATCGCGCCCTTCGCACACTGCCAAGGAAGCATTGACGAACACCTCGATGAACTCACCGTCTGGCAACAGATCGCGCACTAACTGGCGCTCAGCTCGGTGTGGTGAAATAAACGCCGACAACACTATGAGACCCGCATCTGCCATCAATTTAGCCAGTTCACCAATACGACGAATGTTCTCGCGACGATCTTGCAGTGAAAACCCCAAGTCACTGCATAAACCATGTCGCACATTGTCACCATCCAATAAGTACGTATGGAACCCTTGGGCAGCGAGGCGATTTTCCAGCGCCCCTGCTACGGTTGATTTACCCGCGCCAGATAAGCCGGTAAACCACAATACAGCAGGCTTTTGCTGCTTTAATTCAGCCCGACACTGTTTATCGACCGAATGCTGGTGCCAAACAATGTGTTCATCTTTTACCGTCGTCTCGGCAGTCATAACGTATCCTTGTAAATATCGGAATTAAAACGGGAAGAAGACCGGAATCAAAGTAAGTACTAATACAGAGTACACAATCGAAATCGGCACACCGATTCTCACATAGTCGGTCAATTTGTAATTGCCTACGCTGTACACCAGCAGGTTGGTTTGATAACCGTAGGGAGAAATAAAACTCGCACTGGCGCCAAACAAGACCGCCATGATGAATGGCATCGGATCAACGCCATAACCAACCGCCATGCTATAGCCGATAGGAAAAGAAAGCGCAGCCGCGGCATTGTTCGTCACCAGTTCAGTAAGAACTAATGTCATGATGTAAGTTGCGACCAAAGCGCCAAATACGCCCCAGCCATTGAACGCTTCAATAAATATCGCCCCCATCTTCTCGGACAACCCTGAGGAGATCATCAGTTGGGCGATGGATAAAGCGGAACCAACAATCACCACAATATCGAGGGGAAAACGGCGACGCAGTTCTGAGAATTGCACAATGCCAAACGCTATCAGCGCAATGATATACACGGCAAGACCTTTCATCATCGGCACCAGTTCCAACAATGCACCACCAATCACGGCCGCGAAACCAAATAGCACAATAAACGATTTGTGTGTATCTAGCCGCGCACTAGAATCCAACTCATGCACCAGAACAAACTCTTTACGTTGTGCTCGGCGCTCTGCTTCAAACCGCTTACCCGGCACCAAAACCAAGGTATCACCAGGTGCTAAGGTAATACTGCCTAAACCACCTTCCAAGCGTTCATGACCGCGGCGAATCGCCACCACCACGGAGTCAAATCTATCCCGAAAACGGCTCTCTTTGAGCGTTTTATAACAGAAACTGGCTGACGAACTGACCACAACTTCAATAAAGTTCTGTCCATTCAAATGCTGATGACCAAACAGCGTTAAGCCAGAGATTTCTTGCAGTGTGGCAACACTCTCAACATCACCACAAAACAGTAACCGGTCTTTCGCGTTAAGCACAAAATCTGGCCCCACGGAGGGCACGGTGACACCATCGCGCACCACTTCAGCGAGAAACAGTTTACGTAAAGCGCGTAAATTATTCTCGCTAACCGTCCGGCCAACCAACGATGATCCCGGCTCCACGCGAGATTCAAGAAAATACGGTAAGTCTTCCTGGCTGTGATCGTCGTAATTCGGTAATAAATAACTCAAGGGGATCAGGATCAACATCCCACCCGCCAGCACCGCTAAACCAATCATGGTCGGGGCAAAAAAGTTCAGACTCGGTAGCCCTGCATCTTCCACAAAACTGTTGATGATTAAATTGGTCGATGTCCCTATCAAGGTTAACGTCCCACCCAATATCGCGGCGTAAGAGAGTGGGATCAAAAGCTTTGACGGCGCATGCTTTTGATTACGTTTAATCGCGCCAATCAACGAGACCACCACGGCGGTGTTATTAGTAAATGAGGATAATAATGCCGTCGAGACGCCGAGTTTGGCAATCACACTGCCCAGATTCCCTTCAGAAATACTGCGGCTGACCCAACTGATCAGCAATGTTTTTTCTAAAGCGCACGATGCGAGGATCAACAACACTAACGTGAGTAATGAAGAGTTGGTAAAATTCGATGCGATGGTGGCGGAGTCCATCATCCCCGCCATAAATGCGATAAAGGCTGCCCCTGCAAAGACATAACTAGGCTTAATTTTCGTGACAAGCAAACAAGTGATAATGCCAAGCAATATCGCTAATACAAATCCTTGTTCCCACATAGCCTTTCCTTACCAAATAGCCCGAAAAAGGGCACAACAACGACTCGTTTAACGGCGATATACCGCAAAAAACGAGTAAACAGACAAAACGAACACAAGCGAAAAAAAACTCAGGCCCCTCGGTCTGCTTAGACTTCACCGAAACATTCTAATATTAGGAGAATGACCTCTTTGATTTCGCAGCTCAGTCAGGCTGCGACGCCCCAAGCACGAAAGATGATCGGCTCATGCTCTCGCACTTGGGCTGACCAATTATGCTTTCAGCAGCTGACTGACGTCTTGCGCTTCCCAATGGGGGAAGTGCTTACGCACAAGCGCATTAAGCTCTAGCTCAAACGCTGAAATATCCGTCAAATCGCGCTCTACCGCCGCAAGGCTTTCTTTCACCATGCCTGCACCAACCGTAACATTCGTCAGACGGTCGATAATGATGAAACCTCCGGTATCGGCACAATCTTGATAGTTGTCTAGCGCTACAGATTCATTGAGAGACCATTCACATAAGCCGATACCATTCAATGGCAGCTCTGCCGCGCTGTGGGTCGACAGATTGTTGATATCGTATTGATGACGAATCGACTCAACATGACCCACGGTCTTTTTGCCCGCGATTTTAATGTCGTAGTCACGACCGGGCTGCAACGGTTGCTCCGTCATCCACACCACATTGGCAAGCAGATGATTTGTAGTTTCCACTTGAGCATTATCCAGCACAATCAAATCGCCACGGCTAATATCGATCTCATCGCTGAGAGTTAGAGTCACCGCTAAACCAGCACGCGCTTTTTCGAGATCGCCATCAAACGTAACAATGCGCGCCACGGTTGACGTTTTACCCGATGGCAGCGCTGTGATTGCATCGCCCACTTTAATCGAGCCCGATGAAACCGTCCCCGCAAAACCACGAAAATCAAGGTTAGGACGGTTAACGTATTGCACAGGGAAGCGGAATTCACCCGCGCCTTTTTCTTGCTCCACATCGACCGTCTCAAGGAGTTCAAGCAACGACGGGCCTTCAAACCAACTCAGGTTTTGCCCTTTATCCACCACGTTGTCGCCTTCTAGCGCCGAAATCGGGATAATTTGAATATCAATATCCCCGGTTAGATTCTCAGAAAACTTAAGGTACTCATCGCGGATCTCTTCAAAGCGCTGTTGCGAGTAATCCACTAAATCCATCTTGTTGATCGCCACAACAAAGTGTTTCAAACCCAGTAGGTTGGAAATAAAAGAGTGACGGCGAGTTTGGTCAAGAATGCCTTTACGTGCATCGACTAAGATCACCGCTAAATCACACGTCGATGCGCCTGTTGCCATGTTACGCGTGTACTGCTCGTGCCCAGGAGTATCGGCGATGATGAACTTACGTTTCTGCGTCGAGAAATAACGGTAAGCCACATCAATCGTGATCCCCTGCTCGCGCTCGGCTTGTAAGCCATCTACCAGTAACGCAAGGTCAGGCTTTTCACCCGTAGTGCCCACACGTTGGCTGTCTGAATGCACTGCCGCTAGCTGATCTTCATAAATCTGTTTTGAGTCATGGAGTAAACGACCAATTAGTGTACTTTTACCGTCATCTACCGAGCCACAAGTCAAGAATCTAAGTAACGACTTGTACTGGTGTTGTGTTAAATAGCCTTCAATACCAAGCTCGGCTAATTGAGCTTCAACTGCACTGTTCATTCTCTTTCCTTAGATCCTTTAGAAGTAACCTTGACGTTTCTTAAGCTCCATCGATCCTGACTGATCGTGGTCGATCGCTCGACCTTGACGCTCACTCGACGTGGCCACCAACATCTCTTCGATAATGCCAGTCAAAGTGTTCGCTTCTGACTCGATAGCCCCAGTCAATGGATAACAACCCAGAGTACGGAAACGTACGCTCTTCTCTTCAATCACTTCACCCGGTTGAAGCGTCATGCGGTCATCATCAACCATGATCAACATGCCATTACGGTCAACAACAGGGCGTTTGTCAGCGAGATAAAGGGGAACAATTTCAATGCTTTCTAGATAGATGTATTGCCAGATATCCAGTTCAGTCCAATTTGACAGTGGGAATACACGAATACTTTCCCCTTTGTTCACTTGGCCGTTGTAAGTTTTCCACAGCTCTGGTCGTTGACTCTTAGGATCCCAAGTGTGGTTTTTATCGCGAAATGAATACACGCGCTCTTTCGCACGCGACTTTTCTTCATCACGACGCGCTCCCCCGAAGGCCGCATCAAAGCCGTATTTGTTCAATGCTTGCTTTAGACCTTGAGTTTTCATGATGTCGGTGTGCTTGGAAGAGCCATGAACAAATGGACTACAACCCATTGCTAGCCCTTCTGGGTTCTTATGTACCAAAAGCTCAAAACCATATTTTTCAGCCGTGCGGTCACGAAACTCAATCATCTCGCGGAACTTCCAATCGGTATCCACATGCAGCAGTGGAAATGGAATCTTACCCGGATAAAAAGCTTTACGCGCAAGGTGCAGCATCACTGATGAGTCTTTACCAATCGAATACATCATGACTGGGTTATCAAACTCAGCCGCAACTTCACGGATAATATGAATACTCTCCGCTTCGAGTTGTTTAAGGTGAGTTAAACGTTGTTGGTCCATGTTTTGTCTTTCCTTTTTAAGCTTGAAGCCGCGTTACGTCTCTGATCTTTGGGCTGAAATTATATGGCGTTGGCAATGACATTTTTGCTGCAATCCGTATTGGGTAAAAACCAATCTAGCTTTTGAGACAATCGCACCACTTCTCCGACAACAATCAACGATGGCGCCTTGGCTTCTTTCGATAAATCAGAGAGCTGGGATAGTTGTCCCGTCAATACTTTTTGTTGAATTTGGGTACCGCGCTCAATGATGGCAATCGGTGTCGATGTTGCGCGACCGTGCTTAATGAGTTGTTTCTGAATATAGTGTGATTTCATCAGGCCCATGTAGATCACTAAAGTCTGATTACCACGCGCCAGCGTTGACCAGTCCATCTCATCACTTGCTTCTTTTAAGTGGCCGGTGACAAAAATAGCCGATTGCGCATAATCACGATGCGTCAGCGGAATACCCGCATAGGCGGTTGCGCCAGCCGCCGCGGTAATACCCGGCACAACCTGAAAACGCACCCCCGCATCGGCGAGTACCTCGAGCTCCTCTCCACCCCGCCCAAACATAAATGGATCGCCGCCTTTAATTCGAACCACGCGATAGCCTTGTTTTGCGAAGTCGACTAAAAGCTGGTTGGTTTTCTCTTGTGGCACGCTGTGATGTCCAGCACGTTTGCCCACACAGACTAAAATCGTATCGCTTGGGATCAGCGCCATGATCTCCTCAGAGACCAGATAGTCGTACAAAACCACATCCGCTTGCTGTAGACAGTTGAGCGCTTTCAGCGTCAAAAGCTCAGGATCACCGGGCCCAGCCCCCACCAGCGCAACTTCACTCGGTTGTAGCGTTTGCTTGGCAAAACGTGTAACACCAGCCACTGGGTTATCAGCAACCAATCGAGGCTTTTGTTGAGGAAAAGAAGTGACTGAATCGTTTGTTGCCATGTGCTTGCTCATCATCCATTGATATTGTTGTGCAAGCATTATGGCGGGGCGTTTATATTACCTGAAATTCTAAAATTTCATTTTTTATTCAAAAATCTGCTAAGAATTTTTTGTTTGGTCTCATTCAAAAGCGTGAAAAAATCGGCGATTACGATGAATAAGGTTCTGTAAACTGATGGATGTTCACAGTTTATTGTTTCTTTATCATCAAGTTGCACTGCGTTTGCTACATTACGCGTACGACTTCCCTATCCCATTGAATTGGAGTACCACATGAAAATGGCAGTTAATTCCCTCTCGCTCGCAGTGTTAAGTGGCATGCTAACGCTTGCAGGCTCTGCGATGGCCGATACCATCAAACTTCGCATTATCGAAACCACCGATATTCACACTAACGTGATGGATTACGATTACTACAAAGATCAACCGTCACAAAAAATCGGCCTAAGCCGTGCCGCCACATTAGTAAAGCAGGCAAAATCAGAGGCAGAAAACAGTGTATTGGTTGATAACGGTGATTTGATCCAAGGCAGCCCAATGGGCGATTACATGGCGGCGAGAGGGATCAACGCTGGCGAAGTACACCCGGTCTACAAGGCGATGAACCAGTTAAACTACGATGTGGGCAACATTGGTAACCATGAATTCAACTATGGCTTGGACTTTTTAGCCAAGACTTTGACGGGCGCGAACTTTCCTTACATCAACGCAAACGTATTTGATAAAAAAACAGGGGAGCACTATTTCAAGCCCTACCTGATCAAAACGCATACCTTCAAAGACACCAACGGCGACGCACATCAAGTTAAAGTCGGCTACATCGGCTTTGTTCCGCCCCAAATTATGGTGTGGGATAAGAAGAACCTTGAAAGCAACGTTTTTGCCAAAGATATTAAGGAAACGGCAGAAACGCTGCTCCCTCAAATGAAGAAACAAGGCGCCGACGTGATCATCGCGATTCCTCACTCCGGCATTTCTACTGATCCATACAAATTAGGCGCAGAGAACTCAATTTACTACTTAACTCAAGTCGACGGGATTGATGCCATTGCTTTTGGTCACTCTCACGCCGTCTTCCCAGGTAAAGACTTTGCTGACCTGCAAGGCGTTGACACTGACCGAGGGACCATCAATGGTGTCACTTCGGTTATGCCGGGTCGCTGGGGGAGCCACGTCGGTGTGATGGACTTGCTACTGAAAGAGAAAGATGACAAGTGGCAAGTGGTCGAAGGTCGTTCTGAAGCACGGCCAATCTTCGACAAAGCCAATAAACAATCTTTGGCTGAAGCCGATAAAGGCATCGTGAAAGCATTAGCAGAAGATCACAAAGGCACGCGTGAATTCGTCAACCAGCCTATCGGCAAAACGAATGATGTGATGTATAGCTTCCTTGCATTGGTGCAAGACGACCCCACCATTCAGATCGTTAACCTTGCGCAAAAGGATTACGTGGAACGCTTCATCCAAGGTGACCCAGATCTCGCTGACATCCCTGTTTTGAGCGCAGCGGCACCGTTTAAGGTCGGCGGTCGTAAAAACGATCCAAGCAACTTCACGGAAGTAGAGTCCGGTCAGCTCACCTTCCGTAATGCGGCCGATCTTTACTTATATCCAAACACCTTGGTTG
Organism: Vibrio sp. TAP-3B; assembly: GCF_057784735.1. Lineage (NCBI taxonomy): Bacteria > Pseudomonadati > Pseudomonadota > Gammaproteobacteria > Vibrionales > Vibrionaceae > Vibrio > Vibrio sp. TAP-3B. The sequence goes on along the minus strand of NZ_CM173495.1, from coordinate 2,758,048 downwards.
CGATGAAAGTGAAAGGTAAAGAGGTTCGCGAATGGCTAGAGTGCAGCGCGGGACAATTTAACCACATCGATATCACAAACACTCAGCCGCAACCTTTGATTGATTGGGATAATTTCCGTACGTACAACTTCGATGTCATTGATGGGGTGAACTACCAGATCGATATCGCCCAACCGCCCAAATACGATGCGAATTGCAAAGTGATTAATCCAGAGTCTCAGCGTATTGTGAATCTGACATTCGATGGTAAGCCTGTTGATTCGAAGCAGGACTTCATCATCGCAACCAATAACTACCGTGCTTATAGCAATACCTTCCCTGGTACGGGCCCAGACTTTATTGCGTTTGACGCACCAGATGAAAACCGCTCTGTCGTCGCCGCTTATATTTCTCGCGTGAGTGAAGAAAAAGGTGAAGTGACACCAAGCGCTGACAACAACTGGTCTTTCGCACCGATTAAGTCCGAGAACAAGCTAGATATTCGTTTCGAAACCTCGCCTAGCGATAAAGCGGCGCAGTTCATCAAAGAGAAAGGTCAATACCCAATGAAACGTGTCGCGACTGACGACATTGGTTTCGCGGTTTACCAAATCGACCTGAATAAGTAAGTAAGGCTGATTTGACAACAACGCTAAGCGGCTCTCATGAGCCGCTTTTTTGTTATCAATAAAACCCGTTAGAATAAAGAAAACCGTTTCTGAGTTATCACATGCACAGCGATCTTTTTTCAGACTTAGTCAATCATGGCTTCTTAGACACAGAAGCAAACCAACTTATCGAAAATGGTGAGTTATTCGAACTGCCTACGCGCCACATTCTTAACCACCAAGGCGAGTTTAGTACGCATTTCTATTTCATTATTGAAGGCTTATGCCACGCAAGCTATCTCACTGAACAGGGCAAAGAATTCAGTAAAGAATTTTATTGGGAGAAGGACTGGGTTATCGGCTTTGAGAGCATAATTAAGAACCAACCTTCGCCTTACTTATTGGAAACGCTGAGCGCTTGTCAGCTATTTTGCTTGCCAATTGAAACGTTGCATCACTGGCGAGCAGAAAAGCACGCCATTTACTTAAAGCTACTCGAAAACCAACTGGTTAATAAAGAGAACAAAGAACGTTTTATGCTGCTCTACTCCCCAGAGGAACGATACCAATTATTTTGCGCTCATTACCCAGATTTAAAGCAACGTATTACCGATAGCCAAATTGCTGCTTATCTGGGGATCACGCCTATCAGTTTAAGCCGAATTAAAGCGCGCTTAACTAAAGATAACACGCCCAAGTAAAATCAAAAAAAGGCTCTTCAAACGAAGAGCCTTTGCATAACATCGATATTCTACTTAAGGATTCGTGCTCGGAACTGACGCCCTTTCATCTTGCCATTGCTAATGGTTTGCAACGCTTTCTTGGCGACAGATTTATCAACCGCTACATAAGCGCGCACTGGGAACAAATGAATCTTGCCAACTTGAGTGCCTGGAATACCATCTTTCCCCGTTAGGCAACCTAATATATCACCTGGGCGGACTTTTTGCCTCTTGCCACCATCAATGTTGATCGTCACCATTTTCGCTTGGTATGGCTGTTGGTTTGACTTCGCTGGCAGCGTTGCTGGCACCACATCCATCTCTAAGTATTCTTCAATACGTGCCACTCGTAAGCCGTCTTTTTCGCCAAAGAAGCTAAATGCCAAACCTGTACTGCCTGCGCGACCAGTACGACCGATACGGTGTACGTGAACTTCCGGATCGCGTGATAATTCAAAGTTAAACACAGCGTCTAGGTTATCAACATCTAAACCACGAGCGGCCACATCGGTCGCCACCAAAATAGACACACTTTTGTTCGAAAATTGCACCAGTGCTTGGTCTCGTTCTCGTTGCTCCAAATCCCCGTGAATATCGATAACACTAAACCCTTTACGATGCAGTTCATCAGCAACACTTTGTACTTCCTTTTTAGTGTTACAAAAGACCACCGCCGACTCTGGTTGATGAGTCAACAATAAGTTGGCTAACGCCTCGTCACGAGCTTCTGAGCCTTCGACTCGATAAAAGTATTGTACGATACTCGAGGTGTCGTGAGTCGACTCTACTTTAATCAATTCCGGTGATTGCATAATACGCTTTGCCACCTGCTCGATTTTTTCTGGGAACGTAGCACTAAACAGTAGCGTTTGACGCTGTTTAGGTGCTTTCGCGATGATAGCATCAAGGGCATCTTGGAATCCCATATCCAACATACGGTCGGCTTCATCCAACACCAAGGTGTTTAACTCTTCAAGATTGATTCTGCCTTTCTCAAGATGATCCAAAATACGACCCGGTGTTCCCACCAAAATATGAGCGCCGTGCTCTAATGAGCCAATCTGTGGCCCCATTGGCATACCGCCACACAGAGTGAGCACTTTGATGTTGTGGATGCTTCGACCTAAAGTTCGAATTTCTTTCGCCACTTGGTCAGCAAGCTCTCGAGTCGGACACAGTACCAACGACTGAACTCGGAAGCGTTTGACGTTGAGGTTAGACAATACGCCTAATCCAAACGCGGCCGTTTTACCTGAGCCCGTTTTTCCCTGCCCGATGACATCACGGTGTTTCAAAATCGCAGGCAAACTCAAAGCTTGAATGGGCGTCATGTGGGTGTAGTTGAGAGAATCAAGTGTGGCGAGTAATGCTGGGCTTAACTCTACTTGATCAAAAGTTGGTTTGCTCACGGGAATATCCTCAGGTGGGATGAAAAGAGAGCACATTATCACCAGATTTGACAGGAAGACCAGTGAAAATTAACCATTGTTAATGAGTATTAGCCCAAAACCAAGTAAAGTCAGAGTGAACCAACCCAAATGACTTCATATGCAAGGTTGAGCCTCTCACATTTATTTGGGTACATAACATCATGGATACTAGAAATGCTTACTTGGATTACTTTACCATTTGCCCAACTGACCACCACACAACTGTATGCAATGATGCAATTACGCGTTGATGTCTTTATCGTTGAACAAACATGCCCATACCCAGAGTTAGATGGTAAAGACACGCTGGAAGGCGTTCATCACCTCTTAGGCTATCGCCGTGATGAACTCGTTGCCTGTGCGCGTTTGCTTCCTGCTGGTACAACCTATGACAATGTCAGTATAGGTCGAGTGGCGACGAAACAAACCGCTCGCGGAGGCGGCTTAGGCCATCAGTTACTGGAAGTCGCACTAACGCAATGCGAGAGAATGTGGCCAGGTCAAACCATCGATATCGGCGCTCAAGAACACCTCTCTCACTTTTACGCCCGCCATGGGTTCAATGTAATTTCTGATTGCTACCTTGAAGATGATATCCCTCACGTTGACATGCGAAGAGAAGCGCCCGTGCAGCAGCAGAATACTTTATAACCCCCAATAAAAAAGACGCGAGCTTCTCGCATCTTTTTTATTTTGGTTCCATCACTTGTTACGTCCAAAACTGCCATCCGATAAGCGAAAGAACATGACTGAACGGCCACTTTTTTCCAACTGAAGAATATCTAACTCATCATCTTCGGTCAGCTTAAAGCGAATCAACTGACCCTGTTTAATCTGACTCAAAGGTTTGTCACTGCCTTCAATTTTGACTAAAGCATTAAGATCTGCCATGGAAAGCTGGTTACTTCTGAATACTTGTGCAAGCGTATCACCGTTCTTCACTTGATACTCTTTCCAGTCTTCAGATTTAGGTCCTGAATTTTGTGAGGTACGTTGTTGACTCAAACTTTGCGCATTCAGTTTAATCGCTACGCGCTGATTATCGACCCCAGTCGGCTCAACTAACTGTTCCTGTTCATTCGGTATAGGAATAATTAGAACTAACAGCAACAAGGGAGATAAAATCATCAGAGTGCGCTGATGAAATTTTGGTAACCGATGCCAACATAATTGAACAGGCTGTAAACGGTCCACCCATAACTGTTTGTTGAACAGCTGCTTCCAGTCGATAGCAGCGAATTTTTGTTTAACCAACTCGACGTAGTCGACTTGCTGCTTTTTCTTTCTGCGACGATTCATTTTAATGAGCCTCTTAATACTTCTACTGCCAGTATAAAAATACCGATGCGGAGAGTATATGCTTTTCACGAAACTAAAATGGAATTTGGTTTAAATTAGCAGAAATATCACATGGAGTAAGAGGTAGGTCACACCAGTAAAACCGGTACTATGCATTCCATCGCAATCATTTAAACCTTAGCTCGAAACTGATACTCTATTGTTTTTCTCACTCCTAATAAGAGCGACATTTATGTCTGAAATGAAATTTGAAACAGTAGAACAGAAAGCAAGCTACGGTATTGGTATACAAATGGGCCAACAACTTGCAGGCTCAGGTCTAGAAGGTCTTAGTGTTGACGCTATCGCGGCAGGTATTGCAACAGCACTCACTGGTGATATGCCATCAATTGAGATTGATGACATCAACGAAGCGCTACAAGAGATGCAAACTCGTGCAGAAGCTGCACGTCAAGAAGCCGCTAAAATTGCAGCAGCGGAAGGTGAAGTGTTTCTAAAAGACAACGCACTACGCTCAGAAGTTAACGTTCTAGATTCTGGTCTTCAGTACGAAATAATTACTGAAGGTACTGGCGAAATCCCAACAGCGGAAAGTTCAGTTCGCGTTCACTACCATGGTGAACTAACTGACGGCACTGTTTTTGATAGCTCTGTCTCTCGCGGCCAACCAGCTGAGTTTCCTGTAACGGGCGTAATCAAAGGTTGGGTTGAAGCACTACAACAAATGCCTGTTGGCTCTAAGTGGAAACTATATGTACCACACGACCTTGCGTACGGTGAGCGTGGCGCTGGCGCTGCAATCCCTCCATTCGCAGCACTAGTATTCGAAGTAGAACTACTTGATATCCTTTAATTGAAATTGATTCAATTATCATTAAAAAACGGCGCTCTGGCGTCGTTTTTTTTGTCTAAAATAAATAGACACTCTCACCTGTAGTTACTCTGATAGCCTTTAAAACAACAAAATAACATTAACTTTGGAGGTACCATGCGTAAAACGCTCCTGACTCTCGCACTTTTATTAATCAATATTAGCAATGCGCACGCTTTCCTAGATATCGTTACAGAGAAAAGTGAAAAAAATGGACTCATGGATATGGTTAACAACAGCTTAAATGCTGAACCTTCACCATTAACAGATATGCTAACGAGCCAACTTCCTATCTCAGCAGAGCAAGCTATAGGTGGTAGTAGCGCGTTACTTGCTTTAACGCAAAATCAACTTTCGCAAGAAAATAGCACTGAACTAAAGACTTTACTTCCAGGGCTTGCAAACTTACAAGGGGCTCAGAGCCGGTTAGGGAACATCGACAACATAGAAGCAGTAAACAGAGCATTTGATTCGCTCGGCTTAGACCCATCAATGATCAGTCAATTTGGTCCTATCATACTGAATTACTTGAACACACAAGGTGCAAGCGAAGCATTACTGAGTGCACTGGGCGGACTGTGGGAGAATGGCTAGATTGACGGTTATTGAGCTATCGACAACCAGTATTACGGCATAACAAGGTGGGGATTAATATTCGCTGAGCGACAGATACAAAAAAGCCGAGCTAATGCTCGGCTTTCTCGTTCTTACGAACTGATTACTCAGCAGCTTCTTCAGCAGCTGGGCGATCTACAAGCTCAATGAAAGCCATTGGAGCTTTGTCACCAGCACGGAAGCCAGCTTTTAGGATACGAGTGTAACCGCCCTGACGAGCAGAAAAACGTGGACCTAGTTCGTTAAATAGTTTTGCAACTACTTCGTTGTCACGAGTACGTGCAAATGCTAGACGACGGTTAGCAACACTGTCAGTCTTAGCTAGTGTAATCAAAGGCTCAACTACGCGACGCAGCTCTTTTGCTTTTGGCAAAGTAGTCTTGATAACTTCATGACGTACTAGAGAGCTAGCCATGTTGCTGAACATCGCTTTGCGATGTGAGCTGTTGCGGTTGAGTTGACGACCACTCTTACGATGGCGCATGACCTAATCCTTCTAACTAGTATCGATTAATCTTCAGCGATTGATGCAGGTGGCCAGTTTTCTAGGCGCATGCCCAGAGACAGACCACGTGACGCAAGTACGTCTTTAATCTCAGTAAGAGATTTTTTACCAAGGTTAGGCGTTTTAAGTAGCTCAACCTCAGTACGTTGTACTAGATCACCGATGTAGTGAATCGCTTCTGCTTTCAGACAGTTAGCAGAGCGAACTGTTAGTTCAAGATCGTCTACAGGACGCAGTAGGATCGGATCGAATTCTGGCTTCTCTTCCTTCTCCTCAGGAACTCGTACATCACGAAGATCTACGAATGCATCCAATTGCTCAGCTAGGATTGTAGCTGCGCGACGGATAGCTTCCTCAGGTTCTAGAGTACCGTTTGTTTCCATATCGATAACAAGCTTATCTAGATCAGTACGCTGTTCTACACGAGCTGCTTCTACAGCGTAGGCAATTTTGTCTACAGGGCTGTAAGTAGCATCTACTAGTAGGCGACCGATTGGACGCTCATCTTCTTCGTTATGGATACGCGCAGAAGCCGGAACATAACCACGACCACGTTCAACTTTAATACGCATTGCGATTTCAGCGTTGTCATCCGTTAGGTGACAAATAACGTGTTCTGGGTTAGCGATCTCTACATCACCATCATGGGTGATGTCACCTGCAACCACAGGGCCCGAGCCTGATTTGTTCAAAGTAATGAACACTTCGTCTTTACCTTCAGCGACACGTACAGCCAAACCTTTAAGGTTTAGAAGGATTTCAAGAATATCTTCTTGAACACCTTCTTTAGTGCTGTACTCGTGAAGTACGCCTTCAATTTCTACTTCTGTGACTGCACAACCAGGCATAGAAGATAGAAGAATACGGCGAAGTGCATTACCCAGAGTATGACCAAAGCCACGCTCTAATGGCTCAAGAGTTACTTTTGCGTGAGTCGTGCTGACTTGTTCGATATCAACCAGACGTGGCTTAAGAAATTCTGTTACAGAACCCTGCATTGTGTCCTCTCTTTAGTTTAAACCTTACTTAGAGTAAAGCTCGACGATCAATTGTTCGTTGATGTCAGCTGATAGATCAGAACGCTCAGGCATACGCTTGAATGAACCTTCCATCTTGCCACCATCTACTTCAATCCAAGTTGGTTTTTCACGTTGCTCAGCAACTTCAAGAGCTGCTTTAATACGAGATTGCTGCTTAGCTTTCTCGCGGATAGAAACAACGTCATTAGCCGCTACTTTGAAAGAAGGAACGTTTACAACTTTACCGTTTACTAGGATAGCCTTGTGGCTAACTAGCTGACGTGCTTCTGCGCGAGTTGCACCAAAGCCCATACGGTAAACTACGTTATCAAGACGACCTTCAAGAAGCTGAAGCAGGTTTTCACCTGTGTTACCTTTTAGGCGAGCAGCTTCTTTGTAGTAGTTACGGAATTGTTTTTCTAGAACGCCGTACATACGACGTACTTTTTGCTTCTCACGAAGCTGAACGCCATACTCAGATAGACGACCGCGACGAGCGCCGTGTACACCTGGTGCGTTATCAATTTTACACTTGGTATCGATCGCGCGTACACCAGACTTAAGGAATAAGTCAGTGCCTTCACGACGGCTAAGCTTCAGCTTAGGACCCAAATATCTTGCCATGATTCTTCTCCAACTGTCCTAGAAACGTTATACGCGACGTTTCTTAGGTGGACGACAACCGTTATGAGGGATTGGTGTAGCATCAACAATGTTTGTGATGCGGAAACCAGCGGCGTTTAGTGCACGAACCGTAGATTCGCGACCTGGACCAGGACCCTTAACCATAACTTCCAAGTTCTTTAGGCCGTATTCTTTAGCCATTTCAGCACAACGTTCAGCAGCAACCTGTGCAGCGAACGGAGTAGACTTACGAGAACCACGGAAACCAGAACCACCTGCAGTAGCCCATGCAAGAGCGTTACCTTGACGGTCAGTAATGGTTACGATTGTGTTATTGAAAGAAGCATGGATGTGCGCAACGCCATCTGCAACTTGCTTGCGTACGCGCTTACGAGCGCGAATTGGTTGTTTAGCCATTGTACTCTACCTTCCCGATTATTTCTTGATCGGCTTACGCGGACCCTTACGGGTGCGAGCGTTGGTTTTAGTACGCTGTCCACGTAGTGGTAGACTGCGACGATGACGAAGACCACGGTAACAACCAAGGTCCATAAGACGCTTGATGTTCATAGATACTTCACGACGAAGATCACCTTCTACAGTGTATTTAGCTACACCATCACGCAGTTGATCGATCTGCTCTTCAGTTAGTTCACTGATCTTAACATTTTCAGCAACACCCACTTCAGCTAAGATAGCTTGAGAGCGAGTTTTACCAACGCCGTAGATCGCTGTTAGAGCGATTACTGCATGTTTATGATCAGGAATGTTAATGCCTGCTATACGGGCCATTATTCACTCCTAAGTGTTTCTATAAAAGAATTAGCCGCAGCAAAGCCCGTGATGGATACGCTGCGGAATACTACTTCTTTTGCACGCAAAAGGTAGGCCGAGAAATATACTCGACCCAACCTTCATTTTCAAGTAAAAATTTCTGCTAATTAGCCTTGGCGCTGTTTGTGCTTTGGCTCACTGCAAATCACACGAACGACACCGTTACGCTTGATTACTTTACAGTTACGGCAGATTTTTTTAACGGAAGCACGAACTTTCATTGCTAAACTCCGTAAATGAAACTGAATCTACCGCCGGATTAACGGCTATAGCCCTTCAGATTCGCTTTCTTCAACACAGAATCATACTGTTGAGACATCAGATGAGTCTGTACCTGTGCCATAAAGTCCATAATAACAACAACTACGATAAGTAGTGATGTACCGCCGAAGTAGAAACGTACGTTCCACGCGACCATCATGAACTCGGGAATCAGACAGATAAAGGTAATGTACAGTGCACCAGCAAGGGTTAAACGTGTCATTACTTTATCAATGTACTTCGCTGTCTGCTCACCTGGGCGGATTCCGGGTACGAATGCACCAGACTTCTTCAAGTTATCTGCTGTTTCTCGTGGGTTGAAAACCAACGCCGTGTAGAAAAAACAGAAGAAGATAATTGCTGCTGCATAAAGCATTACATACAACGGTTGACCTGGGCTAAGAGCCAAAGACACGTCAGTTAACCAACCGAACGCGCTGCTCTCACCGTTTTGACCAAACCACTGAGCCAATGTTCCTGGGAACAAAATAATGCTTGATGCAAAAATCGCTGGAATTACACCTGCCATATTAATCTTAAGTGGCAAGTGAGAGCTTTGTGCAGCAAATACTTTACGACCTTGTTGACGCTTCGCGTAGTTAACAACGATTCGACGTTGACCACGCTCCATGAAAACAACGAAGTAAATTACTGCGAAAGCTAATACCGCAATTAGCAATAGAAGAAGTACATGCAATTCACCTTGACGCGCTTGCTCGATTGTTTGACCGATTGCAGAAGGCAACCCAGCAACAATACCTGCAAAAATCAGTATCGAAATACCGTTACCAATCCCACGCTCTGTAATTTGTTCACCTAACCACATTAAGAACATGGTACCGGTTACTAAACTTACGGTTGCAATTAACGTAAACATGGTTTGGTTGATAACAACCAAATTGTCGACCATGTTTGGTAGGCCAGTTGCAATACCTATAGCCTGGAATGTTGCAAGTACAAGCGTGCCGTAGCGTGTGTATTGGCTTATCTTACGACGGCCTGCTTCACCCTCTTTTTTGAGTTCAGCTAACGCTGGATGAACTACAGTTAGCAATTGGACAACAATAGATGCCGAAATATACGGCATGATGCCCAATGCTAATATAGATGCACGCTCAAGAGCACCACCGGAGAACATGTTAAACATTTCAACGATGGTACCTTTTTGCTGTTCGAACAAATCGGCAAGTACAGCAGCGTCAATACCAGGAATCGGCACAAATGAGCCGGCTCGGAATACTAAAAGTGCACCAATTACGAATAACAAGCGCGACTTTAGTTCACTTAAGCCGCTCTGAGCACTACGAAAATCTTGTCCTGGTTTCTTAGCCATCTGTACCTCGTTCCTCGAGATTATTCCTCGATTTTACCGCCTGCAGCTTCGATTGCAGCTTTAGCGCCTTTAGTCACACGTAGACCTTTTACAGTCACTGCTTTGTCGATATCACCAGAAAGAACAACTTTTACAAATTCAATGTTCTTAGTGATAACGTTAGCAGCTTTAAGACTGTTCAGATCAACTACGTCACCAGAAACTTTCGCTAGCTCAGCTAGACGAACTTCAGCAGACACTAGGCTCTTACGAGAAGTGAAACCGAATTTTGGTAGACGTTGTTTCAAAGGCATTTGACCACCTTCGAAACCTGGACGAACATTGCCGCCAGAACGTGATTTTTGACCTTTGTGACCACGGCCACCAGTTTTACCTAAGCCTGAACCGATACCACGACCTACTCGCTTCGCAGAAGCTTTCGCGCCAGTAGCCGGTGCTAGAGTATTCAAACGCATTCTGATTACTCCTCAACTTTAACCATGTAGTAAACCTTGTTGATCATACCGCGAATACACGGTGTATCTTCAAGTTCTACTGTATGGTTGATTTTACGAAGACCTAGACCGCGCAATGTAGCTTTATGCTTTGGTAGGCGACCAATTGAGCTTTTAGTTTGAGTTACTTTAATAGTTGCCATCGTGTGCTTACTCCGAAATAGATTCAACAGTTAGACCACGTTTAGCAGCAACCATTTCTGGTGACTTCATGCTACCTAATGCATCGATCGTAGCACGAACGATGTTAATAGGGTTCGTAGAACCGTACGCTTTAGATAGAACGTTGTGTACACCAGCAACTTCAAGTACTGCACGCATCGCACCACCTGCGATTACACCAGTACCTTCTGCAGCAGGCTGCATGTAAACTTTAGAGCCCGAATGGCGACCTTTCACTGGGTGGTGAAGTGTGCCTTCGTTTAGAGCGATCGTCGTCATATTACGACGCGCTTTTTCCATTGCTTTTTGAATCGCTGCAGGTACTTCACGAGCTTTGCCGTAACCGAAACCTACGCGACCATTACCGTCACCAACTACTGTTAGTGCAGTGAAGCTCATGATTCGACCGCCTTTAACCGTCTTAGATACGCGGTTAACTGCGATTAGCTTTTCTTGCAAATCATTCGCTTGAACTTGTTGTTCTTTAGCCATCTTCCAACCCTACCTTAGAATTTCAGACCAGCTTCGCGAGCAGATTCTGCTAGCGCCGCTACTCGACCGTGGTATTGGAAACCAGAACGATCAAATGCAACTGCAGTTACGCCCTTCTCAAGAGCGCGCTCAGCAATAGCTTTACCCACTGCTTTAGCTGCATCAACGTTACCAGTGTATTTCACTTGCTCACGGATCGCTTTTTCTACAGTAGAAGCTGCTGCGATAACCTCAGAGCCGTTAGCCGCGATAACCTGTGCGTACACGTGACGAGGAGTACGGTGTACAACTAGGCGAGTCGCACCCAGTTCTGCAATCTTACGTCGAGCACGTGTAGCACGACGGATGCGAGATGCTTTCTTATCCATAGTGTTACCTTACTTCTTCTTAGCTTCTTTAGTACGCACATTTTCATCTGCGTAACGAACACCTTTACCTTTATAAGGCTCAGGCTCACGGTAAGAACGAATGTCAGCCGCAACCTGACCAACTAGTTGCTTGTCAGCACCCGTGATCACGATTTCAGTTTGGCTAGGACATTCAGCTTTAATACCCGCTGGCAACTCGTGCTCAACTGGGTGAGAGAAGCCAAGTGTTAGACCTACAGCGTTGCCTTTTATAGCAGCACGGTAACCAACACCTTTAAGAGTTAGCTTCTTAGTAAAGCCTTCAGTAACACCAACAACCATGTTGTTAACTAGTGCACGAGCAGTACCTGCTTGTGCCCAAGCGTTAGCAACACCTTCTTTAGGACCGAAAGTCAGGTTATTTTCTTCCTGAGCGATTACAACTGCGTTGTTTAGAACGCTAGTCAGTTCGCCTTTAGCACCTTTTACAGTGATTTCTTGGCCGTTTAGTTTCACCTCTACGCCAGCTGGAATAGCGACAGGTGCTTTTGCAACACGAGACATAGTCTACTCCTTATTAAGCTACGTAGCCGATGATTTCACCACCAAGACCTGCTTTACGTGCAGCGCGGTCTGACATAAGACCCTTGGAAGTTGAAACGATAGCAATACCAAGACCACCCATTACAGAAGGAAGTTGATCTTTCTTCTTGTAAACACGTAGACCTGGACGAGAAACACGTTTAAGTTGCTCAATTACTGGTTTAGCCTGGAAGTACTTAAGTGTAACTTCTAGCTCAGGTTTTGCTTCGCCTTCAACAGCGAAGTCAACGATGTAACCTTCAGCTTTTAGTAGTGCAGCAATTGCAACTTTAAGCTTTGAAGAAGGCATTTTTACAGCAACTTTGTTTGCTGCCTGACCGTTACGAACGCGGGTCAGCATATCCGAAATCGGATCTTGCATGCTCATATGATTTACTCCAAATGATTAAGTGGCAATTACCAGCTAGCCTTACGAAGACCCGGAATCTCGCCTTTCATGCAAGCTTCACGAACCTTAATACGGCTTAGACCGAACTTACGTAGGTAACCGTGTGGACGACCAGTTTGGTTGCAACGGTTGCGCTGACGTGATGCACTCGAATCACGTGGAAGAGATTGCAGTGTAAGAACCGCGTTCCAACGATCTTCTTCAGATGCGTTTACATCGCTGATGATAGCTTTTAGCGCAGCACGCTTTTGTGCGAACTTAGCTACTAGCTGTGCACGTTTAGCTTCACGTGCTTTCATTGATTGTTTAGCCATAACAGTAACCCTTCACCTTACTTACGGAATGGGAAGTTAAAGGCAGCCAGCAGAGCACGGCCTTCCTCATCAGTACCAGCAGACGTCGTAATTGTGATGTCTAAGCCGCGTACACGGTCAACTTTATCGAAGTCGACTTCCGGGAAGATGATTTGCTCGCGAACGCCCATGCTGTAGTTACCGCGACCGTCAAAAGACTTAGCGCTAACACCACGGAAATCACGTACTCGTGGAAGAGCGATGTTAATTAAACGCTCAAGAAAATCCCACATACGTTCGCCACGCAAGGTTACTTTACAACCGATAGGGTAGCCTTCGCGGATTTTGAAACCTGCAACAGATTTGCGCGCTTTTGTGATAAGTGGCTTCTGACCAGAGATCGTTGCCATATCAGACGCTGCATTTTCTAGCAGTTTCTTATCGTTGATTGCTTCACCAACACCCATGTTAAGGGTGATTTTCTCGATTCTAGGGACTTGCATGACGCTTGTGTAACTGAACTGTTTGGTCAGTTCAGCGACTACAGACGACTTGTAGTAATCATGCAGTTTCGCCATAGTAGAACTCCAAATTACTTCTATTAGTTAGAAACGATTTCGTCATTAGACTTAAAGAAACGAACTTTCTTACCATCTTCAAAACGGAAACCGATACGGTCAGCTTTACCAGTAGCTGCGTTAAAGATTGCAACGTTAGAAACATCAATTGCTGCTTCTTGTTCAACGATGCCACCTTGTTGACCTAGAGCCGGTACCGGCTTTTGGTGCTTCTTAACAAGGTTAATACCTTCAACGATAACTTTACCGGTTGCTAGAACCTTAGTTACTTTACCTTTCTTGCCTTTGTCTTTACCAGCAAGAACGATTACTTCGTCGTTACGACGGATTTTAGCTGCCATTTCTACGTGCTCCTTACAGAACTTCTGGAGCCAGTGAAACGATCTTCATGAACTTATTGCCACGAAGTTCGCGCGTCACAGGACCAAAGATACGTGTACCGATTGGTTGCTCAGTATTGTCGTTTAGCAATACGCAAGCATTTCGGTCGAAGCGAATGACAGAACCGTCAGGACGACGTACGCCTTTACGGGTGCGCACTACCACCGCCTTCAGAACATCACCTTTTTTTACTTTACCGCGAGGGATTGCTTCCTTCACAGTAACTTTGATGACGTCACCGATATGTGCATAACGGCGGTGAGAGCCACCCAGAACCTTAATACACATTACGCTGCGTGCGCCTGAGTTATCAGCTGCGTCCAGCATACTTTGCATTTGGATCATGTTAGTGCTCCGCTAAATATTAATAACTAGACCCATCACGGGTCGGGCTGCCTCTTTAAAAGGGACGCGAATTGTACCACCCTTTTTTGTGATTGGGTAGTCAATAAATAAGCGGCTCCAAAAATATTTTTGGAGCCGCTTGATTTCATAGAATAGCAAAGATTAGATCTTCGCCTTTTCTAGAACTTTTACCAAAGTCCAAGACTTAGTCTTAGACAGTGGACGACACTCTTCGATCTCAACAGTATCGCCGAAGCCACACTCGTTGTTTTCGTCATGTGCGTGTACTTTAGTCGTACGTTTAACGTATTTACCATAGATTGGGTGTTTTACGAAACGTTCGATAGCAACGGTGATAGACTTATCCATCTTGTCGCTAATTACACGACCTTGTTGAGTACGTTTTACTTCGCTCATTATGCGCCTGCCTTCTCAGTCAAAACAGTTTTCACACGTGCGATATCACGGCGTACAGCTTTCAGAGTATGAGTTTGCTGTAGTTGACCAGTTGCAGCTTGCATGCGCAAGTTGAACTGTTCACGTAGCAAATTCATTAGCTCAGCGTTAAGCTCTTCAACGCTTTTCTCGCGTAGATCTTGTGCGTTCATCACATCACCTGCTTAGTTACAAATGTAGTTTTGAAAGGCAGTTTACGCGCCGCAAGACGGAACGCTTCACGTGCCAATTCTTCAGGTACACCACCCATTTCGTACATAACCTTACCAGGTTGGATTTGGGCTACCCAGTACTCAACGTTACCTTTACCCTTACCCTGACGAACTTCAAGTGGTTTTTCTGTGATAGGCTTATCTGGGAACACACGGATCCAAATTTTACCTTGACGCTTAACGTGACGTGTCATTGCACGACGTGCCGCTTCGATTTGACGAGCAGTTAGACGACCACGGCCAACAGCTTTAAGACCGAATTCGCCGAAGCTTACATCAGTACCCTTAGCTAGACCACGGTTACGACCAGTCTGAACCTTACGGAACTTAGTACGTTTAGGTTGTAGCATCTGTCGACTCCTTACTTACGGCCTTTGCGCTGCTTCTTAGGCTTATCGCCTTTTGGCTCTACAGCGTTAGCTGCTGGCATACCGTCTAGGATTTCACCTTTGAAGATCCAAGTTTTAATGCCGATCACACCGTATTGAGTGTGAGCCGAAGAAGTTGCGTAATCAATGTCAGCACGTAGAGTGTGTAGAGGCACACGGCCTTCACGGTACCACTCTGAACGCGCGATTTCAGCGCCGCCTAGACGACCGCTTACTTCCACTTTGATACCTTTAGCACCTAGACGCATTGCGTTCTGTACCGCGCGCTTCATAGCACGACGGAACATTACACGACGCTCTAGCTGAGACGCGATGCTGTCACCAACAAGTTGCGCATCTAGTTCAGGCTTACGTACTTCAGCGATGTTAATTTGCGCTGGTACACCTGCAATTTTAGCTACAGCTGTGCGTAGCTTCTCTACGTCTTCACCTTTCTTACCGATAACAACGCCTGGACGAGCAGTGTGAATAGTCACACGGATGCTTTTTGCAGGACGTTCGATAATGATGCGTGATAGAGACGCTTTTTTCAGTTCACGTGTAAGGAACTGACGTACCTTGAAGTCGCCGTCTAGGTTGGCAGCGAAATCTTTGGTGTTAGCAAACCATGTAGCATTCCAAGGCTTAACGATGCCTAGACGAATACCATTTGGATGTACTTTCTGACCCATTGCTTACTCTCCTAGTCTCAAGCGTCTGCTACAACAACAGTGATGTGGCTTGAACGCTTCAAGATACGATCCGCACGACCTTTTGCACGAGGCATAATACGCTTCATGGTAGGGCCTTCATCTACGAAGATTTTAGCGACTGATAGATCGTCGATATCCGCACCTTCGTTGTGCTCCGCATTCGCGATAGCTGACTCAAGAACTTTCTTAACTAATACAGCAGCTTTTTTGTTGCTGAAAGTTAAAATTTCTAGAGCTTGGTCAACAGATTTACCACGGATTTGATCCGCAACTAAGCGAGCTTTCTGAGGCGAAATGCGAGCAAAGTTATGTTTAGCAATTGCTTCCATCATTTACTCCTTAGCGCTTCTTAGCTTTCTTATCCGCAACGTGGCCGCGGTAAGTACGTGTTGGTGCGAATTCACCCAGTTTGTGACCGATCATTTCATCAGTTACAAATACAGGGACGTGCTGACGACCATTATGGACAGCGATGGTCAAACCGATCATCGTAGGGATGATCATTGAGCGACGGGACCAAGTCTTAATAGGCTTTTTGTCTCCGCTTTCCACCGCTTTCTCTACCTTCTTCAGCAAGTGTAGGTCAATAAATGGACCTTTCTTGAGAGAACGTGGCATGGCTTATCCTCTTATATAGATTACTTATTACGACGACGTACGATGTACTTGTCGGTGCGTTTGTTCTTACGGGTTTTGAAGCCTTTAGTTGGCATACCCCAAGGAGATACTGGGTGACGACCACCAGAAGTACGACCTTCACCACCACCGTGTGGGTGGTCAATCGGGTTCATTACAACACCACGAACCGTTGGACGGACACCGCGATGACGTGATGCACCAGCTTTACCCAGTTCACGTAGCATGTGCTCAGAGTTACCAACTTCACCGATTGTTGCACGGCCTTCAGAAAGAACTTTGCGCATTTCGCCAGAACGTAGACGGATAGTTACGTACGTACCGTCGCGAGCAACGATTTGAGCGTAAGCACCAGCCGAACGAGCTAACTGACCACCTTTACCAGGCTTAAGTTCAACGTTGTGTACAGTTGAACCCACTGGGATGTTACGCATTGGTAGCGTGTTACCAGCTTTAATTGGTGCATCAACACCAGACTGGATTGCATCACCAGCTTTAACACCTTTAGGTGCTAGGATGTAGCGGCGCTCACCGTCTTTATATAGAACTAGAGCAATATTTGCGCTACGGTTTGGATCGTATTCAAGACGCTCAACTGTCGCTGGGATACCGTCTTTAGTACGTTTAAAGTCAACTAAACGGTAGTGGTGCTTATGACCACCGCCGATGTGACGTACTGTGATACGACCGTTGTTGTTACGACCGCCATTCTTAGAGTTTTTCTCTAGAAGAGGTGCATACGGCTTGCCCTTGTGTAGGTCAGCGTTAACAACTTTAACAACGTGACGACGACCAGGGGAAGTCGGCTTACATTTAACAATAGCCATTCTTAACTACTCCTGTTATTCCGCGCCGCCAACAAAGTCAAGATCTTGACCTTCTTTCAAAGTAACGTACGCTTTCTTAACGTCGCTGCGGCGACCTTGGCGTAGACCTTGACGTTTGGTCTTACCCTTAGTGATAAGAGTATTTACAGACTTAACTTCAACTTCAAATAGCTTTTCTACAGCTGCTTTGATCTCTTTTTTAGTAGCATCTTTAGCTACTTTGAAAACGATAGTGTTCGCTTTCTCAGCAACCATAGTTGCTTTTTCAGAGATGTGCGGCGCACGTAGAACTTTTAGGATACGCTCTTCTGTAATCATGCTAGCATCTCCTCAACTTGCTTAACTGCCTCAGCAGTCATTACAACTTTGTCGAACGCGATTAGAGAAACTGGATCGATACCAGCAACGTCACGTGCGTCAACTTTGTATAGGTTACGAGCCGCTAGGAATAGATTCTCATCTACTTCGCTAGTCACGATTAGAGCGTCTGTAAGCTCAAGCTCTTTGAGCTTAGCGACTAAATCTTTAGTCTTTGGTGCTTCAACTGAGAAGTTATCAACAACGATTAAACGCTCTTGACGAACAAGCTCAGAAAGAATGCTCTTCATAGCACCACGGTACATTTTTTTGTTTACTTTTTGGCTGTGATCTTGTGGTTTCGCAGCAAAAGTAACACCACCTGTACGCCAGATTGGGCTACGAATTGTACCAGCACGCGCACGGCCAGTACCTTTTTGGCGCCATGGCTTAGCGCCACCGCCAGAAACTTCTGAACGTGTTTTTTGAGCACGAGTACCTTGACGAGCACCTGCTGCAAACGCAACAACTACTTGGTGTACAAGAGCTTCGTTAAACTCACGTCCGAAAGTAGTTTCGGAAACAGTTAGTGCATCGGCACCTTTAACCATTAGTTCCATTACTTACTCCTGAGACGTTATGCTTTAACAGCTGGTTTAACGATCACGTTGCCGCCAGTTGCGCCTGGTACTGCACCTTTAATAAGAAGCAGGTTGCGCTCAGCGTCAACACGTACGATCTCTAGGTTTTGAGTCGTTACACGCTCAGCACCCATATGACCTGCCATTTTCTTGCCTTTAAATACGCGACCTGGAGTCTGACATTGACCGATAGAACCAGGAGCACGGTGAGACAATGAGTTACCGTGTGTCATATCTTGAGTACTGAAATTCCAACGCTTAACTGCGCCTTGGAAGCCTTTACCTTTAGATGTACCAGTAACGTCTACTTTCTTAGTTTCGTTGAATAGTTCAACTGTTAGTTCTGAACCAACTTCGAACTCTTCGCCGTTTTCTAAACGGAATTCCCAAAGACCGCGACCAGCTTCAACGCCAGCTTTAGCAAAGTGACCTGCTTCAGCTTTGTTTACGCGGTTAGCTTTCTTAGAACCAGCTGTAACCTGGATTGCTGCATAGCCGTCAGTATCAAGTGTTTTCACTTGAGACACGTGGTTAGCTTCAACCTCAACAACAGTTACTGGGATAGAAACGCCTTCTTCAGTAAATACGCGGGTCATGCCCACTTTACGACCGATTAGACCAATCATACTTCTAATCTCCCTTAACCTAGGCTAATTTGAACGTCAACGCCCGCAGCAAGGTCTAAACGCATTAGAGCATCAACAGTTTTGTCTGTTGGCTCGACGATGTCGATTAGACGCTTGTGAGTACGAATTTCGTACTGGTCACGTGCTTTCTTGTTAACGTGCGGAGAGATAAGAACAGTGAAACGCTCTTTACGAGTTGGCAGTGGGATTGGACCACGAACCTGTGCGCCGGTGCGCTTAGCTGTTTCAACGATTTCCGCTGTAGAAGCATCGATTAGTTTGTAATCGAAAGCTTTTAGGCGGATACGAATACGTTGGTTCTGCATGAGACAGAGCTCCAAATTTATTAAATTACACAAACAATATCGCCACTCAAACTCGTCAGGACGAGAGAATGCCGATTGATTTATGTGAAACCGTAGCATCCAAGATTAGGACGCATTGTCAGTTAATTTTCGATTAACTATCCCTATATGCCAAAGTCACCTCTGAGGATAGTTTTTCCGAAGAAAAGATAGCTAATTGTATTAACCGCGAACATAAGCTGAGTATACATTACCTACCAAACTCTAAAGTTTGTTAGCTCCTCACTGCTCATTGGTTCACAACTGGCTTAACCAGTGCGCTGCATTATACAGATCGCACTTTAGGTTGCAATAGTCGAATGAAAAATAATCGAACTTATGTGTAGCAGACGGCTTTTGCTTAGCCGTTTCCACACCATCCGCCTATGCATGCTATGACTATAAACAAAAAGGACGCCGAAGCGTCCCTTTTAAAACTGTAATCATAAAAGCGTCTGCTATTATTTCTTACCGCTTGATAGTGCACCAAAACGCTTGTTGAAGCGATCAACACGACCACCAGTATCAACGACACGTTGCTTACCAGTGTAGAATGGGTGGCACTTGTCACACACGTCTAGGTGGATAGCTTCCTTCGCTAGCGTTGAGTTGAACTCAAAAGTGTTGCCGCAAGAACAAGTAGCACTTACTGCTTTGTATTCTGGGTGGATACCAGCTTTCATGGGATAACCTCAATAGTAGGCCGTGTCGCTATACGAGTCTAAGCCGCACACCACACGTAATTAACATCAAAAGTTTGATACCGCTACAGCCTATCGCTGAAGCCATATCTCAAGGCGCGATATACTAAAGAATCAGATTGATCGGATCAACATATTTGGCAACTTTTTCGCTACTTTTTTAGCCAGACTGGCTCCATTGACAGGATTCATACCCAAACATGCAGCTTTACTCGAGTGTCCACATCGATTTTAATAGACTCTACACTCCTTTCTATTTTATAGCTCAGAATCTATGCGCCCGTCCATTGCTAGAGTGGCATTACCCGTACCACTCGACAAACAATTTGATTACATCATTCCGGGGCACTTGTTTCCGATCATAGGCGGACGGGTATCAGTTCCTTTTGGACGCCAGACCCTTGTTGGTATTGTCATTGCTATGGTCAACCACTCCGACTTTCCAAAAGAGCAACTAAAACCACTCAAAGCGGTTTTGGATTCAAGTCCTATTTGGCCCGAAAAGCTTTATTCTCTGCTGACTTGGTGCAGCCAGTTCTATCAACATCCGCTGGGTGACACACTACACAACGCGATGCCCGCCGCGCTAAGAAAAGGCAAACCCGCGGATTTTGCTACCTTGCAAGAATGGCAACTTACTGACGCTGGTAAAAACAAATTAATGCAAGGGCTTGGGCGTGCTGTGAAACAACAACGAGCATTACAGATGATGATTGGTGGTGCTGTGTCTCACCAAGAAATGCTTGAACAAGAAATATCCTCAACTGTATTAAAAACACTAAAGGAAAAGGGTTGGATTGAACGTATAGAGAAAAAGCCGACCATTAGCCAGTGGCAGCTCCCGATTGAACGTGACGTTGAAAAACCAAAGCTCAACCATGAGCAAGCTTTAGCCATTGCTAGCGTCAATAGCCAAACCGGCTTTGCTTGTTATTTATTAGAAGGGGTCACTGGCTCAGGTAAGACCGAGGTTTATCTCAACCTCATTAAACCAGTGCTCGAGAAAGGTAAACAGGCATTGGTGCTGGTACCCGAAATTGGTTTAACGCCGCAAACCATCAACCGCTTTAAACGTCGCTTTAATGTTCCTGTTGATGTCATTCACTCCGGCTTAAATGAAACTGAACGTCTTAATGCTTGGTTATCAGCTCGAGATAAAGCTGCTGGCATCATTATCGGCACCCGCTCTGCACTACTAACACCTTTTGCCGCCCTCGGCATCATCATCGTCGATGAAGAACATGATATCTCTTACAAGCAACAGGATAGTTTGCGCTACCACGCTCGTGACGTCGCCGTGATGCGTGCACACAAAGAACAAGTACCGATAATACTGGGCTCGGCAACGCCGGCATTAGAAACACTGCATAATGCATTGTCAGGCAAGTACCACCACCTTACCCTAACGCAACGTGCAGGCTCAGCTGTGCCGACGACAAACAAAGTTTTAGATGTAAAAGGCCAATATTTAGAAAGCGGTTTATCTGCCACGCTCATCGCTGAAATGCGCAAGCACTTAAAAGCGGGCAACCAAGTCATGCTGTTCCTCAATCGCCGTGGTTTCTCTCCAGCACTGATGTGTCATGAATGTGGCTGGATTGCAGAGTGTAAACGCTGCGATGCTTACTATACATTTCATCAATACAGTAATGAAATCCGCTGCCATCATTGTGGTTCTCAACAACCCGTAATTCATCAGTGCCATGGGTGTGGCTCTACACAATTAGTGACTGTTGGCGTTGGAACTGAACAACTGGAACAACAACTCGCTCAACTCTTCCCCGAATACAAAGCGATACGGATAGACAGAGACAGCACTCGCAGGAAAGGCAGCTTAGAAAATGCGCTCGAGTCAATTCACAAAGGTGAATTTCAAATTCTCATCGGCACCCAGATGCTCGCTAAAGGCCACCATTTCCCAAATGTCACTCTCGTCGCACTACTTGATGTGGATGGATCATTATACAGCAGTGACTTCCGCGCTTCTGAACGCCTCGCGCAACTGTTTATTCAAGTTGCGGGACGGGCTGGCCGCGCAAGTAAACCCGGAGAAGTAGTTTTACAAACTCACCACCCAGAGCACAGTTTATTACAAGCATTGCTGCAAAAAGATTACCGCCACTTTGCGACCACAGCATTGGAAGAGCGTAAACTCGCACAGCTTCCACCCTATACTTTCCTGACCTTATTTAAAGCAGAATCCAACCAAAGCGAGATTGTTGAAGATTTTCTACGCCAAGTCCGTTTCACTTTAGAGTCTCATCCTTTATTTGATGACACATGCCTGGTCCTCGGCCCCACCCCTTCACCACTCGCCAAGCGGGCTGGCAAATATCGCTGGCAGCTTTTGTTACAAACTCAGCACCGCTCATTGATGCAAAAGTTATTAACCAGTGCTAAACCTGCGATTGAGTTGTTGCCAAATGCGAAGAAAGTACGCTGGAATTTAGACATAGAACCACAAGACCTCAGCTAGCAAACGTTTAACCATGTAATGAATTACCTTTTAACATGACACAGATCACATTCAGATTGCGTTTTTTGTTAAACAGACCGTAACTTTCACTTTAGAAATGAATAGACTATCCCAATGAGTAAAGTCTACCGTGACTTGAGCACACAGACTTAGGTTGAATAATGACTATTCCCATAAATTGATGTCGCAGTGAAAAACCCAATTTTCCACCTGTAAACACGAATTGAGCGATGAGCAGGCGCTGATGTATCTTGGTTTGAGTACTTCGACTTCAAAGCAGGAATAACATCGTCTTAGCAAAATAAATGAGAGGTTAAAAACTATGGCGACAATGAAGGATGTTGCCCAGCTTGCGGGAGTGTCTACGGCTACGGTATCTCGAGCATTAATGAATCCAGAAAAAGTCTCCTCTTCAACCAGAAAAAGAGTGGAAGATGCCGTACTTGAAGCGGGTTATTCTCCGAATTCATTAGCGCGAAATTTACGTAGAAACGAATCGAAGACCATTGTCACCATCGTCCCTGATATCTGTGATCCCTACTTCTCAGAGATCATTCGTGGTATCGAAGATGCAGCCATGGAACATGGCTACCTCGTCCTATTGGGGGATAGTGGTCAACAGAAAAAACGCGAAAGTTCTTTCGTGAACCTTGTTTTTACTAAGCAAGCTGATGGCATGTTGTTACTTGGCACCGATTTACCGTTTGATGTCAGTAAACCTGAACAAAAAAACTTACCGCCCATGGTCATGGCCTGTGAGTTTGCGCCCGAGCTTGAACTTCCAACCGTTCATATTGATAACCTGACATCAGCCTTTGAAGCCGTGAACTACCTAACTCAGTTAGGCCATAAACGCATCGCACAAATCTCAGGGCCAGAGGCGGCTATTTTATGTCAGTTCCGTCAGCAAGGGTATCAACAAGCACTTCGTCGCGCCGGAATTGGCAAAGAGCCACAATACAGCGTGATCACCGAGTTTTCTTTTGATGGCGGAGCCAAAGCCGTTCGTAAATTGCTCGAGCTGCCCGAGCCACCTACCGCGATTTTCTGTCACTGTGACACCATGGCCATTGGCGCCATCCAAGAAGCCAAAAAACTCGGCTTGCGTGTCCCACAAGATCTCTCAGTGGTGGGGTTTGATGACATCAACTTCGCTCAATATTGCGATCCACCGCTAACGACCATTTCTCAGCCTCGCTATGAGATTGGCCGACAAGCCATGTTGATGATGCTAGAGATGCTCAAAGGTCACGACGTACATTCCGGCTCGCGCCTATTGGAAACCAATCTCATCGTTCGTGGTAGCGCTGCGCCGCCGCAACGCCCATAAGTTTTATGGCGTGGGAGCAACGAGCAGTCCATGCAAACACGACAGCGGCGCTAATGATGCGCCGCTTTTTTATTCCGTCATTAAAACTCATTGTTTTAATCGTGCCCATATGTGC
Organism: Vibrio sp. TAP-3B; assembly: GCF_057784735.1. Classification (NCBI taxonomy): domain Bacteria; kingdom Pseudomonadati; phylum Pseudomonadota; class Gammaproteobacteria; order Vibrionales; family Vibrionaceae; genus Vibrio; species Vibrio sp. TAP-3B. The sequence continues at coordinate 2,734,123 of NZ_CM173495.1, read as the reverse complement.
CAGGTTATTGGGTCTTAACTATCAAGATTCTATCAATAGGGTGTTTTCTCAACCCGTTCTGGATTAACATATTTACAAGAATCCTTGATGACCAGAAGTAACCGTGGCAAATAGAGATTATGTGAGACGGGGGCGAGGTGCTCCCAAAAAATCGACAAAAAAGCAGCCGTCTAACAAGAAACCTTGGCGTAGTAGCCTATTAGCAATCTTGCTCGTCGGAGGGTTTGGTTATGGGCTTTACCTATTGAGTAATGATCCAGAACCTAAGCAGCCGGTTGTAAAGCAGCCAACAACAACCGTCAACACAACCAAGCCGAAAAAGACATTACCCCCTCCCCCTGAAGAGAAGTGGGAGTATGTCGAGTCATTACCGAAACGAGAAGTGGAAGTTGTGGCGAAAGAAATTGAAGTTTCTAAAATCCCTTACATTATGCAATGCGGCGCTTATAAAACTCGAGCGCAGGCAGAAGAGCGTAAGTTGTCAATCGCCTTCCAAGGGATGTCGAGTAAAATACGCAAAAAAGAAGGCAGCTCTTGGTATCGAGTGGTGCTAGGGCCTTACAAATTCAAACGAGATGCTGAGCGAGAACGCCATAAACTGCAGCGCGCTAAAATCGAGCCGTGTGCGATTTGGAAAGAAAACCTATAGTTCTAGCCCTCATGAATGGATCAATTTAAAGACCAACAAGGGCAACCCTGTTGGTCTTGTTGCTTTACCCAGATAACCTCTAAATGGTGGGTTCTGCGAGTCGAGGAATCTAACCAAAAAGTGTGCGCATCAAAAGCATTCTGGTGCATATGACCAGCATTCAGCAGCTAGATTGTGAATCATATTCGTTTCTCACTGCCGAACATAACGTCTAAGTTCGAAAAACGCTCTCCCCTTGAATCCCTAATTTCTCCCCCCATATACAGAATTAAATCCAAAAAGAAATAATCAAGAGGTCGACTGTGACTACCATTGTATCTGTACGTCGAAACAATAAAGTCGTCATCGCGGGTGATGGCCAAGTATCTCTAGGCAACACCGTCATGAAAGGTAACGCACGCAAAGTTCGTCGCCTATATAATAATCAAGTATTAGCCGGTTTCGCTGGCGGTACGGCGGACGCCTTTACCCTATTTGAGCGCTTTGAAAGCAAACTGCAAATGCACCAAGGTCATCTGACTAAGGCGGCAGTAGAGCTAGCCAAAGACTGGCGTAGCGATCGCGCTCTTCGTAAACTAGAAGCCCTTCTTGCCGTCGCGGACGAAACCACATCTTTGATCATCACAGGTAACGGTGATGTGGTACAGCCAGAGCATGACTTGATTGCGATTGGCTCCGGTGGTGCTTACGCCCAAGCAGCCGCAATAGCGCTGCTGGAGAACTCCGACTTAGATGCTCGCGAAATCGCGGAAAAAGCGCTAAACATCGCAGGTGATATTTGTGTATTCACCAACCACAACCACACTGTAGAAGAGCTAGAATCAACTACAGAACTTGCAAATCCAACAGCGTAATCGTAACGAAGTAAGGAAAGAATATGTCTGAAATGACACCTCGCGAAATCGTCCATGAGCTGAACCGCCATATCATTGGGCAAGAAAAAGCAAAACGTTCGGTTGCGATTGCACTTCGTAACCGCTGGCGTCGTATGCAGCTTGAAGAAAGTTTGCGTGCAGAAGTCACCCCAAAGAATATTCTAATGATTGGTCCTACTGGTGTTGGTAAGACCGAAATCGCTCGCCGCTTAGCAAAACTGGCAAATGCACCGTTCATCAAAGTCGAAGCAACAAAATTCACCGAAGTGGGTTATGTTGGTAAGGAAGTCGAAACGATTATTCGTGATCTTACGGATGTCGCCGTAAAGTTGACTCATCAACAAGAGATGGAAAAAGTAAAATTCCGCGCTGAAGAGCAAGCAGAAGAACGTATTCTTGATGCATTACTACCACCTGCACGAGACAGCTGGGGCCAGGCAGAACAAACTGAGGAGTCGTCTCATACACGCCAAGTTTTCCGTAAAAAACTACGTGAAGGCCAACTAGACGATAAAGAAATCGATATCGACGTGGCCGCACCACAAATGGGGGTGGAAATCATGGCACCTCCGGGCATGGAAGAAATGACGAACCAGTTACAAGGCATGTTCCAAAACTTGGCTGGTGATACCAAGAAAAAGCGTAAGCTAAAGATCAAAGATGCACTGAAGGCGCTTGTTGAAGAAGAAGCAGCAAAACTAGTGAATCAGGAAGAGCTGAAAGAAGCAGCCATTTACAACGTAGAAAACAACGGCATCGTGTTTGTCGATGAGATCGATAAAATCTGTAAACGCGGTGAAAGTTCTGGTCCAGACGTTTCCCGTGAAGGCGTTCAGCGTGATTTACTACCATTGATTGAAGGCTGCACCGTTTCCACCAAGCACGGCATGGTAAAAACAGACCACATTCTGTTTGTTGCCTCTGGCGCATTCCAAGTTGCTAAACCCTCTGATTTGATCCCAGAACTGCAAGGCCGCTTACCAATTCGCGTAGAACTTGAAGCACTAAGCAGTAATGATTTCAAACGCATCCTGACAGAACCGAAAGCATCTCTGACAGAACAATACGTGGCATTGATGAAAACGGAAGACGTAGACATCGAGTTCACGGAAGACGGTATCACACAAATTGCGGAAGCCGCTTGGACGGTGAATGAAAGCACAGAAAACATCGGTGCTCGTCGTTTGCATACCGTCATGGAACGCTTGATGGATGAAATTTCTTATGACGCTGCAGAACAATCAGGGGCGAAATTTGTCATTAATGCCGCTTATGTGAAAGAACGTTTAGGCGATACCATTGAAGATGAAGATCTAAGCCGCTTTATTCTTTAGTCGCCCCCCTCACTGCACAAGCCCAGAAGTCCTATTCTGGGCTTGTCGATATTTGCGAGGTTGCCCTGCATCAACAGGGGACTACATACCACAATCGTCCCTTAGCGTTCAGAACGGCGAGAGCTCTTGATTCAAACTCATCAACCCAAAGTGTAATTTTCGAAGAACTAGGACGAACAAATATCTGACTACTGCGTACGCTGAACTCCAGCTTGTACTAGCCACGACAGTACTCTTCATAAAGAGACTCCTAATTGACTTGTTTTAGGTCAATAGCGTATCCACCTCTTTGTGCTTATACTGGGCACATTGGTTACTAGCACGAAATTTCCATGAAACAATCTTTACAGATCTGGCTTGAGGCCGCTCGCCCTAAAACATTACCTCTGGCATTAGTCTCTATCTTAACAGGTAGCGTACTTGCATACTCCACGGGGCACTTCTCGATGACGATAGCTATCATGGCTTTCGTCACAGCGACACTACTGCAGATTTTATCCAACCTTGCTAATGATTATGGCGATGCCGTGCAGGGAACTGATAATGAAAAGCGCTTAGGCCCTTTACGGGCGATGCAGTCCGGCGCCGTAAACGCAAAACAGATGAAACAAGCCATTACCTTCAACATCGTTTTGACTGCACTCTCAGGGTTAATCTTGGTCTTTTACTCACTCAACTCGCTAGAAAGCATTGCCACTTTCATCGGGCTAGGCATGCTCGCGATCCTTGCCGCAATTGCGTATACCATGGGCAGCAAACCATATGGCTATGTCGGGTTGGGAGACATCTCTGTCTTCCTCTTCTTTGGTTTGCTAGGCGTCTCGGGCACCTACTTTTTGCATACCGGTCATGTCGATGCCGCGCTGTTCTTACCTGCTCTGGGCTGTGGTTTACTAGCCGTAGCGGTACTGAACATTAACAACATGCGTGATATCGAAAACGACCGTGAATGTGGTAAGCGCACTGTTCCCGTGCGTCTAGGGCAACGCAAAGCAAAGCACTATCATTTTATTCTACTTGGCGGAGCCATCCTTGCGTTTGCCGCGTATTTACTGATTCAAGACAAACCAGTTTGGATTAGTCTGCCATTTTTACTGAGTATCTACTTCGTGGCCGATCATGGTAAAGCGGTTTGGAACACGAAAAAACCAGCACAGATAGCACCAATGATGCCCGTCATCGTGAAATGCTCTTTAGTCACGAACGTTTTGTTTGCAACAATTGTGGTAGCTCAAACTCTAGTAAGTTAAAAAAAGATTGTCATTGCATTGACTTAATGCCCATATATACTCAAGACAACCAATTTCTGTTTAGAAAGGTAAGCTATGGAATACAATACCTCAGCACTCTGTGATATCTACCTCGATCAGGTAGATGTGGTTGAACCAATGTTCAGTAACTTTGGCGGTCGCGCTTCATTTGCTGGACAAACCACCACCATCAAGTGTTTTGAAGACAATTCGCTGATCCGCGAGACATTAGAACAAGATGGACTTGGTCGCGTTTTGTTAATTGACGGTGGCGGCTCCTTACGCAAAGCCTTAATTGATGCAGAAATCGCAACCATCGCTGAAGAAAATGAGTGGGAAGGGATGGTCGTTTACGGCTGTGTTCGTGAAGTCGATGAACTAGAAGATATGAATATCGGCATTCAGGCTTTAGCCTCTATCCCCGTTGGTGCAGCCAGTCAAGGGATTGGTGAGCTAGACATCCCGGTCAATTTTGGTGGCGTCAGCTTCTTACCGGAAGATTACATCTATGCCGATAACACCGGCATCATCTTGTCTCCTGAGCCATTGAATATTAACTTAGAGCTCGATAAATCGGATGAAGAGGAAACACTCTGACTTACTTCGAATTCAAGTCAGTGAAACGCAATATAACGCCTCGGTATTATCGATGGCATATCAATAATGCCCCGACACTCAAACGTTAGCTTACGCCCGTTTCCACCGTTCAAATACACAAACACCCGCTTAAAGCGGGTGTTTTTTTAATTCCAAATAAGAACAAGTGAATTATTCCACTTCGTCCATTTTACCTAGCAGTGTACGAATGCGTTCTTGCCATTGTGAGTGCTCTTGTTGAGCTTGCTGCGCTTTTTGCTCTAGCTCTTCACGTTGCGAACGAAGCTCATTTGCTTCTTCTGCTAGTTTTAGCTTATCTGCTTTTAGCTCTTCGACTTCCATCTGGAGAAGAGTGATTGTATCAACTGCAGTTTGAATTTTAGATTCTAGTTGTTCTAGTACTTCGAAAGACATCTTGGCCTACCTATGTTATTCCGTTGGGACGATGTACGAGACTGATGCACACCTAACCTATATAAGGTTCATTCTACTCAGCGTCGCGATGAGAAACACTTACTATATTCAATATTTCGCATCATTCGGTTAAAAAATAAGCGCAATCTCACTAAACGCTGACTTTTCTTATCGACGAAGCATTTTTGAGCAAGGATTTTGCCTCTTACCGCGCCATAAATAGTGCTAAGTATTGATCAAATTCAACTTAGTTAAAGTAAAAGCTCAGCAAAAAGCAAACGTTCACCCCGCGTTATGATAGAATCCCCGCGCAAATTTATCTTTCTCTTGGCTTACTTGGAGACATCATGAAACGCGATTTAGCAATGGCATTTTCCCGTGTTACTGAAGGCGCAGCACTGGCTGGCTATAAATGGCTCGGTCGAGGCGATAAAAACGCGGCGGACGGCGCAGCGGTTGAGGTGATGCGTACCTTACTAAACAAAACAGACATCAACGGTGAAATCGTCATTGGTGAGGGTGAAATCGATGATGCGCCCATGCTATACATTGGTGAACAAGTCGGTGTCGGCGGTGATGAAGTTGATATCGCCGTGGATCCAATAGAAGGCACTCGCATGACCGCGATGGGCCAATCCAATGCTCTTGCCGTTCTTGCGGCTGGAGAAAAAGGCAGCTTTTTAAAAGCGCCTGATATGTACATGGAAAAACTGGTTGTTGGTCCTGGTGCAAAAGGCGTGATTGATTTAGAAAAACCATTAAAAGAAAACCTAGAAAACGTCGCAAGAGCGCTCAATAAGTCACTCGACACACTGGTTGTTATCACCTTAGCGAAACCTCGTCACGATGAAGTCATTGCCGAGATGCAGACGATGGGCGTGCGCGTCTTCGCTGTACCTGATGGTGATGTGGCCGCTTCGATCCTCACTTGTATGCCAGACAGTGAAGTCGACCTGATGTACTGCATCGGTGGGGCACCAGAGGGCGTGGTTTCTGCCGCCGTCATTCGCGCCCTAGACGGTGACATGCAAGGCCGCTTATTGCCTCGCCATGAGGTGAAAGGTGACACCGAAGAAAACCGTATCTACGGCGCCTCTGAACTAAAGCGCTGCACCGAGATGGGGGTAAAAGCCAATGTGGTACTCAAGATGGAAGAGATGGCACGCAGCGACAACGTCGTATTCTCAGCCACTGGGATCACTAAAGGGGACTTGCTAGAAGGCATCACTCGTCAAAACAATATCGCGACCACAGAAACACTGTTAGTTCGTGGTCGCTGCCGTACCATCCGCCGTATTAAGTCTATTCACTACTTAGATCGTAAAGATCCTGAAGTGCGAGATATCATTCTTTAATATCTCAATTAAAGCTCCATCCTCTTGATGGAGCTTTTTCGTCTTCCTTATCCCTCACGGCTCAAAATGGCGACAAATTAGCGTCAACAGGTACGTAACTCCGATTAATAGATAAATCATCAAATCAACCTTTAACCTAAGTCAACTCTTTTCTTTACTAACCCTATCGCGCATAATGTGTACTGACATATTGATGGTGGATATATGAAGACCGTAGATAGGATACTGCAAATCGTTAAGCGTGATGGTTCTGTCACCGCAAAACAACTCTCTTCTGAGCTAGGGATGACAACCATGGGTGCTCGTCAGCATCTGCAGAGTTTAGAAGATGATGACATCCTTTCTATCCATGACGTAAAAGTTAAAGTGGGTCGTCCTGCTCGTCATTGGTCCCTGACCCCAAAGGGTCATGAACAATTTGCCGACCGTCATGGTGAATTAACCATTCAGTTTATCGAGGCGGTGGAGCACATTTTCGGTCAGGATGGCCTCGATAAAGTCACCTCTGAGCGAGAAAAGATCACCTTACAAACCTATCGTCAGCATCTCGCCCAATATGATGATCTAGAAAGCAAGTTGGAGGCACTCGTCTCATTACGTGAGCAAGAAGGCTACATGGCCGAACTCGAAAAAGACGAACACGGTTTTATTCTCATCGAAAATCATTGCCCCATTTGTAAAGCTGCAACGCGTTGCCCGAGCCTGTGTCAATCAGAGCTTAATGTGTTTCAGTCGTTACTGGGGCACGAAACCAAAATAGAACGCACGGAGCATCTAGTTAGTGGTCAGCGTCGCTGCGTATATCGAATTCAACAATGACAGTGTTCCTCATGTGTTAGATCCTTACCTAGGCACTCATTTCATCTGTGATAAAGAAAGTTGCTCTTATAAATGAGACAACCGTGTCATTCATCCTCACTCCCTATTTTCGTGGTATAGGCTTTTAGTAACTAAGAGCAAGTTCCATAAGGATTTGGAGAATGGTAATGTCAACTCTACACAGTTACTCCCCCCAAGCTCTACCTTCATTCGATGAAATGGTTCGAATGGCAGAAAGCAATCCACAAGCCTTTGAGCAGTTCCGACACGATATGGCGAAAAAGATGATAGAGGGCGCATCAGAAAAAATGCAGCCGCGATTGTGGGCTCAACAAAGCCACATCGACAGAGTGATCAGCACTTGTAAAAACCCAAACCATACCAATGTCGTCTTAATGGATGAGCTACAAAAACAGGTGATTAAGTTTAGAGCAGCATTGCAGGGGGAAGCCTCACCCACACAGAAAGCAGATGTCGTTCTATTTACTGGAAAAGGCTTCTATTAAGAGAAAAACATCCCCTTATGGGTACGCTTTTCTCTTCAGTTTTACTCTGGCTCTGGGCCATATTTATTTGGTCCGGCGGTTCCTTTCAAGAAGCCACACTCAACCAAAATCCATAAGCCACAGATCAGAGAGATAGATGCAATCAGCATTTGCGGCATCGACGGCTCTTGCGCTATAGGGCTTGTGATTGGTGTAGCAATACGACCCACCACCAGCGGAATATTAAGTGCCAACCAATAGATTGATTTGTCACGATCGTGCCAACGCTTAGTCGTGATTGCTAAGTCCGGTATTAAAATAATCAACAGAAAGATAGGCAACAACAGATAGGAGAAAGTAGGAAATAGCTGATTGACTCCTACCCCGAAACCTAAGATGGAAACATAATAAATGACGTTCCAAATCCAGTAGGTTTTACGGTTTATACGTCCTTGAAAAGAAAACAATAACTCTTTATTCGACATCAATTTTTGCCCAAAAGTAGAAAAGTTGTAGATTAGCCGAGTCAGCTTGATTTGGAAAGACAGCTTCTATCCCCCCGAAACCAACATCCTTATTCTGAAGGTGACGAAGCGACGACAAGACTCGACGCCCCAACACTGATTACTTTGCAGTACTCGACACAATGATTTAATTCAGCACCTTTTGAAAAGTGTCCACATCCATATCGCGAATATTGACCGTCAAACTGTGTACATGACTTGCCTGCTCTTGTAGCACGCCCATCAAACCTCGCGATAGCTCTCGTTTTTGCTCCTGAGTTCTACCAGACAACAACTCAAAGTTAATATGAATAAAATCGACCTTGCTGCCCTCTTCTCCAATTAGCCAGTGATGACATCTTAGCGTTCTTGATTTCACCGACGCGAACTCAAAAAGCCCGCTCTCTAACGCCGTTTTATGTAAGTCCTCCAGCAAGCCTTGAACATTCACTCGCTCTTCGACAGAGTTCGAATACTCTAAAACTAGGTTTGGCATCTTGATTCCTTTCTACAACCATTAAATTCATCCTGTAGTAATACCAATCCAAACAGCAATTTCCGAGAAATGAACTATCATTCTGTCTACGCGATCACTAATCGATTGCGAACAAGGAAATGAACAGGACAAGTGCCGCGCCTACCGGAATTAGAAAGGCGCTTAAGACATGATACCAATCATGATCTGTTCACATTATTCTGTTATATTCTTCCGTAGATTTTTTACATTAATTCAATTTTTACATTAAAGATAAGGGAGATATTCCTATGCGTCGTCCTGTAGTGATGGGTAACTGGAAACTAAACGGTAGCAAAGCAATGGTAACAGAGCTGCTAACTGGTCTTAACGCAGAGCTTGAAGGCGTTGAAGGTGTTGATGTGGCGGTTGCCCCACCAGCACTTTACATCGACCTCGCAGAACGTCTAATCGCAGAAGGCGGTAACAAGATCATCCTCGGTGCGCAAAACACTGACCTGAACAACAGCGGTGCGTTCACTGGCGACATGTCTCCAGAAATGCTGAAAGACTTCGGTGCATCTCATATCATCATCGGCCACTCAGAGCGCCGTGAATACCACCACGAGTCAGACGAGTTCGTCGCTAAAAAATTCAACTTCCTAAAAGAAAATGGCCTAACGCCTGTTTTCTGTATCGGTGAGTCAGAAGCACAAAATGAAGCTGGCGAAACTGAAACCGTTTGTGCTCGTCAAATCAACGCCGTTATTGATGCATACGGAGCTGAAGCGCTAAACGGCGCCATCATCGCTTACGAACCAATCTGGGCAATCGGTACTGGCAAAGCTGCAACCGCTGAAGATGCACAACGCATCCACGCTTCTATCCGTGCCATGATCGCCGAGAAAGACGCAGCAGTGGCTGAACAAGTGATCATCCAATACGGCGGCTCTGTTAAACCAGAAAACGCTGAAGCTTACTTCTCACAGCCAGACATCGATGGCGCTCTCGTTGGCGGTGCGGCTCTAGACGCGAAAAGCTTCGCTGCCATCGCAAAAGCGGCGGCAAAAGCAAAAGCTTAACGTATTCTTGCTACGTGCTTTATAGAACAAAAAACGGTGCGATAATTCGCACCGTTTTTTTATCAATCTTAAGCGTGGAAGACAGAGACCGACGACCTGCCTTCAATATGACACTTGGTTTTTGCCTTGTGATTTCGCTTGATATAGCTTTTTATCGGCACGTTGAATAAGGTTATCCATGCATTTACGTGCGGCCTCCTCATTCCTTTTTTCAGCGGCGTCATGATCATCGTCGTTATATGCCACACCAATACTCACCGTCCGCTGAATTCGATTCTGTGAACAGTACCATTCACTCTCCTCACATCGCCGACGAATTTCTTTCGCCACGTCAATCACCTCAGTCGCGTTGAAATCCGGTAAAAAGATGACAAATTCTTCTCCTCCCCAGCGACCAACAATACCTCGCTCAGACACAATGTTTTCACATAGCTGACCAATACAACGGATCAAAGTATCGCCACTAACATGGCCATACTCATCATTCACACGCTTGAAATCGTCAATGTCCAAGAGTATGCACGCCAATGAGTCAGTATTGCGCCATTTATCTTGAAACCATTGATAAATGGCATTGCGGTTCCACAACCCAGTCAGCGAGTCATGATGCGCTTTATAATCGAGCTCTTTTTCTAACTCAACTTTATCAGTAACATCCTCGATGACCGCTTGAATTGCAGGCTCACCATCCCACTCAATAACATTGTCGTATACGCTGAAATAACGTTTTTTTCCATCAAAGCAAATATTTTCAACCACAGAGTGCGTGCCTTCGACTCTCCCTGACATCAGCTCTTGATAGCGCTCTATCACTGTTGTCCTATCATTCTGAGGGATAAAATCCAATAAGCTAACCTCATCTAATACATAATCGATGGAGGGCGCATGCATTAAATTGACCCACGCTTGGTTCACCATGATCGGGCTAAAATCTCAATGCACCGTAATCCCCTGTCGCGAAGAAATGATCAGTCGTTTATATTTTTGTTCGTTTTCAAGCATTTGTTCTTGAACGCGCTCAAGCATCGAAAGATCAATTAAGGTCACTTGAACGGCAGGCTTTCCTTCCCATTCGATCAGGTGGTCGATGGTAAACACGGTAAATGTACGCCCATAGCGGTCAATATTGCGGAAGGTACGGCCTCGGGGAGTCACGAGCCCCTTAACTTGTTGATAATAATTATCGCGTGCGGCTTGATGATACGTGGGGTCAATTAAGTCAAGAAAAGAATCAATGCTCGACATTAACGTGTCGGCAGAGTCATAACCAAAAATATGGGCATAATTGTCATCAACGTAAACCAATTCAAAGTCTTGGAGAACGAGCATCCCATAAGTTGAATTGATATTCAGTGCTGACATACAGGCCCTCTAAACAAATCAGATAAGATCCGGAAGATTTCTTCCATAACAAAATAGCAAGTAATCAGCCCCATATATCAATCAATAAAAGGCAGTTGCTGATTGATGCGCAACACTTGAACATTCGTCATTGATTTGGGTTTCAAAGGCGCTATCTCCCCTAATTCTTCCGATAAATTCAACGACTTTCTAAAGAGTATAGTATCCAACCTCTGTGTTAACTGATGCTTTAATTGAGCCAACGGTACCGGATGCCCGAGGTAGAATCCCTGAGCTTGTTCGCAATTCAATTCTTTTAAAATACGCAGCTGCTGCTCAGTTTCAACCCCCTCAGCCACAACATGAATGCCAAAGCCGTTTGCGATATCAACAATGCCAGAAGTGATCGCTCTTGAACGGTAATCATTTTCTATGTGTTGAATGAAACTGCGATCGACCTTAATTTCATCCACATCTAGTTTATTAAATATTCCGAGTGATGTGTAACCTACGCCAAAGTCATCAATGGAGAAAGAAACGCCATAATGTTTTAACTTTTTCACCAAAGCCGCACACAGTTTAATCTCTTGTAACATTGCCGTCTCAGTGATTTCAAGACGCAGGTAACGAGCAAAATCAAGATCTTGCTTAAGATAAGATTCTATTTGGCGGATATCTTCTGCACTGCTTAACTCGGTAGCCGAAATGTTCACTGACACGCTTTGAATCTCTTTCCCTAACAACTGAGATTCTTTGAGCTGTTTTGAGGCTTTGCTCAGTACAAGCGTGGTTAAATCACGACAAAGGTGGTTTTCTTCGGCCAGTGTTATAAATACCGCGGGTGACACGGCTCCATACTGGTGATGCTCCCACCGCGATAGCACTTCAACGCCCGTGACTCGTTTATCTTTCAAGTTATATTTCGGCTGAAACACGATTTGTATTTGCTCTTCTTCAATCGCTTTACGCAGTTCAGCAATCATTTCTTGTTTTTGTAGGTCTTGCTCGATCAATCTTTGATCGTGATATCGAATGGTATTTTTGCTTTTCTTTGCCTCATTCAGCGCATGCCTTGCTGAAGACAGGAGCTGTTTACCTGTGCGACCGTCAGTCGGATACAGCGCCACACCAATCGAGCATGTGACATCACAGTCATGATCATGAGCGTGTTTGTTGAATTGCCGTTGAATACGTGCCAAATGCAGGCCTATTTGACAGTCATTGTGCATACGGATCAAGCAAGCAAAGCCATCCGTGTGGATACGAGAGGAGAAAAGCGGAAAGACCGTTGGAGACTCAATAGATTGCGCGACACCTTTTAAAAATTGATTGGTTTTCTCAAAGCCAAACTTATCTGCGACGGGTTTAAAGTTATCGATATCGAGAAGAAAAAGCACATAATGTTCTTTATCGTATGCGCTATTGAGCTTTTGCTCTAAATGACGAAAAAACACATCGGGACTGTGTAATCCGGTTACATCGTCGATGTCGTTAGCACGCTCAAACTCTTGATTGTTCTTTTTTACTAGCCTCCACAATAACAGCGACGTTATCATCACAAACAGTTGTCCCTTGAACGACTGCACCCAAGAAAACACTTGTAGGTTGTTCGATAATAACGCGACCGCTTGATCAGAAAATAAAACCCACAATGATGAAAATACAAAGTAGATAAAAACGAGTTTAGCGGAACAGTGCGGCGTTTTTTTCATATTGACCCAAAAATATCGTCCGTGCGCCATTACAGCATTAAGGCCATCGCATTAATGGCTAATTTATCACTATATTCAATATCAGACCAACCATTTATAATCTTAATGAGAGCGCGCTTATTTTTATTTATGAAACATAATGCTTACCCACAGCAGCACAGGTTAACATTACCATGTCGTCTTTAAGCGTGGCTTCTCGCCTTCAATGCATCACATCCTATTGTATATCTCAGTCCTTGTGATTGATGATAGTTAAGTCATTTTGACGGGTTTACCTACGTTACTGACCCCCGCATAAAAACCCTCAAACATGGTGTTTGAGGGTTTTGTTAATCATACAAGTCATTGAAAGTCTCATTATTATTAACTAACGTTTTTTATAAGACCGCTCCAATTTATTTATTAACCTCTGACGGGTTTTTAATCCACCGAATCAGAGTAAGACTGCAGGCTAAAATGATCAGTGTCGCGGGTAACCCACCTAAATTGGACAGCTGCTTAACACCATTGATACCTACGGTACTGACCATGATCCATGCTACCAAACCAATCAACGTACCCCATAAAATTTTAATAGGTAACGCCGTGCCTTCGTCTGAATCTGAGGTGAAATCTTTCGTGCACAAATCACCAATGGCATCGGTACTGGAATCGGCCGCGGTAACATATGAGATAAACGCAACCAAAATCAGGAAAAAAGAAGTCACACCGCTCATCGGTAGTTGATCCATAATGTGATAAAGCAATTGTTCAACACCACCATTATTTAACACTTCATAGAGAGTGCCGTTAGTGGTGGTATCAAGATATACCGCAGTCCCAGCAAATACAGAGACCCAAAAAAGAATAAACAAGCTAGGGAAAATCAGGTTCACCTGAATAAACTCTTTTACTGTATATCCGCGCCCGATCTTGCCAAGGAACATTGCGGTGATAGGTGCCCAAGCAAACCATACTGCCCAATAGAATACACTCCACCATTGTGGCCAAGGATCGTTAGCCGCTTGACCAGTAAACAAGCTTAATCGAAAGAAGTTCTGGAGGTAAGCTCCCAATCCTTCTACTCCAATGGATAACATGTAGACCGTAGGGCCAAACACCAAGACGAAGGCAAACAGCGCCATCAACATCCAGAAGTTCGCTTTTGATAGGCGCGCAATCCCTTTATTCAGTCCACTGGCAGCAGAGAAAATGAATGTCGCAACAATGAGGGCAATAAATATGCCTAACGTTATTGCGTTGCGCTCAATATCAATAAACTGACTGACACCACCGAGTAAAGTTAATGCACCGGTTCCCAAAGAGGAAGCCATGCCGACCACTAAAGAGTAAAGAGCCAAGGCATCAATGATATCGGAAACCCTTGGCGTTAATGCTTTTCCAAACACCGGGCGTAGTGAACTAGAGATAGAAAATGGCATCTTTAAGTTGTAAAACGCCAAGGCAAAAATCAAACCAGGTATACAGTAGATAGCATATGGCGTAGGTCCCCAGTGCAAAAACATGGCAGAAAATGCAAATAACGTTGCATTCGCGCTACCGGGCTCAATACCTAAGCTTTCCGGTGGCGCGTGTAAATGATAAATCGGCTCGGCTGTTGTCCAAAACAGAACACCAACAGCCAATGTCGTACAAAGCACTATCATAAACCAACGTGGTTTAGTGACTCGTGGGGTGCTGTTTTCACCGCCGATACGGACATCACCTAACTTCGAGAAATAAGTTAAGACAACCAGCACCAATAAGTAAAAGCTGCCAATACTAAACAGCCAAGAAAACAGATCCAACACCTTATTGTTTAATTCGCCAGTGACAGCCGTGAATTGCTCGAGATCCACCAAACTGAGGATCAGCGCGCTCACCAAAATTAAAAACGTCGGATAAAAAACCAACGGTCGTAAATGTTTAAACATTGTTACATCCTGTAAGCTTGATTACATAAAATTACGTTCAATGGTTTCATCAAAAGACTTTTCAAAAATAACCTCATCATCATGCTTGGCGGTCCAGTGCGCGTGAATGTAAAAATTTTCCTGATCGCACGTCATCACGTATTGGGCTTCAATCCCGGTACGCCAACCATCACGTCCCATATCGACTCGAAGACGAATATCATTCTTCGCACTGTGAGGATCTTCAGGATGAATAGACAGGAACTGATGAATATCAAAATCAATTTCACTTTGAGACGAATTAAAGTACTGGCACCCAAAATCATCATAGGTTTCAAGCGTCGTGATCCCGGTTTGGTAATCACGATGCACCACACGCTGACTGTCTGTCGGTGTGCGTTGTTCACCATCAAAACTCACTGCTCGACTGTAAGCAGGAACACGATCCGTCGGGGTTTGCGTGTGATTCAGTGGAAGCTGAATCGAACACTGTGCTGGGTTGAGTGTTAAGGTTGCGTCATGTTCACACGGCCAAGTCAATGGCCAGTAAGCGGTAGAAATCGCTACGCGTAGTTTATGTCCTTTAGGGACCACATACGCCATATGATAAAGTGGGACCTCGACTTGATATTCATGCCCAGGCTCTAATGCTTCAGGAAACTCATGGCTATCACGGTGCGCTAAATTCAAAATGCCATGCGTCACTCGCGTGACTTCCCCGGTCGGATGCACATCAGAAACGCGCACTACTACATGCGCATTAGGCGCGGAGCTGGCCAAAGAGAGCTGCGCTTTGACTTGACCTGCGATCGGCAGATCCTCACTTAGCGTATCCGTTTCAAACACTAATGAGCCAGCATCGTCATGGCGCTGGTCCGCCGGCTGTTCCATCTCTAAACGAATGCCGACACATAAGCGGCCGCCATCTAGACCGACATCTTGCGGCGAGCGAATCGAAATAGGCGGATTGTCGCTTGGAGTGTCTAACAAAGACTTATTACCTAAATAGTAAGTGCGATGTGTTGTGTCAGGCGAAGGCCAAGTAGGCTCACTGACCCATTTACCTGGACGCATTTCGTAATCGCTGCTCGGCAGCACACTCTCTTGAAGGTAGTATTGCAGCTCAGGCTCCTGTTCAATACCATTCTCAATGCCTTTTAACCAACGATCCCACCAACGCACAGACTCTGTCACATAGTCCATCTTGGGATTTGGATAAGCAATGTTTGGATATTTGTGCGCCCAAGGACCAATCAAACCTTTTTTCGGACCGGTTAAATTGCGTAATAAAGAAAAAACGGTGTTGCGGTAGTTGTCTGCCCAACCGCCGATGGCGTAGACCGGTATCTTGATGTTTGAGTGATCTTCACACACAGACCCGTGTTTCCAGTAATCACCTCGAGTTTGATTGCTGATCCATGGTTTGGCCAAAAATGGCATTTTGTTCAAACGTTCAAGCCAAATTGATTTCCAGTTTTCGCCAACTAATTTGGCATCAGGGCTACGACCTTGAGCGTACGCCCAGAAAAATGCGGCCCAATCCATGTTGTCGTTTAACAAACAGCCACCTAGAAAATGAATATCATCGCGGAAACGGTCATCGGTAGAACACTGGGTAATGATGGCTTTGAGAGCGGGAGGTTGTAATGCTGCTATTTGCAACGAGTTAAACCCACCCCAGGAAATACCGACCATACCGACATTACCATCGCACCACGTTTGTTGTGCGATCCAATTGATAACGTCACAGCCATCTTGCAGTTCCTGGGCTGAATACTCATCTTCAAACAATCCTTCCGATTCACCACACCCGCGCAAATCGACACGAATACACGCATAACCATGCGCTGCGGTTTCAGGCATCGTAATTTCATCACGAATCACCGTGCCGTCATTTTTTCGATAAGGTAAAAATTCTAAAATGGCAGGTACCGGTTTAGAGTCGGCATCATCGGGCATCCATGCACGAAACGCTAAGCGGGTTCCATCAGGCAGGTTGAGCCAATCGTGATGAATCTCTTTTACGGATTTCATTCAATCTCCTTAACTATTCATAAATTTTCACTTTTTATATTACGGTGTGAGATTTGCCAGTAAAACGTTAATTAGTTAAGCTAGCTTCAACTTTTAGTTAATGCTCTTTGAGGAACAATGCCAATAGACCGCAAAACGATCCCGACTACGGGAAGCCTAATCATGTTCGAATCTGCCGCAAGATTGGGGAGTTTTGTCAGTGCATCCGAAGAGTTATTTGTCTCTACTGCCGCAGTGAGTAAGCAGATAAAACAGCTCGAAGCGTTACTTCAAGTTAAGCTGTTTCATCGAACTCGTACTGGTGCCGTGGTCACGAGAGCGGGTGAGCAATATCTGGAAACCACGCGTCAAGCCCTTGATATTCTTGCACAAGGAACGCAGCGTTTTTCTGGCGAAGAGGACAGTACTATCGTACTCAACGTTGAGGTAGGCCTGTGCTTTTTGCATTTTTGGTTATTACCTAAGCTTGAAGATTTTCGTCAACATTACCCAAACATCCAGATCAATCTTATCGTCAACAATGAACGTACTCAGGTTGACGAAAATGATGATTTTGATGTGGCATTTTTTTATTCCAGTGTCGATACCTCGAATCGCGACAATTATCTACTTTTCCATGATCGCGTACTGCTAGTGGCAAGCGCTAATTTTGTAGAAACACGATTGGTTGACAAAGATATTCGCTCCATTTTGCAGCAGTGGAAGATCATGTTGAAAGAAGAACTACCGATATGGGAAGGGTGGGAATCGTTTTGTCATCGACTAGGGGTGGAATACGACATATCTGATGATATTCTCTTTGTGGAAGATCAGGTGGCGGTGATTCAAGCGGCATTCAACGACGGAGGGGTGGCACTTGTAACTGAATGGCATGTTAAAGATGCACTCCAATCGGGACACTTGGTTGCGCTAACGCCTACCATTGAATATGAAAATAAGGCGTATTTTTTAGCTGTATCAAATAAAGAAAAAAACGAAGCAGCGAAACTCCTCATCAATTGGGTTACGTCTCAAATTGCCCCGGTGTGATCACTGACATTTTGCTTCATCTACATCAAATTTATCCCGCCAATAACCGAAAGGTAGATACCCGCTATAAAACTTGATATTGCCGATTGCGACACTTCTTCGTTAAGTGAGAGCTGTTTAAGCCATCGTTACCAAGCCTGTTCTTTCTACAGACATGATTGCAGATGCGTTAAACGACATGTCGATGACTTCAGGGGTTAGGCCTAAGGTTAGAATGATTGGCTCGCAGTACCATCGGTTTTCAAATCTGAGCCCCTGCATTATTGGAGCGGTCATTAAGCGTAAGCTTTCTGTATAAATCCACTTTTTAAGTCATGAGCCTTGATAAAACGCCTTTTTAAAAGTAGTAATGACTAAAAGACGCTCTATCAAGATAATAGCTCGACTAGTAAGTTACTTCCGGTTCAGAATGACGATTTGTCGCTGGCACTCTCACTACTTGAGTTCCTGCTTCACCTGCCAAAGATTCTAATGCTAACGTTAAATCACCGATGACGCCTATAGCACTCGGAATAGCGTCGACATAGTCGATGATGGCGTCAACTTTAGGCTGCATCGAACCTTTATCAAATTCATGCGCCTTTAAGGCCTCGCTACTGATGGTATCGAGTTTGAATTGATCCGGTTTACCCCAGTTAATGAAAATACCATCACCATCGGTGAGGATTAAAAAGTAATCCGCAGATATTTCCCGTGAGAGCAGAGACGCAGTCGCATCTTTATCAATCACACAGTCTATATTGCTTAACACTCCATCAGATTCAGCGACAGGAATGCCGCCACCACCTCCGCAAATAACAATATTGTCCTGGTCTAATGCCTGCTTTATCGCCTGACTTTCTCGTACTTTTTTCGGTTGTGGCGAAGCAACGACTCGGCGATAAAACGGCCCATCAGCCCGAATTTCCCAGTTATATTGTTCGGCTAATTTCAGCGCATCCTCATGGTTGTAAACCTGCCCAATGAACTTAGCAGGATCGTTAAATTCTGGGCTGCTAGCATCGACTTCAACATGCGTAAGAATAGAAACGATACTCTTATTCGCACGCTTTCGGAGCTCTTGCACTAACATAGTGGCAATCATTCCCTGTGTCTCAGCGACTAAACAACTTAGCGGGTACGAGGGTACTGATTCCTGATACGCTTCGTTCTGCTGGCTCAACAACCCAACTTGCGGACCGTTACCATGCACAATGGCAATTCGATAATGTTCACTTAATTTCGCAATAGACTCAGCCGCTAACGCCACGCTGCTTAATTGGTTTTCGTATGATGGGACTTGCCCACGACGTAGTAGTGCGTTGCCACCTAAGGCAATAACAATTGTTGGTTTCATAAATCACCTACTGGTCGAAATGTTGAAACGCGATAGCTAGCCCGAGTAGCGTATCTCGTCCTGATGTATGTCCATGTTGAATAAACTGCTTTATTGAATATTCGATGGTTTTATTGTCGTATTTAAACGATGAAAGTAACTTGAGGAGAGGGTAAGAAAACTCGCCAAGCATAGCGTGAGTAATAAAATGTTTACTCACTGTGGTTGTTTGATTGTCTAAATTGTTTTCTGCCAAAGCGTCAATTAACAGTCGCAAATAAATCTGATGTCTCTCTCGCCAAAACAATACAGCCAACGCACCGACTAATACGTCATCAAAGCTAGGAGTAAGTCCTAGGCCGAGTCCTATGTGCTTGACAACGTGTCGTGCATTATTGAGGTTTGGGCTAACCAGAAACTCAGTGACGGTATCTATCGGAGCAGACTTTTGATTCAGCATCTCCCCGTTGCTTAAACCAAACCCATTAATTTCTTGGTCAAACTTGGAAAAAATGGCGCTATTTATGCTGTCACCTGAAGAGGGGAATAGTTTTAGTTCTATTTTCCGGTTTGACGGTGCCACT
This sequence comes from Vibrio sp. TAP-3B, assembly GCF_057784735.1. NCBI lineage: Bacteria > Pseudomonadati > Pseudomonadota > Gammaproteobacteria > Vibrionales > Vibrionaceae > Vibrio > Vibrio sp. TAP-3B. The sequence continues at coordinate 2,714,399 of NZ_CM173495.1, read as the reverse complement.
TGAGTGCGTCCAATTCTTATAACATCGTCGTTATCCGCAGTGAATGTTTCTTCTGGATGACAAGTTGAACGTAGATATTCAAAATCTTCTTGTCTGAATACCATCCCAAACGGACTCAAATACTGCACGGATGGGTGAAGTGACACAAGATGACCAAATTGATTCACCAAATTCATGGCCTTCTCATGTGAGCTTAATAGTTGGTACTCACCGAAAATCGCAAGATTTTTAACAGTAGCTTGGGGAAAAATCGTTACCATGGTCCCTCATTAGAGGTAGCCGCATCGCGGCTACCTCAACACTAGCGTAATGAATTACGCTTCTACTTCTTTAGCAAGGGCTTCTAGCGCACCTTCAAAACAACCTAATGGTGCACGAACGGTGCCAGCACCAACTTGGCCAATGCCTGGATCTTTGTGTGCGATACCAGTATTGATCAACGGCGTGATACCGGTTTCAACAACGCGTCGAATATCTAGCCCCACACAAGCACCTTTGAAGTCCCATGTTGGGATTTGTAGCATTTCGTTGTTATCTAGATAGATCTCTGTCATCTCTTCCGACGTATCCAGTGCTGCGTCAAAGCCGCCAGCGCCCACGAAACGCGTGACACCCGGCGCTGCGATCATAGCTGCACCACCCACACCGAATGCTTCAGTGATCGCGCTGTCACCGATGTCGGCGTTAGCATCGTCTTGTGAGTATCCCGTAAAGAACAGACCTTGCGGCGTATTTACTGGCGCAGTAAACCAGCGGTCACCCAAGCCACTCACGCGAATACCAAAATCTTTACCATTACGTGTCAGAGCGGTAACGATAGAGCCTTTGCCAACAGACGCGGCCGCATCCATGACAGATTTACAATAAGCCATGGTCAGGTTTAAGAAGAACTGGTCGGTCGCACTTAAAAACTCAAGGACTTTAGTGATCGCCTCTGTGCTTCGATCTTGGTTAGCAATACATGGTGCAAGCTTTTTCGCCAATAGCGCTGACGCTGCGATGTTACGCTGGTGGAATTCATCACCCATGGTGATTGCTTGTGCCATGATTGCAGTCAGATCGATGCCACCGTCAAACTGGCTCAATGCTTCGTCTAACATAGGGCCGAATTCATCACGCATCCAGCACAAACGCTGTTGCACGTCATCGCCGTACGCACCAAAGCGCATTACTTTACCGATGCCCTCATTCATGTTGCAGTACGCGACGTTGCCGTGTTCGGTATTACGTACAACAAGCACCGGCATGGTGGCTGACGTGATGCCCCCCATTGGACCAACCGTATTGGCGTGGTGACAAGGCGTGAATGTGATCTCACCTTGGCTCAACATCGCAACCGCCTCTTCTTCAGTGTTAGCCCAACCTTCGTATAGACTGGCACCGATACAAGCCCCTTTCATTGGACCTGTCATATCTTCCCATACGATAGGAGGACCGGCGTGAAGCAGAGTACGCCCTTCATTTAGTTGTGGAATCACTTCTTTTGCAGGTTTCACCCCAAGCCAGAATGGCTTTGCGGCCTTAATTTTTGCAATAACTTCTTGGTTTGCTTGGTTAATATCGTATTTCATTTTGTATCACCTAATTAAGAAAGTTTATTCAGCAGTTCAGCCAAGTGTGCATTGCCACCTGCAACAGGCGCCCAACGATAGTGAATCGCATTGGCATCACAGCTCAAAAGATCATCAGCAAATCCGCTCAGGCCGATGTTGATGATCTGTGGATTTTTTAATAGATAGTGTGTTTCGCCTTTGACGGATGTCGCAGGAGTAGACGAAAGCAGAATCGCACTTAACGCCACGGCTTCTGGTACCGTGCTCACGACTTTGATATTCGCTGCTTCAAGTGCTGCTACTTGTTCCGCGCGTGCTTGAGGATCTTCTTGTGTGCCAGTGACGGTTGCGACAACGGCAAATGGTGCGTCGCGAAGTTCACGCAGCTTAGTCACCGCTTCGACCACGGCTTGCGCTGGGGCTTCATGACCACCAAAACCTAAAACAACGTCCAGTAATAAAACCCCGAAGTCTTGCTCTTTGAGCGCAAGGATCTGATCTGAGCGTGTTGATGGGTCGATCATCGGGTGCGGGCGACCAACGGTATACGCGTCATCTCCTAAATCAATAATCAGGTGTCCCTGATCGTTGAGCATTTCTCCATTAGGGTGCGTCGCCGATACTTCTAAACCAAATTGCTCTGCAACCAGCATCGCCGACTCTGCCGCTAGCGTACCGCCAGTATATAAACCACGGATCGTCTTATTGATTAACGCTTTCCCACCCAGTGATTCAAGGTGCTCAGTCGCCTCGACAACCTGACAGGCAATTTTAGCCGTTTGATCGAGTGTGTAAGCCAAGTGCACATTGCCAATTTGGTCGGTTTCTGGCTTATCACCCAAGAAAATAGCAACTACTGGCTTAGATAAGGTCTGCATGCACGCAAGGATGTCTTCACGCACGCTCGCCGCCGGTGGCTTAGATACAAACGCAATCACTTTGGTTTCTGGGTCTTCATCCAGCATTTTCAGCGCACTTTTCGCGCTGATCCCGCCAATATCGGCAGAAAGATCGCGACCACCGAGGCCGATGGCGTGGGTGATGCCCGAGCCAAGAAGGGCAATTTGTGAACACACTTCCTGAATACCTGTACCGGAAGCGCCGACAATCCCAATAGGACCTTGCGGCATTTGGTTTGCGAATGCTAATGGAACACCAGAGATATAAGCGGTACCACAGTCAGGGCCCATGACCAGTAGACCTTTATCTTGTGCGGTCTGTTTCAGTTGAAGCTCTTGCTCAACAGGGACATTGTCAGAAAACAACATCACATTGAGCCCATAATCCAATGCTTTAGAGGCCGTTTCTGTTGCATATTCACCGGCGACAGAAATAAGCGCCAAGTTTGCTTCTGGCAGTGTCTGCCTTGCTCTAGTCCAGCTACGTACTGTAGGTAATGATTTCCCTTTTGAACCACTGGCAATATTAGCAAGCTCTTCATCTAGACGCTGAGCCACTTCGTCCATTGCCCCTTGCGAATCTTCTTCTGTATCAACATCGATAGCGATACAAATATCGTTGGGGGTTACACCTTCGAACATCGAGTGCCACATACCCGTCGATAAAAAAAGATCTTTATTTGCTGGAGTCCCCATCATGACAGAGACTAAGTTTACAGATTCTAGTTCAGATAATTTCTTTGAAATAATCATCAAACTAACTGAATCTTGAAAACAGTTTGATTTAATAAATCCAATAATCATATTTGCCTCAATTTAAATTATATTATTTCTTTGTGTTCTGCTTATTGGTTAGCTGACTTTTCTTTAATACCAGCAAAAGAGATTAAACCGATCATCAATAACGCAGCAGATAAATAGAAGCTTGCAGCCAAGCTACCGGTAATATCCGTCATGAATCCCGCTAGTGTTGGCGCAATAATTGATGAACTCATACCAATAAAGTTAAATAGACCAAATGCGGATGAATACTGCGATGGTTTTACACTGTCAGCGACAGAAGCGACCAATATTGGATCCAGTGCCAACTTGCCGACTAAGCCGTATACACAAATTGCGGCAATCACTAACGGCATGGTTGGTAGATAAGCAATACAAGAAATACTAATAATTGCAGCGATGAGTAGAGGAATAGCGACAACTTTTCGCTTACCAATACGGTCAGAGATAGTCGACCATAACAGCGCACCAGGAATAGAAACCCATGCAACTAATGAAGAGATAAAACCAATCTCACTACCCACAATATCGCGCTCAGACTGTAAGTAGTATGGCAACCAAGTTAAAATCACAAAGAAACCAAAAAGTGAGCAAAATACAGTGACATACACACGTAATAGGTTTTTGTCTTTAATTAATTCGAAGAAACTGGTTTTTTCCGCGGCGTCTTCTGCTTTATCCGTCTTTTTCTTTTCCTTAACAAAGAACCAGATCAGCAAACCAACGATAATGGTTGGTATCGCCATCACATAGAAAGGCATGCGCCAACTAAAGCCAAGATCGTACACTAACCAGCTTGCTACCATAAAGCCGCTAGCCGTACCTACCGCCATGCCAGAGTTGATGATTGCGGTGCCAAAAGAGCGTTTCTCTTCAGGGATCTGTTCACTCGAAAGACCGTATTGCGGTCCGTAATATGTACCTTGACCCGCCCCCGTTGCACCACGAGCAAATAGAAGTGCACCGAATGATTTTGCCATGCCTGAAACTGCGGTAAAAATGCCAAAGAAGATGAAACCAGGAACGAGTACTTTCTTCTTACCAATTTTGTCCCCTAAAATACCAGAAGGAACTTGTAGTGCTGCATAAACAAAGAAGAACGCTGAGTTAATAAGACCTAACTGGGTATTACTCAATGAAAACTCACTTTGTATATCACCCATAACCGGGTTAAGAATAGTTCGGTCTGCGTACATAAATACCCAACCTAACCAAAACATACCTACTGTAACCCACCAAGAAGGTATTCCCTCTTTTTTAGCTTGAGGGCTTTCCACTATATTTTGACTCATAATAAACACCATCCACTTCAATAAACTTACCCTTATTAAGGATTAATAATTTGAAATTTGATAGTGACGTAAATCACCATATTAATATTATTTAATTTTTTTAAACAATAAGTAAAAAACAAGAGGATTCATTTATTTTTTTATTATTCAATTTTTTAAAACGAAATGAGTTATTTGGTTTTATCTTTTTAAATCAACCTCACCAAAAAGAGGCAAGCACCTGATATTAAAGACAATAAAAAACTCATATCATAGAAGTTATTTCTTTTTAATTTGGCTAATCATCAAGTTTTTTTAGCTTAAAACTTGCTAAAGTTCAGTATCAACAATGAAGCAAGGTAATATCATGAAACGTCTATTTTTCAACATAAAATGCTGTTTAATATTATTGCCTATTATCACGGTATGCCTCTCAAAGTCATATGCATACGATACAATAAGATTTCATCATGATATGTCCGTTGATAGCGCCTTACATAAAGGAGCGGTCATATTCAAACAACAAGTTGAATCCTTAAGTAATGGTGAAATGAAGGTAGATATATATCCGGCCAATAGTCTCGGTGACGACCAATATTCCACCGAGTTATTACAGGTTGGTATTGTTCACGCCGCGGTCATTCCTACTTCAAAACTGGCGAATTTTGTACCTAGCCTAAAAGCCTTAGATTATCCCTATCTGTTTACTGACAAAGCAGACGCATACGCAGCACTCGATGGTACAACCGGTCAAACCTTAAATAACGATATGAAAACCAAAGGAATGGTTGGATTTGGCTTTTGGGAGTCAGGATTTAAGCAATTGACTTGTAACAACGTCATCCAAAGTGCTACCGATGGAGCCCCCTTACTTAAGAATGTGTCGGTACGCATTATGGCCAGTGAAATACTAGAGCAGCAATATAAAGCCATCGGCGCGCTTCCCCTCGTCATCCCCTTCAGTGAAATTTATGTGTCATTGCAACACGGGATTGCTCGTTGCCAAGAAAATCCTTTAGTTTCTATTGCAAAAATGCGTTTGTATGAAGTTCAGAATGAATTGCTCATCAGCAACCATGGCTATCTTGCTTATGCATTTATTGTTTCTAAACGCTGGTTTTCTGGTTTAAGCGAAGACAAAAAACAACTGTTACGCCGAGCCGAAAAGATCGCACGCAACCAACAACGTGCTTTATCTTCGCAACTAGAAGAAGATTACTTACAGGAGATCATCGCTTCAGATAATACCAAACTTTACCCCAACACTGACCTGCAAGACATCAAATCCAAATTACAACATCTTCCGGTAAAGAAGAGCTTGCAACCAATAATCAAACAGATCAAAGGGGAGTGACGGTATGCATCGTAACGGGATCAAAATGTTACTTGGTGGGATGATGAGCGCTTTAAGTTTATTATTAACAATGGAAGTGATACTTCGTTCTTTGTTTGGCACCTCGCTCACTTGGTCATATGAGGTAGCTCGCACAATAATGATTTGGATGGTTTATTTGGGCGCGATCGTTTTAGCTTGGGATAATAACGCCATTAAGATCACGCTACTGAAAGAGAAATACCCTGTATTAGAGACAATAAGTCGCGTCGTCATGCTAGTCACACACCTCGCGATCAGCATAATCTCGATTAACTTTCTCACGGTGATCATTCCCTATGCTCGCACCTCATCAACCACCGGATTACCAATATGGATTAACTATTTAATTATTCCATTAGCCTTCTTTGCGATATTACTCCACAGACCTTCTCGCCCAATGGAGGACATATGCTAATTGCCTTCCTAATTATATTACTCATAACCCTAATCATTATTGGTACTCCGATTTATGGGGCGATTTTGTTTTCGTCAATTCTCTACATACTACTTCGCCAAGATATTTATCCAGAAATCGTCATTCAGCAACTGTACAGCGGCATCGATAAGTACTCGTTACTGGCGATCCCTCTCTATATTTTTGCAGGCAATATTATTGCGTCATCCTGCATTGGCAAAAAAATCATCCAATTTATGCAGCAGCTATTTGGCCATGTCCATGGGGGTATGGCTATCTCGACGGTACTGAGTTCAATGTTCTTTTCCTTAATTAGTGGCTCTGCACCAGCCACGGTGTTGACCGTTGGACGTATTTCGACTCAATCCATGTTGGAGAGTGGTTACAACAAGAATTTTACCTTAGGGCTAATTATTAGCACTGGTTCACTGGGCATTGTCATTCCACCCAGCATCTTTCTGATTGTTTATGGGGTTGTTACTGGTGCCTCTGTTCAAGCTTTATTTCTTTATGGTGCAATCGGCGGTTTTATTTTTGGTGGCTTATTTTTACTGTGCACCATCATCTATGCAATGGTGAAGCGCTACCCCAAAAAACCGAAACCTTCGATACGAACACTACTGACTCAGTTGGTCGACTCAGCTCCTTCATTACTACTGCCGAGCATTGTTATCATTGGCATTTCTACGGGCATTACCAGTCCAACAGAAGCAGGGGTGATCATCATTGTATACGGTCTATTTCTGAGTTGCTTAGTGTATAAAGACCTCAATTTAAGAAAAATTTATCATATTGCGGTAGACTCAGCGCTAACTTGCAGCCAAATAATGATCATCATGGCGGCGGCCAGCCTACTCGGGTGGCTTGTGGCGGAAAGTAATATTCTAGAGTTTATATCTATGGTCTGTGCACAATTCGATAGTTATATTATTCCATTGCTTTTGCTTAACCTTCTGTTTTTACTTCTCGGTATGCTGATTGATGTCACCTCGCTTGCGGTCATACTGAGCGGTGTCATCACTGCCATTAGCCAAAGTTTAGGTATTTCCCTAGTAGCCATTGGTGTCATTATGGCCATTACTGGCGCGATCGGCATGTTTACTCCGCCATTTGGACTAAGCTTATTCGTCGCCAAAGAAATAGGCGGCAAAAGTTATCTTCATACCGTTCAAGCACTAAAGCCATTTTATTTGATGTCAGGGCTAGCTTTACTTTTGGTTAATGTCATCATGCTTTCCCTGATATAACGACCAAGAGGAGAAAGGCTCAATGTTTAATTTAGACTTAGAGTCGGTCCGTACCTTCTTAATTCTTGCCAAATGTCAGTCTTTTAATGAAGCAGCGAAACATGTTCATCGATCGACGGCCACCATCACCTATCGTATTAAAGCCTTAGAAAAGGAATTCGGCGTCGATCTTATCAACCGAAGTACACGCAGCTTTAAGTTGACTCAAGAAGGCGAGTATCTTCAACATCGCCTAGAAGTACTTTTCAATGACTTTATGGGATTAAGTTCCGATATAGAACAAATAAGAAACAACATCGAACATTCGGTTGGGATAGCAATCAATGAGTTATTGTATGATCGGGTCGCAGTGACCAAGCTCACTCAATATTTGCATAATAAATACCCAAAAACTGAGTTTCGCTTTTTTCGGGAAGTGTATAATGGCGTCTGGGGATCATTATTGAGTGAAGACTCTCAATTTGCCATCGGCACGCCTGGATGGCACCCAATCAGTAATGATCTTCAGTCAGTCAGTATGGGTGAGATAAACTGGATGTTTGTGGCCGCCCCTAATCACCCCGTTAGCCACCTTCATCACACTTTATCGGACGATGATCTACGCGGCTACACCGCCATTAATGTCGAAGATACCAGTCGACATCTTGTGAGGCGTAAAGCTTGGTTGCTTAAAGGTCAGCAAGAGTTGCTTGTTCCAGACTTGGAAACGAAAACCTTAATGCACACCCAAGGTATTGGCGTCGGCTATCTTCCCCACACTATCGCGACACGATTATTAAATTCGGGGCAGCTCATTACTCGAACCACATCCAATCCGCGCAGCCGCTCCCCAATGTCTATTAGTTGGCGTAAGGATGCCAACGGCAAAATTACCGATGAGCTCAGACAGATGGTTGCCGAGAAGCACCCTTTAATAACACCATTTTATGCGAATATTGATCAATCGGTAAATCAGCCCCCTCAACCATAGGTAGCCACGCCTTGTAGCTTGTAACCGATGACTCCTTCCATCATTCGCGATTCTAAAAGTAATGATGTCATTGCCCAATATTTTCACAAGCAAGGCGACCCGTTATTGACTGCGACTGGATAAGAGCACGCTTGAGAGACCAGCACTGCCAGTCATGTATTCATGGAACAATCCATCCTCATTCTTTTTTAGCGCCGCGAAGACAGCGGCGTTAATCCCTTCTCGATACGATGGCACTCAGCATATATCGCTTTATGATTGTGGCGCCATCGGCATGGCGATGCTCACATGACACACATAAAAAACAGAGGAAAACGCCTCTGGAATTTCTCATTAGTCCATCTCTCAGCATCAAGCCGCTCGGGCTCTGCTGGCTGAATGCTCACAACCTCTCAATTTCAAGCATCGATCGTATCGGAACATACCTACGAATAAGGTCGAGCACAGAAAAATCGATAAATTATTTTAGTTTAATGAAAGAAAATAGAATGGCTGTCGGTCTTGTAAATTCGAATAATCATCATTCATAGCAAAAGGAGCAAATATATGAAAATACTAAAAACCTCGATCCTAACTCTGTGTTCTTTAGTCGCGGCCCCTGTCTTCGCTGATGCTAGCGTTCACGTCCTAGATACCAACAAAGGACTGCCAGGTACAAATATTGAAGTCAAATTCTACGAGAAGTCCGGAGAACAATGGAAACTTCTTGCAACTCAAACAACAGATGAAAACGGACGAATCAAAAAGTTCGATTTTGGCGAAGGTACCCTGTATCGAGCGGAATTCAACGTTGGGGATTTTTTCGAAAATCAAAACACCGACTCTTTCTACAGCAGCATCCCCGTTGATTTTAAGGTAGAAAATAAAGACTCACACTATCATATCCCTCTCCTACTGAGTCCGTATGCTTACTCCACTTATCGCGGAAATTAAGGGAAATTTAAAGTTATCCTATCTGATTGACAGACATGCTTTACATTTATAAATACAGAGACTTTCTGTCTAAAAAATAGAGTAATAACTTCACTTTCAAAAAGCTGGAAACTCATAACAATAAAGCCTGTTACGCAAAGTAGCAGGCTTTTTGGCAGTCGACGTCTACATCTTAGAAAACGAAAAGAAACAGATTTCTTAGCAAACCGCGGAAAGCGCAACCACATATCCGCACTCAGAGTCCCTATCATCCTTGCTAGGCCAAAGTGAAACAAAAGCCCTTATCAACGCAACTTACGTCAGTTCCGCAACTTTCACCGTTGGCTTTTCCGCTATCTTAGCGCTGGAAGTTTGCTGGTAAAGGTTGTTATAACAATAATTTGTCGCATCAATGTAACCTTCGACACTGCCGCAATCAAAACGCTGGCCTTTAAATTTATACGCGAGCACGCAACCCGATTGCGCTTGTTGCATCAGAGCGTCGGTGATTTGGATCTCACCACCTTTACCTGGCTCAATATTTTCAATCAACTCAAAAATATCGGGTGTCAAAATATAGCGGCCAATGATCGCCAAGTTACTTGGCGCAGTACCGGGTTCCGGCTTTTCTACCATGCTGTCAATACGGAAAATATCTTCTTTGATCGCCTCACCAGCAATCACACCATACTTATGCGTTTCTGTTTCTGGCACTTCTTGTACCGCGACAATGGAACAACGGAACTGATTATACAGCTCGACCATTTGAGCCAGAACGCCTTTGTCTTCATTGACACATAGATCATCTGCAAGTACAACCGCAAAGGGTTCGTCCCCCACCAATTCACGCCCCGTCAGAATCGCGTGACCTAAGCCCTTCATCTCACTTTGGCGGATATAGGTGTAACTTGCCGAATCAATTAAACTGCGAATATCACCGAGCAGCGCTTCTTTACTTGTGCCACTGATTTGATGCTCTAACTCGTAATTTTTATCGAAGTGATCCATGAGCGAGTGCTTGCCTCGACCAGTCACGATGCACATACCGTTCATGCCCGCTTCGATGGCCTCTTCAACGCCATACTCGATCAGTGGTTTGTTCACCACGGGCATCATTTCTTTTGGCATGGATTTCGTTGCAGGTAGAAAACGTGTACCGTAACCCGCAGCAGGGAAAAGACATTTTTTAATCATAATAATATTCACCAACTGTAAAAAAGGCCCTCACGAGGAGAGCCGCTATAACTTTTTTATTTTAATAGCTTAATCGCTACCAAACAGATCGCGGGTGTAGACTTTATCCACCACATCGGCAAGTTCCTCAACCATTCGGTTAGAGACAATCACATCGGCGGATTGCTTGAATTCCTTGAGATCACGAATGACGCGAGAGTTAAAGAAGTCATCTTCTTTTAGTACAGGCTCGTAAACAACGACGTCGACGCCTTTGGCCTTAATACGCTTCATGATGCCTTGGATAGAAGACGCACGGAAATTATCTGAGCCCGCTTTCATGATCAGGCGGTAAATACCCACCACTTTTGGCTCATGCTTGAGAATAGATTCTGCGATAAAATCTTTACGGGTACGGTTTGCATCCACAATCGCACCAATAATGTTGTTCGGTACATCTTGGTAATTGGCCAAAAGCTGTTTAGTATCTTTTGGTAAGCAGTAACCCCCGTAACCAAACGATGGGTTGTTGTAGTGGCTACCAATACGAGGGTCTAAGCTAACCCCTTCAATGATTTGGCGAGCATCTAAACCATGCGCTTCTGCGTAAGAGTCTAATTCATTAAAGTAAGCAACGCGCATCGCTAGGTAAGTATTTGAGAACAGCTTCACCGCTTCTGCTTCTGTCGAATTGGTAAAGAGAACTTGAACATCCTCTTTCACAGCGCCTTCAATTAGCAGGCCTGCAAATGTTTCTGCACGCTCACTGCGCTCACCAACGATGATGCGAGATGGGTAAAGGTTGTCGTACAGTGCTTTGCCTTCACGAAGAAACTCTGGCGAAAAAATAATGTTTTCGCAGCCTAATTCCTCTCGAATACGCGCGGTATAACCAACCGGCACGGTCGATTTAATCACCATCACAGCATCTGGATTAATCGCTATCACATCCTTAATCACCGCTTCAACTGAAGAGGTATTAAAATAGTTGGTTTGCGGGTCATAGTCCGTGGGAGTGGCTATCACAACATATTCAGCGCCTTGATACGCGTGCTGTTTGTCTGTTGTAGCCACAAAGTTCAGCGCCTTGTTTGCAAGAAAATGTTCGATCTCTGCATCAACAATTGGAGATTGCTTTTTATTGAGTAATTCAACTTTTTCAGCAATGATATCTAATGCGACCACTTCATGATTTTGCGCCAATAACATAGCATTAGAAAGTCCAACATAGCCGGTCCCCGCAACTGCGATTTTCATAGGTTAATCCTTCAATTTATTTTTGCCAGAGAATAGCAAAATTAGATTTGTTGTGCTATTGACCAATGCAACGGCTAACCAATTTCTCCACTGGCCGCCACGATTCTGGAAACTACAACTTTTTACCCCACTAACATGGGCTAGAATTACGCAAATATATACAATAACGGTTGGCTTTTATTATGTTCTTTGAACTCAGTTTTATCTTTTTCTCTTCTTTTGCCACTCTCTTCTTAATGCGGAAAGTGGCGAAAAAAGTCGGCTTAGTTGACAAACCCAACGCCCGTAAACTCCATCATGGCGCCGTTCCCTTAGTCGGCGGGATATCAATTTGCTTAGTGCTAGCACAATACCTGACTTTTAACCCCGACATCATCAAACACAGCTGGCTTTATCTATTATGTATTGGATTATTAACCCTGATTGGCGCTGTTGATGACAAGATTGATCTTAGCTTCAAAATCCGTATGGGCGTCCAAGCACTACTCTCTATTGTGATGATGAAAGCCGCAGGACTTGAGCTTCACAGCCTCGGCAATATGTTTGGTATCGGTGAAATCTCTTTAGGCTGGGTAGGTAGTTTGATCACTATTTTCGCTGTCATTGGCGCAATTAATGCCTTTAATATGGTCGACGGTATTGATGGATTACTTGGCGGACTTTCTATTGTTACTTTTGGTGCCTTGGCTTTTTTACTTCAAGTCGATAGCCAACATGGTCTTGCATACTTATGTGTAGTGATCGTCGTTGCCATGCTTCCCTACATTTTTATGAACCTTGGCATTCTAGGGAGAGAGCGCAAGGTCTTTATGGGCGATGCGGGCAGCATGATGATTGGATTTACGGTGATCTGGATATTACTCGGAGTGAGTCAAACAGAAGGCTCTGAGCCTTTGATGCGTCCAGTTACAGCACTTTGGCTTATCGCCGTGCCGTTGATGGACATGACTGCCATTATGATCCGTCGTATTCGCCGAGGAGACTCGCCATTCAAGCCTGATCGCGAACATTTACACCATATCTTCCAACGCTTAGGTCTGGGTCCTAGACAGACATTGGTCGCTATTTGTTTTATCGCCACATTGTATGCAAGCTTTGGTCTTTACGGTGAAACAACCAATATCTCTGAACTCACGATGTTTAGTTTATTCATGGGTTGCTTTGTTATCTATTCCGTCATACTGGCGTATATTTGGAAAATCACGAGCTTTATTCGCAACAAGTTCGGGAAAAAACGCCAAGCGGCTGAGTCGCCAAAGGCTTCCTAGAAAATACACTATTTCCGTATGATTTGAATATGCAAGCTGGCATCGCTGAAAGTGCTCTGTCATTTGGGGGCTCTATTCAGCGGCTTTACACTTCCAAGCATCGACAATCAAACTGCAATGTAATATAAGCCTGGCAGCATCACCTCTTGCAAAACGATGCCTAGCTTTTAATAATGACAAAAATATCAGTTTAAACTACTTAAAAGTGAAGAAACACGCTCGCCGAACCGAAGACGGGCTTTGTTTTTTAATTAGTATTATCAAAAGTAATCTCGGTAATAAGATCAATGCTAAGTTCCATTCGGCAAATCATTCTACCTGTGGATATTGAGTTCCTTCTTTACCGAGAAAAAACATCTTCATTTTTATTCTATGCAGCTAGCCATACGACACCATCAATACCTCCGAGAGTTAGATCAAACCATTGAGTAAGATTTGCAATCTTAGACCACTAACTTGTCGCTCAAAGAAAGCTTTTATTGTAGCCTCACCTAACTTTTTCGACGCTGAGTGAGATCACTAGGACCAATAAAGGCTTTGCCGTACAGTCACAATATCAGTGAGAGAATAAGTTTCCTTAATGAGTTCAATAGCGAGCAAATCTGCTAGCGTTTCTACGTTGTTAGGCTTCCAATCATTAATCACGTTTAGAGCTTTTGAAACACCCATAAAAAAACCAAGTGCATAAAATACACTTGGTTTTTGACACCTCAAAAGCATCGTTTAACCGATCACTTTTGCTCCGCTAACTGATCGGAATGATCTCCTTAGCGGTCTTTTTATTATCTATATCCGCGGTCATTAAAAACAATAACGCTTCAATAAGAGCTAACCACCGTAACCAAGTATAAGTTGTGGTAATAACAGGGTGAACTGTGGGAATACCGCAACCAAAATTAGAACAATAAACAATGGGACAAGCAGTGGAATAACCCCCTTAGTTAGTGTGTGGAAAGGAATGTTACCCACTTTTGAGACTACGTATAACGCCATACCCATCGGTGGAGTCAAGATACCGATCATCAGGTTCAAAATAGCCATTACTCCAAAGTGAACAGGATCAATCCCCATTGCCGTTGCAACGGGAACCAAAAAAGGAACCAATAGTAACAACAAAGCCAGTGACTCTATGAATGTTCCTAAGAACAGCAACAACAAGTTAATTAACAGCAACAGCACTAATGGGTTGTCACTGATCGTTAAGAAAAAATCAGCAAGCATTTGTGGTAACTGCGCTCGTGCAACTATCCAACCAAATACAGTCACTCCCATAACCATCAATCCAACAACAGCGGTTGTATTAACAGTCTCTTTCAAAATGCCAACAAAGCTTGAAAGGGTTAATTGCTTATACACCAATGTACCTAAGAGCAATGCGTATAGCGATGAAACAACCGCCGCTTCCGTCGGAGTGAACTTACCTGAAAAAATGCCTCCGATGATGATGACCGGCGTTAGTAACGACAAAAATGCTTCTTTAAATGATTTAAATTGCTCTCTACGTGTTGCTCGAGGTAATGTCATATAGCCACGTTTTTTACAGATATAGTAACTCATCAACATCAACGCTATGCAACACATAATACCGGGAACTGCCCCCGCCAAAAAGAGTGCGCCAATTGATGTACCAGACACGACACCGTAGATGACTAAAGGAACTGACGGAGGTACGAGTGGACCAATAATACAAGACGCGGCTGTCAAACCTCCTGCAAAATCATCATCATAACCAGCATCTCGCATCGACTTAATTTCAAGCTGCCCTAGACCACCAGCATCAGCTAATGCAGAGCCAGACATACCAGAGAAGAGTAAGCTTGCCATAATATTTACATGTCCAAGGCTACCAGTAATATGACCCACCATGGATTTAGCAAAGTTAAAAATACGCTCGGTAATACCAGCACTGTTCATTAAGTGCCCTGTTAAGACAAAAAATGGGACGGCCAGTAAAGTGAAGTTATTAAGACCATCGATCATTTGTTGAGTAGCAAAGTTAATTCCCGTACTACCCGTTAATATCAAAAAGAGTAACGCAACAAAAATGAGTGAAAAGCCAACTGGCATACCTGCAAAGAGCAGCGCCAACCAACCAAATATTGAACCAACCATGAGAGAATACCTTTAAGCTGCGTGAGTGGAATTTATGTCTTGTGCTTGTTCGACAACCTTGAACTCTTTGACAATACCAATTAGCTTTTGCGTCTGACGAAGGACCATAAATACACCGCCAACAGGTAAACTGTAATTAAGCCAACTCGCTGAAATACCAAGTGTAATCAGTTCAAAAAATGCTGTGCGTTGTACGTATTGGTAACCAAGGTAAATAATGGAAAAAATTGAAATTAGAACGGCTATTTCCAATGAAAGAACCAAAACTAAACGAACTTTCTTAGTTAGCATATCTGAGAAAAAAGTGATGTTTACATGGGACTCTGTTTTGATGGCTAAAGCACCACCAATCAACACCATATACATGAACAGCACTCTAGCTAATTCTTCACTCCATAATGAAGGATCGTTTAATAACCATCGAGTAGCGATTTGCCACGTTAGTACGACAAGTAACGCAGCCATTAACGGTACAGTGATGATCTCTTCTATCGAGTCAAATATTTTACGTAACATCTTAAACTCCTAGGCTGACTCTAAAGTCAGCCTAATCAACGACTACATTGAAGTCAGTTTATTAACCACTGGTTGTCCTAACTTCTCATCAAATTCTTTGTAAAGTGGTTTCATCGCATCGCGAAAAGGGCCTAGCTCAGGCTGTGTGATCGTGACACCATTTTGCTCAAAGAACGAAACGAGTTCCGCTTCTTGTTTCTTTACTGAATCAGTATGAACGTTACCCGCTTTGACTACAGCTTGCTGAACGAGATCACGTTGCTTTTCCGAAAGCGTTTCCCAAGTTGTATTAGAGAACAACACCATTTGGTCATTTACAATATGATTAGTTAACGCTAGGTTTTCCTGCACTTCAAAGAATTTCATCGTCTTGATGGTAGGAAGTGGGTTTTCTTGACCATCAACCGCATTGGTTTGCAGCGCTAAATACACTTCAGAAAAAGCCATTGGCGTTGGAGAAGCGCCAGAGAGTTTCGCGTAATTTAAATTAGGTTTTGCATTTGGAACGCGGAGTTTAAGTCCTTTGAAATCGTCAATACTATTAAGTGGGCGATTAGAGGTCGTTTGACGTGTACCGTTATACCAAGTATCCAGTGCTCGCCAATTAAACTTAGTCAGCATCTCTTGTTTAATCTCTTCACCAAACGAAGAATCAAATATACGACGAATATGTTCAAAATCTTTTACCACATATGGTAGACCTACCGCTTCAGCACGGGGGATCCATAGCCCTACACGAGCAAATTCTGCATAAGTGATGTCTAAATCACCCATCGAAAGTTGCTGTAACATTGCTCGATCATCACCCAATTGCGCACTAGGATAAATTAAGACTTTAATGTCACCGCTACTTATTTCTTCTAATGTATCAGCTAAGTACTTGGCCGATGTATACTCTACAGATCCTACTGAAGCCTGCATGCCCATTTTAAGCGTTGTCGTTGCATGAGCAGATAAGGAAAGGCCTGCGACCATAAGTGCGATAGTCATTTTATTTAAGTTGTTCATAATAATCCTTCTGTTTCATTTGATTAGCTCATCATGGCTAATTTATATTAAGTTATGTTTAAGAGAATACCATAGAGAAATACTTCACTATCATTCTCCTACGCTGGAGTTTTATTTCAAACACAAGTTTCTCATTGTGTGATCATAAACAACAATTTATATAAATCAGCCATGACAATTTTATTATTAACACACAAAACTCCCTGTAGAAAAAACAAACATTTGAATTTAAAGGATTAAACATCAACAATCTAACATGCTGAATTTATAAAATAGAAAATAAAAAAGGCCTTCATGAATAAATCAAGAAGACCTGGACAAAATAAACAATATATAAATCACATGAAAACAAAGGAGCTTTAATAAAAACCCCAAGGATTAACAGAACGAAATATTAATCATATGAAATTAGCTGCTCTCATCTTATTCATAACAATATTTT
Source organism: Vibrio sp. TAP-3B (assembly GCF_057784735.1). Lineage (NCBI taxonomy): Bacteria > Pseudomonadati > Pseudomonadota > Gammaproteobacteria > Vibrionales > Vibrionaceae > Vibrio > Vibrio sp. TAP-3B. The sequence goes on along the minus strand of NZ_CM173495.1, from coordinate 2,697,201 downwards.
TATGTTCTTGGCTAAGTGGTAATAATGGCAGACGAGCATCACCGGCATTTATGTCATGGAGTGCCATTGCCGCTTTACCTGCAGATACGCCACCAAATTCCGCTAGAACACGAATAAGTGCAATAACGTTATCCATTTTATTAATGACAACGTCATGTTGGCCTGCATTAAACGCCTCAATAATCGAATTGAAATGTCTGGCCGCATAATTATAGGTACTGCCTACTGCGCTTTTTGCACCAACCGCTAATGCACCAGGCAGAAACTCATCGACACCCCATGGAATATCGAACTTACCATCACATGCTCGTAAACAGCGTTGGTATTCATATAAATCGCCGCTATTGAATTTCAGACCAGATAAATTAGGGATACGCTTATCTGCTGCAATCAAGAACTCTTCCATGTTGACATTAACACCTGACATACCTGAGTGATAATAATAGAAACCTTTAGAAGGTGCCGCTGCCGCGACAGTTGCACAATACTCAACTAACTCATTAACGCTACCTGGTTTAAAGAAACACGGACCAATCGCTGAAGTCGCTAAGATATCCAGTGTGTCTGCATGCCGAGTAAGCTCAAGAGTGTCTACAATGCTCAAAGCTCCAGTATGTACAATAATGTCCATTTTACTGTTAGTCGCGGCAACCCAACGTTCTGCAATCAGTTTTCTTTCTTCAACACTACAGTGGATACCTTCACCAGTCGTACCACAAATATAGATCCCCTTAACACCGTCATCGATTAAGTGCTTGGCTATTTTATCTATCTCTTCAAAGTTAACTTGGTTGTTTGTATCAAATGGTGTGTGTGGTGCAGCAATTAAACCCGCTAGTTTTTTCATGGTTGCCTCGGTTGTACTATGTACATTTTGGTTTTGAAGGTAAACTTCATAAAAACGTCATCAAATGGAGTAACACTTATACTATGGAGTGAAGTTTCACTATTCAACAAAAACCGATATAGTTAATAGCAAAAGTGTGACTTGGGTATGAATTACGTTTTACTTAAACCATCGTTATATAATGTTTATTCTATACCTAATTATGAGAAATAATTGTGGAGCTTAACTTCAAATCGTATTCTTGATGTGTGAGAATACTTACAAATAACGTTTAACGTCGAGTAGCGCCAATATGCCACAAATTCGTGCAGGCAACATCATTGATACCATAGGCAGCCTATATAACAGCCTTACACCATCAGCTAAACGTATTGCAGACTATGTCTCATCGAACCCTGAGCAAATCAGTACGCTTTCTATTGCTGAGCTTTCTGTTGAAGTCCATGCTGGTGACGCGACGATTATCCGCTTCTGCCGTACATTAGGTTTTAGGGGGTATCAAGATTTCAAATTACAGTTAGCAATTGAAGTGTCGACGACTCAAGGCACAGAGCCTACAATTTTAGATACCGACGTTACTGAAGAAGATAGTGCAGAAATTATCGGAAAAAAGTTGCAATCGTCTATTGATCAAGTTCTGTCAGAAACACTTAACCTTTTAAATTTCTCACAGTTAGTCTCGGCAGCTGAGTTAATAAAGGAAGGAAATGCGATTTATTTCTTTGGTGTCGGTTCATCAGGTATATCAGCGGACAGTGCTAAGTATAAATTTATGCGTATCGGACTAAACGTGGATGCCTATACAAATAATCACTTTATGTATATCAAAGCCTCGCTGCTACAACCGGGTGATGTAGCCATTGGAATCAGTCACTCCGGTGATTCTGTTGAAACAATTAAATCGTTAAAACTTGCGAAGGAGAATGGCGCGGCAACGATTGCAATTACGCATAACTCTCGCTCAGCTATAACCAAATATGCCGACAACGTATTGGTAAATGGTAACCGTCAGGGTCAGCTTCAAGGCGATTCCATTGGAACCAAAATTTCGCAACTGTTTGTACTGGATCTGATGTATGCGTTGTTAGTGCAAAAAGATATGTCTGGAACTCATGATATCAAGCTTAAAACGACCGAAGCTCTCGGTTAACCACTATTTTAACTAACCAGAAGAAGCCAGTTAATCGCATATCTGGCTTTTTTATTTCGGATAACATAAACGGTAAACTCGTACTTCACAACCGTTGGTACATGCTTTGGCCCATCTGAATCGTCTGAGCAACATTGAGCTCTTCATCAAGCAACACTAGGTTGGCCTTGTAACCTTTCTCCAGTTTGCCATAGAGATCATCGACACCAATCGCTTTTGCTGGATATAGTGATGCCATGTTGAGTGCCTCAGATAATGGTACTTGGGCATGTTTGACCAAATTACGGACACTTTGGCTCATCGTTATCGCTGCACCCGCGATAGTTCCATCTTCATAGTGACACTTACCCATAGTGACATACGCTTGCACCCCAGCCATGTTAAATTCGACTAGCTCTGTTCCGGTAGGTGTTACAGCATCAGTAACTAAAAATAATTTCTCGCCAAGAAGTTCACGTGCAATCTTCAAAGAGGTGTAGTCAACGTGAATCCCGTCAGCAATAATTCCTGCGTATGGTTTCTCGTTAAAAACATAACCAACCGCGCCTGGCTCCCGATTGGTCAGCGGAGACATAGCATTGTAAAGGTGCGTTGCCATATTAATGCCCTTTTTCTCTGAGATTTGCTGATAAGTGGCATCAGTATGCCCCATAGATACCGAGATAGACGATTCAGATAGAATATCCAAAACATTTTGTTCAACATGCTCAGGGGCAATGGTTAAAACTTTTATGTATCGTTGATTATCTGAAAGATACTGAGCCATTTTAGTATCTAACTCACGAATATATTGCTTCTGATGTGCCCCTTTTCGCTCAATGCTGATGAACGGCCCTTCTAAATGTAACCCCAACACACCGAGGGTTTCGGGTGTCTTAGTCTTAGCAATAAGATCAATAGCTCGAACCATATCGTCAGGCTGAGCTGTTATCAAGGTAGGTAAAAACTGGGTAGTGCCATGCTGAACATTAGTAACGTTCATTATGTTCAGCGTTTCAAAAGAAATATCAGTATTAAACAGAACCCCACCGCAACCGTTAAGTTGTAGATCAATAAACCCAGGACTGACCAGTTGGTGTTTAGCATCAATTATTGCATCGGGAAAAGAGTCAATCATCGATTGTTCAGCAACATCTACAATGGTGTCACCTTCAATAATGATGACCTGATTAGTAATACGTTCACCATCTCGAAATAAGCTAACATTTTTAATCGCAAGCTTTTGCGTACTGACCGTTTGAGCTAAGTTGTTAGAACTTACATGCATACTGAGACCTTACTTTATGGTGTGAAGTTAAACTCCGCAGAATTTCTCACACATTATTTTCATGAGCAAGATAAATTTGTAAACCTTTCAAAAAAACCAGCCAAAATCTTTATTAGACCTTGCTTTTACTAGAAATAAAGTGAGATCAAGATCGCCATTTTAATTAAAATAATTTGAAGTTATACTCCAAAAGAAAGACTATGGAGTCACACTAAGTTGCTAGATTTAATTTCGGAGTTTTACTCACATGAACAACAATTCCCCTCTTCTTGATAAGCTAGCACACGGATTTGTGTCTTCATGCCAACCAGTAGATGGCGGTCCCATGGACAAGCCTTCAATCGTAGCTGCAATGGCAGCGGCGAGCATTGCTGGAGGAGCTGCTGGATTAAGAATCGAAGGTGTTGAAAATCTAAAAGCGGTACGCCCTTTAGTCTCTGTACCGATCATAGGCATCATCAAGCGGGATTTGATTGACTCGGATGTCCGTATTACTCCTTTCATAGAAGATGTCATCGCACTCAAAGAAGCAGGTGCTGATATTATTGCAATTGATGCTACTCATCGCCCAAGGCCCATCAAGGTTGCAAAATTGGTATCCAAAATACATGAACTAGGGTGCTTGGTCATGGCCGACTGCTCTAACTATGATGAAGGTATGTCAGCTTTCAATTTAAATGTAGAAATCATTGGCACAACAATGTCTGGTTACGTTTCTGGCCAAGTGCCCACAGAGCCTGATTTTCCTTTCATAACACGATTAGCGAATCAAGGTTGCTTTGTTATGGCTGAAGGCCGTTTTAATTCACCAGAACTCGCTGGCGCAGCCATTAGAGCCGGAGCATCTTGCGTGACCGTTGGTTCGGCAATTACTCGTATTGAACATATTTGCCAGTGGTTTGATAACGCTGTACGCAGTGCAAAACCTGACAATATGGAGGCCACTGCATGAAAACCTGTCTCGCTATCGATATTGGTGGAACAAAAGTCGCGGCTGCATTAATTCAGGCAGGACAAATTTTAAAGTTTAATCAACTGGCAACACCGTCATCGGATAATCCTGATGAGTTGACACAAACTCTTCGAGAGCTTGTTAAGCCTTTATACCAGCGAGCCGATTTTGTGGCCGTGGCGTCAACTGGCATCATCGTTCAAGGGGTTTTGACAGCACTAAATCCAAATAACCTTGGCGGTCTCAATCAGTATCCAATTTCTGAAATTTTTCAAGACCTTTGCAATAAGCCTGTCATGGTCATCAACGATGCACAAGCTGCCGCATGGGCCGAGTATCAGTTACTCGATTCAATGCCAAGTTCAATGGGCTTTATCACAGTCTCTACAGGTGTTGGCGCTGGGTTTGTCATTAATAATGAACTGCTTACTGGACAGCATGGTATTGCTGGCCATGCTGGTCATATCTTAGCGGATCCTAACGGTCCGTTGTGTGGCTGCGGACGTCAAGGTTGCGTTGAAAGCATTGCTTCAGGTACCGCTATCGGAAAAGCAGGTCAGCCTTTCTTTGGCAGTGAATGCTCGGGAGAAATCGTTTTTACACAGCACTTAAATGGAAGTTCAGACGCCAAAGCCATTGTTGAGAAAGCGGCTATAACCATCGCTAACCTTATTGCTGATCTAAAGATTTCATTAGATCTTCAAGTCATTTGCCTAGGAGGCAGTGTCGGTTTGGCTCCCACGTTTCTTACACTGGTTCAAAATTATCTAAAACAGCTTCCAGCCGCCTATCAAATAGAAGTAATTCACGCTCACAGCGGTGCAAATGCAGGCCTTATTGGCGTCGCTTCTTGGGCAGAACGTCATTTCCAGCAGTCTAATTTTGAAGAGACGGTTATTCATAAGCCGCTTATAAACAACAAGAATACTAATTAAAACAATAGGCATAACAATGCCTTCAATAAACATAATTTAATCCTACAGAAAGGTCTACACCCTATGGAAGCAAGTTCGTTTGGTACGCTTAATTATATTGCCTTAATAGGTTACCTAGTTGCGATTATGGGAGTTGGTGTTTACTTTGCTAAACGCCAAAAATCAGCGGATGATTATTTTAAAGCTGACGGTCGCATCCCTGGATGGGCAGCCGGTTTCAGCGTTTTCGCAACCACATTGAGCTCAATTACATTTATGTCTATTCCAGCCAAAGCTTACACCGATGACTGGACATTTTTAATCGGCCAATATATAGCAATTGCTATTTTACCTATCGTATTCTGGTTCTACATACCTTTTTTTAGAAGGCTAAATCTAACCTCGGTCTATGAATATTTAGAGCGACGTTTTGATGTGAAAATGCGTTTATTTGGTAGTATCTCTTTCATGCTTTTTCATATCGGTCGAATCGCAATCGTTACTTATTTAACGGCCCTAGCACTTATGCCCTTTATCGATATGAGTCCACTTACGATTGTATTTTTAATCGGTGTTCTTTGCATTATATATACCTTCCTAGGCGGTATCGAAGGAGTAATTTGGACGGATGTTATACAAGGAGTCATGCTCTCTGGCGCTGCCATCCTTATCTTTATTGTCATCTGTTTTAATGTCGACGGTGGAATTGGTGAGATTTTTAGTATGTCAGCACGAGAAAACAAATACTTTCCGGCTGAACAGTTCCGTTGGAGCTGGACTGAAAGTACAATTCCAGTGTTAATGATTGGCTTTTTCTTCACCGCACTACAGCAGTTCACCGCGAGCCAAGACGTCGTTCAGCGTTACATTGTTACTGATAACATCGAAGAAACAAAGAAAGCACTAATTACAAATGCTAAGTTGGTCGCTTTTGTGCCTGTATTTTTCTTTGCAGTAGGTGCTGGTCTATACGCTTACTACAGCCAAAACCCTCTCGCTCTTTCTGATGATTTTAATACTGGTGGTATCTTACCATTTTACGTGATTTCTCAAATGCCTGCAGGTATTGCTGGTTTAATTATTGCGGCTATCTTCGCCGCTTCTCAATCAAGTATTTCAAGCAGCTTAAATAGTATTGCTGCTTGTTTCACTTCAGATATCTACGAGAAATTAAGCGATAACCCATCATCAGAGCAAAAACTTAAAATTGGGCGTTTATTGACGGTTATTGCGGGTGTTCTTGGTGTCGTTGCTTCAACTTACCTAATCCTTTCCAACGAAAGCGAAATATGGGATGCCTTCAATAGCTTACTTGGATTAATGGGTGGTCCAATGACGGGTCTGTTTATGCTAGGTATATTTATTCGACGTGCAAACGCAACCAGTGCACTACTTGGCGTCATTACCAGTATCGCTGTTGTTCTAGCAGCGCGTTATTTAACCGACTTGAATTTCTTCTTCTACGGTGTGATTGGGACGCTTGTGGTCGTTATTGTCGGCACTCTAACAGCACCACTATTCAAAAGTTCAATCGACAATAGCACCAAATACTTACTGACCGTCGGTTTAATTTCTAAAGCGTAATACTAATTGGGTGCTGACACATCAGTGCCCAATCTTAAAATTATTTGGAGTTCCAGCTATGATTTATGGTCATATTCAGCATGAGCAAGTTAACCAATATCTACCAAAAGCAATTTTACAGGCGTTATCATTTCTTAAATGTACTGACTTAAAAGCGTTACCCACCGGAAGACACGATATCGAAGGGAACATGATGTATGCCAATGTCATGGCTTTCGATACTGGATCTGCAGAAAAAAAACAAGCTGAAGTTCATAAAGACTATGTGGATATACAATGCTTAATCAGCGGTGAGGAAACAATTCAATATTGTGTTGAGTCATCAAGCAATCGACTCTCGACAGAGTACGATAAAGCAAATGATTTCTTCTTAGTAAGCAACATGGAAAATGTCAACCACGTTACTCTTCAACCAAATATGTTCGTAGTGTTTTTCCCCGGAGAACCGCACAAACCTGGTTGTTTTATCGAATCCCCCATTCCAATAAAAAAAGTGGTCATTAAAGTCCACATTGATCTAATCCGACTTAGCGATGAGCCTTAAACCTATGTTTCTATAGGCTTTAACCTCGCTTACACGCTAACCAAATCTTAGCCTCTACCAAACACTTTGAAATAAAGGTGGGGGTTTTGATATCAAAAAATGCAAATAAGGATTGTTTGCATAAAGACGTATGGATATACCCTACAACCTACAAACTGGTAATAATAATGAAAAAGATAATTTTAGCTTTAGCACCTGTGGTACTACTTCCCTTTACAACCAATGCTGCACAAATTTATCAAGCAGACGACGGCTCCGTATTGAATATGTACGGCCGTGTACAAGGTGATTTTAAATATTATGATAAAGACAGCAACCCAGCTGCAGATGACGACAGTAAATTAAATGGCTCAGTAAGCGCACGTGTGGGCTTTAATGGCCGCCAAATAATCAACGATGATTATTCACTTATTGGTCAAATGCAGTATCAATTAGTTCAAAATGATGAAAACGATAGTGTTGACTGGAAAGCACGCTACGTTTGGGCAGGTATCGATATGGAAGAGAAAGGTCGTATTGAGACTGGCCGGGTCGTGTCAGGAGTCACTATGTTCTCTGACATAGGTGATATCTTCTCCACCGGTGGCGACCCAGTTGCGGGTTATCATGCTGGTGAAGTTGACTCAAGTGCAGCGCTTATTTTCCGTCAAAACGGTACCTTCCAATACCGTAACGAAATTGGCGACCTAGCTCTTTCCGCCGCTATGATCACCAATAGCAATGTCGATATGGGGTATAACGCAGCCGCACGTTATACACTGGATATGGGTAATGCTGGTGTCCTTAAACCTGCTGCCATGTTCCAATACACCAAAGCTGACGATAAAAGTGCCGACGTTGAAGATTACCAAACATGGGGCTTAGGTACGCAATACTTCTTAGATGGTCTTTACCTTGGAGCTTCTTACAGCCAAGAATCTTTGGGACTATCAAACAGTGGTAACAATGCCGACACCACAGGTTACGACCTTCGAGCGGCGTATGACTTTGGTAAGTGGGCTGTACGTGCAGGTTATCGTTATCTAGAACTTGATGAATCAACAAGCACAGATGATGTTATTGAAGATGCTATTCAAACAGAAGTGCAATATCGTCTAACAAATCGCTCTTCTATTTTCTTGAATTACACAGATAACAAGGGCGGAAAATCAGTAATCACATCAACTGGCGCGAGCGTGTTGGGTAAAAAAGGCTCTGTTATCACCACTAGTTTACGTTACGAATGGTAATAAACACTACTAACGTCGTATTAAAAGAGCTTGTCCACTCGAAGTAATAATGTACAACGTTTACGATATATAAATGTAAGCCCCTCTTACTCTTACTAGAGGCATCAGGGGCTTTTTCAATTTATACCATTGAAGACGAGCCAACATAAAATATTTGCTCCGATATCTTTCCACTTATTTATCTCCATTACAGATGATTGATTTTATTATTTTTGGATTTATACATAGAAAGGTCCGCTTTTTCTATCAATTGTTTGGGAGACATAACCTGAACGCTGTATGATTTGTCGTACAGATAACGCCCCATAGAAACTGACACTGATATCTTGTGATCATTAATATTGATTGGACCATGTAAGCGTAGGTTTTTTTCAACATTTAAGCTCCATCTCTTGAGATCTTCTTCAGAGGTATTTGGTAAGATTGCAATAAATTCATCGCCACTCAGACGAGCAACACAACATTCTGGCTGTCGACATTGCTTTAATGTTTTACCCATGTAATTTAATGCTTGGTCTCCAGCAGCATGTCCAGCAAGATCATTGATTTTTTTAAGGTTATCGATGTCCATATATACAATACCAATGGTGCTTATCTCTTGATTTTTTAACCAGTTTGCAATGGTTTCTATCGCTGCCTCTCTGCTTTTCAATCCGGTTAAATAATCATGATTCAATCGGGTGTTCAAGTTTGCGATATTTTGTATTAATACACTTTTCTCTGCTTCTAATTCATAGATTTTATTGAGTAATATTGATTTTTGGCAGGATATTATGTTGCCCCCTGGAGCAGGAAGCGTTACTTGACCTTCGATATGTATAAACAACGTGTTATTTTTCATGCTTTAACCTCTCAGTGTCGACGATTTAAATTTACTCGACAATGCGTCGTTATGTGTCGCATCAAGATTAAGCGCATATTTCAATGAATTCTGATATTATTCTGAACCATGGACTGGGTATTCTCTACAAAGCCAAAGATAGATAACGCCCAGTAATACTTTGAAAAACACCGTGACATACATAGCTCATATCTAAGAGGTAGGCATCTAGCGTCGTGTTGTCATAAGATAGACCGTACTTGTAAGAGTAATGATTATTTTATTGCATTATATGCACTCGACACCTTAGATCAGTTTTGTGACCGATTACAAACAACAAAGAACGTTAACCATGCATACAAAGGTAAAGGATATATACCCAGAAAGTCTTGAGCGCTTATCTGCTTTCGTCATTATAAGTTCATTGATCATTTTATTTGTCCAAAACCTGATAGATAATGTGATGCTCTTTCAATACATAGACTTACTTGTGCTCGGTTACTTCTCCGTTGAGTTCCTTGTCAAAGTCGGTGTCTTATCATGGGGGACTTACATTCGAGATAAAGCATGCCAATTTGATCTGCTTTTACTTCTTATCAGTATCCTTTCTATCCCCTTTTCAGATGTCGATAGCGTCATTTACCTTAGAATTTTTAGATTAATTTCTGTTATTCGAATATTCAGAGTCATCCCAAATGGTTCTCAAATCCTAAGGGGGTTGATTCGGGCGATAAAAAGTTCTAAAGCAGTACTTGCATTATTATTTACTATGTTGTGCTTTTTTTCTTTAATTGGTTTTATTCTTTTTTCTAACTCCGTACCAGAATACTTCAGCCCCCCCTTCTCGTCCCTAAACACAGTATTTGAAATATTTACCATTGAAAACTGGGGAGAGCTGCCTGACTCGATAGACAAGATCAACAAGCCAGGCTTACATGCATTAGTAAATGCTTTTACTATTATTGTTTTAGTTTGTGGCGGATTTATTGCGGTATCTCTTGCAAACGCAGTTTTTGTTGATGAGCTGGTGAGTGATAATAATGATGACTTGAAGAAAGAAGTACTTCAGTTAAGACAAGAGAATCTAGAAATAAAAAAATTACTTTATGAGATAAAATATAAGATTCGATTGATGGAGCACTTTTTAAAAGAGCTCCAAATCATAAAAAGTCAAATAATCTCTAAGGTACTGTGATTTTCAAGTAATGCCATAAAATCATCACTAGACTTTATTTTCAAATCAATATGCATAAAGTCAGCAATACTTTCTACTTCTTTATTTACATTTCGGTTGTTTTTAACTGCATCATTTAGCTTTTCATTAAGCTGACGGAATTGTAGTCTCTCTTTCGCCAGTCTCTCAATAGAAGCGTTTTCAAAAGCGTCAGTATTTTCTTTGATTTGTCGGATCCGCAATTCAAAAACTTCTTTGACTCTTTTTTGCCTCAAGTCCGCTTTAGTAGAAAATATATCTGCCTGGTCTATCATCCAGACCACTATAGCTGAGCCAATTCCTGAGATCATGATACTCGTTGCTTCTTTTAGATGTTCACCAATAATAGGGATATTGGCAATGTAAGAGCCTAGGCTTGTTTCAAAGGCAAAGCTTAAATAGGTTACTATTGTAGTGGCAAGCAATTTTGTAATCGCATCTGCCTTTTGGGCCTGAGTGCTATCGCTCATGAGTATTTTTATCGATTGAATAATTGCCGAAAATCCTTCAGTGAGAATTTTTAGCGCGCTTTTTAACATACCAACAAATAGCTCAACTACAGCATTTATGAAGTATTTTATGAAATTTTTCAATGCGTCTTTTAGAACATGAAAGCCAATACTTTTAATATTGTTAATTACATATTTATAAGCTCGATGAAACCTTGCTTGTATTGCTTCAAGCTTTGAATTCGTCTCAAAACCACTTAATACACCATTTTTTAAACTGTCCGTCAACTCAAAGAAAATTGGTTTAATTATTAAAATGATCAGTTCACCATACCTTTTTGTTCCAATTCATTTTTTGTCTGTTTATAAGATTCCTCACCCAATTTCATTGAAAGAGTGCTGTCTTTCTTTAAGTTCTTTACTACTGAATCATTTAGCTTTTTTTCTATTGATTGAGTGGCGACTTTATCAGCTTTAAGTGACTTATTTAAAGTTTCATCGCTCGGGGCATGTTTAATCCAATCTTTTTCATTTTGCGAGAGTTTTTTCCCTTCGCCTTTTTTTTGCTCAATTCTTTGTTTTTCCTGATTAACCCAGTCTGTATAATCTGACCAAGACATGTCTCCTTTAGATGTGTTTAAGGTGCCAGAAATGACTTTGTAGTTGTCGTCTTGATTTAACGCGTCTTTCAAGTCGTCGTTAGTAAGTCCTCGACTAGAACCATATGCGTCAAAAGCGTGCTTTAAAGGCACTTGATGGTCAACATTCATCTCGCTAGGAGCAGTATTTATCCCGTTATTTTTACGACTTTTATTGTAATCACTGCTCCGTTTGCGTAATGCCTTCCTTACTCCATTAGGATTGACTTCTAACTCACTATATACTCGCGTTTTTCCTTCCATGTATCTATTTAAGTAAGAGTCTTTCCTCGCTGTCATTCTTCCCTTATCTTCGAGCGTCTTTCGATCGTACTTTCCTCTTTGCGCACTTTGATTATCACTGTGCGAATTTAAGCGCGCCTTCTCCAGTCTTGCATCATCGACCCGTTCAGGTGCCTCATCATAGCGGAAATGCTGTATCTCATTAACTAGTCTCGTTGCCGTTAATCCATTTTTTGATAAGTCCAGCTTGGAACTTCTTACAAAACCATCACATACGCTTAAAATAATTGGTTGAATAAGAGCGTCACCAATACCAGATTGACTTTGATTTATTTCTTTTTCAATATCTTCTAAGACTTTTAAACTATCTTTTTGGTCGTGAAGCTCTACATCTAACAAGATCTTGCTCGCCTGTAATGGTGAGCAACCCTGAAGCTTTTTAATGATATCTTCACTCGAAAACGAGGTTATTTCATAGTCTTTGTTCTGATTCATACGGGACCTTTATGCACACAAAGACTGTGCTTGAGTGAATTCGTATATGTTTTTCGCTTTCTGGCTATCATTCTCTATCAGCTTACCAGTGTCGGATAGGTAACCGAGATTCGCCATTTGCTTCAATACTATAGAAAGACTAAACAACGCTCGGAACTCTTCTAAGTGGACAATAGGCAAAAGTCTAAAGTCGAGTTTATGCGCAAACACATCTGAGCTATTGCTCATTTGATGTAAACGTTGGCTCTGTATTCCATACTCAAAACGCTCAAGGAGATCACTGTAGCTTTTGATCAGCTTGTCGAAATAAACGATCACATTATCAATAGAGTCATTGATGATGCTTAACTGTTTTTGTTGTGCTTCTAGCTTTGCAATATCTTCGTTAATACGTTCACGCTCTTGTTTGGCATTGGCCAATGAGGCTTTGGCTTTCTTGCGGGTGAAGATACCAAGTGTCAGTACCATCCCGAGCGTATCGAGCATCCCCATTTTGTTGAAGTCGATTTCCATGATAGCCGCTTTAGCCCTAAGACCACGTTGATTTTGAGATTCTAAAATATCATTATCAAAAAGCTCTTCGAAAGGCTGACCTTTTACTGTGACGTTATGTAAGCGCCGTGAAATGCTAATAAAACGCTCGAAGTGGACGTTATATATATCGTATTTTTGCGCGTTTATTTGACTGATTTTTTCCTCGATACTTGCTGATATACCGGCAACGGCGACTTCGTAGACCAGCTTAGCATCGTCGTAACGTTTTTTCGTTTCTGCATATATGGCTTCAGCTTCATCTGCATAGTGTTTGCCTGTAAAAGCATTCCAAACTTTGGCAGACTTCTTCTTAATATGTTGAACTGCACTAGTGTCATTACTGAGGGAACATGACGGGATAAGTACCAATCGATTCTGTCATGCTCTTACATTTTAGTCAGGATTAATACTTTTCACCTTACACCTCGATGTTCAGGGACTGTGATCTTTTAATCCTAAGCTCTCTGGTGTTGAGTTTTTCTTCCTTCCAGATATTTTTAATCGTACCGATACTCACAGTGATATTGTGCTCTTTTAATGACACCATCAGTTGCATCAATGTGAGGTGAGGGTTCTGCAATGTCAGCTCGATAATCTTATCTTCTGCATGCTCTGGTATGCGGTTCTTACTGCGTTTGAGAGGCTTATTGATCCGTTTTAACCCCATCGGCCCTTCCTCTGCCATTATTTTCTGATAGGTGTAGAGGGATTGACGGGAGCAGCCAAGGATACGAGCGGCTTTAGTTATACTTCCTAACTGTTCAACAAGCTCTAGTGCTTCTATTTTTCGTTGAACCTCTTTGCCATATTCACTGCATTTGCGAGGCTCAACGAGTTCTGTGATGTCGAGCCGACGATGACCAAAATAGGCAGAGAATGTACCATCGAACTGACAACGGATTTCCACTTGCTGGTTAACGATCGAATAACGAACGGGCGAGTCGATGACATACATTTTATTGTCAAAGCTAAACGTATGGTCTCGGCGTATCTTGCGATACTCTTTCTGCACACAGACAGTATTCAGATCTAAATCATCAGGTACACACTTAAAGGCCGAGCACAAGCTTGTAGGTTTAACCATGACGTTTTCTACCCAGTAGTTTGGTATGAACTCTTCTTGTAAATACCGATTCGCATTTTCCATATCGGTGATGCTGTGCAATCGAAGTTCTGGCACCAGTCTATCTTGGAAGGTATCGAAGGAGCGCTCTATCCGCCCCTTACCTTGAGGTGAGTTGGCGAAGATAATTTCGATACCGAGTTCATCACAAGCTCGCTGCATTTGCGAGAAGTTGCTGCGTTTCGGCCCACCAAAGATACCTGCTCGATCCACGTAGAGAGTTTTGAATATGCCTCGCTTTTCGATATAGGCTCTCATTACTTTCATGCAGCCTTCGGTAGTCTCTGACGGGAAGAACTGCGCATGAATATCACTGGTCGCATCATCAATGATGGCAATCAAGCAAGACTTTTCATCACCGAACCAGCGATGAGGACTGCCATCCATTTGCAACATAAGCCCAGGCAACGGCATACGCTCTCGATACTTTCTTACTCGACTTCTACGGCGTTTAGAACGCTTCACATGGTGAATGTCATGAGCCCAAGAACGCAACGTTTCACGCTTAATCGACAGCCCTTCATTTTTGCTCAGAAGTTCAGAGAGGTGTTGAAGGTTAAAGTCGTAGTACTTGGTTTGAATGAGGGCTTGAACCTCTTTCTTGAGTGACTCAGGGATCTTATTGATGGGAGCACGACCAGTGTTACCATAAACCACGAACCGAATGCCTTCCTTGCGATAGCGACTCAAGTAACGTTCAACGGTTCTTCGTGATTTTTGCAGTAATTGCGTGGCACTATTGATAGTAATTTTGCCATCAATGACTTTGCTAATGATATCGACAGTAAACTGTGATTTTGAATCCATATAGAACATCCTTAGCACCCTTTAAAGCTCATTTGATTACTTTAAAAAGTACGCTAAATCAGTCCCGACATTTTCCCTCGGTAGTTATTGTAATGACAAAGTCGCTTGGTAATTAAAGTACGACAGAATCCCTTGGTGATCACAGCCGATACTCTTAATGCCCTTTCCAGTGTCGAAAATAATCACATGAAAACAATTGCGACTCTGACAGATAAGCAAAGAGAAGAGTTTGATCAAATCCAAAAATTATTAAGTTTTTCTCATAATAAGTTTAGTGAGTTCCTATTGAACTTGAAAAAACTCAATGAACGCTCAGAGTTCTCACATAGACAGTCAAACGTGGCAATGTTAGAGCAATTAACCACTCAAATCCAAAAGCTATGTGTAGACAATCTTGTCAGTTTAACCAATGAATTGGCTAAACATCAGGAATTAGAAATTGACACTGAAGACTTTGTTAAGAAGCTAGGTGACTGCAAAGTCACGCAAATTGAAGACAAACATTCTGGACAAGTCACCTATATCAACTACGACAACAACATCAAAAGAAGAAGTGATACTTATGCCAATGAACGGTTGAAGTATCAAATGTTATTTAATGAAGAGGGTAAGCCTCTCATTGGTCGAGAGTTTGATGACAAAGGGAATATTGTATTTGAATACAACTACAATGATGCTGGTGAAGTAACTGGACGCATAGAAAAAACTTTTGATCAATCGGGTAATGAAATAAGCCAAGTAGAAGTCGCTTACTGAGAGAGGGAGCAATAATGTATTTATCAGAACTAAACATCGGCGAAAAAAAGAACTTCCTTGAGTTAGCAAAATTTTCAATGGGGCTAGACGGAGAACAAAAAACGGAAGAACAAGAGGTTTACCAGTCTTTTGTGCAGGAATGTGGTTTAACGGAATACGAGCTGAAAAAGCAAGACAATATTCAATCAGTGATCAAAGTTCTCTCAAAAAGTAAAAATAAAAGTAAACGAATTGTCCTTCTTGAGCTTTATGGGATCCTATTGGCTGATGGTGACGTTAGTAAGGAAGAAAGTGACTTTATGACCGAATTGTCCAACCAGCTTTCTATCGAAGAGTACGAGTCTAAGAAGATTCAACGTTGGGTTTCTGCAATGAATGATATGGTCTCAGAAGGCTATGCAATGATTGACAAGGAGTAATGATGAGTTTTTTTAAGAGCGCTTATCGTTGGGCGGCAAGTAAATGTAGTGCAGTTAAAGAAAAAGTCTCTAGTGCAGTTCAACATTAAGAGTATCGGCATGTTTATTATCGATGAAACTACTTAACGTATGTAAATCACTTTTAATCGCCTTTATACCCTCAGCAATGAACTGCTCGGTGGCGTCTTGCTGTTGCTTCATTAAATCGAAAGCTTTCGTCATCGTAACGCGTTGCGTTTCTCCTATTTCCACAATATCTTTTTCAAGAGAAGACGTTGATGTGGTAACTAGGTTGTAAACTTGCTCATTGTATGTCGACATTGCTTGAGAGTTTAATTCCTGCTTAGATAAGATGTCTAACCCTTGTTGTGTGACGGTGCGACTGAGCTCATCGGTGGCCTTGTGAGAGGCATCGATAGAGTCTGAGAGTCGTTGCGTGGTCGCTTTCAAATTTAGATCTTGAGCGTCAAATAATGCTTTAATCAATGAGTCATTGTTTTCAAAAGCTTGTGTCAGCTTGTTACTCTCATCAGTTAGACTTCTGTGGAGTTCGTTTTTTTTACTTATCGAAACGCTTTGAAGGATGACTATCAAAGATGAGCAACCAACCAATGTCCAGAATAATATTTCTAATGTTATTTCCATTTCTATCTCTTTGTATTAATGGTGACGTTTTTAATTACTACTGAGAGCTCAGCTCAATATCCCATACGTTTTTACCAAAGCTATTTAACCATTTAGTCAAGTAAAGTGAATCAATGACGCTTGCAGACACTTTCAAGCTATCGCCTAAGTCAAAAATACGTTGGTCTTCTGATATTGGTGTTTCATACAAGAAATATCCTTCAGACTTTTTTATATGAAACGTCAAATAAGAATGCTCTCCTTCACCAAATCCGAACCTGCCATCAGCATCGTATTGGGCTAAGTCGAACTCTCTTGGTCGTTCAAAGTGAAAGGTGGACAATGTTGCCTCGAGAACTCGATGCACAGCCAACGTCCTTTCATTAGAATAACCATCAAAGCGACAAACTAGGTACAAACGATTTCCTTGTTGCGCCATTCCTAGAGGCATTACTGACGTTTTTTTTATCTCACCGTGTCTATTTTTAAATTTTACAGTTATCAACCTATTTTCATATAAGCCTTGGCTTAACACATTAAGAACATTAAGGTTCATCTCAGGAGGTAATAAAGGCTGAGTCTCACTAACCACCCTTATTTTTTTTAACCAGTCCTTCTCCTTTTGATTGTTTGGTGTGTCATTTAAGTTATGTTTGGCTTCCTGAAAGAAACTGTCCATGGATGCTGAAACGTTTTTGGGGAGGAGTCTTGCTAAATATTGATGCGCTAAACTGAGCAATAGTGACTCATGAGGTGACATGGTAGGTACGCTAAGCATAGGGTGATGTTTTATAATTTTATATCCATAGGGCTTACTTTTATCATTACGATCTAACGCGAACTGCTCAGACAACGTTTCCATGACCCGCTGTATAGTTCGAACGTCTCTTTTTATACCCACTTCACTTAACTGACTTTGAAGTTCTTTAATTGTAATGTACCTAGACGTGGGGATACGTTTAAGTATTTCAAATGCTAATGTCAATGACTCGTTTAACGATGATTTTTTATTCATTATGATATTTTACCGCACTTCATCTGATACTTTTAAACACTCGTCAGTTAGGCTAGCCGATGCGACTTAAAATCCAATGTGCATAGCTTTCCACAAGGCATCTTTACTTCACTGGATTTTATGATGCCATGCGACATTTCGTGTCGTATTAATAACCATTAGATGGTTTTTTTGGCTGTTAACTTGCTTAGCTGTCTGGAGATTGTTCTTTTGCAATTTTAAAAAGCGTCTTCATATGAAAATGAATGTTTATTCAATCGCTGAACCAACCGTGAACCCCTAATTAATAATCAGTTCATTCTCAAGTGATGGTTATGTATTGAGAGCTCCCATAAATCCACTAACACATACCCATGCTTCAAAGTAGATGAGTAAAGTCGGTCCGTATCGGACAACTCCGATTATGTCATCTGGTATTGAGGGGGGGCATAGTAACTTCATACCTCAGCGTATAATTGAAAGCATATTTTTTTACTTTATTATTGGCTTGAAAGTCCCTACCTTAGCAGAGCGACCTAGGTTAGTTTAGGGTGTAGAGGTTAAGTTAGAAGTAGTAACGACCACCAACATACAAGCCACGAATCGCAATTTTTACATCATCAATTTCAGTATTTGCGCTTCGGTAACCGACATTTAAGCTAATGCTTTCATTGATGTTATATCCGCTCTCTACACCAAATTGATAGCCTGTTTCAGACTCTTCAACGGTATACTGTGTGTCATTTGTCTTATCTTTCAGAGTCATTTGACCTAACCCCAATACACCCGCGATGTAAACGCCAGTATCAAAAGTATATTTAGGCTTAAGATTGACAAAGATCGCATGCCCATCTGCTTGCATCACTCCGAAAAAGTCCACCTCGCCAAAGGTTCGGTATTCAACTTCACCTGCAAGTTTAAAAGACTCTTCTATATCTGATTCATATCCTATAACGGCACTAAAACCAACATCATTTGATTTTTCGATTGATGCACCACTATTTTCTAGTTCTGTGTCATTCGCAAACGCCACATCAGTACCTAGATAAAAGCCTGTTTTGGTATCAGCAACTGCCGTATTAGTAATGAAAAAAGTTAACACTGCCAACGAGAATACATTTTTAATCTTCATCATTACCCTAAAAATCTCACTAGTTATGCCTATATGCATTCACATAATTTTAATTTTATCAATAATTACATGACATTACCGAACGGCATGATATTCGACATCATATTGATAAACAATGACTAACGTCACACCGACTGAATCACATACAACATTAAACCTATATTAATTCCATGATAAAAAGTGGGGCGAGTGGTTTCATCTTATTCCCCTTAGCATCGATAAAAAAAGACTCAATAAAGGGACAAACAGCATGAAAAAGTAATAAATTTCGATTTTCAGATAGTGATAGCCTGACCTCAACAACCAACGCAAACAGGCACATCACGTATTTCAACGAGAACTTTGTCGCGTTTCCGGGCAAGATGAAGAAGAGTTACTGGGAGGCTTCCTCAAGGCCGTTCACATAAGAATGTGCTTCGTTACGCATTTGTTCAGATTGAGAGTATATTCAACAAGGTAAGATCTGCATGGGCTGGTAACAATAGGTGCAAAGCACCTCAACACTACTGGGTATCGGCTTTTATGACGCTCATGCATGGAGTCAGCCCCACGCTGGGTATTGTGATGATATCTCCCATATGTAACTGGCGCTGATGATGAAGCTCTTCGAGCCGCAACGGCAAAATCAACGTCACAAGTAAGGATACCTTTAAAGCCATTGTGAATGACTTAGGTCCGGTCGGCTTGCAAAATCATGTCACTTTCCTCTACTTACGTTAGTAGGCCGAACTCACTTACTCGCTCAACGTCCAGAAAGGTTGCAACGACTGCTTAAACAGTTCAAGTTAATTAAATGAGAGCCCTTTAAAAATAAGGATATTTATGCGTTTGCCCTGGGTGGACAAAGGCCCAATAATGCCGCTATTTGAATGAGGGCGGCGTCAGCTGAACTGTCCAACCAGTGCTCTCATATTCATGAATTTTCCGCGTGATCCAGATGAATGAACCTCACACCATTTTTCCCGTTTTTCTTAATTTGATACATGGCCAGATCGGCTTGATGGTACACTTCTTCAAAATGATGTCCGCTCTGACTAAAGAGACAAACGCCAATACTGATTCCAATGGTTACGTTAGTAAGCGTCTGATTAACCGCAGGAGTAATCGAAAATAAAAGGCCGTGACAAAAGCGGGTGAGCTCTTCTTGATCTGAATATGAGCATAAGACGACGAACTCATCCCCGCCAATGCGTCCAACCTCAGCCTGAGCAGGGGCCAACTCTTTTAAACTGTGTGCAATATTAATCAGTAATTGATCACCGGCCTGATGGCCCAAATTATCGTTCACGGCTTTAAAGTTATCGATATCAAAAAATATCATTGCGGCTTTTTGCAGGGTTTCGGCGTCTTTACGAGCATAAAAACGTTCTTCAATTGCACTTCTATTGAGCAATCCAGTCAGCCGATCGGTGGATGCCAACATGGCTAACTGTTGTTCAAACCGTTTTTCTTTCGTGATATCGATGTGCGTTCCCATCATACGAAGAGGAGAACCATTGGCATCGTACTCAACAATACGCCCTCGATCATAAACATAGCTATCACTGCCATCTTTATGAACCATTCGATAAATGACCTCATACAAGTTGGCTTTACCCGACAAATGATCCTCAAATGCTCTTACCGCAAGTTCATAATCATCGGGATGCAGGTTGTTTTTCCAGGTTTCGACCGTGGCAGTCAGTTCATGTGGTTGGTAGCCGAGCATTTCGCCCCACTCCATGTTGAATATGGTGAGCGTGCCTGATGGAATGTGCTGCTCCCACAAACACAAGCCATTGCTATCCAGCGCCGCATTCAACTTTTCTTGTAGGCGAGTATTATGACTTTTTAGCTCTCTATTTTCTTGTTCTAATTGTGCAATTTTATCTAAATACTCTTCCATTATTTCAATCAAAGTTAGGGGGCAAAGTGTTAATACAAAAAGCGGTCACTGTCTATGCTCATTCAACTTAAGTGCCGTTTTTAAGAATTGAGAATTGAGAATCATCCATCATTCTGAATGCCAACAAGCCTGTCCTTCCTAGTCGCGGCGCCATAACTAGAGAGCTTTTACCACTGGCTCATAGAAGCCGTTCGTCTGTGTCAGTGTCTAATGAACACGCTAGCTATAAATCACCACTCACGACCTCATCATGATAATGACACCTTTTTTATAAAAACTTCACTCGCTCATCGATACACTCATAAGAACCCATGTCGAACTCCCGACATATCCAAGGCCGGTTTTCGTAGATTGTGCACATGTACGTTTCTCGGTCTAAGGCCGCACACCAACCATCGTTTAATCGCATCATCGTCTCGCCACCATACTGGTCACGTTGGATAAATTCGTCTGGTACGCCAGTGTCTGAAATGATCATCACTTCAAGACGACAACAACACGCTTTACAGTTTGAGCAAGAGACATTAGAGGAAGCGGCGTTTTTAATCGGTATATTCATGAGTCACTACAATTTAGTCAATTCTGCATCATACCTTAAAATTTAATCTGAACTATCCCAAATTTCTAGAAGATACTTGCCCTGCGAACGATAGAAGTACGGCAAAGGTGTGAATAAGATCCTCACCTCAAAGCAATCACCAGCGTATTAGCGATATTACGTCAGTATTCAGCACTTTTCCAAAGTGCGTGACACCGCCAACGGATGACGAAAGGCATTAACTAGCCCTGTGAAACGCCCTCAACTTCTGTCACGCTATGGGCATTGGCTCGCTCTATAATTTTCAATATCACCGTCTGAATACTCTCATCTTCACGCACGTCCTGCTTGGAAGAGAATGTTTGACATTGTGGTTCAGCTCCCTCTTCAAGAACGAACTTTATGACGACTTCTGTCGCTAATTCTGACTTCTCACCGAAGTACTCGATAGAAACGAGTGGGTAACCTTTAAAACCTTTACCAACTTGCTTGGCTATTCGCTTTTTTGCTTTATCTATGTTCACTTTTAACTCTCATATGGTTATGAACTTCAAAAAAAGGTCACACATCTTAGTCGAAAAAACTTACCCGACTCTGCTATGACGTCTTTCATTTACGCTTTCGTTGATAATCTATCGGTAAAGTACACAAAAAGGAACGATGATATTGGCCAGTTAAGCCAAACACCTGATCATGTTAAGCTCCTGCGTGCTCTCGCCTATTCATAGCAGGAAAATGATAACGAAAAAGTGCGACTTACCTGCTTATTTCTTATTATGTTGCTCTTTTCTCTTTTTTGAGATTTTTCTCATAGAAAATATCTGCAAAGTCCGCTTCGGTTAATACACCAAGCAAAAGATCTCTGACGACATCAGCAAGTAAGGCGTTGTCGATGACAATTTCAAACTCCATGACAACTAGACGCCGTGTTAATAATTGAGCAACGTCACCATTGTGTCTAACCTATTGTGCGTAAACACTAAAGCCGATCCAAACCGAAATGGCTAAGCGTCAGGGAGCTGTCTTAAACGCTTTGTATCCTGCTGCCTGCCGCTCCAGGCGAACCAACCTCCATAGACAGCTCTATTCAACCATTTAAATCACTTTTTCTATCAATTTATTGTTTTTGAGATCAATCCTCCAAATTCTCACAGTAATTGAGAAGTTCGTCCAAAAACCATTTCAACGACCTAATAAATGTGATTATGATGAAAAAAAACACAGAGACACCATATATCGACCAAGCAATAACCATATACACAATATGTAGACACCATGAGTTTCACTGACCGTATTTCACTGACAAGGAAAGCAAGCGAAGTGATGAGACCAAAACTAAAGAAAGTGGGATTCCCCGCCCTTCGCTTTCAGATGCATCCGTTACTCCATGCATTAACGCAAGAGGATCGCTTTCAGTTAACGCAAACGCCACCGCTCGACGCTATCTCAGTGCACCACCTACAGCGCCTCCTCGATTGTCACCCAATCCCCGTCACACGGCCCACCACCACTGAGCAATACCAATGTCTCGTGCCGATCCCCTTTGTTGAACGATTGCGATCGCATCCACAACGCGCCGATTTGATGGTGACCCTACTCATATATGACGACGACGAAATCCAAGACGCACTCACCAGCTTTCTTTTATTTGAGCCGGCACTGGCGCTCTCCACTCAAACTTTTCAGACTCAGAATATCCATCTCCGATTTCGTCAGTTCAAAGCACAGGGCATCCCCTCGCCAACCAAAAAAGCACTCGCCGCACTCGCGAATTGCTCTCCATCCGCATTTCGATGAACAAAGGAGAAAGCCGTGATGAGAACCTTTCAGCATTTAGCTCACGAAAACCGCCAAAAGAACGCCGGCGGATGCTATCCGGATGCGCTTGCCCATGCGACGACACTGGCCATTATGCTGCGCAAATTGGCTCGGGAAGATCCGAAAGACCGCTCCGCCATGACAGCGGTCGCGCTGTTTCTGTGGCTGACGCAAGCCTGGCCGGACATTCATTCCCCCAACGACATCCCTGACTTTGTTAAAATCTCCGGGGCGACGCCATGCCGAGAGAATGCCTTTCGTACCTACAAAGATGGCGCGCTCTCATGGGCGGAATACGTACACCGGTATCGTGACGGAAAGAAGACGCATTATTTATGGCAGCCATTCCCGACCTACCTCAATGCGTTGTTCCAACCCTTGATCAGCGCGCAAAGTTATGAGACCCCCTTCCTACGACCAAAAACGAAAGTTCGCCTGTTTCACATCATGAAAAAAAAATGGCGCACGCCTGTGTCACTGAATGATTATCCGCGAGTAAGAAAAGACACTTTTCATCAATATCTGATTGATTGCGCATTGGTTGACAATACCCTGACCCCTATCCCTCGCGCTCAGATTGTGTCTCCTAACCGAAAACATCATAAACATGCCGACACTTATCAGCGCAGCGACAGTGATCGGGTTCGGTACAAGCTGTTTGATGCCTACAATCGCTACCTGTCGCGACTCGTGCGAGCGGCCCGCAATGCCAAGCTATCGCCACACTTTGACGTCTTTGTCGGTCAGCATGCCATCAATCTGATCGCGGAGCATCCCAAAATCCCTCTATACCTCTCGCAACCGGGGCGGATCGCTCAAACGGTTTTAGAGACCGTCAATGGGACTCAGCAAAGCATCCGCAGTCCCGCCACTCCATTAGGCAGTCAACGCTACCTGGAGGAAAATGCCATCATTCGTTTCTTTAACGACCTGTTTGTACATCTCCACGCCCTCAAACCCGATAAGTCTGCGAGTAAAAAACAATGGGTTGCCTATTACAATGGTGCGACGCATCGCCTGGCGTTACTGTTCATTGTTCTGACGGGGACGCGCCCAACGCATGGGATCAGTATTTTGGCGCAACACTATTGGGGAGGCGACATGGTATTTGTCAAAGACAAAGGTCGACTGCGACAAATCATCCTTTGTGACTATCTCCATCGTGAAATCCAGCACTACCGTACGCTTCAATCGGCTGTCCTCTCTATGTGGGGACCCCACCCAGAATTAGACGAGATGTGGTTTTGCCTCAACGACCATGGCCAGCCTGACCCCTTATCCAGTCGAACGTTACGCCAGTTTATGCATCAACACTGGCCTGGGGTCGTCCCCTACCAGCTACGCCATTTCTTTGCCCAAAGTGCGGTCAATAATGTTTCCTCGACTCGATTGCTCGACCAGGATATCGACCGTCTGATGGGGCACGAAAATCTCGGCGAACATTTGGGCAGCGATGTGATTTTTCCAGACACCTTTGAGGCGATGAAAGTCTATCTCAACCAGTACGCTGAAAGGCTGGGAATGCAGGAGTTTGCGTATGTCTGAGATCATTCAAACCCTTACCGAGTCGGTACGCGATCACTTTGCCCAATCCGGACAAACCTGCTGTGCGCAAGGCGATCTGCTCTGGGTACTAGAACGCTGGCCCATTGCTGAACATAAAACGCGCTCACTTTGCAAGGCCGATATAGAGCCCATCGAAAAGCAAATCAGCGTCGTCCCCACCGGAAAACAAAAACACTACAAACAAGCCCTCAAAGACATCTTGTTTTATCTGCAGGATGCCTGCCATTGGGTACTGCCTGAAGCGCGTCAGCCCAGCATTCGAGATACTGACTATGAATGGTTTGCATCCATTGCCAGCGAAGCGCAACAGGCCAAGCAGATCTATACCTGCTATCAACAACAAAAAACGCAATACCTAACCCGGCGAGACGACTTGTCCGCGGCGTTCATCGCACTGATGATTGGCTTTGAGATTGCCCCTCTGTCGCTTTACCACCTTTCTCAACTCTTGAGCGATCCTACGTCCATCACGATGGATAACGCCATGCCCCGTCTTCGAGTGCATCACCGATCGTCTGACAAAGAGGCACCTTATTCTACGCATTACCACCTCCCGCTGATGAGCTATCGCTTACTCAGTGATTACTATGCACGCTCCCCCGAACCTCAAAGTGAACACCACCTTCACCAGCAACTGACGCGGTGGTTACAGTCGCATGCGTTACCCACCACGGATCGGTTCAAATGGTCAAGACGGTTTCAGATCAGTTGGTATGCCCGCCATCGCTTGCCCCCGGTTTTTATCAGAGATCTCGCGATCCCAGAACGGCATGTCAGCCTCATAAGCGAGCATCAAACCTCGCCGCTCAAAGACGCCGATATTTATGCCATTGACTGGGACATCAACTGGTTTGAACGCTTAAGCTCATCGAGCCGCAAAGTACGCTGGCCTCATAATGCTCTGATCAAGGCCTATTCGCCTTCAAAACCGATGTCAACGCCGATACCACCGGCACCAGTGCGGGACGTCAATAACCTTTTGCCGCGTTTACTGTACGACTATACCTTGCAGCTGATCACCTCCGGCGGTGTGAAAAAAACGCGGCTAGCTGCCAGCACCATCACAAAATACACCGGTCTCGCCAGTCACCTGGAAGCCTATCCGTTATCCTATTCTGACGCCATTAACGAAGAGGCAATCAACGTCTGGGCACAAACCGTCTACGACTCGCTCACCACCGAGTCAAGCCAACACCTTTTCTTGTATTTTCTGCGTTTTCTCAGCATTCAGGAACAAACCGACAGCATTGATCTGACGCGATTTTCATCCCCCATCACGCCGCCTTCTGTGAGTCCGGCTCGTTTGACGCTGGCGCAGTTAGATACGCTTATTCAAACGCTGATCGCCACCAATACCACGCACCCGTTTCGGAGTCTCTTTGCGGTTATGGCCACCTTGCTGGGCTTTTTCAGCATGCTTCGTCGGGGAGAGGTGCTGCGCCTTCGTTGCCAAGACGTTCAGTTTGTCCCTAAAACGGGCTTACTGAGCTTAATCATCACAAACACGGAAGAAGGGCGGACCAAAAGTGGGCGCTCTCGCACCGTGTCTATCATCCTCCCCGAGCGGTATCGCACCCTGTTTCGGGTGCTCTTAACCATCAAAAAAGGCGCGTCACCCGCCAGTCCACTGCTAGGATTTGAAGGTGAGAAATACCATTCCCGGCAACTCTATTACTTTGTCCCCATCACTCGTGCCTTAAAGAGGCACTTCGGCACGCACATGAAGTTTCATCATCTTCGTCATTCCGGCGTGCACCTTTTGATGCTCCAAGTGCTGCATTTTGTCAGTCGCACACCGGCGCAAGCTCGAGGGGACACACTTCTGGAAAAAGAAGTCATGTCGGATAGCGTTATTGCCGCCCGCTTTGAGAAGTGGCTGGAAGGGCGAGATATCCGTGAGGTGAACGACGGCCTTGTCCTTGATAAGGTCTGCGAGCAAATTGGTCACACCCATTATGCAACGACCCGGTGGTCTTACTTGCACGACATTGACTGGCTCCTTCCGATCCTCAGTCAGGCGCACCAACCGCACATTGCCAGAGACTATACGCACTCAGAGCTCCGGTATCTAATGAGACTGTCCCCGCAATCCAATGATTTATCCAGACGCCTGATACGACTGAGCCCCCATTACGCACAGAAAACGCTGGACGAGAAACGCAGCCAAACCATTGCACTCACCGACGCCGAGCTGCGCGCCGCGATATTCGGCTCCTCCCAAGCGACCGAAGAGAAGCCGCCACGCGATCATTTTCGAGATTGGCAGCGCTCAATCCACACCAGCCACAACACGTTACTCGGTTTTCTCTTTAAAACCATGATGGTCAATCAATCGCTCGATCTCGCCGCGCTCAGTCAAATCTGGAGCCAAGGCTGTCAACATGACATTCAACCCATCGATAAAAAGTCGCGCACCGCCTTTCGTCAGCTCCCTCCGATTAAATTGTCGGGCGATGGGCGCGCACTTCACATGACGATGGCCTGCAACCTAAAAAATGCACGCGCCTTTGCGGCCGCTTTTCGGCACAAAGAGTGGCGATGGTTAACTTGTCACTTCGAACTCGCGGTGAATCGAAAACTCAACCCAACTCGACAAATAGCTCTGCTTGAGCAGCATTATGTCCAAGGCAAAGAAACCGTTCGCGTCAATCGGCACCCGTTAGGCCAGACGTCGCTCACTATCGTTCTGACGCCCAAGTTGCCAGTTTCCAAACCGGTTCTCACTTTCACACAACAATTTATCGAATCCATGTCACTGCAAAAGGTCACACCATGAACATCATCATTCCAGCCAATAAACGCCCGCTTCTTCAAACCTTGTTAGAGCGTATCGATACGCACTATGTCGACAGTGTCGTGACCGTGCTGACGGATAAAGCCGACCGCACCATCACGTTTGTTTGCGGACAATCCCCTTTTTGTTCCGAGTGCCAGTTGATCCTGGATGAACGCTCAACGCATGTAAAAGATAAACAGTTCTCCATCGATGGCAGCTTCGCAAAACAGCTCATTCATTATTTTGTCAAAGGAGAAGATATCGAGCTGGAGTTCGACATCGGCGCCTCCGGAACAATGTTCGTAGAATTGGTCGATACAACCGCACTTAGCAAAGATGAGTATCAAACGGCGGCGCTGCGCCGCTGTCAGTGCGGAGATGCATCCGATGATCATTTGACCTATTTGACGGATAATCAGCACCGTCCCACTACAACTGCCTCCAAAGCCACCATCGAACGTATCGTGTACGAAGCGCAAGAAAACGTTCCTTTTGAGTTTCTTGAACTGAATAAGGAAAAACAGTACCTGCGAGTACAGCGTCAAGGTGAAGTCGAAGATAAATCACTCCCCCGAGACTTAACGCTTCCCGTTTCACTGGTGTTAACGCCCGAGACTACGCAACAAATGACCGAACTGTGTCGCCTCACCAGTGGTAACGAGATTGAGATCGCTCAGCAGGGCGAGGCGGTCACCTTCAAAGCGCCAGAATGTACCTTAACTTGCTCGATAGCGGGGGTCGAAGCGTTCTACCAGAAAAAGCCCGATCCGATACGCACATTAAAATATGTCGCTCTGAACCTGTTCGCGTTTAAAAAAGAGCTCGAGCATTGCTTTAAACATTACGGGCGGATCAAAAAAGCCAATGACGCCCTGCTTTACTTAGGCGAGAACCAAGCGGCGATTGCGGTGCTGACCGACCCTTATGAGTTTGTGCATCCCATTCATGTGTTTGAAGTCGGTCAAAGCGAACCTCATGCCGGCTCACTGTTTCGTTTCTCACCGCGTGATTTAGAGAACATCAAGATCAAAAACTCGTTAGACGCCAAAAAGACCCGAATCGACATTTTTGAAACGTCACACGGCGAGCTAAAGCTGGGGGTGTACTATTCTCTGGAAGAGAAGCTGCCGTATGACACCATTGCCATCGAAAAAGACGAACGTCACCTAAAAAAAGTGTTCACGATGATAGAGAGCATTGAGATAAAACAAGGAGACACCTCATCCACTGCGTCAGAACAACAAGGCGATCTGTTTACCTTTGACGATGATGAGTAAAGCAAAGAGGATGAGTAAAAACACAAGTGGAAAGAAGAGGAAAGACAAAAATACTGGACAAACGCACAGTATGCCTTATAGTAAATGATGATATTTCAACCAATAGTGACGATTTTCGCTCCTATTGGAAAAATAGAAAAGCAGTTGGGATAGGAAGGCGGCAACCTCCCTACCCCGTATCGGCTGCAACGACATTTAACCCGACCCAGCCGATGGCTCAGATTCTAGCGAATTCCATCGGTCAGGGACAGATCTATTTATCGATCTCATACTGATGGAGGCCAGCATGGCACACATTCGTATTCGCCCAAACGGGCGCATTCAATTCGATCTTCATTTGTACGGCCGCCGCTTTCGTGAAGGCACAAAGCAAATGGCGACCCCAAAAAACCTCAGTCAAGCCAAAGCCCTTCTCAAACAAATGAATGCGGAGATTGACTTGAACACTTTTCAGTACCGCGACTATTTCCCCCACAGCAAAAAGGTGTCCATTTTTGAGGCGCTACAACGAACAAAGCATCCCGATCGCCTCTATCCGTTTTTTGATGAGTTCGCCAACGAATGGTTCGAGCGCCAAAAAGGCAAATGGAAAAGCAGCTATCAACAAACGGTGCGTAACACCTTAGACCGTTATCTTATCCCCGCCTTTGGCAATACGCTCATTAATGAAGTGACGTTAGCGAATGTGGAATTCTTTCGTGAAACGCTCATCAATCACTTGGACGATAAGGGCCATCGCAAGCTTTCCAATAAACGCATCAACGGTATTTTATGGCCACTGGTCGCCATTTTAGGCCTCGCCGCGGATGAGCACCAATTTACCTACCCACTTCGCCGCTACAAAACACTCAAAGAAGAACAAGCTGACTCGCATCCAATGACCGTGCAAGAGGTTCACCGCTTTTTGGAGACGGTGCCCGCCAATTGGCGTGACTATTTTGTCGTCCGATTCTGGACTGGGATGCGCAGCTGTGAAATTCATGGTCTGCACTGGGAACACATCGACTTTGAGCACCGATTGATCCGTATTCGTCAAAACCTTGTCAGCGGTGAGCTAGGCGACGTTAAGACCCCAAAATCCCGACGCGAACTCAAAATGTGCGACACACTTCTTGATGTCTTCACCCGTCTCAAAGCCCAACGTTTGGATGACTCGCCCTTTGTTTTTACTCACCAAGGCAAGCCCATCGATACGCATTTCGTGAGTAAACGCCTTTGGTATCCGACGCTTGAAAAAGCTGGGCTTAAACGTCGACGCCCCTATGAAACACGGCATACCGCCGCGGTGCTTCATATTGCAGCCCACGAAAACCCGCTGTATATCTCGCACATGCTAGGACACAGCGATACCCAACTCTTGTTCAAAGTCTACGCGCCCTATGTGGCCAATGCGTCACGATCCGATGGCAGTTCGTTTAATGAATTGATGAAACAGGAGGGGTTTCGATGAACACGGCTCTTTCATTCGAAGCGCAGTGGGATAAGCTCAACACCTTGCTTGATTTTCAGCACGCGCACGACAACACGCTGGTTATCCTTGCATTAGGCGGATTATCTCAAGAGATACAGCGGCTTTGGTGGCAGTCCGAAGCGCCTTTTGATTTGCAACCTTCGGCACTTTTACAAGACAGCCTGTCGCTGTATGCCCAGCGCGGCTGGCAGCAATACCGAAACGATACCCTTTTGTTTCATGCGCTCAATGAGCATGTGAGCGCATGTTTTGGCTCACAGAGCCATTGTTATTTCGATCTTGATCTGCACCAGCGTTATCCGCAACTACCGCTCATTAAGTTTTGGCTCGCGTCAGCATCATGTTGCTGCCGCGCCTACCCAGTGGATCAAGGAGAACTGTGGTTCAAGCACCTTCGATTGACTCAAGCCATGACCCTGGCAATGGAGCAGCAGTCATACTGTCCTGATAGTCTCGTCGGGTATGGCGAGAAGTGGATTATGATCTTAGATGTGGAAACTCGGTGGATTGTGATTTGTAGTAACCAACCATTTCTGCCATTCAAAGCATTGGGGTTTCAGTTTTGGCACTGTTGCTATCCCTCATAAAACATAAAACTGAGGTGACCGTGCGATAAAACGCAACGAGTCGCGATGGCCAACAAAAAGAGAGAAAAGACATAAAGAGAGAGCGCCGATCAGTCAATCGGTGCTCTGAATAAAACTGGATCACTACAGCGTCAATTACCTTCAGGATGACCCTCTCGTAATAACATTGCGATAGAATCAGGATCAAACGTCAGGCTATTTTTCCCCAGCATCACGGAAACCGCAGAACATCACCGTCACGTAGGCTTACAAGAACTTTGTTTAGGTAGCACGGAAACCGCATGAACATCACCGTCACGTAAGGCTTACAAGAACCTTGCTTAGGTAGTTTTCGTCCATAGCGCAGTTCATCCGTTTGCGTTTAATCCCACCTTTAAATGTGGTTTCACTCTTTAATAGGTTCAAACACATCTGCCTGATCCTTGCAAAAGCCTCTGCTCGATCATCCGCTCTAATCCGAGAATTGTCCTCATAAAATGCAGTATCGAGGGACCAATGCATAACCTCTACACCCCAATGAGAACGCGTCGCGTCAAGCAGCGTTTGAGCTGCTAATTCTTTAGAACAAATGTAGTAGCGTATACTGACATCTTGCTCTGTGGCGACTGCCGACTCTTGACGAACTGAAGCTACTATACCCATTGATTTCAACTCCGGCCATTCGTGCTCAATATCGCCTAAGACGGATAAATCGCAATTCACCAAAGCCACTCGTGTTTCCATTCTTCCATGACTTTTTTCTTGGGTACTGTAAGAGCTACCGTCGAAGTCTTGAAGCATATCCATACGAAAATAGTCATCAAAAGCTTGCTCTAACTTTCCTTGGTTGCCTTTGACTGCCAGCAAATAATCCGCTTCTTTGTCGAGTATTTTTTGCGCTATTTTCTTTTGGCAACCCATTGCATCAATAGTAATCAGGCAACCTTTTATATCTAACAAGTCAAGTAACTTGGGGATCGCGGTAATCTCATTGCTCTTACTATCAACCTTATACTGACCAATACTCATACCATTTGCAGTAGCAAAAGCATTCACCATATGGATCGTCCCTTTGCCTTTTGAGCGGTCGTACGAGCCACGCAGTGTTTTACCATCAATAGCAATAACTTCGCCTTCCGTTAGTGTGTGGCAGTCTTTCATCCAGGCGATAAAGCTTCTTTGTAATGCCATTGGATTTATCATACCCATCACTCGAGACAAGGTGTCTGCCGATGGGATCCCTGCATCAAAATTACCATATCGTTTTAAAAAATCTAAGCGAGCATGACCAAAGTCTATAATGCCATCCCAACCATCATGGCCCGACAAGACACCACAAATCGTCAGCAAAATAATGTCTGATAACTTATGATCTACTTTGCTTTCTTGTCGATAATCTTTAATCACTTGGAAATGCATAAAGGGGTTGGTTAACTCGCTCATATTTAGGCTCCTATATTGTCTAGGAGCTATTACAAAACAACGAAAAAGATCTACAAGACGATCTTTTATTGCATATGGTTACATTAAAACTTTGGGAAGGCTGTTTGAATAGCCACCGACTTGATAGACACCTTTTAGTTAGACAAAATGACTAACAGAGAGATGCTTATGAGCAGCAAAAGATATCCAGAAGAATTTAAAATTGAAGCGGTAAAACAGGTCACGGAAAAAGGTCATAGTGTGGCTGATGTTGCCAACCGCTTAGGGACGACTACCCATAGTCTTTATGCTTGGGTAAAGCGCTACGGTCCCGACTCCTCCCAACACCAAGCTCAATCTGATGAAAGTGCCGAAATTCGTAGGCTTCGGAAAGAACTGCAAAGAGTTACCGAAGAGCGGGATATATTAAAAAAAGCCGCGGTGTACTTCGCAAGCCAGTCCGACTGAGGTACGCCTTTATCAAAGCCAACCAGTCAGTTTGGCCTGTTCGACGGATGTGTAACATCCTTGGGGTTCATCCAAGTGGTTTTTATGCCTGGCTAAAATACCCTGACAGCAAACAAGAGAAACGGCGTAAGTATCTTCTCGGACTAATTAAACAGTTTTGGCTGGAATCAGGTGGGGTTTATGGCTATCGGAAGATATACAGTGACCTACGAGATGACGGGGAATTCTGTGGAATCAACCAAGTACATCGCTTGATGAAACGAGAAGGCTTACAGTCACAACGCGGGTATCGTAAACCCAGAGCTAAAGCGGGTACTGAGCATGTCATTTCGGCTAATAAATTAGCCAGAGAGTTCAATCCAACGGCTCCAAACCAATCGTGGGTGACCGATATTACTTATATAAAAACACATGAAGGTTGGTTGTATCTTGCCGTTGTTGTTGACCTTTTTTCTAGAAGAGTGATTGGTTGGTCGATGAAAAGTCGAATAACTAAAGAGTTGGTTTTGGATGCGCTTTTAATGGCTATATGGCGCCGTTCTCCAAGCCAAAAGGTGCTCGTACATTCAGATCAAGGCAGTCAGTATACGAGCCATGACTGGAACAAGTTCTTAAAGCAACATGGACTGGAAGCCAGTATGAGCCGTCGAGGTAATTGTCACGATAATGCTGTGGCAGAAAGTTTTTTCCAGTTACTAAAAAGAGAACGAGTTAAACGAAAAATTTACTCTACACGGGAAGATGCTCGCATGGATATCTTTGAATATATTGAGATGTTCTACAACGTAAAACGCAGGCACGGTTCCAATAATCAATTGTCGCCTGTAGAGTATGAGAAGCAATATGAGAGAAGACTAACTAGTGTCTACTGAATCGGTGGCTATTCAATTTTACTTCGGCGATAACGCCGATAAGTGGGTCAATTTTAAACTGGCGTTGACAATGTTCCCCAATAGGTGCTTTATCTCAGGCTATTAGAGCAAAATTAAGCGTAAAAAGCGTCTCAACTTTGTCTCAGCACTGAGACAAATATTGTCTTAAACCATCGTTTCTATTATAAAAAAAAAGGATCTCTAAAGATCCTTTCTAATAGGTTCGACGACTGGGGTCAGGCATCAAGATTTGAACGCTGCTTTTCTTCTTCCTTGTCCTCAACCTCTTGCTGAAGCTTTTGGTAGTCCGTTTCCCCTAAGCGGTCTTCACGGCGCATCTGTTTGGCTTGGCGGTCATGTTCATCAAGATCAGCAAACCATTGTTTAATAGTGCGCAATAACGTTAGCATCGGCGTACTTCCTCTCTTTTTTGACCATTTTGCGTACAGGTCACGGGATAATTATCAATAATTAGGTATTACCGATCCTGTAGATGGTCGATGACTCGAGCGCCACCGGCTCTTCCTCGACTTGCCTGTTCCGCCAGACTAAATCACCGATTCCATCGGTTGGAGTAAACCCGGCTGGGGCCTCTAATAGCAAAGCGCGGATCTTCTCGTGCTCCATACCATGACACGCAAAGTCTAACTCATTGAGCAATGAATCATATTCATCGAGTGGTAAAAATACTTCATGCGCCGTCATGATCCGCTCATGAGCAGTTTGCTTAACATTATCCCCAATAAGCAACTCTTCATACAGTTTTTCACCTGGACGCAAACCTGAAAATTGAATTTCAATATCCCCATGCGGGTTCTCGTCTGATTTAACTTCAAGGCCCGATAGATAGATAAGGTTACGCGCTAAATCGGTAATTTTCACCGACTCGCCCATATCAAGCACAAATACATCCCCGCCTTTACCCATTGCCCCCGCCTGAATCACCAATTGTGCGGCTTCGGGAATGGTCATGAAATAACGCGTGATGTCTGGATGCGTAACCGTCACTGGACCACCTGCAACGATCTGCTTTTTAAACAGAGGAATAACCGAACCTGATGAGCCCAATACGTTACCAAAACGGACCATACAAAAACGTGTACCTTTAGGCTTATGATTTTCTTGCTCTGCTAGCGCTTGCAATCCGAGCTCAGCCATACGCTTTGTCGTCCCCATGACATTGGTCGGTCGAACGGCTTTATCGGTAGAAATTAACACAAATGACTCAACCCCTGCCTTAATGGCAGCACAAGCCGTATAATAAGTACCGTAAATATTATTACGCACCCCTTCTATCACATTGAACTCAACCAATGGAACATGCTTGTATGCAGCCGCATGATAAACCGTTTGAACTTTAAACGATGTCATCGTTGTTTCTAAACGATGCTTACGCTGCACAGAGCCTAATAGCGGGATGATCTCGCAACTTAGTCCTTTTTCGACTTTAAGTTGATTAAGCTCTCGATCAATTTGATACAGACCGAACTCAGACAACTCAAATAAGATTATAGATTTTGGGCTTTGCTCTACAATTTGTCGACATAGCTCTGCACCAATGGAGCCACCCGCTCCCGTCACCATCACAACCTTGTCTTTGATATTCGCTTCTAATAGCACTTGTTGTGGTGCAATCGGATCACGTCCGAGCAGATCCTCGATGGCAACATCTTTTAACTCATCGATTTTTGCTTTGCCTGAGACAATATCCGTCATATCAGGAACAGTAAGCACTTCAACAGGCAGCTTAGCTAATTCATCAAGAATTACTTTACGACGAGAACGTTTAGCACTAGGGACCGCAAGCAACACTTGAGAAACATCGTACTTGTTAATAATTGGCATTGCATCTTCAATAGCAATAACAGGTAAACCTAAAATCATGGTATTGCACAATGTTGAATCGCCGTCAATAAATGCTCTTACACGATAGTCCCCACTACTTCTCAATGCCATCGCGAGTTGACGACCACCAGAACCAGCACCATAGATAAGGACCTCTTTACTCTGTGTAGAGTAGCTCTGAGCAATCAAAGAGCGGACGATAACACGAGGCCCACCACAAAAAAGCGCAAGAAATGCGCCATAGATGATCGGAACAGTTCTAGGAAGCGGATCACTCATATAGAAGCTAAAAGCTGCTACGAGCAAGGCAGAAATGGTGGCTCCGGTAGCAACTACGAATAAAGTCTGAAAAGTC
Organism: Vibrio sp. TAP-3B; assembly: GCF_057784735.1. Classification (NCBI taxonomy): domain Bacteria; kingdom Pseudomonadati; phylum Pseudomonadota; class Gammaproteobacteria; order Vibrionales; family Vibrionaceae; genus Vibrio; species Vibrio sp. TAP-3B. The sequence goes on along the minus strand of NZ_CM173495.1, from coordinate 2,661,608 downwards.
AAATAGCGAAGAACTGCTCTATAAAGCCCTAATCGCGCAAACACAGCAATTGTCACTATAGTAACTGAAATTTGAATCCCCCAAACAACGGGGGTATAAAAGCTATGCACTTCTCCGGAGCGTACGAGAATTGCCAGATAAAAAGCCATAATTATCAGTAACATGTCGATTATCACACTAACAATTCTTTTGTTAGTTCGAGAAAGCTGCCATATAAATTTGAGACGTTGCATAAAAAATTATTCTGTAGAAAAGAAAAGCCGATACCAAGTGATTATAATGAACATGCGCCCCTTTGACCAACGAGACGCATTCAAACACTAACGAGAAAAATAAACCAGACCGAAATATTACATTACATTACATTATAGGTGTACATCTAGAAACTCTCTGAACCATAGCTCGATAGCCATTAAAGCTCGAATTTCTCTCGTATTATTAGCACTACCTTTACAATGGTTTTCATATAAATCAATCACGTACTGAGGTTCGTATAAACCTCGAGCTAGTGCTCTATCACTAAATAAAAGATCCTCAACCATAGGTTTTAGTTCGAGCTTGAGCCATTCACCTATCGGTACAGTAAACATTTGTTTCTGACGGTAAGCCAAATCTGCACCAATCAGATTTTCCACTGCTTTCTTAAAAATGTATTTTGTCTCACCATTATTAAGCTTTAGCTGACCAGGGATAGAAAACGCTAGTTCAATCATCCGGTGATCAAGAAAAGGAGCTCTATTTTCGATAGATGCAGCCATCCCCATTCTATCCGGCTTCACTAGATTATTACCAGATAACAATAGCTTAGTATCCACATACAGGACTTGGTTTATTCTATCTTGATGGGGGACATTTTCAAAAAGCGCCCTAGCATTCGCATGACTATCAAAGTCACCAACAGCTGCTTTCATCGAAGGGCTGTAAAGTTTTTCTTTTTGTTCTTTTTGGAATAAAGAGATACTTTCTAGATACTTAGATTGAAACTCATCTTTCGTTAAATTTTCCGATTGTTTTTCGAAGAAATGTTTATATTTATCATAGCCAGCAAACAATTCATCAGCCCCATCACCTGTCAATACCATTTTAACTTGCTTGGAGGCTAATTCAGCGACCTTATAAGTTGGCATAAAAGACACGTCTCCATGAGGTTGATCGCAATGGTATGTAGCCTTACTCCATAACCCAAGTAAATTAGCTTCTACCTTCTCGCAAATATGTTCAGTACCAAAACGTTTCGCCGCTGTCTCAGCAAAAAGGGACTCATCATACTTCTTATCGTGAAAGCCTATTGAAAATGTTTTAACAGCTTTATCCAAGTTTTGGCTCATAAAACCGACAACTGAGCTTGAATCAACCCCTCCGGATAAAAAAGCCCCAAAGGGAACATCAGCCCTCAAACGAATTTTTGTAGCACTGTCTAAAGTACTATTCAACCTCTCAATCCATTGTTCCTCCGAATACTCTACGGGTTCGATGACAGCCATGTCCCACCACTCAATCTCTTCTACTTTATCATTTGATACTTTTAGATAAGTTCCTGGCATAACATGTCTTACCCCCTCAAACATGGTCAATGGAGGAACAACATAGTTGTATGAAATGTAAGTATCTAATGCCTGGTGGTTAAGTTTGCGCTCAACACCCGTTTGGAGAATTGACTTAATTTCAGAGCCAAATGATAAACACTGATGATTTTGGTGAAAATAGAGAGGCTTCTCTCCAACACGATCTCGAATTAGGTACATCGAATCAATGCGCTTATCATAGATAGAGATTGCAAACATACCATTCAACATACTAATAAATTCAATGCCATATTTCTGGTATAGTCTTAAGATAACTTCAGTATCGCATGATGTTTCGCAAGCAAAAGGACCATCTTCCAAATCTCTAGCAAGCTCAATATGATTAAAAATTTCACCATTTTGCACCACAATAATATCGTTATCGTCTGAGTAAAATGGTTGTTGACCATGATCAATGTCAAGTATGGCTAAGCGTTGATTACCTAAAGCACGTCCTTTATCATGGTAATATCCCATGCCATCGGGGCCTCTATACCAAATAACCTCCCCCATAGATTTGACAACAGCTTCATCTTTTGACTCATTTTTAAAATCAAAGTAACCAAAAATTCCACACATATTAATTGCCACCTTTACATATTATTTGTTTAATAGTCATTAAAATAATTTTCATATCAAACATAAAATTATTATTATTTATATATTTCATATCCAGTTGAATACGCTGCTCTGGATTTGCGCACGAACGAGCTGTCGCTTGAGCAAGTCCTGTAATGCCAGGTTTAATACTGATCCTTGCGTTCCATTGTTCTTTCGTATAATTTGCTTGTTGAATCGGAACATCAGGTCGGGGACCGACTATACTCATTTGTCCCAATAGAACGTTTATTAGTTGTGGCAATTCATCAATACTAGTTTTCCTAATAAAAGCACCAACTTTAGTTATCCTTGGATCGTTTTTTTCTGTGTAGTAGGGGCCAAGCTTTTCCGCATTAACCTTCATACTTCTAAACTTGTAAATCCCAAAAACTTCTCCTCCTTTTCCTACACGAAGCTGTTTAAAAAAAGGAGAGCCTCTATCTTCAACAATGATAAATATTGAGACTAAAACCATAAGTGGAGATAGTAATAACAAGGCCATTATTGTGACCACAATATCAAATAATCTTTTCATCAAACTTTCCATTTAACATGATAAACTCAATTGAAGCTTTATAATCATTAAATAACAACCTATTAATTTAAAAATAAAATCAAGAAGAAATCATAACATTAATACAATGATGAATGTTATCAACGGCAAAGCCTTTGTAAAAGCTCGTATTGATATTTTTGCTTCTTAAAAGCTGTTCATCAATTGCATCTTCTAAATCAAACTCTGAGAAAACAGGGCTTGAAAGATTATAGTCAAAATAAGAGTTTTCTTTACCATAAACTGTTCCCTCAATAGATACTAACCCAGCCCCGGACATGAGCCCCTCTATTCCAACTGTACTAATTGCAGTTACAACTATATCCGTACTAGCAAGAAGATCAGAAACATCATCCGTGGGTTTAGATAGAATAACATTTTTGTACTCAGTGTAATCATAATTCTGACTTGGGTGAGGCCTAAAAACAACGCTCCAAAACCGCTTAACTGCAAGAAAGTCCAATTGTTTTCGAATTTTTTCACCTAATTCAGGATCCGCAATAACCCCAGGATATAAAGGATGAGTGCTGGGTAGATCACAATCAGCTAAAAGTATCGTTTTTTTATCCTTTGACCTGCTTTGTATATTTTTTGATTTTACTTTTAATTTATCAAAGACAGGGGTACCTGTTACTTCGACATTAACCGAAGGGTTAATGTTTAGAAGCTTGCTCTTAACCGTATCGGATAGCACACAAATAGTATCTGTTAGACCTTTGCTTACTATTTCACTCGCGCCACCGGAAATCCATAAGTTATCATTTATACAGATCGTTTTTATACCCAATGATTTAGCTGAAATTAAAGCAGCTCTTTCTGCTCTCGGAGCATTAGTTGTCAATACGATATCAGGAAGTTCGAGTTTTAATATCTGGCTTAGTGTATCTATAGGTAAAAAAGCAGAACGCCCTTTATTCTTATAGATTAAGTAAGCTTCTTTCTCTCCATACTCTTTAACTAACTCATAAAAAGAGCAACCTAGGTAATAAATTGAATTTTCATGAGAAACTTGGGAAGAGGAAGACAAAGATTTTATTAAAACTTCTCCATATTCTCTTACTTTACCTTCAAACAACTTCGAATAATCTTTAAATGTTAGATATGGTATAGACAGGCTATCTAAAAACTCACCCGCTGTTGTCAATGCTAATATTTTAACATCATAAGAATGAATTAGCTTCTTATACAATGGGGCTATAATACGAACATGACCACCACCGTAACATACCATATAAATCTTTTTCTTTTTCACTTCAAGCCTCTGGTAAATTTCACAGTCTATTCAGGCACCTTTAAAAAACAAAGTAAATATTCAAGGCTATCATCTACTTCATAATGCAATCAATTCTTACATAAGCATTCTTTAACCTTAGAGTTAAACAAGTTTATTTTGTTTTCTAAATCAACTGGAGATAATTTAAGCATGCTTTTTCTTGTTACTTCTAACTTGTTGAACTCTTCATTTAAGTCAATTTGTCCCTTCAATTCCAAAAGTGATTTAGCACTCTTATGGAAGGCACGAGAAAGAATTACTCCCGAAGAGCCAAGCTTCAAATGTTGTGCTAACACTAGTTCAGCAGGAACAACTCCCTGACCAACTGTCGCTATTCCTCCAACACCAAAAGGCTTCTTTACATTTTTCGTGATTGAACTAATAAAACCAGAAGAAATTAGCTCAAACATAAAATTTAGTCCCATATCAAGATGTAAGTCGTTCAAACCGATATGAATCTCATCAACACCATCTAACTCACTTATTTCTTGAAACTTGCTCGCCGCATCATATGTCTCAACCAAAGGGATAAATTTAGCTCTGCCATTGATTAGTTTAATTACTGATTCTAACTCTTCAATTGTTTTAAACATAGGAAGCATTATTATATCTGCCCCTTCGTTTATAACATCGTTGACTTCTTTTTCAGTTAGTTGATTAAAAGGATTAATTCTCACAAGCAATTCAGCTTTTCGTAAAACTCTTTTTACTGGATTAATATCCGTAATTAAGTGCTTGCTTATAAATGTATTCAAATGCCCTTGACGTTCGACTTTACCTAGGACTTCTAAATCGATAAAAATCCTATTTACACCAGAATCCTCTGCATATGAAGCTATCTCTGGTACATTTGTTATATATAAATAATTAAACAAAATATTTCCTCATAATTAATTGTCTAATTTTCCCATGAGCAATAGAAATAATACACATCCAAAAAACTCCAAATGCGATAATTCCTGAAAAAAATATAAAACTGTTAAAGGCACTACTATCGTTAAATATGTAATTAGCTAAGCACCCACCAGAAAAAAGTGACAATATAAAAAATCCATCTTTAAAAAAATCGGTTGAATTGATAGATGAAGAATTAAACATCATCAAATGAATACATAGACATAAACAATAAGAAACTAGAAGACATGTAATAGCTTCGTAGGGTGATATATTACCCGAAAAACTAGAAAGCATGACAAAAAGAAAAGTAATACCAATAATATTAATAACCATTGGACGCTTTGCATTACCTTGAGAAAAACAGATTGTAGACATATAGGTATTCAATGCATGAAAAGGGATTGTAAGTGCGCCATAAGAAATCATTTTAGATACAACATATGAATCGTTAACATTGAGGCTTGAGAATATAATTGAAACGACTTGTTCAGATGAATAATAAAGTAAGACTGAGAGTACAACTGATAATCCTAACGCCAGATGAAATCCAGATATAATTAATTCACCGTGATATTTTTTGTTATTATTAAAAGAAGAAGACAACTTAGGTAATAATAAAGTTATTACAAAAGTTATAGATAACATCTGAGGAAGTTCAACTAAACGCATGGAATAATTGAACATTGCAAGGTAACCATCGCCATTAGATGATACAAATGTTCGAACAACGATAGGATACAAAACTAAAACACATCCTGCTCCCATAGCTTGAATATATCTAAAAACCAATTTTTTATCTATTAGCCACGGATAGAAGCTATTCCTTCTAAAATCAACTTTAGCGTAATAAAACTGTATGGAAAAACGAATCAATGAAGCTAATAGAATGAAGCCACACAAGAAATATAATGAGGACACTTTAAAAAGATATATTACAATTAGAGAGAAAATGATAACTCCGTTAAAAACAACGGTATTCAGACCTGAATAGAAATATTTACTCATGGATTGCAAATAAGCAGTATAAATCCCAGTAACTACAGATATAGGTATCGAAATTATGACAATAAAAAATAAACTTGAATACGCTTCAGCATCAGAGGTAGACATAGTGGGTGAGAATAACTTGAGTATTTCACTAGCATTTAAGCCAAGGAATAACGCTAGTATTAAAAATATGCCACCAAGTACTAATGACGTCTGAACTGCATATTTTTTTGCATGCTCTTTATTTTGAGAAAAAACAGGAATTAAAGCAGAGGAAATTGCTCCTCCAACTAAAATAGCAATTATAAGATCTGGAAATGTTAGTAATATCACAACTATATCGGCATTTATTGATACGCCATATATTTTTGCTACGAGAATTTCTCTCAAAAATCCCGAAAGCTTACCAGCTATTAGTAGAGAGTTGATAATAAAAGACGAGATGAAGATTTTTTTTATCATCTTAATTTACACCAATATTAGCAAGAATTATATCCTTACAGACTCAGAATCGTTTTAATATCCCATATATACAAGTTTTTGAAGTTACCTGATAATATAGAAAATGAAAAAACTGCAAAAAAAACAAAAATAATTAGACGATCAAACTTAAACCTAAAACATCCTATTAAATTTGGAATCAATATAATATCCAATACTTTAAAGAGAAGGTTAATTCTAGTTGCCAATAAGCCATTAAAAGAAAAAATCGAATAAAAAAGAAAACCAAAAACATACACTTTGGCTAAGCTCTTATTGAATTCATCTAGTCTATTATAGAAAATTAAAAGTGGTATTATTATGACAGCTCTTTGAATTATACTAGTAATCTTTACACTTGCATCATATTGTTCTGCATAACTTGACATTTTTACTGACAAAACATCAATTGGTAAAAGTATTATTACATTATAAAGATAAGGTGAAATTAAGAAAGCAAATATAGACCCTATAAAAATCATCCATAGTTTTTGAATTTCAACTTTACGTATAAATGTACAATAGACAAGATAAATGAAGATTCCAGATATGTGTATGGTTGCTGAAAATACCGATAATATAGCTACAGTTTTATTTCTATTTTCCTTTATCAGTAAAATAGAAGAGAAGAATATTCCTGAAATTAAACCTTGAGCTACTGCATTGAAATTTAATGGAATAAGATAAAGACAAAAATATATAGCCAACGATAATACTGGAAACCTACTATACTTCCAACAAGCATTGGCTACAGGAAAAATCGAAACTAATGCAAAAAAGAAAAATATATTATATGCATTGAAACCAAAATCTTTCAATAACTTAACTAAAACTGTAAATCCCGGTTCAAAATTAATATTGAACCAATCATCTAAACTAGAAAATAGCGAAAAATATATAGGATAGTCTTTTCCTGCATCTAGCCGTATTCCCGTAAGAATTATCATACATAACGATAATGAATAGAATAATATTCTCGAATTATAACCATATACATTTACGCAAGAAAAAAACAGAATAACGAGAGCAAATAATGATATTATCATAGTTATTGATGCGTTTTAAAAGTTGAAGATAATATTAATTACTTACGAATGATTTTTTTACATAAGAGTAACAACGAAAATCCAGAATCCAAAATGAATTTATGATTAAAAAGAAGATAAGAAAAAACACCATATTTCCAATTTTTTTTGCATTTATCTCTTAAGTATTCATTTTCTTTAAACTTAGGTAAGATGTTTTCAATTTCTTTTAAAACTTCGCAAACTTTATCTCTTTGAATTGGCTCAAAAGCAGTATAACATTTTGCAGCAGTATTAATTAGAAATGTTTCAATAAAGAAAAACTCTATAGCCTTATTTAATTCCGGATTAAACTTTTTTTCCTTAAAGTCATTAAGCAGCATTCTGCTACAATCTAATCTATCGAAAAAGTTATAGTTGTTGACAGAGCGTGTAACAGAGATATTACCTTGAAAATAATTAACTAACGCATCTTCAATTTTGTTTATATTTTCTGAATGACATATCAATAAAGGAACAAGGAAGTTATCTTCATAAAACAACTTTTCAGGAAATCTTAACTTAGCACAATCAAAAAAATCCCTACTATAAATCCCACTCCAAATCGACGAAGGCTTAATTAATAATTGCTTTTGGAGTTCCAATTGCTCTTCTTTACCCCAGTCTATTTGACTTGTTCGATTGATAACAGAAAAAACCTCTTCTGTTGTATATCTTGTATTATAATTACAGTAGCATATACTGTATGGTTTTTTGACAACATTTTCATACAATTTCTCAAACATTGTAAGCTCAGCCCAATCATCACTGTCTATAAAACCAATATAGTCACCTTGAGCTATTTGAATTCCTAAATTTCTTGCCCCTCCCTGTCTAAGGTTTACTTCTGAATCTATAACCTTCACTTTTCCTGGAAATTGCTCTTCATAATACCGTAGTATGTCAATTGAGTTATCTGTAGAAGCATCATTTACAAGTATTATCTCGATATCATTTAAAGTTTGATTGACTAAGCTATCGCAACAACGGTTTAAGTATTTTTCCATATTATAAACTGGAACTATAACACTAACTTTTGGCATAATATGAAACTCTTTCATTCAATAAAAAATCGGCAAATTTAAAATCTAGTTCTGTATCTATATCGATAGATGATTCATTGTCCATTAAATACGCATAACTATCCTTTGAGTACTTCATCCCACAGACTTTAAAGGTATCTATATCAAAAATGTAAATTGCACCATTTAACCGATAAAAAACAGGCAGTTCTTGGTATCTTTTAGTATTTTTTTCTGGAATAAACCTCCCCATATTAAAGTCTTCAGGAAGAATATTTGCCCATAATGGAGAGTGTTCACATTGTGTCACTGTTACGACAGATTTTGCTGATTTTTCTATGTAATACTCTAAAGATTTTTCAATATCTAGCGCGCTTCTTAAAGGAGATGTAGGTTGTAAAAGGACGATTATGTTTGCGTCTATTTCATATTGTTCTAAACAATACAATAATAAGCTTTCAGTCGTTGCGCTATCTGAAGATAAATGAGATGGTCTTAATTCAGGCATATGCACGCCATGCTGTAAGGCAATATTACTTATCTCTCTGTCATCTGTGCTGACTAAAATTTCATCGATATATTTACACTCTTTAGCTGCATCTATCGTCCATGAAATCAAAGGTTTCCCAGCAAGATTTAGTACGTTTTTCCTTGGCAACCTTTTACTACCACCTCTAGCAGGTATAATAGCGATTACTTTTTGTTTCCCAATCATTCGTTTATACCTAAAGAAAGAATATCAACTTGAGCTTTTTTAAAATCGTCCATACGACCAATATCAAGCCAATATTCGTGAATTGGGAACATCAATACTTTTTGTCTCTCTTTCATATGTTGCTCGAGCAACGTAGGCATGTCGATTTTCTGATTCTTTTCTACTGATTGAATCACTCGAGGAGACACAACATAGATACCAGCGTTAACAAAAAAGCGTTGAACTGGTTTTTCAACCATGCTGGTAATTTGATTACCGTCCCCATTAATAACACCATAAGGAATTTGGTAGTCGTACTCTCGAACACACATCGTTGCATCTGCACCATTTTCTATATGGAAATTTAACAAACGCTCGAAGTCTACTTTAGTCAACACATCGCCATTGATCATAATTAATGGTAGATCTCTTGGCATATCGTCTGGTAGCAGGCCTAGCGCACCACCAGTGCCTAAAGGAGCCTCTTCGTGTACATATGAAATGCTAACCCCCAAATCAGTACCATCACCAAAATGTTGGTGAATTTGTTCTGGCATGTAGTGCGTTGAAATGTAGAAATTGTTGAAGCCCGCTCTAATAAAACTCCTAATTACAGTTTCTAGAATGGGTTTATCACCAACTTTTAACATTGGTTTAGGACAGTTGTCCGTCAGCGGTCGTAAGCGAGTACCAAAACCACCAGACATAATGAATACTGGGTTCTGATATTTGTCTTTACTCAGCGCACCGTGAAGAGTTTCTAAACCTACAACTTTGTTGTCTTGGTCAAGTAATGGAACCGATAGAATTTGCTTTCTTTCCATTAACTCTACAAGATGCTCTTTTTTTGTACCTTGCTCTGCGGTAACAGGCTCAGAATTCATCACCTTTGAAACCGAGTCGGTTAACGCCAGATCATTTAATAAGCCACGTCGAATATCACCATCTGTAATCATGCCTAGAAGCTTTTTATCTTGATCAACAACCACAGCGACACGCAATGCTTCGCTGTTAATGATTTCTAATGCCTGCTTGATTGTACTTGATTCTGATATCAGCGTTTTTTGCCAACAATGACTCATATTCTACCTTTTGTTTTATAAGAATTTGTTTTAATTACTGCTCTAGCAGGATATGCAATGGTATTTTCTTCTAAAGACTTAGTGAGACTAGTACCAGCCCCCACGATAGCGCCACTGCCAATAGATATCCCTTGGATAACCGTTGAACCAGCTCCAACATAGACACTTTCTTTTGTCTTGACTTGACCACATAACGTTGCTTTAGGAGCAATATGGTTATAAGCACCTATTTTACAATCGTGCTCAACCAAAGCGCCCGTATTGATTATACTATGGCTCCCCACTGTAGCCCCAGTCTGAATCATCGCCATAGGTAAAATCTGAGCACCAATTTCAATTTTAGAAAAAGGTGAAACGAATGCACTGTCAGCGATGACCGTCTCAAATTGATAACCTAATGAGAGAAAGTATTCATTAATTTTTTTCTTAAAGCCGGATTTGGGCATCATTCCAATACCGTTGACCAAAAAAATCTTGTCTTTGTCAAACCTCAGAATATCTTCGTCTTTTTCAAGGATGGAAATTCCTTTAAATACAGAACGCTGACTGACATCTTCAGGGCTTATCACGGCAAGTATGTTTCTTCCCTGCGTAAGCAGTATTTCAGCAAGAACGGAGGCATGACCGCCTCCACCAATCATTACAATAGGAAGATTCACCTCATCACTCAATGATCAACTCTCCTGCTTTGTATCCTTTGGTTGCTTTAGTGCTCAGAAGTTCCCAATAGCGATAAGGGGACAAACCAATGCCTGGACGCTTAATTGTGAGGTTAGATTCTGTTAACTCCTCGCCTTTTTCAATATCCTTTGCTGCTACTAAGCTTTTGCGTGCTACGGATTTGTTTTTCACTTCAGAAACTGTAGGAGTTTTTACGCTAGAGCCTAATGCAATCTCAATCTGACGGATGGCTTTTACCATTGCCTCTAGCTCTTGTGGCTCTAGAGAGGCTTTGTGGTCTGGACCTTCCATGTTTTTATCTAACGTAAAATGCTTCTCTATAAGAACAGCACCGCGAGCAACAGCCGCAATTGGAATCGTAATTCCTTCACTATGGTCCGAATAGCCTGCCGCCAAGTCAAATGCTCGCCCTAGCGTATCCATTGCTCTTAGGTTGATTTCTTCCATTGGAGCAGGATATTCCGTTGTACAATGAAGAATTGTTACTTTCTCTTTTAGCGCTTTTTGACCAGCTTCTGATGCATAAGCTTCTTGGAAACCTAGCATCGAAGGTTCTGCTTTTTCATCTGTTGTATAACCGAAAGCAATCACTCCAAGAGCTGTCTCAATTTCGGAAAGTGTTGCCATACCTGTTGACACAATAAGATCACAACCAGTACGAGCATGAGCCAATACAAGAGGAGCGTTCGTTAACTCACCGGAAGGCAACTTCAAGCGCGTTAAACCAAGATCATTGACTAAGAAATCTAAACTTTCTAAATCGAAAGCTGTTGATAGAAACTCAATACCAAGCGAACCACAGTATTTGACGAGATCATGGTGGGTCTCGTACGACAGTTCTAAACGGCTTAACATCGCTAACTGAGACTCTTGCTTTTGAGTATTTGTTACTTGATATTCAGCTTGCTTAGCCTCTTCGGTAACTAGGTTTTTTGCTTTAAAAGTTTGGAACTTTACTATATCCGCTCCAGCTTTGTGAGCTGCATCGACCAAAGAAAATGCTAGTTCTTCTTGGCCGTTATGGTTTACACCCGCTTCGGCAATAATCAAGGTCATTATTGTCTCACTCTACTTTCTTGTTTAAGTCAGGTTCAATGTTTACATCATAAAAAGACTTACAAGGATCAAAATCCAGTCCTTTAATCATCTCTATGACTTGCTTGCTACTATCACCTTGCCCGTAGGGATTCGCAATATTTTCATCTTCAGCTTTATACTTTCGGCTCACAGCGAGGCCAATCGCGTTACTGATGGATTCTTTCGTAGCAGTGGTGTTTAAAACACTTTTTGCGGCCAAGCGTCCCTTTTGTCTGGCCCCTAAATTCACTGTAGGAACATCAAAGGCTGGTACTTCAATAATACCACTCGACGAATTACCAATAACTGCAGTCGCGTGCTTTACCGAGCTCAAATAACGCACTTGCCCTAGTGATGGGATTGCCAAGACACGTTTTGGTTGACTTGCCGCATAATCTTCTAGCATTGGGATAATGCGTCGACCACCGTCATCGGCGTTAGGGTAAGTCAATATAACTTGATGATCAGGGTATTCATCCAATGCGTCTAAAAGCGACTGAAAGCTTTCCTCTGGAGATTCATTACCCAAAGTAACAGGGTGATAAGTAACAACAAAATAAGGCTCTGTGAGTTCAAAACTTAGTGATTCACTCAACTCAGAAACCGTCATAAAAGACGCTCGGTTTAGGTGATCTAGGCCAATTGCACCAATATTTCTTACACGTGCTGGTGATTCACCAAGTTGAATCACTCGGTTTCGGTATTCGTCTGTCGATGTCCCATGTAGGTAACTCAACTTGGTAATCGCATGACGAATTGCATCGTCATAAGCACCTTCTGTTATTTCACCACCATGAAGGTGAATGATCGGAATACGAAGTATCATAGCCGTTTGCGCTGCAGCGAGCGCTTCAAAGCGATCCCCTAGAATGACAAGAACATCTGGCGCTAGTCGCGACAAGGCATCGGCAAACCCTAAGACACCCAGCCCCATACTTTTCGCTGTACCTACAGCGGAATCAGAAGACAACAAAATCTCTATTTTCTCATCGATATTGAAGCCATCTTTTTCAATTTGTTTGTAAGTATCACCGAATTCCGGTGATAGGTGCATACCAGAAACAAGCAATTGAAGTGTTAGGTCAGGATCGCTTTGTATGTCCTTTAAAAGCCAAAAGAGCAGACCATACTCTGCTCTTGTACCAGTAAAGACCGCAACCTTTTTATCTGTCTGCGTCATGTATGTATTAAACCTACTTAGCCTTTGATTTCCACTGGGGTACTTGGAAGATTGATTAGGTGCGCCTCAAAAAACTCTGAGTAAGTTAGATCACCACGTATTGCATTCTCAAACATAGGTAATCTGTGCATGAGCTGCCAAATAGGTCGAGTCATTACGCCTGAACCATTTGTGCCTTTAAGTACCTCTTCGCGACTTTCTTTATCCGGACAAATGACAGCATTTAGCCAATAGTTTGACTTCGCATACTCAGGCTCAGTGACAAAGTTAAAATCTGTACCTTTGAAGAAGTTTTTATAGCTTTCTGCAAGCAATCTCTTTTGCTTCAAATACTGCTCGATAACTTCCATCTGAGCACATCCCAGAGCAGCATTCAGGTTAGGCATACGGTAGTTAAAGCCAGGTTCATCATGGAAAAACTCATACGGATGAGGAACTTTTGCTGTCGTCGTGACATACTTAGTACGCACACCTAATTCTTGAGTCTTACATAACACCATGCCACCACCACCTGTGGTGATGATCTTATTTCCATTGAAGCTGACAGCACCAAAATCACCAATAGTACCGGTGTGTTTGCCTTTATAGAACGAGCCTAGGCTTTCTGCGGCATCTTCAACCAACGTGATGTTCCATTTCAAGCAAACAGCAACCAGTTCATCAAGCTCCACAGGGTGACCAAATGTATGCATAGGAATAACAGCTTTAATTCTCTTACCTGTTTGTTTATGAATACAACCAATCTTGGTTACTTCTCCATGCTCATTTAAAAAAGCATCTACAGCTTTAGGACAAAGTCCTAAGCTCACCGGAGAAACATCCACAAAGATCGGCTCGGCCCCCATATGATATAGAGCATTACAGGTGGCAACGAAAGTCAAAGCTTGCGTGATAACAAGGTCATCTCGTTGAACATCAGCCATATACAAAGCCGCATGCAATGCCGCCGTGCCATTAACTGTCGCTACCGCTTTAGCCGTGCCAGTATAAGCTTCTATCTTTCGCTCAAAGTCATCAACAAACTTACCTACGCTAGAAACAAACGTACTTTCAATCGTTTCCATTACGTAAGCTTTTTCGTTGCCATCGAACGTTGGACAGTGCAATGGAATAAACTCGTTGGTTTTGTAGGTATCCCTAACAAACTCAACAATAGATGCTGCCTTCATTGTTTGCTTTGCTCCACTTACATCTTGCTATCGAGGTATTTACCCGTTTCTTTGTGCCCAAAATCAGGGATCATTGTAAAAAACAGTTTTACAATTTTATCCTTAGTCCAAGCCCGTTCGCCTTTCATCTCAGAAATACTATCTTCAAAGAAAGTTAGTAGATCTTGCTCATAAACTGATTCATTTTTGATGATACCTAAGTTTTCAAAGCGCGCCATATCAAGGACTTCTTTATCAGTGAAGAACTCTTCAAAATCCTTCTCACCAGTAGTGTCACTCGATGTAAATAAACATGGCCATTTACCTTGTTCTGGTAGCGTTTGTACCAGTTGACGAGCTTCTTTTTCTGTCTCACATAAATGAGGTTCGTAGCCAAGCTGCTCTAAATATTTCACTGCAATATCAGCAAATGAAATAAGATGTAGGGCCTCACTTAATTTAGGGAAAAATATATCGCGGTTTTCACCAAATAGACACGACATTAGGCACAGCTCACCTGACTCTTGAGGTGTAACAAAGTAACGTTTGATATCATTTGGAGCTACGATTGGCTGACGCTTTTGAATGCGTTGGTTAAACCCATGTAGCAGCGAACCATCAGAAAAAGCGACATTAGCGAAACGTGCTGTAGAGATAGCAATTTGTTCACTTTTACGCATTAGGAACATTTCCATAATCCGCTTTGAAGCACCCATCATATTGACTGGATTTGCGGCTTTATCCGTTGAAACACAGAAATATTTTTTAGCTCCAGCGTCAATTGACTGCTGAATGGTTTTATCGGTATTGAACACGTTCACATCGATCATTCGCATCAATGTGTAAGGGTCTTTCTCACTTCTCACATGCTTAAGTGCTGATAAGTTCAACACATAATCAAACTTCCCATCGGCTTTAATGAATGCATCATACTCCAGAGAACCAATGTCTAAAGCGAATGTCTGAAAGTCACCATCGATGTACCCTAATGAACTACGAATATCTCGTACTAACTCAACCATATTGTTTTCGCTAATATCAACAACATGCAGTTTTTTCGGATTACGCTTAAAAATCTCTTTGGTGACAGCTTGGCCAATCGAGCCTGCGCCACCTAAAACTAAGAATCTTGATTCCGATACCATACGCTTTAACTCAGTTTCATGAGTTGAGATATCGGCACTAAATAACTCTTTTTCTCGTCCGATAAGAGGCAAAATATTACTCATATTTTCGATTCCTAATTCGTGTTTTTTCATCATTTAATCTCAGGAGTGAGATTAGAACTGAGACACTTTCTATTCATTTTGAGACAGTTTATTTTCACTATCTCTTTGTAATTACTTGATTTGGGTGTTTTTCCCTAACCCGCCCCAATAGCCTTTTTTTTTATTTTTTATTACTATTTATCCGGCTAAGAGGAGAAACTAAGCAATGCTCTCTTCAGGCGTTTCCTCTTTACGAAACGCAAAACGTACCAACACTATCGCAACACCTAACATGCCACCAAGCAAGGTCCCTAGAACACAAATAAGGGCCCGTTTTGGGCTGTCTTTTAGCTCTGGCACTACTGCTGGGTCAACCACTTTAAACACAAACTCTTCTTGCACTTCAGCTAACATCAAGCTTTTCGTTTGCTCTTCTATGAGTTTGTAAAAGGTACTTTGCATGTCGGCTACCGCGGTTTTTTGTAATTGTGTATTGAGATAAGCTAAGTTTTGTGAGACTTCTGCGATTGTGCGTTCTCGCATCACTTTGTTAATGTCTTCGACTAACCAGTTGACCCATTGTTGCGCTATATAGGGAGAATAGTGCTTAACTGCTACTGTATATAAACCCGTTTCTTTATCTTGATTTACACTGATAGTGTCTTTACTAAATACTTCAAATGCTTCTTGTGCCGTTGGTTTTACACCGCGTAGCCCCTGCGGTTCACGGAGCCATTCACCGGTTGAAGCATTATATATGTCTTCATCAAGAATGAGCTTGTTATGCGTTATATCCCACTCTTTTGCCGCCATTAAAGGCACAAGCAATTCATGTTTGCTAATGAAGGCTTCGATAAATTGGCGCGACTTCATTACTTGCACTGCCAAGTCGGTTTGTGATGATTCCGCGCCGCCTAAGTTAACCCCTGCCAGTGCCGCGAGACCGCCTAGCTGTCCCGCCATTTTTGATAATCCACCACCGTTAGAACTTTCTGCAGGCGAAAGTAGCGCATCAGCTTTGTAAATATTCGGTAGGCTTAATGCGTAAAGGACTGCACCTACGGCAAACACAAAGGTGGTCACGATGATGAGCCATTTACCTTTCCACAATGCCATAAACAATTCACGGAGATCGATTTCATCTTCAGCGAGTTGAGGTTGGTATGGAGGATTTGGTAAATAGTGTTGTGGATGTTCTTTTTGTGGTTCCATGGGTGTTATAAAGTCCTAGCTGCCTAGAGCTTAGTATTCAGAATACTAGGCTTGGAAATTAGTAAAATCGATAAATTTTCGAATACTATGAGTGAATAGCGGTAACTACATACTTTTAGAGCGCAATTAATCACTGCGCTCTCGACTAGTCTTGTCGAATGACGTAAACATGCTCGACATACGGTGATATTACATTCAGGAGGTAGGTCCTAGAGAGCTCGTTCCTAGGACCTATCTTTTTTTCTTATTTTAATGCGTTGATCGCTACACCCGTTTGGTACAAGATTTGCGTAGCCGCTGTCCAGGTACTTAATGCATCGCGGTAATCGGTATCAATTGGCACAACGATAGTATCGCCCGCTTTTAGCTCTTCGTGGTTGTTACCAAACCAGTAACCAGAAGTTGGTTTGTACACTGAGCCGTCTGCACGTACAACGAAGATACGGTCTTCATCCGCTTGCTTTTTAGCACCACCGGCTTTGTTTAGGTAATCATTCACATCGAGCTTATTGTCGAGTAGGTAAGTGATTGCCACTTGGACTTCACCCATGATAGACACTGTATTACGGAAAGTGGGCACAAACAGGAAGTCGCCATCTTCTAACATAAAATTCGCTGAGCGCTCACCTTTTAAGATTCGATTTAACTGAACTACCATTCGCCCAAGCGCTTTGCTGCGACTCGCTTCTTCAACAAAAGTCAGTGTTTTTTCTGGGTCAGAAATTACGGAACCAATATTACTGTCGGCGCGAAAAGTCTTTTTAGCCGTCTCTGCACGCATATCTGCTGCGTATTGGTTTAACAGCTTTTGCTCTTGAAGGCGTAAAGCCTCACGAGTAAAAATAGCCCCTTGCGGATGTGCAAACTCGGTTAAACCACCAGCACGCTCGAGTAACTCGCTTAGCGTTTCACCTTGACGCACTGTGTAGGTTCCTGGAAAACGCACTTCACCTTGTAAAGTTACGGTACTTTGTAATTTCACATTTGGCTTTTCCAAAATATTTAAGCGATCTCGACCAACAATAATGGCATCGTCAGAAGCACTCCCTTGGATGGCTTTGCGCAAGTTTATACGTTCAACATCAATATAAGCGCGTTCATCCGCACTATTAATCGCAGTACGAGCTAACTCTGCATTGATTGTGAATGCGTTGTAAGTTAAGCCACCAGCCGCTTCAATCAATGTCGAAACGGTCATACTCGGTGTAATTGGGTAGCGTCCAGGATGCTTCACTTCACCAAAAACTTCTGCTATTTGAGGAGCAAGGCCTAGACGTGACTGTTGTTGGAGTTGTAACAGTACTGGAGCGAGCAAAGTACGACGGGTATTTTGTTTCAGCTCTTCCAAGTCTTCCTTCGTGATCTCTTTGCCACGGAAGATTATCTTATAGTCACTGTCTTTTATCGATAAGCCATTGGTTGTCGTCTGCATTGGTTGAATACCTAAAGAAGGCTTGGATTGTAAACCTTGAGTCTGCTGAGAGTTAACCATAGCAATAGAGCCATTCATCTGTTTCTGCTCTTGCTTTTTCTCAAGCTCTGCTTGCTGCTGAGCTTGCTCTAACGTCTTTGCTTTAACGAATTCTTCATCATTCGCGAGAGTATCTAAGTCTTCATGATTGAAGCGGTTAAAAACTAACACTCTGTCACGAGATTGCAGTTGAATATTGTCTCGACTATTTGGTGAGAGAATGGCACTGGCCAAATTTAGTTGTAAGACCTCGATATCACGCTGGGCGTTGATTTCTCTTACTACAACGGCATAGTTCACATCAGCAGTAGCGTTAAAAGCAGAATCTACCGACTTAAAAAGATCGGCAATACGGAGGCCTTTATACCATTCAATATACCCTGGATGGCGAACATCACCTTCTATTTGAATGTAACGGGTGAGCTCTTCACTTTTTTTCAGCACCTTGATAGCGTCACCATTTCTCACTTTGCTCTGCTGATCTTGCGCTTTAGAAAAGTCGAGTGTCAAAGCTTCTCGAGTACCATGCGTGGCATAGCGTTTAATCTCTAACTGTTCGCTATAGGCATTTGCTGTAAAACCACCCGCCATCTGAACAACTTGTTTGTATGTTTCATCTGGCTTGACTTCGTAAATTGCAGGGCGGTTAATTTCACCTTCTAAGGAAACCGTATCTCCGACAGACCCTATTAATACAACGTCACCTGGCAGCAAGCGTACGTCATTACTCGCATTACCTTTAAGCAATAAATCATACATATCCAACTTGCGGATAACTTTGCCGTCACGTTTTAGCTGAATATCTCTTAATGCCCCACTATCACCAAAGCCGCCGCTATAGTAAATAGCTTGCGAAATAGTGGTTAATGCACTCACTGTATACGCGCCAGGCTTATACGCGCCACCCATGACAAACACTTGCATGGTACGCAGTTCACCTAATGAAATATCGCTACGAACACCTATCATTTGCTCTTTGACACGCTGAGTCAGTGAGTTTCGAACCTCCGAAAAATGCATACCAGCCACATTTACTGGTCCAAGTGAAGGAAAATTGATCGTACCTGCACGATTCACACGTAAGCGATGCGTTTCATTTTCCTTGCCAAATAGCTGCACAATTATTTCATCACCAGCACCAACCGTATAGTTGGAAGGTACAGGAACGTCACTGATTGGAGCAAACGTACTCGGAGAGCCCGAGAAAAGCGCTAAACCAAACCGTTTAATCTCTTCCTTCTCTGCTTTTTTGAACCACGGTTCTTCTACGTCTGAGGAGATAGCGTCACTAGCTTGATCCCGAGGCTGGATCACTTGTGGATTTTTATATGATGCACTTTGAGAGGAGGTACCAGAAGGGATAGAGAAGCCATATTTACTCGCTAAAGCTTGTTGTTGACCGGCCGGCAAGCTTTGAAACATTTGTACCTGTTCAGGCGTTGGAGATTGCGCATAAGTGAGCGGCGTAAATAGGCTTGCCAATACACCAACGGCAACTGAGAGATATCCTTTGAACATGATAATTCGCTATCTAAATCGAGAATAAAAAATCCTAGTTACTAACACTAGGCACTAGGTCTTTTGATTAAAATCGGTGCTGAAATCCGAGCGTGATTGCATTCAGGCGAACCTGATCTTCTGAAGCGCTGTCCACAAATTCAAACACCACTGCATTATGCTTATCCAACGCGTAGTGCATACCTAAACCAAAGCTAAAGCCTTGCTTCCTGTCCGAGCTAATATTTTGTTGGTCTATCTGGACGCTAGAGTAACCAGCAAGTCCGTACAGTGCAATACGCTCAGAAACTGGCATATTTAACTTAACAAAGCCACTTGCCACGTTATCTACGGCGAGGCCACTATCACGCTGTATAGATGTTCCATAACGCGCTTCTAGAGCTAGGTAGTCATTAAAGAAGTAGCCTGCTTGTGCTTGAAGAAGGAAGGGGTTTCCTTCGGCTATAGAGGAGGAGTGTTGATACTCGGCGTTAGAGTAACTTACTAACGCACCTGCATAAAAATCTGCTGAGGCAGAAAATGAGCACAAGCCTAGGCTGACTGCACTCAACGCCCCTAGCCATGGTCGCTTATTAATCACGTAATTGTTCCCTAGGTATCGACTGACCGCTGCGCATGAATAACGTCCGCAGTGGATGTCTGTTAATATCTTGCGTTTCCACGCTACCGCCCTGCGGCATTACGCATTAGCCACTGTTCGCTGATTACCGACTGACTCGGATTATTGATATAAATATTATCTTAAGTCTGACTTTTTTGCGGCGTCGAATAAAAAACAACGCTTGAAATACACCACACAAAATCCGCCAAATTATGCATGAATTGGCGTAAAACGACAAGTGGCTTGGATCTAAGGTTTGCGGTGAGATGACTCTCCTAAAGCTCAAAAGTCCTAACCGGAAGTACTATTGAGTCGGCGAAAATTGCCAGCCACATCTCAACGTGTTTTGAGAGATTATGCAGTGCCTCGTTTACGAAATATCAAGACCAGAAAGGCAGGGTTAAGATTCTAAGCCCTTCTCCTTCTTTCAAGACGCGATCTTATTGAACTGAGTAAAACCCATAAGAAACTATTTACATGCTGATTACTTTTTAACTAGAATAACTAATGGTGTGTTATAAACAGACCAAACATCGATGTTTTAAAACCCGAAATACAAGGATTAATAATGAAGAACACAGCTCTAGCTATTCTGATGGCTCTAAGCGCGTCAACTGCATTTGCAGCAACTGAAGCTGGTACTACTGGCACAGCAGCAGCTTCTGCAACAGGCACAACAGCGGTAGCAGTAGGTGCAGCAGCTGCAGTCACTGTCGTGGCAGTTGCTGCGTCAGACAGTGATTCAACGTCTACTTCTACTTCTACTTCTACTTCTACTTCAGTAACTAAGTAATTTAGTTTCGTAGAATAGACAATCGCCCTGAGCTATTCAGGGCGATTTTATTTGTAAGAGGGAATAATGAACACCTTTCTATCGTTAAAATGGACGCGTTTGCTTGTTGCCCTGCCCGTATTAAGCCTTACCTTCGGTTGTACTCAAAAATTCAATGATGTTTCGGCCACCGTGCAAGAGGCCTATGGCAACTACATCGATGTGGAGCTGACTCCAAATGAAATTGAAGCCATTCCTTATGCCAGCGCCTACCTAAAAATTGGCAGTCAAAAACAAGTGTTCGTTGTGTTGGCCTTTGCCGAACGAAATCCTTTGACTGGCAAAATCCAACAAAAATGGGTTAGCGCAGATAAAGCCATGGTCGTGACGGAAAATGGCTATATTGTCAAAACCATTGGCCTTCAAGCCTCCAACCTTGCTGGGGTTTATGGGCAGATCCCAGTTTACGCACGCACACCTGAGCAGTACTCACTGTCTTACGATTGGTCAGACAAATATCGTTATGGTTTTTCTGCCGACGTTAAGCGCTCTTACCAAGGCAAGGAAACGGTCGTGACGCCTGTTTCAAGCACGTCGGCGCACGTCTACAAAGAAACGCTAGAATTTACTCATTTATCAGAAACCGTTGAGAACCTTTACTGGGTCAATGACAAAGGGCAAGTAGTGAAAACGCGTCAGCACTTAGGGCCAAACATGGTGGCGGTGGAGTTGACCATTTTAAAAGGATACAGCAAATCATGAGTAGACAACTGTTCCCTTTATTAAGTCTGGCTTTGGTAGCCAGCATGCTGACAGGCTCCGTGGTGGCTAAATCGGAATATGATAATGCACCACCGTTGAGCGTGGCGTTACTTGGTACCGACAAAGCATTGCAATTCGAACAACCAGCACGTTTAGATAGAGTTCTTAAGCTCGCGCAAGATCAACAGCAAGTCTTGCAATACTCTTTAGCGGTTACGCTATTCGATGACTCAGAAAAAGCGCAACAAGAAAGTACCGCGTTAAAAAACTTTGTATTGAACCAGATGATTCAACACAATTTAGTGGCGCATCCGTTTTATAAGTTTATTAAGCAAAGTCAGTTTGCGCCTCGCGTGTTATCGGCAATAGATATCGACCAAGTTCGCCTAGATAAATTTGACAATCCCTTGTTAACTGGCCAGTTGACTTTGAGCGCTCCTCCACGAGAAGAGAAGGTACTCTATGTGGGTAATGTCGACCAAGTCTATAATGTTAAGAATCAAGCAGGTATCCCACTTCAGCAACAAGTTGAAAACTTACAAAATGGCGAAATTGGCAAGCTTGCTTATCCACCGATTGTGATTTACCCAGATGGAAAAGTTATCCAACCTCACCACGGGAATTGGTTAACGACACAATATTACTTGCCACCGCTCACTATGGTGTATATCCCGTTTGGAGACTTTGAACAGTCACCAATGGATCAGGATATCGTCAAGCTGCTTGTGCAGCGTAAACCAACCTCATCGAAGAATTAATAATGAACCTGATTAGAGCCAGTTTATCCCTTTCTTTAATGAGCCCGATGTTGGTTTGGGCTCAAGATATGCCGTTTGAAGCTCCCCCATTACAACCATCGCAAATGGATTTTGGTGGTGTCGGCCTACTGCAAATGCCAACCGGCCGTATGGCGCCAGAAGGGGAATTCAACTTTGCCGTCACGGGCAGTGATGAATACTTATTTTATAACGTAACGCTCCAAGTAATGCCTTGGTTGGAAACGACCATTCGCTACACTATGGTCAATGACCTATTCTACAGTAGTGACCCTGATTTTTCCGGCGATACCAAATACACTGACAAAGGTATCGATTTTAAAGTTCGCTTATTAAAAGAATCCGAGTACTTGCCGGAGCTTTCTGTTGGTGTACGTGATTTTGCAGGGACAGGCCTGTTTGATGGTGAATTTATTGCGGCAACGAAACGCTATTCTAACCCCAATTTAGGTACCTTTGATTTTACCTTAGGTATGGGCTGGGGCTACCTTGGTACCCGCGATAACATGAGCAACCCAGCCTGCAAATTATCAGACAAATTCTGCGAACGCCCTTCTGATTATAAAGGCAACGGCGGGAGTGTTGATTTCGAGCGCTGGCTTAAAGGGCCAGCCGCTCTGTTTGGTGGGGTTGAATATCAAACCTTGCATGACCCGTTACGGTTTAAGCTCGAATACGACAGTAATGATTACAGCGAAGATTTCCCAGTTGTTCGTGGCGGCGTAGATATGACGCCTCATACTCCTTGGAACTTTGGCGTACTTTACCGTTTAGGTCATATGGCAGACTTACGTTTGAGCTATGAACGCGGTGATACCTTAGTCGCGGGAATAAGTCTGTATACCAACTTTAATGATATGCCTTCTTTCTGGCGGGACACGCCAACCCCTGAAATTGAAGATAAGCAGCCAGAACAGGTGTCTGATGTAGAGTGGAAGCAAGTTACCGAAGATCTGGATAAAATTGCTGGTTACCAAAACACGCAGATTTACGTCAAAGATAACACCGTCTCTGTCGTTGGCGAACAGAAAAAGTATCGAGATCGTCATGAAGCTCATGAGAAAATGGCAGCAGTGTTACACAACCAAACGCCTGACAGCATTGAGAACTTTACCATCAACGAACGCAGTGGCGGTTTACTTGGTGACCAGACTGTCATTTCTAAAGACAAATACCGTGACTTTGCAGAAGTTAACTACCTCAACCCTAACATTGAAGATGCAACTTCAATATCAAGCGAGAAACCGCAAGGTAAGCCAGCCTACGACAGTTTTGAACGTTTTGATTGGGGGTTCTCTCCTAAACTGGCTCAAACCCTAGGTAATCCTGAAGAGTTCTACCTATTTAGTGTAGGTTTAAGGGGTAGCGCATCTTACTGGCTGACGGATAACCTTGAAATCGGCGGTTCGCTCTACTGGGATTGGTACAACAACTACGATAAATTTAACTATGTCACTCCACCCGATGGAACAATAGTTCCTCGTGTTCGAACCATGTTCCGTGCTTATCAAAATGAACATGCTGTAACCATGTCAAACCTACAGTTAACTTGGTTCCAAGAGTATTCCAATACTATGGATCAACAATTCTACGCTGGTTATCTGGAAAGCATGTTTGCGGGTGTCGGGACGGAATTTCTATACCGTCCGAAAGGCGCTAGCTGGGCGATTGGGGCAGATGCTAACTTAATTTCTCAGCGCGACCCGCAAAGCTACTTTGGCGTGTACGATGAAAAGTGGCAAAACGTGCCAGAATATGGACGTCCGTTCCAAGTAATAGATAAGGGCTTCACTGGTTTTGTATCCGGTTACTACTATCCGCAGTGGCGTTTCCTACAGGACTTGATGATTCAAGTCGATATAGGTCAGTTTCTCGCTGGAGATGTCGGCACTCAAGTAAACGTATCGAAACAGTTCAAAAGTGGTGTGATTGCAGGGGCATTTGCTTCCATTACTGATTTGTCTGCGGATGAGTTTGGTGAAGGTAGCTTTACTAAAGGCTTCTATATTTCGGTCCCATTCGACATTATGACGGTAAAACCAAGTAACAATCGTGCCTTCTTCAGTTGGCAACCGCTGACTCGAGATGGCGGTCAGAAGCTGGGGCGTAAGTACAGCTTAATAGAGCTCACCGATGAGCGTAATCCTTGGTATCAAAGACCAAACCGTTCAGACACGGAGCAATAAAGCAGTTAAGGGAGCTTCGGCTCCCTTTTTTCGCAATAAGAGCCGTTTGTAGACTCATAGGTAACCAAAACCTATCTTTCTCCTTTCGTAGCGCAACTTTTCGTTTCTTGCTAGAATTCCTAAGAAAATTTTAACCTATGGTGGAAGTTCTATGATCATCGTAACTGGTGGCGCTGGCATGATCGGCAGCAATATTGTTAAAGCACTAAACGAAGCTGGTATTAACGATATCTTGGTTGTCGACAACCTAAAAAATGGCAAGAAGTTTAAGAACTTGGTTGATCTTGATATCACTGATTACATGGATCGCGATGACTTCCTCACGCAAGTGATGGCGGGTGATGATTTCGGCCCTATCGAAGCAGTTTTCCACGAAGGCGCTTGCTCTGCAACAACAGAGTGGGATGGCAAATACATGATGCTAAACAATTATGAGTACTCTAAAGAGCTACTGCATTACTGCTTAGATCGTGAAATTCCAT
This sequence comes from Vibrio sp. TAP-3B, assembly GCF_057784735.1. Classification (NCBI taxonomy): domain Bacteria; kingdom Pseudomonadati; phylum Pseudomonadota; class Gammaproteobacteria; order Vibrionales; family Vibrionaceae; genus Vibrio; species Vibrio sp. TAP-3B. Next base: position 2,636,317 of record NZ_CM173495.1, on the reverse strand, counting down.
TCCTTTACGCCTCTTCTGCTGCTACTTACGGCGACACTGATACGTTTGTTGAAGAACGTGAGTACGAAGGCGCACTAAACGTATACGGTTACTCAAAACAACAGTTTGATAATTACGTTCGTCGCCTATGGCAAGATGCTGAAGAGCATGGTGATAAACTATCTCAGATCACGGGCTTCCGTTACTTCAACGTCTATGGTCCACGCGAAGATCACAAAGGAAGCATGGCTTCGGTAGCATTCCATCTAAACAACCAACTCAATGCAGGTGAAAACCCTAAGCTTTTTGAAGGTAGCGGTCATTTTAAACGAGACTTCGTCTACGTTGGTGATGTGTGTAAAGTAAACCTTTGGTTCTTAGAAAACGGCGTATCTGGCATCTTTAACTGTGGTACTGGCCGCGCTGAATCTTTCAATGAAATTGCCAAAGCAGTCATCACACACCACGCAAAAGGCGAAATGGAGAACATTCCATTCCCAGAGCATCTAAAAGGCGCTTATCAAGAGTTCACTCAAGCTGATCTTACCAAGCTACGCGCTGCTGGCTGTGATGTTGAGTTTAAAACGGTTGCCGAAGGTGTTGCGGAATATTTAGCAATTCAAAATCCTTAGCAACTCCGCTCACTCTCTCAAAGTCTATACCCAAGTTACCGCAGGGTTTTATTGGGTATAGTTGCATAAAAACTCGTATCTAAAAATGAGAGCGCATTGCATGTCCCCTCTCCAGTATGTAAGTGACTTATGACTAAGACTATTCGCACCATCGCAATGTTACCTTTTTTATTTACCTTCACTGCGATGTTTTGGTATTCCGATGCAACAAAAGATATCGTTATAATTACTCTATCTTCGATTGCGGTGTATCAATTCCTGTTTTACCGAGAAAATAATCGTCTATCTCTTTGTTGGGACTGGCTCAGCAAAGCCTTAGTTATAATATCCATTTACTATGTATTTAGTAAAACTTACCACGGCTTTAGCTCAAGCACTTTAAGAGTCGTGCTTTCCTTTACTCTATGCTCTCTTTTTCTTCCAAGGCCAAAATTATCAAGAAATATGCTGGCATGCTTTGTTGCGTTATCTGCTACATCAGCTTGCATCTACTATGTAATGCTTGGCAGTGAAAATATCTGGTACTTGAATCGTATAAACTTTGCCACCTACACCGCTGCGATTGCAGTGCTTAGCCTTTATTTGATAACACAAAAAAAACAGCACTTGATGTTCATCGGTATTGCCTCTTTTATACTGGTAAGTTTTCCATTCATTGGCGCTTCCTCTCGTGGGCCACTGCTTGCTTTTGCTATTACAGTTGGTGTCTTGCTCTTACAAACTCTCTTTGAGAAAAAACACATGAACGCCATACTCATTGTGATTCTCAGTATCGGTGTTCTGACTCCGCAAATATTTTCTAACTCTTTTCTGAGCCATAAGTTAAATCAAGTCAGTGAATACAACGAGAGTGCCTCAAATAAAGACTACAGCATCCACTCTCGACTTGAGCTCTGGAAGGCTGGTTTATCTATTATCCCATCAGCTCCATTACTGGGACACGGCTATGAGGATAAGCCTTTACTGGAGGAGCGGTTCGAAAATCATGGGGGGCTAGATTTAACCGTCCTATACCACTACCATAATCAAGTTATCTCAACTTGGGTACGTGATGGCTTGATTGGAGTGATAATTGTAATGGGTTTTTTATTAACACCGGTTGTTTATTACCTTCGACATTCTTTACCCCATACAGATGCAATGCTACTGGTGTGTTGTATATATGCTATCTCTGGTTTAACCGATATTCCTTTGAGTAATGCCAGTACTTTAAGCTTCTATTTATGTTGCTTTATTTTATATTTTTCAAAAGAGCGTTGTAATGAAAATCTTTGTCTTGAGCCTGAAACGATCAACCGAACGTAGAGAGCGTATAGAAGCGGCATTAAGTGCGGCTAATATTGATTTTGAGTTCTTTGATGCAATAACCCCCCAGGAATTGTCTCATGAACAAAGAAGTAGATTAAACCCAGCAAAAACACGCTATTTAAAAGGCTATGAGCTAACAGAAGGTGAAATTGCATGTTTTTTTAGCCATATGGCGATATGGCAATGGAGCGTCCAGCACAAACAAGATGTATTAGTGTTGGAAGACAACGTTGATATACACCAACAGTTTGCCTCTTTTGTTACCGATTTAAGCAAAGCGCGACCTCCATTAATGAAATCAAGAACACTTATAAAACTAGCGGCCTCTAAAAAAGGAGTTCCCTTTAAAAAAGCAAGCTGCCTCAACGACACTTTCGCTTTAGGCACCTACGTTCGACCAACAACAGGAGCAATGGGATACCTCATAAGCACAACGGCAGCACAAAGTCTTATAGAGCATGCAAAAGAAATACTAGCCCCTGTGGATGACTACATGGAAAAAGTATGGATTCATAAAGTTAACATCGTTAGTGTTTATCCCGATGTGGTTTCTCGAGCGGCAATCCCATCCACAATAGGCCGTATAAGGAAAAATAAAATCACATTAACATTGGCTGATAAAATGCTTATCGAAGCATTCCGTTTTTATGAACAAATGAGACGAAAGGTCTACACGTTGATAAATCGCTAAACGATATGGCTAAGTCACGGCAATTATAGGCTCATACGCAGTGAGTCGGGTAACCCAATAATGATAAGCTAACAATCCGATTCTCAAGATAAAATCAAAGCTCTCAGGACAGTGAATGAACGTACCGCGCTTACACCGAAAACGTCTATATAATTAACGAATAAGGCAGACAAAGCCCGTTCATGACTGCAAATAATATAGGTTACAAATACCCAAATGACTTCTGAACGTAACGACTTCGATCCCAAAGCATATAACCCTGAATTTAAGCGCCACTTTCTGTCGCCTAAATATTGGGGAACGTGGCTAGGTGTTATCTTATTCTTACCTCTGGCGTTAATGCCACTGAGCGTACAAAAGTGGTTAGCGAAAACCATCGCAAAAAAACTGTCTAAGTCTCACAAGGGCCCCGCTCATCGAGCGCGTGTTAACTTTGAACTGTGCTTTCCGGAAAAGCCTTTTCAAGAACGCGAAGCTTTGATTGAAAAAACACTCTATACCGCAGCCGTGTTCTTTTTCCGCTTTGGACTATTAAGTTTACGCTCCCCAAAATGGCTTCAACAGCGTTGCCACATCCGCGGCTTGGACATTTTACGCCAGCACATTGATAGCAATGAAAACGTAATTTTGATGGTGCCGCACTCCTGGGCAATTGATGTTCCTGCCATTTTATTTACCGCTATGGGCATTCCAATTTCTGCTATGGCAAAAAAACAAAAGAATGAGGTTGCGGATTGGCTGATGCACAAACAGAGAGTGCAACATGGTGGTCGAGTATACGAACGCTCTGGCGGCATCAAACCTTTTTTGAAATCAATTCGTGATGGCTATGTGGGTTATTACCTGCCAGACCAAGACCATGGCCCTAAACATAGTGTGTTTGTCGACTTTTTTGCCACACGTAAAGCAACACTGCCTGGGCTAGGAAAAATAGCGAAACTATCTCACGCAAAAGTGCTGCCACTATTTACTTCCACTAATACGGAAGACGGCACGTTCGATATTGAGATTTTACCGGCTTTTGACCTGGGTAAAAGTGAAGAACAAGACGCACGTACCTGTAACGAAGCGATTGAATACTTTGTAGGCCAAAAACCAGAACAATACATGTGGGTACTGCAACTATTGTACTCACAAGAAGACGGTAACAATTATTACAATATCTTTAAGCCAAGATATAAGACTGACTGGCAAATAAAAAAATGAAAAAGATTTTAATCATAGGCCCTGCTTGGGTCGGCGATATGGTGATGTCGCAATCATTATATATCGTGTTAAAACAACGCCATCCTGATAGCCAAATCGATGTGATCGCACCGAGATGGTGTAAACCGATCCTTGAACGCATGCCAGAGATCCACCAAGCGATTGAAATGTCTATCGGCCATGGTGAATTTAATCTATTAGGCCGCAGAGAGATAGGTAAGTCTCTGCGTGAAAAGCAATACGACCAAGCCTACATCCTACCTAAATCAGCGAAATCGGCATTGATCCCATGGTTTGCCAACGTCCCTCTGCGTACAGGATGGAAGGGAGAGATGCGTTATGGTTTGTTAAATGATTTACGACCTAATATGAAGTCTTTTCAATACATGGTCGAACGTTATGTGGCGTTGGCTTACCCCAAAGAAAAGATGATAGACTCCACCTCCCTAGGCGGACTCGAAACCTTACCTCGCCCACGCCTTGCGATCAACGACGCCGAACAGCAAGCAACCATGCATAAGTTCAACTTAGAGCAAAACAGACCGATTATTGGTTTATGCCCGGGCGCAGAGTTTGGTCCAGCGAAGAAGTGGCCAGAAACGCACTATGCTGAAGTCGCAACACAAATGACTAAAGCAGGGCATCAAGTATGGTTATTTGGTTCACAGAAAGATCTCGAAACCTGCAACAGTATTCGTTCGTTGGTACCACAGCAGTTGCATACTCAAATTCATGTCCTAGCGGGGCAAACTAGTCTGATTGAAGCCGTTGACCTGCTTGCCGCATGTAAGACTGTCGTTGCAAATGACTCAGGCTTGATGCATGTGGCTGCCGCGGTTGGCTGTAATGTAGTTGCAGTATACGGGTCTACGTCACCTAAATACACACCACCGCTCGCGGAACAAGTAGAGATAGTTCATACCGATATTGAGTGCCGTCCTTGCTTTCAGCGCGAATGCCAATACAAACATCTTAAGTGCTTGACGGAGCTCTCACCTCAACAAGTGTTAGATAGCATTCAAAAACTTGACGCGATTACTGTAATCCCATGTTAGTTCGTATTGTTTATACCTTTTTACTCGCTCTAGCGTCGCCACTACTTTTGCTTGGCTTGTATAAGAGCAAACCAAACAAGCCCAAATTTGGTACACGCTGGAAAGAGCACTTTGGTATCACACCTAAGCTAAAAAGCCACGACAAACCTATTTGGATACATGCTGTTTCGGTGGGTGAAAGTATTGCTGCAACACCTTTAATTAAAGCTCTTAAGGAACAAAACCCTGAACAGCCTATTTTGGTGACAACCACGACAAGTACCGGAGCAGAACAAATTGTGAAGCTAGGGGAGCTCGTCGAACACCGTTATATGCCGATCGACTTTGGGTTCGCGATCAACGGTTTCCTTAAAGTAGTACAGCCAAAACAAATGCTGATCATTGAAACTGAGTTATGGCCAAACACGCTCAATATTGTTCATAAAGCAGGCATCCCCATTACCGTCGTAAATGCGCGATTGTCTGAAAAGTCATGCCAAAACTACGTGAAAGTTCAGTGGTTGTTTAACCAGCTTCACCCATGCTTAACCCAAGTACTCTGTCAGAGTGAATCTGATGCACAGCGCTTCGCGCGTTTAGGGGTTAACAAAGATAAACTAACCGTGACTGGTTCAATTAAGTTCGACATACAGGTTTCTGAGCAAGTAAAGCAACAAGGCATAGAACTTCGCGCTCAGCTTGGCAATGATCGCCCAGTTTGGATTGCAGCCAGTACCCACAAAGGCGAAGATGAACAAGTATTAGAAGCGCATAAACAAATCTTACAGTCTCATCCAAACGCTTTACTTATTTTAGTTCCTCGCCATCCGGAACGATTTGATGATGTCTTTGCACTTTGCCAACAGCAAGGCTTTGAGACTGTGCGCCGCACATCGACATTGGCGATAAAGAGCAACACACAAATCTACCTCGGTGATACCATGGGTGAAATGCTGACTTTAATTGGCGCTGCTGATGTCTGCTTTATGGGAGGGAGTTTGCTTGGCGACAAAGTAGGCGGACACAATGTTTTAGAGCCTGCGGCGTTAGGTGTTCCTATTATTACGGGGCCAAGTTATTATAATTTTACACAGATAGTAGATACGCTGGCGGCAGATGAATCTATTCTTATTACAGATAATCTTGCCCACAGCTTGCATCAACTATTCACGAAATCAGCTACTCGCAACATGATGCGTCACCGCGCGCTGGCATTTATTTCTGCCAATCAAGGGGCACTAGCCACAACATTGAAGATGACAATCTAATAAATGATGAATCTCTTTTTAGTTACTTCACCCCTTCAATATCTTTGCGCTTTAGAGGCCAAGACCCATTTTCAGTGCGAGCAATCCATACTGGTTCTTATCAGCCAAAAAAGTGAACATGGACTGGCACAGCAAAACGCTCTCTTTCAGCCGAACGAATGGCAGCACATCATTCAAATTGAACGTGGCAACCGCAGCTTTTCGATCCCTAGCGTCATCAAAAAAGTTAAGCGTATTATTGGCAACTCACCGCTCTCTTGTTTTTTTTACGCGGAATATAATGCTTGGTGGACCAAATTGCTGATACGCAACTTACCCATTGAAAAAGAGTGTTATTTTGATGATGGCACCCTAACTTTATTAGAATACTTTGAGTATATAACATCGAAAAAGTCGTTTTATCGCCCTCGTTTGTTGCAAGACTTCCTAGTTCGCAGCCAGGGATGTCAACCTGTTGGTCGCTTACCACAATCAGATAACTTACACCTTTTCACCTTTTTTGAGCTTCCACCTTCGCACGTAAAGATCCACAAAAATAACTTTTCAAGGTTAAAGCAGACCTATGGGGGCGCTGATTTATATTCGCCTAATGCGCCAATTGGATTTATTGGGCAAGGCGCGGTAGGCGATAAACGACAAAAAACCACAGAGCAATATTTACACGAACTTGAGCAGCTATCTGAACATCTACAACAGAAAATATTATATTTCCCCCACCGAACAGAAAAACAAGAAGTCACAGCCGCATTAAAAAAAGCGGACTATATCATCTACCACCGTAATGAGTATCCGCTTGAAATAGAGCTTATCGATAAGCACATTCAGCTATCTGCACTAGTCGGTATGTTTTCGACTGTGATGTTCACGGCACGTATTCTCTATCCAAAAATGCCGATCTATTCGCTTTCTAGCACTCATCCAAATAAAACATTCCAGAAGCGGCTAGAAGAGCAGATGCAAACAATTAATGTTCAGCCTTTGGAACACTTAATTTCGACATAAAAAATTCGGCCAGTTCGAAATCAAATTGAGTATCAATATCCAATGAATATTGATTAGGCATAATGTAAGCAAATGAATGCTCGGTGTAGCGAATTTCACCTTTTTGTCTCAGAGTTTTGACGTCAAAAATATATACGGCACCATTAATACGGTAAAAGTCACCTAAATCTTGCGATCGCTGCAAGGCGTCAGGACGGATGAAGCTTCCCATTGAGCCATCACACGGAAGTGTATTCGACCACAAAGGAGGATGCTCACAAGGAGTGAGTGATACTACTGACTCAGCGTCTTTTTGATGAAATAGACTTAGAGCTTCATCAATGTGCTGCGCGGTACGCAATGGGGAGGTCGGCTGTAAAAGCACTACAATGTCAGCATCAGCGGCAAACTTATCTAACGTGTAAAGCATTACACTAGCCGTTGTGGCGGTGTCGTTCGCTAACTCAACAGGGCGAAGTTCGGGCACATTCGCGCCAAACTGTAATGCGATATCCGCTATTTCTTGGTCGTCGGTGCTCACGATCACCTTATCGATGTACGAGCAGTTCTGCGCCGCTTCAATAGACCACCCGACCAAAGGCTTCCCATTAAGCGGCAATGTGTTTTTTCGAGGTAAGCGCTTACTACCACCTCGGGCAGGAATTAACGCGATAACTTTCTTGCCATGAATCATTACAGCACCCCTAATGTATGAATGTCTGCTTGGGCACGATTAAAGTCATCCATTCTACCGATATCCAACCAATACTCATGAATCGGGAACATTCGTACATTGTCGCGTTCATTCATGTGTTGCTCGAGTAAAGTAGGCATGTCGATACGATGATTTTTAGGCACCGACTTAATCACGCGTGATGAGACGACATAAATTCCCGCGTTCACAAAAAAACGTTGAATTGGCTTTTCTACCATTGAGGTAATTTTATTTCCCTCACCATTAATCACACCATAAGGAACTTGATAATCGTACTCTCGCACACACATGGTCGCATCGGCCTGCTGCTCCGCATGAAAAGTGAGTAAACGCTGAAAGTCGATTTTAGTCAGCACATCTCCGTTCATCATGATCAACGGCAAATCAACCGGTAAATCATTAGGCAGCAGGCCTAAAGCCCCTCCCGTACCCAGTGGCTCTTCCTCATGCACGTATTGAATGCGTACTCCCAGCTCGCTACCGTCGCCAAAATGTGCACGAATTTGCTCTGGCATGTAGTGGGTAGAAATATAAAAGTTCTCAAAACCGGCCTTGATGAAACTGCGAACTACCGTCTCTAAAATAGGTTTATTGCCAATTTTAAGCATGGGTTTGGGACAGCTATCCGTCAAAGGTCGCAGACGAGTCCCAAATCCACCCGCCATGATAAACACTGGATTTTGATATTTGGGTTTGTGCAGCGCGCCATGCAGTGTTTCTAACCCGACAACTTTTCCCTGAGCATCGACCAATGGTATCGATAAGATGCTCTTCGCTTCCATCAGCTCAATCAGCGTTTCGCGGTCGGTATTCACGGCAGCCGTGGTCGGTGAGGTATTCATCACCTTAGCCACTGACTCTGTCAGTTCTAGGTTATTCAATAATCCACGGCGAATGTCGCCGTCGGTCACCACACCTAACAGCTGCTTTTCTTGGTTAACCACCAAAGCGACACGCAATGCTTCAGTGTTAATGATTTGCAGTGCATCGCGTAAAGTACCTTGAACAGTAAGCAGCACATTTGTCCAACAACGACTCATGAGTATCCTATTTTCTAATTTGTATGTCGTTTGGTAATAGTTGAGCGACTGGAATAACAAACGGTATTAGCGGTTAAATGTTTTGTGACCACGGCACCTGCGCCAACTAACGCATGCTCCGCAAGGTGAACATCTTGTATCACCGTCGCTCCGGCACCAATAAAGACATGATCTTCTGTTTGTACCTGACCACATAACGTGGCTCTCGGAGCGATATGGTTATATTCACCAATCATACAGTCATGCTCTACCAATGCCCCCGTATTAATGATGCTATGACTACCAATCATGGCGCCAGCCTGAACGATGGCATGAGTAAGAATTTGTGCACCTGCTTCAATTGTTGCAAAGGGTGACACCGACGCAGCAGGTGCGATGACGGTTTCGAACTGATACCCATGAGTTAAAAAATACTCATTAAGCCGGCATCTCAGCTTAGAGTGTGGAAGAGCGCCAATACCATTAATCAGTTTCACCTCATCACTAGGAAAGGACAAGATCGCATCATCCTGATGCCAATGGCTCAAGCCATCGAACGCTGCGCGCGCAGTGAGCTCATCTGGACTGACGACCCCCAATATTGCTCGCTGTTGGGAGCGAAGTATATCGACTAATACACTAGCATGCCCGCCACCGCCAATCACAATCAGAGGTTTCAAATCACTCAAAGATCAGCTCTCCTGGTTGATAGCTGCGACTGGCCGCCTGCCCTTGTAGTTGCCAAAAACAATAAGGCGACATACCACTTCCCGGGCGTTTAATGGTCAAGTTTTCATCCGTAAACACTTCCCCTTCCTGAATGCATTTGGCCGCGACGAGACTTTTACGCGCAATGGGACGGTTTTTTACTTCTGACAGTGTCGGACTTTTTAACGAATGACCGAGTGCAGATTCGACTTGGCGAATGGCCGATACCATGGCCGTCAACTCTTGAGGCTCTAGGGATGCTTTATGATCCGGACCCGGCATATTTTTATCCAAAGTGAAGTGTTTCTCGATTAGTACGGCTCCGCGAGCAACCGCCGCAATGGGAATAGTAATGCCTTCACTGTGATCGGAATAGCCTGCTGGTAGCTCAAACGCATTCGCTAGGGTATCCATCGCCTTGAGGTTTATCTCGTCCATTGGCGCTGGATATTCCGTCGTACAATGCAATAATGTTACTTTTTCTTTTAACGCCTGTTGGCCAACTTCAGAGGCATAAGCTTGTTGAAATGCAAGCTCACTTGGCGTGGCATTGTTATCGACAGTATAACCAAAAGCGATAACCCCCAACACCGCTTCTACTTCCGATAGTGTCGCCATTCCAGTAGAGACAATCAGGTCGCAACCTGTGCGTGCATGCTCTAACACAAGAGGTGCATTCGTGATCTCGCCGGAAGGTATTTTTAATCGGCTTAGATTCAAATCGTTAACCAGGAAACCCAAACTCTCCGAGTCAAAAGCCGTGGATAAAAACTCAATCCCCAGCGACTGACAATGTGCGACTAATTGATGGTGAACCTCATAAGAGAGTTCCAACCGGCTTAACATCGCCAGTTGCGACTCTTGCTTTTGCGTATTCACGACTTGATAGTCAGCCTGCTGTGCCTGCTCCGTCACTAAGTTTTTCGCTTTGAATGTCTGAAACTTAACGATGTCCGCTCCCGCTTGATGCGCGGTATCGACCAATTCAAAAGCTAACTTTTCATCGCCGTTATGATTCACTCCGGCTTCCGCGATTATTAACGTCATGGACTCTCTTTCTAAAGTTGCTTTGCTCTGCAAGAAGATTATAAATGATCACATTTGAGGTCATAAAAGATTTTGCTTGGCTCAAAGTGTAAAGACTTGATCATCTCTATAATTTGGCCACTGGCGTCACCTTGACCGTACGGATTCATTACCACTTCATTGTCTAACTTATATTGTCTAGAAACTGCCTTCTTTAGCGCTAAAGAAATACTTGCCACCGTAGGCTCAGCATCTATGACACTTTTAGCAGCTAAACGACCTTTCTGTCTCACGCCTATATTAACTGTTGGGACATCAAAAGATGGCACTTCTATGATGCCACTAGATGAATTACCAACGACAGCCGAAGCATTTTTTATTGCACTAAGGTAACGAACCTGCCCAAGAGATGGAGTAGCTAAAACACGTTGCGGGTTAGCTTGAGCATACTGTTCCAAAATCGGGATAATACGTCGTCCACCATCATCTGCATTCGGATAAGTTAGGATGACTTGATGACCAGGGTACTCATCTAAAGCGTCTAAGAGTGCCTGAAAACTTGCTTCAGGCAGCTCATCACCCAAGGTTACAGGATGATAGGTCACTACAAAAAATGGTTGAGTCAGGTTAAAGTCTAACGACTTAGCAAGCTCATCTACACTCATAAACGTTGCGCGTTTGAGATGATCTAAACCAATCGCACCTACATTTTTTACTCGGGCTGGCATTTCCCCCAATTGAATAACACGCTGTCTGTAATCCTCTGTAGATGTCGCATGCAAATAGCTTAGCTTGGTAATCGCATGGCGTATTGCATCATCGTAAGCACCTTCGGTAATTTCTCCACCGTGTAAATGCAAAATTGGGATACGCAGTATCATTGCTGTCTGAGCCGCGGCGAGCGCTTCAAATCGGTCACCTAAAATAACCAATACATCCGGTTTTAAACGCGCGAGTGCATCAGTAAACCCAAGCACTCCCAGCCCCATGCTCTTCGCGGTGCCGACAGCAGAGTCTGACGAGAGCAAGATCTCGATTTTTTCATCAATGACAAAGCCATCTTGCTCGATCTGCTGGTAGGTTTCGCCAAATTCAGGCGACAAATGCATCCCCGAGACTAACAGTTGCAGTTGCAACTCAGGATCGTTTTGTATGTCTTTTAAAAGCCAAAAGAGCAGACCATACTCGGCTCTTGTTCCAGTAAAAACGCCAACTTTCTTTTTCTGTTGTGTCATTATTCAGCCTGTCTTAGCAATTTAATACGATCGGAGTACTTGGTAAATTCACCACATGCGCTTCGATAAATTCTGAGTGACGCAAGTCTCCGCGTAATGCATTCTCGAACATCGGCAAACGATGCATTAACTTCCAAATAGGTCGTGTCATGACGCCTGCGGCATTGGTCTCTTGCAATATGGTTTCTCGTGATTCGCTGTTCGGGCAAATGATCGCATTCAACCAATAGTTTGATTGCGCGTAGTCAGGCTCAGTCACAAACTGAATATCACTCCCAGAGAAGAAGTTCTGATAGTGTTTGGCCAATTCACGCTTTTGGGCTAAGTACGTTTCCATCACTTCCATCTGCGCACAGCCCAGCGCCGCATTGAGGTTGGGCATACGGTAGTTAAACCCCGGCTCATCATGATAAAACTCATATGGATGAGGTACTTTGGCTGTGGTTGTCACATACTTGGTATGTTGGCCAGACACTGTCGTCTTGCACAGCACCATACCGCCGCCACCGGTGGTAATGATCTTATTGCCATTAAAGCTAACCGCACCAAAGTCACCGATGGTTCCGGTGTGATGCCCTTTATAAAAAGAGCCTAAGCTTTCGGCCGCATCCTCCACCAAAACAAGCTGCCACTTAAGGCAAACTGCCATCAATTCATCCAACTCAACGGGATGACCAAAGGTATGCATGGGCACCACCGCTTTAATCCGTTGTCCCGTGGTTTTATGAAAGCAACCCTCTTCGCGAAGCGTTGCATGCTCACTCAGATAAGCATCCACAGCTTTAGGGCACAGACCCAGACTCACCATCGAGACATCAACAAAAATAGGCTCCGCCCCCATGTGATAAAGCGCGTTACACGTGGCGACAAACGTCAATGCTTGCGTGATCACCAAGTCGCCACGTTGCACTCCGGCCATATGAAGCGCAGCATGCAGTGCGGCAGTGCCATTAACGGTGGCGACCGCTTTGGCACTCCCAGTGTATTGCTCGATTTTCTGTTCGAACTGATCAACAAACTTACCAACGCTCGATACAAACGTACTATCGATAGTTTCCATCACATACGCTTTTTCGTTGCCTTGGAAGCTTGGTATATGTAATGGGATAAAGTCTTCGCTTTTATACGTCTCTCGTACAAACTCAACAATGGATGTTGGCTTCATTATTCGCTCCGCTTACATCTTGCTGTCTAGGTATTTACCCGTTTCTTTGTGGCCAAAGTCAGGAATCATAGTAAAGAACAACTCGACAATGTGCTCCTTCGCCCACTCACGGCTTTCTTTCATCTCTGCAATACGTTGCTCAAACAGAGTCAAAAGTTCTGGATCGAAAAGCGGATCATTTTTGATGATGCCTAAATTTTCAAAGCGCGCCATATCTAGGTTTTCTTTGTCAGTGAAGAATTCTTCAAAATCTTTCTCCCCTGTGGTATCGCTTTCTGTGAACAAGCATGGCCACTTACCTTGCTCAGGTAAGGTTTTCACCAACTCACGAGCTTCATCTTCATTACTACACAGATATGCTTCATAGCCCCGCTGCTGTAGATATTTCACCGCAATATCGGCAAATGAAATTAAGTGAAGTGCTTCACTCAATTTCGGGAAGAAAATGTCTCGGTTTTCACCAAAAATGCAAGACATTAGACAAAGCTCACCCGATTCTTGTGGCGTAACGAAATAGCGCTGGATGTCGTTAGGGGCAACGATAGGTTGACGCTTTTGAATGCGCTGGTTAAAGCCATGCAGTAAAGAGCCGTCAGAAAAGGCTACATTGGCAAAGCGCGCGGTAGATATCGCCATTTGCTCACTTTTACGCATCAAGAACATTTCCATAATGCGCTTAGATGCGCCCATCATGTTGACGGGGTTTGCCGCTTTGTCTGTCGATACACAGAAATATTTCTTCGCACCGGCATCGATGGATTGCTGAATCGTTTTATCGGTATTGAATACGTTCACATCGATCATGCGCATGAGAGTGAAGGGATCTTTTTCACTGCGCACGTGCTTAAGCGCTGACAAGTTCAACACGTAATCAAACTGGCCATCCGCTTTAATAAACGCATCGTATTCAACCGAGCCAATATCCAAGGCAAACGTTTGAAAGTCTCCATCAATGTAACCAAATGAGCTACGGATATCGCGCACCAACTCCACCATATTGTTTTCGCTAATATCAACAACATGAAGTTTCTTTGGATTACGTTTAAAAATCTCTTTCGTGACCGCTTGACCAATAGAGCCAGCGCCCCCTAAAACGAGAAAACGCGATTCAGAGACGATCTTTGATAGTTCAACTTCATGATTTAAGAGATCTTGAGTGAACAGGGCATCGGTTCGACCGATAAGTGGAAGTATATTGCTCATGGATTACCTTAGAGTTTTCGGACCCAACTTTAATTATATAGGCGCGCAAGAACGGAGGTAAGACTTTGCCATTAAGCAAGCGTTATCACTAAGGGCTTTATACTTTACCGCCGCGATCATAGCCTTCCTGCAAATGCTCATAATCGGACTCTTGCCAAATAATCTGCCGCTTGAGCCGCTCTTTATTAAATGAACGCAGAAGCCTATCGAGATTTTTCTGCTTCCATCCACCCGAAGTTTCAAGACGACACTTATCAAAATCGATAAGCCACACCTTATCTTTGTCGTCGATCAAGATGTTATGGATATTCAAGTCGGTGTGATTAACACCAGCATTATGCATTTTGGCAATTTCTTGCCCTATTTTCTGATACATTTCTGCCGATAAGGATTGTTTTAGCAAGATACTGACCAGATCTCTGGCGTTCGGGATTCGCTCACTTAATAAATCAGCTTGATAGAAGAGTCCTGACTTTACGGCTCTTGCTGCAATTGGACGAGGAACATGCACCCCAGCCTCGATTAGCGCCAATAACAGCTGAAACTCTTGCGCGCAACGGGTGTTATCCCAGCCAGAGAACCAATAGTGATCGTTAACTAACTTCCCAAACAAACCGCCACGACGATAATGACGCAATGCCGCCTGCATGTTCTCCAGTTGGATAAACCATGTCGTACCTCGCCCCGTCGCATTGCCAACCACCTTGTCGGAGGACTGCCAGTATTCGGCATCAAATATCGGTTGACTAGGGTCTGTAATGATCTCGTCATCAAACCAAATCATCTGGTTATTGCTTTGATATTGCTGAATCATGTTCTTACTCTAGCCTAAGTATCGACAAGCTAATATGTACAACCAAGTAAATGCAGCGAACGCCAATGTAACCATAACGGCCGCAGAGCCTATATCTTTAGCACGCCCGCTGAGCTCATGCTGCTCAAATCCAATTCGGTCAACCACCGCTTCAATGGCTGAATTCACGAGTTCAACAATCAGTACGAGTACCACGGCCCCGATCATCAAGATACGCTCAACCGTACCGACATCCACTAGCCAAGCCAAAATCGCAGCGATGCATAGCAGAGCCAACTCTTGGCGAATGGCGGCTTCATGTTTAAAAGCGGCTTTTAATCCCTGTATCGAGTAACCCGTCGCTTTGATGATGCGCTTGATTCCTGTACTACCCGGTTTGCCAGATTCTTGCGATTGGCGCGGTGTTGTCTTTGACATTGCAGAACACTTATCAGTACTTAGCTATATTCGAACCGTGTATTTTACATTTATTGGGGATGTCTGCATAATTTACCTGCCTCTATCCCTTTAACCAGACAAATAATTATGTTCACTTCTGCCCCATCGTCATTATGCATCTTGCGTTTATCCGCTATTGGAGACGTTTGCAATACCATCGCGACCGTTCAAGCGATTCAAAAACAATGGCCATCGACCCAAATCACTTGGATAACGGGCAAACTTGAAGCCCAATTACTAGCCGCAATTGATGGCGTAGAAGTGATTGTTTTTGATAAAAAAGCGGGACTAGATGGCTATAAATCGCTTTGGAGACAATTGAAAGGCCGAGAGTTTGATGCGCTATTGCATATGCAGTACGCGATTCGAGCCAGTATCGCGACGTTGGGCATTAAAGCAAAATACAAACTTGGTTTCTCTTCTGATAGAAGCCAAGATTTTCAGACGCTCTTTACCAATGTCAAAGTGCCTTCCCCACCATCTCTGCATGTCGCCGATAGCTTAATGGCTTTTGCTCATCAAATTGGGGTGCCAAAAGCAGAACTGGACTGGGCACTTTCCTACTCTGCACAAGACCAAGCGTGGGCAGAGACGCAGATTTCTCGCAATAAACCGAACCTATTAATTGTGCCGGGCGCGAGTAAAGCTTATAAAAACTGGAACGCTGAAGGTTATGTGGATGTGATTCATCACGCCAGAGCCAAAGGTTGGAACGTAATTCTTGCGGGCAGCCCCGCTCAGGTAGAATTGGATCTGGCAGAAGCGATTCAGTCTCGCTTGGAAGAGCCGTGTCTAAATTTAGTTGGACAAAGTTCGATCCTACAAATGCTGGCGTTAATTGATAACGCTGAAATGGTTATCGCCCCCGATACCGGACCTGCGCACATGGCGAACGCCATGCAAACGCCGATCATCGGGCTTTATGCGCACCATAATCCGCGACGGGTCGGACCTTATCGTTACCTCAAATACGTGGTCTCGGTTTATGAAGAAACAATCTTTGCGGAAATAGGCAAAAACAGTCACGAGTTAAGCTGGCGAACTCGCGCTAAAGATGAAACGGCAATGAACCGCATTACCAGCACTCAGGTAATAAGCATGTTCGAGCAAGTCTTAGAAGATTTGTATCCGCAATACCAGTAAACTTACTGTCTTGATTTGTTAAGAAGGAAATGACCTTGTCCAAACCCACCTTAGCCGTTGCCTTAATCGTAAAAAATGAAGAGAAGCACTTACAAGCTTGTCTCGACACTGTAAAAGATTGGGTCGATGAGATTGTCCTTCTAGACTCAGGCAGCACTGACCGCACGGAAGAAATTGCCCGACAATACACAGATAAGTTCTATAGCAACTTGGATTGGCCCGGTTTTGGTAAGCAGCGCCAACTTGCGCAAACGTATATCGAATCAGATTTCGTTCTTTGGTTAGATGCAGATGAGCGCGTTACAGATGAACTGCGCCAAGAAATACTCAATGCGATAAGCCAGCATAACGACACAAACATCTACCAAGTTAACCGTCTAACCACTGCCTTTGCCAAAGAAATTCGTTATTCCGGCTGGTCTCCTGACTGGGTAGTCCGTTTATATAAAACGTCAGAAACTCAATACAATGACGCATTAGTACATGAAAGCGTCGTTATCCCGAAGGGATTTAATGTCGTGTCATTGAATGGACGACTCAAGCACTTCACCTATGAAAGACTCGGTGAATATACGCGTAAAACTCAACTGTATATGCAGTCTTGGGCAGATCAGCGTGAAGGAAAAAAAACGGCCTCTCTATTCAGTGCACTTGCCCATGGCTTTTTCCGCTTTATCAAAATGTACATCATCAAGCGGGGTTTCTTAGATGGACGACATGGCTTTTTACTGGCGGTGTTAAGCGCCAATACTACTTTTACGCGTTATGCCGATCTATGGCTGCGTGACTACGTGAAAAAGAACAACAAAGAACAGTGATATGAATATTTGCCATGTTAACTTAGCTTCTGGCTACCACGGAGGGGAAAACCAAACCCTCCAACTCATCAAACAACAAGTCAAATTAGGTTATCACCTTACGGTTGTTGCTAACCCCAAAAGTCCGTTCGCTGATGCGGTGAACAAGCTTAATGTAAAGCTCGTCCTAGCAAACCATTTTACTAAGGCACATTCAAAATCGATTACCAAAGATTGCTCACTCATTCATGTTCACGAAGGTCGTGCGATTTATTGGGCTCTCATTCAACATTTACTTTATGGTATGCCTTATATCGTTACTCGCCGTATTGATAATCCGTTGAAAAAGAAATGGCTAGCAAATTTGGCATATTCAAAAGCCAGTGCAGTCATTGGGTTGAGTTTGGAAATCGTTCAAAGAGTAAAAGACACCTATCCTAATCTCACAACTCATAAAATCCCAAGCTCACCAGTCAACTACCCCATTGATAAAGAAAAGGTCCAAGCCATTCGAGATCGCTTTACTGACAAGTTTTTGGTGATTCATGCTGCAAACATGCTCAAACACAAAGGTTTTGATGTCTCCATTGCAGCTGCAACGTTACTTGAACAATCGGAGCCATCTATCCACATATGCCTGCTCGGTGATGGTCCAGAAAGACCGACTCTTGAGTTACAAGTAAAGGCTTTGAGTAACGTAAGCTTTGAAGGCAAGCAAAACAATATGGGGGACTGGTTTGAAGCGGCCGATTTACAAATCCACCCTTCTTATACAGAAGGCTTAGGCTCCGTGATTCTGGAGGGGATGGGCGCTGGCTTACCAGTGATTGGCACCAATGCTGGCGGAATACCTGACATAATAGAGGATGAGTCGAACGGAATACTGATTCAACCAGGTGATGCCAACGCACTTGCCAAGGCAATAACCAGAGTCGCTAAGGACACGGTTTTGAGAGACTCTTTTGTCAAAAACGGACAAGAAAAACTAAAAACATTTGATATCACCTACACTGCAAACCAATACGCAGATGTTTATGAGAAAGTACTACGATGAAAAAAGTCATATACCCAGGGACATTCGATCCTATTACGAATGGTCATTTAGACATCATCACTCGCGCTGCAAATATGTTTGATGAAATCATCATCGCTGTAGCGGCGAGCCCGTCAAAAAGTACGTTATTTTCGCTAGAAGAGCGAGTGAGTTTGGTCGAAAAGTCTACCTCTCATTTAAGCAACGTGTCGGCTTTAGGGTTTAGCGGTCTATTAGTCGATTTTGCTCGTGATCAACAAGCCAATATTCTTGTGCGAGGCCTGCGTACAACGGTCGACTTCGAATATGAATTTGGTCTTACCAGCATGTATCGCAAATTGCTTCCTGATGTCGAAAGTGTTTTCCTGACGCCCGCTGAAGAGTTTGCTTTTCTGTCTTCAACCATCGTGCGTGAAGTTGCTATACATGGTGGCGACATAAAACAATTTGTTCCTTCTTGTGTTAACGAAGCTATCATTAACAAGGTAAAAAAGTGAGTTTAACCAAGTTTAACTATTACTTTAGTAATGCTTTACTAACTATCGTCCCTGCTGCGTTATTTCGAATTGCCAATCAGCATTTGCTGAAAAAACTTAGCAACTATGACATGGCATATATCCAAGATAGGGTGGACTACTACAACAAGCAGGCAGTTTCCTTTCATCTAGAGAAGGGCGAAACTATCGGCTCATTTAAGAAAACTGGCGGTACAACTTATTATTTTGACTTGTTAAAAGTGCTCAAAGGCTTTCCCTCATCTTTTACGTTTCGCTACTTAAATGGCGACATACGCCACGTTCCTGAAGTTCCAACCTTCTTAAAAAGCCGCCCTATCTCGGACAAAAATCAAAACTCCATCATGTTAAAATTGAATGCGATAAGGCACTTTCAGTTTGTTGATGACAAATTGAGTTTTCGTGATAAAAAAGACATGGTTGCATGGCGTGGCGTTGGCTACCAGCCACACCGTAAAAAAGTCCTCGAGCAGTTTTATAATCACCCTCGCTGTAACATTGGGCAAACCCAACCCAAAGATGGCAATCCTTGGGAAAAAGGCTTCATGTCAATCGAAGAGCAACTTCAATACAAATTTCTGCTTGCTATTGAAGGGAATGATGTTGCAACCAACCTAAAATGGGCGATGTCGTCGAACTCATTGGTAATAATGTCCAAACCTAAATACGAAACTTGGTTTATGGAGGGCCGCCTTCAAGCTGGTACTCACTACGTTGAAGTACAAGATGATTACTCAGACTTAATAGAAAAGATAGAGTATTACACCTCTCATCCTGAAGCAGCAGAAAACATCATCCAAAATGCGCACGACTGGGTGGAACAGTTTAGAAATGCGAAACGAGAAAGGTTGATATCTTTATTGGTCGCCAAGAAGTACTTTGAAAAATCAGGGCAAATATAGTTTGCCTTGATTCATGTTTCACTTTTGGCACTCACCACAAAAGAAGGTATTACGCTGTCCAATTTTTAGTTCTTGGAGTAATTCACCACATTCAGGACAAGGTTCTCCTGCTTTCCCATACACTAAGAGCTCTTGAGCAAAATACCCTGGCTTTCCATCCGCTTGAGCGAAATCTTTTAGTGTAGTACCACCTTGGTTGATGGCAATTTCGAGCGTCACTTTAATGTTTTCAACGAGCAATGCCCACTCTTGAGTAGTAACTTTTCCTGCAGGCTTGGAAGGGTGAATTCGCGACTTAAATAAGGATTCGTTAGCGTAAATGTTTCCTACACCAACCACTACTTTGTTGTCCATAATCAACTGTTTCACCGCTATTCGCTTGCCATTGGCTTTCTCCGCGACGTAGTCAGCGTTAAACTCTTCGGTTAAAGGCTCAGGCCCCATACGATCTAACACCGCATGCGATTCGCCTGAGGCGCACCACAACCAAGCCCCAAAACGACGCGGATCGTTGTAACGTAATACTTTGCCATTAGTCAGTTTGAGATCCACATGATCATGTTTAGCCGCTGGGAAATCCGCATCCAGTACACGCAACGAGCCCGACATGCCCAAGTGGACGATTGCCGTGCCTGCATCCGTCTCTATCAGTAAGTATTTCGCTCGGCGACTGATCGCACGGATAACTTGACCTTCAAGGTGTTTGAGCTCTTGAGGGATATCCCAACGCAATTTTGGCGTTCGAAAGACAAAAGCCTGAATAACTTGTCCTACCATGTGTGGACTGATCCCCATACGACTGACTTCTACTTCGGGTAATTCAGGCATTACTCTCTCCATTGGGCTGGACGAATTAAATTGCGTGGCTAGCATAATAGAAAACAACCACGATAAATACTGGGTCGCCTTAAGGCTATTCATTCAAAATGGACTTACTCGGGCATGATAAAGTCTGCATCGACGGAGATAGCAATCCACTTATCTTGCCAGTTTTTAAATAACCAAAAACTAGGCAAGCGATAGAATGTTACTCGCTGTGGCTCCTCCAACTCTTGGTACCACACTTCCACTGTTTCAGCAGAGGTGAGCTTAGGTTTTAAACGCATGTATTGTTCTTGCGTTAGCTCCGTCCCTCCTAATGATTGCCAACGTGAAACGAGCTCTTTAATCGACGTACTTGCTTTGAGATTGGATTGCCACTGTTCATTATGCCGCTCAAGCTCCCAACCATTAAAGTAGAGTGCACTAACCGTATAATCTGGGCGTAGCAAGTTGGGGTAAGGGTCGGAATCGTCCGTTAACAAATAAGTTTTGATCCACATGGGCGCATTTAAGATCACAATAAAAGCGATAATGCCCAGAATAAGCATATTGTTCCATCGACGACGACGGGCCGGACTCACACGCATAACCATTCCTGCTCTCTTTAGTTAAGAATAAACTACCAAAGCGCATCAGTTTTGACTAGAACATCTGCGTGCAAACCTAATAAGGAAAAGATAAATAAATTTTAGATAATAAAAAACCCAACTCGAAAGCTGGGTTTTCAATTCATCAAAGAGACTGAAACCAATTATTTGATTTTTGCTTCTTTGTACATAACGTGCTGGCGAACTACTGGATCAAATTTCTTGATCTCAAATTTGCCCGGCATATTACGCTTGTTTTTATCAGTTGTGTAGAAGTGGCCTGTACCTGCAGAAGATACTAGACGGATTTTCTCACGAACGCCTTTCTTTGCCATTGCCTATTTCCTCTTAAACGTTTTCGCCACGTGCACGGATATCGACAAGAACAGTATCAATACCTTTCTTGTCGATGATGCGCATACCTTTAGCAGATAGGCGTAGTTTAACAAAACGTTTTTCGCTCTCTACCCAGAAACGATGAGTTTGTAGGTTCGGCAGAAAACGACGCTTAGTAGCATTTCGTGCGTGTGAACGGTTGTTACCCGTTACTGGACGCTTACCAGTTACTTGGCATACTCGTGACATGAATGTCTTCTCCAAAATCGTTTCAGCTCGATATCAACCTTGGTGGCCGAACCTCTCTATTTCTCGAAAAGAAGTTAGAGGTTAAGAACCGCTATGGAAAATCCATACAAGGCTATCAAAGGTCGCGCATTATACTAACTTGATATGCATTGCTCAAGACCCGAACAGATCCTTTTTACAGGTTTTCGTGATCTTTTTTTAGACAGCAGATTTTTTTCTAGCAGTCCAAGCTGAATTCAGTTAAAAATTTAGTGGCGAGGATGATAGCAGATTTTTAGCAACTAACAACCTAAAATACACACCATTATACCCAACCTCTTTCAGCAAAAGAGACACTTTCCCCATCACCAATGACGAAATGGTCCAAAACACGAATATCCACCAGCGCCAAAGCGTCGATTAACCGCTTTGTAATCCTTCTGTCAGCTTGACTCGGCTCGGCCACCCCTGACGGATGATTGTGTGCCAAAATCAAAGCCGCCGCATTATGGTGTAAGGCTCGCTTCACCACTTCTCGTGGATAAACCGACGCAGCATCTAATGTTCCTTCAAATAAAATTTCATCTTTTATTATTCTGTGCTGGTTATCGAGAAAAAGAATGTAAAAAGCCTCTCTTTGTCGGTCTCTTAATATAGAAGACAAATAAAGCTTAGTTTGTGCTGGACTGGTTAATGCGTCACCGCGCTTTAAGGTTTCCGCTAAATACCGCTGCGTCATTTCTAGTACAGCTTGTAATTGTACGTATTTTGCTTGGCCCAGCCCTTTATGTCGGCAGAACTGCTTTTCTGAAGCAGAAAAAAGCTGCCTTAGCGAACCAAAATCTTGAATCAGGAAGTCGGCAAGCTCGATCACATTCATCCCTTGCGTTCCAGTACGTAAAAAAATGGCGAGTAGCTCTGCATCGGTCAGCGCTTGTGGCCCTCGCTGCAGCAACTTTTCTCTGGGCATCGACTCACTTGGCATCGCTTTCAGTATCATCAGGTGTCTCTTTTGTGGAATAGGCCTCTATTCCACAAAACCAAAAACGAAAGTCGAGAGTGACTTTCGCTTTCTTCGTTCCATCAGCACTTTCAATGCAATTTAATAGTTTATCAGAGTTTAAAATTGCCAACTAAACCGTGAATTTCTGAACCAGATTGCGACAACTGATTACTGATCGTTTCAGCGTGCTGCAAGGTCTCATTGATGTTAGTTACGATCTGTTGAATCGCCACTAAATTTTGATTGATATCTTCTGCCACTGCACTTTGTTCCTCTGCCGCTGACGCGGTTTGAATTCCCATATTTCGAATCGTACCAATCGAATGATGAACGCCCGACAGTGATTGTTGGATGAGCGCCGACTCTTGCGCCGTTTTTACCCCACGCTCTTGACTAACCGACATCGTACTCACCGCCCTTGAGACGCCACTTTGTAGCTGTTTGAGCATATCGCCAATTTCATGAGTGCTGTTTTGGGTGCGACTGGCTAGCGAACGTACTTCATCCGCAACCACTGCAAAACCGCGTCCTTGCTCTCCTGCTCGCGCAGCTTCAATCGCGGCGTTCAAAGCCAGCAAATTGGTTTGCTCCGCAATCTCACCAATCACATCCAACACCTTGGTAATTTGTTCCGTTTGTTGGCTCAGATCGGCAATCGCATCCGACGTGCTGTCTATCTCCGTCACCAGCTCAGTAATCCCTTCAATGGCTTGATCAACTTCACGCTGGGCTTCGGTAACTTGACTATTGGCATCCTCAATCGCTTGTGCGGTCGCATTCGTGTTACTCGCCACCTCCTTCGCTGTCATGCTCATTTGAGTTACCGCTGTGACAACTTTATCGGTTTCCAGACAGTGATCTTGCATTTGACCACTCGCCTGACTGGTTTGTGTATCCAGATTTTGAGAAACGCTTTGCACTGTGGTTGCAGAGCGATGAATATCTTGCATCAGTGGATGAAGCTTATCCATAAACTCGTTGAACGCCGCCGCCACTTCACCGACTTCATCCTTACTTTCCACTTTCAAACGAGCGGTTAAGTCGCCCCCACCCGCCGCAACATCTTTCAGTGAAGCCGCAACGTGTTGCAACGGTTGAATCCCTTTAGACACCACAATGCTGGTCAGAATACTGGTAATGACCAACCCAATGAGGGAGATCATCACAGCCGATAAGGTATGCTCATTTAATTCCTGGGTGCGCAACTCTCGCTGCATCGCGACTTGTTGGTCAACATCATCAATGTAGACACCCGTTCCTAGGACCCAGTCCCACTTAGGCAAATATTCCGCATAACCTAACTTCGGTGCTTGAGCGTCAATGGTCGGTTTATGCCATGAGAAATTCAGGAAACCATCCCCTTGTTGTGACGCGTCAATTAAACCAGCGATCACCGCCACACCATTTTCATCTTTGAGATCGTAAAGGTTTTTCCCTTCTAACGATGGTTTAATGGCATGAAGTGTATTTACCCCTTGAGAATCATAAGCAAAGAAATAGCCATCACTCTCAAAGCGCATTGCTTTGAGAATGTCTTTCGCCGCCTCTTTGTTATTACCATTCACGTCAGCATCGTAGAGTGGCTTTATCGCGGTCACTCCCATCATCATGTAGGCTTTAAGCTCTTCCTTTTTCGTTTCAATAAGCTCTTGCCTGTCTCTTGCCAATTCGGCTTCCAAACTATTACTACTGTTGATGTAGTACACCATTGAGATCAATGTGGTGATCAACAGTAGAGGAATGAGCGTTATCAGCAGCAATTTGTTTCGACTTTTCAACATCATGATTTCCACTACCTCTTTTTCTTATCAGCCTCGCAAAATTCGCGCAATTTGTCTGTGAGATAAACGAGCATTTTCTCTCCCTTGGTCAAATTTATATGATGGCGTTTGATATCGATTATCTTCTCGTTATATATGCACGGGCGGTCAGACTTTGAATTGTGTTAAAATCCGATCATCAAATTGGAGATCTCACATGCAAACACTAGCAGGAAAAAAAATTCTACTCGGTATTAGTGGCGGTATTGCTGCGTATAAATGTGCGGAGCTAACCCGTCGCCTCATAGAGAGAGGCGCGCAAGTCCAAGTCGTAATGACGAAAGCCGCACAAGAGTTCATTACTCCTTTGACCATGCAGGCCGTCTCGGGCCGTCCGGTCTCTAACAGCTTATTAGACCCAGCAGCAGAAGCGTCAATGGGTCACATTGAGTTAGCAAAATGGGCAGATTTAGTGCTGATCGCACCGGCAACCGCGGACTTAATTGCCCGCATGTCTGCTGGCATGGGGAATGATTTGCTGACCACGTTAGTGTTAGCGACCGAGTCGCCCGTTGCCGTCTCTCCTGCGATGAATCAGCAAATGTACCGCAATGTCACCACCCAAGAGAATATTGCGACGTTACTTCGCCGTGGTATGCATATCTGGGGACCCGCGGCAGGAGAACAAGCCTGTGGCGATATCGGACCGGGTCGAATGTTAGAGCCGATGCAATTGGTGCAGCAGTGTGAACGGTTCTTCCAACCTAAAGTATTGGAGGGTAAATCGGTGTTGATCACCGCAGGGCCCACTCGTGAAGCGCTTGATCCGGTACGTTACATCACCAACCATAGCTCCGGTAAAATGGGCTATGCATTGGCAAGCGCGGCGGTTCAAATGGGCGCAAAAGTAACCCTCGTGAGCGGCCCGGTAAGCTTAAGTACACCTGATGGTGTTGAGCGCATTAATGTTTCTAGTGCACAAGAGATGCATGACGCTGTAATGGCCAAGGCGACCAACCACGATGCATTTATCAGCTGCGCCGCGGTGGCGGATTATCGCCCAGAAACGATCGCGTCTGAAAAATTGAAAAAAACAGCAGACAACGATCAGATGGTCATCAATATGGTCAAAAACCCTGATATTGTTGCCTCGGTTGCAACAATGCCTGCACAACGTCCATTTACTGTTGGATTTGCCGCTGAAACCAATGACGTAGAAACCTATGCGCGCGGCAAATTAGTCAAAAAAAACCTCGACATGATCTGCGCGAATGATGTTTCAATCAAAGGACAAGGCTTCAACAGTAACGACAACGCACTGACCCTTTTCTGGCCTGAGGGTGAACTTGCACTCGCTTTGGAATCAAAAGAAGCATTGAGCTTTAAAATACTCGAAAAAATGCATGAATTGATGTAATTAACATCCGAGCCCATTCATATTTTCATCGAAAACTGGCATAAATTTGGTGCAAACATGACAACTGAGGGTGTTAAATCTCCCATTCCACTCTCAGTAGTCTAGTTTGAGATGACAGAGCGTCTTATAATCCCCTCCGCTCAACTTTGTATTTTGAAAGGAAGTAAACTAATGGCCGGCAGTAAAAAAACCAATCGTCGTGAAGAGATCTTGCAAGCATTAGCACAAATGCTTGAATCTACAGAAGGCGCTTCCCGCATTACTACGGCAAAGTTGGCGAAACAAGTCGGTGTTTCAGAAGCCGCTTTGTACCGTCACTTCCCAAGTAAAGCTCGTATGTTCGAAGGCTTGATTGAGTTCATCGAAGAAGCATTGATGACACGCATTAACCGAATTTTAGACGACGAGAAGGATACTCTAGAGCGCATTCGCATGGTGATGCACCTTATGTTGGCGTTCTCTGAGCGCAACCCCGGCCTGACACGCATTCTGTCTGGTCATGCCCTAATGTTTGAAAATGAACGCCTACGCGAACGCATCAACCAGTTGTTTGAGCGCATTGAAATGCAATTGCGCCAAATCTTGCGTGAACGTAAGATTCGAGAAGGTAAAGCTTTCCCTGTCGAAGAGCGCATTCTCGCCGCGCAGATTCTTGGGCAAGTAGAAGGTAGCCTCAACCGTTTTGTTCGCAGCGACTTTAAATACCAACCAACGGCAAACTTTGACGAGTATTGGGCGCTGCTTAGTGCACAAATTAAGTAAAAGATTATGAGTAAAGACAAATACACGCAGCCGGAGTTTTCTCTTTCACTTCTCCACCCACGAAACTGGAGTGTTTGGCTTGGATTTGGCTTACTGGCCATCCTCGTCAATATTCTCCCGTATCGATTGCTGCTGTCATTAGGTCATTCCGTCGGTAAGCTTGGCCTGCGCTATGGCAAAAGTCGCGTCCACATTGCCAAGCGTAACCTAGAACTCGCTTTTCCAGAAAAAACGCCGGAAGAGATCCAACACATCGTTGAAGAAAACTTTAAAAACACCGGTATGGCTCTAATCGAAACGGGCATCACTTGGTTCTGGCCCACTTGGCGTTTTAAAACGCTTATCGTGGAAAAAGACCTAAGCGCAGTCAGAGAAAAGGACGAGGAAGGTAAAGGCGTACTACTTTGTTGTGTGCATGCCTTAAATCTCGAAGTTACGGCACGCGCGTTTGCGGTACTTGGTGTCGCTGGCTATGGGGCATTTCGTCCACACGATAATCCCGCCTATAATTTCATTCAGTTCTGGGGCCGTACGCACAATGGCAACAAACTGATTGACCGTAAAAATGTAAAAAAAATGATTCGCGTTTTACGCAGCGGTGAACGTTTGTTTTATTTACCCGATCACGATTACGGGCGCAATAAATCCGTATTCGTTCCCTTCTTTGCCGTAGAAGATGCGTGTACGACAACCGGTACCAGCATTCTAGCCTACACCTCTAAGTGTGCGATTATTATGGGTTCGGGCTTTCGTAATTCAGAAGGTAAGTACGACATCATCGCAGATAAGTGCATTGAAGCAAACTACCCGCAAAAAGATGAAGTGGCTGCCGCCGCTTACATGAACAAACATGTGGAAGAAGTGATCCTCCGTGCTCCAGAACAATGGATGTGGCTACACAAACGCTATAAAACCATGCAGGATGAAAGTGTAGAAAAAGGCATTCGCTACAAATAAAGAGCAAAACCCTCTAAAAAGAAGGAGCTGATGGATACCCACCAGCCCCTTTACACTTCACAATAACCAAAGAAACTCTATCTGGTTAAATACCGTATTCCGCGCGGTACGCTTTCACCGCTTCTAAATGTTCGGCTGAGTCGCCTTTTTCTGCTAGGTAAGTAACAAGATCGCCCAAGCTCACGATAGAAATCACGGCACAACCAAAATCACGTTCGACTTCCTGAATCGCAGACAGCTCACCTTTGCCTTTCTCTTCACGGTCGATAGCGACCAGCACGCCCGCTAAGTCTGCACCACTTGCTTGAATAATTTCCATCGACTCACGAATTGCCGTACCCGCCGTGATCACATCATCCACCAGCATGATACGCCCTTCTAATGCAGAGCCAACAAGGTTACCGCCTTCACCATGGTTTTTCGTTTCTTTACGATTAAAGCAGTAAGGCGTGTCGAGGTCGTGGTGATCAGCCAGCGCTACCGCGGTGGTCGTCGCAATCGGGATACCTTTGTACGCTGGGCCAAACAGCACATCAAACTCAATGCCAGAGTCAGCCAGAGCCGCAGCGTAAAAACGACCAAGACGCGCAAGATCTCGGCCAGTATTGAAAAGACCAGCGTTAAAGAAGTAAGGGCTTTTGCGGCCTGATTTCAAAGTAAACTCACCAAACTTAAGAACCTCTTTCTCAAGTGCAAACTCAATAAATTCACGCTGGTATGCTTTCATGGATTTCTCTCAATTATCAGTGTGTGGGTATTAATCTCTAGGTCCTAGGCCTAGTAACATGCAAAAAAATAGCTTCCTTATGAGGAAGCTATTGAAGTCATTATTTTTCTAACGCCGCCTTCTGCGCCGAGACAATGTCGGTAATACCGATTTTCGCTGATTCTAGCAATGCCATCAGCTGCTCATGACTGAACGGTTCACCTTCTGCAGTGCCTTGGATCTCAATCATCTTACCTTCTTCGGTCATCACCACATTCATGTCAGTATCCGCCGCTGAATCTTCAACGTATTCAAGATCACATAACACGTCATCACCTAACAAACCCACAGATACTGCCGCAACATGACTTTTCATCGGGTTCGCTTTTAATTTGCCGCGGTTGACAAGATGCTGAAACGCATCAGCCATTGCTACGCTTGCGCCACTAATTGATGCGGTGCGAGTGCCGCCATCCGCTTGGATCACGTCACAATCAACCGTGACCATGAATTCTCCCATGGCTTTCAAGTCTACAACTGCACGCAGACTACGTGCGATAAGACGTTGGATTTCCATGGTACGTCCGCCTTGTTTGCCACTTGCAGCTTCACGACGAGTACGCGAGTGTGTCGCGCGTGGCAACATACCGTACTCAGCAGTTACCCAGCCTTTACCTTGGCCTTTCAACCAACGTGGTACCGATTCTTCGACGGTCGCATTACACAACACTTTGGTATTACCGAACTCAACTAACACTGAGCCTTCAGCATAAGCGGTGTAGTTACGAGTAATTTTGATAGGGCGAACTTGGTCCGCCTTGCGATCGTTTGGACGCATGGGCATCTACCTTAAATATGAGGAGAAGACGATTTGGTGGGCGAAGATTATAACGGAATCCATTCCTGATTCATAGGTTACGCCCCCAACACAGCGCAAACATTCAACACACTTCGCGCACCTAACGACGCTCCGTGATACACTCTTTAAGTAATTTTCAAAAATGAAGACAGGAAAATTCGATGATTTACAGTATGACTGCGTATGCGCGCAAAGAAGTAAAAGGCGATTGGGGCTCCGCAGTATGGGAAATCCGTAGCGTAAACCAGCGCTACCTAGAAACTTACTTCCGCATGCCAGAACAGTTTCGAGCTTTAGAGCCGGTTCTACGTGAGCGTTTTCGTAAGCGTCTTGCGCGCGGCAAAGTAGAATGTAATCTGCGTTTTGAAGCCAATCCCGCCGCTAAAGGCGAGCTTAGTATTAACGAAACACTGGCCAGCCAAGTCATTAAGGCAGCAGAGCAAGTGATGCACATGACTGGCGAACGAAGCCGCATCAATCCATTTCAATTAATGCAATGGCCGGGCGTAATGGAAACGCCAGAGCAAGACATGGACACCGTGAATAAAGCCCTGTTAGAAGCGTTTAACGAAACGATGGATGACTTTATTGATGCGCGCGCGCGCGAAGGCGACAACATGAAAGCGTTGATCGAACAGCGTCTGGCAGCGATCACTGCAGAGGTGATTAAAGTTCGTGCGCGTATGCCAGAAATCCTAGAATGGCAACGTGAACGCCTGTTTTCTAAATTCGAAGATGCAAAAGCTGAATTAGACCCATCTCGTGTAGAGCAAGAGCTGATTCTGTTGGCACAAAAATCGGATGTGGCAGAAGAATTGGACCGCTTAGAATCTCACGTGAAAGAAACCACGAACATCCTGAAGAAAGGTGGCGCTGTTGGTCGTCGTCTCGACTTTATGATGCAAGAGTTCAACCGCGAATCGAACACACTGGCTTCAAAGTCGATCAGCACCGACATCACCGCGTCTGGCGTAGAACTCAAAGTACTTATCGAACAGATGCGAGAACAGATCCAGAACATTGAATAGTATTTTGCTAGTTTTATTACGCCCACCCTCCAACATTAGGCCCCTTATAAATGGGGCTTTTTATTGGTTCTTAATACCCTACCTTACCTTATCCACATGATTCTGCTTCAGCAGCGTCTATTTTCGACATCACTTTCCAACCAGACCTTAAATTATTTAATCGTTTCCTAAATCATCTTACAAACCCTTATTAGTAAAGGATTTTCTTGTCACTGCGCTCCTAAGCTTTTACATCATCACAATATTATTACCTAAGTTGTTAGCTCTCATCTAATAACAGCTCGGGATAAAAGCTCAAAAAAAACAATAAAAAAATAAACTTTTCTTGATGAAGCGTTTGACTCTAATCACATTAATAGTAAAATACCTATCATCCTTAGACAAATTTCATTAAGAGCACAACATGAACTCAGCACTTTTATCAATATTAGACGGTAAAAATAATCTTAAGTTAGAAAAAGTGTTAACGCCTTCAACATCTGCTGCAATCATGTGCTTTTCTACAATAGCAGTTGTTGGACTGTTAAGTCTCGTTTCTATGGCATAGTTTATTGCCCGTCAGAATTCAAAAAATAAATAAGACGCCTCATACAGCGTCTTTTTTATTTTCAAACATACTTATATACTAATATGGTACGGCCTCAAATCAAATGACTCACTAGGAATGACAAACTCATTCTGCGCAGCAATAGTTTGTAACTCCCACTCCTTTGCTAACTTGGTTTGCTTAACCACCCCGTAAACAGCCTCATTACAGTGTTTAAAAGCAACAATAGGCGACCAACCTTTTAATATACCAGCTGTAAATACTGCGGATATTAAATCTCCGACTCCAACCAGTGCTTTATCAAAGTCGAGCTGCGGCCTTTGTGCCAAATAGCACTCATCATTAAAAGCCAGCATCATTGAAAAACTGTTATCTGATACGCTATGTAAATGTTTAACTAAAACCAGTTGAGGCCCCATGGTTAAGGCTTTACGGCACGCCGTCATTGCATCATCAAGATTGTTGATTTCCATCCCGACAAACTTACTTAGCTCAAACTGGTTAGGCACAATCACATCAGCCATTGGCATCAAGTGCTGTAATAAATAGTCAGCAACCCCTTCAGCAACAATGCAACATTTATTAGGGGCTCCCATCACGGGATCACATACATATAGCACTTCTGGATTAGCCAGTTTCACATGTTTCACCACATCAGCTACCGCATGGCACTGCTCTACTCCCCCTTGATATCCAGTGAGGATCGCTCGGCATCGTTCTAACGCACCGATGTTACTCAACCCATTAACTATCTCTTTTATGTCATTTGCAGGAAAAACACTGCCCTTCCAACCTTGCTGATACTGTGTATGATTCGAAAATTGCACCGTATGAATAGGCCATACTTCCAAACCCATTCTCTGCATTGGAAATACAGCACTGCTGTTTCCAGCATGACCATACGAGACGTGTGATTGAATAGAAAGAACACCATGCATGATTACTACACCTTAAATCAAATTAGAATGTGTACAGAATGGTCATACCGCTCAAAGTATCACTCTGCTGACCTACGCCTAAATTATCCTCTTCTGTTTTTCTTACTTCACCAGAAACTATTAGTTGCGGTGTTGCATGGTAGCTCAAACCAAATGAGTAAATACTGCGCTCACCATCAACATTTACTGAGTTGTCATCAAAATTAACTTGTGAAAGGTAGATATAAGGACGTAAACCAATATCGAAATAGTAGTGTGCATACATATCGTAGGCACTCGCGTCTGCATAAAGGTTTGTTTTAGTATTCTCGGTCACGCGGTAATATAACAAGTCTGTTTCGTGCGCTTTTTTACCGTCGGTCAACGCTGTTGAAATGTGAAACCCTTTGTACCCATATTTGGCAGCAATCGTAGTTAACCTTTGAGAGTCTCCAGCATCAAGTCCACCAAAAGAAACGCCGTCTACTTGATTTTTCATATGAGTAGCGCCCAGACTTAGGCCAAAATCGAAGTTATAGCTTACTGCTAAGGCCATATTGTGTTCTCTGCTTAACCCCTGTTCGTATCGGTTATTTACGCCATTAAAACCGTATTGAATAGATACATTCAAAGTATCGAAACTATTTCGATAAACAATAAGATTGTCACCACGAGCGGTTGCTAGAAAGCCTCCATCCTTACCTTCACTGAATAATGGAGTGGCATCAGGGTCAAATACAATCAAGTTATCCATATAACCAGCAACATCATGATAAGCAGAGTATTGCTTACCAACTCGTAAGCTGCCTAACTCTTCATTATTAACTGTGATATACCCCAGACGACTTCTGAATTTGTCACCGTTTTGCGTTTCAAATTCGTTCGAGGGAGGGTTCAGAATCGTGTCCCACTCAAACTTCACATCGGTTGACCAGCCATTATCTAATTGGCGTTCAATCGCAATGCCTAACGTACTACGACTGGTATTAAAATAATGATCTAGGAAATGCGCAGGCTGCCAATAATCCATCAAAAATGCACCTGACACTTCCACTCTATTTACATCATCTTGGTATACTGTCAGTCCATAGGCTTGGCTTGATGCGACCAAACTAGAAATAATCACTATATTTTTATTATTTATTTTCATTGCACGTTCCAATCATTAACAATAAATGAGCATAAAAAAAGCACGAGAAAAATCAAAAATGACATCATCATGCTTATATTTTTTATATTAGTGCTCAAGAAGATTTAAAAGTATTTAGGTGACGCTACTTTGTTGCTATAACTTCAATCTCGACCTTTGCATCCATTGGTAAGCGAGCAACCTCAACGCAGGAACGCGCAGGGAATGACGCATTGTGACTTTCAAAAAATTCGCCGTATACCCTGTTAACAATAGGGAAATCATTCAAGTCCTTAACAAATACTGTCGTTTTTACAATATCTCTTGCTTCCAGCCCTGCTTCTTGAATAATGGCCAATGCATTGTTTAAAGATTGTAGAGCTTGGTCTGCAACATTTTCTGGCATCTGTTTTTTTTCAGGGTTAATCGGCAATTGACCTGAGGTAATAACCATTCCTCCTAAATTCACACCTTGAACGTAGGGACCAATGGCTAATGGAGCCTTTGAAGTATTAATAATATCTGTCATCATTTTTTCTCGAGTTAGTTATATAAAGTGTTATCAATTAATTATTAGCTGCTAAATACAGGAAGAAGGTTAAGCATAGACATAAAGTGGAACACTGCAGTTAGCACACCAAATAAGATAAGAACACCAATCATGATATTTCCACCTGGAGCGATAAAGCCTTCACTACTGCCCTCTAATCGACGAGACTTACGAGCTAACAGGGCTGGAATCAGACATGCCCATACGGTGGCTGCTGCACCGGCATAGCCAATCGCGATAACAAAGCCAAATGGGAAAAGTAAAGATAATACGAGTGGTGGTAAAAAAGTCGCTAGCCATGTTTTCGTACGCCCTTGCTTCGTATCTTCAAACTGAAATAAATCAGCTAAGAAATCGAAAACGCCTAATCCAACACCAATGAAAGAAGAAAGAATGGCTGCCATAGAAAAGGTATTGATTGCACTTGCCACTCTATTAGAATCAATGGCAGAACCTAACGCCTCAAGCAAAGCTTCTACGTTACCACCTTGCGCAATTACAGGACCAAAGTCACTGCGCGGCAGGTTGCCATAGATACTCACTACCCATAAAAAGTACAGGGTCAACGCGATTACCGTACCACCTAAGATCGCTTTCTTGGCACGATGCTCACAACCATAGTAAGAGCGCATGCTTGCTACTGAATGGTGGTAACCAAATGATGTCAAAGCAACAGGCAGCATTGCCATTGCATAAGGCGCATAACTTGTTTCTTGATTCACACGATCAAACAAAATAAAGGGGTCAATATTTGCGGCTAGACCAGAGACACCGAAGATAAAACTCAAGCCCATAAACGCAATGAGAATAACGGAAATTCTATCTACCGCTCGGGTCGAGTGCCATACGAAAAGAGAAAAGACCAAAACAAATAAAACTGAAGCTATCTTATTATTTACTCCTAATACACCTTCTAATATTAAACCTGAAGATGTAATATAGGCATAAAGTAAAATACCACCAACAAAATATACAGCCACATTATTAACTCGGTTTACGTTGTCACCTAACATATCTTGAGTAACCGTATTAAAAGATACTTTTAAATCATAACGTTTAAATGCCTCCAATAGCATCCAACCGGACACTGTCATCATTATCATGGTAAAGGTAATTGCAATTAACGACCATGCGGTCCAAGCACCTGCGCCTGCACTTGGTAATCCCAGCATTCCCGCCCCAACACAGATACTTGCAATAATACAAGACCCGCCGACTAAAGATGGACTATTTTTCATGAACACGTCTCTATAACTGGTGTTTAAAGTAGGATAAATAAAAGCCAACTCTTATAAATAGCATTAAAAGTTTTTATAATTTTTATATGTAGTGGGGGATAATTATCTAGAATTGGCGCACCTCACAATAAAAAAGAGGCGCGCTAATTATCTATTATTTAATTTCGACGATTAGACTTCTTTTAGTCGGGCAGTGAAGTGACGAAGCACTGTTGGCTCGTAAGTGAAATCTAAGCCTTTCACCTTGGCAGCATTTGCTTTCACTTTCTCGAATGCTTCGATAACAAAGTCCATATGTGTTTGAGTATAAGTTGCTCGTGGAATAGTTAGGCGTAGCAACTCAGCCGGACACTCGTGTTGTTTGCCTGTTGCTGGGTCACGACCTAACAATAGAGAACCAATCTCAACCGCACGTATCCCCGCGACTTTGTACAGTTCACAGGCAAGAGCATGCGCTGGAAATTGATGCGCTGGAATATGAGGTAATAATTTACCAGCATCAACGAATGCAGCATGACCACCTGCTTGCTGACAAACCACACCAATCGCTTCTAAACCGTCAACTAAGTATTGAACTTGACCAATACGGTATTCCAGCCACTCTTGACGCATAGCATCGTAAAGGCCCACAGCTAAACGCTCCATTGCGCCGCCCTCAAGACCACCGTATGTTGGGAAACCTTCTTGAACAACACAAAGCGTACGAGATTCTGTGTATACATCCATCATAGATTCATCTTTGAAGCATAGCAGTCCACCCATTTGAACCATTGCATCTTTCTTCGCAGACATAGCTAGCGCATCAGCATACTTGTATGTTTCGCGAGTAATTTCTTCAATTGTCCAATCTTGATAACCAGCCTCACGTTGTTGTACGAAATAAGCATTCTCGGCATAACGAGCTGAGTCCATAATGACAGGAATATCGTATCGTTTGGCAATTTCATATACGGCTTTCAGATTGGCAATTGAAACCGGCTGACCACCTGCCGAGTTACACGTAATTGTACTTACGATGTAGGGCACATTCGCTGGGCCTGCTTCTTCAATCGCTAGTTCCAGCTTTTCTAGATCAAAGTTACCTTTAAAGTCCGCGTTTACTGAAGTATCAAAAGCTTCATTTGTATAGACGTTTTTCGCAATACAGCAATTAACTTGAGTATGGCCTTGTGTTGTATCAAAGAAGTAGTTAGACAGAGCGACCATCTTAGAACGGTCTAAACCTTTTTCTTGCTCACGCTTTTTAATTAGAATGGGGATGTAAATCTGCTCCGCACCACGACCTTGGTGAGTAGGAATAGTAAGCTCATAACCAAAGATGTCTTTAACTGCATTTGAAAGTGCATAATAGCTACGGCTACCACTGTAGGCTTCATCTCCCATCAACATGGCTGCTTGCATCTTTTGCGTAATAGCACCAGTACCACTATCGGTCAGCAAATCGATAAATACATCTTCACTGTCTAGTAAAAATGGGTTCATCCCTGCTTTTAATATTGCTTCTTCACGGTATTCTTGGGTTGTCGTTTTTACTGGCTCAACAACACGGATGCGGAATGGTTCTGGTAAATGTTTAAAGTTTTCCATAATAATACCTATAAATAATATTTTTGTTAAACGGGCGAGCTTATTTAATCCTACGATTTATTAAAGTCGTAAGTTTTCGCACTGATTAATTAAACAGTTAAATTTAAATTAATTAAGTTTTAAAAAATAGGACCTAAGAACTGATTAATAAATCAGAACATCATTGTCATATTTTTAACGAGATTTTTTTATAGATGACGAGTATTTAACTAGAAGAAATTAATGTTAAATAGACGTATAATTTAGGCGTGAAAGCATGCAGGAAGAAATTTAAGCTCAAAGTCGTGTGTATACCAAGCTAATGAACTTGACCATAACTCATTTTGATTTTTTAGATTTTTACTCATTTCTAATTCCATCACTAGTTATAGTTGATTGACCAATGAATTTATTTTTATCCAAAATACGAAAGAAGTAAATTGTACAAAGTAGTAAATGTGACAAATATCCGTATACATAATCTGGTTATAAGTTACATGTCACAAATAAACGCCACTAAAAAACATGCATTCATAAAAGCTTGCAAGTCAAAACCACACCTCATGAATATTAGATAATTACCGCTTTATTCATCATTCATCATTCATCCTTTTCTAACGTGCGATGATCAACATACGGCCAGTAGTGATGTCCGACTCTGATGAGCAAGGTTGCTGCCGCCAATATAAAGGCTGCCACGGACAACCACACAACCAGCACCGCATCCAGCTCTTTCATTCCGAGGGTGATATAACGCGCAATGGCCATCATCGCGATATAAATAGGATAACGTACCGGAATTTTTCCGTTCATCGCGAATTGCTGCACCATGGCCAACACTTCAAGATAGATAAACATCAATAAGATATCAGTCAGCTGGACACGTCTTTCTACAAAAACATGTATAAACTCTTGCACCATGGCGTACAAGGTTGCCAAGGTAATCGCAACTAATAACACGGCTTCCAAAATATGGAAGACTTTCAAGAACGGTCGACTAAAAGATTTAGGTAAATTCGACGGCATGGCTAATTATCCAAACAAACCAAAGAGATGAGTTTTGAGTTTAGCATGCAACTATGCACAAGTAATCAGAGGAAATAAGGACACGGTCTAAACTTTACGGCGATGTGAGTACATCCAACCGCTCCATTTACTCACTGGGGCGTTTCTTAATTAGCGAGTCTGTGGTGCTGCTTACGCCACTTTCTGCTTTTTTTTCTGCCCGCCGCTTTTTCTTCCGATATTTAGGGTGCGTAATGGGAATCGCGGATAATAATTTCTTGGTGTAGTCGTTTTTCGGGTTGGTATAAACGTCTTTGGCATTGCCCATTTCCACGACTTTGCCAAAATACATCACCGCGACTTGATCAGAAACATGCTTTACAACGGATAGATCGTGAGAGATGAAGATGATCGCAAGGTTCATCTCTTGTTGAAGTTGCAGTAGTAGATTGAGGATCTGTGCTTGCACCGAGACATCAAGCGCCGAAACGGATTCATCACAAATCAAAAATTTAGGCTTTAAGGCAATGGCACGTGCGATACCGATGCGCTGGCGTTGACCGCCGGAGAACTCATGCGGATAGCGAGTTACTGCTGCTTCAGGCAACCCCACTTTACCCAATAACTCTCTCACCCACTGCTTACGCTCTGCCGGTGTCCCTACTTTATGAATAACGAACGGCTCTTGTAGAATCATCCCGATTGTATGACGTTGGTTGAGTGATTCCATCGGATCTTGAAACACGATTTGCATGTCTTTGCGTAAGGCGCGCATCTCTTTAACAGGTAGGTGCGTGATGTCTTTACCTTCAAAGAAAATATTGCCTTCGGTCGGTTCATACAACTTTAGGATCGTGCGCCCCAACGTACTTTTGCCACAGCCAGATTCGCCAACTAAGCCCAGTGTCTCACCTGCGTTTACCGACAGCGACACGCCATCTACGGCTTTAATGGTGTAGCCTTTTTTAAACAACCCTTTACCAGAAACAAAGTGCTGCTTAAGATTTTCAATTCTTAATACTTCTTTTGCCATAATGTCCTCTTTGATGACTCGGCCACTTTGCTTAGTCAGCAAACATACTGACGTCAATCGGTTTAATGTCGATCATCTGCTTCGGCTCGTGATCCAAGCTCAGCATTAAGCCCATCAAACGTTCTGTATATGGGTGCTGCGGGTTATCAAACAATTCGAAGATTTCAGCTTTCTCAACGATGCGCCCGCCATACATAACAGCCACATCGTCACACACCTCCGCGACGACGCTGAGATCGTGAGTGATGAAGATCATCGCCATGCCCGTTTCATCTTGAAGCTCATTCATCAGTTCAAGAATTGACGCTTGTACTGTCACGTCCAAGGCCGTCGTGGGTTCATCACAGATCAAAATGTCGGGTTTACATGCCAACGCCATCGCGATCATCACGCGTTGACGCATACCCCCAGATAAATGATGCGGGTATTCATTGAAGCGTTTGTCTGGCATGGGAATTTTTACTTTTGCCAGCATTTCAATCGCGTAGGCTTCACGCTCCTTTTTATTAAATTCCGGGCGATGCAGCTCAAGCACTTCGCAAATCTGACGCCCAACACTGTGCACTGGGTTTAGTGCGGTCATGGGATCTTGGAAAATGACGGAAATACGATTCCCACGCATGGCGTACATTTCTTGGGCTGGTAACGCCACCAGATTGGTGCCGCGGTAATTCACTTCGCCTTTAATGATATGGCCGTATGGTTTAGGCAAAAGCCCCATGATAGACATTGCCGTGACACTCTTGCCACTGCCTGACTCACCCACTAGGCCGAGTGTGCGCCCCGCTCGAACATCAAAGTCCACCCCATGCAATACTTTTACGGGGCCATCGTCGGTCATAAATTCAACTTCAAGATCTTTAATACTTAAGATGACATCGTTTCCCATAATCGATCCTTACAGCTTATAAGTGTCATCAACCACGACAACAGGCTGATAGGTTTTCCCTTCCTCCATCGCTTTTTGGGTGGCTTTCTTTATATCGCTAGCAATCCAATAAGTGCCATCACCGATAATCGCACCACTAAATAAGGCTTCTGTCATCCGGTGCATCGGTTGGTCTGGAAGCTTCAACCAACGCCAGTGGCCATAGCGTACATAAGGCACCATATAACCAGAGACAATCACGTGAGCATCCATAATGTCACGTTGGATCTCATGGCCCAATCGGGTCTTTTTATCCATATCCATACTAAAACGGTACGCCATGATTTTTTTATCGAGCTCGGGAGTGCTGTAGTTGGTAAATGAATTGGTTTGCGGTTTATTCGCATTAACTGAGTGAAAATACTCCCAATATGTGGGGATCTCCGATGTCCCCATCTCCAAAAATGCTAGGTCGTGTTTTTTCTCTCGCACAAATTTGAACATTGAAGAACCATCGATTAACTTCAGCTCTATCTCTAAGCCTGCCAACTTGGCTTGTTCTTTTAAGTATGCGATTCGTGGCGTGTGGACTGGGGTTCCGTAGGTCAACTCAAAGCTCAAACGCTGACCTTTGTCGTTAATACGAATCCCGTCCGCGCCGATTTTATCAAAACCAGCCGCCTCAAAAGCAGCGATCGATTTATCCACATCAAACGCCGATGCTTTAACATCTGGTAGCGTATACTTACCGTGTCCAAAGCCCGTTGGGTTCGGCTTGCGCGTGTAGTCTCCGCGCATGACGTTTTCGATCATGCCATCAAAGTCCGTGGCGTAAGTCACCCCTTGACGAATATTTAAATCGTTCAACAACGGCTGCGCGGTGTTCATCCAAATACCACCCGCTCCAACCGGATATTGGTTATAACCCCAAAATTTTTCGATATAACCTTTCTGATAGGGTTCCGTATTCGATTTTTCATGCCATAAACTTGGCAGCACAAGTCCAAAGGCATCGAGCTTGCCTTTCTCGAAGTGTTTCATGGCAATATCGTTATCGCGAATCACCGTGATACGAATTTTGTCGACGTTATAGCGATTTTGATAATATTGATTGCTATACCCCCACCAATTCTCCCCCACATGCTTGAACGTCACGCTTCTTCCTTTTTTTACCTCTGCTAGGTAGTACGCGCTCGTTGTCGGCTCACTTTTGAAGTTGTAATAACGAACAAAGTTGTCATGAATACCATCGCCATTTTCATCCTTGGAAGGGTTTGCATAAAAGTGGGCAGGACGCGGACGTAACGATCCCATACGCAATAATAACTCTTCAGGGTTAAACTCTTTTGCCGCTGTGACAGAAAAGGCATGCGCATCGTATTTAACGACATCCGCGACGGTTTTGTTGTAATAGTCGTTGTACCAAGGTTCCAAGATATCCTTGGAACGATAAAACTTAAGCATGAAGACAAAGTCATCAGCCGTAACTGGTTTGCCATCAGACCATTTCGCTTCTGGATTAAGCTTGAAGTAAACCGTTTTATTATCGTCTGCTAACGCCCATTCATTGGCTAACTCGGGAATAAACGCCAAAGTATCTGGGTGGCGTACGACTAATCCTGGCGTTTCATCTAAAAAGTAGGAACGCAATCCGGCATTCGCATCCGGCCCAACACTTCTCAATGTCTGAGGAAAGCTGGACATGTAAGTGCGGTATGTGCCGCCACGCTTTGCTTCGGCAGAGCCGTACTGCGGCTCATCCCAATTGGTTTGCCAGTCTAGATCGGTCGGAAGCGTCGCAGACATCACGCCAAAACTTAGCGCGCTTAGCGTTGACGTCAATAATATTCTGTTCATAAAATTTCCCTTTTTATGTTCTTCTCACTGCACTCATTTAAACATAGCGTGTGAATTTTTTCGGGTCGAAAGCCGCTCGGATAGCCTCACCGATGAAGGTGACCATCACCAGCACCAAGACAATGGAAGTCACTACAGACGTAACGATCCATGGCGAGTCCAAATTCGACTTACCTTGTTGCAGTAATTCGCCCCAACTTGGTGTCGGTGGCATTAATCCCAAGCCTAAATAATCCAGTGCGGTTAGCGCAGTAATATTCGCTGCGATGGTAAACGGGGCTAGCGTCACAATCATCACCATCGTGTTTGGTAAGATATGGTTAAACAAAATACGAGCGGTTGATGCCCCCAGCGCACGCGCGGCCATCACGTATTCTCGCGCGGCCTCTTTGTACGTCATGGTTCGCATGTACCATGTCATCCCCATCCAGGTAAAGAGCACGTTGATCGCAACAAAAAGAGCGAAAGTGGGTTGTACAATCGAGACCAAAATCATGATGACGTATAAGAACGGCACCATTGACCAAATCTCGATAAGTCGCTGTAAAAACAAGTCAAATTTGCCTCCCCAAAAGCCCATTGCGCAGCCGACCGCAGTACCAATGGCATACGAAATCGCCATGGTTAACAGCGCAAACCCCATCGCGGTTCTAAACCCATAGAACAAGCGCGCTAAAATATCGCGGCCAATCACATCGGTGCCTAAGTAATGCTTATTCTCAGCACTTGGCGCTGTCGGTGGGAAATCACCACTAAAGTCTTGTTCGTATGGGTTCCACGGCACAAGAGGTAAAATCACAAAGTTGTCATTTCCTTCCGCCTCAAAGGTTTTTTTTAGTTCACGGTAATCCGCTTCACTTGATGATTCTTGGCCAAATTCGCGGCCAAGCCGCACATCACTCACCACCGGAAAATAGTAGCGTCCATCGTATTTGACGACCAATGCTTGGCTATTAATCAGTAACTCGGCGAAGAGCGAAAGGATCAACAGGATAGAGAGAATCACAAACGACCAGTAGCCTCGTTTGATCTGCTTAAAGTGGCGGATTTTCTTTTGAGTTAATGGGCTGATTTTAATCATGTTACGCTCCAAATCTCACCCGTGGGTCGACCAAAGCCACACAGATATCTGAGATTATGTTCCCGACCAACAGTAGCAAAGCGTTAATGGCAACAATGCCCATCACTACCGGGTAATCACGCTCCATGATGGATTCATAACCCAATAAACCGATGCCATCGATATTGAAAATAACTTCAATCAAAAATGCCCCAGTCATGAAGAACAGCAAAGAGTTACCAAAGTGGCTCGCCAGTGGGATTAAACTGTTACGCAGTGCATGTTTGCGAACCGCTTTTTTAAATGGTAGCCCCTTGGCGATAGCGGTGCGGATATAATCTGACGACAAGTTCTCCATCAGATTGTTTTTCATCATCATCGTGAGCGTGGCAAAATCACCAATCAGATAACAGATCAACGGCAGAACGGCATGCCACATGATGTCTTTTGCCCGTTCAAAGAAGGTTTCATAATCATCAAAGTCATCACCAACAAAGCCCCCCATCGGAAACCACTCTAGGTGATAACTAAACAAAGTGATCAGCAAAACCCCCACTACGTAGCCAGGCAAAGCGTAGCCGACAAAAATCAGAATTGAAGAAGCAGAATCAAATACCGAACCGTGCTTGAGAGCTTTGTAATAACCCAGCGGTATCGATATGAAATAACTGATAAAAAAGGTCATTCCACCATAAAACAAAGACACGGGTAAGCGTTCAGCGATCATGCCAGAGACGGGCTCGTAGTAACGCGTGGATTCACCCAGATCCAACTTGACCAAACGACTTAACCACTCAACATACGCTTCGATGACGGGCTTATCTAGGCCATAGAAAGCATTAAGTTCCGCCATTTGATCATCAGAAAGCGCGGTATTACCACCAGCAGACGTCATCGATGCTGCGCCGTCTCCCTGAGATTGCATTTGTGATAGCATGCGTTCAACAGGGCCGCCCGGCACAAAACGGGTAATGGCAAAAATAAGAATAGTAATGCCAAGAAAGGTGGGAATAACTAACGCTAAACGGCGTAAAAAGTACGACAGCATATACAACTTGCTCCTTGTCTACTGTCCAATTTAGGCGGTACGGTAAGACCGTTTCCGCCCCAAAATGGTGCACATCTATTCTTGTCGTCACTCAACGGTTGAAACACACTCCCTGCGTGTTCAGCGTCATATTTATCTTGAATCTACACTGGCTTCAAGTAGTTGAAGCCAAAACATGACAAACGGCTTACGATAGCGAAAAACAGATATGTTTTTGTAAAAATGATAAAAAACCACAAAAAAGCATTCACATAGAATATTTAATCTAGGTGGTTTAGTGTTAAAAACCAATTAAAATTAGAAACCATCGCCAATCATTGGGCCGCTAAGGCCTGCTGATCTTCCTTTGAAAAGATGGAATCAACGACAAGGAAGATACGCCCAAAAGATCAACTGGCAACTGCATAGAGTTCGTGATATCTTTCGCCTCCATTTTTCTGGCGGGATCATCACCAATCTTCATCCCTTTGGTGGTCGATCTATCATTGCCAGTACTATCATTATAAGAATGTCGGATCTTTCCTTCGGCACTCAATCTATCCAATCAAAAAGTGGAACAGTACAATGGGCAAAGGTACTCTCTATATCGTATCTGCACCGAGCGGGGCAGGTAAATCTAGTTTGATCTCAGCGATGTTGGAACGCAATCCGACTTACGCAATGAAAGTGTCTGTGTCTCACACCACTCGCGAGATGCGTCCTGGTGAAGAAAACGGTATCCACTACCATTTCGTCGCGAAAGACGAGTTTGAAGCATTGATCGAAAAAGGCGACTTCTTAGAGTATGCCGAAGTGTTTGGGAACTACTATGGCACCTCACGCGTCTGGATTGAAGAGACCTTAAATAAAGGCATCGATGTTTTTCTCGACATCGATTGGCAAGGCGCACGCCAAATCCGCGAAAAAATGCCTGAAGCCAAAAGCATCTTCATTCTACCGCCATCCAATGGTGAACTAGAACGCCGCTTGAACACCCGTGGTCAAGATAGTGACAAGGTCATCGCCAAACGCATGGCAGAAGCGAAATCAGAGATCTCGCATTACAACGAATATGACTACATTATTATCAATGACGATTTTGATAATGCACTGATGGACTTTAAAGCCATCTTACGTGCAGAA
Source organism: Vibrio sp. TAP-3B (assembly GCF_057784735.1). NCBI lineage: Bacteria > Pseudomonadati > Pseudomonadota > Gammaproteobacteria > Vibrionales > Vibrionaceae > Vibrio > Vibrio sp. TAP-3B. The sequence continues at coordinate 2,592,100 of NZ_CM173495.1, read as the reverse complement.
AGATTGAAGGAAGAAAAGCAAGCTGCTAAATATAAAGGTATGCTTGACGCGCTGTTAGCAGAATAACTCCAACCCGAGTCACCCTCTGCACAACAATAAAGAATTTCTATTGCTTTGCCCAGCGCAAAGAATAGCAATAATAACACCAGAGAAAGTCCACATATCGTGGCCTGTCTAATTGCTAGTAAATAAAGTAGTTAGGTTGTATACTTTCTCGTCATTCTAAAATTTTAGTTAACTATTTGGAGTCCTCATGGCACGCGTAACTGTTCAAGACGCTGTTGAAAAAGTTGGCAACCGTTTCGACCTAGTACTGATTGCGGCTCGCCGCGCTCGTCAAATGCAAACTGGCGGTAAAGATGCACTAGTGCCAGAAGAGAACGATAAGCCAACGGTTATCGCTCTACGCGAAATCGAAGAAGGTTTAATTACTAAAGAAGTGCTAGACGCACGTGCACGTCAAGAGCAACAAGAGCAAGAAGCGGCAGAGCTAGCAGCAGTAAGCAGCATCGCTCACAACCGTTAATTCTTACTTTAGTACTCAACAACCTCCCGGGCCTATAATTTGTATCTATTCGATAGCCTCAAAGACGTTGCCCAAGAATACCTAACAGAGCCTCAAATTGAGGCTCTGCGTCAATCTTATGTGGTAGCGAGAGATGCCCATGAAGGGCAAACCCGTTCTAGCGGTGAACCGTACATCATCCACCCAGTCGCTGTGGCTCGTATCTTGGCCGAAATGCACCTCGATATTGAAACCCTCCAAGCTGCTTTGCTGCATGACGTCATCGAAGATTGCGACGTCACAAAAGAAGACCTCGAAGAGAAATTCGGTAACACTGTCGCTGAGCTCGTTGATGGTGTGTCTAAACTGGATAAACTCAAATTCCGTGACAGAAAAGAGGCTCAAGCCGAGAACTTTCGTAAGATGGTTCTGGCCATGGTGCAAGATATCCGCGTTATTCTGATCAAACTGGCTGACCGCACGCACAACATGCGTACGCTAGGTGCACTGCGACCAGATAAAAAACGCCGCATCGCTCGCGAAACTTTAGAAATTTACTCACCGCTCGCTCATCGTCTTGGTATCCACAATATTAAAACCGAGCTTGAAGAGCTGGGCTTTGAAGCGCTATATCCAAACCGATACCGCGTACTAAAAGAAGTGGTCAAAGCGGCGCGCGGCAATCGTAAAGAGATGATCCAACGTATTCACAGCGAAATAGAAGGCCGTCTGCAAGATTTCGGCTTGAATGCTCGCGTGGTCGGCCGTGAGAAAAACTTGTTCTCTATCTACAACAAGATGAAAACCAAAGAACAGCGCTTTCACACGATTATGGACATCTACGCTTTTCGAGTGGTGGTGGATACTGCCGATACTTGCTATCGCGTTTTGGGTCAAGTACACAGCTTGTACAAACCACGCCCAGGCCGTATGAAAGACTACATCGCGGTACCAAAAGCGAACGGCTATCAATCTTTACACACTTCGATGGTTGGTCCTCACGGTGTGCCAGTAGAAGTACAGATCCGTACTGAAGATATGGATCAAATGGCAGACAAAGGTGTGGCGGCACATTGGTCTTATAAAGACAAAGGCGATAAGTCAGGGACCACCGCGCAAGTGAAAGCACAGCGCTGGATGCAAAGCCTGCTAGAGCTTCAACAAAGTGCTGGCAACTCCTTTGAGTTTATTGAAAACGTCAAATCCGATCTGTTCCCTGATGAGATTTATGTCTTCACTCCCAAAGGCCGTATCGTCGAGTTACCGCTAGGCGCCACCGCGGTTGATTTCGCTTATGCTGTGCATACCGATGTCGGTAACTCATGCGTTGGGGCACGTGTTGATCGTAATCCTTACCCACTGAGTAAGGCGCTAAAAAACGGTCAAACGGTGGAAATCATCAGTGCTCCTGGTGCTCGTCCGAACGCGGCATGGCTGAACTATGTGGTGACATCCCGTGCTCGTACGAAGATCCGCCAAGTACTCAAAACCATGCGTCGTAAAGAATCCATCACGCTTGGCCGCCGTTTGCTCAATCATGCGCTCGGTCGTCACTCGATTGATTCCATCTACCCAGACAATATCCAAGAAGTCTTGAATGACCTTCGTTTAAATACCATCGATGACTTATTGGCCGCCATTGGCTTGGGTGAATTGATGAGTATTGTGATTGCGCGCCGTCTTCTCGGAGATACCGAAGAGTTGACGACGACCAGTTCAATTCCGACAGACTCGAAGAAGAAACTGCCAATTCGTGGTGCAGAAGGCATACTGCTGACCTTTGCCAAATGTTGTCATCCAATTCCAGATGATCATATTATTGCTCACGTATCGCCTGGTCGTGGTTTGGTTGTGCACCGTGAAACGTGTCCTAACGTTCGCGGTTACCAAAAAGAACCGGAGCGTTATATGGCTGTCGCTTGGTCTGAAGATTACGACAAAGAGTTCATCGCAGAACTTAAAGTCGACATGCTCAATAACCAAGGGGCTCTGGCCGAGCTCACTAACGTGATTTCGAAAACAGGCTCGAATATTCATGGCCTCTCTACGGAAGAACGCGACGGTCGTTTATACACCGTTACCGTACTGTTGACGACCAAAGATCGAGTTCACCTTGCTGGCATCATGCGTAAAATTAAAGCGATGCCACAGACCACTCGGGTTCGACGCAGAAAGAACTAACCTCTATCGCCACCCACTCCGTTGGGTGGCGATTTTTTATGTCTCTATAAATATGAATCTAGAACGTTATAACCGCATTCACCAAGTCCTAAAAGCTCGTCAAACTGACCTGACACTGTGTCTCGAAGAAGTCCATAAGCCTAACAATGTCTCCGCAGTGATCCGCACCGCGGACGCAACCGGCTTACATAAAGTCCACGCCATATGGCCAGATAAAATGCGCACCTTGAGTCATACCTCTGCTGGCGCGCGTAATTGGGTCGAGGTCGACACCCACGACTCCATCGAAGCGGCGATTACCGAGCTGAAAGCACAAGGTATGCAAGTGCTGGTGACCAACTTATCCGATACTGCGGTCGACTTTCGTGATATCGACTACACTAAGCCAACTGCAATCATTTTAGGCAGCGAGAAAGTTGGAGCATCAGAAAAGGCCAAGCAATTAGCCGATCAAGACATCATCGTTCCTATGGTGGGTATGGTGCAATCACTTAACGTTTCCGTCGCGAGTGCTGTGATCCTTTATGAAGCCCAGCGTCAACGTGAAGCGGCAGGTATGTATGACAGACAAGAAAGCGCACTGCCTAAAGAGACCATCAATCGCATTCTATTTGAACGCGGCCACCCAGTCTTGGCAAAAGTAGCCAAGCGCAAAGGGCTTACTTATCCTCCCCTTGATGACGAAGGTCAGATCATCGCTGATCAATCATGGTGGAAAGAGATGCAGAGCAAATGAGCGAGGCTCGCAATTTGATTATGATGCTGACTAAAGCTTGGCGATTTTTTCCTGTACAAAAACACAGCTCCATGGTTAACATACTGCTCTGTTAACCATTTTACTGAGCCTTCTATGTCTGCCCAAATGTTATCTGCTGTCCCATTAACCTCCCTTTCTGGGGTTGGCGCTAAAGTCGCAGAAAAACTCGCCAAAGTTGGCTTAGATTCCGTTCAAGATTTGCTGTTCCACTTACCCCTTCGTTACGAAGATCGCACTCGTATTTATCCCATCGCAAAACTGCATGCTGGTCTTTGGGCTGCGGTGCAAGGTAAGGTCATGACGGTAGATACCATTTTTGGTAAGCGGAAAATGCTCACCGTAAAAATCAGCGATGGTAACGGCACCATTACGTTGCGTTTTTTCAACTTTACCGCCGCAATTAAGAACAATTTCACGCAAGGTAAGTTAGTACATGCTTACGGCGAAATAAAGCGTGGCGGAATGGGTTTAGAAATTGTTCATCCTGATTACAAATTTTATGTCAGTGAACAAAAGCCACAAGTGGATCAAAGCTTAACCCCCGTTTACCCGACAACCGACGGCCTACGACAAGTCACGCTGCGCAATCTGACAGACCAAGCGCTGGCTTTACTCGACCAAGCCGCTATTCAGGAGTTACTCCCACCTGGGTTATACAATCATCAAATCACCATGAGTCAGGCGCTGCATACCATCCATCGCCCACCACCCAATATCAATTTGGATGAGTTTGATGACGGCAAGCATCCGGCGCAAATTCGCCTGATCATCGAGGAGTTACTCGCGCAAAACCTATCCATGCTGGCCGTACGTAACCAAGGTCAAAAAGATATCGCGCTTCCTCTAGGGCCCTGCGGTCAGCTCAAAGAGCAGTTTTTAGCACAATTGCCTTTTTCACCCACCAATGCCCAAGCTCGGGTGGTGCAAGAGATTGAAGCCGATCTGGAAAAACCGCACCCTATGATGCGCCTTGTTCAAGGTGACGTTGGCTCAGGTAAAACACTGGTCGCAGCCTTAGCAGCGGTTCGCGCTATTGAACACGGCCATCAAGTGGCTTTGATGGCCCCCACCGAACTGCTCGCTGAGCAGCACGCGATTAACTTTGCTCATTGGTTTCAAGAAATGGGCATTCAAGTTGGTTGGTTGGCAGGCAAACTCAAAGGTAAAGCCAAAGAAGCCGAACTGGCGCGCATTGCCAGCGGTGAGGCTCAAATGGTAGTGGGTACTCACGCGCTATTCCAAGAACATGTCGAATTTCATCATCTCGCGCTGGTTATCATCGATGAACAACATCGGTTTGGTGTTCACCAGAGATTAGAACTGCGGGAGAAAGGGGCAAAACAAGGTGCTTATCCACATCAATTGATCATGACGGCTACGCCGATTCCGAGAACATTAGCGATGACGGCGTACGCCGATTTAGAAACCTCGGTGATTGATGAACTGCCACCAGGCCGAACGCCAATTCAGACGGTTGCCATTCCGGATACCAAACGAGACGATATTGTTGAGCGTGTGCGTCATGCTTGTTTAAACGAAGGCAAGCAAGCGTATTGGGTGTGTACCTTAATTGACGAATCGGAAGTTTTAGAAGCACAAGCGGCGGCGGATACCGCCGAAGAACTACAACGCACATTGCCTGACGTCAACATTGGTTTGGTGCACGGACGAATGAAACCTGCTGAAAAGCAAGCGGTCATGCAGGACTTCAAAGACAATAAGTTGCACCTGTTAGTTGCCACCACGGTGATTGAAGTCGGGGTCGATGTGCCAAATTCCAGCTTGATGATCATCGAAAACCCAGAGCGCCTAGGTTTGGCTCAGTTGCACCAGTTGAGAGGCCGTGTGGGACGTGGGTCAGTCGCGAGCCACTGTGTGCTGCTGTACCATTCACCACTTTCCAAAACCGCGCAGAAACGCTTAGCTGTGCTGCGCGAAAGCAATGATGGTTTCGTGATTGCTCAAAAAGATTTAGAGATCCGAGGGCCAGGTGAACTCCTCGGGACCAAACAAACCGGTCTGGCAGACTTTAAAATAGCGGACTTAGTGCGAGATCAACGCTTAATCCCTGAAGTTCAGCGCATCGCTCGTCATATTCACCACAACTATCCGACCCATGCAGTCGCCATCATCGACCGCTGGTTAGGCGAACGCGATATTTACTCCAAAGCTTAACAATGTCCAACGAGTCTCATCCATTCGTTTGCCCTTTGTTTTTCATTTTTAAGCAAACGTTTGCTTTTTGGCTAAATCTCTCTATAATCGCGCACAAATTTTTAAGGTGTGTTTATCACACGCCACCAACCTGAGTTGACACTGATTAACAGCAATCACAGGTAATAACGTCAGCTCCACCCTGCTCTCCCATTCAGCGAGATCTGGGCAAACATTGCGACTAGCGAGACAAACCATGACAACTTCAAACCGATCTTCGGAACTGGTCTATCAATTAAATGATCGTCCTCCTCTACCTCAAACTATTTTTGCGGCCGTTCAACATTTATTAGCAATGTTCGTCGCCGTTATCACCCCTTCTCTGATTATTTGTCAGTCTTTAGGTGTGCCAGCAGACCAAACCAACACCATCATCAGCATGTCATTGTTTGCCTCTGGGGTGTCCTCGTTTATTCAAATTCGTACCTTTGGCCCAGTTGGATCTGGTTTACTCTCGGTTCAAGGCACCAGTTTTAACTTTTTAGGTCCAATCATTGGTGCGGGCCTATCGTTAAAGGCTGGTGGCGCCGACATTAGCACGATGATGGCCGCCATTTTCGGTACTATTTTAGTTGCCTCCTTTGCCGAAATTCTACTTTCTCGTGTGCTTGAGCACGCACGTCGTATCATCACCCCTCTGGTCTCGGGTATCGTGGTGACTCTTATCGGTCTCACTTTGATCCAAGTTGGCTTGGTATCGATGGGTGGCGGCTACGCCGCAATGGATGATGGATCGTTTGGCCGTTTAGACAAACTGGCGCTCGCAGGAACGGTACTTGGTTTGATCGTGATGTTGAATCGCTCCAAGAACCCTTATATTCGCGTAGCCTCGATTGTGATTGCCATGTTCGTTGGTTACGTGATGGCTTATTTCATGGGCATGGTGGATACGTCTGCGCTAGGCGAGACCGCTTTCGTTGCGCTGCCCGTGCCAATGCAATACGGCCTATCGTTTGACTGGTCGCTGTTTATTCCGCTGGTCTTGATTTTCTTTATTACCGCACTGGAAGCGATAGGCGATATTACCGCGACATCTGAAGTGTCTGGTGAGCCGGTAAAAGGGCCGATTTACATGAAGCGCATTAAAGGGGGCGTACTGGCAGACGGTCTAAACTCAGCGATTGCGGCGATATTTAACAGTTTCCCGAACTCTACGTTCAGCCAAAACAACGGAATTATTATGCTCACCGGCGTGGCTAGCCGTTACGTCGGCTACTTCATTTCCGGCATGCTGGTGATTCTCGGTTTATTCCCAGGTGTGGCGAGCTTTGTTCAACTGATCCCAGAGCCAGTGCTTGGCGGCGCTACCATCGTGATGTTCGGTACCATTGCCGCAGCCGGTGTGCGCATTATCTCCCGCGTTGAGCTCGACCGCCGCGCCATTCTGATCATGGCATTATCCTTTTCAATGGGACTTGGGATTGCACAAAAACCGGAAATTTTGCAGTTTATGCCAGAGTTCATTAAAAGCATTTTCTCAACCGGCGTGGCTGCAGGTGGTATTACGGCGATCATTTTGAACTTGCTGTTGCCCGAGAAACTGGCAGAAGAAGAGGAGCTTTCGGCTCAAGAAGTAAAAGAGTCCTAAGTTTAATAATGCGCCCAGCCTAACTTTAGGCTGGGCTATTGAAAGAACAGTCTCACTTTAAATTAGCTTATGTTTGTCGGAAAACTGATTTGTGCAATCAAGCCGCCTTCGCTACGATTACGCATCACGACAGACCCAGAATGCTGGCTCACGATACGCTTGACAATGGCCAGCCCCAGCCCTGTCCCTTCGCTACCACGAGCGGTATCGCCGCGCGTAAAGGGCTCAAATAGCTTAGCGACTTGAGATTGCTCTATCCCCGGCCCGTTATCTTCAACGCATACCCAGACCAGTTGCTTATCTGCGGTGGCGCCCGTGCTGATTTTTACCCAACCATTACCGTAACGCAGTGCATTCACGACGAGATTACTCACCGCTCGTTTTATCGCAATCGGGTTGCCTTTCGCGGGAGGTAGATTGGGATTGAGATCGATTTCAATTTCAACCTCATAACCACCTTCTGAACTGGCCACATCACTGGCAATCGTACTGATATCCACTGACTCAAGTGACTCTTTATTCACGGGTTTGAGATAATCCATAAATTGGCTGATGATTTCGTTACACTCTTCGGTATCACTGATGATCCCTTCCGCGAGGTAGCTGTCTTCAGGCGACATCATTTCCGTCGCCAAGCGAATGCGAGTTAACGGCGTGCGCAAATCATGACTGATGCCGGCCATCAGTAAGGCGCGATCTTCTTCCAGCTCTTGAATGCCTTGGGACATTTGATTAAACGCTCGCGTTACCGAACGAATTTCAGATGCTCCTTTTTCAGGCAGGGGTGGCGGAATGTCACCTCGTCCTACGCCCTTCGCCGCTCTTTCTAAAGCCACCAGCGGACGGTTTTGTAAACGTATAAATAACCAACCACCCACGATGATCAATAGCGCCATGATGAGGCTGTTACGAAACAGTGGCGCGAAGTCTTCTTCTTGAAGTTCAGAGAGAGGGATGCGAATAATCGAATTCGGTAGCTTTTCGATGTGCATCCACAAAATATAACTGTCACTACCCAGCAGTAGCCGCACTTCTGTCGGCGAGCCTAACTCCTGGCTCATTTCTTCCGACATCAAATCAATCGACATGGCGTGATGAAATTCCGTGGTTTTTTCACTATCGAGGCTGTGAACCGTCACTCCTAACCTCTCGAGTAACTGGCGTCGCAAAGGCGCATCGGACTTTAAATCGCCTTCATCATCCAGCACGAGGTTTAATTCATGAGCGAGAATTTTATTGAACTGTTGCAAGCTTGGCATCAAGGCGTAGTTAAAAACGGCGTAATAAGAGAAGACTTGGCTAGCGAGCAGCAAAGAGATGAACAGTAAAATGGATTGTGTCAGTGAACTACGAATGCGCATGCAACGTTCCTGGTGGTTATAATCGCAAGATTTCAGCCCTCAACAATGGTTGAAGGCTGAAGTTCTATCGCCCAGAACAGGCGTTTGGAATCAGCGAATTAAACCGCGTTACCATCCGGGACAAAAACGTACCCCAAGCCCCATACGGTTTGAATATAACGAGGCTTGCTCGGATCATCTTCCAGCATGCGACGTAAACGCGAAATTTGCACGTCAATAGAACGTTCCATCGCCGAGTATTCACGTCCACGAGCCATGTTCATCAACTTATCGCGTGACATAGGCTCACGCGCATTCATCACTAAAGCTTTCAGCACCGCAAACTCGCCCGAGGTCAGTGGCATCGATTCTTCACCTCGGAACATTTCTCTCGTGCCTAAGTTGAGGCGAAATTCACCGAACTCAACCACTTTTTCTTCCGTGCTTGGTGCCCCAGGCAGCTCCACGGTTTGGCGGCGTAATACGGCTTTAATACGCGCGAGTAACTCACGCGGGTTAAAGGGTTTCGGTAGGTAGTCATCTGCGCCCACTTCCAGGCCGACAATACGATCCACTTCATCACCTTTGGCGGTCAGCATTAAGATGGGTAACATGTTGTTGGCATGGCGTAAGCGGCGACAAATCGACAAACCATCTTCGCCTGGCAGCATTAAGTCCAGCACCATTAAATGAAAATTTTCGCGCGTGAGCAGGCGATCCATCTGTTCGCCATTGGCAACACTTCGGACCTGAAAACCTTGCTCAGAAAGGTAACGCTCCAATAGAGCACGCAAACGAGCATCGTCATCAACCACTAAAATTTTATGATTTTCTTGCATTGAAACATCCTTTCAGAAGCGTCTATTGTCGAAAATGTATCACTGTTTTTTCAAACGTGCTTGAGCAAATTGTTACTCTTTTTATCTTAAGTGGTTTATTCGCTCTTAAACGTGCGTTTTCAGCACCATTTATTGGCCGTAATTCCACTCCAGCTCGCGCTTAGCATCAAGTAACTCTTGCTGAGATTCTTCGAGTTTCTGACGCTTTTTCTCAATTTTATCTGCTTTTCCAGATCGTTTAGCCTCCGCCAACTCTTGTTCACGCTCTTGTACTTCTTGCGCTTTTTCTTCAACTTCAACTTGCAGTTCCTGACGCAATGTTTCTTCTGAACACTCGTTTTGAATCGCGGCCAATGCACGCTCTAAGCCCTTAATACGATACTCATTGCCTTGTGCTTTGGCGTACTCTATCTGCTGTTCAACCGCTAACTCTTTAGCCTCACAGCCTTTCACTTCATCTTTAGCGAAAGTTGGCAGAGAAAACCCCATCATGAGCACAGTGCCACACATTACTGCTTTGATCATTTTACGTCTCCGATAAACGCATACGCGCTTTTTGTATAGAAAGTATATTGGCGTTCAAACCTGTATCTAACTTGCCAATATCGACTCACCAAACAGGTGGTAAAGCCTTATTCCCCCGTGTTTGGCTTGGTGTATTCAATCGAGTTGATGAACCACTCTTTTTCCCCTTCCGGCGTTCGTACCGTGAACTCGTCATCCACTTGTTTTTTTAACATCGCTCTCGCCATAGGCGAATCAATGGAGATGTAATCTTTCGCATCGCCATAAATCTCTTCCGGCCCGACAATGCGAAACCGTTTCACATCGCCCGCTTCGTTTTCAATCTCAACCCACGCTCCAAAAAAGACTTTGCCCTCTTGCTGCGGTGAGTAGTCCACAATAGTGACGTCAGGCAAAAACTTTCTGAGAAAGCGAACACGACGATCAATCTGACGTAATAGTCGCTTATTGAAGGTATAGTCCGCATTTTCCGAACGATCGCCCAAACTGGCAGCCCAAGTCACGATTTTGGTGATTTCTGGGCGCTTTTCATGCCAAAGGTAATCGTGTTCTTGTTTGAGCTTATTGTAACCTTCACGTGTAATCAGCTTAGTTTTCAATTGAACTCCTTCCTCCACTAAAAAATGCCACTCTTCAGCAGCATTAAGGAAATGACATAACCAAAGCGTACCTCAAGGCAGGCTTTGGGGCTTAATATGATAAAGCGGTCGAAAAACTACTTTTCGTAATCCGGCTTTTTCGTCACGATATAGTTCGTATCACTGGAAACAACTGCACCATGTTTGAGAAAGTTTTTACCTAAAATCATGCTGTAATGAAAGCGGCCACGGTTTTGTAAATTGACTCGGATCTTCTTCTCAAGTTCCCCTAATTTTACCTGCATTTCGACCACGGGACGCACGTTGGCTTTTTCTCCTTTTTTTGCTTTGATACGCATCACATCGACCACTTCTCGGGTAAATTTTTTCGTCATGCCTAAGTCGTTTTCATAGGTGAAGCTGACCAGATTCTTGCCATCTTGTTTAAATTGTTTGATGTTCTTGGCGTTGATGGAGCTAACGTCAGCGCCAGTATCCAGTTTGACAGGGAAAGACATCCCTTCGACTTGCGCCACTTCGATGTGACCGGCTCTAAACAACGGTCTCGCATCCAATAAGTGGTCGGCTCGTGTGTTGAGCAACACTCCACCTTTGGCGATATCATGCCCAAAGACAAAGAACGGGTGAGGCTCATCTTCATCCAGTACATCGAGCGCAAATTCCATCGGTCTTTCTTGGCTACCGAAGAGGAAATTCCCCTCAACAACAGGGCGAGTTGAGTTACCCACCTTGAGCTTTTTCAAGACGAGCTTAGTGAGTTTTTTTTCTTTGCCCTGTTCATCATTCAAATAAAATGTGACTAACTCGTCTTTGCCTTTTTCGGTCAGCTCAAACCCATTCACACGCAATAACGGGGTTTTTACGGTAAAAGTTGGGTAAGCTGAGACGGTATAACCATCAATAGTGACTTGTTCCTCTGGCGAGATCACTAGGGGGTTTGACTTAAGCGCATTTTGGAACGTTTTTTCTACCCCACCTAATAAGTTTTCTTTGTCAGTATCAATCACAAAATGCTGGCTAGCGACATCCTTACCAAGGCGAATTTGCGAGCTGAATTTGCTGCGATCACGTAAATACACCAACCACCGCTGGGTTTCATTTTCGCCCACCTTGACTGGCAAATACACCAACGGGCGTTCCCCTTTTGTCGTTTTCAGCATTCGTACTAAAGGCAATGTGATGGGATGACGTTTACCGTTCTCACCCTCTAAGGTGAAAGACACTGTTTTTTGCTTCTTATCAATTTCGATGTCGAGTGCATGTGCGTTGGTGTAACGACTGGTGGTTGAAATGCTCATTTTGTAAGGTACGCCCTCTACAGCAACGGTTTCCTTCTTTCCAACCATTTTAGCCTTGGGTTGTGCTTGTAGGTAATCGTATCCCGCAAAGACCCACGCATGGTTATCGAGAAATGTTTTACCAACCAAGATGGGAGCAGAAAACTGAGTACGTTTAGTGAGGTTAACGACCGTATCGACAGTCTGTCCGGCAATGGTCATGGGCATTTTCACGGTTGGACGTAAAATGGGTTGCTTACTCGTGCGGCTGCGAATGGCACTCACCCGCTCAAGGTCGTCAGTGATTTTGATGGCTTTGCCTGTATAGGGGTGCGGAATAGTAAAACTCACCGAGACCTGATAAGGCGCAAAAGTACCGGCTTCCCACTTCGCTTTGGTCCCTCCCAAGTCATCGACAATGGCCCACAGTAACTGACTGTTTTTCAAACGCTGGTAGTCTGGATGAGTGCTGCTGACCTGAATATTCTCTGCATGCATGGAGGTGGTATCCGCCCCCGTATCAATCTTGCCGATAAAGGGCACATCTCTTAATTCTGGGATCTGACTGTAGTAAACGCTCTCCACCCGGCCTAACACCAGCTTGTCGTCTAGCTGATATACAGGCATTTGCGTGGTGGCTGATATGGATTGCGCCCAACTAAACGTGGCAACAAGTAAGGCACTCGTGAGAGCTAAAACCAAAGAGATTTTTTTCATCATGATGATCCGTATGAGTCGAGGGTGCATTTGTTAGTCGATAACTGAGGGGATAAGTTCTCAATTTAATTACAGTTTTGACATAAACCTAACCAATGTCCAACAGCGCTCGGTAAATTTTTGCCAAGCTAATTTTAAAACATTGCAAATTGTTTAAATAACCCCAATGTTCTATACAACTAAAACCGAATTGAAAGAGAATACACGGATGAGCCAAGCTATCTGTCGCATGATTGCTCAAGAGCTAAATGCTCGCCCTGAGCAAGTCAACGCCGCTGTCACCTTAATTGATGACGGTAACACGGTCCCTTTTATTGCACGATATCGTAAAGAGGTGACGGGTGGCCTTGATGATACCCAGCTGCGTACTCTGGACAGCCGTCTATCTTACCTTCGAGAATTGGACAGCCGTCGTCAAACCATTCTGAAATCCATTCAGGAACAAGGCAAATTAACCCCAGCGCTGGAACAAGAAATCACTCAAGCAGACAGTAAGACCCGCCTTGAAGACCTTTACTTACCTTATAAACCTAAGCGTCGCACCAAAGGTCAAATCGCAATTGAAGCGGGGCTAGAACCGCTCGCGGACACACTTTGGAACCACCCACACACGGAACCGGAAAGCGAAGCAAGCCACTATATTGATGCGGACAAAGGTATCGTCGATACCAAAGCGGCACTGGATGGTGCACGTGCGATCATCATGGAGCGCATTGCAGAAGACGCAAACTTACTTGAGAAGGTTCGTCACCACTTAAACCGTAACGCCGAGTTAGTCTCGCGTGTGATCGAAGGCAAAGAACAACAAGGTGAGAAGTTTAAAGACTATTTCAACCATAGTGAGCCTCTGAGCAAAGTACCATCGCACCGCGCACTGGCCATGTTGCGTGGCCGTAATGAAGGCTGCTTAACCTTGGCGATGAATGCCGATCCTGAGCAACAAGAAGGGGCGCGTCAATCTTATTGCGAAACCATCATCGCCGACCATTATGGGGTGACGCTAAGCAGTGCTCCTGCGGATGCATGGCGCAAACAAGTGATCAGTTGGGCATGGCGCATCAAAGTATCGATGCACATGGAAACCGAATTGATGGGCGCACTGAAAGAGCGCGCAGAAATCGAAGCGATTGACGTCTTCGCGACGAATCTAAAAGATTTATTGATGGCTGCACCGGCGGGGCCTCGTGCCACTTTGGGTCTGGATCCCGGTCTGCGAACAGGCTCAAAAATCGCCATTGTCGACGCCACAGGTAAAGTGTTGGCAACAGAAACCATTTACCCTCACCCGCCACAAAAGCAATACGACAAGTCAGCACAACTCATTGACCAATTGATACGTAAATACAATGTCGATTTGATTGCGATTGGCAACGGCACCGCCTCTCGCGAAACCGATAGCTTTGTGGCCGACGTAATCAAGCGTGGTAACCTGAAAGTACAGAAGATCATTGTCAGTGAAGCGGGCGCGTCGGTTTACTCGGCATCGGAGCTCGCCGCGAAAGAGTTCCCAGATATGGACGTATCATTGCGCGGCGCGGTGTCGATTGCCCGTCGCCTGCAAGACCCGCTGGCAGAACTCGTGAAAATCGACCCGAAATCAATCGGGGTCGGCCAGTACCAGCACGACGTAAGCCAATCGATGCTCGCCAAGCGTCTCGATGCCATCGTTGAAGACTGTGTCAACGCGGTCGGCGTCGACGCCAATACTGCGTCAGCAGCACTACTCTCTCGCGTCGCGGGGTTATCGAGCACCATCGCACAAAACATCGTCGCGTTCCGTGATGAAAATGGCCGCTTCAACACCCGGACCACCTTAAAAAAAGTCCCCCGTTTAGGGCCTAAAGCGTTCGAGCAGTGTGCGGGCTTCTTGCGTATTATGGACGGAAAAAACCCACTGGATGCCTCTGCCGTTCACCCTGAAGCGTACCCTTTAGTTAAAACCATCGCCGAGAAGAACAACAAAGACATCAAAGCACTGATTGGGGATTCCCCTTTCCTAAAAGGTCTGCATGCGGTGGATTACACCGACGAGCACTTCGGGGTTCCAACGGTGACCGATATCATCAAAGAATTGGATAAGCCGGGACGTGACCCGCGTCCTGAGTTCAAAACCGCCACCTTTGCCGATGGTGTGAACTCCGTTTCTGATCTAGAGCTGGGGATGATTTTAGAGGGAGTGGTATCAAACGTGGCGAACTTTGGGGCCTTCGTGGACATCGGCGTTCACCAAGATGGGCTTGTACACATTTCTGCCCTCACAGACCGTTTTGTCTCCGATCCCCGCGAAGTAGTAAAAGCCGGCGATATCGTCAAAGTAAAAGTTATGGAAGTCGACGTCCAACGTAAGCGCATTGCCTTAACGATGCGCCTCAACGATGAGCCCGGTCAAGACAACCGCAGCCAACGCTCATCAGCAGCGCCGCGTCGTAACGATCAACCGCAACGTCGTCAGCCTCGCCGTGATGATTCTTCATCGAACAACGCGATGGGTGGTGCCTTTGCGGCCGCTTTCGCTAAAGCGAAGAAGTAGTCGAGATTTTAACGCCCATACTCAAAATAATTGGAGTTGCCGTTAGGCGACAAGTTATTCCAACCGTGATTAGGGCGGATGGCATAGTCAACAACGCTGCAGCTTCAAGTAGGAAGAGTGTAAAAAGAAAACGCTCCAATCAGTCAATCTGCTTGGAGCGTTTTATTTGCGTCGGATATTGAGTCGTCATAATACTGCTATCACTTCTGACGGTGTATGGGGAGCGACGGAATGACCATAATGGAACTTGATCACTTTCCGGCGCCTTTCCATTAATCCTTCATTGATCGCAGCATCCAAAATGCGCTTCGGTAAGCGAAAGCGTATCGTGTAGCCCTTGCCCTGATCTTCACTGTACGACTTGAGCGCCAGCAAACTGAAAAGCCGCTCCAAGGTTTCTTCTGGCTCTTCGTGATAATGCGTATCGACTTCAGTCTCTACTTCATAGTCGGGATGCTCGGAAGGATCCCAAGAAGATTGGCGTCGCCGCTTATCATCACCTTTTACTTTTCGCTCTGCATTGGTTTTTGCCAAGGCGATCGTTGGCGTCACAGGCTCTCGGACTTTGTTGTCACGAGCAGCTTGCTCCGTTTGCACATTCACGGATGGGACGATCAGTGGCACACTGATGTTGGTCGGTGACACAATCATTGCGGACCCTCCTCAGAGTCGCCCAACTCGTCAATATGGTGAGCTATAAGATATAAACTCAGCCAACCTTTTATATCGACCAAAATTTAAGCAACTTTAGTTTTTTCAGCTCGCCATTCGTTAATTGTGAGCAAAGCCTCGGATTTGGGAGCAAAATTCATCATGTTCCGTCATAAACGGCGCATGAGAGGATTGGCTGAACACAAACTGTTGGGTATGCGGTAGCTGAAAGCTTAAATCGTTTGCCACTTTAATCGGTACCAAACCATCCAAGCGACCATAGAGGCGCAACATCGGCATCGTTAACGAGCTAAGTGCGTCTCGCAAATCCACCTCCGCTAAAATATTTAACCCGACGAGAAGAGAGTCGGGGTTGGGTAGAGGGCGTGACAACACCGCTTGTTTGAGCTGTTTAACGTCTTGGCGAGCTGACGGACTCCCCATGGCCTGCAGAGCCATGAAGCGCTCAATCGTCAGCGAAAAATCTTCGACCAACTGAGAGGTAAACGCGCTAAGCACATGAGGTTGAATGCCCCGCCACGGTTTTTCTGCCGCAAATTTAGGCGAACTGGCCACCGTGATCAGTTTATGGACGCGATCCGGTCTAGTGAGTGCAATGTGCATCGCCACCAAACCACCTAGCGACCAACCGAGCCAAATCGCTTTCTCTGGCGCGTCTTGTATGACCAAATTCGCAATATGCGCTAAATCTTCGCCATGCTGCTCGGCGCTATGTCCGTACCCAGGAAGATCCACCACATGGACACAGAAATCGGTTTCAAGCGACTCAACGGTTTGCTGCCACACCGCGCCATTCATCCCCCAGCCATGCAATAGCACCAGATCTGGCCCCTGACCGAACGACTGCCAGTGTAATTTCGTGTTCATGCTCTCAATCTCTCCCACTTATCCTATTCCTTGCCTCAGCGCCCAAGCGTTAGGCTGTCCACAACCCTACTTTGAATGAATTGTATGTTATCTCATCACTGGCAAAACATCATGCATCGCGTGCTCAGTAGCCAATGCGGCTTGTGTCGGCTCCCTATCCACCCACGGAGCCATTCTAATGCACTGCGCTGGTGTGAACACTGCTTGCAGTATCTCGCTCCAGTCAAGCGATGTCGGCGTTGTGGTTTGACCTTAAAAGAAGAAGAAGAAGCCGAGATTGATAATGTATGTGGCGATTGCCTATCCGAACCGCCGCCTTGGCAACGGTTGTTTACGCTGGGCGATTACGACTTTCCCCTCTCACGAGAAGTACAGCGTTTTAAAGATCACGGTGAGTCTTGGCATGTAAAAGCCCTGACCCAGCACCTTGCGCAGCGTATTACCGCCCCTGCGTCACTCATTACCAGCGTGCCGCTGCACTGGCAACGTTACCTGCATCGCGGCTTCAATCAAAGTGATGTGCTCGCCAGACATTTGGCCCTGCATTTACAAGCGGATTTCGACGGCCAAGTTTTCCGTCGCGTGAAACATGCGCAATCACAACGAGGTCATACCAAATCGAGTCGGGAGCAAAACTTAACTGGAGCGTTTGTGCTTGCGAACAAACCCAAACATTCTCGCGTGGCCATTGTTGATGATGTGGTTACGACTGGCAGCACGGTCCGACAATTATGTCATTTACTACTTGAAGTCGGCGTAGAAAGCATCGATATTTACTGTCTCTGCAGAACGCCTGCTCCTCATTCTCTCTAGATCGCTTCGCCATGCCTTAGCATCAAAAAGACTAGACCCATACGTCAACAAGAGTAGAATAGCAGCAGTAACCTACAAATTTACTCGGGTATTCGTCGTGTCAAATATTACTATTACAGAAACTGCGCAAACGCATTTCGCTAACCTTTTAGGCCAGCAGCCTGAAGGGACCAACATTCGTATTTTCGTTGTGAACCCAGGTACACAAAACGCTGAATGTGGCGTGTCTTACTGCCCACCAGAAGCCGTGGAAACGACCGACACTCAAATTCCTTACAGCGGCTTTTCAGCTTATGTGGACGAGCTAAGCCTGCCATTCCTGGAAGAGGCTGAAATCGACTTCGTTACCGATAAAATGGGCTCTCAACTTACGCTAAAAGCACCAAACGCAAAAATGCGTAAAGTGTCGGATGACGCTCCTTTGGTTGAGCGCGTTGAGTACGCTATCCAAACGCAAGTCAATCCACAGCTTGCTGGTCACGGTGGTCACGTTAACTTGGTTGAAATTACAGAAGATGGCATCGCTATCGTTGCATTCGGTGGCGGTTGTAACGGCTGCTCGATGGTGGACGTCACACTGAAAGAAGGCATTGAGAAAGAGCTGCTAAACCAATTCATTGGTGAATTAACAGCCGTTCGCGATGCAACAGAACACGACCGTGGTGACCACTCTTACTACTAAGCGGACACACTGTCAGAAAATGGGAGGCTTCGGCCTCCCATTTTTATATCTCACCGCGGCCTTAGCCAGAAAAATCAGCTAGAAACTCAAGCGGAGTTCTCATATATTAAGCATCTTACGCACCTCGTAATATGCCAACGACACCAAGGAGCCAGCGCCATGTCGAAAAGGACCCCTCCAGAGATCCTCTCTTGTCAGACGGTCGCACAGTCTAAACTGTTTGCCGTGGAAGCCCTGGATCTTCGCTTTTCTAATGGCGAACGCCGCACATACGAACGCATGAAACCAAGTGGCCGCGATGCCGTCATGGTGGTGCCTGTGACAGAACAAGGTGACTTACTGTTAGTACGCGAGTACGCCGCTGGCACTGAGCGTTATGAGTTGGGCTTCCCTAAAGGTCTTATCGACCCAGGCGAAACCGCGCACCAAGCCGCAAACCGAGAGTTAAAAGAAGAAATCGGTTTTGGTTGTGGCCAACTTACCCCGCTTAAACAAGTCATCCTCGCTCCTTCTTACTTTTCGAGCAAAATGACTCTATTTTTAGGCCAAGCGCTTTATCCAGAAAAGCAAGAAGGTGATGAACCTGAACCTCTGGAGATTGTGCGTTGGCCGCTTGCGCAAGCGGAAGAGTTATTAACACATTTGGATTTCTGTGAAGCACGAAGCATCACCGCGCTGATGCTGGCACTGAAACACTTACCAACCACAACTCACAGACATAATCAATAACGGCCATGAGAGCCGAATAACATTGTGAGTAAGGACCATAACTTATGCCAATGACAAAAGACCTCTCTCATCTGCTTCCTCACGTTATTGAGATCGCCCGCAGTGCGGGACAACTGATCCTCGATATCTATGAAAAAAAACAATATGAAGCGTATACCAAAAGTGATCAGACCCCAGTAACGACTGCCGATATTGCCGCACACAAACTCATCACCAAGCGTTTGAGTGAACTGACTCCTGACATTCCGGTGCTGTCTGAAGAAGACGCCGACATTAGCCTCGAACAGCGCGCTCAATGGAAACGCTATTGGCTGGTGGACCCTCTCGATGGCACGCAAGAGTTCATCGCCCGCAGTGGTGACTTCGCCACCGTCATTGCTTTAGTCGACAACAACAAACCTACCATGGGCGTGGTTTATGCGCCGGTATCTGGGGTTACTTACTACGCGTATGGCGGCAAAGGTGCTTGGAAGATTCCGGACATGTCAGACAGCGTGAAAATTCACACGCACAAGCATGAACAGCCCGGACACAATATTGCCATTGCCATTAGCCGTCGCCAAGACATCAACCGCATCACCCATCGCATGAGCAGGGCTTGGAATTACGATTTAATTCCTCTCGGTTCTGCCGCATTAAAGGCCTGCTTGGTGGCCGAAGGGGCTGTCGATTGTTATCTACGCTTAGGGCCAACCGGAGAGTGGGACACGGCAGCAACGCAATGTATTGTGGAAGAAGCCGGGGGACGCATTCTCAACACCCAATTAACCCCACTGTCATACAACGAGCGTGAAACTCTAGAGAACCCGAACTTTATCGTCTTAGGTGATGCCGACTTGCCATGGGATGAGATTCTACAACGCAAAGATTAGGCTCGCGCATTCTTAGTCCTTACGCTAACCGCATCAGCTAACGAGTAGGCCGCGAATCCCATCCGTGGCCTTTGTTGATCTTCATTTACCGCGTTCAACGCATTGGATTTAGCATGACCCAAAAACAAGAAGAGCTGCCCATTGGCAGCCCTTCTTCGTGTTCGTTCGGATTTAAAACCGACCTTTATAGTCAAACTCATACTGCCCCTGAGCATTTGGCTTACCTAACCACTTTAGCTGCTCGCTCATGCTCGGCGGAAACTCAGCACCAGGTTTAAACCACGCTGTGGTTGAATAACGTTGATTAGGCATTAACTGTGCTGAAAATGCCGCAGACACCTGCGGGCTGCTTTGCTCCCCTGATGCCGTCAATACACTGTCTTGACAATGGAAGTCTGCAATCACAGGCCCGAGATCCAAGCTCCCCACCGGGCTTTGAATGCCACTGGCATTCCATACCAGAGTGCCCTCGCCCGTTTTACACCAGGGCGCAGCATAAGTGGCATGACGAATATTGAGCTCTAGCTGTCCATCAACGCCAACCGGCACCGGAAGGCGCGCTTGCTCGACCACGTTAACTGCTGGGATCGATGCGACTAAGTTGTGTGCATAGGGTCCGTCACTCAGGCTATAGCCCACAAACCCTCGGCCTCGAATATCCATATCACTGCCTCGGCCAAAGCGCACCGCAAACTCAGCTTTACCAGTAAATAAGTTCGGCCATTGGAAGTCCCAATTGACCTCACCAAGGTTTTGACCTTGCCAGCGAACACTGGCCGCTTGACCCTGCCATACCGAACCGTGGGCGCCTTGTATATCTAAACCTTTAACCGTTGGTGTTTGCTGAAGCACCCAAGACACGGGTAACCCCATCATCAAACTGACAGAAAAAAAGCTCATAAAGATCACAACGTAAAGTACTACTCGTTTCACCTTAACCTCGCTTAAACTGAAGGCGGTTTACATCAACCATGCCGGTTGGATCAGTTCGGTCGATATCTAAAAACTCAACGTCGATACCTTGTTGTTCTTTTAAATAACGCAGCCAATCCACCAGCTGGTTAAACACCAAAGGCTTGATCCACACTTGAACGCTCTCATTGCGAGGCTGCACTCGAATAAGTTCAACATTAAAACGGCGAGCAGAAGAAGCAACCAATTGGTTCAATGGTTGACTTGAGTAACTGACACCACTACTTTTACGCAGTGCTGTAATGTCATCCGCCTTGTTTTGCACCCACGTTAGCAGTTGCTTCTCACTTTGAATCCGCGATTGTGCGAGTTCTGCTCGTTGGCTCATCGGTTGTAAAACGCCCCAATAAACCATGCCAATAATGGCGATCGCACCACACCCCATCACTAGACGCTGCTCACGCTGTGAGATGCTACTCCACCAAGCTTGTGCTTGAGAAATTAACTGTTTCATCATCACCCTCACAAACGCTTCAAGACAAAGCTGCCCATCACGACGTTATCGCTGCGATTAAGCTGACCCTGTTCAACATTAAACTGTTCCGCCAACTTGACGCGAGCTTGCTCAAAAGGCTGAAAATCTGAACTGCGAGCTTGAATACGCACTTCACCACGTTGACCGTCATATTTGAAGCTGGTGATTTCCAAATCATTAATCTGCCCAAGGGTAGCAGGCAAAGCCGCCAGCCATGACAACATCGCTCGCTCATCACCACTGCCCAATAAACGACGTTCTTCATCGTTCATTTGTCGCTTAAGATAACTCACGGTCGGGATACGACGCTTATTCGGAAATATCTGGCGAAAAATACGTTCACTTTCAGCGCGGTAGGCTTGAGCCTGAGCTTCATATTTATGCACGGTAAGCAACTGCTGAGCGACCATAACCACCAGCAAGGCCCCCGCAGCAATAGCGGCTTTTTGCCATAGTTTCCAGTATTTTCCCCAAGAAGATTTCGGTTTAAAGACACCCGTCAGCAAATTAATTTTGCTCTCGGCGGACCCCTTTGCCAGTAACCCCATGGTCATCTCTTCTGGCTGAGGAACCCAAATATCCGTCAACGTCGACTCTGGTACTGAGCTATAACAGTCAAGCTTCCAATCTGCATGATTTTGTACATAAGAAGAGAGATAAAGGTCTAACCATGAAGCGTCAACCACTGCACCTTCCGAGTGAGAATGTCGAATAAGCCACTGATCACCCATCACTGCAGCACTACTGTGATCCCCATTAACAGGCAATGCCAACACATCTGGCAAGATCCGCTTGATCACCATACCTTGACTGGTAAAACGCTGTAGCACCGTTTTCAGCCAGCCACGCTCGACGGCGCACACTTGCGCTTTATTCGCTTGTTTCCCCAACACGGTAAAATGAAGACCATCAACATCTTGCGCCACCTCATCTTCAATTAGGTAGGGCAACATGCTGTCGAATTGACGTGCAGCACCAGGCGGAATATCCACTTGTGTCAGAACCACATCATTACTTGCCAGCAAAGCCACGACTTGACGTTGACCAGCATAGGCAACCAATTCATCCAAGTGTTGCCAACCGGCAATTTCACCACTGGCAATCACTTCCTGCTGCTCTGTCGACCACACCACCCATGGAATGGTACTTTGTTGTTCGCTACTCAGCCGAACGGTCAGAAACTCGCTCACTGATCCCTCCAAAACGACGGCGAACTACGGTCACCGTTTCTCTATTAGTACTTTGCAAAAGGCTTCGGATTCGTACTCGTGATTCATCCACCAACACTTGTGCATCCAGTTCAAAAAAGGCGCTATCCACACCCAAATAGCCTTTGGCGTTTTTCTTTACATCTTCGCTCACGCCAGCTATTTCTGACTCCGCTAAAAACTCGTCAATACTATCCCACCCATCAAACGGGCGTTTTTCTATCAACTGAATTGCATCGCTGCGACTTAGGTTTGGCGCAAACATCGCGACGAAGATCAAAGCTTGCTCGACTTCAATCGTATTGACGTTTAATCGCCAATCATCACTCGGGATCGCGCACACTAGTGGCTCCACCTTTTGATAAATCTCACCACTAACCTGATATACCGAGCGCCACTCAGTGGCATCAGCCATCCAACCGTTGGCCGATAAATAGGCGGGCTTCATCGCTTCATAGGTACTGTCTTCAACCCCCACCGTTGAGCGAACGATGTTATCAGAATCAATATATTCCCAAGTGGAGTCAGCGATAACCTCGGCCTGATAAGGATCGACATCGGATTCTTCAAGCAAACTCTGTAATACACGCACTAAATACGGTCGTACGGTTTGCTGCCCTGCCGGTTGCACACGACTCAATACATTCAGATTGAAGCAGGCCTGTTTGTCTCGGATACGCCCGGCCGCTTGGCCATAATCGAGGGGGTACACCTGCTCTTTGATTGCCCACGGTTGGCTCATGTTAATCGTATCGGTATCTTGATAGCTTTGTTCAATACCGACTTTGGCGAGAGCTTCCACCCCCAAGCTATACCAATAAGCTTGTTGGTAATTAATCTGATTCGCCCCCCGTTGAAACTGCAAAAACAGGCGTTCTGACATGCTGGCGGCGACTGTCGCCATGATTGCTAGCAGCATCAATACAATAATCAAAGCAACGCCACGTTGACGGTTAATCATTACCGTCCCCCGCTTCGGTTTGGCGGAATGTGCCATCAGGAGTCAAGTAAGTACGGGCAATGTCACCGTAATCTTCCAGCTTAAGCTCTACAGATACCGCTTTAGGTAGTGCTTGGTCGTTTTCCCACTGTGTTGTCCATTGCTTGCCATCATAGAAACGCATGTCGAACGATTCGACTTGGGTTAACAATGGCGTCACAATGCCTTCTTGCCCGACTGGGGTATCTGGGTAACGCCACCACACCCGTTGCAATGTTTGATCTTTTAGACGGTAGCCCACTTTAGTGACTTCACCCCGAGGGAACTGTTGCTGTGGGTTGTGCCATCCTAAACGAGCAAACATTAAACCTTTGGTGTCCGAGTCCAACAAATAGTCTGACCAAAAAATCAGTTGGCTATCAGGGTCTTCGCCATTGGTTCGCGTTTGGCGCAACGCCATTTGACGAAAATCGTTGTCCATCATGACCATGGCGCGCTGAAGTTCATTTAGGCGCTGGGTTCGCTCCTTTGACAACACGTTACTGCGCTGCACTTGCGACACCACTTGATACGCTGCGACACTGAGGCTGGCAAAGATAGCAATCGAGACTAACACTTCAATCAGTGTAAAGCCTTGCCCCCTTCGGCGCTTAGCCACGCGCTGGTTTTTATTGCGCCACATAACTTCTTACCGTCACGATTGGGCTCGCGTTTTTCTCTATCGCGACGCTGACATCAAATGCTTTCAGCAATGGCTGCGTGGTAGCAATAGGCGTGAGTTTCCAATACCAAGTGCGCCCGGCTAATTCTTCCGTCCCCTGTTTAGCTTTTAGCTCACCGGTACTTAACATCACATTGGCCATTTGATTATCCACGACCATGGCTGCAAACATTTTTTCTTCTAAGTAACCGATAGTATTAATATGTTGGCTGACTGAGCGAATGACACTGATCGCTGGCAGTCGCAAAAATAGCCAGAGCAACTAACACTTCCAGCAGCGTCATGCCCTTCGTCCGGCGACGGCTCAAATGTGGGCGAGTTTGCTTAAAATGGCGCATTCTCATCCTCTTTTACTTCTTCACCTGGCGCCAATAGCAAGATTTGTCCGCTCTCCTTACCCACGACTCGCCAGCCATCATTAAACGCGTCACTGTTTTGCGGAAAGAATGACAACGTAAACGGCGTCACCTCTGCACTAGAAAAGATAAACACTTGCGGCGGCTTAATTTTCTTTTCTTCATCTTCTTCAACGAACATGTCCTCGTCAAAAAGAGAGCCCGGTTTGAATAGGCGATCATCGTTATCCCAAGCCCCACCGCCAAGTTCGAGCTGCAAAGTGATGTCGTCTTCGAGTTTGGTTTTGCTTGGGATCTGGTTCAATTCCAGTGGTTGCCAACCGTCTGCGCTCAAACTTAACAACACATACGTCGATTTGGCCTCGTCAACGCGCACACCAAAGTCTTTACCACTCAGCACCGCTTCTTCGTTAAGCAACTGTAAGCGTTGAAAGAAACTTTGAGCATGCTGTTTTGAGAGGTCTTTTTGACTGGTCGGTAATGTCGTGATCACCGCGACCGCAGTCAGAGACAGCAAGACCAGCACTAATAGAATCTCTATCAATGTAAAACCGTTGTGTTTTGGCATTTTTTCCATTAGTGCTGGCTTTAGCTCAATTTATTGAAAATCTTGCATGTTCCAGTTGCCAATATCCGCAGCTGGCCCTTCCCCGCCCTCTTGGCCATCAGCGCCTAGAGTGAAGATATCAATCGTCCCGTTATCACCAGGGCTTAGATACTGGTACTCATACCTCCAAGGATCATTGGGAAGACGCTTGATGTAACCGCCATCCCGATAATTACGTGGCTCTGGGTTTGACGGCTTGCTGACCAAGGCTTCTAGACCTTGATCTGTTGTTGGGTACACACTGTTATCCAGCTTGTACATATCCAGTGCGTTTTCCAGCGCGACAATGTCGGTGATGGCTTTTTGTTGGTCAGCCTTCTCTTTGTTCCCCAATAAGTTTGGTACGACAAAACTGGCCAAAATACCTAAGATAACGACAACCACCATCACTTCTAACAATGTGAAACCGTGTTGCTTACTACGCTTAAATTTCATTTTTTTCTCCGAAAGTTAGATTCAAGCCATGCCTACACAAAATAGACACGTCTTCACTCGAATATTATCCGCTCATCAAGTTATTCATTTCTAACATGGGCATCAAGGTCGCCATCACAATAAACAGCACGAGGCCTGCCATTAAGGCAATGAGAGCGGGTGTGAAGATCCCCAACGCAATATTGACTGTCGATTCAAAATTTTGGTCTTGGTTGTCTGCCGCGCGAGTGAGCATGCTTTCTAATTCGCCACTTTGCTCCCCGCTGGCAATCATATGCAGCATCATGGGTGGGAATAGTCGCGTTTGGTCTAGCGCTTTACGTAGGCTCGCCCCTTCTCGCACGTTATCGGCTGCAATCAATACTTGTTGTTTCACATAACGATTCGACATCACATCAACCGCAACACGCATGCCTTCTAGGATAGGAATCGCACTGGACGTACAAATCGAGAGTGTTCGTGCAAAGCGCGCCGTATTCAAACCTCGAGAAATCTTGCCCAGTAGCGGCAAGCTCAAAATTTTTCTATCCCAAGCTAAGCGAAAGTCGGGCTTTTGCAACGCCAGTTTGAGCCCGTAAAAAAACACCACCAGTACGACGAAGATGATAAGCCCCCAATCTTGCACAAACTCACTCGCCGCCAGTAAGAACTGCGTTGACTGCGGCAACTCTTGCCCCATTTGAATGATAGGTTCAATGATTTTGGGGACGACAGTTGCTAACAAAAACGACACAATCACGACGGCGAACACCACCAATACCACTGGGTAGATCATCGCTTGGAGCAATTTTGAACGCATTTTTTGCCGGTTTTCTACGTAATCAGCCAAACGCTCTAATACGGTATCTAGGTGACCAGACTTCTCACCCGCGGCCACCATGGAGCGGTACAACTCATCGAATACATGAGGGTAATCGCCCAAACTGTCCGCGAGTGGATAACCTTCGGTGACTTTAGAGCGAACCGCAGCCAACATTGAGCGAATACGCGGTTTGTCCGCCTGCTCAGAAACGGCACGCAAACACTCTTCCAATGGCATGCCCGACTGAACCAAAGTCGATAATTGCCGCGTAATTAACGCTAGCTCTGCGGTTGAAATACCACGCTTAAAACTGACCGAACCAGAAGACTTCGCCGTCTTTGCTTTGGTTTCCACGACTTCAACTGGGAGCATGTCTTGCTCTTTCAGTCGTTGACGTACTTGGCGAGCATTATCCCCTTCGATGGTGCCTTTCTTTTGCTTGCCTTTCGCATCCAGCGCTTTGTACTCAAATGCCGCCATTACGTATCCTTCGTCACTCGCATCACTTCTTCAAGTGATGTAATTCCTCGGCGTACTTTGCTTAAACCATCGCTGCGAATACTTGGCGTATGGGCACGAACGGCTCTCTCAATTTCTTGCTCGCCCGACTCTTTATGAATGAGTTCTTGAACCTGGTCGTTCATCATTACGAGTTCATGAATACCGGTACGTCCTCGATAACCTTTTTGGTTACACGTCTCACAGCCTTTCGCACGGTGAAGCACTAAAGCGTCATGCTCTTCCATATCGAACAATTTCTTTTGTTCTGAATCAGCTTCATATGGCTCTTTGCAATCCGCGCAAAGCGTACGGACCAAACGCTGAGCTAGCACGCCTAACAGCGAAGATGAAATCAGGAATGGCTCAATCCCCATATCACGTAAACGCGTGATTGCCCCCACCGCGGTGTTCGTGTGTAGAGTCGACATGACTAAGTGACCAGTCAAAGACGCTTGAACCGCAATTTGTGCCGTTTCCAAGTCACGGATCTCACCGACCATCACAACATCCGGATCCTGACGTAGGATCGCACGCAACCCTCGTGCAAAGGTCATCTCCACTTTCGGGTTAACTTGAGTCTGGCCAATGCCATCGATATCAAATTCGATGGGGTCTTCAACCGTTAAGATGTTGCGCTCGTTACTGTTGATCTCTTGCAGACCGGCATACAAGGTGGTCGATTTACCAGACCCTGTCGGACCGGTCACCAAAATGATGCCGTGAGGGCGCTGGATCAGGTGACGGAAGTTATTGTGCACAGAGGCTGTCATACCCAAGCTGTGTAAATCGAGACGGGTGGCGTTTTTATCTAACAAACGCATGACCACTCGCTCTCCATGAGAAGACGGCATGGTAGACACACGTACATCGACCGCACGACCACCAATTCGCAAAGAAATACGACCATCTTGAGGTACGCGCTTTTCGGCAATATCGAGTTTCGCCATCACCTTGACACGCGATACCAGTAATGGCGCCAGTTTGCGACTTGGCGTTAACACCTCGCGCAACACACCATCAACACGAAAACGGATCGACAAGGTTTTCTCGAAGGTTTCGATATGGATATCCGACGCACCTTCTTTGATTGCTTCACCTAACATGGCGTTGATCAGCTTGATGATCGGGGCATCACCTTCCGACTCGAGCAAATCTTCATCATGCGGTAACTCTTCAGCCAGAGAGAAGAAATCGTCGCTATCGGCACCGATGTCTTCCATTAGTTGGCGAGCTTCTGAGGAATCACGTTGGTAAGCTTCGGTCAGTTTTTTATCGAATGCTTCTTTATCGATAGGCTGAGGCACGAAGCTTCGCTTCAGGACGCGACGCACTTCAACCAAAGCCGCAGGGTTTATCGGCTCCACATAGTAAAGAATGGGAGGACGCTCTGGGTGCTCTGTCTCCAACACCAGTTTAAAGCGATTGGCAAAACTGAATGGCAGACGACGCATACTGGGCGCAGTGTCTAACATATCAACCATTAGTTTTTTCCATCTGATCAATAAACGCTTGAATTTCTGCTGGGTGCTGACGTTCTTGGCCGAATGCTGGCATGACTGGAATTTTCTCATCACCCATTAATTTCAGACCTTGCTCCGCTCGATACAACTGCTCGGCGCGAATAAAATTGTACTTACGTTGTGTAATACCGTCAGCGGTCACACCATCACGAATGATGGTCGGCTTAATAAATACCATCAAGTTACGCTTTTGCGTCTCCGTGCTGGTTGATTTAAATAAGTGACCTAGCACAGGAATATCCCCCAGCAGTGGCACTTTCGATTCACTTTCTAATGCTCGTTCATCCACCAAACCACCAAGCACCAGCATTTGCCCATCTTGGACCATCACCGATGTATTCAGTTGTCGTTTAGCAAAACGTACATCGACCGCTCCATTTGCGCCCAACACGTTAGAGACTTCTTGTTCAATATCTAATTGAACCGAATCTCCTTCGTTGATTTGTGGTACCACTTTAAGTTTGATGCCCACTTCTTTACGATCGACCGTTTGGAAGGGGTTGTCATTGTTAGAGCCGGCTGTAGAGCCAGTAATGACAGGCACTTCTTCACCAACAATAAATGATGCTTCGCCATTATCCATGACGGTGATACTTGGAGAAGATAAAATGTTTGAGTTGGAATCGGTCGCCACCGCACTCACCAAAGCCGTCCAGTCACCCATTACGATGCTCATCGCCGCGCCATTGACGCCGCTTAGAGCCGAGGCCAAAGTAGAGTAATCGCCTTTCGTCGTGGTTTCTTCGTAGTACTTGATAGCACCTGTATCCGAATCTCGGATCGGCTTTTTCTCTACAGTATCCTTAGACTCTTCCAAGCCAACAATCACCTGACCGATGGGCGCCCCGTTATTCCCGTATTGAATCACCGCTCCGGTTTCCAACGAGCCCCATTGCACCCCTAAGTTGATGCCATCACCTTCCGACATTTCAACGATCAACGCTTCGATAAGAACCTGCGCACGACGAATATCCAACTGAGCAATGACGTCTTGGAGTGCATTCATAATGTCTGGCGGTGCAGTTAACACCAGCGCGTTGGTGGGCGCGTGAGCGGCAATCACCACTTCACCTCGCTGTGCACCTGATGATTGTTGGCCGACTTGCTTTTCCGCTTGTAGGTTGTCGGAAACGCCTTTTAGGACGTCCACCAAATCTTCTGCTTTGGCGTTTTTAAGGTATACCACGCGGTTGTTGCCTTTGGTCGCCATTTCAACGTCAAGCTGACGAATCAAGCGTTTAAGACGGGCACGTACTTTCGGCTCACCCGAAATCAAAATCGCATTGGTACGCTCATCAGCAACAATCTTAGGTTCAAGGAATTCTGGGGTACTCTTCTGGTTCGCACTCTTATTCAACGCGACCACAATTCGCACCATTTCTGCTGCAGAAGCATTACGCAATTCCACTAGCTCAATTTCTTTGTCGCCAGCTTGGTCCACACGTTTGATGATTTCGGCCAAACGGTTCACTACCGCAGCGCGTCCAGTGATCAAGATGATGTTGGCTGGGTCGTAGTGCACAACGTTGCCCGCACCTGCATTATTAATTAACTGGCGCAGTAAAGGAGACAACTCACGGACCGACACGTTGCGCACCGCAACGACTCGCGTGATCACACTGTCGCCTTGCGCACTGCCGTCACCTAACACTGGAATAGCCGACGTTTTGGAGTCTTTCGCTTTGATAACCTTAAGTACCCCGTTGTCCATTTCTACGACGGCGTAGCCGTATACTTCGAGTACGTTAAGGAAGAAGCTGTAATATTGCTCTTCGTTTAGCACGTCATAACTACGGACGTCGATTTTCCCACGCACGGATGGATCAACGATGATGGTCTTTTCTAAGTTACGACCAACGATATTGATGAACTCTTGAATATCAGTACCTTTGAAGCTGGCACTGAATTCGTTTGCTATTGCACTTGGAGTGCAGAGTAAACTTCCTGCCAGTAGCCAAGCGCTTTTGCTGAACCAATGTTTCACGTATGTCTCCCTGAACTTACGCCGGTTGCCTAAGTATTACAATTGGATATAGATCTCGTACTGTTGACCATTGCGCTCAACAGTTAAATTTAATTCTTGCGGATCGCGCATGACTTGCATCAGTTGGACTGAAGAAGATGGATCACTTAAATCGATTCCGTTTAGCTGTACTGCGATATCACCGGGTTTTAAGCCCACATCATTAAACAGCGCCGCATCACGGCCCGGTGACACTCGATAACCGACAATGCCTCCGTCTCTTTTTACTGGTGAAATAGCGATGTATTTGAAAACACTTTGTGGATCTTTCGCTATTTCCTCTCGGATTTGCGCTAATTCGTCCCCGATGCCAGCGCTAGACTCGACTTGTTGAGCTTGGCTGCGCGCAGACCGTGACGATTCGGATAGCTTCTTATACTCGAGCCCCTGCATCATTAAGGTCTCATCTCGCCCTTGGTTGTCAATGATAACGCGATCCACCAACACCGCTTTTAACGTTGCACGCGTCCCTTCAATTTCTTCTCCAAGTCCGTAGGTTGCTTGCTTCCCGCGGTTGGCAACCACGGCCAAACTCGTATTGGGGTCACTACTCGCCACAGCGCCAACGAGGGTTAAGTTGAGACGCGTCTTAGGGGCATCTTTCACCACGGGTTGCTCTATTGCGACAGGCTTTTGCTCAGTGTACTTTCCGAATAGGTTGGCATTTTGAAGGGCGTTGAAATCAATCGCGCTGTTTTTATTACTGGCGACAACGTTGCTCACTGATGGTTGCCATTGCGGCACATCCGACGCTTGCGGTATGGCTAACCACACGATCTTGCCCAGTATCCAGCCAATGATCGCAATGAAAAGGCAGGTTAGCAACAAACTGAGCTTTGCTTGAATCGTATGATTATTGGACTTTAACTGAGCCAGTAGCGGTCTGCTTGATAATCCTGCACTTAGCTCTAAACGTTTCACTGCGTGGATTCCTTTATTCTATTCAGCTATAACAATAACTATCGACTTTAACTTGCTAAATTTGCAATAAAATTATTACTCAACAAAGAGCAGTGAACTATATCACAACTTGGATTTTGTACCTTTTTCTTATGCCGTTTTTGCCAACTACCTTGAAAAAAATCCACCTTGACTCCATCTGTAGGTGAATAATCACTCACTCATTGCCACATTCAGGCAGTGATTAGATAGCGTTGTGTTCTATGAGTTCCTTAAATGAAGCCGTGAGGCTAGATAAATGGCTGTGGGCCGCAAGATTCTATAAAACCCGCTCTATCGCTCGTAACATGGTCGATGGCGGCAAAGTCCACTATAATGGCCAACGAAGCAAACCAAGTAAAATCGTTGAAGTGGGCGCTGAAGTAAGACTTCGTCAAGGCAACGAAGAAAGAACTGTGATCATCGAAAAAGTCTCTGATCAACGTAAAGGCGCCCCTGTCGCACAAACCTTGTATCGTGAAACTACTGAAAGTATCGCGAAACGTGAGGAACACGCGACACAACGTAAGCTTAATGCCCACAACCCAAGTCCAGATCGCCGCCCAGATAAGAAG
Organism: Vibrio sp. TAP-3B; assembly: GCF_057784735.1. Lineage (NCBI taxonomy): Bacteria > Pseudomonadati > Pseudomonadota > Gammaproteobacteria > Vibrionales > Vibrionaceae > Vibrio > Vibrio sp. TAP-3B. Next base: position 2,560,319 of record NZ_CM173495.1, on the reverse strand, counting down.
CAGCGCCGAGACATCATTAAGTTCAAAAATCAATAAAAGCCGGAATTACCAACGAGGAAAGCACTCCATGGCAAATAATGTTTTAAACCGCTACCTATTCGAAGACCTTTCCGTACGTGGCGAGTTGGTACAATTGGATGAAGCGTACCAACGTGTTATCTCCAGCAAGGAATATCCGGCAGCAATAGAAAAACTGCTGGGTGAGCTACTCGTTTCAACCACTCTTTTAACTGCCACTCTTAAGTTCGAAGGCTCTATCACCATTCAGCTGCAAGGCGATGGTCCTGTGTCTCTTGCCGTTATCAATGGTGACCACAAGCAACGTGTTCGTGGTGTCGCTCGTTGGGAAGGCGATATTGCCGATAACGCCAACCTTCACGAGCTCATGGGCAAAGGTCACCTCGTGATCACTATCGAACCAAAACATGGTGAGCGTTACCAGGGGGTGGTTGGGCTAGAAGGTGACACGTTAGCTGACGTTCTAGAAGGTTACTTCGCAAACTCAGAGCAGCTCAAAACGCGCCTATGGATCCGCACGGGCGAGCACGAAGGCACGCCACACGCTGCCGGCATGCTACTTCAGGTGATTCCAGATGGCACTGGTTCACCGGATGATTTCGAACATCTAGAGCAACTGACGGACACCGTCAAAGACGAAGAGCTATTTGGCCTAGAAGCTAACGAACTACTGTACCGTCTATATAACCAAGACACAGTGCGTCTTTACGAACCACAACCAGTCGAATTCCATTGTGGCTGTTCTCGTGATCGTAGTGGTGCCGCTATTATCACAGTTGAAAAATCTGAAATTTATGACATTTTGGCTGAAGTTGGTTCGGTTTCATTACATTGTGATTACTGCGGTACAACATATACGTTTGATCAATCAGAAGTGACCGAACTCTATGCGCAAGCTTCTACAGACAATAAAACCCTGCATTAATTCTTACGACTTATCAAGAACGTAATTCACCCAAAAAAGGCCAGCTCAATGCTGGTCTTTTTGTGATCCACCCCCCGTAACACTTGGCTTTAGACGTAATAAAACAACCACTTAATTTTAAATAATTAATAACGCTCCCGCCCTAGCGCAAAGGATTGCGCGCACGATAAACTATTCCCCACCAATATGTGACGGGTCACCTAAAAACTCACTGAAATCATGGATATTTTTTGAACTGTCTCCCTGTTTTCTCTCCGCCCCGTTGCTAGCATGGTGAGCAGATTAAAATAAAAACATCTTTACAAAATCCCTACAAAATCCTTATAAGGAGCACCTATGACCGTTATGGAACATACTAAGGCTGCAACACTTGATCTAACCAAACACGGACTGCATGACGTCAAAGAGGTTGTACGCAACCCAAGCTATGAAATGTTGTTTGAGGAAGAAACGCGTGAAGACTTAACCGGTTATGAGCGCGGTGTGGTTACTGAACTAGGTGCGGTTGCCGTTGACACTGGCATCTTTACTGGTCGCTCACCAAAAGATAAATACATCGTCAAAGACGCTACCACTGAAGAGCATATGTGGTGGACGTCTGATCAAGTAAAAAATGATAACAAACCAATCTCTCAAGCAGTATGGAATGAGTTGAAGGAATTGGTGACAAACCAACTGTCTAACAAGCGTTTGTTTGTCGTTGACGGTTACTGTGGTGCAAACCCTGATACACGCTTGAGCATTCGTGTTATCACGGAAGTCGCTTGGCAAGCGCACTTCGTTAAAAACATGTTTATTCGCCCAACCGAAGAAGAGTTGGCAACGTTTGAGCCCGACTTCGTGGTCATGAATGGCGCAAAATGCACTAACCCAAAATGGGAAGAGCAAGGTCTTAACTCGGAAAACTTCACCGTCTTTAACCTCACTGAGCGCATGCAGCTTATCGGTGGTACTTGGTACGGTGGTGAGATGAAGAAAGGTATGTTCGCGATGATGAACTACTTCCTTCCTCTCAAAGACATCGCATCGATGCACTGGCAGTGCAAACATGGGCAAAGAGGGTGATGTGGCAGTATTCTTCGGTCTGTCTGGTACCGGTAAAACAACGCTTTCTACCGACCCTAAACGTGCGCTGATTGGTGATGATGAGCACGGCTGGGATGACGATGGCGTCTTCAACTTTGAAGGCGGTTGCTACGCGAAAACCATCAAACTATCGAAAGAAGCAGAGCCCGATATCTACAACGCCATCCGACGTGATGCGCTACTCGAAAACGTCACCGTTCGTGGCGACGGCTCTATCGATTTTGATGACGGTTCGAAGACAGAAAACACCCGTGTTTCTTACCCGATCTACCACATTGACAACATCGTGAAACCGGTATCAAAAGGCGGTCACGCGAATAAAGTGATCTTCCTCTCTGCAGATGCGTTTGGCGTACTGCCTCCTGTGTCTAAATTGACGCCTGAACAAACTAAGTACCATTTCCTCTCTGGCTTTACTGCGAAGCTTGCAGGTACAGAGCGTGGTATTACTGAGCCAACACCAACATTCTCTGCTTGTTTCGGCGCGGCGTTCTTAACGCTTCATCCGACAAAATACGCAGAAGTATTGGTGAAACGTATGGAAGCGGCGGGCGCAGAAGCCTACCTCGTGAACACAGGTTGGAACGGCACAGGTAAGCGCATCTCTATCCAAGATACGCGTGGCATCATTGATGCTATCCTAGATGGTTCTATTGAAGAAGCAGGGACTAAACATATCCCTATCTTCAACCTTGAAGTGCCGACGTCACTGCCTGGCGTAGATCCAAGTATTCTCGACCCTCGCGAAACTTACGTAGACCCACTACAATGGGAAAGCAAGGCGAAAGATCTGGCTGAGCGCTTCATCAATAACTTTGATAAGTACACAGACAATGCGGAAGGCAAATCTCTGGTTGCCGCTGGGCCACAGATTGATTAATCCCAAGCCAATCTAAGTTGACCGTGACTTAGTTACAAAAAACTTCTTCAAGCCCCTCTTTTGAGGGGCTTTTTATTGAATACCGCACAAGATTGATACAAGCTAACACTTATCTAAATCATTTGAGAAACTGATATCTCAGTTTCCATGCACCCACAATAGGTTCTACTAGGGATGAAAACAGCGCGTCGAGTTCTAATTTTGTTACTTGTGTTAGTGGTTGCGATTCCGGCCGCTGTGATTGCGCTGCTCACCACGTCCTACGCTAACGCCACTTGGCAACGGCTTTCGCACCAGCTTAATCTGCCCTTTAACGCCGACAGCATTCATTATGACTTTCCATACCACCTGACTTTACAAGGTGTGAGTACCGCAACTGCCGATTCGCCTTATATCGAACAAATTGATCTCTGGATGAATCCCGATGTTTATCGTGATGGTCAGTGGATCGTCGACAGCTTGCTCATTGACGGACTCAGCTTACAACAAGGACTACCCGCTTTACCCAGCCTAGAGCATATTCAGTTTCATCAGGTCGCCCTCAAGAATCTTGATTACGCTGACGAACAGTTTTCTGCCAATGGTATTAACCTCCAAATTCAATCGCCACGATGGAATGGCGACTCTATACCGTATGGAGAGGTTCAACTCGCGGCCGAACAAATATATTGGAGTGGCGAAGCCTTTAATCAAGTTTTGGTCGACATGGACTACAAGCCGGCAAACAGCACGCTTTACGGCGCTTCATTTAGCTGGCGCAATAGCCAAGTGTCCGGCCAAGGTGAGCAGTACGCACAAGGGTGGTCTTTAGTGAACGTCACCATCAATAAACTGCAGATGAGTAACGCGCAGCGCGATTCCCTTCTAGTGAAACCCTGGCAAACATTACCTTTCCAAGTCAGTCACATCAATAGTCTCGATGTTCTGAATGCCGATATTGCGTGGGGAGACTGGCATTGGCAAAATCTCGAACTGTCGGTTGAGGACGCCACACTGCCTCTCTCACTCTGGAACACCACCGCACAGATTTCTTTGCAAGCCGATAGTGTTCAATTCCAGCAGCAAACGGCTGTGGAACTACGTTTAAGCGCCATGCTCAAGCCAGGTCAACTCCTACTGAATGACCTAAGTTTCGATTGGCAACAAGGCCGAGTGCAAACCTCCGGGAAATTTAGTCCTACCCAATGGCAAATCGACGAGGCTTCCGTCCGCGGTTTGAAGTGGACCATACAGCCAGAAGACCGCCACGACTGGTGGCGCACCGCCACAAGCAAGTTAGATCATGTGGCGATTAAACGACTCGATATTCAACGCAGCCAAATCATTCAACTCTCCGAAACGCCTTATTGGCAACTCTCTGGTTTCAGCATCGACGGTGAACAGCTTGAAATAGCAAGGTCGAACAAACGCTGGGTTCTTTGGAATGGGCATCTCGATGCCAGTGTGGTTAATGCCAGTTATGAGCAGACTCTCTCATCTCATGCGGCGCTTTCTATGCAAAGCGACAATGGCTTCTGGCAATTGACTCGTCTATTTGCGCCACTAGAGCAAGGCTACATCGAAGGGTTTGGACACATCGACTTAAACACCACCAGTCAGCCATGGGCATTAAATGTAAATGCTGACGGCATTCCACTGAAGCTGCTCAACCGTTACTTACCTACAACATTTGCACTCGAAGGATTCACTGACCTAAGCCTCGACCTGCAAGGACTCGCCGGTGATCGCAATATGCTGGCTTACAGTTTGTCTGGTGAGGTGGCCGCGAATATGCGTGATACGACCTTAAAATTACAAGCCGACCATGATCTCAAAGCCGTGACCTTTAGCCCATTGCGTTTAGAGGCTCAGCGTGGGAAGGTGGCGATTCAACCAATCACCATGTCAGGAAAAGCCATGACTGGTAAGGTATTGGGCGAATTTGACATGACCAACACCCCGCTTAGTGGCATTGTCTACCAATTGGACGGGGTATGTGGTGTGGTCCAAGGCGACCTTCTAAGCGGTGAAGCAAGTCGTAATGACTGTGTAGAGCCCCCATCATCAGTAAAGACTGACAAATCGCGGCAGAGATCCGAGGCGCCGATGGAACCCACGACATTGATTGATGATATCAATCTAGAGCTGCATGAAGAACAACTCAGCGAAGAGGTGGTTGAAGAAGAGCAAGAGCCAGTCGCACCAACCATCTCAGCAGAGCAAGTGCTTCCTACTGAAAATGAAAGCGCGACGGAGGGAAAGCTTGAGCCTACTCACCTAACAACTGAGGAACTTTGAATCGTTGGGTAGCAGCATGTAGGTACCAACAAAATCCACTGCGGGAGTCTCACCGCTATAAATCACCACGTGAATGACGATGCGTGCTTTTCTTCCTGATGCTAAGCGGTCTAAGTCGCCACTGATGCCATCCAGTGATGTGCTCGCCACTGGATTTTGCTCTACGGGCTGACGATAACGAATCGAACTATCCGCCAATACAATATCCCCGTGCAACCCGCGCTCTTTAAGCAAAAGCCATGTCATCCCCCACCCTGTCAGTGTGGCTAGAGTAAAGGCAGAACCTGCAAACATGGTGTTGTGAGGGTTGAGGTTAGGGTTGAGCTGCGCACAACACTCAAATTGGTAACCCGTGTACTGATTAATTTTGATCCCCATCTTGTCACTGATTGGGATCTGTTGCTCCCAGCGCTGCTGCAGCTCGGTACACCACTCAGGGCGACGTAAAACATTCGCCATCGGGTCAAGTGGCTTCACCATCTGTTGGTGACACACTGGCCCGCGCCCATCGGTCAGCTCACCACGACGTTCAAAGTCATTTTTTTCATAAAAGGCAATCGCATCTTCACGGGCATTACATACCAAACGTTTCGCACCTTCTTGGCGCGCCAGCGACTCCAGAGCAACCAGAAGCAACGACCCCATTCCTTTGTTACGGCGATTACTTTTTACCGCCATATAGCGAATCTGGCCATCGTTACCCGGTGTGATGTATAAACGCCCGATTGCAATGGGACGGCCTCGACCATCGACAATCATACGATGATGGCTCATGCCATCATATTCATCCCGTTCTGAACCTATCGGCATGCGCCATGGTTCACGAAGCATCTGCCAGCGAAATTGATAGTACTTCTTCAGCTGGTTATCCGTTTTAGGGGTAATGAGTTTGAACATATCAATCCTTTGAACGTGCAAAGCAAACAAAAAGTCTGAGGAAAAAGCCCCAGTAAAATAACATCATTTAGGGTGTATAGCTTAGACCATGATCGTGTCAGCGCCAGATTAGACTTGTAGCCAAAACGTCACCGGCCCGTCATTAACTAAGGACACTTTCATATCAGCAGCAAACCGGCCACGCTGTGTCGGCAGAACCTGCTCACACTGGTCAGAAAAATAATCATACAGATGCTCGGCATCGGTTGGGTGAGCACCACGAGAAAAGCCAGCTCGCGTGCCTTTTTTGGTATCGGCCGGTAACGTAAACTGAGACACGACCAACACTTTGCCTTCCACTTGTTTGACGTTGAGGTTCATTTTACCTGCATCATCTTCAAACACACGGTAGGTGGTAACGCGTTCCATCAAACGCTTGGCTTTGGCTTCATCATCGCCTTTCTCTACGCCCAGTAAAACAAGTAAACCTTGATCGATTTCACCAACCACTTCTCCACCGATTCGAACGGCGGCCTCACTGACTCGTTGAATTAGCGCTATCACTACTTTCGCTTCCTTCATTTTCTAACTGAGATTCCGCGGACGAGTCTATCATGTCTAAGTCCTCACTCCAGTGTTCTTGTTCACCAAGCGCTGCGGTGACCTCGGCGGCCAATAGAACAATCATCCAGCACAAATAGACCCAAACAAATAAAATAGGAATCGCGGCTAAAGCCCCATAAATCAACTGATATGATGGAAAGTGGGTAATATACAGCGCGAACCCTTTCTTACTCAACTCAAACAATACCGCGGCCAACAAGGCACCCAATGCGCCATGCGCTAGGTGTACCTTCTTGTTTGGTACTAAGATGTATAAGCCTAAAAACGCAAAAAAAGACAGCAATAACGGTAACCAACGCAAGAATAGATTGAACGCACCAGAAAGGACTTCATGATCTAAGACTTCCAGTGATGTGGCGTACGAGGTCGCGGCAATACTCGCGCCGACCATAATGGGGCCTAGCGTCAGCACCATCCAATACATGGAAAAAGAAAACACCAAGCGACGCTTGTCTTTCACTCGCCAAATATAATTTAAGCTCTTATCAATGTTTGAAATCAACATCAGCGCAGCAATAAATAGGAACCCGCCCCCTACTGCACTCATTTTTCCGGTATTCGCCACGAACTCTTGCAACGCCGTATCCACCACTTCTCCTGATGCAGGCACAAAATTTTCAATAACATAGCCTTGCAGCACTTCGCCGACATTCGAAAAAACAGGGAATTTCGACAATATGGATAACAGTACCGTCAACATCGGCACAATGGACAACAAAGTGATATAAGCAAGATAGCCCGCGTTGACATTCACGCGATCGTGCGTTAATCGCTTAAGAAGATACTTAAAAAACGCGACGCAACTTGGCAGTAAATGGCTTACCCTTGCCTTGTAACTCTCTAATAACTGGTTCATAGTTCATCCCATAATTAGCGTCGAGGACATAAGAATGCCTTATTTATTAGCAATTGTACTATCAATTTTCACATTGACAGGGTGTCAATCTGCTTATTACTCCGCGATGGAACAAGTCGGGTACCATAAACGAGATATTATGGTTGACCGTGTCGAAGATGCCAAAGAATCCCAACAAGATGCGCAAGAAGAGTTCTCCAGCGCACTTGAGGCGTTGTCAGCCCTAACCAACTTTGATGGTGGCGAACTGGAAAGCATTTATAACAAGATTAATGACCAGTACGAAGACAGCGCAAAAGCCGCGCAAGAGGTGCGTGACCGCATCGCTGCCATTGAAGACGTCTCTGATGCTTTATTTGATGAATGGCAAGACGAACTCGACTTGTATACCAATACCAAGCTGCGTCGCTCTAGCGAACAAAAACTGCGTGAAACCAAAGCGTCTTACCAAACCATGCTCAGCGCGATGAAACGTGCCGAGAAAAGGATGGCACCGGTATTAAACACACTGCGCGATAATACGCTGTATCTAAAACACAACCTCAACGCGAGTGCGATTGGTTCGTTGCAAGGTGAGTTCTCTAGTTTAGAGAAAGACATTCAATTCGCGATCAAACAAATGAACGAAGCGATTGCTGAATCAGATAAATTCCTGCAAAAGCTTAATCAAAAGTAAATGATTCAGACCTCCTCCTCGCGAGGAGGTTTTCGTCTGCTGCCTCGGCGACTAAGCCTATTACTCTTCGAACAAAGTCCACGCGCTCTTCGACCCTTCCCCAAGGCACTTCCACCACTTCGTAACCCAGCTCAGCATAGGCATCCACTAAGGATTGATGAATCTTCAATGCCTCTTCAAAGCTGTGCGGACGCACTTCATCTTGCACATAAATAGATGCTTCAGGTCGACAAGTAAACACCTGACTATGGTACCCAGCACTTTCGGTTAAGAAAGCTTGGTCAACCTTACAGCCGCCCACTTGTAGGTATGCAATGATGTCAGGGATGGCGCGATCAACAAACGCAACATCATGACAACGCGCATCACTCTTTTGCTTGCCCATCAACCCAAGGCATAATTTGGCAAACTCAGGCAAATTCGTCCACGGCAAAATACCATTTTCTAACTGGCTTTGCTGTTCAATCAGCGTACGAGAGCTCTCTGCAAACGTCGCATACCCTTGCCGCTCTAATGCATGCAGTAGGGTGGTTTTCCCCGCACCTGGGCCCCCAGTAATCACAATTGGCTTCATGCTGATATTTTCATTCTCTAGATACAAAAAACCCTGAGCATAACTCAGGGCTTCTTCTTAATTGAATCGCTTAACGAAAATTATTTCGCGCCACGAGAAGCACGCTTACGATCGCTTTCCGTTAGGAACTTCTTACGGATACGAATGCTTTCAGGTGTTACTTCTACTAGCTCGTCGTCATCGATAAACTCTAGCGCTTGTTCTAGCGTCATAATGATAGGCGGAGTAAGAACCTGAGCATCATCAGTACCCGATGCACGAACGTTGGTTAACTGCTTACCTTTTAGGGCGTTTACTGTTAAGTCATTGTCGCGGCTGTGAATACCGATAACCATGCCTTCGTAAACTTCCACACCATGACCGATGAATAAACGACCACGCTCTTGAAGGTTAAACAACGCGTTCGTTAGTGCTTTACCTGCTGCGTTCGCAATCAACACACCGTTAACACGTTGACCGATGTTACCGCCTTTGTGTGGGCCATAGTGATCAAACGTATGGTATAGCAGGCCAGAACCAGAAGTTAACGTCATGAATTCCGTTTGGAAGCCGATCAGACCACGAGATGGCATAATGAAGTCCATACGTACACGGCCTTTACCGTCTGGAGACATGTTTTTCAGCTCACCTTTACGTAGGCCGATATTCTCCATGATGCCGCCTTGGTGCTCTTCCATCACATCGATCGTTACCGTTTCAAACGGTTCCATTAGCTTACCATCTTCTTCTTTGATGATAACTTCTGGGCGAGACACAGCAAGCTCAAAGCCTTCACGGCGCATGTTTTCGATCAGGATAGATAGGTGAAGCTCACCACGGCCTGACACGCGGAATTTGTCTGGATCATCGGTTTGCTCAACGCGTAGAGCCACGTTGTGTACCAATTCTTTCTCTAGACGCTCAAGGATATTACGCGAAGTAACGAACTTACCTTCTTTACCCGCAAATGGTGATGTGTTGACTTGGAACGTCATCGTTACCGTTGGTTCATCAACCGACAGAGGCGGTAGCGCTTCTACTGCGTTTTGTGCACAAATCGTGTCAGAAATTTTCAGCTCGCCAAGACCCGTGATTGCGATGATATCACCCGCATTCGCTTGGTCAACTTCGTGACGGTCTAGGCCAAGGTAGCCCATTACAGTACCAACTTTGCCATTACGCGTTTTACCGTTTGCGCTAATAATCGTCACTTGTTGGTTTGGCTTCACGCTACCACGAGTCACACGAGCCACACCGATAACACCCACGTAAGAGCTGTAGTCCAGCTGAGAAACTTGCATCTGTAGTGGACCGTCTAGGTCAACTTCAGGAGCCGCGACTTCATCAACGATAGTTTTGAATAACGGTTCCATGTTTTCGCCCGTTTCGCCTTCTTCTAGAGAAGCCCAACCGTTAAGTGCTGAAGCGTAAACCACTTTAAAGTCTAGCTGTTCGTCAGTTGCACCTAGGTTATCGAACAAGTCGAACACTTGGTCCATCACCCAGTCAGGACGTGCACCAGGACGATCAATCTTATTGATCACAAGGATTGGCTTTAGGCCATGCGCGAACGCTTTTTGAGTCACGAAACGAGTTTGCGGCATTGGGCCGTCCACTGCGTCAACGATAAGCAGAACTGAGTCTACCATCGACATGATACGTTCAACTTCACCGCCGAAGTCCGCGTGTCCCGGAGTATCTACGATGTTGATACGGTAATCGTTCCAGTCGATTGCTGTGTTTTTAGCAAGAATGGTAATACCGCGCTCTTTTTCGATGTCGTTCGAGTCCATGACTCGCTCTTCAGCTTCACCGCGAGACTCAAGCGTGCCTGATTGTTGTAGCAGCTTGTCAACCAACGTAGTCTTACCGTGGTCAACGTGCGCGATAATCGCGATATTTCTTAATTTATCAATCTGTGGAGTAGCCATGGATAGTGATTCACTTCGATATATGAAATGCCCCCATGCTGAGAACGGGTGTTCTCTGGTGACATTTTCTGATTAAAAAAACGGCCATAATGTACCAGATTCTAGCAAAAATCCTAGAAATATGTGATCTACTCCCGAGCATTTTTTCGATTTTTACGCTTAATGCCCACTTTATTCCGCAGAACGAATTGATTAAGCGCAACTTTATTCTTATCGATGCATAATTAAAATTGACTCTTGCTTAAAAGCTAGGCTGAATGAACAATGAGGCTGTCACATTGTGGTGCAACGAGCTTTAAAGCACCACAATAGTGCAAACTAAGATCATTTTGGTGCAGCGGCCTGCACCAAACTAGCCCCAAAAATCGCAATTTATTGAAATTAATGGAATATTTTTTTTGGCACGGTTCTGGCTTTAGTAAAACCAGTATCGATTAATGAAAAATCTAAAATTGATTAATCAATGCTGGTTTCATGAGTAGTTCATAAATCGAGCTTTTACCGCTTATAACACTGGAGGTTATCCAAGATGTCAGTAGAAAACGTTTTATCACTGATCCAAGAAAACGAAGTAAAGTTTGTTGACCTACGCTTCACTGATACAAAAGGTAAAGAGCAGCACATTTCGATCCCTGCTCACCAAATCGACGCAGATTTCTTCGAAGAAGGTAAAATGTTCGATGGTTCATCAGTGGCTGGCTGGAAAGGTATCAACGAGTCAGACATGGTAATGATGCCAGATGCCTCATCAGCCGTTCTTGACCCATTCACAGAAGACGCAACATTAAATATCCGTTGTGACATCCTAGAGCCAGCTACGATGCAAGGTTACGACCGTGACCCACGCTCAATCGCTAAGCGCGCAGAAGACTTTATGCGTTCAACTGGCGTTGCAGACACTGTACTTATCGGCCCAGAGCCAGAGTTCTTCCTATTCGACGATGTTAAATTCTCAACAGATATGTCAGGTTCTTTCTTCAAGATTGACGACGTGGAAGCTGCTTGGAACACTGGTACTGACATCGAAGGTGGTAACAAAGGTCACCGCCCTGGCGTAAAAGGCGGTTACTTCCCAGTCGCGCCTGTCGATTCCTCTCAAGATATCCGCTCTGCAATGTGTCTGGTGATGGAAGAAATGGGCTTAGTTGTTGAAGCGCACCACCACGAAGTAGCGACCGCTGGCCAGAACGAAATCGCAACTCGTTTTCACACGCTAACAACGAAAGCGGATGAAATCCAAATTTACAAATACGTCGTGCACAATGTGGCACACGCATTCGGAAAAACAGCAACCTTCATGCCTAAACCACTCGTTGGCGATAACGGCTCGGGTATGCATGTTCACCAATCTCTAGCGAAAGACGGCGTTAACCTGTTTGCTGGCGATAAGTACGGCGGTCTATCTGAAATGGCGCTGTATTACATTGGCGGTATCATCAAGCACGCTCGCGCAATCAACGCGTTTGCGAACCCATCAACTAACTCGTACAAGCGTCTTGTACCCGGCTTCGAAGCGCCAGTGATGCTCGCTTACTCAGCACGTAACCGCTCTGCTTCTATCCGTATCCCTGTGGTACCAAGCCCTAAAGCGCGTCGTATCGAAGTTCGCTTCAGTGACCCAGCGGCAAACCCATACCTATGCTTCGCATCAATGCTCATGGCTGGTCTTGATGGTATTAAAAACAAGATCCATCCAGGCGAAGCTATGGATAAAGACCTTTACGATCTACCAGCTGAAGAAGCAGCAGAAATCCCAACCGTTGCTTACTCACTGAAAGACGCACTAGCAGAACTGGATGCTGACCGTGAATTCCTAACCGCTGGTGGTGTATTTTCTGATGACTTTATCGATTCTTACATCGAACTTAAGTCTCAAGATGTTGAGCGCGTAAACATGACAACTCACCCAGTTGAGTTTGAACTTTACTACTCGGTATAAGAGCATTACAGTGTAAAATGTAAACACCGCAACAAAATATTAGGCTCGCCTCGCAGGCGGGCCTTTTTTGTATTCGTTCGATCCACTGCCCCGTTTAACATGAATAAATAATTACAATACGCTCAGACTCTTTTTTTTATCAAGAGCCGAAGCAACCAAAACGTGAAATCATCTATCAAAAGAAGGTGAGCTATGAAAGTTCAGCTTATACCATCTCTGTGCGCGCTCGGCGGATTACTGATAGCCTCCGCTGTCCCTGCGCAAGTCGCTTATACTTGGGTGGACGAAAGTGGGGTGATCCACTTTAGTGACACCCCTAGCCAAGGTTCAAAGGCCATCGCACTGCCAAATTTAGAAGCCAGTGCCCCTGCGCCTAGAGTGGAAAGCACTGAATCGCTCACCCCACAAGCGAACACTACGACAAAACCCGAGAAAAAGCCGGAAACCAAAACGGATCAATTGCAGCCATTGCAACTCTCAATACAGACTCCTCAACATAACGAGACCATCCGCAGTAATCGTGGACTCATCAATATTACACTTGAAACCAACCGCAAACTTGGTATTGGCGAGCAATTGCAGCTGCTACTCGACGGCAAACCTTATGGTGCACCACAAGGCCGCATGACTTGGCAGTTAAATAATATTGACCGAGGAACTCATACGCTGGCAGTGCACGCAAAGAGAAGCGGCAAGCTTATTGCATCAACTAGCCCTATAACGGTGCATTTACACAGAGCAAGTGTTAAGCCGACCGTAAAAGGGGCAAAATAGACTATTTGATGGAAAAGTAGCATCACCGCGATGCTTTTCACTTTTTCTTCTGAGATTTATTCGCCATACTTAACGTTCTATTGCACCATTATTGTGCGTCGCACAATCTTAACGCAAAACAAGGACGTAATGTGGATACCAGTCTCCCTAGTGCCATTCTCAACAACATGGTGACAGCAACGCTGATTCTTGATGAAGGATTGGCCATCCGCTATGCCAATCCTGCCGCGGAGCTGTTATTTTCTCAAAGTGCTAAACGTATGGTCGAGCAGTCTCTGTCTCAACTTATTCAGCACGCTTCGCTGGATCTCGCGCTTCTCACGCAGCCTCTACAGAGTGGTCAAAGCCTCACCGATAGTGACGTCACCTTTGTGGTCGATGGCCGTCCTCTTATGCTAGAGGTCACCGTTAGCCCCATTACTTGGCAAAAACAGCTCATGCTGCTTGTCGAAATGCGCAAGATTGATCAACAGCGTCGACTGTCACAAGAACTTAACCAACATGCACAACAACAGGCCGCTAAATTGTTGGTGCGAGGTTTAGCACACGAGATCAAAAACCCTTTGGGTGGTTTGCGTGGGGCGGCACAACTGTTAGAAAAGATGTTGCCAGATCCCTCTCTCACCGAGTACACACACATCATCATTGAGCAGGCGGATCGATTAAGAGCATTGGTTGACCGCTTACTTGGGCCACAAAAGCCAGGTAAGAAGACACAAGAAAACCTGCATCAAACTCTAGAAAAGGTTCGTCAACTGGTCGAACTCGAGTCACAGCAATCGATGGTCATTGAGCGTGATTACGACCCCAGTTTGCCGGAAATATTGATGGATGCGGATCAAATAGAACAAGCCATGCTCAACATCGTTAGCAACGCGGCGCAAATTCTTAGCCATCAGGATCACGGCACAATAACCATCCGAACCAGAACGGTACACCAAGCCAATATACACGGAAAACGCTGCAAGCTAGCAGCCCGTATCGAAATTACCGATAACGGTCCTGGCATTCCGCCAGAATTACAGGACACGCTTTTCTATCCCATGGTCAGTGGTCGTGAGGGCGGCACTGGTTTAGGGCTGTCCATTTCACAGAACCTTATCGACCAGCACAACGGAAAAATCGACGTAGAAAGCTGGCCAGGCCATACCACGTTTACAATTTATCTGCCGATCTGACGGCGCGAATGGAGTTCGCTACGCGTCAGTTTTTTCAGTTTTGCTGCAAGGATTAATAACACATGAGTAAAGGATATGTTTGGGTCGTCGATGACGACAGTTCAATTCGCTGGGTAATGGAAAAAACGCTCTCCTCCGCCAATATAAAATGCGAAACCTACGCCGATGGGGAAAGCGTTTTAATGGAACTGGAGCGCGAAGTGCCCGATGTCTTAGTATCAGATATTCGCATGCCCGGTATCGATGGCTTAGAGCTGCTCAAACAAGTACAACACGATTACCCTGACCTTCCTGTTATCATCATGACGGCGCACTCAGATCTCGATGCTGCGGTCAATGCCTACCAAAAAGGCGCCTTTGAATATTTACCAAAGCCGTTTGACATTGATGAAGCCTTAACTTTGGTCGAACGTGCTATTGCACATAGCCACGAAAACAAGCGTGAACAACTCTCACCGGAAGACCTTCCTGCAGAAACCCCGGAAATCATCGGCGAAGCCCCCGCAATGCAAGAGGTATTTCGAGCTATTGGTCGCCTTTCACGTTCGTCGATTTCAGTACTCATCAATGGCGAATCCGGTACAGGCAAGGAGTTAGTCGCTCATGCCTTACATCGCCACAGCCCACGCGCCAACAAGCCGTTTATTGCTTTGAACATGGCCGCTATTCCCAAAGACCTGATTGAATCCGAGCTGTTTGGTCATGAAAAAGGCGCATTTACGGGAGCAAACAGTATCCGTCAAGGACGCTTCGAACAAGCCAATGGCGGCACGCTATTTTTGGACGAAATCGGTGATATGCCGCTAGACATCCAAACTCGTTTATTGCGTGTGCTGGCGGATGGGCAGTTCTATCGAGTAGGCGGTCACTCTCCGGTCAGTGTTGATGTCCGTATCGTCGCCGCTACTCACCAAAACCTTGAAAAACTGGTTCAGAATGGGGGATTTCGTGAAGATTTATTCCATCGCTTGAACGTCATCCGCGTACAAATCCCTGCCCTGCGTGAACGCAAACAAGACATTGAAAAGCTAACTCTGCATTTCCTTATCAGAGCTGCCGATGAGCTTGACGTTGAAACAAAAACGCTGCATCCATCGACCATTGAAATTCTTAATCGTCTCGATTGGCCGGGCAACGTACGTCAGTTAGAGAATATTTGTCGTTGGTTAACCGTGATGGCCAGTGGTAGCGAAGTACTTCCCAATGACTTACCAAGTGAACTCCTCGAAGAGAAAAAGACCATTTCAGACGCCACACACGGCAGTTGGCAAGAAAACCTAGCGGAATGGGCTCGACAATCTCTCGCGGAAGGGGATAAAGAACTGCTGTCTTACGCTTTACCGGAATTCGAACGCATTTTATTGGAGGCGGCCTTGGAGCACACTAAAGGTCATAAACAAGATGCAGCTAAAGTACTAGGCTGGGGACGTAATACACTAACTAGAAAACTAAAAGAACTGTACTGACCATCACTTACGTCGTACACCAACATATTTGGTTAACGTGAAGCAGAAAAGAGCTAGAATCGTTGATTTCATAGTCATCGTCTGCTGACAATCGACTAACCTATTATTTATACTTCGGGAAGCCTTACCCATTTATTGTCACAGATGATGTTTGGGCTTTGTTCCTGTTCACCACTATCCGGATCGACATAATGATAACGAAGAATCTTCCTCTCACTGACTTGCACCGTCACCTTGACGGTAACATTCGCACTAAGACTATTCTCGAGCTTGGCCAAAAATTTGGGGTCACTCTACCTGCATACGATATCGAGTCGTTAACGCCATACGTTCAAATTGTCGAAACAGAACCTTCTCTTGTTGCTTTCCTTTCTAAGCTCGACTGGGGGGTGGCCGTATTAGGCGATCTAGACGCATGTCGTCGTGTGGCGTACGAAAACGTGGAAGACGCACTGAACGCACAGATTGATTATGCTGAGCTGCGTTTCTCTCCATACTACATGGCGATGAAACACAAATTACCCGTTGCAGGTGTGGTTGAAGCGGTCGTGGATGGGGTTCAAGCGGGTATGCGTGATTTTGGCGTTAAAGCCAATCTTATCGGTATTATGAGTCGCACTTTTGGCACTGATGCTTGCCAACAAGAGTTGGACGGTATTCTGAGCCAAAAAGATCATATCGTTGCCGTCGACTTGGCGGGTGACGAGCTTGGCCAACCGGGTGATCGCTTTGTGTCTCACTTCAAGCAAGTACGTAATGCCGGCCTTGGGGTAACGGTTCACGCTGGTGAAGCGGCAGGTGCAGAGAGCATGTGGCAAGCAATCCATGAGCTGGGCGCAACTCGTATCGGCCACGGCGTAAAAGCGATTCACGATCCAAAACTGATGGATTATCTCGCAGAACACCGCATTGGTATTGAATCTTGCCTAACATCAAACTACCAAACTAGCACGGTAGAAACG
The DNA here is from genome assembly GCF_057784735.1 of Vibrio sp. TAP-3B. Classification (NCBI taxonomy): domain Bacteria; kingdom Pseudomonadati; phylum Pseudomonadota; class Gammaproteobacteria; order Vibrionales; family Vibrionaceae; genus Vibrio; species Vibrio sp. TAP-3B. The sequence continues at coordinate 2,543,298 of NZ_CM173495.1, read as the reverse complement.
TTAGAAAACCACCCTCTCAAACAGTTCCTAGAGCATGGCGTTCTTGCGTCTCTAAACACTGACGATCCAGCGGTAGAAGGCATCGAGCTACCATACGAATACGAAGTAGCGGCACCAGCAGCTGGTCTGAGCCAAGAGCAAATTCGTCAAGCGCAAATCAATGGCCTTGAGATTGCATTCCTTTCAGAAGCAGAAAAAGCGGAACTGAAAGAGAAAGTAAAAGATCGCGCATAAATACAGAGAAAAAACAAAAAAATGCCAGCATCTGCTGGCATTTTTTATATCTTGAATCGGATTCTCTGATTAAATAACACGAGAGAATTGTTGCTGACGCGCCTTCGCTCGCAGGTACTTATCGAAACACATACAAATATTACGGATCAGCAAACGACCTCGCAGTGTCACACGGATTTCACTGTCATCCACTTCCACCAGCTCATCGTTGATGAAGGTCTGCAGTAGCTGCAAGTCTTCTTTGAAATATTGATCGAAGCTCAGTTTGAATTCTGACTCGATGGCTTTCTTGTCTAATTGAAAGTTACAAATCAGCTGCTTAATCACTTCACGACGCAGTAGGTCATCAGAGTCCAACGACACTCCTTTCCACAGTGCGTGACGAAGTTCGTTGACTTGAGCGTAGTATTTCTTCAGCTCTTTCTGGTTTTGCGCGTACGCATCGCCGATCATCGAAATCGCTGACACACCAAAGCCAACCAAATCACATTCACCTTGTGTGGTGTAGCCTTGGAAGTTGCGATGCAAAATACCTTCGCGCTGGGCAACGGCAAGTTCATCGTCCGGCAAAGCAAAGTGGTCCATACCAATAAATTGATAACCTGCGCCAGTCAGGGTTGCGATGGTGTCTTGCAGAATCGCCATCTTCTCTTCGGCTTTAGGTAAGTCTTCATCTTTGATCTTACGCTGCGCTGCAAAAAGTTGCGGCATGTGCGCGTAGTTAAACACCGACAAACGACCTGGCTGCATTTCTAGCACTTGTTCAAGCGTTTTAGCAAAAGACGTCTTCGTTTGCTTCGGTAAGCCGTAAATCAAATCTAGGTTCGTTGAGCGAAAGCCCAGCTCTTTCGCACGGGCCGCCATCGCGAAGATAAACTCTTCATCTTGTTCGCGGTTGACCAACTGCTGCACTTCTTTGTTAAAGTCCTGCACACCAATACTCAGGCGATTAAATCCTTCGCAGCGCAGATGGTCCAGCACCGTGAGCTCGATTTCACGCGGGTCAACCTCAATGCTGATTTCTGCATCGGAACTGAAGGTAAATTCTTGACGCAGCAGGCTCATGACACGTGTAATTTGCTTTTCAGAAAGAAACGTTGGTGTACCACCACCAAAGTGTAATTGAGTCACCGTGCGACCAACCAACAGCGAAGCACGTTGGCGAATTTCGTGTTCGAGTACGTCGAGGTATTCGTCCGCTTTGTGTGAGTGGCGCGTAATCACTTTGTTACAGCCGCAGTAATAGCAAAGCTTGTGACAAAACGGGATGTGAACGTACAACGATAACGGACGATCTGGGTACTGAGTGCATGCCATATCATAATCAGAAATGGTAAACGCTTCATGAAATTCCAGCGCCGTTGGGTACGACGTGTAGCGAGGACCGGAATAATTGTACTTATCCAATACCGCTTGATCCCAGACGATTTGCTGTTTCGATTCAGTGTGTTGATTCGACATGGTGGTACTTTCCGTTAAATGCGAGGGCAACGAAAGTCGTCACCCGATATTCAGAGCCGCTATTTTGCCACATGATGATGAAAACCGCGGCGCGCCGACTGGCTTTTTAATTATAAAACTAAAGAAGTGCCAGCGTGATCACGATACCTCCAATAGTCATCAAAAAACCAGTGGGTCAGTGTTAAATCATCTGAATATTAATTTGATTATTCAGTGGCTGGACGTTTTTTTGCAACAATTTGAGTTCTTCGACAATCGCATCCGTTAAGCGGCTCTCCGCTTTATGACGAGTCAAGTTCTGTTGCATACGCTCTTTCTTGGCAAGCTGTTGGCGTTCTTCACCACGCGGCATATCTTTCACAATATGAAAAAGCTCAGAAATTGCAGGGTACGTTTTATCGAAATCGACACGGTCCTCACCCTGTACGTAATCCATAATGTTATACACACGGATACTGATTTCGGATAAATCGCATTGGCCTTGAATGCCTGCCTGACACAAAGTATGCACACTCTCAAAAATGTTAGCGTTACGTTTATCAATCGCCAACTTTTGATGCTTCAGCTGCAATTCCTTTTGCTTTTTCAATTGAAGCAGAAGGTAACCTGCATAAGAAGCGAGCGCGATGATAATAACCACACCGGCAATAGTTAATAAGGTTACGTTCATTGCTCCATTACCCTTTATAATCGTCGAAGTTTATATCGTCGAAGTCTGCAAGCAAGTCATCATCATTACGCGCGCTTTTTTCAGCAGGCGCAGTGAAGTCTTCATCTTCTTCAGGCTCCAACAGACCCAATTGATCCATTAGCTTCTCGATGCGGTTCAGCTTCTCATCAACGTATTTCTGTAAACCAGTACCTAGGCTTTCACCCGCTTCGATACGATCCAGCAATACGTTCAATTGCGCATCATTTTCTAGCATTTCTAGCTCTTGCTCTGCGGATAGACGACGTTCTTGCTTTGTCATCTTCTTCGCTGGCTCAACCACTAAAGGGATTTTCTTCTTGCTACCCAAGCGCGGATCGCGGTTTTGTGCTGCGGTGTGTTTTTTCTTCTCGTTCGCTTCTGTGTTGCGGTTGCCAGTCTGCAAGCCTTTGCGCTTTTTAGCACGCTTACGTAGACGGCCTTCAACATCAGACTCGGTGCGGTTACGAGTAACAACAGGTTCAGGCGCGCCTGCGGCACCTGGCTTTCTAGATTTCTTTGTACGGCTCATTACTGGGTCTTCCTCAGTAAAATTACATCATTACCAATAAATTCGAGTTCGAGCTTATCCCGCTCAGCGAGGAACTGGAAAGTATCACGACTAAAAAACACCACGTGGGTTGGATCGTTCTTATAGTGCCATGACTTAAATGCTTCTGCATCGATGACCATTTTCGTCATCAAACCAATCCAGCCCCTAGGCTTAACTAAATTCAACCATTGCTTCCACACCAAATTGGGGTGGTAGAGGTGCTCAATCACCTCAGTTGCTGTCATGAAGTCATACTGCACTTCTAACACCGAAGTATCAGGGTGATAGTAGAGGTCGTATAACGCCATGTTATGCCCCGCTTCTTCTAGCATCAAGGAAAGCGTTGGGCCCGGACCACAACCAAAGTCGATTCCATTCGATTGTGGTGAAATTCGCTCTGAAATTGGCTCAGCAATTCTCGACAAAAAACGTCGATACCCCAAGTCTTCGGGGTTGTTCTCATGCAAATCATAGTGAGCTTTTTCAGTTTCCGCATCCAAACGTTGGTCTGGATTAACGAACACCAAGCTGCACTGCTCACATTGAAGATATTCACGTTGCTGATCTTCGAAATAATGGTGAGCGCGCTGATTTTGGCATAAAGGACAGGTGTGCATGCTGACTTCCTCAAACAGGGATGCGAAACATACCAGAAAGTGGACTCAGATTGGAGTGTTGCTGAACATTTTTTCAACGATTTTTGTTAAAAAATTTTGATTGGAAGGATAAACGTAACAATGCTAATTGTGGTTGATATCGAGCAGATATAAAAAAGCGACAGTAAGCCTGTCGCTTTCAAGTGCCACCTCGGTGACGAAACCGTGACCAACCTCACTAACAACAATGCCCCAGCGAATTCACAAGGGCATTGTTGTAAAAGGTTGCTCGAACCATATAAGGGGGTATCTACCCAATTAACTTCAAGATGCAGGATCTCAAATCGCTTGGGTATATTAGTGCAGACCGCCAACGTATTTCGACAGAACTTCAATATCTTGGTCTGTCATTTTCTTAGCGATGTCACTCATCATGCCATTCATATCGTTACCACGGTTGCCATCGCGGAATTTTTCTAGTTGAGCTTTGATGTAGTCAGCATGCTGACCAGAAATTTTAGGAAAACCTGAAAGCTCAGTACCATTACCTCGTGGACCATGACAAGCAATGCATGCGGTTAGCCCACGCTCAGCATCACCCGCGGTATAAAGGTTTTTTCCTTTCGCTACCACATCTTCAGGCGTTGAGTTCTCTGAAATGGGCAGAGACGCATAATAAGCGGATAGATCAGCGATATCTTCATCACTTAGTGGCATTGCCATCCCACTCATTACCGGGTCATAACGACCTTGTTTACCACCACTTGTCATGCCTAGCTTAAGATCTTTTAACTGCTTCTCAAGATACTTCGCGTGTTGGCCTGCGAGTTTCGGGTATGTTGTTATTGCACTGTTGCCATCTGCTCCGTGACAGGCGACACAGGTTTGTGATTTTGCTTTACCAGCCTCAATACTACCTTGGGCCCATACTGAGCAACTGGCTAAAAGACTCAAAATTAGCGCTAATTTCTTCATGACATTCCATTATAATTATCAAGCTTCCAGTACCACGGAATATGAACATACCGCGTACACTCATGGTACAATAGGCGCCCTTATGCCGAGCACGGTTATTTTACACATTTTCACAAAAAAGTAATCAATCGACTACACAAAGTCGAGATGGAGTTAACAGTGAGCGTAAAAATTCATTACCAAAATACGCATTTCATCACCAGCGCACCCGATATTCGTCACCTGCCGGAAGACGAAGGTGTCGAAATTGCGTTTGCAGGACGCTCAAACGCTGGTAAATCAAGTGCACTTAACCGTCTAACTAATCAGAGAAGCTTAGCCAAGACATCCAAAACACCTGGTCGCACCCAATTGATCAACCTTTTCAAAGTAGAAGAAGGTTGTCATATTGTCGATCTACCGGGGTACGGTTTTGCTCAAGTACCACTAGAAATGAAAAACAAATGGCAGAAATCTTTGGGTGAATACCTGCAGAAGCGCCAATGCCTAAAAGGCTTGGTGGTTCTGATGGATATCCGTCATCCAATGAAAGATCTCGACCAGCAAATGATTTTCTGGGCTATTGACAGCCACATCCCAGTACAAGTCTTACTCACCAAGGCAGACAAGTTAAAAAGTGGGGCGCGCAAACAAACATTGTTGAAAGTGCGCCAGCAAGTGGAAACTTTCGGCGGCGATGTGGCTGTTGACGTATTCTCTTCATTAAAGGGATTAGGCGTTGATCAGCTGCGCGCTAAACTGGACACTTGGTTTGCACCTGCGTTCGCTCACCTGATGGAAGAAAGCGAACTGGATACACCAGAGAACCACGAAGAATAATTAACAATTGTTGTTAATTATTTTTGACACAGCCCTGCCTTTTGGTCGGGCTTTTTGCTGCTCAGAGGGTGGAAAGCGCGAATTTCAGGTAATAAAAATCCCCACCTTCCTGGTAGGGATAACGGGAGAGAAAAATTGGTACTTATTATTATGTCCCAAAGCATTGCTGAACTATCGGATGATTTCAATAGCTTAAAAAGCCGTCTAACTTTAGCTTTCGCTTAATCAACTCACAACCATAACAAGTAAAGAAAATACAATTCAATAAGTTAGACAGTAACCTGCCCATTTCCACGTCAACTTAGTTTCCTTCAAGAAAAAATCATAGTGTGATTGGCATAAATTTACAGACTGATAGTTTGTGAGTTTTGAAGAAAATTGGAGTGTAGACAATAGGTTAAGGGTGGGTGAAATATAAAGACAAGTCGTTACCAGCCCAAGCCATTGAACAAAAAGAAAAATTTTCTTTCGCCCAATAAAAAACGCCCCAGTCAAAAAGTGACTGGGGCGGCTGAATCAGCCTAATCCAATAACGTGAAACAAAAGGTCTGAAAGATAGAACATCTTACCTCTGTACCCTACGAGTATTAATGTACAACAATTGGTCAGAATTGCAAAGAATTTTTGTAGTTTTTTTTCATGAAATTTTTATTAAGCAACATTAAAGCTAACTTTGCGCTCGCTTTTTTAATCGCTAAAAAAAGCCAACGTTTGTGCGCTAGCTCATACTTAATTGGCAGAAATGGTTTAAAAGTGACTAATGGGCTTGATCCCAGTTATCACCATGACCAGCTTCCGCGATTAAAGGCACTTTCAGTTCTGCTGCAAACTCCATCAGTTTCTGTACTTTACTTTCAATTTCGGACAATGATGACTCTTCAACTTCAAAGACCAATTCATCGTGTACTTGCATTAACAACTTCACACGACCATTACCTTCTTCCTGAATCCACTGGTCCACAAGCAACATCGCTTTCTTGATGATGTCTGCTGCCGTGCCTTGCATCGGCGCGTTGATTGCCGCTCGCTCTGCCGCTTTACGACGCATACCATTACGCGATTTAATTTCGGGTAGGTGCAAACGTCGACCAAAAATCGTTTCAACGTAGCCTTTATCAGCCGCCGTACTGCGTGTATCTTCCATATACTGCATTACGCCAGGGTAACGTTCGAAGTATTTATCCATGTAGGCTTGCGCTTCGCCGCGAGGGATCCCCAATTGCTTCGCCAAGCCAAACGCACTCATGCCGTAGATAAGCCCGAAGTTAACGGCTTTAGCGCGGCGACGCTGTTCACTCGATACTTGATCAATATCCAACCCCATGATTTCTGCCGCGGTTGCGGCGTGAATATCTTTTCCGTCACGGAATGCATCCAATAGTGCTTGGTCGCCAGAAAGGTGCGCCATGATGCGCAGTTCGATTTGCGAGTAATCGACCGCTAAGATTTTGTGACCCGCTTGCGCGACAAATGCTTGGCGTATGCGACGACCGGCTTCGTTACGAATTGGAATGTTCTGTAAGTTCGGATCGGTAGAAGATAGACGACCAGTTGCGGTGACCGCTTGATGGTAAGAAGTATGCACTCGCCCTGTATTTGGGTTGATCATCTTCGGCAGCTTGTCCGTGTACGTCGATTTAAGCTTCGCCAAACCGCGATATTCCAAAATCAATTTTGGCAATGGGTAATCGAGCGCCAGCTCCTGTAATACTTCTTCATTGGTCGACGGCGTACCTGATGGCGTTTTCTTCACAACCGGTAAACCCATTTTTTCAAACAGGATGGCTTGAAGTTGTTTGGGCGAGTTCATGTTGAACTCTTGCTCTGCAATTTCGTATGCCTTCTTCTCAAGTTCATCGAGGCGTGCCGCAATTTCTACCGACTGTGCGCTTAATTGCATTTCGTCAATGAATACGCCAGTTCGTTCAATGCGAGACAGCACAGGCACCAACGGCATTTCTATTTCTTCGTAAATGGTCTTTAAACTTTCATCTTGCTCGATATTAGCAAACAGGCGATTGTGCAGACGAAGGGTCACGTCCGCATCTTCTGCCGCATACGGTGATGCTTGATCTAATTCGATTTGGTTAAACGTGAGTTGTTTTTTGCCCTTACCTGCAATTTGCTCAAAGGAGATGCAACTGTGCTGAAGAAAGCGCAGTGCCAAGCTGTCCATATCGTGTTTACCACCCACACTGTTGTAAACGTACGATTCCAACATGGTGTCGTGCTTAATGCCTTTTAGCTCAATATTGTACCGAGCCAATACAGACGCATCGTATTTGAGGTTTTGACCGACCTTAGCTAACGACTCATCTTCCAAAATCGGTTTTAGTTGCTCAAGAACCCAGTCGCGATCCAGTTGCTTCGGTGCATCTAAATAGTCGTGAGCAACTGGTACGTATGCCGCGATACCTTCATCGATAGCAAATGACAAACCAACTAGGTTTGCGACCATGTAATTTAGACTGTCAGTTTCGGTATCGAAAGCAAATAACTCAGCAGCTTTGAGTTTTTCTAACCACGTATTGAACGCTTCTTCATCTAGGATGGTTTCATATTGGCTACGATCGAGAGTAACAGCGGAAGTTTCCATCCCTGATGGAGAAGATGATGCTTGAGCTGAGCCTGCCAGTTCGACCGCGACAACAGAGCCAGAGCCACCTTCCAGTAATTCATTCAGCCAAGATTTAAACGTCAGTTGACCATACAGCTTAATCAGTTCGTCTTTATTTGGCTCCGCTTTTAGTAACGAGTCTGGCGTTTCTTCTAACGCAACATCTAGCTTAATGGTCGCCAGCTCGTACGACAGCATCGCATTTTCTTTGTTGTCGATAAGCTTCTTCGCCATCGTTTTTGAACCACGGAAGCCAAGAGCAGCAACATCATCAAGATTTTCGTACAACTTGCTGATGCCGCCAATACCTTGTAGCAATGCGGTGGCGGTTTTATCACCCACACCGGGAACACCAGGAATGTTATCGACTTTATCCCCCATCAACGCGAGATAATCGATGATCAACTCTGGTGGAATGCCGAACTTTTCAATCACACCGTTGCGATCCATGACCACATTGGTCATGGTGTTGATCAACGTAATGTTGTCATCCACCAGCTGCGCCATATCTTTGTCACCAGTACTGATCAATACAGGCATGCCCTGTTGTGATGCTTGGTAAGCAAGTGTTCCAATCACGTCATCGGCCTCGACACCAGGGACGCAAATCAGCGGTAGTCCCATCGCACGAATCACATCATGTAGCGGTTCAATTTGGCAGCGCAGATCATCTGGCATTGGTGGACGGTTTGCTTTGTATTCCGGAAACATATCGTCTCGAAAGGTTTTCCCTTTCGCATCAAAAACTACCGCAATACGGTCAGAGGCGAACTGGCGCATCATGCTGCGTAACATATTCACCACACCGTAAACAGCATTAGTGGGAATTTCACCATTACTCATCGTGCCAGGATAGGCATGAAAAGCGCGGTATAGGTAAGAAGAACCATCAATGAGGATCAACGGGTTTTCAGGAATACTTGCCATAATTGTCTGTATCCAAATCAGTACTTAATAGATCTGCTTAGAATGCCATGACTACAGATCTGAATCTATCTTGTTCGCTCGATTCAACTCGCGTAAATATTCCGGTGTTATTCACAAAACCCACACCATGCTGTGGATAAGTCTGTTCATAGAAATTATCCACTGGTTATCCAACACTAGATAAAACACAAAGCATTACATTCAAAGCATTGTTTTTATTGATATTATTAAAAAAACAGTGAACTAATCAACGATCCTTAAATGATCATCACGTGTGGAAAAGTTATGGATAGAGACGTCAAATAGAAATTGTAGAAAGAAAAAAGCGACCCAAATGGGTCGCCTAGCAGAAGTGATAAAGCAAATTCTGTCATTAGAATCGCTTCATCAAGAAGCTATAAATTACACTGGAAGCAATGTGAGCAATGTCGTGTCAAAAAGAATTCGTGCAAGTTCTCAGAAAAATGTTTCATCACTTCTCAACTTTCAGTTAATCAACTTCTGTTAATAAGTCATTCAACGTTCTTGTGAACTCTTCCTCATTCCCTAAGACAGGGTTAATAATAATGATTCTCATTTCTCAGTCAATAGTTAAATGAGAAAAAGTCTCATTTATTTTCACATCGCTTTAATGAAATGAACTCGAGATTCACGAAGGTTAACTTTTTCTTCAAATTTTTCAATGATATAGCCATTTCTCAATAACAATCGAAGCATGGCGGGAAACTGATTTCGAGATTTCACTTTTAGCGTGTTGTAGCCTTGCTCTGCTGCCCAGTCTTCTTGCGCCTCCAAAAGCATCTGTGCCACACCTTCGTTACGAGCTTCTGGTACGACACCGCCAAGCCAACTATAAAAAACACTCTCATCCAACTCGTAACCTATTTTGAAGCCTACGATCACGCCATTTTTTTCCGCAACTAGGATTAAGCTGTTTCTTTCTCCTAGCCGCTGCGTCATGGAGTCAACGGTTTCTCCTTTAGCGAACTCTGTCACACGAGCCACCACTTTAAGCGCTTCTTCCAATGTTCCTTCACGAATCAACATTGTCATTATTTTATTCTCCAGAAATAAATATACCCAAGCTCCTTAGATTGTTTACTTTTGTAATCCGTCTGAGGTTACTTGGGTATATACAGACGAACACTCTTGTTAGTCCGGTGTTTCTCACAAGCAATAATTACTCTTCTGTCGCTTCCTGTGTACGATTTAGGTGTTGAGCCGTTTGTGCGTTCTCTTCTGCCAGCCACTCTGCTACGTCTTTAGCAAAGTAAGTTAAAATGCCGTCCGCACCTGCACGTTTGAAACACAGGAGTGATTCCATCACAATTTCACGCTCTTTGAGCCAGCCATTCATGATCGCCGCTTTGTGCATTGCGTACTCTCCAGAGACTTGATACGCAAATGTCGGTACTTGCAACTCGGTTTTTACACGGCGGACTACGTCTAAGTATGGCATACCAGGCTTAACCATCACCATGTCCGCACCTTCATTAATGTCCAGCGCCACTTCGTGCATCGCTTCATCAATGTTAGCGGGATCCATTTGGTAGTTTTTCTTGTTGCCACCTTTTAGGTTGGAAGAAGAACCGACCGCATCACGGAATGGTCCGTAGTAGTTCGATGCGTATTTCGCCGAGTACGCCATGATTTGTGTATGAATGTAACCCGCATCTTCTAGTGCTTCGCGGATCTTACCAATACGACCATCCATCATGTCAGAAGGTGCGACGACGTCAGCCCCCGCTTCTGCGTGAGACAGCGCCTGCTTCACCAACACTTCTGTGGTTTCATCATTCATGACATAGCCATCTTCATCGATGATGCCGTCTTGGCCGTGTGTGGTAAAAGGGTCGAGTGCCACGTCTGTGATCACACCGATTTGAGGGATGTGTTCTTTAAGCGCACGTACTGCGCGCTGAACCAAACCTTCTGAATTATAAGCTTCTGTAGCACATAAGCTTTTAGCGTCTTGGTTTACGACAGGGAAAAGCGCGATTGCTGGAACGCCTAGATTGGCAAGGTATTGTGCTTCTTCTAGCATTAAATCAATCGACAAACGCTCTACACCCGGCATGGACTCCACGCTCTCACGGCGATCTTTCCCCATCAAAATGAACATCGGATAAATCAGATCATTCACAGAAAGTTGGTTCTCAGCCATCAAACGACGGCTAAAATCGTGCTTACGTAAACGACGCATACGGCGTGCAGGGAATGGACCTTGAATTGATACAGACACCATTTTCTCCTTGTCTGGACGGTTAGGATGATCGAATCATCTGGTGACTAAAATCATATCACTCTTGATGCACCTTGCGAGTGGCAATCTGGAAAAAGGGACTGAAAAAAACTGAAAATGACCCAACACTCACACTCAAGTATACTTCTCATCTTACACAAACGATAAAGTATAGAGACCAACGATGATCGATACCCACGCACACATATACGCCAGCGAATTTGATAATGACCGCGACGACGTTGTAAAACGTGCCTTAGCCCAAGGCATTGATAAAATCCTACTGCCTAATATCGATCTCGACTCTATCGCGCCCATGCTGCAAACCGAAGCAACGTATCCTGACGTGTGCCATTCCATGATGGGGCTTCATCCCTGTTATGTGGATGGCAATGTTGCACAAACGTTGGACATCATCCGCGGCTGGTTTGAAAAGCATAAATTTATTGCTGTGGGCGAAATCGGCATCGACCTGTATTGGGATAAAACCTATCGTGCCGAGCAAGAGATGGCATTTACTACACAGCTTAACTGGGCAAAAGAGCTAGATTTACCGGTCGTGATTCACACTCGTGACTCGATTGAAGAGACACTAACACTGCTACGTCAGGAGCAAGATGGCCGTCTACGTGGTGTGTTCCACTGTTTTGGTGGCACATTAGCGGAAGCCCAAGCCATTAATGCGTTAGGCTTTCACCTTGGATTGGGTGGCGTGTCGACATTCAAAAATGGGGGAATGGATAAGGTGATTCCTCACCTAGACATGGCGTGGGTCCTTTTAGAGACCGATTGTCCATACTTGGCCCCCGTGCCTCATCGAGGTAAGCGCAATGAGCCCGCTTACACTGCATTGGTTGCGCAGCGTGTTGCCGGTTTACGCGAGGAAGAGGTGGCGACAATCGATGCAATCACAACCGAAAACGCGAAAACTCTTTTTCATCTTTAGCGGCTCGATTGAGCCGCTTTTAAAGCCCGATGAGCATTACTCTTCAGTTTCTGTTTCCGTGTTTTCACTTCTTCGCGTATAGAAACGGGCAAAGAACAAGCCAACTTCAAACAGCAAACACATTGGGATTGCCAATAAGGTTTGCGAGATCATGTCAGGTGGTGTCAAAACCATCCCGATAATAAAAGCCGCAACGACAATATAAGGGCGTTTTTCTTTTAACTCTTGCGGTGTCGTTGCGCCCGTCCAACACAGCAAAATGATGGCAACCGGTACCTCAAATGCAATACCAAACGCCATAAACAGCGCCAGAACAAAGTCTAAATAGCTAGAGATATCCGTTGCGAATTCAACACCACCAAGTGAAATCGCCGTAAAGAAGCCAAAGACTAGTGGGAAGACGACAAAGTAAGCAAACGCGACACCACAGTAAAAGAGCAAGGAACTCGAAAATAGCAACGGCATGATCAAGCGGCGTTCGTGTTTGTACAAGCCCGGCGCAATAAAGGCCCAGATTTGATGCAAAATGAAAGGCACCGCAATAAATACCGAAGCAATTAATGTCAGCTTAAGTGGCGTAAAAAAGGGTGACGCCACATCCGTTGCAATCATGGTTGCCCCTTCCGGTAAACGTTCTACCAAAGGCGCGGAAACAAACTCATAAATGTGGTTGGAGAAATAAATTAGCCCGACAAACACCACCAACACTGCCAAGATTGCGCGCAGTAGTCGGTTGCGAAGTTCTAACAAATGACTAATTAAAGGTTGTGTCTGCTCGACGGTAGACATGGCAAACCTCTTATTAAAAAACAGATCAAAAAGGAGCTACCAATCACTAGCAGCTCCTCCTAATGAGACTATTCGGCTTTCTTATCTGCCGCTGTAACCTTACTCTCTTCCGCTTTTGCTACCTTATCAAGCTCTGATGCTGCTTTTGCAGGCTCAGCGTCTGACTCAGTTTTGTCTGCGTAAGGGCGGTTTACAGATTGCGCTGCTTTCTTGAGCTCTTCGACTGAAGATTTCAACTCAGGAGACAGGTCTTCCATCCCCATTTTCTCAGCTTTACGCAAGTTTTCTTGCAGCTCTTGGACTTTCAGCTCGTGTGACAATTCGTCTTTAACGTTATTTGCCATACTCTTAGCGGCACCGATAAAACGAGACACGCTACGAATAGCATGAGGCAAACGCTCCGGGCCAAGAACGACCAGACCAACAACAGATATTAATACCAGTTCCCAAAAACCGATATCAAACACGTTTTATGCCTGCTCTTTGTCTTTTTTTGTTTCGGTCGCAGCTTCTTTTTTCTGCTGCTCTTCTAAGCTTTTTGGCTCGAAGTCTGCGTCTTTGTCATCCTTCGCCGCACCTTCATCACTCATCGCTTTTTTGAAGCCCTTAACGGCACCGCCCAGATCACCACCGATACCACGCAGTTTCTTCGTTCCGAACAACAATACGACAATTACAGCAATAATTAGAAGTTGCCAAACACTGATACCACCCATTCTCTTTACCTCGGGTCTTTAAACTAAATTATTTCAAGAGTTTAACGTCTATTGACGATAAGCTCGCCAACTAAACAGCCAAAATGTGATTCCTGCGATACCGCTGGCCACCGACAGCTGCTCAAAAGCGTTATTCACCAATATTGCCGAGCATACGGCTAAAGTGGCGCCAACGCCAAATAAAAAATTCCCCGTTGCCTGCTGACGCTTGCTTTGACGGTACCCTTGATAAAGCTGATCCATTCTTTGGTTCATGGCTTTACCTTGCTTGAGGCTATCGTAAAGCAGCTCTGGCAACTCTGGTAACTTCTCCGCCCAAAATGGTGCGCGATCTTTAATCGCATTCACTAGCGCTTGCGGCCCAACTTGATTCATCATCCATTCTTCTAGAAATGGTTTTGCGGTCGCCCACAAGTCAAGCTGAGGGTACAACTGGCGACCAAGCCCTTCCACGTACAACAACGTTTTTTGCAGCAGCACCAACTGGGGCTGAACCTCCATGTTGAATCGACGTGCTGTGTTGAATAAGTTCAACAGCACATGACCAAAGGAGATTTCACACAGCGGCTTAGCAAAAATCGGCTCACACACTATGCGTATCGCGAACTCAAACTCGTCGACATTAGTATCTGCGGGTACCCACCCTGAATCCACGTGCAACTCCGCTACTCGACGATAGTCACGGTTGAAGAAGGCCAGGAAGTTTTCCGCTAGATAACGTTTATCTTCACTGTTAAGTGTACCAACGATCCCACAATCTAGCCCGATCCACATTGGATTTTCTGGGTGTTCGGGGTTAACGAACACATTGCCCGGATGCATATCGGCATGAAAAAAGCTGTCTCGGAACACCTGAGTGAAGAAGACACTTACGCCGCGCTCAGCAAGCAACTTCATGTTGGTGCCGTTGGCTTTCAAGCCTTCAATATCAGAGACTTGAATGCCATATATTCGCTCAGAAACCATGACAGTTTCATTACTGAAGTCAGGAAAAACTTCAGGAACATACAATTCTTCACTGCCTTCAAAGTTGCGACGCAACTGAATCGCGTTCGCGGCTTCACGTCGCAAATCGAGTTCATCGAGCAGCGTTTTTTCGTACTCACGCACCACTTCAACCGGTTTCAAACGACGTGCTTCAGGCATCGCTCCGGCGACTATACGCGCCATTCGGTGCATCAGTTTTAGATCTGAATCAATCACCGGACGAATATCTGGACGAATAACCTTTAATACCACTTCTTGGTTAGTGTCTTTTAAACGCGCAGTATGCACCTGTGCAATCGACGCCGACGCCAGTGGTTTGATATCAAACTCGGTAAACCAGTTTTCTAACGAGCTACCTAACGCTTGCTCCATCTGCTTTTTTGCTCGCTCACCATCAAATGGGGCGACTTGGTCTTGAAGTAACGCAAGCGGATCAGCAATATGCGGAGGAAATAAGTCCCGTCGCGTCGACATCATCTGACCAAACTTGATCCAAACAGGGCCAAGCTCTTGCAACGCCAAACGCAAACGCTCACCAAGCGGCTTCTCAGGGTGCTTATTCTTAATCCAAAATAGGCTTTTGCGCATTAAAAGTGGCGCTTTAGTCAGTTGATGCTCTGGCAACAACTCATCCAAGCCGTATTCCAGTTGTACTTTGGCGATGTGGTATAAACGCTTGAGTTCTGCAGGGGTCATGATGTCTCCTGCGCAAAGTTATCTGAATCGAGCTGACTCAGCAAAGCCGTCAAGCGCGCTTCAACGCGAGAGGCTTGACTGCGAACCTCGTCCACCTGATCACAAAAATACGCGACTTCTAACGGTCCTGGTGCCAATTTCCACTCTTCTGTCACCACTTGCGCAAGATGACGTTGGTGTTTGTCTGCTTGAGAGGCAAAAAAACTGCCGATGTCTTTTGAGCCTTGTACGAAGGTATGCGCGGCGACATCGCCAATCACGCGAGACAACCACTCTTCGACATCGGGTTTACAATCGACCATCAATTGAGAGAACTTTTGCGCCAATTGGATATCGCCTTCAAGCTCAAGCTTGTCTTGTTTAATAAGGCGAGTGATATTGGCTTGATCACGCAGTTCTGGCAATACACTTACGTTTAATGATAGGTAGCAATCGGGCTGCCCTTCGTAATGACCCAACACATCAATTTGTTGACTAAAAATGAACGTCAGTGTCTTGTTGAGCTCTTTAAGGTGAACTTGAATAACCTGACCTTTTAGCCGCGCCAAACGACGACCTAGCGCAGGGTCATCTTTAATCAATGTGTTCAGCGAGGTTTCAATCACAGCAGTGATCAGCGATTCAAATGGCATGCCGTTTTACCCTTAGAATTTATAACCGCGATGCAACGCCACAATACCACCGGTTAGGTTGTAGTATTTGGTGTTTTCGAACCCCGCATCAACCATCATCCCTTCCAGTGTTTCTTGGTCTGGATGCATGCGGATTGACTCTGCTAGATAACGGTAGCTCTCTGAATCATTCGCCACTAACTCACCTATTTTCGGTAAGAGGTGGAATGAGTACGCGTCGTACACTTTCGATAACGGATCCAGCATGGGTTTTGAGAACTCCAGCACCAATAGGCGTCCACCGGGCTTAAGTACGCGGAACATTGAGCGAAGCGCTTTGTCTTTGTCGGTCACATTACGCAGACAGAAACTGATGGTGATCACATCAAAATAATCATCTGGGAACGGCAGTTCTTCCGCATTGGCTTGAACATAATGCACGTTACCGACAATGCCGTTGTCGCGTAGCTTGTCGCGCCCAACGTTAAGCATTGAGTTATTAATATCGGCCAAGATGACATGACCTTCATCGCCAACAATGCGCGAGAACTTCGCGGTTAAGTCACCGGTACCGCCACCAAGGTCAAGAATACGCTGTCCTGGGCGAGCGCCACTACAATCGATGGTAAAGCGCTTCCAAAGGCGGTGAATACCACCCGACATCAGGTCATTCATGATGTCGTATTTCGCTGCTACTGAATGGAAAACTTCAGCAACTTTGGTCACTTTTTCGTTTTTCGCCACGGTGGAGAAACCAAAGTGGGTGGTTTCATTCTCTAACGCTGGATTGGATTGCAAGCTTGTGTCCGTCATTCTAATTCCTCTTAGGCAGCACTTTCTCACTACGGGCGTTTGCTGACAAATATAATCGCCCACTGCACTGCGGGCGATTAGTTTACTTTATCCTCAGCCGGATGTCTTTCTACTAACGGGTCATTTTCTGAAAATGCATCACGTTGCGCCAGCTGTGTGAGATCGGAAGAGATTGGACGTTTGATTTCTACCCCAAGGTGTTTAAAGCTTTCAGCTTGACGAATCACATTTCCGCGCCCCGTCGCGAGCTTATTCATTGCGCCTTGATAGCTTTGGTTGGCTTTGTCTAACGCCCCACCTAGCCCTTCCATATCATCGATAAACAAGCGCAGCTTGTCGTACAGTTTGGTCGCGCGCTGCGCAATTATTTTGGCGTTTTCATTCTGGCGTTCATTGCGCCAAAGGTTGTCGATGGTACGCAGCGCCACCAGCAACGTGGTTGGGCTGACCAAAATAATGTTCTGTTCCATCGCATCTTTGACCAAACTCGGATCAGCTTGAATTGCGACTTGGAATGCCGGCTCGACCGGAATAAACATCAGCACATAATCCAAGCTCTGAATGCCTTTGAGTTTGTGGTAGTCCTTCATGCTTAAGCCTTTGATGTGCGCGCGCAGAGCGGCAAGATGGGCGCTCAAGGCTTGGTCACGCTCGACATCGGTTTCCGCATTAAAATAGCGCTCGTAGGCGACCAACGCCATCTTTGAGTCTACGACCACTTGTTTATTTTGCGGTAGATGAACAACCACGTCGGGTTGGTAGCGCTTACCCGCTTCATTTTGTAAATTGACCTGAGTTTGGTATTCATGCCCTTCACGTAAGCCAGATTCAGCCAACACACGGGCGAGCACCACTTCCCCCCAGTTACCTTGCTGCTTATTGTCGCCTTTTAAGGCTTGCGTTAAGTTCACCGCTTCACGCGTCATTTGCTCGTTCAGGCGTTGCAGGTTTTTCAGTTCGTGAACTAATGTGTGGCGCTCTTTCGCTTCTTGGCTAAAGCTGTCATTCACATGCTTTTTAAACCCTTCTAACTGCTCCCTAAGCGGCGAGAGTAAGCCCTCCAAACTCTGGCGATTTTGCACATCGACCTTGGCGGTTTTGTCTTCAAATAATTGATTGGCGAGATGCTCAAACTGCTGTTTTAAGCGAGATTCGGCGTGTTCCAGAATTTGTAGCTTCTCAGCGTTGGCTTGGTTGATTTGCTCGTGACGCGCTTGTTGTTCCCGCAGTTGCGTTTCTAGACGAGATTTGTGCTCACGCATTTGTCCAAGCTCATCAAAATATTGTTGACGCTCTTGCTTGACCGCGTCGAAGTAACGCAATTTTTCCATGGCGGCCATGAGTTTTCCGTGCGTTTGACGCACGTCAAACGCTGCTTTGTCTCGCTCGTCATCTAGTTCATCCAGCTCTTGCTGAGCATTGGCAAGGCTTTGCTTCACCTGCTCAAGCTGCTGTTGATGCAATTGTTTTTCTGAAGCGAGTTGCTGTTCGAGAAGCTGAGTTTGGGTGATAAAGCGCTGTTTCACCCACCAACCTACTGCCGCGCCGCTGATGGTCGCCGCACAAAGAGAAGAAAGAATGAGAGATTGGTGCTCAAGAATCCATTGCATAATCGCGAGTTAGCCTGTGTTTTATATCTGTATCAATGGTATTTAGACACTGGATAAATGTCCAGTTTGTTGAATGAAAAATCCTCGCATACACTAGGCTCTCCTTCAACCTTCTCACTGACGCTCATATGAATACGACAGAGCGATACATCACCACACAGAGGCATCATGAACGAGCGTCGCGCCCTAGGATTTGGGCTCTCAGCAGTATTACTTTGGTCTACGGTTGCAACCGCATTTAAACTCACGCTGGCAGAGTTTACGCCGATTCAGATGCTAGGCGTGGCCAGTATCGTTTCTGCCATGGCGCTGACCTTCATCTGTGGTGTGCAAGGAAAGTTAAGCCAATTAACGGCTACGTTTCTCTCTAATCCTTGGTATTACTTGCTGCTCGGGTTAATTAATCCTTTGGCGTATTACGTCATCCTTTTTAAAGCGTATGACTTACTTCCAGCGTCTCAAGCGCAAGCCATTAACTACAGTTGGGCGATTACGCTCACCTTAATGGCGGCGTTTTTCTTAGGCCAAAAAATCCGCAATAAGGATTGGATTGCCTGTGGCTTCAGCTACTTGGGAGTCATTATCATTGCCACTCAAGGCAATGTGTTGGGCATGGAGTTTGAAAGCCCACTCGGCGTTGGCCTCGCGCTACTTTCCACGTTGCTATGGGCTGGGTACTGGATTCTGAATACCAAAAATAAAGCCGACCCCGTGATCGGCGTCCTCCTTGGCTTTTTAGTCGCCATCCCACTTGCCATCGGCTTAAGTATCTATGAAGGCGCAAGCTGGCAAGCCATCTCTCTCAAGGGTTGGGCGGCCGTGACTTATGTGGGCCTGTTTGAAATGGGCATTACTTTCGTCCTTTGGTTAAACGCACTTAAGTCCACCGAAAATACGGCTCGTATCAGTAATCTCATCTTCGCTTCCCCCTTTATTTCGCTCATGCTCCTCGCGACCATCATCGGCGAAGAGATTCACCCTTCAACCTTGATCGGTCTCATTCTGATCATCAGTGGTTTGGTTATCCAACAAGTGAGGTGGAGCAAAAAAGCCAACGCGGCTGACGTCTCTCACTAGTGCGTTGTTACCAAAACACAATGCAACGAGTTGGGTAAAAAGGAGAGGTAGCTAACAGTTTAACGATCTAAAGCGACTTACGCTGCGTCAAATTGCCGGTGCGTTGGATACGATGTCAATATAGCCCACTCGCTTAAGTTCGATTTTTATACCCACGGCCGCTTCAGGACACGTTATTAATGATGTTTCACTTCGCTATTCCTTCACCTTTGCTGGCAGATTGGCAACATGCTCTGCGACAATGCTGTGATGCCACTCAAGCTCAGGGGCAACTCTACACTCTGAGCAATTCCCAGCAGTGGCGATCGACTGAGGTATCGACTACCAAGCAAACTCATCACGCCATCGTCGCTGTGATTGAGCAAATCGCAGCTCAATTTACCCCACTCAGCTTTGAAGTGATCAGTAAGCCCTTTGAAGCGCAAGCTCTCAGCGTCGCTCCGGTTTGGCTGCCGAATGGCGAACTGTTTGCCGTGTTCACCCTGACCCACTCAAACGCTCAGACTACAGTGGTGTCAGCGTGGCTAAGCGCACTGGCAGGACGAGTGAGCTTTGATGTTAGCTCGCATTATTATCAACAAGCCCCAAAACATCATCCAACCGCGACAACAACGCCACTGCCAACGTTACAAGAGTTTATTAACTGCCTCGACGATCATGTTTGGATTAAAGGGGTGGACGGTCTCTACCTGATGACCAACCGAAGCGTGGAACAAGCCTGGCAAAAAACGAACCATGAGGTCATCGGCACAGACGACTTCGCACTGTTTAACCAAGAGCGTGCAGAGAAGTTCACTAATGCAGATAAATTGGTCATGGCGACAGGTTCGCAGAAAATCGTCGAAGAGTGCCGGAAAAGTGATGAACATACCCACCCAACTTGGTTGGAAACCATTAAATCTCCTGTCCATGACCATGCCGGTAATGTGATCGGCATCTTGGGCATGACACGCAACATTACTCGCCGAAAAATGATTGAGACTCAGCTTTCGCTGGCCTCGAGGATTTTCAACAACTCACAAGAAGGCATGGTGATCACCGATCGCAATGCCAACATCATTGATGTCAACCCAGCATTCACGCACATCACCGGTTATAGTTCGGAAGAAGTCATGGGGAAAAACCCCAGCCTGCTTCGCTCTGGCCATCATGACGACAGCTTCTACCAACAACTATGGCATCAACTCAAAACGAAAGGCCAATGGAAGGGAGAGTTCATCAACCGTAAGAAAGATGACAGCATTTACCCTCAGCTCGCGACCATTAGTGCGGTCATGGACGACAAAAACCAGCTGATTAACTACATTTGTGTGTTTGAAGATATCTCCGTGCGTAAAGCCCATGAAGAAAAACTGCAGCGCATGGCGTTTTATGATCCACTCACTAACCTGCCCAATCGTTCCCATTTAATCCGCCTACTTGAGCAGCACATCGACATGGGGCAAGAGTTTGTCACGCTGTTTTTAGATATCGACCATTTCAAACATATCAACGATAGCATGGGGCATTTCTGTGGTGACCAATTGCTGTCTAAGTTAGCCATTCGGCTACAAAACATTCTTCAAGTGAATGCTCATGTAGCGCGCATTGGTGGTGATGAATTCGTGATCATTTTGCCGAGCACCAACAGTGACATGGCATTACTCGAGACGGTAGGCAATATCTTAGCTGTCTTCCAGCAGCCTTTCGATTTGGTCCATCATGATTCATTGCGCGTCTCGACCAGCGTCGGCATCGCTTTGTATCCCAGAGATGGGCAAGACAGCGAAAGCTTGCTGAAAAATGCAGATACCGCTATGTACTTAGCAAAGAAAAATGGTCGTAACGGCTACGCGTTTTATTCGCCGGATTTGACGGATAAATCGGTATCACACGTACGCATTCAATCCGCGTTACATCAAGCGATAGAAAAGCAGCAGCTCCATTTGGAGTTTCAGCCACAATACCATGTAGAGCGAAACGTGATGATGGGTGTCGAAGTCTTATTACGCTGGCACCACCCTGAGTTTGGGCCTGTCTCTCCCTCCGATTTCATTCCGATTGCCGAAAAAACCGGGCTCATCCAAAGTATTGGCGAATGGGTATTAAAACAGGCTTGCTTGCAGGGTAATGCCTGGCTTGAGCGTGGTATCGAATTTGGCAGAATTGCGGTCAATGTATCGGCTTTACAATTGCAACAATCCAATTTTATTCATCGACTCCGTACGATACTTGACGAAACAGGATTTCCAGCTCAACGCTTAGATTTAGAAATCACGGAAAGCTTTTTGCTGATCGATCCGAAACACGCCATCACTTCGCTGAATCAACTGCGAGACTTGGGCATTGAAATCTCGTTGGACGACTTCGGCACGGGGTATTCATCATTGTCTTACTTAAAGGGCTTGCCCATTAATAAGCTGAAAATCGATCGTTCCTTTGTCAGTGATGTGCCAAGCCACAACGACAGCAACGCCATTGTGAATGCCATCATCGCAATGGGCAAAACGCTCTCGTTAAAAATCGTGGCTGAAGGTATCGAAACCCAAGAACAAGCCGACTATCTGTCCGATAACGGCTGCATTTATGGACAAGGGTTCCTGTTCAGTCGCCCAGTAACGGCGGACAAGCTCTTTCACTGACGTACAACGCGGTGCGCGCTGATCCCTAAAACCTTACGAGGCAGGGCTCAGTGATACCGCACTGATCGCTCAATAAAAATGTTAATGCAGACCAACAGCGGCATGCCGATGAGCAACCCCATACCGCCCCACAGCCAACCCCAAAAGACCAACCAAATAAAAATGACCAACGGGTTTAAGTTGAACCTTTTACCCAATAACGTCGGTGTCACAAACTGGCTCTCAATCAAATTGAGCAGCAAATAAAGAGACACGACGGTGAACATAAAGCTGACAGATTCCAACTGCAGGTAAGCAACAAAACCGAAGCTGACCATCGAAATAACGGGCCCTAGATAAGGGGCGAAATTCATTACGCCTGCAAATGCCCCCCATAAGAACGGGTCTTCCAGCCCCAACACAAAAAAGACCGCCCCAACACCCAAACCCAATCCAGCGTTGACGAAAGTAATAGTGCCGATGTAGCGAGATAAGTCTTTTTGCAGCGCTTTGACCAACGCTACCGCTTGGCGCTGTTTGGAAAATCCATGTAAGTTCGACACCGATTTGCGAAATAAGCTTCGCCCATGATTGAGCATAAAGTAAACCATAAACAGCACGATCATCGCTTGTGTCAAAATGGTCGGCGTCGTGGTCGCGAGTGTTTTCACTAAAGAAAATACCGTGTTGTTCCCGACTTCATCCATGCTCATGTTGCTGGCAATGTTCAGCGGAGTATTGAGGTGATCAGCTGATGCTTGAGTCACTTCGCTCACTTCTTGTGACACATTTTTCACGATACTGGGTAATTCGGACCACCACTGCTTGGCCGGTTCGGACATCGCCGCGACGCCCCCCACCGACGCCCCCACTAACAAGGTCAGGGTGGCCACTACAACAATGGTCCTAGGAAGGCCTTTACCTTCAAGATAATTGATCAAAGGGCTGCATAGCAAAGAGATAAAAGTGCTGATTATTATCGGCAGTAAAACTGGCTTAGCAAAGTACAGTCCAGGGACAAGCAACAAAACAAGCAGTGCGACGCTGATGGCCGTATTGGTAGGAAGGGTCCGTTTTGCATTCATAACTATTACTAATTCTTCGCGGTCATCACGAAGCTCGGTGAGACAAAGGCGTTATTGTGACTAGTCATCTATCGGAGCCGTTTCAGTGCCGACGTTTAGTTCAGCACCTCCCACTCCCGCGCGCTCATTTTCAGCGTGCGCCGCAACTGGGTATGATAATGACGCCGTGATATCAGAGACACTGTTCACAAAAAATCCCATTGAAGAGATTGAAGAGGTGAGACGAGACAAACGCCCTGCTTTCGCGGCGATCACCGCCACCAGAGCACTAACTCCTAGTGTCGTCCATGGGTGTTCTCTCACAAACTTCTTAGTGGTGAAGGTGAACATTTCCATCGATAAACAGCACTGTTCCAGCGATGCCTTACCTTCCATCCGCTTGACTTGCATTGCTCGATTGAGCTTTTGTAGCGAGCGCATTCCACCCCTCCTGCAACTGTTCCGTCGTATTTTTGAAGCCAAGGAAACCAACTAAACGTTTCTGCCACCAAGCCAGAGCAAATAGCGCCAAGCCTAAAGACGCGATAAAAACCCCGACAGCAATATACACGTTAGTGGTCAATTGATAAGCCACCACGCCAGAGGCAAGACACAAACTGAAAACAAACAGTACCGACAGTAAGGTAAAGACAACCGCACATAGCAAGATCTGCTGAGCGGCCGCGGAGTTGACTTTGAGTTCCAACAAGAACAGATCCAAAGTCGAACCCGACCAAGCTCTCAGCGATTTCGTCAGTTGTTCCAGCTGTAAGAGGATGCTGTTTAAACCGTTAATGGTTTGCTGCACCTCATGCTCTTCAGCCCCATCAGGGGCTTGGCCACTGTTTTCTGTGGCCGAGCTTGGTTGCTCATTAGCGATGTGTCCGGAGTTACTCATTGAAACACTTACCTCTATGGCGTGGCTTTACTCATTTTGTATACGACTAGTTGTGTATACACGACAAGCTAATTTCGTTGAACTGAGGTTACTTAATCAATTTAGAAACCGCCCAACCTGCAAGAAAGGCACAACCAATGCTGAGTAGTGGACGCTCTTTGATCACGTTCTCGGCGGACTGCGTCGCTTTTTGAACCTGCTCTGTGCCAACATCCAGTTTCTCCTGAGCTTGACCCTTCACTGCGCTTACCGCTTCCGTCGTGGCCTGCTCCGCTAAGTGATATGCTTCTTCCAATTGTTCTTGAGGTTTTACTGCGCTTTGTTTTGTCGTAGCCATAATCAGCCTCCATTGATGAATTGAGCATTGAGTGAGAAATGATATTGAGTTCTCTTATACCCTCACTACTTTTGATGCTACAAGTACAACAAGCTATAACCATGCCAACTATTTAACTCATTGCTTTTAAAGCAATAAGAGTTAAAACCCGTCATGTCATCTGCGAAAGCTTGTAATTATTTCTGCTGCTATCCCTTCCGGCCTGTAATTTTTTCTCGGTGGTTAACCGTCATGTTACGTTTCACCCAACAAACCCTTTATAACAAATTGATTAAAAGGAAGTTTAACTCCCTTGGCATACAACATGCTTATTAAGGTGAAAGGTCTGGTGCTTGAGTCAAGATGTACCGACATAAGTAATCGTCAACATATAAAAAGGAGTGATATATGAAAAATGAAAATATCGCCTCAATCATTGAACTCATCGAAAGCGGTAATGACATTTACAACAAGGCAATCGACAACATTAATAACACTTCTCTGAGTAATGTGTTACTCGACCTTGTACAAGTGCGTGAGCGGGCCGTGCTTGAGCTTAAGCCTTACGCGCAGGTAAGCACCGATGAGTCTGCCGATGACACGCCCGTCTCGTACACCATTAAAGCGCGTGAAGTGTATAGCGACGTCATGAAGGAAGTGTCTACCGACAAAGAATCGATGTACCTCGAACAACTTGAGGGCGTAGAAAGCAAAGTCTTGAAAGAAATTGAAAACCTGATCACGACTCAATCAGCACAAGCCGATCACAGTGTTTTAATCAAAGTACGTAGTGACATTGAGAGTTGTAAAGAAAAACTCGGCAGCATCAGCCTGATTAGCTAGCCGCTGAATTGCAACCTGAATCAATACGCCAAGCACAAGCGATGGTCAATGATGGTTGGCCATTCGCCAGGCAGAACCATTACGACAGACATGTGTAAAAATAATCAGCTGACTCGGTCAGCGCGGTCATCATATTAAAGAGGTCAGTATGACACTGGATAATCATCGGGTAAGGGAGCTACTCGTAAAAATGGTACACCATCGCCAAACTTGTTTGCCCCTCGTCAATCAGCATTCTCACATGGCACTCGCTCGGTCGGCCTCTCAATTCGTGAAAATAGAAAAAGTCATGATTAAGAAGATGGCTAAACTGTTTTTTGATCAGGACGGCGATCAGTTCATGGCAGAAAATGCCACCGTGTACGGTGTTGCTGAACTGGGAAACTACAAAGAAATGCACTTTATGAATAAGCAGCTGCTGAACAATTTGAAAACGTTACTCAAAGCGATCGATGATGCCAACCTAACTGCGCTTGTTTCGTATTGGTTAGCCGCTCTACAAGTTGAAAACGACGAGCTTGAAAAGCACTTACCTCAAGGGTGAGCAGCCACACTCACCCTCTCTGTTCTGTTTACTGTTGACATACCTTGTTCACCAATCCAATGCTCATAAACATCAATCAAACCCATTCAAATCGCCGCGGCACCAACGCAGCAACCTAACTTGTTTAAACCTCACCCTACACTTCGTTAGCGGCTCAACTCGGTACAAAAACATTCAATGATTGCGGGCGAATACGGATAGTCAATTGCTTATCTGAGTAGAGCTCACCATCAATCACATACTCGATCGGTTTATCGGCACAAATGGTCATGTGTTGAGCAGTGGTGTATTTGAAGCGTGTCGACTTTTCCTGCGCTCCAACGCTGGTTAATGTCAGTTCCGAAAGCGCCACCAAGCGTCCACTTAAAGATTCAGTATTATCTAAGTAAGTGATATGTAACTTGCCATCATCTGGTTGAGGAGCCCCACCACCTTGTGCCAAAAGCGTACTAAACGGCGCGATATTCGCCACAACGAAGCTATGAATTGCTAAAGTTTGCTCGCCGTTGTGGTTTGGATCAGAAGATGGCGTATTATCCATCACCACTTTTAAGGTTTGCGTGTCTTTCGCCACAACTGCATTGAAAAAACCGGTTAAATAGGCCAGTTGGCCAAGGGTATTTTTTTCTTCTCGCTGAGCGTGCTTGATCATTTTCTGCTCGAAGCCGATGCCTAACACTAACAAGATAAGTCGCTGATTACATTCCGCCGTATCGATGCGCTGGCAGCGGCCCGACAGTAATGCCTCACACGCTTTTTCTACTGGTGACAATTTTGCCCCCACGCCATACAGCACATGACACAACGCATTGGCCGTCCCCAGCGGGACAATACCGAGTTTGATGTCTGTATCCACCAACTGGCTCGCCACTTCGGTCACTGTGCCATCGCCACCCGCTACAATGATCTGCTTAGCCCCCCTTTGTTTTGCCTGCTGCGTGAGTTGCTCTGCGCTGAGGCTTTCACTGGTTTGATGGATACTCAAGCGGTATTTTTTGGTTAGCTCACGAATCAGATGTTGTTCGTTTTCCTCCCATTTACCACCGCCAGCAACAGGGTTGACCACCATCCAAGTGGATTGAGCTAGCCCAAGCACGCCTTTTTCACTGATCGCTCGTAAGGTTTTGATCTGCAATTTGTTCAATCTCGCGGTACTGCGAACGTCATTAATTTTTTTCATCACAGATTCAACCGTCAGAGAAGGATCTTTGCTCAGTAGATACGCCGCAACAACAAACACCGATCGACCACGCCCTAACGCGCAATGCACAACCACAGAACGCGAGCACGAGATTTGGGTATCAATCCAATTAATCGCATGGCGCAGACGCTCCAGCGTTGGGGCTTTATGGTCGAGTACCGGAATCGAAAGGTAATGAAATTGCTTGTCGGTCATCGCACTTTCAAGCCCAGCAAATTCTGCGGTGACATCGACAATACAAGAGATGTCATTGGATTCGAGAAAGTCTAAATCGCTCTGAAATAAGCGGCGGGATAGGTATAAATTATCGCTGACCTTTTGGATGGGAGGCACGGTGTCGCGCCGTCTTTCCCAGGCGTTATACGCTCTAGCCCCCAATAAAAAGGGGATAAATGCCCAGCGGATCCATCTGACAATCTTGCCATCTTGGTTTTTTCTAAAAATGGAGGGAATGTCGAAAACGTAGGCTACGCTGACTAATGTTAAAGAAAGAGATACCCACAATAACAGCAGGCTAATTATGATTTGGGGAATATAAATAGCGGCCAATAAACTGATCAGAGCGCCAAGAATATAATATTTGATGATAAACATTCGCTCTCCTTGCCTGCAGCGAGTGCGCTTTTTTAGTGGGAAGTTTTAATACGCTGGTTGTTAGTTTAGGCAAATTAACTTAGGCGAAACGCCTTCATTGAGCCCCTTTCCGTGCCGAAATGGCACGAAAAGGACAAAAACGCATGCTAACTAGATGTTTCTTCAACATAGCCATCCGCTAGTTTCATTTTCTGCTGATCGGTCATCACCTTCCCAGCAAGCTGGAAGAAACGCTGCTCTTCTTCTTCAAGGTGATGCAATACTTTGTGACGCAAGGTTTTCATTAGGTTTAACCACGCTGGTGAGCTCATGTCGGTTGCATCAAGCTGCGTAATCACTTTATCAATCTCGTGGTGCTCTGCGATGCCATGACGAGTTAGATCGATGGTTTTATCGCTCTCGATTAAAGGCGCGTAGAAAAAACGCTCTTCTGCGGCGGCATGCTGTTCGAGCTCATCCTTAAGATTGTGGTAAAACTCTTCGCGTGCAGGGGAATCTCCAGACGTTTCCATCAGAGCATCGAGTAAAAGGCGTTGCTTTTCATGACTCTCTTTTAGTACATCAAATATGTTTTTCATCTTTGACTCCTCATCTGACTGTTAACAATTGGGAGAAAAGGAAGGGCGGTGATTGACCGCCCTTCCTTTTATATCTATATCGCCGTGAACAAAAAACTTACCTGACTCGACTAACAATCTTGGTCTTCTGCATTTAGGTTCTCTTTAATATTTTCACACTCATCTTCAATCGCATTTTGGGTTTCTTCGGCGGCTTCATCGATCTTCTTGCCAGCCTGTTCCATTGGCCCTTCTTCACTACAAGCAGCCAGTGCGAACACCAAACCAAATACTGCGGCGATACGGTAAATTAATGACGTAAGTCGCATGAAATCTCCTCTCTATTTACGTTTTTTCTTCCTAGCAGAACCATCACTATTGAGATAATTAATGACAATAGGAATAGGTAAAGCACCACTTGCACGATGGAGGCGCGGCCTCAGCACTACTCGTAAATCCAAGTAGTGCCGAAACCAGCGCCAAAGCCAGAAAAATAAACATCTAACGAACTATTGCGCTCCCTCTTTATATTTATAAAGCCGTTAAGTCACGCTGTCCGTTATTATTGAACCACTTCTAGCTTATCAATCACCTTATTCACATCATTGGTGTTATTGGCAATTGAAAGTGCAAGATCATGTTCCGCATCTGAATTAACTTGACCTGCCAACGTGACCGTTTGTCGTTCCGTCGTGACATCAATATCTGTACCACTTATATTGGTATCCATCAGTAGGCGCGTTTTAACTATAGTCGTGATTTTAGAGTCGGTCAGTGTGGCTAATGCCTCTGAATCGGTTTCTTTCTTACCTTCATTCATCACTGACAATTCGTTATTTACTTTTTTTACACCATCAAGACCTGTTACAAGCTCTTCAGCAAGCGATTTTTCAAGGTCATTGTTTACCGAACCAGAAAGGGTAACGATCTGATTTTCAACATCAGTGTTGATATCAAACGAGTTAAGGTTACTGTTTAGCAGCAGCGTCGTTTCAGCCTTACCATCTAGCCAAGCGTCCATGGATTCTTTTTCCCATTTATCACTCGCTAAGACTGCTGTCGATGAAGTAGCTAGCACTGACGTAAGTACAATTTTAGCTGCGATGTTTTTCATGGTAATTCTCCTTTATTGACGTTGCATTTAAATAGGAGCAAAGCATATGCCAAGTTTATAAGTTTTTATTTTTAAAGGACTAATTTAAGTATGAAATGAAATTATGCTAAAAAAGGAAACATAAGCATGAATTATTTACACAACAAACATGTAATTTTTAATCAGTGGCAGAGGAAGAATATATACCGCCAGAATCAGAAGAACTAAGGAGCAACGAAACTATTTAACGATAAAATAGGAATGATAAAGATATTATTTCAACTAGGCACATAAACCTCACCTAATAAATCATATCAACATGAGGCGCTGATATTTTAGGTCAATCAGGTGGTGAAACCCCATGAGCCGTTAAACCAATACTGACAATACTTGCCTTGTATACCCAGGATAATCCACGTACATTTATTGTTGTCATCGTGAAGAGGACATTTCTATGTCACTGCCAAGCCTATTTCTACGAATACAAGACCCGACACTTAAAGATGCGATTGCCTCTTGCCAGGAACTGAACAAATTCCGTCTGCATGATACTGATGCCGCAGACAATTGGATTGAAGACTTCCTCCAGCTTAAACCTGAAGTTGCGATTGTAGAAGTGGCTCACTTTACTCACGCCGATTACCAACACCTTTCCAATATCGAAGATATCTACGATATGGATTTGATCATCATTAGCTCTGGTACTCCAAACGAAAACTTGGACAAGCTCATGAACTTAGGGGCAGTTTTTCATTACAGAAAGCCCGTCGACATCGCGATACTGTCTGACACCCTCAGCGAAGTCAGTCAGTACTATCAGCATAAACAGGTTCAAGGGCGTAAAGTCTCCACCAGCGATTTAGACCAATTTGGTTTGTTAGTGGGTTCCTCACCTCCGATGCACCAGCTCTACCGCATGATCCGACGCGTCGCCAAAACAGCCGCCAACGTTCTGATTGTCGGTGAAAGCGGCTCAGGTAAAGAATTGGTGGCACAGACCATCCACTTAGCAAGTGATCGCAAACAGCAACCCTTTATTGCAATTAACTGTGGCGCGATCAGCCCCGAGTTGGTCGATAGTGAACTGTTCGGCCATGAAAAAGGGGCCTTTACTGGGGCGAATAAAGCCCACCAAGGTGTGTTTAAGCAAGCTGAAGGGGGCACACTCTTTTTAGACGAAATCACGGAAATGCCCCTCGAGCATCAAGTAAAGCTATTACGCGTACTGGAAACTGGCGAATACCGTCCGGTCGGCAGTAACGCCGCTCACATCGCCAATACTCGAATCATTGCAGCAACCAACCGTGACCCAACCGTCGCCATCGAAGAGCATTTCTTACGTGAAGATCTGTTTTTCCGGTTATCGCACTTCCCATTAACAGTACCGCCCTTACGAGACCGAGGCGGGGATATTATCGGGCTTGCCAAGCACTTTATTGCGCACCGCAATGCCAATGAAGCGCAAACCAAAACCATTTTGGACTCAGTGATTCAGAAAATCGCCGCGCATGATTGGCCTGGAAATGTACGTGAGTTGAAACACTCCATCGAGCGTGCATTTATTTTGGCCGATGACACCATCAGAGATGAGCATTTGATTTTCGATACTCCACCACTCGAAACGGGCACCAGCATCGAAGAGGTGATCCCGGCGGGAGTATCTCTGGAAGCCTTGGAAAAGGCCGCCATTCTCAACACACTGGAAGAGAATCAAGGAAATAAAACAGAATCCGCTCAGGAGTTAGGTATCAGCGTCAAAACGCTCTACAACAAACTCGAAAAGTATCAAGACGAGTAGCTTTCAGCGGACAAAAAAAGAGCACTGAATCTAACTCAGTGCTCTTTTTTATCTTATCTTTATGTGGATGTGTCGCCTTTGCTTACACTCTCTGACCCGCAACAAAGCCGCTCGACCAGCACCACTGGAAGTTATACCCCCCTAACCAGCCTGTGACGTCCATGACTTCGCCGATGAAGTACAAGCCCTTGATGTTTTTGCATTCCATGGTTTTTGAGGATAAATGGTCGGTATCCACACCGCCGAGTGTCACTTCTGCTGTTCGGTAGCCTTCCGTCCCATTTGGGGCGATATCCCATTGCTCTAGGCGCCCCACTATCGCAGTCAGCTCTTTGTGGTTGAACTGCTTGAGCGGCTTATCAACCAGCTCTTTACGCTCTATCAGCACTTCGACTAAGCGCTTGGGTAGCACTTTAGCTAACGTATTCTTGAGCGATTGATTCGGATGCTTGTCACGGCTGCGTTCTAATAACTCGGCAACATCATCGTTTGGCACTAGGTTAATCGTCACCTTTTGTCCCGCTCGCCAGAATGAAGAAATCTGTAAAACGGCTGGGCCAGATAAACCACGATGTGTGAACAACAGTGCTTCTTTGAACATGGTGCCATCTTCTGCGGTGATTTGCGCTGGCACTGCAATACCGGATAACTCGGCAAAATCTTCTTTGTCTTCTTTATGCAGCGTAAATGGCACCAAGCCTGCGGTGGTAGGAATGACTCGGAGACCAAACTGCTCAGCGACTTTGTAACCAAATGGCGTCGCCCCCAATTTAGGCATCGACAAGCCACCAGTGGCAATCACCAAAGACTCACACTCGACCAATTCGGTATCTGCGTACAATTGAAAACCATTGTCGGCTTTCTTAATCGAGTGAACATCACACTGGTAACGCTGCTGAATATTAGGCATATCGCACTCAGCCAACAACATCTTGACGATGTCTTTCGCGCTCGACGTGCCCACACAGAACAGCTGCCCATGATCGCGCTCTTCAAACTCGATACCATGCTTACACACCATCGCGATAAAATCCCAATTGGTATACTGAGACAGCGCCGATTTAACGAAATGTGGGTTTTGACATAGGTATTGATGAGCTGACACATCGTAGTTGGTGAAATTACAGCGGCCCCCTCCCGAGATAAGGATTTTACGCCCTGGCTTTTTAGCATGATCGAGCACCAACACACGGCGGCCTCGTTTGCCAGCTTCGGCAGCACACATCAAACCCGCGGCGCCTGCGCCAATAACAACAACATCAAATTTCTTACTCATCGGGTAGCTCTTAAACTGATTGGTATCGCATCGAAATAAAAAAAGGATGTGCGCGTTGCACATCCTTGCTTTCTAGGAACGACATTCTACCGACAAATATCCAAAGGGAAAAGCGCTTAAACTCTAAGCGCTGGTTGTCCCTAATCATCTTAGAGGCTTACCTCAGCAAGTAATGACGAGACCCGCTATAGAATGAAGGCCGCAAGTAAGGTCACACCGAGTAAAGCCGTCGAGAGGACAAATAACTCACGCACCCGCTCGCACTTCCCAGTAAAGACCTCATCGTGGTGATGGTGGTACTCTTTACTCTTGATATAGTGGAACAAACGTACCTGTTTGGTGACATTACCATGGGTGGTAAAAAAGCCATTGCCGTCCACTTGTTGATACAGCAGTGGATGCGCTTCACGCATGATGTAAATTAAAGAACGAAGAGTGGTGAGATACCGGACCATATTGACCCCAGTGACTACCATTAGCGTAAATAAGATTGTGTCTACACTGATCATCTTTTCCTCCCTACATCTTCAACAATGCCCAAGAGAAAAAGACGAGCAACTTCGTCCTTTAACCGCTACTTAGTGCGTCCAACGACGCGTTTATGCAGCTGGGGCACCCATGATTGAAGATGAACCTTCTTTCGCCATTTGTGCTAGATCTTTGTCGATGAAGAACAACGCTTTACCGTCTTCACCTACCAATTCGATCTTATCTAAAATCCCTTTAAACAACTTCTCTTCTTCGTGCTGTTCAGACACGTACCACTGTAGGAAGTTAAACGTTGAGTAGTCTTGGCTAGTAAATGCAACATGCGCCAGTTTATTGATTTTTTCCGTTATCATTTGCTCATGTTCGAAGGTCTCGCGGAACACGTCACCTAAGCTAGCAAAGTCATGTTTTGGAGCATCAATAGTACCTAAAATCGGCATCGAGCCAGTTTCACTTACGTAGGTGAACAGGCGTTGCATGTGCTCCATCTCTTCTACGGCGTGCGCACGTAAAAATTCAGCTGCACCTTCAAAACCTTTGTCTTCACACCAAGCACTCATTTGTAAGTATAGATTGGATGAGAAAAATTCTAGATTAATTTGCTCATTCAATTGTTCAACCATAGTTTGAGACAGCATGTTAACTCCTATTTATGTGCATGCGTTTGATATCACTATAACATGATTACCGAGACAAGACTTTGTACCTACAGCACTGATATGAGATCATTTCAGCAAATTTTTTTGAAGGTTAGTGCTACTCTAAAACTATGACCTTACAAGGAGATAGCAATATGAGTTACAAACACATACTTGTGGCAGTCGACCTTTCAGACGACAGTAAAGTGTTGATTAAGAAAGCCGTATCACTGGCTAAACCTCTGGATGCGAAAGTCTCTTTTATTCACATCGATGTGAACTACGCCGAGCTCTACACTGGGCTTATCGATATTAATATGGCAGAAGCGCAGCACCAAGCCATGGAAGCTTCGCATACGCAATTGGCTAATTTTGCTGAATACGCACAATATCCCATTGCCCATACTTTAGTCGGCAGTGGCGATTTGAGTAATGAGCTGTGCGATACCATTCAAGACCACAGTATCGACTTAGTGGTTTGTGGTCATCACCAAGACTTCTGGAGCAAGATCCTGTCTTCAACTCGACAGCTGATTAACTGCTCACCGGTCGATATGCTGGTCGTACCGCTAAAAGACTGATTGGCGCAACGATAAAACTTGGTTAGACTGCGGATACATTTGTTGTTGATAAAAATTCTCATCTATGGCTTATCTATCTGCAGTTACCCTACTTTGGGCATTCTCATTTAGTTTGATCGGCGTTTATCTCGCCGGTCAGGTGGATTCTTGGCTCTCGGTGTTCATGCGCGTCGCGTTGGCGAGCTTGATTTTCCTTCCTTTCTTAAAATTCCGTGGCGTAAGCAAACCTCTGATCGCGAAGTTAATGACCGTTGGCGGTTTCCAACTCGGTTTGATGTACTGCTTCTATTACCAATCTTTCTTACTCCTTTCTGTACCAGAAGTCCTGCTGTTCACCGTGTTTACACCGATTTATGTCACGCTGATTTACGATCTTCTTAAAAGTCGCTTTTCTCCGTGGTATTTAGTTACGGCGGCGATTGCCGTGTTGGGCGCCGCATGGATTAAGTTTGCAGGTATTAATGAAAGCTTTCTGATGGGATTTTTAGTCGTACAAGGAGCGAATCTGTGTTTTGCCATCGGTCAGGTCGGCTACAAATACATCATGGAAAGTGAGCCCGTCGATTTACCGCAGCACACCGTGTTCGGTTACTTCTACTTAGGGGCGCTTTGTGTCGCCACCGTGGCTTTCGCGTTGATGGGCAATCTCGATAAATTGCCAACAACAGCGACCCAGTGGGGGATTCTGACGTACCTTGGTTTAATCGCCTCTGGCTTTGGTTATTTCGCTTGGAACAAAGGCGCCACACTGGTGAACGCGGGCGCATTAGCCGTCATGAACAATGCATTGGTTCCGGCAGGCTTGGTGGTAAACATTGTGATTTGGAACCGTGATGTTGACATCATGCGTTTAGCCGTTGGTGGGGCGATCATCATGTTATCACTGTGGATGAATGAAACCTGGGTGAAAAAACGGGTTGAGATGAGCTACGCCAAGAAGTAACGCTACCGCTTCCAACACACATACCGACAATAAAAAACGCTCTCCATCATTTGGAGAGCGTTTTTTGATTAGATTAATGTACTTTCACTTGCGAACTTGCGCTCATCAACGCCTTGGGCGACGTTGGCAACAACACTTCTAGCTTTGCATTGCGCGCTTCAAGCTTGCGCTGACGCTTAAGTAACTTTTGTTGTTTTTTCGCTACTTTTAACAACTTCTTCTGCTGCTTGTAATGCTTTTTGAGGGCTTTCTTGGCCTTCTTCAGTGCTTTCTTATCCGCTAAATCAAACACTCGTGGCGCGTCTGCTTTCACAGGCGCCAATACTTTTTCAGCTTGCTTTTTCTCTTTCACTCTTTCCACCACACACTTCACCATCGCCGCTTTTTCTGCGTTTTGTGTTGGCATTGCTGAAAGTACTGGAGCTGGTAAGGCTTTGGTCACCAAACCTCTCGCTGGTTGCTCGGTAAGTGACTTATCTTGGCATTTTGATAAGGGAATGGCGGCTGGTTTGCACAATGTGTCTTTGGAAGCAGAAGCGCGCGCACAAGAGCGACAAACAAATTTAGGCGCTATCACCAAACGATGAATTTCGTCGAGATCAGCCACAATCTGTTTGCGACTCATCTTACATAAGTGTTTCGCCATACCCGCCTCCCCATGATCGACCGCATTACAATAATTGTAATAATAATGATTCTTACTTAGATATACAATCAGTCTGCCCAATTGGCAAGAGAAAACTGCGATTAAATATGACCAAGAGTAAACACACTCACCGCGCCGAATTGGGCGCGGTGCAAAGAAGCATTATGGCGTCAGGAAGTTACGAGGTTTACGCCATCGAGGCCTTCACATAAACATCAAAACGATTTTTTTTGGTCTCTATCGCCATGGTGGGTTTTTGCTCATTGAGCCAACCCGCGTAATCTGGACGTTTGACCACCACACGCTTGGTCGCCAATATCATGGCGGGCTCAAGTAAACCATCGGCATCCAAGTCCGCCCCCACCAACGATTGGAACACGCGCATCTCTTTTTTCACCAACGCCGATTTCTTTTTGTTTTCTGGGTGTGGGTACATCGGGTCGAGATACACGACATCTGGCTGAACAAAGTCGCTATCTTGCGCGAGCTGCTCTAACGCATCGTGACTGGACGCGTGGATCAAAGACAGCCTCTCCGTTACCCAAGCGCCGATGTCAGGGTCTTGCTTTGCGCGTGCTAATCCATCATCGAGCAACGCCGCCACCACGGAGTGACGCTCCACCATCTGTACTTTACACCCGAGCGAGGCTAACACAAACGCATCCCGCCCCAGACCCGCGGTGCCATCAAGGACCGTCGGCGTTGCCCCTTTATTCAATCCCGCCGCCTTGGCAATCGCTTGCCCTTTGCCACCACCGAATTTACGGCGATGCCCCACCGCGCCACCAATCAAATCGACAAAAATTGCGCCCAACTTGGGTTCATCGACTTTACGTAGCTCTACACGCTCCGTAGTCAGCACCAACGCAAAATTGCTCTCGTCAGTATGAGAAAGCTGCCAGCGCGCCGCCAGTTCATCAAGATGAGATTGTTGAGAAAGGTCTTCACAAATCAATTGCAGTTGCAAAAGGAGGCTCCAATAAAATCGTCGTTATTGGCGCTGAGTTTAACTTACTACCGCTTTTCTTGCAGTAACTGTACGAGCGGCTCGGAATCAGTATAGAATGAAACTTAGACCCTATCCCCCACGGAACGAACTGCATGAATGCGAACCTGCCGAAACTCGACGACCTTGACCGCGCAATCTTAAAAACACTGATGGCTGACGCGAGAACGCCTTACGCTGAAATGGCAAAGCAGTTCGATGTTAGCCCCGCGACCATTCATGTGCGTATTGAGAAGATGAAATCGGCTGACATCATCGAGGGAACGGAAGTGATCATCAATACCAAAAAACTCGGTTACGATGTGTGCTGCTTTATTGGTATCAACCTCAACGCAGCGCGTGATTACCATTCTGCGCTAGAAAAACTCAATGCGCTCGACGAAGTCGTTGAGGCTTACTACACCACGGGCGCGTATAACATCTTCGTCAAATTGATGTGTAAATCGATTGAAGAGCTGCAGTTTGTGCTGATCGACAAGCTGCAAGCCATTAATGAGGTACAGTCGACAGAGACCTTGATATCGTTGCAAAACCCAATCAATCGCAACGTGAATCCATAAATTTTTATCCAACAAAAAACAAGGCCAACCGCATGGTTGACCTTGATGATGTCGAACTCGAGCTTAGACTGCGATACCGGAATGGCGCAATAGTGCGTCGATTTGTGGCTCACGACCACGGAAGCGCTTAAACAGCTCCATTGGCTCTTCGCTGCCCCCCCTTTCTAGGATGTTATTCAGGAAGCTTTGACCGGTTTCTTTGTTGAAGATGCCTTCTTCTTCGAAGCGTGAATACGCATCCGAAGACAAGACTTCAGCCCACAAGTAGCTGTAGTAACCTGCGCTGTAACCACCGGCAAAGATATGACTAAAACCATGAGAAAAACGCGCCCACTCAACGGCTGGAACCACCGCGACTTTCTTTTTCACTTCTGCCAACGTTTCTAGCACGCGCGCGCCCACGTCTGGGTCGTACTCGGTATGCAGGGTGAAATCAAACAGACCGAATTCCAACTGACGTAAGATGCCCATTGCCGATTGGAAGTTCTTCGCCGCAAGCATTTTGTCTAGCATGGCTTTTGGCAGTGGTTCGCCCGTCTCATAATGGCCAGAAATAAACGCCAGCGCGTCTTCTTCCCAACACCAGTTCTCTAGGAACTGGCTTGGTAGTTCCACCGCGTCCCATGGCACCCCATTGATGCCGGATACCGCGCCCGTATCCACTTGGGTCAGCATGTGGTGAATACCGTGGCCAAATTCGTGGAACAAGGTGACCACTTCGTCGTGGGTAAACAGCGCTGGCTTGTCGCCTATCGGTCGGTTGAAATTACAAGTCAGGTACGCCACTGGCGTTTGTAACTCGCCAGACAGCGTGACACGACGGCCACGGCAGTCATCCATCCATGCGCCGCCACGTTTGTGTTCGCGAGCGTAGAGATCGAGGTAGAAGCTGCCACGCAGTTTGCCTTCTGCATCGAAGATATCGAAAAAGCGCACCGATTCATGCCAGGTATCCACGCCTTCGCGCTCGGTAACGGTCATACCAAACACGCGGTTTAGGACTTCAAACAGACCGCTGACAACTTTTGATTCTGGGAAGTACGGGCGCAGTTCTTCATCCGAGATTTGGAACAAGTGCTGCTTTTGTTTCTCGCTGTAGTAAGCGATATCCCACACATTCAATTCTTCCACGCCAAACTCACTTTTCGCAAACTGACGCAACGCTTCCACTTCACGTTCCCCTTGCGGTTTGGCGCGAGTCGCAAGATCGTTCAAGAAGTTGAGCACCTGATCCGGCGTTTCCGCCATTTTGGTTGCTAGTGACTTCTCGCTGTAGGTATTGAAACCCAACATGCGGGAAATTTCATGACGCAGTCTCAGTTGCTCGGTAATGATTTCTGAGTTGTCCCACTGACCCGCATTTGGGCCACGATCAGAGGCGCGCGTCACGTACGCTTCGTACACTTCTTTCCGCAACTCTTGGTTATCACAGTAGACCATGACGGGTAGGTAAGACGGGATATCGAGCGTGATGAGGTAGCCATCCAGCTCTTTGGCTTCTGCCGCCGCTTTGGCTGCAGCCAGTGCCGACTCCGGCATACCCGCGAGATCTTTTTCATCGGTAATGTGCTTGGTCCATCCCATGGTGGCATCTAGCACGTTGTTAGAGAATGTTGAGCTCAACTCAGACATGCGTTTGCTGATTTCGCCATAGCGGTGCTGCTCGTCTGCGGGCAGGCCGATCCCTGACAACTCAAAATCACGCAGTGCATCGGTAATGGTTTTCTGTTGCTCGCGAGTCAACGTCGCGAATGCATTGCTGGCCTTGATCGCTTTATAAGCTTCATACAAGCCTTTGTGCTGACCAACCCAAGTACCGTATTCCGACAAGATTGGTAGGCAACTTTCGTACGCATCACGCAGCGCTTCGCTGTTGACGACCGAATTCATGTGGCTGACTGGTGACCAAATGCGGCTTAAGCGGTCATCCGCTTCTTCAATTGGCGCAATCACACTATCCCAAGTTGGATTAGCATTATCTTTTAGAACCTCATCGATTTTCGCTCGGCAGTCAGCAATCGCTTGTTCAACGGCAGGCTTGATGTGTTCTGGTTTAATTTGCGAAAACGGCGGTAAATCCGTAAACGTCAGAAGTGGATTAGACATGAAGCATTCCTTTTGTGTTTTGGCGCTGTGATTGCCTATCTGCTAGGCCAACTCAATGCACAGGTAACCAACAACATGGATTGGGGAAATCCGTTCCCTTTCTCTATGCGGTGATGGCCATGTTGGCCAACCAGAATCACTCTGTCCTTGAGTCTTATTATACCTAAATGCGCATTCACACCCTGTTGGAGCGCGATAAGCTCACCTAGTTCAATTCGATTACCACTAGTAAGTGTGGGTGACTGAAAGAAATTTCAATAGCGCTCTCCTATCAGGTGAACGGATTTGATTGGAAGTTCTACATCTTCAAGTTAGTTGAGTATAATACCGCCATAGAGTGAAAATCACAGACCACACTCAGCCAAAGAGTGTTTCGAGAGTTTAATTTGTTAAGTTACCGCCACAGCTTCCACGCTGGCAACCATGCCGACGTGGTCAAACACATCGTTCAAAGCCTCATTCTTGATGCGCTGAAACAAAAAGAGAAGCCGTTTGTTTATCACGATACCCACTCGGGTGTGGGCCGTTACGATCTGACTCACGAATGGTCTGAAAAAACGGGCGAATACAAACAAGGCATCGCGCGTATTTGGGATAACCCAAACATTCCTGAAGACATCAAAAGCTACATCGCTGCCATCAAAGTACTCAACAACGGTGAGAAGCTTCGTTACTACCCAGGCTCTCCTCGGGTGGCACGCGCGCAAATCCGCCCACAAGATCGCATGGTGCTGACTGAGTTACACCCAGCCGATCACCCACTACTAGAACAAGAGTTCCACCGCGATCATCAGGTCAGCATTTTCAAAGAAGATGGCTTTCAGCGTCTTAAAGCGAGCCTGCCGCCGCAAGAGCGTCGTGGTTTAGTACTGATTGACCCACCCTACGAGCTCGCCAGAGAGTACCGCGATGTAGTGCAAGCGATTTACCAAAGCCATAAACGTTGGGCGACCGGTATTTACGCAATTTGGTACCCCGTAGTAAACCGCCACGACATCGGAGACATGATCGAAGGCTTGGAAGCACTAGGCATTCGTAAAATTCTGCAAATCGAGTTAGGTGTCGCACCCGATACCAACGAGCGCGGCATGACGGCATCTGGCATGATTGTGATTAACCCACCGTGGAAACTGGAAAGCCAGATGAAAGAGGTTCTGCCATTTCTGCAAGACGCGATCGCGCCAGCCACAGGCCACTGGAAAGTGGACTGGATTGTGCCAGAGTAAGCACTTCTCACCGATATCTCCCAGCGCAACGACGCTCTCGTTGCGCTTTTTACCCTCTCAAGTTCGCCGTCTCATCGCGCTTATTCTTCTTTTTGTGCCTCTCATCGCTATTTGTCATAAGCAATGTCACTTTTTCTCATTTAGGAATTCGTTACATTCGATTTATGATAATGGGATAACGGTGGCATTGAGTTCAGGCAAGGTCATCCCAATCTATCTATGTACCGGATAAAATTTATCAGCTCTTGGAGAAAGTAATGGCGACTCATTTTGACTATATCTGTATCGGTGGCGGCAGTGGCGGCATCGCATCGGCAAACCGTGCAGCGATGTACGGCGCGAAAGTTGCGCTAATCGAAGCTCAAGATCTTGGTGGCACCTGTGTAAACGTAGGTTGTGTACCGAAGAAAGTGATGTGGCATGGCGCGCAAATCGCAGAAGCGATGAACCTGTACGCAGAAGGTTACGGTTTTGATGTCGACGTGAAAGGTTTTGACTGGGGCAAACTGGTTGAGAGCCGTCAGGCGTACATTGGTCGTATTCACCAATCTTACGATCGCGTGCTTGGCAACAACAAAGTCAACGTGATTAAAGGCTTTGCTAAGTTTGTGGACCAAAAAACCGTGGAAGTAAACGGTGAACATTACACCGCCGACCACATCCTGATCGCGGTGGGTGGTCGTCCTACTATTCCAAACATTCCAGGCGCTGAATATGGCATCGATTCAAACGGCTTCTTCGACCTAGCAGAGCAACCAAAACGCGTTGCGGTTGTGGGCGCAGGTTACATCGCGGTTGAAATTGCCGGCGTGCTGCACGCACTCGGTACAGAAACACATCTGTTCGTACGTAAAGAGTCACCACTACGTAGCTTCGACCCAATGATCATCGAGACCTTGGTTGAAGTGATGGACGCAGAAGGTCCAAAACTGCACACCCACTCTGTACCAAAAGAAGTGGTAAAAGAAGCCGATGGCAGCCTGACTCTGCACCTAGAAAACGGTGAGAGCCAAAACGTTGACCAACTGATTTGGGCAATCGGTCGTCACCCAGCGACGGACGCAATCAACCTAGCGTCAACTGGCGTGGCAACCAATGAAAAAGGCTACATCAAGGTAGACGAGTACCAAGAAACCAACGTGAAAGGCATCTACTGTGTGGGTGACATCATGGAAGGCGGTATCGAACTAACCCCCGTCGCGGTAAAAGCGGGTCGTCAACTGTCTGAACGCCTGTTCAACGGTAAAACTAACGCGAAAATGGATTACGACTTGGTTCCAACCGTGGTCTTTAGCCACCCGCCAATCGGCACCATCGGTCTAACGACTCGAGAAGCAGAAGAGAAATACGGCCAAGACAACGTCAAAGTTTACACTTCTGGCTTCACCGCGATGTACACCGCTGTCACTAAGCACCGTCAACCCTGTAAGATGAAACTCGTGTGTGCGGGCGAAGACGAAAAAGTGGTTGGCCTGCACGGCATCGGTTTCACCGTGGATGAAATGATTCAAGGCTTCAGCGTAGCGATGAAGATGGGCGCAACCAAAGCCGACTTCGACTCGGTTGTGGCGATTCACCCAACAGGTAGCGAAGAGTTCGTTACTATGCGATAATCTATTGATTTTAAAGCGCTTAATGCAAAAATACTCAGGGTCATCTTCGGATGGCCCTTTTCTTTATTCGCGATATTTTTTTAATTAATATTCTCCAATAAGGTGCGAATAAACTCAGCTTTGATAGCACTCTTCTGCTTACCATCATGAATCAGACACAAGTCTGCACGCAGTGATTCTTTCAGTTTGATAAAACGAATCCCATGCCAATGATGCTGAGAAAACGTCGACGGCACCAAGGTGACGGTATTGCTGTTTGCTACATACGCCATCAAGGTGCTTGGCTCCACCACTTGTTTACCAATATGGGGTGAAAAGCCTTCTTGTAGGCAAGCATTGATGATGAAGTTTGCCGAGGCAGAGTTCGCTAAACTCATAAACGCAAACTCACTCGCCTTTAAATCCTGGAGCCGCAACAAAGATTTGCTGGCTAACTCATGCTGCTCCGATACCGCCACCACAAATTCGTCCTTGCCCAGCGAGATCGATTGATATGGGGAAATATTAAGTGCATCGGCAAAGCGCACAATACCCACATCGATTTTCTTCTCACTCAAGTGCTTTTTCTGCGTTTCTGGATTGAGGTCGAAGATGTCCGCTTGGTAGTTGCCGTGCTGGCTATGAAAGCGCTGTAAGTGTCGATCAAATCCCCCCCAAAAAGCACTGCTCACGACACCAACGCGCACAATATTGCGTTGGTTCAGCCCTATTTGTTGTACTTGGTTGAGAGACACGTCGAGGGTTTGAAAAATCAGTTGGCACTTGGACTCCAACAACCGTCCGGCCTCCGTCAGCATGACGTTTCTTGAGTCTCGCTCAAGCAGTTTGACGTTGAGCACCGCTTCCAGCTCTTTGATGCGATTACTCAACGGCGAATTGGTGATATTGAGGTTCTCAGCGGCCTTAGTGAAATGCTTGGTTTGTGCGACCTCGTAAAAGTAACGCAGCATCTTCAGCGTCACGCGCTCAAATGGTTCTGACTTCATGCATTGAATCCTAGCGAATTTAATCATCCTCTTTTTAAGCATGATAGTAGCGAATAAAGCAAAGATAACCAGCGCAGAAAGTCACACAATGGAATCGACACACAACCAGAAGGTGACCAACATGAATCATGATCCAGTAATCGGCGCGCTACAAACCATTCGCGAACGCAAACCTTACTTCCAACCTAAAGCGGCGTTTATTTTAGGCTCTGGCTTAGGCGTATTGGCCGACGAGCTACAAGACAAAGTGGTCATTCCATACGAAGAGCTCGAAGGCTTTCCGGTTAGCACCGTACAAGGCCACTCTGGTGAGTTGGTACTTGGCACCATGGGCGGCGTGGACGTCGTGTGCATGAAAGGTCGCGGCCACTACTACGAACACGGCTCAATGAAGGTAATGACGACACCGGTTCGCACCTTCAAAAAACTGGGTTGCGAGTTTTTGCTCGTCACCAATGCGGCAGGCTCGCTTCGCCCAGAACGCATTGATGTTGGCTCGCTGGTGGTCTTTCATGACCACATCAACACCATGCCCGAATCGCCAATGATTGGCCCGAATGACGAAGAGTACGGCCCGAGATTCTTCAGCCTCGCCAATGCGTACGACAAAGACCTGCGCGCAGAAGCGTTTGAAGTCGGCAAAACCAACGACATTCATCTGAATGAAGGCGTGTTTGTCTCTTACACCGGCCCCAACTTTGAGACCGCCGCTGAAATTCGCATGATGCAAATCATCGGTGGTGATGTGGTGGGCATGTCGGTGGTGCCAGAGGTGATTTCTGCGGCGCATTGCGGCTTACCCGTATTGGCGGTGTGCGCGATCACCAACATGGCAGAAGGCTTGGGAGATGTGGAACTGTCTCACGCCCAAACATTGAAGTGCGCCAAGTTGGCCGAGGCGGATTTCATTCGCTTTATTAAGCGCTTTATGCAGCATCACTTCTAAAGCCGATTCAAACCAAAAGCAAAAGAAAAAGGGTCATCAAGTAACTTGATGACCCTTTTTCGTATCACGCTTTACAACGTTCGGGGGTTGTGGAGCGGTTGTTGCTAAGGGGCGAAATGAGTGAGCGGAAATTACTTAACCGCGCGCACCAATTCGGCAATGCCTGCCCAATCGCCGTTGTCCATCATTGCCGTTGGCACCATCCACGTACCACCACACGCCACAACCGATTTCAGCGCGAGGTAATCTTCGACGTTCGATGGGCTGACGCCACCTG
The DNA here is from genome assembly GCF_057784735.1 of Vibrio sp. TAP-3B. NCBI lineage: Bacteria > Pseudomonadati > Pseudomonadota > Gammaproteobacteria > Vibrionales > Vibrionaceae > Vibrio > Vibrio sp. TAP-3B. The sequence continues at coordinate 2,499,140 of NZ_CM173495.1, read as the reverse complement.
TTGGCATGAATTCCACTGGGTAAACCGCGGTGAGTGCTTTTAGCATGTTTACGCCGCCCGACGGCTCTGCTGGGAAGAACTTCAGTGTACGCAGACCCATTTCCATCGCTTGCTCAACCAAACTTGGGTTGTTTACACCCGGTACGATAGTCACGCCACGTTGTTGACAGTATTTCACTGTAGTTGGGTTAAAGCCTGGGCTAACGATAAAGTCCACCCCCGCTTCGATTGCAGTGTCGACTTGCTCTGTGGTCAGCACCGTCCCCGCGCCGATCAGTAACTCTGGGTACGCTTCACGCATGAGGCGAATCGACTCCGCCGCCGCTTCGGTGCGAAACGTCACTTCCGCACAGGGTAAACCGTTTTCGACCAACACTTTTGCCAGTGGCAAAGCGTGTGCTACGTCGTTAATTGCGATAACTGGGACGATTTTGATGTCTCTTAATCGTTGTTCAAGTGTTGTCATGAGGAACCTCTAAAGAATATAGCTTAATAGTGCGACGATAATAAATGCGATGCTGCCAAGCAACGTTTCCATTACCGTCCAAGTTTTTAATGTGGTTTTCTCATCCATCTCAAGCAGACGAGATACCAACCAGAAACCAGAGTCATTGAAGTGAGACAGTACCGTTGCACCACCCGCAATTGCGATCACGATAAAACACAGATCAAGCTCGCTCAAACCGGTTGATGCCGCAACCACAGGTGCGATAAGAGCCGCGGTGGTGGTCAGGGCGACGGTTGCAGAGCCTTGAGCCACACGCAGACAGGTTGAAATAACAAACGCCGCCACAATCACTGGCATCCCTGTGTCCGTCAGCACGCCCGCAAGTGCGTCACCGATACCACTTGCACGCAATACACCACCAAACATGCCACCCGCCCCCGTGACCAGAATAACGCCACAGATCGGAGCCAATGATTCACCACACAATTTTTCTAGTTTTGCCATGCCGTAATCTTTAGCGAAAACACCCAAACAGACGAGCAAGGTAATCAGTAGCGCCACTGGGGTTTTACCTAGCATACGTAGGAACTCAACCAGTGCCGTGCTGCCATCAATCACACCCGCCACCGCCAGTGTGTTCAATACTGTATCCAAACAGATTAGCAGGACAGGCAACACCAGGATGGTCATGACCGTGGTAAATTTTGGCGCGTTGCGCTCATCCACCATCGCTTCGCCATTAAAGAAGGCTTTAGATAATGGGATATCAAATTTTTTGCCGGCGTATAAGCCGAATAAGTATGCGCCAAGGTACCACGTTGGAATCGCGACCAAGATACCCACCACCAACAATAGACCGATGTTGGCGCCAAGGAACTCCGCCGCCGCAACCGGACCCGGATGTGGAGGGACAAACGCGTGCATAACCGCAAAAGCACCAGCTGCAGGCAACGCGTATTTAATTGGTGAGCCACCAAAACGAGCCGCTACACTGAGAATGATTGGCATCATCACCACAAGGCCAGCATCGAAGAAAATCGGGAAGCCAAACAGTAATGAAGCCACGCCCAATGCTAATGGCGCACGCTCTTTACCGAATCGACCAATCAAAGTGTCTGCCAGCACTTTTGCCCCACCAGTCACTTCGAGAATTTTTCCGATCATCGCACCAAGACCAACCAGCAAAGCAACGGAAGCTAATGTGCCGCCAAAGCCGCCCATCATCGTCGGTACAACTTGTTCAGAAGAGACGCCCGTTGCGATTGCCGTACCTAAACTCACCATAGTGAGCGCAGCAAAGGCGTGGACTTTTAATTTAATGATAAGTACGAGTAACGCTGCAATGGCAAGGCCTGCAATCGTTAACAAGAATGTAGGATCTGGGGTTAGGGTTAAGGACTCCATGAGTTCACCTTGTAAGAGTTATTGTTTGTGTGATGGTTCACATTTATCTAAGTTACCGGTAACATGTTACCGATAACATGAATAAGATAAACTCATATTTCAAAATGAATTCAAAAATTGAGATCACGCGCAAGTTTAGTTATGAGGATAAATTATGGCTGGTAGTAGTGTCATCGTTATGGGCGTTTGTGCTAGTGGTAAAAGCACAATTGGTGAGCAATTGGCGAAAAAATTGGGGCGTAAATTCATTGATGGTGATGATCTTCATCCACGAGCAAACATTCAGAAAATGGCATCGGGCCAGCCTCTGAACGATGACGATCGCAAGCCATGGTTAGAACGCATTCGTGATGCGGCATATAGCCTAGAAAATAAAAATGAACACGGCATTATCGTCTGTTCTGCACTAAAAAAGACTTACCGCGATCAGATCCGTGAAGGCAACCATAACGTGACCTTCCTCTTCCTCGACGGTGATATCGATTTGATCCTGAGATCGCATGCGGATGCGTAAAGGCCACTTTATGAAGGAGAACATGGTGAAAAGCCAATTCGACACGCTTGAGCGCCCAGATAATGAGCCTCAAACGCTCGTCGTCAGCATCGACGGCGACATCAGTGATGTGGTGGAACGCTCTGTTGTCGAACTATTAAAACAACAACCGGTTGAGGTGGCATCATGATTCATCCCGTCGTACACAAAGTCACACAAAAATTGATTGAACGCAGTCACGAAGCTCGAGCTGAGTTTCTCGCGCGTACGGAAGTCCAAGCGAACGCTGGCAAAGGCCGCGTCGGTTTATCTTGTGGTAACTTAGCGCACGCCGTTGCCGCTTCATGCTCTTCAGAGAAAAAAAGCATTCTCGATTTTACGCACTCAAATGTGGCGCTGATCAGCGCCTATAACGATATGTTGAGTGCTCACCAGCCGTATCAAGATTACCCAATACAAATCAAACATGCGCTCGCAGAATACGGCCACACTGCACAGGTGGCCGGTTGCGTACCAGCGATGTGCGATGGGGTGACTCAAGGTCAAGCCGGCATGGATATGTCGCTGTTCTCACGCGACTTAATCGCGCAATCAACGGCGTTATCTTTGAGCCACAATGTCTTTGATGCCACCTTACTGCTTGGCATCTGCGACAAAATCGCACCAGGGCAACTGATGGGGGCGCTGTCTTACGCACATCTTCCGACCGCGTTTGTACCAGCAGGCTTAATGGCCACGGGCATTAGCAACGAAGAAAAAGTCGACGTTCGCCAAAAATACGCAGCCGGAGAGGTGGGGAAAGACGCTTTGCTTGATATGGAGTGCAGCGCCTACCACTCGTCGGGGACCTGCACGTTTTACGGCACCGCCAACACCAATCAACTGGTGTTTGAGACCATGGGCTTGATGTTGCCAGGTTCCGCGTTTATCCATCCACATACCAAGCTACGCAAAGCCCTAACCAACCACGCGGCTCTGAAAATCGCCTCAATGACGGCCGGTACCAGTAACTTCCGGCCTCTGTCTCAAGTGGTGACAGAAAAAAGCTTGGTCAACGGCATCATCGCTCTACTCGCTTCTGGCGGCAGCACCAACCACACCATCCACATGATTGCGGTGGCGCGTGCCGCTGGTATCTTGCTCACGTGGCAAGACATCAGCGATCTGTCGGATGTGGTTCCTTTGTTGGCTCGCGTTTACCCAAACGGTCCCGCTGACATGAACGCGTTCCAAGACGCGGGTGGCGTACCTGCGTTATTACACCGCTTGAACCAATCCGAGCTTTTACATCGCGATGTAAAGCCAGTATTTGGTGAGTTTGAAGACCAAATGACGCTACCAAGTCTTGTCGATGGCCAACTGATTTGGACGCCGTGCCAAGGCAGCCAAGACGGGGAAGTGATCGCCAAACCAGAAGCCACTTTCCAAAACACGGGCGGCACTCGGGTGCTGACTGGCAACTTGGGTAAAGCGGTTGTGAAAGTGTCAGCGGTGAAAGAAGAGCAACGCGTGATCGTCGCACCAGCAATCGTGTTCCAATGCCAACACGAAGTGGAAGCGGCGTACAAACGTGGCGAGTTGAATAAAGACTGCATCGTCGTGGTCACACACAATGGTCCCGCCGCGAATGGCATGCCAGAGCTGCATAAACTGATGCCCATTTTAGGCAACGTGCAAAAAGCCGGATTTAAAATTGCACTGGTGACCGACGGTCGTTTGTCGGGTGCGTCAGGTAAGATCCCATCGGCCATTCACCTCTCACCAGAAGCCATTCGTGGCGGTGCGATTGGTTTGGTACGCAATGGCGATTTGATTCGTCTCGATTGCCAAACGGGAGAGTTAAACAACTTAAGCGACACCACAGGTCGCGAACCGATTCATTTCGACACCGAATCCACTCAACAAACATGGGGACGAGGTTTGTTCAGCGCGATCCGCCAAAACGTCTCAAGCGCCGAAGAAGGCGCAAGTTTTATTGTTTAAGGTAAGCATCACTTCACCGTCCTAACCACGAGCCTAGGTACGGTCAGGGTTGCGTCGCAAAGTGTGGTGATATTAGCAGCGGCACTTGTTCTCACTGCACTTTTTATTCATCGAGGGTGAAAGCGCTTCAAGCGGTTTCACCCTCCCCGCCATGTTCCCCATAAGGAGGATTAACCTGCCGATATGCGAAACACGCAGTACTCACCACACGTTAAACGCTCTCACCCGCGGTGATTCGATACCCCATATCGACCACTTTGTCTTCCAGAGGCTCCCCTTTTAAACGTGCAATCAAAAGCTGCGCGCTTTTTTGCCCAATTTGGAAACGCGGTGTATCGACGCTCGTTAACTTGGGGCTAATCGTTTGCCCGATATCTAGTGCGTTATAACCAATAACCGCCAACTGCTGAGGCACTTGAATACGACGCTGTTGGGCGCTGAGCATAGTACCAATCGCAATATCATCGTTGGTACAGAACACCCCATCAAGTGCGGGGTACAGCGCTAGCGCACGCCCGAGTAAGTCATGCGCTAAAGAGAAGCTTGAATGGTCGCCGGTTAAGACGTGCTTTGGCTCAAGGCCTGCTTCGAGCATCGCACGATCGTAACCTTGCTTACGCAGTTTGGTTCGTGTGTCCAACCGCGCCCCAAAATAAACGATGCGACGTTTACCCGATAACAACATACGTTTTACCGCCGTGTAGGAGGCATCTTCGTGATCTAAGCCAACCGCCATATCGATCGGCTGTGGTGGCAATTCCATGGTTTCGACCACGGGTATACCGGCGCTTTTAATCATTTGTAACGTACGCGCGGTATGGTGGCTCTCCGTCAAGATGAGCCCATCAACCTGATAAGAAAGTAATGCGGCGATTTTGCGTTCTTCTTCTAACTCATCGTAGCTAAAGTGCGCCAACAGCGTCTCATAGCCATTGACCTTGGTCACCATCTCGATGCCCTGAACAAAAGAAGCAAAAATTTGATTGGATAACGAGGGAAGTAAAATACCAATGGCTTTGCTGGACGATTTTGACAACATCGCCGGCGCACGATTTTCGATGTACCCCATCTCCTCAATTGCGGCCGCGATTTTGGTTCGAGTCTTTTCTGCAACCGAGTCAGGATTACGCATATAACGCGAAACCGTCATCTTGGTTACGCCAACTTGGGCTGCGACATCCTGTAATGTCGTGCGTGTTTTTTTATTCTGTTGAGCCATAAATGTGTGACTTATTATTAATGTTACTAGTAACATTATGACCAATAGACTCTCCGCCGACAAGCAAAGTGAAAATAATATATAAAATCAACAGGTTGCTGTGTGAATTTTCACCAAATTAGGTTGCTCACAGTGTGATTTAAGGCCCAATAAATAAATGACATTTATGTCAAGTTTCTTATAAAATGACGCACCTAATAAGAATAAGACATTACGCACAGTGCAGTTAGGCTCAAAAGAAACCCAGATTTACTACCACCTGCTTGATCTGGACGACGCGCAACAGCAGCAATACCTCCAAGCCTTGCAACAAAGCCAACCAGAGCTCCATCAACAACTCGCTCTCCTTTTAGCAGAGGCAACAACTGATGAACAACTGACGCAATTGTTCTGTTTTGGCGCTCACCAGGCAACGAATCGGGAAGTCGATCTGAGTGGCCAAGTGATTAGTAAATATCGTCTAGACCATGAATTGGGCCGCGGTGGTATGGGGGTTGTTTACGCCGCACAGCGTGCCGATAAGACCTTCGAGCAAGACTTAGCGATCAAATTCATTCAAAGTCACTTGAGTCATGTGCTGGGGCAACGTGCCTTATTCGACGAAGCTCAACTGCTTGCACGCTTGAACCACCCTTACATCGCTAAAGTGTTTGACGGCGGTCTTCATCAAGATTCGGTTTACATCGTGATGGAGCGGATATTCGGCCAAACCTTGGATAATTACTTGTTGGACACCGAGCGACAAAAGGGTCAAAAGCTGCGGCTGTTTAAGCAGATTTGTCAGGCGGTGGAGCACGCTCACCAGCATGGCGTTTTGCATGCCGATCTTAAACCAGACAATATTCTGATCGACCATAGTCACCAACCCAAACTGCTCGACTTTAACTTAACTCAAAAAGTGTCCCCCAACCAAGGTGACTTACCCTCGGTATTGGTGGCATTCAGCCAGAACTTTGCCAGTCCGGAACAACAAGCCGGACAATTTCTGACAGAACACAGCGACGTTTACTCTTTGGGCAAAATTCTCGCGTTAATGTTTCCGTCACCAGCGGTTTGGTCTGATATTTATTGGGTGATAAGACGAGCGACGCGTCCTGCCATCCCGCAGCGATATCAGAATGTCAGCGCATTGAGAATGGACATCGAGCGAATCATCGAACGTCGCCCCATCGAGCAGAAAAAACACTGGCCTTTCTATAGCGCGCTTCGCTTAGTGCAGCGCAGGCCACTCGCATCTATATTGTCAACCACCATTGTACTCTCAGGGGTACTATTTGGCAGTGCAATGATGCAAAAGAATAGTCAACTGCAACACGAGAAGAAAATAGCACAAGATATGATGTTCGAGCTCACTCGTCTTATCTTTCATGCTAAAGGGCAAAACCTCGAGCAAATGTCAGTTAGTGCCATGATGGAGCTAACAAGACGGCGGATTCTCTCTAATCCAGACATCCCAAAACAGATAAAACAAAAAATGTTATTGGCAATGATGACACCAGTGCCAGAGAAGCACCTAACCACAGCCAAAAAGTGTCATTCTAATTGCGCGTCTAAGGACAGCACCGATCAGTAAGGCTTAAAAAACAAGATGTATACACGTTCATTGTCACTATGGTTGTCCACATATACGGCAGCCGCCGCTTTAACCGCGGCCCCTTCTGTTGCAACCCAACTCCAAGATACAACGCTCAAGCAAGGCTACTTTATTGATGCACCAGTCACTGGGCTTTATTACAAAACCAGCTCCGAGATCACCGGCGTGACAAAGCAAGGCGCATTCCAGTATCAGCCGGGGGATGTGGTCAGCTTCTTTCTCGGTAACGACGATACGGGGTACTTACTGGCCACGGTATCGAGCCAAGAAGTGCTCACCCCCACGATGGCCACAACGAAACCAAGTCGCAGCATCAATATGACCCGCTTACTGCTGTCGCTTGACAGCACGCCAGAAAACCGCAAAGAGATCGTGCTGGCAAATCAAGTGCTGTCAGATCCTCACTTTCAACGTCAGTTAAAAAGCCTTGACCTGAATTACTTAGACGACGCAGCAAATCTGCTTAATCTCGACTGGGTTTCTACCAAAGACGCCATCGCGCACCTCAATGAGAGCCAAGCCTACATTGAAAAAAACTTCGCGTCCGATGACATCATCTTTCAACCTCGCGGCGTCACATTCAAAAATATTGTCATCAAGAAAAAAGACTGGCAGGGCCGTGCGTGTGCGTACGATCTTCGCTACCAACATCATCCCAAATATCGTCCCCCCTTTACCGAGATGACGTATACCATCACGCAAGATTCGCTCATTCAACACCCAAGTGCAGGCGACCATTTTCAGGGCTGTTTTCTGTCATTGAATCATCAAGTAACCGAAGACATCATTGAACCACTCCGCCATTTTTCTGATTGGTATAACTTGGTCGGGTGCTCGCTAACAGGCTGCACGAGAAACGATTTAAATGGCTTCTCCGTTGAAGATTTTGATGATGAAGGTGACTGGAAATACCGCTCTGCCGCTCTTAACTTCGACCCTAGTACTGAACTGTTAATGGAGAAAGTTCAAGGTTTAGGCCACCACAAACACATTCAACACAGCAACCGCACCGAAATGTTGTGGTTTACCTATCCACAATCACAGGACCATAGCATTGACTACCGTGGTATCTGGCAGCAAACCCAGTATCGCGGCCAAACGATGACTCAATCATGCCTGCTGATACGCCACCAGCAAGTACTGCGCTTACCGAAGTCCGCAGAAACCTGTCCAATCAATCCAAGTGTATATACCCAAGACGTCACCATGGAATATGCCGACATGTGGTGGGTTAACAATGCTAAACCACAAGCCGAACTTGCCCAAATGAATGTGATGGTACGTTGGTACCCTACTCCCGCTGAAATTAACTACACCACCTGGGAGTACCTACCTGCTGGCAAAACTTGGGATCAAGGTATTTTATATCGCTATCAACAAGAGGTTCACCGTAACCATGACAGATCCGATCGCATCGAAACCCACACCATTTCCGAATTTGTCAAAGTGAGCGAGGATGTATAACGATGGCAACCACTGCAGTACTGACAAAAATCATTCAACAATGGCAAACCGGTGATAAACAAGCGGAGAGTGAATTATACCAGTTTGCTTATTTACAACTGCGCAAGATTGCTCAGCAAGAGCGCGATCGCAACGCCAAAAAATATGGCATGGACAACAAAGTATTGGCCGATAGCGTCAACAGCACCACCGCCTTGATCCATGATGCCTATCTAAAAATGTCCCATTGTGACATGAGTGACATTGAGACAAAACGTGATTTCTTCTTGATGGCAGCCAAAGTCATGCGCCAAATTCTGATCGATAACGCACGCTCACACCAAGCGCAAAAGCGTCAACACATCACGGTGATGAACGATGAGGAAGATCGCTTCGAGCAATTACTCATCATGGATAAAGTGCTAGACAGTTTCAGTAACCGTTATCCACGCCAATCCAGTGCACTAAAACTCAAGTATTTGATGGGGATGAAAAATCAAGAAATCTGTGAACTGCTCGAATGCAGCGCCAGTTTGATTGAAAAAGATCTCAAATTCTCTCGCAGTTGGCTGCACTTACGAATGGCACACACGTAATGATGACGAAAAAATTTTGGATAACCGGCGTACTTTGCGCCAGTTTACTGGGTCTTTATTGGGTTTCTGCTGAAAGCAACTTGGCCTCTGCGGCCAATCCGTCGGACATCGCAATAAGCTCGGCCGATAACACGAAACAGCAGAATGGACGCACACCTTTAATCGAAGTAAAACAAGCACTAACAGCATCGGCCCTCAATCGCCCCCACCAGCAGACTGATGAGGACGCATTTCGTTCCGCCCCTTTGGGACAGGAAGACTCGCTGACCAGTCCGTTGAATACTATTGAAACAAGCTCACCTTACAGCACGACGGTTGGGGGCGACCAGAACCCCGCTGAAGATGGCCCAACAGACAACCGCAAACCGATCATCAACCTCATGGTAGAACAACAGCTTCAAACCATGATTTATGCTTGGGAGTTGAGCCAAAATTCACCCATCAATTATTCATTAAGCCTCAACCATTTATTTGAGGACCCAGACGACGATTTCCTCACCACACGGATTTGGCTCGACAATGCCAATGGGTTAAGTGTGATGAATCAAGGGTCAATCATGGTGCAAGGTGCCGCTGAAAATATTGAAACGACCACATACCTTACCGTCGCCGCTCGCGATGATTACCATGGCGATAGCGACCACGCTTGGACCACCACGCGCTTTGAGCTGCCTGCCGTAACCCAAGAGCAAAATGACACGAAGCATCCATTGGAGGGGGATATCGTTTATCGCCTTGAAACCACCCACCGGTTAAACGGCCAATACACGCTGTATGAAGTTGTGTACTGCGAGGCATTCAAATTTGTTCAGCAAGACGTGTTTTATGCCGCCTCCAACAATAAAACACACTGTCCATCTGATAGACAACTGACCAAAGTGGGCACCTATACCGTCAACGCAGATGAATTAACCGTTTCCAGCCAGTTATCGTCCCTCGACGCACAACAGACCTGGACGTTGCAAAAGCAATACCCATCACTTAAACACCCACAAGTCAGTAACTATTTTGTCAGCGTCTACAATGGGAAACAGTTCGAAAGCTACACCATGCAAAAAAGCCGCTCTGCGATGGAAGCGCGCATTAACGCATCCACGGGGCAATATCTGTATCAGATGGCATTTTTTGACTATTTGCTGCCACTTCCTAACGGCGAGTATCTGGTCAGCGAAATAGGTAACTTTATTTATAATCATGAGACTCAGGTGGTGGGCCCGTTTGGTGAGACCCTCGACTCCGATCTCAACCTGCGAACTTACGATCAAACCCTGCGCTGCGCCGATATCGCACCTTGGTATGACAGCCACGTCATCGCCGGCCAAGGCAATTATCAGATAGACATCATCTCGACACCGTACCCAGACGATCCAACGTATAACATTGATTGTTACCAATACACCAGCGACCGAGAAACAGGACAAAAATCCTTAGCGTTTGATCTGAATTATTCGCCCTATGATGAGCTACTCGAAGGTGAAGTTTACAGTTATATTCTTCGTCCCAAGCCCCAGTACGCACAGAGGGTGGAAGAGATAAAATTAAATCTGATTTATCACGCTCCACCCCAGTAACTGTGATGTTTAGAAGCTCCACAGAGCTTTTAAACCGGTGCTCCATGTCAGCGTTTCCGATTCAGGTAAAGTCGCTTTCACATGCTGTGTCACCTGTTCCTGACAAATGCCATCGGTCATGGTTTTGCAGTAGGTGGCACTCACGGTATGAGAATCCGATTCAAGACGTTTCTCAAACCCAAGCATAGCAAACCAACCCAGATGTAGGCCTTCGAAAATTTCGTAACTGATCGTGCCTTCCACACTGGTACGAAGGCTGTGACTATCGAAATCCGTGTCGCTAAATTGGGTAGAAGAGGTCTGGCTGTACAACGGAAGACCAATCAGCGCCTTACCTGAAATATGCCACTTATCCTCAGCGAATAATGTGCCGTCATCGTAAACCATGCCCAAATTCGCAAAGATACTGGTGGTGGTTTCTTCCCATGTGCCGTGAAAAAATTTGTTGCCCTGCGCGGTGTAGTTCTTGAGGCCGTAGCGGGTAAAAGTCTGATAGCTCAACGATGGACCGGCCACAAAGCGCCAGTTATTTTCCAATTTGTAATGCACGAGAATATTGGTGGCGGTTTTTAAGTATTCCGCTTCATTATGTTGAATCACTTGACCGTTCCAACGCCACTCTTCTTTACTGTTCACCGGTGAGAAAGTCGCCAGTGCATCGATAGAAAAATCGAAATCCTCATTAATCCGATAAAGCCCACCGGTATTGATCACCGGATTGAGTAAATTGACACTCGAGCGTGCAGCACCAGCTTCCTCGTAATTGACGTTCTCGACTCCTAGAGTAAAGTACGAATAACCATGGCGATCATCGAGCTCATTCGCCGTGACCGACGAAGCAACGCCCAATAACGCGAAAGCCACATAACTCTTCATTAGTCTTATCCTTTATACCCTTAACGGCGGCAGATAATAACGTTGCGCTATGCAATTCCAAACCTGTTGTTGATAAAAAAACAAAAATAAACTTTACGGTTTTTCCGCTATTTTTCGTGTCTTGAAATCGCACCTCAATCGCTGATAAAAACAGCGCCATCTATGCCACAGTCGGCATGTATGACGATTTCTTTCCTCTTGGGAAATGAAAGTTGAATTCGATTTAAGGACATAATAAAAAATGAAAAAGCTTAGTTTACTCGCAGCGTCAGTGGCTATCGCCCTTACTGGATGTGGGGGCTCAGACGGAGGGTCTTCCGACAGCACGCCGACTCCCGGTGGCTTGGTCATCACGGCCATTGATGGCTACCTACAACAGGCTCAAATCTGGGTCGATGAAGACGGTGATCGTAGCAACGGCTGTGAGCTTAATACTGGAGAGCTGACCGATGAAAATGGTCAAGCGACCATCAGCAAAGCCGACTTTGCCGGTATGGATGTGTGTATCAAAGCGGTAAAGGATATCACTATTGATAAAGACCGTGGCCTTGTTGCATCCGATTTCACTCTCGCGTCACTAGCAAACGACCATGATCAGCTCATCGTTAACCCGATGACCAACATGGTAGTTGCAAAGGTTAAGAGTCAACTCGCTGGCGATCCAACACTGGATGTCGTTGCAGCGAAGAAAGCGGCAGAAGATGAAGTTGTCGCCGCCGTGACTCAATCAGGCTCAGGCCTAAAAGCAGATGCCGCAATGATTTTCGGTGATTATATCGCTAACTCATCAACCTCTGACGAAGCAAAAGCACTGAAAGTGATTGGTGAAACGCTGGTCGACCATAAAGATCAATCCGTTGAAAAACAGCTAGCCATCACAACTGCCGTCGCAGAAAAAACTCAAGAAATCATCAGCAGTGTGACTCCTAACAAGATTGATGATTTTGCTCCCGTGGTAGACGTATCTGTCGATGGTACGGTCACAGTAACAGTAAATACCCGTCCGGTAGTCTCAACATCGATTGAAGCCGTCACTTTACAACTTGGCGATGCATTCACAAGCATGGATGCGAGCCAAAACTTCAGCGATGCAGAAGGCGACACACTGACGTTCAGCATGCAAGCGATTGGCGGCAATACAAATGGGCTAGCGATTGATACAACAACCGGTGTCATTACAGGCAAACCAAAGGCAGCAGGCGAGTTTATTTACCAAATCTTTGCCGAAGATGCGAAAGGCTCACTGTCTTACCCTGCTACCCTGACAGTGACTATTGAAACGCCAAATACCGCGCCAACGCTTAGTAAACCAACGCTAGCAACTCTTCAAACAGAATTGAATGCTCGCATTTTCACTCAAGGTGAAGCGGTGAATGAAGTAATCACCTCTACTGGGTTATTCCAAGATGTTGATGGTGACAAGCTAAACTATACGGCAAGCAATGTTCCTAGCGGCATGACCGTAACTTTGACAGATAACCAGCTAACGTTAACTGGTACCCCAGCTGTAAAAGGTGCTAACGTTGTGACACTTTCTGCAAAAGATGGGATCAACCACACCGCAGCCACCGCAAATATTACCATCAATATCAAAGAAGCGGCCATTGAGCCAACCCTGCATCCGCTTGAAGGTAAGACTTGGTATCGCCTAGAACATGGCGGCGGTACGGACTCCATCAGCTTCGATTACTCACGTATCTGGTGTGATTCAATTCGTTTCGAAGATGGCCAAGTGCTCGGTAACCACCGAGATTTAACCAACCTCACTCAGTGTGGCGATATTGCTGCAGAGTCTTTCTCAACCGGCACCTACACCATTGAGGGTAACACCCTAACTGCGACGTTTACCGGTGAAAACGGCACGCCTGAGACAGCGGAGCTGACCGTTAGCGATGCCGACGCCGTATCTACAGGTGCGAAGTCTTTACAATGGAAGTACGCGGACACTCAAGAGATTGAACTGTACACCTTATTTAGCAACAAGGTTGATGCTGAGGCGCGTATCCAGATCCAATCCGATGACATCGCAGATAAGCGCATGTTCCCGATGACGCTACCCACCTCGACGGAAGGTCAATACGCCACGGGTAAAGCGTCGGTATCGCTGCTTGCAAACACACACTCTGGCGATGATGGCGCGATGGACGCAAACCTGATTCTTGAATTCGATAATCAAGATTTTACGTGTGCTGATGTGAGTGAGTTTTACCAAAGCATGCGATTCACTGGCGCAGGCTTGCCAGCAAACGGTGTTGCTTCTGGCGACCCAACCAATGGCTTTGAGTGTTATGACAATGTCGAAAACAGCATCACTCACGCCGCCATCGACTTTGATTTACCACAACTAGCAATAAACGAAGTCTACAGCTTTGTGGGTAAAGTAAAAGATTCTCAAGGTCAATTCATCGAAGCCGTGAAGTTCAATGTTACCTGGACTGGTACCGGCAATAACGAATAATCGTATTGACAACAAAAGCCCCGCATTGCGGGGCTTTCTTCGTGATTAAAGCCTGATTATTTCACGCACAGCACGTTCAACAATGAAGTGCCGGTGAGCTGATTCGACTCACGATCAGCAAACAATCCTTTTCTACTTTGGCCCCAATACGGCAACTGCAGTGGCCAATGATTTTTTTCCATCACGCCTGAGGATCTTAACACCTTAAACTCATCTGGCGTGGCTAACCTCATTCCGAGCTGCTGACATATTTGCTGCGCATTTTCATAGTTAAGACGATTCCACGGCTTACCGTATTCCATATAAAACTGGTTATTGTCGTCAAGCGAGTATGGCACCACATAGGTTTTATCTTGCAACGAGGTTTTCAGCCGAACTTCAAGGTCATCATTCCCCGTGACGATTAGCGTCGGCTTAGGCCTAACGACAGATTTAGTCGATGACTTACCACGCGTATTTTTGGACTTGGTCTCAGGGTTCGTTGCTGGTGCTTTAAACGCCTCGGTATCCGCACGAATGGCGAGTTCTGGAGCGGCTTTGGGGGCAATCGGCGGGGTAGGTGTCACCGAGGACGTTGCAGGTTTAGGTGGTGTCGCAGACTGTGTAGCGCCTTTTCCAACCACCCGGATAAACGCTTCTTTGTAACTCGACAAGGTTTTAACTCCGCGCAAATCCTTCATCGCGATTGACAGCACTTTGTATGGCCCTATCAAACAACGGTAGCCATTCGGTTCCGGCTTCATCCATACGTCTGTAGTGATGTGACTATAAATCGGTTTCGCTTTCGCGAGTGATATTGGTTTAGGCAGTAACCCGCATTGGATCCAGTAGAGGTGATTGCCTCCTTGCGGCACTTTACTTCCCCACACCCCGTTACCAATCGGGCATGTTTGCTCAAGCATCGGCAGCTCTTTGTCACTAGTCTGGATCGCCTGACAAAAAAACTCTTGTGCAAATACCGAGCTAGAAAACTGGGCGCACCCGATTAACAACCCGAAGCTTAGGCTTGTTGGGATGAGATGAGAGAGGGATCGTGCCTTCTTCATTTCCATACGCTTCACTCTACTATTAGTTAGTGGGTAAGGTCATTATGGCGGCAAAGCGCCAAAAAAATGTGAATAAAGAATAGCTAGCAAAAAAAGAGCCGGAATTGTGTATCCGGCTCTCAATTTTAGAAGGAATCAAGCGAGTTGACAGCGCTTGGTGAAAAAAGCCTTACCCTTTATACAATTTCGGGTTAAACACATCACGTAGCCAGTCACCCAGCAGGTTGATAACCAAAACCAGCGTCACGAGCACAATGCCCGGGAAGGCGGTGATCCACCAAGCGCCAGAGAAAATGTAATTAAAGCCAATGCTGATCAGTGCGCCAAGCGATGGCTGATCAACCGGCAGGCCCAAACCTAGGAACGACAGTGCCGCTTCCGACATGATGGCATTCGCGACCTGTACGGTTGAGATAACCAAGATAGGCGACAGGCAGTTTGGCAAGATATGACGAAACATGATGCGTGGCGCTTTAAAGCCCATCACGCGCGCCGCTTCTACGTACTCTTTCTTCTTCTCTGCAAGTACCGATGCACGAATCGTTCGCGCATACTGAGGCCATTCCGCGACGCCGATGATCACCACCAACATCACGACCGCATATTGACTGTAGAAATCACTGCCGAAGCTGGCTTTAAAAATGGCCGATACAATAATAGCCACCATCATGGTTGAGAACGATAACTGCACATCGGCAAAACGCATCAAGAAACTATCGATACGCCCCCCGAAGTAACCTGCTGACAAACCAATAATGATACCCAGAATCAGCTGTAGACCGACCGCTAGGAAACCGATGGTGAGCGATAAGCGTGAGCCGTAAAGAATGGTCGATAAAATATCACGGCCTTGCTCATCTGTACCTAAGACAAAACGCTCATCACTGTCTTCCATCCAGGAAGGTGGCAATTCTGAGTCCATGATATCGATAGAAGTTAAATCATACGGATCGCTCGGGGCTAGGATCGGCGCTGCTAATGCCAATACTAAGAACACCATAAATACCGTAAAGCTCGCCATCGCCACTTTATCGCGCTTAAAATAGTATAAAAAGTCCGAATTTTTGAAGCGCTGCCACGCCGTTGGCACAGCAGAAGGAGCAGCAGGAGTATTGGTTTGGCTCATGATTAAGCTCCTTTTCCAGTCAGGTCCACAGTTGGGTTAATGATGCCGTATAGCAAGTCAACGATGGTATTGGTTACCACAAAAATCAAACCAACAAAAATAACGTAAGCAGTGATCAACGGTGTATCAACACGGTTGATTGCCTCAAGGAAAAGGAAGCCGGTTCCCGGCCACTGGAATACCGTTTCGGTAAGAATGGTGTAAGCCACCATGGTGCCAATTTGCACCCCACCGACGGTCAGTACCGGTAACATCGTGTTCTTGAGAGCGTGTTGGTAATAAATCTTTTGTAAATTTAACCCTTTGGCTTTGGCGAACTTAATGTATTCCGAACTCAAAACTTCGAGCATCTCTGAACGCACCAACCGAATAAACAACGGTAACATGATCGATGCTAGCGCAATACACGGCAGGATCAGGTGCTTAATGCCATCAATGGTGAAGAAACCCGACTCCCATCCGAGAACATTCGCCGTTTCCCCCCGTCCATACGACGGTAGCCAACCAAGCTCGATAGAAAAAACGTACATCAGCATGATGGCGGTTAAGAAAACCGGTATCGAGATACCGACACTGCTCATCGCCATGACAAATTTAGTAAAGACACTCTTTGGGTGAATGGCGGAATATACCCCGAGTGGTATAGAGAAAACGATGATGATGAGCGTCGCGCCCAACACCAGCTCGAGCGTGGCCACCAGCTTGTCGAGGATAACCTCAACCGCAGGTCGCTTAAAAAAGTATGATGTACCCAAATCACCTTGCAGTGCATTACCGACAAAGCGTGTGTACTTTGTGATAAAGGGATCGTTCAGGCCCAATTCGTCACGCAGCGCTTGGCGCTCCGATTCTGAAACCGACTGACCTACAAGCTCACGCAGCGGATCACCCAGGTTGTCCTGAATGGCAAACGCCACCAAACTGATCACAAACATCACTATCAGTGCCTGAAACAGGCGCTTGACCAGAAACGAAAACATTCCTTGCCCCTTAACTGTCCATAGTTCTCTAAACTTAGAGATAAAATTCAGTCTGTAAAACGAACTCAATCCGACTGAAATAAAACTGAGCCAAGTGTCGAAAACAGAGAAGGACTGACGCCCCTCTCTGTCATGACTCAATGATTACTCAACCACTAGGTCACCAAAGTAAGGCATGACCATTGGGTTAACGATGTCAGCCGCTTTCACGTTAGACTTCGCACCCCACGCTTCACTTTGCCAGTGTAATGGTACGAATGCAGCGTCGTTGTATAGCGTCGCTTCAACGCCTTTCAGCATTGCTGCACGTTTCGCTGGGTCCGTTTCGACGTTCGCCGCTTCAACCGTTTTATCCATTTCTGGGTTTGAGTAGTAACCACAGTTGTACTGACCACGACCGGTTTCTTCGTTACGAGTCATGGTTAAGAACTCGTTGAAGTTAGCCGAATCCTCTGTATCCGAGTGCCAACCGATCATCAACATGTCTGCGGCACATTTATCGAATTCAGGCCAGTATTGCGCTTTAGGCATAGTTTTCAGATCAACTTTGATGCCGATCTTAGACAGCATTGCGGCCGATGCTTGTGCTACTTTTGCATCGTTTACGTAACGGTTGTTTGGCGCCATCATGGTCAGCGTAAAGCCTTGCTCGTAACCGGCTTCTTTCATCAACTGTTTCGCTTTCTTCAGATCATAGCGCGGAACGAGTTTTTCATCATGCCCCACGTAGCCAATCGGACTTTGTTGGCCTGCTGCAGTGGCGAAGCCTTTCATGATTTTCTTCACGATGCCTTCGTTATTGATGGCATGCACAATCGCCTGACGAACGCGTACATCTTTCAGCGCTTCATTGCTGTTTTGGTTCATTTGGAAGGTGATGATACGTGTACCTGGCAACGTAACGAGGTCAATACCGTCCGCACCTTTCACTCGCTTGTGATCGTTTGGTGCGACGGGGTGAATCATGTCTACACCACCGGAAAGCAGCGCTGCCACACGTGTCGCATCTTCTTTAATTGGCACTAGCGTTAACTTGTCTACGTTCCCTTTTGACGCTTTATCCCAATAATCGTTAAAACGCTCAAATTCAACTTTTACCCCTTGCTCACGTGATGTCACGATGAACGGACCCGTACCGGATACGTGAGTCGATGCAAATGAGTTACCATGCTTTACGAGCTCGGACTTGTCTTTGCCGTCTTCTGTCTTACCCGTGTAGAACTTGCTGTCCATAGGGAAGATGTACGTCGCCGTTTGCAGTACCAGTGGGTATGGGCCTTTTGTGACTAAATCGAACGTGTTGTCGTCCACTTTGACGATTTTTTCGTAAGGGTCAAAGATGTTTTTAAAGTCTGGCGAATTTTGAAGACGTTCGAACGTCCACACCACATCATCAGCCGTTAGTGTATTACCTGAGTGGAACGTCACGCCTTCACGCAGGGTGAAGCGAACGGTCGTATCGTTAATACGCTCCCAGCTTTCTGCTAGGCGAGGTTCGAAGTCCATGGTTTGCGTGAAACGAACCAGTGGATCAAACACCATGTGTGACATTTGCAGTGTGCCGCCAGACAGCTGTTCATGTGGGTCAAGCGAGACAGGGTCTGCGGCGTAGCCCACGGTAATATCAGCTGCTAATGCGTTAAAACTCAGGCCAGCGGCCATTAGCGCCACTGCTAATTTGCTTTTCATGGTTTTCATTTGCATAACTCCTTCATGCGGGGATCCGGATCCCTTGTTGTTGTGTTTGCGTCTTTATTATGACTAAAGGTTGGCCAAGCGAGTCACTTGGTTTATGCCATTTTTATCTCTTCTCTCAAGCCCGTAAATTCAGGCATCAAAGAAATCAATTTTTGGCTGTACTCGTGTTGAGGTGCCATAAATAGCTGTTCTGTTGGCGCCACTTCCAATAATGTGCCCATTTGCATGACACCCACTCGGTCACACATTTGACGAATAACCGGTAAGTCGTGGCTGATAAACAACATCGTCAAGTTCAGCTCACTTTGTAGATCTTTCAACAAATTCAGAATTTGTGCCTGTACCGAGACATCCAATGCCGAGGTCGGTTCGTCACAGATCATAAGTCGAGGGCGGGTTGCCAGAGCGCGTGCAATTGAAATACGTTGACGCTGGCCACCGGAGAATTCATGAGGATATTTAAGCCCTGCCATACGGCCTAAGCCAACGTGATCAAGCAGGTCATGAACAATTTGGCGAGTCTCTGATTCATTTTTAGTCAATTTATGAAAGCGAATTGGCTCGGCAATAATATCGAACACCTTCATTCGAGGATTCATTGACGTGTACGGGTTTTGGAACACCATCTGCATTTGACGACGCATTGGGCGACGCGCTTTCTCTGACTTCAACGCCGTCAGATCAATACCTTCAAATTTCACCTGCCCGGCGTCTGGTTGATACAACCCCGCAATAACACGGGCGATGGTGGATTTTCCTGAGCCAGACTCACCCACTAGACCAAACGTTTCTCCCTCATGCACTTCAAAACTCACGTTATTCGATGCCTGCACGTATTCACGGCGGCTTTCAAACAATGAATCTTTGGTCACAAAGCGAAGGTTGACGTTTTTTACATCCAGCAGAGGGCCTGTGTACTCGCGCTCATCCTGAGTTTGTCCTAGCCAATGGTTCTTAATGTCTAGCGGCTCCATTTCTACGGCTTCTTCGATGTAACTCACCAAAGGAAAACGATCAAGCTTTCTGTCTGAGCGCGGAACCGCCGAAATCAGGCTGCGGGTGTACGGGTGGTCTGGATCACCCAACACTTTCGAGGTTGGACCAAACTCGACCAAGTCGCCACGGTACATGACCGCCACTCGATCGGTAACGTTCGAAACCACCCCCATATCATGTGTCACTAGCATGCAGCCCACATTGTTCTTGATGCACAGCTCGCGAATCAAATTCAAGATCTGGTCTTGGATAGAAACGTCTAGGGCCGTGGTGGGCTCGTCGGCAATGATCAGATCGGGCTCGCCCGCCAAAGCAATCGCGATCACCACACGCTGACGCATACCACCAGAGAACTGGTGAGGGTACTGTTTAAGGCGGTTTTCCGGCTGAGGAATGCCCACTTGTTGCATCAGAGAAAGTGCACGTTGATACGCCTCTTCATCCGACACCTTCATGTTGGCATGAATGGTCTCTTTGAGTTGCTGTTCAACTGTAAAGAGCGGGTTCAGTGAAGTCATTGGATCTTGGAAAATAAAACCAATCTTAGACCCACGAACCTTACGCATCGCTTCTGGTGATAAACCAGAAATCTTCTCTCCATCCAAGAATACATCACCATTGGCAACGCGACCTGGAGGGCTTAACAAATCAATCACGGCGTTACCAACGGTGGATTTACCCGCACCTGATTCGCCAACCACCCCCACAATTTCACCACGATCAATATGAAAAGAAAGCGATTTCACGGCCGCGTGAATGCCGTGTCGGGAGGGGTATTCGATACGAAGGTTTTTCACTTCTAATAGTGACATTTCAGACCTCTACTGCCTTGTCTGTGATATAGAATCGCGCTAAAGGCGCCATTCATCACCTAAATGAATCCGTTCAAGTTCAGAATAATACTCTGAAATTTTAATGCGGAAACAATTTGGCAAAAATTACACAAAAAAGCAACAATTAAAGTCTATTTCGCCGTAAAAACATAAAAATAACGCACAATTATCGAATAAAAATGCATTACAAAGTATTTAACCTTTTTCATATCACGCTATTTTTGTGCGCTTTGCACCATTAAAACCAGAAAAATGCTCTAAAAATAAACATCATCTCCCGCCAAACAGTAACCATATTATTCACATGTGCTTATTAACATCTACCAAACAATACCATATATAAAAAACGATTTTCCGACATAAAATATTACTAATAACATAGTCGACAAATATAAAAAGCCAAACTTCACTCTCATTATGTGAGATTAAAACGTGAGCACATCAGCAAAACCACTCAAATTCCCTGTCTAAGCGAAATATGCGCCCCTTATGCGATTTAATGACCTAATGATGAAATAACGCCAACACAAGGATACTGCCTGTTTGTCGTAAAAAAGTGCCAGCTTTAGCACTTTACGGTGTGATTGAGAGTGAGATAATAGAGAATTAATGTCAGAGCCAGTTGTAAATGAAAAGGAGCCCCTGTGCTGAAAGCGATTTTTTTTGATATGGACGAGACTTTATGTGCAACATCACAAGCCGATAAAGTGGCAGGACAAGAGTTTACAACTTGGGTTCAACAGACCTACCCACAAGTCACCGAACCCCAAGCTTTTTTACAGCGCTACTTACAAGGAGTATACAAAAAACTGAATGCGGAGTTCCCTCACCTTGTGGCTCTGCTACCCGATGAAAATGCGTTCCGTTGCGGCCTGATCCAAACGATTCTAGCTGAGTATGGGATCAGCATTAATGCTGCGCAAGCGCAGCAGGCGCAAGACTATTTTGACGCTGCTCGTATGGGGGCTTTTACCTTCTTCCCTGGGGTAAAAGAGATGCTCAGCGAACTGCGCCAGCACTATAAGCTCGTGGTGATCACCAACGGCCCAATTTTCTCACAGCATCCAAAACTCAAAGCAACACAAATGAGCGACTGGGTAGACCATATTATTGTGGGTGGGGAAGAGCCTGAAGAAAAGCCAGCCGCGAGTATTTTTCAAAAAGCCCTCAACTTAGTCGATGCAAAGCCCGAAGAAGCCTTACATATCGGTGACTCTTTACCTGCAGACATCGCAGGGGCCAACAAGATGGGCATTTTAAGTGTTTGGGTAAACCCAACAGGCGCAGACAACCCAACGGGCATCAAGGCAGATTATGAAGTGAAAGAGACCGTCGAACTAAAAGAAATTCTCAAAACACTCGCACAATAACAATCAGGTTTTAGAAACTCAGCTCCAAGCATCAATCTAGGGGGGATTGTGTCAGATGGCACCGCTTTTGGAGCATAGATGGTCACACTCCCTTTAGTCCCTACATCTCTCACAAACAAAAACAGAAATAGAGCGTTCAGAATGCAAAAAAGCCTCGATATTTCTATCGAGGCTTTCGAATGGTGGTCGGTGAAGAGGGATTCGAACCCCCGACCCTCTGGTCCCAAACCAGATGCGCTACCAAACTGCGCTATTCACCGAGCATATATTCTTTAAATAAGAATGGGGTGGCTAACGAGACTTGAACTCGCGACAACCGGAATCACAATCCGGGGCTCTACCAACTGAGCTATAGCCACCATCAAAATTGTTACGTTTACCGCTTAATGTTAGCCATAAACAAAAATAGTGGTCGGTGAAGAGGGATTCGAACCCCCGACCCTCTGGTCCCAAACCAGATGCGCTACCAAACTGCGCTATTCACCGACAATGTTTTATCTTGACTCAAATCAAGATTGGAAGCAATGCTACCGCATTCAATCTAAAAAAGAAAGAATGGGGTGGCTAACGAGACTTGAACTCGCGACAACCGGAATCACAATCCGGGGCTCTACCAACTGAGCTATAGCCACCACTGATTTTTACCGATTATCCTCCGGGATAATGGTACGCCCGAAAGGATTCGAACCTTCGACCTTTGGCTCCGGAGGCCAACGCTCTATCCAACTGAGCTACGGGCGCATGCCCTATCGGCGGAGTGGAATAATACGGATATCACACTATGCCGTCTAGTACTTTTTTTACTTTTTTTATCGTTTGGTCTCTTTTTCGACAGTTCTCTTTCTTTAAAGTGAATTTTTGATGTGATTCACGCCCTGTCATGGATAACTTGTTGTTTATTGCAACAAGTTATCGGGATATAATCACCCGTTATTTACATTGATTTAACAGCCGCAACCGAGTTGTCTAATCATTCTATGCCATTTGCAGGAAATTTCGATGTTTTCTATGATCGGCATTAATACTCTAACTATATAAATAGGTAAGTCACTTACCTCGGGAATGTAAAGTGGGTTTAATGGATATGTCTCGACAAATGATTAGCGTTTTGTTCGCTGCCTTAACGTTTTCTACGGCAGCCTTAGCTTCTGACATCAGCCAAACTGAATACGATGCGATTGCAGAACGCATCCAACCTGTCGGTGATGTTTATCTAGCAGGTTCTGAGCCTGTAAAAGAAGAACCAACCGGTCCACGTGATGGCGCCACCGTTTATGGGACTTTTTGTATTGCTTGTCACGCATCGGGGGTCAATGGAGCACCAAAAACAGGTAATGCCGATGACTGGGCTCCGCGCATTGCGCAAGGTCAAGATGTTCTCGTCAAGCATGCGCTTGAGGGTTTCAATGCAATGCCTGCAAAAGGCACGTGTATGGATTGTTCTGATGATGAAATCATTGCAGCCATCGACCACATGATTGAAGGCTTGTAATTCGCACCCATTCATGCTTAAAAATTAAGAAAGGCTTGCCGATTGGCAAGCCTTTTAGTTTAGCGTGTTCTCTTGTATATCTTTATATCGAAATCACTTCTTAAACATTGAACGTAGGTTCGCGATGTGTGCTTGCCCTTTTGCCATTCGCTCTTCTTGTGACACTGGCTTTTTATTGACTTCCCACTCGACATCGTCAAACGGTAATTCATCCAAAAAGCGGCTTTGCGTCGGCTTAATGAGCTCACCAAACTGACGGCGTTCTTTACACATCGTAAAGGTTAGCTCACGTTGCGCACGCGTAATACCTACGTACATTAAGCGACGTTCTTCTTCGACATTCTCTTCATCAATACTGGATTGGTGTGGCAAAATTCCCTCTTCCGAACCAATCAGATAAACATAGGGGAACTCCAGGCCTTTAGAGGCATGCAGGGTCATCAACTGAACCGCATCGTTGTCTTCGTCGTCTTCGCCACGCTCCATCATGTCGCGCAACGTTAAACGCTGAACCACCTCTTTGAGCGTTTTCTCCTCTTGGTCGTAGTTATCACCTTCAAGGTCAGCCACTATCCAAGAATAAAGATCCGACACGTTTTTCATCCGCATTTCGGCGGCTTTCGGGCTGGCTGAAGTTTCGTATAGCCAGTCTTCGTAGTGGATATCACGCACCAAAGAACGCACCGCTTCGACGGTATCCCCTCGCTCAGCTTGGTCTGAAATAGCGACGAGCCATTGAGTGAATCGACGTAAATTCTCCAAACCACGACCTGTTAAGTGCTGCTCAAGCCCCATTTCAAAACTCGCTTCGAACAAACTTTTGCCACGCATATTCGCGTAACTGCCTAGCTTCTCCAGTGTCACGGGCCCTATTTCACGTCGCGGTGTATTCACGATACGTAAGAATGCGTTGTCATCATCAGGGTTCACGAGTACTCGTAAATACGCCATGATGTCTTTAATTTCTGAGCGCGCAAAAAACGAGGTACCACCAGAGATTTTATACGGTACTCGGTTTTGCATCAGAGATTTTTCAATTAAGCGTGATTGATGGTTGCCGCGGTACAAGATCGCGTAGCCACGGTATTCGGTTCGATTTAAAAACTTATGGGCGATCAGCTCACCGGTCACACGTTCGGCTTCATGCTCTTCATTTTTTGCCAATAGGACTTTGAGCTTCTCACCATCAGGAATTTCAGAGAACAGTGACTTTTCATATACGTGTGGGTTATTGGCGATCAGGATGTTTGCCGCGCGTAGAATTCGACTGGTTGAACGATAATTCTGTTCCAGTTTGATCAGACGCAAGTTAGGGTAGTCTTCACCCAGTAACACCAAGTTCTGAGGTTTGGCACCACGCCATGAATAAATCGACTGATCGTCATCCCCCACAACGGTCAAACGCCCACGTTCACCCACAATCAATTTTACCAACTCATATTGGCTGGTGTTAGTGTCTTGATATTCATCCACCAACAAGTAACGAATTCGGGCCTGCCAACGCTGACGTACGTCTTGATTATTACGCAGCAGCAACACGGGCATGAGGATAAGATCGTCAAAGTCGAGCGCGTTGTAGGCTTTCATTTGCTTCTGGTACATATCAAAGCAGAACGCAAACAACTGCTGTTGCTCACCTTGCGCATACGCTTTGGCTTGTTCGGGCGTCAGCATGTCGTTCTTCCAATTGGAAATACAGCTGAGCAACTGACGCAACAGATCTTTATCACCATCAAGCTGCTTTTCTGTCAGCTCTTTTAATAAAGCCAGCTGGTCTTGATCATCAAACAGTGAGAAGCCCGCCTTTAGGCCTAACTGTTTGTATTCA
This sequence comes from Vibrio sp. TAP-3B, assembly GCF_057784735.1. Lineage (NCBI taxonomy): Bacteria > Pseudomonadati > Pseudomonadota > Gammaproteobacteria > Vibrionales > Vibrionaceae > Vibrio > Vibrio sp. TAP-3B. The sequence goes on along the minus strand of NZ_CM173495.1, from coordinate 2,473,686 downwards.
CGCTTAATGATGTTCAACCCCAAGGTATGAAAGGTGGACACCATTAACCCTTTAGATTCTGCCTTACCCAACGTTTGACCAAGACGCTCTTTCATTTCACGCGCGGCTTTATTGGTAAAGGTTACCGCAGCAATATTCCGGGCTTTATAACCGCACTGCTGAACCAAATAAGCAATCTTGTTGGTAATAACGCGAGTTTTTCCTGAGCCAGCACCGGCTAGCACTAAGCATGGGGCAGACACGCATTTTACGGCTTCATCTTGACTAGGGTTCAGCTTCATACAAATTCTCTGCAGATGATAAATATGCCGCCTATGATAAAGGGGTGTACACATGAAAGCTACGCTGATTTCTCGTAATTTTTACACGTAAAAATGCAGATTTCTGTTGCATAATGAACCTGATTTCACGCTATAATGAATGAACGTTCATTCATTGCTGGGAGGGATGATGAAGGATAATCCTGCTGCAGAGAAACGAGAACAAATTCTGACCGCGGCGGAACAGCTCATCGCAGAGTCTGGTTTTCAAGGACTTTCGATGCAAAAACTCGCTAACGAAGCAGGTGTGGCAGCCGGAACGATTTATCGTTATTTCTCAGATAAAGAACATCTTCTGGAAGAGTTACGCCTCAACGTTGCAAAGCGAGTTGCTACTGCTGTGCAAACAGGCGTCAGTGAAGAGATGCCGTTGAAAGAACGTTATCAGGCCATGTGGCTCAATATCTGGAGCTTGGCAAGCTCTGACTTAAACGCGCTCTGCAACCGAGTTCAATATGAATCTTTACCCACTTCAAATAGAAGCAATACTCGGGAACTTGAAAGACAAATGTTTGCTCAAGTAGAGCTTCTTTTCAATCAAGGGAAAGCAGAAGGGGTGTTCAAGCCTCTCGATAATGAAGTTCTTTCTGGGTTGAGTTTTGAAGCAAGTGTCACACTTGCCAGAAAACACGCTTTAGGATTTTATCAACTGGACAACAAGGCATTAAAAGCCACCATTGAAGCCAGTTGGGATGCAATTATTAAACACTAACTTGGAGTTCTTAATAGAATGAAAAAGTGGACTTTCTTTATGTTACTTATCGCCATTCTCTTGTTTGGCAGCGTGATAGGTTTCAACATGTTCAAGCAACAAAAAATTGCTGAGTATATGGCGAACCGGCCTGAACCTGAATTCCCTGTCACCGTGACAGAAGTAAAAGCGGTAGATTGGGTACCAGTGATCGAGGCGATTGGCTTCATCGAACCAAACCAAGGCGTAACTGTTGCCAATGAAACCAGCGGCGTCATTGATAAAATTGCCTTTGAGTCTGGCACTCAAGTCGAGGTGGGCCAGCCTTTGGTGCTGCTAGACTCAGATGTAGAAAAAGCCAACCTAAAGAGTTCACAAGCGAGGCTCCCCGCCGCAGAAGCGAAGTATAAGCGCTACCAAGGCCTATTCAAAAAGGGGTCAATATCTAAAGAAGCGTACGACGAAGCTGAAGCAAATTACTTTTCATTACAAGCCGATATTGAAAGCCTAAAAGCGACCATTGACCGTCGTGAAATCAAAGCGCCCTTTGCTGGTGTGGTTGGGATCCGAAATGTGTATCTTGGCCAATATATTCAAGCCGGTAGCGATATCGTGCGCTTAGAAGACAGCAGTGTAATGCGCTTACGCTTTACGGTGCCACAAACGGATATTTCTCGTATCAACCTCAAGCAAGAGATAGATATCTTTGTTGACGCTTATCCGGATCAACCTTTCAAAGGCTCTATTTCAGCAATTGAACCCGCGGTTAATGTACAAAGTGGCCTTATCCAAGTTCAAGCTGATATACCCAACAGCGACGGCAAATTACGCAGCGGTATGTTTGCACGGGCAAACATCATTTTGCCTAAGCTAGAGAATCAAGTGACTCTCCCTCAAACCGCGATCACCTTTACGTTATACGGCGACAATGTGTATATCGTGACGGAAAAAGATGGCGAAAAACGCGTAACACAGCAAGTAGTGCAAGTGGGCGAACGTACCAAAGATATCGCACATATTTTAGAAGGCGTGAAGCCAGGTGATGTCGTGGTGACATCGGGCCAAGTCCGTTTGAGTAACCACGCCAAAGTCAGCATTGTTGAAAGCGATGCAACTACCCCACCTGCTGAAACACCAATGCTTTAATTGGAGGCATCATGCGCTTTACTGATGTTTTTATAAAACGTCCAGTTTTGGCGGTATCGATCAGTTTTTTGATTGCATTGCTTGGTTTTCAAGCCGTGTTCAAAATGCAAGTTCGCGAATACCCTGAAATGACAAATACGGTGGTTACTGTTACCACCAGTTACTACGGTGCAAGTGCTAACTTGATCCAAGGCTTTATTACTCAGCCCTTGGAACAAGCGGTCGCACAAGCCGATAACATTGATTACATGACCTCACAGTCGGTGCTGGGTAAATCAACCATTACCGTCAACATGAAGTTAAATACCGATCCGAATGCGGCGTTGTCCGACATCCTGGCCAAGACCAACTCGGTACGCTCTCAGCTTCCAAAAGAAGCGGAAGATCCGACCGTAACCATGTCGACAGGTTCGACTACGGCGGTACTGTACATCGGTTTCACCAGTGACGAACTGTCTTCAAGTCAAATCACTGACTACCTTGAACGTGTAATCAACCCGCAGCTGTTTACCGTAAACGGCGTTTCAAAAGTGGACCTATACGGTGGTATGAAGTACGCACTGCGCGTATGGCTAGACCCTGCAAAAATGGGCGCTTTGAAGCTTACCGCCACTGACGTTATGAGCGTTTTGAACGCCAACAACTACCAGTCAGCAACGGGTCAGGCGACCGGTGAGTTCGTACTGTACAATGGGAGTGCCAACACACAGGTCTCTAACGTTGCAGAGCTCGAAGCCTTAGTTGTCAAAACAGGCCAAGGTGATGTGATTCGTTTAGGTGATATCGCAAAAGTCACCCTCGAAAAGAGCCACGATGTTTATCGAGCCAGTGCTAATGGCCAAGAAGCGGTGGTGGCCGCAATCAACGCTGCGCCAAGTGCTAACCCAATCAACATCGCAGCGGATGTGCTTGAGCTATTGCCTCAACTTGAACGCAACCTGCCAAGCAACATCAACATGAATGTGATGTACGACTCGACGATTGCCATCAACGAATCGATTAATGAAGTAGTGAAAACGATTCTAGAAGCGGCGCTGATCGTTCTTGTGGTTATCACTCTGTTCTTAGGTTCGCTCCGAGCGGTCATTATTCCGATTGTAACCATCCCGCTATCACTGATTGGTGTCGCGATGGTGATGCAGGTCATGGGCTTCTCTTGGAACTTGATGACACTGCTCGCCATGGTACTCGCCATCGGCTTGGTGGTGGATGACGCGATTGTCGTATTAGAGAACGTCGACCGTCATATCAAGGCGGGAGAATCCCCGTTCCGTGCTGCCATCATTGGGACGCGTGAAATTGCCGTACCGGTTATCGCAATGACGCTAACACTCGGTGCAGTATATGCCCCGATCGCACTGATGGGGGGGATTACAGGCTCGCTATTTAAAGAGTTCGCTCTCACACTAGCAGGTTCGGTATTTGTGTCAGGCATCATCGCGCTGACACTGTCTCCAATGATGTGTTCAAAAATGCTTAAGGCAAATGAAAAACCGAGCAAGTTTGAACTGAAAGTACATCATCTGTTAAACGGTCTGACTAACCGCTACGAAAAAGTACTAACCGCTGTGATGGCGCACCGTCCTGTTGTGCTTGCATTCGCGGTGATTGTATTTGCAAGCTTACCGGTTTTGTTCAAATTTATTCCAAGCGAACTCGCACCATCGGAAGATAAAGGGGTAGTGGTATTACTGGGTACAGCACCATCGAACTCGAACTTGGATTACATCCAAAACACCATGGATGATGTGAATGAAATTCTGTCAGCTCAACCTGAAGTGGAATACGCTCAGGTCTTTAACGGCGTACCAAATTCAAACCAAGCATTTGGTCTAGCCACACTGAAACCTTGGAGTGAACGAGAAGCGAGCCAGTCTGATATTACCAAACGCGTGGGCGGTCTCGTATCAAGCGTACCGGGCATGTCAGTTACCGCATTCCAGATGCCAGAGCTCCCTGGTGCAGGTTCTGGTCTACCGATCCAGTTTGTTATCACGACACCAAATAGCTTTGAAAGCTTGTTCACTATCGCCAGTGATGTTCTAACCGACGTGGCAAGCAGTCCCATGTTTGTCTATTCGGATTTGGATCTGAACTACGATTCAGCGACGATGAAGATCAAGATTGATAAGGACAAAGCTGGCGCATACGGCGTAACCATGCAAGACATCGGTATCACGCTTAGCACCATGATGGCCGATGGTTACGTTAACCGTATCGACCTTAATGGGCGTTCATACGAAGTGATTCCACAAGTTGAACGTAAATGGCGCTTAAACCCAGAGTCGATGAAGAACTACTACGTGCGTTCTGTAGATGGAAAAGTCGTACCACTTGGGAGCTTAATCACCATTGATGTGGTGGCAGAGCCGCGCTCTCTACCACACTTTAACCAGCTCAATTCAGCGACTGTCGGTGCCGTTCCATCGCCGAATGTTGCGATGGGCGATGCTGTTAACTGGTTTGAAGACATCGCGCAAAACAAACTCCCTGCGGGTTATAACCATGATTATATGGGTGAAGCGCGTCAGTTTGTGACTGAAGGGAGTGCGCTCTATGCGACATTCGGTTTGGCGCTAGCCATTATTTTCTTAGTATTGGCGATTCAGTTTGAGTCCATTCGCGATCCGATCGTCATCATGGTATCGGTGCCATTGGCTATTTGTGGTGCCTTAATCGCATTAGCGTGGGGGACAGCGTCGATGAACATCTACTCACAGGTTGGTCTGATCACGCTGGTTGGCTTAATCACCAAACACGGTATCTTGATCTGTGAGGTCGCGAAGGAAGAGCAGCTACACAACAAGCTGTCGCGTATCGATGCGGTTATGGAAGCGGCGAAAGTTCGTCTTCGTCCAATCCTAATGACGACAGCCGCGATGATTGCAGGCCTGATCCCTCTGATGTACGCAACAGGGGCTGGTGCAGCGCAACGTTTCAGTATCGGTATCGTCATTGTGGCTGGTCTAGCAATTGGTACTCTGTTCACATTGTTCGTGTTGCCAGTGATTTATAGCTACTTAGCAGAAAAACACAAACCACTGCCCGTTTTTGTCGAAGACAAAGACCTAGAAAAGCTCGCGCGAGTAGATGAAGCCAAAGCCGCGCATCGTGATTTAGCGGATAATAGATAAACACTCAAAGTAGAGAAAAAGGTCACTTCGGTGACCTTTTTTATTGCCGTTCTCTTTTTTGCCATCTAAATGGCGACTTTCACGTATCATTTACTTAGAATGAGAGCAAATACAAAGGAGTTTTAGCCACTATGTTTGACCCGAAAAAATTAGAGCAAATTGCTAAACAAATTCACGAATCAATGCCTCAGCCAGTTAAAGAGCTAGGCGCAGATGTTGATCAGAAAGTTCGCCAAGTTATCCAAGGCCAACTTAACAAACTGGACGTCGTTAGCCGTGAGGAGTTTGATGTACAAACTCAAGTTCTGCTTCGTACACGCCAAAAGCTTACGGAAATGGAAAAGAAATTAGCCGAGCTTGAACAAAAGCTGGCTGACAAATAAGTCCCTCCTCTGACAGGTGCGTTTTTCTTATTAGATCTACACTGGCTTATGTTACAAACAATTCAAAACAAAAAGGCTTGGTCAACGGCGACCAAGCCTTTTCATTATTAATTAGATGCTGTGTTTGTGGTATTTATCAACGCCGAAGCATCAGGGCCTCATTGTCAACATTCAATGGGTAATACTTAAATAACCGAAGAAAATTAGTCGCCCACCGCGATGCGCTTCATATCCGTCATATAACCACGTAGTTCTTCACCGATATATTCCACTGGGTGATGACGGAGAGCTTCATTTACCGCAATTAATGTTGCGTTATCGACTTGGTTTGAAGTGTCACCGAGCCCTTTACCGATCACATCAGTGCTGACAGAAGGCATGAACTTCTCACGCAGTAACGGGGTGGCTACATTAGCAAATAGGTAGTTGCCATACTCAGCTGTGTCTGAGATTACCACGTTCATTTCGTATAGACGCTTACGGGCAACCGTGTTCGCAATCAGTGGGAGCTCGTGTAAAGATTCGTAGTACGCCGACTCGTCAATAATTCCCGATGCCGTCATTGCTTCAAACGCCAATTCAACACCCGCTCGAACCATAGCAATCATCAAAATACCGTTGTCGAAGTATTCCTGTTCAGCGATCTCGATATCAGACTCTGGGTAATTTTCAAATGCGCTTTCACCCGTTTCTGCACGCCAGCCAAGCAGGTTTGCATCATCATTCGCCCAGTCGGCCATCATGGTACGAGAGAAATGACCGGCGATAATATCATCCATATGTTTGTTATATAGTGGACGCATTAGATCTTTTAGCTCTTCTGACAGCTCAAACGCTTTGATTTTAGCCGGGTTAGATAGGCGATCCATCATGTGTGTGATACCACCAAACTTCAGTGCTTCTGTGATAGTTTCCCAGCCAAATTGCAGTAATTTCCCTGCATAGCCTGGATCAATACCTTCTTCAATCATCTTCTCGTAACATACAATAGACCCCGCTTGTAGCATGCCACACAAAATAGTTTGTTCACCCATTAAGTCAGATTTAACTTCAGCAACAAAAGAAGACTCTAAACAACCAGCGCGGTGACCGCCTGTAGCGGCCGCCCAAGCTTTTGCAATATCCCAACCTTCACCTTTTGGATCGTTCTCTGGGTGAACCGCAATCAGAGTCGGCACACCAAAGCCACGTTTATATTCTTCACGAACCTCAGTACCAGGACACTTAGGTGCAACCATGACTACCGTCAGGTCTTTACGGATCTGCATGCCTTCTTCAACGACGTTAAAGCCGTGGGAATAACCGAGTGCCGCACCTTCTTTCATTAGCGGCATTATCGTCTCAACGACGTTTGTATGCTGCTTATCTGGAGTGAGGTTGACCACAAGATCTGCTTGCGGAACAAGAATCTCATAGTTAGCGACTTCAAAACCGTTGTCTTTGGCGTTTTTAAACGACTGACGCTGTTCGTCGATCGCAGTCTGGCGAAGTGCATAGGCGACATCGAGACCAGAGTCGCGCATATTAAGACCTTGGTTTAAGCCTTGAGCACCACAACCGACGATGACCACCTTCTTACCTTTTAGATAATCCGCTTCTGATGCAAATTCACTGCGGTCCATAAAACGACAACGACCCAATTGGTCTAACTGCTCGCGTAAATTTAAGGTATTGAAATAATTCGCCATCTTGGTGCTCCTTTTGGATTCTTCCATTGAGGTCGGTAACCATTTTACCGAATGAGTTCATACTAAAACAGACACCTGATTGCTTAAAGTGATATATTCACAATTAGTTATTGCAATTTATGCAACATGGAAGTGAGCAGTTAATGAACATCAAAAGCCTACAAATTTTCATTCATCTCTGTGAGAGTAAGAGCTTTGCGAAAACAGCCACAGCGATGCACATCAGCCCCTCAGCATTGAGCCGACAGGTACAAAAGTTAGAAGAAGAAACCAATCAACAACTGTTTCTGCGCGACAATCGCAGCGTCGAACTGACAACTCAAGGTAAGAAACTTGTCCCTGTCGCATTAAAAATTCTCGGAGAGTGGCAGCACTATCAAAGCCATATAAAAGGAACCGTGGGAGAACTCAAAGGGGAGATTCGCCTGTTTTGTTCGGTAACCGCAAGCTATAGTCATCTCCCAGAATTGATTTCTGATTTTCGTCTACAGCATCCGTTTATTGAGTTTAAACTTTCTACTGGTGATCCTGCGCAAGCGATCGACAAAATCTTAGCCGATGAGGCCGACATCGCTATTTCAGCCCAATCCGAACAAATGCCAAATAAGATAGCATTTGAAACAATCAGCGAAATTCCACTGTCAGTAATTGCCCCTGTGGGCGTCAGCGCCTTTGCAAAAGAACTGCAAAAAGAGCGACCGAACTGGTCGGCGATTCCATTTATATTACCTGAAGCTGGAACAGCAAGGGACAGGGCTAATACTTGGCTCAAGAAAATGAAAATTAAGCCCAAAATCTATGCTCAGACCTCAGGCCATGAAGCGATTGTCAGTATGGTTGCCTTAGGATGTGGCGTTGGCATCGCACCTGACGTCGTGATCAACAACAGCCCTGTGAAAGAGAAAATTAATCGCTTAAAAGTATTACCGATTAAACCATTTGCACTTGGTGTTTGTTGTACTAAAAGCCAGCTGGAAAACCCATTAGTAAAAGCTTTTTGGAAAGTGGCGGAGAATAAGTTCATTACTCCCTAATTCACTCTAGGGAAGGGGAAGCTCTAACTCAAATGCCTAAAAGTCTATCGAACCAGTATTAACAAGTAGGTTCAGACTTGGCTTAAAGAAGGGTTAGACAGACTGCACGTACTCGGCCGCCCTTACTTTCCATCCGAACGTAACAGCCCCATATATTAAATTTAAGACGATGTTAAAAAATCAAAATAAAAACAATTCTCAAGATCTTTGGCTATAAGAGGTTGAGTGGTTGAGTGGTTGATATATGGTTTCAGACAAAGCAAGACACAGGAAACAGCAGATTCTACCTTTGAGCTGAACAAGAACTCGAACTAGAACGGTGAAGCTGCAAAAATTCAAATACACACTCATTTATTTGGTTTAATCAACCCTGCTAGAGGTATCATGGGGCAGTATAGTTATGCCTTAGGTAACCAAGAAATCATGAGTCAGCGTCAGACGTGACAGAGAAGGCCATCAGCTGTTGCGACAATGGATAGGCAGGTTTAGAGTTGGCGACGACAACACTATCGCGCGAACCAAAAATTCACTGATGATAACGATATTGTTTCAAAGGTTTACGTGATGTGGTATAGGATTGTTTTCTAAGTGATATATTCTACTCGCATTGCCAATGCGTGTTCGAGACAATAGATAGTTCTGAAGAGTCAATTTCTCAGCACGATATAAATCCGGAGCATGTTAATAGTTCATAACGCTAGATACTAAAAAGCCTCAACCGAAGTTGAGGCTTTTTAGTATCCCCCTAAGGGAAATTTGGCAGGGGTGGAGAGATTCGAACTCCCAACACGCGGATTTGGAATCCGCTGCTCTGCCAATTGGAGCTACACCCCTAAATTTGAACCAGAGTTTATCACAGTATAGATTCAAAAAAACCTCGCTAAGCGAGGCTTCTCAATAAATGGCGGAGTGGACGGGACTCGAACCCGCGACCCCCGGCGTGACAGGCCGGTATTCTAACCAACTGAACTACCACTCCGCAGTGGTATCACCCGTTGTAAAAACGGATGTCCATAATGTAAAGCCTGGCGATGTCCTACTCTCACATGGGGAAACCCCACACTACCATCGGCGCTATTTCGTTTCACTTCTGAGTTCGGCATGGAAGTCAGGTGGGGCCAAAACGCTATGGTCGCCAAGCAAATTCTTTTTAACTACCGCCAACGCAGTAATTAATAATCTGGAAAGCTGTTTCAGTTCTTAACACAATCAAGTTTTCTTGTATTGAGTCCATCAAAACCCCTTGGGTGTTGTATGGTTAAGCCTCACGGGCAATTAGTACAGGTTAGCTCAATGCCTCGCAGCACTTACACACCCTGCCTATCAACGTCGTAGTCTACGACAACCCTTTAGGATACTTAAAGTATCAGGGAGAACTCATCTCAAGGCTCGCTTCCCGCTTAGATGCTTTCAGCGGTTATCGATCCCGAACTTAGCTACCGGGCAATGCGTCTGGCGACACAACCCGAACACCAGAGGTTCGTCCACTCCGGTCCTCTCGTACTAGGAGCAGCCCCTTTCAATTCTCCAACGCCCACGGCAGATAGGGACCGAACTGTCTCACGACGTTCTAAACCCAGCTCGCGTACCACTTTAAATGGCGAACAGCCATACCCTTGGGACCGACTTCAGCCCCAGGATGTGATGAGCCGACATCGAGGTGCCAAACACCGCCGTCGATATGAACTCTTGGGCGGTATCAGCCTGTTATCCCCGGAGTACCTTTTATCCGTTGAGCGATGGCCCTTCCATTCAGAACCACCGGATCACTATGACCTGCTTTCGCACCTGCTCGAATTGTCATTCTCGCAGTCAAGCGGGCTTATGCCATTGCACTAACCACACGATGTCCAACCGTGTTTAGCCCACCTTCGTGCTCCTCCGTTACGCTTTGGGAGGAGACCGCCCCAGTCAAACTACCCACCAGGCACTGTCCTCACCCCCGATGAGGGGGCTAAGTTAGAACATCGACACTACAAGGGTGGTATTTCAAGGTTGCCTCCACACATACTGGCGTACGTGCTTCAAAGGCTCCCACCTATCCTACACATGTAGGGTCAATGTTCAGTGCCAAGCTGTAGTAAAGGTTCACGGGGTCTTTCCGTCTAGCCGCGGGTACACTGCATCTTCACAGCGATTTCAATTTCACTGAGTCTCGGGTGGAGACAGCGTGGCCATCATTACGCCATTCGTGCAGGTCGGAACTTACCCGACAAGGAATTTCGCTACCTTAGGACCGTTATAGTTACGGCCGCCGTTTACCGGGGCTTCGATCAAGAGCGTCGACCGAAGTCTAACCCCATCAATTAACCTTCCGGCACCGGGCAGGCGTCACACCGTATACGTCATCTTACGATTTTGCACAGTGCTGTGTTTTTAATAAACAGTTGCAGCCACCTGGTATCTGCGACTCCTAGTAGCTCCATCCGCAAGGGACTTCACCGCCAAGAGCGTACCTTCTCCCGAAGTTACGGTACCATTTTGCCTAGTTCCTTCACCCGAGTTCTCTCAAGCGCCTTGGTATTCTCTACCCGACCACCTGTGTCGGTTTGGGGTACGATTCCATCAAATCTGAAGCTTAGAGGCTTTTCCTGGAAGCATGGCATCAATGACTTCACATCCGTAGATGCTCGACGTCGTGTCTCAGCCTTAAAAAGAGCCGGATTTACCTAACTCTTCAGCCTACGCACTTGAACCTGGACAACCGTCGCCAGGCCCACCTAGCCTTCTCCGTCCCCCCATCGCAATTTGATTGAGTACGGGAATATTAACCCGTTTCCCATCGACTACGCCTTTCGGCCTCGCCTTAGGGGTCGACTCACCCTGCCCCGATTAACGTTGGACAGGAACCCTTGGTCTTCCGGCGTGGAGGTTTTTCACCCCCATTATCGTTACTCATGTCAGCATTCGCACTTCTGATACGTCCAGCGTGCCTTACGACACACCTTCAACCGCTTACAGAACGCTCCCCTACCCAATACTCAAAGAGCATTGCCGCAGCTTCGGTTTACTACTTAGCCCCGTTACATCTTCCGCGCAGGCCGACTCGACCAGTGAGCTATTACGCTTTCTTTAAATGATGGCTGCTTCTAAGCCAACATCCTGGCTGTCTGAGCCTTCCCACATCGTTTCCCACTTAGTAGTAATTTGGGACCTTAGCTGGCGGTCTGGGTTGTTTCCCTCTCCACGACGGACGTTAGCACCCGCCGTGTGTCTCCCGGATAGTACTTACTGGTATTCGGAGTTTGCAAAGGGTTGGTAAGTCGGGATGACCCCCTAGCCTTAACAGTGCTCTACCCCCAGTAGTATTCGTCCGAGGCGCTACCTAAATAGCTTTCGGGGAGAACCAGCTATCTCCAGGTTTGATTGGCCTTTCACCCCTAGCCACAAGTCATCCGCTAATTTTTCAACATTAGTCGGTTCGGTCCTCCAATTGATGTTACTCAATCTTCAACCTGCCCATGGCTAGATCACCTGGTTTCGGGTCTATATCCAGAGACTAAGTCGCGCAGTTAACACTCGCTTTCGCTACGGCTCCCCTAGATGGTTAACCTTGCCACTGAATATAAGTCGCTGACCCATTATACAAAAGGTACGCAGTCACACCACGAAGGTGCTCCTACTGCTTGTACGTACACGGTTTCAGGTTCTATTTCACTCCCCTCACAGGGGTTCTTTTCGCCTTTCCCTCACGGTACTGGTTCACTATCGGTCAGTCAGTAGTATTTAGCCTTGGAGGATGGTCCCCCCATATTCAGACAGGATATCACGTGTCCCGCCCTACTCGATTTCACTGCATATGCGTCGTCAGTTACGGGGCTATCACCCTGTATCGCCAAGCTTTCCAGCTTGTTCACCTGACGCCTATAAAGCTTAAGGGCTAGTCCAATTTCGCTCGCCGCTACTTTCGGAATCTCGGTTGATTTCTTTTCCTCGAGGTACTTAGATGTTTCAGTTCCCCCGGTTCGCCTCGCTACGCTATGTATTCACGCAGCGATACTTACTTATGTAAGTGGGTTTCCCCATTCGGAAATCCCAGACTCAAGTGGCTTTTACTGCCTAATCTGGGCTTATCGCAAGTTAATACGTCCTTCATCGCCTCTGACTGCCAAGGCATCCACCGTGTACGCTTAGTCACTTAACCATACAACCCGAAGGAGTTTCGAGTTGATGTTCAAATCACCAAAGTTGTCTCTCATTATTTGAATGAGCGAGAGACATTTCGATTTTGCCGGACTCAATTTCGAATAATCACTGCAATAGTGATATTCCCAAGAACACTTGAATGTGTTGTTTTGGTGTTTATCTTAAAGATAAACATTGAGAACTTTATTTGATAACAACGTTGTTGTTATCAGTCAGCTTTCCAAATTGTTAAAGAGCAAAGTTTTCTAATGAAAACCATGTTTAAACGCACTCATTGAATGCGCTTAAAGATGGTGGGCGATACCGGGCTCGAACCAGTGACCCCCTGCTTGTAAGGCAGGTGCTCTCCCAACTGAGCTAATCGCCCACATAAGTTTTTCGTCTCGTAGTAGACGTCAATAATGGTGGAGCTATGCGGGATCGAACCGCAGACCTCCTGCGTGCAAGGCAGGCGCTCTCCCAGCTGAGCTATAGCCCCATATCTTGAAGAATGGTGGGTCGTGCAGGATTCGAACCTGCGACCAATTGATTAAAAGTCAACTGCTCTACCAACTGAGCTAACGACCCAATGGTATCCCGTAGGGGAGTCGAACCCCTGTTACCGCCGTGAAAGGGCGGTGTCCTAGGCCTCTAGACGAACGGGACACTAGTGTAAGTGTTGGGCACTTACTTTCTCTTAAACTTTATAAACCGTATCAATCTGTGTGAACACTCATCGCAATAATCTTTCGTATAAGGAGGTGATCCAGCGCCAGGTTCCCCTAGCGCTACCTTGTTACGACTTCACCCCAGTCATGAACCACAAAGTGGTAAGCGTCCCCCCGAAGGTTAAACTACCTACTTCTTTTGCAGCCCACTCCCATGGTGTGACGGGCGGTGTGTACAAGGCCCGGGAACGTATTCACCGTGGCATTCTGATCCACGATTACTAGCGATTCCGACTTCATGGAGTCGAGTTGCAGACTCCAATCCGGACTACGACGCACTTTTTGGGATTCGCTCACCATCGCTGGCTCGCCGCCCTCTGTATGCGCCATTGTAGCACGTGTGTAGCCCTACTCGTAAGGGCCATGATGACTTGACGTCGTCCCCACCTTCCTCCGGTTTATCACCGGCAGTCTCCCTGGAGTTCCCGACATTACTCGCTGGCAAACAAGGATAAGGGTTGCGCTCGTTGCGGGACTTAACCCAACATTTCACAACACGAGCTGACGACAGCCATGCAGCACCTGTCTCAGAGCTCCCGAAGGCACACCAGAATCTCTTCCGGCTTCTCTGGATGTCAAGAGTAGGTAAGGTTCTTCGCGTTGCATCGAATTAAACCACATGCTCCACCGCTTGTGCGGGCCCCCGTCAATTCATTTGAGTTTTAATCTTGCGACCGTACTCCCCAGGCGGTCTACTTAACGCGTTAGCTCCGAAAGCCACGGCTCAAGGCCACAACCTCCAAGTAGACATCGTTTACGGCGTGGACTACCAGGGTATCTAATCCTGTTTGCTCCCCACGCTTTCGCATCTGAGTGTCAGTATCTGTCCAGGGGGCCGCCTTCGCCACTGGTATTCCTTCAGATCTCTACGCATTTCACCGCTACACCTGAAATTCTACCCCCCTCTACAGTACTCTAGCCTGCCAGTTTCAAATGCTATTCCGAGGTTGAGCCCCGGGCTTTCACATCTGACTTAACAAACCACCTGCATGCGCTTTACGCCCAGTAATTCCGATTAACGCTCGCACCCTCCGTATTACCGCGGCTGCTGGCACGGAGTTAGCCGGTGCTTCTTCTGTCGCTAACGTCAAAGAATACCGCTATTAACGATATCCCCTTCCTCACGACTGAAAGTACTTTACAACCCGAAGGCCTTCTTCATACACGCGGCATGGCTGCATCAGGCTTGCGCCCATTGTGCAATATTCCCCACTGCTGCCTCCCGTAGGAGTCTGGACCGTGTCTCAGTTCCAGTGTGGCTGATCATCCTCTCAGACCAGCTAGGGATCGTCGCCTTGGTGAGCTCTTACCTCACCAACTAGCTAATCCCACCTAGGCATATCCCGACGCGAGAGGCCCGAAGGTCCCCCTCTTTGGCCCGTAGGCATTATGCGGTATTAGCCATCGTTTCCAATGGTTATCCCCCACATCAGGGCAATTTCCTAGGCATTACTCACCCGTCCGCCGCTCGACGCCCAACAAATCACCCGAAGGCTCAATGTTGTCGTTTCCGCTCGACTTGCATGTGTTAGGCCTGCCGCCAGCGTTCAATCTGAGCCATGATCAAACTCTTCAATTTAAGATTTTGTCGGCTCAACGAATACTGACTTCAAAACTACAAACGTAATTTTAAAGCTATTATCGTTCCAACAGAACGATAATGAATTGACTGTGCCAAGATTAAACAAGTTAATCTCGATTGGTCACTCAGTTCATTGAAACCGTATTTGAAGCAAAAGCTTCTAATTCGATTATCATCAACGAGTGCCCACACAGATTGATAGGTCTATATTGTTAAAGAGCTTGCCGATTGAGCCCTGCTCAAATCGGACGGCCATTTTAGCGAGTTAAAGTTTAGTGTCAATCACTTTTTTTTAAACTTTCTTTAAGCGTTTCCGCTTGGCTAATTTGGCTTGCTAACTCAGACTCCGTCTCATTCGAAGACGTTGCCCTGTCAGCGAGGTGGCATTATAGGGATTGCGATCACATTGGCAAGCCATTTTTGTCATTTTCTTTGATTTTTCCGCTGTTTGAGTGTTTTTTATTCTAAAGGAGAGTTTTTACGACTCTTCTAACTTTATATCCCCAATTAATCACCCTAGTTAAGGAGAAAAGATGAATTCAATAAGAAACTACAAAGGGATAAAACCTCAACTTGGTGAGCGTGTTTACGTCGACTCTACCTCAGTGTTAGTTGGAGATATCCGTATTGGGGACGATTCTAGCATTTGGCCATTAGTAGCCGCACGTGGAGATGTAAATCATATTAACATTGGCGAGCGGACGAACATCCAAGATGGCAGTGTTTTACATGTCACCCATAAGAATGTTGAAAACCCAAATGGCTATCCATTGATTATTGGTAGTGATGTCACTATTGGCCACAAGGTGATGCTCCACGGTTGTGAGATTCATGATCGAGTGTTGATTGGGATGGGGACTATTGTTCTTGATGGTGCGGTCATTCAATCTGAAGTGATGATTGGCGCCGGCAGTTTGGTACCACCAGGCAAAGTATTAGAAAGCGGTTATCTCTATGTCGGCAGGCCAGTGAAACAAGCTCGTCCTTTATCAGAAAAAGAACAAGCCTTTTTACAAACGTCTTCTGATAATTATGTTAAGAATAAAAATGACTACTTGAATGAAGTCGAAGTCATTAGTTAGTTCTTCAATGACCCCATTATACAATCACAATGTGGCCTTCTTCATCGAAGGCTTCATCTTCTATCAATTCTTCGGCGATTTCTTCCAGATCAAATCGGCAGGCTAAAAATGCCTCCATTGCTTGTCGCTCACCTTCAACGTCCGACCGATTCATTGTTGCCAGTTTCTGTTTTGTTACATAGCATTCGATAAGTGCGCCCGCCTGCTGTGCTGGAAAGTTTACCGATTGGGAAGATTCATCCCACGACTGCAGATCTGGGAACAAAATGGCTTGGTTCATTGATTATTGACCTTCAAGGTTCTTTCTTAATTCACGTAAAATCTGTTTGGCCCCCGGACGTAAGCCTCGCCATAGCATAAAACTCTCAGCCGCTTGGCCGACCAACATCCCTAATCCATCATACACATGAGCAGCGCCATGTTCTTTCGCCCATTGATTGAATGCTGTTTCACCTTTGCCATACATCATGTCATAGCCGGTGCTGTTTGCTGCGAAAATAGTAGATGAGATATCAGGAAGCTCACCACTTAATGAAGCAGACGTTGAATTGATAATGAGATCGTACGCTTCAGTAATGGCACTCATCTCTTTTGCTTTGACAGGACCATAAGCTGAAAACAACTCTGCTAGTCCTTCCGCTTTAGCAAAAGTGCGATTGGTGATGGTTAATGATGTTGGTGTTTGATCGAGCAATGGCTTGACCACGCCACGAGCGGCACCACCAGCCCCGATGATCAGAATACGGGCACCTTCTAAAACCACTTGGTGCTGCACTAAATCTTGTACTAAGCCAGCACCATCTGTGTTATCACCGATTATTTCACCATCATCCAGCTTTTTAAGTGTATTCACAGCCCCGGCCAGTTGAGCACGTTCGGTCAAACGATTGGCAAATAGATAGGCGTCTTCTTTAAAAGGCAAGGTCACGTTACATCCTTTGCCGCCGTCAGCAAAAAACGTCTTTGCGGCTTCAATAAAGCCATCAATAGGTGCCGTTTCTGCGGTATAGATCAGTGATTGATTGGTTTGCCGAGCAAAGAGTGTCTGGATGAATGGCGACTTACTGTGCCCAATCGGATTACCAAACACAGCATAGCGATCGATTTGCCGGGTCATTTCTTTACCTTTATAGAGAAAAACAGAGCCATCTGATTACAAATGACCCTATCACTATCTATCTATATAGAAAAGGAGATTCCACACTTACCACTCACGTGGTTTTAGGTATTGCTCGTAAAGCTCGGCTTCAGGAGTGCCCAGTGCAGGTTGGTAACTATATTCCCAGCGTGCTAATGGCGGCATCGACATCAGAATCGACTCCGTGCGCCCGCCACTTTGCAAACCAAATAAGGTGCCACGATCGTACACTAAGTTAAACTCAACATAGCGGCCACGACGATACAGCTGGAAGTCACGCTCACGTTCGCCATATTCAATATCTTTGCGACGAGCGACGATGGGCAGATAAGCGAGGCAGAAACCTTCGCCCACCGCTTTGATGTAATCAAAACACTTATCGAATTCCCAATGATTCAAATCATCGAAGAACAAACCACCCACACCGCGTGTTTCGTTGCGATGTGGCAAGAAGAAGTACTTATCACACCATGCTTTGTGTTCGGCATACACGTCATCACCAAATGGAGCACAGATGGCTTTCGCCGTATTGTGCCAAGACTGGCAGTCTTCTTCGAAAGGGTAGAAAGGTGTCAGGTCAAAACCACCACCAAACCACCATATTGGTGCTTCGCCCTCTTTCTCAGCAATAAAGAAGCGCACATTGGCATGAGAAGTCGGTACATAAGGATTTTTAGGGTGAATCACTAAAGAGACCCCCATCGCTTCAAAGCGTCGTCCTGCAAGCTCGGGACGGTGAGCCGTTGCTGACGCTGGCATTTCTTTCCCTTCAACGTGAGAAAAGTTCACTCCACCCTGTTCAAAAATGTGACCATCACGCAGAACACGTGAACGCCCACCGCCACCAAGGCGCTCGCCCGGTTCACGCTGCCATGCATCTTCGACAAAGACGGCCTTTCCATCTTCTTGTTCTAACTGCTGACAAATGGAATCCTGAAGCGACATCAGGAACTGCTTTACGGCGTACTTATCGATTGCTGACATACGTTATTACCTATTACGTGATACCTATTGATTGCTGGCAAGCAGGGTTAGCCCTGTCTTAATATTTGTGAAGTTTTGGCGTCACGAATCTCGCTGGGTTTATCACGGCCGCTGGTTTCACCACGAAGAATGGCCACCAGCTTGTCACCCAATTGCTCTTTGACTTCTTCCGTGGTCATACACGGTGGCAAGCCGGAAAGATTCGCGCTGGTAGAGGTTAACGGCTTTCCGAATGCATTACACATATTTTGTACTAAAGAATGGTCGGTCACACGCACAGCAATCGAATCAAACTGCCCTGAAACCCAACTCGATACTTTATCACTTGCTGGCATAATCCACGTGTACGGACCCGGCCAAGTTGCATGAACGTTATCTAGCTGCTCTTGTGTCAATTGAGATTCATCAATGTAAGGTAATAACTGCTCATAACTCGCAGCGATAAGAATCAGTCCCTTTTCGACCGGACGCTGCTTCAGCTCCAGCAGTTTTTGGATTGCTTCTGGGTTATCTGGATCGCATCCGACACCAAAAACCCCTTCTGTTGGATAGGCTATCACTTCGCCTTGTTGTAGCGCACTCAGCACCTGTTCAAAGTTATCCACCAATGATTTCCTGATTATCTGACTTTTACATTTACACGTTAGTGTACAAACATTCATTCTCAGAGACTAAAGCAATTTGTTTATAAAATGTATCAATAGCGTCCACGACAAAGGCAAACGTTTGCTTGAGATAAAAATCCCCGTATAATGCGCACAATTTTATAGCTCATCTAATTTTTGCAGCTTAAAGGAGTGTGAGATGAAAGTCGGTATCATCATGGGTTCTAAGTCAGATTGGCCAACCATGAAACTAGCAGCAGACATGTTGGATCAGTTTGGCGTGTCGTACGAAACAAAAGTGGTGTCAGCTCACCGAACTCCTCAATTATTGGCAGACTATGCCAGCAGTGCAAAAGAGCGTGGTATTAAAGTAATCATCGCGGGCGCGGGCGGCGCGGCTCATCTACCAGGGATGGCCGCAGCGTTTACGAGTGTTCCAGTGCTTGGGGTGCCCGTTCAGTCTCGCGCGTTAAAAGGGCTAGATTCGCTACTTTCTATCGTACAAATGCCAAAAGGCATCGCGGTTGGTACGCTAGCGATTGGCGAAGCCGGCGCCGCAAATGCAGGTATTCTAGCCGCACAAATTCTAGGTACGCATGATGAAAACATCATGGAGAAAGTCGAAGCGTTCCGTAACAAACAAACGGAAACCGTACTGGCGAACCCAAACCCAGCAGAGGATTAATCAGATGCATGTATTGGTTCTTGGTGCGGGTCAATTGGCCCGTATGATGTCTCTGGCTGGTGCGCCACTAAATATCCAAATCTCCGCTTACGATGTGGGCAGCGGGAATATCGTCCACCCTCTTACTCAACACGTACTTGGCCATGGCTTGGACAATGCGATTGAACAAGTGGATATGATCACCGCAGAATTCGAACACATCCCCCACGATGTACTCGACACCAGTGAAGCAAGTGGAAAATTCCTTCCTAGTGCCGAAGCGATCAAAGCAGGCGGTGACCGCCGCCTTGAAAAAGCCCTACTCGATAAGGCTGGCGTACGTAACGCAAAATACTACGTGATTGAAAAACGTGAAGATTTTGAGCGCGCCATTGAACATGTCGGCATGCCAATGGTACTGAAAAGTGCATTAGGCGGTTACGATGGCAAAGGCCAATGGCGTTTGAAACAAACTGCTCAAGTGGATGCTATCTGGACAGAAATGGCCGAGTGCATCGCAGCCACACCAAATCAAGTCATCGTCGCGGAAGTGTTTGTGCCCTTTACGCGTGAAGTATCGTTAGTCGGCGCACGCGGTAAAGATGGTAGTATTGAGGTTTACCCACTGGCAGAAAACATCCACACCAATGGCGTGTTGAGCTTATCTACCGCTATTGATGCACCAGAGCTTCAAGCTCAAGCCAAGCAGATGTTCACGGCCATCGCAGATAATCTAAACTACGTTGGCGTATTGGCGCTCGAGTTCTTTGATGTCGATGGCACGCTGTTAGTGAATGAGATTGCTCCACGTGTGCACAACTCCGCTCACTGGACACAGCAAGGTGCGGAAACCTGTCAGTTTGAAAACCACCTGCGCGCGGTATGTGGCATGCCACTTGGTAGCACTAAGTTGGTTCGCGAAACCTCAATGATTAATATTTTGGGCGAAGATACGTTGCCAAAAGCACTTTTAGCCATGCACGGTTGCCATATCCACTGGTATGGCAAAGAGAAACGGGCTGGGCGTAAGATGGGTCATATCAACGTGTGTGGTGACTACCCTGGCGAGCTGCATCGTAGACTATGCGCGCTAGCGGACGTTCTGGATCAGAACACCTTTCCTGCTGTGCATGAGTTCGCCAAGTAATCACACTTAAAACCTAGCCACACAAACAACAAAGGGCCGCATGATGCGACCCTTTTTAATTCGTACGTACGTTTACTGAACTTGCGCATGCTGACACTTGCGATTGGCGCATTGTAACTTCACACCTCTCCCAAGCTTCTTCTTAACCAGCAAAGCAAAATCACACTCTGGGCAGCGGCCTTTGACCGGCGGTAGGTTCACTGCAAACTTGCATTTAGGGTAGTTATCACAAGCATAAAATGTTTTACCGAAACGCGTTTTACGCTCAACGAGCTGTCCTTGACCACATTCTGGGCAAGCATGCTGAGGCTCGGGTTGCTTTTCTGGTTCAGGCTGATTAATCGACTCGATGTGATGACAAGCAGGATAATGACTACAGCCGACAAACATTCCATATCGACCTTGGCGTAACACTAACTCGTTACCACAATCTGGGCACGGAACACCCAGTTCTTTGACGATGTGACCATCGTTGTTGTGCAATGCTTTAATGTAATCACAGCTGGGGTAATGGCTACAGCCGAGAAATGGACCGTGTTTACCGTGTTTGACCATCAACTCTGCACCGCATTTAGGGCACAGTTGATGCTCCAAGGCATGTTCATGGGCAGGGAACAGATTGTTGTCGATTTTACTACTCATAGTCACCGTTTAATGAAAGGCACACCAAATAGACAAGCTCGCGTTCTTATGTCATTGAACTCGAACTTATCTAGATTAGGTTTAGTGAAGAATTCCTTGCTCTTTGGTATACAACAGCTCTTCCATCAGCGTATAAGCGTTTTCATTGCCCGGCACATTAAACAGCACCATCAAAATGATCCACTTGAGATCTTCTAGCTCAAACTCGTTGGTTTCAAGCCCCATCACACGGTCAACCACCATTTCACGCGTTTCTGTCGTCAGTACATTCACTTGCTCGAGGAATAACAGAAAACCTCGGCATTCTAAATCCAAACGTTGCATCTCTTTCGCGGTGTAGATACGAGTCGATGACGATGCCATGCAAGTCGAGATAGCCGAAGAGGTATCACTTTGTTGCAGCGCAGCTAGCTCTTCTAACCAGACAAGGGCTTTATAGATATCTTTTTGCTGAAAGCCGGCACGAAGCAACTCCTCTTCCAACTCGTCTTGTTCGACCTGTAACTCTGCATCGCTATGGATGTAGGTTTCGAATAGATACATCAGTATATCCATCATCATAGCTAGCCCCTCCCCTTTCGAATATAGCCACCTGAAACCGCAACAACATGCCCAGAGAGTTCTAGCTCTAAGAGCTGCATCATGACTTCTTGGACAGGTATATGGGTCCTGTTTGCAAGAATATCAACCGGTGTAGCTTCAGTTCCTACGTTAGCTAACAGCTGAGGAAATGGCAATTCTTCTTCATCATTTAACGTAGAAAATAAATCAATACCCTGATTAATAGACCAAGCAAGCAAGGATTGTATTTCATCCAAGACATCTTGAGTCTTTTCTACGAGGCAAGCGCCATGACGAATCAATTGGTTACCACCACTGGCATTCGGCGCGTGAATCGAAGCAGGTAAAGCAAAGACTTCACGTCCTTGTTCAAGTGCATACCGAGCCGTAATGAGAGAGCCACTTTTCCCCGCCGCCTCCACCACGAGCACACCCAGCGATAATCCACTAATAATGCGATTTCGGCGCGGAAAGTTTTCAGCTCGAGGTTTAGCGTTGGGACGAAATTCAGACACAAGTGCGCCATTGTCGACCACTCGCTTGGCGAGGCCATGATGACGAGCCGGGTAAATATGCTGCAATCCAGAACCAAGCACGGCAATTGTCTTGCCTTTCGCTTGCAATGCCCCGTCGTGGGCATGACCATCAATGCCTAAGGCTAAGCCACTGGTGACAATCAAATCATGCTGAACAAACTCCGCTGCAAATGTGCGCGCATGTTGCAGACCATCAATACTCGCATTGCGACTGCCCACTATCGCAATCTGCGGTTGAGACAAATACGCAAGACTTCCTTGGACAAACAGTAATGGGGGCGGTGCTACAATTTGTTTGAGTTGTGGAGGATAAAGTGGGTCATTCAGTGTCAGGATATGATGATTTGGAGAAGTATCAAGCCAAGTTAAGCAGGCTTCAACTTCCTTGTCCGTTGAAGCCCATGCTTGGATTTGCTTTGTCGTTAATCCTAGTTGTTGCAGCTCTTCAGGAGAGAAGTTGACGATGTTACGCGGCGTATCTCTGGCAAGCAGCTTATTCATTTTGACCCCGCCAATGCCTGGCAAGCAACTCAGCTTAAGCCAAGCAGCAAGGTCGCTATCATTGCGTGTCGTCATCAGTGGTTGGCTCTTGAGTGAGAGGCGAAACCACAGAGACCTTGTTATTGATAGGCTTAGTACTATTGGTGATCAAAGCTAAACTGAAATACTCATAAGGGCGAATCACTACTAACTCGCCCACTTTACTCTGTGGTAACGTAATTTCCTTATCAAGCACACCGAAATCTTTTTTGAAGTGGTCGCCATCTTGATAAACCGGATGCGCAT
This sequence comes from Vibrio sp. TAP-3B, assembly GCF_057784735.1. Lineage (NCBI taxonomy): Bacteria > Pseudomonadati > Pseudomonadota > Gammaproteobacteria > Vibrionales > Vibrionaceae > Vibrio > Vibrio sp. TAP-3B. Next base: position 2,450,710 of record NZ_CM173495.1, on the reverse strand, counting down.
CTTCTTTTAGGTCAAAAATGCTTCCTTGTTGCAGCTTATCTGCCGTCCCTTTGTCAATCACCACCACCTGATTAGTCGAACTAAAGCGGATGCCTTCGATATTGCCGAGTAACTTCGCCGAACTGCCATGAGGGGAAGGTAATGGGTAAAATGTAGTGGTAAATTTCCCGCTCTCTAACATTTGATTTGGCAAAGCGATGTCGTTACGTAAGATCTCTTGCAGCTGTGACGTAATTTGTAACCCAGAATAATCCCTCGTAGCTTCTACCAACTCACCTTTCGCAATCAAACGCAGTGCGGTGATCTGATGCGACACATCATCACGAGAAAAGGTTTCGACAGGACGATAAATAGCCCAGCCTGTCGCTGTTTGCTCACCACTGATGTACAACGTATCTTCTGCCGTCAGGTATTTACTGCCCTTATTACTGCCCATTACTTTAGCCGCATTTTCTAAAGTAGCATCATCGACCAACCGGTCCGATTTTAAGTAAGGGGTAACTAACCCTTCTGATACCGTTGGCACGGCTTTCTTTTCCGTGATGCGCGCTTTAGGGCTCAATTTTTTGACTGGCTTTAAGCTCAATACCGGTTGACCGTTAATCCACACTAAAGACAGCTTATCTCCAGGGTATATTAAGTGCGGATTATCAATCTCGGGATTCACTTGCCACAAACGAGGCCACAACCAAGGGCTGTCGAGGTACATCGCCGAAATGTCCCATAACGTATCGCCCTTAACCACAACATACGTCTGGGGGGCATCATCTTTTACGGTCAGTGGTTTCGCGGCTGTATTTGCTACGGTATTGAAAGAGAAAAGTAACGGCAACGTAACACTCGCTACGTTACGGAAAATTCGATTCATGACCTTCGTCCTTGGTCTATTAGCAGTAATCGGAATGGAAATTGGTGCAAGGATGCTGTCATTTAGGCTATAAAATGTCTAGAATTGAGCCAACAAGGTTTGTGCTGTTTCGGCACAGTTCAATATTTCGAGTGAATATGTCTGTATTACAAGTATTAACATTTCCAGATGATCGCCTGCGCACAGTCGCGAAGCCTGTGGAAGCGGTGACTCCTGAGATCCAAAAAATCGTCGATGACATGATCGAAACCATGTACGACGAAGAAGGTATTGGCCTAGCAGCAACACAGGTTGATATCCACCAACGTATCGTAGTGATTGATATTTCAGAAACTCGTGATGAGCCGATGGTGCTGATCAACCCTGAGATTCTGGAAAAGCGTGGCGAAGATGGCATTGAAGAAGGCTGTCTGTCGGTACCCGGCGCACGCGCACTTGTGCCTCGCGCTGCGGAAGTGACGGTTAAAGCTCTCGATCGCGAAGGCAAAGAGCTCACCTTTGACGCGGACGATCTGCTCGCAATTTGTATTCAACACGAACTGGACCACCTACAAGGTAAACTGTTCGTTGACTACTTATCGCCACTCAAGCGTAAGCGTATTCAAGACAAGCTAGCAAAAATCAAACGCTTTAACGAGAAACAGCACAGCGCTTAATCTAGTTACTACAAATTAATCAGAAGGAAGCCTACCTTGAGTCAGTCTTTACGTATTGTCTTTGCAGGTACTCCAGATTTCGCCGCCCGTCACTTGGCGGCGTTGTTGTCTTCGGAGCACGAAGTCATCGCGGTTTACACAAACCCAGATCGTCCAGCGGGTCGTGGCAAGAAATTGGCTGCGCCACCGGTAAAACAACTGGCGCTGGAACACAACATCCCGGTTTACCAACCTGAAAGCTTTAAGTCCGACGAAGCGAAGCAAGAACTTGCCGATCTGAACGCCGATCTAATGGTTGTCGTGGCGTACGGTATGCTACTGCCACAAGCGGTTCTTGATACCCCTAAACTGGGTTGTATCAACGTACATGGCTCCATCTTACCTCGTTGGCGTGGTGCCGCGCCTATCCAACGCTCTATTTGGGCGGGCGATACCGAAACAGGCGTGACCATCATGCAGATGGACATCGGTCTCGATACCGGTGATATGCTGAAGATTGCGACCTTGCCAATCGAAGCGACGGATACCAGCGCTTCAATGTACGAAAAGCTGGCAGAGCTTGGCCCAGAAGCATTGATTGATTGCCTAGACGACATTGCGGCGGGTAAAGCAGTGCCAGTGAAGCAAGACGATGAGCTAGCGAACTACGCAAAGAAACTCAGCAAAGAAGAAGCACGCATCAACTGGAACGACGATGCGGCGCACATCGAGCGCTGCGTTCGTGCATTTAACCCATGGCCAATGAGCCACTTTATCGCGGCTGAAAACAGCATTAAAGTGTGGCAAAGCCGTGTGGCAGAGCAAACTAGCGATAAGCCTGCCGGTACTATCATTCAGGCAGATAAAACCGGCATTTACGTGGCCACAGGCAACGGCGTACTGATATTGGAACAACTGCAAGTTCCTGGCAAAAAAGCCATGTCAGTTCAGGATATTCTGAACTCACGAGCGGCTTGGTTTGAAGTCGGCACTCTGCTGGTTTAAACCATACTAGGGGTTATCATCCCCAATAATACGAACTTTTAGAGGGCAGAGATGCCCTCCTTTACTTTAAGGTACTCATCATGAATGTTCGCGCTGCAGCTGCTAACGTCTTGTATCTTGTCGTTGACAAGGGCCACTCACTTTCAAGCGCTCTTCCAGCGGCGCAACAAAATGTAAGACCTCGTGATCATGCGCTTTTACAAGAGATCTGTTACGGTACGCTGCGTTACCTACCTCGCTTAGAAACGATCGCTAGCCAACTGATGGACAAGCCTCTGAAAGGCAAGCAGCGAGTGTTCCATCACCTCATTCTGGTGGGCATTTACCAATTAAGCTTTATGCGCATTCCCGCGCACGCGGCGGTTGGTGAAACGGTGGAAGGCACGAAAGAACTAAAAGGCCCTCGCCTACGTGGTCTGATCAACGCCGTATTGCGTAACTATCAACGCAGCCAAGAAGAACTCGACCAAATTGCCGTCAGCCACAACGCTGGTAAATACGCTCATCCAAGCTGGTTGCTCAAGCTGTTACAAGAAGCGTACCCAGAACAATGGGAAGGTATTGTTGCAGCAAACAACCAAAAAGCACCAATGTGGTTGCGGGTGAACCACCAACACCACACTCGTGATGAATACCTTGCGCTACTCAAAAATGAAAACATTGATAGCACACCACACTCCCAAGCAATGGACGCCCTACAATTGGCCGCGCCCTGTGATGTGACTCATTTACCTGGCTTTGATAAAGGGTGGGTATCGGTACAAGATGCGGCGGCTCAGCTGGCTATCAACTACCTAAAACCACAAGACGGCGAACTGATTTTAGATTGCTGTGCAGCGCCAGGTGGCAAGACGGCGCACATTCTAGAGCGCACGTCGGGCAGTGAAGTGATCGCGATCGACTGCGACGAAACACGCTTAAAACGCGTGCATGAAAACCTGAAGCGTCTCAACCTTCAGGCAAAAGTGGTTTGCGGTGATGCGCGTAATCCACAACAATGGTGGCAAGGTGAGCAATTTGATCGCATTTTACTCGATGCACCATGTTCTGCGACGGGCGTGATTCGTCGCCATCCAGACATCAAATGGTTACGTCGTGCAGACGATATTGCAGCTTTAGCCGAACTGCAACGTGAGATTTTTGACGCGATGTGGACGCAGCTGAAACCGGGCGGTACCATGGTTTACGCGACGTGTTCTATCACACCGCAAGAAAACGTCGAGCAAGTGAAAGCGTTTTTAGCACGCACCACGGATGCACAATTGATGGATTCTGATCCCACTCAGCCTGGCCATCAAATTCTACCAGGCGAGGAAAATATGGACGGTTTCTACTACGCGGTGCTCACCAAAACACACGCGTAATAGCATACTAAATAGGGCGATTGGGATGAATTCAATCGCCTTTTTCAGATAACGAGAAAAGAGTATGAAGATCATTATTCTTGGTGCAGGTCAGGTTGGCGGCACATTGGCGGAAAACTTAGTCGGTGAGAACAATGATATCACCGTCGTTGACAATAACACCGACCGACTGCGTGAACTGCAGGACAAGTACGACCTGCGGGTTGTGAACGGCCATGCGAGTCACCCAGACGTGCTGCATGAGGCCGGCGCGCAAGATGCTGACATGCTCGTCGCGGTAACCAATACCGACGAAACCAACATGGCGGCCTGTCAGGTGGCATTTACTCTGTTCAATACGCCAAATCGCGTTGCTCGTATTCGTTCGCCCGAATATCTGGCAGAAAAAGAAGCCCTATTTAAATCGGGGGCCATTCCTGTCGATCACCTTATCGCCCCCGAAGAGCTGGTCACGAGCTACATCGAGCGTCTGATCCAATACCCAGGCGCACTGCAAGTCGTGAGCTTTGCCGAGCAGAAAGTCAGCCTCGTGGCGGTAAAAGCCTACTATGGCGGCCCGCTGGTCGGCAATGCGCTGTCTGCCCTACGCGAGCACATGCCACATATCGATACCCGCGTGGCGGCCATATTCCGTCAAGGTCGTCCAATTCGTCCACAAGGCACCACCATTATCGAAGCCGATGATGAAGTATTTTTTGTCGCGGCAAGTAACCACATTCGGTCGGTGATGAGTGAACTGCAACGCCTTGAGAAGCCTTATCGCCGCATCATGATTGTCGGTGGCGGTAACATTGGGGCGAGCTTAGCGAAACGCCTCGAACAAAACTACAAAAGTGTAAAGCTGATCGAGCGTAACTATCAACGCGCAGAGCAGCTTTCTGAACAGTTAGAAAACACCATCGTATTCTGTGGCGATGCGGCCGATCAAGAGCTCCTGTCTGAAGAAAACATCGACCAAGTAGACGTTTTTATCGCACTGACCAACGAAGATGAAACCAACATCATGTCAGCCATGCTGGCAAAACGCATGGGTGCGAAAAAAGTCATGGTATTGATCCAGCGTGGCGCGTACGTAGACTTAGTACAAGGCGGCGTGATTGATGTGGCGATCTCACCACAACAAGCCACCATCTCTGCCCTCCTGACGCACGTTCGTCGTGCCGACATTGTGAACGTCTCTTCTCTACGCCGTGGGGCGGCAGAAGCCATTGAAGCCGTCGCCCACGGTGATGAGAGCACATCGAAAGTGGTTGGCCGTGCAATTGGCGATATCAAACTCCCGCCCGGGACCACCATTGGTGCTATCGTTCGTGGTGAAGAAGTACTCATCGCCCACGACCGTACCGTCATTGAGCAAGATGACCATGTGGTGATGTTCTTGGTCAACAAAAAATACGTATCAGACGTCGAAGCGCTATTCCAACCGAGTCCATTCTTCCTTTAGGATTTCCCTATGGTCAACTTACGTCCCGTACTCTTGGTCATTGGGCTGGTTTTATCCAAACTGGCCCTGTTTATGTACGTGCCGACTTTGGTCGCTTTCTTCACTGGTACGGGTGGATTCCTCGATTTCGCTCAAGCCGTTGTGATCACGCACCTCGTTGCCTTTATCTGTTTGACGATTGGCCGAACCGCCAAATTCAAACTCAGTGTGCGCGACATGTTCCTCATTACCAGCTTGGTGTGGACCATCGCCAGCGCCTTCGCTGCGCTGCCATTTGTGTTTATCAACCATATCAGCTTTACTGACGCCTACTTTGAAACCATGTCAGGCATCACCACGACAGGCTCTACCGTACTGACTGACTTAGACAACATGGCGCCGAGTATCTTGCTCTGGCGTTCGATTTTGCAATGGTTAGGCGGTATCGGCTTTATTGTGATGGCGGTTGCTGTACTCCCTATGCTCAATGTCGGCGGTATGAGACTGTTCCAAACCGAATCGTCCGATTGGTCAGATAAAAGCAGCCCGAGGGCCAAAACGGTCGCCAAAAACATCGTGATTGTCTACCTGATGCTGACGGGTTTGTGCATTATCGGATACCTACTCACCGGAATGAACCTGTTTGAAGCCACCAACCACGCACTGACCACACTGTCTACGGGCGGATACTCAACGTCTGATAATTCAATGAACACCTTCTCCAACGGCGCACATTGGGTCGCGACGGGCTTTATGTTCTTGGGTGGCTTGCCGTTCTTGCTCTTCATCGCGGCTTTACGCAAACGCCGCCTCAATGCATTGGTCAAAGACGCTCAAGTACGAGGGTTTGCTTACCTGTGCCTTTTCTCAAGCTTAGTGATTTCTGCCTGGTTAGTGATTCGAGATGGGTACACTATTTGGGATGCGCTACGAGTATCGATGTTTAATATCGTTTCTGTCGTCACAACAACAGGTTTTGGCTTAGAGGACTTTACGGCATGGGGCACATTGCCCACAACGCTATTCGTCTTCTTGATGATGGCAGGCGCATGTTCAGGCTCAACGTCTGGCGGGATCAAAGTCTTCCGCTTTCAAATTGCGATGACATTGCTGAATAAACAAATGATGAAACTGGTTCACCCTTCCGGTGTGTTTGTTCAACGTTACAACCAACGCCCAGTGAATGACGATATTGTTCGTTCACTGGTCGCGTTTGGTTTGATGTTCTTGATCACCATCATTTTTATCGCAGGCTGTTTAAGTATTCTGGGGTTAGGTCCTATCACTAGCATTTCTGGCGCAATTACCGCCGTGGCAAACGTCGGCCCAGGTATAGGCGCGGTTATTGGTCCAACAGGTAACTTTGCCCCATTGCCCGATACTGCGAAATGGCTATTAAGTTTTGGCATGTTAATGGGACGCTTGGAAATTCTGACCATTCTTGTCCTGTTCTTCCCGGCGTTTTGGCGCCGTTAACCTCTCTTCACTCCAAAGGTATAATAATGAAAACATGGATCACTCTGGCGACCCTCCTCGCCACCTCATCCACTTACGCCGCTGAGGTTGTCACTTTAGCGGATGGACGAGAAGTGAAGTTGAACGATGACTTTACTTGGGAATACGTGATGAACAGTCCTGCGCCACAAGCGGCAGAGACTCAAGCGACAACCAGCGCGGTTGAAACGGTCGCAACTTCTGCGATTGCGACGATTCCAGTCGTAACGAAAACTATCGGTACTACCGTGATGGTAAACGCAAAAAAAACAACCATGCAACTGTCTGACTCTGGTGTCGACGTACTGATTGGCTCCGCGAGCTATGAAGGTGGTGAGCTCGTACTGCCAACGTCCATTACCAACCAAAGCTCACAGTCGGTGATTCAAATTGATGTGGAAGTGCAGGTATTTGATATGTCTGGCAAGCAACTAACCAAGGAAAACGTGACGGTTTGGCAATCCATCAAGCGAATGGCGGATACTTACCTGCGTCCACAGCAAGCGAAGCAAGGGAAAGCCATCAAACTGGCTGTGCCGAAAGCTCAGCAATACCAATTTTCCGCGAAAGTGTTAGACATCAAAACGCGTTAATCTATTAAACTTTGATAGACATAGCACCTCGCGAACAGAACATGCTTTGTCGGACCAATCTCTGTCTCGCTGGCTTAGATAGGCTCGACAAAGTAATAAATCGCGAAGAAGTGACACACGCATCCCGCTAAGACAAAACCATGCCAGATCGCATGATTAAACGGAATACGCTTAGCGACATAGAAAACCACCCCGAGCGAATATATGATCCCACCAGCCGCCAACAATGTCAGTCCACCGATATCAAGATTAATCGCGAGTTGGTAAATGACAATCAACGACGACCAACCCATCAGCAAATAGGTCATCAGTGATAGCTTTTTAAAGCGATAAACAAACGCCACTTTCATCATGATGCCAATCAGCGCAACACTCCAAATGAAAATCATCAGCCCGATGGCTAAGGGGGTACGCAAACTCACCAGTAAAAAGGGCGTATAGCTGCCAGCAATGAGCAGATAAATAGCACAGTGATCGAAGGTTTTCAGCCAACGTTTGGTCCGAGGATGAGGGATCGCATGATACAGCGTAGACGCCAAAAACAGCACAATAATACTGGCGCCGTACACGGCCATGCTGGTCAAGGTCAGTGTATCGGCTTGCTGATCTATGGCTTTGCTTAACAATAGAATCAGACCAACAATGCCAAAAATCATTCCAATCCCGTGAGTGAGGGTATTGGCCAGTTCTTCACTTTGACTGTATTGAGACTTCTGCGGTAAGGACATCAATGTGCCTGTTCGAGAGTTTTAAATTCGTCCTAGTATCGCACATTAAAAGCTTACACGTGTAAGCTTAAATTAAGACTCGTGCGTAACTGTCGTTTGGTCGAGATAAGTGAGAACAAGCTCACCAACCTCATCTAGGTTCGTGCTCACGGGAATGCTCAATTCTCGCTTGAGTTTTCCTCTCCCAAGTAAACTTGCGAGCATGCCACCCTCGCCCTTGCGTGTACGATCGACTTCAAACCATAACTTGAGTTCTTGCTCGTTACGGTGAGCGACAAATTCTAACTCACGCCACACACCATGGTATGGCCCATCAGTCGGCACCATCTCAAATTCTTGCACAAATGGTAGGTCGAACCCTTTTACTTCCTCACACTCCACTTGGCGAAGGCGCAAACCATGCGCTTCAAATGCCGATAATACCGCATCCATCAGTGGGTCAGGTCGAACGGTGAGGGTATCTTTATCGGTCGGATCCAGAGCTGCGGCGACGTCTAAACCGGTTTCAAGCCACACTTTGGCATCTCCAATCGTGACCGGTGTATTCCAAGGCACCTCGAGCGTCACATCGAAGGTACGCTCTTCACCGGAATGGATAGTAAACGCATAAGGGAGGCTCCACTTCGCAAGCACATGAGTTTGTGGGACTCGGCGCATGCTGTGTCCTTCTTGCGCCCCTCGGTCATCTGGCGCTTCCGCGATGTAACGACAACAAAGCTTTAAATCAATGTTATCGATCGCCTGTTCGGTTGCACCACCATAAACATGGATAGACACATTCACACTTTGACCAGGGTATAGCACGTCTTGGTTTAGAATTGAGTCAACCTTCGCGCTCCCAATCCCAAAGCTTGCCAGTGTCTTCTTTAAAAATGACATAGCCACCTCCTTTGTCCAGATTTCATACTACTCCTGCTGATCATGGGATCAAACAAAATTCACCTCGTTATTTGTCATAAAATGACAAAAACCAAACAATTCAACTGTTCAACTATCGACCAATTATTACAAGAATGCTAACCTTACAATTGATATGCATGCATATCAGTATTCCTGACTCATTAACTGGATTGGCGAGAGCCAAAAGAGTGATTCTTCAATCTTGTTGGAGCCTAGCTCATAATGATTCAGGCCATAACATCGGCAATGGAGATGCCTGACAGTTAGGTAATTTAATGCGCCCAACAACAGTCAGGTTCGCACACACTAATACTAGTGCAATGCGCCGCCGCAGTGGCTTTACTACTGCACCAAAGGCAAAGCAAGTTGCGCCAGCAATGACATTGGTTGAGAAGACGGCAATGATGTCGAGTGTTCCGACCAAAGTTATCAAAGCAGCTTAATCAAAAGCGCAGCGCAAGCTGCGCTTTTTTTGTCTATCCGCTACGAGAATGACTGGGTATGAATCCTATTCTTGTTTGGTCTTCACCAAGCAATTTGATACCTTTAGGCTCAATTACACCAATACACTCTGTGGAGAAAGAAATGAAGTGTCATCGTATTGAAGAGTTGCTTGAGCTGCTAGAACCCGAGTGGCACAAAGATCAAGACATGAACCTATTAGCGTTCATCGTGAAATTAACCCAAGAAGCAGGTTACGAAGGAAGGTTGGAAGATCTCACTGACGACGTGCTGATCTACCATCTTAAAATGCGTAACAGCCACAAAGATGACATGATCCCAGGTCTAAAGAAAGACCAAGAAGAAGATTTCAAAACCGCCATCTTACGCGCTCGCGGCATCATCAAATAAACCGGCCAATAACGACTTTTTGCGGCGATTTTTTAGAACCAAACACTTTCAGCACCACGACGGTTGTAACTGATCAGCCAATTATTGGGTTAACTGTACTGACTTTTGTTGTTAAAGGTTGACTGCGTTAAAGAAAAGAAATTGTTATTGATTGTATAATCGCCGTCCATCAGTATTTACTAAAATATAAAAACAGCAATGTCATCGAGCGACATCAATAGAAATGACGCCGTACATTATAAAAAGCCTAAGAAGGATGAGTGCATGAGTCAAGATAAGATCGATATCAAAGATGTGACTCCTAAAACCTTTAACCCCAAAACTCACAAAGGAAACGGAGATCGGTTCAACCCAAGCAACCGCATCTACGTACGCGAGAGTAAAGGGACTTACCAAAAACTGCGTCGCTACGGTGGGTGGTTTTTATTGTTACTGTTTGCACTGGTACCGTGGATCCCTTACGGTGAACGCCAAGCGATATTGCTCGATATCGGTAATCAACAATTCAACTTTTTCGGCACGACCCTTTACCCACAAGACCTCACCCTACTCGCGCTACTGTTTGTGATCGCCGCCTTCGCGTTGTTTTTTATCACCACCTTTTTGGGTCGAGTTTGGTGTGGCTATTTGTGCCCGCAAACCGTGTGGACGTTCATGTACATCTGGTTTGAAGAAAAGCTCGAGGGCAGTGCCAATAAACGCCGCAAGCAAGACTCCAACAAGATGACGGCAAACTTAGCCATGCGCAAAACACTGAAACACATCGCGTGGTTTGCTATTGCACTCGCTACCGGCTTCACCTTCGTTGGTTACTTCGTGCCGATGCAGCAATTAGTCATTGATTTCTTCACGATTAACGCCAGCTTCTGGCCTGTGTTTTGGGTGATGTTCTTTGCGCTCTGTACCTATGGCAATGCTGGGTGGATGCGCTCGATTATGTGTATTCACATGTGTCCTTATGCACGATTCCAATCTGCCATGTTTGATAAAGACACCTTTATCGTCGGGTACGATGTAAAACGCGGTGAAAAGCGTGGTCCTCGCCCGCGTAAAGCAGACCCAAAACAGCTCGGCTTGGGTGATTGTATTGATTGTAATTTATGTGTCCAGGTGTGCCCTACGGGCATCGACATTCGTGATGGCTTACAGTATGAATGCATCAACTGCGGTGCGTGTATTGATGCATGTGACCATACCATGGAACGTATGGGCTATGAAAAAGGGCTGATCAGCTACACCACTGAACATCGCTTATCAGGGAAAACGACGAAAGTGATGCGCCCTAAACTACTCGGCTATGGCGCAGTACTATTGGTAATGCTAGGCTTATTCTTCGCTCAGGTCGCTGCGGTAGATCCAGCCGGCATGAGCGTAATTCGCGACCGTAACCAACTGTTCCGCGTCAATAGCTCGGGTGAAATAGAAAATACCTACACACTGAAAGTGATCAACAAAACACAACAAGTACAACAATACTCGCTAGATGTTGAGGGATTGCCGGATGTAAACTGGTACGGTAAGCAAACTATCCAGGTTCAACCGGGTGAGGTATTGAACTTGCCCATGAGTCTTGCCGTTGATCCTGACACGCTAAACTCTGCGATCACGACAATTCAGTTTATACTCACCGATAAGAGCAACGAATTCACCATCGAAGTAGAAAGCCGCTTTATTAAGAAGTTATAACGGCAAACTTCGATGACTAATGGAAAAAGGCTCAGTAATGAGCCTTTTTGTTTATATGTCCCACAGTATGTTTAACTTTAACGCCCTTACCCCAGATCTCATGTGGTACGCGTTAGAAAGTATTGGTGTTCGCGCGGAATCTGGTTTTCTTCCTCTGAACAGTTATGAAAATCGTGTTTATCAATTCATCGACGAAGAGCGCCGTCGCTACGTCGTCAAATTCTACCGTCCAGAACGTTGGAGCAACGAACAAATCCAAGAAGAGCACAACTTCACCTTGGAACTGATCGAGAACGAAATCCCGGTTGCGCCACCAGTACGCATTAACGGCCACACTCTTCACCACTATCAAGGTTACAGCTTTGCGTTATTTGATAGTGTCGGTGGGCGTCAATTTGAAGTGGATAACTTAAACCAATTGGAAGGGGTTGGTCGCTTCCTTGGTCGTATCCATAACGTCGGCAGTCGACAAGTATTCCGACATCGCCCAACCATTGGTTTGCAAGAGTACCTTTACCAACCGCGTGAAACGCTGCAGCGCTCAAACATGATTCCTATGCATTTAGAGAACAGCTTCTTCAATGATCTGGACATGCTGATCAAATCCATCGAAAACCGTTGGCAACAAGGTTTTAACACCATTCGCCTGCATGGGGATTGTCATCCAGGCAATATTTTGTGGCGTGATGGACCAATGTTCGTCGATTTAGATGACTCACGTAACGGCCCTGCGGTGCAAGATTTGTGGATGCTGCTGAGTGGCGAACGCCAAGAAAAATTGATGCAACTGGATATTGTTTTGGAAGCTTATCAAGAGTTTTGCGATTTTAACTCGGCAGAATTGAAACTAATCGAACCTCTTCGCGGTCTACGAATGGTGCACTATATGGCATGGCTAGCAAAACGTTGGCATGACCCTGCGTTTCCACTCGCTTTTCCATGGTTTAATGAGCCAAAATACTGGGAAGGTCAGGTTCTCGCATTTAAAGAGCAAATTGCCACTCTAGAAGAAGCCCCACTATCTTTAATGCCTCACTGGTAATAACAACCTAAATAAGTCAGGCCGAACAATTCGAAAATGGAGATATTAAAATGAAAAAGCTGTTTGTACTATTTTCTATGCTGATGCTTAGCCTGTCAGCACATGCAGCACAATTCCAAGCAGGTGAACATTACAAAGTATTGGATCTTGAGGCATCAAAAAGACCTCTGGTTACTGAGTTTTTCTCTTTTTACTGCCCACACTGTAGTAGTTTTGAGCCAGTGATTCAGCAACTGAAGAAGCAACTACCTGAAGGCACCAAGCTACAAAAGAACCATGTCTCGTTCATGGGGGGTAACATGGGTCCTTCAATGAGTAAGGCATACGCGACGATGGTTGCACTGAAGATTGAAGATAAAATGGTGCCAGTGATGTTTAACCGCATTCACAATATGAGTAAAGCACCACGTGATGATGCAGAACTTCGCCAGATCTTCCTCGACGAAGGAGTAGAAGCGAAAAAATTCGACGCGGCTTTCAAAGGCTTTGCCGTCGACTCTATGGTTCGTCGCATGGATAAGCAGTTTGAAAACAGCGGCCTAACTGGCGTACCTGCGGTTATCGTCAACAATAAATATTTGATTCAAGCACAAAGTATTAAAACGATGGATGAGTACTTTTCTCTAGTGAATCACTTGCTAGCACTAAAATAAGCCAAACAACTTCATCAAAAAGGGAGCGCATCGCTCCCTTTTTATTTATCTCTCTTATTTAATCGCTGTACTTTATCTTGCTCCTCCCAGCTATCTTGCTAAAAAGCCCCTCATCACCTTAAGCACCCGACTCTACTCGGTTGGAAATCGCTGAAATACCAGCATGAGTCGTTGCCCGCAGCCACATCATCTTATTGGCTGTTGTTGTGATCGCTTTCACGCTTAGAAACAACACTTTAAAACCGTGGTAATACATGAACAATAAAACTGCGTGTAATTATACTGCGCCACTAGACTGTGTATGAGAATGGTCAGATTTGTTACCTCACCCCTCGCACCATTCATGTCACAATAAGGAGATAACGAATGAAACCAAGGCTAACTCTTTTGTCTTTGGCCTTTATCGTCAGTGCTGCTCAGGCTCAACTCGCTGAAACCGCAGGTTTTGGCGGTGAAATTTCGCTGAATGCCGGATTTGTCTCATCAGAATCCAACTTCAATACAGAAAATAGTAACACCATCGACTCTCCCAATAAGCGGGCCGATAGTGACAGCTCTGTTATCGCTGCGCCGCTAGGAAGCGTGACATACACCTTTGGTAACCGACTCAACCACCAACTTTACGCGGGTACCACACGTTCGGATGTCGCGGTCGGTACACTCGCTTTTCAGTTGGGCTATCAACACGAGTTGCCGTCCGGCACCGTACTCGATATTTCTTATCTACCGACCGTGCTCAAGGGCGAAACCTGGCGCAACCCCTATCAAATCGGAACCGCCCGTCAAGAAACGGATGTGGACGGCAATGCCTATCGGTTTCAAATCAAAGGTTTGATTGATAAAAACTTTAACCTTGATCTCGCTTATGCTGATAAAGACATTGAGCAAGAAGAAGTAACCGACCGTTCACTCGCTCGCGATGCGAGCCTTTACTACGTTAAAGGTGACTATCGGATTTCACTTAATCAAACATCCATGTTGCAACCGGCGTTTACCTATATTAATCAAAATGCCGACGGTAAGGCGGAATCATTTAATTCGTACGGATTTGACATCAGCTGGTTTAAATTTATCCATCGCCATCGGTTGGCCCTCACTGCAGGTTATGCATGGAAAGACTATCAAGCCGCTAGCCAAACTTTTGCTAAAACACGAAATGACGACACCATCAGCCTATTTGCGGCCTATGAATATCAAAACGTATTTGACTGGCAAAACTGGTCATTCATCTCTTTAGCCGGTTACAGCCACACAGACTCGAATATCATGTTCTATGATGAAAAAGAGTATCTAGTGTCACTCGGTTTAAACTACACCTTCTAGCGCCCTTCATCGCAACAAGTCGCTTACTGACTTGTTGCGATGGGATTGGTCTCTTTCTCTAAACCGCTTGTGCCGTGAGTTGTTTCAATAATCTATCCATCGCACGATACCCAAGCGCTTCCGCTAAATGAGCTCGACCTATTTGCTCAGCACCTTCAAGATCAGCGATAGTGCGCGCCACTTTAATGATTCGATGATAAGCACGGATCGACAGCCCCAGTCGATGCAACGCAGTCTCAAGAAATTCCGCATCACTTTTGTGCAAAGGGCAAAACGCCTCTATTTCTCGACTGCCCAACAGCGCATTCACTTTGCCACTGCGGTTAAGCATATGGTTGCGTGCATGATTCACACGCTCTTTGACCACAAAGGTCGACTCTCCTCGCTCACCACCTTCAGCCAACGTTCCTTTGGGCAACGCTGGAATTTCTAATGACATATCAAAGCGATCAAGCAACGGGCCCGATAAACGACCAAGGTAGCGCAAGATCGCTTGCGGATTGGTGCGGGTTTGGTTGCCCTCGTAAAACCCTGTCGGACTGGGGTTGAGCGCCCCTACCAGCTGAAAACGTGCGGGAAAACGGGTTTTACCTTGCGCACGTGAGATGATGATTTGGCCAGATTCGAGTGGTTCTCGCAAAGAATCCAGTACCTTGCGATCAAACTCTGCCATCTCATCTAAAAACAGTAACCCATTATGAGCGAGTGAAATCTCCCCAGGTCGAGGTATCGAGCCTCCACCAACTAACGCCGCCATTGAACTGGAATGATGCGGAGAACGAAACGGTCGTGACTTCCAATTGTGTTCGTTAATTTCGCTCTGGGTCAGCGATGCAACCGAAGCAGTTTCCATCGCTTCTTCGTCACTCATCTCCGGTAATAAATCACACAGCCGCGACGCCAGCATCGTCTTACCGGTACCGGGAGGGCCTAAAAACAATAAATTATGGTTTCCCGCTGCCGCTATCTCCAATGCACGCTTACCCTGTTGCTGGCCAATAATATCTTGCAAATCTCGACCATGCTTTTCGACCGTTTTTCGCTTCGGCGTTTGAAAAAGATTCAGTCGATGTTGACCACACAACTCGGCACATACTTCCAGTAACGACTGCGCCGATTTATGTTGCTCTTTGCCCACCAACGCCGCCTGATCACCATTAACATGAGGAACGACCAAATGGCGCGGGATCTTGCTCGCTTCTAATGCTGCAGGCAGCACACCTTTCACCGGTCTTAAACCTCCAGATAATGCCAATTCACCAATAAATTCGTAATTTTTTAGCCTATCTGTCGCGATTTGATCTGAAGCAGCCAAAATGCCTAATGCAATAGGCAAATCAAAACGCCCCCCCTCTTTCGGCAAATCTGCCGGGGCTAAGTTGACGGTGATCCGCTTCGCTGGAAATTGAAAATTAGAATTGATGATCGCACTACGCACACGGTCTTTGGCTTCTTTTACGGTAGTTTCTGGCAGGCCAACCAACGTAAAACCCGGCATGCCGTTACTGATATGAACTTCTACACTCACCGATGGTGCTTGCACCCCGACACTTGCTCGACTGTAAATGATTGCTAGGCCCATACGCTCCCCAAATTATTGAACACTCTATAAGCAAATGTTTTATCTATGTGGTTATGTTATATACCGCGTCCAAATTGAGAGTTAATGTGAAAAAAGAATGACTTTTTGCTTGTCATGCAGCGGATTTGTGTGATACCACTAATAACGCAAACAATTTCGTAGAACATGACACAATAAAATTTAACGACAACAAAAAGACAGACAGATGAACCTACTCGCTCATATCAACACTCTGCTAGCCCTGATTATCGTGGTCATTATTGGCACCGCGCGGGGGATTGTGGGCGATAGGTAACCACAAATTAGAAAAAACCCCCGCACTGAAAGGTCCGGGGGTTTTTTTACAACTACGAGTTGTCATCTGTCTAACCCTTGGACAGTTTAACGGGAAGAATGGGAGCGCACATGAAGTGCACACAATATGGCAATCGCTACGAGCCACAACGTAGCAAAGGAGGTTTACGATGACTGGTGCACAACTTGTCGTAGCCGCTTTAAGACAGCAAGGCATCGAAACCATTTTTGGTTACCCTGGTGGAGCCATCATGCCAATTTATGATGCCTTGTACGACGGAGGTGTCGAACACATTTTATGTCGACACGAACAAGGGGCCGCCATGGCCGCCATCGGAATGGCAAGAGCAACGCAAGATGTTGCCGTTTGTATGGCCACTTCCGGACCCGGCGCCACCAACCTCGTGACTGGCCTTGCTGACGCTTTTCTTGATTCCGTTCCTCTTGTCGCCATCACAGGCCAGGTCGCTAGCTCTCATATCGGTACCGATGCATTCCAAGAGA
Source organism: Vibrio sp. TAP-3B (assembly GCF_057784735.1). Classification (NCBI taxonomy): domain Bacteria; kingdom Pseudomonadati; phylum Pseudomonadota; class Gammaproteobacteria; order Vibrionales; family Vibrionaceae; genus Vibrio; species Vibrio sp. TAP-3B. The sequence continues at coordinate 2,433,764 of NZ_CM173495.1, read as the reverse complement.
TGGATGTGATTGGTATGTCTCTCGCCTGTACGAAACACAGCTACTTAGTCACTGACATCGACGACCTTGCTCCAACACTCGCCGAAGCCTTTGAGGTCGCTAAAACGGGTCGTCCGGGTCCAGTGCTTGTGGATATCGCCAAAGACGTTCAGCTTGCTCAAGCCCCAACAGATTTGTTACCTCCCTACGTAGCGCCTGCCATTGAAGATGTCAGCGCTGAAGACATCAAACGCGCGCAAGACGTACTGGCAGCCTCAACTCGTCCGGTATTGTATGTTGGCGGCGGCGTGCAGATCGCAAAAGCAACCGATGCCGTGCGTGAGTTTTTACGCCTAAATCCAATGCCAACAGTCAGTACACTAAAAGGCCTAGGCAGCATAGAACGTCATGATCCTCACTATTTAGGCATGCTTGGTATGCATGGCACCAAAGCCGCCAACTTGGTGGTTCAAGAAGCGGATTTATTGATTGTGGTCGGTGCACGTTTTGATGACCGAGTAACAGGTAAACTGGATACCTTTGCGCCGCATGCCAAAGTCATCCATATCGACATTGATGCCGCTGAAATCCATAAGCTTCGCCACGCCAACGCCCCACTGCGTGGCGACATCAACACCATTCTTCCTCAGCTAGAGCTGTCTCAAGATATCTCACCGTGGGTGCATCACAGTGAGAGCCTGCGCAGCGGTTTTAAGTGGCGTTACGATCACCCGGGAGAGTTAATCTACGCACCGCTTCTGCTTAAGCAGCTTTCAGACATGATGCCGGATAGCTCAATTGTGTCGACTGATGTCGGTCAGCACCAAATGTGGGCCGCGCAACATATCCAACCACGCGATCCACAAAACTTCATCACTTCAGCGGGGCTTGGCACCATGGGGTTTGGCTTACCTGCCGCGATGGGCGCCGCCGTTGCACGGCCGGATGATCAGTCTATCCTGATTACAGGTGACGGGTCATTCATGATGAATGTTCAGGAATTGGGCACGCTGAAACGCCGCCAAATTCCAGTGAAGATTGTTCTCCTCAACAACCAACGTCTTGGCATGGTGCGCCAGTGGCAATCGCTGTTTTTCGACGGTCGCCATAGTGAAACCATTCTTGATGACAACCCAGATTTCGTGATGTTGGCAAAAGCCTTCGATATTCCGGGCAAAACCATCACCAAAAAAGAAGAAGTGGAGCCAGCGCTGAAAGCGATGCTGGCAAGCGAAACTTCTTACATGCTTCACGTTTTGATTGATGAAGAAGAAAACGTGTGGCCATTGGTGCCACCAGGCGCATCAAACAGTGATATGTTGGAAAATACATAGGAGACCATCGCATGGACAGATATTTACTCGACATCAAAGCCGATGACAAACCGGTATTGTTGGAGCGCGTTCTCCGTGTGATTCGTCACCGAGGTTTCGTGATCAAACAAGTCGCCGCCACACAAAACCACGCAAGTAAAGTCGCCAGCGTTGAGATCATCGTCGACAGCGATCGGCCAATCTCGTTTTTGATCAATCAAATAGAGAAGTTGTGGGACGTTCGTAACGTTGAGGTACTGAAAATCCGCAACGATGAACTGCCAAATCACAACTTACAACAACATGTCAGTGCATAAGGAAGGCAATAAATGGCAACAAAAACTGCAGATTTCATTTGGTTTAATGGCAAGATGGTTCCATGGGCAGAAGCAAACGTCCACGTATTGACGCACGCCATGCACTACGGTACCTCGGTATTTGAAGGGGTACGTTGTTACAACACGCCAAAAGGACCCATTGTCTTCCGCCACCATGAGCACGCAAAACGTTTAAAAGATTCCGCCAAGATTTACCGCTTCCCGATCCCTTTTTCTGTAGAAGAAATCATGGAAGCCACCCGCGAAACACTGCGCCAAAACAAGTTGGATAGTGCTTACATCCGCCCACTAGGCTTTGTCGGCAACGTGGGTCTGGGCGTTTGCCCACCAGTGGGCACAGAAATGGACCTGATCATTGCGGCCTTCCCTTGGGGTTCTTATCTGGGTGAAGAAGCGCTAGAAAAAGGGGTAGATGCGATGATTTCTAGTTGGAACCGCGCGGCACCTAATACCATCCCAACCGCCGCAAAAGCAGGTGGTAACTACCTGTCCTCACTACTGGTGGGTGGTGAAGCGCGTCGTAATGGGTATGACGAAGGCATCGCACTTAGCGTGGATGGTTACCTATCGGAAGGCGCCGGTGAAAATATTTTTGTGGTTAAAGACGGCGTGATCACAACGCCACCAGCAACCAGTGCAATCCTGCCAGGTATCACGCGTGACTCAATCATGACCATTGCACGTGACCAAGGTTACGACGTCCGCGAAACGACCATTGCTCGTGAAGCGCTTTACCTTGCTGACGAAGTATTTATGACCGGTACCGCAGCGGAAGTCGTGCCTGTGGCAACCATCGACAAAATTGAGGTGGGCAGCGGTAAGCGCGGTCCAATCACCAAAGAGTTGCAACACGCCTACTTTGGCCTCTTTAACGGCACCACGGAAGATAAATGGGGCTGGTTAGACTATGTGTACCCAGAGCAGAAGTAAGAAGGAATTAGGAAATGCCAAAATATAGATCAGCAACCACCACACATGGACGTAACATGGCCGGTGCTCGTGCGCTCTGGCGTGCAACAGGGGTAAAAGATGAAGACTTCGGCAAGCCCATTATTGCAGTGGTGAACTCCTTTACTCAATTTGTTCCAGGTCACGTGCACTTGAAAGACATGGGTCAGTTAGTTGCGGGTGAAATCGAAAAAGCAGGCGGTATCGCCAAAGAATTCAATACTATCGCAGTCGATGATGGCATCGCCATGGGCCACGGCGGCATGCTGTATTCGCTACCATCACGTGAATTAATTGCCGACTCTGTAGAATACATGGTCAATGCGCACTGTGTCGATGCCATGGTATGCATCTCTAACTGTGACAAAATCACACCGGGAATGATGATGGCCGCGATGCGCCTCAATATTCCGGTTATTTTTGTTTCAGGTGGCCCAATGGAAGCCGGGAAAACCAAACTCTCTGATCAGATCATTAAGCTCGATCTGGTTGACGCCATGATCCAAGGCGCGGATCCTACCGTCTCGGATCAACAAAGCGAGCAGATCGAACGCAGTGCGTGTCCAACCTGCGGATCGTGCTCAGGCATGTTTACCGCCAACTCAATGAACTGTTTAACCGAAGCGCTAGGACTCTCTCAGCCGGGTAATGGTTCGATGCTGGCGACACACGCCGACCGTGAACAGTTATTCATTAACGCCGGTAAACGTGTCGTTGAGCTAACGCGACGTTACTACGAGCAAGATGATGAGTCCGCGCTACCTCGCAACATCGCTAACCGCGCCGCCTTTGAAAACGCCATGGCGCTGGACATCGCAATGGGCGGATCGAGCAATACCGTTCTGCACCTTTTAGCTGCCGCACAAGAAGGTGAAGTAGATTTCGATATGAACGATATTGATGAGATGTCTCGCCGTGTTCCACATCTTTGTAAAGTGGCCCCCTCGACTCAAAAGTATCACATGGAAGATGTGCACCGTGCTGGTGGCGTCATGGCTATCTTGGGTGAGCTCGACCGTGCGGGGTTGTTAAACGGCAGTACGCACACGGTACTCGGCATGACCATGCAGCAGCAGCTTGCTGAGTACGACATCATGCAAACAGAAAACCAAGAGATTCTAACATTCTTCCGCGCAGGCCCAGCAGGCATCCGTACGACCCAAGCCTTCTCACAAGACTGCCGCTGGGATCGTCTTGATGATGATCGCGTTGATGGCTGTATTCGCTCAAAAGAAAACGCATTCAGCCAAGAAGGTGGCCTAGCGGTGCTGTCTGGGAATATTGCCGTCGATGGTTGTATTGTAAAAACCGCAGGTGTGGATGAGGAAAATCTTACCTTCCAAGGCCCTGCGATTGTCTTCGAAAGCCAAGATTCTGCGGTTGATGGCATCTTAGGTGGTAAGGTGAAAGCGGGAGAAGTGGTCGTGATCCGTTACGAAGGTCCGAAAGGCGGCCCTGGCATGCAGGAAATGCTCTACCCTACCACTTACTTAAAATCGATGGGACTGGGTAAGTCTTGTGCCTTACTCACTGATGGTCGCTTTTCCGGTGGTACCTCGGGCCTGTCGATTGGTCATGTGTCTCCAGAGGCCGCCAGTGGCGGTACTATCGGTTTGGTTCAAGATGGCGATATCATCACTATTGATATCCCTAGCCGTGCTATCACCCTTGATGTGAGAGAAGATGAGATCGCTGAGCGCCGAGCAAAGCAAGATAAACAGGGCTGGAAGCCAGCCGCCCGTCAACGTGAAGTTTCTTTTGCACTCAAAGCGTACGCCAGTATGGCAACCAGTGCAGATAAAGGGGCTGTGCGAGACAAATCAAAGCTAGAGGGTTAGCACTGATGGATTCTCAACCCGAAAAGAAAGTGGCTCAAACAGGCGCAGACTATCTGCGCCAAATCCTCCGTGCACCGATTTATGAGGTAGCAACCGTCACACCTCTGCAAGATATGCCTCGCTTGTCGGCGCGAATTGGTAATCATGTCCAAATCAAACGTGAAGACCGCCAACCCGTGCATTCATTTAAGTTGCGCGGTGCTTACAACATGGTGGCAAGCTTAACCGAAGAGCAAAAATCGTCAGGGGTGATTGCCGCTTCAGCAGGTAACCACGCTCAGGGAATGGCGCTCTCTGGCACAAAACTGGGCATTAAAACCACCATTGTGATGCCAAAGACGACTCCAGATATCAAAGTCGACGCCGTACGCAGTTTTGGCGGCAATGTGGTTCTGCATGGCAACAACTTTGATGAAGCCAAAGCCGAGGCAGAGCGTTTGTCAGCGGAACATGGCTACACGTTTGTTCCCCCTTTCGACCACCCATTAGTGATTGCGGGCCAAGGTACGATTGGCATGGAAATGCTGCAGCAAAATGGCCACCTTGATTACATTTTTGTTCCAGTTGGCGGCGGGGGCTTAGCGGCGGGCGTCGCGGTACTGGTCAAACAGCTGATGCCAGAAATCAAAGTCATCGCGGTTGAACCAGAAGACTCTTCCTGTTTAAAAGCGGCTCTCGATGCTGGCGAACCCGTTGTCTTGGATCAGGTCAGCATGTTTGCTGATGGTGTAGCGGTTAAACGCATTGGGGAAGAAACCTTCCGTTTATGTCAGAAATACATTGATGGTCATGTCGCCGTCTCAAGTGATGAAATCTGCGCGGCAGTAAAAGACATTTTTGAAGACACTCGTGCGATTGCGGAGCCTTCTGGAGCATTGGCGCTGGCAGGTTTGAAGAAATTTGCCGAGCAAAACAAACTCAAGAACAAGAGCCTTGGCACCGTACTCTCTGGGGCTAACACCAACTTCCATGGATTACGGTATGTATCAGAACGTTGTGAGTTGGGTGAAAAACGAGAAGGCTTACTCGCAGTTACGATTCCTGAGCGCCAAGGCGCTTTCTTTGAATTCTGTCATTTGATTGGTGGTCGTGCGGTGACGGAGTTTAATTACCGCTACAACGACGACGAACTGGCCAATATCTTTGTGGGTGTACGCCTGCTAGGTGGCCAAGAAGAGCTTAAACAGATCATTCACGACCTACGAGCAGGTGGCTACCCAGTGGTGGACTTATCTGACGATGAAATGGCCAAGCTGCACGTTCGCTACATGATCGGTGGTAAACCCTCGAAACCGCTGAAAGAGCGTCTGTATAGCTTTGAATTTCCTGAATACCCCGGTGCACTGTTGAAGTTCTTAAGCACGCTTGGTACGCATTGGAACATCAGCTTATTCAACTACCGTAACCACGGTGCAGACTACGGACGCGTTTTGTGTGGTTTCGAATTAGATGAAAGCGATTTGGCTCAGTTTTCCGCGCATTTGCGTGAACTAGGTTACCAATGCAAGGACGAAACGGAGAATCCATCCTATAAATTCTTCTTATCGTAACCGAAAAAAACCTCGCCTTAGCGAGGTTTTTTTAAGACTGTAGCCAATCTTGATGCAATTGCGTGGACGATCCTAAATAGTCCACCATCCATTGGATTAACTTATGATTATCATCTTTACGCCATACCAGACAACAGTGGCTGAGCGGTTTATCATCTGGCAATATTTTCTCCACCAGCGTACCATCATTGATCAACGGCATCGCAATATGGCGGGGCATATACCCTACCCCTATTCCATTTTTTAGACACTCAATCGCCGCGTACCAGTTCGGTAATAACAAGCGGCGTTGCTGTGGATAGTGGCCTGTATGACGTTTAGGCAATACATTTGATGTATCATCCAAACAGATGGCCGGAAATTGGCTGACTGCCGCTTCCGTCAACGTTTGCAGCCTCACACAAGGATGGGCGGGTGACATCACCAATGCCCAATCTAACGATCCCATGTCTCGAACTTCAAAATCACCTCCAACCGGAACCGCCGAAGTGGCACCAATGACAATATCCGCACGCTCTTGGGCGATCGCCTCCCAAGAGCCATTAAAGACTTCCATATTGATCTGCAGCTCTGCAAACTCAAACTCTCGATAAAAATCTTCAATCAGAGGTTTAAGTTTATCGAGTTTCACTACGTTATCTAACGTCAGTTTTAACGTTGATTTCCAACCGTGTGCTGCGCGGCGTGTTTGCGCCTTAATCTCGGCCATTTGCCGGAGCAACATGCGTGCTTCGGTAATAAACAGTTCACCAGCTGCGGTCAATTCCACTTTACGCGGAAGACGACGAAACAGCACCACATCCAGATCTTGCTCCACTTGGCGAACACCATAGCTAATCGCCGAAGGGACTTTGTGCAAGACCTCGGCTGCTGCGGTAAAACTGCCTAATCGAGCCACAGTATCCAGCATTTCCAATGATGATTTGGAGAACATGTCATTCTACCTTTCAAAAAATTTGATTGATAACTAAAAATTTTAACGTTTTATTTTCTTAAAATCTAAAAATAGAATGGTTAAGTAAGTAAATCAGGGCTATTTCCGACTGATTTTCACTAATAATTAATTAAATAATTTGATTGGTTGAAAATGAAAATATCAAAACTACAACTCGTATATCTCATAGCTCTTTCGATGCTCGGCTTTGTGGCCACCGATATGTACCTTCCAGCCTTCAAAGCGATGGAAATTGACTTTGCCACTGGACCAGAACAAATCGCACTCTCTTTAACTGTCTTTTTGGGAGGGATGGCGATTGGTCAACTTATGTGGGGACTGGCATCCGATAAGTTTGGTCATCGTAATACACTGGCCGTAGGCTTGGTGCTGTTTACCATTGCATCATTTGGTTTAGCTTTCTGTGACCAAGTGTGGCAATTGTTAACCCTGCGCTTTATTCAAGCGATTGGTGTATGCGCTCCAGCGGTTATCTGGCAAGCGATGGTCATCCAGCGTCACTCCAGCAGTAGTCAGCAAATATTCGCAACGATTATGCCACTGGTTGCGTTATCGCCGGCGTTGGCTCCTCAGTTCGGTGTTTTACTGGCTGACAATTTTGGTTGGCACAGTATTTTTTTCGCGCTAACACTGGTCGGAGTGTTGCTTATCATCGCTACCATGCTTCAGAAAGATGAAAAAGCAGAAGTCAAACAAACCAGTGTGTCTGCCGACATCAAAGCACTTCTTGGGTCTAAGAAGTACCTCGGAAACGTATTTATGTTTGCTACGGCTTCAGCGGCATTCTTCGCTTACCTAACCGGTATGCCAGAAATCATGGCTCAGCTCGGCTACGAAGCAAAAGACATCGGCCTCAGCTTTATCCCACAAACAATTGCGTTTATGGTCGGCGGCTACCTCGGTAAAGTGGGTGTGCGTAAATTTGGGGACGAAAAAGTGCTGCGTCAGTTGATTGGCTTATTCAGTGTGGCATCACTGATGATTTTTATCGCATCGCAATGGGCGTTGTCGTCTATCTGGCCAATTCTCGCACCATTTTGTTTGATTGCCGTGGCAAACGGGGCGCTGTACCCTATCGTGGTCAACCGCGCCTTAGCCAGTGCAAAACAGAGCCCTGCCACTGCAGCTGGGTTACAAAACAGTTTACAAATTTGTGTGAGCAGCCTTGCAAGTGCGCTCGTTGCAGCCATGGCGAGTCAAGCTCAAACCGTAACCGGCGTCGCCATCATGATTTGTATGGGTGGTTTGTGGATGGGGTATGTTTTATCCAATCGCGATCTGTCCAAGCACTTCACCACGCCTGATAACTCACGTGTGGTGAGTGAAGACGAGCTTTAATCGTTCTGACCATACAGAGCCGCATGCTGATGCGGCTCTGTATGATCAAATGTGACCTATCGATATCTATGGCTGATTTCTTTATTGTTGCTAACGGGGTGCTCTAATGATCAGTGGGGTTGGTATGTGCTCGATCCGTCTACTGAACAAGGCTTGATAAACTTTAAATTTCTCATGGCAGGGTTCAGCGATACAATCCAAGTAGTATGCTCTTTGCCATGACACTCGGTTTAAGCGTTCTCACGCGGCGAGCGAATAAGCTGGTGGTGAATGAGTACTTACTCTTGGAGATTTATACCTTTCTCGTTCTGGAGTACTTGTTACTCATCCTATTCGTTTCTCAAACGGTTCGGTGGCTAAAAAATGCATCGTCATACCCAGCCACTAATTGTTCAGCACACGCTAAAAACAATCAAGCCGCTCATTGTAAGCGGCTTGATTTCACCTATTTAGGAATGCTGTGTAAGAAGCGTTATTTCTGTTTCACTGGACGTTTCCAGCCAGTAATTTTGCGCTCTTTAACGCGAGTAATCACTAACTCACCTTTTTCAACATCTTTGGTCAACGTTGTACCCGCGCCGATAGTCGCACCATCAGCAATAGTGACGGGTGCCACTAACTGGCTGTCAGAACCAATAAATACGTCATCGCCGATCACGGTTTTAAACTTGTTTGCGCCGTCATAGTTGCAAGTGATCGTGCCCGCACCAATGTTAGTGCGCTGGCCAATTTCGGCATCACCTAGATAAGTAAGGTGATTCGCTTTCGACCCTTCACCAAGACGCGTGTTTTTCACTTCAACAAAGTTGCCGACGTGAGAATCGTTGCGCATCTCTGCTCCAGGACGAAGACGAGTAAATGGTCCCACCGTACACTCTTCACCGACTGTCGCACCTTCGATCACGCTGTAAGGGCGAACAATGGTATTGTCATCGATTTCACAGTCTTTCAACACACAGCCGGCACCGATAATGACGTTATCGCCTAGTGATACGTTACCTTCAATGACCACGTTTACATCGATTTCACAATCCATGCCGCACTGCAGTTCCCCGCGTAGGTCAAAGCGTGCTGGGTCGCGTAGCATTACGCCTTGTTCTAATAGCTTCTGAGCTTGCATGGCTTGGAACGCACGCTCTAGACGTGCCAATTGAGCACGGTCGTTAACCCCTTCAACTTCAATCGCATTGACAGGGTGTACCGCTTCCACGGCGCGGCCTTCATCGTGCGCCGCCGCAATAACGTCGGTCAGGTAGTATTCGCCTTGCGAATTATTGTTGTTTAAACCAGACAACCAACGTTTAAGATCGCCCCCCGTCGCCACCATAACGCCCGTATTAATCTCTTTAATCTGCTTTTGCTCTTCCGTCGCATCTTTTTGCTCAACGATCGCGACCACAGGGCCATTTTTACGAATAATACGTCCATAACCCGCTGGGTTATCCAACATCACGGTTAACAGCGCAATACCACCAGTTGGTTGAGCATCAAGTAAGTTTTCTATTGTTTCAGCGGAAATGAGTGGAACATCGCCATACAGTACTAAGATTTTTTCATCGTCTTCAAAGCGCGGTGACGCTTGATCAACCGCATGACCGGTACCTAGCTGATCTGCCTGAAGCACCCAATTAACAGGCTCATTAATAAGAGTGGTTTGCATTTGGTCGCCACCATGACCAAACACTAAGTGAATATTTTGTGCGCCAAGGCAGATACATGTATCAATCACATGTTTTGCCATTGGCTTCCCGGCTAAAGGGTGTAGCACTTTAGGCATATTCGAATGCATACGGGTGCCTTTACCCGCAGCAAGAATCACAGCACTGAATTTCATTGAGAACCTATGGACGTTTATGTTAATTGGCCGTTATTTTAAACAGCTCTTTTTAAATAGTTAATGGAGTAAGGTAAATTTCCAACTAAAATTAATCAAAAAGGCGACCAATTGGCCGCCTTTTTTCATGCAACGTTGCTAATTGAGCTTAGCGACGCTTTTTTGTCAGCTCGATAACTCGTAGCTGAGCCATGGCTTTAGCCAGTTCACTGGCCGCTTGTGCGAAGTCCATGTCACCATGCTGATTTTGGATTTCCTCCTCAGCGCGACGTTTGGCTTCTTCTGCCTTCGCTGCGTCTAGCTCTTCACCACGGATAGCTGTATCCGCTAGTACAGTCGCTGTACCAGGCTGGATCTCAACCATACCACCAGAAACATAAATAATTTCTTCGTGGCCGTGCTGTTTCACAATACGCACCATACCAGGCTTGATAGCGGTCAGCAGCGGTGTGTGACCATGGAAAATACCAAGTTCACCTTCGCTACCGGTCACCTGAAACGTTTCAACACGTCCAGAAAAGATTTTCCTCTCGGCGCTTACTACGTCTAGGTGAAAGGTTATTGCTGCCATATCGCCTCCTAGTTAGCCTTATAGCTTCTTCGCATTCTCAATAGCATCGTCGATGCTACCGCAGTACATAAATGCCTGCTCAGGAATGTCGTCGTATTCACCAGCTAATAGACCTTTAAAGCCACGTAGAGTCTCTTTCAGAGATACGTAAACACCAGGGTCGCCTGTAAATACTTCCGCTACGTGGTAAGGCTGAGTTAGGAAACGCTCAATCTTACGTGCACGAGATACAACTTGCTTATCTTCTTCAGATAGCTCGTCCATACCTAGAATCGCAATGATATCTTTCAGCTCTTTATAGCGCTGAAGAGTTTGCTGAACGCCACGAGCCACATCGTAGTGATCTTGACCAACAACTAGGGGATCAAGCATACGAGATGTTGAATCTAGTGGGTCGATCGCCGGATATAAGCCCATCGCCGCGATATTACGGTTAAGTACAACCGTTGCATCCAAGTGCGCGAACGTCGTAGCCGGAGACGGGTCAGTCAAGTCATCCGCAGGTACGTATACCGCCTGTACAGACGTGATAGAACCCGTTTTCGTTGACGTGATACGTTCCTGAAGTACACCCATCTCTTCTGCAAGAGTTGGCTGGTAACCTACCGCTGAAGGCATACGCCCTAGTAGTGCTGAAACCTCTGTACCTGCTAGCGTGTAACGGTAGATGTTATCAATGAACAGTAGTACGTCACGACCTTCGTCACGGAAACGCTCTGCCATTGTTAGACCAGTCAGTGCAACACGTAGACGGTTGCCTGGTGGCTCGTTCATCTGACCGTAAACCATTGCTACTTTCGATTCTTCAGGCTTCTCAACGTTTACAACGCCCGCTTCCTGCATCTCGTAGTAGAAATCGTTACCTTCACGAGTACGTTCACCAACACCAGCAAATACTGATAGACCTGAGTGCTGAAGTGCGATGTTGTTGATAAGTTCCATCATGTTAACGGTCTTACCTACACCTGCACCACCGAATAGACCGATTTTACCACCCTTAGCGAATGGACAAATTAGGTCGATTACTTTAACACCCGTTTCTAGAAGCGTTGTTTCGTTTGACTGTTCTTCGTAGCTTGGTGCTGCACGGTGAATAGAGTAAACTTCTTCCGCTCCCACTTCACCACGCTCGTCAATCGCGTCACCTAGGACGTTCATGATACGACCTAGAGTTTTAGTACCGACTGGTACTGAAATTGGAGCGCCTGTGTTAACCACTTCCACTCCACGACGTAAACCATCAGAGCTACCCATAACGATACAACGAACTACACCACCGCCTAGCTGTTGTTGAACTTCAAGAACCAAACGTTCTTTTGAGTCCGTTACGTTTAGAGCGTCATATACACTAGGTACATTGCTCTGTGGGAACTCTACGTCGACTACCGCACCGATGATCTGTACGATCTTACCTGTAGCCATCGTTAATCCTCTAAACTGTTTCGTTTTACCTAAGCCTAAACCGCAGATGCACCGCCAACGATTTCAGACAGTTCTTGTGTGATCGCAGCCTGACGGGCTTTGTTGTACACAAGTTCTAAATCATCAATCAAGTTGGTTGCATTATCCGTTGCAGCCTTCATCGCAATCATTCGAGCCGCTTGCTCACAAGCAAGATTCTCAACCACACCTTGGTATACCTGAGACTCTACGTAACGCACTAATAGCGTATCCAGTAAAGGTTTCGGCTCAGGCTCATAAATGTAGTCCCATGAGTGCTCACGCTGCATATCTTCGCTGTTCGATTTAGGCAAAGGTAGCATTTGATCGATCGTCGGTTGCTGAACCATAGTGTTAACAAACTTGTTGAACACTACATATAGACGGTCCAGTTTACCTTCATCGTATTTTTTCAGCATTACGCCAACAGAACCGATTAGGTCTTCTAAACTTGGGTTATCACCCAGTCCAGAAACCTGTGCCGCAACTTTTGCGCCACCATGTTTGAAGAAAGCGGTTGCCTTTGAACCAACAACCGCTAGCTCAATTTCAGCACCTTTCTCTTTCCATGCTTTCATGTCTGTCACCGACTTTTTGAACACGTTAATGTTCAAGCCGCCACACAGACCACGGTCTGTCGAAACGATGATGTAACCAACACGTTTGGCTTCACGCTCTTCTAGGTACGGATGACGGTACTCTAGGTTTGCGTTAGCCACATGACCGATCACTTTACGCATTGTTTCAGCGTATGGACGAGAAGCTTCCATTGCATCTTGAGAACGACGCATTTTTGAAGCTGCCACCATTTCCATCGCTTTCGTAATTTTCTGCGTGCTTTTAACACTACCGATTTTATTACGTATCTCTTTTGCGCCGGCCATCGTTACTCTCCGTTAGTTGGTGGCAGAAACTGCCACCGATCTAATTACCAAGTTTGGGTTGCTGTGAATTCGTCAGTCAGTTTCTTCAACTGAGCTTCGATTTCATCGTTATAAGCACCAGACTTGTCGATCTCAGCTGCTAGTTCAGCGTATTGACCGCGAGCGTACGATAGTAGAGCCGCCTCGAAATCTAGAACTTTGTTGAGTTCTACATCATCTAGGTAACCACGCTCTGCTGCGAAGATAGTTAACGCTTGATCAAATACAGACATTGGAGCGTACTGCTTCTGCTTCATTAGCTCTGTTACTTTTTGACCATGGTCTAGCTGTTTCTTCGTCGCTTCATCAAGATCAGAAGAGAACTGAGCAAATGCCGCTAGTTCGCGGTATGCAGCTAATGCTGTACGGATACCACCTGATAGTTTCTTGATGATTTTCGTCTGAGCTGAACCACCTACACGAGAGACTGAGATACCTGGGTCAACGGCTGGACGAACACCGGCGTTGAATAGCTCAGTTTGCAGGAAGATCTGACCATCGGTAATAGAGATTACGTTAGTCGGTACGAATGCTGACACATCACCGGCTTGAGTTTCAATGATAGGTAGTGCAGTTAAAGAACCTGTTTTACCTTTCACTTCACCATTAGTGAAACGCTCTACATACTCTTCGTTTACACGAGCAGCACGCTCTAGCAGACGAGAGTGTAAGTAGAATACGTCACCTGGGAATGCCTCACGGCCTGGTGGACGTTTCAGTAGTAGAGAGATCTGACGGTAAGCAACGGCTTGCTTAGATAGATCATCATAAACAATCAGTGCATCTTCGCCGCGATCACGGAAGTATTCACCCATCGCACAACCTGCATATGGCGCTAGGTATTGCAGCGCTGCAGATTCAGAAGCGGATGCAACCACTACGATAGTATTTTGTAGTGCACCATGCTCTTCTAGTTTGCGAACTACGTTAGCGATAGTCGATGCTTTTTGACCGATAGCTACGTAGATTGAATAAATACCAGAGTTTTTCTGGTTAATGATCGCGTCAATAGACAGTGCAGTTTTACCAATCTGGCGGTCACCGATAATAAGTTCACGCTGACCACGACCGATAGGGATCATTGAGTCAACTGACTTATAACCAGTTTGCACTGGTTGGTCTACCGATTTACGTTCGATTACACCTGGTGCGATCATTTCTACAGGCGAAGTTAATTTCGCTTCGATTGGACCTTTACCATCGATAGGCTCACCCAGCGTATTAACGACGCGGCCTAGTAGTTCTGGACCAACTGGCACTTCAAGAATGCGGCCAGTACCTGTAACTTTCATGCCTTCCTTAAGGTCAGCATATGGGCCCATTACAACCGCACCAACAGAGTCACGCTCTAGGTTAAGTGCCAGTGCATAACGGCCACCCGGTAATTCAATCATTTCACCTTGCATCACGTCCGCTAGGCCGTGGATGCGGATGATACCATCACTTACCGAGATGATAGTACCCTCGTTGCGAGCTTCACTAACAACGTCGAAAGATTCGATACGTTGTTTGATCAGTTCGCTAATTTCCGTGGAATTAAGTTGCATGCTCCAATCCCCATTAAGACTGCAATGCATCGCTCAGGCGGTTCAAACGACCACGCGCTGAGTTATCGATGACTAGGTCTCCGGCTCGAATAATAACCCCACCAAGTAGGGTCTCTTCTACACTGCAATTCAGCTTCACTTTGCGTTCAAGACGCTTTTCAAGTTTGCTGCTAATATTTGCAAGCTGCTCATCAGAAAGCTCTGTTGCTGAAATGACTTCAACATCAACTTCTTTCTCATGTTCTTTCTTCAACGCGAAGAACTCTATACAAACATCAGGAAGGGCCGCTAAACGACCATTCTCAGCCATCACCTTCAAAAGGTTTTGACCGTGTGCATCAACTTGTTCGCCGCAAACTGCAACAAATATTTCCGCCATTTTCTCAGCAGAAACAGACCCCGTTAGAAGTTCTTTTATTTGTTCGTTTTTAGCCACTTCAGCAGCAAAAGACAACATTTGGCCCCATTGGTCCAACTGGTCTTCCCCTAAAGCAAAGTCGAAGGCTGCTTTAGCATAGGGGCGTGCGATAGTAGTCAAATCAGACATATGCGCCCCCAGACTTAAAGTTTTGCAGTAATGTTGTCGAGAATATCTTTTTGCGCATCTTTATCGATAGTACGCTCAAGGATTTTCTCAGCACCAGCTACAGCCAGAGTAGCAACTTGTTTGCGCAGCTCATCGCGTGCACGATTGCGCTCAGCTTCAAGTTCTGCTTCTGCTTGCGCTAGGATTTTCTGGCGTTCTACCTGAACTTCCTCGCGAGCTTCATCAAGAATTTGAGACTTGCGCTTATTCGCTTGCTCGATGATCTCAGTTGCTGTGCGCTTCGCTTCTTTCAACTGATCAGAAGCGTTGGCTTGTGCTAGATCCAAGTCTTTTGCAGCACGTTCTGCTGCTTGAAGACCATCAGTAATTTTCTTCTGACGTTCTTCAATCGCTTGCATAATTGGCGGCCATACATACTTCATGCAGAACCACACAAACAGTGCGAACGAAATTGCTTGACCTAGCAGAGTTGCGTTTATGTTCACAACAGCTACCCCTCTATTTGGACTTAGTGTTAATCAGTGACAAGCGCTAATCGCTCGTCCCGAGTTGAAGGTGATTAACCTAGTTGACCAACGAATGGGTTTGCGAAAGTGAATAGTAGCGCGATTACGATACCGATCATTGGAACCGCATCAAGCAGACCCGCGATGATGAACATCTTAACTTGTAGCATAGGAGCCATTTCTGGTTGACGTGCTGCACCTTCTAGGAATTTACCACCTAGTAGTGCGAAACCAATCGCTGTACCAAGAGAAGCAAGACCGACGATAATACCTACCGCGATTGCAGAAAAGCTCAGTAAAGTTTCCATTACTATCTCCAATTTATAGTTGTTGGCTTAGTGCCCAAATAAAAAGCTTAAAAAAATTAATGATCAGGATCTTCGTGTGCCATTGACAGATAAACAATTGTCAACATCATAAATACGAAGGCTTGGATCGTAATAACCAAGATATGGAAGATTGCCCACGGTAGTGAACCCATCCATTGTAAGTACCATGGTAGCATTGCCGCACAAAGAATGAATACAACCTCACCTGCGAACATGTTACCGAATAAACGCATACCCAGTGATAGCGGTTTCGCGAGTAGCGATACCACTTCAATTAATAGGTTAAACGGGATCATGAGTGGGTGATTGAATGGATGTAGTGCAAGTTCTTTTGCGAATCCACCTAGACCTTTCACTTTGATGCTGTAGTAAATCATCAAGGCAAAAACGCCTAGAGCCATAGCCATGGTGATATTCACATCAGCAGACGGTACAACCTTAAGATAAGGAATACCTAGCCAATGTTCTGCTGGGTAAGGTAAGAAGTCGATAGGAACTAAGTCCATCACGTTCATCAAGAATACCCAACAAAAGATAGTCAGTGCTAAAGGCGCGATCAGTGGGTTGCGTCCATGGAACGTGTCTTTGACGTTATTAGCGACAAATTCCACGATCATTTCTACAGCACACTGAAGCTTACCCGGTACACCTGCTGTTGTTTTCTTTGCTACTTTGTAAAAAATCCCAAGGAA
This sequence comes from Vibrio sp. TAP-3B, assembly GCF_057784735.1. Classification (NCBI taxonomy): domain Bacteria; kingdom Pseudomonadati; phylum Pseudomonadota; class Gammaproteobacteria; order Vibrionales; family Vibrionaceae; genus Vibrio; species Vibrio sp. TAP-3B. Next base: position 2,417,116 of record NZ_CM173495.1, on the reverse strand, counting down.
AATTAAACCAGTAAACCAAGAAAAAAACAGGCTATCGATATGTACGTTCCAGAAACTTGTCTCCGACCCTACTAAACCCAACTTATACAGCGATAGGTTAGAAAGGTGGTGGGCAATGTATCCGGACGATGTTAGCGCTTCACCTGGCGCAGCCATAACTCATCCTATTTTTTGTTGTTAATGAATAGCACTGGTGCACAGATATTAATACCTAGTACCAGCAAATAGGTTAGTTTGAGGGGAACAAGTTCCACCTGCATATACATGTAGGCAACATAGAACAGTGCAACCGTGATGAGAATTTTCAGTACTTCCCCCGCATAGAAGGAAGCCGCGATGCGCTTGGCAGCGCGTGCTCCACTAAACATGAAAGCACACAGAGCGAATACAGCATTGGCAACAACAAAAATGCCTCCGCCAATCAGCGCTGAAAGTCCCCAATCAGGATTTACGGCTACCGCCATTCCTGCCGCCACAAAAATAACCGCGCCAGACTGGATCATTAACAATTGCCTTGCGAGCTCTCGTCCTGGTCTAGCTAACGCAGCTACCATGTATTCGTACCTCTAGTAATATCCACTTCGCACTAAACTCTCTGTGCAGGGAAATTGACGAAAATTATACGTTCAGTTCAACGTAAAGCAATTCGATTGCATCAAAAACTTACAGTTTTGTTTACAAAACGACAACTTTCGCACAAAATTAGATTAATTGACCTAAATCAATTATCTCACTTAGGCCTCAAGCTTAGCAATTAGTTGGTCTAATCTGTGAGGATCATCAAGACTTATCGTCAATTTCGCTTTTCCGTTTACAGAACGGGTCAGAGAAACTTTCGCATCAAGCTGCTGACTCAATTTATGCGATATTTGCTCAGCTTCGGTATCTTCTTGTTGCGCTTTTTGCTCATTTTGTGGAGCTAAGCACTTTTTTACTAACTGTTCGGTTTGGCGAACGGTCATCTGCTTCTTCGCAACTAGGTGAGCGACTTCCACTTGTTGTTCGCCCTGCAATACCAAGAGCGCACGAGCATGACCCATCTCAAGCCGTTTATCGGCAACCAAATTTTTCACGTCTAACTCTAGCTGATTTAGCCGTAGTAAGTTACTGACGGTCGTTCTCGACTTACCAATTACTTCGGCGACTTGCTGATGCGTTAGTGTAAATTCATCTTGTAGGCGCTCTAAGGCTTGAGATTCTTCAATCACATTCAAGTCTTCACGTTGAATGTTTTCAATCAACGCCATCGCTATCGCAGCGCGATCTTCAACTTTTTTCACCAAACAAGGTACACGCCTTAAGCCTGCTTGCCTCGCTGCACGCCAACGTCGTTCACCAGCGATGATCTCAAACTGACCATTTTCCACTTGGCGAACCACGATCGGCTGAATGATACCTTGAGACTGAATCGAAGCAGCCAGTTCTTCCAACGCTTCCGGTGCCATATCTTTACGCGGTTGGTATACGCCCGGTTGCAATTGACCTATTGTCAAATCGGTCAACTCACCATCCGCCGATAATTCTTGGCTGTGTGATGCGATATGCTGTTTTTCACGAGCATACGAACTGGTCGACAATAACGCATCCAGTCCTTTTCCGAGACCACGCTTAGACATGGGATTGAATTCCTTAGGTTAGTGTTAAACTGGGATTTCTTCGCGGCGGAGCATTTCGCCTGCTAGAGCAAGATACGCTTTGGCACCTGCAGAGTACTTATCGTAGTACATCGCAGGTTTTCCGTGACTTGGCGCTTCGGCCAAACGAACATTACGCGGAATGACCGTGCGGTAAACTTTATTACCAAAGTGTTTTTTAAGTTGATCAGATACTTCATTAGACAAGCGGTTACGCGGATCGTACATCGTACGCAGTAAACCTTCTATTTTGAGGTTTTCATTGACCACGGCCGCTAATTTGCTAATCGTATCCATAAGAGCAGTTAAACCTTCTAACGCAAAGTATTCACATTGCATCGGCACCAGCACAGAATCAGCGGCTGCCATGGCGTTGATTGTAAGAAGGTTTAGCGAAGGAGGACAATCAATAAAGATGAAATCATAGTTATCGCGAACTGACGACAATGTATTTTTCAACCGCACTTCGCGAGCAAACACTTCCATCAATTTAATCTCAGCGGCAGTAACGTCACCGTTCGCCGCAATTAAATCGAATTTCCCCGTTGTTTGGGTGCACACCACTTGCTCAAACGGAGTATCTTCGACCAGAAGGTCGTACGCCGTGGCGTCAACCATGTATTTATCCACACCACTGGCCATCGTAGCATTGCCTTGAGGGTCGAGATCGATCACCAAAACCTTGCGCTTTGTTGCCGCCATCGAAGCCGCTAAATTAATGCACGTTGTTGTTTTGCCGACCCCACCTTTCTGGTTGGCGATTGCTACAATTTTACCCACAACTACCTCGCTAATTTCCCTTACGCGATAAGATTACTAGATGACGATCACCTTCCAGCTGAGGAACAGCCAAAGATATGATCTCTGTCACACTGCACCACTCAGGAAGCTGATCCATTTCATCTTTAGGGTGCTGTCCTTTCAGCGCTAGAAACACCCCATGCTCTTCTTCCGGCAAATGATGGCACCATTCCACCATGTCCGTCATTGAAGCAAAAGCTCTACTTAAAACGCCATCAAATTTTTCTTCCGGCTGGAATTCTTCGACGCGACTTTGAATGGGTGTCACGTTTACCAGCCCTAACGTGTGCACGACTTGCTTAATAAAACGAATCCGCTTACCAAGACTGTCGAGCAAGAAGAACGTTTTTTCCGGCGCCATGATCGCCAGTGGAATCCCTGGTAAACCAGGACCTGTACCAACGTCTATAAATCGCTCACCGGGTAAGTGAGCGCTAACCACTATACTATCAAGAATGTGTTTTACTAACATCTCATGCGGATCTCGCACGGATGTTAAGTTGTACGCTTTGTTCCACTTATCGAGCAGCTCAACGTAACCGACTAACTGCTCGCGCTGTCTATCTGAGACATTTAACTCGGTTTGCGCGATCAGCGCATCCAGTTTTGTGCGAAGTGCACTCATGACTCTTCCTCACCTTTTTTCAGCAAACCGTGCTTCTTCAAGTGAACGAGTAGAATCGAGATAGCTGCTGGGGTAATACCGGCAATACGCGAAGCTATACCAACGCTTTCAGGCTTAGCTTCCGTCAGCTTGGCCACCACTTCATTCGACAAACCTTTCACGTCGCTGTAGTCGATATCCGCCGGCAGTTTTGTGTTCTCATGGCGAAGGGATTTTTCAATCTCATCTTGCTGACGTTTGATGTAACCATCGTATTTAACTTGAATTTCAACTTGCTCAGCCGCTTGTTGATCCTCTAGCGCTGGTGCAAACGCATCCAATTGAGTCAACTGAGCGTAGCTCATCTCAGGACGACGCAGCAGATCCTCACCACTTGCTTCACGTGCCATTGGCGTTTTCAGTAATAGGTTTAACGCCTCAACCCCTTCTGAGTTTGGGTTCATCCACGTCGATTTTAGGCGCTGACGTTCGGTTTCCATGTTATTAATTTTTTCGTTGAAGCGCGCCCAACGAACGTCATCAATCAGACCAAGTTCACGTGCTTTCTCAGTTAAGCGCAAATCGGCGTTGTCTTCACGAAGCAGCAGGCGATATTCCGCGCGGGAAGTGAACATTCGGTACGGTTCTTTAGTCCCCATGGTCGACAAGTCATCAATCAAGACGCCCATGTAAGCTTGATCACGACGCGGATTCCAACCTTCTTTGTCTTGGCTGTACAAGCTTGCGTTCAAGCCTGCCATTAGGCCTTGTGCGGCCGCTTCTTCGTAGCCTGTTGTGCCATTAATCTGACCCGCAAAGAACAAGCCGTGGATAAATTTAGTTTCATATGTTTGCTTCAAATCGCGAGGATCGAAGAAATCGTATTCAATCGCGTAACCAGGACGTACGATATGCGCGTTTTCAAAACCTTTCATCGAACGTACGATTTGTACTTGAACGTCAAACGGCAAGCTCGTCGAGATACCATTCGGGTACAACTCATGCGTAGTAAGTCCTTCAGGCTCGATAAAAATCTGGTGGCTGTTCTTATCCGCAAAGCGCATCACCTTGTCTTCGATAGACGGGCAGTAACGCGGACCAATGCCTTCAATCACACCAGCGTACATTGGGCTACGATCCAAATTATTGCGGATCACATCGTGCGTTTGATCGTTGGTATGGGTGATAAAACATGGGATCTGGCGAGGATGTTGATCTCGCTTCCCCATGAACGAGAATACCGAGGTAGGATTATCACCGTGTTGTGCTTCAAGCACAGAAAAATCGACACTGCGAGCATCAATGCGCGGTGGTGTTCCCGTTTTCAAACGATCCACTCGAAATGGCAGCTCACGCAATCGATCCGCCAATGCGATCGAAGGAGGATCTCCTGCACGACCACCGGAAGAACTTTCCATACCAATATGAATCTTACCACCGAGGAAGGTGCCAACCGTTAACACTACCGCTTTGGCATGGAATCGAAGTCCCATTTGCGTTACAACGCCAACGGCGCGATCTTGCTCAACAATCAGATCGTCAACCGACTGTTGGAACAACGTTAAATTGGGTGCATTTTCTAATGCATTACGAACATACGCTTTGTACAGAGCCCGATCCGCTTGAGCTCGGGTCGCCCGAACTGCCGGACCTTTAGAAGCATTTAGTGTACGAAATTGAATACCTGCATGGTCGATAGCTTCGGCCATCAAACCGCCCATAGCATCCACTTCTTTTACTAAGTGACCTTTACCGATACCACCAATCGCCGGATTGCAAGACATCTGACCTAACGTATCAATATTATGGGTAAGGAGAAGCGTTTTTTGTCCTGTGCGTGCAGATGCGAGTGCGGCTTCCGTTCCTGCGTGTCCGCCACCGACAACAATGACGTCAAAGTTTTCGTGATAAAGCATGAACTGACCTCAGGTATTCAAAGGATTTATTGGACAGATAAAGGAGCCGCATTTTACCTGCTTTATGCCACAGAGAAAAACGTTTTCTTGCTTTATCTTTTTTAGGTTCCAAGCCTATATATAATAGATCTTTATATATGATCTTTTATTAGATCTATTATTAGGATCGACCTCTTCTGTGGATAACGTAAAAATGATCAACAAGATCATGGATCTTAATTGGATCATACCTTGTGATCATGCTTGGATCAGATCGCGTATAAGCTGGGATCAAAATGCCTTGTTATCCACAGGGGCTAAAAAAATAAAAGTTGTTCTTTGGATAACTAAAGGAAATTCACTGGATATTACCGTTGTTATACACAGACTGTTTGGTTGTTTTTTGAGCGGTTGAACGCCGTTATTTGGGGAAAGTTATTCACATGAAAAAAAACAGAGCCGAATGGCGGCTCTGTTAGAAGGGTAATTGAGGACTAAAATCGCTCAATGTGCTCGTTTAACCATGCTTCTGCCGCATCTTCTGGGACCATATGATTGAGCACGTCGATGAGAAAGCAGTCTGCAATCGGGGTTGCTCCGATATCCTCTAAAAGATCGTATGCGTGTCGACCTGCAGCACAAAACGTGTCATAGCTTGAGTCACCAATCGCGATCACGGCAAACTTCACATCCGACATTTTGGGTGGCGTATCTTGCAATGCGGCGATGAAAGGTTGGATATTATCTGGATATTCCCCCGCGCCATGAGTAGAGGTGATCACAAGCCAAGTGCCTTGATTTTCGATCGATTGTAGCGAGGGTTGGTTGTGGATCGTGGTTTCAAATCCGTTTTCATTAAGTAGATCACTGAGGTGATCGCCTACGTATTCGGCGCCACCTAGCGTGCTGCCTGTAATTATGTGGATCATACTTCTTCCTTATTGAATACGACGGCCACCACGTTGCAGAGACGGTGACCGGACAAAAAAACGCGGTATTAAACTCAGTTCAATACCGCGGGTGAGATTACTTCCCGATACAGAAGGAGGAGAAGATGCGACCGAGTAAGTCATCTGAACTGAATTCACCGGTTATCTCATTTAAATGTTGCTGAGTGATACGTAGCTCCTCGGCTAGTATCTCACCCGCCATATAGCCTTCCAGCTGTTCCTGGCCTATTTGAAGGTGCTGTGCGGCGCGCTCCAACGCATCGAGGTGGCGGCGACGTGCCATAAAGCCCCCTTCACGACTCCCCGAGAAGCCCATGCATGCTTTGAGGTGTTCACGCAGTGCCTCAATCCCAGCGCCAGTTTTAGCCGATAGGCGGATAAGCGTTGGATTGTTGACGTGGCAGATCCCCATGTCTTCACCGGTTTGATCGGCTTTATTGCGGATCACTGTCATGCCGATGCTGCTTGGCAGACGATCCACAAAATCTGGCCAGATATCTTTTGGATCGGTGGCATTGGTCGTGGTGCCGTCTACCATAAAGAGTACGCGGTCTGCTTGAGAAATCTCATCCCATGCGCGCTCAATACCAATTTTTTCTACTTCATCAGATGCATCGCGTAGGCCTGCTGTATCAATGATGTGTAGTGGCATACCATCAATATGAATGTGCTCACGCAGTACATCACGTGTGGTGCCTGCTATGTCTGTTACGATTGCGGACTCTTTGCCAGACAGTGCATTGAGTAAGCTTGATTTGCCTGCATTCGGACGGCCTGCGATCACGACTTTCATCCCTTCACGCATGATGGCCCCCTGATTCGCCTCTTTACGCACCGCATCGAGGTTGTCGATAATGGCCTGTAGGTCACCTGACACTTTACCATCGGCCAGAAAATCGATTTCTTCTTCAGGAAAGTCGATGGCGGCTTCTACGTAGATCCGCAAGTGGATAAGTGATTCTACTAACGTTTGTATACGCTGAGAAAACTGACCTTGCAGTGACTGTAAGGCTGATTTGGCGGCTTCTTCTGAGCTGGCATCTATCAAATCTGCAATGGCTTCGGCCTGTGTAAGGTCGAGCTTATCGTTAAGGAATGCGCGCTCAGAGAACTCACCCGGACGAGCGGCGCGAATTCCATGAATACCGAGAATACGCTTGATCAACATATCCATCACGACAGGGCCGCCATGCCCTTGCAACTCAAGCACGTCTTCACCAGTGAAAGAGTGCGGATTTGGGAAGTAAAGAGCGATGCCCTGGTCAAGCACAGTGCCATCTTCGGCTTTAAACGGCAGGTACTCTGCGTAACGAGGCTTTGGTGTCTTGCCTGTGACGGCCTGCGCCACCTGAGTGGCCTTTGGGCCTGAAACACGAATAATACCGACACCGCCACGACCAGGCGCGGTCGCTTGAGCGACAATCGTATCTGTAGTCATAATTTTGCCTTTTGAGCTGGGCTCAAATTGAGCCATAACGTTAATTAGCTGAATTGTAATCAGCCAAAAACAAAAAGGCGACCTTTTGGCCGCCTTTCTCACTCATTTCCTAAAGGATTACTTGCTGTGTAAGCCTTTTTTCTCCAACCCTTTGTAGATTAGAGTTTGCTGGATAAGCGTCACAATGTTCGACACCAACCAGTACAGGACAAGGCCTGATGGGAAGAACAAGAAGAAGAAGGTAAACATCACCGGCATAAAGGTCATGATCTTCTGCTGCATTGGATCCGTCACGGTCGTTGGACTCATCTTCTGGATCAGGAACATTGAAGCACCCATCAATAGTGGCAAGATGTAGTACGGGTCCTGCGCGGATAGGTCATGAATCCAACCGAAGAATGGTGAGTGACGTAGCTCAACCGATTCCATCAGTGCCCAGTATAGTGAGATGAAAATAGGCATCTGTAGAATAAGAGGTAAACAGCCACCGAGTGGGTTTACTTTCTCTTTTTTGTACAGTTCCATCATTTCTTGGCTCATGCGCTGACGGTCATCACCGATACGCTCACGCATTGCTTGCAGCTTAGGCTGTAGCATACGCATTTTGGCCATCGACGTGTATTGCGCTTTGGTGAGCGGGTACATGGCACCACGAACAATAAAGGTCAAACAGATGATGGCTACACCCCAGTTACCAACAAAGCTCTGGATGAATGAAAGCAACATGTGCAGAGGTTTGGCGATAAACCACAACCAGCCGTAATCCACGACGAGATCTAGGTTCGGTGCGACCGCGGCCATTTCATCTTGCAGCTTTGGACCAACCCATAGTGTTGCTTCAAAGTTCGCTTGATCACCCGTTGCGATGGTTTTGTTCGGCATACGCACACCGATATCGCTGAGGTTACCAATCACACGTGTATAGAGGTTAGTGCCTGGCTCATTACGTGGAATCCAAGCAGTTGCAAAGTAGTGCTGGATCATTGCTGCCCAACCTTGGCCATTGGCTAGATTAAGAGACAGGTTGCGATCCTGCATATCATCAAAGCTGTACTTTTTGTAACGCGTGTCTTCTGTGGAGTAAGCACCGCCACGATAAGTTGGCATTGTGATGCTGCCGCCATCGTCCATCAAACTTTGGCGCAAATGAGCGTACATACCGAAGGTGGCATTGTTACCAGAGTTATTCACTACATCGTATTCAACATTAAGCGCGTAGCTGCCGCGTTTAAAGATATAAGTCTTGGTATATTCGATGCCATTGGTAGTGAAAGTCATCGGAACACGAAGTTCATCTTGACCATCAGCCAGCGTAAAGCTGTCTGCACTAACATTGTAGTGAGGGCGATTCGTGCTGCTCAGATCGATACCTTGAGGACCAACAAGACCGCTCTGTGCGATGAATTGGTGACCTTGAGTATTTTTCAGCAGAACAAATGAATCTGATGAATCAAGCTCAGCAGAGTATTCGTTAAGGTTGGCATGTACCACATCGCCACCAACGGTGTCGATCGACAGAGTTAAAACATCAGTCGTTACTGTGATAGTTTTTGCAGAAGCTTGCTGCTGACCAGGAACTGGATCTAGCTCATCAGCAAAAGATGGTGCAGGTAGAGTGCTGCTTGATTGAGCCTGTTCAACTGCTTGAGGTTCTGGATTCTTCGCTACTTGCCATTGTTGAAACAGCAAGAAAGAAACCAGGGCCAGAGCAATGAGCAGGATATTACGTTGAGAATCCATCGTTAGTTATCTCTGTCTTGTTTTTGGACTGGTGGAACGGGGTCATACCCCCCTTCATTCAAAGGATGGCATTTTAATAGACGTTTGCCTGATAACCAACATCCTTTTACAAAACCGTGAGCTCTCAAAGCTTCTAGCGCGTAAGTGGAGCAGGTTGGTGTGAACCGGCAACGAGGACCAATCAAAGGGCTGATAAACCAGCGATAAAGATAAACGAGCCCAATGGCTATCCACGTGAAGGGCGAGACAGGCGTTGCCATAGCTTATCAAACAACTTAAAAATTTCCTCATTGCTTAAATCTTGCGCGCTTTTCTTCGCAATCACAACAAAATCTTTATTTGGAAGTTGATGTTGATTGTGACGAAAGCTTTCACGAGTCAAACGCTTAAATCGGTTACGACCGACAGCAGTTTTGATTTGCTTTTTCGGAACAGCTAAACCTAATCGTGGGTGAGAAAGTTTGTTGTTGCGAGCAATGATGGTGAAATGAGGCGAGCCAGCTCGATGAGCTTGCTGGAAGACGTTTTGATAATGCTCGGGAGTTAACAAACGTAACTCCCGATTAAACGCGTACGTGTTCAAAATAAACTAACGATTATTTTGATAGGCGCGCACGGCCTTTTGCACGACGTGCGTTGATAACTTTACGACCGTTCTTAGTTGCCATGCGAGCACGGAAGCCGTGAGTGCGCTTGCGCTTTAGAACTGTAGGTTGAAAAGTGCGTTTCATGATAATTACCTTTACTGATCAGTAGTTTTAGGTTCTTGTTAAACCCAGCGTTGGTTTTTGTTTTCTTTGTTATAAAGAAACTCTTTATATAGAGAAGAAAAACCGACGCCTCTCAACAAAGAGGCGGAATTGTAATCACACTCACATAATGTGTCAATGACTCAATGAGTACGAAATTCCGGCTGGGCGATTATACGTAGTGTGAGTGAAATCTCAAGGATCAATCGATCTTGATGCCAGATCGTTACTCTATCCCGACTTGGTTAAGGAATTTTTTCAAACGAGGATCGTGTGGATTATTGAAGATATCCTGTGGAGAACCTTGTTCGACAATGTTTCCTTCCGCCATGAAGATCACGCGATCCGCGACCTCTTTCGCAAATTGCATTTCGTGCGTTACCACCAGCATGGTTTGATGTTGGTTCGCTAACTGCTTCATTAAAGAAAGAACTTCGCCGACCAGTTCTGGATCCAGCGCTGATGTCGGCTCATCAAATAATAACAACTCTGGTTGCGGTGCCATTGCACGGCCAATACCGACACGTTGCTGCTGCCCCCCTGAGAGGGCGGCTGGGTAGCTGTCGCCTTTATCTCCCAGACCGATATCATCCAAAATTTGCTGGGCGCGTTTCAGCGCGTCACTTTTTTTCCAGCCACGCACGGTGATCAGACCTTCAGCAACATTTTGGCGAGCATTCATGTGGGCGAACAGCGCATAATTCTGAAATACAAAGCCAGTACGCCGGCGCAGAGCAAGCACCTCTGCTTTCGTGTGCTTCTGCGCATCCACAGAAACATCATCTATAGAGATGCGGCCCTCATCGGCTTGTTCAAGAAAGTTCACGGTACGCAGTAGGGTGGATTTACCTGTACCACTTGAGCCGATGATAACGATGATCTCACCTTGTTGGATATCGAGGTTAATACCTTTCAATACCTCTGTCTCACCAAAACGTTTGTGGATATTTTCTAATTTGATCATCGTATGTACGCCTTATTCAGTTTCACTTCTGCCCAAGTCTGCACGCGAGTCAAAATGACCACTACTCCCCAGTAAATTAATGCAACCGCGAGGAAGGCTTCAAAAAAGCGGAAACTCGATGAGGCTTCCATCTGCGCTTTGGCCATAATTTCTGCTACGCCAAGCGTAAAGGCAAGGGACGTCGACTTAATCATATCGATGAAGTAGTTCATCAGCGAAGGCAGGGCGACACGCGTTGCTTGCGGCAAGACTACGCGACGCATTGCTTGTGAGGTTGTCATGCCAACAGACAAGCTGGCTTCCATCTGGCTGCGATCGATACCAATAATGGCGGCACGAATGCTTTCTGCCATATAAGCGGCAAAGTGCAACGTCAAGCCGATAACCGCCGCTGAGAAAGCGTCGATGCCGACCATCAAGGGGAAGATTTGCGGCAAGCCATAATAAAGCAGGAAAAGTTGAACTAAAAGCGGGGTGCCACGGAAGAAGCTAATGTACAGTTGACTTAATTGATCAAGCACTGGCAGTTTAAATACGCGAATATTGGCTAAAATGACGGATAAAATCAGTGAAAATACTAACCCCCACGTCGCCATTTCCATGGTTGTGCCGAGATATTTCAGTAATATAGGCAGCAATTCCAACATGTAATTAAAGTCAAATCCCATACGGCTTACCTAAAGGCTAGAGAAAAGAAAAGGTGGAAAACCGTGTTCCACCTTACTATGAGTCAATTTTAGGCCGAGAGTGATACCACTTTGCGTCCTAAAGTACAAAGAGTTCTTACTTCGTGATGTCGGCGCCAAACCATTTCACTGAAATTTTCTCAACGGTACCGTCTGCACGCATCTCAGCCAATGCTTTGTTTACGTCGGCTTGCAGTTTGCGACCTTTTTCGTTATCAACGAAAGGCCATGCGTTTTGAATGGTTTCAAATGGTTCGCCAGCAAGCTTGAGTGGCAGTCCCGTTTTTTTGATCAGGGCTAGGGCGGATAAACGGTCCATCACAAACGCATCAGCGCGACCGAGTGCCACATCATGTTCGATACCAGTGTCGTACGTTTTAATGTTGATGGTTCCATCTGTATCGTACTGGCGAAGCAGCTGCTCGAAGTTTGAACCTAAGTTGACAGCAACGGTTTTACCGGCTAAGTCTTCAACACCCTTGATGCTGTCATTGCCTTTACGTACCGTAATCTGTGCGCCATCGACGACATACGGATCAGCAAATAGGTATTTCGCTTGACGTGCGTCAGTCATCGTAATCTGGTTAGAGATAGTATCAATACGGCCTGTCTCTAACAGGCCAAACAAGCCAGAAAAGTTGGCGGTAACGTATTCGATCTTGTAGTCGTTGCGTTTGCCGATTTCATCCCACATGTCGACTTCAAAGCCTTGTAGCTTATCTTGTTTAACAAAAGTAAACGGGAAGTAACGACCTGACATGCCAACTTTGACTTCAGTCGCCGCTTGAACGGTAGCGGCAGACAAAGCGATGGCTGCAACGGCAACCTTAATCCAGTTTTTCATAATACATCTCCATAATTTTATGGTTGGAAATACTACTGTTAGTCAGCTTAATGATAAATAACCAAGAGCAATAACCTAGACCAGAGAGTAATAAGTACTCAAATGATAGAAGACTGATGGCGAAGATGATAAAAATGCGATCGGATTATAGCTATTGATGATCGACAAAATCGCGGTGGCTAATAAAATAATGCACAGACTTATCACCAGTCGCTTGATCTTACCTTTTTCATTCAATGTGGATCGTTGTGTGGGTAAAGTAGGGGTAAGGTGTGGTGATCTCATCTAATTTGCAGAAACAATTGTGCATAACTTGGATCTTATTCACTGGATCATCGATCAATCGCTGGCGATCTTGGTTATCAACAGGTAAAATTGCCAGTCTTTTCCGATAATCCAACTACTCAGTGGGGGCACCGTGTCATCTTCGCTTTGGCTGCAATGTATGCAGCAGCTTCAAGAAGAGCTACCAGCTACAGAATTCAGCATGTGGGTTCGTCCGCTACAAGCGGAGCTCAATGACAATACTCTCACTCTATTCGCGCCAAACCGCTTTGTGTTGGACTGGGTGCGTGATAAGTATCTGAACAGTATTACTCGGTTACTGCAGGATTACTGTGGGGGCGATATCCCTAACTTGCGTTTTGAAGTAGGTAGCCGACCTGTTTCTAAACCTAAACCGGTACCGACACGCACACCCGCTGATGTGGCGGCAGAATCGTCTGCCCCTGCCCAATTACAGGCACGGAAACCTGTACATAAAATGTGGGACGATGACGCACAGGCTATTGCGAACATTCATCACCGTTCAAACGTAAACCCAAAGCACAAGTTCAACAACTTTGTGGAAGGTAAGTCGAACCAGCTTGGTTTGGCAGCGGCACGTCAGGTATCGGGTAACCCGGGTGCAGCCTACAATCCTTTGTTCTTATATGGTGGTACGGGTTTAGGTAAAACGCACTTATTGCATGCCGTGGGTAATGCGATTGTGGATAACAAGCCAAATGCGAAAGTGGTATACATGCACTCTGAGCGTTTTGTGCAAGACATGGTAAAAGCGCTACAAAATAACGCGATTGAAGAATTCAAACGTTATTACCGCAGTGTTGACGCATTGCTTATCGATGATATCCAGTTTTTTGCGAATAAAGAGCGTTCGCAAGAAGAGTTTTTTCATACCTTTAACGCATTGCTTGAAGGCAACCAGCAGATCATCCTGACTTCAGACCGTTACCCAAAAGAGATCAACGGTGTCGAAGATCGTCTTAAATCGCGTTTTGGTTGGGGTCTCACGGTTGCGATTGAGCCTCCTGAGTTAGAAACGCGTGTTGCGATCTTGATGAAAAAAGCGGAAGACCATCAAATCCACCTTGCCGATGAAGTGGCATTCTTTATTGCGAAACGTTTACGTTCTAATGTCCGTGAGCTGGAAGGCGCCTTGAACCGCGTCATCGCCAATGCCAACTTTACTGGTCGTCCAATCACGATCGATTTTGTGCGTGAAGCGCTGCGCGACTTACTGGCGCTTCAAGAAAAGCTTGTCACCATCGACAATATTCAGAAGACGGTGGCGGAATACTACAAAATTAAAATTGCGGATCTACTGTCTAAACGTCGGTCTCGTTCGGTTGCTCGTCCTCGTCAGTTGGCGATGGCACTGGCTAAAGAGCTGACTAACCACAGCTTGCCTGAGATCGGGGATGCATTTGGTGGTCGTGACCACACGACCGTATTGCATGCGTGTCGCAAGATTGAGCAGCTGCGTGAAGAGAGCCACGATATTAAAGAAGATTACTCAAACTTGATTCGCACCCTGTCTTCGTAATCGGTTAGAATAACCGTATTCTAAGCCAATCATTTATTAAGCTGACAGCGTAAAGAGCCAAGCATGAAATTTACCATTGAACGTAGTCATTTAATCAAACCGCTACAGCAAGTTTCGGGCGCTTTAGGTGGCCGACCAACTCTGCCAATTTTAGGTAACCTACTGCTCAAAGTAGAAGAGAACGTGTTGTCGATGACCGCAACCGATCTAGAAGTGGAATTGGTGAGCAAAGTGACGCTAGAAGGGGATTGTGAAACGGGCAGTATTACCGTTCCTTCTCGTAAGTTTCTTGATATCTGCCGTGGCCTGCCGGATGATGCGATCATCACTTTCGTACTCGAAGGCGATCGTGTGCAAGTTCGTTCTGGCCGTAGCCGTTTTTCATTAGCCACGCTCCCAGCCAATGATTTCCCCAATATCGAAGATTGGCAAAGTGAAGTGGAAGTCTCACTAACCCAAGCGGATCTACGTGCACTGATTGAAAAAACACAGTTCTCAATGGCGAACCAAGACGTTCGTTATTATCTCAATGGGCTGCTGTTTGAAATTGAGGGGGCAACACTACGCAGTGTGGCGACCGATGGTCACCGGATGGCGGTCTCGCAAACCCAGCTCGGGGCGGATTTTGCGCAAAAGCAAATTATCGTGCCGCGTAAAGGTGTCCAAGAGTTAGTTAAATTGATGGATGCGCCAAAACAACCTGTGGTATTGCAAATTGGTAACTCTAATGTGCGTGCTGAAGTGAATAATTTTACCTTCACTTCTAAATTGGTTGATGGTCGTTTTCCTGATTATCGCCGCGTATTGCCGCAAAACACCAACAAAACCTTAGTGGCAAGTTGTGATGAATTGCGTCAAGCCTTTTCTCGAGCTGCGATTCTATCAAATGAAAAATTCCGAGGGGTTCGAGTCAACCTAGCGGATACCGAAATGCGCATTACCGCCAACAACCCAGAGCAAGAAGAAGCGGAAGAGATGCTGGATGTGACCTTTGAGGGTGACGCCATCGAAATCGGCTTCAATGTCAGTTATGTTTTGGATGTTCTGAATACACTGCGTTGTGAACATGTGCGCGTGTCGATGTCGGATGCCAACGCCAGTGCGTTGATTGAAAATGCGGACGATGACAGTGCCATGTACGTGGTGATGCCAATCCGTCTATAAGCCAACTGAATGCCTCTTTCTCGCCTCATCATTCAGCAGTTCCGCAATGTTAAAGCCTGTGATATTGCGTTATCAGCAGGGTTTAACTTTCTTATCGGGCCGAATGGCAGCGGTAAAACCAGTGTTTTGGAAGCGGTGTACCTGCTCGGGCATGGTCGTTCATTCAAGAGCTCTTTAACCGGGAGAGTGATACAAAATGAGTGCGATGAGCTGTTTGTTCATGGTCGTTTTTTGAACTCGGATCAATTTGAGCTACCTATCGGCATTAATAAGCAGCGTGATGGCTCAACAGAGGTTAAAATAGGCGGTCAATCTGGGCAGAAATTAGCGCAGTTGGCACAAGTGCTGCCTCTGCAGTTGATACACCCGGAAGGGTTTGATTTATTGACTGATGGACCAAAACATCGGCGTGCGTTTATTGATTGGGGCGTGTTTCATACTGAGCCTGCATTTTATCAAGCGTGGGGTCGGTTTAAACGACTCAACAAACAACGAAACGCACTGTTAAAAAGCGCCAATGGTTATCGAGAGCTCAGTTACTGGGATCGGGAAATGGCGCGTTTGGCAGAAAACATCAGTCAGTGGCGAGCGTATTATATCGAACAGATGAAAACGGTCGCAGAAAGTCTCTGTCAGACATTTTTGCCAGAATTTGAGATCCAATTGAAGTATTATCGAGGCTGGGATAAAGATACCCCATACCAAGAGATACTAGAAAAGAATTTTGAGCGCGATCAGGCCTTGGGATACACCTTTAGTGGCCCAAATAAAGCTGATTTGCGCATTAAAGTGAACGGAACGCCCGTTGAAGATGTTCTGTCACGCGGTCAATTAAAACTCATGGTGTGTGCATTGCGTGTCGCGCAAGGGCAACACCTGACGCAAATGACCGGTAAACAATGCATTTACCTAATTGACGACTTCGCGTCGGAATTAGATAGCCAACGTCGCAAGCGTCTTGCTGACTGCTTAAAAGAGACGGGTGCACAAGTATTTGTAAGCTCTATCACTGAAAACCAGATCGCCGATATGTTGGACGAAAATGGTAAATTGTTTCATGTGGAACACGGCAGGATAGAGTCAAACTAGAAGAGAGAAACTCATGTCTGAAAATTACGATTCATCGAGTATTAAGGTACTGAAGGGTCTGGATGCGGTACGTAAGCGTCCAGGAATGTACATCGGCGACACGGACGACGGCACCGGCCTTCACCACATGGTTTTCGAGGTGGTGGATAACTCAATTGATGAAGCGTTGGCAGGTCACTGTAAAGACATCGTTGTGACAATTCATGAGGATAACTCGGTTTCCGTTAGCGATGATGGTCGTGGCATTCCAACAGAAATCCACTCAGAGGAAAATGTCTCTGCAGCAGAAGTCATCATGACGGTACTTCACGCGGGTGGTAAGTTCGACGATAACTCATACAAAGTCTCTGGTGGTCTTCACGGGGTTGGTGTTTCAGTAGTAAACGCACTGTCTGAGAAAGTTGAGCTGACGATTCATCGTGGTGGCCATACTTATACCCAAACTTACCGTCATGGTGAGCCTCAAGCGCCACTAACAGCGGTGGGAGAGACTGATAAAACCGGTACGACGATCCGTTTCTGGCCAAGTTCTGAAACCTTCACCAACACTGAGTTCCATTACGATATCTTAGCGAAACGTCTACGTGAGTTATCGTTCCTTAACTCTGGCGTGTCAATCAAACTGGTTGACGAGCGTGAAGCGGATAAACACGATCACTTCATGTATGAAGGTGGTATTCAAGCATTTGTTGATCACCTAAATACCAACAAAACACCCATTATCGATAAAATCTTCCATTTCAACTTTGAGCGCGAAGATGGCATTTCAGTGGAAGTGGCGATGCAATGGAATGATGGTTTCCAAGAGAACATCTTCTGTTTTACCAACAACATTCCTCAACGTGATGGTGGTACTCACCTTGCTGGTTTCCGATCAGCGCTCACTCGTACGTTGAACAACTTTATGGATAAAGAAGGTTTTTCCAAGAAAGCGAAAACGGCGACCTCAGGCGATGATGCACGTGAAGGTCTTACGGCGGTGGTTTCTGTCAAGGTGCCCGATCCTAAGTTCTCAAGCCAAACCAAAGACAAGCTGGTTTCTTCGGAGGTGAAAGCCGCGGTTGAATCTGCAATGGGTGAGAAGCTATCAGAGTTCTTGATAGAGAACCCAACTGAAGCGAAGATGGTTTGTTCGAAAATCATCGATGCAGCGCGTGCGCGTGAAGCGGCACGTAAAGCACGTGAAATGACGCGTCGTAAAGGTGCGCTCGATCTCGCCGGCCTTCCAGGTAAATTGGCGGATTGTCAGGAAAAAGATCCGGCACTCTCTGAACTTTACATTGTGGAGGGTGACTCTGCAGGCGGCAGTGCTAAGCAGGGTCGTAACCGTAAGAATCAGGCAATCCTACCGTTAAAAGGTAAGATCCTGAACGTAGAGAAAGCCCGTTTCGATAAGATGCTGTCTTCGCAAGAGGTAGCAACACTAATCACCGCGCTTGGTTGTGGTATCGGTCGTGACGAGTACAACCCAGATAAACTGCGTTACCACAGCATCATCATCATGACGGATGCGGATGTCGATGGTTCGCACATCCGTACCCTATTGTTGACTTTCTTCTACCGTCAAATGCCAGAGCTTATTGAGCGAGGCTACGTGTACATTGCTCAGCCACCGCTATACAAAGTGAAAAAAGGCAAACAAGAGCATTACATTAAAGACGAAGAAGCGATGAATCAGTACCAAGTCTCATTGGCACTGGACAACGCCGCTCTGCATGTCAATCCTGATGCTCCAGCTTTGGCGGGTGAAGCGTTAGAGAAAATGGTGCAACAATACAATGCCGGTATTAAGCTGGCAGAGCGCATGAGCCGCCGCTACCCAAGTGCGTTAGTGAACGAACTGATTTACACCCCTCGTCTAACGCCAGAACAGTGTCACGATGCTGCGGCAGTAGAAGCGTGGACTAAGCAGCTTATCGAACAGCTAAACGCGAAAGAAGTGGGTGCAAGCCAATACAGCTATCAAGTCGAGCAACACGCTGAACTGGGCTTAAACCTACCTAAGATTATCGTACGTACTCATGGTGTGACTCATGAGCATGCGATTAGCGTTGATTTTCTCAACTCGAAAGAATACGGCAAACTGGCGGATTTATCAGAAGCGTTGGATGGGCTGTTAGAAGAGGGGGCTTACATCAAACGTGGTGAACGAACGCTTGCGGTTTCTAGCTTTGCAGAAGCATTAGAGTGGTTGGTTAAAGAGTCCATGCGAGGTCTAAGCCGTCAGCGTTACAAAGGTCTCGGTGAGATGAACCCCGACCAGCTGTGGGAAACGACGATGGATCCAGAAACACGTCGCATGATGCAAGTCACGATTGAAGATGGCGTAGGCGCTGACCAACTGTTTACCACACTAATGGGTGATCAAGTTGAGCCGCGTCGTAACTTCATCGAAGAGAATGCACTCAAGGTTGCAAACCTAGACGTGTAACAACCCCTGCTCTTCATAACGAAATAATCATCATTAAAAAGCAGCGATTTATCGCTGCTTTTTTTGTTTTTTATGAGGGGGTAAATCGCCACTTTATTCCAAGTCTTCTGCTTTTCCGGTACAAACCGCCAACGCTGTATTCAATGTTGCGATTTTATATTTGTTTTATTGCTTCCTTGCCACTTTGTGCGCTTTGGTGCTTTTGCTTTCTTTTTTCCTCTCGCTATAGTGCTGGAGAGCTTACAAATAAGAGGTTGAGACAAATGGTGATGACTTTCCTGAATTAAGCCGGAGGTGGCGCACTTCCGGTCCAATGCACTGAATTATCTGTAAGACAAGGCATTAAGAAGGAAATAATCATGTTTGAACGCTGGTTCTCAGTGTGCTGCTTGGCGCTGAGAACGTGGTGGTTAACCAGTCGCTTTTTTACTTACCAGTCACCATTGAGATTATTGTTGCTATTTGAAGCTTACGAACGACAAGCGAGGTGCCGCAATTTAGCCCGCATTGCCGTCGGCGATATGGTTCGTTTCATGGATATTGAGCGTTCGTATCAATATCGGATGACGTTGGTTGACTCTCGCAAAAGCGAGCCTTTAATGGGCATGCTTGCGGTTGATTCCTACTTGGGAGCAAACTTATTAGGGCGAGCTCAGAATGACAGGTTCGAAATAGAGATTTTTAACCAGCGACGCTGCTTTGTAATTACTGAAATTGTGCATCAATCACAGCCACCAGCTCAACAACTGCTGTGTAGCTGTATGTTGTGTCAGTCTATAGAGGTGAAGTCATGAGTAAAAAAGACAAGAAACAACCGCAGTTAAGTCTTAAAGAAAAGCGTAAGTTAAAACAGGAAAAAGCGGGAGAAAAAAGCATCGTAAAAGCACGTAAATCATCGCGTAAGTAGAGCACGGATTGAGCCCACCAGATAGGTGGGCTTTTTCACTCAAGGTCGTAACATGCGGGTTAGCTTCGCTTGTTAGCGAGCATAATAAATGCGTTTAAAATTTTTATTTTTCCCCTTGAAAGTCATTTTTGACGACCTTATATCTAGTTGTGAAGAGGATGACTGGCTTGCTAAGAAATTAGAAGACTGGCCTCTGAAATCGCTAAAACCCGATTGCTCCAAAGAGGATATGGTGTTTTAGCACACAACTTAAACCTTTAGATTTCTTATTATGTCTCCGAGCCAAACGAAGGCCTGCAGAATAATAAGGATCTCTTAGCTCGGCGTTGGTTTTTGCATCAACACGCCAGTTGGATGAACGTCATCTGAGCTAAGACTATTGCTTAATTAAGAGGATAGATTTATGCGTAATGTAGATTTCTCACCACTATACCGTAATGCCATTGGTTTTGACCGTCTGCTTAATCTGATGGAAGCCAACACAGCGAAAAATGCATCTGGCGGTTACCCTCCATACAACATTGAACAACAGGACGATCACAACTACCGTATTACTATGGCCGTTGCAGGGTTCTCTGAAGACCAACTCGACCTGACTCAAAACGAAAACATGTTGATTGTGAGAGGGGAGCGTAAAGCGGAAGAAGGTAAAAACTACGTTTACCAAGGCATTGCCGAGCGCGACTTCGAACGCAAGTTCCAACTAGCGGATTACGTTAAAGTGACCGGCGCTTCGATGGAAAATGGGCTACTGCACATTGATTTGGTTCGTGAAATTCCAGAAGCAATGCAACCACGTAAAATTGCTATCGGCAGCAATAGCTTGCTAGAAAATAACTAATCAGCGAGTGACTGCCCTATAGAGTGAGAAAGAGCGCCAGTTGGCGCTCTTTTTAATTGGAGTCGTCGAAGCGATTATTGCGTATTACAGACCTTGTTGGTAAGCCTTTTCCACTTCTTCCGCGATGATCGCAATGCCTTTCTGCATCATTTCATCGTCTTGCACGTAGTTCATGCGCAAGCATTGATGAGCATGCTCCCACTCGTCTTGCTGACCAATAAAGAAGTATTCACCTGGAACAATCAATACCCCACGCGCTTTCAAGCGTTGGTACAACGCCATTGTCGTAATTGGCAGCTCATCAAACCATAACCACAAGAAGATAGCGCCTTCCGGTTTGTGGATGCGGAATCGCTCATCGGTAATGGCTTGTTGCAGCAATTCAACCGCGCGTTGCGACTTCTGCTTGTAGAACGGCTTAATCACCTCTGAACTCAGTTTAAGCAGATCGCCTTTACCGATGATGTGGTTTGCCAGTGCCGGGCCGAGACTGCCCGGTGCTAAGCTGATGATGCCATTCATATTCGTCAAGGCTTGAGTGATCTCCTCGCTTGCAATCACAATCCCGCAACGCACCCCCGGTAAGCCAAGCTTAGATAGGCTCATGCACAAGATGGTGTTTTCATTCCAGAACGGTTCGACATCTTCAAAGATGATGTTCGGGAACGGCAAGCCGTAGGCGTTATCGATGATTAGTGGGATGTTGTTTTCACGTGCGAGTTTGTCCAGTTTACGCACTTCTTCGTCGGTCAGTACGTTACCCGTTGGGTTGGTTGGGCGAGATGCACAGATGGCCGCAACAGAGTCATCGACTTTTAGCTGCTCAAAATCGACGTGGTATTTAAACAGGCCATTGTCGAGTAGCTCGATTTCAGGGTGGTACGAAACAAAAATGTCTTCATCGATGCCCGCGTCCCCATAACCGATGTATTCAGGTGCGATCGGCAGAAGGACTTTCTTGTGTGAACCGTCTGGCTGCTTCCCTGCCAGTAAGTTGAACAAGTAGAAGAACCCGCTTTGGCTGCCGTTGGTTAGGCTGATGTTCTTCTCTGAAATGTTCCAACCGTAGGTTTCACGAAATAATTGCGCGAGCGCTTTTACAAATGCATCTTTACCTTGCGGGCCATCATAGTTGGCGAGAGCAGCAACGAGTTCGCCACTGGCGAGCATTTCTTCACTGGTTTGGTGAAAGTAGTCGAGCATGGCAGGAATGGCGGCGGGGTTACCTCCACCGAGCATAATGGCACCTGGTGTGCGGAGACCATCATTCAAATCGTCCATTAACTGCGTAATACCTGAATACTGATTAAATTTTTCACCAAACTTTGAAAACTGCATGCGTACTTATACCTAATTCATAGTGATTGCTTTATGTATTTTGAATACTGACGAAATATCAGCTCATAGAGTAATACTTGACCTTACCCTAATGTTATTACGACGCAAAGTGTGAATTTACTCGAACAAGGAAAAAGTTTGTTATCAGGGTTGGTGAGGGAAGCTTGCACAGAAAGAGGTGATGAAAAAGGGAAGCGCGTTGCTTCCCTTACTGGTGGAGTGAATCGGCTATTCGCCCGTGTAGACGATCAGCACTTTATCGTCTTGGTATTGACGCTCGAATGCGTAATACCCTTCTTGATGGCGTGTGATGTGCTTACCTTGTGCAACAGCAGGATGGCGTTGACGAAACTCGCCCAGTTTTTGCCAGTGTTGCAGCAAGCCTTCGCGTTCACCATGAATCTTATCCCATGGCATATCAGAGCGAGTACCTTGGTGAGCATCTGAGCCTGTAATGCCAAAATCACGGGCGATCTCATCGCCGTAATAGATTTGCACCGCACCCGGTGCCAGCATTAACGCATTGGCGGCACGTGCTTGGTCATCAAAGCTGCGGCTGCGTGCTGACCAAAACAGCTGTGTATCGTGTGAAGACAGGTAGCTCAACACGTTGAACTCCGGATCCGAGTTAATACGTTCTGCGTAGCGGTGGTAATCACTATCAAGTTGAGCAAAGCATTTCAGCGCTTTTGGTGCGACGTCGGATTGGAATTCAAAGTTGATGATCGAATCAAACCCATTATCAAAATATGGACTCTTCACCACGCTGTGCGCCCACACTTCACCCGTCATCCAGAATGGCAAGTTATCTAACGCTTTGTCAGGGTGGTTTTGCTTCCATTGTGCCAGTGCTTGAGTGGTGCTGGCTTTGAGTTCTTCCCACGCCTGCATTTCGACGTGTTTGGCGGTGTCGACGCGGAAGCCATCAATGCCGTAATCCCGTACCCAATCCGATAGCCAGGTAATCAGATGCTCACGTGGGGTTTTCAACGCATCTTGCGCATTGGTGTCTTTATTGTGGAAGAAGTTAGGCAACCCCGTTTTTTGCGTCGATTCGGTTTTGAGATCGGGTAGGTAGTTCAAAGACATGTTGATGTCGTTGTATCCCGGCGCATCGTAATCGCCAATGTCGGTGCGAATCCAATCTTTGCCCCACCATTTATTCCACGCTTCGTCATCACCGTATTTGATGTAGTCGTTAAAGCTGTGCCAGCTTTGACCGGATTTTGGCTGCCAATCAGTCCATTTCTCACCAAGGATTTCTTTAGCTTCTTGGTCATCAAGGTAAAGCTGACCAAATCCAAATTCCTGCATGTCGGCCAATGTCGCATAGCCAGTATGGTTCATGACCACATCCCAGATCACGCGGATGCCTTTCTTGTGCGCGGTATCGATGAAGGTTCTGAGTTCCTCTTCGGTACCCATGTTGGCATCGAGCTTGGTCCAATCTTGATGGTAATAGCCGTGATAACCGTAATGTTTAAAGTCGCCTTTATCACCACCGCCAACCCAGCCATGGATTTGCTCAAGCGGCGAGGTGAGCCAAATGGCATTCACGCCAAGTGATTCGATGTAATCGAGCTTTTTCGTCAGACCGGCTAAGTCACCACCGTGGAAGGTGCCGATTTCGTGCTTGCCGTCTTTGCTGCGACCGTAGCTGTTGTCGTTATCTGGATTGCCATTGTAGAAACGGTCGGTCATGACGAAGTACACCGTTGCGTTATCCCAATTGAAAGGTTTCTCGGCTTGCTGTTCAACCTCTTCTAGCAACAACAGACCTTGGCTCATCGGGCCTGGCTGCATGGTTACGCTGCCATTGGCGACGGTGGCTTCTTGTCCGGTGAGCGCATCACGAACGACCGTGTCATCATTAAAGGTTTGGGCAACGTTGATGGTTTTTGGCGTATCGGTTGCGATAGGGCAAGAGTAGGTAATGTCTTGGTTCTGTTTGGGCTTGAGTTTTACCGTCAGCTCGTTAGTGTCTGGATTAAGCGTAAATTGGTAGATGTTGGCTTTGAAGATGCGCAGCGGTATTTTGGCATCGGTGGCGCAGTTATCCATTTTTAACGGACGATTGAATTTGATGCGATCTTCTTCTGCCAAAGCAAAGCTGCTGCCACAGGTTTGGTTGCTGTCGGCAATGGTAAAGGTGTAGCTGCCTTTTTCTAGTTTTTGCTCGGCGACAAGTAAGCCGTCAGCGTTTGGTTCGAAGACGGCGGTATTGTCTCCTACACTTAATGCGATGGCATTTTCTGGAATCTGGTTGCAGGCACTCAGTAGTCCGATAGAGAGTGCGATAACTGTTTTTTTCATTGTGTCCTTCCCCCGAATAAACAGTCCTGTTATAGCAAAACTGTGCCTCTACAATCCGAGCTCTACAGCAACAAGTTAAACGCGTTTCACCCTACAATTTTTTGCCTTGTTCACAAAATGAATAATAAGAACCAGTTATCTCCATTTGAAGGCAACAAAAAAGGGAAGCCGATGCTTCCCTTTTACTTATCTCTTAATGACTTCTGAATCAGTAATGAATTACTTTTGAAGAACAGAGATGTCTGCGATCTGTAGGAACAGGTTACGTAAGTTGTTTAGTAGTGTCAGGCGGTTCTTCTTAAGCGCTTCGTCGTCTGTCATTACCATTACGTTATCAAAGAACGCATCCACTGGCTCACGGAGGTCCGCTAGCTTGCTTAGGGCTTCTTGGTAGTTACCGGTTGCAAATGCAGGCTCTAGCGCTTCAGTCATGACTTCAACGCTTTCTGCTAGTGCTTTTTCTGCGTCTTCTTGTAGCAAGGCGAGGTCAATCTCTTCTGCAAGCTCGCCGTCGAATTTCGCGAGGATGTTACCGACACGTTTGTTCGCAGCTGCTAGAGACTCTGCCGCTTCCAGTTCACGGAAGTGAGAAACCGCTTTAACACGTTGGTCGAAGTCTGTTGGTTTCGTTGGGCGACGCGCTAGAACCGCTTGAATGATGTCGACGCTGAAGCCTTCGTCTTGGTACCAAGCACGGAAACGACCAAGCATGAATTCAATTACGTCTTGCTCAACGTTGTCGTTGGTTAGACGGTCACCGAACAGTGATTTTGCTTTCGCTACTAGGTCAACGAGATCTAAGTTGTAGCCGTATTCAACGATGATACGTAGTACACCTAACGATGCGCGGCGTAGTGCGAATGGGTCGCTGCCTTTTGGCGCTTGACCAATACCGAAGATACCGACGATAGTGTCCAGCTTGTCAGCCATTGCAACTGCGGTTGACACGCCGTTAGATGGCAGTTCATCGCCTGCGAAACGAGGCATGTATTGCTCGTTCAGTGCGACTGCAACTTCTTCTGCTTCACCGTCGTGGCGAGCGTAGTGCATACCCATGACACCTTGAGTATCGGTAAATTCGAATACCATCGAGGTCATGAGGTCACATTTTGCTAGTAGACCAGCACGCTTTGATTTCTCAACGTCAGCACCGATTTGCTCTGCAATGTAGCCAGCAAGCTCGGTGATGCGGTCGGTTTTGTCTTTGATCGTCCCTAGTTGCTTTTGGAAGATCGCTTGCTCTAGTTCTGGCAGACGGTCGATAAGCGGACGCTTACGGTCTGTGTTGAAGAAGAATTCGGCATCAGCAAGACGAGGACGAACTACTTTCTCATTACCTTCGATTACGTAACGAGGCTCTTTCGACTCGATGTTTGAAACGAAGATAAAGTTCGGAAGCAGTTTGTTGTTCTCGTCATAGACTGGGAAGTACTTTTGGTCACCTTTCATGGTGTAAACCAACGCTTCAGAAGGCACTGTTAGGAACTCTTCTTCGAACTTCGCGGTGAGTACCACGGGCCATTCCACCAGAGAGGTGACTTCTTCTACTAGATCATCTTCTAGGTCAGCGACACCGCCAACTTCTGCTGCCGCTTTTTGTGCGTCTGCGAGGATGATGGCTTTACGCGCTTCGTAATCGGCCATGACTTTACCGCGCTCTTCTAGGATCGCAGGGTACTGCTCAGCAGAATCAATAGTGAACTCTTGTTCACCCATGAAGCGGTGACCACGGATAGTACGGCTTGATGCAACACCAAGGATCTCGCCTTCGATGAGATCGCTGCCCATTAGCATGGTGAGGGTCTTAACTGGACGGATAAATTGTGTGGTTTTGTTACCCCAGCGCATTGGTTTTGCGATAGGTAGATTTGCTAGGGCTTTCGCTGCAAGTTCAACGACGATCTCAGTTGTTGGCTTACCTTTCACTTCTTGTTTGAACAGTAGCCATTCGCCTTTGTCGGTTACCATGCGCTCTGCTTGATCAACCGTGATGCCACAACCGCGTGCCCAGCCTTGAGCCGCTTTTGTTGGGTTGCCTTCCGCGTCAAATGCTGCAGAAACCGCAGGACCACGTTTTTCAACGATTTTGTCTGATTGGCTTTCTGCTAGTGCTGTTACTTTTAGCGCCAGACGACGAGGTGCCGCGAACCATTTTATCCCTTCGTGCGTCAGATCTGCGCCTTTTAGTTCTGATTCGAAGTTTGCTGCGAATGCTTCAGCTAGAGTACGAAGTTGCGTTGGTGGTAGCTCTTCGGTACCTAGCTCGATTAGAAATTCTTTTGCCATGTTACTCTACCTCTTACGCTTGTTCTTTCTTACACATTGGGAAGCCAAGCGCTTCACGTGATGCGTAGTATGCTTCTGCAACTGCTTTGGTTAGGTTGCGGATACGAAGGATGTAACGTTGGCGCTCGGTAACCGAGATCGCTTTGCGCGCATCAAGGATGTTGAATGCGTGACCCGCTTTTAGAATGCGCTCATAAGCAGGAAGCGGCAGTGGCTTCTCAAGCTCAAGCAGTTCTTTACACTCTTTCTCGCACTGATCGAAGAAAGTGAATAGAAAATCTACGTCAGCGTGTTCGAAGTTGTAAGTCGATTGCTCCACTTCGTTTTGGTGGAAGATATCACCGTAAGTAACGTTCGATCCGTCAGGCGCCACGTTCCAGACTAAGTCGTATACCGAGTCTACTTCTTGGATGTACATGGCTAGACGTTCGATACCGTAAGTGATTTCACCAGTAACGGGTTTACATTCAAGGCCGCCAACTTGTTGGAAGTAAGTGAACTGAGTCACTTCCATGCCGTTGAGCCAAACTTCCCAGCCTAGACCCCATGCACCGAGTGTTGGGTTTTCCCAGTTGTCTTCTACGAAACGGATGTCGTGAACCAGTGGGTCAATACCAAGAACTTCAAGGGAGCCAAGGTACAACTCTTGAATATTGTCTGGCGATGGTTTTAGCGCTACTTGGAATTGGTAGTAGTGCTGAAGACGGTTAGGGTTTTCACCGTAACGGCCATCAGTTGGACGACGTGAAGGTTGTACATAAGCTGTCGACATTGGCTCTGGGCCAAGCGCTCGTAGACAGGTCATTGGGTGAGAGGTACCCGCACCCACTTCCATGTCGAGTGGTTGAACTATGGTGCAACCATTTTGAGCCCAATAATCCTGCAGCGCGAGGATCATTCCCTGGAAGGTTTTGATATCGTATTTTTGCATAAGTCAGGTTCGCGCGATTCTCTTGTTACTCGTTAATCTGTCCTTTATATAGCGAGTTTTTCAACGCTAATGAAAGGTGATAAAGAGTAATTTTGGTTGAATAAATTAACAATCTAGTATACCGAGATATTGAGCATGGGAGTAGAGCAAATCTTGATTAATTCGTGGGCATCTTTCCCCTTTAATCGAAATTTAATGGCTTATTTGTCTAAATTTTCTTAAAAGGGAGTTTTCATATGTATTGACGCTTGAGATGCCCATCAAAGGTGGCTAGAATTGCGCCCGTCTTTGGGGAGTAGCTTACCCGGTGAAGTTTCTGTTTCATCTGGTTCGTTCGTCAACATAATTGGTGCAAAATCACCATGGCGTTCGAGACTTGAAGCCTTTCAAGTTTAGCAAGACCTTAGACAAATCATCACGAACCGGGGTAGGGGCGTGAGGTTTGTCTTTGGTTCAATATCATAATCCCTGCCCCAATGAGCATGTCGTGAGCGTTTTAGCTATTTCAATTACTACTGTAGCGTTAGCAGAAATTGGCGATAAGACCCAATTGCTATCTCTATTACTCGCCAGCCGTTACCGCAAACCAATCCCAATTATTGCCGCCATCTTTTTGGCAACCATTGCCAACCACGCTTTGGCGGCATGGTTAGGCGTGGTTGTCGCTGACTATTTATCACCGGATATTTTAAAGTGGGTGCTGGTGGTCAGCTTTGTCGCCATGGCGGCTTGGGTACTGATTCCTGATAAGTTGGATGATGACGAGCCGATCTCCAATCGCGGTCCGTTTATTGCCAGCTTTATTGCTTTCTTTGTGGCTGAGATTGGCGACAAGACACAAATTGCGACCTCTATCCTAGGCGCACAATACGCGGATGCGCTGAGTTGGGTGATTTTGGGAACCACCATCGGAATGTTACTGGCCAATGTACCTGTGGTGCTGATTGGTAAACTGTCTGCGGATAAGTTGCCTTTAGCTCTAATCCGTAAGGTGACCGCGTTCCTGTTTATTGCACTAGCGATTGGCGCAGCATTGGTCTAATTTTTCACTTTATAAAATGGTGCGAATTATCAATAACTAGTGGAGCAGTGCGTCGCTTGAAACTCTGAGCGAAAATCGTTCCGTTACGTGACGGATGATATATTAGTGTCATACTTGTCATGGTAGTTTAATGATGTGAATGATAGCGAGAGGGCAAGTTTATGCTTACACGTTACATGGGGATGTCCCCAAAGAGTCAGAGTTATTTATTCACTTTTGGTTTAGCGCTGTGCTTATTAGCCATGGTATTAACCGATATGTGGTTACCGATTGTGGCAGGATCGTTCGTTCTTACAGGATTAACCGTCGAGGCGTGGATTCGCGTTGCTCACATCATCCCGATGCATGAAGAGATGCGGGCAATGAAAAAACAACTCAACAAGCTTCAATCGGAAGTTCGCACACTCGAATACGATGAATAAACAAACGGCAGCCTATTGGCTGCCGTTTTTAATTCGACCCAGTTATACCAATCCTTTCTTGATCAGGTACTGATACGGAACTTGTTCCGTTTGTGCCGCCATTAATTGGTGATCCATAAAACGGCAGAAACTCGGAATGTCTCGAGTGGTGGATGGGTCGTCGGCTTTGACCAGCAAAGTCTCACCATCTTGCATGTTGCGAATTGTCTTCCTGACCATCATCACTGGCTCCGGGCAGCGCAGTCCTTCCGCCTCTAATGTCTTTGTCGCCAGTTCAGGATTAAAGCTCATAGTGTGATTCTCGTAACTAACTTAGCGGTGAATTCTACGTTCGTTGAAAAAATATTCAATAACCTCTTGGCAAAGTGAATTTTTTGTTTTACCTTAAATTAACAAGTTGGTAACAAATGACAAGGGAGGACAATGGTGACTGCGTTAGACAGACTTACGATTTACTCTGTGCTGTGTTTTCTCTCGTTTTGTGCATTGGTCTTTAAGACGTCAGCTGACACCTCATTGATGCCTTTAATCGGTATGATGGCCACTATTACTGGGATTTGGATTGAGATGCACAAATGGTCAGGTGGATCAGAGCAAGAAAATTAGCGCTTCTTGCCTCAATCACAACACGTTCATACCGCTCACCTATTTCTTACGACACTTCATTCCGACACTATCCCCATTTTTCTTGGGCTTCCCCGCTGAAAGGCGGGATTTTTTTTGCTCGAAGAGTACAATTTACTCAAACCTTAAAGAGTCAGTAGCAAATCGTGGAACTAGAAGACATCTACCGCCGAGATCTGAATTTATTAGTCGCATTGCGAGTATTGATTGAAGAGAGCAGTGTCAGTAAAGCGGCAACACGTTTAAATTTAAGCCAATCAGCGATGAGTCGAGTGCTTGGCCGCTTGCGTGATTTGTTGGGCGACCCGTTGTTTACTCGCCAGGGTCAGCATTTGATTCCAACTCAAAAAGCCTTGGAAATCGATCGTTTATTGGGTGAGCCTTTAGAGTCGCTGCGCCAGTTATTATCGCCGATTGAATTCGACCCGCAGCAATGTGAGCAGACATTCAAGATCGCGACCACAGATTATGCGATGCAAGCGATTTTACCTTTTGCCTTGCCGCGTATTTATCAGGAAGCTCCCCATGTATCATTTAATTTCTTGCCGCTACAGCACGATCGATTAGCCGATCAACTGACCTATGAAGGGGCGGACTTAGCGATTTGTCGCCCAACCCACCCTATAGCGCCGTTACGAAGTGAGATCTTAGGTCGAGTTAGTGTGTTGTGTTTGTTATCCAAACAACATCCGTTGGCGGGTAAAGAGATGAATTTGAATGACTATTTAAACCATCCTCATGCGATGATCGCGATCAGTGATGGTGTGAGCACCCTCATTGAACAAGCTTTGGTCGATCAACCTCCGCGTAAAATGGTGTTGCGTGCGTATCATTTGGAAGCTGCGCTGGCGATTGTCGATACGTTACCCATCATTATTACTGTGCCTGCTGACTTAGCCTATTTAGTCGCTGAGCGTTATGACTTGGTGGTGAAGCCACTGCCATTCCAATTTACCCCTTTTGAGTATTCGATGATCTGGCATGCGCGCTGCGAACACTCTCCCGCTCAAGAGTGGTTAAGAACCATTGTACGTGAAGAATGTAGCCGCTTGATTGCTAAGCGTATTGAAGACATGGGACTGAACCGCTAACAAAAAGAGCCAGCAATGCCGGCTCTTAGTCTGTTGGTATTGGGTCGGCGTTTATAGCTTGATGACCACACGACCAGTTACTTGACCGTTAGTGATGTCTTCAGCGTATTTTGGCGCTTCAGCGAGTGCTACTTCAGTACAAGCTTGCTCGAAGTAGCTGTCTGGGAGTAGCTCAACCAATTTTTCCCAAGCTGCGATGCGTTTCTCGGTTGGGCACATGACTGAGTCGACACCTTGTAGACGAACGTTACGGAGAATGAACGGCATCACGGTGGTGGGTAGATCAAAGCCACCTGCAAGGCCACAAGCTGCGACTGCGCTGTTGTAATCCATTTGCGCCAATACTTTTGCTAGTACTTTACTACCTACTGTGTCTACTGCGCCTGCCCAGATTTGTTGTTCTAGCGGACGGGCTGGCTGTTCAAATTCAACGCGGTCGATGATGCGACTGGCACCGAGTTTTTCAAGTAGCGGGCCGTTTTGCTCTACACGGCCTGTCACGGCTGCGACTTTGTAACCAAGCTGAGCGAGAAGCGTAACGGCTACCGAGCCCACACCGCCACTTGCGCCCGTTACTAGAATTTCACCACCTTCAGGTTTGATGCCCGCATCAAGCAATGCTTGAACACACAGCATACCAGTAAAGCCTGCTGTACCCACCATCATGGCTTTCTTGCTGTCTAGACCTTTTGGTAGTGGTACCAACCAATCTGCTTTTAGACGTGCACGTTGAGCCATGCCACCCCAATGGTTTTCACCCACGCCCCAGCCAGTTAAGACCACCTTGTCGCCTGTTTGGTAACGCGCATCTTCAGAGCTGATGACCGTACCGGCTAGGTCAATCCCTGGCACCATCGGGAAGTTACGGATGATTTTACCTTTACCTGTGATCGCCAAACCGTCTTTGTAATTCAACGATGAGTAATCGACCTCAACCAGAACGTCGCCTTGCGGCAGCTGTGTCTCATCGATCTGCTCGATGCTAGCGATAGTGCGTTTGTCTTCTTGATTTAGAACTAGAGCATTAAACATAAGGTTCTCCGAATGTGCGATAGGGTGACTTAGGTGCCACATGCAGCAAAATATCAACTGGCTATAAGTGTATGTCTTCTCTATCTATGAATAAAATGAAAGTTACTCATTTTATGTATGCCTTTTGTGCATATTTACTATATTTGGCGTAAAAAAGGGCGACATTTGATGTCGCCTTTAAGTGTAATAGCAAAATTTTCAGTCTTGGTTCATTTCATCATAATTGTGAAGCGTTCACTATGGCCGTTCAAATACCGTAGCAATACCTTGACCCAAACCGATGCACATGGTGGCCAGCCCGTATTTCACATCCTTATCTTCCATCAGGTTGATTAAGGTGGTTGAGATACGTGAACCGGAACAGCCCAGCGGGTGACCCAGTGCAATTGCGCCGCCGTTGAGGTTGACTTTCTCGTCCATGACATCAAGCAAACCTAAGTCTTTCGCACAAGGCAGAGATTGCGCAGCAAAGGCTTCATTGAGCTCAACCACACCCATATCATCAATCGATAGGCCTGCACGTTGCAGAGCTTTTTGCGTGGCTGGAACCGGACCGTAACCCATAATTGATGGGTCACAACCTGCGATTGCCATGCCTTTAATGCGAGCACGAATCTTCAGGCCAAGTTCGTTGGCTTTCTCTTCACTCATGATCAGCATCGCTGACGCGCCATCCGATAGCGCAGAGGAAGTCCCCGCCGTTACGGTGCCGTTGGCTGGGTCAAATACAGGACGAAGCTGAGACAGACCTTCAACTGTCGTCTCTGGACGAATCACTTCATCATAGTCGAGAGTAAACAGTGTGCCGTCAGCCGCATGCCCTTCAATGGGCAGAATTTCATTTTTAAAGCGACCTTCTACAGTCGCGGCTTGGGCACGAGCGTGAGATCGTGCGGCAAAGGCATCTTGTTGCTCACGGCTAATGCCATGAATTTTGCCGAGCATCTCAGCCGTTAGGCCCATCATGCCTGCTGCTTTGGCGACGTTTTTTGACATGCCGGGATGAAAGTCGACACCATGGCTCATCGGTACGTGGCCCATGTGTTCGACACCACCGATCAGGCAGATTTCTGCATCCCCCGTCATAATCGCACGAGTACCATCGTGCAGAGCTTGCATTGACGAACCACACAAACGGTTCACGGTGACAGCACCAATTTCGATAGGTAGACCAGCAAGCAGCGCCGCATTGCGAGCCACATTGAAGCCTTGCTCCAGTGTTTGTTGTACACAGCCCCAGTAGATGTCTTCTATCTCACTTGGGTTAACTTGTGGGTTACGCGCCAGAATGCCTTTCATTAAGCGAGCAGAGAGATCTTCTGCACGGGTATGACGAAAAGCACCGCCTTTGGAGCGACCCATAGGGGTACGCAGACAATCGACTACGACCACGTTTCTTGTTTGATTAGTCATTTTGGGAATCCCTCCTTAGATAGAACCTTGCTGTTGTGCGTCGTAGAAGCTTTCGCCTTTCGCCGCCATGTCAATCAGCGTTTGCGGTGCTTGGTACATTGCGCCTAGTTGTGAGTACTGTTCTGCCATTTTGACAAATTCAGCAATACCCACGCTGTCTAGATAGCGGAATACACCACCGCGGAATGGAGGGAAGCCAAGGCCGTAAACTAATGCCATATCGGCTTCTTGAGGCGAGGCGATGATGCCTTCTTGTAAACACAGCACCACTTCGTTGATCATGGGAATCATCATGCGTTGGATGATGGTTTGGTCATCAAAGTCTTGCTTATCGGCACAAATTCCTGCCAAGACTGGCAAGACATCTTCAGAGAAGGTTTTCTTCGGCTTACCTTTTTTATCAAGGGTGTAGCTATAGAAGCCGTTGCCATTCTTCTGGCCATATTTGCCAGATTCAAAGAGTGCATCAATCGCGTCACGACCTTGTTTGCCCATGCGCTCAGGGAAGCCTTCTGCCATGACCGCTTGCGCGTGGTGCGCGGTATCAATGCCGACCACATCCAGCAAGTAAGCCGGACCCATCGGCCAGCCAAACTGACGCTCCATGATTTTGTCGATTTTAGTAAAATCCGCACCATCACGTAGCAGCATGCTGAAGCCGCCAAAGTAGGGGAAGAGTACGCGGTTGACGAAGAATCCCGGACAGTCATTCACAACGATTGGTGATTTACCCATTTTCGCGGCATACGCGACAACACGGTTGATGGTTTCATCAGAGGTTTTTTCGCCGCGGATGATTTCAACCAATGGCATGCGGTGCACAGGGTTAAAGAAGTGCATACCACAGAAGTTTTCTGGGCGTTTTAACGACTGAGCCAAAAGGTTGATCGGAATCGTCGAGGTGTTTGACGTGAGAACAGTATCATTACCGACGTATGTTTCTACTTCACTCAATACTGCTGCTTTCACTTTCGGGTTTTCAACCACCGCTTCAACAATCACGTCTGAGTTTTCAATACCGGCGTAGTGTAGGCTTGGGGTGATAGAGGCCAAAATACCGGCCATCTTGAAACCATCAATACGACCACGAGATAAGCGTTTATTGAGTAGTTTCGACGCTTCGGTCATGCCCAAATCTAGCGAGGTTTGTGCGATGTCCTTCATCAATACTGGCACGCCTTTCAGCGCCGATTGATAAGCGATGCCGCCCCCCATGATGCCCGCACCAAGTACCGCTGCACGTTGGGTGTCTTTACTCGCAGACTTCGCTGCTTGCTTCGCGATACCTTTGATGTATTGGTCGTTAAGGAACAGACCAACTAACGATTTGGCTTCTTCTGTTTTCGCCAGTTTCACAAAGTGCTTACGTTCAACGTTGAGTGCTTCATTACGCGCAAAACGTGCGCCTTCTTCAATCGTTATTACCGCAGCCATTGGCGCTGGGTAGTGAGGGCCCGCTTTTTGCGCTACCAGGCCTTTCGCCATGGTGAAACTCATCATTGACTCAAGCTTGCTGAGTGTCAGTGGTGAGGTCTTTTGTTTACGACGTACTTGCCAGTCCAGTTTCTCATTGATCGCTGCAGTCAATGTTTGCCGTGCGGATTCGTATAGAGAGTCTGTTTCTACAATGGCATCTAACAGACCAATCTTCAGAGCCTCATCCGCGCGGCATGCTTTGCCTTGAGTGATGATTTCCATGGCGCTGTCTGCCCCGATAACACGAGGCAATCGAACACAGCCACCAAAACCTGGCATGATGCCAAGTTTGGTTTCTGGTAAACCAATGCTGGTGGTGTTATCACCGATACGCATATCGGTCGCAAGGACACACTCACAGCCTCCGCCAAGCACATGGCCTTTTATTGCGGAGAGGGTTGGAACGGGTAAGTCTTCTAGCTTATTAAAGACGCTATTAGCAAACTGCAGCCACTCATCGAGTTCGGCATCTGTTTTAGCAAACAGACCTAAAAACTCGGTAATGTCCGCGCCAACAATGAACGTGTCTTTATCAGATGTGAGCAGTAAACCTTTTAAGCCTTGGTGAGCGATCAGTGCATCAAGGGCTTTATCTAACGATTCCAGCGTTGCTAGATCGAGTTTGTTGACGGATGTTGGTGAGCAGAAGTTAAGCTCTGCAATACCAGATTGTATTTCCTTTACCTGTAGGGTTTCGGCTTGGTAAATCATTGTCTATCTCCATGACATGCAATCGTGGATTGTCTGTATACCTATTCAACGGTGCCGTGTTCCTCGACAAAGAGCAGCCGAGGAAGTCGTGTTATTTTTATTCTGGTTTGACCAGTTAGGTTAGTTTGGATCGCGGATTGGTTAATTTCAATACATTTTTTAAACAAGTGTTTAACATTGTGCGCTGTGGCAGATCTTATGCGACGTGTAAATGGCACTCGTGATAGACTGCGGGTAAATAGTACTGAATCCATAATCCTATGAATGACCAGCCTTATCTGATTCCTGCTGAGCCGACTCAATTTGAAGAAGAGATCAAAAAAAGTGTCTTTATTACATACTTAGTGCATACCCCAAGTGTAGAAGCAGCCAAAGCGTTTGTGGAACAAGTCAAAGCAAAACACGCCAATGCAAGACACCATTGTTGGGGGATTGTGGCTGGCCGACCAGAAGATTCGATGAAATGGGGCTTTAGTGATGATGGTGAACCATCAGGCACCGCAGGTAAACCGATCCTGGCGCAGTTATCCGGTTCTGGAGTCGGTGAAATCACCGCGGTGGTTACCCGTTATTCGGGGGGGATCAAGTTAGGAACGGGCGGTTTGGTGAAGGCCTATGGCGGAGGTGTACAACAAGCACTCAAGCTGCTTCAAACTATTGAGAAAAAAATAACCACAAAGCTCAGACTAACGTTAGACTATGGGTTTCTGCCTATCGCACAATCAATACTGGCTCAATTTGAGGCGGTTGAAGTTGAGGCAGACTATAGCGATCTGGTCATATTCGTGGTGGAAATTGAGCTTCGAGAAGTGAGCGCGTTTACCCAGGCAATCATCAATAAAAGTGGGGCGAAAGCAATAGTTACCCCTCTAGACGGACAATAATGAAAAACAAGAAGCAACAAAGACAGCTTCGCTAGTCAATCTATCCATGCAATTTCGTTCAATAATTCGAATCGTCGGGCTATTGCTCGCACTTTTTAGTGTCACGATGCTCGCGCCAGCACTGGTTGCGCTTATCTATCGAGATGGTGCGGGTGTGCCTTTTGTCACGACATTTTTTGTTCTGCTATTTTGCGGGGCCGTCTGCTGGTACCCAAATCGCAGGTACAAGCATGAGCTTAAAGCACGGGATGGCTTTCTTATTGTCGTTCTATTCTGGACGGTACTTGGTAGCGCTGGCTCGATTCCCTTTCTCATCTCTGACAACCCAAACGTATCTGTGACGGATGCCTTTTTTGAATCGTTTTCCGCGCTGACGACAACGGGGGCGACGGTCATCGTTGGGTTAGATGAATTACCCAAAGCGATTTTATTCTATCGGCAGCTGCTGCAATGGTTTGGGGGGATGGGGATCATCGTATTAGCCGTCGCAATTTTGCCAGTGCTTGGCATTGGTGGTATGCAGTTATACCGCGCTGAGATCCCAGGACCAGTTAAAGATACCAAAGTTACGCCGCGTATTGCAGAAACAGCCAAAGCGTTATGGTACATCTATCTGAGTCTGACCATCGCATGTGCTTCTGCGTTTTGGCTAGCAGGTATGACACCGTTTGACGCGATCAGCCATAGCTTCTCTACGATAGCGATTGGAGGCTTCTCAACCTACGATGCTAGCATCGGCTACTTTGACAGTTACGCGATTAACCTGATCACCGTTGTGTTTTTATTAATATCAGCATGTAACTATACGTTGCACTTTGCCGCATTTGCATCCGGTGGCGTTCATCCAAAGTATTATTGGAAAGACCCCGAATTCCGCGCTTTCCTCTTTATACAAGTGTTGTTGTTTGTGGTTTGTTTTCTTTTGTTACTTAAACATCACTCTTACACTTCGCCTTATGACGCCTTTGACCAAGCGTTATTCCAAACCGTGTCGATTTCGACCACGGCAGGCTTCACTACAACAGGGTTTGCAGAGTGGCCACTGTTCTTACCGGTATTGCTACTATTTTCTTCTTTTATCGGGGGCTGCGCGGGTTCGACGGGGGGCGGAATGAAAGTGATCCGTATCTTGCTTCTAACCTTACAAGGTGCCCGCGAGCTAAAACGCTTAGTCCATCCTCGCGCGGTTTACACCATCAAAGTTGGTGGTAGCGCACTGCCTCAACGAGTAGTCGATGCAGTATGGGGGTTCTTCTCAGCATACGCGCTTGTTTTTGTGGTATGCATGTTGGCATTGATTGCCACTGGAATGGATGAACTCAGTGCATTTTCGGCAGTAGCGGCGACCTTGAATAACCTCGGCCCTGGCTTAGGCGAAGTTGCTCTGCATTTTGGTGATATTAACGACACGGCTAAATGGGTGTTGGTTGTGTCTATGTTATTTGGGCGTCTGGAAATCTTTACCTTATTAATTCTGCTCACGCCGACGTTTTGGCGTAGCTAAGGAAAAATCGTGACAAAAGCATTGTTTCTATACTCTTCACGTGAAGGGCAAACCAAAAAAATATTTCACTATATAGATGAACAATTGGCGGACTTTGATTGTGAGTTAATGGATTTACATAATGTAAATACCATCGATTTTAGCCAATACGACAGAGTACTGATTGGCGCATCTATTCGTTATGGTCACTTGAACAAAAAGCTTTACCAATTTATAGAGCGTAATCTAAATCAGTTAGAGAGTAGTAAAGTCGCATTTTTTTGTGTCAATTTAACCGCGCGTAAAGAAGACCAAGCAAAAGATACCCCAGAGGGGAGCGCATATATCCGTAAGTTCCTTCTCAAGTCACCATGGAAGCCGACTCTCATTGGAGTGTTTGCTGGAGCACTTTACTATCCTCGTTATGGTTGGTTTGACCGAATGATGATTCGATTCATCATGTCGATGACAGGGGGGGAGACCGATACAACAAAAGAAGTGGAATATACGAATTGGGGGAAAGTGGCACTTTTCGCAGATAGATTCAAAAAATTGTAGAAAAAATATGCTTTTTTGAAGCCTTTTGATGTTTTCTTATCCGAAAGGCAAAAAAAACAGAAAAAGCGATAAAAATGGCTTGCCAATGTGATCGCAATCCCTATAATGCCACCTCGCTGACAGGGCAACGCTTCGAATGAGACGGAGTCTGAGTTAGCAAGCCAAATTAGCCAAGCGGAAACGCTTAAAGAAAGTTTAAAAAAAAGTGATTGACACTAAACTTTAACTCGCTAAAATGGCCGTCCGATTTGAGCAGGGCTCAATCGGCAAGCTCTTTAACAATATAGACCTATCAATCTGTGTGGGCACTCGTTGATGATAATCGAATTAGAAGCTTTTGCTTCAAATACGGTTTCAATGAACTGAGTGACCAATCGAGATTAACTTGTTTAATCTTGGCACAGTCAATTCATTATCGTTCTGTTGGAGCGATAATAGCTTTAAAATTACGTTTGTAGTTTTGAAGTCAGTATTCGTTGAGCCGACAAAATCTTAAATTGAAGAGTTTGATCATGGCTCAGATTGAACGCTGGCGGCAGGCCTAACACATGCAAGTCGAGCGGAAACGACAACATTGACCCTTCGGGTGATTTGTTGGGCGTCGAGCGGCGGACGGGTGAGTAATGCCTAGGAAATTGCCCTGATGTGGGGGATAACCATTGGAAACGATGGCTAATACCGCATAATGCCTACGGGCCAAAGAGGGGGACCTTCGGGCCTCTCGCGTCGGGATATGCCTAGGTGGGATTAGCTAGTTGGTGAGGTAAGGGCTCACCAAGGCGACGATCCCTAGCTGGTCTGAGAGGATGATCAGCCACACTGGAACTGAGACACGGTCCAGACTCCTACGGGAGGCAGCAGTGGGGAATATTGCACAATGGGCGCAAGCCTGATGCAGCCATGCCGCGTGTATGAAGAAGGCCTTCGGGTTGTAAAGTACTTTCAGTCGTGAGGAAGGGGATATCGTTAATAGCGGTATTCTTTGACGTTAGCGACAGAAGAAGCACCGGCTAACTCCGTGCCAGCAGCCGCGGTAATACGGAGGGTGCGAGCGTTAATCGGAATTACTGGGCGTAAAGCGCATGCAGGTGGTTTGTTAAGTCAGATGTGAAAGCCCGGGGCTCAACCTCGGAATAGCATTTGAAACTGGCAGACTAGAGTACTGTAGAGGGGGGTAGAATTTCAGGTGTAGCGGTGAAATGCGTAGAGATCTGAAGGAATACCAGTGGCGAAGGCGGCCCCCTGGACAGATACTGACACTCAGATGCGAAAGCGTGGGGAGCAAACAGGATTAGATACCCTGGTAGTCCACGCCGTAAACGATGTCTACTTGGAGGTTGTGGCCTTGAGCCGTGGCTTTCGGAGCTAACGCGTTAAGTAGACCGCCTGGGGAGTACGGTCGCAA
This sequence comes from Vibrio sp. TAP-3B, assembly GCF_057784735.1. Lineage (NCBI taxonomy): Bacteria > Pseudomonadati > Pseudomonadota > Gammaproteobacteria > Vibrionales > Vibrionaceae > Vibrio > Vibrio sp. TAP-3B. The sequence goes on along the minus strand of NZ_CM173495.1, from coordinate 2,377,545 downwards.
GATTAAAACTCAAATGAATTGACGGGGGCCCGCACAAGCGGTGGAGCATGTGGTTTAATTCGATGCAACGCGAAGAACCTTACCTACTCTTGACATCCAGAGAAGCCGGAAGAAATTCTGGTGTGCCTTCGGGAGCTCTGAGACAGGTGCTGCATGGCTGTCGTCAGCTCGTGTTGTGAAATGTTGGGTTAAGTCCCGCAACGAGCGCAACCCTTATCCTTGTTTGCCAGCGAGTAATGTCGGGAACTCCAGGGAGACTGCCGGTGATAAACCGGAGGAAGGTGGGGACGACGTCAAGTCATCATGGCCCTTACGAGTAGGGCTACACACGTGCTACAATGGCGCATACAGAGGGCGGCGAGCCAGCGATGGTGAGCGAATCCCAAAAAGTGCGTCGTAGTCCGGATTGGAGTCTGCAACTCGACTCCATGAAGTCGGAATCGCTAGTAATCGTGGATCAGAATGCCACGGTGAATACGTTCCCGGGCCTTGTACACACCGCCCGTCACACCATGGGAGTGGGCTGCAAAAGAAGTAGGTAGTTTAACCTTCGGGGGGACGCTTACCACTTTGTGGTTCATGACTGGGGTGAAGTCGTAACAAGGTAGCGCTAGGGGAACCTGGCGCTGGATCACCTCCTTATACGAAAGATTATTGCGATGAGTGTTCACACAGATTGATACGGTTTATAAAGTTTAAGAGAAAGTAAGTGCCCAACACTTACACTAGTGTCCCGTTCGTCTAGAGGCCTAGGACACCGCCCTTTCACGGCGGTAACAGGGGTTCGACTCCCCTACGGGATACCATTGGGTCGTTAGCTCAGTTGGTAGAGCAGTTGACTTTTAATCAATTGGTCGCAGGTTCGAATCCTGCACGACCCACCATTTCCTTCCACGGAAATGCTTACTTTAGGTAAGAAAACAATGTGGGCGATTAGCTCAGTTGGGAGAGCACCTGCCTTACAAGCAGGGGGTCACTGGTTCGAGCCCGGTATCGCCCACCATTCTCTAAGTATTTTTGGAATAAAACTCAAAACCAGAGCAAGCAATTGATACTGGTTCGCATTGTTGAATCTAAAAGTCTTTAGAAAATGAACTTCTTAGGAAGTGATTTGCTCTTTAACAATTTGGAAAGCTGACTGATAACAACAACGTTGTTATCAAATAAAGTTCTCAATGTTTATCTTTAAGATAAACACCAAAACAACACATTCAAGTGTTCTTGGGAATATCACTATTACAGTGATTATTCGAAATTGAGTCCGGCAAAATCGAAATGTCTCTCGCTCATTCAAATAATGAGAGACAACTTTGGTGATTTGAACATCAACTCGAAACTCCTTCGGGTTGTATGGTTAAGTGACTAAGCGTACACGGTGGATGCCTTGGCAGTCAGAGGCGATGAAGGACGTATTAACTTGCGATAAGCCCAGATTAGGCAGTAAAAGCCACTTGAGTCTGGGATTTCCGAATGGGGAAACCCACTTACATAAGTAAGTATCGCTGCGTGAATACATAGCGTAGCGAGGCGAACCGGGGGAACTGAAACATCTAAGTACCTCGAGGAAAAGAAATCAACCGAGATTCCGAAAGTAGCGGCGAGCGAAATTGGACTAGCCCTTAAGCTTTATAGGCGTCAGGTGAACAAGCTGGAAAGCTTGGCGATACAGGGTGATAGCCCCGTAACTGACGACGCATATGCAGTGAAATCGAGTAGGGCGGGACACGTGATATCCTGTCTGAATATGGGGGGACCATCCTCCAAGGCTAAATACTACTGACTGACCGATAGTGAACCAGTACCGTGAGGGAAAGGCGAAAAGAACCCCTGTGAGGGGAGTGAAATAGAACCTGAAACCGTGTACGTACAAGCAGTAGGAGCACCTTCGTGGTGTGACTGCGTACCTTTTGTATAATGGGTCAGCGACTTATATTCAGTGGCAAGGTTAACCATCTAGGGGAGCCGTAGCGAAAGCGAGTGTTAACTGCGCGACTTAGTCTCTGGATATAGACCCGAAACCAGGTGATCTAGCCATGGGCAGGTTGAAGATTGAGTAACATCAATTGGAGGACCGAACCGACTAATGTTGAAAAATTAGCGGATGACTTGTGGTTAGGGGTGAAAGGCCAATCAAACCTGGAGATAGCTGGTTCTCCCCGAAAGCTATTTAGGTAGCGCCTCGGACGAATACTACTGGGGGTAGAGCACTGTTAAGGCTAGGGGGTCATCCCGACTTACCAACCCTTTGCAAACTCCGAATACCAGTAAGTACTATCCGGGAGACACACGGCGGGTGCTAACGTCCGTCGTGGAGAGGGAAACAACCCAGACCGCCAGCTAAGGTCCCAAATTACTACTAAGTGGGAAACGATGTGGGAAGGCTCAGACAGCCAGGATGTTGGCTTAGAAGCAGCCATCATTTAAAGAAAGCGTAATAGCTCACTGGTCGAGTCGGCCTGCGCGGAAGATGTAACGGGGCTAAGTAGTAAACCGAAGCTGCGGCAATGCTCTTTGAGTATTGGGTAGGGGAGCGTTCTGTAAGCGGTTGAAGGTGTGTCGTAAGGCACGCTGGACGTATCAGAAGTGCGAATGCTGACATGAGTAACGATAATGGGGGTGAAAAACCTCCACGCCGGAAGACCAAGGGTTCCTGTCCAACGTTAATCGGGGCAGGGTGAGTCGACCCCTAAGGCGAGGCCGAAAGGCGTAGTCGATGGGAAACGGGTTAATATTCCCGTACTCAATCAAATTGCGATGGGGGGACGGAGAAGGCTAGGTGGGCCTGGCGACGGTTGTCCAGGTTCAAGTGCGTAGGCTGAAGAGTTAGGTAAATCCGGCTCTTTTTAAGGCTGAGACACGACGTCGAGCATCTACGGATGTGAAGTCATTGATGCCATGCTTCCAGGAAAAGCCTCTAAGCTTCAGATTTGATGGAATCGTACCCCAAACCGACACAGGTGGTCGGGTAGAGAATACCAAGGCGCTTGAGAGAACTCGGGTGAAGGAACTAGGCAAAATGGTACCGTAACTTCGGGAGAAGGTACGCTCTTGGCGGTGAAGTCCCTTGCGGATGGAGCTACTAGGAGTCGCAGATACCAGGTGGCTGCAACTGTTTATTAAAAACACAGCACTGTGCAAAATCGTAAGATGACGTATACGGTGTGACGCCTGCCCGGTGCCGGAAGGTTAATTGATGGGGTTAGACTTCGGTCGACGCTCTTGATCGAAGCCCCGGTAAACGGCGGCCGTAACTATAACGGTCCTAAGGTAGCGAAATTCCTTGTCGGGTAAGTTCCGACCTGCACGAATGGCGTAATGATGGCCACGCTGTCTCCACCCGAGACTCAGTGAAATTGAAATCGCTGTGAAGATGCAGTGTACCCGCGGCTAGACGGAAAGACCCCGTGAACCTTTACTACAGCTTGGCACTGAACATTGACCCTACATGTGTAGGATAGGTGGGAGCCTTTGAAGCACGTACGCCAGTATGTGTGGAGGCAACCTTGAAATACCACCCTTGTAGTGTCGATGTTCTAACTTAGCCCCCTCATCGGGGGTGAGGACAGTGCCTGGTGGGTAGTTTGACTGGGGCGGTCTCCTCCCAAAGCGTAACGGAGGAGCACGAAGGTGGGCTAAACACGGTTGGACATCGTGTGGTTAGTGCAATGGCATAAGCCCGCTTGACTGCGAGAATGACAATTCGAGCAGGTGCGAAAGCAGGTCATAGTGATCCGGTGGTTCTGAATGGAAGGGCCATCGCTCAACGGATAAAAGGTACTCCGGGGATAACAGGCTGATACCGCCCAAGAGTTCATATCGACGGCGGTGTTTGGCACCTCGATGTCGGCTCATCACATCCTGGGGCTGAAGTCGGTCCCAAGGGTATGGCTGTTCGCCATTTAAAGTGGTACGCGAGCTGGGTTTAGAACGTCGTGAGACAGTTCGGTCCCTATCTGCCGTGGGCGTTGGAGAATTGAAAGGGGCTGCTCCTAGTACGAGAGGACCGGAGTGGACGAACCTCTGGTGTTCGGGTTGTGTCGCCAGACGCATTGCCCGGTAGCTAAGTTCGGGATCGATAACCGCTGAAAGCATCTAAGCGGGAAGCGAGCCTTGAGATGAGTTCTCCCTGATACTTTAAGTATCCTAAAGGGTTGTCGTAGACTACGACGTTGATAGGCAGGGTGTGTAAGTGCTGCGAGGCATTGAGCTAACCTGTACTAATTGCCCGTGAGGCTTAACCATACAACACCCAAGGGGTTTTGATGGACTCAATACAAGAAAACTTGATTGTGTTAAGAACTGAAACAGCTTTCCAGATTATTAATTACTGCGTTGGCGGTAGTTAAAAAGAATTTGCTTGGCGACCATAGCGTTTTGGCCCCACCTGACTTCCATGCCGAACTCAGAAGTGAAACGAAATAGCGCCGATGGTAGTGTGGGGTTTCCCCATGTGAGAGTAGGACATCGCCAGGCTTTAATCTCGACTTTGCTTATTCGTTAAGCAAGTCACCATAGAGTTCTAAATTTGTTTAGAATTTTATGTTGACTTTCAAAGTGGGAAGCGTATTATACGCACCTCGCTTAAGTGCTAAGGCACTGAAAGCCAAGCTCTTTAACAATATAGACCTATCAATCTGTGTGGGCACTCGTTGATGATAATCAAATTAGAAGCTTTTGCTTCAAATATGGTTTCAATGAACTGAGTGACCAATCGAGATTAACTTGTTTAATCTTGGCACAGTCAATTCATTATCGTTCTGTTGGAACGATAATAGCTTTAAAATTACGTTTGTAGTTTTGAAGTCAGTATTCGTTGAGCCGACAAAATCTTAAATTGAAGAGTTTGATCATGGCTCAGATTGAACGCTGGCGGCAGGCCTAACACATGCAAGTCGAGCGGAAACGGCAACATTGAGCCTTCGGGTGATTTGTTGGGCGTCGAGCGGCGGACGGGTGAGTAATGCCTAGGAAATTGCCCTGATGTGGGGGATAACCATTGGAAACGATGGCTAATACCGCATAATGCCTACGGGCCAAAGAGGGGGACCTTCGGGCCTCTCGCGTCGGGATATGCCTAGGTGGGATTAGCTAGTTGGTGAGGTAAGGGCTCACCAAGGCGACGATCCCTAGCTGGTCTGAGAGGATGATCAGCCACACTGGAACTGAGACACGGTCCAGACTCCTACGGGAGGCAGCAGTGGGGAATATTGCACAATGGGCGCAAGCCTGATGCAGCCATGCCGCGTGTATGAAGAAGGCCTTCGGGTTGTAAAGTACTTTCAGTCGTGAGGAAGGGGATATCGTTAATAGCGGTATTCTTTGACGTTAGCGACAGAAGAAGCACCGGCTAACTCCGTGCCAGCAGCCGCGGTAATACGGAGGGTGCGAGCGTTAATCGGAATTACTGGGCGTAAAGCGCATGCAGGTGGTTTGTTAAGTCAGATGTGAAAGCCCGGGGCTCAACCTCGGAATAGCATTTGAAACTGGCAGACTAGAGTACTGTAGAGGGGGGTAGAATTTCAGGTGTAGCGGTGAAATGCGTAGAGATCTGAAGGAATACCAGTGGCGAAGGCGGCCCCCTGGACAGATACTGACACTCAGATGCGAAAGCGTGGGGAGCAAACAGGATTAGATACCCTGGTAGTCCACGCCGTAAACGATGTCTACTTGGAGGTTGTGGCCTTGAGCCGTGGCTTTCGGAGCTAACGCGTTAAGTAGACCGCCTGGGGAGTACGGTCGCAAGATTAAAACTCAAATGAATTGACGGGGGCCCGCACAAGCGGTGGAGCATGTGGTTTAATTCGATGCAACGCGAAGAACCTTACCTACTCTTGACATCCAGAGAAGCCGGAAGAGATTCTGGTGTGCCTTCGGGAGCTCTGAGACAGGTGCTGCATGGCTGTCGTCAGCTCGTGTTGTGAAATGTTGGGTTAAGTCCCGCAACGAGCGCAACCCTTATCCTTGTTTGCCAGCGAGTAATGTCGGGAACTCCAGGGAGACTGCCGGTGATAAACCGGAGGAAGGTGGGGACGACGTCAAGTCATCATGGCCCTTACGAGTAGGGCTACACACGTGCTACAATGGCGCATACAGAGGGCGGCGAGCCAGCGATGGTGAGCGAATCCCAAAAAGTGCGTCGTAGTCCGGATTGGAGTCTGCAACTCGACTCCATGAAGTCGGAATCGCTAGTAATCGTGGATCAGAATGCCACGGTGAATACGTTCCCGGGCCTTGTACACACCGCCCGTCACACCATGGGAGTGGGCTGCAAAAGAAGTAGGTAGTTTAACCTTCGGGGGGACGCTTACCACTTTGTGGTTCATGACTGGGGTGAAGTCGTAACAAGGTAGCGCTAGGGGAACCTGGCGCTGGATCACCTCCTTATACGAAAGATTATTGCGATGAGTGTTCACACAGATTGATGGTTTAGAAGCGAAAGCTTCGAGCTATAATTGCTCTTTAACAATTTGGAAAGCTGACTGATAACAACAACGTTGTTATCAAATAAAGTTCTCAATGTTTATCTTTAAGATAAACACCAAAACAACACATTCAAGTGTTCTTGGGAATATCACTATTACAGTGATTATTCGAAATTGAGTCCGGCAAAATCGAAATGTCTCTCGCTCATTCAAATAATGAGAGACAACTTTGGTGATTTGAACATCAACTCGAAACTCCTTCGGGTTGTATGGTTAAGTGACTAAGCGTACACGGTGGATGCCTTGGCAGTCAGAGGCGATGAAGGACGTATTAACTTGCGATAAGCCCAGATTAGGCAGTAAAAGCCACTTGAGTCTGGGATTTCCGAATGGGGAAACCCACTTACATAAGTAAGTATCGCTGCGTGAATACATAGCGTAGCGAGGCGAACCGGGGGAACTGAAACATCTAAGTACCTCGAGGAAAAGAAATCAACCGAGATTCCGAAAGTAGCGGCGAGCGAAATTGGACTAGCCCTTAAGCTTTATAGGCGTCAGGTGAACAAGCTGGAAAGCTTGGCGATACAGGGTGATAGCCCCGTAACTGACGACGCATATGCAGTGAAATCGAGTAGGGCGGGACACGTGATATCCTGTCTGAATATGGGGGGACCATCCTCCAAGGCTAAATACTACTGACTGACCGATAGTGAACCAGTACCGTGAGGGAAAGGCGAAAAGAACCCCTGTGAGGGGAGTGAAATAGAACCTGAAACCGTGTACGTACAAGCAGTAGGAGCACCTTCGTGGTGTGACTGCGTACCTTTTGTATAATGGGTCAGCGACTTATATTCAGTGGCAAGGTTAACCATCTAGGGGAGCCGTAGCGAAAGCGAGTGTTAACTGCGCGACTTAGTCTCTGGATATAGACCCGAAACCAGGTGATCTAGCCATGGGCAGGTTGAAGATTGAGTAACATCAATTGGAGGACCGAACCGACTAATGTTGAAAAATTAGCGGATGACTTGTGGCTAGGGGTGAAAGGCCAATCAAACCTGGAGATAGCTGGTTCTCCCCGAAAGCTATTTAGGTAGCGCCTCGGACGAATACTACTGGGGGTAGAGCACTGTTAAGGCTAGGGGGTCATCCCGACTTACCAACCCTTTGCAAACTCCGAATACCAGTAAGTACTATCCGGGAGACACACGGCGGGTGCTAACGTCCGTCGTGGAGAGGGAAACAACCCAGACCGCCAGCTAAGGTCCCAAATTACTACTAAGTGGGAAACGATGTGGGAAGGCTCAGACAGCCAGGATGTTGGCTTAGAAGCAGCCATCATTTAAAGAAAGCGTAATAGCTCACTGGTCGAGTCGGCCTGCGCGGAAGATGTAACGGGGCTAAGTAGTAAACCGAAGCTGCGGCAATGCTCTTTGAGTATTGGGTAGGGGAGCGTTCTGTAAGCGGTTGAAGGTGTGTCGTAAGGCACGCTGGACGTATCAGAAGTGCGAATGCTGACATGAGTAACGATAATGGGGGTGAAAAACCTCCACGCCGGAAGACCAAGGGTTCCTGTCCAACGTTAATCGGGGCAGGGTGAGTCGACCCCTAAGGCGAGGCCGAAAGGCGTAGTCGATGGGAAACGGGTTAATATTCCCGTACTCAATCAAATTGCGATGGGGGGACGGAGAAGGCTAGGTGGGCCTGGCGACGGTTGTCCAGGTTCAAGTGCGTAGGCTGAAGAGTTAGGTAAATCCGGCTCTTTTTAAGGCTGAGACACGACGTCGAGCATCTACGGATGTGAAGTCATTGATGCCATGCTTCCAGGAAAAGCCTCTAAGCTTCAGATTTGATGGAATCGTACCCCAAACCGACACAGGTGGTCGGGTAGAGAATACCAAGGCGCTTGAGAGAACTCGGGTGAAGGAACTAGGCAAAATGGTACCGTAACTTCGGGAGAAGGTACGCTCTTGGCGGTGAAGTCCCTTGCGGATGGAGCTACTAGGAGTCGCAGATACCAGGTGGCTGCAACTGTTTATTAAAAACACAGCACTGTGCAAAATCGTAAGATGACGTATACGGTGTGACGCCTGCCCGGTGCCGGAAGGTTAATTGATGGGGTTAGACTTCGGTCGACGCTCTTGATCGAAGCCCCGGTAAACGGCGGCCGTAACTATAACGGTCCTAAGGTAGCGAAATTCCTTGTCGGGTAAGTTCCGACCTGCACGAATGGCGTAATGATGGCCACGCTGTCTCCACCCGAGACTCAGTGAAATTGAAATCGCTGTGAAGATGCAGTGTACCCGCGGCTAGACGGAAAGACCCCGTGAACCTTTACTACAGCTTGGCACTGAACATTGACCCTACATGTGTAGGATAGGTGGGAGCCTTTGAAGCACGTACGCCAGTATGTGTGGAGGCAACCTTGAAATACCACCCTTGTAGTGTCGATGTTCTAACTTAGCCCCCTCATCGGGGGTGAGGACAGTGCCTGGTGGGTAGTTTGACTGGGGCGGTCTCCTCCCAAAGCGTAACGGAGGAGCACGAAGGTGGGCTAAACACGGTTGGACATCGTGTGGTTAGTGCAATGGCATAAGCCCGCTTGACTGCGAGAATGACAATTCGAGCAGGTGCGAAAGCAGGTCATAGTGATCCGGTGGTTCTGAATGGAAGGGCCATCGCTCAACGGATAAAAGGTACTCCGGGGATAACAGGCTGATACCGCCCAAGAGTTCATATCGACGGCGGTGTTTGGCACCTCGATGTCGGCTCATCACATCCTGGGGCTGAAGTCGGTCCCAAGGGTATGGCTGTTCGCCATTTAAAGTGGTACGCGAGCTGGGTTTAGAACGTCGTGAGACAGTTCGGTCCCTATCTGCCGTGGGCGTTGGAGAATTGAAAGGGGCTGCTCCTAGTACGAGAGGACCGGAGTGGACGAACCTCTGGTGTTCGGGTTGTGTCGCCAGACGCATTGCCCGGTAGCTAAGTTCGGGATCGATAACCGCTGAAAGCATCTAAGCGGGAAGCGAGCCTTGAGATGAGTTCTCCCTGATACTTTAAGTATCCTAAAGGGTTGTCGTAGACTACGACGTTGATAGGCAGGGTGTGTAAGTGCTGCGAGGCATTGAGCTAACCTGTACTAATTGCCCGTGAGGCTTAACCATACAACACCCAAGGGGTTTTGATGGGCTCAATACAAGAAAACTTGATTGTGTTAAGAACTGAAACAGCTTTCCAGATTATTAATTATCGCGTTGGCGGTAGTTAAAAAAGAATTTGCTTGGCGACCATAGCGTTTTGGCCCCACCTGACTTCCATGCCGAACTCAGAAGTGAAACGAAATAGCGCCGATGGTAGTGTGGGGTTTCCCCATGTGAGAGTAGGACATCGCCAGGCTTTATTTATCGCTTTTGGATTTACCTTAATATTAAGGTGCCTCTGAAAGCAAAACTAAAATTTAGCATGATAAATAAGACTAAGTTTTAGTAACAATTTGTGGAGAGATGGCTGAGTGGTTGAAAGCACCGGTCTTGAAAACCGGCATACGTTAATAGCGTATCTAGGGTTCAAATCCCTATCTCTCCGCCACTTTTAATGAAAAACCGCTGTTCTTACAGCGGTTTTTTCGTTTCTTTACTTTAAAAATTGCTAATACATGAAAATAGTAGATGTATTTAAGAATTAACTGTTTAGGTCTCTCAATTTCTCGAACCAGTTTGGCAATACGAGCAGTGAGTACATTCTAGAAAGCGATTTCATGCCGCACAACCTTCCAATAATATTCAATATAAACCAATGAGCTTTGGTTCGCTCGATGTGCTGTCGCCGCCAACTCCAAACCAGTATCATCCATTATCATAACAGTATGATGGCCCTTGCTGTTATCTTTTATATTTGCTTTAGATTGCTCACTCATGATGCTTTGTCGACCCAAGGCACAACTATGGCCTCGCCAATACATCTTGTGAATAGAGAATTACTGCTTTATCAAATTTCTCGTTCAGCGCAAAGGGTGGGCCTAATTCTTCTTCAAGAAAGCTTGAACCACAGAGTTCTGCTTCCGTTAAAAAATTTAGTGAGTTAAATTGTAAGAATGGACGTCTTGGTAGTAGGTGAAAGCCAGCAAGCTCATTTTATGCTGACTTTTCTTTTTGCTCACGTCGATACGGCTAAGCCCATAACAATTCACCTACATGGTCTAGTCTCTTTTTAGCCCTGACAGTATGCGGTTAATCTCAAACATTCGTTTATAAGTAAGGATAGTCGAAGAGCTTTAATGATGATCTGCTTGAATGAACGGGGTGGTATCAATGATAGGATGCAACAATTCTGTAAGACATCGGTTTTTCCCCAGAGTGCTGTAAAATTTACAAAGTGGTTTTATTTACTCTCTTTGAATTGAATGTTGTTGAATCCCTGTTAGTTAAAGCTCATCGGTTACCTATCACCATCATGTATTGAACTTGAAGCAAAGTGACTCCTGTAATTTTTTAAATGCTGAGGAGTTTTAAATGCAATACATTGCTAAATTCTAAGATTTTACCATCAATATCGCTTTAGTTTTGGTTACAATATCGTCATCAAAGCTTTGGGGGAATTATGGGACAACTTTCCATTCTTGGTTTTATTGCACTGGGTGGTGCTTTCGGTGCGTGTTCTCGTTACTTGATATCTGAACTATGTGTCATTTTATTGGGGCGTGGCTTTCCATACGGTACGCTAACCGTTAATGTGGTCGGTTCATTTATCATGGGCTTGTTGATTGCTGCTTTCGATAATGAACTGTTGGCAACAGAACCTTGGCGACAAGTGATTGGTTTGGGTTTTTTAGGGGCACTAACGACGTTTTCTACCTTTTCTATGGATAATGTTTTACTTATGCAGCAAGGTGCATTTTTTAAGATGGGGTTAAATATTTTATTAAATGTGGTGCTTAGCATCTCTGCCGCGTGGATCGGTTTCCAATTATTGATGCGCAGCTAGCAAAGTAGTTAAAAATTAAACAGGTCGGCTTGGTTTCACTAAGCCGTTTTTATATACTGATATCACTTGTCGGAGTGCCATAAGGCTGAGACCGTTAATTCGGGATCCGTTGAACCTGATCAGATTAGAATCTGCGAAGGGAACAAGAGAAGATATTTATACCGGAGTTCTTTCTGGTTGACCTATCAAATAGTCGAATGTTGTTATAGGCAAATTACTTAAGCTTTATTTAGCCTTAATTTGACTCCTCTTGTCGCATCTATCCGCCAAGCATTTTTATCCAATTACTTTTTATCTAGTATAACAAAGCAAGGAAAAATGCTATGTCGAGTCGCAAACAAGCGAGACTAGAAGCAAAACAGTTCATTGAAACACTCTCGGTACAACCGTACCCAAATTCCACAAAAGTATATGTAGAAGGTTCACGTCCAGATATTCGTGTACCTATGCGTGAAATAGCGCTAGCAGATAGTTTGATTGGTGGCACAAAAGAAGCGCCTATTTTCGAGCCTAATGAAGCCGTCCGAGTCTACGATACGTCAGGTGTTTATACTGATCCGAACTACGATATTGACCTTTATAGTGGCTTACCAAAGCTAAGAGAAAGCTGGATTGAAGAGCGCGGTGACACTGAATTACTTGATGAAGTAAGTTCGGTGTACACAAAGGAACGCTTAGAAGACGAAACGCTAGACGATCTGCGTTACGGTAATCTACCACGTATTCGACGTGCTAAAGATGGTCATTGCGTGACCCAATTGTATTACGCTCGTAAAGGCATTATTACCCTTGAAATGGAATATATCGCCCTTCGCGAAAATATGGGGCGTGCTCAATACCGCGATGAAGTGCTAAATCAACAGCATCCGGGTCAAAGCTTTGGAGCGAATCTACCTAAAGACATCACTGCAGAGTTTGTTAGCCAAGAAGTTGCTGAAGGTCGTGCAATTATCCCATCAAATATAAACCATCCTGAGTCAGAGCCAATGATCATTGGCCGCAACTTCTTGGTCAAAGTAAACGCCAATATCGGTAACTCATCGGTGACCTCTTCGATTGAAGAAGAGGTTGAGAAGTTAGTGTGGGCGACACGCTGGGGTGGCGATACTGTCATGGATCTCTCAACAGGTCGCAATATTCATGAAACTCGAGAATGGATTCTACGTAATAGTCCGGTTCCGATCGGCACTGTACCTATGTACCAAGCACTGGAGAAAGTGAATGGTGTTGCAGAAAACCTTAACTGGGAAGTGATGCGCGACACTTTGATTGAGCAAGCAGAGCAGGGTGTTGATTACTTCACTATCCATGCTGGCTTACTACTGCGCTATGTACCAATGACAGCAAAACGTGTTACTGGCATCGTCTCTCGTGGCGGCTCTATTATCGCGAAATGGTGTTTAGCGCATCACCAAGAAAGCTTCTTGTACACCCATTTTCGAGAGATCTGTGAAATCTGCGCCAAGTATGATGTGGCACTTTCTCTCGGTGATGGTCTGCGTCCTGGTTCGGTTGCCGATGCTAATGACGAAGCGCAATTTGCTGAGCTTCGTACTCTTGGCGAGTTGACTAAGATAGCGTGGAAATACGACGTTCAGGTCATTATTGAAGGGCCAGGGCACGTGCCAATGCACATGATTAAAGAAAACATGGAAGAACAATTAGAGCACTGCCATGAAGCGCCGTTCTACACGCTTGGTCCACTGACGACAGACGTCGCTCCTGGTTATGACCATATTACTTCAGGCATTGGCGCTGCCATGATTGGTTGGTACGGCTGTGCAATGCTTTGTTACGTCACCCCAAAAGAGCACCTTGGCTTACCAAATAAAGAAGACGTAAAAACGGGCATGATCACCTATAAGCTTGCTGCTCACGCTGCTGATTTGGCGAAAGGACACCCTGGCGCACAAGTTCGTGATAACGCGCTTTCTAAAGCTCGCTTCGAGTTCCGTTGGGAAGACCAATTCAACTTGTCACTCGACCCAGAAACCGCTCGCGCTTTCCATGATGAAACCTTGCCTCAAGAGTCGGGCAAAGTTGCCCACTTTTGTTCAATGTGCGGACCAAAGTTCTGCTCGATGAAGATTTCGCAAGAGGTAAGAGAGTACGCGAAAGACACCGAGCAAGTGGCAGCGGATCAGGCGGTTTCTATCAAAATGTTAGATGATCCACTGGAAGGAATGCGCAGAAAGTCGGAAGAATTTCGAGCTACTGGCTCTGAATTATATCATCCAGCCGCACATGCAGAGGTTGACGAGTAATGATGAAAATCCTTATTCCGTCATCATTAATTGAATTAACGGGGTTAGTTCAGCAGTGCTTGTTGTTGGCGAAAGAGCAGGGTTTTAGCATTGAAATGATTGAGTTGGGTGTGAGCCCAACTCAGTCTATTCAGCTTATTTGTGACCAACAAATTAAGAGCGTAAGCACCGACCTCTGTACTGATCATTTGAATGATGATAGCGAACATGTAATTTATTATCGCTCCTCGCTGTCCGTTAAGGAATACCTTAAACAAGCCTCTCCAGACGTCTACATCGGTATTGATGATCGGCAGGTGAGCCGACAAGCACAACTCGATATCTGGCATCATCCGATCAACGGTGAGGTGAGAGCGCTCTCTAGTTCGTTTGATTCCTCTCATTATTTTAAACCTGAGTTACATTTGGCTTGGGTCTTAACATTGTTAGTCTTGGGTTTTCCTATCGAGGATGCGCTGACGTTTGCTCGTGCCATGACCAATGTTTCACGTGAAACATCCATTGATGGTGAAGCTATGGTTTCACAGTCTTGGGCGTGTGAGTTTTCCGATTTTCCAATCCCAGTCTTTGAAGATGAGCGTTTAGGTATGCAAGTCGGCTGGGCGACAAAAGGTCACGAACTACGTTTTCCAACGTTGAACAGGAACCGTTTGGGACTTTATCCGGTTGTTGATGATGTTGTTTGGGTCGAACGTTTATTGCCATTAGGCATTAATACCATTCAGCTGCGTATCAAAAATCCAGACCAACCTGATTTAGAACAACAGGTGGCGCGTGCTATTGAACTTGGGCAACAGTACAACGCGCAGGTATTTATTAACGATTACTGGGAGCTAGCCATTAAGTATGGTGCGTTTGGTGTCCATCTTGGTCAGGAAGATATTGAAGAGTCTAACCTGAGCGAGTTGAGCCAAGCTGGCATTCGCTTGGGCTTATCAACCCATGGTTATTACGAGTTGCTCCGTATTGTCCAAATCCATCCAAGCTATATTGCCCTCGGGCATATTTTTCCAACGACGACAAAGCAAATGCCTTCAAAGCCACAAGGGCTTATTCGTTTAGCTCTGTACCAAAAGTTGATTAATAGTATTCCTTACCGTAATGAAAGCGGCAGTGAAGTGCTTGGTTATCCGACGGTGGCTATTGGTGGTGTTGACCAATCCAACGCGCCGCAAGTTTGGCAATGTGGAGTGTCGAGTTTAGCCGTCGTGCGAGCGATTACTTTGGCTAAGTCTCCACAATCAGTGATTCACTTCTTTGCTTATTTAATGACAGAAGAACAGCGCACAGTTGATGAAACTTCGTTGAATCAAAGCTTCAAGACGGGAGACGATAGTGCCCACAGATAAAGAATTTGTGCGTTACCAGCGTCAGATTGCTGTACCTGAGGTGGGTGAAAAGGGTCAAGTTCAGCTAGGCCAGTCGCATGTACTGATAGTCGGTTGTGGTGGACTTGGCAGCGCGGCGAGTCTGTATTTAGCCGGCGCTGGGGTTGGTAAGTTGGTTTTGGTGGATGACGATGACGTTGATAACAGTAACCTACAGCGGCAGGTAATCTATCGTGAGCACGATTTTGGCATGGCCAAAGTCGATGCAGCCGCACAACAACTCGCTGCGCTCAATTCCATGGTTCAAGTGCGTACCATTGCTAAGCGACTGGATAAATTACCGCTACAACTCGAAGTCATGTTGGCGGATGTAGTATTGGATTGCTGCGATAACCTGCCTACGAGACAGCTGATCAATCAAGTGTGTTTTGAGCAAAGCACGCCACTCATTTCTGCTGCAGCTATTGGTTGGCAAGGTCAGTTTGCAGTGTTTGATTATCAGTCTAAAGACTCAGGCTGTTACCGTTGCTTATATCCTTTTGACGAACTTCAGCAGGTTAAAACGTGCAGTGAGCGTGGTGTGATTGGTCCGGTCGTTGGAACGCTTGGTAATTATCAAGCAATGGCGGCTATCCAAAAACTGGCCACTGGGGCATTCCATGTATCGACGAATCAGTTACATATTTTTGATGGTCTACTGATGAGCTGGAATCACTTAGCGATAGGTAAGGACCGTCAATGTCAGGTTTGTGGACAGAGCTAGCCACGAGTAATACAAGTCAGAGCATAGAGAGTCGAAAGCAATGACATTATCTAAATCTAACAATTCAATACTAAATTCATCTCAAGGTGCGGACAATCAGCACATGACGATTACCATCAATGAACAGCGACACAAAGTGGAAGTTGGAGTGAACTTACAGCAGATCATTGTGCGATTTTCTCTGCCAGAAATAGGCTGTGTGTTCGCTATTAATAACTATGTGATACCGCGCAGTGAATGGGCGAGCACAGACCTTTCCGAGGGAGATAGCCTCTCTTTGTTTCAAGCAATCGCAGGGGGTTAACGTCGATGCTTAAAATTGGTGATAAACAATTCGAATCAAGACTGTTCACTGGAACAGGCAAGTTTGCCAACAGCCGATTAATGGCTGAAGCGATTCAAGTGTCGGGTTCTCAACTTGCAACTATGGCGTTGAAGCGTGTAAATGTGAACGACCAACAAGACGATATTTTGCTGCCGTTAGTACAAGCGGGTGTGAACTTATTGCCGAACACTTCGGGTGCAAAGAATGTTAAAGATGCCGTATTTGCTGCACAACTAGCGCGAGAAGCGTTAGGTACTAACTGGTTAAAACTGGAAATTCACCCAGATCCGAAGTACTTGATGCCCGATCCAATTGAGACACTTGCAGCCGCTGAGCGGTTGGTACGTGATGGTTTTATTGTTCTTCCATACTGCCATGCGGACCCTGTTTTGTGTAAGCGTTTAGAAGAAGTAGGCTGTGCGGCTGTGATGCCATTAGGTGCGCCGATCGGCTCTAACAAAGGGATCGCATCGCACGACTTTCTTGAAATCATTATCGATCAAGCCAACGTTCCAGTGGTTGTGGATGCAGGGATTGGCGCGCCTTCTCATGCGGCGCGTGCGATGGAAATGGGCGCCGATGCCGTCCTAGTGAATACCGCTATTGCAGCGTCGAGCAATCCCGTGGCGATGGCGAAGGCATTTAAGTTGGCCGTTGAGTCGGGCCGTTTAGCTTATGAAGCGGGACTTGCTGGCAAGGTTTCTCATGCTGTGGCGTCGAGTCCTTTGACCTCATTTCTGGATGAGCTGTAATGGTGGAGTCATAACATGAGTTTTTATGAACGGTTTAAGCAGCTTAATTGGGATGACATTTCCATGTCGATCTATGCGAAAACGGCCCAAGATGTGGAGCGAGCATTAAGTAAAACTAGACGTGACTTGGAAGATTTCAAAGCGTTGATCTCACCAGCGGCAGAGCCTTATCTGGAGCAGATGGCACAACAATCTTACGCGCTAACACGTAAGCGCTTTGGTAATACGATGTCGCTTTATATACCGTTGTACCTTTCTAACGTGTGTGCGAATGCGTGTACCTATTGCGGCTTTTCAATGGAAAACCGCATCAAGCGTAGGACGTTGAATAAAGATGAAGTTGCCGCTGAAGTGGAAGCCATTAAGCGTATGAAATTCGACAGCGTATTGTTGGTCACAGGAGAGCATGAAACCAAAGTAGGGATGAACTACTTTCGTGAGATGTTGCCTTTGATTAAGCAGCGGTTCAATTATTTAGCCATGGAAGTTCAGCCTTTAGATCAAGATAACTACGCCGAGCTGAAGAGCTTGGGGTTGGACGCGGTGATGGTGTATCAAGAAACTTACCATCCATCAACCTACGCGCAGCATCACCTTCGCGGTAATAAAACGAATTTTCGCTATCGCTTAGAAACGCCCGATAGGTTAGCAAGAGCCGGAATTGATAAAATTGGTATTGGTGCTCTGATTGGTTTGGAAGAGTGGCGAACGGACTGTTTTTATGTTGCGGCACACCTCAATTACCTAGAGCATACATACTGGCAAACACGATACTCGATTTCCTTTCCGCGTTTACGACCTTGTGAAGGTTCGAGCTCTGCCAATGTATTACAGCCAAAGTCGGTAATGACCGATAAGCAATTGGTGCAATTGATTTGCGCATATCGCTTGCTGAATCCAGAAGTCGAGTTGTCTTTATCCACTCGTGAGTCAGCAACGTTCCGAGACAATGTTTTACCGTTAGGCATCACGAGCATGTCTGCCGCATCGAAAACCCAACCAGGAGGTTATGCTACGGAAGAAGTCGCTCTCGAGCAGTTTGAAATCAGCGACGAGCGAAGTGCGGGTTCAGTAGAAGATATGATCCGGGCGAAAGGGTTTGACCCTGTATGGCGAGATTGGCACTCGGCGTATTCTGGTTAAGTAACAAAGAAAGCCACTGGTCATCGTTATGTTTCACGTGAAACATAGGCAAAAAAAGAGGGTTGATGCAAAACATCAACCCTCTACTTTTTCTATCTTCTAGCTGTGTGCTATAGGTAACGTTGCTTGACGAAGCCACTCTTTCACATCACCTTCAACTAGCGGGTTGATCTCATCCCATACTTTCTGATGGTAATCATTCAGCCAAGCGAGTTCAGGCCGAGTAAGCATATCAACATTGATGTTGCGCTTGTCGATTGGGCAGCGTGTTAGCGACTCAAATGACAGAACAGGGAAGTCACCTTTAGTTGGTGTTTCAACAACAAGTTCCAGATTCTCGATACGAATACCAAACGCGTCTGCACGGTAGTAACCTGGCTCGTTTGATAGCACCATGCCTTCTAATAGAGGCACATCAATTTGCTTCTTCGAAATGCTTGCTGGGCCTTCATGCACACTTAGGAAGTGGCCCACACCGTGGCCCGTGCCGTGATCGTAATCATAACCTTCTGCCCATAAGTGTTGGCGAGCAAGCGTATCGATTTGATAACCACGAGTGCCTTTCGGGAAGCGAGCTCGAGCCACGCCAATATGACCTTTCAGCGCCAACGTAAATTGCTTCTGCATTTCTGCAGAAGGTTGACCAATCGCGATAGTACGCGTGATATCTGTGGTGCCATCGAGGTACTGACCGCCTGAGTCCACAAGGTAAAGCGTGTTCAGTGCTAACTTACCAGGTTCAGGTTGGTTCTCGTGATTGTAGTGACACATGGCCGCGTTCCCGCCTGCCGCTGAAATGGTATCGAAGCTGAGATCCATTAGCG
Source organism: Vibrio sp. TAP-3B (assembly GCF_057784735.1). Classification (NCBI taxonomy): domain Bacteria; kingdom Pseudomonadati; phylum Pseudomonadota; class Gammaproteobacteria; order Vibrionales; family Vibrionaceae; genus Vibrio; species Vibrio sp. TAP-3B. The sequence goes on along the minus strand of NZ_CM173495.1, from coordinate 2,358,744 downwards.
TAGGGTCTTCGCTACGAAAGGCTTCCAGTTTGTCTGCCAATGTCGCTTCGTCATGCAGGTTGCCAGCAGCAACTTCCGCATCTAACCAACATAGGAACTTGCTCATCGCCACGCCATCGCGGATATGACACGCCTTCATACCCGCAATTTCAACTGCGTTCTTCGCCGCTTTTGGCATCAGACATGGATCTGCTGCTGCAATCACGGACGCACCAGAGTTTTGTAGTACCAGCTTACACCAAGCGTTACTGATTGCAGGATCAACTAATACCTTTTTATCTGTCATGGCTTCAAGGCGAGATTGAAGTGCTTCTGGGTGATGAACGGTCACACCGGCACCGACATGCGCATCAAACTCAGCAGGTAGGCGAGCAGGGTCGAGGAAGTATTCAACGGTTGAGTCGGCATGCAGAATCGCATGTGAAAGTAATACAGGCAGGCGTGATACATCCAAACCACGGACATTCAGCAGCCAACAAATAGAATCTAGTGCTGTGATCACAGCGCTATCTGCACCCGCTTTTTTAACCAGTTGGGCGATTGCTTGACGCTTGCTCTCACTTGATTGACCGACAGCTTCTGTAGGCATTAGGCGAACATCTGAGACAACAGGGTCTGGGCGATCCTGCCACAACGCATCAATTGGGTTGTTGGTCAGAATATTGAGCTCAAGCTTTCCGGCCAGTTTAGCTTGTGCCATATCTAGCCAAGCTGAGCTGTGCATGCGAGGGTCAATTGCGACAGAAGCGTTTGCTGGCAGGTTATCTAGAACCCAATCTAAAGCTGGTTCTTCAATAAGGTGGTGATATTCAAAGAGGTCACCAGAGACTTGTTTGGTGACTTGAACGGTATAGCGACCATCGACAAACATGGCTGCCTTCTCTTTGGTGATGACGGCGGCACCAGCAGAGCCTGTAAAGCCAGTTAACCAATGCAAGCGCTCGTTGTGCGCTGGTACGTATTCACCCAAATACTCGTCCTCGTGTGGAACCAGTAGGGCATCAATATTATGTTTTACAAGCCATTCGCGAATCGCATTCACTCGGCTTAGGGTATCGTTGTGCATCTGTTTTATTCCTTCAAATTACGGCTCCTTTATGCTCAGGTTTGGGAGCTGTTTCCTTCTGCCATGCAGTATGATCAACCAAAGTTTGCAATGACTTTGGCTGAGCCGGAGTACAACTGAGCCATAGATGAGCCAAAAGGACGACGACAGTTAAGCTACTCATTTTACCACTGAAGCGCAAATTGAGAGCGGTACTTTTTATCTAAGGTGATCGGTTTTTTGCGTGATCATCGCGCGTAACCAATTCAGTGCCGGGTCATTTTCTCTGTCTCGGTGCCAGAATAAAGTGTATGCCATCGGCGGAAATTCCAGCGGTAGGGGAAGCACCACCAAGTCAAGCTGTTTGGCTGCGAGCTGCACAAAGTGACTTGGGGCGGTGAAGATAAAGTCGGTATATGAGCACAGGCTAGCGGCACTATTGAAATCGGGTACGGTCACGGCAATATCACGATCGGCTCCGATATCGGCAAGACGATAATCCAACAGCCATCGTTCGTTACCATCACAGCGGACTTGTACGTGACGCAGGGCGAGATACGCTTCTAGGTTCCAAGGTTGTTTTAGTGCCGGATGATTTTTACGAATAATACACATTTGATGGTCGCGATAAATTTCCAGCTCGCTAATGTCGTTTGGTGGCAACAGGGTTAGTTTTGCATCATTAATGTCGATGTCTTTTCCAGTTAAACCGAAATCTAATTCACCGCGTTGGAGCATTTTAAAGGTGCTATCTAACCAAGGATGAGTACTGATCGTGACCCCAGGTGCCTGCTGAAATATAGCGGGTAAGAAATGAGGAAGAATAAGCGAATATATGCTTTCGACCGCCGCAATTTGAAAACGATATTCACTGCTTTGTGGACAAAATTCTTCGGGTTGTGTGAGCGCTTCTAATTGATTTATCAACAAATCCAGTTTCGGTTTTAAGAACAAAGCCCGGGGCGTGGGCGTCAATCCATGCGAGTTTCTAGTAAACAGCGGATCATTGAATTGGATGCGTAACTTGGCGAGTGACTTGCTTACCGCGGATTGACTCAAGCACAGTCGATGTGCCGCCCGAGTGACGTTAAGCTCTTCTATCAATACTTTAAAACAAACCAGTAGGTTGAAATCAATACGAGCCAGCTTTTCGATGTTCACAATGAATTTCCTCAGGGGAATAATGATCATGATTATACATCATTTCTATTCATATCATTAGACGATTAAACTCAGGCGAAGTTCTTTGTTCAATTTGGAGTGTTGTGTGCCTAGCCAGTTTTCTGATCGTAAAAAGCAAATGGCGTTATTGACCCTTTTGGTTCTTTTCAGTCCGCTTGCGATTGATATTTATCTACCCGCGTTACCTCTTATCGCTTCCACCTTTCAGGTAGATGATGCTTTAGCACAAGACACGATCACTTGGTTCTTATTTGCGATGGGTGTCGGGCAACTATTTGCTGGCCCTTTGGCAGATAAACTCGGACGTCGAACTGTTGCATTGGGCGGTATCACCATTTACGCAATGAGCGCTTTATTGGCGTGGAGTGCTCAGAATATTGAGTGGATGTTGGTGTCCCGACTGCTACAAGGCTTAGGTGCGTGTGCGACATCGGTAGCAGCCTTTGCAACAGTTCGCGATCTTTTTGGGCCGGAAAAAAGCGGTAAGATGATCAGCTATCTCAATGGTGCGATCTGCTTTATTCCGGCATTGGCCCCTATTCTTGGTAGCTGGTTAACCCAGCAATTTGATTGGCGCGCTAACTTTAGCTTTATGGCTGGTTTTGCCTTCGTATCTGGTGCACTGATGTTCTTTATGATGAAGGAGACCAATCCCTCGACAAAGGGTCAGGCTTATTTTAAACCCAGTCGCTACTGGGCTGTATTGAGCACCCCGTCATTTATCTTTCATGCTTCGCTGTGCTTAATGGCGATGGCGGTGATTCTTGCTTACGTGACTTCAGCGCCATCTGTTTTGATGACAGGTATGGGACTGTCGATGAATGAATTCACCTTTTGGTTTGGTGTAAATGCGGTGATAAACATTACGGCTTGTATGCTCGCGCCTAAGTTTATGGATCGCGTCGGTACACACAATACGCTTGTGGTAGGCATTTCGACGCTTGGTTTGGCAGGGGTGGTTATGATGGTCATGAATGGTCAGAATACTGCGCTGTCTTTCATGTTGCCTATCTTTATGGCGTCGGTGGGGTTTGCGTTCATTCTTGGCGCTGCGGCTGGTAAAGCACTGGAACCTTTTGGTGATAAAGCGGGAACAGCCGCAGCCCTGTTAGGCATGTTCCAAATGAGTGGTTCTGGGTTATTGGTGGGCACATTGCAGCGTGCGTCACTGGAACCACAAACTCTGATTGCAATTCATATGTGGGCTTTATTACCGGCGTTGGTTATTCTATTTACAAAAGCGGGTAAGAATTGGCACGCGAGCTTTGTTAAAGCGTAAATCAGTGCAATTTAGTATTTTCCAATGTGACTAACGCGTGTATATTTGTTGTTCAGACTTTTCCTGACATCATAACGGAACTCAAAAAGTAATGTCGTTAACCACGTATGAAATGGCTCGTATTCTAGAGCAAATGGAAGAATCGCCGGAAAAGGTGATGTTTGGCAAGTTGCTGAATGAGCTGGGTAACCAAAGCTCCGAGCGCATTCGTAGTGCGGCAAAACAAGTACCTTTACCAATCTTGCGTGATATTGTGTACCAATTTCAACAAGTGATTGAGTCGCGCAAAGGTGAGCAAGTTGAGCTGTTAGCAAAAGATCTTGCTCAACAGGGTATCTCAGCCGATGAGCTTCTTGCTTACTTGAATAAACAATAAAAAATCCCCGCCATGGCGGGGATTTTTTATTGCGTCAATTTGTTCTTTATAACATGGTCGATGGAGATGACTCCCGGTCCCCATACGATAACCACTAAAATCATGAATCCCCACAACTGATGGTCATAGAACCCTTTTTCCCACAAGACAGGGTAAGAGATGACCGCGATAATATTGAATACAAACAGAATCGCTGCCATCGGGCGGGTAATCAATCCCAACGCTAAAAATACTGGTAGAATTAACTCAGCAGCCGTTCCCATGTAGGCCGCTAGATCCCAAGGCAAAAGTGGCACTTGGTATTCCAATTCGAATAGATACAGCGTGCTATCCCAAGAAGAAACTTTGATTAGCCCTGAATTGAAGAACACCCATGCAACCCACAAGCGACAAAAGAGAAGTAGTAAAGGGACAAAGCCAGCTTGTAAGGTACTGATCAAATCGTCGTACCGATTGACTAAGTGTTTAACCGTATTCGTCATAGAGTGCTCCTTAGATTGATTTCAATGTAAAACCGTCAACGAGATCGAGTGCCATGACGCTATTAAGGTGAGTGAGCAATGCTTCGGGTATTTCGCTCAAACTCTGCTTCTGCTCTAAACATTGCAGCAGTTGGAAAACATCGGTATCGAGTGCGTGACATAAGGCTTCTCCATTGGCTTGCATCGAGATGACCCCTTGCTGTAATTGATTGATATTGAGCTGTTCAAAGTCTTGGGTTTGCATTGCACGGAATAAATCAAACACGGCGTAGTTGGAGTCAAAGCTGCGGCTGCCGGTACGCAAATGAAACACCAATTGAGGCTGTTGTTCTTCCGTCACTTGGGTAAGTGCAGATAAAGGGATTCGATTTGGTTTTTCGACTTTCTCATTCTGTATTTGTCGAGCTAAGTCCATATGCCATTCAAACCTTGCGACTTCAGGTGCGTACGGAGCTTGGGTCATGACCTGACTAAACTGCATAATCGTATCTTGAAAGCCCGCACCATAATGTACGACATTACCTTCTGCTAAGGGGTGAGAAAGCACGTGTTGGCGAGCAATTTGATCGAAGCATTCTTTTCCAACTAAGGCTTCAACCATTGGGTAGGTCGCTGCCAATACCTCACTCAAGCTGATGATAAAGTTATTGCGGTAAATCTGTATGCGTTCATCTGCGGTAAACTTGTCACTCACAATGTCGCATTCTTCACCGAGCGCTTGATAATGTAGGGCTTTAGCAAATTGACTCTGCAAGGTCGCAAGATTCATGACGCTTTCCTTTTGCTCTTTTGGTCAATTAAATGGTTTTGCTGCAATAGTGAGGACGCTTTTTCTGCTTCGCCAAGAAGGATTTCTGGAGCTGGAATATCCAAATCCCATTCAATCAGCGTATGGCGAGGGCCGTGTTTTTGTGTGCAATTAACGAACAGCTGCCATACTTCATCACTGACGGGACGGCTATGAGTATCAATCCAAATCTCACCTTTATCCAACGGCTTAATAGTAAAACCTGCCAAATGGATCTCATCGACTTTGTCGGCTGGAATCGCATCTAGGTATGTGTCGCAATCAAAACCGTGATTGAAGGCGGAAACATATACGTTATTTAAGTCGAGCAATAAACGACAGTCGGTGCGCTTTTGTACTTCGGTAAGAAAGTCCCATTCACTGATGATTGAATGGTGAAACTGCACATAACTAGATGGGTTCTCAATGAGGATTTCACGTTGTAGATGTTCTTGCACTTCAAGCACGTTGCGAGTGAAGACTTGCAGCGCTTCTTCCGTGTAAGGCAAGGGAAGTAGATCATTGAAGTAGTGACCACCATTTTCACTCCAGCTTAAATGGTCAGAGACGAAGAGCGGATCCATTGTATTTATCAATGCTTTTAGTTGCGCTAAATGTTTCGGATTCACACGTTCCACCGAGCCCAGCGATAAACCAATACCGTGGCAACTGATTTGGTAATGCTCGCGCAGTGCTTGCAGTTGATGATGCTCTGCTGAGTTGGGTTGAAAGTAGTTCTCGCTGTGGACTTCTAACCACGACAACTCAGGTTTATGTTGGCTAAAATAATCGAGATGAGGGGAGCGTAATCCGACGCCAGCAAGAGGATGGAAAGAGTGATGTTTCACGTGAAACTCCTTTTCTGATTGGCGAGTAACTGGGGGCGTTGGTTAAAGTGCAACGCGCCCCACAGAAACTTGTGACGTTGAGTTATGATTCGCTGGTGCTACCGCCAGCCAATTTGTCACACAATCCTTTAGGAACGACAACAAAGGCATCTTTTTGGTGGTCTTCTTTCGAGGTCCCCGCGCAAGAGCTGTTTTTCGTTGCGCAGTCATTCTTACCGGCTTTCGCTACGCCATAACACTTTTCTTTTTCTGCTGCGACAGCAGGGGCTGCGGTGAGCATGGTGCCACCAAGCGCGAGAAGGCCAGTAACAGCCGCAGTAACTGCAAGATTCGACTTTTTCATAACAATTTCCTCTGAATGATTTCCTTTAATTTCCGGTAAGCAAGCCAATTTTCATGTTAATGCACAATATTTATCCACTTGCTTAGAATAAAAGATAGACACAGCAAGAGAAAACTTTCATTGAAATTGATCGCGTGAATGGTTTTTGGGGGTGCGAATCGAGATAACCAGTTGAATGTCAGTTCAAAAAAACAACGAATTTTTTATCAATTTTTGTCTAAACAGCACCCAGTTGTTTAGGTTATAATCGGTTTTTATGTATAAAAAACCAGTAGCTCATCATGATGGATCCATCTCTATTACTCGACGGCTTGAACGATAAACAGCGTGAAGCCGTCGCAGCTCCTCTAGAAAACTTACTCGTCCTTGCTGGTGCAGGGAGCGGTAAGACTCGCGTTCTTGTTCACCGTATCGCTTGGCTAATGTCAGTCGAGCAAGCTTCTCCGTTCTCGATCATGTCCGTCACCTTTACTAATAAAGCCGCCGCAGAGATGCGTGGTCGTATTGAAGAATTGATGATGGGTAGTGCATCTGGCATGTGGAATGGCACCTTCCACGGCATTTGTCACCGCATTTTGCGTGCACACTATCTTGATGCCAAGCTACCGGAAGACTTTCAAATTATCGACAGTGATGATCAGCAACGTTTGTTGAAGCGTTTGATCAAAGCACAAAACTTGGATGAAAAGCAGTGGCCTGCACGCCAAGTTTCATGGTGGATCAATGGTAAGAAGGACGAAGGATTACGCCCATCGCATATCGACGCCTACCACGACCCCGTGACCAAAACGAACCTACAGCTGTACACTGCTTACCAAGAGGCGTGTGATCGTGCGGGCTTAGTCGACTTTGCGGAAATTCTTCTACGCGCACACGAACTACTGCGCGATAATAAATTTGTCCGTGAGCATTACCAAGCGCGTTTTAAGCACATTTTGGTCGATGAGTTCCAAGACACCAATAACATCCAGTACGCTTGGCTGCGCATGATGGCTGGCCCTGATTGTCACGTGATGATCGTGGGGGATGACGATCAGTCGATTTATGGCTGGCGTGGTGCAAAAGTGGAGAATATTGAGAAGTTCACTCTGGAATTTCCAAGCGTCAATACTATTCGTCTGGAGCAAAACTACCGTTCCACAAAGACGATTCTCGAAGCTTCAAACACCTTGATTGCCAATAATACTGAACGCATGGGCAAAGAGCTTTGGACTGATGGCCTCGAGGGTGAGCCTATCTCGGTTTACAGTGCTTACAATGAACTGGATGAAGCCCGTTTTTCGGTAAACAAAATCAAAGAGTGGCAGGAGAACGGCGGAGCTTTGAGTGAGGCCGCGATGCTGTATCGTAATAACGCACAATCTCGTGTTCTTGAAGAAGCGTTAATTCAGGCGGGGTTGCCATACCGTATTTATGGCGGTATGCGATTCTTCGAACGGTTGGAAATTCGAGATGCACTGAGTTACCTGCGTTTGATCGGTAACCGAAATGATGATGCGGCTTTTGAGCGTGTGGTGAATACCCCGACACGTGGTTTGGGGGACAAAACGTTGGAAACCATTCGTCGTGCGGCGCGCGATCGTGGCTGCACGATGTGGGAAGCTTGTGTGGCGATGCTTGATGAGCAAGTGCTATCAGGCCGAGCTGCAGGGGCGTTAAGTCGTTTTATTGAGTTAATTACGGCACTGGAAGATGATACGCTCGAAATGCCATTGCACGAGCAAACTGACCACGTCATTAAGTATTCAGGTTTGTTTGCGATGTACGAGCAAGAGAAAGGCGAAAAGTCTAAAGCGCGTATTGAAAACTTGGAAGAATTGGTGACGGCAACGCGTCAATTTGAGAAACCAGAAGAAGCGGAAGAGATGTCAATGCTGACGGCTTTCTTAACCCATGCGGCACTGGAGGCGGGGGAAGGCCAAGCAGACGAATTCGAGGACGCGGTTCAGTTAATGACATTACACAGCGCGAAAGGTCTGGAATTTCCGTTGGTGTTTATGGTGGGTGTGGAAGAGGGCATGTTCCCAAGCCAGATGTCGGCTGAAGAGGCTGGACGCCTAGAAGAAGAGCGCCGCCTTTGCTACGTAGGCATCACGCGTGCAATGCAAAAACTGTACATCACTTACGCAGAGATGCGCCGTCTGTATGGTCAGGATAAATACCACAAACCGTCACGTTTTATTCGTGAATTACCAGAAACGTGTTTGGATGAAGTTCGAATGAAGGCGCAAGTCAGCCGACCTTCGACCACTGGTCGATTTAGCCAGACTGCAGTCAAAGAAAACTTTAATGAAACGGGCTTTGCCTTGGGGGCTCGGGTGATGCATCCAAAGTTTGGTGAGGGGACGATCATCAACTTTGAAGGCAGTGGGCCACAAAGCCGAGTACAGATTGCGTTCAATGGTGAAGGTATTAAGTGGTTAGTGACTGCTTACGCGAGACTTGAGAGGCTGTGAGTTCTTCATTTTTTGTAAGTTTTTGATTTTTATTGTTTAACATAAAAAAGTGCTGCTTTGGCAGCTCTTGTGGTCTCTGAGTAGGATAGGCTTCAGTTGCGACGCAGACAAAGAAAAACCCCGAGGGCTTGCGCCCATCGGGGTTGTGGTCTTACTTGCAGCAATCCAGCTACTCAAAGTGCTCCTTGCATCAAATCCTTGATAGCGTGCTGTATTCCTTCAGCTTAATCCTTTCATCGCCATCCTAGCGGTGTCCTTGACCTTATCCTGGTCTGCTAACCATCCTCGTTAGCTATCATCACTTGTTCCCTGAGCGGTGTCCATGACATCATCCTGATGTTCAGTCCTTGCCTCGTCCAGAGGTGTCCATTGCCGTCCTTAGTAGCAACCATCCTAGTCACTATTGATTCCGTTCAATGTCCTATTTTGCAATCCATGCCCGACTATTCATCCTGAATAACCGTTTCTTCTTCCTGAAGTTCACCAAGTCCGTGGTTTTTCCTGTTCCGTGTCAGCATCCTTCCGACACGATTAATATTACGCGTTTCACGATGCCCCACAACGGTCACAACTCACATTTTGCTAAATCTCATATGTTTAAAAAAGAAACATGTCCTTTTTATTCAAAGTCTTATGTGTATTTTTGTTCTCTTTTACCTATAAAGAAAGAGAGGTTGGCTTACCCCCTTGTGAGATATCTCGCACAAGGGGGCGAGCAAAACAGGCCTATTTGCCGATCGCTACTCCTTCTCGACGAGGATCAGCGGCACCTTCTAGCCCATCTTTGGTGATTCGAATCGCGTGCAACCCCGAGTTGAGATCGCGAATATTGGTTTTCAAGCCAAGCTTATCCAACTCAGGCTGCAAGCGCTCTGCGGCGGTACCTTGCTCAATATCTAAGGTACCAAAACGGTCGAGTAATCGTGGTTGATTGATCGCTTGTTGAATGTCCATATCCCATTGCGTATGGGCAATGATTGTTTGAGCCACGTAACCAATAATGCGACTGCCACCCGGAGAGCCTATCGCCATGTAAGGTTTGTTATCTTTCATCATAATGGTCGGGGCCATTGAAGATCGTGGACGCTTGCCTGGTTCTATACGGTTGGCGATTGGGATTCCGTCATTATGAGTACGGAAAGAAAAATCAGTCAGTTCATTATTAAGTAAGAAACCACGCACCATTAAACGCGAACCAAAGGCGTTCTCAATGGTGGTGGTCATTGACACCACATTGCCTTGCTTATCGACGATATTGAAATGGCTGGTGGAAGGAAGCTCAATGGACTCGTCCATGCTTAAGTTCATTGCGTGCGACCACGGAGGATTGCCTGCTTCAACTTTGCTTAGTGCTTTGCCGACTTGGATCAGCTCTGCTCGCTGCTGGAGGTAGCTTTCATCAAGCAAGCCTTGAGTTGGCATTGGCACGTAATCTTGGTCTGCCATGTATTTACCACGGTCAGCAAACGCTAGACGCGATGCATCGGCGAGTACTTGCCAAGATTTAATGCTGTTAGCCCCCCAGCCTTTAAGATCGTACTGTTCAGTGATCGCCAAAATCTGACCAATGGTGAGCGCGCCAGAGCTTGGTGGTCCCATGCCGCAAATGTCATAGCTTTGGTATGCAGCACAAACCGGCTCACGTTGTCTGATTTGGTAGGTATCAAAGTCGGGTTGGGCTAATACACCGGGGTTGCCCGGCGCTTTTTGTACCGTCTCGATAATGTCTCTGGCGATATCCCCATGGTAGAAGGCTTGGGCGCCTTGCTTAGCAATAGCACTCAGTGTTTGTGCGTATTCAGGGTTTTTTAATAGCGTACCTTCGGTTTTTGGCGAGCCATCCGAGTTAAAGAAATAGGCTTTTGTGACTGGAAAGCGTGATAAACGCTCGGCGTCTTTTTCTATCAAGCTTGCTAGGCGAGGACTGACTTTGAATCCTTGCTCTGCAAGCGAGATAACAGGCTGAATGATCTTTTTCCATTCCAACTTGCCGTATTTCTGGTGGGTATCCCATAATAGTTTCACGGTGCCTGGTGTTGCGACAGAGCGTCCACCAACCACGGCATCGTAGAATTGCAATGGCTGACCGTTCTCATCTAAAAATAGCTTTGGCGTTACGGCGAGGGGGGCGGTTTCACGCCCGTCGTAAGTGGTCAGTTTTTGCTTTTCGCTATCCCAATACACTAAGAACGCACCGCCACCAATACCCGATGACTGGGGTTCAACTAAGCCAAGCATCAATTGCACCGCGACCATGGCATCTATCGCGTTCCCGCCTTGCTCAAGCACGTTTGCACCCGCTTGGGTCGCCAGTGGGTTCGCGGCGGTAACCATATAATCTTTAGCTGTGACCAGTTGCTTTTGCTCAATGCCAGTGCTGTGCTCTGGTGCGACAGAATCTGCAGCTTGGTTAGCGAAGGCTTGTCCAGTGAAGGTTAAAGGGGAAGTAAGAAAAAGACCCGAAAGTACGAGTCGGTTAAACGTCCATTGCATGATGACTCTCCATGTTGCCAACTAAGGTTATTCAGCTTGGCAGCCATGGAGATAGTCGTCGAGTTTCTGATTGAAGAAATGTCGAGTGTACAGCCTATAAAATCAGTATGCTATTCGATAAAAGCACGAACAGTGTGAAGTAAAATGCTACCGCCAACTAAAGTAAAGACCACACCACATAAGCCATCAATGTAGATGCCAGCTTGCTGCAATCTTGTTTGCAAGCGCTGCGTTGATAGCATCCATGCAAGGCTGGAGAACCAGAACAGCGACAAACAAAACAAAACCACCAGAGCAATCCCTTTTCCTGTCACCGACATGCCCACTGGGACAAGGCTCGACATTAAACTCACAAAAAACACTAAGGCTTTGGGGTTGAGAATATTGGTTGCGAACCCTTTGGTAAACGCCTGACGTTTATTACTGATCACAAGGTTATTGGTGTTGCTCGGTTGATCAGAAAGTGGATTTTTGATCATCGCGATCACACTGCGCAGTGCACCGATACCCAGATACAGCAGATAACTACCCCCAAGCAATTGTAAGACGGAGTAGAGCACCGGATGCTGGTGAACCAAATAGCTCACCCCGGTTAGGCTGAATAAAGAATGCAGCAAAATACCAACAGACAACCCCAGCGCGATGTACAAGCCAGTTTGACGGCCGTGACGGGTCGCATTTTGTACCACAAGCGCAAAGTCGGGACCCGGGCTCATCAAAGCGATAAAGTGAATGCTGGCGAGCGTCAACAGGATAGTCGATTCATTCATAACACATCTCAAAACATAGTGGATATGAGCTATTGTCGTGATTCTTATTCGGTAGTGCTTGTAAAAAACTAGCAGTACTGAATACCACAGCGTATGAGATATTAGCGTGCCACTTGTGAAGGCGAGACGCCATAGGTTTGTTTAAACGCTTTACTAAAGTGGGCCTGATCATAAAAGCCCACTTGATAGGCGACGTCCGTACCACACCATCCTGCTTGGAGTAGTTTCATTCCTTGCTCTAATCGCAAGCGAGCAAACCAAGCGTAGGGAGTCATCCCAGTTTGCGCTTTGAAATGGCGTTGAAATTGCGTGGGGCTCAGTTGGCAGAGCTCTGATAGTGCATCTAAACGAACCGTTTGGTCGAGATTCGCCATTAAGTAATCTTTTAAGGTATGCAAAGACTGTTTCCCAAGAGGGACCACTTTTTGCCTCGCGAGTGATCCGTAGCGATCAAAAAGTTGATTAAATCCTTCAAAAGGAAGGCAATCTTTGGTGAGTTGGCTGAGGTTCTCGCGGCGAAGAAGAGCATGCAAGTTACTAAGTTGTGAAAATATCTGTGGATCGGAGATGATCAATTCATTAAAGCGGATTATTTGACCATTTTTACTAAGATCGGCAAGATCGCTGAGTAGGTGCGGCTCGATCGCAAATACATTCACTTCATAGCCACTTTCGAGCTTAGAGTGCCCATCGTGCAGTTCATCTGGCGGCATAATTACGATTTGGCCATGACCCACTTGATGGCTACAGCCTTGATATTGGAACTTTTGCGTGCCATGCGTGATCAGACCGAGGTGAAAATCCAGATGATAGTGCCTTTGAAAAGCAAACTTCTGGTATTTCGCCTCGATCAGGCTCAGCTGATCATGGTCGGTTGCGTAGTATTGAATCTGTTCCATTACATACAAAAAAGCTTGGTCACATTATGACCAAGCTTATCTGGCAATTTCTAACTTGTCTTGTAAAAAACGATCACTGTGGCTGAACGATTCGGCGTGAGCGACGGTTGTTGCGCAGTCCATCAAAGCTAAACACGACTAACGCGCTCCAAATAAAGGCGAAGGTGATGGCTTTATCCATGGTAAAGGGTTCACCGTAAATCAGTACTGCGAGCAAGAACATCAAACTTGGGGCGATGTACTGGAAAAAGCCCAGAGTAGATAACTTTAGCTTTGTTGCTGCGCCAGTGAAGCAAAGTAAAGGCAGCGTAGTAATGATGCCTGCCGCAACCAACGAGCTGTTCAAGTGCAGTGGGTTGCTTAGCATGTTCGAAGTTGGAGTCTCGGCAAAAAAGAGCAGATAAACCGCAGCTATTGGCAACAGTAGTAAGGTTTCGATAAATAACCCTGTTTTAGCGTCAACGCTGACTTTTTTGCGTAACAGGCCATAAAGTCCAAAGCTCATTGCCAGCGCAATCGCCACGAGGGGCACGGATCCAAATACAATCAGCTGGACCAACACGCCACAGGCCGCTAGTACGACAGCAAGCCATTGCAGTTTACGTAGTCGTTCTTCGAGGAAGACCATTCCAAGCAAAACGTTGAGCAGTGGGTTGATGTAATAACCCAAGCTGGCATCGAGCATATGGTTGGAGTTGACCGCCCAGATAAAAATGAGCCAGTTACCACCTATCAGCACTGAGCTACAGAGGAGGTAAGCGATTTTCGTTTTGTCTTTGGCAATGTGGTAAGCCGAGCGCCAATGACGACCAAAATGGAGAAGGGCGGCGAGCAAAAAGAAAGACCAAATCACACGATGACTCAAGATCTCTAAAGGAGACACTTGTGCGATGGACTTAAAGTACATTGGCGCAATGCCCCACATGGTGTAAGCCCCAATAGCAAGCAGAGTGCCTTGCCGTGCACGTTGTTGTTCTGGTGTCATGAATTGTCACCTAATTGTGTGTTTATAGAGCAGAAAAGGAGTATACGAGCCGCACTGGGAAACACCTAATAATTTGCGGTTTTATTCGCCACGAAACCCCATTACAATGTGCCCTCACTTTGTGTGCCGGTGGCATGCAAAAGCATTTCTATAATCACTCAATCTGAGATTATCCATGACCTCGACCTTGTTAGCCGAACCATCAGATATCCCTGTAACGCCCCGACGTGTGTTGGAGGAAGTGTTCGGTTATCAGACCTTTCGTGACGGCCAACAAGAAGTCATTGACGCGGCTATCGAAGGCAAGGACAGCTTAGTCATCATGCCAACGGGGGGCGGTAAGTCTCTCTGTTACCAAATTCCTGCTTTGGTGCTACCTGGGATCACCTTGGTCATCTCACCGTTAATTTCGCTGATGAAAGACCAAGTTGATCAGCTCAAAGCGAACGGTGTGGCGGCGGAGTGTGTCAACTCGACGATGAGCAGAGAGGAGCTGTTAAGTGTGTATAACCGTATGCATTCTGGGCAGCTTAAATTGGTGTATGTCTCACCTGAACGTGTCTTAATGCGTGACTTTATCGAGCGTTTAGAGAACCTTGCGTTGTCGATGATTGCGGTGGATGAAGCGCACTGCATTTCACAATGGGGACACGATTTTCGTCCAGAATACGCGGCATTGGGTCAGCTGAAACAGAATTTCTCACATGTGCCATTCATGGCGTTAACGGCAACGGCGGATGACGCTACGCGTCGAGATATCCTAGAGCGCTTACGTTTGCATGAGCCTCAGATTTATTTGGGCAGTTTTGATCGCCCCAATATCCGCTATACCTTGGTTGAAAAGCATAAACCGGTTTCGCAAATCATTCGCTACCTTGCCACCCAAAAAGGGAGCTGCGGTATTATCTATTGTGGTAGCCGGAAGAAAGTCGAAATGGTGACCGAGAAATTATGTAATAACCATATACGTGCAGCAGGTTATCATGCGGGAATGGAGACAGATGAACGTGCGTATGTTCAGGAAGCGTTCCAGCGTGACGATATTCAAATTGTGGTGGCGACCGTCGCTTTTGGCATGGGGATCAATAAACCAAACGTACGTTTTGTGGTGCACTTTGATATCCCACGCAATATCGAATCCTACTATCAGGAGACAGGCCGAGCAGGGCGAGATGGTTTGCCAGCCGAAGCAATGATGTTGTACGACCCTGCCGATATCAGTTGGTTGCGCCGCATGTTAGATGAAAAAACCGAAGGTCCGCAGAAGCAGGTAGAAAGCCACAAACTGCAAGCCATGAGCGCCTTTGCCGAAGCGCAAACCTGTCGTCGCCAAGTGTTACTCAATTACTTTGGCGAGTATCGCGAGAAGCCTTGTGGTAATTGCGATATCTGCCTTGATCCACCAAAACATTTTAATGCGACCGAAGAAGCACGCAAGGCATTGTCTTGTGTTTATCGCGTTAACCAAAGCTTTGGTATGACCTATGTGGTCGAAGTGTTGCGTGGTATGCATAACATTCGCGTACGTGAGCATGGCCACGATAAAATTTCGACCTATGGTATTGGTCGCGATCATAGTCATGATTATTGGGTCAGTATTTTCCGTCAACTGATTCATAAAGGGTTACTGTTTCAAAACATAACCCGTAACTCGACGTTGCAATTGACGGAAGAAGCACGTCCGTTATTGCGTGGTGATGTGGCGTTAGAGCTCGCGGTGCCGCGTCTCGATACGGCTGCAAGGGCGGCGAAGTCGGATAAACTCACCAGCAAGAATTACGATAAAAAACTGTTTGCTAAACTACGTAAGCTGCGTAAGTCGATTGCTGATGAAGATGGCTTACCACCGTATGTCGTGTTCAGTGATGCGACGTTGATTGATATGGCAGAAATGTTGCCGACTTCATACGGTGAAATGCTTGCGGTCAGCGGCGTGGGTCAACGTAAGTTAGAGAAATATGCTGATCCATTCTTAGATCTGGTTCAAGAACACATTACCCACCAAGGATAAGAGACCAAAATGCAAAAGGAATTTGGCTTAGTAGAATACATGGCCGAAGAAGGGCGCTTAATTATTGCCGCGCCAAGCTTCGATCTCGATACGTTTCCGACGTTAGGTGAATATCTCGTTAAGTTACTGTCTGCTTCTGTGGTGGAAAAGCAGTGGGATGCAGATGTTCATTCATGGTTGATTGACTTTGAAGGCTGCCGCTTATTTATGAAAGCAGAGCACTACAGTGAAGCGATTTGGTTTGAAACTCTCGCGATTGAAGAGAGTAAGGAAGAGCTTGATTATCTCGCCGGATTGTTTCAACGCGGGTTCTAAGTTCTACATTGGCAGCGATCTCTTAAGGGGTGTTCCACATGAAACACTCCTTTTTATGCTCAAACGTTTGCGCGAAACAGATGGCTTGCAGAGTAAAGTGGTTAATGTATAATCGCCCACCGCTTTGCTCTGAATGAGCGTAGCCAGCTTATTTTTCATTTACATTGTTGGTAAGAGTCGCTTTGATTAAGCACTCAATTTGGGTTCCCTCGCCCCCAAACCAAACTAAAAAGGTATCGCATGAGTCACTTTACCCCTGCGCAGCAGCGCAACGCCCTTATTTATCTGGTTCTATTCCACCTAGCCATTATTGCATCCAGCAATTATCTCGTTCAGCTACCGTTTACCATTTTTGGCTTGCATACCACTTGGGGAGCATTCACGTTCCCATTTATTTTCTTAGCGACTGATTTAACGGTACGTATTTTCGGTGCACCGTTAGCACGTAAGATTATCTTTTTAGTGATGTTGCCAGCCTTGGCGGTCTCTTACTTTCTCTCGGTCGTCTTTTTCGAAGGTCAATTCCAAGGCTTCAACCACCTTGGGGAGTTGAATCTGTTCGTGGCTCGAATCGCGATTGCGAGCTTTATGGCTTATTTGTTTGGGCAAATTCTGGATGTGCACGTGTTTAACCGCTTGCGCCAAATGAAACAATGGTGGGTAGCCCCGACATGTTCAACTCTGTTTGGTAACGCACTTGATACAATGGCATTCTTTGCGATTGCCTTCTACCAAAGTCCAGACCCGTTTATGGCAGAACACTGGACGGAAATTGCGCTGGTGGATTACGGCTTTAAACTGGTGATCAGTCTTGGTTTGTTTGTGCCGATGTACGGCGTGTTATTGAATTATCTCATTAAAAAGCTGACCGCAGTGAACCCTAACTTTAAAGTCACTACGGCGTCTTAGTGTTAGGCATTGACTAATAACAACAAAGCCGCTTGTTTATAGCGGCTTTGTTGTATTTGAAGGAATGCACAGCGAAGTGAGTATAGAGAACATCGGTACCCAACAGCGGACTTGAGTTGCACACAATAAGAGTCGAGGTGATTAAAAGGCGCTAAGGAGGCTTTTATTTGATGGTTATCATTAATCAGCGGTAATCGTTAATGGCCAGCCAATGTCGGTTTGACGGTTGGACTCAATGTCCAACTCAGCAGCTGTCAGTGGGTTTGCGGTGAGCCACTGCGCATCAATGTTTAATGTCAGGTTGTCGTCTTTTGCCGTGAGCGTAACGTTAGGTTCCAAGCTTGGGTTGCGACGATGAGTCAACAATACCGCCAGCCGCAACAAACGTAGTACGCGTTTTGCACTGGTACCTGGCAGGGCGTGCTGCTCTGGCAACGATGTTAATTGTTCGCGATAACGACGAGTGATCTCGCCAAGAAAGAATTTTTGCGCGCGAGTATAGCCAGGTAAATCGAGGTTCTGGAGTAGGTAAGCGCTGTGTTGACCACCTTTTTTGAAGTCGATAGTTAAACCTATCTCGTGTAACTTGGCCGCGGTTTCCAGAAGGACTCTACCCTGCGGTTCTGTTATCCAGGCATCCCCCCCGGCTTGTTCAAGCAGCTTGTGTGCAAGTGCCGCCACTTGTTCACCATATTGGCAATCGAGTTGATAGCGGCTTTGCACACTACTTATAGTACGGACACGGATGTCGTTCTGACGCAGTTCATCAACCATCTCGTAGACCAAACCTTCACGCAGAGCGCCACCGGCTAGCGTCATTGTATCGATTTCGAGCAGTTCAAAAATGGCGATCAAAATCGAGAGACCACTTGGGAAGACTAGGGCGCGTTCAAGCGTTAATCCCTCTATATCTAGTTCTTCTAAATGATCGGCGAGCATGGCTTGCTTTTGCAGACGCTTAAGTTTGGCGTGAGTAATCACTTCATCCATACCTTGCACCAGCATTATTTCTTGTAGTGCTTGAACGGTACCAGAGGCACCCACACAAATATCCCAACCTAAGTCTGTATACTGTTCCAGAATAGGCGTGATGGTTTGTTTAGCACCTTGAATCGCTGCATCGAAGTTACGAGCACTCAATTGACGATCTTTAAAAAAGTTTTCCAACCAAGTAACACACCCCATTTTCAAACTGGTTAAGGCTTTGGCTTCGAAACCTTCACCAATGATCAACTCAGTGCTTGCACCACCAATATCGACGACCAAGCGACGGCCACAACCACCAGAAGTGTGGGCGACGCCTTTATAGATAGTGGCCGCTTCTTCTTCTCCAGAGATGACCTCGATTGGCTGGCCAAGGATCTGGTTCGCCTTTTCAAGAAATACATCCACGTTGGTCGCGGTTCGCAATGTTGCCGTCCCGACAATGTGAATGTTTTGCTTAGGAATATCCTGCAATCGTTCTGCAAATAGACTTAAGCAGTCCCATCCTCGCTGCATCGCTTCTAGGCTAAGCGAATTATGTTCATCTAAGCCTGCCGCTAGACGAACTTTGCGCTTAATTTTAGCCATGGTTTGAACGCTGCTATCGATGTGACGCACAACGAGCATGTGAAAGCTGTTCGACCCAAGGTCGATGGCGGCGTATAGCGGCGATGATCCTGCTTGACTCATAAACGACTTCAGTTTCCTTTTATGACTGTTTCGGCGCTGATTGACGCGGTTGGCGTGGGCGACGTCCTTGCGGTTTACGGTTACCTGAACGAGTGCCACCAGTATTGGTCCGACGCTGTTGGTTACGTGGTGCGCGCATACGAATCGGTGCTGGCAGATCTTGGAGCAGGGCTGATGCATCGTACTCTGATACAGGGACAGTGTGTCCAGTGTATTCTTCTATCGCTGGCAAATTAACAGCGTACTCTTCACACGCAAAGCTAATTGAATGACCACTTTCTCCTGCACGACCGGTACGACCGATGCGGTGTACGTAATCTTCACAGTCGTCGGGTAAATCGTAGTTGAATACATGTGTCACTTGTGGAATATGCAGGCCACGAGCGGCTACATCGGTAGCAACCAGAATATCGAGATCACCCTTAGTGAATTGCTCAAGAATTTTTTCACGCTTCTTCTGTGGCACATCACCCGTTAGCAAGCCCACACGATGACCATCGGCCGCTAAATGGCCCCAAACGGATTCACATTTGTGTTTTGTGTTAGCAAAAATGATCGCACGATCTGGCCATTCTTCTTCGATTAGAGTTTGAAGTAGTGCCATTTTGTCTTCATTAGACGGGTGGAACAGCTCTTCTTGAATGCGGTGACCAGTTTTTTGTTCTGGCTCGACCACCACGTGCTCAGGAGTGTTCATGTGTTCAAACGCCAGTTCTTGAACGCGGTAAGATAGCGTCGCAGAGAACAGCATGTTCAAACGTTCTTTAGGTTCTGGCATACGACGGAACAAGAAGCGGATGTCTTTAATAAAGCCAAGATCGAACATGCGGTCCGCTTCGTCCAAAACAACCACTTGAATGTTATTCAGGTTGAACACGCGCTGTTTATAGAAATCGATGATACGGCCAGTCGTACCGATCAGGATGTCCACACCATCTTGTAGCTTATTCAATTGTTTATCGTAGCTTTCGCCACCGTAAGCTAAAGCGGCTTTTAACCCCGTGCTTTCTATTAATGATTCCGCATCGTTGTAGATCTGAATCGCTAGCTCACGCGTTGGTGCCATAATAATGGCACGCGGTTGCGTTGGTTGACGACCTTCATGCTCTGGTGTGGTCAGAAGGTGGTTGAATGTAGCAGTAAGAAACGCGAGCGTTTTACCAGTGCCCGTTTGGGCCTGGCCTGCGATGTCTTGGCCGGTGAGCAGTACCGGCAACGCCAAAGCTTGGATAGGGGTACAGTATTCGAACCCTTTTTTTTCCAATCCTTCAGTAACTTGGGGCTTTAAGCCCAAATCGGCGAACTTTTGCTCTGTGATATGTGTCTTTTTCATGTCTATAGAATATCAGCTAAAGCTTGCAATACGAAAGTAAATACATTCCAATAGGGCATCTAATTACTGGTTATCATCCAACCAGTTTCGAAAAACACAGTGGAGTGGAAGATGAGTGATAAGATTTTGCAGCTAACTGATGATGGTTTTGAAAACGATGTAATCAACGCTGCAGGCCCAGTTCTTGTGGATTTTTGGGCAGAATGGTGTGGTCCTTGTAAAATGATTGCCCCGATTCTGGATGAAATCGTAGAAGAATACCAAGGCAAACTCACTATCGGTAAACTAAACATCGACCATAACGCAGGCACTCCGCCTAAGTTTGGTATTCGTGGCATTCCAACGCTACTGTTATTCAAAGACGGTAACGTAGCGGCAACGAAAGTTGGTGCTTTGTCTAAAACTCAGCTTAAAGAGTTTTTGGACGCAAACTTATAATCACTAAGTGATTACAGATAAAAAACCGTGCAGCATAGCAACGCACGGTTTTGTTTCTCTAACTCTGGACTAGAATACTAATTAGTGCTAATTTATTGCACGTTAATTGAACAAACTCCTCTTCTTGGTCGATCCTGAGACCAAATCCATCTTAACTAGAAAACAGATCTTATTTTGACTAAACAAGAATCCACCACCATGAATCTTACCGAACTGAAGAACAGACCTGTGTCTGACCTTGTAAAGCTGGGCGAGAGCTTAGGTTTAGAGAACCTAGCGCGCTTAAGAAAACAAGACATCATCTTCGCGATATTAAAAGCGCACGCGAAAGGCGGCGAAGACATCTTTGGCGATGGGGTTCTGGAAATTCTGCAAGACGGCTTTGGTTTCCTACGCAGTGCAGATAGCTCATACCTTGCTGGTCCGGACGATATTTACGTATCGCCAAGTCAGATTCGTCGTTTCAACCTACGGACGGGTGACTCAATCGCGGGTAAGATTCGCCCACCAAAAGACGGTGAACGTTACTTTGCCCTCCTTAAAGTCAACACAGTTAACGCCGACAAACCAGACAATGCTCGTAACAAAATTCTATTTGAGAACTTAACCCCTCTTCACGCCAATGAGCGTATGGTTATGGAGCGTGGTAATGGTTCTACAGAGGACATTACAGCACGTGTATTAGATTTGGCATCGCCAATCGGTAAAGGCCAACGTGGCCTGATTGTTGCGCCGCCAAAAGCCGGTAAAACAATGCTGCTGCAAAACATTGCACAAAGCATTGCGTACAATCATCCTGAATGTGAATTGATGGTACTTCTTATCGACGAGCGTCCAGAAGAAGTGACCG
The DNA here is from genome assembly GCF_057784735.1 of Vibrio sp. TAP-3B. Taxonomy (NCBI): domain Bacteria; kingdom Pseudomonadati; phylum Pseudomonadota; class Gammaproteobacteria; order Vibrionales; family Vibrionaceae; genus Vibrio; species Vibrio sp. TAP-3B. The sequence goes on along the minus strand of NZ_CM173495.1, from coordinate 2,337,269 downwards.
AAATGCAACGTCTAGTAAAAGGCGAGGTGATTGCTTCTACGTTCGATGAGCCAGCATCGCGCCACGTACAAGTGGCAGAAATGGTTATCGAAAAAGCGAAACGCTTGGTTGAACACAAGAAAGATGTAGTTATCCTTTTGGACTCTATCACTCGTCTAGCGCGCGCATACAACACCGTAGTACCTTCATCAGGTAAAGTTCTAACGGGTGGTGTCGATGCAAACGCACTACATCGTCCTAAGCGTTTCTTCGGCGCAGCACGTAATGTAGAAGAAGGCGGTAGCTTGACTATCATTGCAACAGCACTGGTTGATACCGGTTCTAAGATGGATGAAGTTATCTACGAAGAGTTCAAGGGTACAGGTAACATGGAACTGCACTTGAATCGTAAGATTGCCGAAAAACGCGTATTTCCTGCGATTGATTTTAACCGCTCAGGCACACGTCGCGAAGAATTACTGACGAAGACGGATGAGCTACAAAAGATGTGGATTCTGCGTAAGATTGTTCACCCAATGAGTGAAACTGACGCCATGGAATTCCTTATCGACAAGCTTGCCATGACGAAGACTAACAATGAGTTCTTTGATGCTATGCGCCGCCAGTAACGACTGAATTCTGATTCCAAAAAGCCACCGTTTACGGTGGCTTTTTTTATTGCTTTCTACCGATAGAAGCATCAGAATGAGAATAAATGTTATCGGGAGGTTAACATGCAACAAGGAATGTTGTCGTCACTACTCCTGAATTTGTCACTGATGACTGTATCAACGGCGCTATCTGCAATGGAAATGCAGCAGTCTGTGGTAGAACAGTGGCTTCAGGATACTCAAATACAGTCCAAAGTTTCTGAATTGCTCACCTATGCCGCCAGAGATGAAGTTGATTCACTGAAGTTTGCCCTTGATCGGCTTGCTTTGCCTCAACAAGAAGTGGTGCGCTTTCGTTTGTTGAAAAAGCTTGAGAAACAAGATGTCATTCTTACGCCTAGAATGGCACTTTTTGTTGAATCTCAGATACGCATGACCCCGACTTATCAGGTGTTGAAGCGAGGTGACGGGTATGAGTTTAGTGTGCCAGCTTTTAACTTTCCTGCGATAGCGAGTCGCTTAATTAAGCGTCGGAAGCAAGATCAAAGCACGTTAGATTTTGTCCTACAAGCTGAACGTAAAGAGCTCAACCTTAAACAATGGCTGACGGGATCCTCTCATCAAGTCCAAACGAGAGAAGCTCTATTCATTCGTGAATTAGACAGCTTATCACCACGCGCTTTAGCCGCACTGGCGACTCAACTGACTCAAGCTAATGTCACTAGTTGGCTACCATCGACAGCTGCTATTGTCAGGTTAGCGCAGGTGAGTCAAGATAAAGAGGTATACGATTTACTTTGGCGTATGAAAGCGGACTATAATAGCCAATCGGAGTTAGCGCGCTTATCGAAAGTGGGAGATGCGTTTTCATTGCAACAATTGATGAACTCCACCGTCAATCCAACGCTTAAACCTGATGCTATTCGTCTACTTACTAAATCCAATCCGTTATCTCCCACAGTCAAACAGTTCTTGATAAGCAAAATGGCGTTATCAGAAGAGGCTGCGTTAGTGGCGAGAAAGTTGGCTCAGCAAGGCCATCAGAATTGGTTGGAAGAGTTAATGTCAACCAATCATCAAGTTAAAGCTCGCCAGATTGAACAAGCATTAAAGTAATCTGGCTCACATACCCACACAAAATAGGGGGATCTTTGTCTCCTTCTATTTGTTATACTGCAAACAGTTTAATCAGCCAGTCATGAAGGCCTATGAGTTTTAAGGATTTACGCGAATTTATCGATCACCTAGAACAGACCGGTCGACTTAAACGCATTGCTCACCCTGTCGATCCCGCTTACGAAATGACAGAAATCAGTGACCGCACCTTGCGTGCTGGTGGCCCTGCTTTGTTATTCGAGAATCCGATCGGCTACAACGTCCCCGTTCTGACTAACTTATTTGGTACGCCAGAGCGTGTCGCGATAGGTATGGGACGCGAAGACGTAAAAGAACTGCGCGAAGTTGGTAAACTGCTGGCTTATTTAAAAGAACCTGAACCACCAAAAGGCTTCAAAGACGCTTTGGAAAAACTGCCCGTGTTCAAGCAAGTATTGAACATGCCAGCCAAGCGTCTACGTAAAGCGCCATGCCAAGAAATTGTTTGGCAGGGAGAGCAGGTCGATCTGGATAAGATTCCAGTGATGAGCTGCTGGGCGGAAGACGTGGCACCACTATTAACGTGGGGCTTAACCGTGACTAAAGGCCCGAATAAGAAGCGTCAGAACCTAGGTATTTACCGTCAGCAAAAAATTGCGAAGAACAAAATTATCATGCGTTGGCTCGCTCACCGTGGCGGCGCGTTAGATTTACGTGACTGGGTGGAAACCAATCCGGGTAAGCCTTTCCCGGTGTCAGTCGCCTTTGGCGCCGATCCGGCAACCATTCTTGGTGCGGTCACGCCAGTGCCAGATACTCTATCGGAGTATGCTTTTGCAGGCTTGCTACGTGGTAGCAAAACCGAAGTAGTAAAGTCGTTCAGTAACGATTTAGAAGTACCAGCAAGTGCTGAAATCGTAATAGAAGGTTATATTGACCCAACAGAGTTTTCCGATGAAGGTCCATATGGCGATCATACTGGCTACTACAACGAAAAAGAGAAACATCACGTCTTCACTATTACGCATATCACCATGCGTAAAGACCCTATTTATCACAGCACTTACACCGGCCGTCCGCCAGATGAGCCAGCTGTGCTGGGTGTAGCACTGAACGAAGTGTTTGTGCCTATTCTGCAAAAGCAATTTCCTGAGATTGAAGACTTTTATCTACCGCCAGAAGGTTGCTCATATCGAATGGCCGTGGTTACGATGAAGAAGCAGTATCCAGGTCATGCTAAACGAGTGATGATGGGCGTCTGGTCATTCTTACGTCAGTTCATGTACACCAAATTTGTGATTGTGTGTGATAAGTCGGTGAATGCGCGTGATTGGAACGATGTTGTTAAAGCCATGTCAGAGCATATGGATCCGGTGCGAGATACCTTGATGATTGATAGCACACCAATTGACTCACTTGATTTCGCCTCACCTGTGGTTGGGCTTGGCTCTAAGATGGGCTTAGATGCGACGATTAAATGGGATGCTGAGCTGGCGACCAGAACTAAGGTAACCGAACGTGATAATAAAGCGATTACCGAAGCGGATCTGGATGCGTTAAAACAGCAACGTCCTGACATCGTCGATATCTACTTACCCCCCACAACAAATAATCAATTTGTTGTGGTTACGATGAAGAAAGACCAAGCGGGTCAGTCTCAAGAATTGATGGAATACCTATGGGATTTTTTGACAGGTTACGTAGATAACAAATTCGTTATCTTATGCGACGATGACGTCAATGCACGAGATTGGAATGACATCATTTGGGCGGTAACAACCCGAATGGATCCAGATAGAGACACTATCCAAGTACGTAGTAAAACGGAGAGTTCATCTAAATTAGGGTTGGATGCGACCAACAAGATTGAATCTGAAGTCACGCGCGAATGGGGAACGCCTATCAAAAAAGATCCTAAACTTGTGGCTAAAGTCGATGAGATTTGGGACCAGTTAGGTATTCTATGAGTCATCAAGTCCACCTTCTACCAATGGACGTTACGTTCCAAGTAAAAGAAGGGGAGACGGTATTGGAAGCCGCGCTCAACAACAATATTCGCTTCCCGCACCGTTGCCAAGTTGGCGCTTGCGCCATGTGCATGTGTAAAAAGCTAACGGGCGAAGTGAGTTACCACCTCGAACCGATGCTAACCGAAAAAGAGCAACAGCAAGGTTGGATATTCCCTTGCCAGCCTATACAGAAAGTAATTTAGTGCTTACTTTTGACGAGTAAGCGAGAGGAACACCATGACCATCCAATGTAAAGTAAAGTCTATTCAGCCGTTAGCTTGTAATACTTACCAAATCCTTCTTCACCCAGAATCACCTGTGCCTTTTAAAGCGGGCCAGTACCTAATGGTGGTGATGGGTGAAAAAGACAAACGTCCTTTCTCTATCGCGAGCAGCCCTTGCCGTCATGAAGGTGAACTTGAGCTGCACATTGGTGCGGCAGAGCACAACGCTTACGCCCAAGCAGTTGTCGAAGCAATGCAAACAGCGCTTGAAAATGATGGCCAGATTGAAATTGATGCGCCTCATGGCGACGCATGGGTTCAAGAAGAAAGTGAACGTCCACTATTGCTCATTGCTGGCGGCACCGGTTTTAGCTATGTTCGTTCTATTTTAGATCATTGCGTCGCGCAGAATAAAACTAACTCTATTTATTTATATTGGGGGGCTCGTGACAACTGCCAACTTTACGCAAAAGATGAATTATTCGAAATCACAGAGAAATTTGTTAATGTTCATTTTGTTCCTGTTGTAGAAGAGGCGTCTGTAGATTGGCAAGGTAAAGTTGGTAATGTGCTACAAGCGGTGAGTGAAGACTTCGAAAGCCTAGAAAACTACGATATCTATATTGCGGGTCGTTTTGAAATGGCTGGCGCAGCACGTGAACAGTTCACTCAGAATAAGAAAGCGAAGAGTGAGCGAATGTTCGCAGACGCGTACACATTCATTTAAACTCGGCTTATCAGATCATAAAAGAGGGCGAAAAGCCCTCTTTTATGCATTTTTGATGAAATAATCGTCGAACGATTGTTTTTTTCCAAGAAAAGGATTGCGCTCCGAACTCAACTCTCTATAATGCGCATCCACCGACACGGCAGATGCGATAAAGCTTCAGCATGGTCGGAGAGGTAAAGAATTTCTACGGAAAGTAAATTGAAAAAAGTGTTTGACACTTTCAATTAAATCGCTAGAATTCACCTCCGCTTTGAGAGAAACGCTTCTCGAAAAGCAAGCTCTTTAACAATATAGACCTATCAATCTGTGTGGGCACTCGTTGATGATAATCGAATTAGAAGCTTTTGCTTCAAATACGGTTTCAATGAACTGAGTGACCAATCGAGATTAACTTGTTTAATCTTGGCACAGTCAATTCATTATCGTTCTGTTGGAACGATAATAGCTTTAAAATTACGTTTGTAGTTTTGAAGTCAGTATTCGTTGAGCCGACAAAATCTTAAATTGAAGAGTTTGATCATGGCTCAGATTGAACGCTGGCGGCAGGCCTAACACATGCAAGTCGAGCGGAAACGACAACATTGAGCCTTCGGGTGATTTGTTGGGCGTCGAGCGGCGGACGGGTGAGTAATGCCTAGGAAATTGCCCTGATGTGGGGGATAACCATTGGAAACGATGGCTAATACCGCATAATGCCTACGGGCCAAAGAGGGGGACCTTCGGGCCTCTCGCGTCGGGATATGCCTAGGTGGGATTAGCTAGTTGGTGAGGTAAGAGCTCACCAAGGCGACGATCCCTAGCTGGTCTGAGAGGATGATCAGCCACACTGGAACTGAGACACGGTCCAGACTCCTACGGGAGGCAGCAGTGGGGAATATTGCACAATGGGCGCAAGCCTGATGCAGCCATGCCGCGTGTATGAAGAAGGCCTTCGGGTTGTAAAGTACTTTCAGTCGTGAGGAAGGGGATATCGTTAATAGCGGTATTCTTTGACGTTAGCGACAGAAGAAGCACCGGCTAACTCCGTGCCAGCAGCCGCGGTAATACGGAGGGTGCGAGCGTTAATCGGAATTACTGGGCGTAAAGCGCATGCAGGTGGTTTGTTAAGTCAGATGTGAAAGCCCGGGGCTCAACCTCGGAATAGCATTTGAAACTGGCAGACTAGAGTACTGTAGAGGGGGGTAGAATTTCAGGTGTAGCGGTGAAATGCGTAGAGATCTGAAGGAATACCAGTGGCGAAGGCGGCCCCCTGGACAGATACTGACACTCAGATGCGAAAGCGTGGGGAGCAAACAGGATTAGATACCCTGGTAGTCCACGCCGTAAACGATGTCTACTTGGAGGTTGTGGCCTTGAGCCGTGGCTTTCGGAGCTAACGCGTTAAGTAGACCGCCTGGGGAGTACGGTCGCAAGATTAAAACTCAAATGAATTGACGGGGGCCCGCACAAGCGGTGGAGCATGTGGTTTAATTCGATGCAACGCGAAGAACCTTACCTACTCTTGACATCCAGAGAAGCCGGAAGAAATTCTGGTGTGCCTTCGGGAGCTCTGAGACAGGTGCTGCATGGCTGTCGTCAGCTCGTGTTGTGAAATGTTGGGTTAAGTCCCGCAACGAGCGCAACCCTTATCCTTGTTTGCCAGCGAGTAATGTCGGGAACTCCAGGGAGACTGCCGGTGATAAACCGGAGGAAGGTGGGGACGACGTCAAGTCATCATGGCCCTTACGAGTAGGGCTACACACGTGCTACAATGGCGCATACAGAGGGCGGCGAGCCAGCGATGGTGAGCGAATCCCAAAAAGTGCGTCGTAGTCCGGATTGGAGTCTGCAACTCGACTCCATGAAGTCGGAATCGCTAGTAATCGTGGATCAGAATGCCACGGTGAATACGTTCCCGGGCCTTGTACACACCGCCCGTCACACCATGGGAGTGGGCTGCAAAAGAAGTAGGTAGTTTAACCTTCGGGGGGACGCTTACCACTTTGTGGTTCATGACTGGGGTGAAGTCGTAACAAGGTAGCGCTAGGGGAACCTGGCGCTGGATCACCTCCTTATACGAAAGATTATTGCGATGAGTGTTCACACAGATTGATACGGTTTATAAAGTTTAAGAGACGATACTGGGTCTGTAGCTCAGGTGGTTAGAGCGTTCGCCTGATAAGCGAGAGGTCGGTGGTTCGAGTCCACTCAGACCCACCAATTTCCTTCCCAGAAAATTGGCATACAGTATCGACACCTGATGGGGCTATAGCTCAGCTGGGAGAGCGCCTGCCTTGCACGCAGGAGGTCTGCGGTTCGATCCCGCATAGCTCCACCATCTTTAAGCGCATTCAATGAGTGTGTTTAAACATGGTTTTCATTAGAAAATCTAGCTCTTTAACAATTTGGAAAGCTGACTGATAACAACAACGTTGTTATCAAATAAAGTTCTCAATGTTTATCTTTAAGATAAACACCAAAACAACACATTCAAGTGTTCTTGGGAATATCACTATTGCAGTGATTATTCGAAATTGAGTCCGGCAAAATCGAAATGTCTCTCGCTCATTCAAATAATGAGAGACAACTTTGGTGATTTGAACATCAACTCGAAACTCCTTCGGGTTGTATGGTTAAGTGACTAAGCGTACACGGTGGATGCCTTGGCAGTCAGAGGCGATGAAGGACGTATTAACTTGCGATAAGCCCAGATTAGGCAGTAAAAGCCACTTGAGTCTGGGATTTCCGAATGGGGAAACCCACTTACATAAGTAAGTATCGCTGCGTGAATACATAGCGTAGCGAGGCGAACCGGGGGAACTGAAACATCTAAGTACCCCGAGGAAAAGAAATCAACCGAGATTCCGAAAGTAGCGGCGAGCGAAATTGGACTAGCCCTTAAGCTTTATAGGCGTCAGGTGAACAAGCTGGAAAGCTTGGCGATACAGGGTGATAGCCCCGTAACTGACGACGCATATGCAGTGAAATCGAGTAGGGCGGGACACGTGATATCCTGTCTGAATATGGGGGGACCATCCTCCAAGGCTAAATACTACTGACTGACCGATAGTGAACCAGTACCGTGAGGGAAAGGCGAAAAGAACCCCTGTGAGGGGAGTGAAATAGAACCTGAAACCGTGTACGTACAAGCAGTAGGAGCACCTTCGTGGTGTGACTGCGTACCTTTTGTATAATGGGTCAGCGACTTATATTCAGTGGCAAGGTTAACCATCTAGGGGAGCCGTAGCGAAAGCGAGTGTTAACTGCGCGACTTAGTCTCTGGATATAGACCCGAAACCAGGTGATCTAGCCATGGGCAGGTTGAAGATTGAGTAACATCAATTGGAGGACCGAACCGACTAATGTTGAAAAATTAGCGGATGACTTGTGGCTAGGGGTGAAAGGCCAATCAAACCTGGAGATAGCTGGTTCTCCCCGAAAGCTATTTAGGTAGCGCCTCGGACGAATACTACTGGGGGTAGAGCACTGTTAAGGCTAGGGGGTCATCCCGACTTACCAACCCTTTGCAAACTCCGAATACCAGTAAGTACTATCCGGGAGACACACGGCGGGTGCTAACGTCCGTCGTGGAGAGGGAAACAACCCAGACCGCCAGCTAAGGTCCCAAATTACTACTAAGTGGGAAACGATGTGGGAAGGCTCAGACAGCCAGGATGTTGGCTTAGAAGCAGCCATCATTTAAAGAAAGCGTAATAGCTCACTGGTCGAGTCGGCCTGCGCGGAAGATGTAACGGGGCTAAGTAGTAAACCGAAGCTGCGGCAATACTCTTCGAGTATTGGGTAGGGGAGCGTTCTGTAAGCGGTTGAAGGTGTGTCGTAAGGCACGCTGGACGTATCAGAAGTGCGAATGCTGACATGAGTAACGATAATGGGGGTGAAAAACCTCCACGCCGGAAGACCAAGGGTTCCTGTCCAACGTTAATCGGGGCAGGGTGAGTCGACCCCTAAGGCGAGGCCGAAAGGCGTAGTCGATGGGAAACGGGTTAATATTCCCGTACTCAATCAAATTGCGATGGGGGGACGGAGAAGGCTAGGTGGGCCTGGCGACGGTTGTCCAGGTTCAAGTGCGTAGGCTGAAGAGTTAGGTAAATCCGGCTCTTTTTAAGGCTGAGACACGACGTCGAGCATCTACGGATGTGAAGTCATTGATGCCATGCTTCCAGGAAAAGCCTCTAAGCTTCAGATTTGATGGAATCGTACCCCAAACCGACACAGGTGGTCGGGTAGAGAATACCAAGGCGCTTGAGAGAACTCGGGTGAAGGAACTAGGCAAAATGGTACCGTAACTTCGGGAGAAGGTACGCTCTTGGCGGTGAAGTCCCTTGCGGATGGAGCTACTAGGAGTCGCAGATACCAGGTGGCTGCAACTGTTTATTAAAAACACAGCACTGTGCAAAATCGTAAGATGACGTATACGGTGTGACGCCTGCCCGGTGCCGGAAGGTTAATTGATGGGGTTAGACTTCGGTCGACGCTCTTGATCGAAGCCCCGGTAAACGGCGGCCGTAACTATAACGGTCCTAAGGTAGCGAAATTCCTTGTCGGGTAAGTTCCGACCTGCACGAATGGCGTAATGATGGCCACGCTGTCTCCACCCGAGACTCAGTGAAATTGAAATCGCTGTGAAGATGCAGTGTACCCGCGGCTAGACGGAAAGACCCCGTGAACCTTTACTACAGCTTGGCACTGAACATTGACCCTACATGTGTAGGATAGGTGGGAGCCTTTGAAGCACGTACGCCAGTATGTGTGGAGGCAACCTTGAAATACCACCCTTGTAGTGTCGATGTTCTAACTTAGCCCCCTCATCGGGGGTGAGGACAGTGCCTGGTGGGTAGTTTGACTGGGGCGGTCTCCTCCCAAAGCGTAACGGAGGAGCACGAAGGTGGGCTAAACACGGTTGGACATCGTGTGGTTAGTGCAATGGCATAAGCCCGCTTGACTGCGAGAATGACAATTCGAGCAGGTGCGAAAGCAGGTCATAGTGATCCGGTGGTTCTGAATGGAAGGGCCATCGCTCAACGGATAAAAGGTACTCCGGGGATAACAGGCTGATACCGCCCAAGAGTTCATATCGACGGCGGTGTTTGGCACCTCGATGTCGGCTCATCACATCCTGGGGCTGAAGTCGGTCCCAAGGGTATGGCTGTTCGCCATTTAAAGTGGTACGCGAGCTGGGTTTAGAACGTCGTGAGACAGTTCGGTCCCTATCTGCCGTGGGCGTTGGAGAATTGAAAGGGGCTGCTCCTAGTACGAGAGGACCGGAGTGGACGAACCTCTGGTGTTCGGGTTGTGTCGCCAGACGCATTGCCCGGTAGCTAAGTTCGGGATCGATAACCGCTGAAAGCATCTAAGCGGGAAGCGAGCCTTGAGATGAGTTCTCCCTGATACTTTAAGTATCCTAAAGGGTTGTCGTAGACTACGACGTTGATAGGCAGGGTGTGTAAGTGCTGCGAGGCATTGAGCTAACCTGTACTAATTGCCCGTGAGGCTTAACCATACAACACCCAAGGGGTTTTGATGGGCTCAATACAAGAAAACTTGATTGTGTTAAGAACTGAAACAGCTTTCCAGATTATTAATTATCGCGTTGGCGGTAGTTAAAAAAGAATTTGCTTGGCGACCATAGCGTTTTGGCCCCACCTGACTTCCATGCCGAACTCAGAAGTGAAACGAAATAGCGCCGATGGTAGTGTGGGGTTTCCCCATGTGAGAGTAGGACATCGCCAGGCTTTAAATTATGGACATTCGTTTTTACAACGGGTGATACCACTGCGGAGTGGTAGTTCAGTTGGTTAGAATACCGGCCTGTCACGCCGGGGGTCGCGGGTTCGAGTCCCGTCCACTCCGCCATTTATTCAAAAGCCTAGTCGTAAGACTGGGCTTTTGTCGTTTCTAGTGTGTCGTTTCTTCTTTATACCAGTTTGGAAAAGTAACGGTTTAGGTCTCTCCAATTACTCGGATACCATTTGGTAATGCGACGGCGACGGCGACGGCAATTACATTCTAGAAGCGATTTCATACCGCACAAATCCTGCCAATATACTGGAACCTGTGGAGCTTTGGTTCGCACGCCGCCAGCTCTAAACCTAGGCTATCCTTTATCACAACAGCATGAAGGCCTTTTGCTGTCGCCTCTGATGCATGTGCTAGAGGCTCATTCGTGATGTCTTGAACTACCCAAGGTACAACGATACCTTACCAAACCCTCTTGAAAGGAGAGTGAATCAAGTAGATGAGTGCATTCGAATTATTGAGTATGAGACTTTGCCGTTTTAGGTCAAGTTCTGGCGGGGTTTGTTGTGATTGTTTCGGGTGTGAATATCATTGCCAATGAATCGGCTCCTGGGAGGCACGAATCCATCTGTGTCTTTTCTTGCAGGCCGTCGTCATCCTTCTTTAAAAATTCTGAACTCATTTATTGACGCTTGTGTGACTGACCTTTATTCATTTAGTCATTTGAGGTGGATCTTCTTTGAAGTGTATTAAGGCGAGTTACCTTATTTTTATTTGGGTGGTTTGTGTTTGGCTGGCGAGTTTGTAAAGTCGATATGAGAGGCTAGGCTAGGAATCCTTAGGAAAAAAGTGATGCATTACAGCAGCCGGCAGTTTTCACTGCCGGCTAATTAGAACTGTAATACATTAGTCACTTTGCACTAAAGCTAATGCTTTACGAGAGACTTCATGAGCCGCTTTAGTCAGGTTTTGCTTCTCTAGTGTGTCAGCTAAGAACGCGTAATCAGAGACGTCTGACCGAAGTTTCAAAGCAACTTCAAAGTGCTCTTGAGCTTCTTTCCACTTCGCTTGGCGGAAATAGAAGTGAGCCAGTGCGCTGTGCGCCTCGGCATTGTCTGGTTCTTTCTTGACGGTTCCTTCAAGCAATACCACTACTGGATGGATGTCCGGAAGGTTAAGCTCTGGCAAAAGCTGGTATAGTTCTGGCTCTGCTTGCTTTTTCAAAGATTCTTTCAGTACGGTAAAGGCTTCAGCATCCGCTTTGCGAGCGATAAGCTCACGAGCAAAGCATGCGATAAGGGCTGTCTCTTGCTTCACTTTACGCGACAAGCCATTCCAATGAGATATGAGCCCTTCACTGCCCTGTTGTTGTGCCACCTCGTGCATTAAACCGCATTGTGCTTTTTGTATCAATTCTGCTTGCTCTTCTTCCGTTATCAATTTCGCTTTAGTTAGCTGAGGCATTAGATCGATCAGTGGTTGCCAAAGCTTTAACTGCATATAGGTGGTTTTTAGCAAGTTCAAAACTATCGAATTGTTAGCATACTGACCTTTTAGAGATTGCAAAGTATCAAAAGCCGCTTCGAACTCGTTATCGCGAATAAACTGTTTCGCACGAGTTAATTCAACCGCGAGGTGAGCGTTTTTTTGTTGGCTAGCTAAGTCGAGGTAGTGATCACGTTTGGCTTTATCGCCTTGACCTTGTGCCGCTTCAGAAGCGACCAAATAACATAATAGAGGCATATCGTGGTGATTTGCCCAGCGTGTTACTTTTTTTTCTGCCCCTTTCCAATCGCCCTCAAGTAATTTGATAATCCCTTCATTGGTGTATCGACGTGAATGACGCATTTTGCGCACGCTGAAGTAGTTCCATGTACTTGAGCTTGCATAGATAAGTTTCTTAATTAAATATTCAAGCAGAAATAGGCCAGCAAGCGCAGCGATAACGAAAACAACTAAAGTCGTTACACTCATCTCGATCGTTTTTCCGGCGATGGAGATCAATACATAGCCTTGTTGACCAGAGAATTGAGTACCAACAAATAGGCCTGCGCCTAGAACAACAAACAGGAAAATAAAACGAACCATTATTTACCCTCCATACCTGTCATTGTGGTGACTTCACGACGTAAGCGCTCACGAATGACATCGGAAAGTTGAGACTGGCTGTGCAGTTTTGTTGGGTATTCCACCTGAATATTTTGCTGACTCAATTGGTTGATGGTTTTATTGAACTCCTTCACCGAGTTATCTTCTTGGTTAAAGAACGCCAATGCCCATTTATCGGCTGTTTTTAAAGAGGTAGTGTAAATTTCGCCTTGTTCTTGATAGACGGCTTTGATGGCCGTTTCCAGCTTCGCTTTAATGTTTTCTTTTAGGTAAAAATGCTGAGTTGGAGAGAGCAGTGGGATAGCATTGCCATCTCGAGTACGAAAGGTAATGAAGTTCTCTGAGAAGTCTTTCAACGAGGTCATTAGGTTATCTTGCCAGTTGGCAATATTTTCAGACACTTCGTTTTTCTCGACGACTTTTGCTTCTGGAAGCAGTGCATTCGCGAGCGGCAGATTGTCTACTTGTTGTTGTAGAGCGGTCAAACGTAGCACAAGACCGTCTCGGTCAATCAAAGGGATGGTGCGAAGTTTGGTGATGTCGTTGGCCATCGCTTTGCGTAGTGTCACTAGGCTAGGGTCATTGAGTGCGGCAATACGTTGATCCGCACTTTCCATTAATTGGGTCGCGCTTTCAACGTCATGCTCAAGGAACAATTTACGACCCGCGAGTTTGACTAAATAGTCGGCTTCTGCCAGTAGCCAGTCATTTGGTCGACGACCTTTCACGTCTGCCATTGCCAGTTGCAGGCTTTCAATGCTTTTTTGCTGCTGACCAAGAATGACTTCGGTTTGATGTGTTACCGATGTTGTTTTTTCAATGGTTTCTTTTTTTACCTGAGTCAACTCTTGCTGCATTGAAGCTTGCGTTTGTTTTATCTGCTTTTGAAGTTGAGCAATTTTGGCTTGATAATCGGTTTGTTGCTGATGAAGTTTGTACGCTAGGCCGCCACCAAAAATAATAGATAGGATGATAGCCACAGTACCAAGTTTAACGCCGCGCTTGCCTTGTTTTTCTTCAAACTCAGTTTTTTTTGGTGTATCAGCAATTTTAGGGGACTCTTTTTCCGGTTCTGGCTCCTGTTTCGCTGCGTCTTTTTCAGCTAGCGCTGCCGAGGAAGTTTCTTCGGAAAGGTTTTTATCGTTATTTTTTTGGTCGTTATTTTTACTTGTCATGCCTATATCCTGTGTAGCTAGGGCTGGAGAGCAGCCAGTAATTCTTGATTGGATGCGCTTCCTGTGCATCTCACTCGAGTGAACCCCCGTTGAATTGCGATATCAGCAATGCGTTGACTGGGGATATACAACCTTTGTTGATTAAGCCAAGTCAATTGTTCTGACGTTAATTGGCGGCACAAATAATCCAGTTGCTCACCACTCGTGACGATGATCTGGTTAATTTGCAGATTTTTCCATAGTGAGATACAGCTTACTGGATCGAATGGGATGAATTCTCTCTTGTAAGTCTCACTATAGTGAACTTTTGCTCCACGTTTCATCAATGCATCTTTAATCAGCTCTCTCCCTCCGTTACCACGAAGAATGAGAACCTGTTGTTGTGCCACATTGTTGAGCTCTGGTAGTCGCAATAAATGTTCACTATCACTGACTTGGGGATAGTGTACTTTCTGTTGAGTGCATTTGCTTAAATAGTGTGCTGTTTTTTGACCAACGGCAAGGTAAATAACCTGTTTCGGCCATGATGCTCCGTGACTTGTTAAGATTTGCTGCGCACATTGCACCGCATGTCGACTGACCGCGATAACGATTTGAGCTTGGGGAAGATGCTGAGATAGGTGCGTATCCGTGAGATCGGTAACGATGTCGATCAGCGGATGGTGATGTGCAGAAATGCCGTGCCTTTCGAGCAGAGAGCAAAGCGCAGTGCCTTGCTCTCCCGGCCGAGTGACCAACACTGCCATGATTATTCGTGATCTGCGTACAGCTTAGTTAAAATTTCACGAGCGCCGTTTTCGAGTAGCTGGTTGCCCAGCTGAACGCCCAAGGTTTCGCCATCTTTACGGTGGCCACGAATTTCACCTCGTACAATTTTGCTGCCATCAGGCTCACCGACCAGTGCACGTAACCAAATGTCATCACCATTAAGCAGAGCATAACTGCCAATGGGTACCTGACAGCCGCCTTCTAGGGTCAGATTCATTGCACGCTCACACAAGACGCGATCGACTGTATCTGGGTGATTAAGTGGCTCAAGTAGCTTCAGCAGTCGTTCGTCGTTGAGTCGGCACTCAATACCCACCGCACCTTGGCCGACCGCAGGCAATGATTGTTCGGGTTCGATAAAGCTGCGAATTCGTTCTTCCAGTTTCAAACGCTTTAGGCCAGCCGCTGCAAGAATAATGGCGTCGTATTGACCGGCATCCAGCTTACCAAGGCGAGTTCCAACATTACCACGTAGCTCTTTAATAATGATGTCTGGACGGTATTCTTTCAGTTGGCACTGACGACGCAAACTGCATGTCCCGACAATAGCTCCTTGAGGTAGGTCATCAATGTTGCTGTAGGTATTAGAAACAAAAGCATCGCGTGGGTCTTCTCGTTCACAAATGGTTACGAGCCCAAGCCCTTCAGGGAAGTCAACCGGTACGTCTTTCATC
The DNA here is from genome assembly GCF_057784735.1 of Vibrio sp. TAP-3B. Classification (NCBI taxonomy): domain Bacteria; kingdom Pseudomonadati; phylum Pseudomonadota; class Gammaproteobacteria; order Vibrionales; family Vibrionaceae; genus Vibrio; species Vibrio sp. TAP-3B. Next base: position 2,322,159 of record NZ_CM173495.1, on the reverse strand, counting down.
GAATGGACGGCAAGATCTGCGCGACCCTCTAACATTGCGACTTCCAATTCTTTAACGAACAAGCCTTTACCACCCACTTTGGCCAGTGGAGTATCTAAAATCACGTCACCTTTGGTCACCATAGTTACTAACTCGACTTCTAAACCAGGGTGAGCGGCTTGAAGGGCATCTTTAACAAAATAAGCTTGCCACAAAGCAAGCGGGCTTTTTCGAGTTGCAATGCGAATAGGTGTGGATTGTGTCATGATCTTCTCAATGCTGTTTGGATTTGGGTTTATCCTACCATTCTCACCAAGAAATGCTTACTGTTAGTTGGTTATCTCCGAATAGTATGAATGGGATAACATGATGTTATGAAAATAGTGTGACTGGATTCTCAATTAGACTAAGGACTATTATTAGTAATAGGCATTACAAGCGACACTACCGCGCGGCCTATTTTGTGACTAAAGTATGGTTTTGGAACCGAAGCGATTCACAGAGCGAAACTTTACCCATACTAATAAAAGTGTTAAATTGATCACGTTTTTAAGCCGTATTGGTTTAAAACGTCAGCAGATTTCCGTGATTGTTCAACCAAGGATTTACCTTGCAGGCTTACACCCATAAAATCATTCAGCGATTAGATAATTTGAACCAGCAGCGAATTGATCGCGCGCTGGCGCTTATGGATGCGCAAAGCCAGCAAGTGTTCCACTTGATTCCTGCCTTGTTCAACTACAACCATCCTGTTATTCCTGGTTACTACGACGCCGACGTCCCGTTTGGGGTGCTCGGGCTTGAGCTGAATAACATCCAACAGCAATTCATTGATGATACTCAATTGGCTATTGGCCAGCCGTTAAAGACGGCAGATGCGCCAGCTATACTTGGGTTGTACACGATGGGCAGCACCTCGTCGATTGGTCAAAGTACGTCAAGTGATTTAGATATTTGGGTCTGTATTTCACCAGAGATGGATTGTGACGAGCGTGAACTGTTGACCAACAAATGCTTGCTGATCACCGATTGGGCACAAAGCCAAGGTGTTGAAGCAAACTTCTTTTTGATGGATGAAGATCGTTTTCGTAGCAATCACTCGGAAGAGATGACCGGTGATAACTGCGGCTCTTCTCAACATCTCCTTTTGCTTGATGAATTTTATCGCAGCGCAGTTCGTATCGCCGGACAGCGTTTGCTATGGCAAATTGTGCCGCCAGAAATGGAAGAGTGTTACGACGAGTACGTTTCACAGCTTTGTCGCGATGGCTACATCGACTGTAGTGATTGGATCGACTTTGGTAAACTGCATCGCATTCCTGCTGAAGAATACTTTGGTTCGAACTTGTGGCAGTTATATAAAAGTATCGATTCGCCCTACAAATCGGTACTAAAAGCGATTTTGCTGGAAGCTTACTCGTGGGAATACCCACATACCCAATTATTAAGTATTGATACCAAGCGTCGTTTCTTTGCTCATGAGCCCGATCTCTATGGTATGGACGCGTATTACTTGATGTTGGAAAAAGTGACGCGTTACCTAGAACGTATTCAGGATTACACACGGCTGGATTTGGTACGTCGTTGCTTCTACCTCAAAACCCATGAAAAGCTTTCTCGTGAACCGGATGTCGGATCGGTTGCATGGCGTCGTGCGGCGCTCAGCGACATGATCGCGAAATGGAATTGGGATGAAAGTGTGGTGGCGGAATTAGATGACCGCCGTAACTGGAAGGTTGAGCAGGTAACCAAGGTGCATCATGCGCTGCTTGATGCGTTGATGCAGAGTTATCGAAACCTTATCCAATTTGCCCGTCGTAACGACATTACATCGGCCATCAGCCCACAAGATATCAGCATTCTGGCGCGCAAGTTGTATGCGGCATTTGAAGTATTGCCCGGTAAAGTAACATTGCTTAACCCACAGATTTCGCCTGATTTACATGAGCCGGATTTGAGCTTCATTGAAGTGAAAGAAGGCAGTGCGAATAAGTCTGGCTGGTATCTTTACAAACAGCCATTGATTGCACACCGGATTATGGGTCAACCATACCTAGAGCATCATGAATACTTAAGTAAACTGGTGTCGTGGGCATTTTTTAATGGGCTGATCACTGAATCAACCCGTTTGCATGCTGTCGTACGCGAAGCGCAGCTAGATATCGATAAGTTCTATCAAATGGTGAGTGACCTACGTAATACCTTTGCATTGCGTAAGCGCCGCCCAACAATGCAAGCGTTAGGAAGCCCATGTGAAATCAGTCAGCTTGCGATGTTCATTAACTTTGAAAGCGATCCGACCACGGAATTATCTGGTCGTTCACTTAAAGTGGATGTAAAAAACACCGATATTTTCAGTTTTAGTTCTCAGCATAAGAACTTGGTCGGCAGTGTCGATTTGGTGTATCGCAACTCATGGCATGAAGTGCGAACACTGCACTTTAAAGGCGAAACGGCAATACTGGATGCATTGAAAACTATTTTGGGCAAGATGCACCAAGACGCACTCCCCCCTGAGTCGGTGGATGTGTTTTGTTACGCCAAGAACATGCGCGGTGTGATGCGTAATATGGTGTACCAGCTATTAGCAGAGTGTATTGATTTACGTTTGAAGCCGGTAGAGCAAGAGAAACGTCGCCGCTTTAAAGCGATGCGCCTTGGTAATCAAACCTACGGTTTGTTCTTCGAGCGTCGTGGTGTATCAGTACAGAAACTGGAAAACTCCATCGATTTCTACCGCAGCATCTCGACCAATAAATTACAAGGCTCGCCATTGTTAATGCTGGATAGAGAGAAAGAGTATCAGATGCCGGAAGCAGTGGATGGGTTTGCCAGTGAAGGCTTGGTGCAGTTCTTCTTTGAAGACAACGATAACGATGGCGGTTTCAACATTTATGTATTGGATGAGTCGAACCAAGTCGAGGTTTATCACCAGTTCAGTGGCTCGAAAGATGAGATGATCTCGTCAGTGAACAGTTTCTATACTTCGGTGAAAGGTGAGAGTCGTGTCGCCTCTAAGTTTATTAACTTCAACTTACCGCAGTACTACCAAATTATTCATCCTAAAGAGGGGAATGCTTACATTATTCCTTATCGCAATGACGCTTGTTCGCCTCGTCGTCCGACGAAAGCAATCAATGCTTAAAAGCATGGACGATTAAATACACCAAGAACACATCAGTGCTCTTGGTGTTTGGGTGAGGATGGAGAAGCATCACGCCCAATCAATGGCTTCGCCAGCGTGTTTTTCACACTCTTGTTTGACCATCTCAAACAGCTCCATACCTGTCTTTGAACAGATCCATTTGTCTTCAATAAGCTTGAAGTGGAAACCACCCGATTTTGATGCCAACCAAATCTCATGCATCGGCTCTTGGCGGTTAATGATGATCTGGCTGCGGTCTTCAAACTCTAATGTCATGACATTGCCAGACACCTCAAAATCGATGTCTGCGCCTGAATCATCGATGGATTCTTCGATGAGTTGCATCTGCGCATCCACCAGTTGATGAAATTCAGTATCGTTCATCCGTCTATCCTATTGCTTTTCCTGAGTGTGGTGCGATTATAGGGGGCATTGATTCAATAATCACGATATGCGAAATGAAAAAATTAGTTACTGTGTTGTTTGTGATGGTTTCCGCGGCGTTAGCGGGATGTGGCCAATCTGGCTCACTATACATTCCAGACGACACTCAACAGAATGAGCAATCACAATAATAACCGCACCTTAGGGTGAAATCAGGGTACAGCAGTCGAATAAAATAAGGGAAGCGAATTTTGGATTACTTCAACTATCAGGATGATGGCCAGCTTTGGGCCGAAGACGTCCCACTTCAAGCTCTGGCCGAGCAATATGGCACTCCTCTTTACGTATACTCTAGAGCCACGTTAGAGCGCCATTGGAAGGCGTTTGATAGTGCCGTGGGTCAGCATCCTCATCTGGTGTGTTATGCCGTTAAAGCCAACTCAAACCTAGGGGTATTGAATGCGCTGGCACGCTTAGGGTCAGGTTTCGATATCGTGTCGGGGGGGGAACTCGAACGTGTGATAGCTGCTGGTGGTGAGCCGAAAAAAGTCGTGTTCTCTGGCGTTGGTAAAACCGCAGCAGAAATGAAACGTGCGCTGGAGTTAGGGATTAAGTGCTTCAACGTCGAATCTGAACCCGAACTTGAAAGCTTGAACAAAGTGGCAGGTGAACTGGGTGTGATGGCGCCGATTTCATTGCGTATTAACCCTGATGTCGACGCACAAACACACCCTTATATTTCGACAGGCCTTCGCGATAATAAATTTGGCATTGCATTTGAACGTGCGCCAGAGGTATACCAATTCGCGCAGAGTTTGCCAAATTTGAATGTGCAAGGTATCGACTGTCACATCGGCTCACAGCTCACGAACATCGAGCCGTTTATCGACGCGACCGATCGTTTGCTGACCCTGATTGATGATTTAAAAGCGCAAGGTATCAATATTCGTCACCTTGATGTTGGTGGTGGCCTTGGCGTGGTATACCGAGATGAGCTGCCGCCTCAGCCTTCAGATTACGCGAAAGCGCTGCTAGGCCGGCTTGATAATCACCAAGACCTAGAGCTCATTTTCGAGCCAGGTCGTGCGATAGCTGCGAACGCGGGTATCTTGTTAACGCGTGTTGAATTTTTAAAACACACCGAACACAAGAACTTCGCCATTATTGATGCCGCCATGAATGACTTGATGCGTCCTGCACTATACCAAGCATGGCAAGATATCGTGCCCGTTTCACCGCGTGGGGGTGACGTGCAGACTTACGATTTGGTTGGCCCTATTTGTGAAACGGGCGACTTCTTGGGTAAAGATCGCGCACTCGCTTTGCAAGAAGGTGATCTACTCGCGGTTCGTTCAGCGGGTGCCTATGGTTTCGTGATGTCTTCGAACTACAATACTCGTACCCGAGCGGCGGAAGTGATGGTGGATGGTAAGCAGAGCCACCTTGTTCGCCAGCGTGAAGAGCTGACCAGTTTGTGGCAGCTGGAACAGATTCTACCGGAGTAACACACACAAAATGCATTTCCACTTTTCCAAAATGCACGGTTTGGGCAATGACTTTATGATTGTCGACTGTATTACCCAAAACGTGTTTTTCTCGCAAGATTTGATCCGTCGTTTGGCGAATCGTCATACCGGGGTCGGCTTTGACCAATTGCTCGTGGTTGAGGCGCCATATGATCCAGAAACCGACTTCCATTATCGTATTTTTAATGCGGATGGCAGTGAAGTTGAGCAGTGTGGGAACGGCGCTCGTTGTTTTGCTCGGTTTGTCCGCTTGAAAGGACTAACCAATAAATACAGCATCAGCGTCAGTACCAAGAGAGGCAAGATGACTCTCAACATCGAGGATGACGGGGACGTGACGGTCAACATGGGGGTGCCAGAATTCGAGCCGAATAAAATTCCTTTCAAGGCCAAACAGAAAGAGAAAACCTACATCATGCGTGCTGGCGACAAAACTCTGTTTTGTGGTGCCGTGAACATGGGTAACCCGCATGTCGTAACGGTTGTGGATGATGTGGATACTGCCGATGTCGATACGTTAGGCCCGTTACTCGAATCTCACGAACGTTTCCCTGAACGCGTCAATGCCGGTTTTATGCAAATCGTAAGTCGCAATCAGATTCGCTTGCGTGTTTATGAACGTGGTGCGGGTGAAACTCAAGCTTGCGGTAGCGGTGCTTGTGGCGCGGTTGCGGTGGGGATCTTGCAAGGCTTGCTGGATGAGAATGTGACGGTTTCTCTGCCTGGAGGAGAGCTGCGTATTGCATGGCAAGGTCCAGGGAAGCCGCTGTTTATGACTGGCCCAACAACACACGTGTTTGATGGTCAATTATCATGTTAGTGGAAGAAAAAGGAAACGGTTTGTCTCAAATAGAAGCCGATGCATTAACGGCGGAAGTGGTTGCCGGTTACCTTAAAGATCACCCTGATTTTTTTGTCCAGCGTCCAGAGTTAGTGGATCGCTTGTCGTTTCCGCATCGTGATTTGGGCGCGGTTTCTCTGGTTCATATTCAAATGAACCGCCAACGTCAGCGCATTGAAGAGTTGGAAGAAGAAATCACGACCTTGATGTCGCTTGCAGCCAATAATGATCGCACGTTTTACGAGTTTATGGATTTACAGGGGCTGATTCTAAAATGCGGTGACTTCAAACAAGTCATTCACGCTATCGAAGAGAAAGCCCAAGCGCTGGGCTTGCGCGCCTTTGTGCGATTGTTTAGCCAATGCGACGCATCGAGCCAATTGAGCAAAGAAAACTACCAACGTTTTGCGACCACTCATTTAAACGGAAAAGAGGCGTATTTAGGCCGCCTACGCAAAGTCGACCGTGAAGCTTTGTTCGGCGATATGAAAGTGCCTGAAATGGGATCGTATGTGGTCCTGCCGTTAGTCAAACAGCAGACGCTTGGGGTATTGGTCTTCTCGAGCGAAGATGGTGGTCATTTTCAACCAGAGATGGACACCTTGTTTTTACGTCACCTATCATTAATCGTGGCACATCTCGCTCAAACACTGGTATGGCAAAGTTACGATGACGACAACGCCCAACACTCCTCTGCCAAATAGTTTACGAAAGCCCCTTGAACGTTTTTATGAATTTCTACGAAGCGAAAAGGGGTTGAGCTTACATACTCAACGTAATTACAAACAACAATTAGAAACCATGGCTCAGCACTTAGTTGAAATGGGACTCAAAGATTGGTCTCAAGTCGACGCGGGTTGGGTACGTCAACTGGCGGGTAAAGGCATGCGAGAAGGCATGAAAGCCAGTAGCCTAGCGACGCGGCTTTCGTCACTGCGTAGCTTTTTTGATTTTCTTATCCTTCGAGGTGAAATGTCAGCCAATCCCGCTAAAGGGGTTTCTGCGCCACGCAAGCAGCGTCCGTTACCGAAAAACCTCGATGTGGATGAAGTGAGTCAGTTACTCGACGTGAATGAAGACGACCCGCTCTCGGTGCGTGATCGTGCAATGATGGAGCTGATGTATGGTGCGGGGTTGCGTTTAGCCGAACTGGTCAGTGTCGATGTACGCCATGTCCACCTGCGCAGTGGCGAACTTCGTGTTATCGGTAAAGGTGATAAAGAACGCAAAGTCCCGTTCTCCGGAATGGCGACCGAGTGGGTCGCAAAATGGTTGAAAGTGCGTGGCGGCCTTGCGGCGCCGGGTGAGCCTGCGTTGTTTGTCTCCAAACTGGGCACACGGATCTCGCATCGTAGTGTGCAAAAACGCATGGCAGAATGGGGACAGAAACAATCGGTCGCCAGTCACATCAGCCCACACAAGTTGCGTCACTCATTTGCGACCCACATGTTGGAATCGAGCAATAATTTGCGAGCGGTGCAAGAGTTATTAGGCCACGAAAATATCTCGACTACCCAGATTTATACTCACTTGGATTTCCAACATTTGGCGCAAGCCTATGACCAAGCACATCCCCGTGCTCGTAAAAAGCGTGGAGGCTGAATCACCGATGAAATTCTACCGTCGAATCGCGCCTGTTAAGGCGATGACGTTTGACCTCGACGACACGCTTTATGATAACTATCCGGTCATAGTCCGTATGGAGCGTGAATTACTGACCTGGTTACAGCAAACTCACCCAGCGGTTGCACACATGGGTAAGGCCGAGTGGTTACAAGTGAAGCGGCATGTTGTGCAGCAGAACCCAGAGTTAAAAAGTGATGTCACGCTGTGGCGTTTGGTGCAGCTTAAACACGGTTTTCTTCACGCGGGTTATAACGACCAGCAAGCGTTAGCCGCCGCTGAAGAGGGCGTGCAGCTGGCGCTCGACTGGCGCAGCCGATTTGCCGTACCACAGCCAACCCTCGACCTGTTAGCGCAACTGGGTGAGCGGATTCCGCTGGTGGCCATCACCAATGGTAACGTCGATGTAGATAAAGTTGGGTTAACGCCGTATTTCCAATCCGTACTTAAAGCGGGACCAGATGGTTTGGCGAAACCCGCAACGGACATGTTTATTAAGGCGCAGCAGTTTTTAGCTTGTCCGGCAGTGAATATTTTGCATGTGGGGGATCATTTAGTGACGGATGTGCATGGTGCAAAATCTGCTGGATTTTCAGCTTGTTGGTTTAATGATATGAATAAAAATGTCATGAATCATGCAAAAGCACGCATGTTGCCTGATGTTGAAATCAACAGTTTGCAGCCGTTACTCACACTTTTTTAATGGCTTTCGCATTAATCCAGTCTGAACTCATTTTGTGTCTAGAAAAGCAGCGTAAAGCCACGTAAATTATTCACTATTAAGTAAAAAAGTAACGCCACGCGTCGTGGTGAAAACAGTATTACGGCAGTGGTAGGTGTATGCGATCTTTTTCCAAACTGGTTCACGATGTCAGTCAGCTGAATGATTTTTTAATCGCTTCTCAGATTTCTCCAGATAGACAATGCTTGGTGCAAATGTTGTCTACTCAGCCACGAGACCTTACAGCTGTACTCGCAGAGGCCGTTTTAATGGTGGTGCCAAACGCGGACATCATCGGGCACAGCACCCGCAACGTTATCCACGAAGGGGAGATATATACTTCAGGCTGTCTCGTTAACCTGATTGAATTTGAGCACACCACAATCACGTCGGCCGTGCAAACCTACTCTTATTCACCTGATATCGATGGTGGAGAACTCAAGCGCTCACTCTTATTGCAGCACCACTCTCAAGTCATCATCAGTTTTGGCGTGCAAGTTGAGCGTCGTGATTATCCGCTGTTCCAAACATTTGCCACTGAGAATGTTGCGCTCTCTGGTGGGTTGGCACAAAGCATCGATGATGGTTGTTGGGTATTGCATCAAAATCAAATTTTCGAGAACGCCGTTGTGGCGGTCGCTTTGCACAGCGATAGTTTAAAGATATGGACAGACGCGTATTCAGAGTGGAATCCGATTGGTATACCACACTATGTCACTCATGCCGAAGGGACTCGCTTGTATTGCTTAGGCGAAGATAAAGCCCTAGAGGTTTATCAGCGTTATCTGGCGGATGGGCATGATATAACGCTCAGCCAGCTTCTGAGTTTTCCGTTATACCGAGAATCGCTCGGTCGTAAAGAAGTGTGCAGCGTGACGGACTTGCACTCAGATGGGAGCATGAGTTTTGATAAGCCTTGGTGTCTTGGTGATGAAGTCCAGTTTTGCTATAACCATCCATCACTGACGCTAGAGCAAGTACGACATGGAGTCGTTGAACTTGGCATGCATCAACCCGAAGTGGTGATGATTTTTAATTGTGCCTCACGGTTAGACTTTATCGACAGCAGTGATGAGGTGGATGCCTTTAAAGGGATCGCCACTACTTTCGGCAGTTATTGCATGGGAGAGTTACATGGAGAGGTGGGGCAGCCCGAAATTCTCCATCACAGTCTGACTTACTTAGCGATGCGAGAAGGGGATGAAGTTCAATCTCTCAATCTTCCTGAGCCACCGGTTAGTTCCTCCATCTCACCGCTGTTTAGCCTGATCCGGAATGCGATTAGCGATCTCAATCATATGAATGCGCACATGGGCTACCAACTGGACAGGCAAACAAAGAAGTTGCAAGAGAGCTATCGTTGCGATAACCGAACCGGATTGCAAAACCGCATTGCGTTACAAGAACGGTTAAATAGCGTTGCTGCCGATGAGCACTTACTGACGATTAAGTTACTTAACTTTAGCCACATTAATGAAAAATACGGCTATCGCGTTGGTGACCAGTTACTGAAAGATCTCTCCATGCACTTTACCAACCGACTAAGAAAACGTTTTGGCATGCTTGCCGCTTTGCAGCTCTATAGCATTGGAGTCGGAGAGTGGGCGTTTGTGTTTAAGGCGGATGCAAGCAGTGAAACTATTAAGCAACACTTTACTCGTTTTACCGATGCGGTGGAGCAAATCAACTTTGAACCGATGGGTCTACGAGAAATTGATTATCTTTCTATTTCTCTGTGCGGAGGTTTGGTCAGTCGTCGAGATTTTCTCTCGGCTTCGCCGGATGAATTATTACTCAAGGGCATAGAAGCCCGTCGTGCTGGCGTTCGCAGTAATACCCATATCTGTAATGCAAAAGACATCGAAGTCAGCGAAGATGTACGTAAAGAGCAGTTAGGCTGGTTGAGCTGTGTCAGTCGGGCGATTCTCAAGCAGAACATCCTCACCTATAGTCAGCCAATTGTGCATGCGGACAGTCATCGTTTGGCTAGCCAAGAGTGCTTAGTTCGGATTCAGGAAGAGGATGGGTCAGTAATTGCACCGGGACATTTTTTACCGATCATTGCAGATACCCATTTGTATACCAGATTGAGTCGTCACATGATTCACGCCACGCTGCATTACATGCGAGACAAGCAAGGTGACTTCTCGATTAACTTATCTCCGCAAGACTTATTAAGTGATAAGACCTTAATGCTGCTGGAGCACCAAATCTGTCAGCTTAACGATCCAAGGCGGATTGGCTTGGAAGTGTTGGAGTCGGAGCAAATCAAAGACTATGGTCGAATGATCGAAGTATGCAGCCACTTCAGAAGCTTAGGCGCACGCATCATTGTTGATGACTTTGGTTCCGGTTACTCTAATATTGATGAGATCCTAAAGCTTGAGCCTGAAGTGATAAAGCTCGATGGCAGTTTGATTCGCGATATCGATAAAGACTTAAAGCAGCGCAAAATAGCCTCTCAGCTTGTTCGCTTGTGTCAGGTGTTTAATGCTGAGACAGTCGCGGAATTTGTTCACAACCGAGAAGTGTGCAAAATCGCACAAGAGATGGGCGTGGATTATTTACAAGGGTACTACTTGGGTGCGCCAACGCGGCTGTTTTAAGCGTGTTTCACGTGAAACCATGACGCATAAAAACGCAGCCAGCGCTGCGTTTTTTGTACCAATCGATGGCGTCCGTGACGTTTATTGCTTGAGTACATGCCCACTTTTTTCTGCTTGAAATGCCGCGAGGTAGTGAGTCAACAAATTCAGCATTTGCTTTTGGTTGTCTTGTTCACCAAGTTGACCTAACAAATGAGCGACGACTTCAAACGTGCACAAATTACCTTGCTGTTGGTTACGTCTGAGCCGATATTGTGAATCGGCCTGCGTAGAAAGTCCCATGGCTGGAATGCCTTCTAACCAGCGACTTTTATTGATCATCTTGCGCGCTTCTTGCCAAGTGGCATCCAAAACAATAAACAGTGGTTTTTTGTTTTGTTGTTGGGATTGTCGACTCACTTGCTCTAGCGTCACGCTGCCCTTACTGGGATACAGCAACACAGGATACAGCGTCGGATCCGCGAAGCGTACCAGCAACTCGGCTGGTGGCTGCTTTCTATCCCAAACGGATTGTTCCACATTACAGTGGCAATATTGCAATAGCTTGCCCGTATTAGTGTCGCGCGCCAGTTCGTTCGGATGCATCAACAGCAAGATGGTGTGCTCACTGGTGAGTGTCGGTAGCAGTGAGCAAATACAGTTGAACTGAAAACCGCAATGAGGACACGGTTGCGACATTACAAGCGTACTCCTTCACGGACAGGGCTAATGTCATCCGAGAACAAACGCACACCGCTGACTTGTTCTGCAGTCGCCGTTGGCGCCATGCTTGGGTTGATTGGGTAGCTGACGCCGGTATATTGCATTACGTGTTGAGCGGGTGTGGCGCCGTCACCGCTGACATTAAAAATCAGGTCTCGCCAGCCGTGGGATGTGTGCTGGCCGAGCATAATAGGGCTGCGGACTAAGGTCATACGGCTATTAAAACGCCACTCTTTTTCATGGTTCTCAAATACCAATAAGGTACAGCCACCAGATCCGCACCAATCCAGTTGCACTAGTAATTCTTCATTATTATCACCGTTGAGATCGTATGTCAGCCAACGGTATTGGTTGTTATTTGGATTGGTTTGATGAATGAAAAAGTAGTTGCGCACAGCGGCATCGACCCTTGAGTCGAACTCCGCGCTAGAAGGTATATCCGCGCTCCCGATAGGCTTACTGGCTCGCTCCGGTGCTCGCTGCTCAATACCTTGATCACGTACGGTTGCGGGATACAGTACTAAGCCGCCATCCGCAATAGGGTAAACCATGTTGCCGACTTTCTCTTTGGTTGCGGTTAACTGGTTGCCTTCACGGGTGAACAGTCGCTCTGACATCAAACGTTGCTGTTGGTGATGCGTCATAACCACTTGAACCTGCGATGGACTCAACTGTTGCCAGTAACCACGTTCCACCAGTGGCGCTTGTCCATTGGCGTAGCTGTATTTGGTCATGGCACTGTGGTCAGAATTTAAAGTCATGCTCACCTCGAAGCCTTGCGATTGGGTCGAAGTTGCCACGTAAGTGTTGGCCCACTTTAGGCTAGCATCGACATTCGATGCCATGCCACAGCCTTGGTAGGTATCGCCATCATGTTTGAGTGTGGCTTTCCAGCCATACAACGTATCACTCATGGTATCTGAGCAGAGATTCTCTGTTAGACGAAGTTCTCCATCCTGTAATTGATAGGTGCGTTGGCGGGGTTGGATCTGACTGCTTTGAATCGCTAAGTTTTCTGCTTCTTCGCCCATTTTCTGGAATGTCAGTCCACGTGATTCAAAGCTAGCCGACCAAGATGGCTCATTACCAAACACACGGGTGGGGTTGTTCGGTTGACCACAACGATTTGGATTTTCCGCCGTGAGGAAGTTCACTTGTTCGACGACAAAATTGGCATCAAAATCGGCAGAAAATCCGTCGATGCCGGGCGGATTAAGATGGCCGATCATCTCCCCATACATCGTCTGGTAAGGTTCACTAGTTAACTTGATTGCACGTTGACTTTGCTGAGGTGACAGTTGCAGCCAGTACTGCTTATCACTGCCACAGGGCATGATGTATTGGCTTTCATGACCCACAACCACTTTTCCGCGTAACATAAAGGTTTGAGGTTGAATCGTTGTAGGCTTATCTAATCTGGCGGGTGGGGCGGTAAGTGTCTCTGGGCCAGATGGTGGCAGTTGCAAACTGCATGCTTGCAGAAGCAGCAGGGTGGCGAACGCCACTGGGTTTTTCAAAGCCTTCATGTTATATCTTCCTCATTATTGTTACTCAATCGGCATCGGATGGCATTATGGCATATTGGTTATTTAAAACTGAACCAGATACCTTTTCTATTGACACGCTTCGAACTCAAAAGGTTTCATGTTGGGAGGGAGTTCGTAATTATCAGGCACGCAATATGCTGCGTGACCAAGTCAAGTTGGGCGATTTAGTCCTGATTTATCACTCTTCTTGCAAAAATATTGGCGTTGCCGGTATTGCCAAAGTCGTGAGAGAAGCGTATCCCGACCATTTCCAGTTCGATCCCGAAAGCGACTACTACGACCCAAAGTCAGATCCAGACAATCCCCGCTGGATTATGGTGGATATCGAATTCGTGCGTAAAACGGCGCGGGTGATTCCGTTATCGGTGATGAAAGTGATGCCAGAGCTTGAGAACATGCCACTGGTGAAGCGTGGAAATCGTTTATCGATAATGCCAGTAACGGCAGAAGAGTGGGACGCGATTTTGGGCAAAGAGACGTTGCCAAGTCAGCGCTAATGGGTTGTACCAAAAAGAAAAAAAGGGCTGAAGTTGCAGCCCTTTATGACGTTGAAGGGGGTTATAACAAATGCTTTTGAAGGTAGTGTGCGACCGCATCGTCAGCGTGACTACCAATCACTTCATTATTGGGTAATGCTCGCATTACTTTCTCGTGTGATGTGCCCATCACCAAGCCTTTACCCGCCATCGACAGCATTTCAACGTCGTTCATCCCGTCGCCAAATGCCACGCAGTTTTCTAGTGTGAGGCCGAGTTTTTCAGCGACTGCCTGAAGTGCGTGGCCTTTCGAGACGCCAGCACTCATGACTTCCAAGCACCAAGGTGTCGAGAACGCAATATTCAATTTGTCACCAAATTGCTCACGCAGTTTGTTCTCAAACACAACCAAGCGTTCGTGGTCTTGCGCCGCGTGAGTAAAGAAAATTTTCGCGATACCATCAGTTGGCGCCTGGTCTTCATCGAACAACACATAAGTGAATTCGTCATGGAAATCACGCAGTGTTTGATCATCTTTGTTCATTAACCAGCGGTCATCTTGATACATATGAATAAGTATTTCATGATCGTGTTTGATCGTGTCGATCACGTCTTGTACCAACTCAGCAGGGACATTTTCGCTGTACATCAGTTGATCTTTTTGGTCATGCACTCGAGCACCGTTTGAGGTGATCATGTAAGCAGGAATGCCCACTTGACGACGAATGCTTGCGACGTCTACGTGGTGACGACCTGTGGCAAAGACAAAGGTATAACCCTGTTCATGTAATGCTTTCAGCGTTTCTTTTGAGTAAGCGCTGAGCTGATGATTGGGGGCGAGTAACGTGCCATCCAGATCTGAGGCAACGATTTTAGTGATCTCTTTGCAAGGTAGCGATGTGCTCATGAAGTCCTCGTAAACGGTGTGGATAGAGTGGAACAGGTCAATTGCAAACGGAGTACAATAGATTGACTCGATCATACTGCTCCGAATGCGGGGGAACTTTTCACGTCGTGGGGTTTACGGCGAAAAATACGGCCAAACCCCAACAGGCCTTGGCAGTGTACGCCAAAATAAGGATGAAAAAGAGGGCAAATCACACAGTGAACATTTCCTCTTTAATTATTGCCGTGAAAAGGACGCCTATTATGGTTAATTGTGGTGTATTTTTTTGTTGGGATCATGCATAAAACGGAAGATGGCGTCTAACGCTTGGTTGCGATACTGGTCCGACTCGAAGAGGATCTCATGCTGCGCCGCCTCAATTGAAAGCAGTTGGGTGTGAGGGTTGGTTTTACTCAACTTATCGATAAAACGTTGTTGCGCAAGGTTGCTGACAATACGGTCATTTCCCGCTTGGATAAGTAATACGGGCACTTTGACTTGGCGTGTTAACAGGAAGCACTGTTTGGCTGCCATCAGCCCTTGCCATACCCAGCGAGTGCTTGGTCCACCAACTTGAAGCTCTGGTTTTTCTGTGTAGAGATTACGAAACCATTGGTAACGACCTTGACTTTGGCTAAGCGGATTATCTTCAAATGGCTTAGGGAAATACGGTTTATGACCGGGTGCGTAACGTGGTAATGTGGAGACGGCAGACATGATTTGTGTCACCGGAATCGCGATAGGTGATAAGTACCATGGCAGGTTAATCCCGAGCATAGGTGCACTTAAAATCAAGCCAGTGAAGTGATGCTCTGGGTGGGTTTGCAGATAACGTGTCGCGATTGCGCCGCCCATAGAGTGGGCGATTATAAAGCATTGTTGATATTGGTTAAGGTCGTGTTTTTTTACCACCACGTCCATATCATCGATATAATCCGTAAAGTCATAGACGTGACCCATGTCAGAGTCAGACAACAGGCGATCTGATAAACCTTGTCCACGGTGGTCAAATGAGTAGACATCAAAGCCTTGGCGATAGAGATCGTAAAATAGCTCTTGATACTTCCAGGAAGACTCGATGCGTCCATTGACGACGAGCACGGCTTTTTTGTGTTCAGGGTGGGTGAGTTTGCACCAGTAGATGTTCTTTTTCTCTGTCCCTTTAACAAAGCCTTCTTGGCGAGTTTGCCACAGTGCAGCGATTGGCCCACCAATTGCTTGCTCAAATAAAGTCTCTTGAGTATAAGTCAAAGGTGAATGGTTAGTAGCCATTAGTCGATTACCTGAAGATACGTTGTTGACGCGATGTATCATCGAAGAATTAATGAGGAAATGCAATGGATACCCACGTCTGGTTCGCTTATGTGGTAACAGCAATCGTTTTTAGTTTGGCACCGGGGTCGGGTACCGTCAATTCCATCAGTAATGGCTTGAGCTATGGTACGCGCAAATCACTAGGGGCGATTATTGGTCTACAAATTGGATTAGCGATCCACATTGCGTTAGTTGGGGCGGGCATAGGCGCTTTGGTGGCGCAATCAGCAACGGCATTTACTGTGATTAAATGGGTGGGCGCGGCTTACTTAGTGTGGCTGGGTATTCAAAAATGGCGTGATACGTCCAGTTTAGTCACGGCTGAAAGTCACAAGGCCATGTCAGGCACCGCACTGTTATACAAGGCCATTTTAATCAACTTGACCAACCCTAAATCGATTGTTTTCTTGGTGGCACTCTTCCCACAATTTATTGACCCGAGCCAAGATCAATTAACGCAGTTGTTGGTGTTGGGCATTACAACGGTCGTCATTGATGCTTGTGTGATGTTGGGTTACACCACCTTAGCGGCGCAAATGGGGCGCTTTATCCGTTCAGACAAAGTCATGGGTAAAATAAACAAAGTCTTCGGTTCCATGTTTATGAGTTGTGGCGCATTATTAGCGGTTGCAAAATCATAAGTCATTCATAGGTCCTCTTTAGTATGAATACCACGTATGTCGCTCGCCAGCCTATCTTTAACCGCAAAAGACAAACACTGGGCTATGAATTGTTGTTTCGAGATGGGGAGAGTAACGCATACCCTGCACATATTGAGTCAAACCGAGCGACATACCGATTGATTGTCGAAAACTTCTTATCGTTAGGCACCAATCCGATAATTGCCTCGTCGCGATGTTTCATCAACTTTCCTCATCAAAGCTTGGTGCGTCGTCTGCCACACAGTTTGCCGAAAAACAAAATCGTCGTGGAAGTGTTAGAGACTTGCCAACCGACCGAGGAGCTTCTCGAAGTCATTCGCGACTTGTATCGAGAGGGGTATTTGATCGCCCTAGATGATTTCACCTTAACGCCAGAGTGGCGGCGTTTTTTGCCCTATGTGCATATCGTGAAACTCGATATTATGGCCATGGGGCTAGAAAAAGCGTGTGAACTGGTGAAAGTGCACCTCGCTAAGCGGGTCAAATACCACTTTCTTGCTGAGCGTGTCGAAACCGAACAAGAGTTTGAGCAGGCCAAAGCGGCGGGTTTTAAATTCTTCCAAGGTTACTTTTTTAGTAAGCCATTGGTCTCAAAAACGAACTACGTTAGCCCAAAGCAAGTGTTGGCGCTGCAGCTGTTTCGCGAAGTGTGTCTCCCAGAGCCAGACTTCGCACGCATTGAAGCCATCATTATCCAAGATATTGCGTTGTCGTATAAATTATTGCGCTTTGTGAATACACAGGCACCGAATCTGGCGGTTGAAATCCGTTCGTTTCGTCAAGCATTAATTTACCTTGGTCAAGATAACCTCAAACAATTTGTCTCTTTGGTGGTGGCGTCGTACATCTCCAGCAATAAGCCTCGAGAACTTTATCATCTCTCCTTACAGCGTGCGCAATTTTGTCAACTGATGTCACGTTACCAGCCCTTTTCCCGCCTCAATGAGCAAGGCTTCATGATTGGTCTATTGTCCATGTTAGGAGCAATGATCGATTTATCGGTGGAAGCTTTAGTCCAACAGCTGCCACTGAGCGACACAACCCAGCAGGCTCTGTTACATCGAGAAGGAGAGTATGGAGCGCTCATTTCTCTTGAAGAGTGCTATGAGCGCGCTGACTGGTTGGGAGTCGAGAAATTGTCTACCCAATTGGGGCTCTCTTTAGAAGAGGTCAAACTTTCATTGGGTGAGGCGGTACGTTGGAGCCAAAGCATTACGGTGTAAATCGTAACGATGAATGGCCTCAAACTCTTGCCGCAGAACCAATCCTCTTCGATTTTCTGGAAGATTAAACTTTTATGAAGATAAGCGCTCAACTCTTGACGGTTGAGCGTGTTTAAATAAATATATTCGCATATCCATATATGAGTATATTCATTATGCTTCCACATCAATTTTTCAAGCTTTTGTCCGATGAGACTCGGGTGCGTTGTTTAATGCTGGTGGCCCGCGAAGGCGAAACCTGCGTCGGTGACATAGCGTTTGCCTTGCAAGAAAGCCAACCCAAAGTGTCGCGTCATTTAGCCCAGTTAAGATCCAATGGCATCGTGGTGGATAAGCGCCGGGGACAGTGGGTGTATTACCAACTGTCGCAGCAGCTGCCGGGTTGGATGCGCAAGTTAATTGACGACTTAGTCGCATCGAATTGCTTGAAGCAAGAGTACCAAGATGACATTGCACGCCTGCAGGATAAAAGTCGTGAGGCTTGCTGCTAAGCACACACAGATATTTCAAGTTAAAAGAGTTTAAAGGGGAGAATTATGGCGATTAAAGTAGGAATCAACGGGTTTGGTCGAATCGGCCGTTTGGCATTACGTGCAGCGTTTGACTGGCCAGAGCTGGAATTTGTGCAGATCAACGATGTCGCGGGTGATGCTACCACTCTGGGCCATTTATTGGAGTTCGATTCCGTTCAGGGCCGCTGGCACCATGCAGTGCAAGTTGAAGACAATGCGCTGGTTATCAACGGCAAGCGTATTGCCACGACACAACAGCGCGATATTGATACCGTCAACTGGTCGGGCTGTGATGTGGTGATTGAAGCAACGGGCGTGCATCGTAAAACGTCACTCTTAGATCAATATCTTGCTCAAGGCGTGAAGCGAGTGGTCGTGAGTGCGCCAGTTAAAGAAGAGGGGGTAGCGAATATTGTGGTGGGGGTCAACGATCATATCTTCAACCCAGAGAAACACCGCATTGTGACCGCAGCGTCTTGTACCACCAACTGTATTGCGCCAGTAGTGAAAGTGATTCATGAGAAGTTGGGGATTGCGCAATCTTCTTTTACTACGATTCACGATCTAACCAATACGCAAACCATTTTAGACGCACCACATAAAGATCTGCGCCGAGCCCGCGCTTGTGGCATGAGCCTTATCCCGACCACAACAGGTAGTGCGACGGCGATTGTCGAAATTTTCCCAGACTTGAAAGACAAAATTAATGGCCATGCCGTACGAGTGCCTTTGGCTAACGCATCGCTGACCGACATTATTTTTGATGTGAAACGTGATACCACCGTCGAAGAAGTCAACGCGCTATTGCAAGCTGCATCCGAAGGGGAGTTGAAAGGCATCCTTGGTTTTGAAGCGCGCCCATTGGTGTCTATCGACTATAAAGGCGACCAACGCTCAACCATCGTTGATGCGCAGTCGACCATGGTGGTGGGATCACGGATGGTGAAAATTTATGCGTGGTACGACAACGAAATGGGCTACGCGACACGCACCGCAGAGCTGGTTCGTAACGTTGGCTTAGCATAACAGGAGTTCAAGATGGCTCATCCTACATGGCAATTAGAGTTAGATTTAGGTGCCTTGGTACTGACACCATGCCCCGGCACCAAAGGCGTGGATTTGCAAACGTCTTTACAGCAGTTAAAAACGCAAGGCGTTCAAGCTGTGGTAACCGCATTAGACAATCGCGAGTTGGCGTCAAAAGGCGTCTCTGAACTCGGTGATGTGACGCAGCATCTGGAGATGAAATGGTTCCAGATCGAGATTGAGGATGACTGCGCACCAAGCGAAGAATTTGCCGCTAAATGGCAACAACTGAGCCCGGAGTTGCATGCCATTCTGGCTCAAGGTGGCAAAGTCGCGATGCACTGTATGGGCGGATCGGGTCGCACAGGTTTGTTCGCGGCCCACTTGCTGCTTGAGAAAGAGTGGGCGTTGGACGACATCGTACGTGAAGTGCAGGCCTTACGCCCTGGTGCGTTTACTAAACCTGTGCAAGTGGAGTACATCGAACGCGTAGCTCGAGGCGTTTGAACAGCTTAAATCGTTTTTGGAATGTCATGATCCCAAAGCGATGTTCGGGCTGGTTTAGAAAAGTGTGTCTGCAATAAGGTAAGAGTGACTTTAATTGGTTCTTTGTTTTTATTGTGAATTTTATTTTTCTGTTGAGTCTGAGCTATTTGTGAAATTACACCCGCATTGAACACCTCAATGTTGGTGTACAGGTTAAGAGGTATTTAGGACATGGCGAACCAAATGCTTCTATCGCTGTACTTATGAGGTCAATATGATTTCTCAACTGAGCAAAAGTATTCGTCAGTACATGTTAGTGACGTTTAATTATTGGAACTTTACGGTGACAGATGGTGCGCTACGTATGCTGGTGGTGCTCTATTTCCACGACTTAGGCTATTCCACCTTAGCCATTGCTTCACTCTTCCTGTTCTATGAAATTTTTGGTGTGCTTACCAACCTGATTGGTGGTTGGCTTGGCGCCAGACTAGGTTTGAATAAAACCATGAATATCGGTTTGGCGATGCAAGTTTTTGCGTTGCTGATGCTCACGGTACCGAATGCGTGGCTGACGATCCCTTGGGTGATGGCGGCGCAAGCAATGTCTGGTATTGCCAAAGACCTCAACAAGATGAGTGCAAAGAGCGCGATTAAAACATTAGTCCCAGATGGGCAGCAGGGGGCACTGTACAAATGGGTGGCGATTTTGACAGGGTCGAAAAATGCGCTCAAAGGTGCCGGTTTTTTTGTTGGTGGCTTACTGCTGTCTTGGGTTGGCTTCCAAAACTCGATGTTTATTATGGCGGGTGTGTTGGCGGTCGTGTTTGTTTGCAGCCTAATCTGGCTAGAAGCTGATATGGGCAAAGCGAAAAGCAAACCGAAATTTCGCCAAATCTTCTCCAAATCAGAATCAGTGAATATCTTGTCTGCCGCGCGAATGTTTTTATTTGGAGCTCGTGATGTCTGGTTTGTGGTCGCTCTGCCAGTGTATCTTGGCAGTGTGTTCGGCTGGGATCACTTATGGGTTGGAGGGTTCTTAGCAACGTGGGTGATTGCTTACGGCTTTGTGCAAGGTTTCGCGCCGCGTATTACTGGCAAAGCGCAAGGCCGTGTGCCTGATGGTAGGGCGGCATTAGTTTGGGCGGGCATGCTTGCATTGGTCACTGGCTTTATTGCTTACGGCGTACAAATTGCCTGGCAACCTGAGCGAGTGATTGTGGTTGGCTTAATGATTTTTGGTGCCGTTTTTGCCATCAACTCTTCTCTGCATTCGTATCTGATTGTCAGTTATGCCAAAGGTGATGGTGTTTCGTTGGATGTAGGCTTCTATTATATGGCCAACGCGATGGGACGGTTGATTGGGACCGTGCTGTCGGGCTGGGTTTATCAAGAAGCGGGTTTAGCGGCATGTTTGTGGGTGTCTTGTGTGTTCTTAGCGCTGACGACGCTGATCTCGATCAAGTTGCCAAAATCCAACGTTGTTACGGCTTAAATATCGGCAAAACGGTTCCTGCACATGCAGATAAAAATGGCTCCGATTTGGAGCCATTTTGAGTTTATTGGAGCATAAGCGATCTAATCAATCGGTGTTGATGCTACATACATGCTTTGTTCTGCCCTCTAGTCATTGATTGGGCTACTGATGAAATCCACGCTACAGGTCATTGTTGAGTTAAAAATAAGCAAAAACAGATTGTTAACCATTTCACTGACTGAAATTTGCCCTATGCTATAAACGATAAGCGATTCAAAATAGGCACAGCTATGAGAGAAAGGGTTCTGTTTTTTGATTTATTGCGCTGTATAGCGGCGGCGGCCGTGATCGCTATTCATGTCTTGGCGCCTTATCGAAATGAATTAGGCGTAATCGCGTTTGACCAATGGCTCACGGCCGTTGGGGTGAACAGTGTCACCCGATGGGCGGTGCCTGTATTTATTTTGATTACAGGTGCTTTGATGCTCAGTGATACTCGGCCCTTTGATGGCAAGTATTATATCAAGAGGCGCTTGGGGAAGGTGCTGGTCCCCTTTCTTGTTTGGTCGATATTTTATGCGTACTTATCAGGTTGGACGGCGCAAGGGTTTGACTTTGAAACCGTAAAAGAAGTTGTGACCAATAGCCCGTTTCACGCTACTTATTACCATCTGGGTTTTTTCTATTACTTCATTCCGCTTTACTTGGTGATCCCATTATTCCAATGGATGGTGCGTAATGTGGATGACAATGTACTTTATACTTATTTAGCGTTTTGGCTTTTCACGAGTACCTTGTTCTTGTTCAAGATAGACGGCCCTTGGAGCAACCAAATGTGGTTGTATATGGGCTACTTACCATTAGGTTATGTACTGTTTCAGAAGGTGCCATTACATCGCTCAATGGTCTCGTTATTCACTGGGTTTGGGGTCGTCGCTCTTGCTCTGACGTTTACCATGGTGGTCACAAATAGCTTAGAAGCGGAGAAGTACACCGTTGGACGCTGGTTATCCTACAAAACGCTTAACGTTATTTTAGCGGCTTCGATGATGTTCATGTTGGGGCGTTACTTCGGGGAAGGGTTGTGGCCAAAAGTACAAAAAGTGGTGAGCGTGATCAGCCAGCATAGTTTGGGGATCTATTTGCTTCATCCGATTTTCTTGTGGCCGATGAAAGAGTTTGGTTGGTATAGCGGACATCCCGGATGGGTGATCCCATTGTGGGTTGTGCTCAGTGGAGCAGGAGCCTTGGCGATGAGTTATCTCGTTTCTCGCTCTGCCAAGACTCGTTGGTTATTACCTTAACGTTTAATGGCGAAGTGAAGAAACTTGTCACCACGGTACGTTAATGTCCCTTTGTCGCCTGGGTTGAGTGCATGGTAATAGTGTACTCCAATTTGGAATTCACGCTTAGGTCCAATCGGCCCACGCTGGACGTAAATCCAATACTCGTGGTCGTCTTGACTTGGTGGTGCGTCAGGGATGTCGATAGTCTGTTTATCTAAAATGGTCACTTGTGCACTTTGCTCGGGAGCCTCTTCGCCTACATAGTGTTTACTATAGAAACGAAAAAAGACCCATGCGCCCAAAGAGATAAGAGCGAAAAGCGCCACAATAAGTGAGATTGGCATGTTAACCTCCAATGTTTCATTAGCTTCTATTCTACAGAACTCATTGATTAATCGATGAGTTGAGGTAACTTATTCATCATCTAATGAGAGAGATGTGAATTTTATTCGGCACACTTCACGGTTTATCTCCAAGAGGAGCCGTCAATCGTTGCGCCGTCTACCAGTCAAGTCATGATTAGCTGAACCAAGCTGCCTGCACTTGTCTGGTTATATGCGTTCAAGGGCGCAAATTGAAAGTAAAATTGCACTTAACGGCTCGAAAAAGCTCTAAATTTATAGAAGAATAAAAATGATGAAAATAGGAAGGGTCTGGTAAGGAGGGTTGCGATGTCAGATATTGAAAAGGTAGTCATGCGTACCCGAACGATCGAAAAGCTTTTGCGTACTCAATACCATGCAGAAGGGAAAGGGTTACATCAACTGATCAACAGTTGTGAAGAACGTTTACCACACGATGTGATAGCAAAACTTCGCTTTATCGCTACCGTGCGCAATAAAGTGGTTCACGAAGACGATTATAAGCTGAATGACCGCACCGGTTTCATGGCGGCATGTGACGCTTGTGAGAAAGAGCTCACACCAAGAAGTTCTCGCTTTATTTGGCGTGTGGCTATTTTATTAATGACGCTGATCACGCTTGCTGCTCTTGGCTTTTACTATATGCATTGGGATATTTTGTCCAAGTATATACAGTAGAAAAATTGATAAATAAAAAAGGACGCCAAGGCGTCCTTTTTTATTTATCAATTATTGGTCAGTACATCATCGGCAGTGTCATTAAACCCATAACCACTGCGATCATTACCAGCCCTTGTTTTTGAGAAGATGAAATCATAACACTACCCCTTAATCTTTGATGAACTTGATGTTAATAATATAGCACTGTTTTTGTAGGTTGATCAACATATGTGGTGAGATCTTTTCAAAAACAACACTTAACCTGTCTTAATTTGCCTATTTTTGACTAAGTAAATTGTATTTTTGTTCTGCTCTTAAAGGTTTTTCTTTATGCTGCAAGCGTTTATCCTAGCTTAAGTTGTTGTTTTTAATGTGTTAAAAGTAGTTAACAGAATTGGTTTTAATTGATTTTTGCTTCAGGAGTTAGGTTGGTTGTTATTTTGTCTGTGTTTCTAGAAAGTTGAGAAAATATTAAGTTGTGCTATGCCAAGTGAAAGTAAGGAGTGGTGTTCAAAGCGTCGGCTTCTTATCTGGAGATAAGATTGTAATGGGAAAAGAGCCTTAGCAGCTTAAGCATTAATGAAGGTTGTGTTTTTGTGTTTTATGGTTTTTATGTGCTTATATATCATTGCTTTATTATTTTTCCTGACATTTTTGTGACTAAAATAATGGGCCACTTAGTGTTTTTTTGTGATCTATAGCCGATGGTTTTTTTCTTCTTGGACCGCTAGGGCTATGATTTTCTTGTGTGTGTTTGTTATTTGTTCTTATTGTTTTATACACGTACAAAGTGCTGGTTGGGTAACCAGTTTTTAGTGTCATTGATTGGTCGTGAAATCGGGTTTAGCCCTTATGTGGATTGGCGTATTGAGGGCGACAAAATGTTTCGAATCGCTAGCGAGCTCCAACTTTCACAGATTGTGACTTTACATCAAAACTGGTCTATCTAGACTAGCGGCGAGTTTACGTAAAAGGTGTATACAGCATGTGGAGTTGGCTGGCGATAGGGCTATCAGGTATGTATTCAGTGTTGGGAGCAAAACAGGCAAGCCTGACACAATCGCTCGTGTTTAAAATCTTGACTCTGTTTCTTCTACTGGTGCTTGTCTTGACACAAGGAGCCGCAGCTTCGCATACTTACTGGGTCGCGGGTGGGCTGGTTGTGTCTATGCTGGCAGATACGCTGCATTCGTTTAGAGTCCGTAAGCTGATTTATTTTGCTGCTTATCTGGTTGTTCAAGTTTGTTATAGCAAATCGTTTTGGGTGCAACTGAATGGCGATATTATCTGGTGGCTATTAGCCTTATTGTTGGCGGCTAGCATTGTGGCGTTTTTTTTATTATTGCCTCAACTCGACTCTTTGGTTTTTCCTGTCGTGACCATGGGCATCATGTTGGTGCAGCTTGCCTGGGCGGCGGGTGAAGTTTGGTTACAAGCACCGATCTATGCGAATGCTATGGGCTTCAGTGGTACTTTAGTCATGGCCTATTCTGCGTTGGCTTATGCTATTCACGGTTACCGGAAACCAATGAAACATGCCTATCTCTGGGTCAGTGGTAGCTACTTCTTTGCCCACGCTTTAATCGTAGCTTCGATTATTTACTGAAGACCCTAATTTAAGTCAAAGTATGGTTCTGGTTTCTGAGTAAACTGGTCGGGTTGTTCTTGATGACTGGAGTCAATAATGAGTGAAATCCATGCCCACGACCTACTAAACCTGCTTCGTGAAACGTCAATGGGCCGCGAAGAGCTTGCTGAGCACTTTGGCCCAACTGTGCGTTTCCATACCTGCAAATTGAATGGTTTAGACTTGGATGCCTTGTTAGCGTTTTTACTAAAGCGCGACAAGATCCGTGAATTAAACGGCAAATTTTTGGTTAATATGGCGCGTGTCTGCAATCACTAAGCGGCGGGCTTGACATGAGGGTGAGTGGTTAGATTTCGCCCTTAGTCATGTACTTAGATGATGACTTTGCTATAAACTGGCCGGCATTTTGAAATGAGGCTAGAATATGGACATTCTCTCTGCAGCGACCATGCTGTTTCTTATCATGGACCCTCTCGGTAATTTGCCGATAGTGCTGTCTATCCTCAAGCACATTGATCCCAAGCGTCGACGTAAGGTGCTGATCCGCGAATTGCTATTTGCCTTACTGATCTTAATGCTGTTTCTGTTTGCCGGACAAAGCATTCTAAGCTTTTTGCGTATCCAACCAGAAACCCTAAGCATCTCGGGTGGTATTATCCTATTCATCATCGCAATTAAGATGATTTTCCCCAGTGCTGGTAGTATTACTGGACTCGCGGCGGGTGAAGAGCCCTTCATTGTACCGATGGCCATTCCGATGATCGCGGGCCCGTCGGTGATTGCCGCGCTCCTTCTACTGGCTGCTCAACAGCCGAATAACAAGCTGGACATGTCAATTGCAGTGATTATAGCGTGGGGCGCGACGTGCTTTATTCTCATGTTTTATAGTTTCTTCAATCGCTTATTGGGAGAGCGTGGTCTAAAAGCGGTTGAGCGCTTAATGGGCTTGTTGCTGGTAATGATTTCAACCCAAATGTTCTTGGATGGGGTAAAGAGTTACCTTGGTTAAGCGAATGAACTTGATCAAGAAACCGCTCTTGTGAGCGGCTTTATTGTATTTGAATTTTTATATCATGTGTTTACGACGAATATCAAGCAGGGCAAAAATGCCGAAAATAAGGATGGAATATTTCTCCCAACTGCTCATGTTGATTTTATCGCCAAATGCGCCGATGAAGATGGCCATTTGTAAGCCATGCATGATGAATAAAAACGCCGTCATGATGTACAGTGCGATGGCGGCATTGCCAGGGAACGGCATAAAAATATTGAGGATCAATACGAGCCAAACAAAGGCGATAGCTGTTTTGGCCAGCATAATTAGTGCTTTCATTAAGTGTCCTTTTCAATCGAGGCGTTATGCTGAGGTTCGTTCATACAGACGGTAACTCACTTGGCCTGCGGTTTTTTCTCAATGTAGCTGCCAGTTTTCGGGTAAGTCGGCAATATTGAGTTCTTTTTCTGTTTCAATATAAATCATCGCATCGTCGGCGAGCCAACCATTTTGTTCCAGTAAGGTCACAGCTTCATCCAGTAGACCTTTGCGAAACGGTGGGTCAATAAATACCACATGATGCGCAGTACCTGACTGCTTTAAAAAACTTAGCGCATCGGTGTTCACTACTTGAATATTGCGTGCATTCAGTGACGCGACATTTTTTTGGAGTTGCTGAAAGGCGTGCGGATTGAGCTCGACCATGGTCACGTGTTCTGCTTGGCGAGAGGCCGATTCAAAGCCTAAACTGCCAGAGCCGGCAAACAAGTCGAGACATTTCGCTTGTGGTACCTCTTGCGCGAGCCAGTTAAATAAGGTTTCTTTGACGCGGTCAGTGGTTGGGCGCAAACCTTCTGCGTCATGAACAGGGAGTTTTCTGCCTTTCCATAAACCACTAATAATGCGAACAAAGCCTGTTGTTGGCTTTTTTTGTGATGAGTTTTGCTGGCGACGTCTTACCATAGATTTTTTGACCGCTAATAAAGTGATACTATATCTAATCGCCCAAGTATTGCGCTTGGAGCTTGGATACAGCCCAGAACATTCAAGGTGACAGAGTGTAACACTAATAAGATTAGAATTGCCTAATTGGACAGTTTTCACCACTTTGTCATTAGCCTTTTTGACAGATAATAATCTTGTCAAAAAAGAGTTATTAATAGATAAAAGAACAATCTAGGATAGCCCCAGATGACGGAAAAAAAGAAGCGCGGACTACTTTCGTGGCTAGGTTTTGGCGATGAAGAACAAAGCCCAAAACCAAATAATGAAGAAACTGTAACAGAAGAAGTCGTGGACGAGTCTTCGAAAGAGCAACAAGACGAAGGCATTGCAGAGCAAACCGAAGAAACACCAGTAGTTGAACCAGAACCTGAAAAGACAAAGGCTGCCCGAGCAGAAGCAGAAGCAGAAGCAGAAGCAGAAGCAGAAGCAGAAGAGCCACAAGTGCCAGCTGCGCCTCGTGTTCAAGAGCAAGAAAAGCCAACTGAGAGCTTTTTTACGCGACTTAAGCGTAGCCTAAGCCGCACCAAAGCGAATATCGGTGCCGGTTTCTTTGGTCTATTCAGTGGTAAAAAAATTGATGACGATCTTTTTGAAGAACTAGAAGAGCAACTGCTTATTGCTGATGTGGGCATGGACACCACTACGAAAATCATTAACAACCTGACAGAGAAAGCCTCTCGCGGCGATTTAAAAGATGGTGAAGCTCTTTATGGTTTGCTGAAAGAAGAGATGGCAGAAATTCTTGCTAAAGTAGAGCAGCCACTAGAAATCGACAGCAACAAAACGCCTTACGTGATCTTAATGGTGGGTGTAAATGGCGTAGGTAAAACGACTACGATCGGTAAGCTAGCAAAACAATTCCAAAATCAAGGCCAGAAAGTGATGCTGGCGGCAGGTGATACCTTCCGTGCGGCTGCGGTAGAGCAGCTCCAAGTGTGGGGCGAGCGTAATAACGTGCCAGTGATCGCCCAGCACTCTGGTGCCGACAGCGCTTCGGTTATCTATGATGCGATTGAAGCGGCAAAAGCCCGTGGTGTGGATGTGGTGATTGCTGATACGGCGGGTCGTCTGCAAAACAAAGCGAACCTAATGGAAGAGCTGCGTAAAATTGTGCGTGTCATGAAGAAAATTGATGACTCGGCACCCCACGAGATCATGTTAACGTTGGATGCAGCTACGGGCCAAAATGCGATTAGCCAAGCGAAACTTTTCAGTGATGTGGCGCCGATCACTGGGATTACCTTAACGAAATTAGATGGTACCGCGAAAGGAGGGGTGATTTTCGCTATTGCTGATCAATTCGGCATTCCAATTCGTTACATTGGTGTGGGTGAAGGCATCGAAGACTTACGTCCTTTTGAAACACAAGAGTTCATTGACGCGCTGTTTAGCCGTGAAGAGTAATTTAACGTAGAGGAAAGCAACGGTGATCAAATTTCAGCAAGTGAGTAAAGCTTACCGTGGTGGTCGACAAGCACTGCAGAAGGTCGACTTTCATCTTAGGCGCGGAGAGATGGCGTTTTTAGGCGGACATTCCGGAGCCGGTAAAAGTACCTTGTTGAAACTAATATGTGCGATAGAGCGCCCAACCGATGGAAAAATCCATTTCAATGGTCACGATATCACGCGCATTCCAAGCAAAGACATCCCGTTTTTGCGCCGCAATATTGGGATTGTTTTCCAAGATCATCGCCTATTGATGGATCGCAGCGTATACGACAATGTCGCTCTGCCAATGCGCATCGAATCGATTTCTGAAAATGAAATCAAACGCCGTGTTTCTGCGGCGTTAGACAAAACGGATTTGCTTGATAAAGCCCGTTGCTTACCGAGCCAGCTTTCCGGCGGTGAGCAACAACGTGTCGGTATTGCCCGTGCGGTGGTCAACCGACCAACGTTATTAGTGGCCGATGAACCAACGGGTAATCTTGATCCAGAACTGTCTAACCGTGTGTTGCGTTTATTTGAAGAATTTAACCGGGCGGGTGTCACCATTTTACTCGCCACGCATGATGTTGGATTAGTAAACACTCGCCCACAATATCGTCATTTTGAATTAAACCAAGGCTTCCTGAGCGAGGTAGAAGACTATGGCCGGTAATCATCGCTCCCAAAAGAAAGGCAAAAGCCGTAGTGTCAAGCGTGTAAATACCGACGGTTTTTTCTCTATTCATGGCAAACAGGCGAAAACTTCTTTTTCAGCGTTATGGCAAAGGCCCTTAGGCAACATTCTCACTTTAGCCGTGATCTCTATGGCACTTGCGATGCCTGCGTGTTTGTACCTGTTAGGAAAGAATGCGTCAGAAGCCGCGGAAGATGTGGCTTCTCCCTCGCAAGTTAGTGCTTACTTAGTGGAAGGCATGCCTGATGCTCGTGTGATGGTCCTCAAAGATGATATTGAGACCTGGCCATTGGTCAAAGAAGTGGAATATATTTCTCCGCAGCAAGGTCTGTCCGATTTAAGCCAATATGCAGGGTTTGATCAGGCAATCAGTCTGTTGAGCGGCTATGCGTTACCTGGTGTGTTAGTTATTACGCCAGACACCGAATTGAAAGGCGATATTCAATCGTTAGCCAAAGACATGCGACAGCAACAAGATGTGACCGATGTTCGGCTCGACGAAGACTGGCTAGCGCGACTTGATGCGATCAAAACCTTGGCTGGTATTATTGTTATTACTCTGACAATACTGATGTTGGGCGCGGTATTTTTAATCGTTGGCAACACATTGCGTTTTAATGTATTAGCGAATAAAGAAGAGATTCAAACCATGAAACTGATCGGTGCCACTGACAGTTTTATTCTACGTCCTTACCTATACACTGGCATGTGGTTTGGTGTACTCGGTGCGACTATAGCTTGGTTAGTCACGGCTTTGGTGACCATCATCATGAATAGTGCGGTAGAAAATTTAGCGGCACTATATGACAGCCAGTTCAGTTTGATTGGTTTGAGCTGGGATGAATCTCTGCTGTTAATCATCCTAGGTAGCCTTTTAGGTTGCATCGCTGCTCGTATTTCTGCGCAGCGCCATTTAAAAGAAATTGAACCAGTTTAAGTGATGGAGGTCTTATTACTCGGGATTTATTAGCACAAGCTAATCTTGCTCCCTTGTTTAGACCATTTGTTTATGGATAATTGCTTGCCCTTCTTGAAACTTGTTCATTTTGAGTTCAAGATATCGAAGCTAAATTGCAATGTAATACTCCAGATCAGAGATTGATGAGGAATTGAATGACAAAAAAAGCGTATCCGATGGCTCTAGTCACGCAAGATAGCCTTGATAGTTATATTCGTTCTGTAAACAGCTACCCAATGCTGACTGCAGATGAAGAGCGTGAGCTGGCAGAAAGATTACACTACAAAGGTGAGATTGAAGCGGCAAAGGGGCTAATTTTGTCACACCTAAGATTCGTTGTTCACGTTGCTCGTGGCTACTCAGGCTACGGTCTACCAATGGCAGATCTAGTCCAAGAGGGCAATATCGGTCTAATGAAAGCCGTTAAGCGTTTTAACCCAGAAGTGGGAGTGCGTTTGGTGTCTTTTGCTGTTCACTGGATTAAAGCCGAGATTCACGAATATGTGCTGCGCAACTGGCGTATCGTCAAAATCGCGACCACCAAAGCGCAACGTAAATTGTTTTTCAATCTACGTAAGTCGAAAAAACGCTTAGGTTGGTTCAATAACGGCGAAGTAGAAACCGTTGCTCGCGAGTTAGGTGTTGAGCCTTCTGAAGTTCGTGAAATGGAATCACGGCTAGCGGCGATTGATTCAACTTTCGATATGCCGACTGATGAAGATGATAGCTCGAATGCCTACACGGCACCAATCTTGTACCTAGAAGATAAGTCTTCTGACGTGGCAGATAATATCGAAGCGGCGAACTGGGAAATGCACACCAACAATCGATTAGGTTATGCATTAGCGACCCTAGATGATCGTAGCCAACGCATTGTTCGTTCCCGCTGGTTAGATGACGATAAGGCAACATTGCAAGATTTGGCGGATGAGTTTGGTGTTTCTGCTGAACGTATCCGTCAGCTAGAAAAAAATGCCATGAAAAAACTCAAACTGGCAGTCGGCGAATTCTAAATTTCGTTTGACGTAAGCTAAGATTGTATAAAAAGCCGAGATCATATGATCTCGGCTTTTTTGTTGTCGATCGAAAATCGAGGCAGGTTGCGATCTAATTTTATGTTCTACCTGTGTATAAGTCTGTGTGTTAATTATTTATCAACTGTTCGAAACTCGGGCAAAGCAAGGGGTTCAAGCCCTTTACCCGCTGGGGATAGTTATAAAAGTACACACAGTTAGATCAGGATCATTACTACATGTTGTGGATCAAAAGATCCAAATACACTTTATCAACGTAATGCACAGCTTTATCCACAACTGGTTGTAATATGTTCAGTTTTAAAAGCCCTGACTATCCATGTGTCTAAGTTTATCCTTGGATAGGTTACAATAGCGGCAGTATACCCAAACGACTTCAAGATAAAGATTTTACGTGACGTCGTCGGTGCTTGCTAAAGCATTTCATCTCGAGGTTGTTTGGGTATATTAATAAGACAGTGAGAAAGTAAATGGATCAGTTTAAGCATATCGATGTACAAGGTGCGCAAGCGCTGCTCGAACAGAATGAGGCTAAACTTGTCGATATCCGTGACCCTCAATCGTTTGCCGTTGCGCATGCTGAGTCTGCGTTTCACTTAACCAACGATACGATGGTTCCGTTTATGGATGAGGTGGAGTTTGAACAGCCGGTTTTGGTGATGTGTTACCACGGGATTAGTAGCCAAGGTGCGGCGCAATATTTAGTTAACCAAGGCTTTGAACAGGTGTACAGTGTAGATGGAGGCTTTGAAGCCTGGCATCGAGCAGAACTACCGGTAGTGAGAAGTTAATGAAGAGATTGGTAACGTTAAATAATCCACGCATGGCACAAGCCTTCATCGATTATATGGCTTCTCGCCAGATCGACATCCAAATGATGCCTGAAGGTGATGGACAATTTGCGCTTTGGCTGACGGACAGTCAGTACGACATCGAAGCACAAGCCGAACTGAAGCAATTTTTGGCGAATCCGTCGGATTCAAAATACAGTGCTGCCTCGTGGGACGTTGCCGATACTCGTAAGAGTCAATTTCATTACTCAAGCCCAAGTATCATGAGCATGATCAAAGCGAAAGCGGGGCCAGTAACGCTATTGATCATGATGGTGTGCGCGGTTATCTATCTTTTACAGATGATAGGATTTGGCCATGGTGTGTTTACTGCGTTGCATTTTCCTGCCTTTGAAGGCCAACAATGGCAAGTTTGGCGATGGGTGAGCCATGCTCTGTTGCATTTCTCTGTTGCGCATATCGTATTTAACCTATTGTGGTGGTGGCAATTGGGCGGCGACATTGAGCGTTGTCTTCGCTCTGGCAAGCTATTACAAATCTTTCTGATTTCTGCTGCGCTATCTGGTGTAGGGCAATTTTACGTTGAAGGGGCGAACTTTGGCGGGTTATCTGGTGTCGTGTATGCGTTGCTTGGTTACTTGTGGGTGTTGGGGTATCGACTTCCGCACTTAGGGCTCACACTACCAAAACCGATCATTGTGTTTATGCTTGTGTGGTTGGTTCTTGGCTTTGTTCAGCCGTTTATGGCGATTGCCAATACCGCCCATTTAGTCGGATTGTTATCAGGGATGGCCATTGCGTTGTTTGACTCAGGTAAAAAGAAATACCAACAGCACGCATAATATCAACCCGTAAGAATGATGACGTGCTGAGTCTGGGGTAAAGCAAAAAGACCGCTAAAAAGCGGTCTTTTTTGTGCTTGCAGAAGCGAAGCTTATTGATAGAGGTACTTCGTAAACAATAAATCCGCAATGATCGTTTTGCCGGTTTCTGGCAATAGCGTTTCGTTGAGCGTTGTGACCAAAGTTTTACGCAGATCCTCTCGACCGGAGAGTGACTTGATCGTATCTTCCGTTTGTTTACCGAGTAATTCAATCACTGCATCACGAATCAAAGGTTGATGGTGTTCAACAATAGATAAATCTTGTTGGCTCATTACCATGATATCGATGCGTAATTGTACAAAGCCCAACTTTTTACCTTTGGTGTGAAAGTTCGTGGTTAGGTTGGGTTCAAGGGTGAAGTACGCCAACTTGGAGTCTGCATCTCCCGTTTCAGCCCAACTTGGTGCAGCGAACAGCATGGTTAACGCAAAAATAATCTGGGCGATATAACGTTTGTGCATATTTCTAACTTTTCTTTCTCTTGATCACGATATTCGAATCGCTTCAGTCTTGATACAATGGCTCGTCTATAACAAATAACAGGACTTACGGTGACATGTTTTTATATGAACGGTAAGTTGTTGCTTTATTGTACGCATAAAGCCTCCAATTGAATACTAGTATGAATCAGCCAACATCACTCTATCTCGCTTCTTTATTGGAAGTAGAGTGGCAAAACCCCGAAGAATTTGAATTTCCGAATACATTTGCCAAGCACTGGCTTGAAGAGCAAGGGTCTTTGTCACGTCGTTTAAAGCAACATTGCCAAACATTAACGGTGGAATTGCTACAAAATCAAATCGTCACTGCGAAGACGTTAAAACCGGATGAAAGTCAGTTATTGTCAGAGCAAGATTGCTTATTGAGAGAGGTGATTTTGCGTGGTGACAATAACAAGTGGGTCATCGGACGTACGCTTATTCCTCGAACTACGCTTGTCGATCAGCAATATGACTTGGCTCAGCAGGGGGATATTCCCTTAGGGTTAACGGTATTTAATGCAGATAATGTGGAGCGTGACTCGCTGCAAATGGGATGGGTGAACTTGCCGCAAGGACGTTTGCTAGCGCGACGTTCAAGGTTGTGGATGAATCACAAACCAATGTTAGTTGCCGAGTTGTTTTTATCTAATTCACCAGTTTACGCTAAGGAGAGAGTGTAAATGTCCGCAGAAAAAGCCAAAGCATATTGGCAACTGACGCGAATGAACCGTCCGATTGGCTCATTACTGTTAATGTGGCCGACAATTTGGGCGCTGATTATTTCGGCGCAAGGGATGCCGCATTGGGATGTTCTTATCGTGTTTGTGTTAGGGGTCTTCCTGATGCGCAGCGCGGGTTGCGTGATTAATGACTTTGCCGATCGTAAGGTCGATGGTCATGTAAAACGCACCAAGCAACGTCCATTACCATCTGGGAAAGTGACGGCCAAAGAGGCGATTGGGTTATTCTTCTTATTAGGCATTAGTTCGTTTTTGCTGGTGCTTACCATGAATCCGCTCACCATCCAGTTATCATTCGCCGGCATGACTTTGGCCTTTATTTATCCATTTATGAAGCGCTATACCCACATCCCACAGTTGTTTTTAGGCTTAGCCTTCAGTTGGTCTATCCCCATGGCTTGGGCTGCGCAAACGGGTGAGTTACCGATCATTGTGTGGTTTGTATTTGTGATTAATGCTTTGTGGACTATCGCTTATGATACGCAGTATGCGATGGTAGACCGAGATGATGACTTAAAAATAGGCGTCAAATCAACGGCGATTCTGTTTGGTTGCCATGACAAGCTTATTATCGGTGTATTGCAGTTAATTACTCTAGTGATGTTGGTGGGGCTAGGTCAGTTTTATCATTTGGGTCAAAGCTACTATTGGACGATTCTCCTTGCCGCTTCGTTGTTTGTGTATCAACAGCACTTAATTCGTCATCGTGAGCGTGATTTGTGTTTTAAAGCGTTCTTAAATAACAACTATGTGGGAATGGTGATTGCGGTAGGTTTATTGGTCGCGTTCTGGTAATCAACATGAAAATGAAAAAGGCATCCGATTGGATGCCTTTTTTCTTCTTTTAGAAGATGATAAAACGGTTACGACTGAAGCTGATGGATACTCTCTTCAATCGTCAATCTCACTTCTGGATAAAGCAGGCTGAACAACTGCCTTGCGAATTGCTGAGTTTTCTTCGTATCACAGTTACCACCATGATCTAAGTAGCGTTGTTGTTTCAGCGTGTTGAACATCGCAGTAAACACCCCTTTATCGAAGAACTCTGGTGCATTGATGCCATGCAACCGACCTAAACGCTGAGCAATATCTTGGCTCTTTTGCTCAAGATCCGACTTACCCAGTTCAGGGTAAGCGACCAATAAGTTCACCGCGATAGAGTAGCGCTGTAGCGTTTCGGTAATCGTACGGCCTAACAGAACTAAAGGTTGGTTATTGGACTGATTAATTTCTAGCTTATCACCATCTAGGCTGATCATGTTCTGCTCGGCAAATTCATGCAGCGTTTTGACGACAAGCTCATCCAACTCCTCTTCTTGGTAGCTGAGAAACAGCTCTTTTTTCAAGAATGGGTAGATTTGAGTAACATTCGTTTGGATATTCTCGACGGAGAGGTTGCGCTGACGAATAATCATTTGAGCAATCAATGACGGTAGCGCAAACAAGTGAATAATGTTGTTACGATAGTAGGTCATCAGGATCGATTGGCTGCGATCCAGTGAAATAATGTCACCCATGCTGTCGGTTTCAATCACAAACTTATCCAAAGACAGCGCGTGATCGACTAACTCCTCGGCACTTTCGGTCGGAATCGTCGACGTGCTCGAGTAAGGGTTGTTTTTTAGCAGCTTTAAGTAACACTCAATCTGGTTGATCAGCGAGTCACGTGACAAGGCTCGCTGGCGAGACGCAAGCAGTGCAGTCGCACACAGTGTCAAGGGGTTTGCCGCCGCGGCATCGTTGATATGTGTCATCATCTTGTTCGCAAGGTCGTTGACCACCGGGTTCATCCATTGTGGTTTGTTAGCCCCCATGCGGTCGATGTCTTTGGTCCACTCTGGCGCATGTTCATTGAGGTATTGGTTAAGCTGAATTGGCTCACCAAAATTCACATAACCTAAGCCAAAGTTACGCAGTTTGCGTAGGGTGCGCAGAACCAGGCCAGCGTTCTCTTTTTCTTTGCGTTTCCCTCGTAGCTCTTTGGCGTAGGTGCTCACCTCCATTACGTGCTCGTAACCGATGTATACCGGCACTAACGTAACGGGACGGTTTAGACCACGTAACATGGCTTGGATGGTCATTGCTAACATGCCCGTTTTTGCTTGTAGTAAACGGCCAGTACGTGAACGGCCGCCTTCACTGAAGTACTCGACTGAATAACCTTTAGCAAATAATTCAGCGAGGTACTCGCGGAAAATCGTTGAGTACAGTTTGTTGCCTTTAAAGCTACGACGAATAAAGAATGCGCCCCCACGACGGAACAGAGGACCCGCGGGGAAGAAGTTCAGGTTAATGCCTGCTGCGATGTGTGGAGGCACCATGCCTTCATGGTACAGCACGTAAGAAAGCAGAAGGTAATCCATGTGACTGCGGTGACATGGTACGTACACGATCTCGTGCCCATCTTGCGCTAGGCGACGTACTGTCGAAGCGTTATTGATGTGCAAGCCTTGGTAGAGTTTGGTCCACAACCAGCTAAGGATACGATCACCGTTTTTCACCAAACTGTAAGAAAAGTCTGCGGCGATCTCATCCATGATGTCATGGGCTTCTTTACGGGCCTTATCAATAGAGATGTTTTTACTCTTTGCCTCATCGGCGATCGCTTGCTCAATCGCAGGTGACTTCATTAAGCGAGCAAACAATACTTGGCGTTGTGGAAGGTTCGGTCCAGACGCGGCTAGTTTTTGGCGTGAGAAATGGATACGAGCTACGCGCGCAAGTTTGTGTGCAATTGCGCTATCCGTGCCGTGGGAGTCGGCCATGTAACGCAGCGATACTACCGGGCTAAAACGGACCAAGCAATCGCGACCTGCCGCCATGACCGCTTTTGCTTTTTGCGGCCCATTCATTGGCTGAAGGTAAGGCTTTTGATTTTCTTCTTTACCGGGTTTACGGCCCCAAAGTACGGTCGCCGGGATCATTTGAACATCCAGTTCGCTGTCCAGTTTGTGCAGTTCAAGTAAGTCAGTAAATAGAGAAACAGAGTCGGTTGGTACATCGTTGTCGTTGTGCATCACCGTAGGACGAGCAGCGATGAAGACGAAACGATTTAGTGTTTTGCCATTGATTTCCAGTGGACTGAGCGGGTCGGGCAGGCCAAGAATCATGGCTTGCTTTTGCAGTGTCAGCAAATCCACGTTCGAGCGGAACGGTAGGGCATACACAATCGGTTTAGCTAGGTCGATGCTTAGATCTTCAATCGGGTTCGACGGGATTGCAGTGCCCTTTACCATTACCGATAAAGGTATTTTTAGTAATGAACGTGAAAATGATGGTCCAGAAGACATAAAGTTCACAGCCTCAATAGGTATTCAAACAGGACTAACCTTATTTCTGTGTCCGTAAAGCGCATCTTTTCGAGCAAAGATAGGAGTTCGACAATAGAAATAAGCCTAGGCGATAAATTTTAAGCGCAAAGGATACCAGAAACAGGTCAAACCTTTTAATTTTATTGGCTGCAAATTAGTCTAACTTCTAAGTTGTTGCTTTACATTGATTAACTTTAGTCATGGTGTTTTAAATGCTTTGATTGGGCGCTGGTGGACGAGTACATAAAGCCGAGCAAATAAATTAAAAAACAATCAATTGGGTTTTCATTTGAACATTTACTGGATATACTCACAGTTAACTGTATAAAAAGACAGGTGAGACATGAAGCCGTTAACGCCACGCCAACAACAAGTTTTCGATTTAATTAAGAGTAAAATCGAAGATACTGGAATGCCACCCACTCGTGCAGAGATTGCGCGTGAGCTTGGCTTCCGCTCTGCAAATGCCGCAGAGGAACACCTAAAAGCGCTTGCCCGTAAACAAGCGATTGAAATTATTCCTGGTGCCTCTCGTGGGATCCGTATCCTATTAGACGAGACTGCCGCAAATGATGCTCAGGGGTTACCGCTGATTGGTCAGGTTGCTGCAGGTGAGCCGATTCTGGCTCAGGAACATGTAGAAGCCCATTATCAAGTCGATCCAGCGATGTTTAAACCGCAAGCTGACTTCCTACTTCGTGTCAACGGCGAAAGTATGAAAGACATCGGGATTATGGATGGCGATTTGCTTGCTGTGCACAAAACGCAGGACGTAAGAGATGGCCAAGTTGTCGTTGCACGCGTTGATGATGATGTGACGGTGAAGCGTTTAGAGCGTAAAGGCTCAACCATATTACTGCATGCCGAGAACGAAGAGTTTGCGCCAATTCAAGTGGATTTAACATCTCAACACTTGGCGATTGAAGGCCTAGCCGTCGGGATTATTCGTAATACTGACTGGATGTAAGCTCGCATAACAGCCCAGCCTTGCTGGGCTGTTTATATTCTATTTCCCTTTCCTTTTCTTCTGCTGTCTTTGCAAACTCGCCGTAATTTCCTCTCGTAATCAGTCGACTTACTTATGAGCTTGATAATGCAATTGATATTTATTATCATCTGCATCATATCAATGCTTTCTTTCTGGCGCAGGAAATGCTCATGTCTCAGTCTAAACATCAAGTTCCTAACCATTTATTAAAACCTCTATTATGGCGTAGCCGTGAAAGTATGGTTGAGAATGGCTTGGTGTATGATCCTATCGCGGCTAAAGCGTGCCTGAGCTGTAAGATGGCCCCAGACTGTCTGAATGGGGATATCGCGCAGAAGCAACTGCTGCATGTGACATTGACTCAGTTATGTGATCAACAGATTAGCCATTTCTTACAGCAGTCTCCTGATGCGTGGATCATTAATGTGGGCGCGGGGCTCGATACCCGATTTTACCGTCTAGATAACGGACGCTGCCATTGGATAGAGCTCGACGTGACGGAAAACCTGATATGGCGCCAGCGTTTGTTCCACAAAAATGAGCGTTATGAGCATCGCTGTGGGAGTGTGGAGGAGGTCTCGTGGTTAGAATCTCTGGCCATTCCAGAGAACGCACCCGTACTCATTTTGTGTGAAATGGCGCTATTGGATTGTACTGAACGTGCAATTGCCAAGTTTATTCAAACCTTGGGCCGCTATTTTGTTTCGGCTGAACTTTGTATGGTACTCGCCGGGGATTTAACCGCAACTAAGTGGGGGCAAAAGTTAGGCTCAGATTGCTATGCTCACGGTTTTGAAGCTCCTGCGGAACAGGTCTGGCAATGGATACCGTGGGGGCAATGGGTCAGAGCATTCTCACCGTTTGACCGCTTTTGCTCTCGTTGGAAAGTATGGCAGCGTTGGTTGAACAAAATCCCAACGTTGAAATATCGCCTTACCCCAGTTCTCGTTCATATTAAGTGGTAATTGGCGCGTTCCTAAACCCTCAGGTACACTCGTCGATCTTATTGATGAGGTGCCTGTGACAAATTCAATTTTCTCTCCTTTATCTAACCCAAAAGTACATCGCCAAGTCTTAGCCTTAGCGATTCCTATGGTGTTGTCGAATATTACCGTCCCACTGCTTGGTTTGGTGGATGCGGCGGTGATAGGCCACTTAGAACATGCTTGGTATCTCGGTGGTGTTGCGCTGGGGAGTACCATGATCAGTGTGACATTTTGGCTGCTTGGTTTTTTACGTATGTCGACCACGGGATTGGCCGCACAATCGTATGGCAGTGATGATCGTAAGCAACTGGCTTTGGTATTCATGCAAGGCACTTTAATGGCCGTATTGTTTGCGGTGGGATTTTTATTGGCTCACAACCCCGTTGCAGATTTAGTGTTTGGTTGGAGTGATGCCAGCGCAGAAGTGAAACGCTATGGGATGCAATACTTTTCTATCCGAGTGTGGAGCGCACCTGCCGCGTTGATGAATTTTGTGCTGCTCGGATGGTTGCTGGGTACGCAAAATGCGCGAGCCCCAATGTGGATGGTGATCATCACTAATCTGATTAATATCGCTCTGGATGTTCTGTTTGTGCTTGGTTTGGGCTGGAAAGTCGAGGGCGCGGCATTAGCCTCGGTCATTGCCGATTACTCAGGTATGGCGTTTGGGCTTGTTTGCGTGTGGAAAACTTGGCGAGAGAGAGCGTTACCCTTACCGAAAAGTTTGTTTGTCGATACCCAGCACGGACTCGGACGTTTTGTGAAGCTCAATCGCGATATTTTCTTGCGCTCTTTGTGCTTACAAGCTGCGTTTAGCTTTATGACTTTTCAAGGTGCAAGCTTTGGCGATGATGTGGTGGCAGCCAATGCGGTACTGATGAGTTTTCTGATGATCATCTCGTATGGTATGGACGGCTTTGCTTATGCGATGGAGGCGATGGTCGGAAAAGCCATTGGCGCCAAAGATAGGCAACAACTCAGCGCCTCGCTGGTGGGCACTTTTTTTTGGAGTTTGATTATCTGTTTGGGGCTTACGGCGGTTTTTGGGTTGGCGGGATCGCCGTTGATCGCTATGATCACTACTATTGAGCCTGTGCAACAGCAAGCGGCGGTGTATCTGCCTTGGTTGGTGGTGATGCCACTGGCTTCCATGTGGTGCTTTCTATTAGATGGTATTTTTGTCGGAGCGACCAAAGGGAAGGACATGCGTAACAGTATGTTTATGGCAACCAGCCTCTTCTTCGTGGTCTTTTATCTATTTTCGGGTTGGGAGAACCATGCGCTTTGGCTGGCTATGACCAGTTTTATGTTGATGCGTGGTATTGGTCTTGGTGTGATTTTTCTTTATCAATGGCGTAAAGACACTTTTCTCGTTTAATTACCTGAGAGCATAAAGACAAAACAGCAAGCCATGGGCTGCTGTTTTGTTATCGACGACGAACTTGTTCATCTAGAATAATCGATTCAGGCCATTTAACGCTGCTACGCGATACGCTTCTGCCATGGTGGGGTAATTGAATGTCGTATTGACGAAGTATTCAATCGTATTGGCTTTGCCTTTTTGCTCCATGATGGCTTGACCGATATGGATGATTTCTGCGGCGCGCTCACCAAAACAATGAATGCCGAGGATCTCTTTGGTTTCACGGTGGAAGAGAATTTTCAAACTGCCGATGTCTTTGCCTGCGATCTGCGCGCGCGCTAAGTGTTTGAACGAGGAACGGCCCACTTCGTACGGTACTTTCGCGGCCGTCAGTTCTTGCTCTGTTTTACCCACTGAGCTGATCTCTGGGATGGTGTAGATACCCGTTGGGATGTCATCAATCAGATAGTTGTCAGCCTGACCTTTGGTGACCGCTTGTGCGACAAAGCGTCCCTGATCGTAAGCCGCACTCGCGAGGCTAGGGTAACCAATGACATCACCCACCGCGTATATGTGAGCGATATCGGTTTGATAGTTACGATTTACTTTTAACTGTCCGCGCGAGTCTGCTTCTAGACCGACAGCATCTAAGTTTAGCTTATCAGTGTTACCCGCTCGACCGTTCGCATACAGCAAACAATCTGCTTTCATCTTCTTGCCTGATTGCAGGTGAATAATCACGCCATCTTCTGTGCCTTCGATTTTTTCATAGGTTTCATCATTACGAATCACCACACCGCTGTTCCAGAAGTGGTAAGACAGCGCATCTGACACTTCGTTATCCAAGAACTCCAACAAGCGGTCCCGGGTATTGATAAGGTCGGTTTTCACGCCAAGTCCTCGGAAGATAGAAGCGTATTCACAACCGATAACGCCCGCACCGTAAATGATGATATGGCGAGGGTCGTGTTTCAGGCTCAAAATGGAATCACTGTCGTAGATGCGCTCATGCAAGAAATCAACGTCGTTAGGCTGGTATGGACGAGAGCCAGTCGCAATCACAAACTTGTCGGCAGAATACACTTCTTCTGTGCCATCATTTTGCGTGATGACGATAGAGTGGTCATCAATAAAGCGGGCGGTACCAAAGAGTAAGCTGCACTGGTTGCGGTCGTAGAAGCCTTGTCGCAGACGTGTTTGTTTATCGATGACCGATTTTGCATGGCCTAAAATGTCAGAAAAGGTGGCATGTACGCTGGAGTTATTGCGACAGAATAACGGGTTACTATTGAACTCGATGATTCGGCTGACGGCATGGCGCAGCGCTTTTGATGGAATCGTTCCCCAGTGTGTACAACCGCCGCCGACACTGCTTTCTTTCTCGACAATGGCTACATTCAGTCCCGCCTTGGTTAATCCCATCGCAGCCCCTTCTCCGCCAGGGCCACTACCAATTACGATTACGTCATAATGATTAACATGCGGCATGATGTCTTCCTTGTTATATTTGCTTAACATTGCTTTAGCGCGATTTTAACTCATTTATGCTATTGGTACACGTCATGGCGGCGAGAGAGTGGAAGTGATCACGTAGATTTGACCAAAAGGGTGGGGGGGATGTTATATGTCAATAAATCACATCGAGAACATTGCAATTAGAGACATCCCAATAGTAACGTTCTCACGGTTAAGATTAGTACCGCAACATATCTTTCTACGCAGGAGCAAATTGCGTTATATTGGGCCTCTTGTACCCGACAGAAAAAAGAGCACGTTAAAAATGAAAGCGATGGGCATCCGTGCGCAACAAAAAGAAAAGACACGTCGATCACTGATCGATGCGGCATTTAGTCAATTAAGTGCGGATCGCAGCTTTTCCAGCCTCAGCTTACGAGAAGTCGCCCGAGAGGCAGGCATTGCACCGACTTCTTTTTACCGCCACTTCAAAGACATGGATGAACTAGGCTTAACCATGGTCGATGAAGGTGGCTTGCTATTACGTCAACTGATGCGTCAGGCACGTCAACGTATAGTGAAAGAAGGGAGTGTCATTCGTACCTCAGTGGAAACCTTTATGGAGTTCATTGAAAGTAGCCCGAACGTGTTTCGTTTGCTATTGCGTGAGCGCTCCGGCACTTCTGCTGAATTTCGTACTGCTGTCGCTCGAGAAATTCAGCATTTTGCGGCAGAATTAACTGAGTACTTAATGAGCACCGGCGTGACCAGAGAAGAGGCGTATACTCAAGCAGAGGCATCTGTAACGTTGGTCTTTAGTTCGGGCGCTGAAGTGTTAGATTTAGATCGACGTGAGCGCGATGAACTCGCCGAGCGATTGATCATGCAATTGCGAATAATAGCCAAAGGGGCCTATTGGTATCGCAAAGAACGTGAACGTAACCGATTAAAAGGCGGGATAGAATAATGTCGAATGGAAATCAATCTGAAAAGAAAACGCTGATTTTGGCACTGGTTGCTGGTGTGTGTGGTGATGCTTTGTTGTCATGGTTGACCATGAGCGAAGTGTCTTTTTCAATCTTTCCTCTGATTGCACTCGTACTAGCGGTACAAGCTCTTTACCAAGAATACCTAAACAACCCAGTATCGGAAGATATCCCGTTAGTGGGTTTGGCGTGCTTCTTTGTCGGAGCATTTGGCCACTCAGCGTTTATCAAAGCGCAATACCCAGATGCAGGGTCTAACTTCTTCGCCATTCTGGTATCTATGGTCCTACTGGCCTGGATTGGTAAGAAATTAGGCTTCGTCAATAAGAAGACCTCAGCTGAGTAAGCAAACCGAACCCAACAAAAAGCGAGCGACAATGCTCGCTTTTTTTATGTCTTTTCGCTAATGCAGTTATATTTACGTTCTAAAAATACACTCGCTCCATTAGCCTCCACTTTGGCAAAGGGTAACAGTCTCAAGCTGAGTTGATGAGAGGAAAGGGAGAAAGAAGAGGCTCAAACGGGGGGATGGGTCATGAC
This sequence comes from Vibrio sp. TAP-3B, assembly GCF_057784735.1. Lineage (NCBI taxonomy): Bacteria > Pseudomonadati > Pseudomonadota > Gammaproteobacteria > Vibrionales > Vibrionaceae > Vibrio > Vibrio sp. TAP-3B. The sequence goes on along the minus strand of NZ_CM173495.1, from coordinate 2,278,491 downwards.
CGTGAGGGACTGGAAATATTATGTATTGATACAACTAATTAAGCTGCTTAGCGATTAAGCGGAGCAGTTTCTTTCCTTGGAATGCTAATTGAATCCCAGAAGAGACACCCATCTTCTTAAATAAATTATGCCGGTGTATTTCAGTGGTTCTCAGTGCAATACACAGTTCATCGGCGATCACTTTATTTGGCTTTCCTTCGATGATGAGAGGAACAAGCATCTTTTCTCTTTCTGTTAAGGAGTTTACTCTCGTCTCCAAATCCCCATCTTGTTGTTTAGCCGTAAATGAGCTTAAGGCTAACTCTTGCGCCTGTTTTAAAGTTTGGTACAAAAGGTCGCCTTGTACGGGTTTTTGTAATAAATCATGGGCGCCACATTTGAAAGCGAGTTTTGTGATCTCTACATCGGCATGTCCGGTTAAAAATACGATGACTACGTTAGAATCCTGCCTGCACAATACCTCTTGTACCTCGATACCATCCATATCGGGCATGTTAATATCAAGTAGTACAACACTTGGTTTGAGTAGATTCGCATTTTGAAAAAAGGAGAATGCTGAGTGGTACGATTGCACGTCAAGCCCTTCTCCTTCTAATAGCCAAGAAACTGAATCGGTAATGGCGGGGTCATCATCAACCAAATAGATAGGGCAAGACATGATTATTCCTCAAGCTGAGGCAGTGGTAGAGTTATCATAAAAGCCGTTCCTTGCTTTAGTTGCTTGGCAGAGATTGAGCCTTGATGCGCCTCAACTATCCGTTTACAGATGACCATTCCAAGTCCTAACCCTGACTCTTTGCTACTTTGAAATGGCATAAAGAGTTGCCGTAGTTGCTCATCATTTATTCCACTGCCATTGTCCTTTACTTCTATCGTGACGAGGTGCTCGGACTGTTTAACCTGAATCGATATGACTCGTTTTCTGGAGGTTTCTTTAAGCGCATCAATACTGTTCTGTATCAAGTTTGCCATAACTTGCTGAATTAAAATGGGATCAATTAACAAATCTACATCTTCAATATCTTGTTCGATAGAAATATTTTGCCGCTCAAAGGTGTGCTTGAAGAGGAGAAGAGTGGTAGAGAGGAGCTCTTTGGTTGAGACAATCTCTCTTCTACTATTTTTAACCTTCATGAAGTGACGCATACGCTGAATAATGCCACTTGCATTTAGGGTTTGTTGCTCAATTTTCACTAAATTTTCTAGCAATTGCTCTTGGCTGAGCGTACCTTTTTCAAGCCTATTTTTACAGCCAGTTGCGTAGGAGCTAATCGCCATCAGAGGTTGATTTAACTCATGCGCTAGCCCCGCAGCCATCTCCCCACTCAGTAAAATACGCTGGGCCTTAAACAGTTGATTGGTTTCGCTTTCAAGCAGGTCGGAGGTTTTATTGTGTTCTTTGATCTCTTCTCTCAACTGACTTGAGCGAACATAAACCAGATAATTCACACGAAAATGATAGGCGACAAACAAAGTCAAAAGCCCGGCAAAAGTGAATACCCAACCTCGATACTTTAGCCACAGTTTGCTGGCATATGAAGGTTGAATATTAACGTCAATGTCATCCATCAATGCATAGATAGCACTATCGTCAATCGGTACTGACCAGCCACCATAGAGCCCTGCAACGGCAATTGTACTGTTCGCTGGTATGGTGAGAAAAATCCGAGCTATGTGGTTTGCGTAGTCAGCAGGCACATGCTTCATCCGTGCTAATGTCCAGTTGGGATATAGCTGACTGGATGTATGGCAAGCAAAGAAAGATGGTGGTTCTTGTCTACGTATTACCTTGAGACGGTTTGGTGCGATGGTGCCATCTCGCACTTTTCGCTCTAAAAGGCATGTTGGGGCAATGGCAAAATCGGCTTCTCCATTAAGCACTTTCGTCAATAACTTTTGCTGTGGATAGCTAATGAATTTGAGGTGAGTGAGATCGTTCTTTTTGATTCCTTCCGACAAAAATTCTCTAAGCATGATCCTAAAACCACCAAAGGCGTCCTCGCTCACCGAAACAATCGAGCGGTGTTTGAGCTCTGTCAGAGAGGCAATTTCAGGCTCGTCAACTCGCCCAATAAGAGCAGATCCGATCGCATATTTCGCTTCTCCATGAAAAGGGTTGAGGTTGAGCATTTTCACTGCTTGATGGTTGTATTTGTAGAAGAGAAACTGGATACCGTTGGTTAGAGTGAAATCTACCAAATTGCTTTCTACCAAGTTATCCAGTGTAGGAATATCGGCTGGCACAATCACAAAGTGATAATCAGGAAGTGCAAGATTGAGGTAATCAATCGTTGGTTGCCAACGCTTTAACGTATAAGCCGCACCGTTGAAAGCAAGCACACCAATTCGCACTAATTTCTGTTCTGCATAGCTTGTGAAACTCAATGTGATACAAGCGAATAGGAGTAGTATTTTTGCTTTCAAAAAGAGAGGTCCAAAGGGTTGATATTCCAATTTTGTGTTAAGCATCTCATATGAATAGATAGGTTATTTGTTTCAGATCAATCAAGGCAGTGAACTGCGGTTTACCACTATAGAGGTATCGTTTCGTCTGTCTAACAATCGACTCCATCGAAATAAGAATAAGCACATCTCAGTGCGTATGGAGCAAAAAATTATGTCTGAACAAAACTCACGCCGTAATTTTCTTAAAATGGGCTTGGGAGCAGCCGCAATGGTACCTGTCTCAGCTTTAGGATTGGCAAACCCTGCTTTTGCAGCAACCAACCCGAGTGATATCCAATGGGATGAAGAGATGGATGTCTTGGTTATTGGCTCTGGTATGGCGGGCATGATTGCCGCGATCCGCGCTGCTGAAATTGACCCAAGCGCTAAAGTTGTCGTGGCTGATAAGATGTCACGCTTGGGTGGTTCATCTCTCATTTCTGGTCTGAACATGTCCGTCGTTGGCTCAGACCTGCAAAAAAACATCGGGATCGAAGATGATTCTTGGGAACTGCTGCTTAAAGATATCGAGCGTGAAGCGAAAGGTTACAACCACCGAGAGCTGACAAAAGTTGCCGCTCAGGGCACGTTGAAACTATACAACTTTCTAAAAGATCATGGCGTAGAGTACGACATGTCCATTGGTGGTGGTACTGGTATTAAAAAGCTAGGTGGTCACTCTCGAGCGCGTTGTGTATGGCCAAAAGGCGGCGGTACCGAGGTTATCAAAAAGCTACAAGATTTCTGCGACACGCAGCTCAGCAATGTAGAAGTACGTAAGAAGGTTTTGCTTGATGAGATCTTACGCAATGAAGAAGGCCGTGTCATTGGTGTGAAAGTGCGTGAGAAGTATCGCTTTAACCGCAGACATGATGACTTAGGTGACAACGATAACCCTGAGATCAATAAATCAGGTAAGGTTAAGTTCTACAAGGTCAAGCGTGGTTTGGTCATGGCAACTGGTGGTTATAACCAAGATCGCAAATTCCGTGGTGATGAAGTTGGCACGATGTACAACGCAGCCTCAACGACGCAACCGGGCGCCACGGCAGGGGCAATTAAGGCGATGATCAACGCTGGCTTTAAGCCTATTCACATGACGTTATTCCGCTTTGCATTCCCAATCCCGACGGAAGATATCCTTTGGGGGATTCTGGTTAACCCACGCACGGGTGAACGCTTCGTTGATGAATACAACAACAATGACCGTCAAGCCATTGGTATGGCGATTCTGGAAGAACGTCGTCAGATCGATGGTGAGCATACTGTGTTGCTATACGACCAGAAAGGGGCGGAACATTACCACGACCAACAGCGTTTCCACCTCTCATTAGAGGGTAAAAACGGTACTAACGGTACGATCTGGAAGTTTGATACGTTAGAAGATCTGGCATCGAACTTTAATATGGATATCAATAAATTAAAAGCAAATATCGACAAGTACAACTCCAATATGGAGCTTGACCAAGATGAGTTTCATAAACCAAAAGGTTTACTTCAAGGCGCCACTTCCATCTCGCAAGCACCTTTCTATGCGATGCAATTGAACCCAAGATACAACTACGCACAAGGCGGTGCGATGATCACAGAACAAGCGGAAGCGATAGATGTGAGCACAGGTGAGCCAATTCAAGGCGCATTTGTATGTGGTGAAGCATCTGCTGGTACTTATGGTTACATTCGCTTAACGGCTTGCTCGACCATCGATTGTGGCACATTCGGCATCATTGCGGGTGAAAACGCAGCGAAAGCAACATCGTGGGCTTAATCTCGTTTAAAGGTGGTCGTGTGCCGCCTTTTTCCTACCTCAAATTGGTCAGTGAAAGTTAACCTTATGAAAAAAATAGTTTTAATTTGCCTATTTGTTCTGTTCTCTTCGTTGGCAGCGTTACCGACATATGCAGAACAAAAACACGATTGGAAACAACTATCAGAAGATTTCACCTTACAACCGCATCATAAAGCACTGAAGTTTGAATGTGTCATGTGCCATGAAGGAAATGACCCTGATGAGTTTCAGCCACTAGAGACAGAGAACTGTTTGAGTTGCCATGGTAGTGCGCAAAAAGTGGCGGATCGATTGAAGTTCATGGATAAAAACCATACGAATCCACATAACTCTTTCCATGATGGGCTCGATTTGGATTGTTATGAATGCCATGCCGAGCATCAACCGTCACTCAACTTGTGTTCGGAGTGTCATAACACAACCCCTTGGATGGGCAAGGTGCCATAGGACGTCATTATGAATAAAAAGTGGTTTTTCGTTATTTTGATTATTATTGGCGGTTTGCTAGGAACGGGAGCAAGTCTTATTACCGCGGAAATCGCACATCAGACAGGAGATGCAGAGTTTTGTGGATCATGTCACTCCATGGAGCCAATGGCGAAGACATTCAAGCTAGATATTCATGGCGGACAAAATGAACATGGCTTTGTTGCGGAGTGTGCCGACTGCCACCTACCACAGGACTCCGTGCTTGATTACATGCTTGCTAAAACTGCTCATGGAATCAATGATGTCTATGTTGAAAACTTTACCGACATTGATGACATTGATTGGATTGCGCGAAGAGAAGAGCGAGAGCGCTTTGTCTTTGATAGTGGGTGTTTAAACTGTCACCAAGAACTGCTTGATAAGACAGAAGCCGACAACCCCAAGTCATTGCAGACGCATGCGCATTACAAAAAGCAGCGTGATGCCGGTGATCCGGTTCAGTGTGTTTCTTGCCACGTGACTGTGGGTCATAACGGCATGTTGCGTAGTGAGCTAAACAAACGTTATCCAGAATATGACTTCGAGTCTCATTAATACACTTACTCACTTTATCCCCCGCATTGGCCACGACATTTCCGTCGTGGCTTTTTTTGTATCTGTTTTTTGGGTGGGGGCTTTATTTAATTCGCTCTAAAAATACCCCTGCTTCCATGTGGTGGGTAAATGGGAATTGGTCAAACAGAGCAAAACGCGTCACATTGTGTGTTTCGCATAGAATGTCCAAGTTCTCTTTTAGAGTCTCAGGGTTGCAAGAGATGTACATGATGCGTTCGTAACCTTGTACCATTTTACAAGTATCGACATCCATCCCAGCACGTGGAGGGTCGACAAAGATGGTGTTGCAGTTGTAGCTCTTCAGATCCACACCTGCATCTTGTAGACGACGGAATTCACGCTTACCTTCGATCGCCTGAGTAAATTCTTCGGCTGATAAGCGTAGGATTTGTACATTATCAATCTCGTTCGCGGCAATGTTGTATTGCGCAGATACGACCGATGGTTTGGCAAGTTCTGTCGCCAGAACGCGGTCGAAGTTCTGTGCCAGCGCCAGAGAGAAGTTACCGTTACCACAGTAAAGCTCGAGTAGGTCACCTGTGCTCCCTTGAGTACAGTCTACCGCCCACTCCAACATTTTCTCTGCTACCTTGCCGTTAGGCTGGGTAAAGCTGTTTTCTACCTGTTGGTAGATGTAAGTCTGGCCATTCACGTCCAGCTTCTCAATCACGTAATCGCGGTCTAGAACGATTTTCATCTTACGTGCACGACCAATGATGTTGAGATTAAAACCTTCATCATTCAAACGCTGTTTCAGTGCTTTTGCGTTTTCAATCCACTCGTCATCGAGCTGACGATGGTAAAGCAGTGAAACCAGAATCTCACCGCTTAGCGTCGATAGGAAATCCACTTGGAACAACTTACGGCGTAGTGAGTCGTTGTCTTTCATTGCTTCAATCAATAGTGGCATCAAGTCATTGATCAGGCGACTGGCCGTCGGAAATTGGTCAACGCGATATTTCTCGCGGGTTTCCTGATCGAACATGATGTAGTAAAGGTCTTCACCTTCATGCCACACGCGGAACTCAGCACGCATACGGTAATGCTGCTCTGGTGATTCAAACACTTCCAGTTCTGGCACTTTGTATGGAGCGAACATGTCAGTGAGACGTTCGACTTTTTCAGCCAGTTGTTCTTGGTAGCATTGTGGGTTTACATCAAGAGTCGCCATGATCTTACCTTTTATGGTGCATTCAATTTAAGAGCGCAGATTTTATTCAATCTCAATAGGATGTCCAGTTTTGTGTCGGATTCACCTTGCTATCAGCTTTAAAAATAGTGGTGGATGGCAACGGAAACTAGACAAATGAACCATAGCTGAATACTATCGGCGATAGCTGGTGCTATCTGGAAATCTAGATGGCTAAAAGGGAATCTGGTGCAACTCCAGAACTGACGCGCAGCGGTAAAAGAGAACGAACGCTCATTCAGACACTGCATTAGTTTATGTGGGAAGTCGAGCAACTAGGCGGTACCAACCTCGCTCTTAAGTCCGAATACCTGCCAGCAACCGAGTCTCAATCATTCGAAGCCTTCGCTTCAAGCTCGGTAGGATTTACGCGATTTAGGATAATATAATGAGAAAAACATTTCTTGCGATCACGTGTGCATCGCTGCTTTTACCCACCGCTTATCTACAGGCCAAAGAAACCTCTATTGACGAAACCATCGTTGTCACCGCGAACCGCTTTGAGCAAGCAGAAAGCCACACTCTGGCGGAACTCGAAGTTATTACTCGACAAGATATCGACCGTATTCAAGCGAAAACCCTACCGGATGTATTTCGCCGCCTTACGGGTATTCAAGTTTCGCAAAATGGTGGTCGTGGTCAGTTAGCTTCTTTATTTGTTCGTGGTACAAGTTCAGACCAAGTACTGGTGCTGGTTGATGGCGTACGTTTTGCGCGTGCAGCGAAAGGGGCGGTGGATTTCAACCAAATCCCACTTACTTACGTTCAACGCATTGAATACGTGCGTGGTGCGCGTGCGTCACTTTATGGTTCAGAAGCGATTGGTGGCGTGATCAATATCATCACCATTGCGCGTGCTGACGAAGAAGGAACGAAGTTAAGCGCGGGTTTAGGTAGCTTAGATTATCAAGAATTGAGTGTGGCATCTGGTATTAAAGTCAGTGATAGCGGCCAGCTGAATATCGCGCTTGGTAGTGAAAATGATGATGGTTATAACGTTCGTCCTGTACCGGGAGTTAATGACGGCGATCGCCATGGTTTTGAGACTAAGAACGGTCTGCTAGGTTACGTGCATAACTTCAATGACCAGTGGTCCGCATTTGGTAACCTACGTGCTTACGAAAATGTTTATCAATATGACAGCAGCTACGGCAGTCGCGGTTATTACGAAGCAGAAAAAGACGATCTTTCTGCCACTCTTGGCGGTAAGTATCAGTCTGATAATGTGATGTCAGAACTACAAGTGACGGCACAGAAACAGCAGTCTTGGGACTACGAGCAAACAAAAGGTAAACACTCAGGTACTGAAGATGAACTTGAGCAGCAAAATGTACAGTGGACTAACAGTTACTTGCTAAACAACAATACGACGTTTGCTGGTGGTATTGATTGGCGCAACGAATCTTATAAAGACAAGAGTGCGAATAAAACGTTTGATCGTACCCATGGCGCTTTGTTTGGTATGGCAACCACCAGTATTGATAAAGCAATGCTTGAGGGCAGTGCTCGCCTTGATGATAACGAAGAATACGGCAGTGAGTTCACTTACAGCTTAGCGGCTGGTTACCAGTTTGTGCCGGAGTTTGGGGTTAAAGCCTCTTTTGGTACTGCGTTTAAGGCGCCAAACCTATATCAACAGTATGACCCAACGTACGGCGAGAAAGATCTGAAGCCGGAAGAGTCAGATGCTTGGGAGCTAACATTCAGCGGTGATGTCCAAGGCGTTTTTTGGTCCTTAACGGGTTATGACTATAAAATCACGAATCTTATCGATTACCATCCAACCACATACAAATATTTGAATGTTGATGGTGAAACACATATCCAAGGTGTGGAGCTCGTTGCTGAGTTTGATACAGGGATTGTGCAGCACCAGTTGAGTGCGGATTACAAAGATGCGGAAGACGATAAAGGGCATCAGTTGCAGCGCCGCGCTAAAGAAATGTATAAGTGGAACGCTTTAGTGAGCTTCGATCAAGTGGACTGGTCGATTAGCTATCAGTACGTAGGTAAGCGTCCAGATGTGGATTACAGCATTTGGCCTTCACAAAATATCACGCTGTCTTCTTACTCGTTGGTTGATACCGCAGTGAGTTATTACCCGAACGAATCAACTTCCATTAGTGCTCGTATCGATAATCTATTTGACGAAGAGTATGAGATGGCAAAAGCCTATACTGCCGCAGAGCGAGCATACTATCTAAACGTTGGCTACGAATTCTAATCGAGAATGAAAACAAACCGCCTTCGGGCGGTTTTTACTTATTATCATTGTAATGGAAATAGAATGACGAAACCTAAGCAAGTGGTGATCAGTTGGTCCAGTGGTAAAGATTCGACACTAACGCTTGAGCGCCTTAACGAGAATCCAAACTATCAAGTTGTTGGTTTGTACACGACTTACGTAGGGAAAGAAGTACCTTTTCAAGCAACGCCGCTTGAAGTGGTACAAATGCAAGCAGACTTACTTGCGCTTCCGCTTATTACGATTGAACTGCCTGAAGTATTTCCGAGTCACGACATTTATCAATCGATAATCGTGAATGCATTAACTGAAAGTAAGCTTGAGATAGAAGGCGTCGCGTTTGGCGATATGTTCTGCAATGGCATTGCCGATTACCGACGCTGTTATATTGAACCTGCAGGTTGGGAGTGCGTCTTTCCCCTGTTAGGGGAGAGCAGTGAAAAGCTAGCGATGGAAATCATAGAGCGTGGCATTCAAACCATGTTGATCACCACCGACGGAAGTGTCCTCCCTTCAGAATGGTGCGGGCGTTGGTATGACAAAGCCCTAATAAAGTCATTACCAGGCCAGATTGATCCCTGTGGGGAAAATGGTGAATTTCACACATTGGTCACGTCTTCGCCGTCTTTTCAAGGACATATTGAGCTGACAAAGCGAAATGTAGAATCTGGAGATAGATTCAGCCATCAAAGATACCACGCCAAAGCATTGCCAAAACAAATCTAACCAGTATGATCGCAACGTTTTTGTTCTTTAGGTAAGGCTCGTGCGAGTAGCAAGTAAGAAAAAAGTCCTAGTATTTGATTCCGGTGTCGGGGGGTTATCTGTATTCCAAGAAATACACCGTCTTTTACCGCAACTAGACTACTTATACTTATTCGATAATCAGGCTTATCCTTATGGTGAACTCGATCAAGATGTACTGATCAAACGCGTTAATCAGCTTGTTACTTCACTAGTAGAAGAGCACCAAGTAGATATTGTCGTGATTGCTTGTAACACGGCGAGCACCATTGTGCTTCCCTCCCTACGCGAGAATCTACCTATTCCAGTGGTTGGAGTCGTTCCCGCGATCAAGCCTGCCTCATTTTTGGCATCAAAAGGTGTCGGTCTTATCGCAACACCAGCGACCATCACGCGCCAATACACTCACGAACTGATACGCGAGTTTGCTCAAAACAAACGAGTTGAGTTATTAGGGTCTACCCGTCTAGTCGATATGGCAGAAGAAAAGCTACGTGGTAAAAGGGTTTCGGCTTCAGAGTTGAAAAATATTCTTCAACCTTTACGCGATAAAGTGGATGTTGCGGTACTTGGCTGCACACATTTCCCATTGATTAAAGATGAAATCCATCAAGCCTTGGGTGGAGAAGTTGTACTCGTGGACTCTGGGCAAGCAATTGCCCGCCGAGTGAAGGGGCTACTATTAAATGACGCATTAGAAGTAGGTAACAAAGAGGGGGCTAAGACGATTTATGCCAGTGCACCTCCTTGGGAAGAAGATGCACTGAATATCTGTCTAGCGGAGTTAGGATTTAATCCTGTTCAAGTTTATCGCCATCCGGGTGTTTAGGATCGTTCGCGATTCTAACTTTCAGCGTCCGCTCCATATATTCCTTTTCATTGAGTTTCGCGATAGCGGGTTTAGCATCAGCCGCTGCCATAACAACAAAGCCGAAACCTCTTCTTTTACCAGTACGCTTATCTTTCATTAAGCGTACTGCATATACTTGGCCATAGTTAGAAAACAAATCTCTAACATGACTTTCATTTGCTTTATAAGGAAGGTTGCCGACATATAAAGTTTTGGTCGATGGGTCCGAGTCCGTTGATTGAATAGAGGGTGTTCGGCTAGAAAGTGAAAATAAAAAAGCAGTAGCGGCAACACCGATGAGAAAGCTTAAAGCAGGTGGGATGGTAACTTGAGAGAATACAATTCCCCCAATGATGGCCAACCCGGCACATAAAATTAGATTTTTTTTAGATGTCATTTTAATTACTACACATAGTGATAAAGAGATCGATGGTCCATTAATAGAATAGACATATGAATCTTACGTATATGGCTGGTTTTTTTCCAACCAATTGCTGTGATATGTCTCAAATGTGACGAAGAAATATGCAAATCCTGTTCTTTTGGTGAATTAATCACCGGTTAAGTGTTTTTTGTAAAAAAACGCTTGTGCTAATTTCTCAGCTCCCTATACTGCGCATCCACCGACACGGAGTGAGACGAGAGTCACACGAGAGTCGGAGAAAAGAGAGAAAAGAAATTTGAAAAAATGCTTGACTCTCTCACGGTGCAAAGTAAGATGCGCACCCCTAACGTCGAGTAAGCAAGCTGCTGAAAGCGTTAGAAAAGCTCTTTAACAATATAGACCTATCAATCTGTGTGGGCACTCGTTGATGATAATCGAATTAGAAGCTTTTGCTTCAAATACGGTTTCAATGAACTGAGTGACCAATCGAGATTAACTTGTTTAATCTTAGCACAGTCAATTCATTATCGTTCTGTTGGAACGATAATAGCTTTAAAATTACGTTTGTAGTTTTGAAGTCAGTATTCGTTGAGCCGACAAAATCTTAAATTGAAGAGTTTGATCATGGCTCAGATTGAACGCTGGCGGCAGGCCTAACACATGCAAGTCGAGCGGAAACGACAACATTGAACCTTCGGGTGATTTATTGGGCGTCGAGCGGCGGACGGGTGAGTAATGCCTAGGAAATTGCCCTGATGTGGGGGATAACCATTGGAAACGATGGCTAATACCGCATAATGCCTACGGGCCAAAGAGGGGGACCTTCGGGCCTCTCGCGTCGGGATATGCCTAGGTGGGATTAGCTAGTTGGTGAGGTAAGAGCTCACCAAGGCGACGATCCCTAGCTGGTCTGAGAGGATGATCAGCCACACTGGAACTGAGACACGGTCCAGACTCCTACGGGAGGCAGCAGTGGGGAATATTGCACAATGGGCGCAAGCCTGATGCAGCCATGCCGCGTGTATGAAGAAGGCCTTCGGGTTGTAAAGTACTTTCAGTCGTGAGGAAGGGGATATCGTTAATAGCGGTGTTCTTTGACGTTAGCGACAGAAGAAGCACCGGCTAACTCCGTGCCAGCAGCCGCGGTAATACGGAGGGTGCGAGCGTTAATCGGAATTACTGGGCGTAAAGCGCATGCAGGTGGTTTGTTAAGTCAGATGTGAAAGCCCGGGGCTCAACCTCGGAATAGCATTTGAAACTGGCAGACTAGAGTACTGTAGAGGGGGGTAGAATTTCAGGTGTAGCGGTGAAATGCGTAGAGATCTGAAGGAATACCAGTGGCGAAGGCGGCCCCCTGGACAGATACTGACACTCAGATGCGAAAGCGTGGGGAGCAAACAGGATTAGATACCCTGGTAGTCCACGCCGTAAACGATGTCTACTTGGAGGTTGTGGCCTTGAGCCGTGGCTTTCGGAGCTAACGCGTTAAGTAGACCGCCTGGGGAGTACGGTCGCAAGATTAAAACTCAAATGAATTGACGGGGGCCCGCACAAGCGGTGGAGCATGTGGTTTAATTCGATGCAACGCGAAGAACCTTACCTACTCTTGACATCCAGAGAAGCCGGAAGAAATTCTGGTGTGCCTTCGGGAGCTCTGAGACAGGTGCTGCATGGCTGTCGTCAGCTCGTGTTGTGAAATGTTGGGTTAAGTCCCGCAACGAGCGCAACCCTTATCCTTGTTTGCCAGCGAGTAATGTCGGGAACTCCAGGGAGACTGCCGGTGATAAACCGGAGGAAGGTGGGGACGACGTCAAGTCATCATGGCCCTTACGAGTAGGGCTACACACGTGCTACAATGGCGCATACAGAGGGCGGCGAGCCAGCGATGGTGAGCGAATCCCAAAAAGTGCGTCGTAGTCCGGATTGGAGTCTGCAACTCGACTCCATGAAGTCGGAATCGCTAGTAATCGTGGATCAGAATGCCACGGTGAATACGTTCCCGGGCCTTGTACACACCGCCCGTCACACCATGGGAGTGGGCTGCAAAAGAAGTAGGTAGTTTAACCTTCGGGGGGACGCTTACCACTTTGTGGTTCATGACTGGGGTGAAGTCGTAACAAGGTAGCGCTAGGGGAACCTGGCGCTGGATCACCTCCTTATACGAAAGATTATTGCGATGAGTGTTCACACAGATTGATACGGTTTATAAAGTTTAAGAGACGATACTGGGTCTGTAGCTCAGGTGGTTAGAGCGTTCGCCTGATAAGCGAGAGGTCGGTGGTTCGAGTCCACTCAGACCCACCAATTTCCTTCCCAGAAAATTGGCATACAGTATCGACACCTGATGGGGCTATAGCTCAGCTGGGAGAGCGCCTGCCTTGCACGCAGGAGGTCTGCGGTTCGATCCCGCATAGCTCCACCATCTTTAAGCGCATTCAATGAGTGTGTTTAAACATGGTTTTCATTAGAAAATCTAGCTCTTTAACAATTTGGAAAGCTGACTGATAACAACAACGTTGTTATCAAATAAAGTTCTCAATGTTTATCTTTAAGATAAACACCAAAACAACACATTCAAGTGTTCTTGGGAATATCACTATTGCAGTGATTATTCGAAATTGAGTCCGGCAAAATCGAAATGTCTCTCGCTCATTCAAATAATGAGAGACAACTTTGGTGATTTGAACATCAACTCGAAACTCCTTCGGGTTGTATGGTTAAGTGACTAAGCGTACACGGTGGATGCCTTGGCAGTCAGAGGCGATGAAGGACGTATTAACTTGCGATAAGCCCAGATTAGGCAGTAAAAGCCACTTGAGTCTGGGATTTCCGAATGGGGAAACCCACTTACATAAGTAAGTATCGCTGCGTGAATACATAGCGTAGCGAGGCGAACCGGGGGAACTGAAACATCTAAGTACCCCGAGGAAAAGAAATCAACCGAGATTCCGAAAGTAGCGGCGAGCGAAATTGGACTAGCCCTTAAGCTTTATAGGCGTCAGGTGAACAAGCTGGAAAGCTTGGCGATACAGGGTGATAGCCCCGTAACTGACGACGCATATGCAGTGAAATCGAGTAGGGCGGGACACGTGATATCCTGTCTGAATATGGGGGGACCATCCTCCAAGGCTAAATACTACTGACTGACCGATAGTGAACCAGTACCGTGAGGGAAAGGCGAAAAGAACCCCTGTGAGGGGAGTGAAATAGAACCTGAAACCGTGTACGTACAAGCAGTAGGAGCACCTTCGTGGTGTGACTGCGTACCTTTTGTATAATGGGTCAGCGACTTATATTCAGTGGCAAGGTTAACCATCTAGGGGAGCCGTAGCGAAAGCGAGTGTTAACTGCGCGACTTAGTCTCTGGATATAGACCCGAAACCAGGTGATCTAGCCATGGGCAGGTTGAAGATTGAGTAACATCAATTGGAGGACCGAACCGACTAATGTTGAAAAATTAGCGGATGACTTGTGGCTAGGGGTGAAAGGCCAATCAAACCTGGAGATAGCTGGTTCTCCCCGAAAGCTATTTAGGTAGCGCCTCGGACGAATACTACTGGGGGTAGAGCACTGTTAAGGCTAGGGGGTCATCCCGACTTACCAACCCTTTGCAAACTCCGAATACCAGTAAGTACTATCCGGGAGACACACGGCGGGTGCTAACGTCCGTCGTGGAGAGGGAAACAACCCAGACCGCCAGCTAAGGTCCCAAATTACTACTAAGTGGGAAACGATGTGGGAAGGCTCAGACAGCCAGGATGTTGGCTTAGAAGCAGCCATCATTTAAAGAAAGCGTAATAGCTCACTGGTCGAGTCGGCCTGCGCGGAAGATGTAACGGGGCTAAGTAGTAAACCGAAGCTGCGGCAATACTCTTCGAGTATTGGGTAGGGGAGCGTTCTGTAAGCGGTTGAAGGTGTGTCGTAAGGCATGCTGGACGTATCAGAAGTGCGAATGCTGACATGAGTAACGATAATGGGGGTGAAAAACCTCCACGCCGGAAGACCAAGGGTTCCTGTCCAACGTTAATCGGGGCAGGGTGAGTCGACCCCTAAGGCGAGGCCGAAAGGCGTAGTCGATGGGAAACGGGTTAATATTCCCGTACTCAATCAAATTGCGATGGGGGGACGGAGAAGGCTAGGTGGGCCTGGCGACGGTTGTCCAGGTTCAAGTGCGTAGGCTAAAGAGTTAGGTAAATCCGGCTCTTTTTAAGGCTGAGACACGACGTCGAGCACCTACGGGTGTGAAGTCATTGATGCCATGCTTCCAGGAAAAGCCTCTAAGCTTCAGATTTGATGGAATCGTACCCCAAACCGACACAGGTGGTCGGGTAGAGAATACCAAGGCGCTTGAGAGAACTCGGGTGAAGGAACTAGGCAAAATGGTACCGTAACTTCGGGAGAAGGTACGCTCTTGGCGGTGAAGTCCCTTGCGGATGGAGCTACTAGGAGTCGCAGATACCAGGTGGCTGCAACTGTTTATTAAAAACACAGCACTGTGCAAAATCGTAAGATGACGTATACGGTGTGACGCCTGCCCGGTGCCGGAAGGTTAATTGATGGGGTTAGACTTCGGTCGACGCTCTTGATCGAAGCCCCGGTAAACGGCGGCCGTAACTATAACGGTCCTAAGGTAGCGAAATTCCTTGTCGGGTAAGTTCCGACCTGCACGAATGGCGTAATGATGGCCACGCTGTCTCCACCCGAGACTCAGTGAAATTGAAATCGCTGTGAAGATGCAGTGTACCCGCGGCTAGACGGAAAGACCCCGTGAACCTTTACTACAGCTTGGCACTGAACATTGACCCTACATGTGTAGGATAGGTGGGAGCCTTTGAAGCACGTACGCCAGTATGTGTGGAGGCAACCTTGAAATACCACCCTTGTAGTGTTGATGTTCTAACTTAGCCCCCTTATCGGGGGTGAGGACAGTGCCTGGTGGGTAGTTTGACTGGGGCGGTCTCCTCCCAAAGCGTAACGGAGGAGCACGAAGGTGGGCTAAACACGGTTGGACATCGTGTGGTTAGTGCAATGGCATAAGCCCGCTTGACTGCGAGAATGACAATTCGAGCAGGTGCGAAAGCAGGTCATAGTGATCCGGTGGTTCTGAATGGAAGGGCCATCGCTCAACGGATAAAAGGTACTCCGGGGATAACAGGCTGATACCGCCCAAGAGTTCATATCGACGGCGGTGTTTGGCACCTCGATGTCGGCTCATCACATCCTGGGGCTGAAGTCGGTCCCAAGGGTATGGCTGTTCGCCATTTAAAGTGGTACGCGAGCTGGGTTTAGAACGTCGTGAGACAGTTCGGTCCCTATCTGCCGTGGGCGTTGGAGAATTGAAAGGGGCTGCTCCTAGTACGAGAGGACCGGAGTGGACGAACCTCTGGTGTTCGGGTTGTGTCGCCAGACGCATTGCCCGGTAGCTAAGTTCGGGATCGATAACCGCTGAAAGCATCTAAGCGGGAAGCGAGCCTTGAGATGAGTTCTCCCTGATACTTTAAGTATCCTAAAGGGTTGTCGTAGACTACGACGTTGATAGGCAGGGTGTGTAAGTGCTGCGAGGCATTGAGCTAACCTGTACTAATTGCCCGTGAGGCTTAACCATACAACACCCAAGGGGTTTTGATGGGCTCAATACAAGAAAACTTGATTGTGTTAAGAACTGAAACAGCTTTCCAGATTATTAATTACTGCGTTGGCGGTAGTTAAAAAGAATTTGCTTGGCGACCATAGCGTTTTGGCCCCACCTGACTTCCATGCCGAACTCAGAAGTGAAACGAAATAGCGCCGATGGTAGTGTGGGGTTTCCCCATGTGAGAGTAGGACATCGCCAGGCTTTAATTTTAGTTTTTACCTTATGCAGGTGAAAACAGAAGTAAAAAAGCCCGCTCAAAGAGCGGGCTTTTTTACGTTTAGTGAATCTGAAAATTAATACCTACCTAGAAAATAAACCGGTTAAAGTCTATCTATTTATCTATTTATCTATTTATCTAATATCTCAAGTGCGTCTTGGTTCGCGCGATAGTGTTCGATAGGAAAGTAAACATAAAGGGCTGCCATTATGGATATAAAAGTTGTTGGAATTGATTTAGCCAAAAATGCATTTTTCAGGTCTGTGTTTGTCTTGTAGATCATTCAATTAAAAGTAATCAAAAAGTTAGATTCAATAAGCTACTTGATAAAGTAAGGCAATTTGTAACCTGAGTTGACCAAGGCATTAAATGCCAATGTAGTGATTAGGCAATAGGTTCGGATTTACATCAAGGCGCAGGCGAAAGAGTCTGTAACGACGCCGAATATATGGTAGTGAACCAATCATTCAAAAGTGTTGTAAAAGCTGAGGCGTCCATATATGTTCTACTGTGAAAACCGAGGCCATTTAAAATCATTGCTAAGACGGCATCACTATGTGAGACGTTATGCTCGGAGTACTTAGGAATGATATGATCGAGAATGCTTGGTAAATCGATTTCATGGCAGAAAGCAGCGATTAGCCCTAGGTGATCTAGACGTTTAATGACAGGTTGACGTGCAGACATAATAAACGACCGATAAATAACAGTAATAGATCAAAACTGGGGATCGCGGTCAAGAGGTCTTGTCGTGCTAACTGTTATAAATGATCACTGGGTCACACTATTAAAATTCCTGAATTAGGCGCGGAATGACGGATCTATCTTTTAGAACATACCTTGCTGACTCTGGTCGGGCAATCCAAAAAACTATTCCAAGTTCCATACTCGTTGGACATGATCTCGTCGTAATCCGCAAAGAACTGATTGTTGGGATAGTGTTGTCTCAACCAACGCCATATTTATTCGATAGCATTCAGCTCTGAAGAATAGGGCAGGCGTTTGATTATATTAAACTCATTGGAACATCTTTTGTATGCCACCCTGCACCATCCATGATCACGATGGCCGGCCACACATAAAAACGTCCCAACTTTAAAAACTGGGGACGTCATCAGTCTGAGCCTCAAATTCGGTTGAGACTTTTTGTTAGCTCGCAAGCTTCTTGAAGTTGATATCATTAAGGCTATCCATAGCGAATACTGTTGTTTTTGAATAGTCTTAATTCGGCCATATTATCTTTTAGATTAGTATAAGTCTTACTGAAAAGGAAATACTCTTAGCCCAGCATAAGCTTGAACTGTTAAGCCATTGTCCGTGACTTCGTTTCCAATATTATCTTGAAATTCTAACCGGGCAACTCCAAAGCCCAACCCAGAAGTTAATTCGAAAAGCGAGTTTAAGCGATAATCGGCACCAATATAGCTTTGAAGTTTATAAATATTACCGGTGATATTATCGAAAGACTCAGTTCCTCCGCCAAAGCCAACAGTGATAAAAGGAACAAACCCATCAATCGAATAATCGACAAAACTCTTTTTGTAGTTTAGTTCGACAAGAGGTTCTTGGTATGAAAGTTCAAAGCGGCTAGACACATTTGTTTTAAAACCAACCACATACCTTGGAGAGGTGTCTCCCATAAATTGGTCATATTTTAAATGGCTTGCATCTGCTCCCCAAAAAAAAATCTGTATTCGGTTTGGCGATTGCTAAACGAATAGGACTAGCGATCGAGAGCGTAAAAGCGATAAGGCATACTGTATTAGTGCGCATATTTGGTACCATTAATGAAATTAGCTAAATGATATTAATGAGGAAATCATTGAGGTTTTAATAGAGTAACGATGCAACGAGAGGTTAGTTTGGCTAGATATCTTTGTGAATGAAAGACTTGAACAGGGTAAGCAACAATACCCCCCTTATAAGCTAAGTTCAGAGTTTCTTCGTTTTAAGAACATGTGTCTATTACAAAACAATGCGACATTTTATTAAAAAAATTAAATGACGAAGAAGCAAATGTGTGGAGAGCTAATAAACGAAGATGTAAAGAAGGAAAGTAAACGTTCTCTGATGTTGTGCTTACTAATCCAAATAAAAAAGCCCAACACGAGAATGGTGGTTGGGCTTAAGCAGAGCCTTACAGAATGCGCTTTAAGATGCCATCTGCCTTTAAGCGAGTGATTTTTCTTACCAGCCGTTGTACGTCGATAGGGTAGTTTTCTAATTTTTCGAGCTGTTTGTAGGTGCATACGAGGTGAGTGTGCTCAAGAATGCGAGAGACTTCGTCTTCAAATTTATGAGTCAGTTTGGCGTAATCATCTTGAATGAGTAAACCATTTTCTAGATCGAGCGACCAAGCTCTTGGATTGAGGTTATTACCTGTCAGCAGCATATAACGCTTATCGACCCAAATGCCTTTGAGATGGAAGCTGTTGTTGTCGTGTTTCCATAAATGAATCGACAATTTACGCGCGGCAATACTCGCTTCATTCGCTTTTGCGAAGCGGCGTAGATTCACTTCATAAAGATAAGGCAAACCACCTATGGTTTTAAAGTCTTCTTCTGGCGCAATATAAAAGTCATTCGCAGTTTTGTCACCAACGACGATGGTCACTTTAACCCCACGTTTCATTGCTCGTTTTACTTCACGATGAAGCGGTTTAGGGAAATTAAAATATGGCGTGCAAATGAAAATTTCGTTTTTAGCGGCTGCCAGAAGTTTTACTATCTGTTGGTTTAACAGGTTACGGCGTTTTCCTAGGCCCACTAGCGGCGTGATTTTTACATTTTCTTCCGTTGCAGCCTCATGCTCAAATTGATAATTGGCTTGAGTAAGCGACGAGCGTAATTGGCGAATTGCCGACTTAATATCTTTTGTCTCTGGTTTGTTTTGGTCTGCGAGATCATTGACCGCAGGGTGGGCAATCATTTCATCACGAAGAAATTGCGCCATTGAATCTGCTAAAGGTGCATGTTGGATGACATGATAGCGGTCAAAGCGATAACGACCGTGATATTGAAGGTAGACATTGTTCAGACTCGCGCCGCTGTAAATCACTGTGTCGTCGACAATGAAGCCTTTTAAATGAAGTACTCCGAAGACTTCTCGTCCACGAACTGGGATCCCATATACGGGAATCGAATGCTGGTACTTCTTGGCATACGCTTTATAAAGCGCTGAGTTGCCTTCTGATGTTTCCGCACCAATGAGACCGCGTTGAGCTCGATGCCAATCTACACAGATATTGATGTCCAACCCAGGATTGCGCTGCTTTGCTTCGTAAAGCGCGGTGAGAATCTCACGTCCAGCTTCATCATCTTCCAGATATAGAGCGACTAGGTAAATTCGCGACGTTGCTTTGCTGATGGCATCCAAAAGACGAGTTCTGAATGCTTCTGCTGAATGCAGAACCTCAAAGCCTTCAGGATTTACGGCGAAACTTGGCAACTGTTCGAATGGATTCCTACTTACTATCATATCGGTATGAGTACCTTAATTTAGTGCAATATTGCGAACCTACCATTTTACCAAAGATATGATTTCTCTGGCTACAAAAGCACGCACTTTGATGCCATAGATGGGACGAATTGCATTGGAATGAGATCTTTGCCGCTACCGACATAGCGTTGAAAGGCTATTTTGAGTGAGTTCGGTAATTCAGAACTCTCAATGGTTTTAAAACCATGTTGTGAATAATAGGCTTCCAAATACTTAAACGCAAAGCAATAGTCGCCGTCATTGAAAACTTTGTTTTCGCAATGCCTTAATAACGCTCTTCCTGCTCCAGTGCTTCTGAACTCTGGGAGCACCAACATACCCGTCAATAAACGGGAATTTTCGACGGTTTTCAGGCGCAGTAGGGCCACTATCTTACTTTCATCGCTGGCAGTAAGGATCAATTCATCTCTTTTAGCTCGTCCTGAAGGATAATGAGCTTTGTATAACCTCTTAATAAGAGGAAGCTTGATAGGATTTAACACTTCTATGGTTAATGAGTTAGGCATTGTCACTGCGGTTAAAAGATAACTAATGTAGAATAACCTCAGTTTAAGAGAATCTTATCTGGCGTTGCAAACCTACTATGCAAATTAAAAAAAATGCTAGCCTTAAGGCTTATCACACTTTTGGTATTGAACAATCGTGTTCCTACTTAGTCATCGTTGAATCAGTCGATGATGTTATTCATCTTTTTCAAAGCGCTATGTTTAAAAACTTACCAAAACTTTTTCTAGGCAAAGGCAGTAATGTTCTGTTCACGGAACATTTTGATGGCCTTGTGATCGTTAACCGACTTATTGGCAAAACGGTGACAGAAACCGATGAGAATTACTTACTACATATCGCCGGTGGTGAAGATTGGCCAGAGTTAGTTTCTTGGTGTGTAGCGCATGGAATAGGCGGAATAGAGAACTTGGCGTTGATTCCGGGTTGCGCTGGTTCGGCTCCCATTCAAAATATTGGTGCTTATGGCTTGGAGCTAAAAGATATCTGTGATTATGTCGATATATTGGATCTTTCAACATTCAAAAGCAGAAGAATGAGTGTAAATGCGTGTGAGTTTGGTTATCGTGATTCCATTTTCAAGCATGCATTGCATGACAAGTGCTTTATTACAGCGGTAGGGCTTAAGTTAGACAAGCAATGGCAAGCCATTAACCAATACGGTCCACTACAGAGTATTCCGGATGAACAATTGACTCCTGCTTCTGTCTTTGAGCGTGTTTGCCAAGTGCGTATGGAAAAACTGCCAGATCCAGCCAAAGTGGGTAACGCAGGAAGTTTTTTCAAAAACCCAGTGATCACGCAAGATCATTATGAACGACTTTTAAAGCAACATGATAATTTGATGGCTTATCCTACACTCGGAGGAGTGAAAGTCGCAGCTGGCTGGCTTATCGACCAGTGCGGTTTGAAAGGGAAGTCTGTGAATGGTGCTCAAGTTAACCCAATGCAAGCTTTGGTGCTGACGAATGTCGATAACTGTAGTGCAAATGATGTGGTTGCATTGGCATCTTTGGTGAAAAAAAGCGTGTGGGACAAGTATCAGATTGAACTCGAGCATGAAGTTCGCTTTATGAATCGTACTGGCGAAACCAGCCTTAATCAGATTGAGGCGGTCGAATGAGAAAAGACCACTCAGCGAAACTACATATTTTGCAGTCACTGAGCGACGGAGACTTTCACTCGGGTGAGGCATTAGGTCAAGAGCTCAATGTATCTAGAGCTGCGATTGCTAAGCACGTTAAAGGCTTGAGTGAATGGGGCATCGACATCTACCGGGTACAGGGGCGTGGTTACCAACTCGCATCACCGCTACAACTTTTGGATGAAGTGAGGCTTTCTGCTGAATCAACAGCGCTGCTTGAGCTGATTCCCGTCATTGACTCGACTAACCAGTACTTGCTCGAGAGAGTCAGCCAATCTGAGAAAGGGCGTGTTTGTTTGGCGGAATATCAAGCTCACGGTCGTGGTCGCCGTGGTCGTCAGTGGGTTTCACCGTTTGGTTCTAACTTATACTTGTCGATGTACTGGCGGTTGGATGCAGGAATGGCAGCGGCCATGGGGTTGAGCCTTGTTATTGGTATTGCGGCTGTTGAAGCACTAGAAGAAATGGGTATACAAGGCGTTAAACTTAAGTGGCCCAATGATCTGTACTATCAAGACAAAAAGCTTGCTGGGATCTTGGTTGAAATGTCAGGCCAAGCTGGCGGCGCTGCTCATCTAGTGATTGGCATGGGGCTTAATATAGGAATGCCTGATACTCAGCCTGAAATTGATCAACCATGGACGACACTAAACCAAATTTGTGGTGCACGAGAAATTGATAGAAATACACTTGCAGCCAGCTTAATCAAACATTGGAACCTGGCATTAGTAGATTATGAGATGAAAGGGTTAGCAGGTTTTGTGGAGCGTTGGAATCGATTAGATAATTTTCTTGATCGCCAAGTTAAGCTATTAATCGGTCCTAGAGAAGCTCATGGGGTGGTGAGAGGAATTGACCATCAAGGTGGTATTGTACTTGAGACCGAGCAAGGGGTAGAGACTTACATTGGCGGAGAGATCTCATTACGTAAAGGGGAGTAACTCTCATTATTTTCTTAACGACACATAATCAACCAAGTGGTTGATTCCTTTGTGTAAAATTAGATGAGCTCTTTCTCTGGTAGGGAGAATGTTCTGCTCTAAGTTGAGCCCATTAATATTATGCCAAATTTCTTTCGCTTTGTTCGTCGCTTGTTCGACAGACAGCTGTTTATAGTGACTAAAATATGAGCCTGGTTTAGTAAAAGCCCCTTGGCGAAACTTTAAAAAGCGTTCCACATACCACCGCTCAATAGTCTCCGTTTCTGCATCGACGTAAATCGAGAAGTCTAAGAAATCAGACACAAATACACGATGGGGGTCGTGTGGGTAGTCCATACCGCTTTGTAGTACATTCAAACCTTCAATTATGAGCACATCAGGTCGATCTACCGCCTTCAGTTCGTCAGTAATATCATACGTAATATGAGAGTAAGTCGGCACTTCAAGGTCAGGTTTTCCCGCTTTTACGTCGGACATAAATTCCACTAGACGCTTGATGTCGTAGGATTCAGGGAAACCTTTACGATGCATAATCCCGCGCTCTTCGAGTACTTTTTTGGGATATAAAAAACCATCCGTTGTGACTAATGACACTTTCGGATGATTTTCCCAGCGTGAAAGCAGCGCTTTGAGAATACGCGCCGTTGTACTTTTACCGACCGCGACGCTCCCAGCAATACCAATAACAAAGGGAGGGGCGTGCTCTTCGGTATTCAAAAATTGCTGTAAAACTGAATTTCGACTTTGGCGGGCTTGTACATACAAATTCAATAGGCGAGACAAAGGAAGGTAGATTTCTACCGCTTCCTCCATGGTTAAATTTTCGTTGATGCCCTGAAGCGCAGTCAAGTCGTCCTCAGAAAGTGTCATTGGTACAGAGTTTCTCAGTTCTGCCCAATTTGCACGGTCAAATGACAAAAATGGACTCATGGGTCTCTTTTATCCTTGGTTTAGTAGAACAAGAACATACATCAAGCGCACTTCAAAGCAAACGACAAAGGTCGAAGTTTACTTTAAAAAAAACGTGGTTTGTACGAATTTGCAGCAAACGAATCTAAAAAATCGAAATTTGTGATTTTTTTTTAAATACCTATTGCAACCTAGAAAATCATTCAATAGAATGCGCACCACTTATGCCGACTTAGCTCAGTAGGTAGAGCAACTGACTTGTAATCAGTAGGTCACCAGTTCGATTCCGGTAGTCGGCACCATTCTTTCCTTTAGTAGTCTGAATGGCTTGAAAATTTGGAGGGGTTCCCGAGTGGCCAAAGGGAGCAGACTGTAAATCTGCCGGCACTGCCTTCGATGGTTCGAATCCGTCCCCCTCCACCATATTCTTTAGGAAATAGCTCTCAGAGTTACGTGTTGCGGGCATCGTATAATGGCTATTACCTCAGCCTTCCAAGCTGATGATGCGGGTTCGATTCCCGCTGCCCGCTCCACTCTAATTTGAGTGCTGATATAGCTCAGGCGGTAGAGCGCATCCTTGGTAAGGATGAGGTCGGCAGTTCGAGTCTGCCTATCAGCACCAGCTCTCAAGTTTATTTCCTTTTGATATTAGATTTACCAATTATTATTTTTTGGTTGCGTGGTCAATTTGGGCCACCTAAATCCGTACCTAGAGGGACCACTCATGTCTAAAGAAAAATTTGAACGTACGAAACCGCACGTTAACGTTGGTACTATCGGCCACGTTGACCACGGTAAAACAACTCTAACTGCTGCAATCTGTACTACTCTAGCTAAAGTGTACGGCGGTGTTGCAAAAGACTTTGCTTCTATCGATAACGCTCCAGAAGAGCGTGAGCGCGGTATCACTATCGCAACGTCTCACGTTGAGTACGACACTCCAACTCGTCACTACGCACACGTTGACTGTCCAGGACACGCTGACTACGTTAAAAACATGATCACCGGTGCTGCACAGATGGACGGTGGTATCCTAGTTGTTGCTGCGACAGATGGCCCAATGCCACAAACTCGTGAGCACATCCTACTAGGCCGTCAGGTTGGTATCCCATACATCATCGTATTCATGAACAAATGTGACATGGTTGATGATGAAGAGCTACTAGAGCTAGTAGAAATGGAAGTTCGTGAACTTCTATCTGAGTACGATTTCCCAGGTGATGACCTACCAGTTATCCAAGGTTCTGCACTAGGCGCACTAAACGGCGAAGAGCAGTGGGAAGCGAAAATCGTTGAACTAGCTGAAGCACTAGACTCTTACATCCCAGAGCCAGAGCGTGCAGTAGATCAGCCATTCCTAATGCCTATCGAAGACGTATTCTCAATTCAAGGTCGTGGTACAGTAGTAACAGGTCGTATTGAGCGTGGTATCCTAAGAGTTGGTGACGAAGTTGCTATCGTAGGTATCAAGGAAACAACGACTACAACATGTACTGGTGTAGAGATGTTCCGTAAGCTTCTAGACGAAGGCCGTGCTGGTGAAAACGTTGGTGCACTTCTACGTGGTACTAAGCGTGACGACGTAGAGCGTGGTCAAGTACTGGCTAAGCCTGGTTCAATCACCCCACACACTAAGTTCGAATCAGAAGTATACGTACTGTCTAAAGATG
Source organism: Vibrio sp. TAP-3B (assembly GCF_057784735.1). Classification (NCBI taxonomy): domain Bacteria; kingdom Pseudomonadati; phylum Pseudomonadota; class Gammaproteobacteria; order Vibrionales; family Vibrionaceae; genus Vibrio; species Vibrio sp. TAP-3B. The sequence goes on along the minus strand of NZ_CM173495.1, from coordinate 2,253,281 downwards.
AAGGTGGTCGTCACACTCCATTCTTCAAAGGCTACCGTCCACAGTTCTACTTCCGTACAACTGACGTAACTGGTGACATCCAGCTACCAGAAGGCGTAGAAATGGTAATGCCTGGTGACAACGTACAAATGACTGTTGAGCTAATCGCACCAATCGCAATGGACGAAGGTCTACGTTTCGCGATCCGTGAAGGTGGCCGTACAGTAGGTGCTGGTGTTGTTGCTAAGATCTTTGACTAATTCATAGCGAATTAGGAGATGTTTTCGGAAAATCTTGAATTAGATTTGACGAACCAGTAGCAAAAAGGGCATCATTTGATGCCCTTTTTCTGCACTCAATATTATTTTTGTTGTTTTCTTGTTCAGAAGTGAGTTGAGTGTAGAGCAAGATTAAGCAAAGAGGCTTAATCTTAAGAAGTGTACGCTGATTTTTTCAGCGATATGGAGTTTGCCCTGCAACAGCGGGGTCGTCGTCGTCTATATTAAGACTTGTAACAGGTTGGTTTTATGAAAGCAAATAATGCTGAAACTCCTGATAGCTCAAACGCAGCAGATACGTTTAAGTGGGTAGCCGCTTTCGTATTAGCAGCTACCGCTGTTGTGGGTAATTACCTGTATGGTGAAATGTCTGTAGTCATTCGTGCTGCAGGCGTTGTTGTTCTTATTGCAGCTGCCTTAGGCGTTGCAGCAACAACGACTAAAGGTAAAGCAGCGATCAGTTTTGCAAAAGAATCACGTATGGAAGTACGTAAAGTTGTTTGGCCTACGCGCCAAGAAACCATGCAAACCACACTGATCGTTTTAGCTGTAAGTATTGTAATGGCTCTAGTGCTATGGGGTATTGACGGAATTATGGTTCGTCTAGTATCTCTAGTAACTGGGGTATAGAGGGTTTTTATTCATGAGTGAAGCTCCAAAAAAACGCTGGTATGTGGTTCAAGCCTTCTCTGGATTTGAAGGTCGTGTAGCTCAATCTCTGCGTGAGTACATCAAAATGCACGGCATGGAAGAACTATTCGGTGAAGTACTGGTTCCTACTGAAGAGGTAGTGGAAATGCGCGCGGGTCAGCGTCGCAAATCTGAGCGTAAGTTCTTCCCAGGTTACGTCCTTGTTCAGATGATTATGAACGATGAATCATGGCACTTAGTACGTAGTGTGCCGCGTGTCATGGGCTTCATTGGTGGTACCTCAGATCGTCCTGCACCGATCACGGATAAAGAAGCTGACGCGATTCTTAATCGTCTTGAGAAAGCGAGTGAAGCGCCTCGCCCACGAACTATGTACGAAGCGGGTGAAGTGGTACGTGTTAACGAAGGTCCATTTGCTGACTTTAACGGTACTGTTGAAGAAGTGGATTACGAGAAGAGCCGCCTGAAAGTGTCTGTTTCGATCTTTGGTCGTGCAACACCAGTTGAGCTTGAATTTGGTCAGGTTGAAAAACTGGACTAATACTCTTACTTAAAAGAGTATAAAAAATCACCTTTTTAGGGTTGTATCAGGCGCGGATTATGACTATAATTTCGCGCCTTTTTACTTCTCTTGAAGTGAAAAGCTTTTGTTGAAACGGGGAGCTGATCAGTTGATTAGCGCTGGTACCCAAAATTAGGAATAATCATGGCTAAGAAAGTTGAAGCTTACATCAAGCTACAGGTTGCTGCTGGCGCTGCAAACCCAAGTCCACCAGTTGGTCCTGCACTAGGTCAACACGGTGTTAACATCATGGAATTCTGTAAAGCGTTCAACGCAAAAACAGAATCTGTCGAGAAAGGTCTTCCTACCCCAGTTGTTATCACTGTATACAGCGACCGCTCTTTCACGTTCGTAACTAAGACTCCACCTGCAGCAGTTCTTCTTAAGAAAGCGGCTGGCGTTAAGTCTGGTTCTGGTCGTCCAAACACTGAAAAAGTGGGTACGGTAACTGACGCTCAAATCCAAGAAATCGCAGAAACTAAAGCTGCTGATATGACTGGTGCTGATATCGAAGCAATGAAGCGTTCAATTGCGGGTACTGCTCGTTCAATGGGCCTAGTGGTAGAGGGTTAATAAGATGGCTAAACTAACTAAGCGCATGCGCGTAATCCGCGAAAAAGTTGACGTAACTAAAGAGTACGAAATCAACGAAGCTGTAACTCTTCTTCAAGAACTAGCAACTGCTAAGTTCGTTGAATCTATTGACGTTGCTGTTAACCTAGGTATCGATGCTCGTAAATCTGACCAGAACGTACGTGGTGCAACTGTACTACCTCACGGTACTGGCCGAGACATTCGCGTTGCAGTGTTCACTCAAGGTGCAAACGCTGAAGCGGCTAAAGAAGCTGGCGCAGACATTGTTGGTATGGAAGATCTTGCTGAGCAAGTGAAAAAAGGCGAACTGAACTTTGACGTAGTTGTTGCTTCTCCTGATGCAATGCGCGTTGTAGGTCAACTAGGTACTATCCTAGGTCCTCGCGGTCTAATGCCAAACCCTAAAGTTGGTACTGTAACTCCTAACGTCGCTGAAGCAGTTAAGAATGCTAAAGCAGGTCAGGTTCGTTACCGTAACGACAAGAACGGCATCATCCATACTACTATCGGTAAAGCAAACTTCTCTGCTGAGCAGATCAAAGAGAACCTAGAAGCACTTCTAGTGGCTCTGAAGAAAGCTAAGCCATCTTCTGCTAAGGGTACATTCCTTCAGAAAGTAAGCATCTCTACGACAATGGGTGCTGGTGTTGCTGTTGATCAGGCTAGCCTGAGCACGCAAGCATAATTTATTTGATTAGGCGTAAAATTAGTGTATAATTTTGCGCCTAATATTTGTGGTTGGGGCTGAACTTTGGTTCATCGAATTCGTTAAGAGTTCACTGTGAATTATGACCCAGTCTCCATCCAAGACCGTAGGTGCCTATTTTTAAAATAGGCTTAATGTTCCTACGTAGATGGTGCCCGAACTGACAGAAAGCTCTATGTAAATAGTTACCTTTCTTCTGGGAAGCACCTCAATAGCTCTCACTGTTGTGATAATAGTGAGTGGTGTAACGACAACCAGGAGTAAATCCAAGATGGCTTTAAACCTTCAAGACAAAAAAGCAATTGTTGCTGAAGTCAACGAAGCTGCCAGTGGTGCACTTTCTGCAGTTGTAGCTGACTCTCGTGGCGTTGAAGTGGGCGCGATGACTTCTCTACGTAAACAGGCTCGTGAAGCTGGTGTTTATGTACGAGTTGTTCGTAACACTCTAATGCGTCGTGCGGTTCAGGGTACAGATTATGAATGTCTTACTGAGACATTTACTGGTCCTACTCTGATCGCATTCTCTAACGAGCACCCAGGTGCTGCAGCGCGTCTTTTTAAAGACTTCGCTAAAGAGAATAAAAACTTCGAGATCAAAGCTGCTGCTTATGAAGGCGCTCTAACTGACGCTGAAGTACTAGCAACACTACCAACTTACGACGAAGCAATTGCACGCCTAATGATGTGCATGAAAGAAGCTTCGGCTGGCAAGCTGGCGCGTACTATCGCAGCTATCCGCGATCAAAAACAAGAAGCAGCGGCATAGGCCTTGCTTTTTACTGGTTGCTTAATAAACTTATTGTTGACTTAAAAGAGAATTGTTATGTCTATTACTAACGAGCAAATCCTAGATGCAGTTGCAGAAATGTCTGTAATGCAAGTTGTTGAACTAATCGAAGCAATGGAAGAGAAATTCGGTGTTTCTGCTGCTGCTGCTGTTGTAGCTGGCGGCGCAGGCGCAGGCGAAGAAGTTGCTGAGCAAACTGAATTTGATGTAGTCCTAGAAGCTGCTGGCGGTAACAAAGTTGCTGTAATCAAAGCAGTACGTGCTGCAACTGGTCTAGGTCTTAAAGAAGCTAAAGCTCTTGTAGACGGCGCTCCTGCACCTCTTAAAGAAGGTGTTGAGAAAGAAGAAGCTGAAGCGCTTAAAGCGACTTTAGAAGAAGCTGGTGCAACTGTTGCTGTTAAGTAATTATTGCTTAGTTTCTTAGCCTAACGGCTAACTGGCTGGTGGTTTTTAACCACCGGCCTTTTTGCGCTGTAGGGTATAGGTGAATTTCCCCGCTGTTTAAGCGCCTGATACCCGAGCAAAAAACATTTCATTCTTACGAAATGAAATGTCACTACAGTAAACAGCTATATTAGTCACTGTCCCTTACCCCCCTTAAGTAACTAGGAACGGGCGGACAGTTTGGGTCACTTATCAGCGAGCTGAGGAACCCCATGGTTTACTCTTATACCGAGAAAAAGCGCATCCGTAAGGACTTTGGTACTCGTCCACAAGTTTTGGACATTCCATACCTGCTATCGATCCAGCTCGATTCGTTCGACAAATTCATCGAACAGGATCCTGAAGGTCAATACGGTCTTGAAGCCGCTTTCCGTTCTGTATTTCCGATTCAGAGCTACAACGGCAATTCTGAGCTGCAATACGTTAGCTACCGTCTTGGTGAGCCAGTTTTTGACGTTAAAGAATGTCAAATCCGCGGTGTAACTTACTCAAAGCCACTACGTGTAAAACTACGCCTAGTTATCTTTGATAAAGACGCGCCAGCAGGTACTGTAAAAGATATTAAAGAGCAAGAAGTCTACATGGGTGAAATCCCACTCATGACAGACAATGGTACCTTCGTAATCAACGGTACCGAGAGGGTTATCGTATCCCAGCTGCACCGAAGCCCAGGCGTGTTCTTCGACAGCGATAAGGGTAAGACCCACTCTTCAGGTAAAGTTTTATACAACGCACGTGTTATTCCTTACCGTGGTTCATGGCTTGATTTCGAGTTTGACCCTAAGGATAACCTGTACGTTCGTATCGACCGCCGTCGTAAGCTACCAGCGTCGATCATCCTTCGTGCACTAGGTAAGTCGACAGAAGAAATCTTAGATCTCTTCTTCGAAAAAGTGAACTTCGAAGTGAAAGACCAAACTCTACTGATGGAGTTGGTGCCAGATCGCCTACGTGGTGAAACTGCGTCATTTGATATCGAAGCGAATGGTAAAGTTTACGTTGAGCAAGGTCGTCGTGTGACGGCTCGTCACATCCGCCAACTAGAAAAAGATGGCATTGATCACATCGAAGTACCGGTTGAGTACATCGTTGGTAAAGTTGCAGCGAAAGATTACATCAACGATGCAACGGGCGAGATCATTGTTAACGCTAACCAGGAAATCAGCCTGGAAGCATTAGCAAATCTATCTCAGGCTGGCCACAAAGCGCTAGAGGTTCTATTCACGAACGATCTAGACCACGGTCCATTCATGTCAGAAACACTGCGAATCGACAGTACCGTTGATCGTATTTCTGCGTTGGTAGAAATCTACCGCATGATGCGCCCTGGTGAGCCGCCAACAAAAGAAGCTGCAGAAGCGTTATTCGAAAGCCTATTCTTCTCTGAAGAACGTTACGATCTATCGACGGTTGGTCGTATGAAGTTCAATAGCTCTATCGGCCGTGAAGATGCCCAAGAGCAAGGCACACTTGATGAAAACGATATCATCGAAGTGATGAAGAAGCTGATCGGAATCCGTAACGGTATCGGTGAAGTCGATGATATCGACCACTTAGGTAACCGTCGTATCCGTTCTGTAGGCGAAATGGCTGAGAACCAGTTCCGTGTCGGTCTAGTACGTGTTGAGCGTGCAGTTAAAGAGCGTCTAAGCCTAGGCGATCTTGATGCAATCATGCCTCAAGACCTTATCAACGCTAAGCCAATTTCTGCGGCAGTGAAAGAATTCTTTGGCTCTTCACAGCTTTCACAGTTCATGGACCAAAACAACCCGTTATCAGAAGTAACGCACAAGCGTCGTATTTCTGCATTGGGTCCTGGCGGTCTGACTCGTGAACGTGCTGGCTTTGAAGTTCGAGACGTACACGTAACGCACTACGGGCGTCTATGTCCTATCGAAACGCCGGAAGGTCCAAACATCGGTCTGATCAACTCTCTATCTGCGTTTGCGCGCTGTAACGAGTACGGTTTCCTAGAGACGCCTTACCGTCGCGTGGTAGATGGTGTTGTAACAGACGAAGTCGATTACCTATCTGCAATCGAAGAAGGTCAATTCGTTATCGCCCAGGCGAACGCTATGCTTAACGAAGATGGCACGTTTGCCGATGAGTTGATCACCGCTCGTCAGAAAGGTGAATCTGGTCTACACCCTCGTGAGCACGCTCAGTACATGGACGTTGCGACAAACCAGGTTGTATCTATCGCTGCCTCGCTTATCCCGTTCCTAGAACACGATGATGCGAACCGTGCATTGATGGGCGCGAACATGCAACGTCAGGCTGTTCCAACACTGAAAGCGGATAAACCGCTTGTTGGTACTGGTATCGAACGTAACGTAGCGGTTGACTCAGGTGTAACTGCTGTTGCTAAACGTGGTGGTGTCATCCAGTCTGTAGATGCTTCTCGTATCGTTGTTAAAGTGAACGATGAAGAACTAGTACCTGGTGAAGCAGGTATCGACATCTACAACCTGACTAAATACACACGTTCTAACCAGAACACATGTATTAACCAACGCCCATGTGTGATGCCAGGTGAACCTGTATCTCGCGGTGACGTAGTTGCTGATGGTCCTTCAACAGACCTAGGTGAGCTAGCGCTTGGTCAAAACATGCGTATCGCGTTTATGCCTTGGAACGGTTACAACTTCGAGGACTCGATTTTAGTATCTGAGCGCGTAGTTCAAGAAGATCGTTTCACGACAATCCACATTCAAGAACTCACTTGTGTGGCGCGTGATACTAAGTTGGGCTCTGAAGAGATCACCGCAGATATTCCAAACGTAGGTGAGTCTGCTCTGTCTAAACTAGACGAGTCAGGTATCGTTTACATCGGTGCTGAAGTTAAGGGTGGTGACATCCTCGTTGGTAAAGTGACACCTAAAGGTGAAACGCAGCTAACGCCTGAAGAGAAGCTACTACGAGCGATCTTCGGCGAAAAAGCATCTGATGTTAAAGACACTTCACTACGTGTACCTAACTCTGTGTCAGGTACAATTATCGACGTTCAAGTCTTCACTCGCGATGGCGTAGAGAAAGACAAGCGTGCGCTTGAAATCGAGCAAATGCAGCTGAAAGAAGCGAAGAAAGACCTAACTGAAGAATTCCAGATTCTTGAGGGTGGCCTTTTAAACCGTGTGAAAGCTGTATTGATCGACGGTGGTTACACCGAAGCGAAGCTTGACTCTATCGATCGTAAGAAGTGGCTAGAGCTAACGCTTGAAGATGACGCCCTACAAACTCAGCTAGAACAACTTGCAGAGCAGTGGGACGAACTAAAAGCGGATTTCGATAAGAAATTCGAAACCAAGCGTCGTAAGATCACTCAAGGTGATGATCTCGCCCCTGGCGTACTGAAGATCGTTAAGGTTTACCTAGCGGTTAAACGTCGTATCCAGCCGGGTGATAAGATGGCGGGTCGTCATGGTAACAAGGGTGTAATCTCTAAGATCAACCCAGTTGAAGACATGCCATACGATGAAAAAGGTCAGCCTGTCGACATCGTACTTAACCCATTGGGTGTACCTTCACGTATGAACATCGGTCAGATCCTAGAAGTACACTTAGGTCTGGCAGCGAAAGGTATCGGTGACAAGATCACTCAAATGGTGAAAGAGCAACAAGAACTGGCGAAATTCCGCGAGTTCCTGCAGAAAGTTTACGATCTCGGCGATACACGTCAGAAAGTAGACATTGCTTCTCTATCAGATGACGAAGTACGCACGCTGATCAAGAACCTACGTGGCGGTCTACCAATCGCAACGCCAGTATTCGATGGTGCAAACGAGACATCAATCAAAGAGCTTCTAAAACTAGGTGACCTACCAGAGTCTGGTCAGCTAACGCTATTTGATGGTCGTACAGGCGATGAATTTGAGCGTCCGGTAACCGTTGGTTACATGTACATGCTCAAACTGAACCACCTTGTTGATGACAAGATGCACGCTCGTTCAACTGGTTCGTACAGCCTAGTAACTCAGCAACCACTTGGTGGTAAAGCTCAGTTCGGTGGTCAGCGTTTCGGTGAGATGGAAGTATGGGCACTAGAAGCATACGGTGCAGCTTACACTTTACAAGAAATGCTAACGGTTAAGTCGGATGACGTTAACGGCCGTACTAAGATGTACAAGAACATCGTTGACGGTAACCACAGCATGGAACCTGGCATGCCAGAATCATTCAACGTACTGTTGAAAGAGATCCGCTCGCTAGGTATCAACATCGAGCTAGAAGACGAAGAGTAATCCCTTTCCTTAACAGAGAAAGCTGATTATCGGTAGAAAGGTGCTCACTTTTGCGGGTGAGCTCCTTTTAACTCCTTACAGGAGCTGATTGTGAAAGACTTATTAAACTTTCTAAAAGCACAGCATAAGACCGAAGAGTTTGATGCAATCAAAATCGGTCTATCTTCACCAGACATGATCCGTTCGTGGTCTTTCGGTGAGGTTAAAAAACCTGAAACGATCAACTATCGTACGTTCAAACCTGAACGCGATGGTTTGTTCTGTGCGCGTATTTTTGGTCCAGTTAAAGACTACGAGTGTCTTTGTGGTAAGTACAAGCGCCTGAAACACCGTGGTGTTATCTGTGAGAAGTGTGGTGTAGAAGTTACACAAACTAAAGTTCGTCGTGACCGCATGGGCCATATCGAACTTGCTTCACCAGTAGCTCACATCTGGTTCCTAAAATCGCTACCGTCTCGTATCGGTCTACTAATGGATATCCCTCTACGTGATATCGAACGTGTTCTTTACTTCGAAATGTACGTTGTAACTGAACCAGGTATGACGGATCTAGAAAAAGGTCAGATGCTTACTGAAGAAGAGTATCTAGACCGTCTAGAAGAGTGGGGCGACGAGTTCACTGCTAAGATGGGTGCAGAAGCTATCAAAGACCTCTTAGGTTTTATGGATATGCACGCTGAAGCTGAACAAATGCGCGAAGAGCTTGAGACCACAAACTCTGAAACTAAGCGCAAGAAAGTCACGAAGCGTTTGAAGTTGGTAGAAGCGTTCATCTCATCAGGTAATAATCCTGAGTGGATGATCTTGACTGTACTTCCAGTACTTCCGCCAGATCTACGTCCTCTAGTACCACTAGATGGCGGTCGCTTCGCAACTTCAGATTTGAACGATCTATACCGCCGTGTGATCAACCGTAACAACCGTTTGAAGCGTCTTCTAGAGCTAGCGGCTCCGGACATTATCGTACGTAACGAAAAACGTATGTTGCAAGAGTCTGTTGATGCGCTACTAGATAACGGTCGTCGTGGTCGTGCGATTACAGGCTCAAACAAGCGTCCTCTGAAATCTCTTGCTGATATGATCAAGGGTAAACAGGGTCGTTTCCGTCAGAACCTTCTAGGTAAACGTGTAGACTACTCTGGTCGTTCTGTAATCACAGTAGGTCCATACCTGCGTCTACACCAGTGTGGTCTTCCTAAGAAGATGGCACTTGAGCTATTCAAACCATTTATCTATAGCAAACTAGAAACTCGTGGTCTTGCGACGACAATCAAAGCTGCTAAGAAGATGGTCGAGCGTGAAGAAGCGGTTGTTTGGGATATCCTAGATGAAGTCATCCGTGAACACCCAGTACTATTGAACCGTGCACCGACACTTCACCGTCTTGGTATCCAGGCGTTTGAACCGGTACTTATCGAAGGTAAAGCGATTCAGCTACACCCACTTGTGTGTGCGGCGTACAACGCGGACTTCGATGGAGACCAAATGGCGGTTCACGTACCTCTAACTCTAGAGGCACAGCTTGAAGCTCGTACGCTGATGATGTCGACAAACAACATTCTGTCGCCAGCGTCAGGTGATCCGATCATCGTACCTTCTCAGGACGTTGTATTGGGTCTGTACTACATGACTCGTGAAAAGATCAACGTGAAAGGTGAAGGCATGTACCTTTCTGGGCCAGCTGAGGCCGAGAAAGCATACCGCACGAAACAAGCTGAACTTCACGCACGCGTTAAAGTACGTATTACAGAAACCGTTGTCGACGAAGACGGCAATAGCACAACCGAAACTAAGATGGTGGATACCACTGTCGGTCGTGCAATGCTATGGCAAATCGTACCAACAGGCTTACCATTTAGCATCGTTAACCAAAAACTAGGTAAGAAGCAAATCTCTAACCTACTTAACGAGGCATACCGTAAGCTAGGTCTTAAAGATACGGTTATCTTCGCTGACCAAATCATGTACACAGGTTTTGCTTACGCAGCACTTTCTGGTGTCTCTGTTGGTATCGACGATATGGTTGTTCCAGCTGCGAAGTACACTGAAATCGCCGAAGCGGAAGAAGAAGTACGTGAAATCCAAGAGCAATACCAGTCTGGTCTTGTTACTGCGGGTGAGCGTTACAACAAAGTTATCGATATCTGGGCATCGACCAACGACCGCGTTGCGAAAGCAATGATGGCAAACCTTTCCTCTGAAACGGTAATCAACCGTGACGGTGAAGAGGAACAACAAGAGTCGTTCAACAGCATCTACATGATGGCTGACTCGGGAGCTCGTGGTTCCGCTGCGCAGATTCGTCAGCTTGCTGGTATGCGTGGTCTGATGGCGCGTCCGGATGGTTCAATCATCGAAACGCCAATCACTGCAAACTTTAAAGAAGGTCTAAACGTACTTCAGTACTTTATCTCAACGCACGGTGCTCGTAAGGGTCTTGCGGATACAGCATTGAAAACAGCGAACTCGGGTTATCTAACTCGTCGTCTCGTAGACGTAGCTCAAGACGTTGTTGTTACTGAACATGACTGTGGCACTCACGAGGGCGTTGATATGATGCCTCATATCGAGGGTGGTGATGTTAAAGTTGCACTTACTGAGCTCGTTCTGGGTCGTGTCGTTGCTGAAGATGTGCTTAAACCAGGTACAGAAGATGTTCTGATCCCACGTAATACTCTAATTGATGAGAAGTGGTGTCAGATCATGGAAGAGAACTCAGTCGACAACATGAAAGTTCGCTCTGTAGTTACTTGTGATTCTGACTTCGGTTGTTGTGCACAGTGTTATGGTCGTGATCTAGCGCGTGGTCACCTAGTGAACCAAGGTGAGGCAGTTGGCGTTATTGCTGCTCAGTCTATCGGCGAACCGGGTACTCAGCTTACTATGCGTACGTTCCACATCGGTGGTGCAGCATCGACAGCAGCAGCAGAGAACAGCGTTCAAGCGAAGAACAATGGTTCTATCAAACTGCACAATGCTAAGTCAGTAGTGGCGGATGATGGTAAGATCGTTATCACCTCTCGTGCGACAGAGCTAACCATCATCGATGAGTTTGGCCGTACGAAAGAGAAGCACAAACTGCCTTACGGTACACTGCTAAGCAAAGGTGATGGTGACTCAGTTCAAGCGGGTGAAACTATCGCAAACTGGGAAGCGCATACACTACCTATCATCACTGAGGTAGCTGGCCGTATCCAGTTTGTAGACATGATCGACGGTGTAACAGTTTCTCGTCAGACAGATGACCTAACCGGTCTATCTTCAAGCGAAGTCACTGATCCAGCCGCTCGCCCATCAGCAGGTAAAGATATGCGTCCAGCTATCAAACTTGTCGATGAACAAGGTAAAGATGTAATGATTCCTGGCACCGATATGCCAGCTCACTATTTCCTACCTGGTAAGGCGATTGTGAACATCGAAGATGGCGCTGCAGTAGGCGTAGGTGCAACACTAGCACGTATTCCTCAGAAGTCTGGCGGTAACAAAGATATCACTGGTGGTCTTCCACGAGTTGCTGACTTATTCGAAGCTCGTAAACCGAAAGAGCCTGCAATTCTTGCTGAGCACACTGGCACAGTGAGCTTTGGTAAAGAGACCAAAGGTAAACGTCGTCTTGTGATCACTCGTGAAAACGGTGAAGCTTACGAAGAGATGATTCCTAAGCATCGTCAGCTTAACGTATTCGAAGGTGAAAAAGTTGAGCGTGGTGATGTGATTGCAGATGGTCCTGAATCGCCACATGACATCCTACGTCTGCGTGGCGTACACGCTGTGACGGAATACATCGCGAACGAGGTTCAAGAAGTTTACCGTCTACAAGGCGTTAAGATTAACGATAAGCACATTGAAACTATCGTTCGTCAGATGCTACGTAAGTGTACAATTACTCACACTGGTGACTCTGAGTTCTTGCCTGGCGAGCAAATTGAATACTCACAAGTTAAGATTGCTAACCGTGATCTAGAAGCAGAAGGCAAAGAGCCTGCACGTTTTGAGCGTGAGCTTTTAGGTATCACGAAAGCATCTCTTGCGACTGAGTCGTTCATTTCTGCGGCATCGTTTCAAGAAACAACTCGCGTACTAACAGAAGCAGCCGTTTCTGGTAAACGCGATGACCTACGTGGTCTGAAAGAAAACGTAATTGTTGGTCGTTTGATCCCAGCAGGTACAGGTTTCGCATACCACCAAGAGCGTCAAGCTAAACGTTCTGAAGCGCAAGATGGCCCTTCTGCTGAACAAGCAACGGATAACCTAGCAGCACTTCTAAACGCTGGTTTTTCTTCGGAAGAATAAAGCTTTGTAACGAGTAATCGTTTAAGAAAAAAGGCACCTTCGGGTGCCTTTTTGGTTTTTTACTGTTTGCATTACCGCACAGCATTAGCTGGCGGTTGTTCAGAAAAAGAAAAAGCTGACGTTTAGCGTCAGCTCTTGATGTCAATTAAGTCTCTTCTAGCCTGTTGATAACTAGGCTCCTGGTGGCATAGACAAACTTTCTGCGATTTGTTGGATTAAGTAGTCTTCGACTTCAAAGCGAGTCTCAAGAGTCTCGCCGATTAAACACATATCCGAGTCAAAGTCGGCTAACTCATCGTATTCGGTGACATCTGAGTACTTATCGTTAAAGTTTAATATGGGATCTGTGGTAAATATAATTTGCTCGTAGGTTTGATTGATCTCATCTGTGACGACAAAGCCCGTTGCTTTCCAACGATCCATGACCATATCGTAAATTTTGAAATGGCCTTCGGAGATATAATCGACTAGGTGCTGACAGAAATTCTGCAATTCTGAAGGAGATGGGAGTTCAATAACGTTTGTTTTCGAACAAGGTTGCAGTGCTGCAAGCTTACAATATTCAACAATCAAGGATTGTCTCATTTCTAGCCAGTGATCAATAACATCACTGTAGCCACCCCACTGGTCTTGTGTTTGTTTGAATTTTTTTAGCATGACCATGCCCTCATGATCTGATCGTCCGTTGACGAACGTATCCTTTGCATAGCAAAGTTAGTAAAGTTATTACAAACGCTTGTCCTTACTAGAATTTATAGTTGCAAACTTGTCTAACGACAAACTCTAGTATGAAATTAGATTGCCAGTAAAATGAATGAACTTCAAGCAAAGGGATGGTTTAATGTTAAGAAAAGGTGATGTTAACCGCGCAATAAATGCTTATTGGTGTGTTGTTTCTGGAAGTGAAATTTGGCTGGTGGATGGTGCTGTGCCTTTTGGGTCTGCGGAGCAGTTATCACTACCTGAAGCGAGTGCGAGACAAATCGGTGAGTATTTAGATTCGCCAGTTATGTGGCTTAATTTTTCAGATTTGGTGCAAGATTTGCCGTTAGTTTCACTTCGTGATTGTCTGCATTTTCATGAGCCATTATTCATGTTGTTGAGTAGAGCGGTACAATATGGGCACATGACGCAAAGTCTGCGCTTTTGCCCACAATGTGGTGGTAGAAACTTCCTTAACAATAATCAATTGGCTATGCAGTGTGGCGAGTGTAGAACGCTGCACTATCCTCGTATCTTTCCATGCATCATCGTGGCCGTACGGAAAGGCAATCAAATCTTACTGGCCCAGCACCCAAGACACAGAAATGGTATGTACACCGTGATTGCTGGCTTTCTAGAAGTAGGTGAGACGCTGGAAGAATGCGTCGCGCGCGAAATACACGAGGAAACGGGGATTCATGTCAAAAATATTCGTTATTTTGGTAGCCAGCCGTGGGCATTCCCTTCCAGCATGATGATGGCTTTTTTAGCGGATTATGAATCTGGTGAATTGAATCCTGATTATACCGAGTTGTCGGACGCTCAGTGGTTCAACGTTAACGAGATACCACCAGTTGCACCAAAAGGTACCATTGCGAGGGCACTGATAGAGCAGACTCTAGGAGCCATCGAAGAAAATGATTTGAATAATAGATAAAAAAAACCCTCCGAGAGGGAGGGGGTAAGTAAGATGTCGTTATGAGATGCTGAGTACTAGGTACTCAGTTTATAATTATAGTTTTCGCTAGCGAATAAATTTTTAACACTGATATTGATTGGGTGCAAATTAAGCATTGATTTAAAAGTTAATAACTTGATCCAGATTGCAAAGCACACCTCTATTGGACTGAAATCAGTGATAGAATACTTCCTTACACAGAAAGCCCAACAGTTGGAATTACGGAATGACTGAACTAAAAAATGATCGTTATCTGCGTGCACTTTTAAAAGAGCCAGTAGATTACACGCCAGTATGGATGATGCGCCAAGCAGGTCGTTACCTACCAGAATACAAAGCGACCCGTGCAGAAGCGGGTGATTTCATGTCTTTGTGTCGAAACGCAGAATTAGCATCCGAAGTGACACTTCAACCACTACGCCGTTTTCCGCTTGATGCAGCGATCTTGTTCTCTGACATCCTAACGATCCCAGATGCAATGGGGCTTGGTTTGCGCTTTGCGGCTGGTGAGGGCCCTGTTTTTGATAACCCTATTACATGCAAAGCCGATGTGGAAAAAATTGGTTTACCCGATCCTGAGGGTGAATTGCAGTACGTCATGAATGCGGTACGCCAGATCCGTAAAGACCTAAAAGGTGAAGTGCCATTGATCGGTTTTTCTGGTAGTCCATGGACACTTGCTACCTATATGATTGAAGGCGGAAGCTCAAAAGCGTTCACTAAGATTAAGAAGATGATGTATGCAGAGCCTCAAACGCTGCACCTGCTGCTTGATAAACTGGCTGACAGTGTGATTGAGTATCTAAATGCACAAATCAAAGCGGGCGCACAATCGGTGATGGTGTTTGATACGTGGGGTGGTGTATTGACTCCGCGTGATTACAATTTGTTCTCACTGCAATACATGCAAAAAATCGTCGATAGCCTGATCCGTGAAAACGATGGCCGTCGTGTGCCAGTGACACTATTCACTAAAAATGGTGGTATGTGGCTCGAAAAAATCGCGGCAACCGGGTGTGATGCGATTGGTCTCGACTGGACAATCAATATTGCTGATGCGAAAGCGCGTGTTGGTGACAAAGTTGCACTGCAAGGAAATATGGACCCGTCCATGCTTTATGCCCAGCCTGAGCGTATTCGTCAAGAAGTGGCGTCAATTCTGGAAGGCTTTGGTGATACCGGTACGGGCCATGTATTTAACCTTGGTCACGGCATTCATTTGGATGTACCACCAGAAAACGCAGGTGTGTTTGTTGAAGCGGTACATGAGCTATCTAAGCCATACCACAAGTAATCTCGGCTTATTGAAATCCAATACCGGCACTGAGTGCCGGTATTTTTTTGTCTAAAATTCAGGCTTGTGCAGCTTAATTAGCATTTGGTCTACTATGATCTAATTACCGTCCAAGCTGTACATTTTGGATTAAATTTCTTTATAAACAATGCCTTATGGTTGTGATGTTTGTGCGATGCTTCTCTTGTGCAGATTATCAAGCAATGAGAGCATGGGTAACCTAAAGTATCGAGCGAACGCGTTTTTTAAGGTATGGCACAACGTCTGATTCAAACCAAGGGTTCTTCTTTAACCACAATGTATTGCGTGGAGAAGGGTGAGGGAGCGGGATAAAGTCCGGCTCCCAATCTTGCCATTGCTGAACGGTTTGCGTAAGTGTCTTGGGCTTGTTGGAGAGGTAGTGCTGCTGCGAGTACTGACCAATTAGTAGAGTCAGCTCTATATTGGGCAGTTGCTCAAGAATCTTTTTATGCCAAGTGGGCGCACATTCTTTGCGAGGCGGTAAATCACCAGAGTTCCCTTTGCCTGGGTAACAAAAGCCCATTGGAATAATCGCGACCTTGCTCGAATCATAAAAAACGTCTTTATCTATAGCTAACCACTGGCGTAGCCTGTCCCCACTGGGGTCATTCCATGGAATTGAGGTTTGGTGCACTCGTGTTCCTGGGGCTTGGCCGATAATGAGTATGCGTGCTTCTTTGCCGGCTTGTACAACAGGGTTCGCCCCTAAAGGTAAATCTTTAGCGCACAACTGGCAGGCTCTAACTTGCTGCAACAGTGCTTCTAGTGACATTGTTAGTAGCCCTTTTCGAAATCTACTTGATAACTGAGTGAAAACCCATCGTGCCAGCGTCGATAATTGTCAGCAAAAATCTCTATGACTTGCTCTGGAAAACTCAGTGCAGCAATGTGGGGAGTAATAGTGACTTGCGGTAGTTTCCAAAACGGATGCTTTACCGATAACGGTTCTTGCTCAAACACATCTAAAAAGGCGTGTTCTACCCAATGGTTTTTCAGAGCGAAGAGCAACCCAGCCTCATCCAGTACGTCGCCACGGCCTACGTTAAACAATAATGCCTGACTCAGTTGGCTGAGTGTCTGGCGATTGAGTAACTGTCGCGTTTCAGGTGTACTTGGTAGAGTATTCACAACGATGTCGGCTTGTTCAAATGCTTTACTTAGTTCATTGATATGAAAGGTCTGATGAAACTCACCACCGGAGGTCGGAATACCTGTGCGGTTAATGCCGATGGTTTTTATCCCCATTGCTTTAGCGGCATTGCCCAAATAACACCCAATGCTACCAGTACCGAGAATCACCATGGTTTTACTTTGTAATGATGTATAGAGGTGAGGCTGCCATCGTTTGTTTTGTTGTTGCTGGTGGTAGCAGGCAAAGTGGCGGTAGTGGGCGAGACTATAACCCATTACATACTCTGCAATGAGTGGGCCAAAAATCCCTCGTACATTAGTAAGCGAGTAGTCTTGGCGAAGATTAGGAGATATTAATGCGTTTATGCCAGCAAATGTGGATTGTACCCACTCAAGTTGCGAAAACTCGTCTAACCTTTGAGATAATAAGGGCGGATCCGCAAGGGCTATTTGAGCCTCCTGTGGCTTATCTGTAATACGAAGATCTGGCAGGTTTTTCTCCGTTAGTAATGTTTCGTAGGTGTCACGATGCTCCGAGAGCAGGAAAATCTGATTGGAATGAGGCATTAACTTTTTTCCCTGTGATGAATCAAGTACACTTTCGCTGTTTTCTTCTTCAATGATTGAGTAACTATGCTTAAGAATCCTCTTCAGGTTCGTTTAGAAAAACTAGAACCTTGGCAACAAATTACCTTTATGGCGTGTCTGTGTGAACGCATGTACCCAAACTATGCGCTGTTTTGTGACAATACAGAATTTGCTGACCCGCGTGCTTACCGAGCGATTCTTGATAGTGTATGGGAAATTCTGACAGTTAAGAACGCCAAAGTGAACTTCGAACGTCAATTAGAAAAGCTTGAAGAGCTGTTCCCAAGTTCAGATGAGTATGACTTTTACGGCGTATATCCAGCGATGGATGCGTGTCAGGCGCTGTCGACACTGCTGCATGGTCTATTGGACCGTGATTACCTTTTTGACTCCATGCTGAAAGTGAGTCAGCAGTCGGTACAAACCGTTGCAGATTTAGAGCAAGCACAAGGCAGTGAACCTATCACCAACGACAACCAAAAAGAAAACCAAGCGGTGTGCGAAGAGTGGGACATACAGTGGGCGATTTTTCGTCCGCTACGTGCCGCCACTGAGCGTGATATCAGCTTGATTAAAGACTTGCGTGAAGAACTACGTGAAGAAGGCGTAAGCAATATCGGCATCGCACTGTAATCATTTAGCGAAGATCAAAAAGGCATCCCGTTGGATGCCTTTTTACCTTCTATGGGTTTAGTTGCGAAGTTGTTTTGGAGTCAGACTCTGCTGCTTCATGTTCAGTTTCTGGCGTTTCCTGCATCTCTTCCTCATCATCGTCATCACGGCTTTCAATCACGCCATGCATCTCTTTCCAACTTTCCCAACGTTGGTAAGCCAGTTCTTGCATGTCGGTGCTTTTATCTGCTTCGTCGATGATTTCCTCCCCCAATAGGTGCTCAAAAATATCTTCTAAAGTCACTAAGCCTTGTACCGTACCGTATTCGTCAACCACAATCGCGAGCTGCAGACGGTGAGTCATCATTTGGTCGAACACTTTAGGTAACGCCGTGTTATTCAGAACCACTTGGATAGGACGCATGATGGCGCCCAGCCGTTTCTGTCCACAGCCTGACTGCTGTAACTTAAATAGCTCTAGGCGGTGTACAAAGCCAATGATGTTGTCTTTCTGCTCACTGTAAATTAATGGGCGAGAGAAAGGGGTATCCTGATGTTTTTCTAGAAACTCATTGATGGTCATGGTGGCATCGACACGGAATACCACTGGACGAGGCGTCATGACGTGAGTCACTGGCACATCTTGGATACCTAATAAGTTGCTTAGGATTTTTGATTCACCTTCTGCAAATTCACCGTTTTCACGAGCAAGGATCGCCATCGCAGACAGTTCATCACGCATCTTAGGAGCTTGATGGTTGCGCGCAAGACGCTTGGTGATTTGCTCAGAGAACCACACGAATGGCGTTAGCGCCCACACCATCCAGCGCAGTGACACTGCCGCGGTAGGGGCGAGTTGACGCCAATACGTCGCACCTATTGTTTTCGGTACGATCTCTGATAGCACAAGGATCGCTAGTGTCAGAACCGCAGAGAAGATACCCAGCGCCTCACTGCCAAACACGACGGCCGCCTGTGCGCCTGCAGTGGCCGCACCAATGGTATGGGCAATGGTATTGAGGGTCAAAATCGACGCTAATGGACGATCGATGTCTGACTTGAGTTTCGCAAGTTGCTCCGCTGCAGGGTGCTTCTGTTGATTGAGCTGTGCAATGTAGCTCGGACTGATACTGAGTAGTACCGCCTCCAGTACCGAACAGATAAACGAAACGCCGATAGCAATAGAGATATAAATGGATAACAGCAGCATAGTTGCCCTTGAAAGTAGTTAAATAGTGATATTCGCAGTGATTATCACCGCCAAAGTGCCTTATAAATTGGTCCAAATACCTCGGAAAGCAAGGGGTTTCAGTGAGTATGTGGTAACAAATTGTGAGTTGTTGCTCATATTGTGGCTAAAAGTACGTCAGAAAATCGAAAGATCGCCCACAAACCTTTGCCAGACAGGGCATTTATGCTTTAGAGTGAGACGATTCGATAACATATAAGAAGGGAAACCTAATGAACAAGACCCAATTAATCGACTTTATCGCAGAGAAAGCAGACCTATCAAAAGCACAAGCCAAAGCTGCTCTTGAAGCGACTCTTGATGGTGTAACTGGCGCACTGAAAGAGGGTGACCAAGTTCAACTAATTGGTTTTGGTACATTCAAAGTAAACCACCGCGCTGCACGTACTGGTCGTAACCCTAAGACTGGTGACGAGATTCAAATCGCAGCAGCTAACGTACCTGCATTCGTAGCAGGTAAAGCGCTGAAAGAATCAGTAAACTAAGTTAGAATGCACCGAGGTATCCTGCCTCGGTGCAACTTCATGAAAAAACATCTACTCACTTTACTTCTCTTATCTAGCCTTAGCCTTTTTGGCTGTTCGTCGGTTGAAACCCCTAATTTAGAACAATTCACTCACTTCTCTGGCGGAAAAGTTGCTGGAGACGCAAGTAGCTTGTACTGGGTGACCGAGAAACTCACTCGCGTGAGTACGGCGGCTGATTATGTGTCTATGAGGGACAATGGCTGGTTTCAAAGTGATTATCGTTGGGATAAAGGTGAGCTGCGAGAGTTGATTCGAAAAGGTGAGCAAGTTGATACCAAGCAAGCGTTGGTGCCTTTTCAAATCCACATCCGTTTTAATAAAGATGGCGAAGCGGTTTACCAACAATATCGCGTTAACCGTAAAGTTTTACCACTTCAGCATGAACAACTAGAACGCTACAAAGCAGAAGCGAATGACGTCGTGGCGTCGGTTAAGGCGCAGTCTCGTAACAGTCAGAGACTCATTCAAGGTTATTGGAATGGTCAATCGTTTGAAACCTGCAAAGGTAAAGCGTTCTCGACACTCGAGTTTAATCAGACACTGCCAAAATTTATCATCGAGCGATTGTCATCCGTAGATAGTTATGTGGCTTTTGTCGGCAAGCAGTCACGAAATAAAGCAACGGTAGATGAACTGTTGATGCTCAATGATGATGACTTTGATTGTGTACCACGACCTGCATTACTCACTGAGTAAGCTAGGTTAGACTTATTTGCTGACAGAGTAATAAAAAAGGCGCTAATGCGCCTTTTGTTTTTTTAGCCAACTTAAGTTGTTTTTATTTTTCTTGCTCACGTGCAATCGCACGGTAGCCGATGTCACTGCGATGGAACATGCCGTCCCAACTGATCTGTTTTGCAAGCTCGTAAGCGCGTTGCTGCGCTTCTGATACACTGTTGCCCAGTGCTGTTGCACAAAGTACGCGACCACCATTTGTCACGATGTCGCCATCTTTGTTATCTGTACCCGCGTGGAAGACTTTGTCGCCTTCAATTTCAACTTGAGGCAGACCAGAGATCACGTCGCCTTTGTTGTACGCTGCTGGGTAGCCGCCAGCCGCTAGCACGATACCAATCGATGCACGCGGATCCCACTTTGATTCCACTTGATCCAGTTTTTGGTCAACCGCAGCCAAGCAAAGATCAACCAGATCCGATTGCATGCGCATCATGATCGGTTGCGTCTCTGGGTCACCAAAGCGGCAGTTGTACTCGATCACTTTCGGTGTGCCGTCTTTGTCGATCATCAGGCCCGCGTATAGGAAACCTGTATACGGGTGACCTTCAGAAGCCATGCCGTGTACGGTTGGGTTAATCACTTCTTCCATGATGCGGTTGTGGAGTTCCTGTGTCACGACTGGAGCAGGTGAGTAAGCGCCCATACCACCCGTATTAGGGCCCGTGTCTTTATCGCCGACACGTTTGTGATCTTGGCTGGTGGCCATTGGCAGAACGTTCTCACCATCCACCATCACGATGAAGCTTGCTTCTTCGCCATCTAGGAATTCTTCGATAACTACTCGGCTACCAGCGTCACCAAATGCATTGCCTGCGAGCATGTCTTTGATTGCGTCTTCAGCTTCTTCTAGTGTCATCGCAACGATAACGCCTTTACCGGCAGCAAGGCCGTCAGCTTTCACCACAATTGGCGCACCTTGTTCACGCACGTAAGCAAGAGCAGGCTCGATTTCAGTAAAGTTTGCGTATGAACCCGTTGGGATTTGGTGACGAGCAAGGAAGTCTTTAGTAAACGCTTTAGAGCCTTCAAGCTGCGCTGCGGCTTGTGTCGGGCCGAAGATTGACAGACCAGCTTCTCGGAACGCATCAACCACACCAATCACAAGTGGTGCTTCAGGGCCAACGATAGTCAGTTCAATGGCTTTCTCTTTTGCAAAATCAACCAGACCTGCGATGTCTTCTACATCGATGTTTACGTTCTCTAGTTTTGGCTCTAGAGCCGTACCTGCGTTGCCTGGTGCAATGTAGATAGTCTCAACATTTGGGTTTTGTGCCGCTTTCCAGCCTAGCGCATGTTCACGACCGCCTGAACCAATGATTAAAACTCGCATATGAAAATCCTTAATCTTATAAATACCGTTTGCTCAACCTCAGATATTTCGAAAAGACCTGAGTATGGCCTCTCTAATTCAGTGAAGACGAGAGGATTAGTGGCGGAAGTGGCGCATACCGGTAAAGATCATCGCCATGTCGTGCTCATCTGCTGCTGCGATAACTTCGTCGTCACGCATTGAGCCACCTGGCTGAATTACGCACTTAATGCCAGCTTCTGCAGCGGCATCGATACCGTCGCGGAATGGGAAGAAAGCGTCAGATGCCATTACGCTGCCCGCCACTTCTAGACCTTCGTCTGCCGCTTTGATACCGGCGATTTTTGCTGAGTAAACGCGGCTCATTTGACCTGCGCCCACACCGATAGTCATGTCACCTTTCGCGTAAACAATCGCGTTTGATTTTACGTATTTCGCTACCTTCCAGCAGAATAGGGCGTCTTTGAGCTCTTCTTCTGTCGGTTGACGCTTAGAAACCACTTTAAGGTCGTCTAGGCTTACCATGCCTTGGTCGCGGTCTTGAACCAGTAGACCACCGTTGACGCGTTTCACGTCAAAGCCCGTTGTCTTCGTTGACCATTCGCCACACTCGAGTAGGCGAACGTTCTTCTTCGTCGCAACAACTTCAATCGCTTCAGCAGAAACAGAAGGTGCAATGATCACTTCAACGAATTGACGCTCAACGATAGCGCTAGCCGTTTCTGCATCTAGCGCTTGGTTGAATGCAATAATGCCGCCGAATGCAGATGTTGGGTCAGTTTGGTAAGCACGGTTGTATGCTTCTAAGATGTCTTTACCTAGCGCGACACCACATGGGTTGGCGTGTTTAACGATCACACATGCTGGCTCGTCGAACTCTTTCACACACTCAAGTGCGGCGTCCGTGTCTGCGATGTTGTTGTAAGAAAGGGCTTTACCTTGGATTTGGCGAGCAGTTGAAACAGACGCTTCTTGTGGGTTGGCTTCGACGTAGAAAGCTGCAGCTTGGTGGCTGTTCTCACCGTAGCGCATGTCTTGTTTCTTCTCGAATTGCTGGTTGAATGTACGAGGGAATTTGCTCTTGTTTTCAGGAGAAGGTTTGTCACCTTCCTTGCTCTCACCATAAGATGGAACCATAGTGCCGAAGTAGTTTGCGATCATGCCATCGTAAGCCGCAGTGTGTTCGAATGCTGCGATAGCAAGGTCGAAGCGTGTTTCAAGCGTAAGAGATTTGCCGTTTGCGTCCATTTCTGCAATCACGCGGTCGTAATCACCTGCGTTAACTACGATAGTCACGTCTTTGTGGTTTTTCGCAGCAGAGCGAACCATCGTTGGGCCGCCGATATCGATATTTTCTACCGCGTCAGCCAGTGTACAACCTTCTTTGGCGACGGTTTCTGCGAATGGGTACAGGTTAACGACAACCATATCTATTGGGTTGATGCCATGTTTTGCCATCACGTCATCATCTTGGCCACGACGACCCAGAACCCCACCGTGAACTTTTGGGTGAAGCGTTTTAACGCGGCCGTCCATCATTTCTGGGAAACCAGTGTAGTCAGAGACTTCGGTTACGGCGATGCCTTGTTCGGCAAGTAGGCGAGCTGTACCACCAGTAGATAGGATATCGACACCGCGCTCAGCAAGAGCTTGTGCAAACTCAACAATACCTGTTTTGTCTGATACGCTGATAAGCGCACGGCGAATAGGACGAGCGTTATTCATGCTTCCATTTTCCTCAAATTCACGGAGTTAAAGATGTTTGCCAAAAATGAACTTGTTTTTACCTCTTGGGGTAAAATATTGGCCAGTTTTGGTAAAGACCTTTGCCGGATGTTTTCTGGTTAGAAAACAGTCTCCACATTTGATGGCGCGTATTCTAACCAATTCATTACAAAAAAGCTCGCGCAATCGTTTGGTATCTCAAAAATAATTGCAAAAAAGTCGTTATTTAGCTTTAAAAGTAACGAGATAGTTAATAGGGAAAGTTATGTTTCAGATAGGTGAACTGGCAAAACGTTGTGGTGTGACTGCCGATACATTACGTTTCTACGAGAAAAACGCGCTAATAAAACCCGCAGGACGAAGTGAGTCAGGCTATCGCTTATATGATGAAGAGAATCAAAAGCAGGTGCACTTTATCCTCAAAGGTAAAGATCTTGGCTTGAGTCTGGATGAAATTAAAGACCTGTTAGAAATTAAGTTAGAAGCGACAGAACACAGCTGTGCAGAGGTAAAAGCCATTACTTCTGCTAAGTTAGAGCTGATTGATGGGAAAATTAACGAGCTAACGAAAATTCGTCGAGCATTGAAGAAGATCAATGATGCTTGCTGTGGTCATACTCATGACGATGCTGGTCATTGCTCGATTTTAGCTGCCCTTGAATAGGCAGTAGACAGAGAGAGGGCTGCTGCTTAACAGGTTCTCGTCTTCATTTGATGCCCTAAAATAACGATCGGTAGTGACAAACTCGGTTTTCGACAGTTTATTTACAGTACGAAGTTCATTAAAGAGTTGTTAGATTGTAAACACATCTATTTAGACAGTGCTTGGATGCTTTACATTAACTTCAAATGTTCAAGGCAAAGTGTTTACCAGACACAATTATACACAAACTGTCCGTTAGCTCGATTATCACAAGTAACAATGACTCAGATGAAAGATGATTTCGATAAAGGTTCTTTCAACGAAGTATTTATAATGCAAGACTCTATCGATATAGCAGTTCATTTAGATTACGCATATACAGAGGCTAAATGTGTAGAAGTTGATAGCAATAGCTGGTTCAACAGGAAGAATCAATACAACAAATGTTGGAGCCTAGAACCAAGCTTATAAGAAGGCGAACCTATGTAAGCTCTGTTATCTGGAGTGAAAAAGTCTTACAAGCCCCTTAGGAACAGCTCGGTTTGTTGCTTATTTGTCCGCCCTGCTCGTTATTTGCTCACTTGGTTTTTTTTTTGTAAAAAACGCTTGTGCTAATTTCTCAGCTCCCTATACTGCGCATCCACCGACACGGAGTGAGACGAGAGTCACACTGAGAGTCGGAAAAGAGAGAAAAGAAACTTGAAAAAATGCTTGACTCTCTCACGGTGCAAAGTAAGATACGCACCCCTAACGTCGAGTAAGCAAGCTGCTGAAAGCGTTAGAAAAGCTCTTTAACAATATAGACCTATCAATCTGTGTGGGCACTCGTTGATGATAATCAAATTAGAAGCTTTTGCTTCAAATATGGTTTCAATGAACTGAGTGACCAATCGAGATTAACTTGTTTAATCTTGGCACAGTCAATTCATTATCGTTCTGTTGGAACGATAATAGCTTTAAAATTACGTTTGTAGTTTTGAAGTCAGTATTCGTTGAGCCGACAAAATCTTAAATTGAAGAGTTTGATCATGGCTCAGATTGAACGCTGGCGGCAGGCCTAACACATGCAAGTCGAGCGGAAACGACAACATTGAGCCTTCGGGTGATTTGTTGGGCGTCGAGCGGCGGACGGGTGAGTAATGCCTAGGAAATTGCCCTGATGTGGGGGATAACCATTGGAAACGATGGCTAATACCGCATAATGCCTACGGGCCAAAGAGGGGGACCTTCGGGCCTCTCGCGTCGGGATATGCCTAGGTGGGATTAGCTAGTTGGTGAGGTAAGGGCTCACCAAGGCGACGATCCCTAGCTGGTCTGAGAGGATGATCAGCCACACTGGAACTGAGACACGGTCCAGACTCCTACGGGAGGCAGCAGTGGGGAATATTGCACAATGGGCGCAAGCCTGATGCAGCCATGCCGCGTGTATGAAGAAGGCCTTCGGGTTGTAAAGTACTTTCAGTCGTGAGGAAGGGGATATCGTTAATAGCGGTATTCTTTGACGTTAGCGACAGAAGAAGCACCGGCTAACTCCGTGCCAGCAGCCGCGGTAATACGGAGGGTGCGAGCGTTAATCGGAATTACTGGGCGTAAAGCGCATGCAGGTGGTTTGTTAAGTCAGATGTGAAAGCCCGGGGCTCAACCTCGGAATAGCATTTGAAACTGGCAGACTAGAGTACTGTAGAGGGGGGTAGAATTTCAGGTGTAGCGGTGAAATGCGTAGAGATCTGAAGGAATACCAGTGGCGAAGGCGGCCCCCTGGACAGATACTGACACTCAGATGCGAAAGCGTGGGGAGCAAACAGGATTAGATACCCTGGTAGTCCACGCCGTAAACGATGTCTACTTGGAGGTTGTGGCCTTGAGCCGTGGCTTTCGGAGCTAACGCGTTAAGTAGACCGCCTGGGGAGTACGGTCGCAAGATTAAAACTCAAATGAATTGACGGGGGCCCGCACAAGCGGTGGAGCATGTGGTTTAATTCGATGCAACGCGAAGAACCTTACCTACTCTTGACATCCAGAGAAGCCGGAAGAGATTCTGGTGTGCCTTCGGGAGCTCTGAGACAGGTGCTGCATGGCTGTCGTCAGCTCGTGTTGTGAAATGTTGGGTTAAGTCCCGCAACGAGCGCAACCCTTATCCTTGTTTGCCAGCGAGTAATGTCGGGAACTCCAGGGAGACTGCCGGTGATAAACCGGAGGAAGGTGGGGACGACGTCAAGTCATCATGGCCCTTACGAGTAGGGCTACACACGTGCTACAATGGCGCATACAGAGGGCGGCGAGCCAGCGATGGTGAGCGAATCCCAAAAAGTGCGTCGTAGTCCGGATTGGAGTCTGCAACTCGACTCCATGAAGTCGGAATCGCTAGTAATCGTGGATCAGAATGCCACGGTGAATACGTTCCCGGGCCTTGTACACACCGCCCGTCACACCATGGGAGTGGGCTGCAAAAGAAGTAGGTAGTTTAACCTTCGGGGGGACGCTTACCACTTTGTGGTTCATGACTGGGGTGAAGTCGTAACAAGGTAGCGCTAGGGGAACCTGGCGCTGGATCACCTCCTTATACGAAAGATTATTGCGATGAGTGTTCACACAGATTGATGGTTTAGAAGCGAAAGCTTCGAGCTATAATTGCTCTTTAACAATTTGGAAAGCTGACTGATAACAACAACGTTGTTATCAAATAAAGTTCTCAATGTTTATCTTAAAGATAAACACCAAAACAACACATTCAAGTGTTCTTGGGAATATCACTATTGCAGTGATTATTCGAAATTGAGTCCGGCAAAATCGAAATGTCTCTCGCTCATTCAAATAATGAGAGACAACTTTGGTGATTTGAACATCAACTCGAAACTCCTTCGGGTTGTATGGTTAAGTGACTAAGCGTACACGGTGGATGCCTTGGCAGTCAGAGGCGATGAAGGACGTATTAACTTGCGATAAGCCCAGATTAGGCAGTAAAAGCCACTTGAGTCTGGGATTTCCGAATGGGGAAACCCACTTACATAAGTAAGTATCGCTGCGTGAATACATAGCGTAGCGAGGCGAACCGGGGGAACTGAAACATCTAAGTACCCCGAGGAAAAGAAATCAACCGAGATTCCGAAAGTAGCGGCGAGCGAAATTGGACTAGCCCTTAAGCTTTATAGGCGTCAGGTGAACAAGCTGGAAAGCTTGGCGATACAGGGTGATAGCCCCGTAACTGACGACGCATATGCAGTGAAATCGAGTAGGGCGGGACACGTGATATCCTGTCTGAATATGGGGGGACCATCCTCCAAGGCTAAATACTACTGACTGACCGATAGTGAACCAGTACCGTGAGGGAAAGGCGAAAAGAACCCCTGTGAGGGGAGTGAAATAGAACCTGAAACCGTGTACGTACAAGCAGTAGGAGCACCTTCGTGGTGTGACTGCGTACCTTTTGTATAATGGGTCAGCGACTTATATTCAGTGGCAAGGTTAACCATCTAGGGGAGCCGTAGCGAAAGCGAGTGTTAACTGCGCGACTTAGTCTCTGGATATAGACCCGAAACCAGGTGATCTAGCCATGGGCAGGTTGAAGATTGAGTAACATCAATTGGAGGACCGAACCGACTAATGTTGAAAAATTAGCGGATGACTTGTGGCTAGGGGTGAAAGGCCAATCAAACCTGGAGATAGCTGGTTCTCCCCGAAAGCTATTTAGGTAGCGCCTCGGACGAATACTACTGGGGGTAGAGCACTGTTAAGGCTAGGGGGTCATCCCGACTTACCAACCCTTTGCAAACTCCGAATACCAGTAAGTACTATCCGGGAGACACACGGCGGGTGCTAACGTCCGTCGTGGAGAGGGAAACAACCCAGACCGCCAGCTAAGGTCCCAAATTACTACTAAGTGGGAAACGATGTGGGAAGGCTCAGACAGCCAGGATGTTGGCTTAGAAGCAGCCATCATTTAAAGAAAGCGTAATAGCTCACTGGTCGAGTCGGCCTGCGCGGAAGATGTAACGGGGCTAAGTAGTAAACCGAAGCTGCGGCAATACTCTTCGAGTATTGGGTAGGGGAGCGTTCTGTAAGCGGTTGAAGGTGTGTCGTAAGGCATGCTGGACGTATCAGAAGTGCGAATGCTGACATGAGTAACGATAATGGGGGTGAAAAACCTCCACGCCGGAAGACCAAGGGTTCCTGTCCAACGTTAATCGGGGCAGGGTGAGTCGACCCCTAAGGCGAGGCCGAAAGGCGTAGTCGATGGGAAACGGGTTAATATTCCCGTACTCAATCAAATTGCGATGGGGGGACGGAGAAGGCTAGGTGGGCCTGGCGACGGTTGTCCAGGTTCAAGTGCGTAGGCTAAAGAGTTAGGTAAATCCGGCTCTTTTTAAGGCTGAGACACGACGTCGAGCACCTACGGGTGTGAAGTCATTGATGCCATGCTTCCAGGAAAAGCCTCTAAGCTTCAGATTTGATGGAATCGTACCCCAAACCGACACAGGTGGTCGGGTAGAGAATACCAAGGCGCTTGAGAGAACTCGGGTGAAGGAACTAGGCAAAATGGTACCGTAACTTCGGGAGAAGGTACGCTCTTGGCGGTGAAGTCCCTTGCGGATGGAGCTACTAGGAGTCGCAGATACCAGGTGGCTGCAACTGTTTATTAAAAACACAGCACTGTGCAAAATCGTAAGATGACGTATACGGTGTGACGCCTGCCCGGTGCCGGAAGGTTAATTGATGGGGTTAGACTTCGGTCGACGCTCTTGATCGAAGCCCCGGTAAACGGCGGCCGTAACTATAACGGTCCTAAGGTAGCGAAATTCCTTGTCGGGTAAGTTCCGACCTGCACGAATGGCGTAATGATGGCCACGCTGTCTCCACCCGAGACTCAGTGAAATTGAAATCGCTGTGAAGATGCAGTGTACCCGCGGCTAGACGGAAAGACCCCGTGAACCTTTACTACAGCTTGGCACTGAACATTGACCCTACATGTGTAGGATAGGTGGGAGCCTTTGAAGCACGTACGCCAGTATGTGTGGAGGCAACCTTGAAATACCACCCTTGTAGTGTTGATGTTCTAACTTAGCCCCCTTATCGGGGGTGAGGACAGTGCCTGGTGGGTAGTTTGACTGGGGCGGTCTCCTCCCAAAGCGTAACGGAGGAGCACGAAGGTGGGCTAAACACGGTTGGACATCGTGTGGTTAGTGCAATGGCATAAGCCCGCTTGACTGCGAGAATGACAATTCGAGCAGGTGCGAAAGCAGGTCATAGTGATCCGGTGGTTCTGAATGGAAGGGCCATCGCTCAACGGATAAAAGGTACTCCGGGGATAACAGGCTGATACCGCCCAAGAGTTCATATCGACGGCGGTGTTTGGCACCTCGATGTCGGCTCATCACATCCTGGGGCTGAAGTCGGTCCCAAGGGTATGGCTGTTCGCCATTTAAAGTGGTACGCGAGCTGGGTTTAGAACGTCGTGAGACAGTTCGGTCCCTATCTGCCGTGGGCGTTGGAGAATTGAAAGGGGCTGCTCCTAGTACGAGAGGACCGGAGTGGACGAACCTCTGGTGTTCGGGTTGTGTCGCCAGACGCATTGCCCGGTAGCTAAGTTCGGGATCGATAACCGCTGAAAGCATCTAAGCGGGAAGCGAGCCTTGAGATGAGTTCTCCCTGATACTTTAAGTATCCTAAAGGGTTGTCGTAGACTACGACGTTGATAGGCAGGGTGTGTAAGTGCTGCGAGGCATTGAGCTAACCTGTACTAATTGCCCGTGAGGCTTAACCATACAACACCCAAGGGGTTTTGATGGGCTCAATACAAGAAAACTTGATTGTGTTAAGAACTGAAACAGCTTTCCAGATTATTAATTACTGCGTTGGCGGTAGTTAAAAAAGAATTTGCTTGGCGACCATAGCGTTTTGGCCCCACCTGACTTCCATGTCGAACTCAGAAGTGAAACGAAATAGCGCCGATGGTAGTGTGGGGTTTCCCCATGTGAGAGTAGGACATCGCCAGGCTTTAATCTCGACTTTGCTTATTCGTTAAGCAAGTCACCATAGAGTTCTAAATTTGTTTAGAATTTTATGTTGACTTTCAAAGTGGGAAGCGTATTATACGCACCTCGCTTAAGTGCTAAGGCACTGAAAGCCAAGCTCTTTAACAATATAGACCTATCAATCTGTGTGGGCACTCGTTGATGATAATCAAATTAGAAGCTTTTGCTTCAAATATGGTTTCAATGAACTGAGTGACCAATCGAGATTAACTTGTTTAATCTTGGCACAGTCAATTCATTATCGTTCTGTTGGAACGATAATAGCTTTAAAATTACGTTTGTAGTTTTGAAGTCAGTATTCGTTGAGCCGACAAAATCTTAAATTGAAGAGTTTGATCATGGCTCAGATTGAACGCTGGCGGCAGGCCTAACACATGCAAGTCGAGCGGAAACGACAACATTGAGCCTTCGGGTGATTTGTTGGGCGTCGAGCGGCGGACGGGTGAGTAATGCCTAGGAAATTGCCCTGATGTGGGGGATAACCATTGGAAACGATGGCTAATACCGCATAATGCCTACGGGCCAAAGAGGGGGACCTTCGGGCCTCTCGCGTCGGGATATGCCTAGGTGGGATTAGCTAGTTGGTGAGGTAAGGGCTCACCAAGGCGACGATCCCTAGCTGGTCTGAGAGGATGATCAGCCACACTGGAACTGAGACACGGTCCAGACTCCTACGGGAGGCAGCAGTGGGGAATATTGCACAATGGGCGCAAGCCTGATGCAGCCATGCCGCGTGTATGAAGAAGGCCTTCGGGTTGTAAAGTACTTTCAGTCGTGAGGAAGGGGATATCGTTAATAGCGGTATTCTTTGACGTTAGCGACAGAAGAAGCACCGGCTAACTCCGTGCCAGCAGCCGCGGTAATACGGAGGGTGCGAGCGTTAATCGGAATTACTGGGCGTAAAGCGCATGCAGGTGGTTTGTTAAGTCAGATGTGAAAGCCCGGGGCTCAACCTCGGAATAGCATTTGAAACTGGCAGACTAGAGTACTGTAGAGGGGGGTAGAATTTCAGGTGTAGCGGTGAAATGCGTAGAGATCTGAAGGAATACCAGTGGCGAAGGCGGCCCCCTGGACAGATACTGACACTCAGATGCGAAAGCGTGGGGAGCAAACAGGATTAGATACCCTGGTAGTCCACGCCGTAAACGATGTCTACTTGGAGGTTGTGGCCTTGAGCCGTGGCTTTCGGAGCTAACGCGTTAAGTAGACCGCCTGGGGAGTACGGTCGCAAGATTAAAACTCAAATGAATTGACGGGGGCCCGCACAAGCGGTGGAGCATGTGGTTTAATTCGATGCAACGCGAAGAACCTTACCTACTCTTGACATCCAGAGAAGCCGGAAGAGATTCTGGTGTGCCTTCGGGAGCTCTGAGACAGGTGCTGCATGGCTGTCGTCAGCTCGTGTTGTGAAATGTTGGGTTAAGTCCCGCAACGAGCGCAACCCTTATCCTTGTTTGCCAGCGAGTAATGTCGGGAACTCCAGGGAGACTGCCGGTGATAAACCGGAGGAAGGTGGGGACGACGTCAAGTCATCATGGCCCTTACGAGTAGGGCTACACACGTGCTACAATGGCGCATACAGAGGGCGGCGAGCCAGCGATGGTGAGCGAATCCCAAAAAGTGCGTCGTAGTCCGGATTGGAGTCTGCAACTCGACTCCATGAAGTCGGAATCGCTAGTAATCGTGGATCAGAATGCCACGGTGAATACGTTCCCGGGCCTTGTACACACCGCCCGTCACACCATGGGAGTGGGCTGCAAAAGAAGTAGGTAGTTTAACCTTCGGGGGGACGCTTACCACTTTGTGGTTCATGACTGGGGTGAAGTCGTAACAAGGTAGCGCTAGGGGAACCTGGCGCTGGATCACCTCCTTATACGAAAGATTATTGCGATGAGTGTTCACACAGATTGATATGGTTTAAATTCAGAGCAAAACAATTGGTTCTGCATAAAATGCCGAAGCAATTTTATGTGGGGCTATAGCTCAGTTGGGAGAGCGCTTCGCTGGCAGTGAAGAGGTCATCGGTTCGAACCCGATTAGCTCCACCATAATGTTTTTGTGTCCCGTTCGTCTAGAGGCCTAGGACACCGCCCTTTCACGGCGGTAACAGGGGTTCGACTCCCCTACGGGATACCATCTTTAAGTGCATTTAATGAGTGTGCTTAAACATGGTTTTCATTAGAAAATCTAGCTCTTTAACAATTTGGAAAGCTGACTGATAACAACAACGTTGTTATCAAATAAAGTTCTCAATGTTTATCTTTAAGATAAACACCAAAACAACACATTCAAGTGTTCTTGGGAATATCACTATTGCAGTGATTATTCGAAATTGAGTCCGGCAAAATCGAAATGTCTCTCGCTCATTCAAATAATGAGAGACAACTTTGGTGATTTGAACATCAACTCGAAACTCCTTCGGGTTGTATGGTTAAGTGACTAAGCGTACACGGTGGATGCCTTGGCAGTCAGAGGCGATGAAGGACGTATTAACTTGCGATAAGCCCAGATTAGGCAGTAAAAGCCACTTGAGTCTGGGATTTCCGAATGGGGAAACCCACTTACATAAGTAAGTATCGCTGCGTGAATACATAGCGTAGCGAGGCGAACCGGGGGAACTGAAACATCTAAGTACCCCGAGGAAAAGAAATCAACCGAGATTCCGAAAGTAGCGGCGAGCGAAATTGGACTAGCCCTTAAGCTTTATAGGCGTCAGGTGAACAAGCTGGAAAGCTTGGCGATACAGGGTGATAGCCCCGTAACTGACGACGCATATGCAGTGAAATCGAGTAGGGCGGGACACGTGATATCCTGTCTGAATATGGGGGGACCATCCTCCAAGGCTAAATACTACTGACTGACCGATAGTGAACCAGTACCGTGAGGGAAAGGCGAAAAGAACCCCTGTGAGGGGAGTGAAATAGAACCTGAAACCGTGTACGTACAAGCAGTAGGAGCACCTTCGTGGTGTGACTGCGTACCTTTTGTATAATGGGTCAGCGACTTATATTCAGTGGCAAGGTTAACCATCTAGGGGAGCCGTAGCGAAAGCGAGTGTTAACTGCGCGACTTAGTCTCTGGATATAGACCCGAAACCAGGTGATCTAGCCATGGGCAGGTTGAAGATTGAGTAACATCAATTGGAGGACCGAACCGACTAATGTTGAAAAATTAGCGGATGACTTGTGGCTAGGGGTGAAAGGCCAATCAAACCTGGAGATAGCTGGTTCTCCCCGAAAGCTATTTAGGTAGCGCCTCGGACGAATACTACTGGGGGTAGAGCACTGTTAAGGCTAGGGGGTCATCCCGACTTACCAACCCTTTGCAAACTCCGAATACCAGTAAGTACTATCCGGGAGACACACGGCGGGTGCTAACGTCCGTCGTGGAGAGGGAAACAACCCAGACCGCCAGCTAAGGTCCCAAATTACTACTAAGTGGGAAACGATGTGGGAAGGCTCAGACAGCCAGGATGTTGGCTTAGAAGCAGCCATCATTTAAAGAAAGCGTAATAGCTCACTGGTCGAGTCGGCCTGCGCGGAAGATGTAACGGGGCTAAGTAGTAAACCGAAGCTGCGGCAATACTCTTCGAGTATTGGGTAGGGGAGCGTTCTGTAAGCGGTTGAAGGTGTGTCGTAAGGCATGCTGGACGTATCAGAAGTGCGAATGCTGACATGAGTAACGATAATGGGGGTGAAAAACCTCCACGCCGGAAGACCAAGGGTTCCTGT
Source organism: Vibrio sp. TAP-3B (assembly GCF_057784735.1). NCBI lineage: Bacteria > Pseudomonadati > Pseudomonadota > Gammaproteobacteria > Vibrionales > Vibrionaceae > Vibrio > Vibrio sp. TAP-3B. The sequence goes on along the minus strand of NZ_CM173495.1, from coordinate 2,219,486 downwards.
CCAACGTTAATCGGGGCAGGGTGAGTCGACCCCTAAGGCGAGGCCGAAAGGCGTAGTCGATGGGAAACGGGTTAATATTCCCGTACTCAATCAAATTGCGATGGGGGGACGGAGAAGGCTAGGTGGGCCTGGCGACGGTTGTCCAGGTTCAAGTGCGTAGGCTAAAGAGTTAGGTAAATCCGGCTCTTTTTAAGGCTGAGACACGACGTCGAGCATCTACGGATGTGAAGTCATTGATGCCATGCTTCCAGGAAAAGCCTCTAAGCTTCAGATTTGATGGAATCGTACCCCAAACCGACACAGGTGGTCGGGTAGAGAATACCAAGGCGCTTGAGAGAACTCGGGTGAAGGAACTAGGCAAAATGGTACCGTAACTTCGGGAGAAGGTACGCTCTTGGCGGTGAAGTCCCTTGCGGATGGAGCTACTAGGAGTCGCAGATACCAGGTGGCTGCAACTGTTTATTAAAAACACAGCACTGTGCAAAATCGTAAGATGACGTATACGGTGTGACGCCTGCCCGGTGCCGGAAGGTTAATTGATGGGGTTAGACTTCGGTCGACGCTCTTGATCGAAGCCCCGGTAAACGGCGGCCGTAACTATAACGGTCCTAAGGTAGCGAAATTCCTTGTCGGGTAAGTTCCGACCTGCACGAATGGCGTAATGATGGCCACGCTGTCTCCACCCGAGACTCAGTGAAATTGAAATCGCTGTGAAGATGCAGTGTACCCGCGGCTAGACGGAAAGACCCCGTGAACCTTTACTACAGCTTGGCACTGAACATTGACCCTACATGTGTAGGATAGGTGGGAGCCTTTGAAGCACGTACGCCAGTATGTGTGGAGGCAACCTTGAAATACCACCCTTGTAGTGTTGATGTTCTAACTTAGCCCCCTTATCGGGGGTGAGGACAGTGCCTGGTGGGTAGTTTGACTGGGGCGGTCTCCTCCCAAAGCGTAACGGAGGAGCACGAAGGTGGGCTAAACACGGTTGGACATCGTGTGGTTAGTGCAATGGCATAAGCCCGCTTGACTGCGAGAATGACAATTCGAGCAGGTGCGAAAGCAGGTCATAGTGATCCGGTGGTTCTGAATGGAAGGGCCATCGCTCAACGGATAAAAGGTACTCCGGGGATAACAGGCTGATACCGCCCAAGAGTTCATATCGACGGCGGTGTTTGGCACCTCGATGTCGGCTCATCACATCCTGGGGCTGAAGTCGGTCCCAAGGGTATGGCTGTTCGCCATTTAAAGTGGTACGCGAGCTGGGTTTAGAACGTCGTGAGACAGTTCGGTCCCTATCTGCCGTGGGCGTTGGAGAATTGAAAGGGGCTGCTCCTAGTACGAGAGGACCGGAGTGGACGAACCTCTGGTGTTCGGGTTGTGTCGCCAGACGCATTGCCCGGTAGCTAAGTTCGGGATCGATAACCGCTGAAAGCATCTAAGCGGGAAGCGAGCCTTGAGATGAGTTCTCCCTGATACTTTAAGTATCCTAAAGGGTTGTCGTAGACTACGACGTTGATAGGCAGGGTGTGTAAGTGCTGCGAGGCATTGAGCTAACCTGTACTAATTGCCCGTGAGGCTTAACCATACAACACCCAAGGGGTTTTGATGGGCTCAATACAAGAAAACTTGATTGTGTTAAGAACTGAAACAGCTTTCCAGATTATTAATTACTGCGTTGGCGGTAGTTAAAAAGAATTTGCTTGGCGACCATAGCGTTTTGGACCCACCTGACTTCCATGCCGAACTCAGAAGTGAAACGAAATAGCGCCGATGGTAGTGTGGGGTTTCCCCATGTGAGAGTAGGACATCGCCAGGCTTTACATTATGGACATTCGTTTTTACAACGGGTGATACCACTGCGGAGTGGTAGTTCAGTTGGTTAGAATACCGGCCTGTCACGCCGGGGGTCGCGGGTTCGAGTCCCGTCCACTCCGCCATTTATTCAAAAGCCTAGTCGAAAGACTGGGCTTTTGTCGTTTCTAGTGTATCGTTTCTTATTTATACCAGTTTGGAAAAGTAACGGTTTAGGTCTCTCCAATTACTCGGATACCATTTGGTAATGCGACGGCAATTACATTCTAGAAAGCGATTTCATACCGCACAAATCCTGCCAATATACTGGAACCTGTGGAGCTTTGGTTCGCACGCCGCCAGCTCTAAACCTAGGCTATCCTTTATCACAACAGCATGACGGCCTTTTGCTGTCGCCTCTGATGCATGTGCTAGAGGCTCATTCGTGATGTCTTGCTCTACACCAAGATACAACGATACCTTACCAAAACCCCTTGAAAGGAGAGAGAGTCAAGTAGATGAGTGTATTCGAATTATTGAGTATTGAGACTTTGCCGTTTTAGGTCAAGTTCCGGCGGGGTTTGTTGTGATTGTTTCGGGCGTGAATATCATTACCAATGAATCGGCTCCTGAGGGGCACGAATCCATCTGTGTCTTTTCTTGCAGGCCGTCATCCTTCTTTAAGCATTCTGAACTCATTTCTGAACTCATTTATTGACGCTTGTGTGACTGACCTTTAACCATTTAGTCATTTTAGGTGGATCTTCTTTGAAGTGTATTAAGGCGAGTTATCTTATTTTATTTGGGTGGTTTGTGTTTGGCTGGCGAGCTTTTAAAGTCGATATTGTTGAGGTTTTACAAAGCGAATCGCACTTAATAAAAACCTTAATTCGATGGTGATTGTAATTTAGGTTTGTATCAGTCAGTGAACTACTACTGTGATGGAGAGTATTTGAGGCTCCTGTGTCTTTAGAGCGATTTTAACTATGTATTTAGGTCAGTGCCCAGCTTGCTGGGGAGGGCGTGGTAGAGAGGGTACATCTTTGTTATCGCTATCTCAAGCGAGTCCGTTATTTTGCAAAGTGAACGCTGCTCATACAGAGAGGGAGCTGTAGATAAAGAAAAAGCCGTTACTTTAAAAGGTAACGGCTTGTTCCAAATACTTCTGAAATTCGGTCTTAGTTCATGCCGTATTTCTTAAGTTTTTTGCGAAGAGTACCGCGGTTGATACCCATCATTGTTGCTGCGCGAGTTTGGTTGCCGCGAGTGTATTGCATGATGGTATCTAGTAATGGCTGTTCAACTTCAGCTAGAACTAATTCGTATAGTTCAGTTACTTCCTGGCCATTGAGTTGAGCAAGGTAGTTTTTAAGAGACGCCTTAACAGAGTCACGTAAAGGTTTTTGAGTAATCTGGTCTTGTGACGTTACTGTAGTTACTGTTAATGCTTCTGAAGTCAGATTTTGTTCGAACATATTCGGTCTAGCTCTTCTCTTAATTATGATGCAACGTTATCAAAATAACCTTCTAGCGCCTCAATTTGCAGCGGAGCTGCATCGAGTGCGTTGAAGGTACGGCGAAACTCACTGGCCTGCTCATGTTCTTTTAGATACCACCCTACGTGCTTGCGCGCGATACGCGGCCCTAAGTACTCTCCATAAAATGCATGCAGAGCATTCACATGACCAAGCATAATGGCTTTTACTTCCTGTTTTGGAAGTTCATCCATTGCGGTGCCGTTTTCCAAATAGTGATGGATTTCCTGGAAAATCCAAGGACGACCCTGGGCAGGACGTCCAATCATTAAAGCGTCCACACCGGTATACTCCAGTACAAACTTGGCTTTCTCCGGACTATCGATATCACCGTTCGCGATAACCGGAATGGATATAGCCTCTTTTACCGCTTTAATGCTGTCATATTCGGCCTCACCTTTGTACATACAGACTTTTGTTCTGCCATGCAGAGCGAAAGCTTGTATGCCGCAGTCTTCGGCTAATTTAGCGATTTGGATGCAGTTTTTGTTTTCTGTATCCCAGCCAGTTCGAGTCTTCAACGTTACAGGAACGTTTACTGCATTCACGACCGCTTTCAAAATCTCTTCGATAATGTCTGGGTATTGAAGCAGAGCAGAGCCCGCCAGCTTCTTGTTCACTTTTTTTGCCGGGCAGCCCATGTTGATGTCGATGATTTGCGCACCGTTTTCAACACTGAATTGAGCCGCGTCCGCCATAAGCTGTGGATCGGAACCGGCAATCTGTACAGAGCGAATGCCCGATTCGCCCTCGTGTACCATGCGCTGTTTCGACTTCGACGTTTTCCATAGTTTTGGGTTGGCAGACATCATTTCACTGACGGCCATTCCCGCACCATACCGAAGACACAACTCGCGGAACGGTCTATCCGTTACACCAGCCATAGGGGCTACGATTAGATTGTTCTTAAGTTGATAGTTTCCGATTTTCAAAACGTCATCACAGTTCTGTACTAGCAAGGGCGCGCATTTTACGCATTTTTTCACTGCGTGAAAAGACTAATATTTGAGCATTTACAAATTGTTTTGTAAATCGTATGAATTTCAAGCAATTAACTTTAAAAACCTTATTTAGCCTTACTTACGACCAGAGATGCGACACCACTCACTTTGCTCAATAATAGGGTCAAGATGAAGTTCGTCACGGTAATAATTCGCAACATCTTTGGCTTGAGTATCTAATACGCCGGACATGGCGAGGTCGCCATTTGGCTTAACTAGACCTTTGATGACAGGGGCCAATTCGCGTAAGGGGCCTGCCAAAATGTTGGCGACTACCACGTCAGCAATCAGACCTTGTGGTTGATTTTGCGGTAGGTAAACTTCTAGCTTGTCTGCAACGCCGTTACGTTCAGCGTTGTCGCGAGAAGCTTGTAGTGCCTGAGGATCGATGTCGATCCCGACTACTTTTTCTGCCCCAAGCTTGATCGCAGCGATCGCTAGGATGCCCGATCCACAGCCAAAGTCGATAACGGTTTTACCTGAGAGATCCAGCGTTTCTAGCCATTCAAGGCAGAGGGCCGTGGTTGGATGAGTACCAGTACCAAATGCCAAGCCAGGGTCAAGCATTACGTTAACCGCGTCGGGTTCAGGAATGTCACGCCAGCTTGGGCAAATCCATAAACGCTCACCAAACTTCATGGGGTGGAAGTTTTCCATCCATTCACGTTCCCAGTCTTTGTCTTCGAGTTGTTCAACTTTGTAAGCAAAATTGTCGGCAAGCATGTTACTTGCTTTGATTTGGTCGATGATGAAGTTGGTGTCCGCTTCTGCGTCATACAGTGCCAGAATATCAGTATCGCCCCATAAGCGAGTTTCGCCAGGTAGAGGTTCGAATACAGGTGTATCCTGCGCGTCTAGGAACGTCACAGACAGCGCACCAGTCTCTTCCATTAGCATGTCGCCGATTTGTTCAGCGTTTTCATTGGTCGCGTTGAGTTTGATTTGAATCCAAGGCATTGATTTTTTATCTCAAAGTGAATGAAGTAGGGCAGAGTTTACCAGAACTCCATGAATTGTTTCAGTATAGACAGTGTACAAAACAAAAATGCCCACCATTGTGGGCATTTTTATGAGGTTAACACCGCTTATTGTAGGCCGAGCTTCTTCTCTAGGTAATGAATGTTTGCGCCGCCATGCTGGAAGCTCTCATCATTCATAATCGCGAACTGAAGCGGTATGTTCGTTTTGATACCTTCGATGATCATCTCACCAAGGGCATTCTTCATACGCGCAATCGCAACATCACGGTTTTCACCGTAAGTGATCAATTTACCAATCATTGAATCGTAATGAGGCGGTACTGTGTAGCCAGAGTAAATGTGCGATTCCCAGCGAACGCCCATGCCGCCAGGGGCGTGGAAACGTTCGATCTTTCCTGGAGAAGGCAGGAAGCGTTCTGGGTCTTCAGCGTTAATACGACACTCAATCGCGTGGCCACGGATCTTAATGGCATCTTGAGTGAATGACAGCGGCTGACCTGCAGCAACGCGCAGTTGCTCTTTGATAAGATCGATGCCCGTTACCATTTCTGTCACTGGGTGCTCTACCTGAATACGAGTGTTCATTTCGATGAAGTAGAACTCACCATTTTCGTATAGGAATTCGAACGTACCTGCACCGCGGTAACCAATCTCGACGCACGCACGAGTACAACGTTCACCGATGTACTTACGCATCTCTTCAGTGATGCCTGGTGCTGGCGCTTCTTCCACAACTTTCTGGTGACGACGCTGCATCGAACAGTCACGTTCACCAAGATGAATAGCACCACCTTGACCGTCAGCGATCACTTGCACCTCAACGTGACGAGGGTTTTCTAGGAATTTCTCCATATAAACCACATCGTTATTGAAGGCTGATTTTGCTTCCGCTCGGGTCATGGCGATAGCTTGGATCAGTTCTTTCTCTGAACGGACCACACGCATACCACGGCCACCACCGCCGCCAGATGCTTTGATGATGACTGGGTAACCAATGCGTTTAGCAAACGCTTTGTTTTTATCTTCATCGTCGTCTAGAGGGCCATCAGAGCCAGGAACACAAGGCACGCCCGCCTTTTTCATGGCATTGATCGCGGACACTTTGTCGCCCATCATGCGGATCGTTTCCGCTTTAGGGCCAACAAAAATGAAGCCACTGCGCTCAACTTGTTCTGCGAAGTCTGCATTCTCAGACAGGAAACCGTAACCAGGGTGAATCGCAACGGCGCCGGTGACTTCTGCCGCAGAAATAATGCGTGGGATATTTAGGTAGCTGTCGATACCACGAGCAGGACCGATACATACGGTCTCATCGGCAAGTAGGACATGCTTAAGGTCACGGTCAGCGGTTGAGTGAACAGCGACGGTCTTAATACCTAACTCTTTACAAGCGCGAAGAATACGAAGTGCAATTTCACCTCGGTTCGCGATGACTATTTTATCTAGCATAAGGCAAGCCTCGCTTATTCGATTACAACAAGAGGTTGATCGAATTCAACTGGTTGGCCGTCTTCAGCAAGGATTGCTGTTACAACGCCAGATTTGTCCGCTTCAATTTGGTTCATCATTTTCATTGCTTCAACGATACATAGAGTATCACCAGCACTGACTTTCTGACCCACCTCGATGAATGACTTCGACTCAGGGCTTGGAGAGCGGTAGAAAGTGCCAACCATTGGAGACAGAACTTGGTGACCTGTAGGCGCCGCTGGTGCTTCTGCTGCCACAGGCGCTTCGGCTACTGGAGCTGCAACAGGTGCAGGTGCCGCTACTGGAGCTGGAGCGTAGTGAATGGGTGCTGGAGCTGGTGCTGTGCCGTGACGACTGATGCGTACGGACTCTTCACCTTCAGAAATCTCTAGCTCAGCAATGCCAGACTCTTCAACTAATTCAATTAGCTTCTTGATTTTACGAATATCCATCTTTTCTTTCTCTTTTATCTTGTGATTAAGACAACCCCTTGAGGTTGCAGAGTGTTAGGGTCACTTCGTCTGTAGCTTGGTAATCGCTGCAGACAGAGCGAATTCATAACCTTGTGCGCCTAAACCGCAAATTACGCCTTCTGCTTTATCAGACAGATAAGAGTGATGGCGAAATGGTTCACGTGCGTGAACGTTTGATAGGTGCACTTCAATAAATGGGATGGCCACGCCAAGTAATGCATCTCGCAGCGCCACACTGGTATGAGTGAAAGCGGCTGGGTTGATGATGATAAAGTCAACCTTGCCGTATGCGGCATGAATGGCTTCAATCAGTTCGTACTCACGATTGGATTGCAGGTGTTCAAGCTCTACCCCAGCGTTGTGAGCTTGCTCTGTAAGAGTCCCCACCACTTGTACTAAGGTATTGTTTCCATAGTGCGTCGGTTCGCGCAGGCCTAATAGGTTAATATTTGGTCCGTTTAGGACAAGAATCCGTAACTTGGCAGACATTATGTGGCTATCTTCCCTTATCGTGAGTGAAGCGTGTATATTCCCAAATATACGATAATTCAGCACGATTTTTTTGTTAAAATCGAACAGTTTTTTAAAAATCGACCAAGATTATAGCTAATTCACAGCAATTAGCAGCAATTTACTGGTCTAATCACCTAGTGGCCTTCCTCGTTTCTGTAACCAAGTTAACAAAAACCATATAACAACCCAGTATTTTTTATGGCAATTTGAACGCATAAGCAAAAAAACCGCCATAAGTGATGGCGGTTTTTAACGTTTTTAAAACAGTCGGTTGAAATTAGGACAGTTCTGCTTTTTCTGCAATGAGTTTATCCACTACACCTGGGTCTGCGAGGGTTGAGGTATCACCCAAGTTGCTGGTGTCGCCTGTCGCAATCTTACGTAGGATGCGACGCATGATTTTACCAGAGCGAGTCTTCGGTAAGGAATCCGTCCAGTGCAGCACGTCAGGTGTGGCAATTGGGCCAATTTCTTTACGCACCCAATCTTTGACTTCTTTGTGCAGCTCTGCGGATGGGAATTCGCCATCGTTGAGTGTGATGTAAGCGTAGATCGCTTGGCCTTTAATATCGTGAGGAATACCGACAATCGCGGCTTCTGCAATCTTATGGTGTGCGACCAAAGCCGACTCGATCTCTGCGGTCCCCATTCGGTGGCCAGAAACATTCAACACGTCATCGACACGACCAGTGATCCAGTAGTAGCCATCTTCGTCACGACGCGCACCATCACTGGTGAAGTACATACCCTTGAAGGTTGAGAAATAAGTTTGTTCGAAGCGCTCGTGGTCGCCATAAATCGTACGCATTTGGCCGGGCCAAGAATCGAGAATCACCAAGTTACCTTCTGCGACGGTTTCTTCAATGATGTTACCCATGTTGTCGACAAGCGCCGGTTGTACACCGAAGAATGGACGGGTTGCAGAACCTGGTTTTAGGTCCGTGGCGCCAGGTAGTGGGGCGATCAAAATGCCGCCTGTCTCCGTTTGCCACCAAGTATCGACGATCGGAGAGTTCTCATTACCAATCGTTTTGTAGTACCACTCCCATGCTTCTGGGTTAATAGGTTCACCTACTGAACCCATGATCCGCAGGCTAGTTCGAGACGTTCCTGCAACCGCTTCATTACCTTTTGCCATTAGCGCACGAATTGCCGTTGGTGCGGTATACAGAATGTTAACTTGATGCTTATCAACCACTTCACTCATGCGATTAGTATTTGGGTAGTTTGGCACCCCTTCGAACAAGATGGTTTTTGCCCCATTCGCGAGTGGTCCGTAAATCAGATAGGTATGGCCAGTGATCCAACCTACATCGGCGGTACACCAGAAGGTTTCACCTGGCTGATAGTCGAACACATATTTAAAAGTCATCGTGGCGTAGACGAGGTAACCACCAGTCGTGTGCAGTACGCCTTTCGGCTTACCAGTTGAACCGGAAGTATAAAGAATGAACAGTGGGTCTTCGGCTTTCATCTCTTCTGGTGGACAAACGTCAGAGACTTTGGCGGTTGCCTCATGCCACCAAACGTCGCGATGATCATGCCATTCAACATCGCCACCAGTGCGTTTAAATACGATAACCTTGTCGATGGTTTTTACGTTTGGGTTGGTTAAGGCTTCATCTACGTTCTTTTTTAGTGGCACAGCGCGTCCACCACGTACGCCTTCATCAGCCGTGATCACCACTTTAGCGTCGGAGTCTATGATACGACCAGATAGTGCTTCTGGTGAGAAACCGCCAAAAACAACCGTGTGAACCGCGCCAATACGAGTACAAGCGAGCATGGCGACAGCCGCTTCGGGTACCATTGGCATATACAAACACACCACATCGCCTTTGCGCACACCTTGCTCTTTTAATGCGTTGGAGAACTTACACACTTCTTTGTGAAGCTGGTTAAACGTGAGTGTTTTGTCGTCGGTTGGATCATCGCCTTCCCAGATAATTGCCACGTCATCACCGTGTTCTGCTAAGTGACGGTCAATGCAGTTGGCAGAGACGTTCAGTGTGCCATCTTCAAACCAACGAATGTCGACATGGCCAGTGTCGAAAGAGGTACTTTTTACTTTGGTGAAAGGTTTGATCCAATCAACAATTTTGCCGTGTTCGTTCCAGAAGCCCTCTGGATCGGTGACCGACTGCTGATACATGGCTAAGTAAGTGTCATTATCCGCATGGGTATGAGTTTTAATATTTTCTTTTACCGGATAAACGTGGGCTTCGCTCATGGCTTCTCTCCTTGTGCCTTTATTTTTCGGCCTTACACCAATCTAGATAAGATTTTGAGTATGCATTTTGTAGGGCTGTTTTTGGTTCTTAAGACGTGCCGTGACCAACACGGCGTTGTTGTGCCTATAACTGTCAGTCACCGCGCGCATTTCTACAATTAGACTTTAGGATGAGAGTGAGCAGAGTGCAGGGAAATAGCGGAAACAGAGGTGATTCTGGGAGCCAGGTCAACTGGTTTAAGGATACGGCGCCGTGAGGTTCGGCAAATCACCTTTGGTTAAGCGGACAAAGACTAATGCGGCTGAAATCGCATCTTGCAATGCATCGTGCTTATCTTGGATCGGTAGCTCAAGATGTTTACAAATGGCATCCAGACTTAAGTCGAAGTACGCATTGGGCAAATGTCGTTCTAGCTTGTCATGATAAATCTGACTGACTTCAATGAGTGGGTTTGGCAGTGGGAATCCGAATTGCCTTAGACACGCCAGATCTAAGATCTTTTTATCGTAACGAATGTGATAGCCGACAAGAGGGCGGTGGCCGATAAAGTCGAGCAGCTTAAGCAGCGCTTGTTTTTCGCTGATCCCATCGACGAGGTCTTGATGGCGAATTTTATGTATTTTTACCGATCCTGAATCGAGCGATTGCGGCGCACGTAATCGCACTTCAAACGGCTGACTGGTGATGATGCGGTTATCGATGATCTTCGTTGCCGCAATGGTCACCAACTCGGCGCGATTGGGATCAAGGCTGGTGGTTTCACAGTCAAGAGAGACGAATTCAGTTTTGCACGGGGTACAAAACAATGACTGATAAGGCGAGCCTTTCAGTTTGTAGTGCCAATATTTGCGTTGTAACCAGTTCATCGCTGACGCCTTATGTCTGACTTATTCAAAACACTCTTAATCACGAATTTGATAATGAAAACCTAAGAATTGCTTAAATTTCTTCACCACATGCAAGCTATGGCGCAGTAAATCGCGTTCGGTTCTATCGAGTGGTTTGATATCGATATTATTCAGCGCTTCTTGTTTTTTAAGCTGCTGACTGAGACGGATTTTGAAGAACAGTTTCAGCGCTTCATTAAGGTTATCCGCAGTTTCTGACTCTAAGATGCGTTTTTTTCTTAGTGCTTCGATGCGCTCAAAGGTGTTCTTTTCTTCAATGGCGTATTCCAAAGAGAGGGTGCGAATTCCATGTACAATCGGGAAAATACCGCCCCGCTTAATATCGAGTCCACCTTTGGCACTTTTTACGTTACCAAACAGGGTAAGGGGCACTGAAAATTGTAATGCTGGACGAGTAAAATCAGACAAGATTAACATGCGGCCTTTCATGGAGTCTCGAAGGTGCGTGGCGATTGGGGTGAGCAGTTCACGATTCCCCGCCACCGCATGCGCGTCGCTAAAAATCGCCAAATCCATGATCTGTTCTGGCTCGGCTTTATTAATCCAAGCATCTAAGGTGTTGATCCATGCTTGTTGGGTGTTGACCCATTTAGGGTTGCTGACCATCACGTTGCCCGGACAAAGTGGATAGCCGAGTTGCTGTAAAGTGTGCGTGAAAGATTGCATCACTGGCTCGCATTGTGGCCATTCCACCCCATCTTGAAGGATGAGGGCATTGTCTTGGTCGGTTTTGAGGATTTGTTCTCCACGCCCTTCAGAGCCGAGCACGATTAAGCAGCAATGGTCATGCATAGCTGGAGGAACAACCAACTCGAACGCTTTCTCAATAATTTGTTCATTCACCGCAGAAATCAGTTCCATGATAAAGCGGGTTCGAATGCCATTTTTCAATAAGCTTTCGACTAATTGACGTTGTCGGTTAGCCGCCAGCGCGAGCTCTTCGACGCTGCTGGCTCTGGCAATGCTGAGCGTTAACACGTGAGAGTGGGTCGAGAACGCACTGAGTATTTGAGTCATATCCAACATGCCGACGGCTTGGTTGCCATCACATACCATCAGTCGCTTCATTCGATTGCGAGTCATGGTGATCATGGCATTAAACAAAAAGTCGCCTTCCTCTACGTGGTAAACCGGAAACGTGGCGATGTCACCCACAGGCGTGTCTAGCGCGCAGCCATCTAACATGACGGAGTGAAGCATATTGGTTCGAGTCACAATGGCGTAAGGATGGGCCGACGGTGATTGCTCAACGCGCGGGTCGTCTAGATTGAGTTCGACCAGTGCGGCATCAATCCCTTTCTTTTTAAGGGTTTGTGTCACCTCGTTTATCGGCGTTTCTGGAGTAAGGAGCATTGGTGGGTGATAAATGCTGCTATCAACTTTGGTCAGAATAAACTCCGCCAAGTTCTGTTGTTGGTGCGCCGCTTCGATGAGTTCTTGTCGTTTTGATAAGTTGTTATCGAAATAGGCCGCGAATTGACCATTCTGGTTGTAAAGTTCGAGGAAGGTTTCTTTGGGTAACAAGTAAGAAAGTGTGTCTTCAAGCGCAATATATTGATGGCGGATGTTGTCTTCAAACAGCGAGCGTACATCGAACATATCGTCATTGGCGTAATGCGCGAACACTTCTTGTTGATCTTCTGAACGTTCTTCAACCGCACCTTTTATGAGAATATGCAGGTGTGAATTGGTTTGCCCACAAGACAAAATGACATCTCGAGCTCGATAGTAGGCCACATCAAGGGACGAGCGAAGTCGCGCTTGCTGCGCCTCGGTCAGACGGTCGAACGGTGGAGACTGCATGTTAAATTTGTCAGGCATGAGAGCACCAGTAGTGTAAGGAACACATTCTAAGTCTGACAAATTTCCTCTCGGAAGCCAGACGACTTTGGTCTAATCAGGCTGATTTCGCTGCAAGAGACTGAATGTCGCAATATTGGTCTTCCATCGAGGAAATGATAAGTTGTCTATTCTTCCCTTTTTCTAATACGCATAGCGATCCATAATTCATGGTTCGAACGTTGATGTTCCCATTTTAGGATATTAGAAATGTTGAAACCTTCTCCGTATGGCTGGATTTCCCAGTACTTTCTCGGATTCTTTTTTGCGTATGGCGTGTACCTGCCATTCTGGTCGTTATGGTTTAAAGAACAGGGGGTCTCCTCGACAGACATCGGCCTGTTGGTCGGGTTAGGTCTGGCGACGCGTTGCGTGGCCAATATCGTTATCACTCCGCGAGTTCATAAAGTTGAGCACCTTATGCCGGCTTTACGTTGGTTGAGCTTTGCTGCCCTCCTTTTTGTTGGATTTCACTTTTTTACAGGGGGCAGTTTTTGGTTGATGGCGTTAGCCACGGTGTTGTTTAACCTTTGCTGTGGACCGATTGTGCCGTTATCTGATGCAATGGCAAACTACTATGCGCGTTTGAAAATGCTCGACTACGGCCGCACACGGCTATGGGGGTCGATAGCCTTTATCGCAGGATCGACCGTCGTGGGTTATCTGGTGGCCGAGTTTGGCTCTGATATGATTCTGTACACCGCGATGGTGGGGGTTTTCGTTTCGTTACTGTTCGTGATGCGGGCGACCAATCCCATGCCTGTCACTCTTGGTGGGCAAAGTGCTGAACGTCCCAAGTTGACTGCACTCTTGACCGATAAACCCGTCGTTAAGTTCTTAGTGTTAGTGTCATTGATTCAGGGCAGTCATGCTGCGTATTACGGTTTTAGTGCCATTCACTGGAAAGCAGCAGGTCACTCAGAAGATGTGATTGGGTATTTGTGGAGCTTAGGTGTGGCGGCCGAGGTGGCGATATTTGCATTGAGTAAGCGCTTGTTCGTCGGTTGGACACTGCGCGCTCTGTTTCTTGTTGCGGCCTTTGGCGTGATGATGCGTTGGGGCATCACCGCATCGACCACATCAATTGTTGCGCTTGTGGTTGTTCAGTTATTGCATGGTGTGACGTTTGCGACGGCGCACATCGCTGCCATCCAATACATCCAATACTCGGAAGAAAATAAAATGGTGGCGCTGCAAGCGTTGTATAACGCGATTCCACTAGGGGCCTTTATCGCGTTAATGACAGTGCTCAGCGGCTGGGGTTATGAGCATTGGGGAGCGCTTGTGTTCTGGGGTATGGCCGCGATGGGATTGTTGGCGTTGTTCATCAAGCTGGACCCGCAAGAGCCTCATGTGGTTGATGTCTCTGACAAGTCTCTTGAAACACAGAATTAGACTTCTGTGACAAAGGTTAAAAACTAAGCTTTGTCACCATTGTGAAAGCAGTGTTAAATAAAACCTCTCCCGGTGGAGAGGTTTTTTTATTTCTGTAAGAAAGGATATCGAATGCAAGGATGGCTGGTGGTTCCCGTTTCTTTGGCGTATTTGGGGGCCTTATTTATCATCGCGTGGTACGGCGACATTCAGAAAAAATGGTTAGCGCGTTGGCGGCCGTGGATTTATAGCCTTTCCATTGCGGTCTACTGTACCTCGTGGACTTTCTACGGCACGGTCGGGCAGGCCAGCAATAACCCTTGGTCCTTCTTGCCCATCTATATTGCGCCAATCTTGGTCTTCACCATTGGTTGGCGCGTTCTGGCTCGGCTTATCTTGATTGCTAAACGAGAGCACATCACCTCCATTGCTGACTTTATCGGTGCGCGTTACGGCAAATCCCAAGGGTTGGCTGTGATCGTCACCCTTATTGCCGTTGTCGGTATCCTGCCTTACATCGCGTTGCAGCTGCGTGGTATTACGATGGGATTAGAAATCATAGCCCCTGAGCTAGCCAGCGATTTTGGATATCAAAACGACAGTGTGTCTTGGTTTGTGGTTGTCGCGCTGGCGATTTTTACCATGTTGTTCGGGACTCGCCATATTGATAATACTGAACATCACCGAGGAATGATGATGGCGATTGCGTTTGAATCGATCATCAAGCTGTTGGCATTTCTGGTGGTCGGGATTTTCATTGTGTGGTTAGCGATGAATACCGATAACTTCAGCTTAATGAACGTGGCGGCGCAGACCTATCAATCTCCTAACGTGCCGACCTTACTGATTCATACCGTACTGACCATGTTGGCGATTGTCTGTTTGCCACGCCAGTTCCACACCATGGTTGTCGAAAACGAACGTGCGCAAGATTTGCATACCGCGCGCTGGTTGTTTCCTATTTATCTGATCCTGATGGGCATTTTCGTTTTACCCATCGCGTGGGTAGGGCAAGGTCTGTTAAGCGGCACGGCGCCAGATACTTATGTGATCAGTGTGCCGATGGCGGTGGGTGCCAGTGAAATCGCCTTGCTGGCGTTTTTAGGCGGCACATCGGCCGCGAGTGGGATGGTGATCGTATCCACGATTGCACTCGCGATCATGGTGTCGAATGACTTGGTCATGCCACTTTTGCTGCGTCGTATGCGCCTAACTCAGCGCAACCATCATCACTTTTCTGAATTGTTGTTGCGTATCCGCCGCGCGCTGATTTTGATCTTGTTGATTGGCGCGTGGGGCTTTTATCAAGCGTTAGATACGATTCATTCACTCTCGGCGATAGGGTTTCTCTCGTTTGCTGCTATTACCCAGTTCGCGCCAGCGTTGATTGGTGGCATGTATTGGCGTCGGGGTAATAAGAAAGGGGTATACGTTGGGCTCGCGGTTGGCTTCACGATTTGGTTAGTCACGTTAATGAGTCAAACCGACATGCTTGCGGGGGATGCCAGCAATAATCTTTTGATTTGGTTAATCACGCCACCAGATGTATTCACGCGCTTTGACGTGGCGATTTCAGATTGGGGGATGATCCTCAGTGTCGTCGCCAATGCTGTGTGTTTTTTGGTGGTGTCGATGGCAACCAAGCCAAGCCTAAGTGAGCGCTTACAATCGGCTTCCTTTGTTGGAACCCCGCTCCCTGAAAGCGAAAACATGAGCCTTTATCAGAGTCGAGTGACGGTGGCAGAATTAGAAATGCTGGCATCGCGCTTTGTGGGGCGAACGCGAGTGAAGGCAGCGTTTCAAGCTTACTGGAGTCAGCAGAGAGAAGAGTTGATGCCAAATCAGCAAGCGCCATCTTCCTTGATTCGGCATACCGAGCGTGTGCTCGCCGGGGTATTTGGGGCCTCTTCTGCTAAGTTAGTACTCACTTCCGCGTTGCAAGGAAGAAACATGCAGTTGGAAGAGGTCGCGACCATCGTCGATGAAGCCTCTGAACTGTACGATTTTAGCCGTGGATTGCTCCAAGGTGCGATCGAGCATATTGGTCAAGGTATTGCGGTCGTCGATAAGCAATTACGCTTGGTAGCGTGGAACCAACGCTACTTAGAGTTATTTGAATTTCCGCCTGGGTTGATCCAAGTTGGGCGACCGATAGCGGACGTGATTCGGCATAATGCGGAGCAAGGTTTGTGTGGTCCTGGTGACCCTGATGATCACGTGCGTCGCCGGGTCCATTACTTAGAGCAAGGCTCGCGGCATACCTCTTCGAGAGTGCGTCCCGATGGACGAGTGATTGAAGTGCAGGGCAACCCAATGCCGGGTGGGGGCTTTGTCATGAGCTTTACCGATATCACCGTGTTTCGTAATGCAGAACAAGCGTTGAAAGACGCCAACGAGACCCTGGAAGAAAGAGTACGACTGCGGACGCGGGAGCTGGAGCAACTTAATAAACAGCTGGTGGCAGCAACTCAGCGCTCAGATTTGGAGTCCAAATCTAAATCACGTTTCTTGGCTGCGGTGAGTCATGACTTGATGCAGCCGCTTAATGCAGCGCGACTTTTTGCTTCTTCTCTTTCTGAAGTCGCGAAAGACAATGAAACGAAACGGTTATCGGCACATATTGAAAGTGCACTCGGCGCTGCTGAAGATTTGATTGGTGATCTGCTGGATATTTCTCGTCTCGAATCTGGCAAGCTTGAAGTGAATCGACATGGCTTTGCGGTTAATGATGTGTTGTCGAATTTGAATGCTGAATTCAGTGCTCTGGCCAAACAACAGGGAATCGCGTTCTCGATGATCCCCTCTTCTTTAATGGTCAAATCTGATCCGAAACTGTTGCGCCGGGTGGTGCAAAACTTTCTGACCAATGCGTTTCGTTATAACCCCAATGGCAAGGTCGCCTTGGGGGTTCGCCGCGTGAAAGGGCGCGTGCGCATTGATGTGTGGGATAACGGTGTGGGCATTGAAGAGGAAAAGCAGCAAGAGATTTTCGAAGAGTTTAACCGCGGTACGCAGGTGCGTTCCGATCAAGGCTTGGGGCTTGGTTTGGCGATTTCTAAAGGCATTGCCCAAGTGCTTGGGCATGAAATTTCGATGCGTTCTTGGTTTGGCAAAGGCAGCGTATTCTCCATCACGTTGGATAAGGCGGATTATGTTCAGCCGCATCCTGTTCAGGCCGCAGCAAGCCCTCAATCTGAATTATGTCATCTGAGAATTTTATGCGTCGATAACGAGCCGGATATTCTGGTTGGCATGGAGAACCTGCTTTCTCGCTGGGGATGCGATACGCGCGTGGCGCTCGATTTGGTGGAAAGTTTACAAGCGTTAGAGGATGACTGGGTTCCGGATGTCATTTTTTCTGATTATCGACTCGATGATGGTCGAACCGGTCTGGAAGTGCTACAACAATGTCGCTTGCGGTTGGGTGACCGTTTTGAAGGGGTGATCATCAGTGCCGATCGTACAGATAAAATGCTCGATGGGATCAAAGCAGATGGGTTCAGCTTTATTGCCAAGCCTGTGAAACCACTCAAGTTACGCTCGATACTCAATCGAGTTGCGTAGGTTTGGATAGTTCAACGATTGAACCGACAGAGACCTCCTGATGGCGGTCTCTGCGTCTTCCGCTTATTTAGCAACGCCGCCTTGGGTCAGCTTAGCAGGATTTAACAAGCGTTCTAGTGTCGCTCGATCTAAATCGGTCTCTTCTTCTGCGACATCAATGATCGCACGGCCTTGTTGATACGCTTCCTTTGCCAGCTCTGCCGCTTTGAGATAGCCGATCACGGGATTCAGTGCGGTCACCAGAATCGGATTCTTAGCCAAGGCAATGTTTAAGTTATCTTGGCGAACGTCGAACGTGGCGATGGCTTTGTCTGCCAATGCAATTGCGCTATTAGAAAGTAACTCGACACTCTCTAATACGTTATAAGCAATCACGGGCAGCATCACGTTGAGCTGGAAATTTCCCGCTTGGCCTGCCACGGTAATGGTGGTGTCATTGCCGATTACCTGTGCCGAGGCCATCGCTGCCGCCTCTGGGATCACGGGGTTTACTTTACCCGGCATGATGGAAGAGCCTGGCTGCAAGCTTTGCAGTTCGATTTCACCCAAGCCAGCCAGTGGGCCGGAGTTCATCCAGCGGAGATCGTTGGCGATCTTCATGATCGCGACGGCTGCGGTTTTGAGTTGTCCAGATAGTGCCACGATCGCGTCCTGGCTGCTGAGGTTGAAAAAGAAGTTATTACTGGCCGTGAATTGAATCCGAGTCGATTGAGTCAAATTACTCGCGAATAAATCGGCAAAGCGTGGATCCGCGTTGATTCCGGTGCCGACTGCCGTGCCACCTTGTGCGAGCGCTTTCACGGCTGGGAGCGTATGCTCAATCGCCTGTTTCGCGTGTTCAATTTGGAATTGCCAACCGCCGAGTTCTTGAGCAAAGGTAATTGGCATCGCGTCCATTAGGTGCGTACGACCTGTCTTGACGATGCCTTGCAATGCTTGCCGCTTGGACTCTAACGTTTGGCTGAGATGAGAGAGTGCCGGGAATAGCTGCTTTTCGATGGCTAATGCCGAGCTGACTTGGATGGCGGTTGGTACCACATCGTTACTGCTTTGCCCCATGTTGACGTGGTCATTCGGGTTCACGGTGCCGCCCAAGTGCTGCGAAGCCAACGTCGCAATCACTTCGTTAGCGTTCATATTTGAACTGGTCCCTGACCCCGTTTGGAACACATCAATTGGGAATTGGTCGATGTGTTGACCTTCAATGATGGCCTGAGCGGCTTCATCAATGGCCTTCGCAATATCGCCGTCGAGTCGCTCTAATTGTGCATTTGTTCGTGCTGCCGTCTGTTTAATGTGGGCTAAGGCTTGGATGAAGCCGGTTGGCATAACATGTCGACTGAAGGAGAAATTGTCGACTGCTCGCTGGGTTTGGGCTTGATATAGCGCCTCTGATGGAACATTCACGTCGCCCATGCTGTCGGTTTCTATACGGAATTCGCGGCTCATGGTCGGGTCCTTTGGTTAATCGAGTCGGATTTAAATCAGACGTCATGATTGTGGCAATGCGAGAAACGTTACGTCGCTCTGTTCACATTGTGAGTTATCATGTTTGAGGCAAAATAATGACCTATCAATCAAGTCGAGACAGACACGGTCAACATGTTGAGTTTTAAATGGGCTCAAAAAGGCGTAAAGGTGGCCTGTCGGGGTCATAAACCTCTTTGTTGTAATCATGATGGTCAATGTATTATAGGTTAGTACTTTATTTGAGCAGTGAGTTGATGGGGATAAAAAAACCGACGCAGGGCGCCGGCAGCAACAGTTGAGCTTGGTCTCTATACGTTAAAGCTCAGATGTTTGACTTCGCGTTCAGTGATCGCTTAAGTGCTATTCAGTAAATAAGGTTTCGTATTTCACAAATGCCGTTTGAGTTTCACCGTAGTAAAGGGTGCCCTCAGATTGAATAACAACCCTCAACCAGCTTTCTTCAGAGGCCGGTTTTGGCAAAGTGATGTACCAGTTTTTTCCGGCTTGGTCGGCTGGCTGCATCGCGATGGGTTGTGAGGTTTGCTCAGGATCGTCAACGAGCGAGACTTTTACCCCTTCCAGCGGATAAGCGGCATTGAGAGACAATTCGAGACTGTCTGATGTTAACCGCTCTGAGCGAAATTTAACTTTAAAATCGCCATTTTTCATATCACACAAGCCACTGGTGTAGCGACAGTTTGACTGACCTGCCAGCTTGTAGCTTTCGCCTTCCTTTGCAGCATGCGGCTTCTCACTGAGCGCCATATCCGCGCCAAAGTAGGCGATCAAAGAAAGAACCGGCGCTATCAACAGGGCGAGAATAAAGTGCTTATTTTTGAACATCTTGGCTTCCTTGCAACAACAGACTATGAATACGGTAACTGAAAAATAAGAATAAAAAAGCCCCAGACGGGGCTTTTGTGGTTTTGGTTATGTTTTAGTGGTCCACAGCGTTGCCAGCACCAACTGGTACGCGAACGTGCTCGACTAAGTCTTTTACTTCTTGTGGGGTTTCTTTGGTCACTTTAGACACACCGTACGCCACCGCGAAGTTAAATATGGCCCCGATGACACCAAATGCGTTTGGCTCAATACCTAAGAACCAGTTTGTGCCCCAGCTTTCCAAGAACTTCCAGTCAGCCACGAACAGGATGCCTTTGTGTTGGAATACATAAAACAGCGTGATACTGATACCGGTGATCATCCCCGCCACTGCACCTTCTTTATTGATGGTCTTACTGAAGATACCCATCATCAAGGCCGGGAAGATGGACGATGCGGCGAGCCCGAAGGCCAACGCTACCGTACCAGCGGCAAACCCCGGTGGATTTAATCCGAGATAGCCTGAGGCTGCAATCGCGACCGCCATCGAGATCCGGCTGGCGAGTAGCTCTTTCTTCTCGGAAATATTGGGATTTATCACCCCTTTAATCAAGTCGTGCGAGATGGCCGAAGAAATTGCCAATAGCAAGCCAGCGGCGGTAGAGAGTGCCGCGGCGAGACCACCGGCTGCCACCAGCGCGATTACCCAATTGGGTAGCTTCGCGATTTCTGGATTTGCCAGTACCATGATGTCGCGGTCAACTCTTAGCTCATTCGTTTCTGGGTTTGAGGTGTACTGAATGTTACCGTCACTGTTCTTATCATCAAAGCCAAGCAAGCCCGTGGTTTCCCAGTTCTTGAACCATGCGGGACGCTCGTCATACGCAAGATGCTGCCCTGGTGCAGGATTCACCGTATCCATTAGGTTTAGGCGCGCCATTGCCGATACCGCAGGTGCTGTGGTGTACAAAATCGCGATGAAGAATAATGCCCAACCAGCGGAGGTTCGCGCATCACGCACTTTTGGCACCGTAAAGAAACGGATGATAACGTGTGGCAGACCTGCTGTACCTATCATCAGAGACATAGTGTAAGCAAACATGTTCAGCGTATCGCCACGAACTTGCGTGGTGTACTCACTAAAGCCGAGTTCGGTTACCACTTGATCGAGCCTATCGAGCAGATAGACATCGGTGCCTGAAATCGTGCTTCCGAGTCCGATCTGTGGCAATGGGTTGCCCGTTAATTGCAGAGAGATAAAGATTGCTGGGATAGTGTAAGCTAAAATGAGTACGCAATATTGAGCAATCTGCGTATAGGTGATGCCTTTCATGCCGCCAAGTACTGCATACATGAAGACGATACACATACCAATAAGTAGACCTGTAGAGTAATCCACCTCTAGAAAGCGGCCAAACGCCACCCCTACGCCTTTCATCTGACCGATAACGTAGGTCACCGATGCGATGATAAGACATACTACCGCCACGATACGCGCAGTATTAGAGTAGAAACGTTCACCGACAAACTCTGGCACGGTAAACTTACCGAATTTACGTAGGTAAGGTGCCAGCAGCAGAGCAAGCAGAACGTAACCACCGGTCCAACCCATTAGGAATACGGACCCCCCGTAACCCATGAAGGCAATTAAACCTGCCATCGAGATAAACGAGGCCGCTGACATCCAATCGGCTGCGGTTGCCATCCCGTTAGCGATAGGGTTGACGCCGCCACCGGCAACGTAAAACTCTTTTGTTGACCCAGCGCGCGCCCAGATCGCGATACCGATGTACAGGACGAACGTTGCCCCAACAACGAGGTAGGTAATTGTTTTCAAATCCATCTGAGTGACTCCTTACTCATCTACGCCGAATTCACGGTCAATTTTGCGCATTCTCCATGCGTAGTAACAAATAATGCCGAGGAACGCATAGATGGAACCTTGCTGAGCAAACCAGAAGCCCAGTTTGTATCCACCTAATTGAAATTGATTCAGTACGTCGACAAATAAAATGCCGCAGCCGAAAGACACGAGGAACCAGATGACCATTAGGCCGATCATGAGTTTCACGTTTTTGTCCCAATAGGCTTTGGCTTTTTCTTTGCTTTCAAATGCCATTGCCGTCTCCTTACGATTGGTATTGTTGTTAAAAGAATGTTTCATCATGTACCTTAGCAAGGTGTTGGCAATAACTCTTTTCAACTTTAGTCGGGGCGATAAAAACAAAAAATCGCAGTGATATGGGCATTTATACAGGAATGTTGATAGATTTTTAATGTTAACGATGTGTTAAATTAGCCTAAGGTCTAATATGGACCGCGTTAAAAGTTTCAATAAGTTGCAGTCATGCCCCTTTTCGTCATGGATTGTAGAGCGTCTGTCCAAAGATTTTCTTGGCAATGACGTTGAACGAGGAAGTGGAGTGCCCACAATGGATTTATTTACATAAAGTTTTCGAGCCGTAGAACCGTTTTCATGCACAATAAAGTAATATTGCTAGGTTATCCTCGCAGGACCTTACATGTTGAGGTGGTTTATTGTTTTCATTAAGGGAGGGTGAGAATGGATGCAGACAGCATTAACAGTTTTTTTCTTATAGGGGCGTTGTTAATCGCAGTTAGCGTTCTTTTAAGCCCGGTTTCCTCTAAGTTGGGCATTCCGATTCTTTTGGTGTTTTTAGCGGTAGGGATGCTGGCGGGGGAAGACGGCTTAGGTGGGATCTTATTTGATAATTTTTCTATTGCGTATTTGGTCAGCAACCTCGCGTTAGCCATTATTCTCCTCGATGGCGGCATGCGAACACGGGTTGCCAGCTTTCGGGTGGCGTTATGGCCTTCGGTGTCACTGGCCACGTTTGGTGTTGCGATCACTACAATCTTAACTGGGTTGATGGCGACTTGGTTGTTTGATCTGGATTTACTGCAAGGGATACTGGTTGGCGCGATTGTTGGCTCGACTGATGCCGCCGCGGTCTTTTCTCTACTAAAAGGTCGTAGCCTCAACGAACGTGTTGGCGCAACGCTAGAAATTGAGTCTGGCACCAACGATCCAATGGCAGTCTTTCTGACCATTACCCTGATTGCTATTTTGACCAACCAAGGCTCGGAGTTGAGCGCGGTTTTTGTCGCTCTGAGTTTTGTGAAACAGTTTGGTATCGGTGCTTTGCTCGGTTTTGCTGGTGGTTGGGTATTGTGGCAAGTTATTAATCGCAATCAATTACCGGGAGGCTTGTACTCGATTCTTACGGTCAGTGGGGGCCTATTGATTTTCGCTTTGTCCAACACGTTGGGCGGCAGTGGAATTTTATCCATTTACTTAGTTGGCCTGTTGTTGGGGAATCGTCCAACACGCAGCCGCCATTCGATTCTTCATGTGCTGGATGGCATGACATGGTTAGCTCAAATCGGCATGTTCCTCGTGCTTGGCTTGTTGGTCACGCCTTCCAACTTGCTCTCTATTGCGTTGCCAGGTTTAGCGCTGGCCTTCGGGATGATTTTATTTGCACGTCCAATCTCGGTTTGGATCGGTTTACTGCCATTCAAGAGTTTCACGCCACGTGAGAAATGGTTTGTCTCTTGGGTGGGGTTACGCGGTGCGGTGCCGATCATTTTGGCCGTGTTCCCTATGATGGCTGGGCTACCGGATGCGCAGTTGTACTTCAATTTAGCTTTCTTCGTCGTCATGGTGTCTTTGGTTGTTCAAGGGGGAACCCTGACCAAAGCGATGTCGCTTGCGAAGGTGGAACTGCCGCCAAAGCCAGAACCCATTTCTCGTACGGGAGTGGACATCTATCCAACAAGTGAGTGGGAGCTGTTTATCTACAAGCTAAAAGTGGATAAATGGTGCATCGGGGAGCCGCTGCGCAGTCTATCGATGCCAGAAGGGACTCGCATTGTCGCGGTTTTTCGTAGCCAAGAGTTATTGCACCCGTCAGGCAGTACCCGATTGGCAGAAGGCGACACCTTGTGTGTCTTTGCACAAGAGAAGGACTTGGATGCGCTCAGTTTGCTGTTCAGTGAAGCGCCAGAAAAAGCCTCACACACCCGGTTCTTTGGTGACTTCTTTTTGGATAGCGACGTAATGCTGGCCGATGTCGCGATGATGTATGGTTTGAATCTGGGCGATGATCTGCAGGACAAAAACTTAAGTAATTTAGTCGAGGAGCAACTGGGTACAACCTCGGTGTTAGGTGACCAGTTTGAATGGCAAGGATTGCAATGGATTATTGCCGATGTTGTCGACCGACAAGTGACGAAGGTCGGTGTACGTTTACCTAAAGAAGAGGAACTCATCGATGAGCAGTCACTCTAGCTGCTCATCTCCGTTAGCATGATAACCGCCTGAGTGCGATTTTTAACCCCAAGTTTCCGGAAAATCGCCGTCATGTGCGCTTTTATGGTGGCTTCTGACACATTCAACTCATAAGCGATTTGTTTATTGAGCAAGCCATCTGACAGCATGCCCAGCACTTTATATTGCTGCGGTGTGAGCGCGGCAATCTTTTCTGCCAAGTCATTGCACGCCGCGTTATTGGTGATCAGCCCTTCTGGGAAGTAGGGGTCACCGTTGAGTACTTGGTTAAGCGCATTAACCAGTTCACGCATGTCACTCGACTTAGGAATAAAGCCAAAGGCACCATGGCTTTTTACTTGCGTCACAATCGCAGGCTCTTCACTGGCGGAGACGACGACAATAGGTAAATCAGGATATTCAGCGCGTAAGTGAATCAAACCGGACATCCCATTGGCGCCCGGCATTTTGAGATCCAATAGCACCAAATCGGGCTCTTCTTCTTTTTCTAACAAAGCTAATAGAGCATTTAGCGAGTCGGCTTCAAGCAAATTTGCCCCACTGATTGCCATGTGGATCGATTGAAACAAGGCATTGCGGAAGAGGGGGTGATCATCGGCGATGATGATGGTGTAGGTCGAATCCATGACGTTAAACACTTTTGACTGTTTCGTTAAATTTATTATTGTCCAGCTTAGAGAAAGTGGACAATATTTATTCGCTAAAAGTCTGAACCAAATCGACTTTTATTAGTAAAAATGCATATAAGCTCAATTTTATCATTCAAATCTGTGCAACAAAAAACGCCAATGACTTTCACTGGCGTTTGAATTGATGGTACTCAGAATTGGTTAATGTGCTCTAAAAAAGGCTCGGCTTGGATAAAACCGGTTAAACGAGCGTTTGAAACATGTTCCCCTTGGCTGTTCCAGAACTCAATGGTTGGTAAGCCAAGCACGTTCATGTGTTGGAGTAATTCGATATCCTGTACTTGGTTTTTGGTCACATCGGCTTGGAGTAACACAAAGTCTTTGAGCTTGGCGGCTACACTCGGGTTGTGGAAGGTGTACTTCTCAAACTCTTTACAAGCCACACACCAATCGGCGTAGAAATCGAGCATCACAGGCTTGCCTGCCGCTTTGGCGAGAGCGAGTTGTTCTTCCAGTGCCGCCACATTCGTAATACGAGTAAAGCTCACCGTCGCTTGTTGAGTGTGTGTTGTTCCGTTGCCAAACCAGTAGTTCATGATCGGTTGTGCTGAAGCAAGCAAACCTAACACTGCAATGATGCCAATGGTGCTCTGCTTCCAACCGCCAAACGCTAAGCTATTTTTTACGTGATATAACCAGCCAAACGCGGCAATCCCTAGGGCAGACCATAACATCGTCGACCACAATTCTGGCAAGATGCGTTCAAGTAAAAAGAGTGGCGCCGCAAGAAGAATGAAGCCAAAGAGCGTCTTCACGCGAGCCATCCAAGCGCCTGCTTTTGGGAGTAGCTTGTTGCCAAATACAGCAATGAGGATCAGAGGAATCCCCATTCCCATTGCGAGGGCGTACAACGCGATACCACCAGTGAGTAGATCGCCACTTTGTGCCACGTAAAGTAGGGCGCCTGACAGCGGTGCGGTGGTGCACGGAGAGCAAACGAGGCCTGAAATCGCGCCCATCGCAAAGACGCTTGCGCTGCTGCCGCCTTGTTGTTTATTACTTACGTTATTCAGCCAAGTTTGCACACTGCTCGGTAGTTGCAGTGAGTAAAGCCCAAACATCGACATTGCAAGAGTGAGGAACAATACGCTCAAACCGATCAAGACGTATGGGTGCTGCATGGCCGCTTGAAACTGCATGCCTGCTGATGCCACAACGAGGCCGAGTAAGGTATAAGTCAACGCCATGCCTTGCACGTATACGAATGATAAACCCAGAGCACGGCGTTGGTTGAGCTTTCCGCTACCCAGTACAATACTGGTCAAAATCGGGTACATCGGTAGTACACATGGAGTGAATGCCAAGCCAGCGCCGAGAGCTAAAAATAGCAGGGGAGTCCACCAGTTATCCGCTAGGTTCGCTGCCAAGTGGTCTTGTTCTGTCACCGGCGTGGTGTTGCTGGTCGTTGCAGGGGCGATAGATGGAACGGGCTCAACCTTCGGCGTGTTTAGCGCGCGGTCTGCTGATGCGTCTGATCCCGATGATGTGAATGCACTAATCGGTATCACACGAGTTTCCGGTGGGTAGCAAAAGCCAGCCTTAGCGCAGCCTTGGTACTGAACCACCACGCGAGCACCTTCTTGCCACTCTTTTAGCGGCACATTTACGAATAAAGGGGTGGTATAGATGTGTACATCACCAAAGAATTCATCTTTATGCGGCGTACCGTTTTCCATTTGCAGTTCGCCGAGAGTGATATTTTCTCCCGCGACAGACAAACGCTCTTGATACAGGTAGTACCCGTCACGCACCTGCCAGTCGAGCATCAATTGGTCATCTTGTTGGTAGAAGTTAAACGGAAACGCTTGATCGACCGGAACAAAACTGTCGCTGCTGCTAGCAAAGCTGTTGTTTTGGGGATTGTTAAGCTGGTCTTTGCCAAATAATGCAAGAGACGGTGCGGAGAAGGTAATAAGCCCTAAGAGTAAAACGGAGAATAATGCACGCATAAAAAGGTTCAATTCATCTTAGATAATTGCCGTTAGTGTAACTCAATCAGACCTGTAGGCGGGTCAATAAGTTTCATCAATGTGAAGATTTGTTGAGCGCAATTCAAGACTGTTGGCAATAAAAAAGGGAGCCGAAGCTCCCCGAGTAAGACTCTTTGTGACTAGATCAACAGCCCACCGAATGCGAAGCCAAGCGCAACGGCAGATGCGATGGTAACCACGCCGGGTACAAAGAATGGGTGGTTGAAGACATACTTACCGATACGAGTTGAACCGGTATCATCCATCTCAACCGCCGCCAGTAGCGTTGGGTAAGTTGGAAGTACGAAGAGCGCACTAACGGCTGCGAAAGACGCAACGGCGGTTAGCGGCGCCACACCAATGGCTAATGCGGCTGGCATTAGCGCCACCGTGGTCGCACCTTGCGAGTAAA
This sequence comes from Vibrio sp. TAP-3B, assembly GCF_057784735.1. NCBI lineage: Bacteria > Pseudomonadati > Pseudomonadota > Gammaproteobacteria > Vibrionales > Vibrionaceae > Vibrio > Vibrio sp. TAP-3B. The sequence continues at coordinate 2,192,129 of NZ_CM173495.1, read as the reverse complement.
GCAGCATCGACGCGAAGAACAGAACCAGTGCCAGCATCCATGGGTAGTCAGCCAATAGCGCGCCAGCCACTTCTTTGATGCCGTCAACGTGCGCGTTAACGAACGTAGAACCTAGCCATGCCACACCCAGCACACACACACACGCCGTCATACCTGAGCGGAATGTCGCGGCTGCGGGCACTTTCGCCGCATCAAGCTTACAGCTCAATACGATCGCAGCGGCGGCTGCAAGCATGACACTCATGATGGCTTCGTTACGACCTAGTGCCGGGTTCTCGATGAGACCCACAGAGCCAGAAATGGCCGCGGCATAGCACACTACGAATGCGATCGCACCTAGGAAGATAAACGTTGCTTTCTTCGCTGTTGGCAAAATTTCACGCTTAGACTCAGTATTAAGCTTGATGAGACCTTTTGCTAAACGGTCTTGGTATTCGGCGTCGTCTTTCAGCTCGCTACCCATAAAGTTGGCTACGAATGCGCCGATCATACAAGCGATGAACGTGGTTGGGATACAAACCGCTAACAGCGTAAGGTAATCCACCCCCACCGGTGCCAGCATTGCGGCAAATGCGACAACGGCCGCTGAGATTGGCGATGCTGTAATAGCGATTTGTGATGCGACTACGGCAATAGACAGAGGACGAGACGGGCGAACACCTTGGCCTTTCGCTACTTCAGCGATAACAGGCAGTGTCGAAAACGCGGTGTGGCCAGTACCCGCCAAGAGTGTCATTAGAAAGGTGACGATAGGTGCGTAAAAGGTGATGCGTTCAGGATGCTTGCGCAAAAAGTTTTCTGCCACTTGTACCATCCAATCTAAACCACCCGCTACCTGCATAGCAGCGATAGCAGTGATAACCGACATGATGATTAAGATGACGTCAACGGGAATGTAGGCTTGGCTTGTTGGTACGCCCAAGATCAAAGACAACGCAATGACCCCGGCGCCACCAGCAAAACCAATGCCGATGCCGCCGATTCTTGCCCCCAAATAAATGAAGAGCAGGACCACGAATAGTTCGAACATGACCATATTGATACCTCTTTAGTTTTTTTATTGATTCTGATTTTTTGAACACTCAGGAAAGGAATAAATGCTCAGAGAATCAGAGCCTTATTGTATTACGGTAATAAAGGCCTAGAAAATGCACTTAACCGTATGAAATTCTAAAAAAGGGGCCTAGTTGGCCCCCTTTAATAAATGATTACTCGTAGCGTTTTGCTTTATAAGTTGGATGCATGAAGTTTTCTACTGACAAGATTTCATCAAGCTCTTCTGCGGTTAGTAGGCCGCGCTCAAGGACGACTTCACGAACACTCTTACCTGTTTCTGCACAGATTTTGCCCACAATGTCACCTTCGTGGTGGCCAATGTATGGGTTTAAGTAAGTGACGATGCCGATAGAGTTGTAAACGTAGTTCTCGCACGTTTCTTTGTTTACCGTGATACCGTCGATACATTTATCACGTAGGTTCACACAGGCATTGTGTAACAAAGAGACAGACTCAAACATGCTTTGAGCAATCACCGGCTCCATGACGTTCAGTTGTAGCTGACCGCCCTCGGCTGCGAAAGAGACCGTGTTATCATTACCGAGCACTTTGAAGCAAACTTGGTTGACTACTTCAGGGATTACCGGGTTGACTTTTGCCGGCATGATTGAAGAACCTGCTTGCATTTCAGGTAGGTTTAATTCGTTGAGGCCTGCACGAGGGCCAGAAGACAGCAGACGAAGATCATTACAAACTTTAGAGAGCTTAACCGCAAGGCGTTTTAGCGCGCCATGCGCCATGACGTATGCACCACAGTCAGATGTTGCTTCGATAAGATCTTCTGCCGCAACAACTTCTAGGCCTGTCACTTCCGCGAGGTGTTTTACGGCGAGTGCTTGGTAGCCTGTTGGTGTATTTAAACCGGTGCCGATCGCGGTTGCGCCTAGGTTGACCTCTAGGAGCAGTTTCGAGGTGTAATCAAGCGCTCGAATCTCTTCGTTTAGCGTGACTGCCCAAGCGTGAAACTCCTGACCGACAGTCATAGGAACCGCGTCCTGAAGCTGAGTACGACCCATCTTCAAAACGTCTTTGAACTCCACTGCTTTAAGCTCAAAGGCGCCTTTTAGGTACTCAATCGCTTCCATGAGTTTGTGGATGCTGTTGTAAACGGCGATACGGAAACCGGTTGGGTACGCACAGTTAGTCGATTGGCTCTTGTTAACGTGATCATTCGGGTTGATGAACTCGTATTGGCCTTTTGCTTTACCCATGAGTTCAAGCGCAAGGTTCGCGATCACCTCATTGGTGTTCATGTTAACAGAAGTGCCCGCACCACCTTGGAATACGTCTGATGGGAATTGATCCATACACTTGCCTGTTTCTAAGATCAAATCACACGCTTCTAGAATGTAGTTCGCTACGTCTTTTGGAATGGCGCCAAGTTCTTTGTTGGCCAACGCTGCGGCTTTTTTGGTCATGACCATGCCGCGTACAAATTCGGGCACGTCAGAGATGGTCATATTAGAGATGTTGAAGTTTTCGATCGCACGTAGCGTATGAATACCGTAGTACGCATCTGCTGGGACATGACGTTGACCTAATAGATCTTCTTCAATACGAGTGGCTGGGTTTGCTGTTTTTGGAGCATCAGATAGAGTAGCCATAGCAGGATCCTTAGATAATAATTCTGATAATAACGTTGTTTATTAGCCATTTCTGCAATCTAGAATCCATTCATCAGAATTTTTGGCTGGAAAATCCGTCCTGACTTATGTGGCACATGATACTGCACCTAGCGCATAAAAATAGTAACTAGATCACCTTTTTCGTTTTTCATGAGTCAATACTTTGCAAACTATGAACGGGTTATTAATAACCCTTTGTGGGTAAGCATTTTTTCTCGACAAATCTGAATTTTAAGAGTCTGAAATTGGGGAGCTCAGCACAGAAAAAACCGTATGCACATATAGTAATGGTATTAAACATAATGTGTTTGCGTGCTAATTTTGTTGGTATAAAGGTCTTCGATAAAAAAGGCAGAGTATGAACACGCTTTTTTACAACGATTCGTTTGAGGTTAGCTGGCTTTTGCCATTACACTGAATTGAACAAAGGAGGGCGTGTGTTTCCTATCTTATTATTGGCGTTTATTTTCGTCCCGATCATCGAAATCGGCTTATTTATTCAGGTGGGCGGCTTTTTAGGTCTATGGCCGACCATCGCCTTAGTCTTAATCACTGCATTTGTGGGGGCGTCATTGGTGCGCAGTCAGGGCATTCAAACATTGATGTCGGTGCAAGGTCGCCTTGAGCAAGGTGAGATCCCTGCGCAGCAAATTTTTGAAGGCGTGATGTTAGCGGTTTCTGGCGTGTTGCTACTGACTCCAGGCTTTATGACTGATGCACTTGGTATGTTAGTGCTGGTGCCAGCTCCTCGAGCGGCCATTGCGAAATACTTGATGAGCAAGATAGTGGTTAAAACGGTCCAAGGTGGAGGGTTCCACGGTGGGTTTTCTAGCCAAGATCCATTTGAACAAGATCCGTTTCGCCGTGATCCATTTGATTCTAAACCGGATGATGGCAAGACCTTCGAAGGGGAATATGAGCGTAAAGACGACAATGATCGTAATAAGCTCAACTGATTCACTCAGCAAGTAGAGAAAAGCAAAAGGGCGCAGTAGCGCCCTTTTTTGTGTCTGGAAGGCTCGTTGCTTGACTTATAACGCGCCGTCAAACCCCATTTGACGCCACGCTTCGAATGCGATGATCGCCACTGCATTTGATAAGTTGAGGCTGCGTGCATCTGGCATCATTGGAATACGGATGCGTTGATCCATTGGCAAGCTATCGATCACTGCCACAGGTAGGCCGCGTGTCTCTGGGCCAAACATCAAGACATCCCCTTCTCGGTATTGTCGATCGACGTGATGGCCAGTGGTTTTGGTCGTACACGCAAATAAGCGGTAGTTACCTTGCTTCTCTTTCTCTAAATACTCTAGGAAGGCTTGATAATTCTTATGGCGTGTGACGCGGGCTAAGTCGTGGTAATCCAAACCGGCACGACGGACTTTCTTCTCTTCAAGATCGAAACCCAGAGGCTCAATCAGGTGGAGATTGGCGCCACAGTTAGCACACAGGCGAATGATGTTGCCGGTGTTCGGCGCGATTTCTGGTTCGTATAAAGCGATATCAAACATGGTCTGGAAATAGAATTAGTCAAAAGAGAGAGGGAGTATATACCCAAGCGGCTGTTTGGGTATAGGAAAGGGCGCTGGCTGGCTAGCCAATACCCTTCCAATGACGGATACCCTATACGTGTTTGCCTGCTTTTTAGATTGCCGTTCGCTCATTACTCTTAACGCCTTGCGTTCGAGTTCGGGCGCGTTAGGCACCACGTGAGGTATTCGGCTTCGAGTGTTGCGAGCTCAGGTCATGTATTAAGCGGTAACGTAATGCTCATTCGTAAACCACCTAACGGACTGCGACTGGCGATGATAGTACCGCTGTGCTGGCGAATAGCACTTTCGGTAATCGTTAGGCCAAGCCCTGTGCCTCCTGAGTGGCGGTCGCGAGCGGTGGATACACGATAAAACGGGCGGAAAATTGCTTCCAATTCTTGTTCTGGCACCCCATCGCCATTGTCGTCGACGATGATGTGGAGAGTGTCGTTGTCTGCGTGGATATCGATTTGCACGTGATCTTTACCATAGTAAATCGCGTTACGAACGATGTTCTCAACGGCGCTCATGAGTAATTTAGGGTTGCCTGAGATACTACGTTTAGGCAGATCTGAGTAGTGCAGCTGCTTACCCATTTGTTCGGCTTCAAACTGCGCGTCTTTAATGATCTCCTCCCATAAGCTTTCGAGTGGTTGAGTTTCTCGTGTCATATGACTGTTCGCTTGCATGCGAGACAGTTCTAACAGTTCACTGATCATCTGCTCAAGGCGTTGTGCTTCGGTATCTATACGCGTCAGTTCTGGGCTTTCCCCTTGTTTACGAGTGGCTAAGGCACTGGCCATGCGTAAACGCGTTAAAGGTGAGCGCAGCTCGTGAGAAATATCCGAAAGCAAGCGTTGTTGGCCGGAAATCATTTGGTTAACGGCTTCGACCATTTGGTTGAAGCTGCTGCCTGCTTGGCGAAATTCGGCAGTGCCTTTCTCTAGGTTAGGATCAATGACAAATTCCCCTTTTGCCACACGGTGAGCGGCTTCTTCAAGGCGGCGTGCAGGTTGGCTTAACGCCCACGCAAGCCACAATAGCAGCGGTGTACTGGCCAGCATGACGGCCAACAGGAGCTGTAATGGGTGATCGAACAGGCGTAATAACAGCGGTGGGGTCTCATTCCATTTAAACCCTACGTACATCAATATCTCTGACTCAGCTAGAGTGATGGGAATGGGGCCTGCAATCATGTATCGACCGTAGAGTTTTTGTTTGGGGTGGTTGTAATCTTCGATGCTGGTGACAAAGTTTTGCATCGCACGCAACTGAAAATTACTGCGTTTATCCGTTGTGAGTACGTTGCCATTGTAGTCTGAGAAAAACACTCTTGGACGAGCGTCATGTTTGCCATGACGATTGCCCTCGATGCGGAATAAAATCCGGCCTAAATCGGTTTGTTGCCGGTATTTTGTTTGAATCGCGTCACGCGTTTCTACCATGCGTTGATAATGCTCTTCAGGAATGTCTCGGGCTTTACGTGGGTCCAAATGTGGCAGTGACAACACCGCTATCAGCACCAATAACATCGTGAACCAAAAGATGGCAAAGATGCGTCCATATAAGCTATTAATACTGGGCAGTTTGATGCGAGATAGGCGCATTAATCCTCCTCTAGTAACATATAGCCTCGACCACGCAGGGTTTTGATGCGTGGTTTGCCATTGCTCTGATCTGGTAATTTTTTACGTAAGTTCGATACGTGCATATCGATCGCCCGGTCAAAGGCTGCGTGTCTCTTACCCAGTACATCCAAGCTCAACGTTTCTTTGGTGAGGATATGCCCTGGGTGTTGAACAAAGTGCGTCAGCAGTGCAAATTCGGTTGCAGTGAGATCGAGTAATTGTTGGTCGCAATACGCTTCTTGTTTTCCAGGGTAAAGGCGAAGCTCTTGGTATTCGATGAAGTCACTGCTTTTGGTGTGCTTGGGCGTACTGTGAGTACGTCGTAAAATGGCACGAATGCGCGCTAATAGCTCGCGGTCACTAAAAGGTTTTGGTAAATAATCATCTGCCCCCAGTTCTAAACCGATCACGCGGTCAATTTCTTCGCCTTTGGCGGTCAGCATTAAGACCGGGATGTCCCAGTTTTCACGTAAGCGTTTGAGTGTTTCCATACCATTGAGTTTAGGCATCATGACATCCAATAAAATCAAATCAATCTCGCGATTGACGGCGGCTAAGCCCGCTTCACCATCATTCGCTTCGCTGACTTCAAACCCTTCAAAACTGAGTACTTCTTTTAATAAGCTGGTTAGCTCAATATCATCATCAATCAAAAGAATGTTTGCCATGGGGGCATCCGCCGTAAGTTACCAATGATGTCATATTACATTGGAATGAGGGGTTGCGGAGAGAATAAAAATCACTCTTTACGATTCTTTACGCTCTCTATACGTCGTTTTACCTAGGAGGTCGTATTCTATAATCAAGCGCTGTGAGAACAGCTCAGAAAAATCACTCACCGGGGTAAGGAATAGAATTATGAAATCTGTAAAAAAACTTGTGTTAGCTGCTGTGGTTCTACCTCTCACGTTAGGTGCTACAAGCGCATTAGCTTACGGTGGTAAAGACCATCATAGAGGCGCACGCGATGAGTGCGGTGTGGGAATGGACCGTGGCATCATGCGTGAACTGAACTTGACGGATGCTCAAAAAGGTCAGTTTGAGTCTTTCCGTGATGCAAACCGCGCTGAGATGAAAGGTAAATACGCTGAAAATCGTCAAGCGTATAAGGCAGAACGTCAAGCGCACCACGCAAAAATGCAATCCCTCATGATGGCAGATGATTTTGATCAAGCGCAGGCAACGGCGTTAGCCAAAGAAATGGTGGAACGCCAAACTGAGCACCGCGTAAAAATGCTGGAAAGAAAACATCAGATGTTAAGTGTATTGACGCCAGAGCAAAAAACCGAATTTATGAAACTGCAAAACGAACGCATGCAAGAGTGTGGTGACAGAATGCAGCAGCGCATGGGTAAGCATCGTAATAATTAAGCCATTATCGAATCATATTAAGGAGGCAGCCATGGGTTGCCTCTTTTTGATCTGGTTATTTCATACGCATTCAATATACTCAACGTATGGTTTGAGTTAACTATTTGATTATGAAACAGCAATATGCACGATTAGTTACGACGGCGGCTTGGACGGCAACCATTGTGGCGACGCTTCTTCTCATTGTAAAAGTCATCACGTGGTGGGTGACAGGATCGGTCAGTCTGTTGGCGTCACTGATCGACTCGATGTTGGATATCGCCGCTTCGGTGGTCAACCTCATCGTCGTCCGCTTTGCCTTACAGCCAGCAGATAGAGAACATACTTTTGGTCATGGTAAAGCTGAATCGTTGGCGGCCTTGGCTCAGGCGATGTTTATCTCCGGTTCTGCGGTCTTTTTGATCCTCAATGGGATCGATCGCTTTTTCCGTCCGCATGCGTTACATGCGCCGGAGCTCGGTGTCTATGTATCGCTGTTTGCCATTGTGGTCACACTTGGCTTGGTGATGTTCCAAAAACATGTGGTACGCGTGACCGGCAGCCAAGCCATTGCGGCGGATTCACTCCACTATCAAACCGATTTATATATGAATGCGGCGATTATGGTTGCACTTGGCTTGAGTTATTTTGGGGTGACGCAGGCCGATGCGGTGTTTGCCATTGGTATTGGCATCTATATTCTGTACAGCGCTTTCAAAATGGTGAGCGAGGCTATCCAAACCTTACTGGATAGAAAGTTGCCGGATGAGGAGTTACAGCAAATTCGAGCCGAGTGCTTCAAAGTGACAGGGGTTCTCGGGGTGCATCAGCTGCGTACTCGTATGTCAGGCCCGACGCGATTTATTCAGTTGCACTTAGAACTTGACGATAACTTACGTTTAATTGAAGCGCACCACATCGCAGATAAAGTAGAGGCAAGTCTACTGACTTTGTTTCCTGAAGCGGATGTGTTGATCCACCAAGATCCATTGTCGGTGGTTTTTGGCTCGGAGAAAGAGCAAAAAGCTCAAGATTGGTAGTGTGCGAGAAATCAATCGGTGTCTGACGACAAACAGGCGCTTATTGACTATCTTTCCAACTATACTTGCTAAGAATCGTGATCCTGATGTGAATCAACAAAGTTTTATAGAGAAACTGTAATACTCTTACATAAGTAGAAAAGTTACATAAAAAAGTGCGTTTTCATTGGTAATCCGGTAGAGGAAATGTAACATAACGCACAGTTCTGGATTATGCAGGTTGCTTGGTAACGAGGGGCCTAAAAGAAAATTAAATAATTGATTGCCAAAGATCGAGGGTGAGCATGATTAAGAAGATCGGTGTTTTAACAAGTGGCGGTGACGCTCCTGGTATGAACGCTGCAATACGCGGCGTGGTACGTACAGCACTATCCGAGGGATTGGAAGTATGTGGCGTGTACGACGGCTACCTAGGCCTATACGAAGGCCGCATCGAAAAGCTAGATCGTTCTAGTGTTTCAGATGTGATCAACAAAGGTGGTACGTTCTTAGGTTCTGCACGTTTCCCTGAATTTAGAGAAGTGGAAGTGCGTGAAAAAGCGATTGAGAACCTCAAAAAACATGGTATCGACGCACTGGTTGTTATTGGTGGTGACGGTTCGTACATGGGGGCAAAAAAGCTGACTGAAATGGGTTACCCATGTATTGGTCTGCCAGGCACCATCGATAACGATATCGCGGGTACTGACTATACCGTTGGCTATTTAAGTGCGCTAAATACAGTTATTGATGCTATCGACCGCCTACGTGACACCTCTTCATCTCACCAACGCATTTCAATTGTAGAAATTATGGGTCGCCACTGTGGTGATCTCACTCTGATGTCTGCAATCGCTGGCGGCTGTGAGTACATCATCACCCCAGAAACGGGTCTTGATAAAGAGAAGCTGATCAGCAACGTCAAAGATGGCATCACAAAAGGTAAAAAGCACGCCATTATCGCGCTTACTGAGCTGATGATGGACGCCAACGAGCTCGCACGTGATATCGAAGCAGCAACCGGTCGTGAAACACGCGCAACCGTACTTGGTCATATCCAGCGTGGTGGTCGTCCAACGGCCTTCGACCGCGTTTTGGCGTCTCGTATGGGTAACTACGCGGTTCATTTATTGATCGAAGGTCATGGCGGGCGTTGTGTCGGTATCGTAAAAGAGCAGCTTGTTCACCACGATATCATCGATGCTATCGAAAACATGAAGCGTCCAGTACGTAGTGATCTATACAAAGTTGCGGAAGAGCTATTCTAAGTAAGGTTGAACTCGACAATCAAAAATACAAAAACCGCGGCTCTCCGCGGTTTTTTTGTATTCTAGTGCTAATAGGTTGGCTCGTAATATAATGATCTTTAAGAAGTCAGGTTTTGCTTCATAAGCATCCGTCTTCGTTCGCGTAGCGCAAACAGGTAACCCAACACTCCGCCGATCGTATTACCGACGGCGATGCCAATGAATAAGCCTTCAATATTATAAATCTGACTGCCGATCCAAGCGGAAGGCAAAGTAAAGACGAACAGACGCATGAAGCTCCATTGGAACGCACGCAACGGCTTGTGCATTGAATTGAGCCCGCTGATCAACATCATCACGATGCCTTGAAAACCGTAACTAAATGGCACGACGAGCAAGTAATGCCACAGCAGGTTTTTTACGGTCTCTTCTTGTGAAAACAGCGCCGCCAGAGGAATGCTCAAAGGCACCATGGCTAAGAAAATGAAACCTTGGAATACGACGGAAAAGCGCATGCTGAGAAAGAGCCCTGAGAAAGCCCGCTGAGGATTCTTTGCCCCTAAGTTCTGCGCCATGAAGGGGGTTAATGCTGAAGTTAATGACATCAAAACCAGAATCAGTATGGACTCAATTCGCTGTGCCGCGCCATAGGCCGCGACCGCAGCGGTTCCGTGATGTGATAATAACATCATCAAAACGGCCCCTGATAACGGGTTCATCGCAGTGGACAGAGCCGCGGGCGTTCCGATCTTTAATGTTTGTTGCCAGTCTTGCTTTAAATATCCCCATTGCGGTTGAGCGAGTAGCTTCTCGCGTTTAACCAATACGTAGAAGGACCCCAACAAGGCACCTAACCAGCTAAACGCACTGGCAATCGCGGCCCCTTGGATACCAAGCTCTGGGAATGGACCTAAGCCGAAAATCAACAATGGGTCTAGCATGCCATTGATCAGGCCTGCCAGCATCATGATCTTAGCCGGTGTTTTGGTATCACCAGAGGCGCGTATTGCACTGTTGCCAGCCATTGGGATCACCAACAGAGGGATGGTCAAGTACCACACCTGCATGTATTGTTCGATAAGCGGGATTAGGTCTTCAGTGGCGCCCAGAAAGTGAAACAGTGGTCTGATCGTCGCGAAGCCAACCGAAGATGCTATCGCCACCAGTAATACGGCTAACAGCAGGCCGTGAGTCGTAAACCGAGCGGCTTGTGGCGCATGGCCTTGCCCGAGTAGACGACCAATGTTGGTCGAAAGCCCCATCCCAATGCCCATCGTGATACAGTTAACGGCGAAAGTGACCGGAAAAGTATAACTGATCGCCGCCAGAGCATGGGTGCCAAGGAGCGATATAAAGAATGTATCGACCAAGTTAAACATCAAAATAGCGACCATGCCCAAGGTCATTGGGACGGTCATTTTCCGCAGTGTTTCAGGAATAGGAGCGGTCAACAAACCATGCTTATCGGTCGCTTGAGTTTCCGGTTTGTTATTTTCCTGCATGTTGGACGTCTATCTGGTGAGCAAACTGCAAGGATACAAGAAACCAAGAAAGTGAGCGAGTGCGCATTTCTCGCGCAAACCGTTGCGATCTTTTAACTAAGTCACAAAAAAATCATACCCGCCCCTTGGGATCGTTGCTTCGACCCCTTATATAGTGATCACGTGCCCTAAGGCGGGCAATTATCAAATAAACATGGAAATTTTCAGGAGAGACGACCGATGAACATTCGTCCATTACATGACCGAGTTATCGTTGAACGTAAAGAAGTTGAATCCAAGTCTGCTGGTGGCATCGTTCTGACTGGTTCTGCTGCAGAAAAATCAACTCGCGGTGTTGTTCTAGCTGTGGGTAAAGGCCGCATCCTAGAAAACGGCACAGTGCTACCGTTAGACGTTAAAGTTGGTGATACCGTTATCTTCGCCGAAGGTTACGGCACAAAGACTGAAAAAATCGACGATAAAGAAGTGCTTGTCATGTCTGAAAACGACATCATGGCAATCGTTGAGTAATAGCAAGCATTGGGTAATTTTTTGCTCAGATTCAATAACGAGATTAAACACAAAGAATTTTAGAAAGGAAATCAAAGATGGCTGCTAAAGACGTTAAATTTGGTAATGACGCACGAGTTAAAATGCTAGAGGGTGTGAACGTTCTGGCTGATGCGGTAAAAGTAACCCTCGGACCTAAAGGCCGTAATGTTGTTCTAGATAAATCTTTTGGCGCACCAAGCATCACGAAAGATGGTGTATCTGTCGCGCGTGAAATTGAGCTAGAAGACAAGTTCCAGAACATGGGCGCACAAATGGTTAAAGAAGTTGCGTCTAAAGCAAATGACGCAGCGGGTGATGGTACAACAACGGCAACAGTACTCGCCCAATCTATCGTCAACGAAGGTCTAAAAGCGGTTGCTGCAGGCATGAACCCGATGGATCTTAAGCGCGGTATCGATAAAGCGGTGACTGCAGCGGTAGAGCAACTGAAAGAGCTGTCTGTTGAATGTAACGACACAAAAGCCATTGCACAGGTTGGTACAATCTCTGCGAACACGGATGTCAGCGTTGGTAACATCATTGCGGAGGCAATGGAGCGTGTAGGTCGTGACGGTGTTATCACTGTTGAAGAAGGTCAGGCCTTACAAGACGAATTAGACGTTGTCGAAGGTATGCAGTTCGACCGTGGTTACCTGTCCCCGTACTTCATCAATAACCAAGAAGCTGGCAGTGTCGAGCTAGACAACCCATTCATCCTTCTCGTTGATAAGAAGATCTCAAACATCCGTGAACTTCTACCAACGCTAGAAGCCGTAGCCAAAGCATCACGTCCATTGCTCATCATTGCAGAAGACGTAGAAGGCGAAGCGTTAGCAACACTGGTTGTGAACAACATGCGTGGCATCGTGAAAGTGGCTGCAGTGAAAGCGCCTGGTTTTGGTGATCGTCGTAAAGCAATGCTACAAGACATCGCTGTTCTAACAGGTGGTACGGTCATTTCTGAAGAAATCGGTCTAGAACTTGAAAAAGTCGCGCTAGAAGACCTAGGTCAAGCGAAGCGTGTTTCTATTACGAAAGAGAACACCACTATCATCGACGGTATCGGTGAAGAAGAGATGATCTCTGGCCGTGTCGCGCAGATTCGTCAACAAATCGAAGAGGCGACTTCAGACTACGACAAAGAGAAGCTACAAGAGCGCGTTGCTAAACTCGCAGGTGGCGTTGCTGTCATCAAAGTTGGTGCCGCAACTGAAGTTGAAATGAAAGAGAAGAAAGATCGCGTAGAAGATGCACTTTCTGCAACTCGAGCGGCAGTTGAAGAAGGCGTGGTTGCTGGTGGTGGCGTTGCGCTAATCCGTGCGGCTTCTAAGATTGTTGATCTTCAAGGTGACAACGAAGAGCAAAACGTTGGTATCCGTGTAGCACTCCGTGCAATGGAAGCGCCAATTCGTCAAATTGTGAAGAACGCAGGTGAGGAAGACTCAGTTGTAGCGAATAACGTCAAAGCGGGTGAAGGTAGCTACGGTTACAACGCCGCGACAGGCGAATATGGCGACATGTTAGAAATGGGTATCCTAGATCCAACAAAAGTAACGCGTTCTGCTCTGCAATTCGCAGCATCAGTCGCGGGTCTGATGATCACGACTGAAGCCATGGTGACGGACCTACCTCAAAAAGATGCACCAGCGATGCCAGATATGGGTGGCATGGGTGGTATGGGTGGCATGATGTAGCCATCTATCTCTTCGCTTTGAGGCTTGCCTTATAGTGTAAAGATAACCGATTAAACCATATGAAAGTCGAGGCTGTTAGCCTCGACTTTTTTTATGCGTGAGAGATGTTGAATTTGGTTTGTTAAAGCGTTTTAGAGTGTGAGCGGTAAGTTTACGAAATGTCAGCGTAAATACAGGACAATAGTCGCAGAATTTTTTTCTTTTTTACTCAGATGGTTAAATCTGACCGACCGCTAACAATTTTAGAGTGTAGATAGCGCAAAATCTGAACATTACACTATGTTGTAAATTGTTGCTTACTATCATGGAGATGAAGATGAAAAAGCTTATTACGTCATTGGCTGTTGCAGGCGCTATTGCATCACCAGTTTCCTTTGCTGACAGCACACCTGTGATGTTTTCTACTATCGATAATACCAACGTACCCTCTAATTCAGAGGTCGGCGGCGTTCGTTTAGCGGTGCTACATGGTCAGGTAAATGAAGTCAAAGGTATCGATTTTTCACTGCTTGGTATGTCTGAAACGGATCGCACGACGGGTGTTAACTTCGGTCTGTTTTTTGGTGCAGCAAAAGTAAATCAAGAAATGAAAGGCGCATCGCTGGGCTTAGTCAACTGGAACCAAGGCCAAACAACTGGCGTGAATTTAGGGGCGGTAAACATCACCAACAACGTGAAGGGCTTAAACTGGAGTGCGGTGAACTACTCTGAAGGTTACACCATGGCGGATGTTGGTTTAGCAAGCATCTCTAAAAAGTCTAATTTCCAGTTTGGTTTCTTCAACATGACCGATCAAATTGATGGCGTACAAATTGGTCTTTTGAACTGTGCCGACAATGGCTTCTTCAAGTGTTTCCCACTCATCAACTTCGCTAAATAATCTCTGAGCAAGTCAGAATCTTTAGATATCGAAAGCCCTCGATATTCGTCGAGGGCTTTTTAATTACTGATGGGGTGAAGCGAGTTTATCGGCGCGTTAACTATTTAATTAAGCGGGATGAGGTTTTGCGTTGTTGAATTCTTTGGTGAACCCCACGGCGCAATGCTTTGATGTGGTTTTCTGCTTTATCCACGCCCAGTAACACCGTTAAAGCCAGTAGGGTAATGACCACCGACTGCGTTAAATAACCCAAACCGATCATCAACCCTAATCCTGCCAGTACCCAAATAACCGCTGCGGATGTTACGCCGTGGATTTTTCCATCGAGTGTCATCATCACGCCTGCGCCCAAGAAGCCGACGCCAGTAATAATCTGACCAAGCACGCGTGCTTGATCGAGTGTATTTGGCGATAACGATACTGCCATCGACATAAACAGGTAAGTGCCTGAAATAATAAGAATTGCCGTGCGGATCCCCACAGCTTTACCACGAGTTTGGCGTTCGATACCGATCATTAGCCCATTAATGGCGCAGCATAGTAGGGCAGGCCAGCTGAATGGGCCAAGATCGAAAATTTGTTCGAGTGCTGTATGCATCTTGACCTCCAAAAGAGCGGAGTATGCATAGACTTACCGTGCAAAGCGAACAAAAAGGAACGGTCGTGACGACAAATTTAATTGAGCGTCAGGACCTATTCTAAATGCAAATCCAATGGCGTTTTACTTGGCCTGCCACCAATTTCTCGTGTCAGTTTTGGTACCAGATAACCCGATACACGTGTGATGAGTCCACGCATAATCGTTTTCGCTTCTTGGTCCGAAATAAAGTAGTGCGCCGCGCCTTGCACTTTATCAAGAACGTGAAGGTAATAAGGCAGAATCCCCGCATCAAACAGAGCTTCGCTGAGTGCTACTTGGGTATCAATGGAGTCATTCACGCCTTTTAGCAGTACACCTTGATTGAGCAATGTGATGCCTGCTCGTTTGAGCTTGAACATCTGCTCAGCGAATTCGTCATTGATTTCGTTGGCGTGGTTGATGTGGGTGACGAGGATGATTTGTAACCTCGATGCTTGCAACAGTTGGCACAGTTCGTCGGTGATGCGAGCAGGAATCACCACTGGTAAACGACTGTGAATACGCAGACGTTTAATATGGGGTATTTGAGCGATGTGCTCTAACAGCCAATGAATTTCATCATCTTTTGCCATTAGCGGATCACCACCAGAGAAAATGACTTCGTTTAGTTCCGGTTGTTGAGCCATATATTCTAGGCATTTGCTCCACGCCTGTTTACCGCTTTTATTTTCTTGATACGGGAAATGGCGCCGAAAACAATAACGACAATTGACGGCACAGCCACCTTTGACAATCATGAGCGCACGGTTACGATACTTGTGCAGCAAACCGGGAACGTTGTTGTCCTGCTCATCGAGCGGATCGTTGGAATAGCCTGAATGAACCTCGAATTCGTCACTTAACGGTAAAACCTGACGTAAAAGAGGGTCTTTAGGATTGCCTTTTTCCATCCTATCGACAAAACTTTGCGGTACGCGCTGTGCAAACAGCTTGCGCGCGGCAAACCCGTCTTGCCACGGTGAAGGATCAATTTCCAATATTTCGAGCAATGTTGCGGGATCAGAGATCCCATTCGCCAATTGTTTGAGCCAGTTTTGCTCAACAGAATCGACTTTTCGGGTTATTATGTGCGGCATTGAATTTAGCTCTAAGAATGTAAGAGGAAAAAATGGCTACAGTTAGCACCAATGAATTTAAAGGCGGTCTTAAGTTAATGTTTGATAATGAGCCTTGTGTCATTCTGGAAAACGAATACGTTAAACCAGGTAAAGGCCAAGCGTTCAACCGTGTTAAAATTCGTAAACTTCTTTCTGGTAAAGTGCTAGAGAAAACATTTAAATCTGGTGACACTTGTGAAGTGGCAGACGTAATGGATATCGATCTAGATTATCTATATTCAGACGGCGAATTCTACCACTTTATGAACAACGAAACCTTTGAACAGATCGCAGCTGATGCGAAAGCGGTAGGTGAAAACGCCAAGTGGCTGGTAGAAAACAACACTTGTATGATAACACTTTGGAACGGTAACCCAATTACGGTGACACCGCCAAATTTTGTCGAGTTAGAAGTGGTTGAGACTGACCCTGGCCTAAAAGGTGACACACAAGGTACGGGTGGTAAACCAGCGACACTATCAACTGGCGCAGTTGTTCGTGTTCCTCTGTTCATCTCAATCGGTGAAGTGATTCGAGTTGATACTCGTACTGCCGAATACGTTGGTCGTGTTAAGTAATTCACCTCAAACTTATTAAAAGAAAAGGTCGCGTTAGCGACCTTTTTTATTGCCTGAGGATAAGGTGACTCAGTGAGATAATCCGTTTCACATTGGTGATGTAGGCGGCATAAGCAGAATGATAAATAGCTTAGAGAGTAAATAGATCATGGATGACTAAAAGCTTAAAAAGCCCAAAAGTTCTTCGCTGACCTAAAGCAATAAAAAAGCTGGCATATAGCCAGCTTTTCTTTTTCGTCAGTATCTTAAATCATGAAAATAAAAATAATCGCCAGTGCAGTAATCAGGCCTGAAAACGCGTAGCATGCGATTTTACCCACCACGCCAGTGTGGAATTTAAGGTCATGCATGCCGTGGTGAAAACGGTGCATGGCGTGCCACATTGGCAGGGCTAACGTACCGATGATGAACAATGCTCCGATGATGCTGGTTGCGAATTCAGAGACACGCTCATAACTTAGCGCTTCGGCATCAATCACCCCTAATGGTGCTAAGATGCCCAACACCAGTACCGTGATTGGGGTGATCATCGCAAACCACGTACCGCCAGCGCCGAACAGTCCCCACCAGATGGGTTCATCAGAACGCTTTGGTGTTTTATTTACACTATAATTTGGTTTCATTGCGAACGCTCCTTACACCACGATGAGAACAATCAGTGAGATGAACGCCACCGCGGCCCACTGAGTTAATACGATGATCTTCTTATCCACCAGTTTGCCTTTTAAACGAATAGGCATTACTTGAGGCATCATGCTGAAGAAGGTTTGTGCGTGAAATAGGCTCCCTAATAATGCAACGATGTTGATCGCCACAACGATAGGGTTGGCCATAAACGCTAACCAACCTTGCCAGGCTTCAGGACCTTTGACTAAGCAGCCTAAGCCAAAGGTTAGGAACAACGTGAATAAGATCAGCGGAAGCACCGTGGCTTCACGTAGCATATAGAAGCGGTAGAAAGGATGGTTCTTCCACCAAGTGCGTTTTACTTCACGAACGTAAGGTTTACGGTTGCTCATCCTATGCCTCCACTTTCTTTGGCGAACCATCAGGTTTCAACATCGCAATAACGAAGTCCATGGAAGACTCCACTTTGCCTTGGTTTACTGCGGCTGCTGGATCTACGCTCTTCGGACAAACTTCAGAGCAGTAACCAACAAAAGTACAACCCCAAGCGCCATTTTCACCGTTAATCAGCGTCATACGTTCGTCTTTACCGTTATCACGGCTGTCTAGGTTGTAACGGTGCGCCAGTGTGAGTGCCGCAGGGCCAATGAACTCAGGGTTCAAACCAAACTGAGGACAGGCTGCGTAGCACAGACCACAGTTGATGCAGGCGGCAAATTGTTTGTACTTCGCCATTTGTTCTGGCGTTTGTAAGTTGGTGCCGTCTTCCGGTTTGCGGTCGTTACCAATGATGTAGGGTTTGATGGCTTCAAGGCGCTCAATGAATGGCGTCATATCCACGATCAAGTCTTTCTCGATTGGGAAGTTTGCTAATGGCTCGATAGTCACGCCATTGGGGTAATCACGGAGGAAGCTCTTACACGCAAGTTTAGGGACGTTGTTTACCATGATGCCGCAAGAACCACAGATCGCCATACGACAAGACCAGCGGTAAGACAGATCTTTATCGAGGTGATCTTTGATGTAGCCTAGCGCATCGAGTACCGACATGGTTTCATCAAATGGTACTTCGAACGTTTGAGTATATGGTTCTGCGTCTTTTTCTGGGTCGTAACGCAGAATGTCTACTTTTTGAATGCGATTTGCTGACATTATACTTGCTCCTCTGCGTTCTTCTCTTCCGCCGCTGCAGCCTTATCTGCTGCCTCACCGTATAGACGAGCTTTTGGTTGTGACTTAGTGATGGTCACGTTGCTGTAGTCGATGCTTGGTGAAGAATCAGGTTGGTAGAAAGCAAGCGAGTGTTTTAGGTAGTTGATGTCGTCACGTTCGGTAAAGCCTTCGTCTAGGCGTTGGTGCGCACCACGAGATTCCTTGCGCAGAATCGCAGAGTGAACCATTGCTTCTGCGACTTCTAGGCCGTAGCCGACTTCGATCGCGTAAAGAAGGTCGGTGTTGAACACTTTGCCTTTGTCTTTGATACTGATGCGCTTGTAACGCTCTTTTAGCTCGGTGATCTTGTCGATGGTTTCTTGCATCAAATCTTCTTGTCGATAGATACCACAACCCGCTTCCATGGTATGACCCATTTCGGTACGGATATTTGCCCAGTTCTCGTCACCTTCTTGGTTCATCAGTGTGGCGATGCGTTCTTCAACGGCTTTAACTTGAGCATCAATTGCCGACTCGTTCCAGCCTTTGAATTCTGCCGCGCGTTTCACCGCGTTTTCACCGGCTACACGGCCAAAGACCACGAACTCAGCTAAAGAGTTAGAGCCGAGACGGTTAGCACCGTGCAGGCCAACCGAAGCACATTCACCGACGGCGAACAGACCTTTAATGCGAGTTTCACAGCCGCCGTTGGTTTCAATACCACCCATGGTGTAGTGAACGGTTGGACGGATTGGGATTGGCTCTTTCGCAGGGTCAACGTTCACGTAAGCTTTCGCGAGTTCACAGATAAACGGTAAGCGCTCTTGCAGATACTCTTCGCCTAGGTGGCGAAGGTCTAGATGTACCACATCACCGAGCGGGTGCTTGATGGTGTTGCCTTTTTGTTGCTCGTGCCAGAAAGCTTGAGAAACTTTGTCACGAGGACCCAGTTCCATGTATTTGTTTTTCGGTTGACCGACTGGTGTCTCAGGGCCCATACCGTAATCTTGTAAGTAGCGGTAACCGTCTTTGTTGACAATAATACCGCCTTCACCACGACAGCCTTCGGTCATTAGAATGCCCGTACCTGGAAGACCCGTTGGGTGGTACTGAACGAATTCCATATCACGCAGAGGAACACCATGACGGTAAGCCATTGCCATCCCATCACCCGTGACGATACCGCCGTTGGTGTTACAGTGGTAAACAC
The DNA here is from genome assembly GCF_057784735.1 of Vibrio sp. TAP-3B. Taxonomy (NCBI): domain Bacteria; kingdom Pseudomonadati; phylum Pseudomonadota; class Gammaproteobacteria; order Vibrionales; family Vibrionaceae; genus Vibrio; species Vibrio sp. TAP-3B. The sequence continues at coordinate 2,172,761 of NZ_CM173495.1, read as the reverse complement.
GACCCGCGCCACCTGTTGCAAGTACAACCGATTTCGCTTTAATGGTCACAAGTTCGCCTTCAGACATGTGAATCGCAATCAGGCCTTGTACTTCGCCTTCATCAACAATCAGATCCAACACAAAATACTCATCAAAGCGGTTGATGTTGCTGTACTTCATGGATGTCTGGAATAAGGTGTGAAGCATGTGGAAGCCAGTTTTATCCGCAGCGAACCAAGTTCGTTCAACCTTCATACCACCAAAGCGGCGTACGTTGACTTCACCGTTCTCTTTACGACTCCATGGGCAACCCCATTGCTCCATTTGGACCATTTCGCGAGTCGCGTTCTCTACAAAGTATTCAACTACGTCCTGTTCACATAGCCAATCGCCACCGCCAACGGTATCGTTGAAGTGGTTGTCTAAGCTATCTTCATCCTTGATAACTGCTGCTGAGCCCCCTTCTGCTGCGACCGTATGGGAACGCATAGGATAGACTTTAGAAATCAACGCGACTTCTAAGTCAGGGTTTGCTTCAGCCGCCGCAATAGCAGTACGAAGACCAGCGCCGCCTGCGCCGATGACTGCGATATCTGTGGTGATAATTTGCACAGTTATCCTCCAGTGTGTGATTGCGGAAAACCGCTTGTTATTGTCATTACGAGGTGCTCAATAAAGCGAACTCCCCAAAAGTATTAGGGCCAGTGTAGAGGAGCGACATAGCAAAAAAATTGATGTATTTGGGTTTTTGCTCCGGTAATGCACTTAAGAGCATAGAATTTATAGGTTATGTGATTGCTATCACGGCACGAGGTTCTTGACGGTTAAGCGTTTATTGCAACGAATGTTAAGCGTGTGTTGCTGATATTAATTGCATTGATATCCCCATTGTGATTGAGAGATTTTTGTACTGCAGCACGAGTAATGCTTGTTTCAAAAGTAAGCGAAGCGAGTCAACAGAGAGGAGGTTCCTTGCTCCTCAGTAGGAAAAAGCATGTAGAATAAGGTTTTCTTTACTAAATTAGAGTTTGAGAGACTTGTTATGCAACCTAACTGGCGACCAACGGCTTCCATTGAACAACTGCGTCAACGTGCGAGGTTAATCGAGGCTATTCGCCAATTCTTTGCCGAACGACAGGTGATGGAAGTTGACACACCTGCGATGAGTCACGCGACCGTCACCGATATTCATCTGCATACTTTTCAAACCGAGTTTGTTGGCCCAGGTTATGCCGATGGCAGTAAACTGTTTTTCATGACCAGCCCAGAGTTCCATATGAAGCGCTTATTGGCAGCGGGCAGTGGCTGCATTTATCAGATCAACAAAGCGTTTCGTAATGAAGAAAACGGTCGCTATCATAATCCAGAATTCACCATGCTGGAGTGGTACCGTGTTGATTTTGATCACCATAAGCTCATGGATGAAATGGATGATCTGCTGCAACTGGTGTTGAAATGCGCCGCCGCCGAGCGACTGACTTACCAACAAGCGTTTATGGATGTATTGGGAGTGTGCCCACTTGACGGCACCATGACAGAGCTCAAAACGGCAGCGGGGAAACTAGGATTGAGTGACATCGCAGAGCAAGAAAAAGACCGCGATACCTTACTGCAATTGCTGTTTAGCGTAGGAGTGGAAAAAAAAATTGGTCAGGATGCGCCGGCTTTTGTGTACGACTTCCCAGCATCGCAGGCCGCGCTGGCGAAAATCAATCTTCACGATCACCGTGTAGCGGATCGCTTTGAGGTGTACTTTAAAGGCATTGAGCTGGCGAACGGTTTTCATGAACTGGACAACCCGAACGAACAATTGGCGCGCTTTGAACAAGACAACGCGAAGCGAGTGGGGATGGGGTTAAAACCGCAGCCGATCGATTATCACCTGATTGCTGCACTAAAGGCAGGGTTGCCAAATTGTGCCGGAGTGGCGCTAGGGATCGATCGCCTGATCATGCTCGCTCTTGGCTGTGACCATATTGATCAAGTGACCGCTTTTCCATTTCCAATCGCATAAGAACACACGGTGAACTTGGCGGCGGCATGTTTGTATTCTTCGCTCTGCTTAGTCATCGCAGTTTAGCGCTTTTAGGTTGTTTTTTGAGTATGGCGTGGGCGATCGGCATTTTGCGGGTGAGTGTCGCCATTCAATGGTGGCAAGGGCATACCTCGGAAAGCAAGCCTGTGAGTTAGACCTTGTCGCTCACTTAATAGGTAGGCTAACTGGTCTGTTATGTTACCGTATTTGGAGCCTCTATCGACCTAGGTTGGTGAAGTCGCTATACTCGATTCGTTAATGAAGAGGGAATACGATAACAATGAAAACGCGCGATAAAATCGTCTACGCGGCACTGGAGTTGTTTAACCAACATGGTGAACGTAACATCACCACTAACCACATTGCCGAGCACATCGAAATCAGCCCGGGTAATCTCTATTACCACTTCCGTAATAAGCAAGAAATCGTGCGTGAGATCTTTGCGCTGTATTCAGCAGAACTGTTAGAAAGGTTTGCCCCTATCCAAGGCTCGCAAGAAAGCCTGACGATGCTGAAGAGCTACCTAGACTCCATCTTCACATTGATGTGGAAATACCGTTTTTTCTACGCCAATCTGCCAGAAATTTTATCACGTGATGAGCAACTGCATGAGCAGTACATTGATGTGCAAGAAAAGCTACAAGCGAACCTTATTGCGATCATGCAGGAATTTGTGTCGCTGAAACTGCTTGATGTTGATCAACAACAATTAAAGTCACTGGTGTGCACGCTGCATTTGATTGCTTGTAGCTGGTTGGCGTATCAATCAGCGATGGCATCGAAAACTCGTATTACCGAGCAGATGGTCAAGCAAGGGATGTTGCAGATGCTTAACGTCGTGAAGCCTGTCGCGACTGAGCAAGGTTTAGAGCAGCTGCTATTGTTAGAAGATGCGGTCAGCAATCTGCATAGTTAAACTTCAAATTGTCGCGATATTTCGAGAGTTGTGTTCATCTTCGGTCATAACTTAAGTTGACTTATCGCACTTGCCAGCATGTATCCCGTCCCCAGTTTTTTGTTGGGGTTCGATTCAGGATAAAGGAACTATCGCTTCATGAATTACGACATTTTTAATGGTGATGCCGATGGCATCATCGCTTTGCTGCAATTGCGTTTGATCGAGCCAATCGACGCCCAGTTAATCACAGGTGTCAAACGTGATAGTAAGCTGGTGGAAAAAGTGGCTGCGCAAGCGGGAGATGAGCTGACAGTGTTAGATATCTCGATGGAAAAGAACATGGCAGGTCTAGAGCAAGCATTGGCTCAAGGCGCGCACGTGTTTTACGTCGATCACCATAAAGCGGGCAATATTCCTCTGCATGGCAATTTGGAGTCACACATCGATCTCGATGCCAATATGTGTACCGCTTTAATTGTCGATCAATTGCTAAATGGACGTTTTCACACATGGGCGATTACGGCGGCTTATGGCGATAACCTGATAGCTAAGGCCGATGAGTTGACAGATCAAGCGGGTTTGTCATCGGAGCAGAAAGCGCAACTTAAAGAGCTCGGCACGCTGATCAACTACAACGGCTACGGATCGAAAGTCGAGGATTTACATTTTCACCCTGCGGATTTGTATCAAGCTTTACTCCAATACCCGTCGCCATTTGATGTAATTGCTGATACAGGGTCGCCTTACTATCAACTGCGAGCGGCTTATCAACAAGATATGGATGCAGCGCAAGCAGTACGAGCGACGTATGAAAGCGATAAGTTGAAGCTGTTTGAACTGTCGAATTGTGCAGCCTCACGCCGAATCAGCGGAGTGTATGGTAACTGGTTGGCCAACCAGACCCCAGAGGTCGCTCACGCCGTATTAACGCAAAATGCCGATAGCACGTACACGGTATCTCTGCGCGCGCCGTTACACAACAAACAAGGTGCTATGGCGGTGTGTGGTCAGTTCCCGACGGGAGGCGGTCGAGAGGCGGCGGCCGGTATCAACGCATTAAACAAAGGCGATGTGAACGCGTTTATTGATGCAGTAGAAACGTACTACTCGTCACGCCGCCACGACAATTGAATATAAAAAAGGAGCCGAGCGGCTCCTGTTTTATTTAGTATTTATAGACGCTTCAACCAGGACTTAGGGTTCTGCGCTTTACTATTACGACGAATTTCGAAGTAGAGTGATGCGCGGTCTTGACCACCAGTGTCACCTGCTAAGGCGATCACTTCACCTGCGGTGACTCTGTCGCCTTCTTTTTTGGTCAAAGCTTGATTGTAGCCGTAAAGTGTCATATCACCTTGGCCGTGATCGAGCAGTACCACCAAACCGTAACCTCGCAGATACTCCGCAAACACCACTGTGCCCGGATAGACGGCTTTGACTTGTTGACCATAATTAGCAGAAAGCACCATGCCTTTCCAGTTCACTTGTCCGGTTTGGCGAGTGCCGAAATTATGCAGGACTCTACCGTTCACTGGCCATGGCAGCTTGCCACGTTGTTTACCCAAGCCATCCATGGGGACGGCATTGCGTTTCGCCGCTTTGGCGATTTCTGCTTTTAAGCGGGTTTCGTTGCGTTGCAGTTCTGCTAGGTAACGCTGGTCGTTTGTGATGCGGCTTTGAATTTTATTCAGTGTTTGTTTACGTTTCGATTGGGTGCTTGCCAACGCCGTACGTTTGCGTGACTGCTGCTTGAGTAAGCTTTCTATCTGCTCTTTTTCTAGCTCAAGCTGGTTTTTGTTGTGCGCCAGATCTTGAGTGGTTGTAGTGATCGCATCAATCACTTTTGCGCGTGCTTTGGCTAAGTGTTGGAAGTATTGGCTAATACGGTCTTCCTCCACACCTTGATTCAATAGGTGACCATTGGCTTTGGCACGATCTGTGACATAGTACGTTTGCAGCAGTTGTTTAAGTTCTTCTTCCTGTGCTTGGCGTTGAGTCTCTTGTCGCGCAATTTTTTCTTCGAGTCGGCTGATGTTTTGATCGGCTTGGGCGAGCTCCGCTTTGGTCTGCCTTATTTCTCGTTCCAGCTTAGCAATACCGAGCTCTTGGTCTTTCAAGGACTTTTGCAGATCGTTAAGTTGTTTTTCTTGAGAAGTGAGCGCTTGGCGTTGGCGGCTTATCTCACTGGATACGCCTTTGAGCTCTTGCTGACTAGCGGCAGAAGAGAGCAGGGGATAAGTGGCAGATAAAGCACAAGTTAATAAAATAGCCGAGCGTAGCACTGGATGATTTTTTGTTCGCACTTGAGAGACCTACCACATTATTTCAAAGCATAAGGTCAATCGACCCTAGGTGATGATTAAATACCATCTCCATGGATAAAGCTTTGTGTGCCATTAAAGCCTTGGTCCATATCGAGAGAAGGTTTGTCCGTTTTTGGACGACCGACGATTTTTGCAGGTACGCCTGCTACAGTAGTGTGCGGTGGCACGGCTTGCAATACCACAGAGCAAGAGCCTATTTTTGCTCCTTCGCCTACGGTGATATTACCCAAGATCTTGGCTCCCGCACCGATCATCACGCCTTCACGAATTTTCGGGTGACGATCGCCAGATTCTTTACCCGTACCACCTAAAGTCACATCTTGCAGAATCGATACGTCATTGTATACAACGGCAGTCTCACCGATAACGATGCCCGTTGCGTGGTCTAACATGATGCCACTACCGATACGAGCAGCAGGATGAATATCGACCTGACATGCGACCGAAATTTGGTTTTGCAGATAGGTCGCCAGCGCATGGCGGCCTTGCTTCCACAACGAGTTTGCGACGCGATAGCCTTGAAGCGCATGATAGCCTTTTAAGTACAACAATGGCATTGAGTACATAGACACCGCTGGGTCACGATTAACGGTTGCACAAATGTCACACGCCGCAAAATCGGTAATGGTCGGGTCGGCAGCAAATGCTTCTTCTACCACTTCTCGTACTGCCATCGCGGGCATTGATGCCGTATTTAACTTGTTGGCCAAAATGTAACTCAGCGCCGCACATAAACTGTCATGCTTGATGATGGTGGCATGATAAAAGCTGGCCAACATGGGCTCTTGCTCTGACATTTCACGGGCTTCTGAGACAATTTTGTTCCAGACTTTTTGTTTTTCGCAGTGTTTCATTCTCAATGTCCTGAGTGGTTCTTCCGTGACCCGACAACTTCTCTTCTTTCAGGTGAGGTGCGAAGGGGTTACTTCCCTTCGGCTTTTTTGTCACGAGCCAGTAAATCTTGCGCTGCCAGGCGTGCGTCCTTCCCTTGATACAATACTTGATATATTTGATCAACAATTGGCATCTCAACCCCCATGCGTTGAGACAGCATCCACACTTCTTTGGTGTTGCGATAACCTTCAACCACTTGACCAATTTCTTCTTGAGCGATGTCGACATCTTTACCTTGGCCTAGCGCTAAACCAAAGCGGCGGTTACGAGATTGGTTGTCGGTACACGTCAAAACAAGGTCGCCCAAACCAGCCATGCCCATAAAGGTTTCTGGTTTTGCACCGAGTGCGGCACCGAGACGGCTCATTTCTGCCAAGCCACGGGTGATTAACGCGGTACGCGCGTTGGCGCCAAAACCGATGCCGTCAGACATTCCGGCACCAATGGCAATCACGTTTTTCACTGCGCCACCAAGCTGCATGCCGATGAAATCACTATTGGCGTAAACACGGAAGGTTTTGCTGCAGTGAATCTTCTCTTGTAGGTCGACAACAAATTTAGCATCAGGAGACGCAACCGAAATTGCGGTTGGCATACCCATCGCTAATTCTTTCGCGAAAGTCGGGCCGGACAATACTGCCAGAGAGTAGTTTTCGCCGATGATATCGAATGCCACGTCTTTTAAAAGGCGACCTGTTTCTGGTTCAAGTCCTTTGGTTGCCCAACAGATACGAGAGTCTTCACGTAAGAAAGGCTTACAGCTGTTAAGTACGATGCCAAAAACATGGCTTGGGACCACCACTAACAAATCCCGACTGGCTTGAACGGCTTTTTCTAAGTCCGATTCAATAATCAAGCTTTTAGGGAAATCAACGTCGGGTAAAAACGCGTGGTTTGCTCGATCGGCTTCAAGACGAGCCATGTGCTCTGGCTCGTGGCCCCAAAGAACAACGTTTGCGCCGTTACGAGCGAGAGAGATCGCTAATGATGTGCCGTACGAGCCAGCTCCAATCACCGTCATAGCGATGTCTTTACCGTAAGCATTGTGAGTGTTTGCTTGTGTCATGCTACCGCCTAATAGTCTTTCTACTAGTATAATCTAGTTCTTCATCGTCAAATTTTACGCGCTATGACGATGAGGAACCAGAAATAAAAAATGCACATTGCATCAGATTGTGGACGCTATGTGCATTTTATTCGGATGTGTGGCGGGAATGCTTACTGCGCTACGCCACTAACAAAACGTGAATTACGCTTCAACTTCGTCTTGCTGAGCTTGCTGTTGCAAGTAGTTCATGAATAGCGCATCGAAGTTAACGGGCGCTAGGTTCAGTTGAGGGAACGTACCTTTAACCACTAAGCTTGAGATAGTTTCACGAGCGTATGGGAATAGGATGTTCGGGCAGAATGCACCTAGGCAATGCGCGAGTTGACCCGCTTCCATTTGCTCAGCAGTGAAGATGCCACCTTGTTGAACTTCACATAGAAACGCAGTTTCTTCTTCGTTCTTAACCGTAACGGTGAGACGCAGAATGACCTCGTAAACACCTTCACCAAGCTCGCGGCTTTGCGTGTCTAGGTCTAGTTTAACGTCTGGGTTCCATTCTTTTTGGAAGATTACTGGAGAGTTAGGCGCTTCAAAAGAAACGTCTTTTAGAAAGATACGTTGAATTGCGAAGTTTTGTTGTGCTTCTTGTGGTGCTGCTTCAGCCATTTTTTAATCCTTAATAAACATTGGTTGAGTCTAGAACCGTCTAAACTCAGAAAACTGGTTTGTCCTGAGACTAACTGAGCAAACCTACCTTGACTAGATGAAGCATGTATTACGTGCAAAGCGTCACAACTTAATGCTTCAAGTGCTTTCTATTTGCTCAGTTTATTACCCATGAGGCTTGGCAAAGTTACGGTGAATACGAGCCTTACTTTTTACCACGAACTAGAGGTAGATTGGCTTCATTCCAAGCCGTCAAGCCATTTTTCAGTAGGCTGACTTTTTCAAATCCTGCCTTGGCCAGTAGGTTGGCGCTTTCTTGAGCATTTTGGCCCGTCTTGCATACCACAATGATTGGGTCTGATTTGTGGTTTTCAAGGCTACCGAAGTTACCCGCTTTAATCTCGGACGGTAAAATGTGAAGTGAGTCGGTGATGTGACCTTTTTTGAACTCGTCTTTCGTACGGATATCTACGACTACGCCGTTTTCGCGGTTCATTAGGTGAGTCAGTTGGTTTACGTTGATTTCTTTGTATGCCGCTGTCGCTGACTTCATGAGGTTCATGATAAATGCGACAAGAAGACCTACCCAAACCAAAGATAGGATCATGTTCTGTTGGAAAAATTCAATGTACTCTTGCATGTCTTGAGCTCTTACGCTGTTGGCGGAAAAATAAAGCAGGAGTATAGCGAGGTTAAGCGTTTTAGGCGAGAGGGTTAAAATTTTCTAACGAATAATTGAGATCTCTATAAATTCCCTACATCGTTGCTGTCCTTTGGCTGGCGCCACGATTGTTGATTGTTTTTGTCTATTGAGTCCATCGGTGTAAGTGACTTCTTTTTTGCTGAAGTAAAGACAACAATGGGTCTTATGTACTCACTATTAACGTTTGACGCTCCTAGTCACGTGTGCATTTTGTCTGTGATAACGGAGCAAATAGAGAGCAAGGAAATCAAACGTAGCCATGAGTGTACAAAGCGTATTGAGAATGACTATGCTTGTGGGACATGTTTGTCGGCGCTGACTTGTTGCCCGGTAACTTGTAAGATAACAACAATAAATCGCGAACATTATTTGATCTTAACCTACAGTTTTGGCTACAAAGTGTAGTAAAATTACGCTAGTTTTGTTTCAAGGTTAGAAGGGCAGCGAAGCTCTACGCCAAAAGTTACTTAAATTTGATGAGGTCATCACTATGTCAGCTAAGAAGCCACTGGCTCTAGTTATCCTTGACGGTTACGGTTACCGTGAAGACACAGCAAGTAACGCAATTGCGAATGCGAAAACACCAGTATTGGATGCACTGATTGCGAACAACCCACATACACTAATTTCTGCTTCAGGTTTAGATGTTGGCCTGCCTGACGGTCAAATGGGTAACTCTGAAGTTGGTCACACTAACATTGGCGCAGGTCGCGTTGTATACCAAGATTTAACTCGTATTACGAAGTCTATCGCTGACGGTGAGTTTGCAGAAACCCCAGCGCTAGTTGAAGCGGTTGATGCCGCAGTGAAAGCAGAGAAAGCCGTTCACATTATGGGGCTTATGTCTCCTGGTGGCGTACATTCTCATGAAGATCATATTTACGCCGCCGTTGAGATGGCAGCAGCACGTGGCGCTGAAAAGATCTATCTACACTGCTTCTTAGATGGCCGTGATACGCCGCCGCGCAGCGCAGAAGCTTCTCTACAACGTTTCCAAGATCTGTTTGCGAAATTAGGCAAAGGGCGCGTTGCTTCATTGGTGGGACGTTACTACGCAATGGACCGTGACAATAACTGGGACCGCGTTCAAGTTGCTTACGATCTGCTTACTCAAGCGAAAGCCGAGTTCACCGCTGAAACGGCAGTGGCGGGTCTAGAAGCCGCTTACGCTCGTGAAGAAAACGACGAATTTGTGAAAGCCACCGTCATCAAGGCGGAAGGCGAAGAAGATGCAGCCATGCAAGATGGCGATGCGGTTATTTTCATGAACTACCGTGCTGACCGTGCACGTCAAATCACGCGTGCATTCGTGCCTGACTTTGACGGTTTTGAGCGTGCAGCATTCCCAGCCATTAACTTCGTAATGCTGACACAATACGCGGCTGATATCCCTCTCGCCGTTGCCTTTCCTCCAGCGTCACTAGAAAACACATACGGTGAGTGGTTATCTAAACAAGGTAAAACTCAGCTTCGTATCTCTGAGACAGAGAAATACGCACACGTGACTTTCTTCTTTAATGGTGGTGTTGAGAGCGAGTTTGAAGGCGAAGAGCGTCAGCTTGTCGCGTCACCAAAAGTCGCGACGTACGACCTACAACCAGAGATGAGCTCTTCTGAGCTTACCGAAAAGCTGGTTGCGGCTATCAAGTCTGGTAAGTTTGACACTATCATCTGTAACTACCCGAACGCCGATATGGTTGGTCACACTGGCGTTTATGAAGCGGCGGAGAAAGCCATTGAAGCGCTAGACGAAAGTGTGGGTAAAGTCGTTGAAGCTATCAAAGCCGTAGGAGGACAGTTACTGATCACGGCCGATCACGGTAACGCAGAAATGATGGTGGATCCAGAAACGGGCGGCACGCATACCGCGCACACTAGCCTACCAGTACCGCTCATTTACGTTGGCGACAAAGCGGTTGAGTTCAAAGAAGGTGGTAAACTGTCTGATCTAGCACCAACCATGCTTTATCTCGCAGGCCTAGAAACTCCGCCTGAAATGTCTGGCGATGTGCTCGTTAAATAATTAACGGACATTCAAAAAGACACAAGCCCGAGTAAAGCTCGGGCTTTTTTGTTGTTTAGAGAAGAGGGCTTACACGGTTTATGCTTAAGGGGATCGTAAGGGCGATGTGATGTTACTGGACTAAAATTCCTGCGCCGACTACGGCTAGTGCCGCCCCCAACCAAGCGAATCGATTGGGTCTGCGTTTGGTATAAACCCAGAGGAGTGGCAATAACATGATAGGAGTGGTGGAAGATAGCAGCGCAACCATGCCGACATTTCCTTGCTGCAAAGCGTATAAAATTAAGGTCATACCAACGGCCATAGCAAGAAAGCCATTCAGTGCGGTAATACCGAAAACGCGCCATGTAATACGTTGAGTAGAACGGGCAACTTTGACTCCAACGATTAGCAGCATGCCGTGAGCAATAAAGGCGCTGATCATACGAATCGCTGAAGCGGCGATAGGGTCGACGCTAGTTTGCATCACAGGTTTAGCGATGATGCCTCCTAATGCTTGGCACATTGCGGCCGTTAGTCCCAGTCCTACGCCTACCCAGAGGTTGCCCTTAACCTCCTCAAGGACATTATAGGTTTGTCCTCGCCGGCCAAAAAAAATGGCCATCACAACACCACTAAACACAAGTGCTGCGCCAGTCAATTCGAGTGCGGTCATGCTCTCACTAAATAGGAAGTAACCTAAGAGAGCGGAGAACACCGCATGGCACGAGAACAGTAAGCCTGCTTGTCTTGGTCCCATCCGATTCAAGCAAGCAAACAGGGCGGTATCGCCAATGAAGATACCAATCAAACCAGAAGCCATCATTGGAGTAACGTGTTCTATCGAAACAGTCAGCCAGCCACCTGTTACCCAAGCCATGATGGATAGGATCGCTGCCGTGCAGCCCATACGCCAGCGACTATAAGAAAAGGCGCCCAGATGTTGCGCAGGAATGACGGAAATTAGACTAGAAACCGCCCACAGAAAAGCGGCGCCCAGAGCAAGCCATTCATAACCCATGATTAATGACGTCCTTGTAGAGTCGAGAAGCCTTAATATGCACGAAATTTTATCGATGTAAAAGCCGCTCAGTGATGGCAATGATGGGCATATAAGCTCCGTGATAACCCACCTTGTCACGGAGCTTTGCGATTAGAAGAAAATTAGAATTGCACCATAAACAATGAATAGACCCATTAAGCCGAGAATAAGGCCGACTTTTGCCATATCTTTACTTTCGATGAGGCCAGTCGAATAAGCCAGTGAATTAGGGGGAGTCGAAACGGGGAGGATCATGCCAAGTGAAGCGGAGAAAGCCACCACAATCAGCAAGCCTTGCAGGCCTCCTATCGCGACTAAGCTTGGCATTGACGCTCCAATCGCTGCGGCAATAGGCATCAATAAGTTGGCGGTGGCCGTGTTCGACATAAAATTTGCCATGAGCCAGCAGACAACAGAGAGCGTCAATACAACCGAAAATGGCGAGAGTGCTTCGTAGTTAATCGCGTGGGCTAACGCTTCTGCTAACCCCGTTTTGTCTAAGGCGATACCAATCGCAATACCACCTGCGACTAACCACAGAACATCCCAGTTGATCTGCTTGAGTTCTTCTTTACCCATGATGCCCGTTAGGGTGAAAACAGCGAGTGGAATAATGGCCACTACATAAGTGTTCATCCCATGAGCTTGAGTCGTCATCCACAGCAATATGGTGAGGGCAAAAGTGATATAAACCACCATCGCGCGCCAGCTCTTTTTGAACGTGCCGTCCAGCTTGAGTTGCATTTCAGCTTCGCTTGACGGAAACAATTTTTGGAGCAAGAACCAAGCAATGGTCAATTGTATCAACACAAATGGCAGACCCATTGTCATCCAAGAAAGAAAGTTGATCGCGTTTTCTCCGGTTAAATACTGCAGCGCAATCGCGTTGGGAGGGGTACCAATTGGAGTTGCAATGCCGCCGGTATTGGCCGCGATAGGAATGCACAGAACTAACGCTTTAATGCCTAAATCGCCTTTGGGTGCCGAAGCGACAATAGGGCCAAGCAGCGCCAGCATCATTACCGTTGTTGCAGTGTTCGACATAAACATCGAGAAAACGGCGGTGATCAACATTAAACCGAGCATAATGAACTTAGGTTGGGTGCCAAACGGTTTAAGCAGTACTCGGGCGAGGTTATTATCCAACTCATATTTAGAGGCCGCAATCGCCAACGCAAAGCCGCCCATGAAAAGAATGATGATCGGCGAAGAAAAGGCAGAGAAAATGTCGGTGTAAGGAATCAACTCACCCAGATCATGTCCCGGAGGTGGTTTACGAAAGAGATGTAAGCCTCTGTCGGAAATCATGATCAGTTCAAGCGCGATGATAAGAATGGAAGTGGCAAAAACAGGAACAGGCTCAAGAACCCACAGTAACGCAGCGAGAAGAAAAATGGCTAAAAGGCGGTGCTGTATGAGCGTGAGATCCTCGATGGGTATGGCATCAATCGGCATCATTAAGACACCAAGTGGAATAAAAAAGCACACCAGCAGTTTTGCTAGGGTACTTACATGCATCGTTGGCATTGGCAATCCCTCTACGTATTCATTTCTAATCGCAGGGTAATTGATTGTGCTTTTAGGGTCTTAGAGGCAAGTACGAGTTTGAGAAAGTGAGTGTGAATATCGGTCGGAATTTTGCTTTTCATCAATAAAAAAAGGGCCCTAATTTTAGGGCTCTTACCAATTGATTCAGTGTTACTTTTTGTGGGCGTAAGAAGTGCCCATAACCGTCAGCTTGCCATTCACCATACTTTCATCGAAAGAGATGGCATCTTTAGCGAACAAGTTGATAACGGTAGAGCCAAGTTTGAATCGGCCCATTTCTTGGCCTTTCTTCAGGATAACCGCTTTATCACCTCGGGCTGGGTAATCCCATTTGTAGACCGAATTTCCGCGTGGTGGTGTGATCGTACCTGCCCACACTTGCTCGATACTACCTACAATAGTCGCACCTACAAGTACTTGTGCCATTGGACCAAAATCTGTATCGAAAATACATACCACGCGCTCGTTACGTGCGAATAGGTTTGGCACGTTTTCAGCGGTTAATGGATTCACAGAAAAAAGGTCACCAGGAACATAAATCATCTGACGTAACGTACCGTCACATGGCATATGAACACGATGGTAGTCGCGCGGTGACAAATACAGCGTAGCGAATGAGCCGTCTTGAAATTCGTTGGCTAAATTAGTATCGCCACCAAGTAATTCCTGTGCCGAGAAATAATGACCTTTTGCTTGAATCAGTTGACCATTTTCAATCGGTCCAAATTGGCTAACGCAAGCATCGGCAGGATGGGTGATGACCTCATCGCCTTCAGTGACTGGACGTGCGCCTTCTTTTAATTCACGCACAAAAAAATCATTGAACGTTTTGAAATGCTTAGGATCTGAGTGTTTTGCCTCATCCATGTTCACATTGTATTTTTTGATAAACCAACGAATAACCGCTGTTGTTAGACTGCCTGCCTTGGCTGAAGCCAGTTTGCCCATTAGGCGAGTGAGGCCATGTTGTGGGATCCAGTACTGCAGTCCAACTTTAAACTTGTCCATCTTTATATTTCCGATATTTCTGTTAGATACGCGCTTTAGGGCGCGTGATGTTACTGAAATTTAATTTGCTTGTCAGTATTAGTTGAAGAATTCTTACACAGTTGCAAGCGTAACTCAGTTATAGATCTGCTTTCTTGTTGCGTGAGTACTGACGATTCGCTTTGTTCTCGCCCATGCTCTCTAAAATGCGATGGTAGTTGTCAAAGCGAGTTTTACTGATATCACCTTTCTCTACCGCCTCGCGTAAGATGCAGCCTGGATCGTCATTATGTTTACAATCTCGGAATTTGCAGCCACCTAAGTAAGGTCTAAACTCAACGAATGCTTTAGTGACTTCTTCGGCTTCTAAGTGCCACAGTCCGAATTCACGCACTCCTGGCGAATCGATGAGCTCACCACCTGTAGGAATATGATATAGACGCGCAGCGGTCGTAGTATGCTGGCCTAAGCCTGAGTTTTCAGACACTTCACCTTCTTCAATCTCTTGTTCCAGCTCTGGCATCAGGGCATTGACGAGACTCGATTTACCCACACCAGATTGGCCCACAAAGATGTTAATGCGATCACTCAATAGCGCTTCTAATTCAACAATACCTTCACCAGACTTCTTACTTACCAATAAGACTTTATAGCCAATACGTTCGTACGCCTTTAGCCACTCTTCATACTTGGCACGGTCTTCAGCTGTCAGCAGATCGACTTTGTTTAACACCAATACTGGCGAGATGTTCAAGGTCTCGGAGGCCACTAAGTAACGGTCAATAATATTAAGCGAAAGTTCTGGCAAAACCGAAGAGACGATGATCATTTGGTCAATGTTTGCTGCTACGGGTTTGAGGCCATCATAATAATCAGGTCGAGTCAGTACTGATGTTCGAGGTTCAACGGCTTCGACAACACCAGAGATACCCGCCATGGACTCCAACCCTTCGCGCCATAACACACGATCACCAGAGACCAAAGATTCGATACCACGGCGAAGATTACAGCGTTGAATCTCACCGGTTTCAAGATCTTCGATGTCCGCGTGTTGACCAAAACGAGTGATCACGAGGCCTTGTTTGCTCGCGCCGAGCATGTTTTCATCCCATTGAATGGAGTCATCTTGTTTTTTTAAGCGCTTTTGTTGGTTGTTGCGTACGCGTCGCACCTGACCTTTGGTTAACTTTTTCTTTTTTGCCACAATTCTGTACTTTATGTGAATTTACTCAAAAGAGTGAGCCTTAGTTTAGGCTCCGTGTGAGAGTATCGTGTTTCGAGTATTTTCAGGTATAGTACCTCTTTTATCGATAAACAAATAGGCGGCGTAACCATGTCCTTTAATGATCAAAACCTAATTTGGGTTGATTTAGAAATGACAGGGCTCGATCCTGAAACGCATAAAATCATCGAAATTGCTTCTATTGTCACGGACAGTGAGCTGAATATTTTAGCTGAAGGTCCAGTATTGGCGGTTCATCAGCCAGAGGCAGAGCTGACCAAAATGGATGACTGGTGTACCAATACGCATACGGCAAGTGGTTTGGTGGAGCGCGTTCGCAACAGTAAAGCCTCAGAGCAAGACGCCGTAAAACAAACGATTCAGTTTTTAGAAGAGTGGGTGCCGAAGGGAGCTTCTCCAATTTGTGGCAATAGTATTGGCCAAGATCGCCGTTTCTTGTACAAGCACATGCCAGAATTAGAAGAGTATTTCCACTATCGATATATTGATGTGAGCACTCTGAAAGAATTGGCTCGTCGCTGGCAGCCAGAGATCTTAGATGGCTTCACGAAAAAAGGCACTCACATGGCTTTGGATGATATTCGGGAGTCAATAGCGGAACTTAAGTACTATCGAGAGACCATTTTTAAGATTTAACTGTTAAGGTTGCGATCCAAAGTGTAGGTATTTGTGTTGCTTTTGGTTGCTTTTTCATCGTTCAGTAAAAAAATAAAGTTTTTTTGAAGGAAGGACTTGCATCACAAAAAAATGCTCTTATAATTCGCAGCCCTAAACAGCGGAAACGTTGTTGATGCGACACTAGCTCAGTTGGTAGAGCGCAACCTTGCCAAGGTTGAGGTCACGAGTTCGAACCTCGTGTGTCGCTCCACTTTCTTTCGTTAGAAAGTAAGGTCTTCATCGTACCCAACGGTGACACAATACGGACGCGGGGTGGAGCAGTTTGGTAGCTCGTCGGGCTCATAACCCGAAGGTCGTTGGTTCAAATCCAGCCCCCGCAACCACATTTTATTAATAGCGATTGCTGTTAATATGCGACACTAGCTCAGTTGGTAGAGCGCAACCTTGCCAAGGTTGAGGTCACGAGTTCGAACCTCGTGTGTCGCTCCACTTTCTTTCGTTAGAAAGTAAGGTCTTCATCGTACCCAACGGTGACACAATACGGACGCGGGGTGGAGCAGTTTGGTAGCTCGTCGGGCTCATAACCCGAAGGTCGTTGGTTCAAATCCAGCCCCCGCAACCACATTTCATTAATAGCGATTGCTGTTAATATGCGACACTAGCTCAGTTGGTAGAGCGCAACCTTGCCAAGGTTGAGGTCACGAGTTCGAACCTCGTGTGTCGCTCCACTTTCTTTCGTTAGAAAGTAAAGCCCTCATCGTGCTTAACGATGATACAATACGGACGCGGGGTGGAGCAGTTTGGTAGCTCGTCGGGCTCATAACCCGAAGGTCGTTGGTTCAAATCCAGCCCCCGCAACCACATTTCATTAATAGCGATTGCTGTTAATATGCGACACTAGCTCAGTTGGTAGAGCGCAACCTTGCCAAGGTTGAGGTCACGAGTTCGAACCTCGTGTGTCGCTCCACTTTCTTTCGTTAGAAAGTAAGGTCTTCATCGTACCCAACGGTGACACAATACGGACGCGGGGTGGAGCAGTTTGGTAGCTCGTCGGGCTCATAACCCGAAGGTCGTTGGTTCAAATCCAGCCCCCGCAACCACATTTCATTAATAGCGATTGCTGTTAATATGCGATACTAGCTCAGTTGGTAGAGCGCAACCTTGCCAAGGTTGAGGTCACGAGTTCGAACCTCGTGTGTCGCTCCAGTTTCTTTCTTTACAGAAAGTCAGGTCTTCATCGTACCCAACGGTGACACAATACGGACGCGGGGTGGAGCAGTTTGGTAGCTCGTCGGGCTCATAACCCGAAGGTCGTTGGTTCAAATCCAGCCCCCGCAACCAATTCAAGACGATAATTTACGTGGTTACAGTTTCTCTAATCTTCATTTCGTCTCCGGATGCGTGACCTGATTTATATGGATATCTCGCAACCAAATCACATCGCTCTTTTCATAATGCTGAGAAGCATCAATCCCTAAAAATAAGTTTCAATCCGCATTATATGGTGTCGGACGATTTTGTTCGTGTTTAAAACATGATATGAATCGGCTGGCGTATAAGCAATAGTGATGTTTGGCGTGTTTTATCTACTTTAATTAACAGAGTTATCCACATACGGCGTTCTGTGGATAAGTTGGTTGATAAAGTGTTTTTAGTGTAACTTTTTTTGGGGGGAGAGAAAGATCTTTTCGTTATTAAATAACGGCGATGATGAAGAAATAACTCTTAAACCATTGTTAAATAAAAAGAAAATAAGTTTTTCTTCGGATCGGATGTATTGCGATAGGATCATTACCTTATGTTTTTTTGATCCTAGTCATTTATTCAAGATGTGTTTAACTTTTCCCGACAAGTTCTTTTCTATTGAATCTCAAAATTTTTTCCACATTTAAAAATTGAGAACAAGGTCATGAATTGATCATGCAAAATTCATTTCAATCTCTTGAATATAGGCTACGCGCTATGCGTCTCTTGGTAAGCCTTTTTCGATAATTCTGATTAAGCGCTTTTTCTTTGTCTCTATAGATATTTTGTCTTCAATAGGGAGCTGATTCAGTTGCTGGGCAAGCGCCCATTCGATGTGTTCATCAAGTAATTTACTTTCACCTTGCCGAGTTTCCAGAGCATCAATGACTCGTTGACTGTATTCGGCATTGCCAAGTGCGACAGCAATATTACGTAGCCACTGTAAATGTCCTATTCGACGAATAGCAGAGCCTTCCATTGCTTTTAGAAAGGTCACTTCATCCCAGTAAAACATAGCAACTAGGTCAGGATTGCTGACACTTTCACGGCGATGAAAATCACTTTGCTCGGTTATATCGGCGTAGCGATTCCAAGGACACACCAGCTGGCAATCATCACAACCATAGATTCGGTTACCGATAGGTTTGCGAAATTCTTCTGGGATAACCCCATTAAACTCAATCGTCAGATAAGAAATGCAGCGTCTTGCATCGACGACTTTGTCTTCAACGATCGCTTGAGTTGGGCATGATGTAATACACGCTGTGCATTTCCCACACTGGTCGGTACTGGGTTCGTCCACTGGTAGCGGCAGATCAATCAGAAGTTCACCTAAGAAGAACCACGAGCCACATTCTTTATCTAAAATGAGAGAGTGCTTACCTGTCCAGCCTAGCCCGGCTTTTTGGGCAAGAGGACGTTCTAATATCGGGGCGGAATCAACAAAAGGGCGGTAACCATATTGACCAACCTCTTGTTCGATTAACTTCCCCAACTTGCTGAGCTGTTTGCGTACCAGTTTATGATAATCGCGTCCTAGCGCATAACGGCTAATGTAAGCGTGATTTTTATTCGCGAGATTGGATGCAAACTGTGCTTCTGGTGGGAGATAGTCCATCCGCACGCTAATGACGCGCATCGTTCCTGCTAACAGCTCCGCAGGTCGGGCGCGCATCATTCCATGACGAGCCATCCAGTCCATCGAACCGTGATAACCGGCGTCGAGCCATTTCTGGAGTGCGGCTTCATGCTCACTAAGGTCAACATCGCAGATTCCGACTTTTTGAAAGCCAAGCTCTTTTCCCCAAATTTTGATTTGTTGTGCGAGTTGTTCGTTGTTCATGTTAACCACCAAAATAAATGGGGGCGGATCTTAACGGATCTCTAGCTTTGGTGCTACCTAGTTATGTTCGTTTTTGGGCTTGCCACAGCACTTCACTTTTCTTCTTGAGCTCGTGTCGGTGGCATCGCTTTGAATCCTGCATTTTGAAGTTATTTAAGTATATTATACATCTAGACTGATATTGCGGAGGTTAAGATACAATTGTGATACAACTTTTTTCGCACATATGACATTTGAAAGCTTGTCTCTCAAAACCAACACGGTTTACTATCCCTGTTCTTTTGATTTTTATATAGTCAGCGATCATTAGTTAGAGAAGCATCAATGAGCACGAAACAATTTAATTTAAAAGATGAACACGATACGGTAGCTCTGGGTGCCGCATTGGCTCACCTTTGTTCTCAACAAACCACGATCTATCTGCATGGTGATTTGGGGGCGGGTAAAACGACCTTCAGCCGTGGTTTTGTCCGTGCTCTTGGGCATCAAGGTAATGTGAAAAGTCCGACTTATACCTTAGTCGAACCGTATCAATTGGATAAGTGGCAAGTTTATCATTTCGATCTTTATCGTCTTGCTGATCCTGAAGAGCTTGAGTTTATGGGTATTCGAGATTACTTCACTGACGATGCCATTTGTTTAGTTGAATGGCCTGAAAAAGGGCATGGTTTGCTGCCTCAGCCGGATCTTGATGTGAACCTTCGCTATCAAGGTGAGCAGCGTGTTGCCGAACTAACCGCGAACAATAATTATGGCATGCAGTTACTTAGTCGATTGGAGCAATGTTGAGTTTTTTAAATTTTAGAGTGGTGGCGACGTTTGTCGCCACTTTTCTCCTTATCATCCCCAACTTAGCATTTGCTAACGTCGTTAAGAGCTTTCGAGTTTGGCCTTCACCAGATGAAACCCGTGTTGTCATCGATTTAGGCTCGGAAGCGGACTATTCCTATTTCTCATTATCTGGACCGGATCGCCTTGTGGTGGATCTGAAAAACACCACGATGCAAGCGAAGTTGCCAGTCACGGTTTCTGATAGCCCTGTCCTGAAGCTCGTACGTAAAAGCACTCCGCCAGAAAAGGGGACGTATCGTTTGGTCTTTGAGCTCAAAAGAAGTGCTCAAGCAGAGTTATTTACATTAAGTCCGACACCTGGAGGGCAATATGGCCATCGTTTGGTGCTTGATCTATCACACGGTAAGAAAAAGTCGACATCGGCCTCCAAGGCGAGTAAAGCATCTGCAAACAGTAAAAACATGAGTACAGTGCAACGTGCTCAAGAAGTGTTGATTGTGATCGATCCCGGTCATGGTGGTGAAGACCCCGGTTCAATTGGTCCGTCTCGTCGTAAGTATGAGAAGGACGCGGTATTAAGTATCTCTCGTAAAATAGCGGCTCAGCTTGATGCAACGCCGGGAATCAAAACCCGAATGACTCGTACTGGGGACTATTTTGTTAACTTGAATCGTCGCGTCGCGATTGCTCGGGAAAATGACGCACATTTGCTAATCTCTGTTCACGCAGATGCGTTTACGTCTCCTAAGCCACGTGGAGGTTCCGTTTTCGTTTTGAACACTCGCCGTGCAAACACCGAGATTGCTCGTTGGGTTGAAAATCATGAGAAGCAATCGGAATTGTTAGGTGGTTCGGGTAATGCCTTTGCCACTAAGACCAAAGATCGTAACGTGAACCAAACCTTATTGGATCTGCAGTTTAGTCATTCAAAGAAAGAAGGCTATAACCTCGCGACCGAGATTTTGGGTGAAATGGGACGCGTTGCGCACTTGCACAATACGAAGCCAATCAATACCAGTCTCGCGGTCTTGCGTTCTCCGCAAATTCCATCTGTACTGGTGGAAACAGGGTTTATCTCCAACCCTACGGAAGAGCGATTGCTCTTCCAACGAGCCCATCAGGATAAGTTGGCCCAAGCGATCACCAAGGCAGTAGTGCAATATTTGAAAAAGAACCCACCAGAAGGCACGGTATTTTCGCCTTCAGCGAAACCGCTGGTGCACGTAGTTAAACGCGGAGAATCTTTGTCGGTGATTGCGCATCAATATGGAACTAGCTCAAAGGCGCTGATGTCGGCAAACAAATTGAAGTCGACAGGGTTGGCAATAGGTCAGAAACTCAGAATTCCTTCGACTGGCTCGATTAAGGTGCCAAGTAAACCGATTACGGTTGAGACAGAAACCATTACTCATACGGTTAAGCCTGGGGAGTACTTAGGTAAAATTGCGAGCCATTATAAAGTGAAAGTATCTGACATCCGGCGTGAGAACCACTTGAAGTCTGATACCTTATGGGTGGGACAGAAGCTCAAAATTACCGTTGCAGTCAAAGACAAGCCGATTCGTAAGCACAAAGTGTCTCGAGGTGAATATCTTGGTAAGATAGCTGCTAAATACGGAGTCAGCGTCTCAAGCATTCGTAAAGCCAATAACTTACGCTCAGACCAACTTTCTGTAGGGCAGTTCTTGATCATTCCAAATAAGTAAGTGAGCTTTTAAGTCATTATGACGATTAAAATTTTGCCAGCGAGGTTAGCAAACCAAATAGCCGCAGGGGAAGTGGTCGAGAGACCTGCCTCAGTGATCAAAGAGCTGGTTGAAAATAGCCTTGATTCAGGTGCAACTCGAATCGATATTGATATTGAGAAAGGGGGCGCTAAGCTTATTCGGGTTCGCGATAACGGCAAAGGTATCACGAAAGATGAGCTTGGCTTAGCACTTAGTCGTCATGCAACGTCGAAGATACACACCTTAGATGATCTCGAAGCGATCATGAGCTTAGGGTTTCGTGGGGAAGCGTTAGCGAGTATTAGCTCCGTATCGCGTTTGACTCTCACGTCGCGACCAGCGACGCAAGAGGAGGCTTGGAGTGCTTACTCTGAAGGGCGAGATATGCAGGTCAAACTTCAGCCGGCCGCGCACCCAATTGGCACCACTGTCGAAGTGTTGGATTTATTTTTTAATACGCCTGCTCGTCGTAAGTTCCTTCGTACCGAGAAAACTGAATTTGCTCATATTGATGAACTACTCAAGCGTATCGCTTTAAGTCGTTTTGATGCCACCATCAATGTACGCCATAACGGTAAAATCATTCGTCAATACCGTGCGGCGAAAAATCAGCCGCAAACCGAGAAGCGTATTGCGGCGGTATGTGGCAATGCCTTTGTCCGCCATATGTTGAGGGTTGAGCTGGAACATCAAGGCTTAAAACTACATGGGTGGATAACAACGCCAGATGGCGCAAGGCAGCAAAGCGATTTGCAGTACTGTTATGTCAATGGCCGTATGATGCGTGACAAGCTGATCAATCACGCGATTCGTCAGAGTTACGAAACCAGCTTAAAACCGGATCAATTTGCCGCATACGTTCTCTTTATCGAGCTTGATCCGCATCAGGTAGATGTCAATGTTCATCCTGCTAAGCATGAGGTGCGTTTCCATCAAGCTCGCTTAGTGCACGATTTTATATATCAAGCACTCACAGATGCCTTGGCGCAAAGTGCAGTGATAGAAAAGCCACACGTTAACGAATCAGCGTTCCATCACACTGAGCCTGCGCAAGATATTAACTCGCCTTCAGAAGTGCCTGTAGCTGAGGCGACGCCTGTACCGGAACGTGTCTATCAAGCGATAGACAACACGCCTGCTTATCCAGGACGCCGCGATTACGAATCGAAATCCGCCTCGCATACATCGGCCGACTCCTCGGTAAGAGAGCCGCGCGTTGCCGAATCATTCAAACGTAATGACTGGGTGGACTCCAAGCCAACACAAAACCAAGCACGTCATATTGAATCTGCTCCAAACAAGCAAGAAGTTCGCGCCTATCATGAGTTGTTGAAAACACCGGAATCACATCCTCAAACGACTGCTGAGAAAACCGAAGTTGCTTATAGTGCTGAAGCTCAACAACCCCCAGTAAAGGCATTGGGTAAAGCGTTGGCAATGGTCGAAGAGCAGTACGTATTGATGAGTAGCGACAGCGGTACGACCTTAGTCTCGTTACCACGCGCGGAGTTTTATCGCATAAAAGGGCAACTCACGCCAAGTGAGGGCCCATTGAAGGCGCAGCCATTACTGGTGCCATTATCGATTAAGTTGGATGTCGAGTTGGTGAAGCTGGCTCAAGATTACCAGCAAGACTTGGCTTTGTTAGGAGTTCAACTGAAGACTAGAAATGAGCAAGCCTTAATGATCATGGGGGTTCCAGCCCCTTTACGCCAACAAAACTTACAAAATTTGATACCAGATCTGTTATCTTACGTGCAATCTTGTGTGAAGGAAGAGATAGCTACGGCTCAGATGCTATCCGAGTTGATCGATTGGCTGGCATTGCAGGTCACAAAGGTGAAGAGCCACTATACTTTTTCCGAAGCGATTCAAATTATTGCGGAACTTGAACAGTTAAGGCATGGTCAATTGCCATTAGAAGATACGAAATTTGTATCTATTGTTGATTTCTCTGCCACGATAGCCAAATTAAAACCATGACAGATAAACTCCCTTTGGCTCTTTTCTTGATGGGGCCGACTGCATCAGGCAAAACAGAGCTTGCGATTCGTCTTCGCCAAAAGTTTCCTGTTGAGATCATCAGTGTCGATTCTGCTTTGATATATAAGGGAATGGACATCGGCACGGCGAAGCCAGACGAAAAAGAGTTAAGTTTAGCACCTCATCGCTTGATTGATATCTTAGACCCAAGTGAATCTTACTCAGTAGCGGACTTTCGCCGAGATGCATTACAGGCGATGGATGATATTGTTGCAGAAGGAAAAATCCCACTTCTTGTCGGTGGGACGATGCTGTATTACAAGGCGTTACTTGAAGGCTTATCCCCACTTCCTGCTGCAAACCCTGATATTCGCCAGCAAATTGAACAAGAAGCATTGACTAAAGGTTGGTCAGTGTTGCACGATGAACTCAAAGAGGTTGATCCTGTGTCAGCTGCGAGAATTCACCCCAATGATCCGCAGCGTTTGTCTAGGGCGTTGGAAGTTTTTCGTATTTCAGGTAAAACTTTGACTGAGTTGACTCAAACTAAAGGCGACAGCCTACCATATCGTGTCAAACAGTTTGCAATAGCCCCCAAGGATAGGGCAGAACTTCATCGCCGAATTGAGTTGCGCTTCGAGAAGATGATGGAAGCGGGTTTTGAAGATGAAATAAAAGCATTGTATGCACGTGAAGATCTTCACCCTGATCTTCCTTCAATACGATGCGTCGGTTATCGGCAGATGTGGGAGTATTTAGACGGGGAGTGTACACGTGACGAAGCTGTGTTTCGTGGTGTATGCGCGACTCGTCAATTGGCCAAGCGTCAAATCACCTGGTTACGCAGCTGGGATGACTTAACTTGGTTGGATAGCGAGAGCATTGAGCAGGCACTGGAAACGATGTCAGAAGCAATAGCATCTGATTGACATAGCTGTGTATAATGTGATCGTTTTTGCGTGAATGCACTCTCCAAGGATCTGTTGTTGGCAGTTTTTATACTATGCTGCTAATTACTTAGAGTGCATTTTTGATTCGTTTAGCTCAGATGCAAAAGCAGTATTTTTTGCATTGCACCACTAGCTAAATAATTACAACTACAAATTAATAAGGAAAATAAAAATGGCTAAGGGGCAATCTTTACAAGACCCATTTCTAAACGCTCTACGTCGTGAGCGTATCCCAGTGTCTATCTACCTTGTGAACGGGATAAAGCTACAAGGTCAGATCGAGTCATTCGATCAGTTCGTGATTCTGCTGAAGAACACAGTTAATCAAATGGTGTACAAGCACGCGATCTCAACAGTTGTGCCGGCTCGTCCTGTGAGCCACCACAGCGGTGAACGTAGCCAAGGTGAACGTCCACAAGAGAAAACAGAAGATTAATTTTTCATCGAGTATTTTTAAAATAAGGAGTTGATTGCTTGTTTGACCGTTATGAATCCGGTGAGCGAGCCGTACTTGTTCATATCAACTTCACGCAAGAAGGTGAGTGGGAAGATCTGGCTGAGCTCGAAATGCTGGTTTCTTCTGCTGGGGTAGAGGCGCTACAAGTTGTGACTGGTAGTCGTCAATCCCCACACCCGAAATACTATGTCGGAGAGGGTAAGGCCCAAGAAATTGCTACTGCGGTGCAATCGACGGGTGCCGAAATTGTGATTTTTAATCACGCCCTCTCTCCTGCCCAAGAACGCAACCTCGAAGCACTGTGCCAATGTCGAGTTCTCGACCGCACTGGTCTTATTCTCGATATCTTTGCTCAACGAGCTCGAACACACGAAGGTAAGCTACAGGTAGAGCTGGCTCAACTTCGTCACATATCTAGTCGTTTGATTCGTGGTTGGACACACCTTGAAAGGCAGAAAGGTGGTATTGGTTTACGTGGGCCGGGTGAAACCCAGCTGGAAACCGACCGTCGCCTATTGCGTGACAGAATCAAAGCCATCCTGCGCCGCTTAGATAAAGTATCCAAGCAGCGTGAACAAGGACGCCGTGCCCGAAATCGAGCTGAAATCCCAACGGTTTCTCTCGTGGGTTACACCAACGCGGGTAAGTCGACACTCTTCAACCGTATTACAGAAGCTGGCGTATATGCCGCGGATCAACTATTTGCTACTTTGGACCCGACTTTACGTAAGATCGAATTAGCGGATGTTGGCCCTGCCATATTGGCAGACACGGTTGGTTTTATTCGACATTTGCCTCACGATTTGGTTGCTGCCTTCAAAGCAACCTTGCAGGAAACGCAAGAAGCTGACATTTTGTTACATGTTGTTGATGCCAGTGACGAGCGTTTTCGTGAGAATATTCAAGCTGTTCATGAAGTACTGGAAGAGATCGACGCACACGAAGTGCCGACGCTAGTCGTCATGAACAAAATCGACAATCTAGATTCGCAGAAACCGCGTATAGAGCGAGATGAGGAAGGCGTGCCTCGTACAGTTTGGGTTTCAGCAATGGAAGGAGTAGGCATTGATCTGCTATTTGAGGCACTGACCGAACGTTTAGCGTCCCAAATGGTTGAGTATCAGTTGCGAATTCCTCCACAGTCTCAAGGACGATTACGTAGTACCTTCTTTCAAATGAAGTGTATCCAACGTGAAGAATATGACCCGGATGGTAACTTGCTGATCGATATTCGAATGCAGCAAGTAGATTGGTCTAGACTTGAAAAAAGAGAAGGGGCAGTTTTGACTGGCTTTATAGTCACTTAAAGGACTGCTACAGTATAACGTCATATCAAATGATGGAGCTTTCTAATGGCGTGGAATGAGCCTGGAAATAATAACGGCAACAATGGCCGCGATAAAGACCCTTGGGGTAATGATAATCGTGGTGGCCAGCGTCCTGGTGGCCGAGATCAAGGTCCGCCAGACTTAGATGAAGTGTTCAATAAACTGAGTCAAAAGCTGGGCGGCAAGTTTGGTAAAAAAGGCGGCGGTGGTTCTCCAATCGGCGGCGGTGGTGGTAGTGCAATTGGCTTCGGTGTGATTGCTCTGATTGCTGTTGCAGTTTGGGTCTTTGCTGGTTTTTACACTATCGGTGAAGCAGAGCGTGGTGTTGTACTGCGTTTAGGTAAATACGATCGTCTCGTTGACCCTGGCCTTAACTGGCGTCCTCGTTTTATTGATGAATATGAAGCGGTAAATGTGCAAGCGATTCGTTCGCTACGTGCATCTGGTCTGATGCTGACTAAAGATGAAAACGTAGTAACGGTCGGGATGGATGTTCAGTACCGTGTTACGGACCCATACAAATACTTGTACCGTGTAACTAATGCTGACGACAGTTTACGTCAGGCGACGGATTCTGCACTTCGTGCAGTAATCGGTGACTCATTGATGGATAGCATCCTAACCAGTGGTCGTCAGCAAATTCGTCAAACTACACAAGAAACACTGAACCAAATCATTGATAGTTATGATATGGGTCTGGTGCTTGTTGACGTGAACTTCCAGTCTGCACGTCCACCAGAGCAAGTGAAAGATGCGTTTGATGATGCTATTGCAGCGCGTGAGGATGAAGAGCGTTTCATCCGTGAAGCAGAAGCATATAAAAACGAGATTTTGCCGAAAGCAACAGGTCGTGCTGAGCGTTTGAAGAAAGAAGCGCAAGGTTATAACGAGCGTGTCACCAATGAAGCACTTGGTCAGGTAGCGCAGTTTGAAAAACTACTACCAGAATACCTAGCCGCGCCTGGTGTAACGCGTGACCGTCTGTACATTGACTCGATGGAAGAAGTCTACTCAAGCACCTCGAAAGTGCTGATTGACTCTAAATCAAGCGGTAATCTACTGTACCTTCCAATTGATAAGCTGGCAGGTCAAGCAGGTCAAACCGACACCAAACGTAAATCGAAGTCGTCTTCAGCTTACGATCACATTCAACTAGAGTCTGAGCGCCCACAACCACAAGATACTTCGGACACGCAGCCTCGTTCAACTGGTTCACGTCAAGGGAGATACTAAGAATGCGTAAGTTAATGATCCCTGTATTGGTAATCGCACTGGCATTGTTATTGATGTCTCTGTTTGTGATTCCTGAAGGTGAGCGCGGTATTGTGGTTCGATTTGGTCGTGTTCTTAAAGACAACAACGATATCACTCGAATTTATGATCCTGGTTTGCATTTCAAGATGCCTTTGTTTGACCGTGTGAAACAACTGGATGCGCGTATTCAAACAATGGATGGTCGTGCAGACCGTTTTGTAACGTCAGAGAAAAAAGACGTGATCATTGATACCTATGTAAAATGGCGTATCGACGATTTTGGTCGTTACTATCTAGCAACCGGTGGTGGTAACTCGCTAACGGCTGAAGCACTTCTTGAGCGTAAAGTAACGGACGTGCTTCGTTCTGAAATCGGTGCTCGTGAAATCAAGCAAATTGTTTCTGGTCCACGTAACGATGCTGTACTCCCAGAAGATGCAAGCGCCGATGTCGTGGCAACTGAAGCGGCACGTCAAGCGCTGGAGATTGATGGTGAGCGTGACCTAATCATGTCTGAAGTGTTGAAAGACACTCGCCAAAGTGCGATGAAAGACTTGGGTGTTCGCGTTGTTGATTTCCGGATGAAGAAAATCAACCTTCCTGATGAAATCAGTGAGTCAATTTATCGTCGTATGCGCGCGGAGCGTGAGTCAGTAGCGCGTAAGCACCGTTCTCAAGGTCGTGAGAAGGCGGAAGTGATTCGTGCGCAGGCTGAGCTGGAAGTTGCAACGATTTTGGCGGAAGCCGATAAAACAGCTCGTGTGACACGAGGTGGGGCAGATGCAGAAGCAGCGAAGATTTACGCAGAAGCTTACAATAAGGACCCTGAGTTCTTTAGCTTCCTACGTTCGTTGAGAGCGTATGAGAAATCCTTCAGTTCGAAGAGTGACATTCTTGTATTGGATCCGAACAGTGAGTTCTTCCAGTACATGAACCAGTCGAAAGGTGGGGCCGCGAAGTGATCGCCGCGTCTAATTAAACAAAAGGCTCCTTGATGGAGCCTTTTTTATTTGTCAATAACATCTTATTGGCAAGCTCATTAGCTCATCATGACGGCGATCACTGCTCCTGCAACCACAAGGCAGCCACCGATGCGACGCAATTGATTATTGGGTTGTTCGCTTAACTGGGCCACCATGTTTCGCCATCCGTTGGGCGCGATGAGAGGGCCAATCCCTTCAACTATCAGTACTAGCCCAATAGCCAGCCATATGGACTCAGACATACAGGTTCCTAGTTGAATAAAGAAAATGAAATACTAGCAATGATACACTGATTTCAAAATATATAAGGTAGCAAGATTACATTCTGCTCACATCTCTGTGAACAAAAATGACTGCAAGAAGCGTAATTCGGTGCTAGAATCCATTTTTAACTAGCAATCAGACTTGGAAAGATGGGAAATAACGTAGTCGTTCTAGGCACCCAATGGGGTGACGAAGGTAAAGGTAAAATCGTAGACCTTTTAACTGAAGATGCAAAATACGTGGTACGCTACCAAGGCGGTCACAACGCAGGTCACACTCTCGTAATTGACGGTGAAAAAACCGTTCTTCACTTAATTCCATCAGGTATCCTTCGCGATAACGTAAAATGTGTTATCGGTAACGGTGTCGTACTGTCGCCTGAAGCTCTACTTAAAGAAATGAAACCTCTTGAAGAGCGCGGTATTCCTGTACGCGAGCGTCTTTTCATTTCTGAAGCATGTCCGTTAATTCTGCCTTATCACGTTGCAATGGACCAAGCTCGCGAAATCGCTCGCGGTAAAAAAGCCATCGGTACAACAGGCCGTGGTATTGGTCCAGCATACGAAGATAAAGTTGCTCGTCGTGGTCTACGCGTTGGCGATCTATTCGATATGGATGCCTTCGCAGAGAAGCTAAAAGAAGTCATGGAATTCCATAATTTCCAACTCGTTAACTTCTATAAAGTTGACCCAGTCAGCTACGAAGAGGTGCTTGAGCAAGCCAAAGGCTACGCTGAGTTACTGACTTCAATGGTTATCGATGTAACTGACGAATTAGACGCAGCACGTAAGCGTGGCGACAAGATCATGTTCGAAGGTGCGCAAGGTACACTGCTGGATATTGACCACGGTACTTACCCGTACGTAACGTCTTCTAACACGACTGCTGGTGGTGTTGCCCCTGGTTCTGGTTTCGGCCCTCGTTACCTTGGCTACATCCTCGGCATCGCAAAAGCATACTGTACACGAGTAGGCTCTGGCCCTTTCCCAACTGAGCTATATGATGGTCTCGATAAGCAAGATCCAATTGGTAAGCACCTAGGCGACGTTGGCCATGAGTTTGGTGCTACCACAGGTCGTCTACGTCGTACTGGTTGGTTTGATGCAGTTGCGATGCGTCGCGCTATCCAAATTAACTCTATCACGGGCTTCTGTCTAACCAAATTAGACGTACTCGATGGCCTAGAAGAGCTAAAAATCTGTACTGGTTACAAGATGGAAGACGGCTCTGTACTGCAAGTTTCTCCAATGGCTGCTGAAGCATTCGACAAAGCAACGCCAATCTACGAAACCATGCCAGGTTGGTCTGAGAACACATTCGGTGCTAAGACATTAGAAGAGCTACCACAAGCGGCTCTAAACTATATCAAGCGCATTGAAGAGCTGACAGGCGTACCAGTAGATATTGTTTCAACAGGCCCTGACCGTAACGAAACTATTATTAAGGTTCACCCATTCGAATCGTAATTGATACTCGTTAGAGATTGTAAAGCCGACTTTGATAGTCGGCTTTTTTGTGTGTGTAAGTAGGTGAAAAAATATACGTAACACGGCAATTTGTTGCCGTTAAGCTTAAACAAGAGGCAAAAATTGTCTAAAGCTTCGCTGACCTTTGCCGATAAGGTTATCGAGCAGAGGAGATCCTTCGCCGATCTTTGGTTTCTGAGATACCTTAAAGGGTACGTTTATGAAGTTACGAACAGTGGCTGCTTCACTGTTAATGACGTTGGTTTCCACGACCGCGAACGCCAATGTTGCTGATGTAGGTGCGCCAGTCCCTATCTACACTGAAGCAGAGCTGATAAAGCTTATTGAGCAAAATAAGCATTTACAACGTGTGCGCGCTGATAACTGCCAGTTGGTGGAGGATATCGTTGCTCGTGCGACTCGAATTAGCCTACCCGCTTATGAGTTTCTGTACGGAGATATGTTGGCGTGGGGTGTGTGTATTGAGCAAGACGTAGAGCTCGGGCTTTACTATATGGAAAACGCCGCACACCAAGGTTTGCCAGCGGCGCTGGAGCAGATAGGTCGATATTACTCACGTGGTACCTTAGTGCAGCAAGACAAAGAACGTGCAATTCCATATTTACGAGAAGCAGCCTCGATGGGAAATTTGAATGCGCGTATTCATCTTGCAGAGTTACTCCTGCGTGATTACGGCAGTCCGCTTGATTATGAAGATGCTTATCGTTGGTTATATAATTCGGTTACAGCAGATAAAAGACAACACAAACGTATTCGTGTGTTAAGAAATGGTCTTGAGCAGCGTATGCCTCAGAATATTATTGCGCGAGCGAAACGACGCGACACCTTCTGGTAGAACTCCTCGGTAAAACATGGTCACTTCATACAACCAAGCCCACATCATGTGGGCTTGGTTGTTTTACTGATAAACCAGCGTACGCTATATCACTTTGTGTGGACCGAAGCATTCGTAATGGAATTGCGCTTGCGGTACGTTTAGATCAAGTAACTGCTTCGCGACGTGCTGCATAAACCCCACAGGTCCGCAGAAATAAACCTGCACATTGTTTTGCTTAAGTGCTGCTTCAATTTCATGCAAATTCACAAAGCCAGTGAAGTGGAAATCTTCACCCAGTTTATCTTCTGCCGTTGGTTGGTTGTACCAAACAAATGCGTTCATGTTTTCTTTTGAATCGATTAATTGGGTTACGTGCTGCTTAAACGCATGTTGTTGCCCATTTTCTGTTGCATGAATCCAAGTGACGGGAGCTTGATGAGCTGAGAGACTTTCTAGCATGGACAGCGTTGGCGTAAGTCCAACACCCGCAGAAATCAGAACCACTGGCGTTTGCGGTTCAACATCCATAAAGAAGTCACCGGCAGGAGGAGCGAGTTTAACGTTATCGCCAATTTGCAGTGCATCGTGCAGGTAGTTGGATACTTTGCCACCTTGCTCTCGCTTAACAGAGATACGGTAAGTATTTTCTTGTGGAGCGGAGGACAGACTGTACTGGCGAATTTCTTGGTTTTCTAATTGGTCGCTATTGATGTAGATACCTAAATATTGCCCCGGTTTAAACGCCGTCACTTTTTTTCCGTCGATAGGCTTAAACACAAAACTGCAAATGTGCTCGCTCTCGGCTTGCTTGCCAACCAATTCAAATTCACGTAGACCACGCCAGCCGCCTTCTACGGCTTCATTAACCTGATAAATCTGTTCTTCGCGCTGAATAAATACATTTGCCAACACGCCGTATGCTTCTGCCCACGCATCCAATACGTCTTGACCTGGGTTAAGCAACTCATCAATCGTGGCAAGCAGATGCTGACCCACGATTTGATATTGATCTTCGGTGATCAAAAAGCTGGTATGTTTATGGGCTATTTTTTCTACCGCGCCAAGCAGGGCCGGTAAGTTTTCAATGTTCGCAGCATACGCGCAGATCGCGTTGAACAATGCCTCTCGTTGATCACCATTGCGCTGGTTACTCATATTGAAAATATCTTTTAACTCGGGGTTGTGAGCAAACATACGATCATAAAAGTGAGCGGTCAGTTTTGGCCCCGTTTCTACGATAAGTGGTGCAGTCGCTTTGACTATCTCAATGGTTTGATTGCTGAGCATAAGGAGTTCCTGTTTAAACTTGTATTTATAATGTATGTTTAAAGTTGTATCTCAAATGTATCTTTCGATCAAGAAAAGATTTACACTTTTATTGATAACCTCAGTTCGCCGTTTTACTCACGGTGGTGAGTTATCGGGTCGTACTTTGGGAGAGAATATGCAGTTAACTAGCTTCACTGATTACGCGTTAAGAACCTTGATTTTCTTGGCTTCATTGCCAAAAGATGAATTAACTAATATTACGGAAGTGACGGATTTATTTGGTGTTTCTCGTAACCATATGGTTAAAGTTATCAACCGTTTAGGGCAGTTAGGGTACGTCCACACGGTGCGTGGTAAGAACGGCGGTATTCGGCTTATGAAGCCCGCATCGGAGATAACGGTAGGAGGTGTGGTGCGTGATTTGGAACCGTTAGAGCTCGTTAACTGTGGGGTAGATTTTTGCCATATTACGCCAGCATGTCGACTCAAAGACAAGCTAGCCAAAGCGAAACGCGCTTTTCTCGCGGAGCTAGATGACAGCACAATAGAATCCCTACTTAGTGGTAATTCGGAACTTTTGATCCTACTGGCTCGTCCTTAGTTGACTCGGGTACTTAGAGTCGAACGCGATCATTCTTTTTTCAAAGCAATTCTGTAGCTTATCGAGAGACTCAGATATACTAACTCTATACCTTCCTTGCTAGATAGGCGTGCCTATGTCAGACAATATCCCAAACGATCCTTTTGCGGATCGTGAATCGAAAAATTACGAAAATCCAATTCCAAGCCGAGAGTTTATCATCGAGTTTCTGGAGCAAGCGGGCGTTCCGATGAATCGCAACGACTTGTTTGAGGCACTAAAGCTTGAGGGCGAAGAGCAATACGAAGGGTTGCGTCGCCGGCTGCGTGCGATGGAACGAGATGGCCAACTGGTGTTTACCCGCCGTCAGTGCTACGCATTGCCTGAAAAACTTGAAATGGTAAAAGGTTACGTGATTGGTCATAAAGATGGCCACGGTTGGGTGCGTCCAGAAGGCAGCGTCGGCAAGGATAATGACATTCTGTTACCGCATCATCAGATGAAAAACATCATTCACGGTGACTTTGTTCTTGCTCAACCGACAGACAACAGCAAACGTGGGCGTCGCGAGGGGCGATTGGTACGAGTGCTGGAAGAGCGCAACACTCAGATTGTGGGTCGTTTCTTTTTAGAATACGGCTACTCATATGTTGTGCCTGATGACTCGCGTATTAGCCAAGATATTCTGATCCCAAATGAGCACAAAGCAGGTGCACGCATGGGTAATGTGGTCGTGATTGAAATTACCGATCGGGGCTCTCGTTCACGCGGCATGATGGGTAAAGTGGTTGAAGTTCTGGGTGAAAATATGGCGCCAGGGATGGAAACGCAAATTGCGATTCGTACCCACCAAATTCCCCACGAGTGGCCAGAAGCCGTCGATAAACAAATCGCAAACTTGGGCGAAGAAGTGCCAGAGGAAGCCAAAGAGGGTCGTGTGGATCTACGTGAATTGCCACTGGTGACGATTGATGGGGAAGACGCACGAGATTTTGATGATGCCGTTTATTGTGAGAAGAACAAAGATGGCGGTTGGCGGCTTTGGGTCGCGATTGCTGACGTTAGTTACTACGTGCGCCCAGACTCTGCGCTAGATAAAGAAGCAATTAATCGTGGTAACTCGGTATACTTCCCATCGCAAGTGGTGCCAATGTTACCGGAAGTGCTTTCCAACGGTTTATGTTCACTTAACCCACAAGTGGATCGCTTGTGTATGGTGTGTGAGATGACGATTTCTGACACAGGGAAACTATCTGGCTACAAGCATTATGAAGCAGTGATGAACTCGCACGCTCGTCTGACGTACAACAAAGTCAGTGGCATTCTTGAAGGTAACGAAGAGCTTCGTCAACGCTATCAGCCAGTTGTTTCGCACTTGGAAGAGCTACACAACATGTACAAAGTGCTGAAAGAGGCACGTGATCAGCGCGGCGCGATTGAATTTGAAACGGTTGAAACTAAGTTTATTTTCAATGCCGAGCGTAAAATTGAAAGTATTGAGCCAGTCATTCGCAATGACGCGCACAAGATCATCGAAGAGTGTATGATCATGGCGAACATTGCCTCTGCATCGCTGGTCGAGAAAGCCAAAGAGCCGGCGTTATATCGTATTCATGAATCTCCAGGCGAATTGCGCTTACAAGGTTTCCGTGACTTTTTGAGCGAGCTTGGTTTGGATCTCAAAGGTGGATTAGAACCCTCGCCAACGGATTATGCGGATCTCGCGCGTCAAATCTCTGGACGTCAAGACCAAGAGCTGATCCAAACCATGCTATTACGTTCGATGAAGCAAGCGGTGTACAGTGCTGATAACGTGGGTCACTTTGGTTTGGCACTCAAGCGTTACGCGCACTTTACGTCGCCAATCCGTCGCTACCCTGACTTATTACTTCATCGCGCGATTAAATACCTCATCGCGAAGCAAGAAGGGCGAAATCAAGATCGCTGGACACCAACGGGTGGCTATCATTACTCGTTTGATGACATGAACTTTTACGGTGAACAATGCTCGATGACCGAACGCCGCGCCGATGATGCGACTCGTGATGTGGCCGATTGGTTGAAATGTGAATACATGCAAGATCACGTTGGTGACGAACTCGACGGGGTAATTGCGAACGTCACCAGTTTTGGTTTTTTCGTGCGTTTGACCGATCTCCACATTGATGGTTTGGTGCATATTTCGGCACTCGCGAATGACTACTATCAGTTTGATCCTATTGGGCAACGACTTATCGGTGAAAGCTTCGGTAATATCTATCGTCTGGGTGATGCAGTAAAAGTTAAAGTACTGGCCGTTAACCTCGATGATAAGAAAATTGACTTTGAATTGACTGAAACAAGTCGTAAGCTACGCGGCGAAGGGAAGACGGCGAAGAAGCGAGCAGCGGACGCAAAGCGCAAAGCCAAAGAGAAAAAACGCACAGCGACGCGTTCTTCATCGAAAGAAGCAGGGGCTACGCGTGCCATCCCAGCGATTGAGCCAACCAAACGTCCGGAAGAAACGGGAGCGGCAGGTAAACGTGACGACGCTGAAGGCAAAAAAAAGCCTAAGGTGAAAAAAACGAACAAGAAAAAGCCACACAGTAAGCCGAAGAAAACCAAGCGCCCTAAAAAAGAAGCGCAGTAGGCTGAAGCGCCAGCTAAGTTCAAACTCGGCTGGCGTAGGCGATATGACCAGAACAACAGGTTAAATAATGAGTAACGAATTTATCTACGGCATTCACGCAGTGAAGGCGGTATTGGAGCGCGAACCAGAGCGTTTTATCGAAGCATTTGTCCTTAAGGGCCGTCAAGACGATCGCCTGATGCCAATCCTGAATGATCTTCAGGTGTGTGGCGTTTCTATTCAGCAAATGACGCGCAAAACATTGGACGACAAAGCACGTGGTGCCAATCACCAAGGTATTATTGCTCGCGTAAAACCAGCAAAACAGCTGAACGAAAATGACATTGATGACATCCTAGCACAGCATGAATCGCCATTACTGTTGGTTCTTGATGGGGTCACTGATCCACATAACCTCGGAGCTTGTTTGCGTAATGCCGATGCAGCTGGTGTTGCCGCGATCATCGTCCCGAAAGATCGCTCGGCACCAATGAATGCGACCGTCAGCAAAGTGGCATGTGGTGCAGCCGAAGTCGTACCATTGGTCCGTGTTACTAACCTTGCGCGCACGATGCGAACGTTACAAGAAAAAGGGATTTGGTTTGTTGGCACGGCAGGTGAAGCGACACACGATATTTATCAAGCCAAACTCACGGGGCCACTGGCGATCGTTATGGGTGCAGAAGGTGACGGCATGCGTCGTCTGACTCGTGAAACCTGTGATGATCTGATCAAGATCCCAATGGTCGGCAGCGTATCAAGCTTGAACGTATCCGTTGCATCTGGTATCTGTTTGTTTGAATCGGTTCGCCAGCGTTTGGCAACCAAATAAGGCGAGCAAAGCCAGACGTCGCTGAGTTTGACACTGAGTGGCATCAAAGATTAAGGCCATAGGGTGGGAAACCATCCTTGGTTATTTTTGCTAGGGAATTTTCGATGCAACAAGAGATTAAACTGATTGCTTTTGACTTGGATGGCACGCTACTAGACAGCGTGCCAGATTTGACAGTAGCAGCAGACCAAACTGTGCAAGCTCTTGGTTACCCTTCGGTATCTGAAGAGCAAGTGCGCGACTATGTTGGGAATGGTGCAGATGTACTGATTGGCCGAGCACTAAGCCAAAGCATGACCGTCAACGATGACTTGAATGACGAACTACGAGCCAAGGCTCGTACATTGTTTGATGAATACTACAAGCAAAGCGGCCATAAGCTAAGCCATCTTTACCCAACGGTAAAAGAGACGTTAGAAGAGTTGCATCAAGCGGGTTTTATCATGGCGATTGTCACGAATAAACCATCGAAGTTTGTTCCAGAAATTTTAGAGCAACATGACATCGCGAAATATTTTGTCGATGTGCTGGGTGGTGATGCATTTCCTGAGAAAAAACCAAATCCAGTCGCGTTAAACTGGTTAATGCAAAAACATCAGGTAAAACCCACTGAAATGCTGATGGTTGGGGATTCAAAAAACGACATTCTGGCAGCGAAAAACGCTGGCTGCGCTTCATTTGGTTTAACTTACGGTTACAACCATGGTGAGCCAATTGCAGAATCGAGTCCAGATGTTGTGGCGAACCGATTAGCGGAATTATTGGAAGTCGTCGCCGTTTCTGTATAACGACAACAAAAGATCTTCCAAAATACTTGTTAATGAGTACACTGAGTGAACCGTGCGCTAACGATCGCACGGTTTTTTCATTTTAATTAGATTAAGAAGTCAAAGGAATCATTCTAATGAGCAAGCCCATTGTATTGAGTGGTGTTCAACCGTCAGGTGAACTAAGTATCGGTAACTACTTGGGTGCTCTACGTCAATGGCATCAGATGCAAGACGATTATGATTGCCACTACTGTGTGGTAGACCTTCATGCGATTACGGTTCGTCAGGATCCTCAAGCTCTGCATGAAGCGACACTAGACGCACTGGCGATCTGTTTAGCTGTTGGTGTTGACCCGAAGAAGAGCACGCTATTTGTTCAGTCACACGTACCAGAGCATGCTCAACTAGGTTGGCTTCTTAACTGTTACACCCAAATGGGTGAATTGAGCCGTATGACCCAGTTCAAAGACAAATCGGCGCGTTACGCGAACGACGTCAATGTGGGTCTGTTTGATTACCCTGTACTCATGGCGGCAGATATCTTGTCATACGGCGCGCACCAAGTACCTGTCGGTAGCGACCAGAAACAACACCTTGAGCTTGCTCGGGATATAGCAACGCGCTTCAATAATATCTACGCGCCAGAAAGCCCGATCTTCACTGTGCCAGAGCCGTACATTCCTACGGTAAATGCACGCGTTATGAGCCTTCAAGATGCGGTGAAGAAAATGTCGAAGTCAGATGACAACCGTAAGAATGTGATCACATTGCTTGAAGAGCCAAAGTCAATCATCAAGAAGATCAATAAGGCACAAACCGATACCGAAACCCCACCGAGCATCCATCATGACATCGAGAACAAAGCGGGTATTGCCAACCTAATGGGTCTTTACTCTGCGGCGACAGGTATGAGCTTTGAAGACATCGAAGCGAAGTACAAAGGCGTTGAAATGTATGGTCCGTTTAAGAAAGATGTAGGCGAAGCGGTTGTTGCTATGCTGGAGCCAATTCAAGCAGAATATCACCGTATCCGTGCTGATCGCACTTACATGGATGCCGTAATGAAGCAAGGTGCGGAAAAGGCCTCAGCTCGTGCCGCTGAAACGCTGAAAAAAGCATACAAAGCAGTCGGTTTTGTGGCTCGACCATAACACCATCTCTCCTAAAGAATAACGACATTGTCATTCCTAACCCTCGCCTTGGCGAGGGTTTTTTTATGCGTATACCAAGCATCTTTCATTCAGATTCTCATAGCATATCCCTCACTCTAAAACAGAGTTTTAACTCTAAAAATAATGCTGTTATGTCCTTGTTAATTTTACCAATAACAATATGTGTTGGATGTATCGGTGTATTCATAATAACCAGTAAATGTTTGTGAAAGGAATCGCACTCAGAATGCACGCACCTTTATTAATTTCATTAAAAAGAGATATTTATCTCGATAAAGCCAAGTTTAGATAAATCGTGATCTTGCTTTATAAGTTAGAGCGAACTGCGACCGATTCACCACTTCCAATTGTAGATGAGCCGTGACCAAAGCAAGGTTTAACCGTTAGATCACATTTTCAAGTAGATAAAGGACATAACAATGCTGAAAAGAAATGCAGTGGCGATAGCGATCTCTTCGCTATTTGTAGCGTCTGCGGTGAATGCTGCGACCATATATAAAGAAGAAAATGGAGACTTCCTCAAGCTGTATGGCGAAGTGGGTGTCGGTGGGCATATTGGTGCAAATTATAATTATGGTGAGTTTTACACTGATCAGAGTTTTATTGATGATTCGTTTGCCACCATGGGTGTAAAAGGCAAGAAAGACAAAATTCACTATCGCTTAGAACTTGATTACGAAAGAGAAAATTGGAAATACGGCACCGGAGATATGGTGCTGGCCATTGATAAGGTGTTTCTTGGTTACGATATTTTACCTAACCATTATCTCGAGGTGGGCCTCGCGGATACTGCGTTTGATGATTATGACAAATGGGGGGACTTCACCTTCGACACCACAGTCGAAACTGGTGAAGCCGGTGACCAAGATACGACCATCAAGTATGAAGGTTATTATTTTGATGTGATTAAAGTGGGCGCGTCCTACACCTATGGTGGCGAGTCATCATCTGGTTCAGAGCTCGGTGATATCGTCAATGGCTACCTTGGTTACTTTGGGGATAACTTCTCCGCTGTGGCCGGTTTTGAGGGCCGCGGCGGTTCAGACGGTCTCTCGAAATATGGTGAACAGCGCCTTTTCGGTTTCGGTATGCGTTACGCGCTAAATGATGCGATTCACTTGGGTGTTAATGCCTTCTATGAAGAGGAGGACATCGCACTGGATGATACCACCACTGACAACACCGACCCTGAAAACGTGATCAAAGTGTATAACGATTACCAAAAGCAAGAAAACAAAGGCGCACTGGTTTCTGCAAAGTACATCTTCACCAAGCAGTGGGAGTTCACGGCCTCTTACAATTACGAAGAGTATGAGAAGTGGGATCGCAGTAGTGACGTATGGGATGAAAACGAGGAAAACAACTGGGGTAACTCCCGTACTTGGGGCACATTGGGCGTGAATTATAAGCCTACCCGCTCAAGCGTCATCACGCTTGAAATGAATGCCGGTGAAGCGGCGCAAGATGCGTACGCCTACGCCCGTGTTTACTTCTAATTGGACCTGCGAGGATTAAATAATGAACAAAAAACTTACCTTATTGGCCGGTGCGATCAGCAGTGTATTAAGTGGCGCAGCGCTGGCGGATATCAGCAACATCATCATCACTGAGTACGTGGAAGGCTCAGGTGAAAATAAAGCGATTGAAATTTACAACACAGGTGCATCAGATTTTACCTTTGGTAGCGACTATGCGTTGTACCGCAAAGATGACCGTTTTACTAACGAAATTCAATCGCCAGAAAAAGGTCCACTATTAGATGGCGTCATGGTACCCGCGAAGGGCACCGTAACCATTTTAAGTTCAGCTGCTTCTGCAGAGTTGAAAGCTGCCGTTACAGGGCTAAAAGTTGAAGCGTTAGGGCCACTCAGTGGTTACTATAACACCATGCAATTTAATGGTGATGATGCGGTCTTTATTGCGCTTAAAAACGATCCAACAACAATCCATGACATCATTGGTGTCGCAGGTAGCGAGTGGGGCAAAGATGTAACCCTTCGCCGTTTAGAGGGTAACGAAGCACCAAGTTCAACATTCAATGTGGATCACTGGCGTTTGTATC
The DNA here is from genome assembly GCF_057784735.1 of Vibrio sp. TAP-3B. Lineage (NCBI taxonomy): Bacteria > Pseudomonadati > Pseudomonadota > Gammaproteobacteria > Vibrionales > Vibrionaceae > Vibrio > Vibrio sp. TAP-3B. The sequence goes on along the minus strand of NZ_CM173495.1, from coordinate 2,132,350 downwards.
CTAAAAATACCTTTGATGGATTGGGCAGTGATGATTTAGTCACACCACCACCACCGCCTCAGCCGTGTACTGATGCACGTGCAGAAGCAACAACACCGCTTGATCAATATATTGGTCAGGTGCAAGGTGACGGCTTCAAATCCCCACTGATTCCTGAAGGCGCATATACCTCAACAGATGAGTTTTTGGTCACGGGTACGGTTACCGCAGTAACCAGTGGCATTACCAAAGGTCTTTACATCACAGATGATAATGCAGATGGTAATGCTCGCACGTCTGACGGGATATTCGTGAAGACAGGTATGCCAGCATCAGATAGCCTGATTGGTCAAAAAGTGTGTGTGCGTGCCAAAGTGAAAGAAGATTATGGGGTAACCACGCTACTGCCGAGTAATGGCGAGTGGGAGGTGATGAACTCGAATCCAGTTCCTGTCACGCCCGTTGATCTTGTGCGCACTCCGGAAGACGGTGAAGACTTCCGCACCACGCTCGAACGTTATGAAGGTATGTTGGTTAAGTTGGTCGTAGACATGGACGCGGTAGAAGATGGCAATCAAAACATGCGCGTAACGCGTACCTTTGGTTTTGATTACGACAGTTACCGTAACAACATGGTACTTGCGTACAAACGCCCTAACCCGCAACCAAACCAAAACTTTGTTGCCGGTAGTGAAGAGTCAAAAGCACAAGCGGCACAAAACCGTGATTATCGTGTCTTTGTGGAATCAGACGCAAGAGCCAAAGATGGGCAGATCCCTTACTTCCCAGATTTTGCCAACGATCCGCTGAATAATTATATTCGTGTCAATAACTCGGTGATTGGCATGCAAGGGGTATTGCATTACTCCTACAATGAGTTCCGTCTTATCCCAACTGAGGATGTAACTAAGGCGGTGTTTAAGGGTGACAAACGCCCTTATTCTCCAAGCCTGCGTACCTCAAACGATGATTACCACTACACTGACTCGTTCAGCATTAAGGTAGCGTCACAAAACGTACTTAACTACTTTAACTCCCCTTATGGTGGCTCAGACAACCGCAATGGTGACAACCGTGGTGCCGAGAGTGAGTTGGAATTTGAGCGTCAACAAGCGAAAATTGTCGAAGCGATTTACAACATGAATGCCGATATTATTGGCTTGATGGAAATCGAAAACAACGGCTTTGGTGACTTTGGTGCGATAAACGAACTAGTGCGTGCGGTCAACGAGAAGTATACGGATGATCGTTACTCTAAACGTAATAACAAAAACTCTATCCATAACCGCTATGTCTTTGTCGGCTTCGATAAAAACGGCGATACCGTTTTAGATGAATACGACAACGTCGGTGGTGATGCGATCACCACGGGCCTTATCTACCGTCCATCCAAAGTGAGCCTAGTCGCAGGTAAGGTCATTCCGATGCCGCGCCAAGATGCACCAATGATTGTGGATGAGAATGGGGCACCAGTCACTGATAATAAAGAGGAGTTGGTTGAAAGTGGTAAGAACTATCAACGCGACACGGTGGCAGCGACGTTCTTAGTGAACAACACCGGTAAACGCCTCACGGTGGCGGTCAACCACCTGAAATCGAAAGGCTCAACTTGTTGGGATGACTACCTTGGCGCAGATGGTGAACTACGCACCTACGCCAAAGATGAAGACTTCCAAGGTTCGTGTGAAGCGTTCCGCGTAACGGCTGCGAAGCAGTTAGGTACGGAGATGGCGAAGTTTATCGGTGATAAAGTGATTTTGGGTGATATGAACTCATACGCCAAAGAAGACGCGATGCTCGTACTGACGAATAACCCAACGGGTAAGGCGATCAAAGAGGCCGCTTACACCTACATTGGTAAAAAGCCAGTCAATGAGAGCGCAGCGAATCCTGTGGTTACTCAAACCTTTGGTTACGTGAATGCGATTGAAAAAACGCTACAGCCAGGTGAAACGGCGTGGAGTTATTCATACAACGATGAAGTGGGTTCGCTTGACCACTTGTTGGTGTCGAAAGGCCTTGAAAAACGTGTGATTGACGTGACTGATTGGCACATCAACGCACCAGAAATGGGCTTATATGCGTATGAAAACCGTCGTAAAGGCTTGACGAACGAACAGATCCAAAATGGTGAAAACCCATACTACAAACAGGATGCGTTCCGTTCTTCAGACCATGACCCTGTGATCGCTTCTATTGGCTACAAATATGGGGAAGCGGGTGAGTCTCCGGTGACGATTTTCACTAAGAGTGATCGTGCGGATCTTCACTACCCAGTACCAGCAAGCGCGCAAAAAGGCGATATTGCCACGCTTACTCTGTCACCACAGCCAGAAAAAGCGCCGGCACTGCCGAAGATCACGTTGAGAAAATCGGGTGCGCAAGCGGTTAACTTTGATGCTGCGGCGTTACCACGAGGTGAATACACAGTGACCATGACGCTGACGCGACCTGTTGCGGCCGCTTTTGCAGCCGATACTGCTGCACAAGATGAAGTGATCGATACCAAAGTCATGACGGTCAACTTCACCAAGCGTGATTCGAATACACCAAAACCGGTGTATCCAGAGTATGACGGTTCAGGTGGTTCACTGGGCCTTGGCACGCTGCTAGCGGCACTTGGCTTTGGCTTCCTACGCCGTCGTCGTGATTAAGCACTGACGTTCATAATCAAACGGTCTTAAACCAAAGGTCAGCGCAAGCTGGCCTTTTTATTCTCTGTAACCTTAACTTAAATAGCATCAAAACTTGCCTTTCTACCTTGCTGCTGCAAAATATCGCCTTTAATTGTCAGTCAGATAGACAATTAGATTTGGGTATTACGAAAACGGAATGGAGCAGCCAACGAGCTATGTTATTAATCATCGATAACTACGACTCTTTTACTTACAACCTCTATCAATACTTTTGCGAGCTTGGCGTAGACGTACAGGTCGTGCGTAATGATGAGATCGATATTGAAGGGATTGAAGCGCTTAACCCAACCCACTTAGTGATCTCACCTGGACCGTGTACGCCAAACGAGGCGGGTATCTCCCTCAAAGCGATAAAGCACTTCGCTGATAAGCTACCGATATTGGGCGTTTGCCTTGGGCATCAGGCGATTGCACAAGTGTTCGGTGGGGAGGTGGTGCGCGCTCGACAAGTGATGCATGGTAAAACATCACCTATCCGCCATACCAGTCGCAGCGTGTTTAAAAATCTCAATGATCCGCTTACCGTTACTCGTTACCATTCGCTAGTGGTGAAAAATGGCACTTTGCCAGAGATGTTTGAGTTGACGGCATGGACAGAACTGCCCGATGGTAGCATGGATGAAATCATGGGCTATCAGCATAAAACTCTGCCGATTGATGCGGTGCAATTCCATCCTGAGTCGATCAAAACCGAACAAGGTCATGAACTGTTAGCCAACTTCCTTGCACGTAAAGCAATCTGATCACGATCACTTTTATTAACAAACTGTTCATTCTTTGATGATGTGTTTGGACTGCAAAACTATGCGGTTCATTATTGTTGTTTTCACTGTTCGTGTGTTTTTCCTCCTTATACTCATTGCGCTATATGATTATGATAAAAAATCACTTCTCTATTTCTCTTTCTTAGTGCATAAATAATCATGGGTAGTGATTAATGCAAGTGGCTTTCGCGAACAAAAAGAATAAATCACTATTGAAATGGTTAATGAAGTGTAAATACAATACCGCAATGGCTTATATGCAAAACATTATTTTCTGGCAAAGAGCCGGTTAAATTCGCTTATCTGCTACGCATGCGGTATTAGAAGGAATGTGCAATGACAACGGAAATTAAAGTAGAGCGCGGTTTATTCGATGAGGTGATGGTGCCTTGCTATAACCCGATGGAAATGATCCCTGTTAAAGGTGAAGGTTCACGCGTCTGGGATCAGCAAGGTAATGAATATATCGACTTTGCTGGTGGTATTGCAGTGAACTGTCTTGGTCATTGTCACCCAGTGATGGTGAAGACACTGATTGAGCAAGGTAACAAGTTGTGGCATCTAAGTAACGTCATGACCAATGAGCCTGCGCTGCGACTAGCGAAAAAGCTCACCGAAATCAGCTTTGCGGAACGCGTGTTCTTTGCCAACTCTGGCGCGGAAGCGAATGAGGCGGCACTGAAACTAGCACGTCGTTACGCAGTTGACGTTCATGGCCAAGAAAAATCTGAAATCATTGCATTTAAACAAGGCTTCCACGGTCGTACCTTTTTTACCGTCACTGTCGGTGGTCAAGAAGCTTACTCGGATGGTTTTGGTCCTAAACCGGGTGATGTCACACACCTGCCTTATAACAATATCGAAGCACTACAAGCGCACATGTCGGATCGCACTTGTGCGGTCATGATGGAGCCTCTACAAGGTGAGGGGGGAATTGTGCCTCCAACCCCAGAGTTCGCTCAAACAGTTCGTGAACTGTGTGACAAACACAACGCACTGTTGATCTTCGATGAAGTGCAAACGGGGAACGGGCGCACGGGTCACTTCTATGCGTATCAAGGTCTGGGAATCACGCCTGATATTTTAAGTACGGCCAAATCACTCGGTGGTGGTTTCCCTATCGGTGCAATGCTGACCACGGCAAAACTGGCTGATCATATGAAAGTGGGCACGCACGGCTCGACGTACGGTGGTAATCCATTGGCTTGTGCAGTTGCAGAGGCGGTGGTGAATGAAGTCACTAAGCCAGAAGTCTTGGCAGGTGTTCTAGAACGCGAAGCGATGTTCCGTGAAGGTCTAGAGAAGATCAATGCGCAGTATCACATCTTTTCTGAAATACGCGGTAAAGGCCTATTGCTTGGGGCAGCGCTGAATGAACAATGGCAAGGCCGTGCGCGTGATGTGCTCGTTGCTGCCGGTCAACAAGGTCTGATGGTATTGGTCGCAGGGGCCGATGTCATACGTTTCACCCCATCACTCGTAATCACACAACAAGAAATTGAAGAAGGCTTGGCGAAACTGGATAAAGCGATCGCGACATTAGTGTCGTCGTAATTACCCTTTAAACGTCAACGCATCCCCCCGTCAAGGATCTCTGATGGGGGAATTGTTCCTACAATATAGTTAGGATCTTCTTGCATCTGGAGGGAGTATTGATGCTAGTAGTTCGCCCTATCGCGATGTCGGATTATGACTCGCTGCATAACTGTGCGGTAGAGTCTGGTCACGGGTTTACATCTTTACCGGTTAACGAAGAATTGTTAACCAATCGAATCAAACACTCAGAGTACAGCTTTGGTAAACCAGATGTGGCAGAACCGGGGGATGAAGGCTACCTGATGGTCGGCTTTGATTTTGACTCAGGGGAAGTTGCGGGGACCACCGGAATCGAAGCATCGATCGGCTGGGATGTGCCTTTTTATTCTTATCACATCAGCAAAGTAGTGCACTCGTCGCCAAAACTTGGCGTCAATAATGTCGTCAAACTGCTTACTTTTGGTAATAACTACACGGGTAACAGCGAAATTTGTACCTTGTTCTTGCGTGAGAAATTCCGCCAAGGTCTTAACGGACGACTGATGTCAAAGTGCCGTTTCTTAATGATGGCTGAGCACCCAGAGCGTTTCTCCGAAACCATTTTTGCCGAAATGCGTGGCGTTTCAGACGACGAAGGTAATTCGCCGTTCTGGCAATGGCTGCAAGAGCACTTCTTCTCGATCGATTTCACGCTTGCCGATTATCTAACCGGTATTGGTAAAAAAGGCTTTATCGCCGACTTAATGCCAAAATTGCCTATCTACATCAATCTATTGAGCCCTGAAGCACAAGCGGTGATTGGTAAGGTACACGATAACACGCGTCCTGCGTTGACGTTGTTAGAGCGCGAAGGCTTTACCAACCGTGGATATGTCGACATTTTTGACGCTGGCCCAACCGTAGAATGTGATTTGCGAAATGTGGAGTCGGTTCGTCATTCGTTCCGCGCGCAAGTGAAGATTACGCCGCATAACAGCACGCAAGATTTTTTGATGTGTAACTCATCGTTCGAAAACTTCCGTGCGGTAGTCACCAAAGCGGCGTATGACGCTGAAACGCAAAACGTGATGATCGCGCCAGAAGTCGCAGCGGCGCTTTTGGTTGAGGAAGGGGATATTGTACGCCTTCTTCCGCAGTAACAGACGACAGAATGTAAGGATAGAAACAATGACACATTGGATTGCAGGTGAATGGGTACAAGGTCAGGGTGAAAAATTTACCTCTTTGTCGCCGTACAACCAAGCAGTGATTTGGCAAGGAAAAAGCGCCACGGCTGAGCAAGTGAACCAAGCCGTGGCGGCGGCTCGCGAAGCCTTCATGGATTGGAAGAAACGTTCATTTGCAGAGCGTGAGGCGATCGTGTTGGCTTTTGCTGAGAAAGTAAAAGAGAACAGCGAAAAAATCGCCGAAGTCATTGCCAAAGAAACTGGTAAGCCAATTTGGGAAACGCGCACTGAAGCAGCGGCAATGGCAGGTAAAATTGCCATCTCTATTCGTGCTTACCATGACCGCACCGGTGAAGCGAGCCGTGAAGCGGCGGGCAACCAAATTGTGTTGCGTCATCGCCCACTGGGCGTGATGGCAGTATTTGGCCCATATAACTTCCCTGGTCACCTACCAAATGGTCACATTGTGCCTGCGCTACTAGCGGGTAACACCGTTGTGTTCAAGCCATCCGAGCAAACGCCTTGGACTGGCGAGTTAGCTATGAAACTTTGGGAAGAAGCAGGTCTGCCGAAAGGCGTGATCAACCTTGTCCAAGGTGCGAAAGAAACCGGTATTGCGCTTGCTGATGCGAAAGGCATTGATGGCGTACTGTTCACGGGCAGCGCGAACACGGGGCATGTATTGCACCGTCAATTTGCGGGTCAACCAGACAAGATGTTAGCACTAGAAATGGGTGGTAATAACCCGATGGTGATCTCTGATAAATACGGTGATTTGGATGCCACGGTTTATACCATCATCCAATCAGCGTTTATCAGTGCTGGTCAACGTTGTACGTGTGCTCGTCGTTTGTACGTGCCACTGGGTGAGAAAGGTGATGCGCTCATCACGAAACTGGTTGAAGCGACGAAGAATATTTGCGTAGACCAGCCATTTGCAGAGCCTGCGCCATTTATGGGACCGCAAATTTCCGTTGCCGCAGCCAAGTTCATTCTCGATGCACAAGCGAAGCTACAATCACTTGGTGGTGAAAGCTTGATTGAAGCTAAAGCAGGAGAGGCGGCGTTTGTTTCTCCGGGCATTATTGATGTAACGAACATTGCTGACCTGCCAGATGAAGAGTACTTCGGTCCACTTCTGCAAGTGGTGCGTTACGAAGGGCTAGAAAAAGCCGTAGCACTGGCGAACGACACGCGCTTTGGTCTCTCTGCTGGTTTAGTTTCAACTGACGACCAAGAATGGGAATACTTCGTTGACCATATTCGTGCAGGGATCGTGAACCGTAACCGCCAGCTCACAGGTGCAAGTGGTGATGCGCCATTTGGTGGCCCTGGTGCATCAGGTAACCTACGTCCAAGCGCTTATTACGCAGCAGACTACTGTGCGTACCCGATGGCATCAATGGAAGGTCAAGAGACTATCTTGCCTGCAACATTAAGCCCAGGTGTGGCGCTATAAGTTTTAATAACAGAGTCGCAACCATGTATTGCGGCTCACCTTGCCGGCGAATCATTTAGGTATGGGTTGTAGTGATCGTTGGCAGAACACGGAAAGTGAGCAAAGACTCGGAAAAGCGTGTTGACTGACTGGCATTTACCGTCACAGGTTGATGGCTGTTCGTTCATTATTCTGGACAACTTTTCGTTGTGAACGAGCAGTCAACTTCCGCTTACCTTTTAACTCTACATCTCGTAACAAGGAGTCGTTATGACGCCCGATGTGTTATTTGAATCGCTATGGCAAGATTACATTCAACGTCTTTGCCCTTCTGCTGCGAAAGTACATCAGCTGCTTCAAGAAGATGAGCCTCTGATTAATGATCATATAGCTTTACGTACCTTCAATATTGCGCCTCTTGGTATCGAAACCTTAGCTAAACCATTTGTAGCCATTGGCTACCAGGCATGTGGTGACTACGTTTTTGAAAGTAAAAAATTAGTCGCAAAGCATTACGAGCATCCAGAACCTAAGCAACCCAAAGTGTTTATTAGTGAACTGAAAGTAGAAGAATGTTCAGCTGAGCTGCAAGAGATAGTGAAAAAGCTGGTGGCACAAGTCGATGCAGACAAGCTGAACGATAGCGCATTCTTACATGGTGGACGCTTGTGGGATTTAAGCTTTGCTGACTACCAAACGTTGGCTAAAGAAAGTGAGTACGCATCTTGGTTGGCGGCGCATGGTTACGGCGCAAACCACTTCACGGTGAGCGTTAACCAGCTCAATGAATACGAAGAAGTGAAGCAAGTAAACGATCACTTACGTACGGCCGGATTTACCATTAATGAAAACGGCGGGGAAGTGAAGGGCACTCCTGAGGTGCTGCTAGAACAATCATCGACCATGGCGGATAAAGTGGCGGTTCGCTTTAGCGAAGGCACTGAAATTATCCCTGGTGGCTTTTACGAGTTTGCTAAGCGCTACCCGATGGAAAACGGTGAGCTGTACCCAGGTTTTGTGGCGGCTTCAGCGGACAAAATCTTTGAAAGTACGAATGGCTAACTTTTAGGGTTAACCTTTCGGCTAACCAACTTGCTCATTAGTCTTTTGTTGCTCTGAGCTTAATGTGGTTACAAGACAAATAAAAAGCCACCAATGTCGCCATTGGTGGCTTTTATAATTTTGTTCGCGTCACTCTGGTTTGAGATTAACGAGTACCGTAAACCACGATAGTTTTACCGTGCGCAGAGATTAGGTTCTGCTCTTCTAGCATCTTCAAGATACGACCTACTGTCTCACGAGAACAGCCAACGATTTGACCGATTTCTTGACGAGTGATCTTGATTTGCATGCCGTCTGGGTGAGTCATTGCGTCTGGTTGTTTTGCAAGGTTCAGAAGCGTCTGAGCGATACGACCAGTTACGTCTAGGAACGCTAGGTCACCCACTTTTTGGCTAGTCACTTGAAGACGACGAGCCATCTGCGCAGAAAGACGCATTAGGATGTCTGGGTTTACTTGGATAAGCTGACGGAATTTCTTAAAAGAAATTTCAGCAACTTCACAAGGAGATTTAGCACGAACCCAAGCTGTGCGCTCTTGGTCTTCCTCGAATAGACCAAGTTCACCAATAAAGTCTCCTTGGTTTAGGTAGGAAAGAATCATTTCCTTACCTTCTTCGTCTTTGATAAGAACCGCAACAGAACCTTTAACGATGTAGTACAACGTTTCTGCTTTTTCGCCCGCGTGAATCAGCGTGCTTTTTGATGGGTACTTATGAATATGACAGTGTGAAAGAAACCACTCTAATGTTGGGTCGGTTTGAGGTTTACCTAGAACCATAATATCTCACTTCCTCTGCAGGGTACGCTTGCGCTATCCATATTTTAGCTAAGCCTGAATTAGGTTTACTAGAATAAGAGCACTTTTTATATGCTGCAAGCTATCTTGTGTTTCGGTAAGAAATAGTATCCTTTTTCGAAAACGATTTCTTGATTTTAATCGTGTCATGATTGAGATTTTGTAAGCAAAAGTGTGCACATGATCACGGTGTGAAAAGTAAAGTCTAGCCTGCTACGTTTTTAACCAATTTTTCCTGTTTCTATTAGCTGTTGGAGAATCGGTCTTACGATGAGCTCCATAGCAAAGCTCATTTTACCGCCTGGAACCACGATAGTGTTATGGCGTGACATAAATGAGCCATCAATCATAGCCAGCAGATACGGGAAGTCGACTTTCTTAATCCCGCGTAAGCGAATCACGACAAAACTTTCATCTAAACTTGGAATGCCTTTGGCGTTAAGTGGGTTAGAGGTATCGACCGTTGGCACTCGCTGAAAGTTGATATGGGTACGTGAAAACTGTGGCGTAATGTAGTTGAGATAATCGTCCATCGAACGCACGATGGAGTCCGTAACCGCTTCTCGTGAGTGACCGCGCTCTCGAGTATCGCGGACAAATTTTTGGATCCATTCCAAGTTCACGATCGGCACCATGCCAATCAAAAAATCAACGTGTTGCGATACGTTTACCTCACCATCCACCACGCCACCATGCAGGCCTTCGTAAAACAGCACATCGCTGTTTTCCGGCAGATCTTGCCAGGGGGTAAATGTCCCCGGCATCTGGTTATACGGGACGGCTTCATCAAATGTGTGTAGGTAGCGGCGTACGCTTCCTGTGCCCGCATTGCCGTATTTACGAAAGAACGCCTCCAAACCTGGAAAGTCATTGGCTTGAGGGCCAAAATAGCTGATGTGTCGACCTTGCTCGCGCGCTTTGCGGATCTCGATATCCATTTCGGGGCGAGTAAAGCGGTGGAAGCTGTCACCTTCAACCCATGCGGGTTTGACGTTCATCATATTGAACATCTTACGGAAGGCTTCAGATGTAGTGGTCGTGCCGGCACCGGACGAACCAGTAACCGCTATGATTGGGTGTTTTGCTGACATGACAAACCTTGTCGAAAATTACTTACCTGTAAAGTGCAGTAGGGCGTTACTGCACGGTCGATAACCCACTATAACACGTCACAACGGCTTGTCATTGAGTGGGGGACGGTAAAATGTGAAGGGGCTATGATTTTGCTTTGAGCTGAATATCTACAGTTTCATGCAGTTCAGAGAAGACAATGACGGCTTCACCTTGTGCCAGTTGATGTTTTACTTGTTCGAGTTTGTCTTGTAAAGAAACCTCGACGGTCCCGTAGTCCGTCCCTTCGCGCAGAACGAACTCACGAATGATATTTTCCAATGTCTCAGGCGCGATGTCTTGCCAAGGGATGATCATCAATACCTCATACTTTTTATGATTTAGTTCTATTCTATACCGCGCTCTGTTGTGTCGCAGTAGAAACGTTCTTTTTTATAGTGTGAGCCATAAAGTCTGTAGCAATACTTTCGTAGTATGCCGGCAGTGCTTCTTCTAGCCAAAATTTAGGTTTTAAAACGGAGCCAGACAGAAAGCCGACGTGGCCACCATGGTCAAATAAGCGATAATCGATATTGTCAGGCAGAATAAATTTAGGGATAACCTCATCCGTCATGAACGGGTCGTCTTTGGCGTGAATGATTAAGGTTGGCAGCGTGATCTGTTGTAACTTGCTCAAGCCTGAACATTGGTCGTAATAATCTTGTGCGTCTTTAAAACCGTGCAATGGTGCCGTGATCAAATCATCGAATTCATACAATCGTGTGACACGTTTTATTGAGTTGTAGGACAAAGCCAATTCACCATGTAGCAAAGCGTGTTTTTGCAACGCATTGCGCTTGAGCGAGGATAATAAATAACGACGATAGACCTTCGAAAAACCTTGTTCGATGCGATTAGCACATGCCGCCAAATCCAGCGGTGCAGAGACGATTGTGGCGGCTGTGACAATCGGGTCGTCTCGATATTGCGCAAGGTAATTTACTAACATGTTCCCGCCGAGGGAAATACCAACCGCGATTTTGGGGTTATCAGGAAATCGTTGCTCAAGATGCTCTAAGAAGTAGCGGGCGTCAGTCACTTCACCGGAATGATAGGCGCGAGCTTTCTTGTTTGGCTTGCCGCTACAACCACGAAAATGCATCATCACCGACAGCCAACCAGATTGAGCAAACGCATTCATTAGACCATTGGCGTAAGGGCTATAGAAGCAGCCTTCTAGTCCATGAAACAACACAAAAATCGGCTGTTTTTGCGCAGGTTCTTGGCTTGGGTCCTCGCTCCATGCTAGATCGAGAAAGTCGCCATCGGCTGTATCGAGGGTTTGCCAAATCGGCGTAAATAACGCTTTTTTGCGAATAAAACGTGGTAAAAGCGTTTGAAGATGCGGGTTTTTGATCCCGGCGGCGGCGAAAAATTGTGTCATACCTAACTGCTCTTATGCGGTCCTTCGGTGTCAGTTGAAGAACTTATTAATATAATCCTTTATAAAGATTATAGGTATTCTACAGATTTATGGGCGTTTTGGTGGGTGAATGTTTGGCACCGGCATAGCAAAGGCTGGCTGCAAATGCTCACCACCAAGTTGACGACAGTATCTCAGCGTGAGTGGGTCGCCATCATTTTTGAGTAGTGCAAGTGAGTTAATGCAGTCCACCAAATCCGCTTGTTGCTGCTTTTCTAGTTGCAGTTCAAACTGCAAGGTTTCACGATATAAAGCATCATTGACTTGCGACTTAAGATGGCGGCGTAAGTCGCGAAAAGAGTGCAGTAAAGTTTCGCTTCGACCCAGACAGCTTTGTACTAGAGGCCAGTCTTTTTCTTGGAAAATCAGTTGCTGCTCATCGAGCCATCTGAGCAGCAGGAGTAGGTTCACGTTGCCGTGATAATTGTTCTGTAATGATAAACACGCTTCTTTCACTTCTCGCACCCCATAAAATTGCAGACTGAACTGCCAAAGGTGTTCTAGGGTGAGTGTGTATTCAGCGTGTTGATTACTCATTGATTAAACTCTAACTCCATCTGCTCTAACTCTTCTTGAGCCGACATCCATTCCATTTCAATTTCTTCGAGCTCTGCCTTACTAGAAGCTTGAAGAGCCAGCACTTGGTTAAGTTTAGCTTTATTTTCGGCTTCATACAGTGAGTTATCCGCCAATTGTTGTTCAGCTTCGGCCAGTGCAGCACCTAACTTATCCATTTTCTTTTCTAATTGTGTCAGCCTTTTGCGAATTGGCGCGGTCTGTGTACGAAATTCTGCATCGCGACGTTTTTGCTCTTTTTTCGCTGCCGCGCTGTTGGCGCTATCTTTGGCGGGCTGTGCGGCTTGTGCTTCTTTGCGCTCCGCTTTTTGTTGCTCAGTCAGCCACTTATAGTAGTCGGCCAAATCCCCATCAAATGGGGCGACTTGACGATCATGCACCAAGTATAAATCATCCGTGGTTGCACGCAGCAGGTAACGATCGTGCGATACAATGACCATTGCCCCTTCGAAGGTTTGCAGTGCTAAGGTCAGTGCCTGACGCATGTCCAAATCCAAGTGGTTGGTCGGTTCATCGAGCAGTAATAGGTTTGGTTTTTGCCAAACAATCAACGCTAATACCAAACGGGCTTTTTCACCACCAGAGAACGGCGCCACTTTTTCTAGGGCTTTTTCTCCTTGAAAGCCAAAGCTACCCAAGTAGTCCCGCAGTTGTTGTTCGGTTTGATCAGAAGCGATCTGCATCATGTGTTGCAATGGGGTTTCTTCTGGGTGCAGCGTCTCTAGCTGATGCTGAGCAAAGTAACCAATCTTCACACCTTGAGAGTAGGTGAGATCCCCGCCTTGGGCTCTGAGTTCGCCAGAAAGCAGTTTGATCAGGGTCGATTTACCCGCGCCGTTACGACCAAGCAAGCCAATACGGCTGCCTGGCACCAAGTTCAAGCGGATCTTCTCTAAGATCAGGTTGTCATCGTAACCTGCCGATACTTCATCCATCATCATGATTGGATTGGGTAATGCCGCTGGGGTACGGAACTGGAAGCTAAATGGATTATCAAATTGTGCCGGTAATGCTTTTTCCATACGCTCCAACGCTTTAATACGACTTTGCGCTTGACGAGCTTTTGATGCTTTGTAGCGGAAACGATCGATGTAACTTTGCATGTGCGACATTTGTTTCTGTTGCTTCTCATACATCGCTTGTTGCAGCATCATTTTTTGCGCGCGCTGGTTTTCAAAAGATGAGTAGTTGCCCGTATATTCGTTCAACTGTTGGTTTTCGATATGGATGATGCGTCCCACGATGGGATCAAGGAAGTCGCGGTCGTGCGAGATCAGGAGTAGGGTTCCCGGGTAGTTTTGCAGCCAGCGTTCTAGCCACATTACCGCATCTAAATCCAAGTGGTTGGTTGGTTCGTCGAGTAGCAATAAGTCAGAACGACATAATAGTGCTTGAGCTAAGTTAAGGCGCATACGCCAACCACCGGAGAACTGAGTCAAGCTCCAGCTCATTTGCTCTTGGCTGAAGCCCAAACCATCTAACAATTCTGCTGCGCGAGCGCGAATGCTGTAGCCACCGATGGTTTCAATCTTGCCGTGAATCTCGGCGACCAGTGTACCGTTGTCTTGTGTTTCCGCATCGGCGAGCTGCTTTTCAAGACCGCGATATTCGCGGTCACCATCAATGACGTATTCCAATGCGCTGCGCTCTAGGGCTGGCGTTTCTTGCGCGACCCATGCCAGTTCCCAATGTTGTGGTTGGCTAAATGAACCTGCATCAATCGACAGTTCGTCTTTTAGCAACGCAAAAAGGGTCGATTTACCACAGCCGTTTTTGCCCACAAGGCCGACTTTGTCGCCGGGATGGATGGTGGCAGAAGCTTGATCTAAAAGGGGTTTACCGCCACGCAGTAACTGGATGTCAGAGAAGGTAATCATAAAGTTTTCATTCACTTTGCGCAGTGCGCGTTGCTTGGTTACATAGCGAAGTGGTTTCAATCGTTTTGAAAAGCCACTTGGGTATATATCTAGCGGTGAATAGTAGGGGTATTGGCCGGAAAAGTCGATTGATTCGCTTTAATTGCATTATGCTGTACAAAAAAGTATAACAATTTGATAACGGATAAAAATAACCACAAGGACGACCATTTGGCTGTTGTACCGTCTATTCTCCCAAGAGTTCTGGTCATTTATGCTCATCCAGAGCCGCATAACTCGATTGCTAATCAAGTGATGATTAAAAAAGCTCAGTCGCTTGATCATGTCACCGTGCATGATCTTTACGGTGCTTATCCCGATTTCTTTATTGATGTGAACCACGAACATGCACTGTTGTTAACGCATGATGTGATTGTGTTCCATCACCCGCTTTATATGTATTCATGCCCAGCCCTGTTAAAAGAGTGGTTGGACCGAGTGCTGGGCAAAGGTTTTGCTTTTGGCGGAGGTTCGGCACTAGAGGGAAAATACTGGCGCAGTGTGATTACAACGGGAGGGAAAGAAGAGGCCTTTAGCGCGAAGGGGTACAACAAATACCCGTTAGAGCAAATTCTGCAACCGTTTGAGCTGACCGCAGCCTTGTGTCAAATGTACTGGATAGAACCGTTGGTGCTGTACTGGTCGAGAAATATATCTGATATAGAGCGTTATGAGCATGCCGAGCAATACCGTCAATGGCTAAATAATCCTTTTAAAGACTGGGAAGCAACAGACCAAGGAGGTCAGTATGGCGATAACCAGTGAATTTCTCCAAAGCAGTGTCGTCTTCCTCGCGGCAGCCGTAATTGCGGTGCCTATTGCCCAGCGACTTGGGCTGGGCTCGGTGTTGGGCTACCTACTGGCTGGCGTTTTGATTGGACCTTGGGGCTTAGGATTAATCAGCGACGTCGATGCAATTTTGCACTTTGCTGAGCTCGGGGTTGTGTTATTGCTGTTTTTAATAGGTTTAGAGTTAAACCCAAAAAAACTCTGGCAGATGCGAGGCCCCATTTTAGGCTTAGGAGGAGCGCAGGTCGTGGTCACGACTGCGGTGATTGGCAGTGTTGTAAGTTTGTTTGGGGGGAGTACGCAGGTGAGCTTAGTGATCGGCATGGGGCTGGCGCTGTCGTCGACCGCGATTGCGCTCAAAGTAATTGAAGAGCAAGGTTTGAACGGCACCGAAACGGGTCAGTCGGGGTTTGCCGTGTTGCTTTTCCAAGACGTCGCCGTGATCCCCATGCTAGCGATGCTACCGCTGCTTGCAGGCGGACAAAGTGGGGGGAATTGGTTTGATGTCTTTACGGTATTAGGCAGTGTGGTGGCACTGTTGATCGGCGGCCACTTCTTATTGCGCCCACTATTTCGTTTTGTTGTGATGAGCGGCGTTCGTGAGCTCTTTACCGTCGCAGCACTGTTGGTCGTGCTTGGGATTTCAGTCGTGATGCAAAAGCTTGGGCTTTCAATGGCTCTAGGGACTTTCTTAGCCGGCGTTCTACTGGCTGAGAGTGAATATCGACATGAATTGGAAATTGCCATCGAGCCGTTTAAGGGCTTGTTGTTGGGGTTGTTCTTCATCGCGGTTGGCATGGCGGTAAATCTGGGTTTGTTGGCATTACACCCTTTAGAAATCTTGGGCGCTGTAGTGGCTTTGGTGGTGGTTAAAGGATTGGTTCTCTATGCGCTGGCGCGAGCTGCCCGCGTTCAGGAAAAAGCGCGTAGCCGTATGGCTGCGATTTTAAGCCAAGGTGGTGAGTTTGCGTTTGTCATTTTCACCGCCGCCAGTCAAGAAGGCATTCTCGCTAAAGAGCAGGTCGCGTTTCTGTTGGTGGTGGTGAGCTTGTCGATGGTGACCACGCCGCTATTGCTCATGGGGCAAAAGAAGTGGTTCGCTCGTACGCTGAATCTGGAGGAAGAGAACACCACTCGGCATGTTGTTGATCGCAGCCCACGGGTGATCATCGCTGGTTTCGGCCGCTTTGGTCAGATCGTTGGCCGCTTGATGTACGCCAACAAAATCAAGGTGACGATCTTGGAAAGCGATGCCAGCCAAATTCATTTATTGCGCAAATATGGCTACAAGGTGTTTTATGGCGATGCCACTCAAATTGACTTGTTGCGTGCTGCGGGCGCAGATAAAGCCGAAGCCTTGGTGATTTGTACTGACTCACCTGATGAAGTCATGGCGATCGTTGATATTTGCCGCTCGTATTTCCCGAATCTTAAACTGCTCGCCCGTGCGAGAAGTCGGGTGGAAGCGTATCAATTGATGAGTCATGATGTGGAGAACTACTCGCGTGAGACGTTCTTAGGCGCATTAGACCTTGGTCGCCAAGCGCTTGTCGAGCTTGGTATGCACCCCTATCAAGCTAAGCGGGCAGAAGCACATTTTCGTAAGCTTGATAATGCTATGCTTAAAGATTTATTGCCTCAACACAATGAAGATCAGAAGTTAGCCCAAAGAGCAAAAGAGGCTCGTAAAGAGTTAGAAGAAATTTTTGGTCGTGAGATGGAGAGCGACCAACAGTCACCTAATCATTGGAAGTAAAACTTGAGCCCAGACTCAAGCTAAGGAAATAGCGTGAAAATCAAGAAACGTTTTATTGCCGGCGCGAGCTGCCCAAAGTGCAGTCAGCAAGATACATTACGCTGGTGGATCGAGAACAGCATTGAGTTAGTCGAATGTGTGGAGTGTGAATTTACAGAGCAACGTAAGCCACAATCTGTAGAGAAAAATAAACACTCAAAACAGGAAATGATCGGAATTTTTAAGCCGGAATAATTGAACTTCGATAATTCATCCCCATAATACACCCTGTTGTCTTAGTACTTAACCCCACTCAGGTTAAGTCAATTAATCTCCCTGGAGTTAGTATGAAAATTGAAAAGAACGTTGTTGCAAGCCTTGCATACAAAGTAATGTTGGAAGACGGTGTTGTTGTCGATCAATCAACAGCTGATGCGCCTTTAGATTACCTTCACGGTAACAACAACTTAATCACGGGTCTTGAAAAAGAACTTGAAGGTAAAGTGGCTGGCGACAAGTTCTCAGTAACGGTAGCTCCTGAAGAAGCTTATGGTGAACACAGTGAGGCTCTAGTACAGCGCGTTCCTGCAGACGTATTCCAAGGCGTTGACGAAATCGAAGTTGGTATGCGTTTCTTAGCCGATACTGACCAAGGTCCGATCCCTGTAGAAGTGACTGAAGTCGACGGCAGCGAAGTGGTTGTTGACGGTAACCATATGCTAGCTGGCCAAACTTTGACGTTCGAAGTCGAAGTGATGTCAACGCGTGAAGCAACAGCAGAAGAGATCGAGCACGGTCATATCCATCAAGGTGAAGAGTCTTGTGGGCACGACCATGATCACAAGCATGATGACGAAGGCTGCTGTGGCGGCGGTAGCTGTGGTTCTCACTAATTCGTTCGCAGTGATTCGCTAGATAACATTATCTAGTTACTGAATTGAAAAGCGCAAGTTGGTTATCAACTTGCGCTTTTTGTTTATCTGAGGTGTGATTAGGGGAAGAGACAGTCATTGGGCCAAGTTTTATGAATAAACCTTTCTCTATCGCCATTCATGGTGGCGCTGGAACGATCTTGCGTGAGCAGGTGAGTGAGTCATTACAGCACTCAATTTTGACCGACTTAGAGTCAGCAGTACGTGCTGGTCACCAAATCCTCAAACAAGGGGGGGAAGCGCTTGATGCCGTTGTCGCGGCGGTAAAAATGTTGGAAGACTCGCCTAACTTTAATGCGGGTAAAGGCTCTGTGCTGACACATAACGAGATGGTAGAAATGGACGCCTCTGTGATGGATGGTAGAAACCAAGCCGCAGGTGCGATTGCTGGCGTTCGTCATATCAAGAATCCAATTGAACTTGCTCGTGACGTGATGCGAAACAGCAATCACGTATTGTTGGTGGGTGAGGGCGCAGAGAAGTTTGCCTTTGAACAAGGGCATGAGTATACCGAGCAGGATTACTTTTTTACTGACCGACGTTATGAGCAACTGCTTTCGATGCGAGAGAAAGGACGGTTTGCACTATCGGAATCTCACTATCCAGATAACCGGAAACATGGCACCGTCGGAGCGGTAGCGCTGGATCAACAAGGTAACTTAGCCGCCGCAACCAGCACAGGTGGCGTAACGAATAAGAAATATGGGCGAGTGGGCGATTCTGCATTGATAGGTTGCGGCACGGTGGCCGAAAATGGCGTCGTCGCGGTTTCGACCACAGGGGTCGGTGAGTTTTTTATCCGTAAACGTGTCGCAGAAGACGTCGCCGCGCGCATGCGTTACTTGAAAGAAGACGTCCGCACCGCTTGTGAGCATGTCATTCAAGGGGAGTTAAAAGAAATGGGCGGCGAAGGTGGTTTAATCGCAATTGACGCGCAAGGTGAACTGCACTTTGCGATGAATAGTTCAGGCATGTATCGAGCGGGTATCAACGCTCAAGGCGAGTTGAGCGTACAAATTTTCGCAGATGAGTAGTCCAGCCCTTTCGACGGATTCAATACAATAAAACCCAGAACGCGTTCTGGGTTTTATTTATGTTTCGTACATCGATTAGTAATGTGGTGGTGGCGGCTCTGTTGTTGGATCGGCCATGTCCGACGAATCCATATTTTTCACTTTACCCACCATGTACTTCATCTGATCCTGCATCTTGGCAATCAACAGTTGCTGTTGAGAGAGTGCTTCGTTCAGATCTTCAATCGTTTGTTCTTGGAACGCGGCTTGACACTCTAAGTCATTGATGCGCGCTTCCAATTGCTGAATAAGTTTTTCTGTCATGATCCGTTCTCTAACTGCCAAGCTTGGGCAATGCCTGCTGAAGTAGCAGTAATTACACGTTGTTTTGAATCAAAGGCTGCATCATACACGACGGCGCGAGGAGGGCGAGTATCTTTTTTAGGCTCAACTTCAAATCTGTTGAGCCGTTCTCCTGTTTGGGTATCCCACACTGACACCCGGCCGGATGGCGCTCCAGTAACAAGCTGAGAGCCGTCGTCCGAAAACCGCGCGGTTGAGAAAATCAGTTGACGCGACCAACTATTTAGTTGAGTGACGGCTTCTCCGCTTTCCAAGTTCCACACTACCGCTTGGTTACCCCCATCAGACGTCATAGCAAGTTGACCATCACGCTGAAGGGCAACGCGAACCACTCTTTGTTCATGTTCAAAGGTTCGCAATATTTGCCCGGACTCGGTATCCCAAAGGTATGCCTTGTAGTCATTGCCACCAGTGAGGGCAAAACGACCATTGGGCGATATCG
This sequence comes from Vibrio sp. TAP-3B, assembly GCF_057784735.1. Lineage (NCBI taxonomy): Bacteria > Pseudomonadati > Pseudomonadota > Gammaproteobacteria > Vibrionales > Vibrionaceae > Vibrio > Vibrio sp. TAP-3B. The sequence goes on along the minus strand of NZ_CM173495.1, from coordinate 2,112,614 downwards.
CAACGGAGTTGACTTTTTCACGGTGCGCAAGGAACTCCAAGCGTCGCCCGCTGACTAAGTTGACGTAAATGGCTTTACCGTTTGATAGCCCGAGCAGCACTTGTTCACCACTACTGGTGATAGCAACGTCGCGGATTAAAGCATCGGAAATGGACCAAAGACCTTTGGCTTGTGTCCAGCCTAGATCCCATACCGCGAAGTTCATTTGACTCGCGGTTACCGCATAGCGGCCGTTGTCTGAAATACGGACATGGGACACCACATTGGCGTCGGCATCTAACTCACCCAGTTTGGCTAATTGCTTATTGTGCTCAAGATCCCACAACACCAAGTGGTGTTGTTGAGAGTAGAGCAAGGCGAATCGTCCATCTCGACTGAGTGCAAAGCTGGTCGCGCCTTGTGGCTCAATAGGCCAGCGTTGCACTTCACGCTCGGTAAAAAAGCAACCATTTAACGTGGTGATGACAACTAAATATAGGAATAAATGAGAGATTCTTTGTATCACGTCTAATAATCCGGTTTGTGTCTTGAGACATATAGCTAGTATATTGGTATAACGATTGTCTTCACTAGTCTCATAGAAGATTTGTGCACAACAACCAATGGCGAAGCCATTATTGGGAGAATTTAATGAAATCAGTTTTAAAAGTGTCGCTACTTGCTGCAACAGTCATGCTAGCGGTAGGTTGTCAGAAAGAAGAAACAGAAGCCGCACCTCAAGCAGAGCAAGTTCAAGCAGAAACCGGCAAAGCGGTTCACTTTAAAACCGACGACGATAAAGCGGCATACGCAATCGGCGTTTCATTCGCGAACTACTTAAGCACGAGCATCGAAAAACCGAGCGAAATTGGTATCGATCTCAATAAAGATCTTGTTCTTAAAGGCATTGAAGATGTATTCCAAGGCAATGCAGAGCTAAACGAAGAAGAAACACGAGCGGCACTAGAATCGCTAGATAAGCGTGTTGCAGAGAAGATGCAAGCTCAAGTGGCGGAGAAAGCAGCAGAAGCGAAGCAAGCAGGCGATGATTTCCGCGCTGAATTCGAGAAGCAAGACGGTGTCGTGAAGACTGATTCAGGTCTCCTTTACCACGTCATTACGCCGGCTGAAGGTGAGAAACCAAAAGACACTGATACGGTGCAAGTGCATTACCAAGGTACGCTCATCGACGGAACTCAGTTCGATAGTTCTTACGATCGTGGAGAGCCAGCAACGTTCCCACTAAATCGTGTAATCCCGGGCTGGACCGAAGGTGTTCAGTTAATGCCAGTCGGCTCTAAGTTCAAATTTGTTATTCCACCCGAGCTAGCATACGGTGATCAAGACACGCCAAGTATCCCAGCTAACTCAACACTGGTATTTGAAGTTGAACTGCTAAAAGTAGACAACGACAAAGCTGAACAGTAAGAAATAGCGTTAAGTCATTGAAAAAGGTCCGTTTAACGGGCCTTTTTTGTTTTAGGTCACTAGTTGGTGAGTTTGCTAGGTTGCGTTTCAAATTTTCTGATAAACTTACATAAATTTGTTGATTTTTCGCACGAAGGCTTATGACAACTACAGAAACAATAAACGCGGAGATGTTGCTCGAAATGGAATCCGTTAACGTGATGCCGTTTACTGAGCACGACAACATCATTTTAAGATCGTATGAGGCGGTCGTAGATGGTATTGCGAGCCTGATAGGTCCGTTTTGTGAGATCGTTCTCCACTCCCTAGAAGACTTAAACACTTCTGCAATCAAGATAGCTAACGGGGAAAATACCGGTCGTCAGGTTGGTTCTCCAATCACTGATTTAGCGCTCAAAATGCTCAAAGACATAGAAGGCTCTGAGCGTAATTTCTCTCGCTCGTACTTTACACGTGCGAAAGGTGGCGTATTTATGAAATCGATCACCGTTGCTATTCGTAATGGTGAAAACCGAGTGATTGGCTTATTGTGTATCAACGTCAACCTTGATGCATCCTTCTCCCAAGTGCTTCAATCTTTCATGCCGACACAAGAAGCCAAAGAAGCCGCTTCGTCAGTGAACTTTGCAAGTGATGTAGAAGAGCTGGTGGATCAAACCGTTGAGCGCACGATTGAAGAAATCAATGCTGACAAATCTGTGTCGAACAACACGAAGAACCGTCAAATTGTTATGGAACTGTACGATAAAGGTATCTTTGATATTAAAGACGCGATTAACCGTGTTGCCGATCGTCTGAATATCTCTAAGCATACCGTTTACTTATATATCCGTCAGCGAAAAACCGAGGATGACGAAAAGTGAGTGGGCTAACTTACACGTTAGTGGTGAATGGCCCAGTATATGGCAGTCAAGCTGCGCGAAGTGCCTACCAGTTCGCGCAAGCATTGATTGAGCAAGGCCACACACTGGTCAGCGTGTTCTTTTATCAAGACGGTGTGACTAATGGTACCGCTTTGAGTGTGCCAGCTAATGATGAATTTGATCTCAATAAAGCGTGGCAAACACTCGCCAAAGCAAATCAAGTGCGGTTAGAGACTTGCGTGGCGGCCGCGTTGCGTCGTGGCATTGTGAGTGAAGAAGAAGCGAACCAACATGGTTTAGTGCAAAACAACCTTGCTGAAGGTTTTGAACAAGCCGGTTTGGGAAGTTTAGCCGAAGCGATGCTCACCCAAGACAGAGTGGTGCAGTTTTGAGTCAGTTAACTTATTTATTTCGTAGTGCACCTCATGGGCGAACGTCTGGACGCGAAGGTGTCGATGCATTACTTGCTGCGTCAGCGTACAGTGAAGACATCAGTGTTATTTTCTTTGGTGATGGGGTGTACCAACTCTTGTTAGGTCAAGACCCCAGTATGATATTAAGTAAAGATTATGCACCAATGCTAAAGTTATTTGACCTTTATGACATCGAGCAAGTCTTTGTTTGTGCCGACTCGCTTGTCGAACGAGGTTTAGCTCAAGCCGATCTTGTGATTGATGCGCAACCACTTAGCATTCAGCAAATCAAAGAAAAATTACAACAAGCTGGCAAGCTACTGTTATTTTGAGGAAGCCATGTTACACATTATTAAAACCGTTTCAGGCTTAGAAGATGCTATACTGGTATGCAGCGTTCATGACGATATCTTACTGATCGAAGACGCCGTATACGCAGCCAATTCGCAACATCGAGCATTTAGTCAATTGAAAAGTTCGAGTGTATTTGCTTTAGAGAGCGATATACACGCTCGAGGTATGGCCAATCGTATCAGCCCTTCCATCTCAGTAGTGAACTACCTAGGTTTTGTTGAATTGACAGCAAAGCAAGATAAATCCTCAACTTGGGATTGAAAGATAATTCCTGTCGACAAAGCTTTACGGATGAATTGTCCTAATTGAACAAAAAAGATTCGTATATTCCTTGACACACCTCTCACTGCTGCATAGAATTTTGCGTCCCTAACTGCAATGGCAGTTGGGGATAGATTTTTCACAAAGCTTACTTTCAAGTAAATTCAGGAGCTAGTTAATGGCAACTATTAACCAGTTGGTACGTAAGCCTCGTGCAAAGCAAGTTGTTAAAAGCAACGTGCCTGCACTAGAAGCGTGCCCACAAAAACGTGGTGTATGTACTCGTGTTTACACTACTACACCTAAAAAACCTAACTCAGCACTTCGTAAAGTTTGTCGTGTTCGTTTAACAAACGGTTTCGAAGTAACTTCGTACATCGGCGGTGAAGGTCACAACCTTCAAGAGCACTCAGTTGTTCTAATCCGTGGTGGTCGTGTTAAAGACCTTCCAGGTGTGCGTTACCACACTGTTCGCGGTGCACTTGACTGTGCAGGCGTAAATGACCGTAAACAAGGTCGTTCTAAGTACGGTGTGAAGCGTCCTAAGTCTTAATGGATTCCGTTAAGTAAGGCCAAACACTAAATTATTTTTAATTTTTTGAAAAAACTGAAAAGTTTTGGATAAAACCTGAAGAAGACAACGGAGAAAATCCATGCCACGTCGTCGCGTCATTGGTCAGCGTAAGATCCTTCCAGATCCAAAATTCAAATCTGAATTGCTGGCAAAATTCGTTAACATCCTAATGGTTGACGGTAAAAAATCTACTGCAGAGAAAATTGTTTATACTGCGCTAGATACTATGGCTGAAAAGTCTGGTAAAGACCACTTAGCTGTATTTGAAGAAGCTCTTGAAAACGTACGCCCTGCGGTAGAGGTTAAATCTCGCCGTGTTGGTGGTTCGACTTACCAAGTTCCTGTAGAAGTACGTCCGGTTCGCCGTAACGCACTTGCTATGCGTTGGTTGGTTGAAGCTGCGCGCAAGCGTGGTGAAAAATCTATGGCTCAACGCCTAGCTGCTGAAATGCTAGATGCGTCTGAGAATAAAGGTACTGCTGTTAAGAAACGTGAAGACGTTCACCGTATGGCAGATGCGAACAAAGCATTCGCTCATTACCGCTGGTAATACCTTCTGTGCTGCGAGGTTCTCTCGCAGCACTTTTCTATACTCTAAGGTACACCTTAGTAAGAGGATACAATTGTGGCTCGTAAAACTCCTATTGAGCGCTACCGTAACATCGGTATCTGTGCTCACGTAGATGCAGGAAAAACAACCACAACTGAGCGTATTCTGTTCTACACTGGCCTTTCTCACAAAATCGGCGAAGTTCACGATGGTGCAGCAACCATGGACTGGATGGAGCAGGAGCAGGAACGTGGTATTACTATCACATCCGCTGCGACTACTACATTCTGGCGTGGTATGGAAGCACAGTTCCCTGAGCATCGAGTAAACATCATTGATACCCCTGGACACGTTGACTTTACTATCGAAGTAGAGCGTTCTCTTCGTGTACTTGACGGTGCTGTGGTTGTGTTCTGTGGCTCATCTGGTGTTGAACCTCAGTCTGAAACTGTATGGCGTCAAGCAGACAAATACCACGTTCCACGTTTGGTATTTGTAAACAAGATGGACCGTGCGGGGGCAGACTTCCTACGCGTTGTGGACCAAATTAAAAATCGTCTTGGTGCGAACCCTGTTCCAATCCAACTGAACGTTGGTGCAGAAGATGAGTTCAGAGGTGTCATCGACCTTATCAAGATGAAAATGCTCAACTGGAATGAAGCCGATCAAGGCACTTCGTTTACTTACGAAGACATCCCAGCTGACATGATCGAGCTTGCTGAAGAGTGGCGCAGCCATATGGTTGAATCCGCTGCTGAAGCTAGCGAAGAGCTGATGGACAAGTACCTTGAAGAAGGTGAGCTAACTGAAGCTGAGATCAAGCAAGCTCTACGTACTCGTACACTAAACAACGAAATCGTACTGGCTACTTGTGGTAGTGCGTTTAAGAATAAAGGTGTTCAAGCGGTACTAGACGCTGTGATTGAATTCTTGCCATCGCCAATCGAAGTGCCTGCCATTAAAGGTGTCGATGATAGAGAGAATGAAGTTGAACGTCATGCGGACGACAATGAACCTTTCTCTGCGCTAGCGTTTAAGATCGCGACAGACCCATTTGTGGGGACGCTGACTTTCATGCGTGTTTACTCAGGTGTTGTAAACTCAGGTGATGCTGTCTACAACTCGGTAAAAGGCAAGAAAGAGCGTTTTGGTCGTATCGTTCAGATGCATGCGAATAAGCGTGAAGAAGTAAAAGAAGTTTGCGCTGGTGATATCGCTGCTGCTATCGGTCTGAAAGACGTGACAACAGGCGACACACTGTGCGATCAGAACCACAAAGTGATTCTAGAGCGCATGGAGTTTCCTGAGCCGGTTATTCAGATCGCTGTAGAGCCTCGTTCTAAGGCTGACCAAGAAAAAATGGCTATCGCGCTAGGTAAGCTGGCTGCGGAAGATCCATCATTTCGCGTGGAAACGGACGACGAATCAGGTCAAACTCTGATCTCTGGTATGGGTGAACTTCACCTAGACATTATCGTTGATCGTATGAAGCGTGAATTCAGCGTTGATTGTAACGTTGGTAAACCTCAGGTGGCTTACCGTGAAACCATTCGTGGTAAAGCGGAAGTGGAAGGTAAATTTGTTCGTCAATCAGGTGGTCGTGGTCAATACGGTCATGTGTGGATCAAACTTGAGCCTTCAGAACCTGGCGAAGGTTTCGTATTCGTAGACGAAATCGTGGGTGGTGCTGTTCCTAAGGAATTCATCAGTTCGGTAGCGAAAGGTATCGAAGAGCAAATGAATAGTGGTGTGCTAGCGGGTTATCCTGTGCTAGATATTAAAGCTACACTATTTGATGGTTCTTACCACGATGTAGACTCAAGCGAGATAGCGTTTAAGATCGCTGGCTCGATGGCATTTAAGAAAGGTGCGCTAGAAGCACAACCTGTGATTCTAGAGCCGATGATGAATGTCGAAGTAACCACTCCGGAAGATTGGATGGGTGATGTTGTTGGTGACCTAAACCGTCGTCGTGGTATCATCGAAGGAATGGACGAAGGTGTGGCTGGTCTTAAGATCATCCGTGCTCAAGTACCGCTATCTCAGATGTTTGGTTACGCAACTGACCTACGTTCTGCAACTCAAGGGCGAGCGTCGTACTCAATGGAATTCCATGAGTACGCTGAAGTGCCTAAGAACTTTGCGGAAGCACTCATTGCTGAGCGTGGTTACTAATTGACGATTGAACTACAAAAAGTTTACGACTTTTTGTGAGATCAGGCAGTCCAAATATTGCGCTAACCGACGTTGGCGCATAAAATAACAATTTCTGGCGCGTCGTCGATCAATAATGATCACGGCGAATCATAACTAGGAAGGAACACGATCGTGTCTAAAGAAAAATTTGAACGTACGAAACCGCACGTTAACGTTGGTACTATCGGCCACGTTGACCACGGTAAAACAACTCTAACTGCTGCAATCTGTACTACTCTAGCTAAAGTGTACGGCGGTGTTGCAAAAGACTTTGCTTCTATCGATAACGCTCCAGAAGAGCGTGAGCGCGGTATCACTATCGCAACGTCTCACGTTGAGTACGACACTCCAACTCGTCACTACGCACACGTTGACTGTCCAGGACACGCTGACTACGTTAAAAACATGATCACCGGTGCTGCACAGATGGACGGTGGTATCCTAGTTGTTGCTGCGACAGATGGCCCAATGCCACAAACTCGTGAGCACATCCTACTAGGCCGTCAGGTTGGTATCCCATACATCATCGTATTCATGAACAAATGTGACATGGTTGATGATGAAGAGCTACTAGAGCTAGTAGAAATGGAAGTTCGTGAACTTCTATCTGAGTACGATTTCCCAGGTGATGACTTACCAGTTATCCAAGGTTCTGCACTAGGCGCACTAAACGGCGAAGAGCAGTGGGAAGCGAAAATCGTTGAACTAGCTGAAGCACTAGACTCTTACATCCCAGAGCCAGAGCGTGCAGTAGATCAGCCATTCCTAATGCCTATCGAAGACGTATTCTCAATTCAAGGTCGTGGTACAGTAGTAACAGGTCGTATTGAGCGTGGTATCCTAAGAGTTGGTGACGAAGTTGCTATCGTAGGTATCAAGGAAACAACGACTACAACATGTACTGGTGTAGAGATGTTCCGTAAGCTTCTAGACGAAGGCCGTGCTGGTGAAAACGTTGGTGCACTTCTACGTGGTACTAAGCGTGACGACGTAGAGCGTGGTCAAGTACTGGCTAAGCCTGGTTCAATCACCCCACACACTAAGTTCGAATCAGAAGTATACGTACTGTCTAAAGATGAAGGTGGTCGTCACACTCCATTCTTCAAAGGCTACCGTCCACAGTTCTACTTCCGTACAACTGACGTAACTGGTGACATCCAGCTACCAGAAGGCGTAGAAATGGTAATGCCTGGTGACAACGTACAAATGACTGTTGAGCTAATCGCACCAATCGCAATGGACGAAGGTCTACGTTTCGCGATCCGTGAAGGTGGCCGTACAGTAGGTGCTGGTGTTGTTGCTAAGATCTTTGACTAATTCTTAACGAATTAAACAAAATCTTGCACTATTCTTCTTTTTTGAAGAAAGCGCATCAGAGAAGGGAAGCTTAGGCTTCCCTTTTTAATATCTAAAATTTCATTCAGTTATAAGAATTATTACAAAAATTTTTATATTTATTGTAAATAAAACAAAATCTTAATTTCTATTCCATATCTATTTTCCTGTCTCTATTTCTAACGGTTTGATCTTTTACCGTTATTTGCAAATCAATATAACGAACTGTTCTTAAAATTAACAAAATGCGACTGGTAATAATAATTATTCTTGTTTATATTGACTGTCATCAGTTCATTTTACAGGTTTAATTATGTACGTTTGTCTTTGCCATGGGGTCTCTGACAAGAAAATCAAGAAGTTGGCGATAGATGAGGGCGTAACGGATATTCGAGGAATTAAGCAGTGTACGGCACTGGGTAGCCAGTGTGGTAAATGCATCAGACAAGCTAAAGACATTTTAGCGGAAACTGAAACTCGTTATACGGGACTTAAATTACAGCAAGCAAGCTAATGATAATGACTGTGGCTATACAACAGTGATAATTCGCTGAGCCTTTTGACACCTTCTCATTTACTTCTACATTTAAATGAAGCCAAAAGGAGGTTTTGTCATGAAAGGCGATCCAATCATCATTCAGCATCTCAACAAAGTGCTCGGGAACGAGCTAGTCGCTATCAATCAGTACTTTCTTCATGCTCGTATGTATAAAGACTGGGGGTTGAAACACTTAGCCGATAAGGAATATCACGAATCGATAGATGAAATGAAGCACGCAGATCATCTGATTGAACGGATTTTGTTTCTAGAAGGCTTACCAAATTTGCAAGATCTCGGTAAGTTAATGGTCGGTGAAGACGCCAAAGAAATGATTGAGTGTGACCTGAAGCTTGAGATGGCCGCGATCCCAGATTTGAAAGATGCGATTGCCTATGCTGAAGACATTCGAGACTATGTCTCTCGTGATCTATTCCAAGATATTCTCGAAGACGAAGAAGAACATGTGGATTGGTTAGAGACTCAACTTGGCTTGATTGAAATGTCAGGCATTGAAAATTACTTACAAGCCCAGTACGTAGATGAAGAGTAATCTGTGTTGTACAACTTTCTAGTGTGAGAAAGAGCGCCTGACTAGAAAATCAGGTGCTTAATGTAATTACTTGGTCTAATCTCTTTTATTATCGGATCTTTAAGGATATTCCCCGTGATCTTGCCTATGAAGATTAAGCTCTATTCGATAGAATTTATGCCCCCTTACCTAAAAATAACAAAGAGAAACGTCCATGTCTGAAGACAATCGCCAAGCAGTCACTCCAGAAGAAGAACACCGCCAAAAAGCCCTTGATTACCATGCTTATCCAATCCCAGGAAAAATTGCTGTCGAACTGACAAAACCGGCTGAAACAGCAGGCGATCTTGCGCTTGCTTACAGTCCTGGTGTTGCTGAACCAGTGCGTGAAATTGCGCAAAATCCTGACAATGCGTACAAATACACTGGCAAAGGCAATATGGTTGCAGTGATTTCTAACGGCACCGCTATCCTTGGTTTAGGTAACCTTGGCCCACTGGCATCTAAGCCTGTGATGGAAGGTAAGGCGCTATTATTTAAGCGATTTGCTGGCCTTGATTCGATTGATATTGAAGTGAAGCACCGTACCATTGACGAATTCGTGGATACCGTTGCAAACATTGCAGACACATTTGGTGGTATCAATCTTGAGGACATTAAGGCTCCAGACTGTTTTGAAATTGAAAAGCGCCTGATTGAGCGTTGTGATGTGCCAGTATTCCATGATGACCAACACGGTACTGCAATTGTAACCGCGGCAGGTATGCTGAATGCTATTGAGCTTCAAGGCAAAAAGCTAGAAGACGCTACGATCGTTTGTCTTGGCGCTGGGGCTGCGGCCGTTGCATGTATGGAACTGCTGATCAAATGTGGTGCAATGCGTGAAAAGATTTATATGCTAGATCGTAAAGGCGTGATTCATACTCGTCGTGATGACATAAACGAATACAAGCAGTTGTTCGCGAATAACACTGATAAGCGTACGTTGGAAGATGTCATAGAAGGGGCTGATCTTTTCCTTGGGGTATCCGGTCCGAACCTACTTTCACCTGAAGCATTGAAATTAATGGCTGACAAGCCGATTGTATTTGCATGTTCTAACCCTGAGCCTGAAATTAAGCCTGAGCTTGCGCATGAGGTTCGTGATGATTTAATTATGGGAACTGGACGTAGTGATTATCCGAACCAAGTAAATAACGTGCTGTGTTTCCCATTCATATTCCGTGGTGCTCTTGATATTCGAGCAAGCGAAATTAATGATGAAATGAAACTTGCCGCTGTTGAAGCGATTCGTCATCTGGCGAAAGAACCGGTACCAGAAGCAGTACTTAAAGCGGCAGGGGTTGAAAAGCTTGAGTTTGGCTCAGACTACATCATTCCTAAGCCTATGGACTCTCGCTTGCTCCCACGAGTAGCAAAAGCGGTAGCTCAAGCAGCGGTAGAATCTGGCGTTGCTCGTATTGATATGCCAGAAAATTACATGGCGGAATAATCTTCGCGGGTTAATACATAAAAAATGGGACGCGTAGCGTCCCATTTTTCTATACTCAGAGAAAGAGTTCTCTTAAAGACAACATCAATCCACTTACGATTACTCTTCGGTAAACGACTCAAACTCGATACCCATCTCCGTCATCAGCGCTTTTACTTCAGCCGGAATATCATCAGGGCGATCTTTACGAAGATCCTCATCTGTTGGAAGTGGCTGGCCAGTGTACGCGTGTAAAAATGCTTCGCATAGTAATTCGCTATTGGTTGCATGGCGTAAGTTATTGATTTGACGGCGAGTACGCTCATCAGTTAGTACTTTTAAAACTTTTAGCGGGATAGAGACGGTAATTTTTTTTACTTGTTCACTTTTTTTACCGTGCTCGGCATATGGGCTAATGTATTCGCCATTCCAGTCAGCCATTGCGCACCTTCATCTATGTAATCGGTTAAAATAATCTAGGTGCTGATTTTAGCTGCATTTACCGCCATAAGCAAAGACATATGGACGTCTAGAAGTGTTGACGTCTTATTTTTTGACGAGTAAAGTGAATAGAACAGTAGAGGAAGCGTGTGAATCATTTGGAATCCACGAGTCAGATATAGCGCATTCCTGTTTAGAAGTCATCACCCGTGAAAGGATACACCCATGAGCACTCGCAAACCTGCGACCATTGCAGTCCGCACTGGTATTGAATCAGACAGCCAATATCACGCTGTCGTTCCACCTATTTATCTTTCCACTAATTACGGTTTTCCCGCTTTTGGTGAGGTCCCTAAATATGATTACACCCGATCTGGTAACCCTAATCGTGGGTTATTAGAAAGTGCGCTATCTGAATTAGAGTCTGGCCAAGGTGCGGTCGTGACGAACTGTGGTACCTCTGCGTTAAATTTATGGGTTTCTGCCTTTCTTGGGCCCGATGATCTGCTCATTGCTCCGCATGATTGCTACGGTGGGTCTTATCGTCTATTCAATACCCGAGCAAAAAAAGGTGATTTTAAAGTGCAGTTTATTGACCAATCCGATAAACAGGCACTGGATGCCGCGTTGCAGCTCAAACCAAAGCTGATCCTATTAGAAACGCCATCAAATCCGCTTGTTCGCGTGGTCGATATTGCTGAAGTATGTGAAAAAGCCAAGCAAGTTGGCGCACTTGTCGCTGTCGACAACACTTTCTTGACTCCGATATATCAAAAACCGTTGGAGCTGGGGGCAGACTTCGTGATTCACTCAACCACAAAATACATCAATGGTCATTCGGATGTGATTGGTGGCGTGATCATTACCAAAACAGAAGCACATGCGGAAGAGCTTGCATGGTGGGGCAATTGCATTGGTGCAACGGGAACGCCTTTTGATAGTTATATGACGCTGCGAGGCATTCGTACGCTTGGTGCTCGTATGCGAGTGCATGAAGAGAGCTCACAACAGGTACTTGCTTATCTGCAGTCGCAGAGATTGGTCAAAGCCATTTATCACCCAAGTCTCCCAGATCACGCGGGTCATGCTATCGCTAAAAAGCAGCAGTCTGGTTTTGGCTCTATGCTGAGCTTTGAATTTTCAGGATCGTTTCAACAATTGAAAGTCTTTGTGAAAGAGCTGCAATTATTTTCACTTGCAGAATCATTAGGTGGAGTGGAAAGTTTGATTTGCCATCCTGCCTCGATGACCCATCGGGCCATGGGAGAGAAAGCTCTGGCCGAAGCGGGGATTTCACACCAGTTGTTGCGCCTATCTGTTGGCTTAGAAGATGTGCAAGATTTGATCGACGATTTAGAACAGGCCTTCACTAAAGCTGCCCAGTAATAGGAGACGATAATCATGACTGTACAGCGTCAGCTGCATAAATTTGGTGGCAGCAGCTTAGCCAACCCTCAATGTTACTTACGTGTCGTGGATATTCTTAAAGAGCATTCGATAGAAAATGATCTCGTGGTGGTGTCTGCTGCTGGGCAAACCACCAATCGGCTGATTGAGTTTCTCGAAGGCTTGGACAGAGATGGTCGACTTGCTCATGAGGCACTTCAAAGTTTAAGGGAATTCCAAACAGGACTGATAGCCGCCTTGTTAGAAGGTGAAGCAAAAGAGCAGTTACTGGCTTCTTTACAAGATGAATTCAGTACTTTGTCTGAGTTAGTCGCGCCTTTGACTGAAGCACAAAAAGCAGCGGTATTAGGACATGGAGAGGTATGGTCCGCACGTCTTTTAGCCGTACTATTGTCGCAGCATTCGTTGCCAGCCGTTGTGCAAGACGCGAGAACGTTTTTGCGTGCCGAAGCGGCGACTCAGCCAGAAGTCGATCGTGTTCGTTCATCCCCCTTGATCAAGCAAGCGTTAGCACAACACAATCATAAACGCGTCGTGATCACGGGTTTTATGGCGCAGAATGACGCTGGAGAAACCGTTCTGCTGGGTCGTAATGGATCAGACTATTCTGCGACGGTTATTGGTGCGCTTGCTGATGTCAGCACTGTGACTATTTGGAGTGACGTTGCTGGCGTGTACAGCGCAGACCCTCGACTGGTTGCTGATGCTTGCTTATTGCCTTTGCTAAGATTGGATGAGGCCAGCGAGCTTGCTCGTCTAGCCGCCCCTGTATTACACAGCCGTACGCTTCAACCTGTAGCGCAAAGCACGATGGATCTTAATCTAAAATGTAGTTATCAATCAGAGGCTGGCTCCACGCGTATTGAGCGCGTATTAGCCTCTGGGCGTGGTGCCAAAATCATTACGTCGCTTGATGACGTTTTATTGATACAGCTGTCTTTCTTTCATGGTCACGATTTTGAAAAAACGCAAAGCGATGTACGGCAAGTATTGCAGCGTGCTCAATTAGAGCCATTGGCTTTTGAAGTTCAGGCCGATCAGCATACCTTGCGCTTGGCGTACACTTCTGAAATTGCCGGAGGGGTGCTGAAGTACCTGCAAGAGCTTGCCGTGGAAGCGGAAATTAAACTGAAAGAAGGCTACTCATTGTTAGCTGCCGTAGGCGCAGGTGTGACGAAAAATGCTAACCACTGTTTTGGTTTTTATCAGAAGCTAAAACACGCGCCAATAGAATTTATCTCTGAGTCTGAATCGGGTTTGAGTTTAGTCGCGGTATTGCGCCGCACTGATACTGAGGCTCTGGTTCAAACCATTCACAGTCAACTATTTCAAGCGCATAAGCGTGTAGCTGTTGCCTTGTGTGGTAAAGGCAATATTGGTTCGAGCTGGATGAACTTATTTGCGAGTCAAAAAAATGAGCTGACTAAACGTCACGGTATGAGTTTTGATTTGGTCGCAGTTGTCGATAGCCAAATGTATTGGTTTGATGAGCAGGGGATTGACGCAAGGAATGTCTCTGCACGATTTAAAGATGAGAGTATCGCCAATGATGGTTCCTGGTTGACTCGCCTTGGCGCGCTACAAAACTACGATGAAGCCGTTGTGCTGGATGTGACCGCAAGTCAAGAGTTGGCTCTACGTTACGTTGAAATTGCGCAGCAAGGCGTTCATTTAATATCGGCTAACAAGGTGGCCGGCTCAGCTGATAGCCATTATTACCATCAGGTTCAAGATGCATTCGCTAAGATAGGACGCTACTGGCTTTACAATGCTACCGTTGGCGCTGGGTTACCAATTAATCATACCGTTCGTGACCTGCGTGAAAGCGGAGATGAAATCGTGGCGCTATCGGGGATTTTTTCTGGAACCTTATCGTGGCTATTTCAACAGTTTGACGGCTCTGTACCGTTTCATGAGCTGGTGGATCTTGCCTGGCAGCAGGGACTAACTGAGCCGGATCCCCGTTCTGATTTAGATGGTTCCGATGTGATGCGCAAGCTCGTGATTTTAGCACGAGAATCAGGCCTGACGATTGAGCCAGGCAGTGTGAAAGTGGAATCTTTGGTACCAGAAGCGTTACGACCGCTTAGCTTAGATGAGTTCTTTGATAGTGGCGTCTTATTGAGTGAAATACTCCAAGAACGTCTGGTCAAGGCTCAGAAAAATGATCAGGTTTTGCGTTATGTGGCACGCTTAGAAAAGAATGGTAAAGCAACGGTGGGAGTGGAAGCGCTTCCTCGCGAGCACGCTCTCGCGAACTTACTGCCTTGCGATAACATTTTCGCTATCGAGAGTAAGTGGTACAAAGACAACCCTCTGGTTATTCGTGGCCCAGGAGCTGGACGAGCTGTGACGGCGGGGGCCATTCAGTCAGACCTTAATCGATTGGCTGGCTTACTCTAAACTTCTGTGAAATTCTCATTTGAAAACCTCGGTTCGATTCTGGGGTTTTTTATTATCTAAAGGAGACTCGATTAAAACGGACTCTCAAATACTTCAAGGTGGCCATAAAACAGCCATGGTTAATGGTTATCACACTATGAAGCTATTGAGAATCGATGGAGAAAGAATGATTCAGTATCCACTTGAACTATCCTCATTATTAACGTGAGAAAAATTCATATTCACAAGGTTGACATTAAATCGTATTCAAGACACTCTGTAGACATATGGACGTCTAAACGTCGATTTAAGGAATTGTTTTCGTGGCGAAGTGCCACAGGGAGAGAGAATAAGATGGGATACACGCACGCAGGCCATATCGATGCCTTGAATCAAAATATCGCTGAGTTATCAGATAACATCAATGTATCCTTTGAGTTTTTTCCACCAAGCAGCGCCAAGATGGAAGAGACGCTATGGAACTCAGTGCTTCGTCTCCAAACACTTCAACCTAAATTTGTTTCTGTTACGTACGGGGCGAACTCCGGTGAGCGTGATAGAACACATTCCATCATTAAAGAAATCAAAGCAACCACAGGCCTTGTGGCGGCCCCACACTTAACATGTATTGATGCAACGCGTGACGAGCTGATTGATATTGCCGATGATTACTGGAATAACGGCATTGAAAATATCGTCGCATTGCGTGGTGATATTCCTCTTGGCGGCGGTGCGCCTGAGATGTATGCCTCAGACCTCGTGGCATTGTTGAAGTCGCGGCATGATTTTGATATTTCAGTTGCGGCTTTTCCTGAAGTGCACCCTGAAGCCAAAAGTGCTCAGTCTGATTTATTGAATCTAAAACGTAAGGTTGACGCGGGTGCTAACCGTGCCATTACTCAATTCTTTTTCGACGTAGAATCTTATCTTCGCTTCCGCGATCGCTGTGTGGCCGCTGGTATTGATGTGGAGATTGTGCCCGGCATTCTGCCAGTTTCCAACTTTAAACAAGCCTCTCGTTTTGCGGCTCAGAATAACGTCAAAGTGCCAGGTTGGATGAGTAAACAATTTGAAGGTTTAGATGATGACCCGGTGACTCGACAACTGGTTGGTGCCAGCCAGGCGATTGATATGGTGCGTGTGTTAAGTCGTGAGGGCGTGAAAGACTTCCACTTTTATACGCTAAACCGTGCTGAGATGACTTACGCATTGTGTCACACGTTAGGTGTGCGCCCGTAAGTCGCGGTTAGTGCGTCACCTAAAGCAAGAAATAAAAAGGCTTGCCGATTGGCAAGCCTTTTTATTTAACTGTCAGTGACAGGAATTAACCGATCACTTCAAGTTCTGTCAGCACTTCTTCTGCCCAAGTAATCCACGCTTCACGTAGCAATAGGTTACGACGCAGTGTTAGACGCTCTAGACGTGCCTGTTTATCAAGCGTTGAAGGTGTTGCGTAGTAAGCGGCTTCAATCTCTTTGTAGTGAGAAACCAGCTTACGTGATTCTTCAACGAGTTCGGCAAGCTGATCACGGAAAGGCGCGGCAGGTTGCACGGCACAAGCGATCAGCTTAGCTGAAAATTCGTCGCGGACGGTTGGATGTGCTGTGGGTTGATCAAACCATTCTCCCAGAGCGCTACGGCCAGCATCTGTAATGGAGTAAACCTTGCGGTCTGGTTTGCCTTCTTGGGGTTCTAGTACGCAAGTAACCAGCGCGTTCTCGGCCATTTTATTAAGCTCACGGTATACTTGCTGGTGGCTTGCTTTCCAGAAGTAACCGATGCTAGCAGAGAACTCTTTAGTGATATCATAACCGGTTGCATCGCGAGTGCTAAGAACAGTTAAGATTACGTGTGGTAATGACATGTCTTCAATCCAAATGGTCAATAAACTTGTAAACAAGCTACTTATACTTTCAGTTGCGCTCTTAATGGCACTTGATTTTTTAATCTAATAAGTAGCACCAACAATGTTGGTCCTGTCACCTTAAAGCCGTTTATCACCTAGAGAGATGGGGAGTCCCATCAAGGCTGGAGCTGGTATGATTGGATTTATGCGCTCTCAGCAGGCAGGTAGTATATAAATAATAAGCATGAAGTGGAATAGTAGGACAAAATTACCCTTAAAAACTAATATAATAATAAATAGTGTGGATTTGTGGTGTTTTGTTCTTTTTTGTTGGTATTTTATGGTGCATTTGTAGAATATAAGATTGCCTAGTTATGGGGCAATATTTATAGATATAAAAAAAGCTGAGCAACTGCTCAGCTTTTTATGACAGATGAAGTGATCAACCAGTGTTACGCATACCGGCAGCGATACCGGCAATCGTCACCATTAAGGCTTCTTCAAGATTGGCGGAAGCCTCTTCTGTTTGACGCGTACGATAGAGCAGTTCGGCTTGTAGCATGTTCAATGGCTCAACGTAAATATTGCGCAGGCGAATGGATTCGAGTCCCCAAGGGTCATGTTGCATCAGGTTGTCGTTGTTCTCTACGTTCAACACCGCTTTAATGTCTTCTTGTAGTTGTTCTCGTAGTTTTTCACCCAGAGGTCTTAGTGATTCATCCACCAAGCGTTCATCATAATAGCGAGCGATATTGATATTGCATTTCGAGTACACCATTTCTAGCATGCCAAGGCGAGTCGAGAAGAACGGCCATTCGCGACACATTTCTTCGAGTAGCGCTTGGTGGCCTTTATCGATCGAGTATTGAATCGCTTCCCCCGCTCCTAGCCATGCAGGAAGTACCAAGCGGTTTTGGCTCCACGAGAAGATCCACGGGATTGCACGTAAGCTTTCTACCCCGCCCTTAGGATTACGCTTTGCAGGACGAGATCCAAGTGGCAACTTACCGAGCTCGAGCTCTGGTGTCGCTTGACGGAAATAAGGCACAAAATCTGGCTCACCACGAACCACGTTGCGATAAGACTCGCAGCTCACTTCTGATAGCACTTCCATTAAATCGCGCCATTCTTGTTTTGGCTCGGGTGGTGGCAATAGGTTGGCTTCCAGAATCGCGCTCGCGTAAAGGTTAAAGCTGTTTACGGCGACGTCTGGGAGGCCCAGTTTAAAGCGGATCATCTCGCCTTGCTCTGTGACACGTAAGCCGCCTTTCAAGCTTTTTGGTGGTTGAGACAGAAGCGCAGCATGCGCTGGCGCGCCACCACGACCTACCGTACCGCCACGACCGTGGAATAAAGTCAGTTCTACGCCTTCTTCTTCCGCCACTTTAACTAACGATTCCATCGCATGGTACTGAGCCCAACCAGCTGACATGACACCCGCATCTTTCGCTGAGTCAGAGTAACCAATCATGACCATTTGGTGGTTTTGGATAAAGCCACGGTATAGGTCGATACTCATTAGCTGTTTGATGACCGATTCCGCATTGTTCAAGTCGTCTAGCGTCTCGAATAACGGGCAAACATCCATACGATATGGGCAACCTGCTTCTTGCAGAAGTAGGTGGACCGCTAGCACATCTGATGCAGTGCGTGCCATAGAAATAACGTAGGCACCGAACGCTTCACGCGGTTGTGCTGCAATAATCTTGCAGGTGTCCAAAACCTCTTTGACAGGTTCTGATGGTTCCCAATCACGAGGCAGAAGCGGACGTTTAGACGCGAGCTCATTGGTTAGAAAAGCAATCTTATCTTGCTCGCTCCATTGCTCGTAATCACCAATGCCTAAGTAGCGGGTCAGTTCAGACAATACGTCTGAATGACGCGTGCTCTCTTGGCGGATATCAAGGCGAACAAGATGAATACCAAACGCTTTTACGCGGCGTAATGTATCCAGTAGTGAGCCGTTGGCAATCACGCCCATACCACATTCATTTAGCGACTGGTAACAGGCATACAGGGGCTCCCACAGTTGTTCGACTTTTTGCAGTGGCGCTTTGATGGCCAGTTTTTGACCATGGATCTTAGCATCGAGAATATCTTTGGTTTCGTTCAATAGTGAGCGAAGTTGTTTCAGGATCGCACGGTATGGTTCGTGTTGATCTTCGCCAGCAAGCTCACGAACTTGATCGTTTGAAACCGTCATAGACAGTTCACTGATCAACTCGTTGATGTCATTGAGATAAAGATCCGCGGCTTTCCAACGAGACAGAAGCAATACTTCACGCGTCACGCTATGAGTGACGAACGGGTTACCGTCGCGGTCACCCCCCATCCAAGAAGAGAAGTGCACTGGGCGAGCATCAATTGGTAAACCTTCACCCAAGTATGGTTTCAAGCGATCGTGCATTTCACGCAAGAAGTCTGGTACCGCTTCCCATAGTGAGTTTTCAACGACCGCAAACCCCCATTTTGCTTCATCCAGCGGAGTAGGTCGTTGTTGTCGAATTACGTCTGAATGCCAGCTTTGCGCGATCAGTTGCTCTAGACGGCGCTCGGTTTTCTTGCGTTCTTTAGAAGAAAGATCACTCAGTTCCAACTTTGATAAGCACTCGTTGATCTTGACCAATTTATTGATCATCGTGCGACGCGTGATTTCCGTTGGGTGAGCCGTCAATACCAATTCAATATTCAGATCACGAACGGCTTGCGCAGTGTCCAGTTTGCTCACATCGTTTTGTACCAGTTTCGAAAACAGCGAGTTAATCGCGTCTGGTTCACAAATGTGTTCTTCACAATGGCGTGAAATCGTGTGGTATTGCTCAGCAATATTGGTGAGATTTAGAAATTGGTTAAACGCACGGGTAACGGGCGTTAGCTGCTCATCAGGTAAATGTTTGATTTCTTCGATCAAGCTGTCCCTGTCTGCTTGATTTCCTGCTTGAGCTGATTTGGATAATTTACGAATGGTTTCCACTTTCTCGAAGATTTCTTCGCCATGGGCATCGCGAATGGTGTTACCCAATAAGTGGCCTAACATGCGCACATTACTTTTGAGTGCGGCGTATTTCTCGTTCATTGTCGTCCTGCCTCGTAAAAAAACTACATCCATTGTCCTTGTTAAGACTCCAATCTAGCGAAAAGCACCAGTTATAGTCAAATAAAGCAGACTAAGTTTGCAATTATTCCGCTATCTCCTGATTTAGAGCAAATTTACGGCAAAGGTAGAGCTAGAAGTGAAAATTAATTACAAAATAACAAGTTAAACAAGTGTTAAGACTAACGCTAAATAGTGAAGATAAAAAGATGCAGCTCAAATGGAGCTGCACAGAGTTTTAGGTTGAATCACGCATTAACAGCAATACTTGACCATCGCCTTTGAAAGCACATCAATCGTCGGGTCGATAAAGTCAAATGAGAGAAACTCATTCGGTTGGTGGGCTTGGTCAATTGAACCCGGGCCGAGAACCAAGGTTGGACAGAGCTGTTGTAAGAAGGGCGCCTCGGTACAGTAATTCACGGTTTCTGAACTGGTTTGGCAGATCTCCTCAACACCACCGATAAATGGATGGTCGTGTTGGCATTCGTAACCCGGAATTGGTTCATGTAACGGCACAACTTCGATACGCCCTCGCCATTTGGCTTCGACTTCTTTTAATGCGCCGCGCAACATGTTTTCTAGTCCATCAAGGCTAATTCCAGGTAGTGGACGCACGTCGTAATGCAGTTCACAGCAACCACAAATACGGTTAGCGCTGTCACCACCATGAATATGGCCAAGGTTTAGGGTAGGGCTTGGAATGGCAAAACCCGGATGGTGGTATTCTTTCACCAATTTATCGCGCAGTTGCATCATGGCAAACATCACTTCATGCATGATCTCAATCGCGTTCACGCCAAGTGCAGGATCGGATGAATGGCCGGATTTACCGGTGACCCGAATTGCATTTGCTACATGCCCTTTATGACCTCGAATTGGTACAAGGCTGGTAGGCTCACCAATAATACAGTAATCCGGTTTAAAGGGGGCGTTTACGGTGAAATGTCGTGCGCCCAACATGGTGGTTTCTTCGTCACAAGTGGCTAATACATATAGCGGCTTGGTCTGCTTGCTCCAGTCGACTTTTTTGACGGCTTCATAAATAAAGGCAAAAAAGCCTTTCATGTCTGCCGTGCCTAAACCGTAAAAGCGGTTGTCTTTTTCCGTCAGTTTATGCGGATCAAAATTCCACTGTCCTTGATCGAATGGCACGGTATCACTATGGCCAGCAAGTAAAAGGCCGCCTTCACCCTCTCCCATACGTGCGATCATATTGTGCTTGCCTGGCTCGACTTCGACCACTTCAACGCTAAAACCCAGATCTTTAAACCAAGATGCGAGTTTTTCGATGACTTTTGCATTGCCCTGATCCCAGCTCGGATCCGTGGAGCTGATAGAAGAGGTGCTGATGAGTCCTTCATAGACCTCTAGAAAAGTTGGTAATTGCATGGATTGTTCAAATCTCCTGTTGACAGACAGACCACAAAAATGTAAAACACATATTAAATCATATTTAATGAATAAAAAATCAAAATAAAGCGAAAATTAAATATGGATAGTCATTTGAGCCTTTAAGTATATGGATGTCACACAATGCTAAAAACCACGATTATTGGAGCCAGCGGTTACACCGGCGCAGAGTTAGCGTTAATGGTTAATAAACACCCACAACTCACGCTATCAGGTTTATACGTTTCCGCCAACAGTGTTGATGCCGGAAAGAATATTGCGCAGCTGCACGGCAAGTTAGCGGGCATCATTGATATGCCAGTCTCGCCACTGACGGATCCACTGCAAATCGCTCAAGAATCGGATGTGGTGTTTTTAGCAACGGCTCACGAGGTTAGCCACGATCTCGCCCCAACTTTCTTGGAGGCAGGCTGTCAGGTATTCGATTTATCGGGGGCATTCCGCGTTCAAAGTGAAGGTTTTTACCACACCTTTTATGGCTTCGAGCATCAACATAATAACTGGTTAGATAAAGCTGCATACGGCTTAGCAGAGTGGAACCAAGAATCAATTACAACGGCTCCCTTAGTTGCTGTAGCAGGTTGCTACCCGACTGCTTCGCAGTTAGCCATCAAACCTCTACTCGAAAATGCATTAGTGGATACCCATCAATGGCCCGTGATTAATGCGACCAGCGGCGCGTCAGGAGCTGGGCGTAAAGCCTCTATGGTGAACAGTTTCTGTGAAGTGAGCTTGCAACCTTATGGTGTATTTACTCATCGTCACCAACCAGAAATTGCTCAGCACTTAGGTTGCGATGTAATTTTTACTCCGCACCTAGGCAACTTTAAACGCGGCATTCTTGCCACGATCACCATGAAGCTAGCATCAGGCGTTACAGAGCAACAAGTCGTTCAAGCATTTGAACAAGCTTATCTAGGAAAGCCTGCCGTGCGTTTAAAAGGCGATGGCATTCCACGTATTCAGGATGTCGAAAACACCCCTTTTTGCGATATCGGCTGGAAGGTACAAGGCGAACACATCATTGTGATTTCAGCCATCGACAACCTACTCAAAGGTGCATCAAGTCAAGCGATGCAATGTCTCAATATTCATTATGGTTACCCAGAACTGACAGCGTTGCTGTAGTCGTTGAAAGAGGGAAATGCGATGACGCAAACCAATCAAACTCCTTTAGTCATTAAGCTAGGCGGTGCAGCTCTATCTTGCACTCAAACCTTAAGTCAACTTTTTGGTGCCATTGCGGCTTACCAAAAATCGGCACAGCGACAAATCGCCATCGTTCATGGCGGTGGCTATCTAGTTGATGAGTTGATGGCAAAGCTTCAACTTGAAACCGTAAAGAAAAACGGTTTACGCGTAACGCCTTACGATCAAATTCTGGTGATTGCAGGCGCGCTTGCAGGCACAGCGAATAAGTTACTGCAAGGCCAAGCCATCGCAGATGGACTCAATGCTGTGGGTCTTAGTCTCGCTGACGGTGGCTTGTGTCTCGTTGAAGAGCTTGACCCAGAGTTGGGCGCGGTAGGTAAAGCATCACCGGGTGATTCAACACTATTACAAGCGGTACTAAACACAGGCGCATTGCCAATTATCAGCTCTATTGGTTTAACCACTGATGGCCAGATGATGAATGTGAATGCAGACCAAGCCGCAGTCGCGGTGGCAGGTGCTCTCGATGCCGAATTGGTGCTGTTGTCAGATGTGAGTGGTGTACTGGATGGTAAAGGCCATTTGATCAAAACCCTGTCGGAACAACAAGCGAATATGTTGATCGATGGACATGTGATCACCGACGGTATGATCGTCAAAGTTAAAGCTGCTTTGGAGGCGGCCAATGATCTTGGGCGTCCTATCGAAGTCGCCACCTGGCGTTACCCAGAAAAATTAGTACAGCTATTCGCTGGTGAAAGTATTGGCACGCAATTTTTGCCTCAATAAGCATCAGCAAAAGAATTCAATATTAGGAAGTCGTAGTTGGCACTGACCGCCGAGCGCAGCGCCAGTTAAGTTTGGAGAAGAAAGATGAGCAAAGTGAACGTAAATAAAGTGGTAGTCGCATACTCAGGCGGTCTAGATACCTCAGTAATCATCCCGTGGCTAAAAGAGAACTACGACTGTGAAGTAGTGGCTTTCGTTGCCGATGTTGGTCAAGGCGCAGAAGAGCTAGAAGGCATTGAAGCGAAAGCAAAAGCTTCAGGTGCTTCTGAGTGTTACATCGCTGACCTGAAAGAAGAGATGGTGGCGGATTACATTTACCCAACGCTAAAAACCGGCGCGTACTACGAAGGTAAGTACCTGCTGGGTACATCAATGGCGCGTCCAATTATTGCTAAAGCACAGGTTGAAGTCGCACGTCAAGTGGGCGCGGACGCACTGTGTCACGGCTGTACAGGTAAAGGTAATGACCAAGTTCGTTTCGAAGGCGCATTCGCAGCACTAGCACCAGATCTACAAGTGATTGCACCTTGGCGTGAATGGGACCTAGTGAGCCGTGAAGAGTGTTTGGATTACTTAGCAGAGCGTAATATTCATTGTTCAGCGTCTCTTACTAAGATCTACTCACGTGATGCAAACGCATGGCACATTTCTACTGAAGGTGGCGTCCTAGAAGATACGTGGAACGCACCAAACGAAGATTGCTGGGTATGGACTGTAGACCCAGAGCAAGCACCAAACGAAGCGGAATACGTCACGCTAAAAGTTGATAAAGGTGAAGTGGTCGAAGTCGATGGCGAAGCAATGACGCCATACAACGCGCTGGTTTACCTAAATGAAAAAGGGTCGAAGCACGGTGTCGGTCGTATCGATATCGTTGAAAATCGTCTAGTCGGAATGAAATCTCGTGGCTGCTACGAAACTCCGGGGGGCACCATCATGATGGAAGCGCTGCGTGCCGTTGAACAGCTCGTGCTAGACAAGTCATCATTCGAATTCCGTGAAGAGCTGGGTCTAAAAGCGTCTCACCTTGTGTACGATGGCCGTTGGTTTACGCCGCTATGTAAGTCGATCCTTGCCGCTTCAGAAGAGCTAGCGCAAGACGTGAATGGCGAAGTGGTTGTTAAGCTTTACAAAGGCCAAGCCACGGTAACGCAAAAACGTTCTGATAACAGCTTGTACTCAGAAGAGTTCGCGACTTTTGGAGAAGATGAGGTTTACGACCAAAGCCACGCGGGGGGGTTCATCCGTCTTTACTCGCTATCAAGTCGTATCCGTGCATTGAACAGCCAGAAGAAATAATCTCTTCACATTTCGGATTGAGTAAAGACCTGCTATTGGATAGTAGGTCTTTTTTGTTGGTTTACGTCTATAAGCACAAAGATGCAAATGCATCCTTATTGAATATATATGTAGTAATATTGAATTTATACTTTATTTTTTATCGAAATTGCCGTAACGTTGACCCATAAGAAAAGTGAGCAAATGACCATCAAATTGGTTGCTACTCATTCGAAAACGTTAGAGTAAGTAATAGTCATCAGGAGAGACGCAATGGCATTATGGGGCGGCAGATTTACCCAAGCGGCAGATACCAGGTTTAAAGAGTTCAACGATTCGTTGCGTTTCGACTACCGATTGGCTGAGCAAGACATCGTAGGTTCAATTGCATGGTCTAAAGCACTGCTTTCTGTTGACGTATTATCGGCAGAAGAGCAGAAAAAACTCGAGCTTGCTTTAAACGAACTCAAATTAGAAGTGATGGAAGATCCACATCAAATTCTTCGTTCTGAAGCAGAAGATATCCACTCTTGGGTTGAGCAACAATTGATCAGCAAAGTGGGGGATTTAGGTAAAAAACTCCACACAGGCCGTTCTCGTAACGACCAAGTGGCGACCGACTTAAAGCTGTGGTGCCGTCAGCAAGGCCAGCAGCTGCTGATAGCGTTAGACCGTCTACAATCGCAAATGGTGTACGTTGCCAAGCAGCACAAAGACACCGTGCTACCAGGTTATACCCACCTTCAACGTGCTCAACCTGTAACATTTGCGCACTGGTGTTTGGCTTATGTCGAAATGTTCGAGCGTGACTATTCACGTGTGAGTGATGCACTGCAACGTCTCGATACTTGTCCATTAGGCTCAGGGGCGCTGGCTGGTACGGCTTATCCTATCGATCGTGAACAGCTTGCGCATAATCTTGGTTTCCACCGCGCAACACGTAACTCACTGGATTCGGTTTCGGATCGTGACCATGTGATGGAGCTGATGTCGGTGGCCTCGATTTCGATGCTGCACCTTTCTCGTCTTGCGGAAGATATGATTTTCTACAACTCAGGGGAGTCTAACTTCATTGAGCTGGCGGATACGGTGACGTCTGGTTCGTCATTAATGCCACAGAAGAAAAACCCGGATGCGCTTGAGCTCATTCGTGGTAAGACAGGCCGTGTGTACGGCGCTTTATCGAGCATGATGATGACAGTGAAAGCCCTGCCATTGGCTTACAACAAAGACATGCAGGAAGATAAAGAAGGGTTGTTTGATGCGTTAGATACATGGAACGACTGCATGGAAATGGCCGCGCTGTGTTTTGATGGCATTAAAGTTAACGCTGAGCGTACGCTTGAAGCCGCGAAGCAAGGGTATGCGAACGCGACTGAACTTGCCGATTATCTTGTTGCGAAGGGCATCCCATTCCGTGAAGCGCACCACATTGTGGGCGTTGCGGTGGTGGGGGCCATTGATAAAGGCTGCGCGCTGGAGGAGCTGTCCCTGCAAGAGCTAAAAGCCTTCTCGGAGGTGATTGAAGATGATGTGTATGAAATTCTGACGATAGAGTCTTGTTTAGAAAAACGTTGTGCGCTGGGTGGGGTTTCGCCTCATCAGGTCGCTTATGCGGTGGATCAAGCGGATAAACGTCTGAGTCAGCGTGACAGCTCGGCAGTGAAAGTGCGTCCTGCACGTTTGACAGACATTGAAACGTTAGAAGGGATGGTGGCTTATTGGGCGAACCTTGGTGAGAATCTACCCCGTTCTCGCAATGAGCTCGTGAGAGACATTGGCTCCTTCGCGGTGGCTGAGCATCATGGTGAAGTGACGGGTTGCGCCTCTCTGTATGTGTATGACTCAGGACTCGCTGAAATACGTTCTCTTGGTATCGAAGCGGGCTGGCAAAGTCAAGGGCAGGGCAGTGCAATCGTAAATCACTTAGTTGAGAAAGCACGTCAAATGGCGATCAAAAAGGTCTTTGTCCTAACGCGAACGCCTGAGTTCTTTATGAAGCAGAACTTCTTACCAACATCGAAATCGCTGTTGCCGGAGAAAGTACTGAAAGATTGCGACCAGTGTCCACGTCAACATGCGTGTGATGAAGTTGCGCTTGAGATCAATTTGATGGAACAAGTGATCCAAAAGACGCATGTGGCATAGCGTTGAAATAGAAAAATGATGTTATTAACATTCAAAGGCATAGTGATTTTTCGATAAGCGTACATAAGTATTCGCTAAAAAATCAAAAAAATTTGGAACCTTTAAGAGAAAGCTTGGTCTATTAAAGTACCACTGCTTTTTCTTAGAAGAATCTAAGAGAGCCCCAGAACAGATATTGGTTTTGGGGCTTTTTTCTATCTGTCACTTTACTCTTTTTTACCCGTCTCTTTTTTACCCGTCTCTTTTTGTCCTCGTCGACGTTGCCATGGCAAGATGACAAAACGCATCCATAAGTGCAAAAACAATAAAATATTGAAAGCAAAACCGACAAAGATCAAAGCGATCGATTCGATGCCTTGTGGATCGTTTTTGAATGCAAGCCACCAAACAATCCAACACAATACGGAAAGTACCGTCAGTTGATCCATACATCGTTGGCAGTGTCCGATCTTTTTCCAAAACCAATGTTTTTGGCAGCGACGACAAGCCATAGTATCTCCCCTTCCTCGCCGTCTAAGATTAGCAGAAGAGGAATAGGTCTTGCTATATGTGCAGATACACTGGCATGAAATCAAACTGTAAAGTTAGCTGGGATGGCAGATTATGGCTGGTAATTGCTGTATGGTGCTTTTCTGCTTAAACAATAGGAAAGTAATGATGTCGACAGAACTTAAGCTTGCATTGGGAGTGGCTGGTGGCTTCTTCACTATCGGATTAACCGCGATCATTGTGGTGAGTCGTCATGCGATGATGTAAGTCATTTGCTTCATTGTCAAAGCCTCGTTGATACGAGGCTTTTTTTGCGCCCTAAACCGTGTGTTTGGATTGATAAGCGTTAACAGCCAGGGCCGCAATCTAAGCAATGTTTTACCATTTCCGGACCAAGATGCAGTTTCGCATTTAGGTCACGCAATGCAGTACGCACGCCTTCCTCAATGACAGGGTGGTAGAATGGCATATTGAGCATTTCAGAAACCGTCATTCTATTTTGATGTGCCCAAGCCAAAAGATGCGCGAGGTGTTCCGCGTTCGGACCCATCATCTCTGCACCTAAAAAACGCCCAGTACCTTGTTCGCCATAGACATGCAAAAGCCCTCTGTTTTTTAATATGACGCGAGAACGACCTTGATTCTCAAATGAGACTCTGCCAGTGATAAAACAACCACAGCTTCCTAAGCGAGTTTCCAGTTGTTTGAAAGTTTCACCGACCATGGCAATTTGCGGATCAGAGAACACGGCTGAAATTGGCGAACGACGTAGACCGGCACGAATATCCGGGAAGCGACCAGCATTATCACCAGCAATGCGACCTTGGTCAGCGGCTTCGTGCAGCAGTGGAACTTGGTTACTTGCATCACCCGCAATAAAAATACTCTCTACTGAGGTTTGCAATGTGTAGTGATCTGCGGTTGGTACGCCGCGTTCATCGAGGACAATATTGGTGTTCTCGATCGCCAGCTTATCTACGTTTGGACGTCGTCCAGTGGCAGCTAAAACGTAATCAACAATAAAGGTTTCTAATTCACCGTCGTGGTTAATGAATTGGATCTCAACGTTGTCTGCGCCTGCTGCATTCGATGACGGTATGCGCTTCATGCTTTCTACTTTAACATCGGCATCAAGATAGAACTCTTGTTTAAAAGTTTTATCTGCATAAGCCATCACCTCTGGATCTGTCAGTGGGCCAACTTGACCACCAAGACCAAAGAGCTTCACTTTCACCCCTAGGCGGTGCAACGCTTGACCGAGTTCAAGACCGATCACTCCTGGGCCAAATACCGCAACCGACTCAGGCAAATTATCCCAATCAAAGACATCATCATTAATTACGAGACGGTCACCCAACTCATTCCAAGC
This sequence comes from Vibrio sp. TAP-3B, assembly GCF_057784735.1. Taxonomy (NCBI): domain Bacteria; kingdom Pseudomonadati; phylum Pseudomonadota; class Gammaproteobacteria; order Vibrionales; family Vibrionaceae; genus Vibrio; species Vibrio sp. TAP-3B. The sequence goes on along the minus strand of NZ_CM173495.1, from coordinate 2,084,312 downwards.
TGCTGGATAAGCAGGACGAGAGCCTGTCGCGATCACAATCCGTTTTGCGTTGACCTGCGTATGGTCATCTATGATAAGTGTATGATCATCGGCAAACTTCGCGTAACCTGATAACTTGTCTTCTGCGGGAATATCATCGACGCTTTCAAGCACAAAGCCAACAAAACGATCACGTTCGCGTTTTACACGATCCATGACTTCTTGTCCGTTAATGCGTATTTCACCTTGCGGATGGATCCCAAATCCAGGCGCTTTTTCGATTTGGTGGGCACTTTCTGCGGCCGCAATCAACAGCTTAGAGGGCATGCAACCGACGCGAGCACAGGTTGTTCCGTAAGGCCCGCCTTCAATCATGACTACGCTGTTAGTATGAGCTTTGGCGGCGCGATAAGCGCCAAGACCCGCAGTACCACCACCAATAATCGCTACGTCGACATTAACTTGTTTCATCGTGAACTCTCGCTTTTTGTTTTTAAGCCAAGCTAGCTACATTGAGCTTGGAGAGTGAATTGGATCGTTGAATCTGGATAAGGAGTCACCTTATAGGTAGACGACTACTTATCTAGACTAGTAGAAGAAGTGAGTTAAGGTTGGCCTCCGAGCCAAAGGCACCGGAGGCCGAGGGGGGTAGGCTATGGACAGCTTAGCCTAGATACGTTTCTAGCTCTTCGCTACCGCCGATGTGCTTACCGCCGATAAAGACTTGCGGAACAGTCGTGCGGCCAGAAATAGCACGCAGACTAACCGTGGTCGCGTCTTTACCCAGAATCACTTCTTCATATTGAAGGCCGTGGTCAATCAGGTTTTGTTTCGCTTTCATACAGAAAGGACAACCTGGCTTGGTGAATACCGTGATGGACTCTTGCGTTTTATAGTCAGGCGCAATGTAGTTCAGCATGGTGTCTGCATCTGACACCTTGAATGGGTCGCCTGGTTCATTTGGCTCAATGAACATTTTTTCTACTACGCCATCTTTTACTAGCATGCTGTAACGCCATGAGCGTTTACCAAAGCCGATGTCGTTTTTATCCACTAACATGCCCATACCATCGGTGAATTCACCATTACCGTCAGGAATGAAGGTGATGTTTTCGGCTTCCTGGTCTTGCTTCCAAGCATTCATCACAAACGTATCGTTGACCGATACACAAAGAATCTCATCGACACCGTGCTCTTTAAATACTGGGAACAGCTCGTTGTAACGAGGTAGGTGGCTGGATGAACAAGTCGGTGTAAACGCACCAGGCAAGCTAAATACGATAACGGTCTTACCTTTAAATAGCTCATCAGTCGTTACATTTATCCAAGAGTCACCTTGGCGAATTGGGAAAGTAACGTGAGGGACTTGTTGACCTTCTTTAGATACAAACATAATGATTTCCTTTAACTATTTTAAATTATGCGTATAGAGCTTAGCGTTTTTCTTTGCTCTGTTTCGTTCTGTTGAGCCCATTATTGTAAAAATCTTTTGATAGCTCTAATCGTTTGGTGTTATGGTTTTGATAGGTATTAGCTATTATTAAAAGAAGCGAATTGTGAGTTATGAATATTCGAGATTTTGAGTACTTAGTTGCACTTGCGGAACATAAGCACTTTCGCAAAGCGGCAGAAGCATGTTTTGTTAGCCAGCCAACATTGAGTGGACAAATTCGTAAACTGGAAGATGAACTCGGAACGACCCTTCTAGAGCGAAGCAGTCGGCGGGTATTATTTACGGACTCGGGGTTGCAACTGGTGGAGCAGGCGAAACGTATCTTAAGCGAGGTGAAAACCTTTAAAGATATGGCAACTGGCCAAAGTGGTACGATGACAGGGCCGATGCACATTGGCTTCATTCCCACGGTTGGGCCGTATTTGTTACCTAAAATACTGCCGCAGATAAAAGAAGCATTTCCTGAACTGGAGCTGTTCCTGCACGAAGCTCAAACACATCAGTTGGTGCGTCAATTAGAAGAAGGTAAATTGGACTGCTTGGTCTTGGCTTCGGTTGATGAAACGGCACCTTTTAAAGAAATCGAAGTGTATAACGAGCCGTTAAGCGTCGCGGTGCCATGTGATCATGAGTGGGCCTCTCTCGACCATATTGATATGTTGGAGCTGAATGGTAAAACCGTTTTAGCGCTGGGAGATGGACATTGTTTACGTGATCAAGCTCTGGGATTCTGTTTTGCTGCTGGGGCAAAAGACGATGAGCGTTTTAAGGCGACCAGTCTCGAAACATTGCGTAATATGGTCGCGGCTGGTGCCGGAATTACGTTATTGCCTCAGTTATCTGTCCCGCATGAGAGGCAAAAAGATGGTGTTTGTTATATTCCTGCGACCAACCCAACACCATCTCGTAACATCGTACTCGTATATCGGCCTGGTTCGCCGTTGCGTGCTCGGTTTGAAGCATTAGCAACGAAGATTAAAGAGATTTTGGCTTCTTATCCATCACTGACAGCAGCATAAGACAAAAAAGGGAAGCGCCACATTGCTCTCCCTTTTTCTCTTTTATCAACCTTGAGATTTAGAACAGTTCTTCAGTGCCACCAGACCCCGTTGAGTAGATACTCTCTTCCAGTCGGTCACTCACATATTCCGTTGGCTCTGTGCCTTTCACGAAGTATTCGAACATCGATGTACCATCCACTTTACGAGTTAGCATACCGCTGCTTCGATCAATTCGAACACGTATGATGTTATCTGGAATATTTTTTCCTTGTTCAGGTATGTCATCCAGCGCGACGCGCATAAAGTCAATCCAAGCGGGTTCAGCGGTTTTCGCACCCGATTCGGCACCAGAAATTTGACCCTTACCTAAGTTTGGGTTGACGGTTGTGCGGCCAAGAGCGCGTGAGTGATCATCAAAGCCTACCCAAGAAATGGCTACCACACCCGGGCCGTAACCGTTGTACCAAGCATCTTTTGAGTCATTGGTGGTGCCAGTTTTACCGCCAATATCACGACGTCCCAGTTTTTGTGCTCGCCAACCGGTGCCGTTCCAACCGGTGCCTTCACGCCAGTCACCTCCCCCCCAGATATTGCTGTTCATCATCTCACGCAGTAAGAATGCATTTTGTTCCGAGATAACTTGCGGGGCGTATTGAGGTGTATCGTTTTCCAAGGCGTTATCCGTCACAAGACTATCGATCATGACATCCTGCTCACCAAACTCATCAACAAAACGATCTTCTGGTTGTTCGTTGATTTGTGGGCAATTTTTATCGCAGACACTTTTTGGGTTCGCTTTAAACAGTAACTTACCAAAGGCATCTTCAATGCGTTTAATGTAGAACGGCTCCACATAATAACCGCCATTGGCAAATACCGAGTATCCTTGTGCCACTTTCATTGGTGTTAGGCTGCCAGCGCCAAGAGCGATGGTCTCTGAGCGTGGTACTTGGTTGATATCAAAACCGAAACGGGTGAGATATTGACGTGTTTCATCAAGGCCAACTTCGCGTAGCGTACGTACTGCCATGACGTTTTTCGATTGAGCTAAACCTAGGCGGAGACGAGTAGGGCCGCCATAGGTTGGTGGTGAGTTTTTAGGTCGCCATGCAGAACCGGAGCCAGAATCCCATTTGTTAATCGGAGCATCGTTGATAAGTGTGGCTAGTGTGAGGCCTTTATCAATGGCTGCTGAATAAATGAAAGGCTTGATACTAGAACCGACCTGACGAACCGACATGGTTGCACGGTTAAACTTACTGTGAACAAAGTTAAAACCACCCACTAACGATAATATCGCACCATTTTCTGGGTTCATTGCGACGAATGCTGTGTTGGCTGTTGGCACTTGGCTCAGTTTCCAACGATCGAGGGTATTGCCGTCTTCATCGATATCGTTGAGTTGACGAACCCAGATTTGTTGGCCTGAAGCTAAAATTTCCTGCGCAGAGGTTGGTATTGAGCCTTGGCGGTTTTCCGTCAGGTACTTACGTGCCCAATTCATCCCTGTCCAAGCAATGGTTTGCTCTTCATTATTCTTCACCCAAACTTTTGCCGTCTTGCCTTCAACCTTGGTCACAACAGCAGGATAAAGATCGCCATAGGTGGGTTGTCGCTTCAAATGATTCTCAATTTCCTCGAAGTTCCAAGCAGGCCCCTCTTCTTTCCACAATACTTTTTCTGCTCCGCGATAGCCATGACGCTCATCGTATGCCAAGAGATTATTTACCACGGCAGTATTGGCGGCATCTTGCAGTTTAGCATCAACCGTCATGTAGATACTCAACCCAGACGTGTAGGCTTTTTCCTCACCGTACTCTTTTACGGCCCATGAACGAGCCAGTTCCGCCACGTAAGGGGCTGATAATTCGATTTCGGCACGGTGATAACTCGCGACAATAGGTTCGTTGCGCGTTTCTTCATATTGCTTTTGGGTGATGTACTTCTCATCAAGCATACGCATTAGAACCACATTACGACGTTTTGTCGCGCGTTCGAGAGAGTAAATCGGGTTCATAGTAGAAGGCGCTTTTGGCATACCTGCAAGCGTTGCAAGCTCGCTTAGTGTGAGCTCACCAAGGCTTTTGCCAAAGTAAACTTGAGCGGCTGCACCAAAGCCATATGAGCGGTAACCAAGGAAGATTTTATTCACATAAAGTTCCATGATTTCTTGCTTACTTAAAAGCTGCTCGATGTGGAGAGCAATGAAAATTTCTTTAATCTTACGCATGATCTTCTTCTCGTTAGATAAGAAGAAGTTACGCGCTAGCTGCTGCGTGATCGTACTCGCCCCTTGTTTGGCAGAACCTGAAAGTGCCACAACAACGGCAGCACGAGTGATACCGATTGGGTCGATACCAGGGTGCTCGTAGAAACGGCTATCTTCGGTAGCGATCAGCGCGTGGATTAAGTCTTGAGGAATTTCATCATAAGTCACAGGAATACGACGCTTTTCACCAAACTGTGCGATCAGCTTCCCGTCCTGACTAAACACTTGCATAGGTGTTTGTAATTCAACGTCTTTTAGAGTTGCAACATCGGGCAATTCAGGCTTCACATACTGATAGAAGCCAAAAATTGTGGTGACTCCAAGAATTATGCAAATCAATGTTAAAAATAGTAAACGCTTTATGAACTTCACCGGAGAATCCCTGATTGGTTGAGGCTGTGTAACGGCAAATCCTTGTACTCTTATATCAAAAATTTAGCACATAGATATTAACCCTCATTTGGGAACTAATAACAACCTTTGCACGAAGAAATTTCGGAGCGAGAGTAGAGATGGATAAGCTAATCGTTACCGGCATCGATATAGGCCATAACAGCCTCAAAGCCGTAGTACTTAAACCCACAGGCAACAATTATGCGCTGTTGGGTTACAAAGAAATATTACTTAAGGAAGGTATTGTCGCTGAAAATAACACCATAAATCATCAAGAAATTGTCAAGACCCTCAAACAGGTGAAAAAAGAGTTACCTTTTGGGGCGACAAGAGTCGCAATTTCCGTTCCTGACAATGCAGTGATCAGCAAAAAGCTGCAAATAGAGCCAAATCTTGCTGAAAATGAAATCGAGTTTGCTGTGGTACAAGCTTTTTCTCATCAATCTCCTTTTCCTGTTGAAGAGCTGAGCTTGGACTTTGTGCGTTTGGATTCTGAAGGTGGCTTACGTGGCACAGACAGTTATCAAGTGTTTGCAACCAAGAAAAACGTAGTGGAAAGCCGAGTCGATGCATTGCAGAAATCAGGGTTAAAGCCAGTTTTGGTTGATGTTCACTCACACAGTCTTGGTCATATTTGTAAGCTGACAGCGGAGCGTTTTCCGGATAAGAGCCAGTACGGCTTATTAGACATTGGCAGCTTAGCGAGTTCTTTTACCATGTTTACCGAGCAAGGTGAGCTATTTCATAAAGAGTTTGCTTGTGGGACTCATATTGCCATTGGTCCTTCTCAAGACGATTTGCTCTCGGATGACGCACAGGCGAAAACGGAGCAGTTTAATCGTCAAGTCGTGGATCGAGTGAAGCGTCAGATACAACTTTATACTTCAATCAATGGTTCGCAAAACATCAAGGGAATCTGGTTATCGGGAGAAGGGGCTTCGACGCCTATGTTGGCGGAAGAGTTATCTCAGCAACTGGCGTTAGATTGTGAATTGCTCAATCCATTAGGGCTGTTTGAGATGAAGGTCTCCAAACGCAAGCGCCGAGCAGCAGATTGGCAACACTTTTCTACAGCGGCAGGGCTCGCAATCCGCGGGATTCACTGGCTAGGAGGCGATCGTGCTCTATCGAATTAACTTACTTCCATGGCGGGAAAACCAAAGAGAAGAGCACCGACGCCGTTTCATGGGATTGATCGTCTTAGGCCTATTTGTCGCCGTTGGCATTCAATGGGGTATCGGGAAGTACTTTGCATACCAACAGAACCAACAGCAAGAGCGGCTCGATTATCTTACTCACTATATTACCGAGCTCGATCAGCGTATTGAAGCGATGAAAATCGCAGAACAAGAACACAGCAAAATATTAGAGCGACTAAAAGTCGTTGAAGGGCTACAAGGTGGTCGGAATAAAACCACCGAGTTGATGAACTTGATGCCTTCAGCGATTCCACAAGGTGTGTATGTAGATAAGATCAAAATGAACGATCTAGAAATTGAGATCTCCGGGATTTCTGATAGCACCTCTCGCCTTGCCACCATGCTCGATAACATGGAGCGTTCCGCTAAGCTGATTGATGTCGAAATGCACTCTATTGTTCATGGTAAAGCGCGTTTTGGTAAAGAGTTCCAGACGTTCAAAGTATCTTTCATGTTCAAAGGAGCAGAAAAGAAAGAGGAGGCGCAACATGGTTGATTGGCAAGATCTCGAGATGGATGAGATTGCTGAGTGGCCGTTATTACCTCAGTTGTTGATCATCACGTTGTTGATCCTTCTTATCCAAGGTTTTGGTTATTGGTTTTACCTCAAACCAGAAGAGGAGCAGCTGAACGGTTTGATCCAGCAAGAGCAAACACTCAAAGTTACGTTGAGGATCAAAGCGAACAAAGTTGCGGCGTTGCCTCAATTGCAGTCTCAATTAGATGAATTGACGACGCGTTACGAATTACTCTTGCGACAACTGCCAGCGCAAAAAGAGTTAGCGACGATGCTGGCTTCCGTTAACGAACTGGGTATCGATAATAAATTAACCTTTACTCGTATTGATTGGGGCGAGAAACAATCGGAGCATTTCCTTTACCGGCTTCCGCTAAATATTGAATTGACGGGCGGTTTTCATGATATCGGGCGGTTCTCTCAGGCCATAGCAACGCTACCACGTATTATCACTTTTAAAGATGTGACTTGGCAGCGAGTCAGTCAAGAAAGCGAAACGCTGCACTTCCGTGTACGAGCGAATACCTATCAGTTTAAGCCAGAGGAAAAGAAAGATGACAAGTAGATCTTTGCTGGTGGCACTGGTGGGTGCGCTATTGATGGGTTGTCAGGCGAATGATGAGTCACTAACCGATTTTATTCGAGGGATAGAAGCACAAGCTCGACGAGATGTGGAAAAGCTCAAGCCGGCGGATAAATACATTGCAGTCGCGTACGCTCCCGAAGTCCAACGTGCGCCATTTGAGTTACCTAAGGAAGCAACAATTGCCACTCAACCCGTGGTAAGAAAAGACTGCTGGCAGCCACCATCCAGACGACGCAGCGGTAAATTAGAAAAATTCCCTTTAAGTCAATTACGTTTGAAAGGCGTCATGGGAATGGGCAATACGGTTTCTGGGCTGGTCCAAGCTCCGAATGGCACGGTGTATAAAGTCAAGCCGGGCCAATATCTCGGACGCAACAATGGCAAGGTTACCCATGTTAGCCACTCCTATTTATTGATTAATGAAACGCTGCCCGATGGCTTAGGTTGTTGGCAAAAACGTAAAGTTAAGTTGGCTTTGAGATAGCCCCATTTATTTTTGATATTGAGTAATGAAAATGAGACAAGGATTAACACGTACACCAAGGATACTAACCGGGCTATTCTCCTTATGGTTATTTTTACTTCTAGCCCCTGTCGCTATAGCAGAAGATATACCGTCTAATGCTTTAAAGAGTATCGACTTTCGCACCAATAAAGACAAAGATGCGGTTATCGTAGTCGAGCTCGCTTCACCTACGGCAATCGTCGATATAAAGCGTGTGCAAGAGGGGTTGAGTATCGACTTACTTAATACTTCAGTGAAAGACGAGCAACTTTATCTCCTTGACGTGGAGGATTTCTCTACCGTTGTTGAAAGTGTGGAAGTATTTCGTGAGACTTCCACAACACGCTTAGTTGCTTATATCGATGATGATTATACTCACAATTATCGCCTAACTGGCCGTTTTCTGGAAATCAAAGTCGCCAAGCTTAAGCCAGATGAAAAAGCGCCAGATCAAAGTATCTTAGAAAAGGAAGGTAAGTTGATTTCGATTAACTTCCAAGACATTCCTGTGCGTAACGTCTTGCAGTTGATCGCCGATTATAATCAATTTAACTTGGTGGTATCTGACTCGGTTGAAGGCAACCTAACGCTTCGCCTTGATGGGGTACCATGGCAGCAAGTGCTCGATATCATATTGCAAGTAAAAGGTTTGGATAAGCGTGTTGATAACAACGTGATTCTGGTGGCGCCTACTGATGAACTTGATTTGCGTGAAAAGCAACAATTAGAAAAGCAAAAACTGGAAGAGGAAATGGGCGAGCTTTCGTCTGAAATTATCAAAGTAAACTTCGCTAAAGCCTCAGATATTGCAGAGATGATCAATGGAGAAGCGAACATCAGTATGTTGTCAGAGCGAGGCAGTATGACGATAGATGAGCGCACTAACTCGTTATTGATTCGTGAACTACCAGAAAACATTAGAGTGATCCGTGAAATTATTGAGTCATTAGACATTCCGGTAAAACAGGTTCAAATCGAAGCTCGCATTGTGACTATCAATGAAGGCAACATGGACGAGCTAGGCATTCGCTGGGGCTTTACATCCATTAATGGTGATAATACCGTTGGTGGCTCTATTGAAAACAACCTCGCAACAATTGGGCTCTATGACGGTGGTGGGGAAGGAGAAGATGGCGGCAGCGGTATTGATGACTTCCTAAACGTAAACTTAGCCGCGACCAGCCCGAATGCGAGCAGTATTGCTTTCCAAGTGGCAAAGCTAGGTTCCGATACTCTGTTAGATTTAGAGCTTTCGGCTCTTCAACAAGAGTCTAAAGCAGAGATCATTTCGAGCCCGCGTCTGATCACCACCAATAAAAAACCAGCGTATATTGAGCAAGGTACAGAGATCCCTTATCTGGAATCATCTTCCAGTGGCGCGACCTCGGTGGCGTTCAAAAAAGCAGTATTAAGTTTGAAGGTTACACCACAAATCACCCCTGATAACCGCCTAGTGTTGGACTTAAGCGTCACGCAAGATAGGCCTGGACAAGTGGTTAAAACTGGTACTGGTGAAGCCGTTGCGATTGATACACAGCGTATCGGGACACAAGTTTTAGTCAATAACGGTGAAACTGTGGTGCTTGGCGGTATTTTCCAACACAGCATCACTAACTCTGTCGATAAAGTGCCGTTATTGGGCGATCTACCGTTATTAGGCGCTCTTTTTCGCCGAAGTTACGAGAATGTAGGCAAAAGTGAGTTGCTGATTTTCGTCACTCCTAATGTGGTTATTCAGTAGTACTGCCTCGGGAAAAAGTGATTAAATCAAAAATAAAGTTGCAATAGTGGCACCATGCTTGGATAATTTCGGGTCTTATCACGAATTATCTGTGAGGAACTGGTGTCACAAGCCTTGTAGAACAGCGGCTTTGCTGTGTTTTTCTTGTGGCGATCTTATTGAATCAATGTTGTAAATTACTGCTAAACATGGCTGAGAAACGTAATATTTTCCTTGTTGGGCCAATGGGCGCCGGCAAAAGTACAATTGGTAGACATCTAGCACAGCAACTGCATATGGAGTTTGTTGACTCCGATACAGTGATCGAAGAACGCACTGGTGCAGACATCTCTTGGGTTTTTGATGTAGAAGGTGAAGAAGGCTTCCGCAAGCGTGAAGAAGCGGTACTTGAAGACCTAACACAAGAGCAAGGCATCGTGCTTGCGACTGGCGGCGGCTCAGTAATGAGTAAAGAAAACCGCAATCGTCTTTCGGCACGTGGTGTTGTTGTTTACTTAGAAACGACGATTGAAAAGCAACTTGCGCGAACTAACCGTGACAAGAAGCGTCCTCTACTTCAAACGGACAATCCGCGAGAAGTATTGGAGCAATTAGCTCTCGAACGTAACCCGCTATACGAAGAAGTAGCGGATTACACTGTCCGCACTGATGATCAGAGTGCAAAAGTGGTAGCCAATCAGATCGTAAAAATGCTAGAAGAGAGATAAGTTGTATCTTTTTTAAATTGGAGCAAACCGATGGAACGGATTACGGTCAATCTAGCTGAGCGTAGCTACCCAATCTCTATTGGCGCCGGGTTGTTTGAGGACCCGGCGTACCTCTCTCAAGTTCTCTCAAATAAAAATGCAAAACAAAAAGTCGTTGTGATCAGTAATGTCACAGTGGCCCCTTTGTATGCAGACAAAATTCTTAAGCAACTCGAGTCTCTCGGTTGTAGCGTATCATTGTTAGAGTTGCCTGATGGCGAGCAATATAAAAACTTGGATGTATTTAACCAAGTGATGAAATTCTTGCTAGAGGGAAATTATGCTCGAGATGTGGTGATTATTGCATTAGGCGGCGGGGTCATTGGCGATTTAGTCGGTTTTGCTTCGGCATGTTACCAGCGCGGTGTGGATTTTATTCAGCTCCCCACAACCTTATTATCACAAGTTGACTCTTCGGTTGGTGGTAAAACGGCTGTCAATCATCCGCTGGGGAAAAACATGATAGGGGCATTCTATCAACCTAAAGCGGTCATTATTGATACCAATTGCTTGACGACTTTGCCTGAACGCGAGTTTGCCGCTGGTATCGCGGAAGTGATCAAATACGGTATTATCTATGATGCTGCTTTCTTTGACTGGTTGGAAGAAAACTTGGATCGCTTGTATGCGTTAGACGAAGCGGCGCTTATACATGCAATTGCTCGTTGTTGTGCGATCAAAGCTGAAGTGGTTGCTCAGGACGAGAAAGAGTCGGGCATTCGCGCGTTGTTGAACTTGGGACATACCTTTGGGCATGCAATTGAAGCCGAGCTTGGCTACGGTAATTGGTTGCATGGTGAAGCCGTGTCAGCTGGCACAGTGATGGCCGCCAAAGTATCACATTTGCGTGGTCTCATCTCGGAAGAGCAGTTTGAGCGGATCGTCGCGATTTTACGCCGCGCTAACTTGCCAGTACATACACCGGACAGCATGAACTTTGATGATTTTATCAAGCATATGATGCGAGACAAGAAAGTGCTCTCTGGTCAATTAAGGTTGGTTTTACCAACAGGTATTGGCAGTGCTAAGGTGGTGGCTGACACGACACACGACGTGCTCAAACAAGCCATTGACTTCGGTCGCGATATTTAACCTTGAAATGGCGCCCTAGGCGCCATTCTTGATGTGCATTAAGGTTACTGGATGAGTTTTGCTCACGCTCTGGAATTAGATTCTCAAACCGAGTTACTCGAACGACTGGGATTACTGACAAACTTTGGTTCTAACTTGATCGCGATTAATGGTCATGATGGCTATGGGAAGTCTTGGTTAGCACAGCGATACCTTGAAGTGGGTGCAAGTAATAAGAACCAGTGCTTGTTACTTTGTCATGAAAATCAAGATGATGTGCAGCGTCGTATCCTTATTTTGAGCCAGTTAGTTTCAAACGCGTTGTTTAATCAACAAGAGCCTTTGCTTGATAGCCTTGCACGGCTATTGGGGGGAGAGCCGTGCGATATCGTGATTGTGGTTGATGATGCTCATTTGTTGAGTGAAACGTTGGTGTCTGAACTATGGATGCTAGTTTTGGAGGCGCACCAAAAGCCAAGCTGGACTATTAACGTATTACTGTTTACGCAATCTGGATGTTTGGAAGGGCTATTGTCACGCCTCAGTTATGGGCAAGAAATCAAGCCTGTCGAGCTCGATATTGATGTACTATCTGAAGTTGAAACTCGTCGTTTCTTCGAATCCTTGGTTGCACGATACGTAGATGATGATTCCGAGAAGCGGGTTCGAGAAGCATTTAAAAAAGTCGATCCAGTTCCGGGAGAGATCATCGCGTTAGGAGGGATAAAAATGGAAAAAAGGATTATTATCCGCTCGATTGTCGGATCTCCGCTGAATATTGCGCTGGTGGTGCTAGCGTTATTATTATTTGCGGCTGGTGGCTATTGGTGGATGTTCAATCAACCAAGCCCTAATGATAAAGCCCAGCTCATTACAGGCAGCTTAGAGCAAACCGCAATCCCAACCCTCGCAGAGTCGGAAAACAGTACCGTAGAATCGACATTACAGTCTGTGGACGATGGTCTAGGAAGTCGTGTTGATGATTCTGATGCCATTGATGACTCAGGTTCTTTGCCGCCAGCGGTGACTGATGAAGTTGCCAGTGTTGGTAGTGATGATCAACAGCAGAGAGTAGTGATTGAATCGAATGTGGTCGATGCGTTGCTCGAAGGAAATGCGAAGTCTGCTGATACACAAGCGATTGATGACGTTGTCGGCACAAAAGAAGAATCACAGGTTTCAAGTGAACCAAGCTCTCCATTCATCCAAGTGGTGAAGCCAAATGACGGTGCGGCTCACAGCCCAGCACAACCTGAAGCGGAGGAGAGCAAGCCTGTGGTTAAGTTTTCGTTTGCTCGTGAAGAGTTGAAAAAACTGTCTCCACGCGCGTATACCTTGCAGCTTGCCGCAATGACATCAATGGAAGAAGTACAAGCCTTTCTCGACCAGCATCAACTGAATAATCAGGTGCGTATTTATCCAACGGTTCGGAGTGGCATTGAGTGGTATATCATCACTTACCAAGATTATCCGACCATACAGTTGGCTCGCGACGCGGTTAACAAGTTGCCCGGTTCGGTTAAGTCGGTGAGTCCGTGGGCAAAATCGCTCAGACAAGTTCATCGCGAAATCGAGCGAGTGAAATAAACCTGAGCTTCGCTGAAAAATATGTTACATTCCGCAGCCTTAATTTTTGGTCGATAGATAGAGCAGTAGATGAAAAAGCAACGGGCCTTTCTAAAGTGGGCAGGAGGAAAATACGGACTGGTTGAAGACATCCAACGTCATTTACCACCGGCTCGAAAGCTAGTTGAACCTTTTGTTGGTGCAGGCTCCATATTCTTGAATACTGATTATGACCATTATCTATTAGCGGATATCAACCCTGACCTGATTAACCTCTACAACTTGCTCAAAGAACGCCCTGAAGTGTACATTTCAGAAGCGAAGCGATGGTTTATTGCTGAAAATAACCGTAAAGAAGCTTATTTACATGTTCGTGCTGAGTTTAATAAAACTGACGATGTGATGTATCGTTCTTTGGCGTTTTTGTATATGAACCGTTTTGGTTTTAATGGCCTGTGTCGTTACAACAAAAAAGGCGGCTTCAATGTACCATTTGGTTCATACAAAAAACCTTACTTCCCAGAAGCAGAACTAGAGTTTTTTGCTGAAAAAGCCAAGAAAGCGACTTTCGTGTGTGAAGGCTATACAGAAACATTTCGTCGAGCACGCAAGGGCTGTGTGGTGTATTGCGATCCTCCTTATGCACCCTTGTCGAATACTGCAAATTTCACCTCTTATGCGGTCAATGGTTTTACGTTGGATGACCAAGCGGCATTGGCTGATATTGCTGAAAGAACGGCAATAGAGCGCGGCATTCCGGTATTGATCTCAAACCACGATACGACCTTAACGCGCCGTTTGTATCATGGCGCAGATTTGAGCGTGGTCAAGGTAAAGCGTACCATTAGCCGCAACGGCAATGGACGCAATAAAGTTGACGAATTGTTGGCTCTTTTCAAAGCGCCGGACTTAGACTGCTCGACTTTATAATTCTCACACTATATTTCACCTAAATAGTGGATCTCCCCACTGGCTTCGGTAGAATTGCGCAACTACGTTTGCTATTTGCTCGTTACTACTGAGGTCAGGTATGAAAGATTTTCTTATTGCTCCATCCATTTTATCGGCTGATTTTGCTCGCCTAGGTGAAGACGTTGAAAAAGTACTCGCGGCAGGGGCGGATGTGGTGCATTTCGATGTTATGGATAATCATTATGTACCAAACCTGACTTTTGGTGCACCGGTGTGTAAGGCGTTACGCGACTATGGTATTACTGCCCCAATCGACGTGCATTTAATGGTCAAACCTGTAGATCGTATTATTCCTGATTTTGCCAAAGCTGGTGCATCGATGATCACATTTCATGTTGAAGCGTCTGACCACGTTGATCGCACCTTGCAGTTGATCAAAGAGCACGGTTGTAAAGCAGGTGTGGTACTCAATCCTGCCACACCACTTACACAGCTTGAGTTCATCATGGACAAAGTGGACATGATCTTACTTATGTCGGTAAACCCAGGTTTTGGTGGTCAATCTTTCATTCCTCATACGCTCGATAAACTTCGTGCGGTACGTAAAATGATTGATGAGTCTGGTCGCGATATTCGTTTAGAAATCGATGGCGGCGTGAAGTTAGATAACATCCGTCAAATTGCTGAAGCGGGTGCAGACATGTTTGTTGCTGGCTCCGCAATCTTTAGTCAGCCAGACTACAAAGCGGTCATCGATAAAATGCGTGAAGAGCTCGCACACGTAAAATAAGCGCTTTAACGTTCTGATTTAAAAGGCTGTCATCCCCATGATAGCCTTTGTGGATTCTAACCTCGACGAAATAAAATATCCGCCGCGCTAAGCAAATAATCACTTGCCTATTTTTCCTCCTTTCTGTACTATTCGTGCTCCTTAAAACTCAGTCAATTATCTTTAGTTCCTTGCTTCCTCTGGACGACTGAGCCAATTGTGGAAGCTGAATAACCCGTAAGGAGCAACCCATGCGTCATTACGAAATTGTATTCATGGTGCACCCAGATCAAAGCGAGCAAGTTGCTGGCATGATCGAGCGTTACACTGGTTCTATCACTGAAGCTGGCGGTACTATCCACCGTCTAGAAGACTGGGGTCGTCGTCAACTGGCTTACCCAATCAACAAGCTTCACAAAGCTCACTATGTTCTA
Organism: Vibrio sp. TAP-3B; assembly: GCF_057784735.1. Classification (NCBI taxonomy): domain Bacteria; kingdom Pseudomonadati; phylum Pseudomonadota; class Gammaproteobacteria; order Vibrionales; family Vibrionaceae; genus Vibrio; species Vibrio sp. TAP-3B. The sequence goes on along the minus strand of NZ_CM173495.1, from coordinate 2,069,171 downwards.
ATGAACGTTGAAGCTGACCAAGCTGTTATCGATGAACTAGAAACTGCTTTCCGTTTCAACGATGCAGTTCTACGTAACATGATCATGCGTACTAAAGCAGCGATCACTGAGCAATCTATCATGCTTAAGCAAAAAGAAGAGCGTGCTCCACGTCGTGAAGAGCGCTTTGAAGCTAAGTCAGAAGCTAAGCCTGAAGCTAAGCCTGAAGCTAAGTCAGAAGCTGCTGAGTAAGTTTTGTTATGACCAATCGAATGGAGCTGAGCGGCGCAATTGCTAAACCGCCCATTCGTAGTAAAAGCCCTGGTGGAATTGAACACTGTCGATTTTGGTTAGAGCATCGCTCTACTGTTATCGAAGCTGATTTACCTCGACAAGTTTATTGTCGAATGCCAGTAGTTGTCAGTGGGCTTGGGTCACCAGAACTAACTCAGAATTTAGTACAAGGTAGTAACATTAAGGTAAGTGGCTTTGTGACTTATCAAACCGGCCGAAATGGTGTTGGGAAATTAGTGTTACATGCCGACAATATTACTCAAATTTAAGATCAGGAGATAGCCCATGGCTCGTTTCTTCCGTCGTCGTAAATTCTGCCGTTTCACTGCAGAAGGCGTACAAGAGATTGATTACAAAGACGTAGCAACTCTTAAAAACTACATCACAGAAGCTGGTAAAATCGTACCTAGCCGTATCACTGGTACAAGCGCTAAATACCAGCGTCAACTAGCACGTGCTATCAAGCGTTCACGCTACCTAGCTCTACTACCGTACACTGACAAGCATCAGTAATCGGTTCATTTTATTAAGAAAGAGGATTAAGCAATGCAAGTTATTCTACTTGATAAAATTGGTAACCTAGGTGGCCTTGGCGATACTGCAAACGTTAAATCTGGCTACGCTCGTAACTTCCTTATCCCACAGGGTAAAGCTGTTATGGCAACCAAAGCTAATATTGAAGTGTTTGAAGCTCGTCGTGCTGAACTAGAAGCTAAAGTTGCTGAGCAATTATCTGCTGCAGAAGCTCGTGCAGAAAAAGTTAACGCTCTAGAAGCAGTGGTAATTGCTTCTAAAGCTGGTGACGAAGGTAAACTATTCGGTTCTATCGGTACTCGTGATATCGCAGATGCAATCACTGCAGCTGGCGTTGAAGTTGTTAAGAGCGAAGTTCGCCTTCCTGAAGGTGCTCTACGTACAACTGGTGAGTTCGAGATCAGCGTTCAACTTCACTCTGAAGTTTTCGCAACTGTGAAACTACAAGTTGTTGCTGCTGAGTAAGTTCAGTATCAAGACGAAATAGTAAAAAGCACCTTTTCGGAGGTGCTTTTTTTATGCCTGAAATGAGAGCGAAGCGAAGAGAGAGCCGTAAATTAAAAAGCGAAAAGTAGGTTTACTGAAAAGACACTGTCTGCTTTGTTTAAGCCTTCCGGTACTTTATCGTGGTATTGACGTGAGTGTGCCAGTTTTAAAGCGATGGCTTCCGTAATATTATTTGTTGCGCTGAGCTCACTGTCCGTACGCGTGTTACTTTCCCCAGTAACCAGTGTAATATCTGCAGCAAAACTTAAATTGTCGAGTGCATGCCAAGTGGTATTGATATTACTTCGAAAAATCCCTTCTCGAACAATATTTGGAAACACAATATCGTCGTCATCAATCTCATCTCGGTTTGGTTCTTGATAACGAAAACCAGGGCCAACCTCGACTTCTAAAATGAAGTTTTCAGTGTAAGAGAATTGGTAACCTAAACCGCCCGATAAGGTGTAATCTTTAAAGTAGGCACTGTAGCGAGAGTCCACCCCTTTAAAACTGGCGTACAGGTAGGTTTTAGGGCCTAATTTATAGTCGCTTTGCACTCCATAAGTTGATGTGCGCTTGTCTTCTTCACCATCTTTATAAAGATTGTAATACTTCCACTCACCATTAGAACGATGCCGACCCGAGGTGTATTCCGCACTCAAACGAGTATTCAGGGAACGAGAGTCCGTGTTACCTGTGTGAGCTTGATAACCGAACTCGACTTCTGTTGTAAGTGGTTCTGATACATCAATTCTTTGCTCTGGCTGTACTGATTCATCAGCGTACGATGCACCTGCGCAAAGTAGACTAAAGCTAAGTAACCAGTATCGGAACACATCAACCTCGAAGGCAATTAAACAGGAGGGGCATGATAGTGATACAGATATTTTGTCGGGTCAATGGCAAGTTAAATTTTTATTAGAACGGGGCAGAATTCCCGGCCTATTACTTTCTGCTATGCACATGTTGATTTCTTAACAAGTAATTGTCGCTTCGGGGAAGCATCTCAGTTAGGTTAAGGTTATAATCGTGGGTCATTAGTAGTTATCGAGTAAAGTCATGGCGGGAAATAGAAATCGAAAACCTTCAGACAGTCAGGTCGACGCAATCAAAGTGCCACCTCACTCACTAGAAGCCGAGCAATCAGTCATTGGTGGTCTTCTACTGGACAATGAACGTTGGGACACCGTCGCCGAACGTGTTGTTAGCAGTGATTTCTATAGCCGTCCACATCGTCTGATTTTCGAAGGTGTTAAAGCCATTCTTGAAGCGGGTAAGCCTCTCGATCTTATCACGCTGTCGGAGTATCTCGAACGCCACGAGCATTTAGAAGATGTGGGGGGATTTGCTTACTTAGCTGACTTGGCTAAAAACACGCCAAGTGCCGCGAACATCAATGCTTATGCTGACATCGTTGCAGAGCGTGCGATTGTGCGTGGCCTGATTGGGGTAGCAAACGAGATTGCTGATGCGGGTTATGATCCACAAGGGAGAAGCTCGGAAGATCTTATTGATATGGCGGAGAGTAAAGTTTTCGCTATTGCCGAATCGCGTACCAGTGAAAATGAAGGCCCACAGAACGTTGATAACATCCTCGAGAAAACGCTAGAGCGTATCGAGCTGTTATATAAATCACCACAAGATGGAGTAACAGGGGTCGACTCTGGTTTCACTGATCTCAACAAGAAAACCGCAGGTCTACAAGGTTCTGACTTGGTGATCGTCGCAGCACGTCCATCAATGGGTAAGACAACCTTTGCGATGAACTTGTGTGAGAATGCGGCGATGCAACAAGATAAACCCGTTTTAATTTTTTCTCTAGAGATGCCAGCAGAACAGTTGATGATGCGTATGTTGGCTTCTCTTTCTCGCGTTGACCAGACCAAAATCCGAACTGGTCAATTAGATGACGAAGATTGGGCACGCATTTCTTCTACTATGGGTCTCCTGATGCAGAAGAAAAATATGTACATTGATGACAGTTCCGGCTTAACTCCAACAGAAGTTCGCTCGCGAGCTCGTCGTGTCGCACGTGAGCATGGCGGCCTGTCTATGATCATGGTCGACTACCTTCAGCTAATGCGTGTGCCGGCTCTTTCGGATAACCGTACGTTAGAAATCGCCGAGATTTCACGCTCGTTGAAAGCGCTGGCAAAAGAATTGAATGTCCCGGTTGTGGCATTGTCGCAGCTTAACCGTTCCCTCGAGCAACGGTCGGATAAACGTCCGGTAAACTCGGACTTGCGTGAATCAGGTTCTATTGAGCAGGATGCCGACTTGATCATGTTCATCTACCGTGACGAGGTTTACCACCCAGATAGCTCATACAAAGGTACGGCAGAGATCATCATCGGTAAGCAACGTAACGGCCCAATCGGCTCTGTGCGTCTCACCTTCCAAGGACAACATTCGCGCTTTGATAATTACGCGGGTCCTGCATTTGATATTGATGATGAGTAATCGCATGAGCTATATGAAAGCCGCCAAAGCATGCATTAACTTGTCTGCGCTGCAGCACAATTTGCAGCGCGTTAAGGCTCAAGCGCCACACAGTAAAGTGATGGCTGTCGTGAAAGCCAATGGTTATGGCCACGGGTTACGCCATGTTGCCAAACATGCCAACCATGCTGATGCATTTGGTATCGCGCGCATTGAAGAAGCGTTGCAACTCAGAGCTTGTGGTGTAGTGAAACCGATCTTATTGTTAGAAGGTTTTTACTCGTCGGGTGATTTGCCCGTGTTGGTGACGAACAACATTCAAACTGTGGTGCACTGTGAAGAACAGTTGGTAGCGCTGGAACAAACGGAGCTAGAAACCCCGGTTGTCGTATGGCTGAAAATTGACAGTGGCATGCATCGTTTAGGCGTTCGTCCTGAGCAATACGCTGAATTTGTTGCGCGATTAAAAGAGTGCCCGAATGTAGCTAAGCCGCTACGTTACATGAGCCACTTTGGCTGTGCGGATGAGCTTGATAGCCCTATTACCCCACAGCAGATTGAGCTGTTTAAGTCGTTGACTTTAGGTTGTCAGGGGGAGCGTTCACTTGCTGCGTCTGCGGGTTTGCTGGCGTGGCCTCAAAGTCAATTGGACTGGGTTCGTCCTGGGATCATCATGTATGGTGTTTCGCCATTCGATGACAACACTGCACAAGATCTTGGCTATCAACCAGTGATGACGCTGAAATCACATCTCATTGCAGTACGTGAAGTGAAACAGGGAGAAAGCGTTGGCTATGGTGGTATGTGGGTCAGTGAGCGAGACACAAAAGTGGGCGTGATTGCTGTGGGTTATGGTGACGGTTATCCAAGATGCGCGCCAAATGGTACGCCAGTTTGGGTTAACGGACGTAAAGTTCCTATTGCTGGGCGAGTTTCTATGGATATGTTAACGGTCGATTTAGGCCCTGATGCGACCGATAAAGTCAGTGATGAAGCGATTCTTTGGGGGAAAGAACTTCCCGTCGAGGAGGTTGCTGGGCACATCGGCACCATCGCTTACGAATTGGTCACTAAGTTGACTTCTCGTGTTGAGATGGAGTACTCACAATAAACAATAAAGGCTAGCCTTCAGGTTAGCCTTTATTATATTTATTCGCCCTGAATGGTTGCGATGATACGGCGGCTTCCGCCACAATCACGATGTTCGCCCAAGTAAATACCCTGCCATGTTCCTAACCCTAATCGACCGTTTTGAATCGGTAGCGTCACACTGCTGCCCATAAGAGATGCTTTAATATGCGCAGGCATATCGTCATCCCCCTCATAGGTGTGTTGATAATACGGGGCACCTTCTGGAACATATTGATTAAAATGGGACTCCATATCCATGCGAACCGTCGGATCGGCATTCTCATTTAACGTCAAGCTGGCGGACGTATGCTGAATAAATAGGTGTAATAAACCTACAGAAATTTCGTTTAGTTGTGGTAATTGTTGTTCAATTTCATCAGTAATTAAGTGAAACCCACGAGGTTTTGCTTTTAATTGCAGTGTTTTTTGTGTCCACATACGTCTTCCTTTGGAAATTTCTAAATTGGCGACTATCCTGTTCCAATTAGAGCCTGTCATAAGTAAATGATAGGATTCTTCTAATCATGAAATGAATGGCTCAAATTCAGGACGGGGAACGTGACCTAACTCAATGTGAGTGTAAAAGCACTCGGTCATAATTAGCGCCTGAAAAAAAATTACAAGACTTGTTTTGTGGCAAATCGCCCAAACATTTCATTATATGCTATTTGCTAAATCGGGGATTCCACAGTTTCGCTAGACTGTAAGGAATGGAACCTACTGTAACATTGGGATAAAGACCATGTTGAACAATATCAATCCAACGCAAACACAAGCTTGGAAAGCGTTAACAGCGCATTTCGAATCTGCACAAGATATGGATCTTAAAGAATTATTTGCTCAAGATGCGGCGCGTTTTGACAAATACTCTGCACGTTTCGGCTCAGACATCCTAGTCGATTACTCAAAGAACCTCATCAATGAGGAAACGCTGAAGCATCTGTTCGCCCTTGCTAAAGAGACTGAGCTGAAGTCTGCAATTGAAGCGATGTTTAGTGGTGAGGCTATTAACCAAACAGAAGGCCGCGCCGTTCTTCATACTGCACTGCGTAACCGTGCTAACACGCCAGTCATGGTTGATGGCGAAGACGTAATGCCAGCGGTCAACGCGGTGCTAGAAAAAATGAAATCATTCACTGAGCGCGTAATCGGTGGTGAATGGAAAGGTTACACAGGCAAGGCAATTACCGATATCGTGAACATCGGTATCGGTGGTTCTGACCTTGGCCCTTATATGGTGACGGAAGCTCTAGCGCCATACAAAAATCATCTAAACCTTCACTTCGTGTCTAACGTCGATGGTACTCACATCGTTGAAACGTTGAAGAAAGTAAATCCAGAAACGACACTATTCCTAGTGGCATCTAAAACCTTTACGACTCAAGAAACCATGACAAACGCACACAGCGCTCGTGATTGGTTCCTTGCAGAGGCAGGCGATCAAGCGCACGTGGCGAAGCATTTCGCGGCGCTTTCAACGAACGCGACAGCCGTGTCTGAGTTCGGTATCGATACTGACAACATGTTCGAGTTTTGGGACTGGGTTGGCGGTCGTTACTCACTATGGTCGGCAATTGGTCTTTCCATTGCATTAGCCGTTGGTTTTGACAACTTCGTTGAGCTGCTTGAAGGTGCTCACGAGATGGACAAGCACTTCGTATCAACAGACCTAGAAAGCAACATCCCTGTGATCCTTGCACTTATCGGTATTTGGTATAACAACTTCCACGGTGCGGAATCAGAAGCTATCTTACCTTACGATCAGTACATGCACCGTTTCGCGGCGTACTTCCAGCAAGGTAACATGGAATCAAACGGTAAATACGTTGACCGTGAAGGCAATGCTGTGACTTACCAAACGGGCCCTATCATCTGGGGTGAACCAGGTACTAACGGTCAGCACGCGTTCTACCAGCTAATTCACCAAGGTACTAAGCTGATCCCATGTGACTTCATTGCACCTGCAATCAGTCACAACCCAGCTAGCGATCACCACCAAAAACTGATGTCCAACTTCTTTGCACAAACTGAAGCATTAGCGTTTGGTAAGAGCGAAGAAACAGTGAAAGAAGAGTTGGTGAAAGCAGGTAAGAACGCTGAAGAAGTGGCAGCGATTGCGCCATTCAAAGTGTTTGAAGGTAACCGTCCAACAAACTCTATCCTCGTGAAGCAAATCACTCCTCGTACGTTAGGCAACTTGATCGCAATGTACGAACACAAAATCTTCGTACAAGGTGTTATCTGGAACATCTTCAGCTTTGACCAATGGGGCGTGGAGCTAGGTAAACAACTGGCTAACCAAATCCTACCTGAGCTTGCCGATGAGTCTCAAATCAGCTCGCATGACAGCTCAACAAACGGTCTAATCAACGCATTTAAAGCTTATAAAGCGTAATATTCGGTTATAAAAGAAAAGGTCAGCAAATGCTGACCTTTTTATTGCCTGAGGCAAAAACAAAATAGGCTGGCCAGTGCCAACCTATTTTTCTCTTTTATTCGAAGCAAATTTCGATAAAGGCATTTCCCCACTGTGAAGAGAAAGGCATGATGATGATTGAGCCTTCACACTTGTGGCGAATCGTATGGCCTCGGCCAGAAACCACTACCGGTGTTGCCATATCAAAATCAAAACCACTTTCAGCCAGAATGCGTTTCGCACCACCAGTCACCATATTGGTGATCTCGCCCACCATATCGGTGACTTCTTCGTTAAGTCCGGTAGGACGTTCACCAAGCATGTTCTGCATGATTTCCAGTGCTAACGCTTCATCAAAGGTAATTGACATTGAACCACGAGTTTGTGGGCCGACCATGCCAATCAGACCAGAAACGTCACCTCGTGCGATCTCATCCTTTTTGATTCGCGGTTTTTGTGGCTTCAGTTCAAGAGAAGCCATGGTTTTTAGTACGTTCATTAAAGAAGCTAAAAACGGGTTTACAAATTCAGCGCGCATAACGTTCTTCTATACTTTTTCTTTTGTCTCGGAGGAACAGGCCTGGCATTCACCATGAGTTTCAATCACTTGGTTGGTCAGTTTGAATCCATGCTTCTCGGCGTTTTCAGTTAATAAGGATATCAGCGTCTCATCTTCAAGTTCAACGACATCACCACATTTATCGCAAATTAGCAGTTGGAAAAAGTGCTGTTGAGTATTGAAAGAGCAACAAGTAATAAAGCTATTTGTTGATTCTACTCGATGGATAAAACCTTGCTCGAGGAGAAAATCTAACGCTCGATAAACCGTTGGGGGCTTGGCCTGAGGTTCACTCTCTTTCAGTTGTTCCAATAACTCATACGCACTTGAGGCACGACGATTAGAACAAATAAGTTCAAAAACGCGTCGACGTTGCGGAGTCAATCGTACTCCACGCTCTGCGCAGATACTTCCAATTTGTTCAATGATTGTTGGGTTCAAACCTTTCACCATAACTATCGGGCGTGCTCTATGATAAATCATTTCTATACGAAGTTCGTTTAGAAACTCTGCATTTTACCTGCTATCAGAACGAAAATCATGGATTAAAGCAAGTCGATGTCGGGGTGAAGTCGGAATAATTGTTACAGAGTGAGCGAACTTGTGATATTCGCATCTTTCCTTAATTGCTAACATGTTGCCAAAGGATCCTAGAGACTTTATTGACGACTTTTGAGTGAGAGTGACGAAATCTTCAAATCGTCGCCGGGTCAGCAAAGCAAATCATTCTTGCTGAAGCTAGCACCTTGAGGTGACTTGGGTATACAATACCCGACTTATTTTTTGAGCGTACTGCTGCGCTCGACCTTGGCAACATAAAAACGGGTGTTTAAATCATGACTCATTCTTGCAGGCTATCTGTAGCGCCAATGCTCGATTGGACCGATCGTCATTGTCGCTATTTCCATCGCTTAATGACCAAAGAAACCCTGCTGTACACCGAAATGGTGACCACTGGGGCGATCATTCATGGAAAAGGAGACTTCCTCGCTTATAACGAACAAGAACATCCGTTAGCTCTTCAATTAGGCGGTTCAAACCCAGCAGATTTAGCCACCTGTGCCAAGTTAGCTCAAGAACGTGGTTATAATGAGATCAACCTCAACGTAGGCTGTCCATCTGATCGCGTGCAAAATGGTCGTTTTGGTGCCTGTCTAATGGCAGAACCCCAGCTCGTCGCCGACTGTGTCGCCGCGATGAAAGCTGTGGTTGATGTACCCGTCACCGTAAAAACGCGTATTGGTATTGATGATCTAGATTCTTACGAATTCTTAACCGACTTTGTCTCTATTGTGTCTGAGAAAGGCGGTTGTGAGCAGTTTACTATTCACGCACGTAAAGCTTGGTTAAACGGTCTCAGTCCGAAAGAAAATCGCGAGATTCCACCATTGGATTACCCTCGAGCTTACCAGTTGAAAAAAGACTTTCCGCACTTAACCATCGCAGTTAATGGTGGTGTGAAATCGCTAGAAGAAGCGAAAGTGCATTTACAGTATCTTGATGGTGTGATGATCGGCCGTGAAGCGTACCAAAGCCCATACACGCTCGCGTCGGTAGACCAAGAGTTGTTTGGCTCTAATGCGCCAGTAAAAAAACGCAGTGAGATTGTTGAAGAAATGTATCCATACATTGAAGCACAACTAGCCAAAGGCGCGTATCTTGGTCATATCACCCGGCATATGCTGGGTTTATTCCAAAGCATGCCGGGTGCGCGTCAATGGCGTCGTTACATCAGTGAAAATGCGCACAAGCCGGGAGCTGGTCTTGAAGTTCTGCAAGAGGCACTGGCGAAGATCCCCAAAGAATTGAACGTGTAAAAATTGCCATTGATTGGTGAAAGTAACCACCTAAACAATGAAAAGCCAGAGTGTAGAAACACTGCTGGCTTTATTTTTATATATAAATCAGGGTATTAATCGATTTTGATTAATTGGTATGGAAACTGCTGTAATGACTAAAAACAAATGGAGACGTGATCATGTTAGAGCTAATCTTTATTTTAGTATTTGCGGCGACGTTATTAGTAACGGGTATCACGATGATGACGGTACTCGCAGCTACGGGCATTGCGTTAGTTGTGATGTTTGTATTGGGTATGGTGGGTGTGGTCCTTAAATTATTACCGTGGTTAATTGTCATTGCTTTGGGTGTTTGGTTTTTCAAAAACTACGTAATCCAGCCGCGTTATAAGTAAAGGCTGCGGAGATTTAGTTGATAGGGAGGCGTGAGAATATGGTATATTTTCTCTCACGCCTTTAACGTTAAATATCAGCTACCTCGGAGTAAATAATCACATGATAAACAAAGCGGCCTTCGCTTTAACGGCTGTGTCGTTGGCAGCATCTTTCCCTGCTTTCGCAGAGTACTCTGTGTCCACAAAGGTTGGCGCAGAGGTATGGGGGGCGGATACAAAGGTTAATGAAGTAAGACGAGACCGTCATACCACAGGGATTTTTTATGCGGCAATCGAGCATGACGTAAAGTATGTACCTAATGCACGCCTACGTTACTCGAGTGTAGATGCTGATTATATGGGCTTTGATAAGCTCGATTTAACGTTGTATTACCAAGTATTAGAGCATGAATTATTGCATTTTGATGCGGGGATTACGTTCAGTAATTTAAGCGACACTAAATACATTGATGCCGGCTCGCCAAAACGTGTAGAAGAATTTGATGAACTAGTTTGGGCTTGGCATGGTTATGCGGAAATTCAGGTTCCAAACACTCACTTTGATGTGATTGGTGAGATGAACTTTGGCGATAACAAAGGGATCAAAAGCACAGATTTAATGGCAGGAATTCAATACCACGTGCCTTTCAAAGATTCTCAGTTGGCTTTCCGCAGTGGTTACCGCGTAATTGACTTAGAATCGGAGTTATTCCTGTCTAATTTAGGTAAAGAGTTTATCTTTGCCAATGGCTTTTTTGTGAGCACCGAGTACGTTTTCTAAAGTTGTACATTTTTATTTTTTAAAACGTCGCCTTATAAGCGGCGTTTTTTTATATCACTTCATTATATTCATTCGAAATATTCTCCCTATTTGGCTCAGTTAGACCATGCTTATTTTGGAACAATGTGAAAAAATTAAAGCAGAGATAGCGATGACAATAAATGAATTAAGACATCTATTTCGTGAAAACCAGCTTGTAGAAGCGATTATAGAGCCTGCGATTCAAGAGGGTGGTTGGGTCGTAGAGTTTCGGCATGCGCGAGGCGGTTTCGTGTTTTTAACGGACAGTCATGGTGAAGAATGTTTTTATGAAGATTTGGATACCGCGTCAAAATCGGCAATGGCAGTAGGCTTTCAGCAAGTTCGCATTGAAGATAGATAAGCAAAAGTAAGTCGCTCTTACTTCCAAAAAGTTATAAAGCATTCACTTCTATTCTTTCTTGTTATTAAGGAGAGTCGGTACTCTATTGTCACGCAATGAATAGGGATGTCGTGATAATGTCTTTTCAAAAGAATGAGTATTCTCACAAGAATGTGTCTGAAGATAATAATGGGCGAGGAGGAACCCCTCCAATCGCAAGCCCTCTGAATGACCAACAAATTAGCTCACTCCAACAAACTGTTTCTGAGTTGTCTGCACAGCAACTTGCTTGGGTCAGTGGGTATTTTTGGGGATTAGCTCAAAACCAACCAAACACAGCGGTAACACCAATTGCGCAAGCAACGGCAGCCGCGTCAGTAAAACCAGCAGGTAAGCTAAGTATTATTTTTGCTTCCCAAACGGGCAATGCTAAAGGCGTTGCTGAAGCTCTGGAACAGCAAGCAAAAGCAGAAGGAATTGCTGTCGAACTTTTTGATGCAAGTGATTACAAAGGTAAAAACTTAACCAAAGAAACGCATGTCATTATTGTGGCATCGACGAACGGCGAAGGCGAGGCACCAGATAACGCCATAGAGCTACATGAGTTTTTGCAGTCTAAGAAAGCTCCTAAGCTGTCAAACCTTCAATATGGCGTTATTGCTTTGGGCGACTCGAGCTACGAATTCTTCTGTCAAACCGGTAAAGACTTCGACGCTTACTTATCAAAGTTAGGCGCGACCCCATTTATCGAGCGTCTTGATTGTGATGTGGATTATGAAGCATCGGCAACTGAATGGCGTAAGAATGCGTTAGGTAAGGTAAAAGATACGCTTTCTTCTGGCACTGAAGCGGATGTGGTTCAACTCCCAGTGGGTCAAGCGGCGACTGTGCACTCTCCTTACAATAAACAAAACCCGTACACCGCGACGTTACTAACCAGTCAAAAAATTACGGGTCGTGACTCTGGAAAAGACGTTCGTCATATAGAAATCGACTTAGAAGGCTCGGGGTTAACATATCAGCCCGGTGATGCGCTGGGAGTGTGGTTTGAAAATAGCTCAGAACTCGCAAATGCCATTCTTGGTAAGGTCGGGTTGTCTGGGGTTGAGACCGTTGACGTCGATGGCGAAAGCTTGTCAATCCATAGTGCTCTCGTGAGTAAATATGAAATCACAACATCTAACCCACAGCTCATTACAAAGTTTGCCGAGTTATCCGGTAGCAAGAAGCTACAAAAGCTGGTTGAAGATAAAGATAAACTTCGCGAGTACTCTGCCAATACCCAAATTGTTGATGTATTGGCAGAGAAGAAAACCAAGTTAACTGCGGATGAGTTGATTGGTTTGCTTCGTCGTCTTACTCCTCGTCTTTACTCCATTGCATCAAGCCAAGAAGAGGTCGATGAAGAAGTACACCTAACGGTTGCTTTGGTTGAATATGAACAACACGACGAAAAACGATATGGTGGTGCGTCGGGCTTCTTAGCACAGCGTCTCGAAGAGGGAGATGAAGTTAAGGTATTTGTTGAGCATAACAACAACTTCAAACTGCCGGAAGATGATAGCACCCCAATTATCATGGTGGGGCCGGGCACTGGGATCGCACCATTCCGTAGCTTTATTCAAGAGCGTGAAAACCGCGATGCGGAAGGCAAAAACTGGTTGTTCTTTGGTGATCGTACTTTCACTCAAGACTTCTTATACCAAGTTGAATGGCAAAAGTACCTCAAGTCAGGAGTACTAAGCCGATTGGATGTTGCATTTAGTCGTGACCAAGTAGAAAAAGTTTACGTACAGCACCGCATCTTAGAAACCGCAGCTCAAGTGTGGCAGTGGATCCAAGAAGGCGCTTATATCTATGTCTGCGGTGATGCCACTCGTATGGCAAAAGATGTGCACGACGCACTGGTTATCGTTGCTGAACAAGAAGGCAAGATGCCGCGTGACGATGCAGAACAATTTATTAATGACCTACGTAAAGCGAAACGTTATCAGAGGGATGTGTACTAATGACTTTTTCTACTGAACATAACAAGCAGATTGTATTAGGCGAAGAGCTAGGGCCGCTATCTGATAACGAGCGCCTGAAGCGAGAAAGTAATTTATTACGTGGCACCATTGAGCAAGATTTACAGGACCGTATTACTGGTGGCTTTACTGCCGACAACTTCCAGTTAATTCGTTTCCACGGTATGTATCAGCAAGACGATCGTGATATCCGTAATGAACGCACAAAGCAAAAATTGGAGCCATTGCATAACGTGATGCTTCGTGCTCGTATGCCTGGAGGCATCATCACGCCAACGCAATGGTTAGCGATCGACAAGTTCGCAACGGAGCATTCTTTATATGGAAGTATTCGTCTGACGACTCGCCAAACGTTCCAGTTCCATGGTGTATTGAAACCGAATATTAAGTTGATGCATCAAACGCTCAACAGTATTGGCATTGATTCGATTGCAACCGCGGGTGATGTAAACCGAAACGTGTTGTGTACCACGAACCCGGTCGAATCAGAACTTCATCAAGAAGCTTACGAGTGGGCGAAGAAGATCAGTGAACACCTGCTTCCGAAAACACGCGCTTACGCTGAGATTTGGCTAGACGGTGAAAAAGTAGAAAGCACTGAAGAAGATGAACCCATTCTGGGGAAAAACTATTTACCGCGTAAGTTCAAAACGACGGTGGTGATCCCACCGCAAAATGACGTAGACGTGCATGCCAATGATCTTAACTTCGTAGCAATTGCGGATAACGGCAAGTTGGTAGGCTTTAACGTCCTAGTTGGCGGCGGTCTAGCGATGACACATGGTGATACCTCCACTTATCCGCGCCGAGCTGATGACTTAGGTTTCATCCCATTAGAGAGAACGCTTGATGTTGCAGCGGCGGTGGTTACCACTCAGCGTGATTGGGGTAATCGCTCAAACCGTAAAAATGCCAAAACCAAATACACACTTGACCGTGTAGGTACTGATGTCTTTAAAGCCGAAGTCGAAAAGCGAACAGGCATTCAGTTTGAAGCAAGCCGCCCGTACGAGTTTACTGAACGTGGTGACCGTATTGGTTGGGTAGAAGGAATTGATGGTAAGCATCACTTAGCACTTTTCATCGAAAATGGTCGCTTGCTGGACTTCCCAGGAAAACCACTTAAAACGGGTGTTGCTGAAATTGCCAAAATCCATAAAGGCGATTTCCGTATGACTGCCAACCAGAACTTAATTGTTGCGGGTGTACCGAAAAGCGACAAAGCGAAGATCGAAAAGATCGCTCGTGAACATGGCTTGATGGATGACAACATCAGTGAGCAGCGCAAAAACTCAATGGCGTGTGTTGCCTTTCCAACTTGTCCGCTAGCGATGGCAGAGGCAGAGCGTTTCCTTCCTCAGTTTGTTACTGATGTGGAGGGGGTTTTGGAAAAGCACAACCTACCAGAAAATGACAACATCATTTTGCGTGTAACTGGGTGTCCAAACGGTTGTGGTCGCGCCATGTTGGCTGAAATTGGTTTAGTTGGTAAAGCGCCAGGTCGTTACAACCTACATTTAGGTGGTAACCGTGCCGGTACTCGAGTACCAAAAATGTATAAAGAGAACATCACGGATAAGCAAATCTTAGAAGAGATTGATCTGCTGGTGGCTCGATGGTCGAAAGAGCGTGAAGAAGGCGAAGCCTTCGGCGATTTCACAATTCGTGCTGGTATTATCCAAGAAGTGCTCGTATCAAAGAGGGACTTTCATGCTTGATTCTGTAGCATCCAGGCTTGAGCTTACAGAGTTATTGACATTAACAAAGACGGAGCAAATCCTCCGTCTTGCTCAAATTAATGTCGAGCTCGAAAAGCTTTCGGCACAAGATAGAGTAAAGTGGGCTTTAGATAATCTAGAGGGCGAATTTGCGGTTTCTTCTAGTTTTGGTATTCAAGCCGCGGTTATGCTTCATTTAGTTACTCAAGTCAAAGCGGATATCTCCGTCATTCTAACCGATACCGGATACCTGTTTGCTGAAACCTATCAATTTATTGATGAGCTGACAGATACTCTCAACCTAAACTTAAAAGTTTATCGAGCGAAAGAAAGTGCGAATTGGCAAGAGGCTCGATATGGAAAGTTATGGGAGCAGGGCGTAGAGGGAATTGAAAAATACAACAAGCTTAATAAAGTGGAGCCAATGCGTCGAGCACTAAAAGAACTTAATGTTGGAACGTGGTTCTCTGGACTACGTCGAGAGCAAAGTAAATCACGTGCAGGTTTACCGATACTATCAATTCAAAACGGTGTGTTTAAGTTTTTGCCAGTAATTGACTGGACTAATAAAGACGTCCATTACTATCTAGAGCAACACGGACTTAAATACCACCCATTGTGGGATGAAGGTTACCTTTCAGTTGGTGATACACATACCACTCGTAAATGGGAGCCGGGAATGTCAGAGGAAGAAACTCGATTCTTTGGCTTAAAGCGAGAGTGTGGTTTACATGAAGATGATGGTGCAGAACAAGATGGGTCCGGCATATAGCCATAATGACCTTTAAATCGAGTTTAGAGTAAATAAAGAAAGCTGCAATAAAGTAGCTTTCTTTATTTATAGCACTTGAAAAATACGTCTCAAAGGATAACTCTGTGGATAACTTGTGTGATATTTTGGGGTAAAGTTGAATAAATAAAGCTTTGATCGAAAACGCATCGTTTAATCATTGTTTTTGCAATTTTTGAAAAATAACACTTGCCAATGTGAGCACGATCTCTATAATGCCTCCTCGTCGACAGGGCAAGGGCTCGCAAGGGTTTAAGCAAGGTTGGCAAGGTCAGAAAGAAAAACGAAATAATTTTGAAAAAGTGTTTGACACTAAAGATTATCTCGCTAGAATGGCCGCCTCTTCCGAAGTGATGTTAATCACAAAGAAGAGTAGCTCTTTAAAAATATAGACCTATCAATCTGTGTGGGCACTCGTTGATGATAATCGAATTAGAAGCTTTTGCTTCAAATACGGTTTCAATGAACTGAGTGACCAATCGAGATTAACTTGTTTAATCTTGGCACAGTCAATTCATTATCGTTCTGTTGGAACGATAATAGCTTTAAAATTACGTTTGTAGTTTTGAAGTCAGTATTCGTTGAGCCGACAAAATCTTAAATTGAAGAGTTTGATCATGGCTCAGATTGAACGCTGGCGGCAGGCCTAACACATGCAAGTCGAGCGGAAACGACAACATTGAGCCTTCGGGTGATTTGTTGGGCGTCGAGCGGCGGACGGGTGAGTAATGCCTAGGAAATTGCCCTGATGTGGGGGATAACCATTGGAAACGATGGCTAATACCGCATAATGCCTACGGGCCAAAGAGGGGGACCTTCGGGCCTCTCGCGTCGGGATATGCCTAGGTGGGATTAGCTAGTTGGTGAGGTAAGAGCTCACCAAGGCGACGATCCCTAGCTGGTCTGAGAGGATGATCAGCCACACTGGAACTGAGACACGGTCCAGACTCCTACGGGAGGCAGCAGTGGGGAATATTGCACAATGGGCGCAAGCCTGATGCAGCCATGCCGCGTGTATGAAGAAGGCCTTCGGGTTGTAAAGTACTTTCAGTCGTGAGGAAGGGGATATCGTTAATAGCGATATTCTTTGACGTTAGCGACAGAAGAAGCACCGGCTAACTCCGTGCCAGCAGCCGCGGTAATACGGAGGGTGCGAGCGTTAATCGGAATTACTGGGCGTAAAGCGCATGCAGGTGGTTTGTTAAGTCAGATGTGAAAGCCCGGGGCTCAACCTCGGAATAGCATTTGAAACTGGCAGACTAGAGTACTGTAGAGGGGGGTAGAATTTCAGGTGTAGCGGTGAAATGCGTAGAGATCTGAAGGAATACCAGTGGCGAAGGCGGCCCCCTGGACAGATACTGACACTCAGATGCGAAAGCGTGGGGAGCAAACAGGATTAGATACCCTGGTAGTCCACGCCGTAAACGATGTCTACTTGGAGGTTGTGGCCTTGAGCCGTGGCTTTCGGAGCTAACGCGTTAAGTAGACCGCCTGGGGAGTACGGTCGCAAGATTAAAACTCAAATGAATTGACGGGGGCCCGCACAAGCGGTGGAGCATGTGGTTTAATTCGATGCAACGCGAAGAACCTTACCTACTCTTGACATCCAGAGAAGCCGGAAGAGATTCTGGTGTGCCTTCGGGAGCTCTGAGACAGGTGCTGCATGGCTGTCGTCAGCTCGTGTTGTGAAATGTTGGGTTAAGTCCCGCAACGAGCGCAACCCTTATCCTTGTTTGCCAGCGAGTAATGTCGGGAACTCCAGGGAGACTGCCGGTGATAAACCGGAGGAAGGTGGGGACGACGTCAAGTCATCATGGCCCTTACGAGTAGGGCTACACACGTGCTACAATGGCGCATACAGAGGGCGGCGAACCAGCGATGGTGAGCGAATCCCAAAAAGTGCGTCGTAGTCCGGATTGGAGTCTGCAACTCGACTCCATGAAGTCGGAATCGCTAGTAATCGTGGATCAGAATGCCACGGTGAATACGTTCCCGGGCCTTGTACACACCGCCCGTCACACCATGGGAGTGGGCTGCAAAAGAAGTAGGTAGTTTAACCTTCGGGGGGACGCTTACCACTTTGTGGTTCATGACTGGGGTGAAGTCGTAACAAGGTAGCGCTAGGGGAACCTGGCGCTGGATCACCTCCTTATACGAAAGATTATTGCGATGAGTGTTCACACAGATTGATACGGTTTATAAAGTTTAAGAGACGATACTGGGTCTGTAGCTCAGGTGGTTAGAGCGTTCGCCTGATAAGCGAGAGGTCGGTGGTTCGAGTCCACTCAGACCCACCAATTTCCTTCCCAGAAAATTGGCATACAGTATCGACACCTGATGGGGCTATAGCTCAGCTGGGAGAGCGCCTGCCTTGCACGCAGGAGGTCTGCGGTTCGATCCCGCATAGCTCCACCATCTTTAAGCGCATTCAATGAGTGTGTTTAAACATGGTTTTCATTAGAAAATCTAGCTCTTTAACAATTTGGAAAGCTGACTGATAACAACAACGTTGTTATCAAATAAAGTTCTCAATGTTTATCTTTAAGATAAACACCAAAACAACACATTCAAGTGTTCTTGGGAATATCACTATTGCAGTGATTATTCGAAATTGAGTCCGGCAAAATCGAAATGTCTCTCGCTCATTCAAATAATGAGAGACAACTTTGGTGATTTGAACATCAACTCGAAACTCCTTCGGGTTGTATGGTTAAGTGACTAAGCGTACACGGTGGATGCCTTGGCAGTCAGAGGCGATGAAGGACGTATTAACTTGCGATAAGCCCAGATTAGGCAGTAAAAGCCACTTGAGTCTGGGATTTCCGAATGGGGAAACCCACTTACATAAGTAAGTATCGCTGCGTGAATACATAGCGTAGCGAGGCGAACCGGGGGAACTGAAACATCTAAGTACCCCGAGGAAAAGAAATCAACCGAGATTCCGAAAGTAGCGGCGAGCGAAATTGGACTAGCCCTTAAGCTTTATAGGCGTCAGGTGAACAAGCTGGAAAGCTTGGCGATACAGGGTGATAGCCCCGTAACTGACGACGCATATGCAGTGAAATCGAGTAGGGCGGGACACGTGATATCCTGTCTGAATATGGGGGGACCATCCTCCAAGGCTAAATACTACTGACTGACCGATAGTGAACCAGTACCGTGAGGGAAAGGCGAAAAGAACCCCTGTGAGGGGAGTGAAATAGAACCTGAAACCGTGTACGTACAAGCAGTAGGAGCACCTTCGTGGTGTGACTGCGTACCTTTTGTATAATGGGTCAGCGACTTATATTCAGTGGCAAGGTTAACCATCTAGGGGAGCCGTAGCGAAAGCGAGTGTTAACTGCGCGACTTAGTCTCTGGATATAGACCCGAAACCAGGTGATCTAGCCATGGGCAGGTTGAAGATTGAGTAACATCAATTGGAGGACCGAACCGACTAATGTTGAAAAATTAGCGGATGACTTGTGGCTAGGGGTGAAAGGCCAATCAAACCTGGAGATAGCTGGTTCTCCCCGAAAGCTATTTAGGTAGCGCCTCGGACGAATACTACTGGGGGTAGAGCACTGTTAAGGCTAGGGGGTCATCCCGACTTACCAACCCTTTGCAAACTCCGAATACCAGTAAGTACTATCCGGGAGACACACGGCGGGTGCTAACGTCCGTCGTGGAGAGGGAAACAACCCAGACCGCCAGCTAAGGTCCCAAATTACTACTAAGTGGGAAACGATGTGGGAAGGCTCAGACAGCCAGGATGTTGGCTTAGAAGCAGCCATCATTTAAAGAAAGCGTAATAGCTCACTGGTCGAGTCGGCCTGCGCGGAAGATGTAACGGGGCTAAGTAGTAAACCGAAGCTGCGGCAATACTCTTCGAGTATTGGGTAGGGGAGCGTTCTGTAAGCGGTTGAAGGTGTGTCGTAAGGCATGCTGGACGTATCAGAAGTGCGAATGCTGACATGAGTAACGATAATGGGGGTGAAAAACCTCCACGCCGGAAGACCAAGGGTTCCTGTCCAACGTTAATCGGGGCAGGGTGAGTCGACCCCTAAGGCGAGGCCGAAAGGCGTAGTCGATGGGAAACGGGTTAATATTCCCGTACTCAATCAAATTGCGATGGGGGGACGGAGAAGGCTAGGTGGGCCTGGCGACGGTTG
This sequence comes from Vibrio sp. TAP-3B, assembly GCF_057784735.1. Classification (NCBI taxonomy): domain Bacteria; kingdom Pseudomonadati; phylum Pseudomonadota; class Gammaproteobacteria; order Vibrionales; family Vibrionaceae; genus Vibrio; species Vibrio sp. TAP-3B. Next base: position 2,049,332 of record NZ_CM173495.1, on the reverse strand, counting down.
TCCAGGTTCAAGTGCGTAGGCTAAAGAGTTAGGTAAATCCGGCTCTTTTTAAGGCTGAGACACGACGTCGAGCACCTACGGGTGTGAAGTCATTGATGCCATGCTTCCAGGAAAAGCCTCTAAGCTTCAGATTTGATGGAATCGTACCCCAAACCGACACAGGTGGTCGGGTAGAGAATACCAAGGCGCTTGAGAGAACTCGGGTGAAGGAACTAGGCAAAATGGTACCGTAACTTCGGGAGAAGGTACGCTCTTGGCGGTGAAGTCTCTTGCGGATGGAGCTACTAGGAGTCGCAGATACCAGGTGGCTGCAACTGTTTATTAAAAACACAGCACTGTGCAAAATCGTAAGATGACGTATACGGTGTGACGCCTGCCCGGTGCCGGAAGGTTAATTGATGGGGTTAGACTTCGGTCGACGCTCTTGATCGAAGCCCCGGTAAACGGCGGCCGTAACTATAACGGTCCTAAGGTAGCGAAATTCCTTGTCGGGTAAGTTCCGACCTGCACGAATGGCGTAATGATGGCCACGCTGTCTCCACCCGAGACTCAGTGAAATTGAAATCGCTGTGAAGATGCAGTGTACCCGCGGCTAGACGGAAAGACCCCGTGAACCTTTACTACAGCTTGGCACTGAACATTGACCCTACATGTGTAGGATAGGTGGGAGCCTTTGAAGCACGTACGCCAGTATGTGTGGAGGCAACCTTGAAATACCACCCTTGTAGTGTTGATGTTCTAACTTAGCCCCCTTATCGGGGGTGAGGACAGTGCCTGGTGGGTAGTTTGACTGGGGCGGTCTCCTCCCAAAGCGTAACGGAGGAGCACGAAGGTGGGCTAAACACGGTTGGACATCGTGTGGTTAGTGCAATGGCATAAGCCCGCTTGACTGCGAGAATGACAATTCGAGCAGGTGCGAAAGCAGGTCATAGTGATCCGGTGGTTCTGAATGGAAGGGCCATCGCTCAACGGATAAAAGGTACTCCGGGGATAACAGGCTGATACCGCCCAAGAGTTCATATCGACGGCGGTGTTTGGCACCTCGATGTCGGCTCATCACATCCTGGGGCTGAAGTCGGTCCCAAGGGTATGGCTGTTCGCCATTTAAAGTGGTACGCGAGCTGGGTTTAGAACGTCGTGAGACAGTTCGGTCCCTATCTGCCGTGGGCGTTGGAGAATTGAAAGGGGCTGCTCCTAGTACGAGAGGACCGGAGTGGACGAACCTCTGGTGTTCGGGTTGTGTCGCCAGACGCATTGCCCGGTAGCTAAGTTCGGGATCGATAACCGCTGAAAGCATCTAAGCGGGAAGCGAGCCTTGAGATGAGTTCTCCCTGATACTTTAAGTATCCTAAAGGGTTGTCGTAGACTACGACGTTGATAGGCAGGGTGTGTAAGTGCTGCGAGGCATTGAGCTAACCTGTACTAATTGCCCGTGAGGCTTAACCATACAACACCCAAGGGGTTTTGATGGGCTCAATACAAGAAAACTTGATTGTGTTAAGAACTGAAACAGCTTTCCAGATTATTAATTACTGCGTTGGCGGTAGTTAAAAAGAATTTGCTTGGCGACCATAGCGTTTTGGACCCACCTGACTTCCATGCCGAACTCAGAAGTGAAACGAAATAGCGCCGATGGTAGTGTGGGGTTTCCCCATGTGAGAGTAGGACATCGCCAGGCTTTAATCTCGACTTTGCTTATTCGTTAAGCAAGTCACCATAGAGTTCTAAATTTGTTTAGAATTTTATGTTGACTTTCAAAGTGGGAAGCGTATTATACGCACCTCGCTTAAGTGCTAAGGCACTGAAAGCCAAGCTCTTTAACAATATAGACCTATCAATCTGTGTGGGCACTCGTTGATGATAATCGAATTAGAAGCTTTTGCTTCAAATACGGTTTCAATGAACTGAGTGACCAATCAAGATTAACTTGTTTAATCTTGGCACAGTCAATTCATTATCGTTCTGTTGGAACGATAATAGCTTTAAAATTACGTTTGTAGTTTTGAAGTCAGTATTCGTTGAGCCGACAAAATCTTAAATTGAAGAGTTTGATCATGGCTCAGATTGAACGCTGGCGGCAGGCCTAACACATGCAAGTCGAGCGGAAACGACAACATTGAGCCTTCGGGTGATTTGTTGGGCGTCGAGCGGCGGACGGGTGAGTAATGCCTAGGAAATTGCCCTGATGTGGGGGATAACCATTGGAAACGATGGCTAATACCGCATAATGCCTACGGGCCAAAGAGGGGGACCTTCGGGCCTCTCGCGTCGGGATATGCCTAGGTGGGATTAGCTAGTTGGTGAGGTAAGAGCTCACCAAGGCGACGATCCCTAGCTGGTCTGAGAGGATGATCAGCCACACTGGAACTGAGACACGGTCCAGACTCCTACGGGAGGCAGCAGTGGGGAATATTGCACAATGGGCGCAAGCCTGATGCAGCCATGCCGCGTGTATGAAGAAGGCCTTCGGGTTGTAAAGTACTTTCAGTCGTGAGGAAGGGGATATCGTTAATAGCGGTATTCTTTGACGTTAGCGACAGAAGAAGCACCGGCTAACTCCGTGCCAGCAGCCGCGGTAATACGGAGGGTGCGAGCGTTAATCGGAATTACTGGGCGTAAAGCGCATGCAGGTGGTTTGTTAAGTCAGATGTGAAAGCCCGGGGCTCAACCTCGGAATAGCATTTGAAACTGGCAGGCTAGAGTACTGTAGAGGGGGGTAGAATTTCAGGTGTAGCGGTGAAATGCGTAGAGATCTGAAGGAATACCAGTGGCGAAGGCGGCCCCCTGGACAGATACTGACACTCAGATGCGAAAGCGTGGGGAGCAAACAGGATTAGATACCCTGGTAGTCCACGCCGTAAACGATGTCTACTTGGAGGTTGTGGCCTTGAGCCGTGGCTTTCGGAGCTAACGCGTTAAGTAGACCGCCTGGGGAGTACGGTCGCAAGATTAAAACTCAAATGAATTGACGGGGGCCCGCACAAGCGGTGGAGCATGTGGTTTAATTCGATGCAACGCGAAGAACCTTACCTACTCTTGACATCCAGAGAAGCCGGAAGAGATTCTGGTGTGCCTTCGGGAGCTCTGAGACAGGTGCTGCATGGCTGTCGTCAGCTCGTGTTGTGAAATGTTGGGTTAAGTCCCGCAACGAGCGCAACCCTTATCCTTGTTTGCCAGCGAGTAATGTCGGGAACTCCAGGGAGACTGCCGGTGATAAACCGGAGGAAGGTGGGGACGACGTCAAGTCATCATGGCCCTTACGAGTAGGGCTACACACGTGCTACAATGGCGCATACAGAGGGCGGCGAGCCAGCGATGGTGAGCGAATCCCAAAAAGTGCGTCGTAGTCCGGATTGGAGTCTGCAACTCGACTCCATGAAGTCGGAATCGCTAGTAATCGTGGATCAGAATGCCACGGTGAATACGTTCCCGGGCCTTGTACACACCGCCCGTCACACCATGGGAGTGGGCTGCAAAAGAAGTAGGTAGTTTAACCTTCGGGGGGACGCTTACCACTTTGTGGTTCATGACTGGGGTGAAGTCGTAACAAGGTAGCGCTAGGGGAACCTGGCGCTGGATCACCTCCTTATACGAAAGATTATTGCGATGAGTGTTCACACAGATTGATACGGTTTATAAAGTTTAAGAGAAAGTAAGTGCCCAACACTTACACTAGTGTCCCGTTCGTCTAGAGGCCTAGGACACCGCCCTTTCACGGCGGTAACAGGGGTTCGACTCCCCTACGGGATACCATTGGGTCGTTAGCTCAGTTGGTAGAGCAGTTGACTTTTAATCAATTGGTCGCAGGTTCGAATCCTGCACGACCCACCATTTCCTTCCACGGAAATGCTTACTTTAGGTAAGAAAACAATGTGGGCGATTAGCTCAGTTGGGAGAGCACCTGCCTTACAAGCAGGGGGTCACTGGTTCGAGCCCGGTATCGCCCACCATTCTCTAAGTATTTTTGGAATAAAACTCAAAACCAGAGCAAGCAATTGATACTGGTTCGCATTGTTGAATCTAAAAGTCTTTAGAAAATGAACTTCTTAGGAAGTGATTTGCTCTTTAACAATTTGGAAAGCTGACTGATAACAACAACGTTGTTATCAAATAAAGTTCTCAATGTTTATCTTTAAGATAAACACCAAAACAACACATTCAAGTGTTCTTGGGAATATCACTATTACAGTGATTATTCGAAATTGAGTCCGGCAAAATCGAAATGTCTCTCGCTCATTCAAATAATGAGAGACAACTTTGGTGATTTGAACATCAACTCGAAACTCCTTCGGGTTGTATGGTTAAGTGACTAAGCGTACACGGTGGATGCCTTGGCAGTCAGAGGCGATGAAGGACGTATTAACTTGCGATAAGCCCAGATTAGGCAGTAAAAGCCACTTGAGTCTGGGATTTCCGAATGGGGAAACCCACTTACATAAGTAAGTATCGCTGCGTGAATACATAGCGTAGCGAGGCGAACCGGGGGAACTGAAACATCTAAGTACCCCGAGGAAAAGAAATCAACCGAGATTCCGAAAGTAGCGGCGAGCGAAATTGGACTAGCCCTTAAGCTTTATAGGCGTCAGGTGAACAAGCTGGAAAGCTTGGCGATACAGGGTGATAGCCCCGTAACTGACGACGCATATGCAGTGAAATCGAGTAGGGCGGGACACGTGATATCCTGTCTGAATATGGGGGGACCATCCTCCAAGGCTAAATACTACTGACTGACCGATAGTGAACCAGTACCGTGAGGGAAAGGCGAAAAGAACCCCTGTGAGGGGAGTGAAATAGAACCTGAAACCGTGTACGTACAAGCAGTAGGAGCACCTTCGTGGTGTGACTGCGTACCTTTTGTATAATGGGTCAGCGACTTATATTCAGTGGCAAGGTTAACCATCTAGGGGAGCCGTAGCGAAAGCGAGTGTTAACTGCGCGACTTAGTCTCTGGATATAGACCCGAAACCAGGTGATCTAGCCATGGGCAGGTTGAAGATTGAGTAACATCAATTGGAGGACCGAACCGACTAATGTTGAAAAATTAGCGGATGACTTGTGGCTAGGGGTGAAAGGCCAATCAAACCTGGAGATAGCTGGTTCTCCCCGAAAGCTATTTAGGTAGCGCCTCGGACGAATACTACTGGGGGTAGAGCACTGTTAAGGCTAGGGGGTCATCCCGACTTACCAACCCTTTGCAAACTCCGAATACCAGTAAGTACTATCCGGGAGACACACGGCGGGTGCTAACGTCCGTCGTGGAGAGGGAAACAACCCAGACCGCCAGCTAAGGTCCCAAATTACTACTAAGTGGGAAACGATGTGGGAAGGCTCAGACAGCCAGGATGTTGGCTTAGAAGCAGCCATCATTTAAAGAAAGCGTAATAGCTCACTGGTCGAGTCGGCCTGCGCGGAAGATGTAACGGGGCTAAGTAGTAAACCGAAGCTGCGGCAATACTCTTTGAGTATTGGGTAGGGGAGCGTTCTGTAAGCGGTTGAAGGTGTGTCGTAAGGCACGCTGGACGTATCAGAAGTGCGAATGCTGACATGAGTAACGATAATGGGGGTGAAAAACCTCCACGCCGGAAGACCAAGGGTTCCTGTCCAACGTTAATCGGGGCAGGGTGAGTCGACCCCTAAGGCGAGGCCGAAAGGCGTAGTCGATGGGAAACGGGTTAATATTCCCGTACTCAATCAAATTGCGATGGGGGGACGGAGAAGGCTAGGTGGGCCTGGCGACGGTTGTCCAGGTTCAAGTGCGTAGGCTAAAGAGTTAGGTAAATCCGGCTCTTTTTAAGGCTGAGACACGACGTCGAGCATCTACGGATGTGAAGTCATTGATGCCATGCTTCCAGGAAAAGCCTCTAAGCTTCAGATTTGATGGAATCGTACCCCAAACCGACACAGGTGGTCGGGTAGAGAATACCAAGGCGCTTGAGAGAACTCGGGTGAAGGAACTAGGCAAAATGGTACCGTAACTTCGGGAGAAGGTACGCTCTTGGCGGTGAAGTCCCTTGCGGATGGAGCTACTAGGAGTCGCAGATACCAGGTGGCTGCAACTGTTTATTAAAAACACAGCACTGTGCAAAATCGTAAGATGACGTATACGGTGTGACGCCTGCCCGGTGCCGGAAGGTTAATTGATGGGGTTAGACTTCGGTCGACGCTCTTGATCGAAGCCCCGGTAAACGGCGGCCGTAACTATAACGGTCCTAAGGTAGCGAAATTCCTTGTCGGGTAAGTTCCGACCTGCACGAATGGCGTAATGATGGCCACGCTGTCTCCACCCGAGACTCAGTGAAATTGAAATCGCTGTGAAGATGCAGTGTACCCGCGGCTAGACGGAAAGACCCCGTGAACCTTTACTACAGCTTGGCACTGAACATTGACCCTACATGTGTAGGATAGGTGGGAGCCTTTGAAGCACGTACGCCAGTATGTGTGGAGGCAACCTTGAAATACCACCCTTGTAGTGTCGATGTTCTAACTTAGCCCCCTCATCGGGGGTGAGGACAGTGCCTGGTGGGTAGTTTGACTGGGGCGGTCTCCTCCCAAAGCGTAACGGAGGAGCACGAAGGTGGGCTAAACACGGTTGGACATCGTGTGGTTAGTGCAATGGCATAAGCCCGCTTGACTGCGAGAATGACAATTCGAGCAGGTGCGAAAGCAGGTCATAGTGATCCGGTGGTTCTGAATGGAAGGGCCATCGCTCAACGGATAAAAGGTACTCCGGGGATAACAGGCTGATACCGCCCAAGAGTTCATATCGACGGCGGTGTTTGGCACCTCGATGTCGGCTCATCACATCCTGGGGCTGAAGTCGGTCCCAAGGGTATGGCTGTTCGCCATTTAAAGTGGTACGCGAGCTGGGTTTAGAACGTCGTGAGACAGTTCGGTCCCTATCTGCCGTGGGCGTTGGAGAATTGAAAGGGGCTGCTCCTAGTACGAGAGGACCGGAGTGGACGAACCTCTGGTGTTCGGGTTGTGTCGCCAGACGCATTGCCCGGTAGCTAAGTTCGGGATCGATAACCGCTGAAAGCATCTAAGCGGGAAGCGAGCCTTGAGATGAGTTCTCCCTGATACTTTAAGTATCCTAAAGGGTTGTCGTAGACTACGACGTTGATAGGCAGGGTGTGTAAGTGCTGCGAGGCATTGAGCTAACCTGTACTAATTGCCCGTGAGGCTTAACCATACAACACCCAAGGGGTTTTGATGGACTCAATACAAGAAAACTTGATTGTGTTAAGAACTGAAACAGCTTTCCAGATTATTAATTACTGCGTTGGCGGTAGTTAAAAAGAATTTGCTTGGCGACCATAGCGTTTTGGCCCCACCTGACTTCCATGCCGAACTCAGAAGTGAAACGAAATAGCGCCGATGGTAGTGTGGGGTTTCCCCATGTGAGAGTAGGACATCGCCAGGCTTTACATTATGGACATTCGTTTTTACAACGGGTGATACCACTGCGGAGTGGTAGTTCAGTTGGTTAGAATACCGGCCTGTCACGCCGGGGGTCGCGGGTTCGAGTCCCGTCCACTCCGCCATTTATTCAAAAGCCTCGCTAGTAATAGCGAGGCTTTTTTCATTTTAATATTTATTTAAAGGCTCCAGGCGCTGAGTGCTTGATGTCTGACAGTATATACTCCGAGCTGATCTACCACGTATTAGAAAAAGACTTAATGTTGATCAGTTTAGAGACTTAAATGACCCTTAGATTGCTATGATAATCCCCACTAACTTAGTTAGTGGGGATTTTTCTATGTTGGCTAAGAGTTAGTTCTAGCTCATGAAACTATGGAGGATGGTAAAACTACGAGTCTGTCGTTAATGCCATTCGACTTAAGCTTTCCATGACACATTAAAAACAAGTATTAGAGATGGCAGCTACCCGCTCACAAGCGGTCCGGCTGGATTGCAGCGAAAGAACCCTAATCCACCAACACACCAGTAAAGTGAAGTGACATTGCGAAGTCGTTTTGCAGCAGGAGTTAGTCAAGAACTTAGAGGCTGCTTATAATTTAGTTCGCTTAGCAATCATTCATATTGCCGAAGGCGCCAATGTCAGTCCAATTCGTGTTAGCGTTATAGCCGCGATCAACTTGATAGATATTCCGTTACGTTCGTTAGTACTTAGTCCGACGATTAGTATTACTGGAGATAAAAAAGCAACCACGAGCTGCTTCTTAGGTCATATTACTTTTATTTACTTTCTTAAGAGTCTATTTGCTCTTTCTGTTCAGGGACGAGGGCTCCTTGTTGTTCTTCCATTTTCTTCTCTTCAGCTTTGGCTTTTTCAATCATTGGTGTGATGGTTGAACCTTGGATCAAAATAGAGAAAACAACGACGGAGTAAGTCATTACAAGAATGATTTCTTTTACATCAATTAATTTATCTTGAATTACCCAAATGCCTGATGGAATTGAAAGCGCCATAGCAAGAGCAAGACCACCACGTAAGCCTCCCCACGTTAAAATTCTCACTGACCAAGGGTTATACTTTCGATAGCGTTTAAAGCCAATATAAGAGATATATACACTTAAATAACGAGCCGCTAGAACAAGAGGAATTGAAATTGCCATCATGATCCAGTCTTCTTCATGAAATTCAAATAACAGCATCGACATACCGATTAATAAGAACAGAACACCATTTAGAAATTCATCCACTAATTCCCAGAAGTGGTCAAGGTGATCTTCACTTTCTTTTGAGAAACCAATAAAGCGCGTCCAGTTACCGATCATTATGCCCGATACCACCATCGCTAATGGGCCAGAAACATGGATGTATTCTGCGAGCGCATAGCCAGCAGTTGGAATGCCAATGGTTAATAATAACTCCATGGAGTGGTCATCGGTCGCACCGATCAAGTAGTGAAATAGTAAGCCGAGGAGCAGGCCGTATACGATGCCCCCGATGGCTTCTTGGATAAATAATAATGTGACACTTCCGACGGTTGGTGCTTCCGTGCCAAATGCGATTGTGAACAAGGTTACAAAAATGACCAAACCAAACCCGTCGTTGAAGAGAGATTCGCCTTCTATTTGGGTTGAGATACGTTTTGGAGCATCAAGCTTTTTAACAATGGCCAAAACCGCAATTGGATCGGTTGGTGAGATTAGTGCACCGAACAACAAGCAGTAAACTAAATCAAACTGAATCCCAAGCAAGTGACAAGCGCCATAAAGGACAAAACCAATGAAGAAGGTCGAAAATAGCGTGGCACCAAGAGCTAAAGTCGTTATCTCCCACTTTTGATCTTTAAGGTTAGGGAGCTTGATGCCCAGTCCGCCAGCAAACAGTAAGAAACCAAGAATGCCATTAAGTAAGAAGTCTTCAAAGTTGATTTTCGTGACTGTTTCTGTTGCCACTTCGGTGAGGTGGAACCAATTATTTTGACCTGCCGTCAAGATGAGAAGCGAAAGTACCATGGAGCCTGCAGTAATCGCGATGGTGGTTTGCATTTTTCCTACCTTGCTGTTTATAAAGGCAATTAACATCGCAGCGGCAGATAAAAAACATAAGGTATGGTAGACCGACATAGAGATCTCTATTTGTAACATTTTGTGAATGGAATTTTCGGTTGATGTTGGTTAAATAGCAAACATTTTTTCGCGATTATTTTGCAAGTTAAGAAGGAGATAAAATAATCATCAATTCCCGTTTAGACGTCTAGACTCCTGAAGTTTGTGTGATAGGATGGAATTATAACTTAAGGAATGAGGCTGTACTGTGGGATGTAATGTAAGACAACAGATTGAAGCTCAATTGAAACAACGTATTCTTCTGATTGATGGTGGTATGGGAACCATGATTCAGGGATACAAACTTGAAGAGCAAGACTATCGGGGAGAACGCTTTGCTGACTGGCATTGCGATTTAAAAGGTAACAACGATTTGTTGGTACTTAGTCAGCCTCAACTGATCAAGGAAATACACGCGGCTTATCTTGAAGCAGGCGCCGATATTCTCGAAACCAACACATTCAACGCCACGACGATTGCGATGGCCGATTATGAAATGGAAAGCTTCAGTGAAGAAATTAACCTCGCTGCCGCTAAACTCGCCCGTGAAGTTGCAGATGAATGGACGTTAAAGACCCCTGATAAGCCGCGTTATGTTGCCGGAGTGCTTGGACCGACTAATCGTACTTGTTCAATCTCACCTGATGTTAACGACCCCAGTTACCGAAATGTCTCTTTTGACCAATTAGTTGAAGCGTATTCGGAATCCACGCGTGCGCTGATAACAGGTGGGGCGGACCTGATCCTGATCGAAACTATCTTTGACACATTGAATGCTAAGGCGTGTGCTTTTGCGGTCGATACGGTATTCGAAGAACTTGGTATCACTCTGCCTGTCATGATTTCAGGTACGATTACCGATGCGTCGGGTCGCACGCTATCAGGACAAACGACCGAAGCTTTTTATAACTCTCTACGTCATGTAAGGCCGCTATCTTTTGGTCTTAACTGTGCTCTTGGTCCCGATGAGCTTCGCCCTTATGTTGAGGAGCTCTCTCGTATTTCTGAGTCATTCATTTCCGCGCATCCTAATGCTGGGCTACCTAATGCGTTCGGTGAGTACGATCTTTCCCCAGAAGAGATGGCAACTCATGTTAAAGAGTGGGCACAAAGTGGCTTTTTGAATTTAATCGGTGGTTGTTGTGGGACGACCCCAGAACATATTCGTCAAATGACAGAAGCGGTTGAAGGCGTAGTGCCTCGTCATTTGCCTGATTTACCAGTCGCTTGTCGCTTGTCTGGGCTTGAACCACTGACGATAAAAAAAGAGTCGTTATTTATAAATGTAGGTGAGCGTACTAACGTGACTGGCTCTGCTCGTTTCAAACGCCTGATTCGAGAAGAACGCTATGATGAGGCTCTAGATGTTGCACGTCAGCAAGTTGAAAATGGTGCGCAAATCATCGACATTAACATGGATGAAGGCATGTTGGACGCTCAGGCCTGTATGGTTCGGTTCTTGAACCTTTGTGCGTCTGAGCCAGAAATTTCGAAAGTGCCAATCATGGTCGATTCTTCGAAGTGGGAAGTGATCGAAGCTGGCTTAAAGTGTATTCAAGGTAAAGGGATTGTAAACTCGATCTCGCTAAAAGAAGGCAAAGAAAAGTTTGTCGAGCAAGCGAAGTTGATTCGTCGTTACGGTGCGGCGGTCATCGTCATGGCCTTTGATGAAGTCGGTCAGGCGGATACCCGTGAGCGTAAAGTCGAAATTTGTACTAACGCTTACCGAGTTTTGGTCGATGAGGGTGGTTTCCCACCTGAAGATATCATTTTTGATCCAAATATCTTTGCTGTTGCGACAGGGATTGATGAGCACAACAACTACGCGGTTGATTTTATCGAAGCTATCGGGGAGATCAAACGTGACCTACCACATGCGATGATTTCAGGTGGTGTCTCTAATGTTTCTTTCTCTTTTCGTGGCAATAATTACGTGCGTGAAGCGATTCACGCCGTGTTCCTTTACCACTGTTTTAAAAACGGTATGGACATGGGCATCGTAAATGCTGGCCAGTTAGAAATTTACGATAACGTCCCTGAAACATTGCGCGAAGCGGTAGAAGATGTGGTTTTGAACCGTCGTGATGACTCAACAGAAAGGCTATTAGATATTGCTACCGTGTACGCAGACAAGGGGGTTGGCAAGGAAGAAGATGCTTCAGTATTAGAGTGGCGAACATGGCCTGTTGAAAAGCGTTTGGAGCATGCCTTAGTAAAAGGGATTACCGAGTTTATTATCGAGGACACGGAAGAAGCTCGCGTGAATGCTACTAAACCTTTGGAGGTAATTGAAGGCCCGTTAATGGATGGTATGAACGTGGTCGGGGACTTATTTGGGGAAGGTAAGATGTTTCTGCCTCAGGTAGTGAAGTCAGCCCGAGTGATGAAACAGGCAGTTGGGCATTTGGAGCCCTACATTGATGCTGAAAAACAGGTTGGCCAAACTAATGGTAAGATCCTACTCGCCACAGTCAAAGGGGATGTGCACGATATTGGAAAAAATATCGTTGGCGTAGTGCTTCAATGTAATAACTATGAAATTATCGATCTTGGCGTTATGGTGCCATGCGACAAAATCTTAAAAGTGGCACAAGAAGAGAATGTCGACATCATCGGTCTATCAGGCTTGATCACCCCCTCCTTAGATGAAATGGTCCATGTCGCGAAAGAAATGCAACGTCTTGATTTTAAACTGCCACTGTTGATTGGCGGAGCAACCACATCAAAAGCGCACACGGCGGTTAAGATTGAGCAAAACTATCAACATCCTGTGGTGTACGTAAATAATGCCTCTCGAGCTGTGGGGGTATGTTCATCTTTATTATCAGACGAACGTCGACCGGTGTTTGTTGAAAAGCTAGATGCTGATTATGAACGTGTTCGAGATCAGCATAAGCGTAAGAAGCCGAGAACTAAACCCGTGACGCTTGAAGAGGCGCGGGCAAATAAAGTGGCTATCAATTGGGAAGTTTACACACCGCCTGCGCCGGTTAAACCGGGAATTCATATCTTTGATGACGTTGATATCGCGGCGTTACGTCCATACATCGATTGGACCCCTTTCTTTATGACTTGGTCATTAGTTGGCAAGTACCCAACCATTTTCAAGCATGAAGAAGTCGGTGAAGAGGCACAGCGTCTGTTCGATGATGCCAATGAGTTGCTTGACCGTGTTGAGCGGGAAGGTTTACTTAAAGCTCGCGGCATGTGTGGTTTATTTCCAGCGGCGAGCGTAGGCGATGATATTGAAGTGTACACCGATGAATCACGTAACGAAGTGGCGAAAGTGCTGCGTAATCTACGTCAACAAACTGAAAAACCAAAAGGATTCAATTACTGTCTTTCGGACTACATCGCGCCAAAAGAGTCGGGTAAGCCAGATTGGATTGGAGCGTTTGCGGTAACCGGTGGCATAGGTGAACGTGAACTGGCTGACCAATATAAAGCCCAAGGTGATGATTACAACGCCATCATGATTCAAGCGGTAGCGGATCGTCTTGCCGAAGCGTTTGCTGAATATTTGCATAAGCGCGTACGCAAAGAAATTTGGGGTTATGCAGCGGATGAAAACTTATCTAACGATGGTCTTATCCGTGAAAAATATCAAGGTATTCGCCCTGCACCTGGTTATCCTGCATGCCCTGAGCATACTGAAAAAGGTCCATTATGGGAGCTACTTAATGTAGAAGAGAATATTGGTATGTCATTGACTTCAAGCTATGCGATGTACCCCGGAGCATCGGTATCGGGTTGGTACTTCTCGCACCCCGACTCTCGCTATTTCGCGATCGCACAGATTCAAGACGATCAGTTAGAAAGTTATGCCGATCGTAAAAGGTGGGATCGGATCGAAGCTGAAAAGTGGCTAGGTCCAAACATCAACGCTTAATCTGTTTCTGTGAAAACAAAGAGGGCTGCACAATCGCAGCCCTTTTTCCTATTTGATATAAAGTATTATGACTCAAACAGTTCAGTATGCAGTTTTTGGATGGCTTGTTTCGACACTGACTCATGAACAAGGAAGCACAAGTTATGAGGGCTGGCACCGTAACAAATCATACGTAGGTTAAAATCTGCTAGCGTACCGAAGACTTGTTTCGCATAACCTTTGCTCTCGCTCATGTTATTACCAATCAGAGCAACGAGGCATAAATCGTGTTCGACTTCTACTTTACACAGCGCTTCCAGTTCTTCACGCACGGCTTGTGGTAGTTGAGGGGCCCCGCCTGACGTATCCGTTTGATCCAAAGTTAACGAGACACTGATTTCTGATGTTGTGATCAAATCGACTGAGATTTTGTGTTTGGCTAAGATCTCAAAGACTTTTGCCAAGAAGCCATACGCGTGGAACATGTTGGCACTGCGGAGTGTCACCATCGTTTGGTTGCAGCGTAGGGCCAGCGCGCGGAAAAGTGGTGAGCTTTCGACTTGATGACGAATCCAAGTGCCGCCTTTCTCTGGTGTCTTCGATGAACCAACAAACACAGGAATGTCATGGCGAAGTGCAGGAATAAGTGTTGAAGGGTGGAGGATCTTTGCACCAAAATTGGCCATTTCTGATGCTTCGCTAAAGCTGATCTCGGGGATGGGTGAGGCCTTTGGCGCAATACGGGGATCGGTGGTGTAGATGCCTGGCACATCGGTCCAAATTTCTAAACCCGCCGCTTTGACACTCTCTGCGATTAATGCGGCACTGTAGTCGCTGCCGCCTCGTCCCAATGTGGTTGTATTGCCTTGTCCGTCAGACCCGATAAAGCCTTGAGTGATGACGACAGATTTGTGACACAGTGGAACCAATTTTTCTTGTGCGAGCTCTGAAATCATTTCAATGTTTGGTTCTGCGCGGCCAAAGCTGTCATCTGTTCTTAAAACGTCACGGATATCGAAGCGAACGGCTTGAATGTCACGTTCACGCATCAATTGAGCGAGAATATGGGTCGACATCAGTTCACCACATGCGACCAATTGATCGGTCAGCTTGGCGCTGGTTTGAATGGATGCGGCTTCGGCCAGACTGGTTACGGTATCGAGAATGGCATATACCTCAGTGGAGGCTTCAGAGCCATCTTTGAGCTGAGCTAAAACGGAATCATGTATATTGGTCAGCTTTTGAAGTAACTCGGAGCGGTGTGTTTGGTCTTGCACGCCACTTGCCAACGCAACCAGTAAATTGGTTACACCTGAGCAAGCACTGCTCACCACTAAGCGAGTATTTGGGTTGTTTTCAATAATGCTGGCGCAACGACTCATTGCCTCAAAGTTGGCCACACTAGTCCCACCGAATTTAGCTACGTTAAATGCACTCACTGCGTTCTCCCACGACTTCCTAAAAAATAATATGTACATCCAATGTTTAGTGAGGAAAGGAACAGAGCAAAAAGAGAGGTATTTAGAATGTCATTTGAAAAACTCACCCTCAGAAGCTCTTCATCAGGCGGCGCTGATGACAGTTGATGGGACTCAACCCAGTCAACCGACAAGTCAAATCCTGCAACTTTGACTTACCTCGGCACTACTCCCCCTGAATAATTGGGCTTGGAATTGCGGTTCCACCAATCATCTACCTGGGTAGTGCTCCTCTTCTACATAAAGCTCAAACATTGAACGGTTTTGCCGAAGTAATGTCAATCAATATTTCAACCATGATGATGTTTTTTATTAACGAATTTGTGACAGTGGTTTGACCTCTATACTTACGGCTAATTGCTGAGTGAAGGAAAATCGATTAGGGTAAAAGCTTGATGCCTGAGCCACCTTGTTGAATAGAACTTTTATCATGCTCAGGATAAATGATAGCAATCAAGGAGCTGACATGCCGATCCAGAGCTTTATTCCCCCTCATCGTATTCTCATGGGACCTGGTCCTTCTGATATTTATCCTCAAGTGCTTCAAGCATTGAGTCGTCCAACGGTTGGCCATTTAGACCCTCTTTTCATCGCGATGATGGATGAGTTGAAACAGCTATTGAAATACGCTTTCCAGACGGAAAATGAATTCACTATTGCGGTCTCGGCGCCAGGCAGTGCGGGGATGGAAACCTGTTTTGTTAACTTAATTGAAAAAGGTGACAAAGTCATTGTGTGCCGCAATGGTGTGTTTGGTGAGCGCATGCGTGAAAACGTGGTTCGTGCTGGGGGAGAAGTTGTTGTCGTTGATGATGAATGGGGTACGCCAGTTTCTGTTGATAAAGTGGAGCAAGCACTACAGCAGCATCCTGAGACAAAAATCCTCGCTTTCGTACATGCAGAAACTTCAACCGGCGCAGTGAGTGATGCTCAAACTCTAGGGAAACTAGCGAAGCAGTACAACACATTATCGATTGTTGATGCGGTCACGTCATTGGGCGGTGTGCCGCTAAAAGTCGATGAGTGGCAACTGGATGCGGTGTATTCGGGAAGTCAAAAATGTTTGTCATGTGTACCTGGTTTATCGCCAGTGACGCTTTCTCCTGCCGCAATCGAAAAGATTCAGTCAAGAACCTCACCAGTACAGAGTTGGTTCTTAGACCAAAGTTTAGTGCTAGGTTACTGGAGTGGCGAAGGCAAACGTAGCTACCACCATACTGCACCAGTTAATAGTTTGTATGCGCTGCACGAAGCTTTACTGATTTTAAAGAACGAAGGTTTGGAGAGTGCCTGGGCTCGTCACCAATTAATGCATGAAAAATTGAAGGATGGCTTACAAAAGCTTGGCTTTGAATTTGTAGTGGAAGAGGCTCATCGCTTACCTCAGTTGAATGCGATTTATGTGCCAGAAGGGGTCGATGAAGCAAAAGTTCGTACGCATTTGTTAGAGACGTACAACTTGGAGATTGGCGCGGGATTAGGAGCATTGGCTGGAAAAGCGTGGCGGATCGGTTTGATGGGCTATGCTGCTCGACCTGAAAATGTCGCACTGTGCTTAAAAGCCTTAGAAGAGTCGCTCACCGAGTAGTGTTAATCAAAATATAAATAAAAAAGCGAAGGTTCTCCTTCGCTTTTTTATATGACTTAATTCGCCATGACCGATTCAGGCCGAGATATGCTCGGTGTCGCCGATTGCGCATGTGAAGGTGGTTGGTAATTGACTTGGCTAAAGTCTACGTTCGGAAATAGGAATTGCGCTTCAGTCCGTACCTGCTCAGCTTTGCTACTGTCGTTTAGACCTTGATAGGCGAGAATCAAATTATTATAGAAAGCAGGACGTGGTTTATCTTTAATGATCGTGAGTGACCAGTCGATGTATGGCTGAATCAATGTTGGGTCTTGCTGGTATAAGCCGATGTTCAAGAACGTGCTGTAGACATCCCAGTCGAATCTATCTTTCCAAACAACTGGATTGCTGACTTGATTGAGAATATCTGGGTTGGTCGGTCGTGTGGTTTCGAACTTCGTCAGTATATAGTTGGTATGTAGAGCGCTCACCATGTAGAACGTAAATACGGTGGGAAGTATTAAACTCAAGACTCGTAGCAAGCTTTTTGTGATGTGACTGAATCCTACTTGTCGGTAACGAGAGACGCGCTGATCTACCCAGTAAATAAGCAGAATGAAGATCAACCAATGCACTAAAGAATGATAGAAAGGGTATTCCAGCTGCGAGTGCAAGACCATCGGAATAAACAGTGCAAGTAGGGCAAGACGAGTCCCTCGCTTGGCTTGATAGATGCGATACAGTACGAGCATCATGGCTAAGAAAATGCCTAATATTGGCAATAATCCACCTTCAACGCCCCAGTAAAGTAGTTCGTTATGAGGATGATCCATTGCAGGTAAACCCGCGGGATAATGCTCGTTTAGTGCATGTTGGCGAGCAGTATACAGCATATACTCCGACTCAAATCGGCCATAGCCATAGCCGGTGAAAGGCTTTTCAATCACCATATCTAAAGTTTGAGGGAAAGTGTAAGCACGAGGTGACTCCATGTTCACTTTCTCTGTCGCTAAGCCGCCGCCGTCAGGAAAGGCAATGTGCATCACAACAACCGATAGTGCTAGCCCTGTCGCGAGAGACGAAACCCAGCGGACAAAGCGTCCTTTTGTCGCGAAGCGGTACATATACGGAATGAGCAATAATACGGCGATAATCGATGCTAACCAGCCAGTACGTGAAGCCAATGCCACAATCAATGGCAAAGTTAACACGGGCACTGCATAGAGCAGGTAAACATCACTCAATTTTCGGTCGTACTTATAGGGCTGGCGCGCAAGCAAGTAACTCGCAATCACCAATCCAGTTGCGAGAAAGCTAGCCATTACATTCGGCTGCTGGAAAATACCATAGGGACGGTTAACCATTGTATTGTAACCAAATGGATTACCCGGCTTGAGGTAGAGGTATTGCGTCAAACCGAAAATGGCTTCGATGACAACGGCCAAGACGATGAACCACAACAAGCGCTGACGGTGCTTATTACTGAAATGGAACTGTTGCAACACAATAAAAAACAGCAAACCACTCCAAAGGCCAATGAGTTTATTGGCCGCCAAACTACTATTCGCATTCGGATAAAAGACGGGTACAGTCATGATCATGACGCTAATACACAGCCCAATGGTCAGTTTGGAGTAACGTAAAACTCGGTTGCTGGCGAGTTGATAACATCCAATACCTAGCGCAAAACTAAAAGCAATCCAAGTTGTCGCATTGAATGAAAGAGCCAAGCCTGAACCGCCAGGATTAGGGATAAAAAAGTGCATTGCCAACAAAAACAGTGTTGCCAAAGCAAAGATAAACTTGCGATTGAGAGGAATTTGTACTTTTTCAGGAGAAAGCTTCGTTCCACTTACATGTATAGTAGCCATAGTTATTGCGTTGTTTTGAATGAAAAAAGACCAGCACTTGCTGGTCTTCGTACTTTACCTGTTTTTTCTACTTCAACATAGGTTTAAGGAAGTGAGCTGTGTGTGAGCCCTCGATTTGCGACACATCTTCCGGTGTTCCTTGAGCAATTATCTCTCCACCACCCTGGCCGCCTTCTGGCCCTAAATCGATAAGCCAGTCAGCAGTCTTGATAACATCTAAGTTGTGCTCGATCACGACCACTGTATTCCCGTGATCACGCAAGCGATGTAGGACCGTGAGTAACTGTTGGATGTCATGGAAGTGAAGGCCAGTTGTTGGCTCATCTAAAATATAGAGCGTTTTTCCTGTATCGCGTTTCGATAACTCTCGTGCTAGTTTGACACGTTGTGCCTCACCACCAGATAGCGTGGTTGCTGCTTGGCCAAGACGTATGTATGACAGGCCAACGTCCATTAAAGTTTGCAATTTACGCGCAATAGCTGGAACTGGCTCGAAGAAAGTTCGCGCGTCTTCGACGGTCATCTCGAGGACTTCATCAATGGTTTTGCCTTTGTAGCGTACTTCCAAGGTTTCGCGGTTATAGCGCTTTCCTTTACATCCATCACACGGTACGTAGACATCCGGTAAGAAGTGCATTTCTACTTTAATGACACCGTCCCCTTGACACGCCTCACAACGGCCACCACGCACATTAAAACTAAAACGTCCAGGTTTGTAGCCCCGTGAGCGTGATTCTTGTGTACCGGCAAACAGTTCACGGATGGGGGTAAAGATGCCTGTGTAGGTGGCTGGGTTCGAACGAGGTGTGCGACCAATAGGGCTTTGATCGATATCGATCACCTTATCAAAATGCTCAAGCCCTTTAATGGATGTGTACGGTGAAGGCTGGGCGGTAGTCGCGCCGTTTAATTGGGTGTGAGCTATTTTGAAAAAGGTATCATTAATCAACGTTGATTTACCTGAGCCAGATACGCCAGTAATACAGCTAAATAACCCGACAGGAATCGACAGATCGACATTCTTAAGGTTGTTACCGGTGGCCCCTAGCAGTTTGACTGTTTTTTTCGGATCTCGGGGGGTGCGCTCTTTGGGGATCGCAATTTTTTTAACCCCACTTAAGTACTGACCTGTGACAGAGTTCGGGTTGGCGATAACTTCTTCGAACGTCCCTTCTGCGACAACGTGGCCACCATGAACCCCCGCACCAGGGCCGATATCAATCACGTGATCGGCACTGCGAATGGCATCCTCATCGTGCTCGACGACAAGTACAGTATTACCAAGATCGCGTAGGTGAGTCAGCGTTTTTAGCAGACGCTCATTGTCACGCTGGTGGAGACCAATTGATGGCTCATCCAACACGTACATCACACCTACGAGGCCTGCGCCGATTTGACTTGCCAGACGGATACGTTGTGCTTCACCACCTGATAAGGTTTCCGCACTGCGGGATAAGTTCAGATAGTTCAAACCAACGTTGACGAGAAATTGCAGACGATCGTTGATCTCTTTCATTATTTTTTCAGCGATTTGAGCGCGTTGTCCTTCGAGTTTTAAAGAACGAAAGAACTCAAGTGTATCCGCAATGCTAAGCTCGACAATCTCTGGAAGGGTGGTATCGGCAATAAAAACGTTACGTGCTTCCAAGCGTAAACGGGTTCCGCCACAGCTAGAACAAGATTTGGTTGAGATATACTTGGCTAACTCTTCACGTACGGAATTAGACTCGGTATCACGATAACGACGCTCTAGGGTATTCAGAATGCCTTCGAATGGATGACGTTTGACGCGAATATCACCACGGTCATTGATGTATTTAAACTCAATGTCGGTACGCCCCGATCCTTTTAAAATCACATCTTGGGTTTTCTTGGGCAGCGAATTGAATGGGGCATGTAGATCCAACCCATAATGATCCGCCAATGATGTCAGCATTTGGAAGTAGTAATAGTTTTTTTGATCCCAGCCGCGAATAGCGCCTTGTGCCAAGCTCAGCGAATCATCTTGAATCACTCGGCTCGGGTCAAAATACTGCTGTACACCTAAACCATCACAAGTGCCACAAGCGCCGGCAGGGTTGTTGAACGAGAAAAGTCGCGGCTCCAATTCTTGCATGCTGTAACCACACTGAGGACAAGCGAAATTAGCCGAGAAAATAATTTCTTCGCCGTCTCCCTCCATGGGCGCAACCACGGCGATCCCCCCTGAAAGCTCAAGTGTTGTTTCAAAAGACTCGGCTAAACGCTGATGTAAATCTGGACGTACTTTAAAGCGATCCACGACCACTTCAATGGTGTGTTTTTTGTGTAATTCTAGAGTTGGCGGATCGGAAAGATCACACGTTTCACCATCAATGCGAGCGCGGATAAAGCCTTGAGCAGCAAGATTTTCAAGTGTTTTGACATGTTCCCCTTTACGCTCTTTGACGATGGGGGCTAGTAACATCATTTTGCTGCCTTCAGGCATCTCGAGCACCTTGTCTACCATTTGACTAATGGTTTGAGCGGCAAGAGGGGCATGATGGGTCGGGCATCGAGGCTCACCGACACGGGCATAAAGCAGGCGTAAGTAATCGTAGACTTCGGTAATGGTACCCACGGTTGAACGAGGGTTATGAGACGTTGACTTCTGTTCGATAGAAATTGCAGGTGATAAGCCTTCGATAGAATCGACATCGGGCTTTTCCATCAGAGACAAAAACTGGCGAGCGTAAGCTGATAGAGACTCCACATAACGTCTTTGCCCTTCAGCATACAAGGTGTCGAAAGCGAGAGAGGACTTACCGGAACCGCTTAATCCAGTAATAACAATCAGTTTGTCGCGAGGAATTGTAAGATTAATGTCTTTGAGGTTATGGGTTCGGGCACCGCGAACTTCTATTTTATCCATCGTTTTTGCTCTATGTATAACCAAGTGGGACAAGTATTACATAGTGTGAGAAATGTGCAAAGAAAAACACTGGACAAAAAAACAGTAAAATAAAAGCTCGGCATGGTGCCGAGCTTTGTGAATCGTTATCGCGAAATAGGACGAAGAATTTATACCGCTTTTTGCGTTGCGTGCTTACCGAGCTCAGATGTTTTCTCATCTTTTAGGTACAGATTTTCAAAGCAGTAGTTTGTTGCTTCGATATAGCCTTCGACACTACCGCAGTCAAAGCGTTGACCTTTGAATTTATAAGCCAATACGCAACCTGCTTTTGCTTGTTTGAGTAGCGCGTCGGTGATTTGAATCTCACCACCTTTACCTGGCTCTGTATTTTCGATTAACTCGAAGATATCTGGAGTCAGAATGTAACGGCCGATAATGGCTAAGTTGCTTGGCGCGGTGCCTTTTTCTGGTTTCTCTACCATGTCATCTACGCGGTAGATATCGTCTTTGATCATTTCACCTGAAATCACACCATATCTATGTGTTTCTTCTTCTGGGACTTCTTGAACCGCAACGATTGAACAGCGGAATTGCTTAAACAATGCAACCATTTGAGCCAGAACGCCTTCCTTTTCGTTGACACAAAGGTCATCAGCAAGGACTACGGCAAAGGGTTCGTCGCCGACCAACTCACGCCCAGTCAGGATAGCGTGGCCTAAGCCTTTCATTTCACGCTGACGAATATAAGTGAAGTGTGCGGATTCAATGATGTCACGAATGTCTACCAACAACTCTTCTTTGTTGGTGCCGCTAATCTGATGTTCCAGCTCGTAGTTCTTATCAAAGTGGTCCATGATCGAGTGCTTGCCACGACCTGTAACAATACACATGCCGTTCATACCAGCTTGGATTGCTTCTTCAACACCGTACTCAATTAACGGCTTGTTCACTACTGGCATCATCTCTTTTGGCATTGATTTAGTGGCCGGTAGAAAGCGTGTGCCATAGCCTGCAGCAGGGAACAGACATTTTTTAATCATTGGGGGAATATCCTGTCTCGTTATTATCAAGAATCTGCGGGCAACTTTACCACGAGAGGCACCAATGAATCATGAATAAAGTAGGCAAAAGTGTGAGGCTGAGTACGGAAACAAGTATAAACGACTCGCCAAATTAGCGACCAGAGTCGCCGGCATAGCGTTAAGACATCAAATTTTGATCTGCCCAAGCAATGGCTTGTACGCGATTCTTAACCGACAGTTTTTTGAATATCTGATACAAGTGAGATTTGATCGTAAATTCACTGACAAACAACTCTTCCGCCATTCGGCTATTCGAAGCGCCGGCTTGTAAGCAACGTAACACTTGTAATTCTCTAATGGTAAGGTCCACCGTCGCAGGCGCAGTATGCGTGTTAATGACATTACGATAATAATGTAAAAGCTGGCTAGTCACATTGCGTGGTAACCAGTTTTGACCGTTAACAATCCCTTTTAAACCTTCACCAACTTGCTCTAGAGAGTCCTCAGTATAGAAGAGTCCTTTGAGTTGTCCAAACGCCAGTAACTCGTCAGTGGTTAGACGCTTTGGGACATTAAAAATAACCGTTTCAAAATTTTTCCACACCAGCGGCAGGTTTTTTATCGATTGAACGAGGGATTTATGTTCACTGAAGTCAATAAGGAGGATTTTGTTGCGGTGCAGTGGTTTGGCTTCCATTAATGCGTCTGCCGAGATCACCGGAATACTCATGTCAATGTACTTCTCGAATATCGCGACTTTTTTGTCCGCGTTATCTTCCATACTGATCAGAAATAGCTTTCTTGCGTAAGCCGACTTTCTCACGTGTTTCAATCTCCTGACAGTCAATAAAGACCATAAATTGGCATTAAAGGCGGGTTATAACCATAGTTTTGATGAATAAATGCGTTCCAATTCAAAGCTTCAGGAAACGATGTCTGTAAAGCGTGTCAAAAATGCTACATGTGAAAGTTGAATAGCGATTGGGGTTCTAGAGGTGAACTCAATCGAACCCGTGGTATTAGACTTTAATCAAAACATTAAAGCGTGCTATTCTAATGCGCTAAAATTTTATATATCCAGAGTCAAACGGAGCACATCATGGCCAGCCGTGGAATTAACAAAGTTATTTTTAATCATCACTAATCTACTATACGAAAATACTATATACAAATAGATTGCTATAGCCTAGACTTAATCTCTCAATAATAGGTCATTGGATAGAGAGGGAGAGGTCAATGGCACATATCCGCTGCACGACCAAGCTAGAAATTAATGGTTCGAAGTTAGATAAATTCCCTCTCATCATCACAAATAATCTCAAGGTTCATATCCTCTCATTAGAGTTCTTCCTCCATAAAAGAACTTCAGTCCAAGCAACAACATTATTCACATATGCGCAACATATAGCGGATTTTCTATCTCAGCTTGAAGTTGAAAACGATGGGCTTACTTGTGAAGATCCCGAATATTGAGAGTGGGATGAAATTGATGATAATTGGATAGAGGCATATTCTGCCGAATTAATCAGTCGATATGAATCTGAGTCTGATAATAAGAAAAACTATGTTGGCAGCCTTTTAAGCACTGTGGTTGGTTACTTGAAATGGACGCAAACCTCAGGCTATACCATCAACCTTATTGGTATTGGTGAAGATAACCGTATTAAGTTGAATACTTCTAGTTCAAAAAAAGGCGATCAAACAATACTCCCTCTAGCCAAAAAACTCTCAAAGGAAAAATCGCCAAGGCGCACAGCACCTAGAATGGACTGGATTGATGCAGTTAAAGCTAACCTACAAGTCAAAAGTGGTGAACTCTGTGTACGTGATGAATTAATGATTGATTGGTGTGTTGGGATTGGTCTTCGGGCGCATGAAGTTTGTTCGCTGACTATCAGCCAATTACCATCCAAGAAGTCGGCTGAAGATGCCTATATTAATGAGCAAAATGTATTTATAAACATTGTTATTTCAAAAGGGAGTAAGCCTAAAAGGGTGCCTGTGAGTACGCTTTTGATTAAAAAGACATGGGATTTCGTGGAGATTGACAGAGAGCGGGTTCTTTCTCAAGTTAAGAGTAAAGCAAAAGAACAGCGTATCCCATTTGTTGATTCTGGCATTTTATTCCCATCTCAAACGACGGGAATAAAAATACACTCCCGAACCTTTTCTAACAAAATACGAAAAGCATTTTTGAAGGCTGTAGAGGTTGGTGAATTAGCTGAAGACCAAGTTGTGTGGACGCATGGTCTTAGACACCGCCATGCGACAGACGTGCTCCAGGGCTTGGATAATAAAGGCGTGAAAAACCCAGAAAGGATAGCTAAACAGTCTACTAGACACCAACATGAAGATATGCTTGAAACATACACAGTTTCAAGGTTCCATGAGGATATCTAATGGCGACAAGAAAACTGCAACGCCGTAAGGTTGGTCCCAAAAAGAAAGCAACAGTAACGCCGATATCACCATCTGGTCGTTTTGAAGTATACCTAGGTAAGGATACAAGCACGATTCCATGCTTAGATCTCATGGATTTGCATGATGGAGAGAAGATAATCCGTAGCTTAAATCTCTTTGTACGAGGTAAGCGGCCTACTTCGGCAAGAGGTGAATCAAACGAGGTTTTAAGTTATTTAAGGTTTACTCTTGGATTTTCTGGAGTAGTCAACACTGCAAGTTTGGATGCATATATTGATGAACTTAGTTCTAATCCTTCTATTCTTTACACGACTAAGTATCAGAAATATTCGACCATTAAAAAATTCATTGAGTATCTTAAAGAGAATAATGTTCTACCTGATGAGATGAAAGTTCCCGCAGGCTTCGACTCATCTAAGATTGCTAAAAACTCCAAAAAGTCATTTCCTGAGCTTGCAAGACACTACGTAGAGGATGACAGTAATTTTGATGGAGAAGATATCAAAAAGGTCGCGGAAGCTTTTGAGATTGATTTGCGGGATGCTCGGGCATACTCTTTTGCTCTGGAGTGTATAGATACTATACATAGAGAGTCTCTATCCGCAATTTCTAAGCTAGAAAGTGACTGGGATTTTGTTCAGTCGATTATCGACCAACTTACTACAGAGCATGTCGCTTTTTATCAAAGTGTTGATGGAATTAATGATTCTGCTTTTTTCAGAGAGCGGACTGCTCAAGAGGCAATTGCAACCTTATATGCTAAATTTGGTACGGCCATTCCATCTACTAAATATTGGCCGTCAAAATTAGAAAGTTATTTTAGGTCAATAGGTTGGAATAAGGTCAGCTCTAGGGTTAAACGATTATTTAAGGGGGAACCTGTCGAAATAGAGGATGCAAAACTACTTGCATTCGCCAAGGGGCTTTCTGAAAAGCAGTTGAGTGAGTATCGTGACCTTGAGGACTTTAGCTACCAAAACCCTCGTTTCGATTTGAGGACTATTGAGCACGCTATTGCCATTTTATATGTACAGCGAGGGAGAATACTTCCCGACTCTACTCAATGGCCAACTGCTGTAACAGATTATCTGAAACGCAGAGGTTGGGTTCCTTCACGAGTACGAGCTTCGCTCTTCCCCACTACTAGGTCTGTGTTGCCGTTTATCGTAGGTTTACTTTCGTATATCGATTTAAGTCCTAATGTTGATACTGTTGCCCAATATGCACATTTAGGTTCATTTGTTCCCGCTGAAGAAAAGGGAATGGTCAGGGTTATTCTAGATAAATTCAGAGGGAAACCACTTGATAAGTCTTTCAACGCTGATGATGAAATTATTGCTGCCTGTGTTAGGTATGTAGAAAGAGTAAAGAACTTCTTACTCGATGCAGGTGAGTTTGGCCGTGAAGTTCTTAGAATGGAAAAACCGCCCCTTTTTGTTCAGTATACGGCCACTGCATCAGTAACAAAGGCAGAGGAAACTGCAACCTTAACAGCACCGCACGTTTCAACCGTGACCGATCTAGTTCGAGATTTCATTAGCGACACATCTGTAAAGCACCCTATCCTTAAAGAACTAAGTAATGCAACTGGGGAAAACTTTCGACCAACCAACGCGCTGATTTTAAAATTATCTGGCGAATCTTCAGCTATGATTCAGAGGATTCTAAACCATAGCTTCTCATCAACAACAGATCTGTATACAGAAAGGGTTTACACGCAGACAATCTTAAAAACTAAGCAAAAGAATTTCATGCAGTATCTGGTTGACAATGCTACTTCGCAAGAATCAAAATTGAAGTCAGATAAATCAAAATCAGAAAATGATTTGTGGGATGTGTCGTCAGACGGAGTTGATGAGTGGCTAAACTGCGATGCTCAACGTTTTTGGTTTCACGATGTTGAAATTATCTCTGAGTGGGTAGCTTGGGAAAAACAAATATCTGACTATGAAGAAGAATTGAAGTTCAACAACCCTAAACGATGGAGTATCTATTGGCTCCCTAGATTAGCAAAATACAGAAGTATGTTGTCTCTTGTTTCCAAAGCTGAGTTAAAAATTGCTGCTGAGAAAGCGGCAGGTATTACATTACCACCGTTATCATAGAGGGCAGAATGGCAGTTAACGAATTTGAAAAAGTTGTTTTGGATGAATCCGAGAGAGAGTTGCTCTCTGAAAGTCATCTGGATAATGTTTTTGCAAATCAATTGGGTGGCATTAACCACAGTGAGGGTGGTTCATTTGACTGGCTTTTGAGTGGATATTCTGAAAACACTTGGAGGCTAAAGCCCCACATTGAATCCGAAGAGCCATCTAAGTACACAGTTCAATGGTTTTATGATGACCTAGAAAACATGAGTGGTTGGAGTTACTGGGTTGACGTATGTAAAGATGTCTGTGTTGCAAAAATGAACAGGGAAGATAGGTGCAAACTTAAAACAGGATCGCTAGCGGGATATGCCCGACATTTAAGAAGCCTAGCTCGCTTCCTCTATATCAAGCGAAATTGTAGTCTTGTGGAAGATATCTCTCTTGATGATATCAATGCTTACAAACAGGCTCTGATAGAGCGTGAGCTTAGCTCCTCCACTTTGGAATCCGCTGTAACCCCTCTCCACGATTTGTACTTACTCCGAGGTGGAATCAAGCAGCCATTAAAGTTTGATCCGTTCTCCTCAACGAATAAAACACAATGGGCCAAAACTAACGGAAAGGCAAATGGACATACTAAAACGTTAGTGCCTAGAGAAACTTTTTACCTATTAAATGAGGCGATTAAGAGAGTTTCTAATTCAAAAAAAGACTTGTACCTCTTAGATATCTACATGGGAATTAGAGGGACTGGAGAAGAATTAGATAGGGGTGTCGCTGATAAATTCAAAAGACGAACAGGGGAGAGTTCAGGTGTATTGATTAAAAGGATTCGTGAGTTGTACGGCGCAGCACTAGTCGTGTGTTTTTTGCTGACCGCTGAGAGGAAGCACGAAGCAGCTTTAAGGGATGAATCTGATGTTGTCGATTTACTTGAATCTGAGTTAGATATTTTAGTTGGGGTAGAGAAAAAAACTTCAGGTTCTATTTCAGGTAAAAAAACCGAAGTTGCTGTTATTCAAGAAGTTAAAGATGCTTTCGGTGTGATCATGGAAATTACAAAATACACTAGGAGTGTTGCTGGTACTTCGAAAGTTCTTCTAAAGTTACCCATGGCACATTGTGTTTCAGGTCACAATCAGAAGCACTACTATTTATCGAGCAGACCGATGTATTCTCTCTTGACGTATTTTGGAAAATCGTGTGGTTTCGATATTCCTCTTAGACCTCATATGTTTCGCCGTGCTTACGCTATGATCTGGGGCTGGCGCTATGAAGTTGGGGATCTGCACGAACTTTCTAAGATGCTGAAACATAACAATGAAATTTTCACCAAGAGATATACGGATGATGAAGATATCTGGGAGTTTATGCCTGATGCTCATCAAAAAATAGCGTTTGATATTCTGAATAGAGCATTCTCCCAAAAGATTAAAGTTTCAGGAGGAGCATCTAAGACCTTGGAGCGATATAGCCGCATCATCCAAGTAAAATCTAAAATACTCAATCCAACGGAAATTGCTCACTTCATTGATGACCTTATAAACTCAGGTGAAATAACTATAGTTGTTCATGCTGACGGGTATTGTGTTTTCACTAAAGATACAAAGTGTCATTCAAAGTGCCTCGACTCCAATGGTGAAATTGATGAAGCTCTAAGGGAGGAGTCTCGTTGCGCTGGATGCCCTAACCTTGGGATTGATGATCGTCGTGAAGCCTACTGGCAAAGAAGGATAGAGCTTCACCAGCAAGTCATTGAAAATAGTACAAAGCCTATGTTAGTAGAGAAGTCGAAGCGTTTTATCGCTGATATCAAAAACTCTCTGGCTATACAATTAAATTGCTAAGTTGTACTGACTTATACACAATCTGACACCTATGGTGGTGAAGCGTGACCTAGTCGTACAGACTGTCCCTTATGCCACCAAAATCGCTTTTGGACAATAAGATGGTACGCCCCACACCTGCACTACACTCAGCTATGTCGCTGAATATGGGAGGTGCCATCATGTCGGCAATCAAAGTTATTGGAATCGATTTAGGTAAATCTACTTTTCATCTAGTTGGCCACGACTATAGTGGTCGTGAACAATATCGGCACAAATTATCTAGAAGTAAATTACTACAGTTTATCTCTGTGCATGAACCAACATTGATAGCAATGGAGGCTTGCTGTGGTGCTCACTGGCTTGCAAGAAAATGCCAAGAATATGGGCATCAAGTTAAGCTGATTCCCCCTCAATATGTTAAGCCATATGTGAAGAGTCATAAGAATGATTTTATTGATGCAGATGCTATAGCCGAAGCTGCGACCAGACCAAGAATGCGCTTTGTTTCACCGAAAACTGAACAAGCACAATTAGGAGTAGTTATTCGCAGGATTAGAACAGGCTATATTCGAGAGCGAACGGCAACGATGAACCGTATTGGTTCTATCCTTACTGAGTTTGGCTTCAGCTTTCCACGCGGGCATGCGAATATGAAGCGTCTTTTTCAATGGTTGGCAGATACAGGGCAGCCAGTTCCTTCTTTACTAGTCTTTGAGTTACGAGATCAGCTTAGTCATTACAATGATCTTAATGACAAAATTAAAGAGCAAGATAAGAAGCTGGAAACTCTTAATCGTGACAATGAGTTATTTACTATATTACAAACCGTACCAGGCATTGGACCTATGACAGCTTCTTGTTGCCTGTCTTCCGTCTCCGACCCTAAAGACTTTTCCAATGGCCGTAACTTTGCAGCTTGGCTAGGGTTAGTACCATTTCAATATTCAACAGGTGGAAAGCCAAGAATGCTAGGGATATCCAAGCGAGGTAACAAAGAACTTCGTGAGCTTTTTATCCATGCAGCTAGGGCTGTTTTATGGCGAGATGAAACTGCTCAGAGATACTTTGGCTCGTGGCTTACAGACTTAAAACTTCGAAAGCCTTTTAATGTTGCTTTAGTAGCTTTAGCCAATAAGTTAGCGAGGATAGCTTGGTCTGTTATGGCTACGAAGAAACCATTTGAAATAAGAGTATAAATCAAGTTTGCATATGAAAATGAAAGATGACAAAACGGTTAGACCACCAGATTGAAGACCTTGTGGACAGAACAGCGACATAGAACGCTTTCTCATTTTTGAGGACAATCTGGCGCGGATCTCATCGTAGAGCTGGGGCTATGTAGCATGTAGGTGTCCCCAATTAGACTCTGAATACATTAGCGCAAACCAACTCCGTTATTTGAATTTTTCACTTGCAAAACGGGGCGTACCATACATTAATGAGCTACGCTAACCTCTCTAATAATCGGAATTGACATGAGGAAATGTATGGCAAACCTTAGTTGGAACGCTGAATATTTATCTAAGGCTGTTGGTGGAACGTTTTCCTCCATCGGTTAGGGGTTACCTCATAACGCTCTTTAAATTTATCTCTGAAAATGAGAATTGAGCTAAACCCTGTTTTTGCGACAATCTGTTCAATAGACAAATCTGTAGATTCAAGTAGATCCTGAGCCAAGTTTAGTCGCTCAGCCGTCAGCCATTCTCCAAATGACATACCTGTAGCTCTATTAAATTTTCTCGTAAAAGTTCGGCGGGACATCATCACTGAATCTGCTAGCTCATCCAGTGAATATTTTTGATTGATATCACGCCTGATATTGTCCATTAATGCATTGATACGTGAATCAGATGTCGTCACAGGTATAGGTTGATCGATAAACTGAGCTTGCCCACCATCTCTGTATGGAGGCACAACCATTCTTCTTGCTACTCGGTTCGCAATCGTACTGCTGTAGTATTTTCGGAAAACATACAGACAGCAATCGATACCTGCGGCAGTACCTGCTGAGGTTATCACCCCGCTATCTTCAACATATAAGGCATTCGTATCGAGCGAAATTTCTGGAAAGCGTTGACTAAAATCCTGTTCTAATTCCCAATGTGTCGCAGCTCGTTTCCCCGCTAATAAGCCAGCATAAGCGAGAACATAACCACCAAGACATAAACCGACAACCAATGCGCCTCGGGCATGAGCACGACAGAGAGCATTGAGCAACTTTTCATTAGGGCGCTCGTCAATTGTTCTCCAATAAGGTACAACGATGATGTCGCAATACTCTAGGAAATCAAGCTGCGCCTCTGTATGAATTTCCATACCGATATCAGATAAAATCGGTCCTTCCTCTCCAGCGACAAATTTAAGCTCGAAAAAAGCTTCATTAAGGGTATCTCTTCCAAACACAATGCTAGGGACAGAAATATGAAACGGGCTAAAGCGATTGAAAACAACAACAGCAACGGAAGGAATTTTATGGTTTTCATTGAGATACATAGTTCGTTTCCAAAGTAAAATGCACAGAGCAATGTTAGTACGCTACTCTGTGCGGTTCATAAACGCAGGCCATAGGTTTGCTTTATGACATCAAAACTAGATTATCACTGTTTCACCATCTTCTGGAACAAACACAAAATCGCTAATCATATTTGCAGCTGCGTATTCGCGCATTTCTTGAGTAGTCACCAATACATGGTTAACCGCCCCCATATGAGTCGCAACGATTTTCGCTTTAGGTAGCACTTGGTGTGTTTTGAGTACATCTTCTTTACCCATAATAATAGGACCAAAGCCCAGTACATGCGCCCAACCTGTATTGAGAATAACGACACCTGGTTGTTCTTTTTTCATGGTTTCTTCTACACTTGGAATCCAAATCGTATCACCAACCACATATAACTTTTCTTCATCGGCATGGGAAAAAATCACGCCTGTCACTTCACCCAAAATTTCAGCCATTTGATCATGTTGGAATGCTGCATCAGAGCCATGCTGGCAGACTGTACGTGTAAATGAAATACCGTGATATTCAGTCTCTTCAGAGAAGATTTTAACGTTGGTAAAACCTTGTGATAGAAGAATAGTTTCATCACCTTCGTGCTGTACAAAAATCAATTTATCTTTAGGTATCGCATTCACCGCTGTTTCATCCCAGTGGTCTGGGTGAGTATGAGTTAGAAGAACAGCGTCCACATTGATGATGCTTTCAAGAGGCAGAGGCAATTCAACTGTTGGATTGCGTAAGTGTGAATTTGCTGTTCCTTCAAATCCAGGGTAAGTGCCTTTTGGCGCTAACATTGGGTCAATAAGGAATGTTTTACCTGCATAATCGATGACTTGTGTTGCATTGCGAATTTGTGTGATTTTCATAATTGTGCTCCAGTATTGCTGTGTTTTGCTGTAATGGAGTCATTTTATGCAATAGGATAGACGCTCAAAAGTGGCTTAAAGGACACATAAGGATACTATTGGGACAAAAATTTGTTCTTGGAATTAGTTGTTATTAGATAAATTGAGGGAAACTAATAGAAACCATTTTAGTGTTCAACAACTGACGTAACACCGTTTGGGGCAAAACATTGCTAGCGATGATCACCGCTGATAAGCCTTTGGACAACACCTTAATAGAGGCTTTGCTAATTTAGCTGCATTTAAAGGGTTAAGAGCGGTATTGAAAATACTCTAATCTGATGGCCAAATTCACTCATCCATTGAACTAAGATCTATCTAATTTTGAAAATCAAAATGTCGCTTAACGACGTGTCCAAACTTGCTGGTGCAGATCATTCTGGTTGATAGAGGGTGAAAGGGCTTATTTTCTTCTTTCTCTCTATCCGCAACAACCGTACGAATTACCATCACATAATTAATTCAGGTCCATAGTCTAATACATTGAAATAACATAGAATAATGTGACTATTATTCAAAGATGCGTAATGTTATGGGTGAGTTTTCAAAGTATGTTGGTGAAGTAGGCGAAGGGATTGTCAATGACTTCCTTATCTTGTTTAGATGGAAGAACATGTGCAAAAACAAGGAATTACCTTGTTGTACTCCTGCTCATAATAAAAAGACCCACGGGATTGACTCGCTTTTTATCTATAATTCACCATTGCAGAAGCAATCACTCGTAAGTGTAGTGGTTTCAACAAAATACTCGTCTAAACCTTATGATAAGGTTAGTACAACTTTTGGTTCACATTTCAGGGACATAGCCCATACCGTGGAATGCTATGGCAAGTCTCGTCTTAAAAGAGATTTAACCAAGGGGTTCAAAGGCAGCTCTCGCAAGGACGATGTAGGTGTTCTATTTTACATCAATAATGATAACAGTGGGACAAAAGACGACATCAAGCAGGACATAGCCAAGCGTCGAATTGGTGGTGATTTGAAGTTCAATACCATCCATGTGATTGACAATGCAAGAGCAGACTTCCTGTATGAATCACTGAATTTCATCAATAATAAATACTCGTCCTATGAGTTCTTCTGTTTAACGACATCACTAAATGTAGCAGCAAATAACCAGACAAACCACTCGCCTATAATGCCTGTCGAGTACATCACATCACCAATCATTCCTCTATCTGTATCAACCGATTCAGGCAAGAAGTTCGTAATGCTATGTGATTTTGCATTCACACAAGAATCTCTAGTGCTTGTCTACAAACTTGCACGTAAGTTGTGTGCTGAGTTTGCCAACCATTATGAAATCTATTTCCAAAACTACAACTCACTAGAGCATGACCCTATCCGTGATGAGGTCAAAATGTCCTCTGAGTCAGAAGCAGAAATCGAGCTATTCGTTGGAACCTACAACAAGAGCTTTAGGAGCGAAGTTAATGGCTGACACCAATTTCATACCGTGGGGTGAGAACCTGAAAGGCTTAGTTAGCCAAACCAAGTGTACCGCTACGATAATCAATGACATTCTGCGAGAACGTGGTGTATTCTGTTCATCCTCTGAGAAGGTTAACACTGTACCAAACTTGATTAAGTCACTACTTAGTCCAGCAGAATCATACGAGTTACTAAACGGTATCAAGACCAAAGAGAAGCTAGATAAGGTCAACTTTCGTAGCTATGAGGTTAAGCAAGATAGTGACCTTCTTGATTTGGTAAGTGGGTTAATGGATACCGATGACCTTCAATCCAATGATTACGTAAATTATCAGATTTCCGACTTTAATGACTTCACATCCCTAGACGGAACAAGTTCTAACTCCCTCATACTTGATTTCGAGGTCTGCCGTAAGGACATCCTTGATGATTGGTATGAATCAGAGAAGTTCTTCAAGGGTTCGGTTGAAATCAAGAAAGGCTCAGATGACAACAAAGCCATAAGCATGAGTGTTAAATTGAATCACTCATCACCTGAAACTAAAGAAGTTGCGGATAAAGTCATCTCTATCGTAGAAAAGTCCCTTATTGAAGATGGTGTGATTGACGAGCCAAAGCAAGGCGGTCGAGTTCTCTTCGATGACTTTACTAACGAGAACAGGATTAATTTCTTGAACTCTCTTGCTTCTCAGCACACTGGTTACGACTTCTACCACACGAAGATTGATGATTTCAGCTTCACCCCAGATAAGGATTTGGACACAAAACACCTCAAGCAGGATACCAACCTTCTTGAGAAGGACATCAACAGACTCCGCGTATCAGGTGATTTAGAAAAGATTATTACGGTGAAGTGGAAGCACATTCACCCTTACATTAAAGCGACTAAGGTAGTCGCCACCTACACTATTGACCATAAATCCTATTCGGGTGAATGCAGGGTCTCTTACGAGTTTAGTGACTACAACAAAAGGAAGTTGATTAACCCAGAGTTGTGCATCAACTTTGTCAATCTAAAGCTCAAAGGCGCACCACCATCTGTTATTCATAACGTCCAGTCAATCATCATGAGAGAGATTGAAACCCGTAAGAATGAGTTACTGGCAAAATACAAGAAGCCATAAGCCCCAAATATAAAAAAGGGAGGTGATTAAGCCTCCCCATCTTATTGAACAAAAATTACACAGCACGCTTAAATACTGGTAGAATGTACAGGCATTTTGCAAATCACATTAACAACCCAGAGGTGACATTATGGGAAGAAAGCGTGTAACTACTACTCAAGAATCTAGTAGCGGAAGAAATACCAAGTTTCGTGACAATTACACTGGCGAAAGTATGACTAGAAGTCAGTTCGTTAAGAAGATTGAGAGTGGTGAATATTCCAAGTACCACGTAAGAGAAATCAACGGTGTTAAAACTCCAGTATCAAGCCCAGACCCAAGCAAAGACAATAACTTGGACTAATCAACAACCTGTAGGGAATGGAGTCCCTAGCATTACCCCACCGTTTTCTTTACACGCTGCACTAACTAACACCCCACAGCCTAGCTTTCAGCGAGCTTGAAATTTTTCTTATTACGACCAGCTTGAGCACTAACAACGCGTGCCTGACGTAGTAACGTCAACTGCCCAACAAGCGTGTCCTCAGTAGCCTTACTATGTATTTAATCACTAACTCTTCATGCCCCATCAGCAAGCCTCTGGACACTTTTGAGTTACGAAGTGCCAACTGTGAATGTGATCAGCCTGGTATGAGTAGGGACAGTTCCGAGTTAGGGATTGTGGTTGAATGTGGCTATATCGAATAAGTAGAGTTTGGGGAGATTCATCTTCAAACTCGATTGCTATTCACCGATAAGCGATATATCAAATAAGTTGCATTGGCAAGCGCTTAACACGTAGTACAATACCCTGGTCTTTTCTGGGGGGTATATGCATGTTTAAAAACATAAAATCGATAAAAAATTTCGGTATTTTCAAGGGTGCTAAGACTAATGCTGGTCAGCCTTTCTATCAATTCAATCTGTTCTATGGCTTTAACTATTCAGGGAAGACAACATTATCAAGAATCTTCCGTGCGATGCAGTTAGGTGAAATGCCTGAAGGGTTTGAAACTGGTTCGTTTGAAATTGATCAGCATGAAAACATTTCAATCAAAAGCAACGCGATCAAAAAGGTTGAGAACCTACGTGTATTCAATTCAGATTACATAGCAAAGAACGTTAATTTTGATGAATCAAGTGTTAGCCCTGTTTTGATTGTTGGTGAACGCAATATCGACTTAGAAAATGAAATTCAAGAACTTGAAGCAGCTATTCCTGACAAAGAACAAGAATACGAAAACAATTTAAAATCAGCAACTTTTAAAGAAAAAGAAAAGAACATACGACTTGCAGCCGTTGGTCGCAATGTCACAGACTTAAATATTCTTGGCAGATCGACCTTCAACGCAGCAAGTGTAAAATCAATGCTTAGTGGTGCAACCGCTGAACATAAACTAACGCCAGAGCAATTAGGTGCGTTCATAGATACAGCAAAAGCCACTGCCGTTGCTAGTGCGCCTAAAGCAGTAATTACTGTTCCTGATATGACAACTATCTTCAACGAAATCGAAGATATCTTGCGTACGTCAGTTACACAGATAACCATTGCTGAATTAGATGCAGACAAGAAATTAAGGGACTGGGTTGAAGAAGGTATTGAACGTAACGAAGGTCACACGACTTGTCAGTTCTGTCAAAGTCCTATTAATCCAGCACGGTTAGATGAACTAAATACATACTTCTCAAAGGCATACAAAGATTTAAGTCAGCGAATTGATTCTGCTATTGCTTCGGTAAAAGCAAAGTCATTAATTTCCAGTATTCCTAAAACTAGCCAGTTGTATCCTGATTTACAGGCAGGATTTGATGATCTTAGAAATGAAGTTGAGCCACTGAATGAATCTTTTGATGCTGTAAAGCTATCACTAATTGATTTGCTGACCGATAAAAAAGAGCACATGGCTGAAGATGTCCCCTTCAGTGCTTCAGATTATCCGTTGCCAGATGCAACAGAGTTACTTGAGAAATTCAATATACAAATCAAAGCACATAACGAAAGAGCCTCTAATCATTCAACTGAACAGCGGCAAGCCATTGAAGCGATCAAGCGTCACTATGTCTATCAAGAGACGCAGGATTACGACCACCCAAAAGCAGCAATAGATATAAAAGCATTTCAAGATGCCGCTAAAATATTGCAAGCTGACATCACTGTTATGGATACACGTGCCGCTGTCATCAAAGCCGAACTGAATAATACTAAGCAAGGCGCCCAAAGTCTTAATGACAACCTAAGACAGTACTTTGGCAAGACAGATATTGAAATTAAGCCGATTGCTGGCACTTACAAGTTCATGCGTGAAGAACGAGAAGCCAAGCACTTATCTGATGGTGAACGTACGGCTATTGCCTTTGCGTATTTCATAACGCAGCTTGAAGATGAAGAACTGAAAGATGTTAAGCCAATTGTGTATCTGGATGACCCCATCTGTAGCCTTGATTCAAACCACATTTACAACGTTCTTGGGATCATTAAAAGTAAGCTGAATCATGACCACGTAGAACAGCTTTTTATATCTACGCATAACTTTGAATTCTTCAATCTAGTGAAGATGTGGATGTCTTACTATCGTGCAAATGAAGGCAATCAGAAACGTTCGCAGTACTTCTTAATTAACCGTAAAGGCGATCATTCGCAAATTGACCAGTTGCCTGATTTATTGAAGAACCATAGGTCTGAATACGCTTATCTAATCAGTAAAATCAAAGAAGCTGTCACCCAACCACAAAACTGTGACGCTATTGCTGTTCAATCGTATGTCAGAAAGATAATGGAAGTGTATTTTTCGTTTAGGTTTAACCTGAATGATTTCAGAAAGCAAGGGACAGATTATATTGCCCCTAATTTATTGAAAGGTATTGATGACGCAGAAGTGAAGGCAAACGCCTTGTATGAGTACATGAATGAAAAATGCCATGCGAAGTCGATGGAGCTTGGTACGCAACTTCCTGAAGCCGTACAGCCACAATTAGCGGCTATTTGGAACATAATCTGCACTGCTATTGAAACGAATGATAAGCCACACTATGACGCTTATTTCGCTTGATATATTCTTCGAGTTTTGAACTCAACCTAGAGTCAGTGATTCCTTCGCTGACTCTATTAGCTAATACGCTGTAGCCAAAAAGCAGAGAGTAGGGAAGAGATTGCCCCATGATTTTTCGTGGTCATTGAACTCTCCGCAACATAGCTGTGAAAAACAGCCCTATCCCTAAAATAAACTCCAATCGATTCAGTCCGAACTGCATACAAACCTAACTCACTAAGGCAGAAGTTCCTTCACATCACAGCCCAAGGTCTCCGCAATCTGATACAACTTCTCAACTGTGATATTAACTTCACCGCGCTCAATGCGTCCCACATAACTTCTATCTATCTCTGCGAACAACGCGAGTTTATCTTGAGTTAACCCTTTGGCTTTCCTCATTTTTGCAATGCGTTTGCCCACAAGTGCTGCAATCTTCTTGTTCATGTTTTTTATTTATGAAATTAATTTGCTGAACAATTACACACTTGCGGCATATAACTCCACGGATTATAATCCTCAAAATCATCAATAAAGGCCGTTTTTGGAACACATGAAGGTAAAGATCAGAAAAGAGTTATTTCTCGCCATTTATTACAATGAACACTTCTCTGCCAATGACTTAAAGTCCTTTCCAATAGACTGTGATGAGAAAGAATACTTATCAGATGAATACGTCGAAAAAAAATTGAAGGAAATGTCGTTGATCGGAGCAGTGCTCTCGTGCGGTTTCGATAAGCATGGTGACGAAGAATTTTCCAAAGGTTTTATGTTTAACCATATCGACTGGGAGGTCGTGGATTACGACAACTACAGTGAGGACTCCAACTGCCTTTCTTTCAAAAGAGAAAGTCTTTTGACGATTTTGCAAGATAGACAGTCAGAGCTGTCAGAGTCCTATTCTCTTCATAAAAGGACATGGAAGCATTTCAATCGGTTGTGTGCTCAACACTCAGAACTTCGGCTGTGTTTAGACGAGTATATATCCGAGTATGATAATCGTAGACTGGATCTCAAAGCCGAAATGCAGGCAGTAGAAAACGCAATTACCTTCTACAAAAACACAGCCCACCCAGTAGAAAGTGGGAACTAATTTGCACAATCTTATACTTTACGCACATGCTACAAACAACAACATGCTCGTGGGGCAGTTTGTCCAACAGTCGAAGACCAACGTATCATTTTCATACTCTGATGAGTGGTTAGCATATGATTCAGCTTTCCCTATTTCGTTAAGCCTACCGCTCGTAAGAGGAGAATGCTCAGCATTTAATGCACTGAATTTTATAAACAACCTCCTTCCTGACTTAACGAGTGAGCGATTAGAACTTGCTCGCTCAATAGGTGTGCAATCTGTCGATGCTCTCACTTTACTCTCTAAAATCGGACACGACTGTACAGGAAGCATTTCGTTCACTGACTGCAAGGAGCCTCCCGTTGTAGGATGGGAATATTGAGAACTATCTATAAGCCAATTAGATGAAATCGTTACTCAGCGTAAGTCATTTCTTCCTTTTTTTGGTGATTACCGTCCGTGTATTTCAGGGACACAACCCAAAACAACGCTAATGAAGTTGAATGACAAGTGGTATGTACCACAAGGAAAATCAATCAGTAGCCACATTATCAAGTATTCGATGGGGGCGATTGCACAAAATAACTCAGTGCTAGATATGAGAAGCAGTGTTGAGAATGAATTCATTTGTGCTCAAATTGCCAAGAAGCTTGGTTTTAATGTACCTAATGTGGAGATAATTACTACCGCGTCAGGAGCTAAAGCCTTAGCTGTAGAGC
Source organism: Vibrio sp. TAP-3B (assembly GCF_057784735.1). NCBI lineage: Bacteria > Pseudomonadati > Pseudomonadota > Gammaproteobacteria > Vibrionales > Vibrionaceae > Vibrio > Vibrio sp. TAP-3B. The sequence goes on along the minus strand of NZ_CM173495.1, from coordinate 2,010,033 downwards.
GGTTCGATAGATGTTTTAGTAGCAGTGTCGCGTCTCGTAGACATCAAGAAGATTTTTGCCAGATTTTCGGCGTTCCTGAAAATAAAAAGTATCAATCGGAGAACCAACTGGGCACTTCTAAGATTGCTGATTTTTTAACTGCTTCTACAAAAGGCCATGAAAATACTCGTGATTTTTTTAAGTTTATGATTTTACAGTACCTTCTTGGGGCAACTGATGGGCATCTGAAAAATTTTTCGGTGCATATTGATTCCAATGGATTCCATCAACTCACACCATTCTACGATTTACTGTCTGCATATCCTGCTGTAGGTCCTAAAGGATTAAATAAGAGAAAACTAAAGTTATCGATGGGTCTAAAAGCATCCAAAGGATATAAATACCATATCAACAAAATTTGCTTACGACACATAGAGCAAACCGCTATTCAGTTCGGTATTAGTAATGCTGAATGCCATGAAATCCTTTCTGCCTTTCTCGCTCAATTTAGTAGCGCACTTAGCTCTATAGACAATCGATTTCCTGAAAAGGAGTTTTCGCTAGTAAAGGACGCAATATTTCAACATGCCACTAAGATCGTCGAAAAGTTAAACAGATCAATTAAGTAAACATCTCGGGTAACAATTATTGCCCATTTTGTAAACATACTCGTTAGCAGTGAGGGAAAGATGGCTGAAACCACAACCAATGGAAGTAACACGACTCTTGATTTGAAGCAGTCTTTCGCTCTGCTAAGTGTCGATAAGAACGGTATCGTAACGATGAAGTTTGGTGATGAGGTAATGGTTTTTATGAACGACAAATGCCCAGCAATTGCTACAGATTTGTTAAAAGTGATCGCGTCAATAAAAACGGGAGCAGCTAACAATGGAACGTGAGGAAGATAAGAGTAATGAGCTAACAGAACCTTCTTGTGAAAACCTGAGCGTAGCTCGCTTTTTAGCCTTGCTCGAAAAAGACATCGAGCAGCATACAGACAAATTAGTTATTCCTTCTCACGAAATGAAAGATGAATTGGGCGAGGTCGTTGGAGACTGTTCAGTCGATCTAGATGGCGACTATTAGGAGTGAGGATGGTATGAAAGCAACAATCGGCATTCTATCAGAAGAGCTTGCTCGTAAGCGCATGATTCGGATTGCAGAAGGAAAAGTGACGTCTAAAGAACCTTATCCTCAATTTTTGTTTGAGTCACTGGCAGCTCTTTCACAACTGTTGTCTAACGAAAATGTTGAACTACTGAATTTGATTGCTCGCGAAAAGCCAAACAGTCTTGATGACCTTGCTGAAATGAGTGGGCGTAGTATCAAGGATGTTACTGATACTTTCGAAGCTCTTTCATCTAAAGGTTTTGCTTGTATAGAAACGAAGGGTGGTCAATCTCGACCAATTGCGTTGTTTACAACATTCGAAATCGTTATGGGCAGGTCCCTTTTACTTTGAATTTTACTTTGAATCGCTAACTCACAATTGAACTAAAGTGAGTTACGCTGAATTCCCAATATTTATATCAAACTGTATTGTTCCTACGTTTACGACTTAAGCCGATATGTGAGATATCTTTTTACCACAGTAAGAACAGTACCGTGCGTTACCATCAGGATCATGGTGCAATCCTCTTGAACAATTGAATTTAACCCAAAGCGCCCTTCTTAAAATACGCCAGTAATAATACATAGTCATACCCTAGTCATCGTAAATAAGGCTTACTATTGTTGATGACATTGCTTTAGCTATTAGTTCGTTAAACCTGCATTCACTTCCTTGTGTTAGCCTTGAAAACTCATCCAATGGCTAATTTTGTCTCCGCAAAACGCAGTTTTTTCTGGCGTGGGCTGGCTAAAAAGTACGCCAAGGTTAATGGTCCCAATCTTCCCATATACATCATAAATATGATAATGAGTTCACCCGATGCGGAAAGCTGACCTGTTAAGCCACGAGATAACCCCACCGTACCTAATGCAGAAACCGCTTCAAACACGACATCAATCATCGGGGCATTTTCCGTCAAGAGTAATGCAAAGATGGCTAACCACGTCACTACAACCGAAATCATCGTCAGTGCAAGAGCTTTGCTGATCGTCTCTTTTGCGATTTCACGTTTAAACACATGGATTTGCTCATCACGACGTAAGTAAGCGTACGTCGATAAAATCAATACCATAAAGGTGACAACTTTAATGCCACTTGCGGTACTTAACGAACCACCACCAATGAACATAAGCACTAGAATAATTGCCGTTGTTGCATCTTCGAGTTGGTCAATCGCGAGTGTATTAAAGCCTGCGGTTCTTGGGGTTACCGCCTGAAACCAAGAAGCCAGCCACTTACCGAGTTCGCTGAGTGGCGCTAAGGTGTTGGGGTTATCACGCTCGATTAGGTAGATGGCTATCACTGCCACGGCATTGATAAGCACGGTTCCCGTTATCATCATGCGGCTATAAACCGTCAGCTTTGACCACCGACGGTTTCGCTTTAAATCCATCCAAACCGAAAAGCCTAACCCGCCAATGATAAATAGTCCTGTAATGGTCAGGTTAACGACGGGGTCATCCACATAAGGCATTAAGCTATCAGCACTTAAGGCAAACCCTGCATTATTAAACGCACTGATGGTATAGAAAAAACCGTGAAATAAACTGGTTGCCCAGCCAAGCTCATCGCTCCAATACCAGGTCAATATGGTCATCCCAACCAGTTCGACGGTCAGAGCAAACATCAACACGGATTTAGCGGTCGCAACAAGCGTTGAGGAGTCGGTTTGATTAAATGCTTCTCTTGCGACGGTACGCTCTAAAAAGCCGATTTTCCCTCCCAAAGCAATCAAGGTCACAATGGCAAAGGTCATGAGTCCGAGGCCACCACACTGAATGAGTAAAGCGATGACAACTTGCCCAAATAAGGTGAACTGAGTGCCTGTATCAACCACCACTAGCCCTGTCACCGTTACGGCTGAGGTAGCCGTGAACAAACTCTGTATCCAAGTGATAGGCTCATGAGCCGCAATTGGCAGTTTGAGTAATGCCGTACCCACCAGGATAAGCAGTAAAAAGCTGCCACTTAAAATCAGTGGCGGCGCACCAACTATTTTTTTTCCTGACTTGGGTTTCCGTTCTATCGGCGTGATAGAGGGGTGCCACAATACCATGTCACACCAACCTTGGAGCGAGGTATTTTAGCTCAGCGCGAGTGCCGCACAACAGAATGATATCATTCGCTTTCAAGACAAAATCATGACCAATCTGATTGAGCACGTCTTGTTCACGTTTGATAAGAACCGTTTGCACACTGCCTTTGGCATCACCAAGAATTTGTCCAATCGGTGTGTCGTGTAACGATGCTCTGATGTGAATTTCAACCACATACAAGCCATGACCTAAGGACAAGTAGTTATTCACCATAGGGTAGTTTAGTGCCTGAGCGACACGCACGCCCATTTCCTCTTCTGGATGGATAATACGTTGAACGCCAAGTTTCGACACTATGGTGTGATGTGCTTTGGTACTGGCCTTAACCCAAATCTCTTTAACACCGAGATTTTTCAATGCCAAGGTGCAAAGCAAACTCGACTGCATGTCTTCCCCAATCGCTATCAATACCGCTTCACTGTTGCCAAGATCTAACTCACGTAGCGCATTTTCATCGGTGGAGTCGCAAATTATGGCTTGCGTTAACTCCTCGACATATTTCTCAACGATTTTTGGGTCGCGATCAACGCCCGTCACGGTGTGTCCGAGATGGATCAGTTCAAGACTGGCCGCGATACCAAAACGCCCAAGTCCAATGACAGTAAAATGTGCCATGACAATACCTTTACTATTTTTTCCAAAAGTGTGGCAATAACATGGCTAACACCGTGAAATATTCCAGTCGGCCAAGGATCATTGCCAGATTTAATATCCAGATGCCTGTATCAGAAACAGGTTGAAAATTGCTTGCTACCACGCCAAAACCAGGTCCAAGCACATTGATACACGCTACCACTGCGGTAAAGGACGACCAAAAGTCCAGTCCTGTTGCCATCATCAGCAAAGTGAACACCACGGTGGTCAGCGCTGCCAGAGACATAAAAGCCATCACGGCATTGGTCACATCAGAGGTTACAACACGCCCTTGATAACGGATCGGCAAAATGGCTCTGGGATGGGTAAGCTGGCGGATTTCTCGTCGAATCACTTTAAACGTGATGATATCGCGCACAAATTTATTGCCCCCTGCGGTTGAACCTGAGCAACCACCAAGATAGGCACAAAACACCAAAAAGAGAGCGCTTGCCGCAGGCCAACTGCCCAAATCCGCTGCCCCAAATCCTGTACTGGTCATAAATGAGACGACGCTGAACATGGCAAAACTCAGTGAGGTAAGAAAATCGTCATAGGCAGAATGGCTAAAAATGTACCACCCCAAAACAAAGGAGAGAGCAATCGCTGTAAGAATAAATACTCTTGACTCTTCATCAGAGACATACAGACGTAGCCCTGCAAAACCACTTCGAAATACTCGAAAATGAAGACCAAAACTAATCGCGCCCAACATCATGAAAATGTTAGATAGCATAAGGATAAGGTGACTTTCAAAATGCCACATACTGGCGTCATGCGTCGAGAACCCGCCCGTTGAAACCGTGGTAAAACTATGCGCAATGGCATCGTAAGCCGACATCCCTGCAAGATAGTAAGCCAACGCACACGCAACGGTAATCGCCAAATACACACCCCAGAGATAATGTGCTGTCTTATTAATACGGGGCGAAAGCTTGTCATCTTTAATCGGTCCAGGCGTTTCTGCCTTAAGCAGTCGCATTCCTCCGACATTGAGCATGGGCAATACCGCGACGACAAAAATCACCACGCCTAACCCACCCATCCACTGAAGAAATTGACGGTACAAGAGAAAAGATTTCGGCATATCGTCCAAGCCAGCCAGGATGGTGGCACCTGTGGTGGTTAAGGCGCTGATAGACTCAAATACCGCATCAGTCATGCTCACATCTGTGGCCAAATGAATGGGTAGCGCCCCTAAAAAACCCGTTAAAACCCAGGTTAAGCTGGCAAATATTAACGCATCTCGAAACGTGACTTTATGCAGCTCACTTTTTCGTAATAGAACGGACAACAAAAAGGCTGTGAGCATCATTACCGCCGAAGGAGAGAAGAAGTCACCTGATATATGGTCTTGAAATAAAAACAGCGACAATAAGCCAAATGAACCTTGCACAATCCCCATCCAAAGCATGGGCATGACCAAGAGTCGAACGGTGTTCTTGAGATTAATCACGAGGTGGCTCCATCGAAACTAAACGGTAGCCAATCCCTGATTCGGTTTTAATGAGCTGTTGTTCGTCTGCACTGTCGTTGAGTTTTTTGCGCAACTGGCTAACCAGTACGCGCAGATAATGGGTATCGTCGGTATGACTTTCGCCCCACATCTCTCTCAACAAGTCTGTCTGTTTCACAAGTTGCCCTGGTGTAATCATGAGCATTTCAAGAAACGCAAATTCCTTTTTGGTCAGAATCACTTCGGTATCGCACAGCCAGCATTGATGGGTACTTTTTTGTAGTTTGAGCGCACTAAAAGTAACGATATCGTCGCTAAAATGGTCACTGACCAAGTCTCGCAGCAGTACCTTAATCCGTACAATAAGTTCTTTAATGCCAAACGGCTTACTGAGGTAGTCGTTAGCTCCCGCTTCAAGCAAGCGGATCTTCTCTTCTTCTTGGTCGCGTGCCGTTAGGATGAGCACAGGTGTTTTACTTGACTGACGGATCATCGATAGGAACTCAATACCATCACCATCAGGTAATCCCAAGTCGAGCACCACCACATGCGGCTGAACACGCTCAAATTGCACTTTTGCCGTGGCTAACGAGTCTGCTCCCACGTAATCAAAGCCTTCAGCCGCCAAAGAAATGCGCATAAACGTTTGGATTTGAGGCTCATCATCCACCACCAGTATTTTGTAGTTCACTACTGCTCTCCTTGTTGACTGCTTGGCAGCGAAATCCGAATCAAACAACCTTGTTGTACTTCTACGCATTCGATATGGCCTTGATGGGCTGAGACCACGCCTTTTGCCACACTCAATCCAAGGCCTGAGCCAGAATCGTCACTTCTTTTTTCCTTGCCCGAATAAAACAACTCGAACATTCGTTCTGCCTCATCGGCTTGCAGTGATTGGCCTTGGTTGTAGACATCAATCACCACATTTTGCTGACTCTGATAAATTGTCACCCTGACCTGTTTATCTTTAGGGGAATAGCGCAACGCATTGTCCAAGACATTAAATAGCGCCTGCTCTAGCAAAGCCCGACTGACATCAACCAATGAAACCGCCCCATTGACGACGACCTCAATACTTGTGGTGGATGAAGAGAAACGGCCAATGACGCTTTTAACAATATGTACAATGGATTCCTGTTGCTTCTGGATGCGAACCACGCCGTGTTGCAATTTCGTCGCTTGCAAAAGGTTCTCTATGTATTGGTGTAAGCGATGGCTTTCTTTGATGGCACTGTCGAGCAGTTCATCCTTTTCTTTGGCTTGAAGTTGCGTCTGATATTCTTTGAAAGTGGTGAGATTGCCTATAATCCCCGCGAGCGGGGTTCTCAAGTCATGGGATACAGAGAGCAAAATTTGGTGGCGTAGTTGCACTTGTTCTAGCGCATTTTGTTGGCGTCGATATCGTTCAGCGAGCTGACTGGTAGTAAAGGCAACCACAATAAAAACAAGTAAGTTGATGATGTCATCTAAGTGGAACATCTGAAGCGAATATCGAGGTGTGGTAAAGAGAAAGTTGAAACTGACGGCTTCGGCAATCGCAGCCACATAAGCTATTCGTGAGTGACATTGAAGGGCAATCACAACGATAGAGAGCTGGAGTATCAGCAATACCGCGATGGTTGAGCCTGACCAGTGATCAAGTCCTAAAGAGATAATGAGAGCGACAGAAAACACTAATACAGATATTAGGTAGCGACGATGAAGCCAACAAGTTGTCATAAAAGTAGAACAGTGACGATAAACAGTGTTGCCCACTCTAGCAAATGCATCCAAAGGCTTCGCGTAAAAAAAGCGTAAAATTTTTAAGAGTTTGACTGTTTCTTAATCTGTCGTTAAGATTACGCTTTTATTTTTTATGGAGCGACTCGATGTCAATTACGCCGCCTTAGACCACCCGCCTTCCTCAATTCCTTTCTATACATTAACTAATTTATTAATTTTACGAGTAAATTCATGATTGAAACGATGAAACGTGATTGGTTATCCAATGTGCGTGGTGATGTGCTGGCTGGCATAGTTGTCGCACTGGCTTTGATCCCTGAAGCGATTGCTTTCTCCATTATCGCTGGTGTTGACCCTAAAGTGGGTCTGTACGCCTCTTTTAGTATTGCTGTAATCATATCCATTGTCGGTGGGCGTCCAGGCATGATATCAGCGGCAACAGGAGCGATGGCTTTATTGATGGTCACGCTGGTTAAAGAGCATGGCTTACAATACCTATTAGCTGCAACCGTGTTGACAGGCATCATCCAAATCGCAGCAGGTTATCTCAAGCTAGGTGATTTAATGCGCTTTGTCTCTCGCTCGGTGGTCACTGGCTTTGTGAATGCGTTAGCGATTCTGATTTTTATGGCGCAACTGCCAGAGTTAACCAACGTGACCTGGCATGTTTATGCGATGACGGCTGCGGGTCTTGCGATTATCTACTTGTTCCCTTATCTCCCTTATGTCGGCAAACTTTTACCATCACCACTTGTGTGTATTATCTCGCTGACGGCAGTCGCGATTGTCTTTAATATCGACATTCGTACGGTTGGCGATATGGGACAACTCCCTGATACTTTACCTGTTTTCTTATGGCCTGATGTCCCGCTTAACCTTGAAACACTTTGGATTATTTTGCCTTACTCATTAGGTCTTGCGATTGTGGGCTTGCTTGAATCGATGATGACAGCGACGATTGTGGATGATTTAACGGATACTAACAGCGATAAGAACCGCGAGTGTAAAGGACAAGGTATTGCCAATATTGGTTCGGGGCTATTAGGTGGTATGGCTGGTTGTGCCATGATTGGTCAATCCATTATCAATGTTAAATCGGGTGGTCGTGGTCGCTTATCTAGCTTTGCCGCGGGTGTGTTTCTTCTTGTTATGGTTGTTTTTTTAGGCGATTGGTTGAAACAGATCCCAATGGCCGCGCTCGTTGCCGTGATGATCATGGTCTCTATTGGTACTTTCTCTTGGAGTTCGATTAAAGATCTTAAGTCTCATCCTATATCGACCAATATTGTTATGATTGCGACAGTGGTGGTAGTGGTCGCGACTCACAACCTCGCCATTGGTGTCTTTGTCGGTGTTTTACTGGCTTCGCTGTTTTTTGCCAACAAGATTGGTCGTTTCATGGTGGTGAAAAGCGATTTGTCTGAAAGTGGTGAAGAGCGTACATATCGTGTTGTGGGACAAGTCTTTTTTGCTTCGTCAGATCAATTTTTAACAGCGTTTGACTTTAAAGAAGCGCTTGATCGTGTCACGATTGATCTCTCAAATGCGCATTTCTGGGATATTACCTCGGTTTCTTCTCTCGATCGTGTTGTGATTAAGTTCAGACGTGAAGGCACCGATGTCAATTTGATTGGCATGAATGAAGCAACCAGCACCATCGTTGATAAGTTTGGTATCCACGATAAACCAGAAGAAGTTGAAAAACTGATGGGCGGACACTAAGGAGCCAAATATGACAAACATAATCGCGTGTATCGATGGGTCAAGCTATTCTCAATCAGTTGCCGACATTGGCGCATGGACATCACAACAATTATCTGCGCCACTGACGTTACTTCATGTATTGGACAAATCGTCACAAGAAGCGGACAGTGAATTAAGTGGCAATATTGGCTTAGGTGCGAGAGAGCAGTTACTGGCAGAGCTTGTTGAACTTGATGAGCAACGAGCAAAAATTGCACTAAAGCACGGCAAAGCGCTATTAAGCGAGCTAGAAAGCCACTTAAATGATCAGGGTCACAACGATATTCAGAAGCTACAAAAGCATGGCAATCTTGTTGAAACCTTAACCGATATGGAGCAAGACATTCGTGTTTTAGTTATGGGTAAGTCTGGTGAGCTTCATCAGAATGACACTAAAACCATTGGCTCACAGTTAGAAAGTGTTGTGCGTTCGATTAAGGCTCATATCCTGATTGCCTCAGGTCATTTTTCTCAGCCAGATAGTTACATACTTGCCTTCGACGGCAGTACGATCAGCGAGAAACTGGTTGATAAGGCGATCAACACGCCGCTTCTAAAAGGCATGATCTGTCATCTGGTGATGGTTGAGGATTCTGATAGTAAATGTGATGCTTTTTCAAATGCTTCGCAGAAACTCAAGGCTAATGGCATCAACGTTGTTGAAGCCCAATTACAAGGCGAAGTGCATTCTGCTATCTTGACCTATCAGCAGAAGCAAAAGATTGGCATGATTGTGATGGGTGCTTACGGGCATTCTAAACTTCGCCAATTCTTCGTCGGAAGTAATACGACGAGGATTATTACCGACACAACGGTCCCTCTACTATTGATACGATAGAATCTAAAGCCTTCCTCACGGAAGGCTTTTTATATCAGCAGATGTTAAGCGCAATACGCGATCTAGTCTTTATAATTAATATTCAGAACTCTCTGCGGGAAAGGAATAGTTAATCCAGCCGCTTCGATATTCGGCTTCACTTGCTTCTGAACCGCCCAATAGGTTTCCCAGTATTTGTCCGTTGGACACCAGGCGCGAAGTTGGAGGTTAACTGAACTGTCAGCCAGCATGTGAACAATCACTTGAGGCTCAGGATCTTTAAGGATATGTGGTTGGGACAACGCTAACTCTTTAAGCACATTCAGCCCGACTTCGACTGAATCTTGGTAAGAGATGCCAACCGTGATATCCATACGACGTTTGTTGTTACGGCTAAAATTACGGATGGTTGAATTCCAAATGGCACTGTTCGGGCTAGAGATGTAGAGGCCGTCTGCCGTTTCAAACACTGAAGTGAATAGGCCAATATCGACCACGCTACCTGAGTAGTTTCCGAATTCAACGAACTCGCCTTTTTTGATCGGCTTCAGAAATAAAATCATGATACCTGCGGCAATGTTGCTCAGTGTGTCTTTCAGAGCCAGGCCAATCGCTAAACCCGCTGCACCGACTAAGGCAACCAAGCTGGCGGTATTGACACCAAACAAGTCTAAAATGATCACCAATCCAACCAAATAGACCGCATAAGAAGCCACCTGTGACAGCAGGCGAGCTACTATTTCATCGCCCCCGCTCAGTTTACTGGTTGCTTTGAATACGCCACGTTTAACAAGCTTAGCGAGCATAGCGGCGACAATAAAAACAAAAACAGTGATGAGAGTATTTTGTAGGATTTGGACAATCAAATCCTGATGCGTAGTATAAAATGCACTTAAATGGTTCATAGGCGCTCCTTTATAGCCATCCTTTGCGTTTAAAGTAAAAGTAAGGGGCAAATCCTGACGCTAACATTAATCCTAGCGCCCAAGGATAGCCTCCTAACCAATGTAGTTCTGGCATAAAGTCAAAGTTCATGCCGTAGATACTTGCAATCACCGTCGGTGGGAGGAAAACCACAGCAGCAATTGAGAATATTTTTATGATCTGGTTTTGTTCGATATTGATAAATCCTTGGGTCGAATCCATCAGGAAGTTAATTTTATCGAACAAGAACGTGGTGTGTGACATCAAGGCTTCAATATCTCGGCTAATTTCACTCAAGGTTTCTCGGTGATCATTGCGAGATTTTAAATGACGCAATAGGAAAGAGATGTCACGTTGCGTATCCATCAAACACAAACGCACTTTGCCGTTGCTGTCCTCCAAACGAGCTAGGCGGCTAATACATTCTTCTAAATCTGCATCATCATTCTCAAGTACATCATGGCTGACCTTTTCTAATTGGCGGTGAATGTCTTCTAGTGTGTCGGCATGATTTTCGACTTTTTGCTCTAGTAAAGTCACCAACAAACTATCGACATCATCACAGCGAATCTGTCCTTTTCTCGCCCTTAGGCGGAGCAAGCGGAAATCTGCCACCTCTCCTTCGCGAATGGTGATTAAACGCTTATTTTGCAGTATACAGGCAACCGTCACTGTGTTGTGGCGTCCCTCTGTTGGTGAAAGGAACAGAGAGTGAACATGTATCCCTGCGGTATCAATAAAGCATCGTGCGGAGGTTTCGATTTCTTCTACATCTTCCGATTCGGGCAGTTCGATACGTAACAAAGAGCTGATTAATTCTCGTTCTTCATCGGTCGGCTCATGGGCATCAATCCAATCCGCTTGCGCGACCAATTGATTCAGATCGTGTTTGTCATCGTCAGCAATGGTTGTGATCACCCCATTGATAATATTGAAAAATCGTAACATTCGTTATTCCTCAAGCTCATTGTGAATCTCTTCATACGCTTTGCTTCTTTTTTCTTTTAGTTCTCCATCAGCTTCATCGATAAACAGAGCTTTTAAGTGATTCTCATTGGCAACCTGAATACCTTGTTCAGAGCCAAGGCAAAGCAGCGCAGTAGACCAGGCATCCGCTTGAGTCGGGTCGTCGTGAAGAACGGTTACCGACACTGTATGGTGTTTAACGGGCGTTCCTGTTCTGGCATCAATGATATGGGTATAGCGCTGTCCATCTTGATCGAAATAGTGTCGATAAGTACCTGATGTCATAATTGCCTGAGGGAAGTCGAAAGCCAACACTTTCTGTAGCGTTCGTTCTCCAGGCAAGGGCTTTTCAATCGCGATTTTCCACGGCTCGCCATTCGGTTTTACGCCACTCACCACCATTTCTCCCCCGATTTCAACCAGGTAGTTGGTGATTTGGTGTTGTTTAAGTACCTCTGCCAATCGGCCAACGCTGTATCCCTGAGCAATGGAGGATAAATCGACGTGGACTTGTGCAGATGCTTTCGTCATCATGGCGTCGTCAACCTTAATTTTATCCATGCCCACCGACATCATGACGTTATCAAGCTCTTGTTGTGATGGAATGGATAGCTTATTTTGTGTAAATCCCCAGAGGTCAAACAAAGGTCTTATGGTCAAGTCGTAACACCCTCGGGACTGTTGAGAAACGCCTTTCGCGACCTGTATCAGATGAGTAATGTTATTTCCCACCTGACCAGACAAACTCGCTCCCGAGTTGAATGCAGAGATGGTCGAATCGGGACGATAGTTCGACATCTCTTTATCAATTTCGGCGAGTACCACTTCCAGCTCAGCATCTAACTTATTGCTATCAAAGGTTTCTTGGCTCCAATAGCTCACATGCCACGTTGTTCCTTGAGCCATTCCCGATAGTTTTTCTACCTTCGGAGACGCGCTTTCGCATCCAGAGAGGAAAACTAGACCAACAACAATCCAGCCTAATTTAGACATTACAGCGCTCCATAGATGAGATAACCGTTGTACCCCAAATAACACACCAACAGCAAAGCGCCTTCACTGCGAGAGATCGTCTGCGATTTACCAAAACGAGCGGCGGTCAACAACAGTAATCCCGTGACAAAAAGCATCGATGTCCAGTCACGCCAGAAGACTTCAGCACCAATATTGCTAATAGGCTCAATGGTGCCAGCAATACCGATGACGGCTAAGGAGTTAAACATATTTGAGCCAACCACATTACCCACTGCTATATCATGCTCGCCTTTACGCGCTGCCACGATGGATGCTGCTAATTCGGGTAAGGATGTTCCTAAGGCCACAATAGTTAGGCCAATCAATAAATCGCTGACACCGAGTTGTTGTGCGATTTCCACCGCTCCCCACACCAAAATACGCGAGCTGATAATCAGTAACACTAACCCTGTAATCAGCCAGAAAATGGAAGACTTAAGCGACATACTTTGGCTAGACAGTTCGTCGTCCATCTCTTGTTCTAAGTGGTCTCCCTTTGAGCGTAATGCTCTCCAGATTGACCAACCAATCAAAAGCATGAATCCACCAATCAGCGCCCAGGCTTCTAACGTGCTGATATGGTGATTCCACAACATTGCGCCAATGACAAGCGTGACGAGTAAAAGAATGGGAAGTTCTTTACGGATAATGCTTGAATGAACAGCAATCGGTGCAATGATCGCGGTCACTCCGAGTATTAAGGTAATGTTGACAATGTTCGAACCGACAGCATTTCCGAGTGCCAGAGCAGGGTTGCCATCCATAGCTGCCATAGCCGAAACCACCATTTCAGGAGCCGATGTACCGAATCCGACGACCAACATACCAATCAATAAAGGCGGCATTCCTGCGTAGTTGGCACTTGCGGCTGCGCCTTCAACAAATTTATCTGCACTCCAGACAAGCAGTGCAAAGCCAGCGATAATCGCGAGTGAAGCTAATAGCATGTTTAATCCCTATTAAATAACGTAAAAGTATAGAATAACGGCCAAAATTAATCGGTAGATGACATAAGGCATCATCCCAAATTGATTCAGGAATTTGAGGAAGTAGTGGATCGCAAGTATTGCGGTGAGAAAAGAGGTAACGCTACCAATTAAAAGTGCCAGCCAATCTACGGTTACCGAACTATCCATCGCTACTTCAGCGATTTTGGCGGCTGCCGCGAGAGCAGTAATCGGTATGGCAAGCAAAAAGGACAGGCGCGAAGCGGCCTGACGCTCGAAGCCAAGCATAAGCGCAGCGGTAATCGTCGCTCCTGAACGGGAGGTTCCTGGGATTAAGGCGAGTGCCTGAGCACAGCCTACAACTACCACATCTTTCCACGTTAAAGTGCTGATATCTCGTGTTTTCTTGCTGAAAATATCAGCCAAGCCCAGTAATACGCCAAAGAATACGGTGGTGAAAATAATCACCTCAACCGAACGAAGTTGGTGGTCAATCACATCCATTAGCAGTAATCCTGCAAGTGCGGCGGGAAAGGTTCCCCACAAAATCGCCCAAGCTAAACGACTGTGTGATGTCGAATATTGACGATGAGTGATGGACTTACTCCACTCCGTGAGCAACAGAACGATATCTTGACGAAAGTAGATAAGCACCGCGAGCAGCGTTCCAATGTGAGTGGCGAGATCGAAACTAATACCTTGATCGGCTTCACCAAGGAAGGTCGGCATTAAGATCAAATGAGCAGAACTAGAAATGGGGAGAAACTCGGTGATTCCTTGCACAACCCCTAAAAACAAAGCGTACCATGCATCCACAGCAGGTTTCCTTTTGTCATTTCGGGCAGGCAAAAAACAAAAGCTAAATAGCGATCCTACCCGTATCGCGATTTAGCTTAAGTCTTGCCAGAACATGTCGAACGTGAATACCACAAGCGTGAGGCTTGGAGACTGTTGATATTCACTCCACTACTAATCAGTAGTGGAAGGCTACTCCCTTAAACGAGCTGAATTGTAATGAATAAATACAATCCAGTCTATTGTTCTGATAAATGCTCAGGTAGAGTTTAAAACTCAGTTTGCTGATGATGTGATTTACGATCTAATCAAGCGGTCTGTTACTGCTTAGATGTAGTATATCCAAGGAAAGCACTACAACTTATAACCATTCAATAAAAATTGAAAATGACACAAGTGGCACTATGAATCAAAATTTAATTTTGATTGGTCGATTTTCGGATATGAAGTATGAAGCTACATGAGATTAGGTTACAATTTGAGGCGGGAGCATTCAAGGGATGCAGCATTACCCGTCCACTGTTCAGTAATGAAGGTTACATTCTGATTTGCCATGGAAAAAAATCATCATTGGACACTTTTTTGACTGCGCAAAGAGGGACTGATGCTAGGATCTTTAAGACAACCGATGCTGCTATTAGCGCTGCTTATCAAATTGGGTTTAGAGAATTTAAGGTGAGTCTTACCGAACTCAAATAGTAAGTCAGGGTTAAATACTCAAATAGAAACTTTGAATCTGACTAACTTTGTTTATGGGGTTGCACGTAGCAACCCCTTCGCTCATCATAATTGGAAAATGATTGTATGAGACTTTGAAATGAACTTATAACTTCATTAAGTTTCACATGACACTGGGGGTAGCGGTGAGTCGTAGAGAAGCCAAAAAGCAGATGTTTTATCAAGCATTGAGGAACTCAGTTAGTGCTTTAATTGAAGATGGTAAGGCAGGTAACATCACCCAAAGTGAAGTCATCAAAAATGCGACCTACCCTAATGGTGAGAGTGTAGGTGAGACTACTCTTTTTGGTAAAAGTGCCAAAACAGGTGGTTATATCCATCAAGAATTTATGAAGGAACTTGATAGCTTAATTAAGGACGCTAACAAAAGTCCCCAAAAGGCTCAACGAAAAACGCTCTCCACTTTAGAAAAGCTCGAAAAAAAGCGTTCAGACTATTCAGAACTTAAAGCGGAATATGACTCTGTTTTAGCTCAGTTTGCTCTTATTATGCAAAGTAAAAATAATGTTAATGAAGCTTCTAATGAGAACCGAGTGAAGACACTGGAGGCTGACTTATATCTTGTAGCATCACTACTAATGATGAGAATTGACGTGGACATTCCAGAGATTTCTGACATCGTCAAAAATTATGAAAATAAGTACTCTGGTCAAGATAGATTGGCTTTAGCACAGGATAGAGTTTCTCGTTTAGAAAGGCGTATTAGGGACTCCAAAATCACACCAATATTTGGTACGATTAACGAAAGTTAAGAACCTTTACTCATTCGTATAGTAACGGTGATTAAAGATAATGGTTAATCCTATGAATTTAAAGAAAAAAGGTAGAAATTATGAGTAGAGGTTCGGTGAACAAAGTTATTTTGGTGGGGAATCTAGGTACCGACCCTGAAATTCGTTACATGCCGAATGGCGGCGCAGTAGCAAATATAACTATTGCGACCTCTGATTCATGGCGTGATAAAGCGACTGGTGAACAGCGTGAAAAAACGGAATGGCACCGTGTCGCGTTGTTCGGCAAACTTGCTGAAGTCGCAGGTGAATACTTGCGTAAAGGCTCTCAAGTTTACATTGAAGGCCAACTGCAAACTCGTAAATGGCAAGATCAAAATGGACAAGACCGTTACTCAACCGAAGTTGTTGTGCAAGGCTTTAACGGTGTGATGCAAATGCTAGGCGGCCGTGGTCAAGGTGGCGGCGCACCTATGGGTGGCCAACAACAGCAACAAGGTGGGTGGGGGCAGCCTCAGCAACCAGCTCAGCAGCAATACAATGCTCCTCCGCAGCAACAGCAACCACAGCAGGCTCCGCAGAAACCGCAGCAGCAATACAATGAGCCGCCAATGGATTTTGACGACGATATTCCGTTTTAGACAAAGACGAAAATGGATGTTTGAACCTAAACTAAAGGCCGCGAGAACGTGGCCTTTTTTATTCCTACCGCTTAGTGAATGTTTCAAACCTCTATGACTGAGGGCGATACCCTCGTGCCAATCAAATAAGGTGAGCTTTAACCACTTAGGGTAATCAGTATTTTACTACGATTGGGATAACAATAACGCTTATCAATGAATGCAATGTTGTTTATGTTTCAGCCTCTCACTATCAGACTAATCTGATTGTTTGGTGAGTTCTTATCAAGTATAAACATATCAATAAGGTATATGATGAATAAAAAGGAATTTGGTATTCATGAGGTATACCCCAACTCTTAAGTTAAGCACACGGCTGGTGGCCTTTGTCACCATGATCGTTATATGCGCCATGTTTATCTTGTTTGTCGGTGGCGCCCTCTCTTTTAAGCGACTTGGGCAGGAATATCTTACCCATTATCTAGAAGGGATTGTGGAGGTGGTCGACAAGGAGATGGAAGATCCTGACGCCGCTTATTCTATGCAGCGTTGGATGCCGAAAATGTTGCAGGCATCTAATATCGTTGAAATGACATTATCGACGAATAATGCCGTCGTTTATCGCTTCAAAGACACCTCCCACCGGATAGATGTATCGGCCTTGTTTGAGACAGAGTACCAACTCACTCACAACCCAGACTATGTTATTCATTTCAAAGCGGTTCCCCCCTATTTGGGCTATAGCTACTCAATGCAGGCGCTTTGGTCGATAACGCTCGCTGTCATCCTGATTATTTTCTGTCTGATGCGAGGTGTAACTTGGTTGAAAGAACAGTTATTAGGATCTGAAATGCTCGAAGAGCGTGGCAGGATGATCCTCGCTGGTCGCGTAGAGCAGTACGCGAAAGGAGATCAAAGAGAGTGGCCTTACACGGCGAGTGAAGCGCTCGATTTGTTGATTGAAGAACTGCAAGATGCGCGTCAAGAGCGCAGTCGGTTTGATACCTTCATCCGTACTCAAACTTTCCTTGATAAACTCACCGGGACCGCCAATCGAGTATTATTTGATAGTAAATTGGAATCTGCGTTGTTAGAGAATGGGGCGCGTGGTGCTGTGCTATTGGTGCGCATTCAGGATTGGAAGTCAGTTGAAGAAGAGCTAGATAAGCAGGTCACGGATGAGTTTATTGTTGAAGTTGGAAGCTTACTTTCCAATTTGGTTCAGCGATATCCAGATGTTGTATTCTCACGTTACTATGATGCTGACTTTGCGTTCTTTTTACCCCATCAAAGTGCTAAAGATGTAGCTAATTTAGCATCGCAGTGTATTCGCCAGTTAGAAAAATTAACACCACCTGAACCACTTGATCCTAACAACTGGTGTCATATTGGTATCACCACGTACAAAGAGGGTGAGCGCCATAGTCAAATCATCGATGAAGCAGAAACCGCATTACGTAGTGCACAGTTGCAAAATAACAATAACTGGAGCCGCTTCAAAAAATGGAACCACGATGAAGAAGATCGAGGAAGTGTGAGGTGGCGAACGTTATTTGACACGGCACTGACACCTAGAAATGTGATACTCTACGCACAATCTGTCTACTTAATAAGTGATAAGACGTATAAGAAACCATTATATGAAGAGTTAACATGTCGGATTCGCGATCCTGAAAACGGCATTGTGAAAGCGTCTCGGTTTATTTCTGCGATAAGACTGGTGGGTTACGAAGCCCAAATGGATAGGGCGGTTATTCATAAATTCTTAAGGGATTTTAAGGCTAATTTCGATCACTCTAAATTTTATGCACTTAATTTAAATGTGACCCCTTTTTCTAATCGAGAATACTTCAAGTGGTTTCGTTATGAGCTCTTACAATTGTCACGTGAACAAAGAAAGTCTCTCAGTTTTGAGTTTGTAGAAGCACAATTTGTAAGACATTTAGATTTTATGCGACCACTCGCTAAAATGCTGGCCGGTTTAGGCTGTCATCTAATGGTCGGGCAAGCTGGACATACTATCGTCAGCACACACTACCTAAAAGAAGTCGATATTCGTTACCTCAAGCTTCATCGCAGCTTAGTAGCAAAAATCGATCAACGACATGAGAACCAGCTCTTTGTTCGCAGTATGCTAGGTGCGGCGGCAAACAGTAAAACTAAAATCATTGCAGTGGGGATTGAGAATCAGCAAGAGCTAAACACACTACTTGAGTTAGGTGTTTACGGTGGACAAGGACGCTATTTGTCTGCAGAGCAGCAATATCTTCCTCGTTCTCAAGCGATGCCGCGTTCTCAATCAGAATCCCAAGTTAAATTGGGAAGACGAAATCGCTGGCGGAAAAAATAAAGATAAAGATCATGGATTTTAAAGCAGTATTCGACAAGCTCATGCAATCATCTGGTGGTGGTCGCTCTTGTTTTTTGGTTATTCAGCCAGATGCAGTTTATTTATTATCATCAGTCAAAAGTGGACGCCCATCTCAATTCGAAATTTCTGAGTCAAACTGGGAGCGGGCGGTTGAACAGGCATTAAGTGTAGCGGCCAGTGCGTACGACTCGCTGACGGTCGTGCTTTCACATAATTACTATCAGATGTATCAAATCGACAAACCAGCGATGCCTCGTCAGGAGTGGCCTGCCGCGTTACCGTTTTTGTTGAAAGAACTGATTTCTGAACGCGCCATTGATATTATTGCTGATGCGGTAGAGTTGCCCTACTCGACGAAAGTACAAACCTATGTCTTATCAAGAAAAATGCTGGATAAGATAGTTCTGCTTGCCAGTCGCGCTCAGCTGCCACTGGATGCGATCATCCCTGAAGATGATGTATGGGGTGAGACGGCGGGTGAGCTGGGTAATTTCTTACTATTGCAGCGCAGCGCACGTGGCCATTTCCGTATTAGTGCTTTTGTCGAAAATACCATAGCATTCCATCGTTCTATACGTAGCGTGACGCCGCCGTTAACTGGCGTGCCATCGAGTGAAATGCAGATGGACAGCTTATCCTTAGAGCTGCAACGTTCGATTGATTACCTTTCTTCGCAGCTTCGCCATGTTCAATTACACCAATTGAAAGTGTGTTGTGACGAGGAAGATGAAAACGAGTTGGTTCAGTCACTTAATTATCGTTTAAGTACAAAAGTTTCCCTGTTATTACCGGCTGAGCATGAGTTATCGGGGCATGTTTTGGCAGATACCGCTGCTGCTTCGGCGACACGGCGAATCAATCTGTATCCTGACTACTTAAAGCCACAAAAAAACCTTCTGACGTTAAAAAATATCGCGATATCTTGGGGAGTGGCGGCAGTCGCTATTTTGTTCTCTTACGGTTATGTCACTTGGCAAAGTAGCGGCCTCGAGGACGAAATCACTATTGCAAAAAGCAAAGGCGATATTCTGCAATCAGAGCTTGAACGCTACCAAGTTAAGCTGCGTAAGCATCAGCCTGATACGAATAAGTTAGCGGCCAAAGCACGTTTAGAGCGTGAAGTGAAAGCCAAACGTGATTCACTACAAGCCGTGGGGAAATACGATGACACACAGCGCGCAGGCTACTCTGGCGTGATGCAATCCTTAGCTAAGCTGGGCAGTAAAGAGATCTCTTTATCCGAAATTCGAATTAATCGCCATACGTTAGATTTAAAAGGCTTGGCGAAAACACCAAGCTCAGTGCCGAATTGGGTAGGTCAATTTAAGCATGAAATCAGCTTAGTTGGTCGAACGTTTGATAATGTCAAAATTAGCCGAAACGATAAGGGTGTTGTGACGTTTGAACTCAAAACGCGCGAGGATAAAGAGAAATGAATGAATTCTGGCTCTCATTAGAAGAGCGTTTTGGAGAGATGAGCGCGCGTGAAAAAGTGCTGGTTGCGCTATGTGGCCTAGTGGTGGTGGTCATGTTGCTGTTCACCCTCGTATTGGAGCCAAAGCTCAACGACATCATCAATCATGAAAAACAGTTGAGCAACTTAAAACAAGCTAACCAAAAGATCGAGATTGATACTTTACGTATTCAGGCGAAGCTGAGCAAAGATCCAAATGCTGAGATAGATCGAACTATCTCTAACCTTTTAGCTGAAAGTCAGCACCTTTCTATGCAGTTATCGGAGATCATCGAGCATTTAATCACACCTTCCCAAATGGCGGATCTGTTGGAAAGTGTGTTGGAGCAGCAAAAGGGGATTCACCTCTTATCGATGCAAACTCTGCCTTCTGAACCCATCACTAAAGATAAAGAGGCGTCGCAATACTCGGGTTACTACTTACACCCAGTGCGAATGGAGCTGATGGGGGATTACTTTTCTATCGTTAATTACCTCAGCAAATTAGAAAGTCTACCCGCAAATTATTACTGGCGCAGTTTTAGTTACAAAGTGGAAGAGTACCCGAAAGCGAAGCTGGTATTAGAAGTGTACACATTAGGGACTCGAGAGGAATTTATCGGTGGTTAAAAAACTCATTATCTCAATGATTGTCATGGCTGCTGCGGGCGACACTTGGGCAAATCAAGACCCCACGGCGCCACTAGATTGGCAAAAGCCAATCACTGAAGCGTCAGCGAAACCAACAGTAAAACAGTATCGACTCCCCACACTCAACAGCATTGTATGTAAGCCGACGACTGAGTGTGTCGCGATTATGGATAACAAGCTGGTCGAAAAGGGCGAGCGACTCAAAGGTTATCGTATCGCAAGCATCAATAGTAAATTTGTAACTTTAAAGCGTGGTAATAGTCAGTGGGACCTCGAGCTTTTTAGTTTAAACGTAAAAAAATAATAACCTGAGCCTGATAAGATATGCGCAAATTAGTTGTAGGAATAGCGATTGCTTCTTTAATGGGATGTTCAATGGGTCACCGTGATCCCATTGAAGTAAAGCAAGCACTTAATGAATCTATCAATCAAGCGAACAGCCGTGCGCTAAAAGAAATCCCTTCTTCTGTCGAAGCCGATCTGATGCCAAACTTAGACTTGAATACTTCTTCAGATCAAGGCACATCAAAGCGTTTTCGCATTCAAGCGAATGAGGTGGAAGCCAGAAGCTTTTTCGCTTCGCTAGTGAAGGGCACAGAGTACAGCGTCGCGATTCACCCCGCGGTGCAAGGTCAGATCACCGTGAGCTTGTCGGACGTAACCTTGGATGAGGTTCTTAATGTGGTGCAGAATATGTACGGCTACGATGTGATGACATCCGGTAAAGTTATCCAAGTGTATCCAGCCGGTATGCGCACTGTGACGATTCCTGTTGACTATTTGCAATTCAAGCGTTCGGGTCGCTCTCTGACAAGTATTGTGACAGGTTCAGTCACGTCGGCTGGTACCTCTAATTCAGGCGGCAGCTCCGGTGATTCAGACTCTTCCAGCTCTAACAATAATGATAATGGTAGCTCGACAACCTCAACAGGCGGTACTCGCATAGAAACCGTCACAGAAAGTGATTTTTGGCCAATGCTGCAACAGGCGGTTGCGAGCTTAATTGGCTCGGGTAAAGGGCAAAGTGTCGTCGTAACGCCACAAGCGGGTGTGATAACGCTGCGTGCTTTCCCTGATGATATTCGAGAAGTGCGTGAATTCTTGGGGGTATCGCAAGAGCGTATGCAACGTCAGGTGATTCTGGAGGCAAAAATTCTAGAAGTCACGTTGAGTGATGGTTATCAACAAGGCATCAATTGGTCCAATTTATCCGCCTCGATTAGTGACTCGGGCAGTATCATCGTCAATCGTCCCGCCTCCACGCTGCCTCCGCTGGATGCGATAGGTACGCTGTTAGGCGGGCAAACGAACGTCACCATTTCTGACAGCAATTTCGATGCCGTATTAAGTTTTATGTCAACGCAAGGTGACTTAAATGTGCTGTCTAGTCCTCGTATTACGGCGGCAAATAATCAGAAGTCCGTGATCAAAGTGGGTACCGATGAGTATTTCGTGACCGAATTGTCGAGCAATTCGGGGAATGGTGAAAACTCCAACGCCGTACCAGAAGTGGAGTTAACGCCATTCTTCTCAGGGATCTCTCTCGACGTTACACCGCAAATCGATAACCAAGGCAGCGTGTTTTTGCATGTGCACCCCGCTGTTATTGAGGTGTCAGAAGAACTGAAGAAACTGAACCTAGGTGGTGACTTCCAAAATGTTCAACTGCCATTAGCGAAAAGCTCAATCCGAGAGTCTGACTCTGTGATTCGTGCACAAGATGGTGACGTTGTCGTGATTGGTGGTTTGATGAAACAACAAAACCGTGAGCTCGTTTCTAAAGTGCCATTTCTTGGTGATGTACCTGCACTTGGCCATTTATTCCGTAACGTGAATAACGTGACAGAAAAAACGGAACTGGTCATTTTGCTGAAGCCGACGGTGGTAGGTGTCAACTCTTGGCAGAAAGAGTTGGAGCGCTCTCGGGAGTTGCTGCAAGAGTGGTTCCCAGATGCGCAATAAGTGCTGGATGATGTTTTGTTTCTCTATGAGTTCGTAATTCGAGTATGTACTTATCACATTTTGGATTCCAAGTTCTGCCTTTCTCGTTAACCCCAAACACAAATATGTTCTTGGGGTTAGCCCCTCACTATGAGGCGATCCAAACCATTTTGGCCGCAGTGCAAATGGGGGAAGGGGTGATCAAGGTGACGGGGGAAGTCGGTACCGGAAAAACCATGGTGTGCCGTAAGTTGATAGAGCAGGTAGAGTCACAAGTCGAGCTAGTGTACTTACCCAATCCAGCCCTGAATGGCGAGCAACTGCAGTTTGCGGTTGCGCGGGAGCTGGGTATCGAGAACAACGACCCTTTGCGTGTTGTTTCTCTCATTCAAGACCATCTCATTAATGTGCACTCTTTGGGTAAGAAAACCGTGCTGATCGTCGATGAGGCGCAAGCTCTTTCGCCACAAGCTCTTGAAACATTGCGTTTGTTCGGTAATTTAGAAACTCAACAAGATAAGCTCATCCAACTGGTGCTCTTTGGCCAACCCGAGTTGGATGAAAGGTTGGCAAGCCACGAGTTAAGACAGTTTCGTCAACGTATTACGTTTAGTTGTCAGTTACGCCCACTTTCTGTCGATGAAGGCGTGGCTTACATTGATAACCGTTTAGAGAAAGCGGGCAGCGGAACGCATGTTTTTTCCATTGAACAGAAAAAAACGATTTGGCGTTCATCAATGGGGATTCCGCGCTTAATCAATCAGATTAGTCACAAGTCGTTGCTGGTTGCATTTAATGAGCGTTGCCCGTTGTTAAAAAATCATCACGTTTACGTGGCAATTCACGATACCTTTGATGCCCGTAAACCTAAGTTTAAAACACCCGTATTTTGGGGATGGAGTCAACCTTGAGTGCCATCAATAAAGCATTATCACAACTCGTTGAAAAAACATCGTCGTCAGAGCTTACTCGGGCGGACATTCCCAGTGTTTCGCGCAGCAAGCCATGGCTTTGGCTCGTCGCAGGCTTTGCGTTGAGTCTTGCCGTTGGTGGTTGGGCGGTATCTCGCGGGCCTATTCCGTCGGATGACCTCTCACATTTTCAACCGAGTGACGTTCAGTTTTCTCAGGCGGATTCAGATGAACGGTCTCACTCACCGACCAGCAAAGTCACGCCCGAAACCAATGGTATGGTTTATCGCAAGCCGATTAAAACGCAATCTGTTACCAAACCAGCCACGGCCGAAGCTGATGTGTTCACACCAAGAGCAGAGGTGAATACGGTATCGGATGAACCAATACTGGTCGCGCAAACCGCCAACGCATCCAGTGACGGCGGATCACGTCAAGTGGTGGCCGAGACGGTGGAAGGCAGCTCAATGCGTATTGAGCAAGTGGAGTTAACGCATCGTCAGCTTTCACTCAAAGCGGTGAGTCGAGCAGAAAAAGCGCTCGATGCCAACGATATGCAAACGGCACTTTCCGCCTACGAAGAAGCATTACGTTATGATCCCATGAATGCAGGATCTCGCCAAAAGTTAGCCGCATTATATTTTGGTAAAGGTAATACGCGCAAAGCGTACGAAATCATGCAAGAGGGCATCAACCTTGATACGAACAACCAAGTGCTTCGTCTGGCGCTGTCTAAGCTACTGGTCAAAGCGAAGCAACCTAACGCAGCGCTGAGTCCTCTTGTGCACTTGCCACCAATGCCGACTCGAGACTACTTGGCAATGCGTGCGGCGTTAGCACAAAAACAAAAGCAGAATGAGATCGCTTTAGAGAGCTATCAACTGCTGACTAAACATG
Source organism: Vibrio sp. TAP-3B (assembly GCF_057784735.1). Classification (NCBI taxonomy): domain Bacteria; kingdom Pseudomonadati; phylum Pseudomonadota; class Gammaproteobacteria; order Vibrionales; family Vibrionaceae; genus Vibrio; species Vibrio sp. TAP-3B. The sequence goes on along the minus strand of NZ_CM173495.1, from coordinate 1,985,514 downwards.
AGCCAGAAAATGCGCGATGGTGGTTAGGGCTAGCCATTCAACAAGAGCGAGCACTCACTTTTACTGCCGCGATACACTCTTACCATCAAGCATCAAATAAAGTCGGGATCTCAAATCAATCGCAAGCGTTTATCCGTGACCGTTTGACTATTTTGAAACAACTGGAGAAAGCGCAATGAAAATTCAGTTGAGAAAACGTTTAGGCGATCTTCTGGTTGAAGAAGGTATCGTTTCTGAACAACAAATTCAGCAAGCATTAGTAGCCCAACGCAATACCGGACAAAAACTGGGTGCTGCATTGATTGATCTCGGTTTTATTACTGAAAAGCAAATGCTGGACTTTCTCTCTCAGCAGCTTGCCTTACCCTTGATTGATCTTGACCGCGCGCCAGTGGATGCCGATGCCGTACAAATTTTGCCAGAAGTTCATGCGCGTCGTTTACGTGCGATCGTGGTAGGTCGTAACGGGGACGCTTTGCGTGTTGCTATGAGTGACCCGGCCGATTTGTTTATCCAAGAATCACTGATGAATTTACTGGGTCAATACAACCTTGAGTTTATCATTACGTCTGAACGTCAATTGATCAAAAGTTTTGATCGTTACTACCGTCGTACCAAAGAGATCGCCTCATTTGCTGAACAGTTGCATGAAGAGCATAAAGATGAACAAAGCTTCGATTACGGTATTGATGAAAGCGACAGTGAAGAAGTCACGGTTGTAAAACTGATTAACTCCATGTTTGAAGATGCGGTACAAGTGGGCGCATCGGATATTCACATTGAGCCGGATGATCAAATATTACGTTTACGCCAGCGGATTGATGGTGTGTTGCATGAAACCATCTTACATGAAGTAAACATCGCTTCTGCCTTGGTTCTACGATTGAAGTTGATGGCAGAGTTAGATATTTCTGAAAAACGTTTGCCGCAAGATGGCCGCTTTAATATAAAAGTGCGTGGTCAATCGGTGGATATCCGTATGTCGACGTTGCCTACGCAATACGGTGAGTCGGTGGTGATGCGTTTGCTTAACCAGTCGACAGGCTTGCGTCCGTTAGAGGAGTCGGGGTTACCACCAGAACTGTTGGCACGTTTACGCCGCCAGTTATCTCGTCCACATGGAATGATCTTAGTTACCGGTCCAACGGGCTCAGGTAAAACCACCACGCTTTATGGCGCGCTAAGTGAGCTAAATCAACCAGCTAAAAAGATCATTACAGTTGAAGATCCTGTGGAATACCGTTTGCCACGTATCACGCAGGTTCAGGTCAATCGCAAGATAGAGCTTACCTTCTCGCGTGTTCTTCGTACCTTCTTACGTCAAGATCCAGATATCATCCTCGTCGGGGAGATGCGTGATCAAGAGACGGTAGAAATCGGTCTGCGAGCGGCTCTCACCGGTCACCTAGTATTGAGTACCTTGCACACCAACGATGCGGTCGACAGTGCGCTACGTATGGTTGATATGGGCGCGCCTGGCTACCTGGTTGCGAGTGCGGTAAGAGCTGTGGTGGCACAGCGCCTTGTGCGCCGAGTGTGCCCTGATTGTAAAACGCAAGACCACTTGGATGAATCGCGTCAACAGTGGTTAGCTGGGCGTTTCCCCAACCAAGTTGGCGTGACTTTTTATCAAGGTACGGGGTGTCAAAACTGTAACCTGACCGGCTACCGCGGGCGAATTGGTGTATTCGAAATGCTGGAGTTGGAAAGCGAGATGATGGATAAGCTGCGCGCCAATGACACCGTTGGCTTTGCACAAGCAGCGCGTCGTTCAGAGAGCTATAAGCCGCTGCTTGCCTCTGCCATGGAGCTCGCATTGCAAGGCTCTGTGAGTTTAGATGAAGTCATGACCCTCGGTGAGGGTGATGCGGCTGGTAAGATTGAACCCATTTTCATGTAGGTAAATAAATGCCAACTTTTCGTTATCAAGGCCGCACGCTAGACGGCTCATCAACACACGGAAAAATCGATGCCGTGAACTCAGAAGCTGCGGCGGAAGCCTTGATGAATAAAGGGGTCATCCCGCTGAATGTGCGTTTACAGAAAGAGTCGGTGAAAAGCCAAGTCAGCTTGTCTAAGCTATTTGTTCCTGCGATTCCGTTGGAAGTGGTCATTCTTTTCTCTCGTCAATTGTTTAGTTTGACCAAGGCTGGTGTGCCACTATTGCGCTCCATGCGTGGTTTATTGCAAAACTGCGAAAATAAACAGTTAAAAGAAGCTTTAGAAGACGTAGTGTCTGAGTTGAGTAATGGTCGTAGCCTGTCATCGGCAATGCAGCAGCACAGCAAAGTATTCAGTCCGTTATTTGTCTCAATGATCAACGTTGGTGAGAACACGGGTCGACTTGATCAGGCTTTGCTGCAACTGGCGAATTATTACGAACAGGAATTAGAAACCCGTAAACGAATTAAAGCGGCGATGCGGTACCCAACATTTGTGATCATCTTTATCACCATCGCGATGTTTATTTTGAATATCCTCGTTATCCCAGAGTTTGCCTCTATGTTCACTCGCTTTGGGGTTGATTTACCCATTCCAACGCGCATTTTGATCGCGACCTCTAATTTCATGGTTAATTATTGGGTGTTGCTCGTTATTGTGATGATTGGCGCTTTTGCGGTTTTCAAAGCGTGGGTTGTCACCGCTGATGGACGAGAAAAATTCGATAAATTCCGCCTGAGATTACCGATTGTGGGTGATATCGTTAATCGAGCGCAGCTCTCACGTTTTGCACGAACGTTTTCTTTGATGTTGAAGTCTGGAGTACCACTTAACCAGTCGCTATCTCTGGCCGGGGAAGCCTTGGGGAATCGCTTTTTAGAAAACCGAATCCTTGAGATGAAATCGGCTATCGAAGCGGGCAGTACCATCTCGGTGACCGCCATCAACAGTAAAATTTTTACGCCACTGGTGATTCAGATGATAGCGGTGGGGGAAGAGACGGGTCGTATTGATGAGCTGCTGCTCGAAGTGTCAGATTTTTACGATCGAGAAGTCGATTATGATCTAAAAACACTCACAGCAAGAATAGAGCCACTACTTTTGGTGATTGTGGCTGGCATGGTGATGGTGCTGGCATTGGGGATCTTCCTGCCAATGTGGGGGATGCTGGACATCATCAAAGGTGGCTAATACGTGGTTGAAAATCAAAGCCGAGCAATGCTCATTTTGTTTGGGATCATCGCCGTTATTATTGTCGTAGGCTTAGCCGCTAAATTACGCCCTGTCACCGAACAGGCACAAGTGACCGGGGCGCAACTGGCTAAAATTTCGATGCAAGACAGCGTACAACGTTATCGTCAAGCATGGTTAGTACAAGGTGAGCCCGAGCATATGCGAATGGATGGCTTTGAACTCACCATGACCGAGGGGGGATTAGTGTCTCCCTTTATTCAACAAGGCGTATTAGATTGCGTCTATTGGTTAGCGGTCCATTACCCACAACGTAAGATTATGGCGAGTGAATTACTAGACGTTAATGGGGTAATCGAAACGAACCATTATGTATGCCATTATGCTTACGAAAATGGCCAGTCGATTGTCATTGTCTCAACAGCTAATCAATTGAAAATAGATGTCGAAATGTCGGCGGAGTGATTTTTTTGACACTCAATCACTATAAATGGTAATCAAACTCGGTATAATGCAATCATTACCATAGGTGAGAGCTTGTAATAGACAGTAAATCCTAACCTGCTTGGCTCATTACATCGTTAACTGAATAATGGCGAATCGTCATTCTGTTCATGCGGTCGATACAGTCTTCACTTCACGGTCAGTTTAGTGAATGTGGCTGACTCAAACCGTTTTGACAACATCCAAAAGGGTCGCGTGACCTAAACGAAACCTTGCAGTCACACTGCATGCTTACATATAGAGAGAGTAAATAATGAAAAGACAAGGTGGTTTCACCCTTATCGAACTCGTCGTGGTTATTGTAATCCTAGGTATTCTAGCGGTCACGGCAGCACCACGTTTCCTAAACCTGCAAGATGATGCTCGTGATTCAGCTCTTCAAGGGTTGAAAGGCGCTTTAGATGGTGCAGCCGGTATTGTATATGGTAAGGCGGCAATTGAAGGTTTGGAATCTGTTTCTCAGGGAGAATCTATTACTGAAAACGGTCGAACCATCAATCTAGTGAATGGTTATCCAGAGGCGTCAGGGAATGGCATTATGAATGCCGTAACAGGGCTAGATGCAGATTGGAATGTCATTACATCAGGTAGTAATGCTATTACATTTGGTTACGAAGGAAACAATGATGCTTCTAGCTGTTCTGTTCAATACTCAATGTTGCCAACAGAGCAAGAACCAACAGTTGCAGTTAATGATTGTGGCAATTAATTAAACTTAAAGGCCAGTTAGTCTGGCCTTTGACTTTTTGTGGTGATAACTCTCGGAATAGTTCATATGCGTCAATCATCAGGCCTTAGCTCAATAGAATTTGTGGTTGTGCTAACCATTTTAGGTGTGATCGGTTATGTGGTATTGCCAAGATTTATCAGCTTTGAACCAGAAACGTACGAAGCGAAGTGGAAACAAACCAAGCAAACCGTAGAGCACGTTTCTGAATCTTTGAGTAATAAACAAACTTACGATCGAATTGAAGAAGAGCTTGAGCGCTCAAAAAGCAAAGCCACTAAATGATCGTTATCTGCTTACCCGTTCACAGTTCGAGTTTAAAAGTGATAAACCACTCATTATTCTCATAATTGCATCGTATACTTATCTCGCTTTTTCCAAGCCTAAGGTAGGGTTATGAAAATTCGCAGCTCTGCATTAGGGTTCACTTTAATGGAGTTGATCTTGGTGATTGTTCTCCTCTCTATCCTTTCACTTTTTGCTGCCAGCCGTTTTATGGGTTCCGGCAGTTTCTCTGCGTATGCATTACAAGAACGCGTGATTTCTGTGATTCGCCAAGTACAGGTGAATCGTATGCAATCGAATATCAGCATCCCAAATAAGTCTTATCCTGAAAGGTGCCTACCTAGTAGCTACAAAGCTGGAGAGGACTCTAGCTACACTAACTTTTGTTTGTCGATTACGAGCACATGTATAGGGTCTAGTGCTGCATGCGGTCTGGCTAGCAAGGAAAGAGACACTCGTAGTGACATAGTTGTTGATAAATCCGCAAAGTTTTCACTGACCAATGCTGTAACGAATCCAATCGAGTTTAATTTATTGGGTAATCCCATAAATTCAGCGAGTGGTGGGGTTTCAATTTTAATTGAAGATAAACAGGGTCAAAACCGCTGCCAAGTTGAAATTAATACCCAAGGTTATGTTTCTAAAGGTACATGCTCATGAAGAAATTTAGTGGCATGACTTTGATCGAAATGATCATCGCGATAGTTCTAATGGGCATTGCGATGGTGGCATTTACCTCTTTTCTTGTCCCTCAAATTCGAGATTCCGCCATACCCCATTACCAGACTCGCGCTGTCGCATTAGGCCAAGGTTTTATGTCTCAGATATTGGCGCGAGGTTTTGATCAAAACAGTGACTTTGATGGTGGTCTAGTACGCTGTGATGAGGGGAAGCTAGTGAGTCCACAAGCAACATGTACAGATAGTGACAATTTAGGAGCAGAAGAAAGCGACATCTCCAGCTTCAATGATGTGGACGATTATATTGGTTGTTGGTATACGCAAAATACAAAAGCCAGCTGCAACGCCGCCCCTAAGTACCAGTTGAGTAACGTTCTTGGAACGTCGATGGAAAACGATTACAACAATTTCAGAGTGGAAGTCGGTGTCCAGTATGTGACCGAAAGTGGCCTAGCCTCAAACGATATTGAAGCTTACAAACGTATCACGATGACCATTTATGCCGGACAAACACAACCTTTAACACTGTCAGCAATAAAGGGGAACTACTGATGAAAACGCGTGGTTTCACCTTAGTGGAAATGGTCATCACGATTGTGATTGGCAGTTTTATCATGTTAGGAATTGCCGGCTATGTACAGTTGGGAGCAAAGGGTTATACAGACACCATCGATAGACAACGGCTACAAACTCAAGCGCAGTTTGTGATTGAGAAAATGTCCCGTGAAATTCGCCATGCGGTGCCGAATAGTTTTTTTATCGATGAGGATGAGAAAAACTGTTTAATGTTCATGCCTATAGAACATTCTGGTTTTTATGCAATTTCTGGTAATGATATACAGTTTGTGGTTGGCTTTTTTGGTGACAATGCTCCCGAGCTTGATAGTGGCTTGAAAATGGTGATTAACCCAACACGACTCAGTGATCTAAGCTCATCCACTCATAGTGTTGATGTTGGAGCGCTTTCTCCAGATTCGGATAACGCATATAAGATTGTTGATGGCGCTAGTTTAGTAACCAGTCGCTCCGTTTCTAATCGACACTATCTCTATAACCCATCCAAGTCAGTGAAATATTGCTTTGCAGGGACACAAATACAACGCAATGGTGAGGTTGTTGCCGACAACCTTGTTTATGCTAATGAACAATCTCAGAGTTATTTCAAATATGACGATACATCGCTTCATCGAGGCGGGCTTGTGCACCTGAGGTTCGTGTTTGAACAGTCCGGTGAAAGTAGTGTGTACCAACAAGGTGTGCAGGTGCTGAATGTTCCATAATAAGCAAAAAGGCAATGTGTTAATTGTGACGCTCTTTGTCATTGTCGTGATGGGGTATTTGGCGGCATCACTAATGAAAGTGACTTGGTCTAACCAAAGTGGTTTAACGCGTGAGTTTTTGGGTACAAAAGCATGGTTTACGGCTCAGTCCAGTAATGACTGGGTGTTAACGCAGTTTTTTCCTTTAGGTAAGTCCGTTGCTGTTGCAACTCGTTGCGATGATATCGAGGCAGAAAGCGTTAAGCCTGATAGTCGCTTGTTCGATAAAGCATGCAAAATTAAAGCTACTGAATGTCAGAAGGCTGGCAAGCTACCTGGAGAGATTACTGGTGAAGAAGTTGAACTCTATGTGGTTAAAAGTTTGGCTGTTTGTGGTTCTGGGCAGTCTCAAGTTCAGCGTCAGCAAGAGATTTGGATTAAGGATTAAAATAATGAGAAAAATACTATTTGCCTTAGCTTTGTTGTCTTTAAGTAATTTGTCTTATGCGGATGAATGGGAGGATACAGAGACCTGCCCTATCAAAATGGACGCCCCATTTTTTGTTGAAGCTAATTACTATGACGATGATGATTTAAGTGACTTGCGTGGCCGGTTTTTTCGAGGTAATGACATTGAAGATGAAGTGATTTATCTCAAAAAACAAGGACGAGGCAGTGTTTCCTTATACCCATTGTGGTCCGCCGATGATGATGTTGTCGGAATATTTAACGAACCTTCGCTTCAGGATGGCGTCGCCTATTCTATTCGCTTGGAGTACAGTAATGTAAGAAAGCATGGGAACAGTTATACAGGTGATTTAAACTATTACTTACGCTCTTCTGATGGCTCATTGATACGTCATGAAACTGTATTTGATAATGTTTTCTCTAAGATGTCGAACAGTGCAGATGTTTTGATTGAGAAAGATGAAGAGCTAAATACTCTACGATGCGGTGAACTTGAGTGGCCAACGCCAACGCCAACACCTGAACCAGAAATACAAGTTCCTGATCAAGTTTGTGAAGCCTTCCCTGAGCCTATTCAAGGCTGGAAAAATGAAGTCAGCCAGTTAATTGTTACTAACTCAACTGTAGGTACTTTGGGGTGGTCTCCAGAGTATGTTGCTGATAGACAGAATATCTACGAGTACTCTAATTCTAATGGTCAATCTTGGGACACGCTACGAGTAGGCTTCGATGAGGGGGAGGGGGCATGGCAGCTATATGAAAACTCACGCTCAACTATCTGTGATGTTCGGATGGGATGTTATCCTGGTGATGCCCAGCCTGATGGAAATGACGGCTTAACTGAAAAGCGTAAAGCCCAAACTCCGGCTCCAGTTAACGCTTCGTTTGATTCATCTCAAGACCTAATTATTCGTACACAAGATACGGATTCAAACTATTACGGTAAGGTTTGTGCTTCTACTTCGACTCTATGTGAGTACAGCAACCTGAACGACAAAGTCGTTATTCGACTGAAAAGCGATTTGAACTCTCTCAATATTAACGGATATGGTTCAGAAAAAAGTGTTGAGCTTCAAATTGATGGTACTAGGGAAATTAAAAGCTTTGCTTATGATGCTGGTAATAACCTCTCCCTGTATTTTAGTGATGACGCCAAGCTGACGGTGAAGACATTTAGAAATACTGGCTCTGATCCTAAATTGATTTTCGGTAGTGACGTAATCTTCAATGTTGTGGGAACGAATCAGCCTGTTGGTCCTGTGACATCTGCAGACTTTAAATTAGAAGATGCCCACTTTGATTATCGTACTTTTAAAGATGATCTTGTTTTGCCAGTTATTTATGGTCCAGAAGCCAGCGTACATTTCAAAACCGACTCTGGTCAGGTGTTTAAAGGGTTTATTCTGGCTAAAAGCATTATGCTTGATATGAGCGAGCATATTTATGGGGCAATTACGAGTCTCAGACTTGATATGCGTGGTTCAACAAAGATTGAAAAACCAAAATACCCAGAGTCATGCTGGATTCCACCAGAGCCTCAACAGTGTACTTATCTACCCAAAGAGACGTTTGACAATGGTAGTGTACTAACCAACTGGTCTGTCATGGGGTTTGGTGACAGTGTTGAGCCTAAAATTCACGGTGGCAAGTTCCGTCTGAATGATGATAGAACGCGTCAAGCTACAGCATCTGCTTATAACTACATTTTCCCTTCGGATCAAAACTATCTTGAAATCGAGTTTGAGCATTATGCATACGGTAGTAATCGTGGCGGAGGTGATGGTATTGCCCTAGTAATCTCTGATGCGAACTTACCACCTAAAACTGGTGCTTTTGGAGGCCCTCTTGGTTACGGGATGAAGCTAAAGAAAAACCATGGTAGCGAGATCAGCAGCGATGTTGAAGGGTTTGCTGGTGGCTGGTTGGGTATAGGCATTGATGAGTACGGCAATTTCTATCGAGAAGGTGGAGAAACTATCCCAAATCGAAACGGTAGACGAGATAGTGTAGGTATTCGTGGGTCGGGTGCTCAAGATAACCAAGGAAAATGGCTAAAAGGATACGCATATGTTGATGGTACGCAGTTTTCGAGTTCCATCGACAACCATAACGATTTACATCGCTATAAGATCACTCTGAATTCAAGAGATGGTCAGCATATGATGTTGAAAGTTGAAAGAAGTGTTAATGGTGGGGAATGGAATACCGTTATTTCAGATTTTGATGTGCGTACAGAAGGGCACTTTAGCCAAGCTCCTACTAATTTTCGTTTGTCAGTTACAGCATCAACAGGCGCCGCAACGAACTTCCATGAAATTGATGATTTCCAAGTCTGTGCGGACAAGTACTCGCGATTAACAGATGGTATTCATCATTTCGAGTTTGACTACTCTGGCTCGGGCAGTACGTGTCAGGCTTCTGATGTGACACTTAGAGCTTGTATGAATGAAAGTTGTTCTGAGCAATATCCTAGAGGTGCATACGATGATGGCAGCTTAACGCCTCTCTCTGTCACTTTACTTCCATCTGCTGGCAATAATGTTGCCAACTGGGTTGGTGGTACAAATGTACAGTTTGAGAATGAAACTCAGCTTGAGCTGCAAGGTTCAAGAGCTGGCGATGTTACTTTAGGTATCGACCAAAGTTCCGTACCACAGTTTGGCTTTGAAGGGGCGCGATGTCGCATTAATGGCGGAGCACTATCCGCCGACAATTGCAATGTCACCTTCGCTCAAAATGTGCTTGCGGTGAATGTTAATGATGTCGTCGCTAGTCGCGAAACTACGGGTGAGGATTACCTATCGTTTTGCTCAACTCGCACAGAAGAAAATGGTGAATCTCGTGGTGTTAACATGTCCGTTGATTATGAAGTGGCACCAGTTGATAGTTCTCAACCGGTTGTGATTTCTTACAAGCAAAAAGTGAAAGATCAGGCTGTGGAATGGAGTTCAGCTGTTGAATTAACCAGAGCTAATAAATACCTGCCTAATGTTTATTTTGATAGTGAAGGCAAAGCATTCTTTAAGTTGAAATATGCTGAAGCTGGAAAGGTGAAACTTAAAGCCAGCGTTGAAGGGGTTGATGACTCAGAAGGGTTCGATAGTTTTGTAAGTTTTCCTTCAAAACTGAAAGTGGCTGCAAAGAGTGGTAATAAAAGTGGAGAGTGTACCAACAGTGAAGATGGCTGCTCTGCTGGGTTTGTTGCAGCAGGTGAAGCTTTTGAGTTAACCATCTCTGCATTGCAGGATGACGACACGGTTGCTGAGAACTACCAAGAGAAAACTATTACTGTTAGCAATAAAGTGAAGTATCCGTCCAATGGGGCGCTAGCCAAACTTCTGAATGAAAAGTTACCAGAATCAAGTCAATGGTCTAGTGGTAGTGTGACGTTTGTTCAATCTATTTCAGAAGTTGGCGCTTTTGAGATCATTGCTGAGGCGCCAGTCGCTAAAGATGAAAATGGCGATGATATTGGGACATCTCTGTACCTTGGCAGTAAGGCTTTTAAAATTGCAGATGGCCAGTCAACAATTGGTCGCTTCTATCCTGATTATTTTAAAGTGACAGGAACCGAGTGGACTTATCCCGATAATCAGCATGACTCTGTTTACATGGGCCAAGGTTTTGCGTCAGTTAAGTTTGAAGTCACCGCATATAACGCTAGTGGGTATGCTACACAGAACTACGGTGGTTTTGCCGATTCTTTGAAAGCTGATCTACATTTAGCTGGTGGTTATTCTGATCGGTTAAGTATTTCGGGTTCAGATCTAACGAGTGAGAACTGGTCTGGTGCCATATGGAGTAAAACTTGGGTGAACTCTGTTAATTGGAGCAAAGCGGTTAATCCAGATGGCCCATTTAACTCTAAAGTCTCAACAGATAGTTCTACAGAGTCATCAATTGCATTGTCGCTGAACAAAACAGCTAGTACGAAAACAGCACATATTGACCCTACTCTCTTTTTAACCGAAGGCGACGATGAGAGTAAATCACGAACTGTAGATCAGCGGTTACTGTCGCAGCCTGACGTTCGATACGGACGCGTGGTTTTAGATGATGTAGGTGGAAGGCAAGGAGAAACGCTCAGTGTGCCTTTAAGAGTTGAGTATTGGAACAATAATCGATTTACTGTTAGTGAGCATGATAACCGAGCTATTGTATCTCCGTTTGAAGCGGGAAGTGATGAGTTAATTTGGAGTAGTCCGGATGGAACAACGGCATGTGATATTGTTTTGAAAGTTTTTGATGCTTCAGATAATGAAATTTCAAACGCTCAAGTTGAGCAAGGCATACTTCCAAACACTGCGAGAGAGCGTTTGATTGCGAAACAGGGGTGTAATAACGACGTTAGACAGCAATCTAAAGTGTGGTTAGACCTAACTCCTAGTGGTAACAATCTCCCTTGGCTCAAATACGACTGGGACAATGATGGTTCTGAAGAAAACCCATCATCAGTGGTCACCTTCGGTATTCATCGTGGTAACGACCGTGTTATTTATCGTGGTGAGCCAGGGTTAACCGGACAGTAACAACTTAGGTTTTTGCCCTTAAGTTAGGAAACTGCAAGAAATTGAGGCTTTCTACCCATGTTTGGGTATCAATACCTTGCTGTGGCAGCGAGGCATTGGTACATTTAGGACAATTTTTGTCTTCTATATTTTTGCAGGATGAGCGAAGAGTATGTTTAAGAAACTTCGTGGTATGTTTTCTAACGATTTATCGATCGATTTGGGCACTGCCAACACTCTAATTTACGTAAAAGGGCAAGGAATTGTCCTTGATGAACCTTCTGTAGTTGCTATTCGTCAAGATCGTGTAGGTTCTGCAAAAAGCGTTGCCGCTGTTGGTCACGCCGCAAAACAGATGCTTGGTCGTACACCGGGTAACATTTCCGCTATTCGTCCGATGAAAGATGGTGTGATCGCTGATTTTTATGTTACTGAAAAAATGCTACAGCACTTTATTAAGCAAGTGCACGACAACAGCATTTTAAAACCAAGCCCTCGCGTGCTGGTTTGTGTGCCTTGTGGCTCTACACAAGTTGAACGTCGCGCGATTCGTGAATCGGCACTAGGGGCGGGCGCACGTGAAGTTTACTTAATCGACGAGCCAATGGCGGCGGCAATTGGCGCAGGCCTGCGCGTATCAGAGCCAACCGGTTCAATGGTGGTTGATATCGGCGGTGGTACCACTGAAGTGGCGGTTATCTCGCTAAATGGTGTGGTTTATTCGTCGTCTGTGCGTATCGGTGGTGACCGTTTTGATGAAGCCGTTATCAACTATGTTCGTCGTAACTATGGCAGTTTGATCGGCGAGGCAACAGCAGAGAAGATCAAGCATGAAATTGGCTCCGCGTACCCTGGTGATGAAGTGCGAGAAATCGAAGTTCGTGGTCGTAACCTAGCAGAAGGTGTACCACGTAGCTTTAGCCTGAATTCAAATGAAATCCTAGAAGCACTACAAGAGCCGCTATCAGGTATCGTATCAGCCGTGATGGTTGCACTAGAGCAGTGTCCACCAGAGCTCGCTTCAGACATTTCTGAAAACGGCATGGTTCTAACCGGTGGTGGTGCACTACTGAAAGATCTTGATCGCCTACTAATGGAAGAAACGGGTATTCCAGTGGTTATCGCTGAAGACCCACTAACGTGTGTCGCACATGGTGGTGGTAAAGCACTAGAAATGATCGACATGCACGGTGGCGATCTCTTCTCTGAAGAATAAAGGTTTAGGTGAAGCTCAAGCTGGCTTCACCTTCATTTCTGCTCTCTCTGTAATTCAAACATGCTCCATACCTGAAAGTCTTCTCTTTAGTGTTTTCAGGTTGCCAAGTAAGGCTCAGTAATCATGGAAGCAATCAGGTCAAAAACAAGATGAAACCGATCTTTGGCAGGGGCCCATCTCTGCAATTACGTCTGTTTTTTGCTGTCATCGTATCGGCGAGTTTAATGCTGGCTGATAGTCGTCTAGATACGTTTTCCAGCGTCCGATACTTATTGAACAGTATGGTTGCGCCAATTCAGTATGCAGCAGATTTACCACGAAGTATGTTCGACGGCGTATTCGAGCGTTTTAATACTCGTCAGGCATTAGTTGAAGGTAATCGCAACTTAAAGCGGGAAGTACTACGTCTAAAAAGCGAACTTATCTTGCTCGAACAATATAAAGAAGAAAACCAACGCTTACGTAAACTGCTGGGCTCATCCTTTGTCCGTGATGAAAAGAAAGTCGTCACCGAAGTGATGGCGGTCGATACGTCACCTTATCGTCATCAGGTCGTGATTGATAAAGGTCAGATTGATGGGGTTTATGTAGGGCAACCCGTGATCAACGAAAAAGGCATTGTTGGTCAGGTCACTTTTGTTGCTGCACATAATGCGCGCGTATTACTACTGATAGATGCCAAAAACGCGATTCCAGTGCAGGTGATCCGTAACGATATTCGAGTGATCGCATCAGGTAATGGTCAAATGGATGAAATCCATTTGGAGCATATTCCAACCAGTACTGATATTCAGGTGGGTGATCTACTGGTGACATCAGGCCTCGGCGGTATTTATCCAGAAGGCTACCCGGTGGCGACAGTTACCGATGTAGGACACGATACACGCCAAGAATTTGCACCAATCAAGGCCGAGCCTGTGGTTGAATTTGATCGTTTACGTTACCTATTGTTGCTCTGGCCTAACGAAGATCGCCAACACCAAGTGCTGCGATCTAACGCGGATGAGCGGTTAGGGCAAGAACAAGAGGTAAAAGATGGCCAATAATGTATTACGTAGCAGAATGGTGATTGGCACCAGTTTCTTTGTTGCGCTGGTCTTACAAACGATCCCATGGCCAGGCGCCCTCGATTTACTGCGTCCATCATGGTTGTTTTTGGTCACGTGTTATTGGGTGCTGGCGCTGCCGCATCGAGTTAACGTGGGTACTGCTTTGGTGCTGGGGTTACTATGGGATATTTTGCTGGGTTCGACGCTAGGGATTCGCGGTATGATGATGTCGATTACCGTCTATCTAGTCGCACTGAATTTCTTGCTGGTGCGTAACATGGCATTGTGGCAACAATCGATATTAATTGCCGTTTTGACAGTGTTACTGAAAGTTTTGATATTCTGTGGGGAATATTTGAACCAAGACGTAGTATTTAATCCATTATCTCTGTGGACAGCGGCAATAAACTGTATACTTTGGCCATGGATGTTTTTATTAATGCGACGTATTCGTCGTGCATGGCACGTAAGGTAAAGCAGTGAAAAAAGGCTTATCTCTCGTTCTCGCTTCGGGTTCTCCGAGAAGAAAAGAGCTGCTTGCTCAACTAGGTTACGATTTTGACATTGTATTACCTGACATCGAGGAAACCAAACAGGATCATGAGCAAGCACAAGACTATGTGCTGCGTCTTTCTTTGGAAAAAGCTCAAGCTGGCTTAGGTTTGGCTAAACCTGATTCCATTGTTTTGGGCTCTGATACAGTCGTGGTATGCGATGACCAAGTGCTAGAAAAACCAAAAAGTTTTGAAGATTCAAAGCGTATGCTTACTGATTTATCTGGTCGTCGCCACCAAGTGATGACCGCGGTGAGCATCGTATCGTCGGAACATCAACACTCAGTGGTCGTCATCACTGACGTATGGTTCAAGCAACTGACCCACGAAGAAATCAAACAATATTGGCAGTCAGGAGAGCCATGCGATAAAGCTGGAAGTTATGGTATTCAGGGACTCGGAGGGCGATTTGTCACCCGAATCGAAGGCAGTTATCACGCTGTAGTAGGCTTACCTTTGTTCGAAACCGATCAGCTAATTCAAAAATTTTTATAATTGTTTTGAGGTGTGCACATGAGTGCAGAATTGCTGCTTAACGTGACCCCGAGTGAAACTCGTGTGGCCATGATTGAAGGTGGAGTACTACAAGAAATTCATATTGAACGCGAATCGCGTCGCGGTATTGTTGGTAATATCTATAAAGGCAAAGTAAGCCGAGTATTACCCGGCATGCAAGCGGCTTTTGTCGATATTGGCTTAGATAAAGCAGCGTTTTTACATGCGTCTGATATCGTTCCTCATACCGAATGTGTGGCAGAAAACGAAAAACAGCAGTTTCAAGTTCGTGATATTTCTGAGTTGGTTCGCCAAGGCCAAGATATTGTTGTGCAAGTGGTGAAAGATCCCCTTGGTACCAAAGGCGCGCGTTTAACCACTGATATTACATTGCCCTCACGCTACCTCGTTTTCATGCCCGGCGCCAGCCATGTTGGCGTATCACAGCGCATTGAAAGTGAGAAAGAACGAGAGCGCTTAAAGAAGGTGGTCAGCAATTATTGTGATGAACATGGTGGCTTTATCATCCGCACTGCTGCAGAAGGCGCCGATGAAAAAGAACTTTCTCAAGATGCGGCGTTTCTCAAACGTTTGTGGTTAAAAGTCATGGAGCGTCGCTCGAAATACAAAACGCGTTCAACACTGTATGGTGAGCTGGGGTTGGCTCAGCGTATTCTGCGCGATTTTGTTGGCACAGAGCTTGATAAAATCATGGTTGACTCTCGCCTCGAATACGAAAACCTGAAAGAGTTCACCTCTGAATTCGTCCCTGAGTTAACAGACAAGCTTGAGCTTTACGAAGGCGACAAGCCAATCTTTGACATGTACGACACTGAGAACGAAATTCAACGCTCGTTAGAGCGTAAAGTCGAGCTCAAATCAGGTGGTTATCTGATCATCGACCAAACCGAAGCCATGACCACTATCGACATTAACACTGGTGCATTCGTTGGCCGTCGTAATCTCGAAGAGACCATTTTCAATACTAATATAGAGGCGACTCAGGCCATCGCTCGTCAGTTACGTCTGCGTAATCTGGGCGGCATCATCATTATCGACTTTATCGATATGGCGTCCGAAGAGCATCGCCAACGCGTGCTTACCTCATTAGAAACCGCATTGGCTAAAGACCGCGTAAAAACCAATATTAACGGTTTCACTCAGCTAGGCTTAGTGGAAATGACCCGCAAGCGCACGCGAGAAAGTATTGAACATGTTCTTTGTTCTGGTTGTCCTACTTGTGAGGGCCGTGGTAGCGTGAAAACGGTCGAAACAGTGTGCTTTGAGATTTTGCGTGAGATCACCCGTGTGAATCGTGCTTACGATGCTGACAACTTTGTCGTCTACGCTTCGCCGTTCGTCGCTGAAGCCTTGTTGGGTGATGAGTCTCATGCGTTGGCTGAGCTTGAAGTATTTATTGGTAAGCAAGTTCGAATTCAGGTTGAGCCCCTGTACATTCAGGAACAGTTTGACGTCGTAATGATGTAATTGGAAAATTTGTGAATTCTGGTGTTAACCATTTTGGGCGTTTTTGTGCGTGGAGCGTAGTCACTGTATTGGTTTTATTAGCCATATCAGTGACAACCCTGCGTATCACATTGCCACAACTCAACCACTTCCAAGGTGAGATCAAAACTTGGGTAAAGAAAAGCACAGGTTTCGATTTTGCTATCGACAATGTCGCTGGTGCTTGGCGAAACAACCACCCCTCTATTGCGTTACTTGGCTTAGAAGCCAATCTGCCGAATAATCAGGAAGCGCGTTTTGCCGTCGAAGAAATTCACATTGAATTCGATCTGATTCAATCTCTGGTTCAATTTAAGCCTGTTGTTGCCGACCTCACTATCCATAATTTAGCCTTGGATATCCAGACGGTAGATCTTCTTCCGAGCTCGAGTCGCCAAGATAAAGAGCCTAAAGTGGATAAAAGCGAAGTTAAGTTGATTGACCAGCTCGACTCGTTGCTTTTACGTCAATTTGAAGATTTTACCGTGACGAACTCACGTATTTGGTACCAGTCAGTGTCTGGTGAGACGCGTCGTTTGGACATCGAGCAACTCCGCTGGAGTAACCAAGGTCAGCGCCACTTAGCCGAAGGGACGGTGAGTATTGCGGATGCCAAAATTAACTCGCTGTTAGTAAGTGCTAACTTTAAAGACCATGGCTCATTACGAGATGTGTCTGGTGAGTTTTACGTGAGTGCTCAAGATGTGTCTGTCACGCCTTGGCTTACTGCCTACATGCAAGAAGAGTCCGGCGCTGAGTCAGGTAAAGTCAGCTTAAATACTTGGCTGACACTCAAACACAGCCAGCCTAATGATGCTTATGTCGAGTTATTACCATCTGAGCTGGTGTGGAGTGAGAATGGTCAGCATGATCTATTTATTGAATCTGGTATTTTTAATCTTCGACCAGACAAGCAAGGCTGGAAAGTAAATGGTCACTCACTTCAGATCCGAACCGATGATACGCCATGGCCAGAACTGGACGTCGCGTTTGACTGGCAACCGGATGGTTGGACGCTTAACCTTTCGCAGCTAGATATTGAAGCACTCATTCCGCTGATAAAGCTTGCTCCCGAATCGGAGTTAACCAGTGATGTCATCAACAAACTGGCACCGAAAGGCCGAGTTGAAGATGTTCGCTTGTCCATGAACGGTCGTTTAGACACTTTGCGCTACTCCGCCGAATTGGATGAACTTGCGATGACCCAATGGGAACTGTTACCCGGGTTTCATCACGTACAAGGCCGCGTTTCTGGTGATTTAAATCAGGCAAAAGCGAAAGTAACCGTCATTGATGATGTATTTCCGTACGGTGATGTATTTCAAGCTCCGCTGAATATCAAACAAGGTGAAGTTGATATTATTTGGCAGCAGGATGAGGGCGGCTGGCGTTTATGGTCTGATAAAGTGACAGCAGCGACGCCTGATCTTCAAGTACTGGGGGCCTTTCGACTTGACTTTCCGAAAGAACAAAGCCCATTTTTATCGTTTTATGCCGAAGCGGATCTCTACAACGCGGGTGAAACATGGCGTTATCTGCCGACTCTGGCGCTCGGACAAGACTTAACGGATTACCTCTCGACCGCGATTCAAGGCGGTAAAGTGAACACGGCTAAGCTGCTGTGGTATGGCGAGTTAGAGGATTTTCCGTACAAAGATCACAACGGGATGTTCCAAGCGTGGGTCGGTTTAAAAGACGCAAAGTTTAGCTTTGATACCGCATGGCCAACCATCACGGATCTGCAGCTGGACTTGCTGTTTGAAAATGATGCCATGTATTTGGATTCTAAGTCCGCCACTTTAAATGGTGTCCATGCTAAGCGTATTACCGGACGAATTCCTGAGTTGGCGGAAGGTGGACACATTGAGATTGAAGCCAAAGCGAGCGCTTCGGGCAACGAAGTGCGTGACTACATGATGGCGACGCCATTGGTGGACTCGGTCGGGGCAGCATTGACGGCGCTTCAAGTGAATGGTCCGGTTGACTCTGAATTTCAACTTAATATCCCGTTTGACTTTGAAAAGGAATCTCGCGCATGGGGGCATGCTGATCTGAACGATAATCGTGTTGATATTGAGGCGCCGCCAATGACGTTGGAAAAAGCCACAGGCCGCATTCATTTTGACAATGATGTTGTGACTACATCAGGTTTGTCGGCAGAATTGCTTACGCAAGCTATTTCCCTTGATTTTCGTGGTGAGAGCGCGGAACCGGGCTACAACGTGACGATTAATACATTAGGCGATTGGGACGTCGAGCCTCTTAAACCCTATATCGGTGAGCGTTGGTTAAACCTTGTTTCTGGGCATGCGCCGTGGCAAATGGATATTGATTTGCAACTCAACGATGTGGGGTTCACTTATCAGCTCGATGTCTTGGCGCAGTTAAACCGTGTGGCTAGCCAATATCCTTATCCGCTAGCCAAACAAGTTGGCGAGTTCGGGCAAGCAAAACTGCAGGCATCCGGCAACCAAGAAAGCATTTCTGCACGACTACAAATACCAAATGCTAAGTACCAAACCGAGATAGATATCTCCGGAGAGGTGCCTGTTCTGACCGCCACCAATTTAATGATCGGCACAGGGGGCTTTAAGATCAGCCCAATTGTCGGACATGATGCCTCAGTGCGCGTCGATGAGCTTAACTTAGACCAATGGTTGGCGTTTGCTCAGCGGCCAACCAATAAAGCGTCGTCTGTGCTCGAGAATATGCAGACGCCAACGCTCCCATTACCAACACGGATTGATATAGAAGCGCCAAACTTACAGTTTGGCGGGATTGAATTTCATGATGTGGATTTTTCGGCCAGTAAGAAGAATTTGAATTGGCAGTTGGATGTCAATAGTCAAGAAGTCAAAGGCAAAGCGAACTATCTTAAAGCGTATGACTTATCCGTCTCCTTAGAGCATTTACATCTGTATATTCCCGGGTTTGAAGAGATGACGAAGCAACGCAGTTCTCTCTTTGCTAGCGAAGATCAAAGTGCGCCGTTGATCACGAGTTTTGATCGTAAGTTTCACGCTGAGGTTCCAAACTTAGCTTTGAGTATCGACGACTTTTGGTTGCAAGGTTACAAAGTGGGGAAGGTGAATGTTGATTTGCAGCGCCATGAAGATCGTTTGGAATGGAGAAACGTCACCTTTAGCAGCGGTAAAAATCGCATTGATATGAGCGGTTGGTGGGCGTTGACCAAAGATCGTAGCCACTCCAATCTGAAGGTGAAGATGAAAGGCGATAACAACACCGATCTTATGGAACGTTTTGGTATTACTTCGGGCATTCAGCAAGCCCCATTTGAGATCAACGCCAATATGGAGTGGGATGGCGCGCCATGGTCAATGAAAATCCCAACCTTGCAAGGAGACGTGTCGACGGAGTTCGGAAAAGGTGTGATCAGTGAAGTCAGCGGTGCGGCGCGTTTGCTAGGCTTATTTAGTCTTGATTCTATTATTCGTAAGATGCAGCTCGATTTTACTGACGTGTTCGATAAAGGTATGGCCTTCAACTCGATCACGGGCACGGGCAAGATCCAAGATGGGGTTTTCATTACCAATGATATTGTGATGGATGCTTTGGCGGGTGAAATGCAGATCCGTGGTATCGCCAATATGACTAGCCGAATGGTCGATGCGGAAGTCAAGTTTACCCCAGACGTTACATCGGGCTTACCGATGTTAACGGCCTTTGCGGTCGCCCCTCAAACCGCGCTGTACGTATTGGCGATCTCAACGGTAATTTCTCCGGTGGTGGAAGTCTTTACTCAAGTCAACTATGAAGTAAAAGGGCCATTAGATTCCCCAACAGTGAAAGAAATTTCGCGAAGTAAAGGCGAATACAAGCTGCCAGAAAAGCTGCGTGAACAGGCCAAATAACTTACCGATTAAAATGGAATAAGGAAGGAAACGCATGGAACGTGTTGGTATTATTCAAATGACATCGGGTCCAGATATCACCGCGAATCTGGACTTCATTGAAAAACAGTGTGCTTTGGCTGCCAAGCAAGGTGCCAAGCTTGTCCTTACCCCTGAAAATACAGTGCTGTTTGCCAATCGCGAAGCGTACCATCAACATGCAGAGCCACTTGGGAGTGGCATGATTCAACTGCGGCTCTCTGAAATCGCAAGAAAGAACCAGTTAACACTGATTGTCGGAAGCATGCCCATTCAAACCGCAAAAGGTGTCACGACCACAACACTTGTATTGCCGCCACATGGTAAATGTATCGCTCATTATGACAAACTGCATATGTTTGACGTTGATGTGGCTGATGGACATAGCAGCTATCGCGAGTCGGATACATTTATGGCGGGTAATCAAATCGTAGTCGCAGAAACGGATATCGGCAGCGTAGGATTGAGCATTTGTTACGACGTACGTTTTCCCGAGCTTTATAAAGTATTACGCCAAGAAGGTGCAGATATCATTGTGGTGCCCGCCGCGTTTACCGCCGTGACCGGTAAGGCGCATTGGGAAGTTTTGTTACGTGCGCGAGCGATTGAAACTCAATGTTGGATACTCGCGAGTGGTCAAACCGGAACGCATCCTTGTGGACGAAACACATGGGGACACTCCATGGTCGTTGACCCTTGGGGACGTATCCATAAACAGCTTCAGGATGAAGTAGGCTTGTTAGTGACAGAGATAGATTTGTCACAAAGCCAACAAGTAAGGCAGAATATGCCGCTGACTCAACACAGTCGCTTTCACAATGAATTGAGACGGAAATAAAAGAGCTAACTATGAGCACAAACCAAATAGAACAGGCACTCCTTGCCCCCAATGGTCTGACAGAACAAGACATTGCTGACACACTTGCCAGCATTGCGACGCGCCAGATCGATTATGCGGACATTTACTTTCAGTCCAGCTGGCACGAGTCTCTGGTTCTAGAAGACAGCATCATCAAAGATGGTTCTTTTAACATTGACTGTGGTGTGGGTGTTCGAGCGGTGAGTGGTGAAAAAACTGGCTTTGCTTATTCCGACCAAATTCAGCCAGAAGGTTTAAAACAGAGTGCGATGGCGGCGCGCGGTATTGCTCAACAAGGGCAAAATGGCAAAGTTCAAGCGTTTAAGCGAACAGACAACCAAGCGTATTACGCCGCTGTGAATCCATTAGCTGAATGGGAAAAGCAGCAAAAAACAGAACTGCTCAAGTCACTTGATGCCTATATCCGTACCAAAGAGCCGTTGGTCAAAGAAGTGTCGATCAGCATCAGCGGCGTGCACGAGCAAATGCTGGTAGCGGCAACTGACGGCACTTATGCCGGTGACGTTCGTCCTTTGGTGCGTTTGTCTATTAGTGTATTGGCGCAAAAAGGCGAACGACGTGAGCGGGGTAGTGCTGGTGGCGGCGGTCGTTTTGGCTATGATTTCTTCCTTTCTGAAACCGATGGCGTGAAAGAGGCATTTCATTATGCCGATGAAGCGATTCGCATGGCGTTAGTGAACTTAGCCGCAGAAGCCGCACCAGCAGGCATGATGCCAGTGGTGTTGGGTTCAGGTTGGCCGGGCGTGTTGCTGCACGAAGCGGTCGGTCATGGTTTGGAAGGTGACTTTAATCGCAAAGAATCTTCAGTCTTTGCCGGTAAAATCGGTCAACAAGTGACATCACCACTGTGTACTATCGTCGATGACGGTACATTGAAAGATCTGCGTGGTTCGCTCAACGTCGACGACGAAGGCGTCAATGGCCAATACAACACCCTCATCGAAAATGGTGTGCTAAAAGGCTACATGCAAGACAAGCTCAACGCGCGTCTCATGGGCGTGAACCCAACCGGTAATGGTCGTCGTGAATCTTACGCACATTTACCGATGCCGCGCATGACCAACACCTACATGCTTCCAGGTGAACATACGCCAGAAGAAATCATTTCAACGGTAGAGAAAGGGTTGTATGCGCCAAACTTTGGTGGCGGTCAGGTGGACATTACGTCGGGTAAGTTTGTGTTCTCTGCATCGGAAGCGTACTTAATTGAAAACGGCAAAATTACGCGCCCTGTTAAAGGGGCCACGTTGATTGGCTCTGGTATTGAAGCTATGCAGCAAGTGTCGATGGTTGGTAACGACTTAAGTATCGACAAGGGCGTTGGCGTATGTGGTAAAGCAGGGCAAAGTATTCCGGTGGGCGTTGGTCAGCCAACATTAAAACTGGATTCACTAACAGTGGGTGGTACTGAGTAACTCAATCGAATCGTTATAAAAAGAGCGCTCGTTGGAGCGCTCTTTTGTTTTTGTGAGTCGATGTCGACTACAGGTTCTCTTCGGCAAACTCTGCCAAGCGGCTACGAACCACGCCGTTAAGGTGAATATTCGCGCTGCCTTCAAAGTTCTTGAAGCGTTCAACCATGTAGGTCAACCCTGATGTCACTGGGGTGAGGTAATGGGAGTCAATCTGCGCCAAGTTACCTGAGCAGACGATTTTCGTTCCTTCGCCGCAGCGGGTGATGATGGTTTTGATTTGTGAAGCGGTGAGGTTTTGACACTCATCAAGCAGCACAAACGCATTTTGAATCGAACGGCCACGCATAAAGTTGATCGATTTAAACTGAATATTGGCTTTATCGCAGATGTACTTCAATGAGCCTTCAGTGCAGTGATCGTGTTTATGTAGTGCTTCCAAGGTATCGGTTACGGCGGCTAACCACGGCATCATTTTTTCCTCTTCTGAGCCGGGTAAGAAGCCGATGGATTCCCCGATGTCGGGCGTGTTACGCGTCACGATAATTTTATCGAACATGCTTTTTTCAATGGTTTGCTCCAGTGCGGCTGCCATGGCCAGCAACGTCTTACCACTGCCCGCCGCACCCGTTAGAATCACCAAATCAATATCTGGGTCAAGTAAGGCATCCAACGCCATTCCTTGGTAGATGTTTTTTGGTGTGATGTCCCAAGCCTTACGGTGCATCATGCGTTCGCGGCTCAGGTCGAGTAGGGTTAATTTGTCTTCATTGATGGTTTCCACGCGGCCAGCAAAGTCGCTGTCTTCATCAATCACATATTGGTTAATAAAAGTGGGTTCAAAAGGTTCACGGCTGAGCTTGTGATAGGTTTTTCCGCCCAGCGCATAACTTTCCACTTCCTCAATATCACTCCAGAAGTCCCCCTCACGCAGTTGAAAGCCTTTGGTCAGGTATTGAATATCGTCAATCAGTTGATCGGTTCGGTAGTCTTCAACAAAACGCACACCAGCGCCTTTGGCGCGCAGACGCATGTTAATGTCTTTCGTGATCAGTACCACTTCACGTGGTGCTCGTTTGTTTTGCAGATAAAGCATCGCATTGAGGATGCGGTTGTCACCGGCTTTGTCGGCGAAGGCTTTGACGGTTTCCTGCAGTTCAAAATCCGCCAAAATGGAAATAGTGCCTTGGGCGGGGCTGTCTTTAGAAACAGGAATGCCTTCAGAAATTTCATCGGGCGTTGCTTCTTTAAACAAATCTTCCAAAGCGCGAATAGCCACGCGCGCGTCTCTTGCGACATCGCGTTTGCTGTCTTTGATTCGGTCGAGTTCTTCCAACACGGTCATGGGGATAACGACATCGTGTTCTTGGAAAGAGAAGATGGCAAAGGGTTCATGAAGAAGAATGTTGGTATCAAGTACAAACAGTTTCCGATCGGTATCGCCCATAGCGTCTCCTTGCCGTAATACGGCTCTGCATGCGAGTGGTTAGGTCGTTCTCAAATAGGTGTGAAGCGGCCTAACTCTGATTGCTTGCAATAGAGGTTGTCGGGCTGATGTCGGTTAGTGTGCAACCGAGTAGCAAGACAACTTACTGCAAACCCGTGTTGATCCTAATCGTGTACTAACGCGCTTAAATCATATGCAATGGTTTTAAACGCCCCTCACTAGAAGTATACGTAATATTTACGTTCTACAACTTAATCATTGGCATGAGTATTTTACAATTTGATTGCATTTATAGTTTGGGAAAAAAAGTTTCCGCTTGATGCGGTTTCGGCGTGACCTAAATCACAGCTTCAAGTAAGATTAGCGACCTTTTTCTGCGTATAGGCTACGTCCGATTTATCATGTTGAGCTGGCTTAAAAATACTCAGTTCATACTGGAATGACGAATGCTATCGGCATAGCAGAAGCCAGAATCAGATCTAAACTATTATCCATGCCTACGGGCATGAGTAGACCAACAAGAAACACGAATCAAGAACTAATAACGAGGTAGTCAATTCATGACATTTGCTTTGGGGCAGCGCTGGATTAGCGATACGGAAAGCGATTTAGGTTTAGGTACCGTTGTAGCAATGGATGCTCGTACTGTGACATTGATGTTTGCAGCGTCAGAGGAAAACCGAGTTTACGCACGTAACGATGCACCTGTTACCCGAGTCACTTTTAACGTTGGTGATGTCATCGACTGCCAAGAAGGTTGGTCTCTAAAAGTCGAAGAAGTACTGGAAGATGAAGGTCTTTACACCTATTTCGGTACTCGTGAAGACACGCAAGAAACCGCAGTGGTTCTGCGTGAGATTTTTCTGAGCAACCAAATTCGTTTTAATAAACCTCAAGATAAGTTGTACGCCGGTCAAATCGACCGTATGGACAACTTTGTTCTGCGTTACCGTGCGCTAACCAACCAGTTTGAGCAGCATAAGAGCCCAATGCGCGGCCTATGTGGCATGCGTGCAGGTTTAATTCCTCACCAGCTTTACATTGCGCACGAAGTTGGCCGTCGTCATGCGCCACGCGTATTGCTCGCGGATGAAGTCGGTTTGGGTAAAACCATCGAAGCGGGCATGATCATCCACCAGCAAGTGCTGTCGGGTCGCGCTGAACGTATTTTGATTGTGGTACCAGAAACACTGCAACACCAGTGGTTGGTTGAAATGATGCGTCGTTTCAACCTGCATTTCTCTATCTTTGACGAAGAGCGTTGTATCGAAGCATTCGCGGATGCAGAAAACCCATTTGATACTCAGCAGTACGTATTGTGTTCTTTGGATTTTTTACGTAAAAGCCGCAAGCGTTTTGAACAGGCATTAGAGGGCGAGTGGGACCTATTGGTGGTCGATGAAGCGCATCACCTTGAATGGAGCCAAGACAAGCCAAGCCGTGAATACCAAGTGGTAGAAGGTTTGGCTGAACGCACTCCGGGCGTCTTACTATTAACTGCCACCCCTGAGCAATTAGGTCGTGAAAGTCACTTCGCACGTTTACGCCTGTTAGATCCAGACCGTTTCTACGACTATGAAACGTTTGTGGCAGAAGAAGCGCAATACGCCCCAGTTGCGGATGCGATCACGTCTTTATTTTCCGGCGAAAAACTGCCGAATGAAGCAAAAAATAAAATTACCGAGCTGTTGTCAGAGCAAGATGTTGAACCGCTATTTCGGATTATCGAAAGTGAAAGCGACGAAGAAGCCAAAGCGTCTGCACGCCAAGAATTAATTGATAACTTGATGGACCGTCACGGTACCGGTCGTGTTTTATTCCGTAACACACGTGCTGCTATCAAAGGCTTCCCTGCGCGTAACGTGTACCTGATGCCAATGGACATTCCACCGCAATACACCACCTCAATGCGCGTAGCAGGGATGATAGGCGGTAAAATGAGCTCTGAAGCGCGTGCAATGAAGAACCTCTACCCAGAAGAGATTTTCCAAGAGTTTGAAGGCGATGATGCCAGCTGGTGGCAGTTTGATTCGCGCGTCAACTGGTTGCTTGAAAAAGTCAAAGAGAAGCGCAGCGAGAAAATTCTGGTGATTGCCTCTCGTGCGAGTACCGCACTACAACTGGA
This sequence comes from Vibrio sp. TAP-3B, assembly GCF_057784735.1. Lineage (NCBI taxonomy): Bacteria > Pseudomonadati > Pseudomonadota > Gammaproteobacteria > Vibrionales > Vibrionaceae > Vibrio > Vibrio sp. TAP-3B. The sequence goes on along the minus strand of NZ_CM173495.1, from coordinate 1,959,377 downwards.
GCAAGCACTGCGTGAGCGTGAAGGCATTCGTGCCACTGTGTTCCATGAAGGTATGTCGATTCTTGAACGTGACAAAGCAGCCGCTTACTTTGCGCAAGAAGAAGGCGGCGCACAGGTCTTGATTTGTAGTGAGATCGGTTCTGAAGGCCGTAACTTCCAGTTTGCCAACCAATTGGTGATGTTCGATTTACCGTTCAATCCAGACTTGCTTGAGCAGCGTATTGGTCGCTTGGATCGAATCGGTCAGAGGCGCGACATCGATATTCATATTCCGTATTTGAAAGGTACGTCTCAGGCGATCCTAGCTCGCTGGTTTGATGAAGGTCTGAACGCATTTGCGGAAACGTGCCCAACAGGTCGAGCGGTATACGATAAGTACTCAGACGACTTAATTGAGATCCTTGCTTCTGGCGATACCAGCACTTTGGATGAGATCATTGAAGCGTCAGCCAAAATGAACAAAGAGCTGAAATCTCAATTGGAACATGGTCGCGATCGTCTGTTAGAAATGCATTCAAATGGCGGCGAAAAAGCGCAGAAAATCGTGGAAAAAATTGAATCAACCGACGGTGACACTAATCTGGTTACCTTCGCACTTTCTCTGTTCGACACCATTGGTTTGAACCAAGACGACAAAGGTGAAAACGCGCTGGTTGTGACGCCATCTGAGCACATGATGGTACCAAGCTACCCAGGTTTGCCATACGAAGGGGCGACAATTACGTTTGATCGTGAAACGGCGTTGTCACGTGAAGACATGCACTTTATCAGTTGGGAACACCCGATGATCCAAGGTGGTATTGATCTTCTGATGAGTGAAGGCGTGGGCGTTTCTGCGGTATCGCTACTGAAAAACAAAGCCTTACCAGTGGGGACGATTCTGCTTGAGCTGATTTATGCGGTTGATGCGCAAGCACCAAAGCGCAGTGGTATTGCGCGCTTCTTACCGAAAACGCCAATCCGTTTGATGATGGACTCGCGTGGTAATGATTTGTCTGCTCAAGTGGAATTTGAAAGCTTTAACCGCCAGCTCAGCCCTGTAAACCGTCACTTAGGTAACAAGCTAGTGACCTCGGTACAAAAAGACGTCCACCGTTTAATTGAAGCGGGCGATGCGTTTGTTGAGCAGAAGGTAGAAGAAGTACGCAAGCAAGCGCATCGAGATATGCAACAAAGCTTGAACGCGGATCTTGAACGCTTGCAAGCGCTGAAAGCCGTGAATCCCAACATTCGTGATGAAGAAATTGAAGTGATTGAAGAGCAGATCAAAGAGCTCACGGGTTACATTAACCAAGCTCAAGTTCAGCTGGATTCACTGCGTCTGATTGTTGTCAGCCACAACTAGAAACACCAACATTTAAACCAATAAAAAGGCCTTCAATTTGAAGGCCTTTTTATTTTTTAATTGTGGGGAGCCGCTTACATCAGCCATTTCCACCAAATAAATAGTGCCAAGAAGCCAAACAGATAAATTAGGCCGACAATCGACAACCACTTCAACTTACGACCGACAGCTAACGGCTCGGGTAAATCCGTTTTACTCACGAGGGTGTAGTTCAATAGCGCAAAGAATGGCGTGGTCATAAACGCCAATATCATCGCAAAGTTCAGCATAGGCAATAATGCAGAAGCCCAGAAAATCACAATACCTAATGCAAGTAAGGCGACCACGAGCATGATGGCTGATGTCGCTTTCGGATCCGTATCGGGTTGCGATCGCAGCAGGCGTTGAGAATCTGAAATGACGCGAGAGTAACCGTCAATCACCGTAATCGTGCTGCCAAAAATACAGAAGAATGCAATTACTGCGATCAAGTAACGAGACCATTCGCCAATCGTCGACGCATACAAGCCAACCAATTGATGGGAGAAGCCAACGCCTGAGCTTTCAAGCGCAACGCCAGAGCCATAAAGCATCAAAGAGCCTAACGATACAAAGATAATCGCAAGAAAAGCCGTGCCAATATAACCGACATTAAAGTCAAATAGAGCAGAGCGGTAAGTGACTTCTTGCTGGCTTGATTGGCGTTTTAGCCATGCCGAGGTTAAACAGGAGATCTCTATCGGTGCCGGCATCCAGCCCATGGTTACGACGATAAAGCCGATTGCAGCAATAGACCAAGGTGACGGTGGCTCGAAGTTGGCTACTTGCTCAACGGGATTACCAAAGGCGATTGCAACGGCAAGTAATGTCGCGATGGTTAACACAGACATGATAACTTTAGATAACGTATCGAGCGCCTTATAATGACCCGCAAATAAGATAATCAGACACGTGACTATCACGATGATGCTTAATGACGCCATTGATAGCGAGAACGGTATGAAATACCCCAGCAAGCTGGCGCTGAACATCAACAATGCAGAGGTATTGATCACCGCAGACACCATGCTTAAAAATAGAAACAGCCAAAGATAAGGACGACCTAATTTCGCGTACCCCTCTACCAAGGTGAGTCCTGTTCCCATGGTGTATTGCACGCCTGCTCGAAAGAAGGGGTATTTAAAAAAGTTGACCAGAAGAATCAGTGCGGCAAGCTGCCAGCCATAAATCGCCCCCGCTTTCGTCGATGCGACGAGGTGAGATCCACCGACCGCCGCTGACGCCATTAAGATACCAGGCCCAAGCGAACGAAAGAATAAGGAGAGTTTGGATGTGGGTTTATCGATAACAGCGGAGTCCATTGCTTGTTGTCCTTTTTATTTGATGTATTTCTTATGCTGGAATCATGTCGCAGCTTTATTGGTGAACTGGGAAGCTCATCGTGTGCCGCACAGCGGTGATGTCATTTAAATGATGTTTTTGTTGAGTTATTTATTTTTCGGTCTGTTGCTGGCATAGGTGTGATATGCATCTACCACTCTATTCAGTGACGAGTAGAGTTGTCAATCTTATTTTACAATGTGTGGATTTGTTTTTTTTATTTCGTGATTGACTTTGGTTGATTTGCTGTGGTTTGGGCTTTTCTTGTTTGTCGTCGAACCAATGACTGCGCTCGGAATCCTGCCTCTTGATGTCATTTGGGTATATAATCGCGGCGTTTTTATTTTGTAGAGATCTTTCCCATGGCGATGCTTGAATATACCCCTCCAACAGATCCTTGGCTTAACATCGTTTTTGAGGATGAACACATTCTGGCAGTCAATAAACCATCAGGCTTATTGTCGGTGCCTGGGCGTCTTGCAGAGCATTACGATAGTATGTGGAGTCGCCTAAAGGCGTTGTATCCGGCCATTCAAGTTGTGCATCGTTTGGATATGTCGACGTCGGGTTTGATGCTGTTTGCGAAAAATAAACCCGCAGAGAGTGCCCTGAAAAAGCAGTTTCAATATCGCCTCACCCATAAAGTGTATTACGCACGCGTTTGGGGGCATCTCGAGCCGCAAGAGGGAGAGGTTGACCTGCCACTGATTGGTGACTGGCCAAACCGTCCGCGACAAAAAGTCTGTTTTGATGATGGTAAGCCTTCCAAGACGCTGTTTCAGGTTGTTAAACGTGAAGTACATACCGACGGTACCCAAACTACGATTGTACGCTTGCTGCCGATTACTGGTCGTTCGCATCAGTTACGTGTGCATTTAATGGCGATTGGCCATGCCATTGTTGGTGATGAGTTTTATGCCAATGAAACCGCTTTCCAGTTTTCGGACCGTTTAGAGCTGCACGCTGCTGAATTAAGCTTTTATCATCCGATCACTGCGCAATTGGACAGTATTTTTGTGCCTTGTGACTTTTATCCTGAAGCGAAAACGACGGTTTTTAACTATTTTATGCCAGAGCGTACATTACCTGATTATAAAACCCTGCCACGTCCATAACGTATTTTTCTCGGGCAGTGAACAAGGAGGTGTTATGTCTTTTCCAAACGTGGTCTTTTTAGACCGAGCAACCATCCCAGAGCACATTAAGGTACCTCGACCGAGTTTTGAGCATCATTGGTGTGAGTACAACTTGACGGCTCCGGAACAGGTGATAGAACGATTGACGGATGCCGATATCGTCATCAGTAATAAAGTCTTGCTTGACCAACATGTGCTGGAACAACTGCCCAAGTTGCGCATGATTGCCATTGCTGCGACGGGCTTTAATAACGTCGATGTGGATTACTGTGCAAAGCATGATATTGCCGTTGCTAACGTGCGTGGCTATGCTACTCGCTCGGTGCCAGAACATGTGATTGCAATGCTGTTTGCTTTGCGCCGAAATTTATTTGGCTACCATCAAGACATTGCAGAGGGAGAGTGGCAGCGCAACAAACAGTTTTGTTTCTTTACCCATCCTATTGGTGATATTGCGGGCAGCACATTAGGGGTGATAGGCAGTGGTGCATTAGGACAAGCAACCGCGCAACTGGCGAAAGCGCTGGGTATGAAGGTTCTCTTTGCAGAGCGTAAAGGGGCCAGTGAATGCCGAGAGGGGTATATACCATTTGAAATGGTACTCCATCAGGCCGATGCGTTTACTCTACATTGTCCGTTGAACGAATATACACACCACCTCATTGCCGAAGCGGAATTAAAGCACATGAAGTCGAGCGCAATCCTGATTAATACTGGGCGAGGAGGGCTCGTTGATGAGCTTGCTTTGGTGAATGCCCTTAAAGCGGGTGAGATCTCTGGTGCTGGCTTTGATGTGTTTACTCAAGAGCCGGCCGATGAAAGCAATCCTCTTATCGCCAATATGCAGCAGTTACCCAACTTGCTGTTAACGCCGCATGTGGCCTGGGGAAGTGACTCTTCGATTCAGCGCTTAGCGGACATTTTAATTGAGAATATCAATGCGTTTGAGCGCGGGGAAAGTCTCAATCGCTTAGCTTGAGGGCGGACAGATATTAAAAAAGCAGACGTAATCGTCTGCTTTTTGCGTTAAGTCACCGTGACTTAATTTTCTTCTTCGTTCAGCTCTTTAAGGAGCTGGAAGATTTCACGGTAGGCTTTTGCTGGTTTGCCTGCCTTTTTCTCTTTCGTCGCTTGGCGAGCAAGTTGACGTAGACGTTGGCGATCTGCCGCAGGGTAGAGGTCCACTACATCATCAATCGCTTTATCGCCTTCTTCAACTACGCGATCACGCAGTGCTTCAAGCTTGTGGAAGACCGCCGTTAATTGAGAGTGCTTGTTACGAATTTTATCCAGCGCCGCTTGGATTGGCTCTGGGTCTTCATAGCGCATTAACTTACCGATACGTTGCAGTTGACGACGACGCGCTTCGTTTTTAAAGCGCTGTGCATCAGCAATTGCTTCTCGCAAGTCTTCGCTCATTGGAAACTTTTCTAGAACAGCGGGTTTGAGGCCGACAAGCTCTTCGCCAAGTTTCTGTAGCTCTTCCATGTCTCGCTTCATCTCGGATTTACTTACCCAGATGATCTCTTCTTCTGGTTCCCATGGCGCTTTTTGATTCTTACGTGCCATTTCAGTTGCCTGTGTTTTGATTAATATTATGACTATTTTAACAAGAATCTTGGGGAGAAAGCGAAATTCTTGTTATTCTATTGTGCATCAAAGACAAGATGTGAAAGACAATGGATATTAAACAGCAGGTTGCTGAGCAACGTACCGAGCTAGAGCAAGCCGTCGCAAGAGCATTAGAGCTCGCATCGGCGAAATCTGACGCCGCCGAAGTCGCAATTACTAAGAGCACTGGGTTAAGTGTCTCTACCCGCATGGGCGAGGTAGAAAATGTCGAGTTCAACAGCGATGGTGCGCTTGGCATTACCGTTTTCCGTGGTCAACGTAAAGGCAGTGCTTCCACGTCCGATTTGAGTGAAGCCGCAATCGAACAAACCGTTATTGCGGCACTGGATATTGCGCATTACACCTCCGAAGATCCCTTTGCAGGACCAGCGGCAAAAGAATACATGGTGACAGAGGTTCCCGATCTAGACCTGTTCCATCCCGACACGCCAGATCCTGACTACGCAGCAAAAGTGGCCATTGCCGCGGAAAAAGAAGCGTTAAGTTATGACGGTGCGATTAAGCAAAGTGATGGCGCAAGTTATGACAGCCACTATGGCGTCAAAGTGTATGGTAATAGCCATGGATTACTGGCGAGTTATGCGTCTAGTCGCCATAGTACCAGTTGTTGTGTGATTGGTGTGGGGAAAAACGGTGAAATGGAGCGTGACTACAGCTATAGCGTTGCGCGTCACCGGGATGATCTTTGGGCTCCAGAAATGGTAGGCCGTAAAGCGGCAGAAAACACCATCAATCGTTTGGACGCACAGCGACTAAAAACAGGTCAGTACCCAATTATGTTTGCGGCCGATGTAGCGACAGGTTTGATTGGTCATTTGGTTATGGCGATCAGCGGTGGAAACTTATACCGTAAATCCTCTTTCTTACTTGATCACCTTGGTAAGCAAGTGCTTCCTGAATGGTTCAATATCTCGGAGCGTCCACATGTATTACGTGGTTTGGCTTCCAGCCCATTCGATAGTGAAGGCGTATATACCCAAGATCGTGAGATCATTACGGATGGTGTGCTTGCGACTTATCTATTAACCAGTTATGCGGCGCGTAAGATGAAAATGGCACCAACGGGTCACGCGGGTGGTATCCATAACTGGTACGTGAAGTCGACTGGGCAGAATTTCGAACAAATGCTGAAAGAGCTAGGTACAGGCTTGCTGGTTACGGAAGTAATGGGACAAGGTGTGAATGTCGTGACGGGAGATTACTCTCGCGGTGCGGCTGGTTTTTGGGTCGAGAATGGTATAATTCAATTCCCTGTCTCGGAAATTACCATCGCAGGTAACTTGAAAGAGATGTTTACTAAGATTGTGGCCGTAGGTAGTGATGTAGAAACGCGCTCGCCTATTCAAACCGGTTCTATCTTACTTGATACGATGAAAGTGGCGGGTGAATAGTACTCACCGCTCTCAGAAACAAAAAAAGCCTGATGTGTTCATCAGGCTTTTTAGTTTTGACTGTTAGGTAATCAGTATTGTGGCGAGCCCCAAGAATACAGATAAACCAATTACATCCGTTACGGTCGTTAACGCCATACCACCAGCTAAAGCTGGGTCGATGTTCATTTTCTTTAAGAGAATTGGAATCGTTACTCCGGCAACCCCTGCGACCAATAAGTTAGTCAGCATCGCGGCGGAAATGATTCCGCCTAGCATCCAGTTACCTTTCCAAGCGACAACAATACCGCCAATAATCAGCGCCCACATGATACCGTTGAGTAAACCGATCGAGGCTTCTTTCATCAACAGTTCTCGTTTGTTCGAGTCACCGATATGACCAAGTGCTAGTCCACGAATGACCAGAGCAACGGTCTGGTTACCTGCAACGCCGCCCATGGAGGGAACGATGGTCATCAATACGGCAATGGCCGCCATCTGGTCTAGCGTGGCTTCAAACATGTTGGAAACAGAAGCGGCAGCAAGCGCCGCAAGTACATTAGCACCAAGCCAGATACTACGTTTGCGTGCGGATTTTACGACAGGTGCGAAGGTATCTTCATCGTCATCCATACCGGCCATACTCATCATCGAGTGTTCGGCATCTTCACGGATGACATCCACCACGTCATCAATGGTGATACGGCCAACCAGATGAAGGTTTTCATCGACAACCGGAGCAGACACCCAGTTACGACGCTCGAACAGGCTCGCGACATCTGAAGCACTGGTGTCGACAGTGATCGCTTCGTCAGTATCTTCCATGATGTTGATAATTTTGACATCAGGCTGGGTGGTGATCAGCAGAGTAATTGGTAGTTCACCAATTAGTTTGTTCTCTTCATCAATAACGTATAGCGCATCTGTTGCTTCTGGCAGTTCGCCTTTCATGCGCAGATAGCGTAAAACCACATCTACATCCACGTCCCCACGAATCGTGATAACGTCGGTGTTCATCAGTCCACCAGCGGTGTCTTCTGAGTATGATAGAGCGGTTTCGACACGCAGGCGCTCTGCTGAGTCCATTTGTGATAGCACTTCGCGGGATAACTTGTTTGGCAAGCTACGTAAGACGTAAGCTACGTCGTCGGTATCCATTCCTTCCGTGGCTTCAGCGAGCGCTGCTGGAGCCATTTTGGATACTAGGCTATCTTTGACGTCTTCATTTAGCTCGTCAAGGATTTCACCGTAGTCTTCTGGGTCGGTGAGTTGCCAAAGAACTTCACGGCTTTTACGCGGGGATGCTTCTAAAAGATGAGCAATATCCTCAGGCTCCATGTCTTGTAACTGACGTCGGACATGGACGAAGCGGCCATTTTCAAGCGCTTCTGTGACTTCTTGGAGGGCTTGGTGAGCTTGGTCGAATTCAATTTGCTCTGCCATTCGTTCCTCCTAATTCCTGATGTGTATAATGCGCTGAATAATAACTTAATTCTAGGCGCCTTTTAATAACAACTTATAATACTTGGCAAATTTATTTACTGGGCAAAGAGGTTGGAAGGCGATTTATCCCCAAACTTGATTAAAATTATGGCAGTGCGAGAGTGATTTAGCTCGTAGGCGTAGCCACGAGCGGTGGTAAATCTTGCATCTTGCGATTGTTTGGGCTGAGAGAATAAAAAACGAGTGCATTACTCGCCCTCATCAAACCTATCTTCTATTAGGTCACAAACGGCTTCAAGGGCCTCTTCGGCTTGACCGCCAGCTGCATGAATTGTTACGTATTGACCTTGAGCAGATTCGAGCATCAGTAACCCCATTACGCTGTCCGCTGTCGCTGTTTTATCTTCTTCGTTATCAATGGTAATAATCGCTTCAAAGCTTTGAGCGAGCTCTACCAGTTTAACGGCTGCACGTGCATGCAAACCGAGACGATTTTGGATTAATACTTTGCGCCTTAACTCCACCATTACTCCTTGGGGATCTTTTCTAACGAGGTATGGCGAATTTGCACTTGGTGTCCTTTATTGGCGAAGTACTCACCGATTTGCTGGGTTAGGTATACCGAGCGATGCTTCCCGCCAGTACAGCCTATTGCAACGGTAAGATAACTGCGATTGTTCTTCTCGAGCAGTGGAAGCCAATTTTCAATAAAATTCTCTATTTGATACTTAAGTTCTAATACTGACTGGTGCTGCTCTAAGAAGGCGCCTATTGGGGCTTCTAAGCCAGTGAGCGGACGCAAAGCTGGCTCCCAGTGCGGATTCGGTAAGAATCGCACATCAAACACGTAGTCGGCATCGGAAGGAAGCCCATATTTAAAGCCGAAAGACTCAAAGACCATCACGAGTCCTTTGCGATCACGTCCCTCAACGCGCATACGTATGGTTTCACTTAGCTCATGCAAAGATTGCCCACTACTATTAAGTACCAGGTCAGCATGAGCTTTAAGCGGCGTTAAAATTTCTTTTTCAAGTTCAATGGCTTGGTCAAGAGAAAGGGATTGACCGCCTAACGATAAGGGGTGGATTCGGCGTGTTTCACTATAACGTTTGAGTAGTGTTTCCTTATTCGCATCTAAGAAAAGCACCGTCATATCCAGCTCTGTTTTGAGCTTTTCCAGTGTTCCCGTGAGTTCTTTTAGCTTTTTCGGAATGTTACGGATATCAATGCTCACCGCAACATTTTGTTTGCTATCAGCAATAGAGTGAACAAAGGCATCAAGTAAGTTTACTGGTAGGTTGTCGACACAGTAGTAACCTAAATCTTCCAGTACCCGCAATGCAATACTCTTTCCGGCACCGGAGTGCCCGCTAACAACGATTAAGCGCATAGTGATAGTCCTGCTTATTGGTGAGTCATGATGTCGTAGAGTTCTTCATCACTCTGAGCATTGCGCAGTAGCTTCAATACTTGCTTATCGCTCAGACGTTCTGCCATAGAGGATAGAGTCTTGAGGTGTTCTTTGCACTGTTCTTCTGGTACTAGGAGCGCAAAAAGCAGGTCGACAGGTCGATTATCAATCGCATCAAATTCAATCGCTTCATCACATTGCAGCAGGACAGCAATCGCCCTATCGCTCGATTGCATTCTAGCGTGCGGGATAGCAATACCGTTCCCAATACCAGTGCTGCCCATCTTCTCTCGGTTGAGCATGGACTCGAATAGTTTGGTAGAATCTTGGCCCGTCTGATCAGCCACGATGCGGCTGATCATTTCAAGGGCGCGTTTTTTACTCGTACATTGGACGGCACTTTTGGTGCAGTCCAATGACAGTATTTCGCTCAATTGCATGATTAATGACTGTTCATTTTTTCTTTGTGCTTATTAAGTTGACGAACCAATTTATCTACCAGCGAATCAATCGCCGCATACATATTTTCGTCATCGGCTGACGCATGGATTTCGCCTTGATTGATGTGGAGCGTCGCTTCCGCGATTTGGGTGGTTTTTTCAACTTTTAGCACAACATGTACTTGATTGATATGCTCGAAGAACCTTTCGAGCTTCTGAAACTTAGATTGAACATAGTCTTGCATTGAATCGGTAAGATCGACGTGATGGCCTTGAATATTGATTTGCATAGACTTTCCTTTTCAGTTGGTGCCTTATAACAGGCGTTTACGCTGACTTGAAGGGGCAATACCCAAGGATTCGCGATATTTTGCTATCGTACGTCTTGCTACCTGAATCCCTTGGTCAGCCAGAAGAGCAGCAATCTTGCTGTCACTCAATGGTTTTGCTGTGTTCTCTGTCGCGACCAGTTTCTTAATGAGTGCGCGAATTGCTGTTGACGAACATTCTCCGCCGTTGTCAGTACTCACATGGCTAGAGAAGAAGTACTTCAATTCAAAAATACCACGAGGTGTGTGCATGAATTTTTGTGTTGTTACACGAGAAATCGTCGATTCATGCATATCCACCGCCAAGGCGACATCGTTTAGTACCATAGGCTTCATGGCTTCTTCACCATACTCGAAGAAATCTTGTTGATGTTCAACAATGCACCTTGCAACTTTGAGTAGTGTCTCGTTTCGACTCTCTAAGCTCTTAATTAGCCATTTTGCCTCTTGCAAATTGCTACGAATATACTGGCTGTCGGCACTGTTGCCTTTACCTAACTGAGCATATTGTTGGTTTACTTTTAGTTTTGGGATGCTATCAGGATTGATGGAAACGATCCATTTTCCCTGATCTTTGAATACCGAAACGTCTGGGACGACATATTCAGTATCATCTGGAGTAATACGGCTGCCCGGACGTGGATCCAGTTGCTGGATCAGTTTGAGGACCTCACGTAAATCGCCTTCTTTTAGCTTGGTCTCTTTAATCACCAACTTGTAGTCACGATTGCCAAGGTGATCGATGTGATCAGCAAGAATCATTTTAGCTTCCGAAAGCCAAGGCGTATCCTCAGGGAACGTGGCAAGTTGTAGCAGTAAACATTCTTGTAAGTTGCGTGAGGCAACGCCAAGCGGGTCGAATTGCTGAATTCGTTTACGAACCGCTTCTACTTCGTCTAGTTCGATGTCTTCGCTGTCGAAGCTCTCGTGGATATCTTCAGGGGTAAGCGTTAAGTAACCGTAGTCGTCGATGGCATCAATAATAGCAAGAGCGATAGTACGGTCAGTTTCACTGAACGGCGTTAAGCCTAACTGCCACATCAGGTAATCTTGTAGTGATTCTGTGGTTTCGCCTTGATAGACCGGCATGTCGTCATCCAGCGCTATACCAGTACTGCCACTGTTGGCGCTATATACGTCATCCCAGGTGGTGTCGATTTCAAGTTCTGAGCTTATTTCTGATTTTTCAATCACGTCCGAGCTATCAGGGACGTCGATTTCTGTTGGCTCGTTGGCACTGTTGTTATCAGACGCTTCGGCGGCTGATTTATCTTCACCGTTAGCTAGAGGCTCGTCTTGGCCTTCTTCAACTTCCAATAGTGGGTTTGAATCTAATGCTTCTTGGATTTCTTGTTGAAGATCGAGTGTCGACAGTTGCAGCAAGCGAATTGCTTGTTGCAACTGTGGCGTCATGGCTAATTGTTGACCTAGCTTGAGTTGTAATGAAGGTTTCATTCAGTGTTACTTACCTTGTAATGCTCAGAATCTTACTGTTCCTAATATAATCATAGACGGAATTGTTCACCGAGATAAACTTGTTTCACCTGTTCATTATTGAGAACGTCTTCTGGAGTTCCCGATGCAATGAGGTTCCCCTGACTCACGATATAGGCTTTTTCACATACGTCCAGTGTTTCACGTACGTTATGGTCAGTGATTAACACGCCAAGGCCCCGATCACGTAGGTGTTCTATGATCTTTTTGATGTCGTTGACCGAAATAGGGTCAACACCTGCGAAAGGTTCATCCAATAAAATGAATTGTGGGTTTGCTGCTAAGGCGCGAGCGATTTCAACCCTACGTCGTTCACCACCCGATAGTGCCATACCAGCACTGGTTCTGATGTGCTGGATGTGGAATTCTTCCAACAAATCTTCCAGTTTGTCTTGGCGTTCTTCGCGCGTGATTTCTTGACGAGTTTCGAGAACCGCCATGATGTTATCTTCTACAGAGAGCTTACGGAAAATCGATGCTTCTTGTGGAAGGTAGCCAATTCCGAGGCGTGAGCGACTGTGCATTGGCAGAATACTGATGTCTTTATCATCAATGGTGATGGTGCCTTCATCTCGCGGCACTAACCCTACAATCATATAAAACGAGGTGGTTTTACCTGCACCGTTTGGACCCAATAGCCCTACAATTTGGCCTGACTCAACTTCTAAGCTCACATCCGTGACTACCTTGCGTTTTTTGTAGCTTTTCGCCAAGTTTTTTGCACTCAGTACCGCCATGTTATTTCTCTATCTGATTGGGTTGCAAAATGGTTGTCACGCGTTCTTCTTTAGAGCTATCTGCGACTAGCTTTTGTTTACCAATTTGGTAACGAATCGAAGAGCCTTTGATGGTGTTGTTGTCTTGTGCCAGTTGCGCTTGACCTTTCATGGTCAGTTCGTCTTTAGCAAGGCGGTAATCCAGTTCCACAGCCTGACCACTTAATGTTTTACCGTCGTCCATCAGTTGTGAGAACTTGGCGGGTTGACCAAAGGCTTGAATCTGTTTAATTGCTTCGGTTTTAGGATCGCGGGTAACCACGATCCTGTCTGCATTGATATTGATGCTACCTTGCTTAAGGGAGACATCGCCTTTAAAAATAACCTGGTTACTCTTCATGTCCACCTGCTGGGTGTCAGAGTTGATGTAAACCGGCTGTTGAGTATCCGACTTAAGGGCCAGCGCTTGAGGCGCTGCCAGTACCAGTGCCAGTAGGCTAAGGTGTAACGGTTTCATATCGACCTTGAACTTCATTTGTCAGAGTCGCAGTATGCTGTTTCAAGTTTCCTTGCATTGCGCCTCCAGTAGTTTCAAATTGTGGCCCAACCAACATGACCTGTTGATTGGCTTTAAAATCACGATTGGTTAGATTAATGATCAGCTTGTCTGTCGTCATAGTATCAAAGCTCGCACCAGGCAACAGGTTTTGCATTAAGACCTGGTCATATAACGTTAAAATCTGGTCTTCATCTAACACAGCGCTTGCGGCTGTCACCTTCCACTCAATAACGCTACCTTCACGGTAAATCATTAAGGTCGGGTTGTTAAAAATTGTGTCTCCACTCTTAGCATAATGATCTAAGTTAGTGGAACGGATGATGTAGCTACGAACACCATCTTCACCGTAGGTGATATTTTCCAGTCCAGTGCCACTGAACATGGGCAGCTCAGAATCTGGGGCTACTTGAATTGTATCGTTGCTTTTTGGTGTGAGCAGATAATAACCACACCATGCAACGACAAAGGTCAAGAGCAAATATATAAGGCGAGTAAAACTCATATAATGAAGGCCTATTGTTTAGCTCAGTACTTCCCTGACTATTGCCTTTATTTGTGTAATAAATTTTAAATCATTATGCTGATATTACATCACGCCAGCTTTTAGTAAATCGTGCATATTCAGTGCACCGACAATTTTATCGTTCTTACATAAAATTAGCGCGTTGATGTTTTTGTTTTGCATTAAGTTTAAACCTTCAACCGCGAGCATGTCTGGGTTGGCGGTGGTTGGGTTTTTCGTCATGACTTCACCAATCGCGGTGGTATGGATATCGATGCGTTTATCCAATGTTCGACGTAAATCGCCATCAGTGAATATACCAAGCATAGCACCGTGTTCATCGACAATAGCCGTCATACCCAAGCCTTTTTCTGAAATTTCTAGCAGAGCATCGCGGATCAGCGCGTCTGGAGAGACTTTAGGCAGTGCGCTACCAAAGTGCATAATATCAGACAGCTTAAGTAGTAATTTTCTCCCCAGTGCACCTCCCGGATGGGAAAGTGCAAAGTCTTCTGCTGAGAAACCACGAGCTTGAAGTAACGCGACGGCCAGTGCGTCTCCCATCACCAACGTTGCGGTGGTGCTGCTGGTTGGAGCCAAGCCTAACGGGCAGGCTTCTTGAGGGACGGTAATTTGTAAATGAAAATCCGATAGCTTCGCCATATTGGACTCTGGTTTACCGGTCATGCTGATTATTTTGATGTTGAGACGTTTCAACACGGGGAATAGAGACAAAATCTCATTCGATTCACCTGAGTTAGAAATCGCCAGCACGATGTCACCAGCGCTGATCATGCCCAAGTCGCCGTGTGCTGCTTCACCGGGGTGAACGAAAAACGCAGAGGTCCCGGTACTCGCAAGGGTTGCAGCAATCTTATTGCCAATATGGCCTGATTTGCCCATACCCATGACGACAACTTTGCCGTGGTTGGAAAGGATCTGTGCGCAAGCTTTCTCAAATTGTTCATCAAAGTAAGAGTCCAGCTTTTGCAGAGCGGCGACTTCGATATCAAGAACTTGTTTCGCAGCAGCGCGAAAATCAAATTGAGTGGACATATCAGTTCTCTACTAATTTATTGTGATTATTAAGCGGCCATGTTGGCGAATAAGTACACTTGGTAACCCAAGAAGCACACAAACAAGATGGCCCCTTCAATACGGTTAATGCAACGTGATTTACCTAAACACATTGCCACAAGTAATAATGACACACCTAACATGACCCAGAAGTCACGCCCCATCGCGTACTCACTTAGTACTGAAGGGTTGATGACGCCAGGAATGCCCATTACTGCCAGAATATTGAAAACGTTCGAGCCGATAATGTTACCTACCGCCATATCGTCTTCGCCTTTTAGGACGCCAGCGAGGGAAGCGGCCAGTTCTGGGAGGCTGGTACCGATAGCAATAATGGTCAACCCGATAACGAGATCGCTCATGCCAAAGAATTTAGCAATGATGACCGCGTTATCAACCAAAATGTTGGCTGCCAAAGGAAGCAGTATCAATCCAATAACCACCCACATGATGGCTTTTGGGTTACTCACGCCTTGAGGAATTTCAGACGCTTGATTATCTAGAAAGGCATCGCCAGCCTTTTGTTCTTTACGACTGATCTGCAACATAGCAAATAAAAAGGCCCCAAAAAGAACAAACAATAAGACACCTTCATAAAAGCCGAGGTGACTATTCCAAAGTAGAGCGCCAGCAAGCAAAGTGACAGCTATCATCAAAGGTAATTCTCGGCGAATCACTGCCGAGTTGATCGACAAAGGCTTTATCAGTGCAGTGATGCCTAAGATTAAGGCGATGTTCGCAATGTTAGAGCCGAGTACGTTACCAACCGCGGTATCGGTTTTCCCGTCCCAAGCGGCGGTGGCAGACACCATCATTTCAGGTGCAGAAGAACCCATGGCAAGGATTGTCATGCCGATAACAAGAGGTGAAATACCGACGTTGCGGGCTATCGCTGCAGAACCAAAAACAAGTTTATCTGCACTCCAAACGAGTAAAACAAGACCGACAATAAGCAACGCTACGGCTTCGAGCATGAGAATTCCTAAGTATTAAATAAGTGAAACGAATAACCGCTAATTTTGACCTTTTGCAGCCGAAAATGAAAGGTAAACAACAAATAAATTAAAGCTTAGTAACGAAAATGTAGGTAAATATCGCTGATTTAAATCGACGATACCAGTCTAGAATTTAAACACTTTATGTTGATTGGATCATAATTAACGAAGAATTGCTTGAATCAGGTTCGCTTTATTTAATTGAACGGTGCTTTAAATTCAAAGCCAATGTGCTTATGATTGCAGCCTGATAAGTGTATCGAAGTTACTTTATTCAACGTGAAGTTAATAAACACATTTGGTGTGCGTTGGCTTGGCGACTCTGTGAGTTCTAACGCTCCGACACGACAGTAAAAGAGATGATATGTCGAACAACGATTTAGTCACCGTGAACAACCTCACTTTTTCACGGGGAGAGCGCAAGATCTTTGATGGTATTGAACTGCATGTCCCTGAAGGCAAAGTGACGGCGATCATGGGACCATCGGGGATTGGTAAAACCACATTATTGAGGTTGATTGGTGGTCAGTTGTATCCTGACCAAGGCGAGATTTGGTTCGATGGCGATAATATCCCCTCACTCTCTCGTAAAAAACTTTATCATGCACGTAAGAAAATGAGCATGTTGTTCCAATCTGGGGCGCTGTTCACGGATTTGAATGTGTTTGATAACGTCGCATTCCCTTTAAGGGAGCATACCAACCTTCCGGAAGATGTGATTCGGAGCATGGTGCTATTAAAACTCGAAGCGGTGGGTTTGCGTGGTGCCGCTCAACTGATGCCTAGTGAGTTATCGGGGGGGATGGCGCGGCGCGCAGCTCTAGCGCGAGCGATTGCACTCGATCCGGATCTGATCATGTACGATGAACCATTTGCTGGGCAAGACCCTATAACCATGGGGGTACTGGTCGAGCTCATCAGTAATTTGAATCAGGCGCTCGACTTAACTTCTATTGTGGTTTCTCATGATGTGACTGAAGTCATGAGCATTGCTGACTGGGTTTACCTGATGGCGGATGGCAAAATCATCGCCTTTGGTACACCGCAAGAGCTTAACCAGAACCCAGATCCTCGCGTGCAGCAGTTTTTACAAGGCGACGCAGATGGTCCTGTGCCATTTCGTTTTCCTGCCCAAAGTATCGAAGAGGATTTATTTGATGGTCGATAACGTGATTCAATTTGTCGCCTCAGTAGGACGGCGCACATTGTCCATCAGTGAAGCTTTTGGTCGTGCAACGTTAATGTTGGTGGGCGCGCTATTCACTAAGCCTCAACCTGTCAAAAGCTTTCCGCTACTCATTAAGCAGCTATATTCTGTTGGTGTGCAATCTTTGGCTATCATCGTCGTATCGGGCTTATTTATCGGTATGGTTTTGAGCTTGCAAGGTTACGTTGTATTGGTGGACTATGGCGCTGAAGGGAGTCTTGGTCAAATGGTGGCGCTCTCTTTATTGCGTGAACTTGGGCCAGTCGTGACTGCGCTTCTTTTCGCAGGTCGAGCGGGATCCGCATTGACTGCGGAAATAGGATTGATGAAAGCGACAGAGCAGCTTTCCAGTCTTGAAATGATGGCGGTGGATCCTTTGAAAAGAGTGATCGCACCACGCTTTTGGGCCGGAGTGATCTCGATGCCACTGCTTGCCATGATTTTCATGGCGGTCGGCATTTGGGGCGCTCAGCTGGTTGGTGTGGACTGGAAAGGCGTTGACCACGGTAGCTTTTGGTCAGCGATGCAGTCCTCTGTTGAGCTAGGGCAAGATATTGGTAACAGTATGATCAAATGCTTTGCGTTTGCGATTACGGTTACTTGGGTCGCTCTATTTAACGGTTATGATGCTATTCCGACCTCGGAAGGTATTAGCCGAGCCACTACGCGCACAGTTGTGCATTCTTCTTTAGCAGTACTGGGATTAGACTTTGTACTGACCGCATTGATGTTTGGGAATTAATCATGCAACAAACACGTAAAACTGAATTATGGGTTGGCAGCTTTGTATTAGCAGGAATTTGCGCGATTCTTGTGATGATTTTTCAAGTTGCTGACGTTAAAAGCCTTGGCTCTGGCGATACTTACACACTCAAAGCCGAGTTCGATAATATAGGTAGTTTAAAAGTGCGTTCACCAGTGAAAGTGGGCGGAGTTGTCATTGGGCGAGTCAGTAATATCAGCCTTAACCCTGATAACTTGGTGCCGGTTGTTAGCCTGTCGATCAACAGCCGTTACAATCAGTTCCCAGAAACGTCTAGTGTAAAAATTTTGACGTCGGGCTTGATTGGTGAACAATACATTGGTTTAGTGCCAGGTTTCGTCTTTGATGATGAAGTCATGCTGGTCGATGGCGATACCATTGAAGACACCAAATCTGCGTTAGTACTCGAAGATTTAATTGGTCAGGTGCTTTACAGCGTAGGTGGTTCAGACGAGTCAGGTAAGGAATAACTATGTTAGTAAGATTACTACTTTGTGTTTGTGCTGCTTTGACCACATTGGGTACAAGTGCAGTGGAAGTGGACCAAACTCAGCCGTATCAAATGATGAAGCAAGTGGCTGAGATGACGTTCGAACGATTGAAAACGGAACAGCCAAAAATCAAACAAAACCCCGAACTACTCAAGGACATTGTTGAAGAAGAGTTAATGCCTTACGTCAACTACCGTTACGCCGGATTAAAACTGCTTGGTCCTAACTTAAAAGGGGCTAAGCGAGAAGATGTGTTAGAGTTTATTGATGCATTTCGGGTTTACTTGATCGCGTCATACGCACAAGTATTGACGCAATACAGCGATCAACAAATTACCTTTGAGCCAGAGACTCAAATCAGCGACTCTAAGCGGATCACGAGCATCAAGGTTGAGATCATTGATGCGCCACGTCCAAATATCAAACTTGAGTTTAAACTGCGGAAAGATAATAAATCCGGTGATTGGGAAGCATTCGACATGATTGCGGAAGGCATTAGTCTGCTATCAAGTAAACAATCAGAGTGGAATAGCAAAATTCGTCAAGACGGTATTTTGGCCGTAGCGAAAGATTTGAAAAAATTAGCGGCGGAGCCTATTCGCTTTGAGGCGAAAAATTAATGGATCAATCTCCCGCTCAGTGGCATCTAAACCAAAATATTCTTAAGCTGACAGGGGCGCTAGATAGAGATACAGTGCCTTCACTGTGGGCGTATGCACAGCAATGGCAACCGTCTCAAACTGAGCTGGAATGCTCGCTTGAGCAGATAAAGCGCGTTGACTCTGCAGGAATGGTGATGTTAATCCACTTATTAGAGCATGCAAAAAAGCAAAACTGTCATATAATGCTCAGTTTCGTGCCGACGCAACTGCGCACTTTGTTTCAACTTAGCAACGTTGAATCTTTAGTGGCCAAACACATACAGAATGATCAGGGGTAAATTGTGGATAGCGCAAAAGTACAACAGTTATTGGAAGAAGCACTAAACCTTCAAGAAGTGCATGTAAAAGGTGAAGGTAGCCATTATGAAGTGGTTGCTGTTGATGCTTGTTTCGATGGAATGAGCCGCGTTAAGAAGCAGCAGTTAATTTATGGTCCTCTTGTAGAATATATCCAGCGTAACGACATTCACGCATTATCGATAAAAGCGTTCACACCAGAAGAGTGGGCTCGTGATAAGAAACTGATGTCACTTTAAGGTTTATTGATGGAAAAGTTTCGAGTTATTGGGTCAGACAAGCCACTCTTGGGTGACGTGACCATTTCCGGTGCAAAAAACGCAGCACTGCCGATTTTATTTGCGTCTATTTTAGCTGAAGAGCCAGTAGAAGTGGCGAACGTGCCACATCTTCGCGATATCGACACAACGATGGAACTGCTAAAGCGTCTAGGCGCCAAAGTCAGCCGCAACGGTTCCGTTTACGTTGATCCAAGCAGCATAACTGAATACTGTGCACCTTATGATTTAGTAAAAACCATGCGAGCATCGATCTGGGCATTGGGCCCACTAGTGGCACGCTTTGGTCAAGGGCAAGTCTCTTTACCTGGCGGTTGTGCTATTGGTGCTCGTCCGGTTGATTTGCACATTTCTGGTCTAGAACAACTAGGTGCAACCATTACGCTAGAAGATGGTTACGTAAAAGCCGAAGTCGATGGTCGCCTGAAAGGTGCGCACATAGTGATGGATAAAGTGAGCGTAGGCGCGACCATTACCATCATGTGTGCAGCAGCATTAGCAGAAGGCACCACAACACTAGACAACGCGGCGCGTGAGCCTGAAATTGTAGACACTGCTGACTTTTTAAATAAGTTAGGTGCAAAGATTTCGGGAGCAGGCACGGATACGATTACGATCGAGGGGGTTGAACGCCTTGGTGGTGGTAAGCACAGCGTTGTAGCGGATCGCATCGAAACTGGTACATTCCTCGTCGCAGCCGCCGTCTCTGGTGGTAAAGTGTTATGCCGTAATACTAACGGGCACTTACTCGAGGCGGTATTAGCGAAGCTTGAAGAAGCAGGCGCATTGGTTGAAACGGGCAAAGATTGGATCTCTGTTGATATGACCGACCGAGAGCTGAAAGCGGTGAGCGTACGCACTGCGCCGCACCCAGGCTTTCCTACGGATATGCAAGCACAATTCACACTACTGAACATGATGGCCAAAGGTGGGGGTGTTATCACAGAAACTATCTTTGAGAATCGTTTCATGCACGTACCCGAATTGATGCGAATGGGGGCGAAAGCGGAGATCGAAGGTAACACGGTTATCTGTGGTGATGTTGACTCGCTTAGTGGCGCACAGGTGATGGCAACCGACCTACGAGCTTCGGCAAGTTTGGTGATTGCGGGCTGTATCGCGCAAGGTGAGACCATCGTTGACCGCATTTATCACATTGATCGTGGTTACGATAAGATTGAAAATAAACTGGCTGCACTTGGCGCAAATATTGAGCGAGTGAGCGAGGCAAGTTAAACTGCACCGCAGATAACTTGGATATCGAGAGAGCCGAAACTCAGGTTTCGGCTTTTTTATATCACTCTCATGACTATCATTACCCGTTATGGAAAGAGAGAAACTAATAGCTGTATCTGGCAAAAAGCCGGTTCCTGGAGAACAAAAATGATTGCACTGTTACGTGTATTTGCTGTCGCGATTTTTGCGATTATGATGTTTATTGGTGGTTGTAGTTACTGCCTACTAAGCCCTCGAAACCCTAAGCACGTATTCACCTTTGGTCGATTGTTCGGCAAGATGTCTCGCGTATTTGGGATTAAGCTGGAGCTGAGAATTCCTGAAAATGCGTACTCTCGCGGTCAGCATGTTTATATCGCCAATCACCAAAACAACTGGGATCTTTTTACGGTATCTTCAGCGGTCACGCCAAAAGTCGTAACGGTTGGCAAAAAGAGTCTCGCATGGATGCCATTGTTTGGTCAGATCTACTGGTTAACGGGAAATATTTTGATTGACCGTGCGAACCGTTCCAAAGCAAAAGGCACCATAGATCAAGTGGTGAATAGCATGAAAGAGAGCGATGTGTCGGTTTGGATGTTCCCAGAAGGTACGCGCTCACGTGGGCGAGGCTTATTGCCCTTTAAAACGGGAGCATTTCATGCCGCTATCGGTGCTAAAGTACCGATTATTCCTATCGTTTGCAGCTCTACCAATAAAATTAAACTAAACCGCTGGAACAACGGTCATGTAATTGTTGAGATGCTGCCACCAATTAGTACCGAGAACTATGGCAAAGAAGGCATTCGTGAGCTTGCAAATATCTGTCATGCGCAAATGAAAGAGAAATTAGCAGCGCTGGACGAAGAAGTGAAGCAGCGCAACGCCGCGTAAACGTATCAATAACGCATAGCAAAATGGGTAGCCTAGGCTACCCATTTTTGTTTCTCATCAATCCAATATCGGCAATTATTTGCGAACGGCGATGGCTTCAATTTCGATGCCTACATCTTTCGGTAGACGAGCCACTTCAACGCAAGAGCGTGCAGGGTAGTTGGCAACTTGGTGCTCGTCAAAGAACTTGCCGTATACTTCGTTTACGGTACCAAAATCGTTTAAGTCCTTCACGAAAACCGTTAGTTTTACGATATCAGTTACGTTTAGACCAGAAGACTCAACCACGGCTTTGACGTTTTCTAGAGATTGACGTGCTTGCTCTGCGATGTTTTCTGACACTTCACCGGTCGCTGGGTTGACAGGAATTTGGCCAGAAGTCAGAACCATATTACCTAGGTCTACGCCTTGAACGTAAGGGCCGATTGCTGCTGGTGCAGACTCAGTGTGAAGTACTTTCGTCATTTGATTTTTCCATCCGGTTGTAGGGGAATAAAGAGTGTAACCAAGCATCTTGAGGCTACTTGAGTGTAAGCAGTTTGCCTTTAAAGTAGGGGGAGGTAAAGAGCAAAATACCCCGATTTAACAGGGTATTTTAAACGCATTACAGCCTAGTGCGTGGGGGCTATCTTTCGGTTACGATCTCGCGAGAGAAGACTTTTTCGCAGTATTTACATTTTAAGCGGATTTCTTGTTTCTTTTCAAATACGCTAAAACTGCTCTCTACCGGCTCATTGTGAGAAATACAGTTTGAGTTAGGGCATTCGAATATATCGTTAATTTTCTCGGGGAGCTCTAGTGCAAGTTTCCTCACCACTTCGTAGTTCTCGATTTGATTGACCGTCGCATGTGGAGCGTAGAGCGCAAGTTTGCTCGCTTGATCTTCATTGATGAACACGTTCTCGACTTTCAGTAGATCTTTTTGCCCTAGTGCTGATGACGGTAAGTTTAGGCCAATCGTGACACGCTGCGAGGAGTTGTGCATATCGAACAGTCTTAATACTTTGATGCCGATTTGCGCGGGAATATGGTCGATAACCGTGCCATTTTTGATTGCTTCTACCTGCAATTGAGTTTCTTTAGTCATGTCTTTTTCTCCTCGATTACAGTGTTTCGTTTAGAACTAGTGCTAACAAGGCTTGGCGAGCATACACACCGTTTTGAGCCTGTTGAAAGAAGTAAGCGTGCGGGGTTTTATCTACATCGGTGGTGATTTCATCGATGCGAGGAAGAGGATGAAGCACTTTTAGGTTTTTACGCGCACCTTCAAGTAAAGCGGCGGTCAGAATATAAGCCGACTTGATGTGAGCGTATTCCGACTCGTCAAAACGCTCTTTTTGAACACGAGTCATATAAAGGATGTCAAGTTCTGGAATCACGGCTTCCATATCGGTATGTAGGCTGTATTGAATACCGGCCTCGTCCAGCTCTTCACAGATGTAATCTGGCATTGCCAGTACTTCAGGCGCAATAAAGAAAAAACGAATGTTATTGAATTTCGCTAAAGCTTGGGTCAATGAGTGAACCGTACGGCCGTATTTTAGGTCGCCGACGAATGCGACGTTTAGATCATCCAAGCGACCTTGGGTTTCCGCAATGGTGTAGAGATCAAGTAAGGTTTGAGTTGGATGCTGGTTTGCACCGTCACCTGCATTAATCACAGGTACACCGTTTGAGAATTCAGACGCTAAACGAGCCGCGCCTTCTTGTGGGTGGCGCATCACAAAAGCATCCACGTAAGAAGAAATAACTTGTACTGAGTCAGCCAGTGTCTCTCCTTTTTTCGCCAGAGAAGTATTACTACCATTATCAAAGCCGATAACATCACCACCAACACGTTGGATCGCGGTTTCGAAAGACAAACGAGTACGAGTCGATGGTTCAAAGAAACAGCTTGCGACAACTTTGTTTTTAATCAGTTCTGGTCGCGGTGTTTTTTTAAGGCTACCTGCTGTGTCTACGATAAGTTCCAGCTCTTCACGTGAAAGCTCTGGAATAGAGATGATGTGCTTTTGGTAAAGCGAATTCGCCATGATCTTCTTCCCTATAATTGTGATGACTCTTTCCAAAAACTCCTAGCAAGAGGTTTGGACATAAAAAAACCTCCCCAAATGGGGAGGTTTTAAAATTCGATAGAATTAACAAAAATAACATGGCATAAGCGCAGTCGCTTAGCGAAAGAAAATCGCGATTTTACGTCGACAATCAGTTTGGTCATTTCGTAATCCTCAGACAAATTGCCGAGCATTATACGCTTAAGTTTCGTGAGCGCAAGCGATTACATCATGCTTTTAGCCACCTCTTTTGCACGCAGGTTAATTGCCTAGGGTGGCGACCATCACGGCTTTGATAGTATGCATGCGGTTTTCGGCTTCATCAAAGACGATGGAGTAGTCAGACTCAAATACCGCTTCTGTAACTTCAAGACCTTTCATTGCGTATTTCTCTGCCACTTCTTTGCCGACGGCAGTTTCATCGTTATGGAAAGCGGGTAAGCAGTGCATAAACTTCACGTGGGGATTGCCCGTTTGTTTAATAACGTCCATATTAATTTGATATGGAGTCATTAGAGCTACACGCTCATCCCAGGTTTCTGCTGACTCACCCATGGAGACCCACACGTCGGTATACAGGAAATCACAACCTTTGACGCCTTCTTCAACGCTTTCAGTTAGGGTTATCTTCGCGCCAGTCTGTTGAGCTATTGCTTGGCAAGTCGTAACTAATCCCTCTTCTGGCCAGAACGCCTTTGGTGCGACAAGGCGAATGTCCATCCCCATTTTGGCTGCGCCAACCATGAGTGAATTACCCATGTTGTTTCGAGCGTCGCCTAGGTAAGCGAAAGTCATTTCATGCAGTTGTTTACCGCGACCGTATTCTTGCATGGTTAGGAAGTCGGCAAGGATTTGGGTTGGATGAAACTCATCGGTTAACCCGTTCCAGACTGGAATACCCGCGTAAGTGCCAAGCTCTTCCACGATGGACTGACCGAAACCACGGTATTCGATGCCGTCATACATGCGACCAAGCACGCGAGCGGTATCTTTCATGGATTCCTTATGGCCAATCTGCGAACCAGAAGGGCCAATATAAGACACTTGTGCTCCTTGATCAAAGGCAGCCACTTCAAACGCACATCGGGTGCGAGTAGACGACTTCTCAAAGATGAGTGCAATGTTTTTGCCTTGAAGTTTCTGCTGCTCTGTTCCGGTATATTTTGCTTTTTTTAGCTCTGCGGACAGTTCGAGCAAGAATTGGATCTCTTTGGTTGAGAAGTCCAATAGCTTCAAAAAGTTGCGGTTACGTAAATTGAAAGCCATAGCTCGTCCCTTTGTACGTGTGATTGAATGATCACATTAAAGCATATAAATGCTTTTAATGTGAATGTTTATTTTAATTGTTGTTCGCTTGATGCTGCTTGGGGACCAATAGAAAAGGTTGATGTTTGCACATCAACCTTAGCTTAACTCACCAGAAAGGGAGAGAAAGTTAGATATCATCTCGCTCTATTGGACAACTCATACAGCGAGCGCCTCCTCGACCTCGGCCTAGTTCATTACCCGGTACGGTGAGTACTTGAATGCCTGCTTTATCGTACTTCTCATTGGTGTAAACATTGCGTTCGTAACCAATAACCACGCCCGGTTTTACTGTGAGAACGTTGTTGGCATCATTCCATTGCTCACGCTCTGCCTCATAGGTGTCACCACCGGTGGTGATAATTGTTAGTTGATCTAAACCAAGGGCGGTTTCTATTGCATGCAGATAATTATGGGATGCTTCTACATGCATTTCACCCTTGTTTTTGGGTGTGAGACGCCATGTGTCGAGATCTTTGCGCATGATTTCTGGGTATACTGAGAAAGTGTCGGTATCCATATGTGTCATCACCGTATCTAAGTGCATGCATGAACGATGTTTCGGCAAATCAATAGCGATCACTTCGGTGGCTTGACTGGCTTTAAAAAGGCTTGCTGCTAGATTTTCAACGCCTTGTGCAGTTGTGCGTTCTGACATACCGATGAGCACGGCACCTTTACCTATAACCAGAACATCACCACCTTCGACGTTCGCGTTATCGTAATGCAGGTCATCATCGCCGAAATACTTAATAAAGTCTTGGCCAGCGAAAATCGGGTGCCAACGGTAAATCGCCCGCAAGTGATTGGTTTCACGCTGACGTGCTGGCATCATCATCGGGTTGAGTGATACGCCGCCGTATACCCAGCACGAGGTGTCGCGGGTGAAAAGGTGATTAGGCAGTGGCTCGATCACAAAGTCCAACGGGCGTTTCATCTTAGGCAGCATTGAAGAGGATTGAATGGGGAGCTCGGAGTAGGCCAAACCGCCGAGAAAGATGGTTGCGAGGTGCTCGTTATCCATTTCAGAGAAATACTGACGTAAGTCGCAAGCAAATGTCGGGCCATAACGAAAATCAGAAATTTGAGTGTTCAATAACCACTGCTTTGCCTCTGGAACGGCAAGAGTTTCGACCAGTAAGTCGTGGAGTAAAAGCACTTCGACACCCTGATCGTGCAGAGTGCGAGCAAACGCGTCATGCTCTTCTCCTGCAGCCTCTACCGCCAGTACGTCATCAAACAGTAATTCATGACAGTTTGATGGGGTTAAATGGGTGAGGGCTCGCTCTGGGCGATTGAGTAGAACTCGTCGAAGTTGGCCGACTTCTGATCCGACGTACAGCTTGCTCATTTTGTATCCTTACAAATATTCCAACCATCATTTATGACAAGCTTATCGGAAAGGTGCAAGTTACTTAAGTTTTCTTATATTCTTTAATTTAGTTTATTTTTGGATTTAAGTTTTAAATTATTTATTTTTTAAGGCCTTGTTTGGCATTAAGTATTTTGATATCTATTTTGGAAAAGATGCGTTTTTATTCTTTTTACTTTGATAAAAGGCGTTCCCATGCTTAATGAATTAAATGTGCATATGTATTCGTTTTTGTATATGTATTAGGCTGGCTTTATTCGTCATCACTGAATTAAGAGTGTGTAACTATATTCAAGAATGGTTCATAAACACGCATAGAAAGAGAATGTAGCGATAAAATGCGCTGATTAGAATGTTCTGAATATTAAAAAAAAACACTTTTTGTTAATTGTTTGTTTTTTTGGATGAGGAGGGGAATATTTACCTTTGAATAACGGATAAGAATCGTCGTGGGGTGGTGTTTGTTTGTGGCTTTTCATCGCGATCCATGCCATATTTCATCGGATCTGAATACCAAGTAACTAATCTGGAGCCAAAACATGTCTCACGAAGATGAATATCTATCAGTAGAAGAATTAATTGAGATTCAAAAGGAAGAGACTCGCGATATCATTGCAGCATTGCTAGAAGATGGCAGCGACCCAGATTCACTTTATGAAATCGAGCACCATCTGTTCGCAGAAGACTTTGACACGCTAGAGAAAGCGGTCGTGGAAGCGTTCAAGATGGGCTTTGAAGTACTTGAAGCAGAAGAAACAGAAGATGAAGACGGTAAGAAGCTGCTTTGTTGTGATGCGACAATGGAATCAACATTGGATGCAGAAGCTATTGACGCTCAAGTTGAAAAGCTCATTCACTTAGCTGAAAAATACGACATCATCTACGATGGTTGGGGAACTTATTACGAAGGCGAAGATGCACTTTACCCTGACGCAGATGAAGACGTTGAATAATTGATTGTTATTTCTTACTAAAAAGCCAGCGTTCAACGCTGGCTTTTTTGTTTCTTGAAACAACGTCGTTACATAATTCACATTGAGTTTATAGAGGGTTTCTCCCTATAATGCGGGAAAATTGATCTAGCTCAAGGTGCATATGCAACTTTCACTCGCCGGTTTATGGCAAGTTTCTCCACTGACGGACCTTTCTATTCCACAGGATGATATCTCTTTCCCTGCTCCTTTGAGTCAGGCATTACCTGAATATTTAACGGAGGAGGCGATTCGTCAGCAAGAATGGCATTTGATGCATGACATTGATGTGGATGAGTCCATGATGGCATTTCCTGCGGTTGAAATGGTGTTAGGTGGTATCGACTATCATGTTGAAGTCCGTTTGAATGGCGTTGCAGTGTTTGATTGTGATGGTGATCAGAACGTATATAAAAAAGAGATCCGCCCATATCTACAACTAGGCCGTAACCGTTTTGAAATTTTATTTCTTGAAGAAGAAGAAGCCTTGTTGTTCGAAGAAGATCAACCCGAGCTTTGTTTGTTAGCTGGCCAAGGTTACCAGAAAAGCGATGAACGGTTGGGAATATGGCAAGAGCCTTGCCTGCAGTTTATTCGCAATGTGCGTTTAGAGCGTGTTGCTACCGAGCAGATTTGGCATCATGGTGGTGGTTGCGAGTTTAAAGTGGATCTCTATTATCAAACCCTTGTACCGGGGCTGGTGTCTGCGTCAGTAAAATTTAATGGAATGACTTATAGTATTCCGATTGATGTTCGTACCGATCATGTCAGTGCACTGTTTCAGCTCGAGGCTCCCAAATACGCCGATGTAAAGAATCCTGATCCTAACGATCTGTATTCGCTGTCTGTCGAGTTGGACGGTCAACGCCAAGACTTTTCGGTCGCGCTAAGCCAACAGCTGTGCGCGACTCATGTGGTGATCTAATGGTTGCTTCTGTTACAGTGCTTTTAGCATGACCACTTCACATGCATCATGCCCTGTTTGTCCAAGCGGGGCGTCCAAGTGAGCGAAGCCAAGATTTTCATATAATCTGACGGCCTCTTTCAAACATTCGGTCGTTTCTAAGTAGCACTGCTGGTAACCGAGTTGTTTCGCCAATTGCAAACTTAACGCGACAATGCGTTTGGCTAAGCCGTGTCCACGAGTTTGCGGCAAGAAGTACATTTTTTGTAGTTCACACACATTCGGTTCACCTGTTAGTGGGGCAAAACCACCACCACCGACGATCTCACCTTGCTGTTCAATGACCCAGTAAGCGGCCCTTTTTTGCGCGTAAACGGAGCACATGTCATCGAGAGTGGGATCTGCCACACCATAGCCTTTGTCGGCGGTGAGTCCATACTCAGCCGAAACTTGGCGAATCACATTAGCAATGCCAGAGTTATCTTGAGGTGTGAGTGGACGAAGTAAAAAATCCGCAATTTGTTCCATGCCGTACCTAATATATTGAGCTCTTAGGCTCAATATATTGCGTTTAAGTGTGTCGATGCAAACAAAACTGCGGGGCTGTGGTTTGTGTTGATGATTTACGTAACCAAACTTTTTCGTGGAAGTAGTAAGCCACGGTATTCAAGCTTGGCTCTAATGTCGCCATGACACCGCCGATAAATGCATCACCAGTCAACAAATAAACCACAGTGAAAGCCACGCTAAAATGCACAGTTGCAAAACTCACGGTTTTTAATTTGGTCATGAACTGACGAGCTTTAAGTACAGGGACTTTTGCCCATGCCTTTTCATGAAAGTAGAAGGCGACGGTGTTCACTGAAGGCTCGATCATGGCAATTAAACTACCAATAAGAATGTCGCCAGTAAGCACATAAGCGACACTAAATGCGATAGTAAAATGCAGCGTTGCGAAGGTTAGTGTCTTTTTCATGATAATTACTCAATCTTGTCCGTTTCGATAAGTACATTATTGATAATAATTCTCATTATTGCTAGTGGGTAATGGAAATTAATTTGATAGGTAAAAACGATGGATTTAAGTTTTTTGGTCAAGTTCAATAATAAAAAAAGGTTGGTCATGATGACCAACCTTTCTGATTTTAAGAGCCGAAGCGTTTTGCTTCTAGTTCAACGCTAACGATTAAAGCGCCGCGATGGTGTTCTTTTGCTCTTCTAGCTTCGCTAGTGTCTCTTTGTAGCCTTCCAGCTTCTCACGCTCTTTAGCAACAACCGCTTCAGGTGCTTTCGCTACAAAGCCTTCGTTGCCCAGTTTGCCTTCGATACGCTTGATTTCGCCGTGCGTCTTCTTGATTTCGCCATCTAGACGAGCAAGCTCAGCATCTTTGTCGATCAAACCCGCCATTGGGATCATCAGCTCAGACTTACCAACCAGTGCCGTTGCACACGCTGGGGTTTCTTCGCCGGCTTCAAGCACGCGTACGGCTTCTAGCTTCGCTAGAGACATCAATACTTGTTTACTTGCTTCTAGACGAGAGGCGTCTTTCTCATTCGCTGCTTTCAGCATCACGTCTAGAGGCTTGCCAGGGTTGATGTCGTACTCAGCACGTAGGTTGCGGATGCTAGTGATGAACGCTTTCACCCATTCGATGTCGTCTAGCGCTTCTTGGTGGAAGTTCGCTTCGTCAAACTGAGGCAGAGTTTGTAGCATGATTGTCTCGCCCTCGACACCGACAACTAGCGGCTTGATGCTTTGCCAAATAGTTTCTGTGATGTAAGGAATCACCGGGTGAGCTAGACGTAGCGTCTTCTCAAGTACCGTGATTAGGGTACGGCGAGTACCACGTTGCTGCGCTTCCGTGCCTTTCCATAGTACTGGTTTGGTTAGCTCTAGATACCAGTCACAGAATTGGTTCCAGATGAATTCGTATAGCGTATTCGCTGCCATATCTAGACGGAAGTTGTCGATATGGTTGTTGAATGCTTTCGCTGCGAGTTCAAACTGAGACTCGATCCACTTGTCTGCTAGTGAGTACTCGATCTCACCTTCACCAAAACCACAATCTTTGTCTTCTGTGTTCATCATGACGTAACGGCTCGCGTTCCATAGTTTGTTACAGAAGTTGCGGTAACCTTCAAGACGCTTCATATCCCAGTTGATATCGCGACCTGTTGATGCCATTGCAGCAAGTGTGAAACGCAGTGCGTCGGTACCGTATGCTTCGATACCGTTTTCAAACGTCTTACGTGTGTTCTTCTCGATCTTCTTCGCTAGCTGAGGCTGCATCATGTTGCCACAACGCTTCTCTACCAGAGACTCTAGATCGATACCATCGATCATGTCGATTGGGTCAAGCACGTTACCTTTCGACTTCGACATTTTGTCGCCGTTTTCGTCACGGATTAGGCCGGTAACGTAAACGGTCTTAAATGGTACTTGTGGTTTGCCGTTTTCGTCTTTGACGAAGTGCATGGTCATCATGATCATGCGCGCAACCCAGAAGAAGATGATGTCGAAACCAGTAACCAGTACGTCTGAAGGGTGGAAGACTTTCAGATCGTCAGTTTGCTCTGGCCAACCTTGAGTACCGAACGTCCATAGGGCAGAAGAGAACCAGGTATCCAGTACGTCTTCGTCTTGGTGCAGTTCAATCACTGATTCTAGGTTGTTGTTGTTACGAACCTCTTCTTCAGTGCGACCTACGTAAACATTGCCTTGATTGTCGTACCAAGCTGGGATGCGGTGCCCCCACCATAGCTGACGAGAGATACACCAGTCTTGAACGTCACGCATCCAAGAGAAGTACATGTTTTCGTATTGCTTAGGCACGAATTGGATGTCGCCGTTTTCCACGGCTTCAACTGCGGTTTTCGCTAGAGGCGCAGTACGTACGTACCACTGGTCAGTCAGCATGGGTTCGATAGCCACACCACCACGGTCGCCGTAAGGCACTTGTAGATCGTGATCTTTTACTTCTTCAAGCAGACCTAGCTCGTCGAATTCAGCAACGATCGCTTTACGTGCTGCAAAACGCTCCATGCCGTGGTATTTAGCTGGAAGCTCTGTTGAGTAAACATCGCTTGCTTCGCCGTTGGTATTGAACACTTCTGCTGCGTCGCGGATGTTCGCGTCGAAAGTCAGAATGTTGATCATTGGTAGCTGGTGGCGCTTACCGACTTCGTAGTCGTTGAAGTCGTGCGCAGGTGTGATTTTCACACAGCCAGTCCCTTTTTCCATATCGGCGTGCTCATCGCCCACGATTGGGATGCGACGATCAACAATAGGAAGGAGGATTTCTTTACCGATAAGATCTTTGTAACGTGGATCTTCTGGGTTAACCGCAACACCAGTATCGCCGAGCATGGTTTCTGGACGAGTCGTTGCAACAACGATGTAGTCTTTACCATCAGCCGTCGTTGCGCCGTCTGCTAGCGGGTAGCGGAAGTGCCACATGTGGCCTTTAGTGTCTTTGTTTTCTACTTCTAGATCTGAAATCGCTGTGTGCAGCTTAGGATCCCAGTTAACTAGACGCTTACCGCGGTAGATTAGGTCGTCTTCGTATAGACGTACGAACACTTCTTGAACGGCATTAGAGAGACCATCGTCCATGGTAAAGCGTTCACGATCCCAGTCTACCGATGCGCCAAGACGGCGAAGCTGCTTAGTGATGGTGCCGCCAGACTCGCCTTTCCATTCCCAGATTTTGTCGATGAAAGCATCACGACCGTAATCGTGTTTAGTTTTGCCTTCGTCTGCCGCGATTTTGCGTTCTACAACCATCTGAGTGGCGATACCAGCGTGGTCAGTACCTACTTGCCAAAGAGTATTTTTACCCTTCATGCGTTCACAGCGGATAAGCGTATCCATGATCGTATCTTGGAACGCGTGGCCCATGTGTAGGCTACCAGTGACGTTCGGTGGCGGGATCATGATGCTGTATGATTCTTTAGTAGTGTCACCGTGTGGCTTAAAGTAGCCTTTCTCTTCCCAAGTCTGATACAGAGCTTGTTCGATTGAAGTTGGGTTGTATGTCTTTTCCATAGCGCTCTTTTAATGGATACGTTGATGGTTGAATCTTAGTCAATCTTTATAAGTGAGGGATCTTAATAAGATCGCCTTAACTATAAGGATTGACCATTAAGGAAAATGAATTTCGATCGTTTGCAGCTGATAACCAGCTTGACGGTAAATTTTATATCTTTCTCTTGCGAGTTGTTTAGCTTTTTCTTCGCAGGGCACGAAGTCTACCACCTCTGTAAACTTGTTCGCAAAGGTTGTCTCATTTTCCGCCAAATTAATTACCAATTGACGATTCCAAGTTGGCTTTACACCGTTATGGCCGATTTCTATGTTAGTGGCGTATTTCGGTCCTTCGCCTACGAGGTTATGTGCCATGAACTTATCTGCATCAATTTGCCAGAAGGCTTCCGCCAGTTGCTCTGCATGCGTTTTGTCGTGACAGTTCAGATAGACTTTAGCGCCTTGGCGGGCAAAGTGCTGAGCTAAAAACACGATGTACTTTTCAAAGCCTGCGGTTTGCGCTTGCGGACTGTCTTCTTTGATGATGTAGAAGGTCGCTGTTTGCATCATTTTCTCATTTGCCTCGGTCTCGTCCTAAGACCATTTTACCCCTCATTCTTGCTCAAGAATATCGGGACAATAAAAAAGGGCCTTGCGGCCCTTTTAGATGTTGTTCAGAAATTATTCTTCTGTCTCTTGGCCACTACGGTTTAAAAGGAATTGGACAAGCATTGAGACAGGACGGCCCGTTGAGCCTTTCGCTGCGCCTGACTTCCACGCCGTTCCGGCGATATCGATATGAGCCCAGTTGTACTTTTTAGCAAACTTAGACAGGAAGCAACCCGCAGTGATAGTGCCAGCAGGACGGCCACCAATGTTTGCCATATCCGCAAATGGGCTCTTCAACTGCTCGTGGTACTCGTCTGCCATTGGTAGACGCCATGCACGGTCACTTGCTTGCTCAGAAGCGTTTACTAGTTCGTGAGACAGAGGGTTGTGGTTAGAGATCACGCCACTAATGTGGTGGCCTAGCGCAATCACACAGGCACCAGTTAGCGTTGCAACGTCTACCACGCAGTCTGGTTCGAAACGCTCAACGTAAGTCAGTGCGTCACACAGAACCAAACGACCTTCCGCATCCGTGTTCAGAACTTCTACAGTTTGACCTGACATTGTCGTTAGGATATCACCCGGGCGGTAAGCATTGCTGCCAGGCATATTTTCACAACCTGCGAGAATACCAACCACGTTGATCGGCAAGTTTAGCTTCGCCAGTGCTTTCATTGCACCGAATACAGACGCTGCACCACACATGTCGTACTTCATCTCATCCATACCTTCACCCGGTTTTAGAGAGATACCACCAGAATCGAACGTTAGACCTTTACCCACTAGCACGATAGGTTTTGCCCCTGAGTCAGGGTTGCCTTTGTATTCGATGATAGACATCATTGATTCGTTCTTTGAACCACGACCTACCGCGAGGTAAGACGTCATGCCCAGTTTTTCCATCTCTTGCTCACCAATGATCTTGGTGGTTACGGTTTCGTAATCGTCGGCAAGACGACGAGCTTGAGAGGCTAGGTATGCTGGGTTGGCGACGTTGGGTGGCATGTTGCCAAGGTCTTTAGATGCGTTCACACCAGAAGAAATCGCGAGACCGTGGGTGATGGCTTTCTCACCCAAGTTGAGTTCACGACGCGTCGGCACATTGAAAACAAGTTTGCGCAGTGGGCGGCGAGTCTCCGGCTTAATGCTCTTAAATTGATTGAATGTGTATAGACCATCTTTGGTCGCTTCTACTGCCTGACGCACTTTCCAGTAAGTATCACGGCCCTTAACGTGGAGTTCTGTCAAGAAACATACCGCTTCCATCGAGCCTGTCTCGTTAAGTGTGCTGATCGTCTTTTGAATGATTTCCTTGTACTGGCGTTCGCCAAGCTCACGTTCTTTGCCGCAGCCGACAAGTAAAACACGCTCTGACAAAACACCTGGCACTTGATGCAGTAGCAGCATCTGACCCGGTTTACCCTCTAGATCACCACGGCGAAGTAGTGAACTGATGTAGCCGTCACTGATTTTATCAAGTTGCTCGGCTACTGGAGAAAGGCGACGTGGTTCAAACACACCAACAACGATACATGCGCTACGTTGTTTCTCTGGACTGCCACTTTTTACACTGAACTCCATGCGTACTCCTACATCCTGAAGACAAATTGCTCTAAATGTTAGATAATGATCGCTTACTTGTTGAAGTTTAGCTCCAAGCTTACATGCAGAGCTGATTAAGCGACTAACATCTAGTTTATAATTTTTTTAAAAATAAATGGTTCAACGGGAAACTATAGTGATTCGACTAAAAAAACAAGTTTTGTATAGGTAATTTCAGCGTGATTATTGTTAGATATTTGATCCGCGAAACACTCAAGAGCCAATTTGCGATATTTTTCGTACTTTTTTTGGTGTTTGTAAGCCAGAAATTCATCAGTGTTCTTGCTGATGCTTCTGACGGGGATATTCCTGCTGGATTGATTTTCTCGATTGTTGGTTTGAATATGCCGGCAATGGGATTATTGATGCTACCTTTGAGTCTGTATATCGGCATATTGATCACGTTTGGTCGCCTGTATGCAGAGAGTGAAATCGTTGTAATGAACGCGACAGGGATTGGTAACAAGTTCTTGGTACAAGCTGCCTTGTATTTAGCGCTGATTACCTCTGCTGTGGCGGCATTTAATGCATTATGGCTATCGCCTTGGTCACAAGATCGTGTTGAGCATCTTTACGAACAAGTGGCGGCTGAAAACAGCGTTGACTTGTTGAAAAAAGGTCAATTCCAAGGTACGCCTGATGGCTCATCAGTTGTGTTCATTGATGACATTAAAGACAATACGTTAAGTAATGTGTTCGTTGCTCAAATGCGTCCACGTGACTCGGTGCTTCCGAGCGTGATGTTCTCATCTTCTGGTGAAGTAAAAGAGTTGTCTGACGGACGCCAGGTCATCACGATGAAAGAGGGGACGCGCTATGAAGGCGTGCCAACTCGCGTTGAATATATGATCACTCAATTTGATGAATACAAAGGCGTGATTGGTCAACGTGAGGTTAAGCAGAAAGGCCGTGACTGGGAAGCGTATCCTACCGCCGATTTGATTGGTCACCCAGGCCCAGAAGCACAAGCAGAATTGCAATGGCGGATCTCGCTGTTTGTGTGCATTCCCCTCTTGACTATGTTGGTGATTCCATTGTCAGCGGTGAACCCGCGTCAAGGACGATTTGCCAAAATTGGCCCTGCGATTCTGATCTATTTGGCATATTTCCTGGCGATTAGTGCGACGAAATCTGCGTTGGAAGATGGTGATCTCCCCGCGGAAATTGGTATGTGGCCTATCAATGCCATATTACTGGTGGTCGCTATCATGGCGAATATGATGGACAGTGTTTTTGCACGACGATTAAAAGACAAATTCCGTAAGAAGAGGCTAGCGTAAGCTGTGTTCAAAATCTTAGATCTTTACATCGGTAGAACCATCATTTCTACCACCGCCTTGGTTTTGGCGACATTTGTTGGCTTGTCGGGCATCATCAAATACGTTGAGCAGCTGCGCAAAGTTGGGCGGGGCGTTTACGACCTGACTCACGCATTGTATTTTGTGTTGTTGAGTGTCCCACGTGATATCGAAATGTTCTTTCCAATGGCAGCCTTACTGGGCGCCCTGATTGGTTTAGGCATGTTGGCATCAAGCTCAGAGCTGGTGGTCATGCAGGCGGCAGGCTTCTCGAAACTAGATATTGGCCTATCCGTACTAAAAACGGCAGTACCGCTGATGCTGATCGTGATGACGCTCGGTCAGTGGGGGGCACCAGAGGCACAAAAAATGGCTCGTGATTTACGTTCTTTTGCGATCTCTGGTGGGAGCATTGTGTCAGTGCGATCAGGCGTTTGGGCGAGGGATGCGAACGATTTTATCTTCATCGGAAAAGTCGAAGATGACAAGCTGTACGCCCTAAACATGTGGCGTTTCGATGACGATAAAAATCTACAAAAAGTGATTTTTTCAGAAGAGGTAGACTACCAGCAAGGCAACAACTGGCTGATGCGCAATGTACAAGTCACGAATATGCAAAATGAAAACGTGATTTCCAAACAAGACCTCGAACAAATGGAATGGCATACGTCACTGGCACCGGACAAACTTGCTGTAGTCACGGTGAAGCCAGAAGAGCTCTCGCTCAGTGGACTGTATGATTACGTAACGTACCTCAAGGAATCTGAGCAAGATGCTTCACGCTATGAGCTGGCATTTTGGCGTAAGCTTACTCAGCCACTTTCTATTGCTGTGATGATGTTGATGGCACTATCGTTTGTGTTTGGTCCGCTACGGAGTGTGACCATGGGGGCGAGGGTATTGTCGGGCGTGGTTGCTGGGTTTACTTTCTATATCTCCAGTGAGTTCTTTGGCCCGTTAAGTTTGGTGTATGGAATATCACCTGTATTTGGAGCTTTGGCGCCGAGTCTCGTATTCTTAGCCATCGCGGTAGCACTGCTGAGAAGAAAGCTATAAACCAAACAAGGAAGGCGCAATGCCTTCCTTTTGGTATTCATGGGCGGCTATTGCGCTTTAGTTAATACCACCACTTTTGTTTTAGCCCAAATATCATGGAAGCCGCGCTTCTGTGGGTCAATGGGCACAGTGAGATTCGCCAAGCCAA
Organism: Vibrio sp. TAP-3B; assembly: GCF_057784735.1. Classification (NCBI taxonomy): domain Bacteria; kingdom Pseudomonadati; phylum Pseudomonadota; class Gammaproteobacteria; order Vibrionales; family Vibrionaceae; genus Vibrio; species Vibrio sp. TAP-3B. The sequence goes on along the minus strand of NZ_CM173495.1, from coordinate 1,922,419 downwards.
AGCCAGAAGTTGCAATACGGATTAAGGCCTGTGTTACCGTAATTGGTGCGTCATCTTTTGCATTACGAACTTGAAGCTTCCAAGCGCGCATACCGAGGGTCTGTCCTGCGCGTGTCCAGAAAAACACAAAGAAGAAAATCCACACAGCCGCGAGGTAAAGCGTAAATAGAGGGCTCAATACGGGGTGCTTTCCTAGCATATCTGCGGCATCCACATATTGGCCATAACTCAATAACCCAGCCGCATTCAGTGCAAATACAACAGCCATGACAATGCCAGCAGCCATCATTTCAATCGCGATAATAATCAATGTGTCATAGACCAAAGCTGCAAGTCGACGAAAGAGACCCGCAGTTTGAAGAGTTGTAGATGTTGTCATGATTCCATCACTTACCTTAAAAATTGTGCGTCAGAATATAGACTACCTCACTATGTGGGAAGAGACCTAACGCACAGAGTGCTCATTTCTGTTGAAATCCGGATGATAATTTGTCACAGATGCGCATCTAAATGCGCTTTATACTTAAAGAATTACGATAGTAGAGTGTGAGCTCATAAGTGTTACGCTACTCAACATCAAAGCTTGTATGCATTAATGAAGGTGAAGAAAAAGAGAGGTAAAAATGATCGTAATTACAGGCGCAAGCCGCGGCTTAGGAGCTGAACTTGCAAAACGTTATGATACTGAAGGTAAGCCAACGTATATTACAGGGAGAGATACAGATAAACTTTCTGCGCTTGCCAATGCACTGCCTAATAATATGGGGTATCAATCCTGTGACCTTGCATCGCATAAAGAGGTGGAACTCTTATTTGATGGTGTAACACATCCCCCTAAAATGGTGATTCATAGCGCCGGAAGTGGCTATTTTGGGCTGTTGGAAGAGCAGGAGCCTGAAGAGATTCAAAAGCTGCTTGATAATAACCTGAATTCTGCGATTTATGTATTGAGAGAGTTAGTAAAGCGCTATAAAGATCACCCAGTTAATGTCGTTATGATCATGTCGACTGCCGCTCAACAACCAAAAGCGCAAGAGTCTACTTATTGTGCAGTGAAGTGGGCGATTAAAGGCTTGGTTGAGTCGGTTCGTTTGGAGCTGAAGGGGAAACCGATGAAAATTATCGCAGTTTATCCGGGTGGAATGGCGACAGAGTTCTGGAAAACCAGCGGTAAGACTTTGGATACCTCCGGTTTTATGCAAGCCAAAGATGCCGCAGAGATGATCCACAATGCCTTGTCGAGTATTGGCAATGGTTATATTTCTGATATTACAGTAAATAGGTTGTAAGCTTGGCTAGGAAGCGAAATTCTGGTTCTGCACTTTTGGAGTAATGATGCGATGCTCTCGACTAATGCTACTGGTCACGTTTTATGGCTAAATTATCAGCAAACGATAGTTATTTAAGACTTTTCTGCTTGCGCAGGTAAAATGCTTCCGTATAATGCCAACCATCGAAGGGCAAAGCCCCAAGATGCCGGTGTGGTGAAATTGGTATACACGACGGATTCAAAATCCGTTGCCTTCGGGCGTGGCGGTTCAAGTCCGCCCACCGGTACCATACAAAGAAAGGTCGCTTTTATAGCGGCCTTTCGTCGTTTAAGGCGTTTGAAAATGCTCGGATTTTCAGTTGCTTACCTCAGTTTTTCTTTTCTGTTATCGACGCTTTTCTCGCTCCAATAGGCTCTCTTTATCCGCCTTAAAATTTCGCTCATGGTTCATATATGGTTCATCGCATGACGATTCTGTGCGCAAAGGAATCCCAGTAAATCCAACAAATGCAAAAAGCAGCCGTCGCACAAGCCAGTATTATCAAGGGCTTCGAGCGAGAAGAACCATGGTACGACCATGGTGACTTTACGGTGCTATGCGGTTTTGGCTTTGCTCTTATGGAACAACTGATCGTTTCGATGGATAGTCGAAAAGTCGGCTTGGGATAGGCGGTTTTGCGGTGTGTTTAGTAAGTGCGTTGGGGATATGATAAATGGTTGTGGCTTTCTGGGTTAATGACAAAGTGCTCTGATTTGGAAATGCCCCAAAGTCATTTAGATTAAATGCTCTATACCATCCAATTTACGTTCATTTCCCCTACCAAAAGTTATCCTAAGGATAGCTTTGTCAGTACTACGTACCTTGACTAGAGAAGAGTGAATACAGTACTCTTTGTCTATTACTTCTTAAGGAGATTACGCCGATATGAACAACTAAACCTGTCATCCATTTTTCATTTTATTTTTGGATTTACAGGGTTAGTAGGCGTAGCTCACTTTCCGATATTTCTCTGCAAGTACATTTGTATAGTTTTGCGCTTAGGTAAGAGCGTGTATTTGTATTGATCTCATCTCTGAATTATCTAGCTGCGGCTGTTGTCCCTGTCATACAGGAGGCAAATCATGCCAGTATTACAGGCTTACAACATAAGTCATCAATTTGATAACGGCGAGATGCTGTTTCAACAATTGTCATGTTCTATGACTAACAATCGTGTCGGCTTAGTTGGCCGTAACGGTGTTGGTAAATCGATATTCGCTTCGGTCTTAAGTGGCGAACAGCAACCGTTAAGTGGAACGGTCACGTTACCTAAGTCACTTGCGGTGTATCGTCAGCAGCCATCTCAGTTGTTATCTGGTGAACTTTCTATTGCCCAGTTCTTGGGTAAAGATGAGGTGCTTAAAGCGATAAAGCATGTTGAATCAGGTGATTGTTCACAGCATTGGTTTGATGTGATTGAGGAGCAATGGGATTTACCCTTGCAACTTCCTCTGCAACTTAAAGAGCTCGGCTTACCACAAGACACTGATTTACCTTGCGCTCAACTCAGTGGAGGACAATTAGCACGATTGCAGCTTTGGCAGTTGTTTGAAAGCAACGTTGAATTACTTATCCTTGATGAACCATCTAACCATCTTGATGCGCAAGCAAAGCGCTGGTTACTGGAATCGATGCGAGCGTTCAAAGGTGCGATTTTACTTGTCAGTCATGACCGAATGTTATTGCGCGAAATGAACGAAATTTGGGAGCTTTCTGGGCTTGGATTACAAGTATTTGGTGGGAATTATGATATTTACGCCAAACAGAAAAGTACTGAGTTACAAGCGGTAGAGCGACAACTTGCGAGCGTTGATAAGCAGAGAAAAAAGCTGGAAATGCAAGCACAGCGAACCCGAGAAAAGGCAGATCAAAGAGCTGAACAAGGTATCAAATTACGCAAAGAAGGTAGTCATGGAACAAGCTTACTTGATTTTAAAAAAGACAAAGCCACAGCACGAGCATCGAATTGCAATAAAAATGAGCAACTTCGTCAAGCTCACCTAAAAGATAAAGAACATTCGTTAAAGGCGAGAAAAGAGCAACTGAAAGGGCAAACGCTCTATCTGCAGGATAGTCTAAGCCGGTCACGTAAAGTGATTTCGATACTTGAAGGGGTTTTACCTTTTGGCAGTAGTAAGACAATCTCGCTGCAAGTCTATGCCAATGACAAGGTGCACCTTGTAGGTAAAAATGGTTGCGGTAAATCAACACTGTTAAAAACTCTGTTGGGTGAGTTGTCGCTGCAAAAAGGGGAACTGCAATTAAATACGCCTTTGTATTATCTTGATCAGCATTTTGGTGTTATTCGACCCGAGTTGTCGATACTGGACAATTTGATACAGCAGTGCAGTGGAGTCAAAGATAGCGATGGCAGAACCTTGCTGGCAGGTATCGGGTTTCGGCGTGATAGTGTATTTCGTTTTGGTAGTATGTTGAGTGGCGGAGAGAAGATGAAGCTAGCCATGCTTATTGTCAGCCATCAACCAGAACAACCTTTTTTATTACTCGATGAGCCAGATAATCATCTCGACTTAGATTCTAAAATGATGCTGGCACAAGCTCTATGTACTTACCGTGGTGGTTTTATTCTTGTAAGCCATGATTATGATTTTGCCCAAGAGTCAGGAATTCAGGTACAAGTCACTTTGTAACTTTCCTTGAATACTCAGCGGAACATAAATGGGGTAACGTGAAGTTGCCCCTTTCCGAGCTACTTCAGTTACACACTAATATCATTTTTTGAGCACTTCCCTTATAAAATGTTATCCGAATGCTGATATTTATTGACCTATGCAGCACTATAAAAAGTCAAGTGGCCTTCAATGCCTAAGCACTTGATTAAAAAAATTAAACTCAGGTAAAGTGATTAGGTTTTGTGATTGTTAATTACACTAGATAGAAGTCTAGGTGGCACTAGATATTGAGAGAAGATGGGAAGTTGTATGCAAATCAGGGAAGTAAGAACGAGTGACGCTCAATCAGTTTTAAGTCTCATGTATCAACTAGATCGTGAGTCGAAATTTATGTTGTTAGAAGAGGGTGAAAGGAACACCACTCTTGAGCAACAAGTAAGAATTCTAGAGTCATTTTGTGAAAGTAATTCTAAGACTATGTTTGTGATTTCAGATGGGCAAGAGGTATATGGCTTTGCTGCTGGCATAGGAAATACCGCTAATCGAAATCGTCACTCCATGTATTGCGTCATGGGAATCAAGCAATCAGCTTCAGGGCGTGGCTATGGCAAGCAATTGCTGGAACACTTAGAAGCTTGGGCTTTAACTCAAGATTTTACAAGGCTAGAGCTAACGGTCATGTGTCACAATGCAAGAGCATTTAATCTTTACAGCAAACATGGTTTTGAAGTTGAGGGGACCAAGCGGAACTCTTTGAAAGTTGACGGTCAGTATGTTGACGAATTCTATATGTCAAAACTGCTCAGAACCTAACGAGCATTTGATGTTTCAAGATACTTACTCTAATGGACATAGACTGAGGTAAGGTTGAAAGCCTAGCTCGTTTATGTCCAAAAACGAGCTAGTTCAGTCCAATCGGTCATTGTTAGCACCAAGTGGCTCTTTCATACAGATCTCACCCGTAACAGAGACTCATTCAAACACATATTAACTAATTGAATATCTAGTTAATGGAGGTTTGAATGAGTAAATCACAGCGACTCACCACCACTTTCCTCAACAACCTTAAACCCAATCCGGCTAACGCTAAATCCACCGATTACGAAGTTAATTTATCTGCTATGAAAGACAGTGGCTTACCTACTGGTGTTCGCTGCTTAGTAGGTAAGTCCGGCGGTAAACGCTTCCTGCTGCGTTATACCAGTCCGGTAACAGGTAAGAAGGCATCTATTGGTCTTGGTAAGCATCCTGAAACCGATCTTTCTACATTGCGCAAAACAGCCAAAGAGTATCGCCAGCAAATTATTGAAGGCGTTGATCCCAAGCTTGAACGTGACAATCAGACGACCGAGAAGACGATGACTCTAGAACGGTTCTTTGATGAAGTGTACCTGCCACTGGCTAAACAGAAACGCAGTTGGAAGGATGATGTCGCTCGGTTTCGTTTAGCAAAGTCGATACATCATATCTCAATTCATGACCTAACCGCCGCCGATATCATCAAAGTCCAAATGGAGATGCAAAACGCCGTTACGATTAAGGGTAAACCGTATGCTCCTGCTTCGATTAATCGCGTTTTAGCTCTATTGAAAACGGTCAATCGTCAAGCATACAAGTTGATGGACGCTCCGCTCATTGCTGACAAGGTGAGCTTGTTGAAAGAGGATAACGTGCGTACTGGTTACTTGTCCGAATCGCAGCTAAAGGAGTTCATCGGTCACGCTCTGAACCATGAAGACAAAAGTATTGGCGCGTACCTAGCCTTGTTGTTTTTGACTGGCGCGAGGGATAAAGAGCTGCGTTTGCGCTTGAAATCCGATGTGAATTGGGAGGAAAAAACACTCACTATTCCGCATACGAAAAACGGTAGTAGCCACGTTTTATTCCTAAGTGATTACATGCTTGATATTTTGAGGTCGGTGCCTCATGTGGCGAATAATCCGTATCTCTTTCCTGGACGCAAAAAGGGTAAACCAGTAGGGCAACCTAGGCATGCTTTCAAGGCTATTAAAGCCAAGATGGGACTGCCCGACATACCCGGTGATAAAGCGAATCTAACCTTGCACAGTGCTCGTCATACCGTTGGGTCGCTTTTGGCGTCACAAGGAGTCTCGTTACACGACATAGCCAAGCAGTTGAATCACGCTGACCTTTCATCAACAAGGCGCTACTCAAAATTGACTGTAGGGCGTCGGAGGGATATTGGCTCTCGTTTATCGGATATGGTGACTGCGAAGCCAGAGATACGTTGGGAATGAAGAAGTTAGGTTTAACCAATTAATTTAGAAATGACATTAGAAAAGCCCCTGTTTAGCGACGAGCTAAACAGGGGCTTTTTCATTATTAAACGGAGATTAGAAATGAAAACAGTAAACAAGTTTGAAGACATTCAATCATTACCAATGCCTGATGGTGTGAAAGCAAAACTGCTCGAACACCTGATAGAGTCATTCGGTGATGAAGAAAGCACAAAAACGTTTTGGGATGAGGTCGGTACGACCTTGTACTTGATTGAGGAGTCCGATACCGACGAAACCTTGAGTGAAGAATCTGAGGAAGATCTGCACTTCCTTCGATTTGTATCTAACTACCCAGAATGGGTGCTGTTGTTAAACGACGATGACTGTCCTTGGTTGCTGGCGGTCGCCATAGTGACCATGGAGGGCTCAGGTGTGTACTGCTGCGCTCCAATGAACAGTCCAACGTTCCCTGTCGCCAAGTTAGCTGACCAAGCTGAATCTTAAAACCAAATAAACCTGAACAATTCCATCTTAAAGGAGGTGCCCTATGGCACGTAAACCAAGCAATAATCAAGCAGCCGTTCTACCAGAAGTTGTAGAAGGCAATGAACAAATCTCGGTCACTGACGATCAACAAGTAGATCATTTCACTAATATCGTGCGCGAGGGTAAAGCGAAGAAGTTAAGTCCGAAAACAGAGAACCACGTGTTCTATGAAATAGCCATTCATGATGAAGAAAACGAGCTCTATATCCGTATGACTGGAAATCAGGGCTCTGGACTGCATAGTAAAGAGATGATCCCGCTTAAAGATATCACCGCTGTACTAGATGTTCAGGGTGATAAGCCGTTCAAGAGTTCTGTGCTGAAGTGTGTATTTTCTGGACAGTCAGCGAACAACGCGGGTTTTATGGCAGCTTGTTGTAGGGGGCTTGGTCTTATCATCCAGTCGGAGAAATCAGTGTTTCTCCACGTTCTAGCGCCAGACTACGTAACGATTCGAGAGGAAATCCTGTCTCTAGTGGATTCTGAAGCTAAAGCTGAATAACCCCAAAACCACATCAAGCCTTACCCACTAAGCCTATTCTGGCTTTCATACCGAGCACTTAACAAGAGTGCATCCCTAACAAACTAAAAGAGATTTTATTATGAACTTAACTTTTGACGTTGAGCGATTACTGCTGCCTGTCAGTGTCGATCTTCAAGATGCTTTAAACCGAGTGATCAGCGAATCAGGCAAATGGACACCCATGATCCAATCGGTGGTGATCAACTTCCGAGATACAAGCTACAGTGCTGAGTCTGGCGGTTGGCACCCTGTTGAAATCAGGCTTGTTCGCCTCTACGACCAGTGGATTTTTGATTACATCACTGACTTTGCGTATTGCGGTGTTCCTTATCCCGAACTGGTTAAAGAGGTGGATTTTAACTTCTCATCTGGAACAGCCAGTTTTTCCTATGTTCCAGAACTGCCAATAACAAGTAGTGAGGTAATGGAGTTCTACTCGATGTGGGAATCCAACTTTCTTAGCTACGTGGAAATGGGCGTGTTCGATGAGATAAAAGTCACTGTACAAGCACCTCAGCATCATCCGGAGTTAGCCACTCCATCCCTTGTTTATGTATCTCCTCGTGGACCTTTTGATTCGGTTTGTATTTATCTTCCCGGCGGTGAATTCGTGAAATATTTGGTAATCGGTACGAATGTAGCTGGTCACAGTAGGTCGCAGCGAGGAACCATATACCACGGTCGTTAACCAAACGATAACAGTGGACAGATTCAAACGTTTTGCCATTGTAAATAAGGTCAATAACAGAGTGAGTGGTAATAACTTCGGTCAGTTGTCTAAACAGCGCATCGAACTTCTCCATGGGTTCGGAGCGTGGGTTCTTAAACAGAACGGGAGTGTGACCGTTGAACTTGTAGTGATTAGGTAGTAGCGCGGACAACCCCGTATCGTGCAGTACCTTGTTGGTATTCGCATTACCATTATTTCGAGTTACTGGATCTAACCGATAACCCTCATTGGTGCGGATAATTGGAGCGTTGACGAGCCTTTCATTGAAATCGCGTCTCAGGGTTTTCTCGCTTACCTGATAATCCGCGACCAACTGCTCAGGGGAGAGCACTTCTCCCATAAACAATCTCGTCAATATGTCACCTAGCCTTAAAGCTAGCTTTTCACTCTTATCGCTCATACTACTAGCGTACGGTTTCCCTTGGACAGGTTGAGGGCAAAACATTTTTAAATGTTTCTAACCGTCACGCACTTAGATTTGGCATAGCTTTCATCGGATAAGGTAGGGCAATGACGATGACTATTTTCACACTCATTCTGCGGTCTTGGACATACCCTGTCCGAGCGGAGTGGGATACTACACAACGTAGATTTACTACAACGTCAATTAAAGGAAACAAGTAATGCAAGTGACATTCATTAAGCCGCTTATGGCATCAGGTTACTCATGCCGCTCTTTAGGTTGTCCCGGTTGGGTCACCAAGGGTGGGTCATGCGATACGTGTGGCGCAATGGATTACAGTTAAGAAGGAGTATTCGTTATGGGCGGTTGGACAGAAGACCAAGGTGACTATGATGATGGCACAGAAGATTCTGGCTTCAGTCAGGACTTCGACATGGAACCGGGCGACGATGGTTGGCTCGGCGGCGACTTCATGGCTGATGATGACGATGATTAAGTCCCATCACTAAATTAGGCTTATCAACAAGGGCGATATCGAAAGGTATCGCCCTTTTCTGTATTTATAGAAAAGGAAAACATTATGACGAAAACACATTTTCACTCTAACCCTCAGCAGCGCTGGTTTAAGCCGAGCGCGTCAACAGGTGTTCAATTCGCGAAGTACGGTGCCACACTCGGTACCCGCTATGGTCCACAGGGTGTCGTTCTTGGTGGGGCGATCGGGTTTGTCGCAGGTGCATTAATCGGAGGGGCATTGGATGAACTAGATGTTATCTAGTAAAGGAAGAAGTAGGGGGGACTCTGCTTCTTTTTTATTGGTGGGTTCGAGCTGAAATTATGTCGTTTCAAGAATGGAAAGCAGAAGGTCGAAAGGTGCTTGCTAACGTCCGTCAACAAACACCTTTCAGATAGGGCATGGAAATTCTTGCATGAAATAATCGCTAAGGTCTGGGCAATTTATTTGATAAAAAACGTACTATTAAAAAACTATTAAGTAGTGAGAGTAACTGGTAACACGTTAGTGACCAGTGACTTCGCTAATGACCTGCTTCAAGCGCTTCGCTGTCTCCTTGTAACCGAAAGAATCGCGTTTAGTGTCATAGTCGTGCACCAGCGCGGTTTCAAGCTCATCAAGGATTTGATCCCAGTGTTGGATCTTGCCACCTTTCGACTCGATATTCTGACCAACTTTACGAACCTCACGAAGGCGAGTTCGGCGGTTCTGGTTAGTGCGATTTGCTTCAGCGGTGAAAGCATTAACGATTAAATCATAGATAGACATGTTCATAATTTATATTCCAATAGTTAAGTAAAAGATGCAGTTAAACTGCGCTTTGATGGAAGTCCCAGTTAGGTTTGTAACGACGGGACGGTGATGAGGCTGCTGTAGCCTTCAGAATTTCCTGTTTAATCATTAACTGTGTATCTAGATCATCACAGGGAATAAATGAAAGAATCCGGTTACCTTGAGTTCTCAGGATAAGTCCTTGATATTTTTCACTAAGGTGACATTCATATCCTAGAATGGCATTTTTCCGCACCCAACTACCTGTTGGGAGAGTTATCCAGTAATTCGCGTCTCGGATACAAAACTTCTCAAGGTCAGCAAATAGCGTATCGAGATTTTGCTCACTTTCTTCATCTTTAAGAGTTAAATGAGCTAGCTGTTTACCGCTCGCTGCTCTGACACTGACATTTCCATCAGTGATATTGATTGATGCCAAGATACTCGTTGACACCTGTAACTTGACACTGAATAAGTTCACCGTGTTCTTTTTTACTTCGGTTGCCATGGGTGTTCCTTAATAGTCGATAGCAAAACCGAAACGTCATAATGTCGTTTCGGTAACAAGTTACGCAGCTTCAAGAGTGGGTTGACCTTCTAATTGTTGACGTAGGTTGGCATTCTCCTGCTCTAGCTCTTTGAGGCGAGCTTCCAGCTCCGATACTTTGTCAACCAAGTCATCATTCACAACGTTCACAACGGGGTTGGTTTGTTTCTTCTCTGTTTTTAACTGAGTTGCAAAATCGTTGAACATTTCATTGATAGTGTCAGATTCAACATCCGGGTGTTGTTCTAGGTGTTGTTTAATTTGCTCACGCAAAGGGGCATAGCGTTTACTCGATAACTTGTAAACTTTGGTAAATCCAACTTTACGGCATTCATCTAGCGTTCCGAATTCACATAAGTTAGTCCAACGTGTAAGCGTGCGCTTATCTACTGTGCGTTTACCGTTACCGATAATATTTTCATCACGCCATTTACCGAACTTATTCTTGTTCCCTTGAAAGAGCTGCTTAGCTTCAAGCATTGCAGCACCAATATCGTACTGGGCTTGCTCACACAGTTCCTTATCAACAACACGACCAGCACCCGCGTTCGACAACGCGTTTACTATGGCATCGGTTAATTCATTTAGACGGCTTTCAGTGAGTTCTAGTACTTTGTTTACATCAGTCATTTTTCTTGTCTCCATATTTAAAAAGAGCCCTCATTTAAGCCCCTTTTAAGTTTTTGGTCAATATTAAAAATGCCTTTAAAACAACAGCTTATATGTGGTTTTGAGTGTTTTATAGTGAAAAATGAAAAGTGGATTACAAGGGGGCGTATCGTTGTTTAAAAGGCGTGTAACGAGGGTATTACCGAATTGCTTGTCACTAAAAAGGGGTATTAATCCACTCGGGAGAATTGGTTTAAGAGCCTGCTAGACATGTATCGGTATTTTTCAGAGCAAATGAGAGCAAGATTTTTAGCGTTATTTTTTGTGAACCTGATCACGCTTTATGCACTTAAATGGAGGGTAGATACCGTCCACTCCTTTTTAACTTGAATAGAGGCAAAAAATTAGGATAGCTAAACTTAGTTCTGACTGAATAATGGTATATAAATCATAATATTAAGTTAAAAGATGGATGTTGTATCTTGATAGTGTAATTAGGTCACGCAATTCCCCTCTGATTACGTCAGTAATCTCATCACGAAATCGTTAACCTAATCCCCTATCAAGATGTAACATCCATTTATGTTGATATAATTCTATTAAATCAATCGGTTATATGTTTATGTGTAAGCGGTCACCTTCACGTTTTCCGCTATCGTTACCCACTATCACAAGTCCTTCAGCATCATTTTTACTTCATCCAGTTCGTCTTTATGGAAAAAGTGTTCTATATCCATGTCAGGGAACGTTGCAATTAACCAACGCAGTAGTGGGATTAGTCTTGGGGTTGCAGCGAGTACGTTAGGACGGAAAGCGGCTTGTCTAGAGTTACTGATAGCATTAGGGGCGATTTCAAATCCTGCATTGTTAAACAGTTCAGTGAGCTGTTTGATAGTGAGTTTCTTACCGCTAATGGTTTTGGTGAGTCCGTAGCTCTCTTTAGATAGAGCTCTTAACGCGAGTTTTAGCAGGACACCGTGTGAACCGTCTTCTTCATACTTAATGTGTGACCCTTTCAACAATGGTTTGGTTTTGCTGTAGTCGATCCAGTCTTCCCAGTCGCTCATATTTTTAAGGCAGTTAGTACGTCTCCACCCATCGAACAATGCGCGAGTCTGTTGTCCCTGTTGCTCGTTCTTCCACGGTACGGTATCGAAGTAGATATGCTTGACGATGTGACCTTTAGGATGGCGGATTTTAGTCATGCGAGGATTAACGGGTTTACGCTTAAAGTCGAACTCTAAGTTGAGCGTCTTTTCTCGTTGGATTTCTATCAAGTCCATGTCTTTCAGGTACATGTCACGAGGTGAAATCAATGAGTTGTTTGGGATCTTCTGTCCGGGGTAACGGTCTAAGAACAGTTCGACCATATAAGCATTTTCATTTTTTGCCGATGATAAAGCTGATTCAGGTGGCTTAACGCCTGCTTTTGCTATGACGGGTTTGGTATCGCCATATTCACCAGTGATTTGTCCACGGGTTTTCATTGCGATGATTTGTTTAGCATGGTGCTTATGCTTAATCATCTTACCGTCACCCGTTTGCTCGCAGATCTTACTGAACCGTTGGCTAATGGTTCCCGATAAATGGAGCTGGTCTTCGGAACAGTCTACGAGATAGCCATCTGTTGTGGCACTCACAACGGTAACGTCGTCGTGATTAGCTTTATCATCCAGTGTCGATAACCCTGCTAATTGCTCTGAGAGAACGGCTCTAACGAACCCTGTCGCATGAGCTGCGAAATATGGATTGGTAACAGGAGAATGAGGTATGTTTTTACTTAATCCATCTGATGAGTTGAAGCCCCGTTTTCCCTTCAGTCCCTGCCCTAATTTACCGTATAGCGTGTTTCCTATTTCTTTCCAAAGCTTCTCTCTGAATTTATCGCCTTCATCCGTGTATTTTTGTCTTTGCTCTCTGATGAGTTCCGTAAAGCCTTTGAAAAGTGGCTCTTTATCTTCAATCCATGGAACTATCACTCCGAACTGAATTTCAATATCACATCCCATGTTATATGCGACTTCTATTTCAGGTGCGGTGCAGTAAGAGTAGCCCTCTAGTGGGTAGTACAGACCGTATAAGTCCGTTCTGACTGGAAGAGATGGAAACTTAGTATGCTCTGGGAATTTAAACTTAACGTAAGCAAATCCCATCTTGTGACCAAGGTAATCGTTGATGTCTGTTGAGGTGAAGCTTCTCTCGAATGAAATAGGTTTAATATCCATTAAGGCATTGACGTAAGCCGTAGCAAGGTCAAAATCGTTGTAATCGCCTAAGTTTACGCCACCAAACACGTAACATTCGTTTTTTCCTCCATGGAAACAGTCTATTGCCAGTTGTTCGAAGACACGACGACCTGCTGTGATGACAGTTTCTTTCTTCTGCATGACTCGACCTTTAGTTTGATTCCAATATTGAATCGTTTTGGTCTCCATACCGAGTGCTTGGTTTAATGCGTTTTTATCACCCGTGAGTGCTTTGAAGAGTGATACTGAGAAGTTACCTAGTGTTGATGGTAGATGTTTAAACTGAAGTTTATCTAACCTGTTTTCTGGAATTTTACCCTTTAATGATTCTTTGATGTCGTTAAGGGCGAAGTGTTGCATTTCCAATCCGTACTTAACGGTGATTTCGGCGTCTCTCAATGCGTAACGAAGGAAGAGTGGTTCATTGTCTACGAGTAGTTCATCCATTCGGTCTTTGCGATATGGAGCTGGGATTACTTCTTTTGGTATGCCGATGAGTTCCCCCACACTATCAAGTCCGCTTTGCCCTGGACTGAGTAGTAAAGTATCTACAAAGCGGACACGACTCTCACGTTTCTTTCCATTCTTGTCTGTAAAGTGAGCGGGCTCTGAAGCTTGTTTGGTTCTACCCACTGCGTCTAGGTCGATGCCGTATGCGCCACGCGTGGAGGTTAATGTGCTTCTGACGACTTCCAGTTTCGCTTTCTGACTGGTATCCCAGAACGCTTCGAATGACACCATGTCAGCTCTAAGGTAGTGAGCATAGATGTAGATTTTCTTTGGCCATCCTGTGATAAATCCGCGCCCCATTGCAGTTTGGAGTACTTTAACCAAGAACTCTTCAAATTTCTTACGTGGTTTTTTGATGCGATTAATCGCTTTGAGTTCATCTTCACGGCTTTTGTTAGCGGCTCTGGACTTCTTGATAACATCAGCAACGGGGGTAAGCACGACATCACTCATATGGTGCTCACCTGCGATTAGATAATACTGATAGGACAGAATGTCGTTTCGGTTTTCCTCGGCGTTGTAGACGTACTCACTGTCTATACCAATGTGAACCGCTTCATCATCACCTTTGAGAGCTTGCCATGGTGACTGCTGTTCATTTTCGAAGTAGATATCGAGCTCATCATCGACAGCTTTACTTGAGTATTCATCGGTTTGCTCTTGCGTTAGAAAAGCGTCGAGTTCAATGCTGCTTGATGCTGTGGTTTGGTCGGTGGTTTCTGCTTGGAAGTATTCGTCGAGTTCTTTATCTATGGCTTCAACATGGTTAGGTTTGTTTTCATTGTTCATCGTTGTTCTCTTATAACCAAGTGCATTGTTGGCGGGTGATGCGTCCCTCTTTATACCACAGAGCTCATCCACTGATGAGTGTGGCTTCGTCTTGGTTTTGTGTGTGAGTGATAAGGTTGTGTAGAAAGTGGGAGGGACAGAACGATGATTTTTGAGATTTTGATGTGTGGTATGGGGAGTGGGGCAATTGATGAAAGTAGAAACCCATACCGGACATGGGAACTCTCAAAATGGTGCTGTTTTTCATCGAGTGTAACTAAACATATAAATAACTCCGCTAGGAGGTCCGATTTAATATGGTATTACCCTGATAGTGAGTGGTGAGCAATTTGGTCTAACTGTATGAGCGGAATAGAGAGCCTGATCCTTTAGTGGGATCAGGTCTTTGTTACTAGGAGTGTGTTGACTTACTCTTGTTGTGGTGACATGTGTCTTATTGGATGACTTATTTTAATGGTGTTGACAAAATTGGTTAAAAGCATATTATTGTACGTGATTTCACCGCTACATATATTTATTAGGAACCTTAAATATGCAAGACCCTTGGGATATTGTTCCAGAGCTGACGCCTGAACGTATTAAACAGGCCGCTTCTCTAATTCGTTCTGTCCGTGATGACGTTATTGATTTACATAATGAAGAGCTTGGGGACACAGCCCGATCTACGGGATTGAGAGCTTATGAATGTTGTCGTCAGCAGATCATTTGGGCTACGTTAGATACTGAAAATTGGTCGTGGCTTGGTATGTTAAAAGATGATGGTCGCTTCACTTTTTCTATCGGAGGCGTTCCTGTTCGTATGTATAGAGGTTCTCCAAGAGCTCCTGGGAAACGGCGTCAAATTGCATGCGCGGAAGCACATCGCCAAATGACATTTTTGTTTGAAGATATCGGTGAATCATCATATATTCGCTGGCTTTTTGCGGTTGAAGTTGATTCTGATCGATATGTTGAGCGTATCACCTTTACGGGATATCTCAATGAAGAGCAAGTGTCTGCATATGAAGTGCCGCTAGAACAACCTGTTCCTGTCTTAAGTAAGGTCACTGAAGCATTGCCAGAACCAGCTAAGCTTAACAAAGCTAAGGTATCAGTTAAGAAAAAGCCAAACGAAGACAGCGATGTACAAAATGGTAATCGTTAATGTGTGAATTTTTTGTTGGTGAGAGATTACGTCTCGCACGAACGCTAAAAGGGTATACTTTACAAGATGTAGGAGATGCCGTATCTGTTAGTCGCCAGAGTATTCATCAATATGAAGGAGAGGCAAGGACTCCTCCTGATGATGTTGTTGGTGCTTTAGCTGAATTTCTTGGTGTCTCTGTAGATTTCTTTTATATGCCCTTGTCAGGGGACGTAAAAGCAGAGCAATGTCACTTTAGAAAGCGAAAGACGACTCCAGCAGTAGTTGCTAATAGAGTTCTTTCGTACAGCACTGTTTTAGAACAGCTAGTCGGTATACTTCACCAAAATTTAGATTTGCCTGAGAATCGCTTCAACTTGATTGATGCAGATAAAATTCCAGAACTATCAGCTCCGATTGTTGAAAAAATTGCAGAAGGTGCTCGCAAGTTTTGGGGGCTGCCTCTTGATGCACCTATAGACGACATGATTGATGTGGCTGAGAATGCTGGGGCGATAGTTACTTGCTTTGATGGTGTGTCAGAAAAAGTGGATGCACTTTCGGTCAATCGTAAATACCCTATTATTATTCGCAACAATGCAAAAGGCAGTGTATGTCGTTTACGTTTTGATATCGCTCATGAGTGTGGTCATTTGATTATGCATAATGGTATTGAAACTGGTTGTAAACAAACAGAGAAGGAAGCTGATATGTTCGCAAGTGCTTTTCTCTTTCCTAGAGAAGCATTTGCGGTTGAGTTTCCAAGTTGTTTGACTCAACGAGGGATTAGTTGGAATCGCTTGTATGATTTGAAGCAGCGTTGGAAAATGAGTGCTAGGGCGATTATTTATAGAGCGCATTTTCTAGGTTTTATTACAGCTCAACAATATCGTTCTGCGAATGTTTGGTTTAGTAAGACTGGTCAAACAAAGGGTGAGCGTCGAGATGAGTTAATCCCAATTGAATCTCCTCATGTTATGAATCAGGCTATAGAAGTACTAGAGTCTGACTTAGGGATAACATTTGATATGTTGGCTCGAAAGTTAGGGGTTACAATTGAAACGCTATCTGAAATCACAGGTATAGAATACTCGCCGAAGGTAGTATCTCCATTTGATGATGTGGTGGTACCGTTTAATTTCTGATTTTATAAGGGTAAGTACTTCATAGTGCTTACCCTTAATTCTTCCTCATTGTCGTTCTGTTTCTGAAATGTGGTAACCCACCACGTATATCGTGGCTCTTTTGGGAAGTGAACCACAGATATTCAACCTGTTTTCTATTTATCATGAAGTCTCTTTATTATTAATTAGGTGACTTAAAATGGCAGTTTACTGCGTTAGTTATGATTTGAATTCTCCGGGTCAGAAATACGAAAAAGTACATGAAGTTTTAAAGAGCTTTTCTAAGTGGTATCACATCATGGATTCTACATGGCTCATTTCTACACATTATAATGCAACACAGATTCGTGACATGATCTCGCCCTATCTAGATGCAAGTGACAAAATGTTTGTTTCACGTGTTGATGAGTACTCAGGTTGGTTGACTGAGGATGAATGGACATGGCTATCCCAAAACGTTTAGCCTCAACACCATCTAGACTTGAACCTTCCCCATTAAGCAACGGTATTTTGAACCTGAAAGTGACCGAGAAGATTCATGGTCTCTTATAGTTGATTTAGAAGTGAAACGGCTGGCTGGGTTGTGATGAGATCTCCTTTGTCACACTTTGTGGCGAAATTATCAGCAAACGATAGTTATTTAAGGTTTTCTACTTGCGTTATCTAACAGTGCATTTCATGACGATAAGTTACCATGGATTCTGGTGTGAAAATGACTTTAAATGATTGTTTATACACGGATCAGCCTTGCTGATTTTGTATTCAAAATCCGTTGCCTTCGGGCGTGGCGGTTCAAGTCCGCCCACCGGTACCATACATAGAAAGGTCGCTTTTATAGCGGCCTTTCGTCGTTTTAGGTGCTTGAAAATATTCGGCTTTTCAGTATCTTACCTCAGTTTTCCTTTCCTGCTATCGTCTCTTTTCTTCCCAAAATAAACTCCCTTTATCAATCTTAAAATTTCTCCCATGGTCCATCTATGGTTCATCGCGTGACGATTCTGTGCGCAAGGGAATCTTAGTAAATCCAACAAACTCCGGTTTTAGCAAATTTGTAGGGCAGTATTGCCAAGAGGACAGGCTCAGCAGCTTATCGTGAGATAGCGGTTAGTGATGGTAATGAATGTTCCTACGTGTGATAAAGCGAGTTAGAGAGGGAAGCATCCATTTTTATTTGTTGATGGGCTAATTGAATCAGCGCTTGGGTGGCTGCTGTTTGATAAGCCCCTTTTCGCTGTAGCAATACCACCGTTCGCTGAAGAAATGAGGGCGCTATGGGGATCGCTTTTAACTCTTGATAATTCTCCGCGATACTAGCGGGGAGCAGAGTTGAAAGTTGTGTATGCCGTACTATCTCGATCACGGCACTTAGCGAGTTAGCTTCCATCTGTACCTGAGGATGTAATTGGTGTTCGCGGAAATATTGGTCTAAATGCACACGAGTAGCAAAGTCACGATTAAGAAGTACCAGCGACTGATCATTGAGAGACTTTAAGTTAATGGTGTTTTTTTTGGTCAGCGGATTATCCAGAGCGGCCACTAATGCCAGAGTTTCGACAAGCAATGGCTGAGAATCGATACCAGAAGATTGTACCGTTTCAAATGCAATCCCCACATCAAATTGATCTTCAAGTAACTTTTCTTCCATTTTCTCCTGAGAAACTTCATCCACACTCAGGGTTATATGAGGGTACCGTTTGTGAAATGCTTTTATCAAAGGTCCGATGAAGTAAGTTGAGAAAGTGGGCGTTATCGCTATACGTAGGTTACCTCGACTTAGATCGGCGACGTCGTGAATTGCCCTGAGCCCCTCCTCTAAATCCTGCAATGAACGACGAGCATAACGTGCGTACACTTCGCCGGCATCCGTCAATCTGATCTTTCGACCTGAGCGATCAAACAGTACGACCCCTAAATTTTCTTCCAATTGCTTGATTTGTTGCGATAACGCTGGTTGTGAGACGTACATCGAGGCTGAGGCCTGTGTAAAGCTGCCGTGCTCTGCAACTGCAAGGAAGTATTTAATATGTCTTAAGATCATATTCTTTCCATAAGTTTTGGTTATAGCTTTGATAATAAACGGGTCTTTTACCTTATTGCAATAAGGTAATAATATTTTCTTCAACACAACGACAGAGGTAGTTGTTTTTGAAAAATATTATTGAAGGCTTTATTAAATTCCAGAATGAAGCGTACCCCCAGCGTACAAAGTTATTTAAAAATCTGGCGATGAAGCAAAGTCCGAGCACATTGTTTATTTCATGCTCTGACAGCCGATTTGTGCCTGAGCTAGTGACTCAGAGTGAGCCTGGTGGATTGTTTGTTATCCGCAACGCCGGGAACATTGTGCCGTCATACGGACGAGAGCCCGGTGGCGTTTCTGCATCAATAGAGTACGCAGTAGCTGCTTTGCAGGTCTCGGATATAGTGATATGTGGTCATTCAGATTGTGGCGCTATGAAAGCCATTGCAACCTGTCAATGTATGGAGCACATGCCAGCGGTGAATGACTGGCTGCGAAATGCTGATTCAGCTCGTATTGTTCATAAAGCAACGAAATACAACAGCGAGCGTGCTAGCACGGAAGCAATGATCCGAGAAAACGTGCTTGCTCAGATTGAAAATATCAAAACCCATCCTTCAGTTCGCTTGGCTTTAAAAGAGAGGCGCTTAGCTCTGCACGGTTGGGTCTACGATATTGAGTCTGGAGAAATAGAGACTTTCAATGGTAGCACTGACACGTTTATCCCCTTGCGAGACAACACTGAAGTTTGTGCATTTCCAACCTAGTTTTTTGTATCGATGTCATTTAATAACCAACATGAGGAAAACAACAATGATCCAGTCACAAGTTGAAAATACAGCTCGTCGTGAGTTGACTGAAACCATTATTGAAGCGAAAGCGAAGAAAGGCCTATCTTTTGAGCAGATCGCCGAAGGCACAGGTCTAAGCGATGTCTTTGTTACTGCTGCTTTGCTCGGGCAGCAACCATTACCAAAAGATTGTGCTGAAAAGGTTGGTGCTAAGCTTGGGCTCGATGAGCAAGCAATAGCGTTACTACAAATGATCCCTTTGCGAGGCTGCGTTGAAAATAATCTGCCGTCAGACCCTACTATCTATCGCTTTTACGAGATGTTGCAAGTGTACGGTACAACACTCAAAGCATTGGTGCATGAACAGTTTGGCGACGGGATCATCAGTGCAATAAACTTCAAAATGGATATTAAAAAAGTGGAAGATCCAGATGGTGGGGCGCGAGCAGTTGTCACGCTAGATGGTAAGTTTTTGCCTTACAAACCTTTTTAATTAGTATTACATCCAGAGGTCGGCTTCTTACGCCGACCTTTCTTTTTATCAGCGACGTTTGATGGTGTTATGCACTAGTAATGATGGTGTTCTTTATGATTTCTTCTGTTAGCGGCTTTCGCTGTAGTTTAATGTTAAGTATTTGAGTTTAAAGATGAAGTATTACACTGTATTTGAGTTGTTGTCTTTTTTATAAATGGGATATATGGAAAGATGATTTGTAATCATTACCCGAATTATTACGTCGATAGCTTTGTACTGAAAAACAAAGTCTCGTCCGGCGCTATTTTTAAATGACAAGATAAGGATCATCTAAATGATAGGGAGATTAACTCAGTTATTCCCAGTGTGGGCTGTTGTATTCGCATTAACCGCTTACTTTTTACCAAGCTTCTTTGTGGAGTTAAAACCTCACATAGTCCCGCTCCTTACGGTCATTATGCTTGCCATGGGGATCAGCTTATCACCAAGTGACTTCCTGAATGTCTTCAAGCATAAAAAAGCAGTGGGTGTTGGGGTATTCTTACAGTTTTTAATTATGCCTCTTGCAGCTTTATTCATTAGCTTCATTTTAGGGTTTAGCACGGAACTTACAGTAGGAATGGTTCTTGTTGGCAGTGTGGCTGGTGGGACATCATCTAATGTCATGGTATTTCTTGCCAAAGGTAACGTTGCACTGTCCATTTCGATGACGGCGATATCTACCTTGCTAGGAGTACTACTAACCCCATTACTTGTAGAGGGGCTTGTTGGTCAAAGTGTGGATGTTCCTGTCTCTGGCATGTTGATGAGTTTAGTTAAGATTGTATTAATTCCTGTCTCGATTGGTGTCATCATCAATACATTTATTCCTAAAGCCGTAGCTAAAGTTCATGCAATTTTGCCGTTAGTGTCAATGGCTGCCATTGTGCTAATTATTGCTATTGTCGTGGCGTTAAACGCTGATAACCTAAATACCGTAGGGCCTTTAGTTGCGCTGGCGGTGATATTACATAATGGTCTCGGGCTGACCGCTGGCTATTACTGTTGCCGTATACTTGGTTTTAGTGAGTCGACTTGCCGGACAATTGCATTTGAAGTGGGGTTACAAAACTCGGGTTTGGCAACGGCACTTGCGATGAAGTTTTTTTCTCCTGCCTCGGCTATTGCTGGCACAATATTCTCGGTTTGGCACAATATATCAGGCTCACTTATCGCCGGGTACTGGTCTAACCAAAAAGCTCGTAAACCTGAAGTCGTCACTAATAACTCAATAAGTTGAAGTCGAGCTCAGCGCCATGATAATACAACCGTCTGCAATGTTGAGGTTATAGACCATTTTCAGATAACCATTGGCAGCAACCTCCCGAGCGAAGCGTTGTTAGATCATGAACCGCAAAAGCGATGGCAAGAAAAGAAGTTGACATGAATAGAGAACTAAGTGCGTATGGCCGAAGCGTGATGGCAGTGTGAATAAGAGCTTTGATCGCTTTCTTCTTTATAGAAAAACGGCCAACACTTATATAAAGGAAGAAAGACTTAATATCATGATTAAGTTCACGGAAGTGTTTCCACTGGGAACAGTGGCGCAGTTGTCCATAATATGGCTGGCTTATTGATTTCAGTGAACGCTTCCCTGCAATGATATCCATATGTGTTGGTTTATGACCCTGCGGTGCTAAAGACACAGGCGCTAATTATTGACCTTACATCAAAGGAAATAAAGACAGTCAATGCGATTCATCCGTCGAGGCGACCTGAGAAAATTAAAGAGTACCTAAATTCTCGGTCACGCATTTCATATTACTTCGATAGCCATAAGTTGTTACCCACAGCATTTTGTGAATAAGCTGTAGAGAACCTGAGCGTTCTCTCTGGGTAATTTTAAATGTGAGTGGAAAGTGCCCAGTCAGCATGTTTTTTTAGAAAAAATGCATTTTTAGTCTTGCTAAAGAAATACTTCTCCCTATAATGCGCATCCACCGACACGGCAGATGCGATAAGGCTTCAGCAGGGTCGGAAAGGTCGAAACCTTCTACGAAAAAATTAGTTGAAAAAGTGTTTGACACTTTCAGTTATATCGCTAGAATTCACCTCCGCTTTGAGAGAAACGCTTCTCGAAAAGCAAGCTCTTTAACAATATAGACCTATCAATCTGTGTGGGCACTCGTTGATGATAATCGAATTAGAAGCTTTTGCTTCAAATACGGTTTCAATGAACTGAGTGACCAATCGAGATTAACTTGTTTAATCTTGGCACAGTCAATTCATTATCGTTCTGTTGGAACGATAATAGCTTTAAAATTACGTTTGTAGTTTTGAAGTCAGTATTCGTTGAGCCGACAAAATCTTAAATTGAAGAGTTTGATCATGGCTCAGATTGAACGCTGGCGGCAGGCCTAACACATGCAAGTCGAGCGGAAACGACAACATTGAGCCTTCGGGTGATTTGTTGGGCGTCGAGCGGCGGACGGGTGAGTAATGCCTAGGAAATTGCCCTGATGTGGGGGATAACCATTGGAAACGATGGCTAATACCGCATAATGCCTACGGGCCAAAGAGGGGGACCTTCGGGCCTCTCGCGTCGGGATATGCCTAGGTGGGATTAGCTAGTTGGTGAGGTAAGGGCTCACCAAGGCGACGATCCCTAGCTGGTCTGAGAGGATGATCAGCCACACTGGAACTGAGACACGGTCCAGACTCCTACGGGAGGCAGCAGTGGGGAATATTGCACAATGGGCGCAAGCCTGATGCAGCCATGCCGCGTGTATGAAGAAGGCCTTCGGGTTGTAAAGTACTTTCAGTCGTGAGGAAGGGGATATCGTTAATAGCGGTATTCTTTGACGTTAGCGACAGAAGAAGCACCGGCTAACTCCGTGCCAGCAGCCGCGGTAATACGGAGGGTGCGAGCGTTAATCGGAATTACTGGGCGTAAAGCGCATGCAGGTGGTTTGTTAAGTCAGATGTGAAAGCCCGGGGCTCAACCTCGGAATAGCATTTGAAACTGGCAGACTAGAGTACTGTAGAGGGGGGTAGAATTTCAGGTGTAGCGGTGAAATGCGTAGAGATCTGAAGGAATACCAGTGGCGAAGGCGGCCCCCTGGACAGATACTGACACTCAGATGCGAAAGCGTGGGGAGCAAACAGGATTAGATACCCTGGTAGTCCACGCCGTAAACGATGTCTACTTGGAGGTTGTGGCCTTGAGCCGTGGCTTTCGGAGCTAACGCGTTAAGTAGACCGCCTGGGGAGTACGGTCGCAAGATTAAAACTCAAATGAATTGACGGGGGCCCGCACAAGCGGTGGAGCATGTGGTTTAATTCGATGCAACGCGAAGAACCTTACCTACTCTTGACATCCAGAGAAGCCGGAAGAGATTCTGGTGTGCCTTCGGGAGCTCTGAGACAGGTGCTGCATGGCTGTCGTCAGCTCGTGTTGTGAAATGTTGGGTTAAGTCCCGCAACGAGCGCAACCCTTATCCTTGTTTGCCAGCGAGTAATGTCGGGAACTCCAGGGAGACTGCCGGTGATAAACCGGAGGAAGGTGGGGACGACGTCAAGTCATCATGGCCCTTACGAGTAGGGCTACACACGTGCTACAATGGCGCATACAGAGGGCGGCGAGCCAGCGATGGTGAGCGAATCCCAAAAAGTGCGTCGTAGTCCGGATTGGAGTCTGCAACTCGACTCCATGAAGTCGGAATCGCTAGTAATCGTGGATCAGAATGCCACGGTGAATACGTTCCCGGGCCTTGTACACACCGCCCGTCACACCATGGGAGTGGGCTGCAAAAGAAGTAGGTAGTTTAACCTTCGGGGGGACGCTTACCACTTTGTGGTTCATGACTGGGGTGAAGTCGTAACAAGGTAGCGCTAGGGGAACCTGGCGCTGGATCACCTCCTTATACGAAAGATTATTGCGATGAGTGTTCACACAGATTGATGGTTTAGAAGCGAAAGCTTCGAGCTATAATTGCTCTTTAACAATTTGGAAAGCTGACTGATAACAACAACGTTGTTATCAAATAAAGTTCTCAATGTTTATCTTTAAGATAAACACCAAAACAACACATTCAAGTGTTCTTGGGAATATCACTATTGCAGTGATTATTCGAAATTGAGTCCGGCAAAATCGAAATGTCTCTCGCTCATTCAAATAATGAGAGACAACTTTGGTGATTTGAACATCAACTCGAAACTCCTTCGGGTTGTATGGTTAAGTGACTAAGCGTACACGGTGGATGCCTTGGCAGTCAGAGGCGATGAAGGACGTATTAACTTGCGATAAGCCCAGATTAGGCAGTAAAAGCCACTTGAGTCTGGGATTTCCGAATGGGGAAACCCACTTACATAAGTAAGTATCGCTGCGTGAATACATAGCGTAGCGAGGCGAACCGGGGGAACTGAAACATCTAAGTACCCCGAGGAAAAGAAATCAACCGAGATTCCGAAAGTAGCGGCGAGCGAAATTGGACTAGCCCTTAAGCTTTATAGGCGTCAGGTGAACAAGCTGGAAAGCTTGGCGATACAGGGTGATAGCCCCGTAACTGACGACGCATATGCAGTGAAATCGAGTAGGGCGGGACACGTGATATCCTGTCTGAATATGGGGGGACCATCCTCCAAGGCTAAATACTACTGACTGACCGATAGTGAACCAGTACCGTGAGGGAAAGGCGAAAAGAACCCCTGTGAGGGGAGTGAAATAGAACCTGAAACCGTGTACGTACAAGCAGTAGGAGCACCTTCGTGGTGTGACTGCGTACCTTTTGTATAATGGGTCAGCGACTTATATTCAGTGGCAAGGTTAACCATCTAGGGGAGCCGTAGCGAAAGCGAGTGTTAACTGCGCGACTTAGTCTCTGGATATAGACCCGAAACCAGGTGATCTAGCCATGGGCAGGTTGAAGATTGAGTAACATCAATTGGAGGACCGAACCGACTAATGTTGAAAAATTAGCGGATGACTTGTGGCTAGGGGTGAAAGGCCAATCAAACCTGGAGATAGCTGGTTCTCCCCGAAAGCTATTTAGGTAGCGCCTCGGACGAATACTACTGGGGGTAGAGCACTGTTAAGGCTAGGGGGTCATCCCGACTTACCAACCCTTTGCAAACTCCGAATACCAGTAAGTACTATCCGGGAGACACACGGCGGGTGCTAACGTCCGTCGTGGAGAGGGAAACAACCCAGACCGCCAGCTAAGGTCCCAAATTACTACTAAGTGGGAAACGATGTGGGAAGGCTCAGACAGCCAGGATGTTGGCTTAGAAGCAGCCATCATTTAAAGAAAGCGTAATAGCTCACTGGTCGAGTCGGCCTGCGCGGAAGATGTAACGGGGCTAAGTAGTAAACCGAAGCTGCGGCAATACTCTTTGAGTATTGGGTAGGGGAGCGTTCTGTAAGCGGTTGAAGGTGTGTCGTAAGGCATGCTGGACGTATCAGAAGTGCGAATGCTGACATGAGTAACGATAATGGGGGTGAAAAACCTCCACGCCGGAAGACCAAGGGTTCCTGTCCAACGTTAATCGGGGCAGGGTGAGTCGACCCCTAAGGCGAGGCCGAAAGGCGTAGTCGATGGGAAACGGGTTAATATTCCCGTACTCAATCAAATTGCGATGGGGGGACGGAGAAGGCTAGGTGGGCCTGGCGACGGTTGTCCAGGTTCAAGTGCGTAGGCTAAAGAGTTAGGTAAATCCGGCTCTTTTTAAGGCTGAGACACGACGTCGAGCATCTACGGATGTGAAGTCATTGATGCCATGCTTCCAGGAAAAGCCTCTAAGCTTCAGATTTGATGGAATCGTACCCCAAACCGACACAGGTGGTCGGGTAGAGAATACCAAGGCGCTTGAGAGAACTCGGGTGAAGGAACTAGGCAAAATGGTACCGTAACTTCGGGAGAAGGTACGCTCTTGGCGGTGAAGTCCCTTGCGGATGGAGCTACTAGGAGTCGCAGATACCAGGTGGCTGCAACTGTTTATTAAAAACACAGCACTGTGCAAAATCGTAAGATGACGTATACGGTGTGACGCCTGCCCGGTGCCGGAAGGTTAATTGATGGGGTTAGACTTCGGTCGACGCTCTTGATCGAAGCCCCGGTAAACGGCGGCCGTAACTATAACGGTCCTAAGGTAGCGAAATTCCTTGTCGGGTAAGTTCCGACCTGCACGAATGGCGTAATGATGGCCACGCTGTCTCCACCCGAGACTCAGTGAAATTGAAATCGCTGTGAAGATGCAGTGTACCCGCGGCTAGACGGAAAGACCCCGTGAACCTTTACTACAGCTTGGCACTGAACATTGACCCTACATGTGTAGGATAGGTGGGAGCCTTTGAAGCACGTACGCCAGTATGTGTGGAGGCAACCTTGAAATACCACCCTTGTAGTGTTGATGTTCTAACTTAGCCCCCTTATCGGGGGTGAGGACAGTGCCTGGTGGGTAGTTTGACTGGGGCGGTCTCCTCCCAAAGCGTAACGGAGGAGCACGAAGGTGGGCTAAACACGGTTGGACATCGTGTGGTTAGTGCAATGGCATAAGCCCGCTTGACTGCGAGAATGACAATTCGAGCAGGTGCGAAAGCAGGTCATAGTGATCCGGTGGTTCTGAATGGAAGGGCCATCGCTCAACGGATAAAAGGTACTCCGGGGATAACAGGCTGATACCGCCCAAGAGTTCATATCGACGGCGGTGTTTGGCACCTCGATGTCGGCTCATCACATCCTGGGGCTGAAGTCGGTCCCAAGGGTATGGCTGTTCGCCATTTAAAGTGGTACGCGAGCTGGGTTTAGAACGTCGTGAGACAGTTCGGTCCCTATCTGCCGTGGGCGTTGGAGAATTGAAAGGGGCTGCTCCTAGTACGAGAGGACCGGAGTGGACGAACCTCTGGTGTTCGGGTTGTGTCGCCAGACGCATTGCCCGGTAGCTAAGTTCGGGATCGATAACCGCTGAAAGCATCTAAGCGGGAAGCGAGCCTTGAGATGAGTTCTCCCTGATACTTTAAGTATCCTAAAGGGTTGTCGTAGACTACGACGTTGATAGGCAGGGTGTGTAAGTGCTGCGAGGCATTGAGCTAACCTGTACTAATTGCCCGTGAGGCTTAACCATACAACACCCAAGGGGTTTTGATGGGCTCAATACAAGAAAACTTGATTGTGTTAAGAACTGAAACAGCTTTCCAGATTATTAATTACTGCGTTGGCGGTAGTTAAAAAGAATTTGCTTGGCGACCATAGCGTTTTGGCCCCACCTGACTTCCATGCCGAACTCAGAAGTGAAACGAAATAGCGCCGATGGTAGTGTGGGGTTTCCCCATGTGAGAGTAGGACATCGCCAGGCTTTAATTTTAGTTTTTACCTTTATAGGTGAAAACAACAGGTAAAAGAGCCCGTTTTAAAACGGGCTCTTTTAGTCCGAACAGATATTTTGATGCTGATATAGCTCAGGCGGTAGAGCGCATCCTTGGTAAGGATGAGGTCCCCAGTTCGATTCTGGGTATCAGCACCACTTACAATCTTTTTATGCTCTTTCATAAGAGCTTAAAGCAAAAGATAAAAATTTAATTTGGCGACCATAGCATTTTGGACCCACCTGACTTCCATGCCGAACTCAGAAGTGAAACGAAATAGCGCCGATGGTAGTGTGGGGCTTCCCCATGTGAGAGTAGGACATCGCCAGATACTTA
This sequence comes from Vibrio sp. TAP-3B, assembly GCF_057784735.1. NCBI lineage: Bacteria > Pseudomonadati > Pseudomonadota > Gammaproteobacteria > Vibrionales > Vibrionaceae > Vibrio > Vibrio sp. TAP-3B. Next base: position 1,894,837 of record NZ_CM173495.1, on the reverse strand, counting down.
TTAGAAAGCCTAGTCAATCGACTAGGCTTTTGTCGTTTATACAATTCTACTTTTCTTTTTAGGGAATGAGTTCCGCGCTAACCTAAGTGCCATACCATGTCCTCCAGACCTCAGTAAAAAAGCTGAGGTCTTTTCGTATATGCTGAATGACTGGTATCGTTGTTCAAAAAGTCTCGCTGGAATGTCAGTCCAGCAACTATTCCACTTTTTAGCTTAAGTCCCTAGTTTTAGTCCTAATAATTTTCTCTTTCATACACGGTAAGAGGTGATTTTTACAGCTTGATTATTATTAAAACCCAAGACTTTATGCCAATCCTAATGAATTAACTGACCATTCTAGCTTGTTACAACACTCGATAGTCTCGTTATAATTTTGATTTTATAACAACGACTTATCGATAAGTTTGCATTGTGAACAGTGTTCGCCCTGTTTTATTTTTTCTGACTTACTTACTGTGATTGGTTTTACTACACTGTCAATGTGACTTGATACAATAGGAGATACTAAAAAGTTTTTACTTTGCTGATCTTGATTGTAGAGATTAACCTGACAGGAGTTCTCGTAGGAGTGAGTTTGATGATACAACAAATAAAAAATGAAACCTTAACATCTGTGTTTAAGCAATGGTCTTCGGAAGAGGGAATTGTGGTCATCAACCCTGCAACTGAACAAGAGTTAATTCGATTAAAGCCCAGCACGCTTGAGGAGTTGAACGGCCTAATTAGCATGTGTGTCAGTGAGCAAGTCGTTTGGGCCAAGCTGAGTGCGAAAGAACGTTCTTGTCGTTTGAAAAGATGGTATCAGCTACTGATTGAAAATGCAGAGGATATTGCGACTATTATTACCCTAGAGCAGGGTAAAACCTTAACCGAGAGTCGAGGTGAGGTAATGTACGGGGCTTCTTTTGTTGAGTGGTTCTCTGAAGAAGCTAAAAGAGCCTATGGAGAGGTTATTCCAGCCCCCTCAATAGATAGGCGGCTATCTACGCTTAAGCAGCCTGTGGGGGTTTGTGCGGCGATTACGCCGTGGAACTTTCCTATCGCTATGATTACGAGAAAAGCGGCACCGGCGTTGGCGGCTGGTTGTGGCATGTTGATCAAACCTTCAGCACTTACCCCTTTAACTGCCATTGCCGTTGTTGAGTTGGCTTACCAGGCGGGGGTTCCTAAATCACTTCTTCCTCTCGTTTTATCAGAACAGGCTGCGGAGTTTGGGCAAATATTAAGTACAGATCCTAGAATTAAAAAGATCTCCTTTACGGGGTCGACACGTGTTGGAAAAATTTTGATGAAGCAGGCGAGTGACACCGTTAAAGCTGTTTCTATGGAGCTGGGTGGTAACGCGCCTTTTATTGTGTTTGATGACGCTGACTTGGAGGCTGCAGCGGAAGGTCTTATTGCTTCTAAATTTCGTAACTCAGGACAAACATGTGTTTGTACGAATCGGCTTTATGTCCATGAAAGTGTGAAAGACCTATTTGTTGAAAAAATCCTAGCGAAATTGCCTGACTTGATCGTTGGTGATGGATTAAATCCTAACTCTACACTTGGACCTATTATTACTATGGCATCTAAGCACCGTCTAGAAGCCGTGATCGGCGAGTCGGCACAAGAAGGCGCTAAGGTCGTTAACCACCCACAAAAGCGTTCAGGCCGCTTTATGGAGCCTGTAATTCTGGATAATGTCGAGCAGAGAATGGCAATTGTGCAACAAGAGTTATTCGGGCCTGTATTGCCGATCATCACCTTCGAAGATGACCAACAAGTTCTCACAATGGCAAATGAAACAGAATATGGTTTGGCTTGTTATTTCTACACGAATAACTTGAAGCGCATTATTACCTTCAGCGAAGGGCTGGAATATGGGATGGTTGGAATTAACGAAGGGATTATTTCGACTGAAGTCGCGCCGTTCGGTGGTGTTAAAGAGTCTGGTGTTGGACGGGAAGGTGGCAAGCAAGGACTTGATGAATATTTAGAGACTAAGTACGTCTGTCTAGGTGGCTTAAGGTAATCTCGACTCCCTCCCGACTAAGATTGATTACAAAAGCTAGTTTTTTTTCTTAGGTATGAATGAAAGATGGAGTTTCTTTCAGATAAAAAAAAGCCGCATCAAGTAATGCGGCTTTTTTAATATGGCTCCTCCTACTGGGCTCGAACCAGTGACCTGCGGATTAACAGTCCGTCGCTCTACCAACTGAGCTAAGGAGGAACAAATTTTTAATAAGTGGTGCCGACTACCGGAATCGAACTGGTGACCTACTGATTACAAGTCAGTTGCTCTACCTACTGAGCTAAGTCGGCACATTTTCGTTAATAAGCAATCGACTTACTAACTGAAAATGGCTCCTCCTACTGGGCTCGAACCAGTGACCTGCGGATTAACAGTCCGTCGCTCTACCAACTGAGCTAAGGAGGAATTGTCTAGTAAAGGAATAAATGGTGCCGACTACCGGAGTCGAACTGGTGACCTACTGATTACAAGTCAGTTGCTCTACCTACTGAGCTAAGTCGGCACACTAATATTATTTATAAATTGTTCGTGCGAAGCACCAACAATTTAAATAGTGGTGCCCGGAGGCGGAATCGAACCACCGACACGAGGATTTTCAATCCTCTGCTCTACCGACTGAGCTATCCGGGCAACGAGGTGTATTAAACGGTTTTTTGCTTATTAGGTCAACCATAAAATTAAAATTAGCTATCGTTTGATGAAAATGTGCTCGGAGTGGGCTGTTTTTATGCATTTTTGACACAAAGACACCGCCCAGCAAGCTTTCTTTGATGAAAAATGACGAGTTGAAAAGGGAAATATGAGTTTAAAATAAAAAAAAGCATGCTTGAAAACGTGGATTATATAGAGCAATTGACTTTAAACTAATGCTTTATTGAGAGCTTATTAACCCAGTCTCTCCGTTTGGTTACTAAAAGGTTTAGCACTTTCTTCAGTTAGCGAGAGGGAATATACAGAGTAGGGTAGAAATGAAAAAGCCGCATCTATTGATGCGGCTTTTAAAGTTGGCTCCTCCTACTGGGCTCGAACCAGTGACCTGCGGATTAACAGTCCGTCGCTCTACCAACTGAGCTAAGGAGGAATTATTCTGTTTGTGTCTTGCCAATTATTTACAATTAAGCAAATGCACCAAATAATGGTGCCTCGAGGCGGAATCGAACCACCGACACGAGGATTTTCAATCCTCTGCTCTACCGACTGAGCTATCGAGGCAAAAGAATGGTGCCGACTACCGGAGTCGAACTGGTGACCTACTGATTACAAGTCAGTTGCTCTACCTACTGAGCTAAGTCGGCACGCTTTATTCTTTCTCTAGAAGAGGTAAACTCTGCTAATTTGAATCCCATAAACATGAAATTCTAGAAGTTGGCTCCTCCTACTGGGCTCGAACCAGTGACCTGCGGATTAACAGTCCGTCGCTCTACCAACTGAGCTAAGGAGGAACTATTCTGTTTGTGTCTTGCTAATTAAGCAAGTGCACCAAATATGGTGCCTCGAGGCGGAATCGAACCACCGACACGAGGATTTTCAATCCTCTGCTCTACCGACTGAGCTATCGAGGCAAAAGAATGGTGCCGACTACCGGAATCGAACTGGTGACCTACTGATTACAAGTCAGTTGCTCTACCTACTGAGCTAAGTCGGCACACTATATTCTTTATGCTTTTGTCTGTGTTGTAAGGTTTTATTAAAACACCAACAAATCAATTTGTGGTGCCCGGAGGCGGAATCGAACCACCGACACGAGGATTTTCAATCCTCTGCTCTACCGACTGAGCTATCCGGGCAACGGAGCGCTATTAAACGGATTTTACCGCTTTGCGTCAACCACTTTTTTTAAATAATTTCAAAAAAGTGGCTGTTCGAACGCTTTTTATTCAACTCTCACTATAAAGTTTGCGCTGAGCTAAATTCCTTTTTGAAATTTGTCACTTTTTCGAGGTAGCGACGAGCTTCATTATTCGGATGTTTTTTGGTTAATGCCCAATAAACTTGGTTAGGTTGCAACGAATTTAAGTCTTGCATCGCGCGTTTGCGATCTCTGCGATGGAAGGTATTTAGTACACCACCAGTGCCACCATTGTAAGCAGAAATCATACTATATTCGAGCGAGGTTGGATGACGAACATCTCTCAAATAACGATTTTTTAAAATATAGAAATACGCAGTACCAGTATCAATATTATTCTCAGGGTTAAATAGATACTCTGGACTTGGTTGACCTGAACGCTTCTTAACGAGCTTGAAGACATCGCGACCCGCAGTTTTAGGTACGATTTGCATTAAACCGTAAGCATTGGCCCAGCTCACCGCGTATGGGTTAAAACTGCTCTCAGTTTTGATGATGGCGTAAATCAAGTCTTCAGCAATGTCATATTTCTTAGAGGCTCGGCGTACGATATCAGCATATTGATAGCTACGTTGCGAGAAGTGGTCTTCTACCATAGGAATTTCGACATAGTGCGCTTTTTTAAAGTCGACGTCTTTGGTTTGAATTTTATTTGCGATGAGATAATCGGCGAATCGACGTGCACGCCAAGACCACTGAATTGGTTTGTTGTCTTGATCGACAACTTGGTTATATAAAAAAGGTTGGCCCTCTAATGTTATCCCTTTAGATGAAAAGAGATCCACGTGGGCGGGGTCGTCAGGCGTTAATAAAGTGGTGATGATTGCATCTTTGAGGTGTTTTTGAGGCTCGGTTGGAGAGACGGTCTCGATGGTGATCACGCCTTTGCGAAAGTCGACCTCTGCACGACTTAGGTAGTTATCGATGTATTTGACGTAATTGCTTTTGCCTGCGTACTTTACTTCTTTTTTACCCCAGCGCTTTTTGATATTGCCAGAGAAGCTACTGATCAACGCATCCAACGCTGCGGTATCTTTTGCAAATTGTCCTGGGAGTTCCGCTAAGTGGTTGGCGAAACGGTTCGTCGGCTCATAATCGATGTGATAGATTTTTTCGACGAACTCACGACTACAGCCTGCCATTAAAAGTGCGGCAGCAATAAAGACAATTTTTTTCATAAGTATCAGGTATCAGGCTAATTGAGGCTAATAGAAAAATGACACCACAAGCGGGTTATGGTGTCATTGCTTTAACTCAAGCTATTTATTCGCTTGGTGGTGTGTAACCTTCGATATGAACGTCTTTTCCTTCAAATAGGAAGTTCACCATTTCTGTTTCGATCAGTTTTCGGTGTTCAGGATCCATCATGTTGAGTTTCTTTTCATTGATCAACATGGTTTGTTTGTGTTGCCACTGAGCCCACGCCTCTTTCGAAATATTGTCGAAAATGCGTTTACCTAGTTCACCAGGGTAAAGTTGAAAGTCTAGCCCTTCGGCTTCTTTCTTTAGTCGAGCACAAAACACAGTGCGGCTCATAATGACTCCTTGTATTCAATTAACGAAGTTCGTAAGGCAGCGTTTCCAGCAATTGCTTGACTGGCGCTGCTAAACCGATTTCTTCAGGTTTAGATAAGTTATACCAAAGACCTTTATTACCTTCCATTATCATGCTGGGCTGGTTTGATAAATCAATCAAAATCGGCGTGATATCGAGGTGATAATGGCTAAATGTATGACGAAATGTAATCAGTGTTTGTTGTTTTTTGATGTCGCTGGTTTGGATGTCTCTTTGTTCCAATAGCAGCTCAATATCACTTTCGACATCCGCATGTTCGGTTTGTGGGAAGCAAAATAACCCACCCCAAATGCCAGTTTGTGGTCTTTGTTCTAGCCACACTTCGTGACCATGTTCATTACGGTGATGAAGCATCACGAAACGCGTTTGCTTCACAGGTTTGTCTTTTTTCGGCTTTTTACCCGGGTAGTCGAGCACATTGTCTTGTTTTTTGGCCACGCATAGGTCAGCAACGGGACACAGGCTACATTTGGGTTTGCTGCGAGTGCAGACCAACGCCCCCATATCCATCATTGCTTGGTTATACTTATCAACGTCCGCTTGGGGGGTGTGCGTTTCCGCTATTTTCCATAGCTGATTTTCAACCTTTTTCTGCCCTGGCCATCCTTCAACGGCAAAGCAGCGAGAAAGGGTGCGCTTTACATTGCCATCGAGAATCGCATGTGGCTGTTTATGCACAGACGATAAAATGGCAGCAGCGGTAGAGCGCCCGATCCCTGGTAAGTCGTTCATCTGCTCTATATCAAGAGGAAACTCACCATTGTATTTTAAGGCGACCTGTTTCGCGGCTTTATGAAGGTTACGAGCACGGGCGTAATAACCTAAGCCTGTCCAAAGGTGCAGGACTTCATCTTGTTCTGCACAGGCAAGATCGACCACGGTTGGAAAACGTTCCAAGAAACGCTGATAATATGGAATAACCGTAGTGACTTGAGTTTGCTGAAGCATGATTTCAGACAGCCAGACACTGTAAGCGGTCTTGTTTTGTTGCCATGGAAGCTCTTTTCTCCCATATGCGTCATACCATTTTAAAATGGCATTGGCGAAAGGTGTCACGACTTGCTCTGTATTCTATTATTGGTTAGGTGCAAAATTGCACCACATAATGGGCAAGAAGTACAACGGATAAAGTGTGGGGATATAAAGGAATGTGTTGTCGCTGTTGCGCTGGCATCGCCCCAGAGTTCAACAAATACTTGCACCTAAGTAAATTCTTTGGATAATCCCCGCTTTGATTAATCAATGTGCAGGCAAAGTCAATGAGTGAAGTAACCACTAACGAATACAACGAAGACGGCAAGCTGATCCGTAAAATCCGCAGTTTCGTTCGTCGCGAAGGCCGCCTAACTAAAGGTCAAGAAAGCGCGATGAATGAGTGCTGGCCGACCATGGGTATCGATTACAAAGCGGAATTTCTTAATTGGAACGAGGTGTTTGGGAATGACAACCCTGTCGTACTTGAAATTGGCTTTGGTATGGGGGCTTCCTTGGTTGAAATGGCAAAGAACGCACCAGAGAAGAACTTTATCGGTATTGAAGTTCATAGCCCAGGTGTTGGTGCATGTCTTTCGGACGCACGTGAAGCTGGTGTGACGAATCTACGCGTCATGTGTCATGATGCCGTGGAGGTGTTTGAACACATGGTACCCAATAACAGTCTAGCAACCGTACAGCTATTTTTTCCTGACCCATGGCATAAGAAACGTCACCATAAGCGTCGTATCGTTCAGTTAGATTTTGCTGAAATGGTCCGTGAAAAGTTGATACTGAATGAAGGTGTTTTCCACATGGCGACCGACTGGGAAAACTACGCAGAGCACATGATTGAAGTCATGAACCAAGCGCCTGGTTTTGAAAACATTGCGAAAGATGGTGATTTCGTTCCTCGTCCTGACGAGCGTCCATTAACCAAATTTGAAGCTCGTGGTCACCGTCTTGGGCATGGTGTGTGGGATATCAAATATAAGCGTATTGCGTAAGTAGAGAAGCTCATAGGATGTACCATGACATGACATGACATGACATGTGATATTAGCCAATCTGGGACATAACCGAATTGACTTGATAACACAATGATTATCGTCTACTCGGAGTGAAAAGCGATTTTTGCTTAACAGGACGTGAGTGTGATGGTGTTTGGTTGGTCTTATGGCGTGTAACACGGTAGCAAAAAATAGCTAACTCAATCGTAGTTCGTTAGAGCTTTTACAAGAAGCACTGCCTGCATGGAAAGTGGTTTGAAGAAGTAAAGCTCAATTGTGTGTCTTTCAACGCGTTCAGACTGAGATAGAAGACGTTGCCGTAAGGTTTGAAGCGCAAGGGCGGTGTTTTCCTACGTTTCAGACATCGTTTATCTTCACTGGGTTGTTCAATCTATCAAGCGCAATATTATTATGCTAGTGACACCATCATTGACTGCAATCTAATCAATCCTATGGAAAGCCAACGAGATGTTGGCTTTTTTTACCTCTGAGTTTAAAGCGCTCGCTTGTAAAAAGAAGGCAGAGAATGAAACCTACAGCGGAAATTTTGGTCGATATTTTGGCGGAAGTACGCCCTTTAATCGGCCAAGGCAAAGTGGCCGATTACATTCCGGCTCTGGCAAAAGTACCCAATAACAAGTTAGGTATTGCGGTATACACCAATGAAGGCGAGGTGATTAAGGCGGGGGATGCCGATGAATCTTTCTCTATTCAGTCTATTTCAAAAGCATTAAGTCTAACGCTTGCGATGTGCTTGTATAAGCAGGAAGAAATTTGGGCGCGTGTGGGTAAAGAGCCATCAGGGCAGGCGTTTAACTCGTTAATTCAGTTGGAAATGGAGCAGGGGATTCCTCGCAACCCGTTCATTAATGCGGGGGCGATAGTGGTGGCGGATCTATTACAAAGTCGTCTTTCTGCGCCTCGTCAGCGTTTGCTGGAGTTTGTACGCCAACTCTCCGGTGACACACACATAGTGTATGACAAGGTGGTTGCTGCGTCAGAAATGATGCATGGTGACCGTAATGCTGCGATTGCTTACCTAATGCGATCATTTGGTAACTTTGAGAATGACGTCATTCCTGTACTGCAAAACTACTTCCACGCTTGTGCGCTGAAAATGAGTTGTGTCGACTTGGCCAAAACGTTCAGTTACTTGGCGAACAAAGGCACCTCGGTACAAACCAGCAAACCTGTGGTTTCTGCGACTCAGGCAAAGCAACTTAATGCACTATTGGCAACCTGTGGTCTGTATGATGGGGCCGGAGAGTTTGCTTATCGCGTTGGTATGCCTGGTAAGTCTGGTGTGGGGGGCGGTATTATCACCGTGGTTCCAGGTGAGATGACGATTGCTGTATGGTCGCCAGAGTTAGACGCTTCGGGTAATTCGCTGGCTGGAACGAAAGCGTTAGAGCTGCTTTCGGAACGTATCGGACGCTCGATTTTTTAGAGGGCGAGTTTGATTGTCGCCGAAAGAATGCCTCTCTTGCTTGAGAGGCATTCTTTTATGTATTTGTTGGTAGTGTTATTCGTCTTCTTCGACCATAAAGGCTTCGAGTAAATCATTGAGGAAGAGTTTACCTTTCTCAGTAATTTGCCAATGCGTGTCGGTTTCACTTAAATAGTCCATTTCTAACGCCCAATCAATGTTTCCTTGAATGGTGCTCAAAGGCAAGCCCGTGGTATTGACGTAATCTTGTTTTGGGCATGCTTCCATTAAGCGGAAGCGGTTCATAAAGAACTCGAACGGACGGTCTTCATCTGCCACCACGTGCTCCGTATGTAAATACGGCTTTACCATGTTTTGATACGCCGCTAAATACCCCCTCGGATGTTTCACTTTCGTTGTGCGGATGATGCGTCCGTCAACAAAACTAAGCTTGCCGTGCGAGCCACAACCGATCCCCAGGTAATCCCCAAAACGCCAGTAATTAAGGTTATGCTGACATTGATACCCCGGTTTGCTATAGCCAGAAATCTCATATTGCACATAACCAGCCGCCGTCAGTTTTTGGTGCCCAAGCTCAAATATATCCCACAAATCATCGTCGTCTGGTAGCGTCGGTGGTTTGTAGTAGAACATGGTATTTGGCTCTATCGTCAGTTGGTACCATGAAAGGTGCGGCGGTGCTAACTCAATCGCTTTGTCCAAATCAACCAGAGCTTGTTCAGTACTTTGATCGGGTAGACCATGCATTAAATCTAGGTTGAAACTGTTCAAACCAATTTGATGAGCCAACTTAGCGGCATTTATGGCTTCGTCTTGGCCATGGATTCGTCCTAGGCGCTCCAGTTTCTGCTGCTCAAAACTTTGCACGCCGATAGAAATTCTCGTGACGCCCGCTTTACGATAACCGACAAAACGTTCTGCTTCGATCGTGCCTGGATTGGCTTCCATGGTAATTTCGATTTCAGGCTTAAACGGAATACGTGCTTCGATGCCTTTTAGCAGACGCTCAATACCTTGGGCTGAAATTAAACTCGGCGTACCACCACCAATAAAAATCGAGTGCAGCGGACGCGGAGTATCATTTAAACAGTACTTTGCAATATCACTGTCTAAATCTTCAAGCAAAGCACTAATGTATTCTGCTTCCGGAATGTCTGTTTTTAGCGCGTGTGAATTAAAGTCACAGTAGGGGCACTTTTGCACACACCACGGGATATGTACATACAAGCTCAGTGCTGGGGGCGTTAACATGTTTAGACTCGTTTTATATTACTGAGCGGCTTGCTCAGATAGTTGTGCGAAGAGCGACTTAAGTGCTTTACCACGGTGTGATAGCTGCTTTTTGCGCGCGGGATCCAGTTCTGCTGATGCACAGTTTTCTTCTGGTACAAAGAAAATTGGGTCGTAACCAAAGCCATTATCACCCTGTGCTTCAGGCAAAATACGACCTTCCCATTTACCATGACAGACGATAGGCGTTGGGTCATCGGCATGACGCATCAATACCAGCACGCAATGAAAACGCGCCGTTCGCTCAAGCTCTGGAACTCCTTCCATCGCCTTTAATAGCTTTTCTAGATTCTCGTGATCTGATGCATCCTCACCCGCGTAACGGGCCGAATAAATACCCGGCGCGCCTTTTAGGAAGTCGACTTCCAGACCAGAATCATCCGCGATGGCTGGAAGACCGGTTTCTTGCGCAGCGTGACGTGCTTTGATGATGGCGTTTTCAATAAACGTAGTACCGGTTTCTGCTGCTTCAGATATGTTGAATGCACTTTGCGCTAATACTTCAAAACCGAAGTCAGACAGTAAGCCTGCCATTTCACGTACTTTGCCTTGGTTGCCTGTTGCTAGCACAATTTTTTTCATGGGGGATCTCTTTCCATTGTGATAGAGGGGAACAGACCGTTCTCCTCTGGATTTTTACTTATTAGGTTTTTGGTCTGCTGGTGTCCGAAAGCATTTGGTACATCACAATCCAATCACTCTTCGACATAAAATTTCTGAGTGAATGTAAGTTTACCAGAGCCTTTGTCTCCCGATTTTACATCAATATCGAAGGTGAACGTTTCTTCATGAGTAATGGGCAGCTCTGCGAGGTAGTAAATCGCGTCGCCTTCTTTCACTTCACGGAAGGTAAGCTTTTGTGTTTGGCCTATTAAGTTTTTCGCTTGACCGCCGATCTTCGCCTCTAATGCTGGTTTGCCCAGTGAGGCTCTGTCTAATACGCTAATGTTTACCACCGCGACGTAGTTGTTACGTTTAATGTCATAGCTGCGCGCCACTTTAGGCGTTAAAAATGTTGAATTGAACGCGACGTAGTGAACTTCGATGTCTTTCATATTTTTAAACTGATCGGCGAAGCTTGGTAATGACAGCAGACTGATCAGTAATGCGGTAATCCATTTGTTCATTGTTACTTCCTCAAAGCGATAGTTTTATCTCAACTGTGATTGGTATAAATCATTGGCCGTTTTTTTTCGGTGAGAAAGTTCAACGGTTACGATTGTTAGTATTAAGTGTGGTACAAAATTGTAAATAAAAAGCCATCATAAGATGGCTTTAATGTCAGTCGGTATCTGGGAGGGGGATTCTATCCGAATTTGCTTGTGCCGTCCCAGTTCCCCCTTTTCGATGTGAACCGAGCTTTTAGCCGTTTTGAATTGTTTTGCTAAGAACTTGGTTAAGTGCGCATTGGCTTTGCCATCGGTCGGGGGCGCGGTAATGGCGATTTTGAGCTCTTCACCGTGCAAGCCGACGATTTGATCACGGCTTGCTTTTGGTTGAATATAGAGCTTTAAGACAATGTCCTCGCCATCTTGCCACGCCGCGGTTGACATTACAGTTGATACCAAATCGGACCAATAAGGTCACCCATCAAGAAGTTAGCGAACTGCAGGCCAATAAATAGAACCAGAACACTAAGGTCAAGACCACCAAGCGCAGGAATGACACGGCGAATTGGTGCACACATTGGCTCTGTTAATTGATGGAAGACATACTCAATCGGGCTACGGCCTTGGCTAACCCAGCTTAAAATAGCGCGAATCAGTAGTACCCAGAATAAGAGGCCACCAGCTGCTTTGACGAGTGACAATAACCCTAAGAGTAAGAACTCAGCACTGAAAGAAACAGAACCACTTGAGGCGATAAGGATAAGCGCGACAAATTTCAGTACGCAGAGCAAGTAAGCAAATAAGACCGTCGCTAGATCGATGTTCCCCACGGAAGGGATGAAACGACGCAGCGGGCCAACTATAGGTTGTGTCGCTTTGACAATGAATTGCGAAAACGGGTTGTAAAAATCTGCACGTGCAGCTTGCAACCAAATACGCAAAATGACGACCATGATATACAGGTCAAATAGGGTTGAGATGAGAAAACTCATTGAATTCATAAGGTACCCTTACAAGTAGTGGATGATGTTTAAATGGGGTTCATCCAAGTAATTAAAATTGTTTTTCCATTTCTTCCGCTCGAGTTACTGCGGCTTGCATGGCTTTCGCGACAGTATCGGAAAGTTGATGTTGGTTGAACGTACGCAGTGCTTCTGCCGTTGTTCCACCTTTCGACGTCACATTCTCACGCAGTGTAGAAAGCTCGATCTCTGGGTTGTTTACGACCATACTTGCTGCGCCTAACGCCGCTTGCTGCACCAATAGACGAGCGGTGTCCTTGTCAAATCCTTGTGCAATCGCTTCAGTTTGCATCGCTTCCATAAACAAGAAGAAGTATGCCGGAGCACTACCTGCTGCTGCAATCACATTATTGATACCAGACTCGTGTTCGACCCAGCAAACTTTACCAACCGCTTGCATGAGTTCTGCTGCAAACGCTTTATCTTGCTCGGTCACATGCTGTGGCGCAAATAAGCCACTCATGCCTAGCCCAAGTTGTGATGGTGTGTTTGGCATCACGCGAACCAAGTTTAACGTAGTTGCTAACATGTCATCGAGACGTGAACTGTTGATGCCCGCGGCGATAGAAATCACCAGTTTGTTAGTAAAATCGATGGATTGTAACGGTTTACACACCTCTGCCATCATTTGTGGTTTCACCGACAATACCACTACATCCGCCTCGGTCGCAGCGTGGATATTATCGCTGGTGGTACGGATGCCAAAATCTTGTTCAAGCGGCAAACGACGAGCCTCTGAAGGCGCGGTAGCGGTAATGTTTTTCGCTGGGTATCCGTTAGCAACCAAGCCAGAAACAATGGCTCTCACCATGTTACCAGCACCGATGAAGGCGATTTTTTTATGTTCCATTTGTCTGATTTCCATCATGATATATTACAATTCATTGTGCGCTCAGGTGTATAATGGCGCCGCTTTATCCTTACTGCTCCTATTTAGGCGGTAAGATGATCGAGTGATTTGCTCTTGGGTATTTATGACGAGTCATTTTTTGCTGTAGTCACGTGCGCCAAAAATAGCAGTGCCGATACGAACCATCGTACTGCCTGCATCGATGGCAGCCGTCATGTCACCACTCATTCCCATTGATAATGTATCGATTTCTGGGAATTGTGCTTCGAGTGTGTGTTTCAAGGTTGCCAACTTACGAAACTCCTGACGTTGTGAGTCGTAGTCCGACAGGTTGGCAGGGATCGACATCAACCCTCTTAACGTGAGGTTGGGCAGGCGAGAAATCAACTCCGCCAACTCGAATACTTCTGCTTCGGTGATACCTGACTTCGATGCTTCACCGCTGGTATTGACTTGAATCAGTACTTGCAGTGGGTTTAGCTTGCTCGGGCGTTGGTCATTCAAACGTTGAGCGATTTTAGGTCGATCAATGGTGTGAACCCAATCGAAATGTTCAGCAACAAGTCGTGATTTATTGGATTGAATTGGGCCAATGAAGTGCCATTCGATGTGATTATCTGGATAATGCTCGGCAAAGTGCTGAACTTTACTGACGCCTTCTTGGACGTAGTTTTCCCCAAAAGCGGTTTGACCAGCTTGGTAGGCTTCGAGAATTGCCTCGACCGGTTTAGTTTTGCTGACCGCTAGAAGTTGCACTGATTCTGGAGAACGACCACATTTTTGTTCGTCGTGACGGATTTGAGAGGTGATCTGTTCAATATTTTGTTGAATACTACTCATCGCTGTACTTTAGACTTAAGGATTTTAAATGGATATCACTGAGTTACTGGATTTTAGTGTAAAACATAATGCCTCGGATCTACATCTTTCTGCAGGTGTACCACCAATGGTTCGTGTTGATGGTGATGTGAGAAAACTGGGCATTCCCGCGTTTACACACCAAGAAGTGCATCGTCTGGTTTTTGAAATCATGAACGATGCCCAGCGCAGTGAGTTCGAAGAAAAACTCGAAGTCGACTTCTCTTTTGAGTTGCCTAATGTTGGCCGTTTTCGTGTCAACGCGTTTAACCAATCTCGTGGTTGCGCTGCGGTATTTCGTACCATCCCAAGCCGCATTCCCACACTTGATGAGCTTGAAGCGCCAGAAATTTTTCGCAAAATTGCCAGCGCAGAAAAAGGCTTAGTCCTTGTTACAGGCCCAACAGGTTCAGGTAAATCGACCACTTTGGCTGCTATTGTTGACTACATTAACCGCAATCACAATAAACATATTCTCACAATTGAAGATCCAATCGAATTTGTGCATGGCAATAACAAGTGTTTGATCAACCAACGTGAAGTACACCGTGACACGTATAGCTTCCAAAACGCGCTGCGAAGTGCACTACGTGAAGACCCAGACGTAATTTTGGTCGGTGAGCTACGTGATAAAGAAACCATCAGTTTGGCGTTAACTGCAGCAGAAACAGGGCATCTGGTATTTGGTACGTTGCATACCAGTTCAGCGGCGAAAACCATCGACCGTATCATCGACGTCTTCCCTGGAAGCGACAAAGATATGGTGCGTTCGATGCTTTCTGAATCTTTGCGTTCGGTTATCGCCCAGAAGCTACTCAAACGTAATGGCGGTGGCCGTATCGCCTGTCATGAAATCATGATGGCAACACCGGCAATTCGTAACTTGATTCGTGAAGATAAGGTCGCGCAGATGTATTCCATCATCCAAACTGGTGCGGCGCACGGCATGCAAACCATGGAACAAAACGCGCGTCAGTTGATGGCACAAGGCATGGTGGAGCGCGAAGAAGTCGACAACAAAATCGGATTAGACGTGCAGCAATTCTCGTAATATGTATGGTGAGCATCAAAGATGGATCTAAATAAATTTCTGGAAGGCATGCTGGCGTTGAAAGCGTCGGATCTTTATATCACAGTTGGGGCTCCAATCTTATTCCGCGTGGATGGTGAGTTGCGTCCGCAAGGTGACAAGCTCACCGAAAATGATGTGGCGAAATTACTCGACAGCGCAATGGAGCCCGAGCGACGTCAAGAATTTCGTAAAAGTCACGAGTCTAACTTTGCCATCGTGAGAGATTGTGGCCGTTTCCGAGTGAGTGCTTTTTTCCAGCGCGAATTGCCGGGCGCGGTCATTCGTCGTATTGAAACGAATATTCCGACTTTTGAACAATTAAAGTTACCACTGGTTCTGCAAGATCTCGCAATCGCAAAGCGAGGATTAGTGCTGGTGGTGGGGGCGACTGGTTCTGGTAAATCGACCACGATGGCGGCGATGACGGGTTATCGGAATAGCAACAAGACGGGGCACATTTTGACGGTCGAAGACCCAATCGAATTCGTGCATGAGCATAAGCGCTGTATCGTGACTCAGCGAGAAGTCGGGCTAGATACGCAAAGCTATGAAGTCGCGCTTAAAAACTCGCTGCGTCAGGCACCAGACATGATTTTAATTGGAGAGATCCGCAGTCGTGAGACGATGGAATACGCCATGACGTTTGCCGAAACTGGCCACTTATGTATGGCAACGCTGCACGCGAACAACGCGAACCAAGCGTTAGAGCGTATCCTTCATTTGGTACCGAAAGATCAAAAAGAGCAATTATTGTTTGATCTTTCCATGAACTTAAAAGGTGTGGTTGGCCAACAATTGATCCGAGATAAGAATGGAAAAGGTCGTCATGGAGTCTTTGAGATCCTGTTAAACAGTCCGCGAGTTTCTGATTTGATCCGCCGAGGAGAGTTGCATGAGCTGAAATCAACCATGGTGCGTTCAAACGAATTTGGTATGTTGACGTTTGATCAGTCGCTCTACAAGTTAGTAATGCAAGGTAAGATCAGTGAAGATGATGCGTTGCACAGTGCGGATTCTGCCAATGATCTGCGTTTGATGCTAAAAACCCAGCGCGGTGAGTCGTTTTCAACGGGCAGTCTGGCTAACGTTAAGATTGATATGGAGTAGAGATACTATTTGCCGCTTATAACGGGATTAAAGCGTAGGATTGGTATTTTTGTTGGGTAGTGAAAAGGTTGGTCAATGCCAACCTTTTTTATTTTTATTCGGTTTGGTGTGATTTATTCGCACCAGAGGTTTTCAAACCAACTTTCAAGAATAACGACGGCAGATTGACAGTCAATATTACCTTTGGATAACGCTTTGTACCCACCCATACCAAACAAGTCTGCACGAGCTTCGGTTGTTGATAAACGTTCATCATGAAGTTCTACCGCTAAACCATAGCGGCCTTGTAAGCGCTTCGCGAACTTTCTTGCACGAGGCGTAATCGTTTCAAGATCTTTACCATTCAGATCCGTTGGTAAGCCGACCACCAGTAAGTCGGGCTGCCACTCTTTAATTTGTTTCTCGATGTCGTCCCAGTTAGGAATACCATCGTTGGCCTTAAAGGCTTTCAGTGGAGACGCGGTGCCAGTAATTTCTTGGCCAATTGCGCTGCCAATGCTTTTGGTTCCGAAATCAAAAGCCATAATTGTGCGTGACATAAGGTGTCTCTATTTAAGGTAACTGTACGAATGTTGGTTAAGCGTGCCCAGAATCAGCCGAAAGGTGACTAGAGTCGATCCCCAGCTTTTCGACCGCTTTTTTCCAACGCTCATTGATAGGAGTATCGAAGATAATTTCTGGTGTCGCTTCAATGGTGAGCCAAGAGTTTTCGACTAACTCACTCTCTAATTGACCAGCGCTCCAGCCAGAATAACCAAGCGCGACTAAGTAGTCACTCGGTTCCGCTTCGGTTCCTAAAACCGAGAGAATATCGCGTGAAGTGGTCACCGCGAGCTCATCCGTCATTTGGATACTGGAGTCGTAGTCATCTTTTGGCTTGTGGAGAATGAAGCCGCGGTCTTCCGAGATAGGGCCACCATTATAGACAGGCCTATCAAGGCTTGTTTCAAATAGACGTGGATGAACGAGCTGCATTTCCACCTGCTGGAGCATTTTACCAACCGTGATATCGACGGGCGCATTGATCATCAGTCCCATAGCGCCTTCTTCGTTGTGTTCACAAACGTAGATCACGCTGTTGTGGAAGTACGGATCTTTCATTCCAGGCATGGCAACTAAAAAATGATTTGTGAGGTTCATACTCATACTGCCCCTTAACACTCGTACATGCACTTAAGCAAAAGGGACAATTCACCTTATCGTTTAAATGCATTAGGTTGCTTATCTTTAAGTTCTACGCTCTTTATTAACTGTAATGCAGTTTGAATTATTCGCCTTTCACTCGGCGCTCAATCGCGTCCATGAGCTTCCCGGTGATTGAGATATCAAAGGCCGATTCAATCTCACGAATACAGGTTGGGCTGGTCACGTTGATTTCAGTGAGTTTGTCACCAATGACGTCAAGACCAACAAAGATGAGGCCTTTTTCTTTTAGTATGGGTGCTACGGTTTGGGCAATTTTGATATCAGTTTCGCTCAAAGGTCGAGCTTCACCTGTGCCACCTGCCGCAAGATTACCACGTGTTTCACCTTTCGCAGGAATACGCGCTAAACAGTAAGGCATTGGCTCACCATCGACCACAAGGATACGTTTGTCACCGTTGCTGATGTCCGGTACGAACGTTTGCGCCATGGCGTAGTTTTGGCCGTGGTTTGTTAGTGTCTCGATGATCACCGATACGTTTGGATCGTTCTCTTTAACGCGGAAGATAGAAGCGCCGCCCATACCATCAAGTGGTTTTAGGATCACATCACCGTGCTTTTCACGGAACTCTTTCACCTTTTCCGCTTTACGTGTCACGATCGTCGTTGGCGTAAGCTCAGGGAACCAAGCGGTGAACAGCTTTTCGTTACAGTCACGCAGACTTTGCGGTTTATTGACGATCAACGTGCCTTGCGTTTCTGCACGTTCAAGAATGTACGTTGCGTAGATGTACTCGGTATCGAACGGAGGGTCTTTACGCATGAGAATAGCATCGAGCTCGGACAATTGGATTGTTTGCTCTGACTTGAATTGGTACCAGCCCTGTGGATCTTCTTTTAGTTCAACCACTTTGGTATCCGCTATCGCGACACCTTGATCGAGGTGCAGATCGTTCATTTCCATGTAGTGGATTTCGTAGCCACGTCGTTGCGCTTCAAGCATCATGGCAAAGCTAGAATCTTTCTTGATGTTAATGGACGAGATTGGGTCCATTACAATACCGAGTTTGATCATTATTTTTCTCCGTTTAACCCAGATCGCCGAAACGAACTTGTAAGGCTGTAATTGCTGTCAGAGCCGCGGTTTCGGTACGCAGAACGCGAGGGCCGAGTAGCGTCTCTTCAAATTGGTGTTCGCGAGTCATGTCGATCTCTTCTGACGATAAGCCGCCTTCTGGGCCGATCAACAGGCGCACTTTTTCGACGGGCGTTGGCAAGGTGTTGATCGAGTATTTTGCACGAGGATGCAAATTGAGCTTTAGCCCATCGTGCTCTTCTTGGCACCATTGTTCCAAGTTCATAATAGGACGAATGTCAGGAACGATGTTACGACCACATTGCTCGCAGGCACTGATGGCGATTTTCTGCCATTGGGCCAGTTTCTTTTCAAAACGTTTTTGATCGAGTTTTACACCGCAGCGTTCTGAAATCAGAGGAGTGATGGTATTTACCCCGAGTTCAACCGACTTTTGGATGGTGAATTCCATCTTATCGCCACGCGAAATCACTTGGCCAAGGTGCAGATCCAATGGGGATTCAATACAGTGTTCTATACGTTCAGTCACGTTAACTAACACATTCTTTTTA
Organism: Vibrio sp. TAP-3B; assembly: GCF_057784735.1. Lineage (NCBI taxonomy): Bacteria > Pseudomonadati > Pseudomonadota > Gammaproteobacteria > Vibrionales > Vibrionaceae > Vibrio > Vibrio sp. TAP-3B. Next base: position 1,875,871 of record NZ_CM173495.1, on the reverse strand, counting down.
CTGATTTCACTGATCATCGCTGAAAATTCTGCGCCGCTACCGTCAAAGAGTAGAACTTCTTGGCCTTTTTTCATCCGTAAAACGCGGCCGATATGGGATGCTGCGTCTTCGCTTAAAGCCAGTGAGCCAAGTTGGTGAATCGTTTCTGGATGATAAATTCGAGGGATACGCATGGGATTTCCAGCAAGAGAATAAACTTAAATCCTAACATGGATGCTTTCTATCGAAAAAACAAGGGGCAAGAAGTGTTTCAATATCAGTTATTGAAACGCTTCAAGGTAGTAGGGACTACAGTGCGCGACAGGCTTCTTGAACAAATGGGTTGTGATTGCCTTGTACTTTCGCGATGCGCTTATCACGCTCACATTCCCATTTACCGGCAGGGTATGTTTTGTTCCAAGCATTCATTAGCTGAGTTTGTTGTTTAGACAACGTAAAACCGTATTCTTTGCTCATATAAAGATAGGTACGAGCGATCGAGCCACGAGCGCGATCTGGTGGCATTACTTTGCGTTGTTTGAAGTTCACTTGCATCTCACAGCGGCCATAACTCACGCCATTCATCCCATTCCATTGACTGAAGTTGTAGTTTGAGCGGTCACCGTTTACTTCACCAATAGTAGGCGTCAGGTTATGTAGATCTGCCTCCATTAAGCGGAAGGTTTTGTCTTTTTTCTTGCAGTTTCTGCGCCCGCCCTCCTGCCAGCATTGACGCTGGTGGCCGAATTGCCACGCAGGCACCACGTGCTCCCACTCGATTCGCGCTGCGCGTTTTTCTTGTTTACGGACTTGGTAACCGCAAGAGTCGAGGTCAGGGGCACCTTTTCTTCCTTGCCATTGGATGTTGCAACCGCAGTAGAAGCTGGTTGGATGATCTTGATAAATTTTTACCGCCTCACGTTTGGCGGCGTAGAAGGAACTCGGGGGCGCAGCCATGGTCGAGCAAGAAAGCGCAAAGAGTAACAAAGAGAATAGATATTTCATGATTAAAGTCTTTAAAAAGTATGGCTTTATTTATTCTATCACTCAGATACTGGCTTTAATAATGAGTATGTTAACAATACGATGATGCGCCATCAGAAATGGCATCGAGATAGCAGTTTGGAGGGATAGTTACGAGAGTTGTACGCCAGTAAAGTTAAGAGATTGGCGGCATTTTTGGCAGGAGTAGATTGCTTGCTTACGCTGCACTTTGTTGTGGCGGCGAATGGATAATGGGTAAGCCGCGCAGTCGCAGCGGTATTCGAAGGTTTTACCTTGAACCGAGGTAACTTCAAAGCGGTGAGTGGTCTTGGCAGGAACGTTAAATACGGCTTCCATCACACCTTGCCATTCTTTGCCATGTGGTCTAACTCGGCCATAAACCTGATAAGTAATTAGGTGGGCAACTTCATGCGGGATAACTTCATCCAAGAACGCTTGCGTATTTTCTCGAAATAAAACGGGATTGAGGCGAATTTCGTTCCGTTGCAGGTACGCTTTTCCGGCGGCTTTGCCACGAACATTGAATGTGAGTGTTGGAAGCGGAAATGAACGCTGGAAAGCCTGTTCTGCCTTAGCAATGCAGTGTGCCATCACTTGTTTTGCTTTGTAGTTCAGTTCAAAAACCACACGTCCTCCACTTTATCTATAGTGATATAAAAAAGCCCCCGCGAGAGCGAGGGCCGAATCATAGCATCTGTTTTTTAAGGCGTGTGTTTTTTCTTAATGATCGCACGGTAAGCGTGCCAAGTACCGTAGCCTAAAATAGGCATCGTAAACAGCATGCCAATTCCGTACGTGGCAAAGCCGATTAAAATACCGCCACAAATGACCGCCGCCCACACTATCATCGCAGGGATATTGGATTTTACCGCGTTAAAGCTGGTGAATACGGCTGTCATCACATCCACGCGACGTTCCATCATGAGCGGAATCGAAAACGCTGATATGCTGAAAACGACGCAAGCTAATATAAAACCGACCAATGAACCTATGACTAAAAATGGCAGAAACTCAGTGAGTGGCGCGCCTTGAACGGACGGATAAAGCGCATGTAGGAGCGCGGCGATACGCATCCAGAAAATCATACATACTGACAGCAGCACAGCGAATGCCCACTGAGAGGAAGAGTTACGCCCTATGGCTTTCATCGAATGAAACAAGCTGGCTTTATGCCCACGCTCTCTTTCCCAACTGGCATCATATAAACCGAGCGCTAAAAACGGACCAATTAACATGTAGACGATTAAACTCGGCATGACGACAAGGTGGGTGCCTTGCCATTGCACCAGCAAAACAATACCGATAGCGGCGGCCATAAAGCAGATGCCATAAAATGCACTGATGAGAGGCAGTCGGACAAAATCATGTAAACCTAACGCAAGCCAATGGAAGGGTGCGGAAAGGCTAACCGTATTACACGGGATCGTCTTAGCATATTCGTTGTCTGGCACTTCCTTTCGCTTGCTACGGAAGTCAGGTTGATTAGCAGTTCGAGGCATAACTCCTCCTTGATTTATTGCCAAAATGTCGACTTATACCAACTTACAGAGATTACTGTTCAGTCAAATTGGAGTCGGCTTTCCAAGATTACATTTAAGTGTTTCTCTGTTTGGTATTGGCCATAAAGAATGCCTGACTAACACATTGCCTAAGTGTTGTGGTCACATTGAGTGCATCCGTTGTCTCTATTCAAATTGTAATTAACAATGTTTTAACTATTGGTGGAGATAAGGTAATTTACAAATAATTGCTAAAAATTTATTTATCACGCAGGAAGGGAATAGAAGGAGAAAGTGGTATCAAGGTTTTTTAACAAGCGAGGGGTTGAATGGTTATTGGCTGCGGTTGGTATTAAAGATGGTTAACAATAAAAAGCCCCCACTAAAAAGCGAGGGCTTGATTGATTTTAGCTTGGCTCGATTACTTGATACCAGCGAAATCGCGTAGAAGAGCGGCTTTATCGGTTGCTTCCCACGGGAACTCTTCACGGCCGAAGTGACCGTACGCTGCTGTCTTCTTGTAGATTGGCTGCAGAAGGTTAAGCATTTCTTGCAGACCGTATGGACGCAGGTCGAAGAACTGACGAACCGCTTCAATGATGATGTCGTGTGATACTTTCTCAGTACCGAACGTTTCCACCATGATAGAGGTTGGATCAGCAACACCGATGGCGTAAGACAGCTGAATTTCACAACGGTCAGCCATGCCAGCGGCGACGATGTTTTTCGCTACATAACGTGCTGCATATGCAGCAGAGCGGTCAACTTTTGATGGATCTTTACCAGAGAAGGCACCACCACCGTGACGAGCTGCGCCGCCGTAGGTATCTACGATGATCTTACGACCAGTTAGACCACAGTCACCCATTGGGCCACCAATGACGAATCGACCTGTAGGGTTGATAAAGAAGTTAGTTTCTTTATTAATCCATTCTGAAGGTAGCACTGGCTTAATGATCTCTTCCATTACTGCTTCACGCAGGTCTGAAGTTGAGATTGAATCACAGTGTTGAGTCGAAAGAACGACCGCGTCGATACCAACGATATTGCCTTGGTCATATTGGAACGTAACCTGAGATTTTGCATCTGGACGTAGCCAAGGAAGGGTGCCGTTTTTACGAACTTCTGCTTGCTTTTGAACAAGGCGGTGAGAGTAAGTAATTGGCGCTGGCATTAGTACTTCAGTTTCGTTACAAGCGTAACCAAACATAATGCCTTGGTCGCCTGCACCTTGTTCTTTAGGATCTGCTTTATCAACACCTTGGTTGATATCTGGCGACTGTTTACCGATGGTGTTTAATACCGCACAAGAGTTTGCATCAAACCCCATGTCTGAGTGTACGTAGCCAATTTCACTGACCGTTTCACGAGTTAGTTCTTCGATGTCTACCCATGCAGAAGTCGTGATTTCACCGCCCACCATGACCATGCCGGTTTTAACGTAAGTCTCACATGCAACACGAGCTTTCGGGTCTTGCTTTAGAATTGCGTCAAGAACCGCATCAGAAATCTGGTCTGCAATTTTATCTGGATGACCTTCTGATACTGACTCAGAAGTAAACAGGTGCTTAGCCATGTTAGCTCCACTATATCTGGTTTAAAACTGGGGAATGATAAACTCTCCAGCGCAAATTAATACTGTTTTTTGTAGGTGTATCTACATCTAGACGTCTATTCTAAATTTGATTGCTCGAATTACAAGTTCTTTTTTGGTTTTTGTTATAACCAAACGTTTGCGTCATTTATTGATAATTTTAAGAACTTCGATGGGTTTGCAGTGAAAGGTGCAATATTTGTGAGGTTTTAGGGTGGAAAACGTTTGCACACCCTATCTGGCTTTGAGAGAATTATGTCCTATTTTCGTTTCGCTTAATGTACTCAGGAGCAGACATGTCGTCTCGTAAACATCTTGCCAATGCAATTCGTGCTCTAAGCATGGATGGTGTTCAACAAGCTAACTCAGGCCATCCTGGCGCACCAATGGGTATGGCTGATATCGCTGAAGTTCTTTGGCGCTCTCACCTAAACCACAACCCATCAAACCCAGAGTGGGCAGATCGCGACCGTTTCGTACTGTCTAACGGTCATGGCTCAATGCTGATTTATTCTCTACTGCACTTAAGCGGTTACGAGTTGTCTATTGACGATCTGAAAAACTTCCGTCAATTGCACTCTAAAACGCCAGGTCACCCAGAGTACGGCTGACGCACCAGGTATCGAGACAACAACAGGTCCTCTAGGTCAAGGCGTTACAAACGCTGTGGGTATGGCGATTGCTGAAAAAGCGCTTGCAGCACAGTTCAACAAAGAAGGTCACGACATCGTTGACCACTTCACTTACGTGTTCTTGGGTGACGGTTGTCTGATGGAAGGCATCTCGCACGAAGCATGCTCTCTTGCTGGTACACTGGGTCTAGGCAAACTGATTGCGTTCTGGGATGACAACGGCATTTCTATCGACGGTCACGTGGAAGGCTGGTTCTCTGACGATACACCTAAGCGTTTTGAAGCTTACGGTTGGCATGTCATTCCTGCCGTAGATGGTCATGACAGTGAAGCGATCAACGCTGCCATTGAAGCAGCAAAAGCGGACCCACGTCCGACGCTGATCTGTACTAAAACAATTATCGGTTTCGGTTCTCCTAACAAATCTGGTTCACACGACTGTCATGGTGCACCACTAGGTCACGATGAGATCCAAGCGGCTCGCGAATACCTAGGTTGGGAGTACGGTCCATTTGAAATCCCTGCAGATGTTTACGCGGAGTGGGATGCAAAAGAAGCAGGTGCAGCGAAAGAAGCGGCTTGGAATGAAAAGTTCGAAGCATACGCAGCAGCTTACCCTGCAGAAGCAGCAGAGCTTAAACGTCGTCTAAACGGCGAACTTCCAGCGGAATGGGAAGAAAAAGCCAACCAAATCATTGCTGATCTTCAAGCAAACCCAGCGAACATTGCATCACGTAAAGCATCGCAAAATGCACTAGAAGCGTTTGGTCAAATGCTTCCTGAATTCATGGGCGGCTCTGCTGACCTAGCGCCTTCTAACCTGACCATGTGGTCTGGTTCTAAGTCTCTAGAAACGGATGACTTCTCTGGCAACTACATCCACTACGGTGTGCGTGAATTCGGTATGACTGCGGTCATTAATGGTATTGCACTGCACGGTGGTTTCGTTCCTTACGGTGCGACATTCCTAATGTTCATGGAATACGCACGCAATGCTATGCGTATGGCTGCGCTGATGAAGATTCAGAACATCCAAGTGTACACGCACGATTCTATCGGTCTTGGCGAAGATGGCCCAACTCACCAACCCGTTGAGCAAATGGCGTCTCTACGTGTAACGCCAAATATGAGCACATGGCGTCCATGTGACCAAGTTGAATCAGCGGTTGCTTGGAAACTAGCGATTGAACGTAAAGATGCACCAACTGCACTTATCTTCTCTCGTCAAAACTTAGCACAGCAAGAGCGTACAGCTGAACAAGTAGCGAACATCGCGAAAGGTGCTTACATCCTAAAAGATTGCGAAGGCAAGCCAGAGCTTATCCTTATCGCAACAGGCTCTGAAGTTGAACTAGCAGTAGAAGCTGCGACTCAACTAACAGCAGAAGGTAAGAAAGTACGCGTGGTTTCAATGCCATCAACAGACGCATTCGACAAGCAAGATGCCGCTTACCGTGAAGCAGTTCTACCATCAGAGGTAACAGCTCGTATCGCTATCGAAGCGGGCATCGCAGACTTCTGGTACAAGTACGTTGGTTTCGACGGTCGCATCATCGGTATGACGACATTCGGTGAATCTGCACCTGCTGGTCAGCTATTCGAGATGTTTGGCTTCACGACTGAAAACGTAGTGAACACAGCAAAAGAATTGCTAGCGTAACTGCTAGATTGTCTCAACAGTCCGAACGTAAAGGACGACTGTTAGATACTAAAGTTGGAAAGGCCATCATTGCGATGGCCTTTTTTAATCCTGCTTTACTATGATTCAACAGGTGCGTTTTTCAGCCTGATCAGGTAGTATCTGTGACACGAAATTTTTGGTAGGGCGAAGGATAGATGCTAAAGGTTGCGATCAATGGATTTGGGCGTATAGGTCGTAATGTTCTGCGAGCCGTGTATGAAAGTGGAAAGCAACAGCAGATAAAAGTTGTGGCGGTTAACGAGTTAGCGCAACCAGAAGCGATGGCGCACCTACTGCAATATGACACCAGTCATGGTCGCTTTGGCAAGAAAATCTCCCACGACCAAGAACACTTGCATGTTCATCATGACCGCGGCGAATATGACGCCATCCGTATTCTTCATCTTGCCGAGATAGAACTGCTTCCATGGCGCGATTTGGACGTTGATATCGTCTTAGATTGTACAGGTGTATATGGTTCTAAATCAGACGGTTTGGCGCATATCGATGCCGGAGCGAAGAAAGTCCTCTTTTCACACCCTGGAGGCAATGATGTCGATAACACCATCATCTATGGTGTCAATCATGAAACCCTCAAAGATGAGCACCGTATAGTTTCTAATGGCTCTTGTACGACTAACTGTATTGTACCTATCATCAAAGTTCTGGATGACGCTTTCGGCATTGAGTCTGGTACCATTACGACAATCCATTCATCCATGAATGACCAGCAAGTCATTGATGCGTACCACAACGATTTACGTCGAACTCGCGCCGCAAGCCAATCTATTATTCCTGTTGATACTAAGTTGCATAAAGGAATTGAAAGAATATTCCCGAAATTTTCCAACAAATTCGAAGCAATTTCCGTTCGAGTACCGACAGTTAATGTCACTGCAATGGATTTAAGCGTCACAATTAGTACAAATGTGAAAGTTAATGACGTAAATCAAACCATTGTTAATGCATCTCAGTGTACATTACGTAATATAGTTGACTATACTGAATCGCCACTCGTTTCCATTGACTTTAACCACGACCCCCATAGTGCAATTGTGGATGGAACTCAGACTAGAGTGAGTAATGGCCAATTAGTAAAAATGCTGGTTTGGTGCGATAACGAATGGGGCTTTGCTAACCGGATGCTGGATACCGCTTTAGCAATGCAAGCTTCTTCGCAAACGGAATGTTAAGGATGAAGAAGTGATGGGGATTTTTATTTTAAGTCTTGAAATAAATCTGTCGTATCTCCATATCAATAACCAGTTTGAAGAATTAACAGGCTTGGCAGGGTTGCCGAGTTTTCAAAAACTTTAATTATTAAATATTTGAGAGGACACATCATGTCTGTAATCAAGATGACTGACCTGGATCTTGCAGGTAAACGTGTATTTATCCGCGCTGACCTAAACGTGCCAGTAAAAGACGGTAAAGTAACTTCCGATGCACGTATCATCGCATCTCTTCCTACCATTAAGCATTGCCTAGAAGCTGGTGCCAAAGTGATGGTTACCTCTCACCTAGGTCGCCCAACTGAAGGTGAATACGCTGAAGAGTTCTCTCTACAACCAGTGGTTAACTACCTAAATGACGCACTAGATTGTGACGTTAAGCTAGCAAAAGACTACCTAGATGGCCTAGAGCTAAACGCTGGTGAACTTGTTGTTCTAGAAAACGTTCGCTTCAACAAAGGCGAGAAGAAAAACGACGAAGAACTATCTAAGAAATACGCTGCACTATGTGATGTATTCGTTATGGACGCATTCGGTACGGCTCACCGTGCTCAAGCATCTACTCATGGTGTTGGTATGCACGCACCTATCGCTTGTGCTGGCCCTCTACTGGCGAATGAATTAGAAGCACTAGGGAAAGCAATGGATAAGCCAGCTCGTCCAATGGTTGCTATCGTAGGTGGTTCAAAAGTTTCTACTAAGCTAACGGTTCTTGAGTCGTTATCTAAAATTGCTGACCAACTTGTTGTTGGTGGTGGTATTGCGAACACATTCATCGCTGCTGCTGGCCACAACGTAGGTAAGTCTTTATACGAAGCGGATCTGGTAGACACAGCTAAAAAGCTAATGGATGAGTGTGCTATTCCTGTAGCCACTGACGTTGCCTGTGCAAAAGCATTTGATGAGAACGCAGAAGCTGAAATCAAACACGTTTCTGAAGTACAAGATGACGATATGATCTTCGACCTTGGCCCAAATTCGACAGCTGAGTTAGCTGAAATCCTGAAAAACGCGAAGACTATTTTATGGAACGGCCCAGTTGGCGTATTCGAGTTTAAGAACTTCGAAGCTGGCACTAAAGGTATCTCAGAAGCTATCGCAGCTTCTGAAGGCTTCTCTGTCGCTGGTGGTGGTGACACGCTGGCGGCTATCGACAAGTTCGGTATCAAAGCTGATGTATCTTACATCTCAACTGGCGGTGGTGCTTTCCTTGAGTTTGTAGAAGGCAAAGCGCTTCCTGCAGTAGAAATGCTAGAAGCACGCGGTAAATAATTAAAGCAAAGCGGGGGAGTGGTTCTCCCGCTTTCTCGTTTGCTGCAACGTGTGAGGAACTCTGATAGAATAGCCTTAGTTGTGAGCAAACGTTTGCAAGATTTTCAACTTAACAAGTTTTGTTTAAAAACGACAGATAAATAGGATTACATCCATGTCTAAGATCTTCGACTTCGTAAAACCAGGTGTTATCTCTGGCGATGACGTTCAGAAAGTATTTGAAGTTGCAAAAGAAAACAGCTTTGCACTTCCAGCAGTAAACTGTATTGGTACTGACTCCGTAAATGCAGTACTTGAAGCAGCTGCAAATGTTAAAGCGCCAGTTATCGTTCAGTTCTCTAACGGTGGTGCGGCTTTCTTTGCTGGCAAAGGCCTAAAACTTGAAGGTCAAGAAGCGCAGGTTCTTGGTGCGGTTGCCGGTGCTAAATATGTTCATGCTGTAGCTGAAGCTTACGGTGTACCAGTAATCCTACACACTGACCACGCTGCTAAGAAACTGCTTCCTTGGATCGATGGTCTACTAGACGCCGGTGAAGAGTACTTTGCACAAACTGGTAAACCTCTATTCTCTTCTCACATGATCGACCTTTCCGAAGAATCTCTAGAAGAGAACATCGAAATTTCTGCTAAGTACCTAGAGCGCATGGCTAAAATGAACATGACTCTAGAGATTGAACTTGGTTGTACTGGTGGTGAAGAAGATGGTGTTGATAACACTGATATGGATGCATCTGATCTATACACTTCTCCTGAAGACGTTGCTTACGCATATGAAAAACTAATCGCAATCAGCCCGCGTTTCACTATCGCAGCATCTTTCGGTAACGTACACGGTGTTTACAAGCCAGGTAACGTAGTACTAACACCAACGATTCTACGTGATTCTCAAGTGCACGTTTCTGAGAAATTCGGCCTGCCAGCGAACTCTCTAAACTTCGTATTCCACGGTGGTTCTGGTTCTTCTTTAGAAGAAATCCGTGAATCTATCGGTTACGGTGTTATCAAAATGAACATCGATACTGATACACAGTGGGCAACTTGGGACGGCATCCGTAAATTTGAAGCTGAAAACCACGATTACCTACAAGGTCAAATCGGTAACCCAAATGGTGTAGACGCACCAAACAAGAAGTACTACGATCCACGTGCATGGTTACGTGCTGGTCAAACTTCAATGGTTGCTCGTCTAGAGAAAGCTTTTGCCGACCTTAACGCCGTTGACGTACTATAATCAATACTGATTAAGTTATTTGAAACCCGCTCACTGAAGCGGGTTTTTTTATGTCTATGATTTATATTTTCCTCATAGTAGTGAGATAAGTATGCATCAAAGTGTGCGTGTTAATGATTTATACCATCCCTAATGTTTTTACGTTCACACTTATCAATCTCAACAATAGAAGTGGCGAAATGAGAGCGCATTGCGTAACCTGTAACAAGCTGTTGTCAGAAAATTCTGTTAACGCTTTGTTTTTGAATATCATTTGTGAAGTGATGATTTTGAAAGCTCCAGCGTTGAGATACCGTGGAAAGTCTGACACTCAGTAGAGCAATAGGGACATTGTTGTGGATAAAAGCCTATAAAACACATGGCTTATATCTCTCGATAATCTCAGGAAACTTGGCTCAGTGATGTTGGTTTAACCGATAGGCGTGGTTTTAGCTGCTCTGAACTTTGCATCTTGAAGTCATCGGGAATAATTTAACGGCAATTGGGTATATATCTTTATTTTTGAGGATAAGAATTATGGCAGGTGAATCGATGGGTATCGATACCACTTTAACTAACGGGCTAACTCAAGCTGAGACTTGGCTTAACAACAATTCAGATCTACTTGTTCAATACGGTGTGAATATTATTTCTGCGCTGCTCATTCTATTTATCGGTAATATTATCGTGAAAGCAGTGGCGGGCAGTGTTACCAAAGTATTAGAAAAGAAAAGCATGGATAAGGCAGTCGTTGAATTTATTCACGGTCTTGTTCGTTATTTGCTATTTGTGATTGTACTTATTGCAGCTCTTGGCCGCCTAGGGGTTCAAACTGCTTCTGTGGTTGCTGTTATTGGTGCGGCTGGTCTTGCGGTTGGTCTTGCTCTGCAAGGTTCATTATCGAACTTTGCTGCTGGCGTCTTGATTGTGGCTTTTCGTCCCTTCAAGTCGGGTGACTACGTTGAAGTCGGCGGCGTAGCGGGTAGTGTCGAAGCGATTCAAATCTTCCAAACCGTTCTAAAAACACCAGACAACAAGATGGTTATAATACCTAACTCGTCCGTCATTGGTGGTGCGATTACAAACTATTCTCGTCATGCAACACGACGTGTAGATTTAGTGATTGGTGTGTCGTACAAAGCCGATCTTAAGCTAACCAAAAAAGTTCTTCGAGAAACATTAGAAAAAGATCCACGTATCTTGAAAGATCCTGATATGACGATCGGTGTTCTAACATTAGCTGATTCTTCAGTCAATTTCGTAGTGCGCCCTTGGGTTAAAACGGCGGATTACTGGGGCGTATACTTTGATGCAATGCAAGGTATTAAAGAAGCATTGGATGAGAACGGCATCGAAATTCCATTCCCACAAATGGATGTACATCTGAACAAAACCGAAGCTTAATCAGGTTAATAGAGAATAGAAAACGAGGTAGCTGTACCTCGTTTTTTGTATAGAAATCACATCAGAGTTACAGAGTCAAAGTTGTGTTAGGAGTGACCCTAAGTGCTTGGATAATCGCCTCAAAGTTCTATGATAAAATCATATGCCACTCAGCATGGGTAATATTGGTAGTGCTAGAGGGGGGATTACTCTATTTTTGTATGGATGGATTTACCAAATGAAACTGTATTCAATTTTGTTGGCCTCTGCACTCAGCTTTACCAGTGCTTCAGTCTTGGCCAATGTGTCTGAGTTTGCTCATGTGACGACAACAGGTTATGGCGAGGTTATCGCGACGCCTGATATGGCTACTTTCTCTGTAAAGGTTGTGGATACGACTATGACCGCTGAACAGGCGAAGCAATCTGTTGATAAAACCGTTGAAGTGTTTCTGAAATATTTATCAGATGTAGGGTTATCGAAAGATAACGTTACCAGCTCTAATTTGTACCTTGCGCCTCAATACCACTACCCTAAATCAGGCAAAGCTGAATTGGTTGGCTATCGTGCATCACGAAGCATCAATGTGACCGTAACGGAGTTAGCGGATTTGAATCAATACTTAGATATGGCTCTCGAGTCGGGGATTAATCAGGTTGATAATATTCAGTTGAAGGTAAGTAATCAATCTGAGTATCAAAAGAAAGCACGCATGGCGGCAATTAATGACGCGAAAGAAAAAGCGGCGTCATTAGCTTCAGGGTTTGAGAGAAAGCTCGATGGAGTATGGCAAATCAACTACACACAGATGCACGTAAAGCCAGTTTTAATGCGCTCAATGGCCATGGATAGCGAGCAAGGTGCGAATAGTTACCAAGACTCAACTATGGTGATTCGTGACCGAGTGGATGTGATTTATAAATTGAAATAAGGTCTTAATTCAAAAGAAAAGGCAGGGGATTCCCTGCCTTTGTCATTTCTGCTTCACAAATTAGTGAAGGATACGAGCACGGATAGTGCCTTCAATACTTTTCAGTTTCGCTAGCGCTTCTTCTGAGCGCTCTGTTTCAACATCGATCACCACGTAGCCGATTTCAGCGGCCGTTTGAAGGTACTGCGCGGCAATGTTAATGCCGTCTTCTGCGAAGATGGTGTTGATCTGAGTAAGAATACCAGGACGGTTTTTATGGATGTGAAGCAAGCGAGAGCATTCACCACCGTGCTCTGGCAGTGACACCTCTGGGAAGTTTACGCTTGAAAGCGTAGAGCCGTTGTCAGAGTACTTCGCCAGTTTTCCTGCAACTTCAACCCCAATGTTTTCTTGTGCTTCTTGCGTAGAGCCACCCACGTGTGGGGTTAAAATAACGTTATCAAACTTCTGCAGTGGTGATTCGAATGGGTCTGCGTTGGTCTTTGGCTCGGTAGGAAATACATCAATCGCAGCGCCCGCAATATGACCCGCTTCTAAGCTATGACAAAGCGCTGGAATATCCACGACAGTGCCGCGTGCTGCATTAATAAAGATTGAACCTGGCTTCATGCGAGCAAACTCTTCTTCACCCATCATGTTTTTCGTTTCTGGCGTTTCAGGGACGTGCAGGGAAACAACATCACATTTGTTCAGTAGCTCACTCATGGTATGCACTTGCGTCGCGTTACCAAGTGACAGCTTGTTCTCGATGTCGTAGTAGTAAACGCGCATACCTAAGTTTTCGGCAATAATACCTAACTGCGTACCAATGTGGCCGTAGCCGATAATACCAAGGCGCTTACCACGCGCTTCGTAAGAGTTGTTGGCGCTCTTTTTCCAGATCCCACGGTGTGCTAATGCATTCTTCTCTGGAATACCACGAAGTAGTAGAAGGATCTGACCAAGTACCAGTTCAGCAACGCTTCGTGTGTTTGAAAATGGTGCGTTAAACACCGGAATACCACGGTTTGCCGCCGCATCTAGATTTACTTGGTTGGTGCCGATACAAAAACAGCCAATCGCAACCAGTTTGTTTGCCGCATTGATCACCTCTTCGGAAAGGTTCGTGCGGGAGCGAATGCCGATGAAGTGTACGTCTTTTACCGCTTCAATCAATTCTTCTTCCGGAAGGGAACCTTTATGGTATTCAATGTTGGTATAACCAGCTGCTTGAAGAACTTCAACTGAAGAAGGGTGGAGTCCCTCTAATAAGAGGATCTTAATCTTTTCTTTTTCCAGTGAAACTTTGGCCATTTTTCTCGTCCTTAAAATGGAAAGGTGGGCTAATGTGGCGCACATTGGTCAAAACCATTAAAAAGGGGATAATTCATCGTTTTGTAGGAGGACAAACGTTTCCTTGTGCGTCTTCTGTTCAATAAAGTAACAAAAAAAAATTGTTTTGGGTAAGAAAATTACGGAATAAGAGATAATTTCTTAGAGAAAGGAATTAAAAACGGTGCCTTGCAGCACCGAATGTAATGAAATAACAGAAAAGTGAATCAGGTAGGTCGATTCTCGGTCGTTATTTATTCTTCAATTTTTGCACCTTCTGGTGTACCAGTGATCACCACATCAGCGCCGCGGTGAGCAAATAGGCCAACCGTGACTACGCCAGCGATGCCGTTGATTTTGTCTTCCATTTGTTTCGGGTTGGTAATCTGCATATTGTGCACATCTAAAATGATGTTGCCATTATCAGTAACAACACCTTCACGGTAAGCCGGATCACCACCAAGCTTGACCAGCTCGCGCGCAACGTAGGAGCGTGCCATTGGAATTACTTCTACTGGCAATGGGAACTGACCCAATACATCAACAGCTTTGGTACCGTCAATAATACATACGAATTTTTCAGAGATTGCTGCGACAATTTTTTCACGAGTCAGCGCTGCGCCGCCACCTTTGATCATTTCTCGTGCTGAGTTGATTTCGTCCGCGCCATCAACATATACATCCAGCTTTATTACGTCGTTACACTCGTATACTTCAATCCCCAGCTCTTTGAGACGCTCAGTTGAAGCCACAGAGCTAGACACTGCACCTTTAATATCGTCTTTGATAGTGCCGAGTGCATCGATGAAGTGATTCACGGTAGAACCAGTACCAACACCGACAATGCTGTCTTTCTCAACATATTTAAGTGCTGCCCAACCAGCTGCCTTTTTCATTTCATCTTGAGTCATGCCAATCTCCTGAATAGATGTTCGTTAACGTTTGCGGCGTGATTATAGCGGGTAACTATTGGTTTTCCCATTGCCAGATTCGGCTTGGAGTCACGATCTTAGGCAGTGGGATGTCCCAGCTTTCAATCGGTAAGCGCTCAACATGTTGGCAGTCATGTGCAATTCCAATTGGTTTTGCACCTTTACCAGTGTTAAACCAGCGAGAAAGGGTGCGGTCGTAATAGCCGCCACCCATACCTAAGCGGTGTCCGATGCTGTCGAATCCGACCAAAGGTGTGCAGATTAAATCAAGTTGACGAACGGGTTTGAGATGGCGGATATCCAGCTGGGGTTCTAAGAGACCGTATTTGTTGTAGACCAGTTGGTCATCATCTACGTATTGAAGAAACAGCAACTGACCTTTTGAAAACGGATGGATGACAGGGAGATAAACCGATTTTTCCTGTTGCCATAACCACTCAATGAGCGGCTTGGTATCGAGTTCACCATCGGCAGAAAGATAAATGGCGATATGCTGTGCATGTTGGATTTCAGGAAGTTGGGAGAATTGGGTGAAAAGGTCAAGCCCCGCTTGAAACTGCGTATCACTACACAATGCGTTGCGTTTTTCACGAATCAGTTTGCGGAAGTCTTGACGAGAGAGTGTTGACATAAAGAGAATACCCCAGGGTGCCGTTGAGGATTGTGGCCCTTGAACCAGCTGGTTCAAGGCGGATCAGCAAAGACAACCGCAGGCTTCTCGGTGCATGCCGAGCTTGCTCAATAGTTATCAAATACTAACCCTTAGGTATTGCTTATCGGCTCAGGGACTTAAATCCTGCTGACGCACACCCCAGGGTAAATTTTGTATTTACTGCTGTCCTTGCGTAACTTTGCTTAGTGCATCTTCTAAAGATGCAGTGAGCTTTTCCATTCGCTCAGTTACTTCTTGCTGTTGACCTTTCGATTCGTATGATTTGTTGTTCAACTCATAACAAATATTCAATGCAGCGAACGTCAACAGCTGGACTTCATTGGTTACCTTAGTACGTTCGCTCAACTCTTTCAATCGGCGATCAAGATCTTTTGCTGATGCAACAAGAGAATCTTCTTGCCCTGTAGGGCAATTCACTCGTGTAACTTTGCCTAGTATTTCAACGTCGATCGCTTGATTGCTCATGATGAATAAACTCTATATTCGCGCTATCTAAGGTGTTGCTTCGTACAACTACCGAGGGGGAAACTATAGGAAAACCGCTATTAAGATTCAAGCATTTCCCATCACAGAAAGAAAAATGATGAAGTGATCACACAGGAATTGGACAATTTGAACAAATGCTGTCCAAAATTGAATTTGATAGCCGTTTCAGACGACAAGTCTTGATGGTAGGATATATCGATACATTATTACGCAAAAATGAGCCAAGTTATGAGTGAGATCACCCTTCCTGAATATCAATCGATTGCTGCCGAACTACGATCTGCAAGTTTGGCGGTAACGCCTGCTGAGTTGCATGGTTTACTTGTCGGGATGCTAAGTGGTGGACTGGCGATCAATGATCAAACCTGGCAACCTATTTTATTTGACTATACCAATGATGGCATGGGCTGGCCTTCTACATCGCTTGCCTTTGCTCAGAGCGTGTTTAAAGTAACGGTCAATGAATTGACTGGTTCATCGATGGAGCTGTCTTTACTATTACCAGATGAGCCGGGCGAAGAAGGTTTGTTTACATTGGCTGATAGTGTGTCTGATTTTGTCAATCATTTTATCTCTGGTTTGGGTTTAGCTGGTGTGGCGCTCAACAAAGCATCGGATGATGTGAAAGAAGCATTGTCAGACCTAGAGGAAATTTCAAAATTAGGCATCGATGAAAATGATGACCTTAGTGAACAAGCACAATTGCTAGAGCAAGTGATCGAGCATATCAAAGCTTGTGTATTAACGGTTCATGCTGAGTTTGGTGTTCGTCCTGAAAGTAGCGAAAGCAAACCTATTATTCACTAATCATTGATGGTTCAGAGGTGAGTATGAAGCAATATGATGTAGTCATTGCTGGTGGCGCTATGGCAGGGGCAACGTTGGCATTGGCGATTGACCATTTGTCTCAGGGAAAGCTCCGCATTGCCGTAGTTGAGCCTTTTAAAGCTCAGTCAGATATGCACCCTGGTTTTGACTCTCGTTCAATCGCATTGTCTTACGGTACCGTCAATCTGTTGCGTCAACTACAGCTCTGGACCTCAATAGAGCCGTTTGTCACACCCATTGAGCATATCCACGTTTCTGACCGTTCTCATGCTGGGATGGCGGAGATTACCAAGCAAGAGGTTGGGGTTGAAGCGCTAGGATATGTTGTAGAATTAGCCGATGTTGGGCGCGTATATCAAGAAATATTAGACGGCAGCGAATCAATCAAACTGTTTTGTCCTGACTCTGTTACTGATATCGAGCGCGAGCAAGACTGTACCCATATTACGTTGAAAAGCGGTGGGCAGCTTGAAGCAAAACTGCTGGTGGCAGCCGATGGTGCTGTTTCAACCTGCTGTCAGAAAATTGGTTTAGAACTCTCTGAACAAGATTTTGAACAAGTGGCAGTGATTGCCAATATTGTGGCTCAAGAACCTCATCAAGGTCGTGCTTTTGAACGCTTTACTGAAAATGGTCCTGTGGCTTTATTACCAATGAGTGATAACCGAATGTCCTTAGTTTGGTGTCTGCACCCTGATGAGGCACAAGCGGTACTCGAGTTATCTGACCAAGCATTTCTCCAACGTTTACAAAAAGATTTTGGGTGGCGTTTGGGCGCGATGAAAAAAGTGGGACGCCGTGCGAGTTACCCATTGCTTCTTCGCCATCGAAAGCAAAATATTTCTCATCGTTTTGCGATTGTTGGGAACGCGGCGCAAACGCTGCACCCGATAGCTGGGCAAGGTTTTAACCTTGGTATTCGCGACGTTGTCTCGCTAGCAGAAGAAATTGTGCAGCAAAGTGATGACGTTGGTCTTTATCAAGGCTTGATGCGCTTTAGTCAGCGTAGAGAGGCAGATCGAAGCGAAACGATTTGGCTAACCAGTGCCTTAGTGCATATTTTTTCAAATGATTTACCCGCGATGCGAATTGGGCGAAATACGGCCTTAGCAGCGATGGATAACCTTTCTATTTTTAAGCAGCCGCTACTACGCCATACGCTTGGTTTGGTAAAACGATGAACGGCCGCACTGAATTAGGTAATAAAAAGCAATGATGCAAAGTGTAGATATCGCCATCATCGGCGGAGGGATGGTTGGGTTGGCACTTGCTGCCGCCTTCAAGGACAGTGATCTGCGAATCGCCGTAATTGAAGGCAAGGTGCCAGATGAGTCGTTGAAAGAGTTACCTGATGTGCGTGTGTCTGCGTTGAGCCGTTCTAGCGAGACGATCTTACGTAAGCTTGGCGTTTGGCAGGGCATAGAGCAACGCCGCGCTTCGCCTTACTACGGTATGGAAGTGTGGGAGCAAGATAGCTTCGCTAGTATTGAGTTTGATGCACAAAGCATGGCACAACCTGATTTAGGACATATTGTTGAGAATCGAGTGATTCAACTCGCGCTACTCGAACAAGTCCAAAAACTCGATAATGTCACTATGTTTATGCCAGCACGTTGCACGACGTTAGCGGTGGGTGAACAAGAAAGTTGGCTGACGCTCGACAATGGTCAAGCCATGACAGCTAAGTTAGTGGTCGGAGCCGATGGAGCAAACTCGTGGCTTCGCCGTCAAATGGATATTCCGTTAACGCATTGGGATTATGGGCATCATGCTCTGGTCGCGAATGTTAAAACTACGGCTCCACACAACAGCATTGCACGACAGATTTTTACGCCTCAAGGGCCATTGGCATTTTTGCCAATGTCGCAACCGGATATGTGCTCTATTGTTTGGTCCACTGAGCCAAATCGTGCAGAGCAGCTATTGGCAATGAGTGAACATGATTTCAACAAAGCATTGACGAGTGAATTTGATGCACGACTTGGTCTATGTGAAGTGGCGAGTGAGCGCGCCGCGTTTCCTCTAAAAATGCGTTATGCGCGAGATTTTGTTGTGGAGCGAGTCGCATTGGTTGGTGATGCGGCCCATACCATTCATCCGCTAGCGGGTCAGGGGGTGAATTTAGGTTTATTAGATGCGGCCAGCCTCGCTCAAGAGGTGCTAGCACTATGGAAGCAAGGCCAAGATATTGGCAGTAAACGCAACCTAAGAGGTTATGAGCGTTGGCGCAAAGCGGAAGCAGCAAAGATGATTGCTGCAATGCAAGGATTCCGAGACCTGTTCTCTGGCGAGAACCCAGCTAAGAAGCTGGTTCGTGGCATTGGCTTGAGTTTAGCGGGTCAACTGCCGGGAGCGAAAGATGAGATCATGAAGCGCGCGCTTGGTTTAAAAGGGCATCTACCAGAACTTGCGCGTCAGTGAGCTTAAAGGCGAGCTTCAGAAACACAAAAGGCTGGTTAATCCAGCCTTTCTTTTATCGTCGGTGTTTTGCTAAGCATATGCGCATCGGAGTTTCATTATTTCTTGGTTGATCTCTTTCACCGCTCGGAAATGGCGTTGCTCTGCTTTCTCTGGCAGCATCAGCTTACCGTTATCAAACTCGAATCTACCGACCCCGTAAATATAAATTCTTCCTTTAAAAAGACGGCTTATATGTTTAGCTATCATACTTGGTGTATAGCGCTTAAACAGTCTCATATTTACTTTCCTTTTCTCTAACCTAGCTTAGGTATTTTACGTTTTTGACGTAAAAATTATTGTGACAGCAATAGTATTAAATGCAGGTGTAAGGGGTTGCTTTAGAGATTTGTGTTGTCTTAGACAGTTTGACAGTGTCGTCTCTTAAATAGCGTGAGGATTACCCCAAAAGTCACCTATAAAGGAATTCAAATAACGTTGCACTCCTTTTTGATATGAAACATTAAACAATAGTTTTGTTACAGAGTTAAGAATAGAACGAAAATGATGGTTTGCTAATGGTGACTGTTAGCGTTGGGGGCTCCTTTAATCTCTGTTCTATATAATCTCAACTTGTCCTAACTTTAGAGAAAAGTGAGAAGAAAAAGTTCCGCGTAAAAAAAAGCCCGCTTCAGCGGGCAAATAGTCACAGATGCATTACACAAAAGTGAACAACTGACTCTATGACGGCTGCCATTCAGTCAGCGGATTCACTTTATATTGGCCAAGTGCTTGTTTAAAACTCAACCAACGAGATCAGCATATAAGGTTTTTATTCTTGTGACTATTTATGTTTAAAAAATGATTAAAAATACCCAAGATCCATTGCCGTTGATATGAGCAGGATCACGCAGTGATGGAAACACTGCGTAGCATTACATTATTTTTAGACGATTAACGACAGATCTCAGCGACGGTCGGCTGACACAATTGGATAAGATCTTGGATAGAAAGCGCCAGTCCAGCCATTCGATCGCCACTGCTGATCGTAACGTCCTGTTCTTCTAGTAAGCTAGGATCGAACACGATCGGCATGTGGCGTTTAAGTAATAACGGGGTGACAGTGCCAACTTTGTAACCCGTGATGGCCTCAACGTCGGCTTGATCAACGCAAGTCATCCGGCGACATTGCAGTAACGAGCGCACTTTTTTGGGATCGACGCTACGATCACCAGGCGCACAGGCGAGTGCATATTGATTACCCATGTCTCGTAGCAAGATCGCTTTCACCATTTGAGAAGGGCGAATGCCGCGTTGTTGCGCGGTATCTTCAATAGTCGTTGCAGGCCTTTGATGCGATAACAGACGAAACGGAATGTGTTGGTCCGTAAGAAATTGCATCAAAGGAGTATTGATTGTATTACTCATCATCAAGGCTGTAAGGCAGTGATTCGATTGTCCACTCACACTCTGGTTGAGCAACCAAACGAAGACGAGTGTCTTCATCGAGATTATTGGGCAGTACGATCAGACCAATCGCGTGATTGTCACTGAATTGGTAGTGGTTTAGTAAAGTTCCCACTGAACGCCAGTTTTCACCAACGCTGCGTTCGAGTTCAATTGCCTCATCCGTGAACGGAGCTGAAGTTGTACCTTTTACGATGTACATCGCGCGTTTATTTGTACCGCGATATTTTGCGCGTGCTACCGTTTCTTGTCCTGTGTAGCAGCCCTTTGTGAAGCTAATGCCTCCTAAAGCTTGCATGTTGAGCGCTTGTGGAATATGAGTGTTCTGTGCAGACGCAGACACAAATGGTAAACCGGCCTCAATGTCGAAACGATTCCAAAGCTCATTTGTCGTCAGGACAGCATCTGTATTTTCAACGACTGGTTGCGCAGCTGGCGCACTTAATATCAGTAACCAGCGGTTTTGTGAGACTTGTACCGCGGTGCCGCCTTCAACAGGACGAACGCTGCCAGTCGTATTGCTCATGGTCGAGATAAGCTCGTCGGCTTTGACGCCAGCTACACCTAAGATAACGTCATCAGAAGCTGCGATCGTCACTTTAGAAAAAATGGCGTATTTTTTTATTTCGCTAAGTTCTACATCAATCGCCGATTTTGGCTGGACCATGCTGTAACCATCGTGATGATGGAAAAGTCGGAACACACTCCATACCTTACCTTTTGCATCACAGTGCGCACCGAGTGTGGACTGGTCTTTGTTAAGACTGGCGACATCGCAGGTAACCTGACCTTGTAAGTAGGAATTTTTATCATCACCAGTGATGGTGATCATGCCGAAATTGTCCAGCAGCGAGATAGATAACTCTGGAAGTGCGTCTTGAGTTGAGAGAGGTAGTGCTGAAAAACGAGTTTGCCATTCCATAATTACAATGCCTTTTGAAGATATTTTTCCGCTATGTTATACCCAAATAACCTTGAGATACTAGGGGGGCGATTTACGAATCAACATTTGTCGGCTTTCACCACCGTATTGTGACCCGCACACTAGTGACGTAGCACATCCCTTGTTACACTCCGCTTTAACAATAAGACATCTATGAAGGAATAGTGAATGTACACTCCGGAAGAAAAGGCGCGTATTAAATGGGCGTGTCGTCGAGGCATGCTTGAGCTTGACGTAGTGATTATGCCGTTTTTTGAAGAGTGCTTTGATGCTCTGAGTGAGCAAGAACAGCGTGACTTTGTTTCTTTGCTTGAATGCGATGATCCTGATCTGTTTACTTGGGTGATGGGACATGGTCGTAGCGAAAACTTAGGTCATGCGGCTATGGTTGATAAAATTGTCGCCCACAATCTCAGTAAAGTTCGTTAATTTTACCGCTTACCCCTCTTTTACTGCCCGAGTCATTAATTTGCTTCTTCTGTTTATAATGACTGGGGCCGTTACCTTCTCTAGCATCCCGCTCGTATTATCGACTTATTTGTTATTACTGATTGTTAAGGCACTATTGAACCAAGGCTTTGTTAAACCTACAAGCCAGAGGGATTGGTATGTGCATTGTGATGGCTCGGTTAGGTTTGACGCCCTTGAGTATAGTGAATGCTCGGCGGCTCTTGAGTCTGAAAAGGATCAGTTACTACGAATCGATACATCGACATTGCCATTCAAGATAACATTTCGATTGCAGTCTGGCCGTAGCGTCACGATTTGGCGTGACAGCTGTGCAGACCAACACTATCGCCAGCTATATTTGGTATTACGCCAGTGGGAAATGAAACAGGAAGCCAATGCTCCCTGTTGATGTAATAGTTTACTTTGTAGAATTAAAGCTGTTTAGCTGGAACCAAGATGGTTGGCCCGCTGTTTTCCAGTTGATTTGGATAATCGAGTGTATAGTGCAAACCACGACTCTCTTTGCGCTGCATCGCACAGCGAACCATCAGTTCTGCCACTTGTAAGAGGTTACGCAGCTCTAGCAGGTTGTTCGATACGCGGAAGTTGCTGTAGTACTCATGCGTTTCTTGTTGCAGCAGCTGGATGCGACGTAATGCTCGCTCCAACCGTTTATCGGTGCGCACAATACCCATGTAGTCCCACATGAATAAGCGTAGCTCGTGCCAGTTATGCTGAATAATCACTTCTTCATCACTATTGCTGACTTGGCTTTCATCCCAGCAAGGTACGCGTGGAGGGAGGTCAACATTGGTGTGGTGTTTCAGAATATCTTCCGCCGCAGACCAAGCATAAACCACACATTCGAGCAGTGAGTTAGAAGCCATACGGTTTGCACCATGTAAACCGGTGTAGCTAACTTCACCAATGGCATACAGGTTTTTTAGGTCAGTACTGCCATTTCTGTCTACCATTACACCGCCACAGGTATAGTGCGCGGCTGGAACGATTGGAATCGGTTCTTTGGTCATATCAATGCCCAAGTCCATCAAGCGAGAGTAAATGGTTGGGAAGTGCTTGGTGATAAAGTCCGCAGGCTTGTGGCTGATATCGAGGTACATACAGTCAGCACCTAAACGCTTCATTTCATAGTCGATGGCGCGAGCCACAACGTCACGGGGGGCCAGTTCTTTGCGCGCGTCGAAATCGGGCATAAAGCGAGAACCATCAGGGCGACGTAAGTAAGCGCCTTCGCCACGTAAGGCTTCGGTCAGGAGGAAGTTACGCGCTTCAGGGTGATATAAACACGTAGGATGGAATTGGTTGAATTCCATATTCGCCACGCGACAGCCAGCACGCCATGCGATTGCAATGCCGTCACCCGAAGAGACGTCGGGGTTGGAGGTATATTGATAAACCTTAGATGACCCACCGGTTGCAAGAACCACGAATTTAGCGCGTACAGCTTCTACGTGTTCCTCATTACGGTTCCAAATGTAGGCACCTATCACTTTATTTTTATCACCACCAATTTTATCTCCGGTGATAAGGTCTAGTGCGTTATGACGCTCAAGAACATGAATGTTTGGATGGTTATGAGCGTTGTCTTGCAAAGAGGTTTGCATTGCCATTCCAGTGGCGTCTGCCGCATGAAGAATACGTCGACGACTGTGCCCACCTTCACGAGTTAAGTGATAGCGCGGCTCTTCGTCAGAGTCATCCTCTTCACGGTCAAATGGCACACCACCATCAATGAGCCATTGCACACACTCTTTCGAATGCTCGGCAATGAACCTCACGGTATCTTCATCACAGATACCATCCCCCGCGATTTGTGTATCTTCAACGTGTGAATCAATGGTATCGGATTCATCAAATACTGCAGCGATACCGCCTTGAGCGTAATACGTGGCTCCTTCGCTGCGTGGTCCTTTGCTGAGAACAATTACCTTACAATGGTTAGCAACACGCAAAGCCAACGACAGGCCTGCAGCGCCACTTCCTACGATTAACACATCACATTCATGTTCACGATTTGTGTTCATATAACTTTTATAATCCCAAGCTAAGGTAACCAGATCACCTTGTGTATTATTTGCACACCATGTGCATTCCATTAACGCGATATCCATCGCTACGTGCTATCAGTTGGGAGACGTATTTGCATCAACATTATTTTGGAGGCTCCAGCCACTCTTATTGTTATACATGAGGACATGCATATGCATCCCGAGAGTTGTTTGCAACGCGATGTTTAGGTAGCCCTTAGTCATGCAAGTGAAAAGTAATCGTTTCTGTACCCCTATGACTGCAAGGTACAAGTCAAGTCACTCTTTCTGATTAGGTTATTTGAACAAATCTCGTTGCTTTTCCATGCTCGACCCAGCACAATCTGGGACAGAGATTGTACATTATACCCATTTCCTTCCAAGATGCTCGCTTGTCAAGCTTAGACCTGAAGTCAGATAATCTTGGTCATTTGGTTATAGACATCACACTGTGAAATAACAATGACAAAAAACGAGAGAACCCACGGAACTTTCTTATTCACGGCGGAGTCACAAAGAGTGCTCAAGTAAGCAGTGGTGTCAATACTACGTTATTGCATAATTAGTACCCATGTCTGAGAAGATTAGGGGCATAACAAATAGGAGTATCCGCTCGAATGAACGAGCAGCTGACCGACCAAGTATTGATTGAGCGAGTTCAGAATGGCGATAAGCAAGCATTTAACCTGCTGGTAACGAAGTACCAGAACAAGGTATGTAATCTTATTTCCAGATACGTTAGTAATCCTGGCGATGTACCAGATGTAGCACAAGAAGCGTTTATCAAAGCTTACCGAGCTATTCCTACTTTTCGTGGGGAAAGTGCGTTTTATACGTGGCTGTATCGCATCGCAGTGAATACTGCGAAAAATCATATCGTAGCTCAGGGGAGAAGACCTCCAGCGACTGATGTTGATGCTGAAGAAGCTGAATTTTATGAAACAGGTGGTGCACTTAAAGAAATATCGAACCCTGAGAACTTAACGTTGTCCAAAGAATTGCAACGGGTAGTGTTCAGTGCAATCGAAGCCTTACCTGAAGATTTAAAAACTGCAATGACATTACGAGAGTTTGATGGCTTGAGTTATGAAGAAATTGCTGAAGTAATGGATTGCCCAGTAGGAACGGTACGATCGCGTATCTTCCGTGCTCGTGAAGCGGTAGAAAAGAAAATTAAACCTCTTTTGTAGCGCTAGTACCAGTAATAACTATGGTGAAAACAATGGCTGACAAAGAAAAACTTTCAGCTCTCATGGATGGAGAATTGGTCGATAAGGCTTTAATTCAAGAGTTAGAGCAAGACCAAGAGAGCCGTAATGCTTGGCAGAATTATCACCTAATTGGTGATGTGATGCGAGGCGAAGCGCCAGCAAAACCTGATTGGAATATTGCTGAAAGCGTGGCGTTAGCGTTAGAAGATGAACCTGCACACTGTGCGCTTGATTCGCACCGTGCAAACGTAACCTCAATCGTAAACACGCTAGAAGAGTCTCAACCAGAACCGAAAAAAGCAAAGCGTCAGTTGCCAGATTGGTTGTCACAGTTTGGACAAGTCGCGGTTGCTGCATGTGTATCACTCGTCGTTATTTTAGGTGTACAGCAGTATGGTGGTAGCGATTCGATGTCGCCTCAAACCGACCAATTGCCAGTGTTGCAGACCGTTCCGTTTGCTGGCAGCGCAGAGCCGGTAAGTTTAACTCGTGAGTCTGTAGAGCGTTCTGTAGGGGAAGCAAATATGCAAGAGCAACGTAAACGTGTTCATGCTATGCTGAGAGACTACGAATTGCAGTTAAGAATTAACAGCGATGCATCTCAACAAGATGCAAATCTGAGTCCGGATATTGAATGAAAAAATTTCTGATCAGCGCTTGCGCTCTGTTCAGTATGATGCCTTTTCAAGCCTTTGCTGATGATAAGCCAGCGGAGGCTTTATTGCATCAAATGAGCGAGGCGAGTAAGAATTTAAGTTACGAACTCTCTTATATCCTTATCAAAAAGAATAGCATTGAGCCGTTGCTGTATCGTCATGCGATGCATGGTGACGATCAATATGCTCATCTTGTTTATTTAAGTGGCCCTGTGCGCGAAGTGATTCGTCGCGGCACAGAAGTGAGCTATATTGAAACAGGGTTAGAACCATTTACTATCGAGTCAGGTAAAATGGTCGCTCCGACCATACCAATGCTCAATGCCAATATCGACGAGCTAAACCTGTATTATGATTACGTAAAAGTCGGTCGAGCTCGTGAAGTTGGTGTGGCAACACAAGTGTTGCGTATCGTGCCGAAAGATGGCTTACGTTATTCCTACATATTATGGATTGATGAGAAAAGTAAGCTACCATTACGTGCTGATCTTGTTGACCGTGATGGTGAAATGTTGGAGCAATACCGCGCCATTTCCTACACTGTAAATCCCAAAATTGCAGAGCTGATGAGTGGTTTACAAGATGTTCAATTGCCGGCTGTACTCACCATGCCAAAAGGCGATATTGGGACCAGTAACTGGCAAGTGGGTTGGATCCCTGAAGGGTTTGAGCCAAATGAACTTAACCGTTACCGCATGGCAGTCACCAATCAAATGGTTGAGAGTCAACTGTATTCCGATGGCTTGTTCAGTTTCTCTGTTTATGTAGCAAACAAAGACGAGCACTCATTAAAAGGTCAATTGGTGCGTCAAGGAAGAAGAACACTGCACAGTTTTGTCAGCGGTCAATACGAGATTTCCGTGGTAGGCGATATTCCACCGACCACTGCGCAGCGTATTGCTCAGTCAGTCACATTTAATGTAACAAAGAGTAAACGACAATGATGACCGCGTTGGCTACCGTGACAGACGTTCATCGTCATGGTAAACAATACGAAATTGATTTAAGCTGCGAACAGCAAACCAGCTGTAGCAGCTGTTCTTCACAGAAAAACTGTGGAACTGGTTTGGTTACTAAAGCCATTGGCAATAAAAGCCTGTCTTGGCAATTACGTACTGAAAAATCGGTGAAAATTGGTCAAGTGGTAGAAATTGGCTTTCCTGAAGCAAGCCTGATTAAGTCAGCAATGGCGGTTTATTTATTGCCACTGTTGGGGTTAATTGTTGGAGCCATGTTTGGTCACTTTCTATTTGAGCCACTGACTACTGGTGGTGAAGGTATCATCATCGTAACCTCGATATTATTCGCCGTTGGTGGAATGTGGATCGCAAAACGCGTTTCTGCTCCACTAGAAGACGAATCAAAGCGCCAAGTCACACTCGTTCGGGTGCTTGGGGAGCCAATCCAGTAAGCGCTTTGCCCTCGTATCTCAAGGTTATTTGGGGATGTTCCTTAAATGACGTGCGCCCGTTAACGAAATTCGGTAGAATCTGCCAACTTGATTGAAATGCCGTCAGATGATGGCATTTCTTACTGTTCCCATTTGTAAAGAGTTAGTCACCCTAAATCTATGAAGCACATTCGTAACTTTTCGATTATCGCCCACATCGACCATGGTAAGTCGACCCTATCAGACCGTCTAATCCAAGTTTGTGGCGGATTAACCGAACGTGAAATGGCCGCACAGGTTCTGGATTCAATGGATCTTGAACGTGAGCGTGGTATCACCATCAAATCTCAGAGTGTGACGCTAAACTACACCGCTAAAGATGGTGAAACGTATCAGCTGAACTTCATCGATACTCCGGGACACGTTGACTTTGCGTATGAAGTATCACGTTCTCTCGCTGCTTGTGAAGGCGCATTACTAGTAGTGGATGCCGGTCAAGGTGTAGAAGCACAGACACTGGCTAACTGTTACACCGCGATCGAAATGGATTTGGAAGTTATTCCAATCCTGAACAAAATCGACTTGCCTGCCGCAGACCCTGATCGCGTAGCAGAAGAAATTGAAGAAATCGTTGGTATCGATGCGATGGACGCCACCCGATGTTCTGCAAAAACCGGTTTGGGTGTCGACGACGTGTTAGAAAATATCGTATCAGCGATTCCAGCGCCAGAAGGTGATCCTGATGCGCCGTTACAAGCGTTGATCATTGACTCATGGTTCGATAACTATCTTGGTGTTGTCTCTTTGGTTCGGATTAAAAATGGCCAGTTGAAGAAGAACGACAAGATCAAGGTCATGAGCACTGGCCAAGTTTGGGGGGTCGACCGTTTAGGTATTTTTACACCAAAACGGGTGGACACCGAAATTCTTCGTACTGGCGAAGTAGGTTGGGTGGTTTGTGGTATTAAAGACATCCTTGGCGCACCAGTAGGTGATACCCTGACTCTGGCTAAAAATGGGTGCGAGACTCCTTTACCTGGCTTTAAGAAAGTAAAACCACAGGTATACGCCGGTCTATTTCCAGTATCATCTGATGACTATGAAAACTTCCGTGATGCATTAGGTAAGCTAAGCCTGAACGATGCATCATTGTTTTACGAACCAGAAAACTCTGCCGCGCTCGGTTTTGGTTTTCGTTGTGGTTTCCTTGGTATGTTGCACATGGAAATCATCCAAGAGCGTTTAGAGCGTGAATACGACCTCGACCTAATTACAACGGCGCCAACGGTAGTATACGAAGTTAAAAAGACTGACGGTGAAATGCTGTACGTTGATAGCCCAGCAAAATTACCTGCAATCAATGACATCGAAGAGATCCGTGAACCTATCGCACGTTGTAATATTCTTGTGCCATCAGACTACCTAGGTAACGTAATTACACTGTGTGTTGAGAAGCGCGGTTCTCAGGTTGATATGGTTTACCACGGTAACCAAGTTGCAGTCACTTATGATATTCCAATGGCAGAAGTTGTACTCGATTTCTTCGACCGTCTAAAGTCTACTTCGCGTGGTTATGCATCTCTGGATTACAACTTCCAGCGCTTTGATATGTCGGATATGGTACGTGTCGACGTATTGCTAAATGGTGACAAAGTCGATGCACTTGCCATGATCACTCATAAAGATCAGGCGCAGACTCGTGGTCGACAGCTGGTGGAGAAGATGAAAGAATTTATTCCTCGTCAGATGTTTGATATCGCAATTCAGGCTGCTATTGGTAACCACATCATTGCGCGTTCTACTGTGAAACAGCTACGTAAAAACGTAATCGCGAAATGTTATGGTGGTGACGTAAGCCGTAAGAAAAAACTTCTGAAGAAACAGAAAGAAGGTAAGAAGCGCATGAAACAAATCGGTAACGTTGAGTTACCGCAAGAAGCGTTCCTAGCCATCCTTCACGTAGGAAAAGACTAGAGTTGAACTTTGTCTCACACTTTTTGGTCTTAAGACGTTAGATATTAAAATAAGTGAAAGGGTTTAGGCTCTTTCACTTTCGTATTTTTAGATAAGGGAATTTAATGGCGAATACATTCTCACTGATTCTAGTTATCGTAACCTTGGTAACCGGGGTTGTTTGGCTGTTGGAAAAACTGTTGTTTGCCAAGAAGCGTCAAGCAAAACTGGCTGAGATCCAAGCACAGACGACAAACGGCTTAGATGCGGTGACGTTACAACAAGTAGAGCGCCAGCCTTGGTGGGTTGAAAATAGCGTGTCTATTTTTCCGGTAATTGCCTTTGTTTTGGTATTACGCTCCTTTATCTACGAACCTTTTCAAATTCCGTCAGGCTCAATGATGCCAACCTTATTAGTTGGTGATTTCATTTTGGTTGAGAAATACGCATACGGTTTAAAAGATCCAGTATGGCGCACGCAATTGGTCGAAACTGGTAAGCCAGAACGTGGCGATATCGTGGTATTTAAATACCCGCCACAACCAAGCATTGACTATATCAAGCGGGTCGTTGGTCTACCTGGTGATATCGTACGTTACTCAAGTGATAAGCAGGTGTGTATTCAAAGCAAAGGTGAGTCTACTTGTAAGCCAGTGAAATTGAGTAATGTTGAAGAGAGTCAGTTTATTTCAAACGGGATCCCAATGATCCAACTGGATGAAAAGTTGGGTAACGTTGAACATAATATTTTGGTCAACCCTCTTATTCGCAACCGGGTGGAACAATACTTTCCACGTCGCGGTACTACAGAATGGGTTGTACCACAAGGTCAGTACTTTGTGATGGGTGATAACCGTGATAACAGTGCTGATAGCCGATATTGGGGCTTTGTTCCTGAAGCAAATCTAGTCGGCAAAGCTGTGGCCATTTGGATCAGCTTCGAGTTTGAGCGTGGCGCAGATAGCGTTTTACCTTCATGGATCCCAACTGGTGTGCGTTTTAACCGCATCGGTGGCATTCACTAACCATTTATATCTATATCTATATCGAGAGAGTATGAATTCTCCAATTGATAAACTAGAGCGACAGCTCGGCTACCCATTTAGAGATGCCGAGCTTATCAATTTGGCGCTGACTCACCGCAGCGCCAATAGTAAGCATAATGAACGTCTTGAGTTTCTGGGCGATTCAATTTTAAGTTTTGTCATCGCTGATGAACTATACCATCGTTTTCCAAAAGTGAACGAAGGCGATATGAGCCGTATGCGTGCTACTTTGGTTCGCGGACATACATTGGCGGAACTGGGTCGTGAATTCGATCTAGGAGATTATTTAAAATTAGGTCCAGGTGAATTGAAGAGTGGCGGTTTCCGCCGAGACTCTATTCTAGCCGATGCGGTAGAAGCCATTATTGGTGCGATTTACCTTGATAGTGATCTTGAAAAAGTACGTGATATTGTACTGAGTTGGTACAATTCGCGTCTTGAAGCCATTCAACCTGGCGTATCACAAAAAGACCCTAAAACTCGCCTACAAGAGTTCCTGCAAGGCACAAGAAAACCGTTGCCTGTTTACACAGTGACTAATATTAAAGGTGAAGCGCACAACCAAGAGTTCACGGTTGAGTGTGAAATTGCAGGTGTGGATAAACCTGTAATCGGTAAAGGCACCAGTCGTCGCAAGGCAGAGCAGGCGGCGGCAGAAACAGCACTTGAGCAATTAACTAATG
This sequence comes from Vibrio sp. TAP-3B, assembly GCF_057784735.1. Lineage (NCBI taxonomy): Bacteria > Pseudomonadati > Pseudomonadota > Gammaproteobacteria > Vibrionales > Vibrionaceae > Vibrio > Vibrio sp. TAP-3B. Next base: position 1,844,979 of record NZ_CM173495.1, on the reverse strand, counting down.
GCTGATAACGAATTCGATATTGATACATTTTTTGCATCACACGGTGAGCAAAGTACTCCAGAGAACCAACATTGTGGCTTCATCGCCATTGTTGGTCGTCCTAACGTGGGTAAATCAACGCTTCTGAACAAAATCTTAGGTCAGAAAATCTCGATTACTTCACGTAAGCCACAAACGACACGTCACCGCATCATGGGTGTGGACACGGATGGTGATTACCAAGCGATCTACGTGGATACGCCGGGTCTTCATATTGAAGAAAAACGAGCGATCAACCGGTTGATGAATCGTGCGGCGAACTCCTCGTTGAGCGATGTCAACTTAGTGCTCTTCTTGGTAGATGGGACGCAGTGGACCAACGACGATGAGATGGTCTTGACCAAACTTCAAAAGTCGAATTTCCCAGTGGTACTTTGCGTGAATAAGGTTGATAACGTAAAAGATCGTAATGACGTGATGCTACACATGATGGAGCTGTCAAAGAGGATGGACTTCGTTGATGTGGTGCCAATCTCGGCAACACAAGGTAAGAACATCGATGTTCTGCGTAAACATGTACGCGCTCACTTGCCGAAAGCCACGCACCATTTTCCTGAAGAGTATGTGACGGATCGTTCACAGCGCTTTATGGCATCGGAAATTGTTCGTGAAAAGCTAATGCGTTTCACCGGTGAGGAGTTGCCATATTCCGTGACCGTTGAAATTGAGCGTTTTGACTATAACCCGGAAACGGACGGTTTCCATATCAATGCCTTAATTCTTGTTGAACGTAATGGTCAGAAGAAAATGGTGATTGGTAAAGGTGGTGAGAAGATTAAAACCATTGGTCGCGAAGCCCGCTTAGACATGGAAGAGCTGTTTGGGCGGAAGGTTTATCTAGAAACGTGGGTCAAAGTGAAATCTGGTTGGGCTGATGACGAACGTGCACTGCGCTCACTGGGTTACATCGACGATCTATAAACTTGCGGCGAAGAGACTTCGTTTCAATATCGATAAAAAATTAATATCGATTAAAATAAGGAGCCGCTGGCTCCTTATTTTTTATTTAACACTTTTTAGGCACATTGACTTAGATGAGCAATTTATCTGCAGAAGGGTTACAGCGTTGTTTTGTATTGCATCGGCGTTCTTATAGCGAATCGAGTTTAATTCTTGATGTATTCAGTGAGGAATATGGACGTATTACGTTGATGGCTAAAGGCGCACGCAGTAAGCGTTCAAATTTAAAAGGCGCATTGCAGCCCTTTACGCCTTTGCTGCTCAAATGGTCAGGTAAAGGTTCGATGAAAACCTTACGACAAGCAGAGCCCATTAGCCTGGGGTTACCACTCATAGGAATAAACCTTTACTCTGCGATGTACGTTAATGAGTTGATCGGTCGTGTTTTAATGGCTGAGGTACCAATGCCTGCGATGTTTCATGATTATTTGCATGTATTGACGGAATTGGCCCACAACGAGAATCCAGAGCCTGCGCTGCGTCGGTTTGAATTAGCCTTATTGTCTTCGATGGGGTATGGCGTCGATTTTTTGCATTGTGCAGGGACCGGAGAACCTGTCGATCCAGCAATGACTTATCGCTACCGGGAACAAAAAGGGTTCATTGCCTCTGTGAGGCGCGATAACCTGACATTTGTAGGCAATGAACTGATTGCTATCAGTGAGCGTCGGTTTGTCACTAAAGAGCAGCTAAAAGCCGCAAAACGCTTTACACGTATAGCCTTAAAGCCGTATCTTGGCGGTAAACCTTTAAAAAGTCGTGAATTGTTCATTCAGACCCCCAGAGCACGGAGTAACGGAAAATGAGCTCAATTTATTTAGGCGTCAATATCGATCATATTGCCACTCTACGTAATGCACGTGGTACAAAATACCCAGACCCTGTCCATGCTGCAGACATTGCCGAGCGAGCAGGTGCGGACGGTATCACGATTCACTTGCGAGAAGACCGTCGTCATATTTTGGATCGTGATGTACGTATTCTGCGTGAAACCATTCAAACGCGCATGAATTTAGAGATGGCCGTCACGGATGAAATGGTTGAAATTGCACTACAGATTAAGCCTGAGTTCGTTTGTTTAGTGCCGGAGAAACGTGAAGAATTGACCACAGAAGGCGGACTCGATGTCGTTGGTCAACTAGAAAAAATCAAAGCCGCAACCCAACAGCTAACAGACGCGGGCATCAAAGTGTCGTTGTTTATTGATGCTGACCGTCAGCAGATTGAAGCGGCGAAAAGATGTGGCGCGCCATTTATTGAACTTCACACAGGCCAATACGCGGATGCAAGCACCGAAGATGAACAGCAAGCAGAGTTAAAGAAAATTTCAGCTGGTGCAAGCTATGCCCATGACCTTGGAATTATTGTGAATGCTGGGCATGGCCTGACTTACCACAACGTGGCGCCAATCGCTGCGCTGCCAGAGATTTACGAGTTGAACATTGGTCATTCAATCATTGGTCGTGCTGTGTTTGATGGTTTGGAAAAGGCCGTTGCTGACATGAAAGCGCTAATGATCGCGGCGCGTTAATAACTGGGCGAATGTAATGGCGATTATAGGCTTAGGTACCGACATTGCGGAAATTGAGCGTATCGAAAAGGCACTGAATCGCAGTGGTGAATCATTTGCTTTACGTATTCTGTCAGAAGGGGAGCTCAACAAATTTGCCCAACAAAAGCAAAAAGGACGCTATCTAGCCAAGCGTTTTGCGGTGAAAGAGGCAGCCTCCAAAGCGTTAGGGACGGGGATAGCTAAAGGTATTACGTTCCACGATTTTACAATCTCCAATGATGACTTTGGTAAACCTGTACTCTCGTTGTCTGGAGTCGCAAAGCAGATGGCGGATTCGCTGGGGGTGAATCATATTCATCTATCCATTTCCGATGAACGCCACTATGCAGTAGCAACCGTGATTTTAGAATCCTAGTGATAATACACTCAAATCAAATACGAAAAAGCCAGAGCAAATGCACTGGCTTTTTTTGTATCGAAATCGAATTATTGCTCGAGGTATAACTTTGCAGTGGTCGTGACTTTAATCATTTCATCTTGTAGTTCGAACATTTCCGGCTCGACCTCTTCAATACTGACTCCTGAGCGTAGGGCCTGTTCAAGAGTCGCGCAGAGTGACTTGAGCCTTGGCACGCCGCAATAGGAGCTGCTGCCATGTAGTTTATGAATGACATGGATCAGGTCGTCACGAGAGATGTCTTCTTGTTCTAGTGTTTGATCGACGATTTCCTCTACCTCGGGAATAAAATCGATCAACATTTTTAACATGTCTTTGGCTAAGTCTTCTTTATTGGCACTTTGCTTTAAAGCGGCTGGCCAATCGATGATCATATCTTGTTGAACCTGAGAAGGGGCGTGAGAAGACTGGTTTTCTTGCTCATCGACATAAGACGGAGCTACTTTATCCACGCTTTCTGTACAAGCATTTGGGTTCCAGTGAACCAAAACCTGTTGCAGCACATGTTCTTCAATTGGTTTGGTGAGATAGTCATCCATTCCAGCAGAGAGGAGGCGATCTCTTTCTCCTGCCATGGCGTGGGCGGTTACCGCGATAACTGGCGTATCTTTATTCAGTTCCAGTAGCTTAATGTGCTTACAAGCGGTCACACCATCCATCTGGGGCATTTGAATATCCATGAAGATTAAATCGTACTTCTTCTCTGTGGCGAGATTAACGGCTTGCTGGCCATTGCTACATGCCGTTACGGTGTCTACTCGTTCACGAAGCAGGGCCGAGATAAGCTTCAAGTTTGCTGGGTTATCATCGACCGCTAACACAGAAAGAGGTAAACGCTCACTTTCTGTGGGGCTGATTGGAGCAAGCAATTTTGGAGGTGATTCGACATGCTCACTGATTAAGCTTTGAAGTAACTTACGTCGAGACAATGGTTTGGTCAGACACTGAACCTGATGAGCGGTCATGATTTGATCGGCGAGTGCCAGCTCAGTGCTCGGTATGCCCATAATGATACTTGGAGCCATACGCTTAGCTTGCTCTATCCAAGGGGTCACAACTTGTTCATCATAAGTTTGGTTGGCCGCTAAATTCAGCAAGATGTAATCGTATTGCTCATCATTTTCAGGTAGCGAAGAGCGGTAGGTGACTAAAATACCTTCTTGACTGAGAATTTTTTGAGTGACTGTCGCTGCTTGCATATTCGGTTCAATCAGTAGCAGCTGTTTACCCATGAGTAAGTCGGCTTCAATCAGATCACTCATCGGCATTTCTGTTGAGTTGAGTCGCAGGGTAAACCAGAAAGTTGAACCTTGGTGCAGACGGCTGGTTAGGCTGATCTCCCCTCCCATTTGGCTGACCAATTTTTGGGTAATTACCAGGCCTAGGCCTGTGCCGCCATAGCGACGAGAAATGCTGGCATCCGCTTGGCTAAATGCTTGGAATAACTGTGCTTGCTGACGTTCTGAAATGCCGATGCCGGTATCGCGAACCATAAATTGTAGCTCAACGGAATCACCAGACTGAGAACGCATTTCAACACTCATATCAATGTTGCCTCGCTCAGTAAATTTAATCGAGTTACCGATTAAATTCGTCAGCACTTGTTGGATACGCAGCGGATCGCCCACAAGACCCGGCGGGATCTTTGGATCCACTTTCAGGGTGATTTCCAGCCCTTTCTCATGAGCACTGGTGGCTTGCAGGTTGATGACTTCTTCCAAACTTTCACGGAAATCAAACGGAATGTTTTCTAGAGCGAGTTTACCGGCCTCCAATTTCGAGAAATCGAGAATGTCATTGATGATGTTAAGCAGGTTATTCGCCGACTTCTCAATCGTCTGAAGATAATCAGTTTGGCTATTCGAGAGCTGAGTTTTGAGCATTTGGCGGGTAAAACCAATCACGCCGTTGAGCGGAGTGCGCAGCTCGTGGGACATGTTCGCCAAGAACTCGGATTTCACACGGGCGGCTTCTTGGGCTCGCTTCTTGGCAATGTCCAGCTCCACGTTCTGGATTTCAAGTTGTTCAAGTGTTTCACGCAAGTCCGAAGTTGCTTGGTCTATACTGTGCTGCATCTCTACGTGGTACTCCGATAGCGAAACAGCCATCGCGTTAATGCCGTTTTTCAATTGGTCTAATTCACCATGCATCTTGCCTTCGATACGCACGTCCAAGTGACCACGACGAATGCGGTCAACCACATTCTTCATATGGGTGATCGGCTGGGTTACATCGTGCATTAAACGTGAAGCAAACACACTCGCAAGGCCAAGACCGAGTATCAGAACTAAAAATGCCGAGAAGATCTCTTGGTATTGTTGCAGTCTCAAGGACGAGAGATCTAACTCAACTGCGATATAACCAATCGCTTTTGTGCCTTGACTCTTACTTGATAGCTCAGATAAATAGTGGCCTTCGGATAAGATAGGTACGCGTAATATCAGTGAGTTGTCATAGATTTCCGAATTGCCCAATTGTGGGATCGGTTTCCCTTTAGGAAACATCAAGGTTTCAAAATTAGGATGGAAATTAGAAGTAACAAAGAGTTCATGATATTCGTCAAACACTGCAATACTGCGTACCAGTTTGGAGTTTTTACGATGTGCGTAACTGATCAAGCGACGCACGGTTTCACGGCTTTCTGAAAGCAGATGAGTTTCACTGGCAATCGCAAGCGGTTCAATGATGCTATTACCTGTGGTGATAACTTGTTTCTCAAGGTCTTGGTAGCGGTTAAACGAGAAAAAACCGCTCAGTAATAAGCCAATGATGAGAGTGGGAGCGAGAGTCAGCGTAATTACACGTGCTCGTAAGCCATATCTGGTCATGTTATCTAATTACATCGGAGTCGGGATATGGGAAAATAACGCATTATTTCTCAAGTGCACGATAAAGCCTTGAGCAAAGAAGTGACGTCACCGAATAAACGGTAAGCATAATCAAGTCACTCGAATCACACAACGGCTGCAATCAAGAATAGTGAAGCCGTAGGGCAATTAGACATAAATCAGGCACAGAGCATGGCACGTATCTTCCAACCTAAAAAGAAAACCCAACTCAATACTCGTCATCAAGCGGTACAAGTGGAACGTTTAGATCACCACGGGTCAGGTATTGCTTATCTGAAGAATAAGCCGCTATTTATTGATGGCGCCTTGCCGGGTGAAGAAGTCGTCACGCAATTAGTGGAAGAAAAAAGTAAATTTGCTCGTGGTCAACTGATCAAAATCCTTAAGCCTAGTGACGTACGCGTCGAACCTTTCTGTCCGCATTATCACAAGTGTGGGGGATGTGACTTGCAGCACCTAGATTATGATCAACAATTGACGCACAAACAACAAACGTTGCGTCAGCTAATGCGAAAATTCGCTGGCCGTGAGATTGAATTAGATACGCCGATATTAGGTGACTCGTATGCTTATCGTCGACGTGCACGAGTGAGTTTATTTGTCGACAAGAAAACACGACAGTTGCACTTTGGCTTTCGTCAAAAGCAAAGTAAACAAATCGCGCAAGTGACCGATTGTCCGGTATTGGCGCCTGAGTTAAATGTGCTATTGCCTGAGCTTTACTTGGTGCTGAAAGCATTCAACAAACCAGAACAACTTGGTCATATAGAGTTAGTGCTTGGTGATAATGGTCCCTGTATCACGCTACGCCATTTAGGCAAACTAACGAAAGATGAAACTGGTGCCTTAATCGAGTTAGCCGAACGTCATCACGCGTCGCTGTACTTGATGCCAGCAACAGATCAACTCGACCTCGTTGAAGGTGAGGCGCCTTTTTATCAAGAAACGGGGGTAAAGATCCCGTTTTCACCGAATAACTTCATTCAAGTTAATCAAGCGGTGAACCAACAAATGGTCAAACAAGCGGTTGAGTGGTTAGACCCGAAACAAAACGATCGGGTGTTAGATTTATTTTGCGGGTTAGGTAACTTCAGTTTACCAATGGCAAAATTAGTTAAGCATGTTGTCGGTGTTGAAGGGGTAGCAGAGATGGTCGAAAAAGCCGTAAACAATGCATCCTTGAACCACATCAATAACGCGCAGTTTTATCACGCTAATCTTGAGCAAGGTTTTGAAGGTCAAACGTGGGCGATGGAGCAGTTTGATAAAGTTCTGTTAGACCCAGCACGTGCGGGTGCGAGTGGGATCATCGATCAAGTTTCGGAGCTTGGCGCGCGGCGTGTAGTTTATGTTTCTTGTAATCCTGCTACCCTTGCTAGGGACAGCCATAGCCTGATAGCGCAAGGCTACAAATTAACCAAACTAGGCATGTTGGACATGTTCCCTCATACCAGCCATCTAGAATCGATGGCACTGTTTGAAAAGTCCTAATTCCTAGGACGTTGGCCCCTTATTTGTGGTGGGTGGTCATAAAGCCAGTGTTTAAAACGCAGGCAAAAGAACTAACCTGGACGGTGTTAGTCAAACCACACGAATATAATAATTAGGATGATGAGATGGTTGCGGTAAGAAGCGCGCATTTAAACCAAAATGAACAGTTTGAACTCGAACGTTGGGTGGCTAGCCTAGGGCAAGAGAAGAACACAGCTTCACGCTTAATCGAAGTGTATCGAGATTGCCAAACGATGTTGGCTGATCACGATCAAGCGGAGTTGTTGTTGTGGCGTGGGCGAGAAATGATCGAAATACTGGTCACCTTGTCCATGGATAAAGCGACTTTAGTGGCTGCGCAGCTGTTTCCTTTGGTTTCAAGTCGTGCTTTTAACAGAGAAATTCTGGAAGAAAAATACAGCAAAGAAACCATGAAATTAATCGATGGCGTTGAAGAAATGGCGGCGATTGGCCAGCTTAACGTCAACATGGAAGGCAGCGCAGCATCGTCTCAAGTCGACAATGTGCGACGCATGTTGCTTGCGATGGTTGATGATTTCCGCTGCGTGGTTATCAAGCTAGCGGAACGAATTTGCAACCTGATTGAAGTTAAAAAGGCACCGGACGAGGTTCGACGTGCTGCCGCAAAAGAGTGTGCCAACATTTACGCGCCTCTGGCCAACCGTCTTGGTATTGGTCAGCTGAAGTGGGAAATTGAAGATTACGCTTTCCGTTATCAGCAACCAGAGACCTACAAAAAAATTGCCAAACAGCTGTCAGAGCGCCGTATTGTTCGTGAACAGTACATCAAAGACTTTATTGAAGATCTGACTCACGAGATGGAAACCTCAGGCATCAATGCAGAAGTCAGCGGCCGTCCTAAACACATCTACAGCATTTGGCGCAAAATGCAGAAGAAAAGCTTGGCGTTCGACGAGCTGTTTGATGTACGAGCGGTCCGTATCATCGCTGATAAACTGCAAGACTGTTACGCCGCGTTAGGGGTGGTTCATACCAAATACAAGCATTTACCGAGTGAGTTCGACGATTATGTCGCCAACCCCAAGCCCAACGGATACCAATCGATCCACACCGTCATTCTAGGGCCTGAAGGTAAAACCATTGAGATCCAGATTCGTACTAAGCAAATGCATGAAGAGTCCGAGCTCGGTGTAGCCGCGCACTGGAAATATAAAGAGGGGGCAAGCAGCCGTAGTGGTTACGATGAAAAAATCACCTGGCTGCGTAAACTGCTTGATTGGCAAGAAGAAATGTCCGACTCCGGCGAAATGCTGGATGAGCTACGCAGTCAAGTGTTTGATGACCGCGTTTACGCGTTTACGCCGCGCGGTGACGTGGTTGACTTACCAATGGGCGCAACGCCACTCGATTTTGCGTACCATATTCACTCCGAAGTGGGGCATCGTTGTATTGGCGCCAAAGTGGGTGGGCGAATTGTCCCGTTCACTCATAAGCTTCACATGGGCGATCAAGTTGAGATCATAACCTCAAAAGAACCCAACCCTTCACGTGACTGGTTAAATCCATCCTTGGGCTTCGTTCATTCAGGGCGTGCACGCGCGAAAATTAATGCTTGGTTCCGCAAGCAAAGCCGTGAAAAAAACCTTGAGGCTGGCCGTGAGATTCTTGAGCAAGAACTGGCGAAAATTGGCGCAAAGCTAAAAGATGCTGAGCATTACGCACTTAAGCGTTTTAACATTAAAACACCCGATGAGCTCTATGTCGGAGTGGGAAGTGGTGATTTGCGCATCAACCAGATCATTAACCATATCAATGCTTTGGTTAATAAACCGACCGCAGAAGAAGAAGACCAACAAGCGCTAGAGAAACTGCAAGAAGCCGGACACAGAGCGCCAGCACAAAGCCGCCCGAAGAAAGATGCCGTCGTCGTTGAAGGGGTCGATAACCTGATGACCCACCTCGCGCGCTGTTGTCAGCCCATTCCAGGTGACAACATCTGTGGTTACATCACCCAAGGTCGCGGTATCTCCGTTCACCGCAGTGATTGTGAGCAGTTAGAAGAACTTCGTCACCACGCGCCAGAGCGTATTATCGATACCGTCTGGGGGAGTGGCTTCGTCGGTTCATACATCCTCACCGTACGGGTCGAAGCGATGGAGCGTAGCGGTCTACTGAAAGACATCACCACACTATTTGCCAACGAAAAAATAAAAGTCACCAGTATGAAAAATCGTGTCGATTATCGTCGTCAGCTTGCCGTCATGGACTTTGACCTAGAGATGACCAATATTGAGGTGCTGTCTCGGGTATCGAAGCGTGTTGAGCAGATTAAGGATGTGGTGACTGTGAAACGCCTCGGCTAAAACTCTCGTCATAGTTATCGTTGTAGCGTTGTTGACTGCACGCACTCGCTCCATCACATGGTAAACCATGCTCAGGAGTCTCGTTTGTTTGTCGCCTAGCTACAGCTTCAACTATTTAGAGAGTTACGCATACATCGCATTAGGCTTTCTAACTGCGCTGGTTTCACTTGTTTCCGGAATGCTTGCTCAGGAGTCGCGCAACTTGTTGGCTTGTCAAAGTAACAATTCCTTAGTGAAAGCTGCTGAGAAAATATAATGTAGAAGGTGAGTGGTTTTGACTACTCACCTTTTTCTTTAGATAGAAAGGTTTAAAGGAACAGAAAATGAGTCATCCAATTGAACAATTAGAACAAATTATGGCGAAGTTGCGTGACCCAGAAAGCGGTTGCCCTTGGGACTTAAACCAAACCTTTGACACCATCGTTCCGCACACCATCGAAGAAACTTACGAAGTGGTGGATGCGATTCAAAACCGTGATTGGCCGAACTTACAAGAAGAGTTGGGGGATTTGTTGTTTCAGGTGATTTTTTACAGCCAGATGGCGAAAGAGCAGGAACTGTTTGAATTCACTGATGTGGTTGAAACCGTGAACGAAAAGTTGACTCGTCGCCATCCGCATGTTTTTTCAGGTGTTGAGTTTGAATCGGACGAGGAAATTAACGCCAACTGGGAAGCCGAAAAAGCAAAAGAAAAAGCGCAGGTAGGCAAAGCGGAAGAAAGTATCCTAGACTCAATACCAAACTCTTTGCCGGCACTTTCTCGTGCTACAAAAATACAGAAAAAATGTGCGAAAGTGGGCTTTGATTGGGATTCTCTTGGGCCTGTGGTGGCAAAGGTTCAAGAGGAAATAGAAGAAGTCATGGAAGAAGCGCTTCAAGTTCAACCTGATGAAGAAAAGGTTGAGTTAGAGTTGGGCGATTTATTATTTGCGACAGTAAATTTAGCCCGCCACCTTGATAAAGATCCAGAAGTCGCATTGGGGAAAGCAAACCTAAAATTTGTTAGGCGTTTCAAGCAGGTTGAAGCCAAGGTTGCGCAGTCTAATAGAACGCTTCCAGATTGTTCGTTATCTGAACTTGACCATTTTTGGGACGAAGTAAAGCAGGAAGAGTAGGGAAGAAATAAAACACCTAGGTGCGGTTATTATTAGATAAGTTTGACTAGAACACTTAAGCGCACTTTGGTTTCTCTTTGTTCACTTTGATTTGAAGCAAAAAATAAAAAATTACAGTGTGATAGATTTCACGTTGTGGCGGTAAGGAGCTTCTGGTATATTTATCTCCCGTCCAGAAGCACTCCATTTCCCTCATTCAACCAATTTCAGGTTAAACATGACGACAAATTACATTTTTGTTACTGGCGGGGTTGTATCCTCTCTAGGTAAAGGTATTGCGGCAGCATCTCTTGCAGCTATTCTTGAAGCTCGTGGTCTTAAAGTGACGATGATGAAGCTTGACCCTTACATCAACGTTGATCCAGGCACAATGAGCCCGACTCAGCACGGTGAAGTGTTTGTAACGGAAGATGGTGCAGAGACAGACCTTGACCTTGGTCACTATGAACGTTTCATTCGCACCAAAATGACCAAGCGTAACAACTTCACAGCAGGTCGTGTTTATGCCGATGTTCTTCGTAAAGAACGTCGCGGTGACTACCTAGGTGCAACGATTCAGGTTATTCCTCATATTACTAACGCGATCAAAGACCGTGTCATTGCTGGCTCTGAAGGCCATGATGTGGCCATCGTCGAAGTCGGTGGCACCGTTGGTGATATCGAATCACTGCCGTTCATGGAAGCGATTCGCCAGCTAGCCGTAGAGCTTGGCCGTGAGCGCGCTATGTTCATGCACCTTACTCTCGTTCCTTACCTAGCCGCTGCGGGCGAAGTGAAAACAAAACCGACGCAACACTCGGTAAAAGAATTGCTATCTATTGGTATTCAACCAGATATCCTAGTTTGCCGAAGCGATCGTGTTATCCCTGCTAACGAACGTAAAAAAATCGCACTATTCTGTAACGTTTCAGAAAAAGCGGTTATCTCAATGAAGGACGTGGATTCAATCTACAAGATCCCGCAATTAATTAAGTCTCAGGGGCTTGATGATCTCGTTTGTACACGCTTTGGTATTACGGCACCAGAAGCCAACCTTGCTGAGTGGGAACAGGTCATCTACGAAGAAGCGAACCCAATAGGTGAAGTCACCATTGGGATGGTGGGTAAGTACACTGAGTTACCAGATGCATATAAGTCTGTAAATGAAGCGCTTAAACACGCTGGCTTGAAAAACCGTCTGAGCGTCACAATTAAGTATGTAGATTCACAAGATATTGAAACAAAAGGCGTTGAGCTTCTAGATGGCTTAGACGCAATTCTAGTGCCAGGTGGCTTTGGCGATCGCGGTATCGAAGGTAAAATCCGTGCAGCACAATACGCACGTGAAAACAAAGTGCCTTATCTAGGAATTTGTTTGGGTATGCAAGTAGCCCTGATTGAATACGCGCGCAACGTCGCGGGTATGGAAGGTGCACATTCAACCGAATTTAACAAAGAAACCAAGTACCCTGTGGTAGGTTTGATCACAGAGTGGGTAGACGAGACGGGTAGCGTAGAAGAGCGCACTGAAAAGTCCGACCTTGGAGGGACGATGCGTCTTGGGTCACAGCTGTGTCACCTAGAAAAGGGGACGAAAGCTCGTGAACTATATGGTAGTGCGACGATCCACGAACGTCACCGTCATCGTTACGAAGTGAATAACGTTCTGCGTCCGAAAATCGAGAAAGCAGGTCTGAAAGTGTCAGGCCTGTCTGCGGACAAGAAATTAGTGGAAATGATTGAGAACCCAGACCACCCATGGTTTGTAGCGGCTCAGTTCCATCCCGAATTCACATCGACGCCTCGTGATGGTCACCCATTGTTTGCCGGTTTCGTTAAGGCTGCGGGCCAAAACGCACGCGGCGAATTCGAGAAGTAAAAGGATACGGGTGGCGGCGAAGGTTGTGCTGCTGCCCTTTAAAATTGACATTTATATTTGAAACGAGAGGAAACATTAATGTCTAAGATCGTTAAAGTTCTAGGTCGTGAAATCATCGACTCACGTGGTAACCCTACCGTAGAAGCTGAAGTACACCTAGAAGGCGGTTTCGTAGGTATGGCGGCAGCACCATCTGGCGCATCTACAGGTTCTCGCGAAGCTCTTGAGCTGCGTGACGGTGACAAAACACGTTTCCTAGGTAAAGGTGTTCTTAAAGCTGTTGAAGCTGTAAATGGCCCAATCGCTGAAGCTCTAGTTGGTAAAGACGCGAAAGACCAAGCTGCCATCGACGCAGTAATGATTGAACTCGACGGTACTGAAAACAAATCTAAATTCGGTGCTAACGCTATCCTAGCGGTTTCTCTAGCAAACGCTAAAGCGGCTGCAGCTGCGAAAGGCATGCCTCTATACGAGCACGTTGCTGAACTTAACGGCACTCCAGGCCAGTTCTCTATGCCTCTACCAATGATGAATATCATCAACGGTGGTGAGCACGCAGACAACAACGTTGACATCCAAGAGTTCATGATCCAACCAGTTGGTGCTAAGACGCTTAAAGAAGGTCTACGTATCGGTGCTGAAGTATTCCACAACCTAGCTAAAGTTCTTAAAGCAAAAGGCCTAAGCACGGCAGTTGGTGATGAAGGTGGTTTCGCTCCTAACCTTGAGTCTAACGCTGCGGCCCTAGCTGCAATCCAAGAAGCAGTAGAAGCGGCTGGTTACGTATTAGGTAAAGACGTAACTCTAGCGATGGACTGTGCGGCATCTGAGTTCTACGACAAAGAAGCTGGCAACTACAACATGAAAGGCGAAGGTAAAGTCTTCACTTCTGAAGAGTTCAACTTCTACCTACAAGATCTTGCTAACCAATACCCGATCGTATCTATCGAAGATGGTCTTGATGAGTCAGATTGGGATGGTTTCAAACACCAAACTGAACTTCTAGGCGATAAGCTTCAACTAGTTGGTGACGACCTATTCGTTACAAACACTAAGATCCTTGCTGAAGGTATTGAAAAAGGCGTAGCTAACTCTATCCTTATCAAGTTCAACCAAATCGGTTCTCTAACTGAGACTCTAGCAGCAATCAAGATGGCTAAAGATGCAGGTTACACAGCAGTAATCTCACACCGCAGTGGCGAAACTGAAGATGCAACGATCGCTGACCTAGCGGTAGGTACTGCAGCAGGCCAAATCAAAACGGGTTCTATGAGCCGTTCTGACCGTGTTGCTAAGTACAACCAACTTATCCGTATCGAGGAAGCTCTAGGTGAGCGCGCTCCTTTCAACGGTCTTAAAGAAGTGAAAGGTCAAGCTTAATTCTTAATTGAATTAACTGCTTAGATTTATAGCTTGATAAAACGCCTCGCATTAGCGGGGCGTTTTTGTTTATGGGAGACCTATAGCTTGGTGCCTTTCTTTATTTTCATGCTTATTTCCTGTGAGGAGTGCGTGAGTCTCCCCTTCTCCCCTAGAGGCAATCACGCATTTATGCTATATATGTCACCTTATCTAACTCCTTCCGGTACAGAATGTTAGCAGCGATATGCGAATTTTTGTTATAGCCCTTACGCTACTGTTTGGCTTGCTTCAATACACTCTATGGTTTGGTAAGAACGGAGTGTCTGACTACTACACAGTAAAAAATGAAATTGAAGTTCAGCAGCAAGTGAACAGCAAGCTACAAGCGCGCAATAAAGAAATGTTCGCTGAGATTGATGACTTAAGACAAGGTCTTGATGCAATTGAAGAACGTGCGCGCCACGAACTTGGGCTAATTAAAGATGGCGAGACTTTTTACCGCATTATAGGTGAGGAAAACCATTAAAATGTTGGATATGAACTCATCTCATGTCGTGATTGTGCCTGCCGCAGGTGTCGGCAGCCGTATGAAGGCCGATCGTCCCAAGCAATACTTGTTAATTGATGGAAAAGCGGTGTTGGAACATACCGTAGAAAAATTACTCGCACATCCTAGAATTGCAAAAATTGTGGTGTCAATTACTGAAGGTGACCCCTATTTTCCAGAGTTAGCGATTGCAAGTCACCCTGATGTGATCCGAGTTTCTGGCGGTAAAGAAAGAGCCGATTCCGTGCTTTCGGGGCTAAACTATGTAAGTACATGCCTTAAGAGCAAATGGGTGCTGGTTCACGATGCAGCAAGGCCTTGCATCGCTTTAACTGATATTGATCGTTTGATGGAGGTCTGCCTAATACATCCTGTAGGTGGTATTCTCGCTTCGCCAGTAAGAGATACGATGAAGCGTGCGAACTCGGCGCAAGATATCGACCACACGGTAGTACGAGAAGCATTGTGGCATGCACTGACGCCACAAATGTTCAAAACGCAGCAATTAACTCAAGCATTGACTGAGGCGTTAGAGCAGGGGATTGCCATCACCGATGAAGCATCGGCTTTAGAGTGGTTAGGAGAAACTCCAGCCTTAGTTCAGGGGCATGCGAACAATATAAAAATCACTCAAGCAGAAGACCTTGCGCTAGCCGAGTTTTATCTAAGCCGTGAGCGCGGCGAAAAAACAAAGGATAAAAAATGATTCGAATTGGTCACGGTTTTGACGTACATAAATTTGGTGGCGAAGGCCCGGTTATAATCGGTGGTGTTGCTATCCCTTACGAACAAGGTTTGGTTGCGCATTCGGATGGCGACGTTGCATTGCATGCGCTAACTGATGCACTTTTAGGAGCTATTGCAGCTGGGGATATTGGTCGTCACTTTCCCGATACTGATGATAAATGGAAAGGCGCGAATAGCCGTGAATTATTAAAAGACGTTTACCGTCGAGTTAAAGCGCAAGGTTACCGCCTTGGTAATGCGGATGTCACCATCATGGCGCAAGCACCTAAGATGGCGCCCCACATTAATGCCATGTGCGCGGCGATTGCGCAAGATCTAGAAACCGATATCGGCAACATCAACGTCAAAGCAACGACAACAGAGCGTCTTGGTTTTACTGGACGCAAAGAAGGTATTGCAACAGAAGCGGTGGTGCTTCTCTTTAAGCAATAATCAAATAACTTGCTCCTTAATGCTGTGTAACAGTGGAAAAACATCATGTCAGATATTTTATCTTCACTGGCTTATCTTACTGGTAAGCCAGTTGCTTCTGCCAAAATTAAAGCGCAGCCTAAACACTTTCAGGTTCGCGAAGATTTAGGTTTTGCCTTTAGCGGGGAAGGCGAGCACTTAATGGTGCGCATTCGTAAAACTGGAGAGAACACCAGCTTTGTAGCTAATGAGCTTGCTAAAGCTTGCGGAGTGAAATCCAAAGACGTCAGTTGGGCTGGTCTCAAAGACCGTCACGCAGTCACTGAGCAATGGCTGAGCGTGCATTTACCGAAAGGTGAAACGCCAGATTTCTCTGCATTTTTAGCGAAATATCCGAGTATTGAGATCTTAACAACCACTCGCCACCACAAAAAGCTGCGCCCTGGTGACTTAATAGGAAATGAGTTCGTTATCACTTTGTCTGAAGTGACCGATATCGAAGATGTTGAGCAACGTCTTGAGAAAGTGAAACAATTAGGTGTACCAAACTACTTTGGTAGCCAGCGGTTTGGTAACGATGGTAACAATCTTGAGGAAGCGCGTCGCTGGGGAAGAGAAAACGTCAGAACTCGTAACCAGAATAAACGTAGCATGTATTTGTCTGCGGCTCGCTCATGGATTTTTAACCGTATCGTTTCGGCACGTTTAGAGTTGCACGTATTTGACAAGTTTTTGGATGGTGATATCGCGCAAACGTCGACAGGCACGTTGCCTATTGATGCGAGTAATTTATCTGAGATGCAGTCAAAACTCGAACAGGGTGAAGTAGCCATTACAGCAGCACTAGCGGGTGATAATGCGTTACCAACCCAATCGGAAGCGTTGGCATTAGAGCAGCCATTTTTAGATGAAGAGCCAGATCTAATGTTATTGATTCGTGGTAACCGTATGCGTCATGAGCGCCGTGACATCTCGCTCAAACCAAAAGACTTAGCTTGGACGGTTGAGGACAACAACATCACGCTGACTTTCTCACTGGATGCAGGGTCTTTTGCGACATCGATTGTTCGTGAGTTAGTTAATGAGGTTAAAGTAGAAAGAGAATACTAATGGACAAGGATTCACGAAACAGAAAACCCTTAAGAGTTCTGATTAGCAACGATGATGGCGTCCATGCTCAAGGGATTCATGCTCTGGCTGATGAGCTCAGAGACATTGCAGAAGTGACTATTGTAGCACCAGACCGAAATCGTTCAGGAGCTTCAAACTCGTTGACACTAGAGCAACCATTACGCGTGACAGAAATTGCGCCAAATACTTACTCAGTGCAAGGTACACCCACAGATTGTGTGCACTTTGCGCTGAACGAGCTGATGAAAGACGATCTACCAGATCTTGTTTTATCGGGCATTAACCACGGTGCAAACCTAGGTGATGACGTGCTGTATTCCGGCACTGTCGCTGCAGCAATGGAAGGCCACTTTCTTGGGGTTCAGTCTGTTGCCTTTTCGCTGGTTGGAAAGCGTCATTTTGAATCGGCCGCCAATATCGCGCGCAGGCTCGTTCAACAACATTTAGCGATGCCGATCCCAACGAATCGGTTGTTGAATGTGAACGTACCGGATTTACCAATAGAAAAGTTAGGTGAGATTGAAGTTACTCGTCTAGGTGCGCGCCATCACGCTGAAAACATGATCAAACAGAAAGATCCGCGAGGGCATAATATTTATTGGTTAGGGCCTCCCGGAAAAGAGCAGGATGCGGGGGAAGGTACCGACTTTTATGCGATTGAACATGGTCGAGTTTCCATTACTCCCCTGCAAGTCGATCTTACTGCTCATGAATCGCTGCGTTCAATAGATAGTTGGTTGAAGGAAGAGAAGTAATGAGTAATCCACATGCTGACAGGTTGATAGCGTTTCTTGTCTCCAGTGGCATCAAAAATCAAAGAGTTCTGGATGCTATTCACTGTTTACCAAGAGAAAGTTTTGTCTCCCAAGCGATGGTGCACCAAGCTTACGATAACAATGCGTTGCCGATAGGTCAGGGACAAACTATTTCTCAACCTTATATCGTAGCTCGCATGACGGAGTTATTAGCGTTAGAACCGGCAAGTAATGTATTGGAAATCGGGACGGGCTCTGGTTATCAAACGGCAGTTCTAGCACAAATTGTTGAACACGTTTACTCCGTGGAACGAATCAAGTTATTGCAATGGGAAGCGAAGCGTCGCTTAAAGCTGCTGGATATCTATAATGTTTCAACTAAACATGGCGATGGTTGGCTTGGCTGGGAGGCTAAGGGACCGTTTGACGCAATCATTGTCACAGCGGCGGCTGAAGTCATTCCTCAAGCGCTGTTAGCACAGTTAAAAGATGGCGGTAAAATGGTGATTCCTGTTGGTAATGCTGAACAACAGTTACTAAAAATTGAACGCAAAGGCGACGAGTATCAATCCACAGTGGTGGAAATGGTTCGGTTTGTCCCTCTAGTTGCGGGGAATTTAGCTTAAGGATTATGGATAGGTGATTCAGTTACTACGTCGTATTGGTATTAGCTTTGTGCTCGCAGCGGGACTGATTGGTTGCGCAGCGCATACACCTGCACCTGTCTCAAGTTTGAAAAAAGACTATACTAACCTAGATAGAGGGAGTTATAGAGGGAGTTACTACCAAGTAAAAAGAGGCGATACGCTTTACTTTATAGCCTATGTCACAGATAAAGATGTAAACGATCTTGCTCGTTACAATGGATTGACTCAGCCTTATACTATCTATCCAGGTCAGAGGTTAAAACTTTGGGCTCCGAAATATGTGGCCCCAAAATATGGACATAAAGTGAAACCTGTTGTAGTTCCTATCGTTACAACACCGCCCCCCCAGTGGCTAAAATATCAACAGCTTCAAAGCCACAAATTTCAAGTAAAAACTCTAGTCAAAAACCGACAAAACCTAAGCCTAAAGTCGTACAAAAACAGCCCCCAAAGAAGGTTGAACAATCGAAAGTAAAGGAGTATGTTGGGTCAAAAGATAACCAAAAAGTGAAACAAAAATCGCCAATTACCACGACAAAAAGTAATAAAGTATCGAAGTGGTTATGGCCTACCAAAGGGAGAGTAATAAAGAATTTCTCAGCGGGAGAACAAGGAAATAAAGGCATCGACATCGCAGGACAGCGTGGTCAGCCTATCGTTTCAACCGCGGCCGGCACAGTTGTTTATTCAGGTAATGCGCTACGAGGTTATGGTAACTTAATTATAGTCAAGCATAACGACAATTATTTAAGCGCATACGCACACAACAACAAGCTGCTGGTATCAGAAGGACAAAGAGTAAAAAGCGGACAGAAAATTGCGACCATGGGCAGTTCCGGCGCAAAAGCAGTCAAGCTACACTTTGAAATTCGCTACCAAGGTAAATCAGTGAATCCAAAACGCTATTTGCCTTAAGACTTTGAAAAACAACTTGCGAAACCATTTAGCGACATATTGAGTTGTCATGTCTTGCTAACTCGCCAGGGGAGGCGTTTATGAGTATCAGCAACACAGTAACCAAAGTTAAAGAGTTTGAATTTGGCAATGCGTCAGTGAAGACAGTTGGCAAAAAACTCACCAAATCACCATCCACCGAAGGCAAAAAAGCTGCTGCTCGTGAAGAACTTGACGCCAGTAGTAAAAGCTTAGACGCAACTCAATTGTATCTAGGCGAAATTGGCTTCTCACCTCTACTTACTGCTGAAGAGGAAGTACTTTACGCTCGCCGAGCACTTCGTGGCGATGAAGCAGCCCGTAAACGCATGATAGAAAGTAATTTGCGTTTGGTCGTGAAGATATCTCGTCGATACAGCAACCGCGGTTTGGCATTACTCGATCTTATTGAAGAAGGTAATCTTGGCTTGATTCGTGCCGTCGAGAAATTCGATCCTGAACGTGGATTCCGTTTCTCCACATATGCTACTTGGTGGATCCGCCAAACCATTGAACGCGCATTGATGAACCAAACTCGCACTATTCGGTTACCTATCCATGTGGTGAAAGAGCTGAATATTTATTTGCGAACTGCACGTGAGCTTTCACAAAAGCTCGATCATGAACCAACAGCGGAAGAGATTGCTGCTCAATTGGATATTCCAGTTGAAGACGTGAGTAAAATGCTGCGTTTAAACGAACGTATTAGTTCTGTCGATACACCGATAGGTGGTGATGGTGAAAAAGCTTTACTCGATATCATTCCGGATGCGAATAATTCTGACCCTGAGGTATCAACTCAAGATGACGACATCAAATCATCACTGATTCACTGGCTCGAAGAATTGAACCCAAAACAAAAAGAAGTATTAGCACGACGTTTTGGTCTTCTTGGCTATGAACCTTCTACGCTAGAAGAGGTAGGTCGTGAAATTGGTCTAACACGAGAACGTGTCCGTCAGATCCAAGTCGAGGGGCTGCGTCGTCTGCGCGAAGTTTTGATCAAGCAAGGTTTGAATATGGAGAACTTGTTTAGCGTGGAAGATGACTAAAACTGAGTTTAGCTATGATACAAAAGGCTATGGTTACCCATAGCCTTTTTGCGTTTTAGCGGTTCGATTTTTTTAAACAGAAATGAATCGAGAACGAGTGATACGTTAGTATTACAGCATCTTTTTCAAGTGATATAGTGCTTCAAGAGCTTCGCGCGGTGTGAGGTTATCTGGTTCGATGCCTGACAACGCTTGTTCAATATCACTCGGCTCAGGAATTAGGCATAACTGATTGGCCACATCCACAGCACTCGATTGAGGAGCGTCACCGCTTTGGCCTAACTGTTCAAGCTGGGATAGCTTGTTGCGCGCATTTTTAATAACAGTTTTAGGAACACCAGCCAGACCAGCAACCGCCAAGCCGTATGACTTGCTTGCCGCACCTTCTTGAACCGCGTGCATGAAGGCGATGCTATCACCATGTTCTACCGCATCTAAGTGAACGTTCGCTAAGTTTGGTAATTGGTTTGGTAATTCTGTCAACTCAAAGTAGTGGGTAGCAAATAGCGTCATCGCTCCAATTTGCGTTGCGAGCCATTCTGCACTTGCCCATGCCAAAGAAAGGCCATCGTATGTACTAGTACCGCGTCCGATTTCATCCATCAGTACTAAACTATTCTTGGTGGCATTGTGAAGAATATTAGCCGTTTCCGTCATCTCGACCATAAAGGTTGAGCGACCAGAAGCAAGATCATCGGACGCGCCAATACGAGTAAATATGCGGTCCAGAGAGCCGATTAGTGCCGATTCGGCAGGCACATAAGAGCCGATATTTGCCATCAATGCAATCAAGGCAGTTTGACGCATGTAAGTTGATTTACCCCCCATGTTTGGCCCAGTGATGATCAACATTTTTCGGCTTGGAGTTAACTCGATGGGGTTCGCTATGAATGGGTCGGTTGTGACTTGTTCTACCACAGGGTGACGACCTGATTGAATATGGATGCCAGCCTCTTTTACCAGTGTAGGGCGACAGTAATCCAGTGAGTCGGCACGTTCGGCTAAGTTTTGTAGAACATCTAACTGAGATAGGGCTGATGCTAAATTTTGTAGCTTTTCAAGGTGTGGCATTAATAGATCAAAGAGCTCTTCCCACAGTTGTTTTTCTAAAGCAAGTGCTTTGGACTTTGAGTTAAGCACTTTATCTTCATGCTCTTTGAGTTCTGGAATGATGTAACGTTCAGCGTTTTTCAGGGTTTGACGACGTACATAGTGTGGGGGCACTAAATGGCTTTGACCTCGACTCACTTGGATGAAGAAACCATGTACGTTGTTGTAACCGACTTTTAACGTATCGATGCCGTGACGTTCGCGTTCATCGCGTTCTAGCTGTTCAAGATACTCAGTCGCACCATCCGCCAGTTTTCGCCATTCGTCCAATTCCGAGTTGTAACCTTCGGCAATTACCCCGCCGTCGCGTATAACGACTGGTGGATTGTCTTTAATTGCGCGTTCGAGCAAATCACACACTTCATCGGTTGGTGCTGCGTATTGCGCCAACTTGGCTAGGTATGGATGTGCCAAAGAAGATGTCACTGTTTCAAGTTCTGGCAACTGTTGTATCGCATTGCGGAGTCGTGCCATATCACGAGGCCGAGCAGAACGTAATGCGAGGCGTGCCAAAATACGTTCGATGTCACCAATTTGTTTTAATGGTGGTTGAAGATCGGCAAATAAACCTTGGTCTTTAATTTCGCCAATGGCATCGAGACGATTGTTTAATGTATCGATGCAGCGCATCGGCTGATGCAACCAGCGTTTGAGCATACGGCTGCCCATCGGCGTGGCACAATGGTCCAGTACGGCGGCAAGCGTATTATCTGTGCCGCCAGACAGGTTTTGGGTAATTTCGAGATTACGACGGGTAGCCGCATCGAGAATTACGGACTGATCTTGGTGATCAAAGGTTAAAGATCGAATATGAGGCAACGCCGTACGTTGCGTGTCTTTTACGTATTGGATCAAGCAACCTGCGGCACATAACCCAAGAGACGCGTGTTCTACGCCAAAGCCAACAAGATCACGCGTACCGAATTGTTGATTCAGCTGCTGCTTCGCAGTATCAAGCTCAAACTCCCATACTGGGCGGCGACGGTTACCATTACGGCTTGACATTAAGTTTACTGGTTCAAAGTCTTCAGGAAACAATAACTCACGAGGAGCAGTACGTTGTAGCTCTGCGGTCATCGACTCTTCTGTTTCTGGTTCAACCAATTGGAAACGACCTGACGTAATATCTAATGTTGCGTATCCAAACTTGCCGTTATGGTGATAAATGGCTGCGATCAAGTTATCAACGCGTTCAGAAAGTAGCGCTTCATCGGTCACCGTACCAGGTGTTACGATACGCACAACCTTGCGTTCTACTGGGCCTTTACTGGTTGCCGGATCGCCAATTTGTTCACAGATTGCGACAGACTCACCAAGCTGAACAAGTTTAGCTAAATAACCTTCGACAGCATGAAATGGCACCCCTGCCATCGGGATAGGCTCTCCGGCTGATGAACCTCGCTTTGTTAATGAGATCTCAAGCAGTTGAGATGCACGTTTGGCATCATCATAGAAGAGTTCATAGAAGTCGCCCATGCGGTAAAACAGCAAAATATCAGGATTCTCAGCTTTCAGCTTGAGATATTGCTGCATCATCGGAGTATGTTTTTGTTCAGCTTTCACAGGTAAGTTCTTTTGTTTAGTTCCGTAGCGACTTAGGATACGTGAATCCCTATCAACTAAAAAGAGACAAAGGGTATTTTGAGTATGGAAAAAACAACAAAATTGAGTGCAGATTTAGGAGCTTTGCTTGCGCAGAGAGGCCATGTCGTGACCACTGCGGAATCTTGTACTGGTGGCGGCGTAGCGGCGGCCATAACTGACATTGCTGGGAGTTCAGCGTGGCTAGACCGTGCATTTGTGACCTATAGTAATGAAGCTAAAATAGAAATGCTTGGTGTGCAAGCGAGTACACTGGCAACGCATGGAGCGGTGAGCGAACCGGTCGTGGTCGAAATGGTGCGAGGTGCATTAGAAAACTCCAATGCAACGCTAGGAGTATCGATCAGTGGGGTTGCAGGACCAGGTGGTGGCAGTGAAGAAAAGCCCGTTGGAACCGTATGTTTTGCTTTTGCCGATCATAAAAATTGGCTGCTGGTCGAAACCATGCACTTTACCGGTGATCGTGCCGAAGTACGCGGAAAAGCGGTAACGCATGCACTGAGCCAATTATATCGACATTTAATTTAGAACTTTGGAACTCTGCCAGTCCAGACAAAATAAGGGCTAGCGAATGTTGTTTATGCGAGCAGGCTAAATTTTTTTCACACAGGTATAGACACTGTATGAATCAACAGTATAATGAATTTTATTGCTGAGCAGATGATCTGCTTAAGAAAAATGAATTACTATTCGTCGCCCAAAGAAGATGAATAAATCGGAGAAAGTAATGGACGAGAACAAACAGAAAGCGCTCGCCGCTGCGCTAGGTCAAATTGAAAAGCAATTCGGTAAAGGTTCGATCATGCGCCTTGGTGATAACCGTGCAATGGACGTAGAAACTATTTCAACGGGTTCTCTTTCTCTCGATATCGCTTTGGGTGCTGGTGGTCTACCAATGGGTCGAATCGTAGAAGTTTACGGTCCAGAGTCTTCAGGTAAAACAACACTGACTCTTGAGCTGATTGCAGCAGCGCAGCGTGAAGGTAAGACTTGTGCCTTCATCGATGCAGAGCACGCGCTGGATCCTGTATACGCGAAGAAACTTGGTGTAAACATTGATGCGCTTTTGGTTTCTCAGCCAGATACGGGTGAACAAGCGTTAGAAATCTGTGATGCACTAGCACGTTCTGGTGCGATTGACGTGATGGTTATCGACTCCGTTGCTGCACTAACACCTAAAGCAGAAATTGAAGGCGAAATGGGCGATAGCCACATGGGTCTTCAAGCTCGTATGCTTTCTCAAGCAATGCGTAAACTCACCGGTAACCTAAAGCAGTCTAATTGTATGTGCATCTTCATCAACCAAATCCGTATGAAGATTGGTGTGATGTTTGGTAACCCAGAAACGACAACGGGTGGTAATGCACTGAAGTTTTACGCCTCGGTTCGTTTAGATATTCGTCGTACTGGTGCAATTAAAGATGGCGATGAGGTTGTGGGTAACGAAACACGTATTAAAGTGGTTAAGAACAAAATTGCAGCACCGTTTAAAGAAGCGCATACACAAATTATGTACGGTCAAGGCTTTAACCGTGAAGGTGAGTTGGTTGATTTAGGCGTGAAGCATAAGCTGGTTGAAAAAGCGGGTGCATGGTACAGCCATAACGGTGATAAGATTGGTCAGGGTAAGGCAAATGCGTGTAACTACCTGCGCGAGCACTCTGAAGTAGCTAAGACTCTCAATACCAAACTACGTGAAATGTTGTTAGCTCCAGCACTTGATGAAGATCCAGATGTAAGTGAAAAACCGGAGCAAGCAGAAGAATTTTAATCTGCTAATATCAGAAATAATAAAAAGCCCTGCCATGCGGGGCTTTGTTGTATCTGGCCTTACCAGAAGCGAAGTCCTAGTAAGGATTAATATTTAAAGCAAAAACACTTTTAGGATCACTATGTACCAAAAGCGTCAGGCGCCAACGTTATCGAGTAAAGAAGCTGCGATTCAATTACTGAGTCGTCGAGATCATGGTCAGTATGAACTTTGTCAAAAGTTAGCGATGAAAGGTTACGAAGAATCAGATATCGAGATCGCGATTAATTTTTGCGTAGATCACAACTACCTCGATGATTTGCGTTATGCCAAAAGCCAAATTCGTCAACATGTCTACAAAGGGCACGGTGAGCGTCGAATTCGACAGGAACTCAATCAGAAGCGAGTAGCAGACTTCGTTATTGAACAAGCGATGGCCGAAGAGCCCCAAGACTGGTTTGAACTTGCCAAGCAGGCAGCGGAGAAGAAATTCAAAGGTATCAAAGCTAAAGACCAGAAAGAGCATGCCAAACAGGTACGCTTTCTACAGTATCGAGGTTACAGTTTCGACCAAATTAGTTACGCGTTGAGCTCTGACAACCAAGATTAGTTGTGAATAGTGAGCACTGATTTTTATTTTGCTTCAAATTTTTCTCCTACTCCCTCTTTTCCTCAAGAAAACTAGTCTCAGCTGATTGCATGATCTACAATACGGCAAAATTCTAACTCGACTATTTTCAGGAAGAGCTGCATGTACATGAGCACTGATGAGGTTCGTAACGCGTTCCTCAAGTTCTTTGAAAGCAAAGGACACCAAATCGTAGAAAGTTCATCGTTAGTTCCACATAACGACCCAACCCTGCTATTCACAAATGCAGGTATGAACCAATTTAAAGATTGCTTCTTAGGCTTAGAAAAACGCGCCTATACTCGAGCAACTACGGCTCAACGTTGTGTACGTGCTGGCGGTAAACACAACGACCTGGAAAACGTGGGTTTCACGGCTCGTCATCACACATTTTTTGAAATGCTAGGCAATTTCAGCTTTGGCGACTACTTTAAAGAAGATGCCATTTCATTTGCTTGGGAATTCCTAACAGAAGTGCTCAAACTGCCTGGAGAGCGTCTATTGGTCACGGTGTACGAAACAGACGACGAAGCGTTCGATATTTGGAATAAGAAAGTAGGCATTCCTGCAGATCGTATTGTTCGTATCGGCGATAAGCAAGGTGGTAAGCCTTATGAGTCAGATAACTTTTGGCAAATGGGCGACACTGGTCCTTGTGGTCCATGTACAGAAATTTTCTACGATCACGGTGAGCATATTTGGGGTGGGCGTCCTGGCACACCAGAAGAAGACGGTGACCGTTTCATCGAGATCTGGAACAACGTATTCATGCAATTCAACCGTCATGCAGACGGCACAATGGAGCCGCTACCAAAGCCATCAGTAGATACTGGCATGGGTATCGAACGTATCTCTGCAATCATGCAAGGTGTCCACTCAAACTACGAAATCGACGTATTCCAAACGCTGATTAAAGCGGCTGCTGAAGTGATTGGCCACGAAGATTTGTCTAATCAATCGCTGCGCGTCATTGCTGACCACATCCGTTCGTGTTCATTTCTGATTATTGATGGCGTGATGCCTTCAAACGAAGGTCGTGGTTACGTACTACGTCGCATCATCCGTCGTGCTGTTCGTCACGGTAACAAGTTAGGTGCACAAGGTGCGTTTTTCTACAAACTGGTAGGCGCACTGGCAGAGGTCATGGGCACCGCTGGCGAAGAACTGAAACGCCAGCAAGCCGTCGTTGAAAAAGTACTACGTATCGAAGAAGAAAACTTCGGCCGTACTCTGGAGCGTGGCATGGCGATTCTAAACGAAGCACTAGATAACCTAGATGGCAAAGTGTTAGACGGTGAAACCGTATTTAAACTTTATGACACTTACGGCTTCCCTGCCGATCTGACCAACGACGTTGCACGCGAGCGAGAATTCGTTATCGATGAAGAGGGATTTGAGAAAGCGATGGAAGCACAGCGGCAGCGAGCACGTGAAGCTGGTCAGTTCGGTACAGACTACAACGCAACCATTAAAGTGGACGCAGAAACAGAATTTTGTGGTTACTTAAGCACAAAAGGCTCAAGTTCAATAGAAGCCATATTCGTGGAAGGCAACGAAGTTGACTCTCTATCGGCGGGTGATAAGGCGATCATCGTTTTAGGCGAAACACCATTCTACGCTGAAGCTGGTGGTCAGTGTGGTGATACGGGGGAAATCCGTACAGAGTCCGGTGTATTCCTTGTTGAAGATACACAAAAGTTAGGTAACGCAATTACTCACTATGGTGTTATGACTGAAGGTGTTCTGATGAAAGGTGACGAAGTGGCGACGATGGTTGACGAAGAACGTCGTGCTGCCACCGCTCTAAATCACTCAGCCACGCACTTGTTACACGCAGCACTTCGCCAAGTGCTAGGTGAACATGTAACGCAAAAAGGCTCTCTCGTTAAGCCTGAAAGCCTACGTTTCGACTTTTCACACCTAGAAGCAGTAACGCCAACAGAGTTGAAAGAAGTTGAGCGTTTAGTTAACGCACAAATTCGTCGTAACCATGTTATCGAAACGAATTTAATGGACGTTGAGTCCGCGAAGAAGAAAGGTGCGATGGCACTGTTCGGTGAGAAGTACGATGACGAAGTTCGCGTGCTGTCAATGGGGGACTTCTCGACTGAACTGTGTGGCGGTATTCACGCATCAAACACAGGTGACATTGGTTTATTCAAGATCACTTCGGAAAGCGGTATCGCGGCAGGAATTCGTCGTATTGAAGCGGTTACAGGCGAGGCAGCGTTAGACGTAATTGAAGCAAAAAATGCGCAGTACGAAGAAAAACTGACTGAATCTGCTCAAAAAATAAAGGCGTTAGAGAAAGAAATTCAAAAGCTAAAGGACAAGATGGCAGCGGCTGAAAGTGCTAACATCATGAGCAAAGCTGTAGAAGTTAACGGTACAAAAGTGCTGGTAGCGGCTCTTGAGGGCGCAGACAGTAAAAACCTACGGACGATGGTTGATGATATTAAAAACCAAATGGGTTCTGGTATTGTGCTTCTAGCAAATGTAACGGGCGATAAAATCGGTCTGATTGCTGGCGTAACAAAAGATCTCACAGGCAAAGTAAAAGCGGGTGAGTTGGTTAAAATGATTGCTGAGCAAGTTGGTGGTAAAGGCGGTGGTCGTCCTGATATGGCGCAAGCTGGTGGTACTGATGTAGCCGCATTACCGGAGGCTATCAAAACTGTTCAGCCTTGGCTAGAAGAACGCTTATAAGCACTTAACTAATAAATTTACGCTCAATCAAATTTTTTGATTGAGCGTAAATTTTTTTGGTAATCAAATGGTTTAATTGACTAAGAGTTAACCGAGTCAGTTGAGCTATTTGGTTCTATTGTAATGGCTGCTGATATAATTCCTGAAAGTAAGTGTTTGAATTTTTAAGCGGTTAAAAAGAGACTTTGGTCTTGGGAAGGTGAAGGCTGGTGAAAAAGCCCCTTATCGTGCAAAAGTTTGGCGGAACCTCCGTGGGTTCTATTGAAAGAATCCACCAAGTTGCTGAACACATCATTAAGGCGAGAAATGATGGCAATCAAGTTGTTGTTGTTGTGTCTGCAATGTCAGGCGAAACAAACAAATTAATGGAGCTCGCTAAACAGATCGATAGCGTACCTACAGCTCGAGAACTTGATGTTTTGCTCTCTGCTGGTGAGCAAGTGTCGATGGCACTATTAGCAATGACTCTAAACAAAATGGGTCATGCAGCACGCTCACTTAACGGAGCACAAGCGAGAATTGTGACGGACAATCAACACAATGACGCTACGATTAAACAGATTGATACCTCAAAAATAATAGCATTGCTTGAGCAAGAACAAATCGTTATTGTTGCGGGTTTTCAAGGTGTGACTGAGAATGGGGATATCACCACATTAGGTCGGGGGGGATCAGATACTAGTGCCGTTGCACTTGCAGGCGCATTACGTGCTGATGAATGCCAAATCTTTACCGACGTTGATGGTATTTATACTTGTGACCCGCGTGTAGTAAAAAATGCTCAAAAACTGGCAATTATTGACTTTCTTTCAATGGAAGCAATGGCAAGACGAGGAGCTAAGGTATTGCATTTACCTTCCG
The DNA here is from genome assembly GCF_057784735.1 of Vibrio sp. TAP-3B. Lineage (NCBI taxonomy): Bacteria > Pseudomonadati > Pseudomonadota > Gammaproteobacteria > Vibrionales > Vibrionaceae > Vibrio > Vibrio sp. TAP-3B. The sequence continues at coordinate 1,816,110 of NZ_CM173495.1, read as the reverse complement.
TGCAGTTTGCATGGAGGAATAACGTACCACTACGCGTGCTTTCGACATTTGATGTTAATGAAGGCAGTTTGGTAAAGGGAGAGTCGGGCAGTCAAGCTGTCTCTGGTATAGCTATTCAACGTGACCTTGCTATTATTGAAGTCGATAAAGAACATTTATCTAGTGCTACAAAACAATGTCAGATGCTGGGTATTAATATTTGGTATGTGATCGAGGAAACAGAACGAGCAGGTATCATGATAAAACAAGATGCATGCGACAAGTTCGATCTGGTGTTCAGCGATAAAATCCGTAATAGTGAAGCAGTAAGTCTTCTAACCGCTGTAGGGCTTGAGGCCAATGGAATGGTAGAGCACGCACGCGATTTGTTGGCAAAGCGAGATATTGAGATCAATTTCAGCGCAACGGACGCACTCACTATGATGCTAGTTTTACCACCTGAATGTGTGAATACAGCAGCAAATATTCTACATGATGCTTACATTACGTCTAGTGAAGCATTAAACATTCAACAAAAACATGTCTTTTTAGGCTAATTTTCTATGACAAGGGAGTTTACGAAAATATAACTTTTGTTGGATAATAGCTTTGTAGCAAGAAAATTTAGAGATTACTCAAGGAGCAAAGAATGCTAATTTTGACTCGCCGCGTAGGCGAAACACTGATGATTGGTGATGAAGTAACTGTAACTGTACTAGGTGTGAAAGGTAACCAAGTACGTATTGGCGTTAACGCTCCGAAAGAAGTTTCAGTTCACCGTGAAGAAATTTATATGCGCATTCAAGCTGAAAAAGGCAATGGTAACACTGCTTCAGATTCAGATAACTACTAAGTCGCTCCTGTTTACAGAGCTTAGTTTGAATGAAAAAGGCTAGCCGATGGGCTGGCCTTTTTAGTTTCTGGACTCTCCGCAAGAGTTAAATAGGAGTGGGGTTTTGAACGTTGCCTTTGTTCGTTCAGTCTTACGGTTTTTGACTTACCATCACTTGATGCTCAAATTATAGCTGCGCTTATAAGCCAAATAATGCTCGTTAAAGTAAATACTTTAAGCGCCTTGATAATAATTGTTTTTATTCGGAGAAGACTCTCTTTTTTTCATCATAATAGAGTGGTAAAGTTCGTTAAATCGTCACTTTGATTAAATCCGCAACGGTTAAGTTGTTTGGGTGGTTTTTTTCAAAGAAAGTGTTTGACATATTTTCGGTAAAACGTAATATGTGCCTCCGCAAGACGGTGAGGTGGCCGAGAGGCTGAAGGCGCTCCCCTGCTAAGGGAGTATACGGTTTGTAGCCGTATCGAGGGTTCGAATCCCTCCCTCACCGCCATTTCTTGCGAGACTTCTAAAGTGTACAGTGCGTCCTTAGCTCAGCTGGATAGAGTACCTGGCTACGAACCAGGCGGTCGGAGGTTCGAATCCTCCAGGACGCGCCATTCTTTAGATAGAACAAATAAAACGGTGAGGTGGCCGAGAGGCTGAAGGCGCTCCCCTGCTAAGGGAGTATACGGTTTGTAGCCGTATCGAGGGTTCGAATCCCTCCCTCACCGCCATTTATTGACGTAGCCGTCAATTTTTTTGTTCTTAAAGAAAGACAGTGTGAGATGCTTCACAAAAACTGCGCGTCCTTAGCTCAGCTGGATAGAGTACCTGGCTACGAACCAGGCGGTCGGAGGTTCGAATCCTCCAGGACGCGCCACTTATTAAAGGGTAATGCCCTGATGTTGATGTTAAATTGATATCGAAAATTGCGCGTCCTTAGCTCAGCTGGATAGAGTACCTGGCTACGAACCAGGCGGTCGGAGGTTCGAATCCTCCAGGACGCGCCACTTATTAAAGGGTAATGCCTTGATGTTGATGTTAAATTGATATCGAAAATTGTGCGTCCTTAGCTCAGCTGGATAGAGTACCTGGCTACGAACCAGGCGGTCGGAGGTTCGAATCCTCCAGGACGCGCCACTTATTAAAGGGTAATGCCTTGATGTTGATGTTAGATTGATATCGAAAACTGCGCGTCCTTAGCTCAGCTGGATAGAGTACCTGGCTACGAACCAGGCGGTCGGAGGTTCGAATCCTCCAGGACGCGCCACTTATTAAAGGGTAATGCCCTGATGTTGATGTTAGATTGATATCGAAAACTGCGCGTCCTTAGCTCAGCTGGATAGAGTACCTGGCTACGAACCAGGCGGTCGGAGGTTCGAATCCTCCAGGACGCGCCACTTATTAAAGGGTAATGCCCTGATGTTGATGTTAGATTGATATCGAAAATTGTGCGTCCTTAGCTCAGCTGGATAGAGTACCTGGCTACGAACCAGGCGGTCGGAGGTTCGAATCCTCCAGGACGCGCCACTTATTAAAGGGTAATGCCCTGATGTTGATGTTAGATTGATATCGAAAACTGCGCGTCCTTAGCTCAGCTGGATAGAGTACCTGGCTACGAACCAGGCGGTCGGAGGTTCGAATCCTCCAGGACGCGCCACTTATTAAAGAGTAATGCCCTGATGTTGATGTTAAATCGATATCGAAAATTGTGCGTCCTTAGCTCAGCTGGATAGAGTACCTGGCTACGAACCAGGCGGTCGGAGGTTCGAATCCTCCAGGACGCGCCACGTATTATAAAAGCCTCGCTAATGCGAGGCTTTTTAGTATCTGAAACCACAATATAGCTCTGACCGACTAGATATTGTATCTCCTCTTTTTTTCAAAAAATGTCTATGTGCGTATCTACGCAATGGACTCTTTCTATTAAACACTGGACGATCCCCAATTCGGCTAGCTTCCTTCTACTTCACTTTAAATACCATCATATAAACACCTTATTTTGTTTTAAAAATGTGCGTTGTTATATCTGTCTGTTTTTGTTTTTTAACAGGTTTTTATGCGCTGGTTTTTAAATCTCTATCGCCGTTTTTATTTATGCTCTCTTTGACTTTATTCATCAGCAGAACGGCGGAATTAACGTGATTGTTTTCTCATGAACTGTGATCTGAGTAGTGAATAAATAATCATTTATCAGGATTATTACAAACCTTTCTTAAACAAAATTGACAAAGTTTAACCAATCGAGATAATCCATGGGTCGGGATTTGACGCTATTAAAGTCCTGCACGTTGTCAGGATGACAAAGAAAGGAAGCAACATGACTAATATAGGAAGCCTGCTAGTAGATGCGGCCACCCTGATGCTAACAGGGATGGTGGTCGTATTTATTTTCCTCACCATTCTTGTTTATCTCGTTCGGCTAATGTCGAAACTGGTACCAGAAGAAGTACCAGATCCAGTCGCAGCACAAAAAACAAATACCAATATTCAATCAACCTCTTCAGCTGTTAGTCCACAAGTAGTGGCGGCGATCTCGGCTGCGATTCATAAGCATCGCACCTTAGTCGCGAAGTAGCCGAAAAAAGGATTAAAAAGGAGTTTAAGAGCATGTCTAAACCACTAGCTATTACGGATGTGGTCCTTCGTGACGCCCATCAATCATTATTTGCTACGCGTATGCGTATTGAGGATATGCTGCCTATTGCAGCTGAATTGGATAAGATTGGTTACTGGTCTTTAGAGACTTGGGGGGAGCAACGTTCGATTCTTGTATTCGATTCCTAGGGGAAGACCCATGGGAACGCCTGCGAGAACTCAAAAAAGCGATGCCAAATACCCCGATGCAAATGTTACTACGTGGTCAAAATCTTTTAGGATACCGCCATTATGCCGACGACGTAGTAGAGAAGTTTGTTGAACGCGCGCATGCTAACGGTATGGACGTATTCCGTATCTTTGATGCGATGAATGATGTTCGAAACTTCCAAACCGCCGTTAAAGCTGCCGTTGATGTTGGCGCTCATGCGCAGGGCACGCTGTCTTATACAACGAGTCCAGTGCACAATACCGATACTTGGGTCGACTTGGCAAAACGCCTTGAAGACCTAGGCTGTCACTCGTTATGCATCAAAGATATGTCAGGCCTACTTAAGCCATATGAAGCAGAAGAGCTCATTACGCGTATTAAAGCTTCTTGTGATGTCCCATTAGCGCTGCACTGTCATGCAACGACGGGTCTTTCAACCGCAACCGCTGTGAAGGCGGTTGAAGCGGGTATCGACGTGCTGGATACGGCCATTTCTTCAATGAGTTGTACTTATGGACACACACCAACTGAAACAGTGGTAGCAATGCTGCAAGGCACGGCGCGAGATACCAACCTGAAACTTGATCAACTAGAGCCAATAGCGACTTATTTCCGTGAGGTACGTAAAAAGTATGCGAAATGGGAAGGGCAACTTAAAGGCGTTGACTCTCGCATTCTGATTGCACAAGTGCCGGGGGGCATGTTAACCAACATGGAAGGTCAGCTTAAAGAGCAAGGTGCGGCGGATCGCATTGATGAAGTTTTGCAAGAAATCCCACGCGTGCGTGAAGACCTAGGCTTTATTCCTCTGGTAACTCCAACTTCACAGATTGTGGGCACTCAAGCAGTAATCAATGTCCTGACAGGGGAGCGCTACAAGAGCATTACGAAAGAAACGGCAGGTGTGCTGAGAGGGGAATACGGCGCGGCGCCAGCGCCATTGAATACTGATCTGCAAGCTAAAATTCTCGATGGTAAAGATCCTATCACGTGTCGTCCAGCCGATTTGCTAGAGCCTGAAATGGAAGCGCTGACGGTCGATCTGATGGAAAAAGCGAAATCGGAAGGGATTAAATTGGCGAGTGAGCGCGTAGATGATGTATTAACCTATGCGCTTTTCCCTCAAGTTGGCCTCAAGTTCCTTAAGAATCGTGACAACCCAGACGCCTTTGAGCCTGCTCCTGGTGTTGAAGAGGCGAAACCTGCATCAACACCTGTGGCTCAAGTAACCGCAGGAGGCGTAGAAACTTACAGCGTACGTGTTGATGGTCAAGTTTATGAAGTTGAAGTTGGTCCTCAAGGTGAACTAACCTCTGTCGCTCCTTCTGCTACGCCGGAAAAATCGGTTGCACCTAGCGCAACTTCCAATGCTTTAGCAGAAGCGGTGCCTGCTCCTCTTGCGGGTAACATCTTCAAAGTGAATGTTCAGCCTGGCGCTGAAGTGGCTGAAGGTGATGTGCTGCTGATCCTTGAAGCGATGAAGATGGAAACAGAAGTTCGCGCGGCACGTGGTGGTGTTGTGCAGGAATTGAATGTCAAAGAAGGTGATGCTGTGACAGTAGGTGCGCCTCTTCTGAGTCTAGGATAAGGGAGTACCATGGACGGATTGATGACCTTATGGTCAGAAACAGGGATCGCTAACTTTGAGTTTGGCCAAATCTGCATGATGCTGGTTGGCTGTACGCTGTTGTTTTTGGCGATCCGAAAGGGCTTCGAGCCATTACTTCTGCTGCCTATCGGTTTTGGTGCCATCTTGGCCAACATTCCAAACGCAGGTTTTACCGAGCCGGGGGGATTGCTGTACTACGTCTACTATATTGGGATCGAGTCGGGCGTGTTCCCGTTATTGATTTTCATGGGCGTGGGGGCGATGACAGATTTTGGTGCTTTGATCGCGAACCCGAAAACCTTGTGGTTAGGGGCTGCCGCTCAATTTGGTATCTTCGCCACACTATTTGGTGCGATTTTGCTCAATTATGTACCGGGTATGGAGTTCTCGATGGCGGATGCTTCATCGATTGCAATCATTGGTGGTGCAGATGGTCCTACGGCAATTTTCTTGGCTAGTAAGCTCTCACCAGATCTGCTGGGTGCGATTGCTGTAGCCGCGTACAGCTACATGGCGTTAGTGCCAATCATTCAGCCGCCAATCATGAAGGCGTTAACCACTAAGGAAGAACGTGAGATTCAAATGGCGCAGCTGCGTCACGTGGGTAAATGGGAAAAAGTATTGTTCCCGATGGCAGTATTACTCATGACGATTCTTTTCCTACCTTCAGCAACGCCTCTTGTCGGTATGTTCTGTTTGGGCAACTTAATGCGTGAAGCGGGGGTGGTCGATCGTCTATCGAAAACCGCACAAAATGAGCTGATCAACATCGTGACGATCTTCTTGGGCTTAGGGGTTGGCTCGAAGCTGCAAGCGGATCAATTCCTGAACCTCGAAACCTTAGGTATCCTAGGGCTGGGCGCGGTGGCATTCAGTATTGGTACTGGGACGGGCGTATTGATGGCCAAGCTGCTCAACAAGGTGTCTAAAGAAGACATTAACCCATTGATTGGTGCAGCAGGCGTATCTGCGGTTCCGATGGCTGCACGTGTGGTGAATAAGGTAGGTTTGCAAGCCAATCCGCAAAACTTCTTGTTGATGCACGCCATGGGGCCAAATGTTGCGGGTGTACTTGGTTCAGCGGTCGCTGCAGGTATTTTACTTGCTCTCGTAGGTTAGCCAGTAGAGCGATAGTGAGTCATCAATGAAAATGGAATCATCAACCAATTTACAAGCCCACAATTAACTTCGCTTAACAAAATGGTTTATAGTCAAAGGGATGCTTTCGCATCCCTTTTTGTTTTCTCTCAGGGAATGGTTTATGGAACACAAACAGATCGTTATCACCGAATTTGGTGACGCAAATGTACTTGCGATTCAACATACCCCAACACCATCACCCAAATCAGGTGAAGTTTTAGTGAAAGTTGCTTTCTCAGGTGTTAATCCTATTGATGTTAAAACTCGGGCAGGGTTAGGCTGGGCGGCAGAGCAGAACAAAGGTCATTTACCTTGGGTTCCTGGCTATGATATCTCAGGGCAAGTGGTTGCGTGTGGTTACGACGCCTCACGTTTTCCTGTCGGTGATGAAGTGGCGGGCTTTATCGGTTTTCCACTACGTGGTGGCGGTTACGGCCAGTATATCTGTGTTCCAGAATCTGAGTTAAGTCATGTCCCTAGCACAGTTACTTTAGAGGCAGCTGCAGTACTACCTCTGGCTGGACAAACTGCCGCTCAAGCATTAAGTATCGCTAATGTGACAGAAAATGACCGTGTTCTTATTCTTGCTGGCGCTGGAGGCGTAGGACACTTAGCGATACAAATTGCGGTAGCGGCTAAAGCCGAAGTCTTCACGACCTGTAGTGAGCGAAATTTAGACTATCTCGCCACGCTTGGCGCACACGCAGTGAACTATCAATTTGCCCCAGTGTCAGAACGTGTTGAAGGCGTAGATGTTCTGATTGATTTAGTGGGGGGAGACGCAGCGCTAGATGCACTTAAGTGCCTAAAAGACAATGCGAGAGTCATTACTGTGCCAACCATCACCGCTGAGGAGATCTGTGAAAAAGCCAAACTACTGGGCTTTGAGGCGAGCGGCATGTTAGTGGAGCCAGATCCAGCCCTGCTGGATACCTTGATATACATGGTCAGCGTCGGTTTGTTAAAAACTGAAGTTCAGCGAGTCTATCCAATGCATGAAGTAAGCGCCGCTCACGAACAAGTTGAATCGGGGAGGACCAGAGGTAAGGTGCTACTTGATATGACATGCTAGAGGCATTTAATACGGGGTTTGAAGATTTAGCGCTTTGGTTTTCTGATTCGGCATTATGGGTGCTATTCATAACTGGTTTTCTCAGTGCGACCTTACTGCCTGGTGGCTCAGAAGCAGGCCTGATTGCCACACTCTCTTTGAATCAATACGCTATTTCGTCCATCATTATTGTGGCCACGGTAGGTAATACACTTGGCGGTCTAACGAATTATTGGCTTGGGTTATGGATTCCCAACAAAACTCAAGATGAAAAACACGCACATACCGCCTTGAAGTGGTTATCTAAATATGGCTACTGGGGATTGTTCTTTAGCTGGCTTCCTATTATAGGAGACCCGCTGTGTTTAGCGGCTGGGTGGTTACGAATGAAGTTTCTACCGTGTGTGATTTTAATATTTTTTGGAAAGGCCGTTAGGTACAGTCTACTTGCGGCCATCTATCTCGGATTATTTTAAGGAAAGTACATGAAGATGTTTTGGGCTGGCGCGTGTTCGCTGTTGGTGATCACAGGTTGTGCATCCAATACCCCTGTATCATCATTGCCTGAAGGGGTAACTTTCGTCGAGTCGTCGAAAGCGGAAGAAGGCAAAGTTAAAATCCCATACCAGAAATACAAGCTTGATAATGGCTTAACCGTTATTTTAGCGCCAGAAGACTCTGATCCATTAGTACATGTCGATATAACATACCATGTTGGTTCGGCTCGTGAAGAGATCGGAAAATCAGGATTCGCGCACTTCTTTGAACATATGATGTTCCAAGGGTCAGAGAACGTTGGTGATCAAGAGCATTTCAAAATCATCACGGAAGCGGGGGGAACTTTAAACGGCACCACTAACCGTGACCGCACTAACTACTTTGAAACCGTACCGGCTAACCAACTAGAAAAAATGTTGTGGTTAGAGTCAGATCGTATGGGCTTTTTGCTTGATGCTGTATCACAACGTAAGTTTGAAATTCAGCGCTCAACAGTCAAAAACGAGCGTGCCCAACGTTACGACAATCGTCCGTATGGACTGATTTGGGAGCGCATGTCAGAAGCACTGTATCCAGAGGGGCATCCGTATTCGTGGCAAACCATTGGTTATGTTGAAGATCTTGACCGTGTTGATGTGAATGATCTCAAAGCGTTTTTCTTGCGTTGGTATGGACCAAACAATGCAACCTTAACGATCGGTGGTGATCTGGACGTTGAACAAACGTTAGAGTGGGTGAACAAATACTTTGGTTCGATTCCGCGTGGTCCAGAGGTGGAAAATGCGCCGAAACAGCCTGCAAAACTGCAAGAAGACAAATACATCACGCTCGAAGATCGTATTCAACAACCGATGGTCATGATCGCTTGGCCAACAACCTACAATGGCGAAGCAAGCCAAGCGTCTCTCGATACGCTATCGGAAGTGCTGGGTGGCGGTACAAACAGCGTGCTCTACCAAGACTTAGTCAAGACTCAAAAAGCGGTTGATGCCGGTTCATTCCATGATTGTGCAGAACTTGCGTGCAACTTTTACGTGTACGCAATGGGGGATTCTGGAGACAAAGGCGACCTTTCAAAATTGTATGACGAGCTTTTACAGTCACTCAACCAGTTTGCTAAGCAAGGCGTAACGGATGACCGCCTAGAACAGCTGAAAGGCAAAGCGGAAGCGAATGCTATCTTTGCTCTAGAAAGCGTGAAAGGCAAAGTGACGCAGTTGGCGTCCAATGAGACATTCTTTGGCGATCCTGATCGTCTTGAACAACAGCTTGAGCAGATCCGCGCGGTTACGCCTGCATCGGTAGAAAAAGCGTATACGGATTTTATCCAAGGTAAGAACAAAGTGACGCTAAGCGTAGTACCAAAAGGAAAAACAGACTTGGCGGTCAAACCAGCCACCTTTGTGACGCCAGAACGAACGCTGCCAGAATACAAAAAGATCACCGATGAGCAGCTAGCTTATCGCCGTGCGACGGACAATTTCGATCGTTCGGTACAGCCGCCAGTTGGTGAGCCTGTCAAAGCAACCATGCCCGACTTATATGAGATTCATTTCGATAATGGGTCCGAATTATTGGGCGCGATAAGTGATGAAACCCCAACGGTGATGCTGCAATTTAGTTTGCCTGCGGGAACGCGTTTTGTTGAAAAGGGTAAAGAAGGTTTGGCACAGCTGACAGCGGCGATGTTACAAGAAGGGACCACCAAACGCAGTGTCGAAGACATTCAAGCTGAGTTAGATACACTGGGTAGTGTGATCTCTGTAGATGCGACTGGCTATACGACCAACATCAGTGTGTCTTCTCTCAAAAAGAATCTCGATCCGACATTGAAGATCGTTGAGGAGATGTTGTTATCACCAGCTTTCAAACAACAAGACTTTGAGCGCGTAAAAATGCAGGCATTAGAAGGTTTGGTTTACGAACATCAAAATCCAAGCTGGATGGCGTCACAAGCAAGCCGCCAAGTACTTTATGGTGACTCTGTCTTTGCTCGCCCCAAAGACGGCACACAGGCGAGCGTGAGTGCTTTAACACTGGACGATGTCCGTGAATTTTACGCGCAGCATTACACCCCACAAAGTGCTCAGATCGTCGTGGTTGGTGATACCAACAAACAAGACATGGAACAGAAGCTCACGTTCTGGAAAAATTGGCAAGACGAAGCCGCCCCGTTGTATGCGCCGCAAAGTATCGCTGCGTTGGGTGAGCAGAAAATCCACCTTGTTGATAAACCTGACGCTCCTCAAAGTGTGGTTATGATGGTGCGTCAGGGTGTGCCTTACGATGCTACGGGGGAGTTCTATCTGGGGCAGCTTGCTAACTTCAACTTAGCGGGTAACTTCAACAGCCGTATTAACCAAAATCTACGTGAAGACAAGGGCTACACTTACGGTGCATACGGTTATTTCTCAGGAAATCCAGAAACTGGTTCGGTTGTGTTTACAGCCCAAGTACGTGCTGACTCGACCGTTGCCTCTATCATCGAAATGAAAAATGAGTTAAACGAATACGCTTTATCAGGCATGACTGATGCGGAGCTGAAATTTATGCGCCAAGCCGTCGGTCAAAAAGATGCCCTGAAGTATGAGACGCCAACACAAAAAGCGCAACTTATCAGTGATATTCTGAAGTTCAACCTCGATCAGGATTATTTGCAGCAGAGAAACGCTATCGTAGAAAAAGTCGATAAGCAGAGCCTGAATGCACTCGCTCAGAAATGGTTTGATCCAAACGACTATCAAATTATTGTTGTTGGTGATGCTAAATCACTACGTCCTCAATTAGAAAAGTTGGGGAAAGACGTAGAAGAGCTTGAAATCATTCGATAGAGTACACATGTATACCAAATCACTTCGAGATGCTGAATCCGGTATTTTGAGGTTATTTGAACATAATAGCGGAGAGAGTGCTCTCCGCTATTCATCTAGATAAGCGACTTTTAATGGGGCATTTATCTAGGTGAAAAGACTATCAATAACTTAGCTTTCACTTGCATCGTATAGCAAGTGTCCTGCTCCCAATATAAGCGAACCTCATTTTGACTGATTTTGCTGCGCGACTAAAAAAAGTTGCATCAAACCCCGAAGTATTTAAGCAGTTTGGACGCGGTGTTGAGCGAGAAACTTTGCGCTATTGTCAGGATGGACATCTAGCGACAACACCTCATCCAAAGGGGTTAGGTTCAGCGTTCACCAACCAATGGATTACGACGGATTTTTCTGAATCATTGTTAGAATTCATTACTCCAGTGTCACATGAAATTCCAGAATTGATGGCACAACTGAAAGATATCCATCACTTCACGCAAACAAAAATGGGTGAAGAAAAGATGTGGCCGCTTTCTATGCCATGTTATGTCGGCTCGGAAGAGGACATTCAGTTAGCTCAGTATGGCTCTTCGAATGCAGCAAAAATGAAAACCCTGTACCGAGAAGGTCTAAAGCGCCGCTATGGCAGCCTGATGCAAATCATCTCAGGTGTGCATTTTAACTTCTCGTTCCCTGAAACATTTTGGGATGCGCTTTACGGCGAGCAGGATGGACAAGCCCGCCAAGATACGAAGTCTAATGCCTACTTTGCGTTGATCCGTAACTACTACCGTTTTGGTTGGATGATTCCATATTTCTTCGGCGCATCGCCAGCGTTATGCGGCTCTTTTATTCAAGGTCGTGAAACCGATCTGCCATTCGAGAAAATTGGTGGCACTTTGTATTTGCCGAAATCGACGTCTTTGCGTTTGAGCGATCTAGGCTACACGAGTAGTGCGCAAAGCATGCTGAAAATTGGCTTCAATAATATCGACCAGTACCTTGAAGGTTTAAGTGATGCTATTCGTCATCCATCCGAAGAGTTTGCGAAAATAGGCGTAAAAGTGGACGGGGAATACCGCCAGCTTAATTCTAATATTTTACAAATTGAGAACGAGTTATACGCGCCCATTCGTCCAAAACGCGTATCGAAAAGCGGTGAAAAGCCCTCGGATGCTCTCAGACGTGCTGGTGTCGAATACATCGAAGTGCGTTCACTTGATGTCAACCCATTCAGCGTCGTTGGCTTAAATGAAGAGCAAGTGCGTTTCCTTGACCTTTTCCTTACTTGGACAGCCTTGTCAGACTCTGACCCGATGGATAACTGTGAGTTAGAGTGTTGGCGTGATAACTGGAATAAAGTGATTATTTCTGGTCGAGAAAAAGGCTTGATGCTTCAAATTGGCTGCCAAGGTGAGCGCTTATCTTTGCAAAGTTGGGGGCATCGAGTGTTTGGCGAGTTGCGTCAAATCGCGGTAGAAATGGATGCCGCTGCTGGTGGCACTGATTACCAAGATGTTTGCAATAAACTAGAAACATGGATTGATAACCCTGAGCTGACGATTTCGGGTCAATTATTAGATCTAACGAAAGAACTGGGCGGCCTCGGTAAGGTAGGGTGTGCGCTTGGCATGAAATACCGTGAGGAAAACCTGGCTCATGCTTACCAGTATTATTCACAAGATATGATGGAAACAGAAGTCGCTTTATCAGTAGAAAAACAGAAGCAAGCTGAACAAAACGATACGTTGTCTTTTGACGACTTCCTGGAAGATTACTTCGCTTATCTGAAGCAATAATGTATGGGTAAAAACGGGGTGGGATTGAACATTAAGAGGTTGGTTGTATCGGTGCTAGGAACTCTTTTGCTTACCGGGTGTGCGACGGCGCCGCCAAAGCAACAAGATAACCTATGTGAGATATTTCGAGAGAAATCGGATTGGTATGATGACGCCAAAGATATGGAAGAAAAGTGGGGGACTCCCATTCATGTTGCCATGGCGATTATCAAACAAGAGAGCAGCTTTCGACATGATGCCAAACCACCCAAAGATTACCTACTTGGGTTCATTCCTTGGGGGCGTGTCAGCAGTGCTTATGGTTATGCACAAGCCCAAGACCCAGCTTGGGGAGATTTCCAAGATGCAACAGGGCAAGGCGGTTCGCGTACTAACTTTGATGACTCTATGATGTTTGTCGGTTGGTATACCCATGAAACGCGCCGCCAGCTTGGCATTTCATTGTGGGACCCATATAACCAGTATCTTGCCTATCATGAAGGTAGAGGAGGATATAAGCGTGGTACTTATAAACGAAAGCCAAGCTTAATTAACGTCGCTCGGCGTGTTGAACAAACTGCAAAAACTTATGGCTGGCAGCTGAAACAATGTCGTCAGGAATTGGAAGACAACAGCAGCTGGTTCTTTTAACTCTAGGTCCGTCAGACTGGATCTAGGGATGAACGACATAAATCCAATACCGACAGGGATTGGAATTACAATCAGGAGAGATGTAATGCCTTTACTCGATAGTTTTACCGTGGACCACACTCGCATGAATGCACCAGCAGTACGAGTGGCGAAAACCATGCAGACCCCAAAAGGGGATACGATTACTGTTTTCGACTTACGCTTTACTGCGCCAAACAAAGACATTCTTTCTGAAAAAGGTATTCACACCCTAGAGCACCTTTATGCTGGCTTTATGCGTAATCATCTTAACAGCGATTCTGTGGAGATCATCGATATTTCGCCGATGGGTTGCCGCACGGGCTTTTACATGAGTCTGATTGGCACTCCATCAGAGCAGCAAGTAGCGGATGCTTGGATTGCAGCGATGAAAGACGTGCTTAAAGTCGAGAGCCAGAGCAAGATCCCAGAACTGAACGAGTACCAATGTGGTACCGCGGCGATGCATTCACTAGAGGAAGCGCAGCAAATAGCGAAGAACATTCTTGATGCTGGCGTATCTGTTAATAAAAACGATGCTCTGGCACTGCCAGAATCGATGTTAAAAGAGCTGAGCATCAATTAAGAATATTGAATGTTATTAAGCGCTAAATAAAAAAATAAAAAGAGCCTGATGATTGAAGTGACCCCGTAAAGTTGGACATTTCTGTTAAGCGGCTTTCAAGACCTGAGTTCGATATTCTATCGGAGTCAGGCCTTTTAGTTTCACTTTTATACGCTTGGTATTGTAGTACTCGATGTATTCTTTAATTTGTTCTATCAGAGCATCTGCATCTTCAAAGCTTTGGTTGTGATACATCTCTGTTTTGAGTAAAGCAAAAAAGTTTTCAGCAACAGCATTATCCAAGCAGTTACCTTTTCTCGACATGCTTTGCGTTAACCCATTCTCCGCTACCTTTTTCTGATACTGTCGATGGCGATATTGCCAACCTTGATCGCTATGTATAATTGGTTTTGAGTTGGGTTTAAGCGTTGATATAGCTTCCGTCAGCATATCCGTGACAAGCGGCAAGCAGGCATTTTTGGCCACTCTATAAGCAACCACTTCCTGAGTAAACAAGTCGACAACGGGAGACAAGTATACTTTCTGCTCTTTGATTTTGAACTCCGTGACATCTGTTACCCATTTTTCATCGGGTTGAGTCGCACTAAAATCTCTTTCAAGCACGTTAGGAGCTGCTGTTCCAGATTCTCCTCGGTATGAACGATACTTTTTAACCCTGACCGTCGATTTAAGGTTGAGCTGAGCCATAAGTCTTTGAACCGTTTTGTGATTAAGCATAACCCCCTGATTTTTTAGTTCCAAGTGAATACGGCGGTAGCCGTATCGACCCTTATGTTCATGATAAATTGACTTTATCAAACGCAGCTCACGTTCGTAGCTATTTGGGCGCTTACTCGTTTGAGCCTGATAATAGAAGACACTTTTTGCCAACTGTAGAGTGTGCAGTAAGTGCTTCAACGGGTACTTGCCTTTAAGAGTTAGAGCTATGACCGCTTTTTCTTTGTTCGACGGTTTTTTTCCTGCTCCAACTCTTCCAACTTTTTTAGAACGGCATTCTCAGTTCGTAAGTAGACCAACTCCTCTTTTAGCTCCTCAAGTGTCATTTCATTATCAGGTTTAGTGGTACGTTGAGGTTGCTGTTTCATTGAGGGTCTTCCTTTCTGGCGCATTTTGAGCCCTTTGATACCGAGCTCATTAAATCTTTTGAGCCAGACAGAGAGTATCCCCGGGGATGAGAGGTTTAATACTGCGCTAGTGTGCGTGAGAGACCAATCATTCGTCCACATTAAATTCAATGCTTTTCGTTTTTCCTGAGCAGTAGCATGCTTAGTTGGTAAAAATGAATCAGCACCATGGATGACAAAGACTTGAACCCAATACCGTATCTGTCTTGAAGACATTGAATATTGTTTTGCTAAATAGCGAGATGACGCACCATCTAAGCATTGTTTAGCAATGATACATTTTAGCTCGCGGCTATATTTGGACATAAAAAGACCCCCAATAATTGGTGTCCAACTATTGGGGGTCAGTTCAGATGTCAGGCTCTTTTTATTTTACTGGTTTTTCTTCTTAGGGTAGACCCTAACTAATTTGATGCGGTTCTCGTTGATTTTAACGATTTCCATAGGGTGTTCTGCGACTCGAACACTTAGGTGGCTTTCCGGAATATCTTCAAGGTGTTCCAAAATAAGACCATTCAACGTTCTCGGACCATCGGTGGGTAAGTCCCACTTCAAGCCTTTGTTGATATCGCGGATATTGGTGCTGCCTTCAATAAGGAAACTGCCATCGCCTTGTGGGCTGATTTCATCTGACAGGCTAGGCGAAATCGATGTCGTAAATTCGCCAATGATTTCTTCAAGAATGTCTTCCAATGTTACCAAACCAATAATATCGCCATACTCATCGACGATAAGGCCAATACGTTGTTTGTTGCGTTGGAACTTCAACATTTGGACGTTCAGCGGTGTCCCTTCCGGGATGTAATACACTTCATCTGCGGCGCGCAGTAGCGTTTCTTTATTGAACTCGTTTTTTTCTAGCATTAAGCGGTACGCTTCACGTAAACGCAGCATGCCAACCACTTCATCAATTTGGTCACGGTAAAAAACGATGCGTCCGTGTGGCGAGTGAGTTAATTGACGAACAATGGATTTCCAGTCGTCATTAATGTCTATTCCTGTGATCTCATTACGCGGCACCATAATGTCGTTCACAGTGACGTGCTCAAGATCTAAAATCGAAACCAACATATCTTGGTGACGGCGAGGGATGAGACCGCCAGCCTCGTTTACAACCGTGCGAAGTTCATCAGAGCTGAGGTGATCTTCTACAGAATGATCGGCCTTCACACCAAGTAAACGGATAAAACCGTTGGTAATAAAGTTAATCAACATCACCAAGGGTGAAAGTAACTTCATTAAAATCGTCAAAAGAATGCTACTCGCATACGAAACGCGTTCAGGATACAGTGCAGCAATGGTTTTTGGTGTCACTTCGGCAAAAACCAGCACAACCATAGTAAGCGCACCTGTAGCGAGCGCAACGCCAAGATCGCCATATAAACGCATACCAATAATGGTCGCGATAGCGGATGCGAGAATATTAACGAGGTTGTTGCCGATAAGAATAAGACCAATCAAGCGGTCTGGGCGGTTGAGTAGTTTTTCGACGCGCTTAGCACCTTTGTGCCCATTTTTGGCCAAGTGTTTTAAGCGATAACGATTCAGAGACATCATCCCTGTTTCTGAACCGGAAAAGTAACCTGATATGACGATAAGACACGCGAGTAGCGCAAATAAGATACCCGTAGATATGTCGTCCAAAACGTTGCTGTTCCTTGTATGTATTAGGTTATTTAACGGTAGAGTAAGTCCGTTAAGTCAGGGGTTAACGCGTACTGTATTTTATCTAGCCGCAAATATAAAGGACAGGGCCCTAAGGCGCCTAATTTAAGATGATTTCTTTTACGAAGCGGCTGCCAAAATAAGCCAAGGTTAACAATGTCGCGCCAGCGACAGCGAACCATGTCACTTTTCGGCCACGCCAACCTTTTTGGTAGTGCCCCCATAACAGTATTGAATACACCACCCACGCGATAAAAGAAAGAATACCTTTATGCGCCTTACCTTGGGCAAACATGTCTTGTACGAAAACAAACCCAGTAATGAGTGTTGCTGTCAGTAGTACGTTACCAATCAAAATGATTTTGAAGAGTTGGCGCTCGACCATCAATAGTGGTGGTAAATTGGGGTTAATCGCCATCGATTTCTTTGCTTTGAGCTTGTGATCTAACCAAGCAAGCTGCAGCGCATAGAGGGCGCCGATGGTCAATGTGGCATAAGAGAACAGCGCAAAAGAAATATGAATAAGTAGCTTAGGATCGTTTTCTAAGTGTTTAATAAAAGTGCTGGATAAAAACGTGGCGGCAGATAAATTGATGGCAGCAAAGCTATAAACCACTGGCAATAGAAACCACAGTCGATTTTTCAACATGGCGATGCTCATCACTAAAGAAATGATAAAACTGATCAGTGAAGCTACATTGAGAATACTGAGGTTTTGACCGGCACCACCAAATATGAGATCACTCAAGGTCCACGCATGAAAAACAAGCGCACAGGCCGCACTGGCAAACACCGTTTTTGCTTTGATTCCTGACTGCTGTGAGAGTCCGGGTATGATGGTCGCTATCGCCAGAATGTAAAGCATGGCGGCCGCGATGGCAATTAAGCTATCCATGAATCCTAAAGGTTATTGTGCACAATAGAACAAATTATACCTTGCATTACTCTTTGGGGCTACGTTATATCCGATATCAATCGTGAGAGATGAGATATTGAAATTAATAAGTTAACTTCCCATATAGGAATAGAGAAGCTGGACGGGTATGACTGTGACGTTGGCTAAGGTATACTTATACTAATTAATCGCCATTTTAGCGAAGAGACAAAGATGTTTGAGAATTTAACGGATCGATTATCCAAAACGCTGAAAAATATCAGTGGCAAAGGTCGTCTGACAGAAGACAACATTAAAGAGACCCTACGTGAAGTGCGAATGGCCTTACTTGAGGCTGACGTTGCATTGCCTGCCGTTCGTGAATTTATTAACCGCGTTAAAGAAAAGGCGGTTGGCGTAGAAGTGTCAAAATCTCTGACCCCAGGTCAGGAATTCATTAAGATCGTTCAATCTGAACTTGAAGCGGTCATGGGCGAGTCTAATGAAGCGCTCAATCTGGCCGCTCAACCGCCAGCTGTGATTTTGATGGCGGGCTTACAAGGTGCAGGTAAAACCACGTCGGTGGGTAAACTATCGAAGCTCCTTAAAGAACGTGACAAGAAGAAAGTTTTAGTTGTATCGGCTGACGTTTACCGTCCTGCTGCAATCAAGCAGCTAGAAACCCTATCGTCGGATATCGGTGTCGACTTCTTCCCATCTTCACCAGATCAAAAGCCAATTGATATTGCTAATGCGGCGGTTGACCATGCGAAGAAAAAATTCTACGACGTACTGATCGTCGATACCGCGGGTCGTTTGGCGATTGATGAAGAGATGATGGGGGAAATCAAAGAACTTCACTCCGCAATCACTCCAGTAGAAACGTTGTTCGTTGTTGATGCCATGACAGGGCAAGATGCCGCTAACACGGCAAAAGCTTTTGGTGATGCGCTGCCTCTAACTGGTGTGGTTCTCACCAAGGTAGATGGTGATGCTCGCGGTGGTGCGGCGCTTTCTGTTCGCCATATTACGGGTAAACCAATCAAGTTTCTGGGGGTCGGTGAAAAAACTGACGCGCTAGAACCTTTCCATCCTGATCGCGTGGCTTCGCGTATTCTAGGTATGGGTGACGTACTGTCACTAATTGAAGACCTACAACGCAACGTTGACCACGATAAAGCAGAAAAACTGGCGAAGAAGTTTAAAGAGAAGAAAGGCTTCGATCTTGAGGACTTCCGTGAACAACTTGGTCAGATGCAAAATATGGGCGGCATGATGGGCATGATGGACAAGCTTCCAGGGATGTCCCAGCTCCCAGATAATGTGAAAGACAAAGTTGATGATAAGATGTTCAAGCAAATGGAAGCCATTATTAGCTCCATGACAATGAAAGAACGACAGCGTCCAGAAATCATCAAAGGTTCGCGTAAAAAACGTATTGCTGCTGGCTCTGGTGTTCAGGTACAAGACGTAAACCGCATGCTAAAACAATTCACTCAAATGCAAAAAATGATGAAAAAGATGCAAAAAGGTGGCATGAAAGGCATGATGCGCAACATGCAAGGCATGATGGGTGGCGGCGGTGGCTTTAACCCATTTGGTCGATAACTAATCGAACACGCTTAGTTTCAGGGTGTTAGGCACGTCACAAACTTTAGAATTTATTTCTGTTGGTGAAAAAGTAACTAAACCCCTTGCATTGCTCCGGGAGAAGAGTAAAATTCCGGAGCTTTAATTTGGCACGAGACCCCAAACTGTTTAATTACTTGAATGGTTATTGGGGTTAATTTTATTTTTGAGAAAGCAAAGAGGACGACATGGTAACCATTCGTTTGGCACGTCACGGCGCTAAAAAGCGTCCATTTTATCAAATCGTAGTAGCGGACAGCCGCAACGCTGCAACTGGCCGTTTCATCGAAAAAGTTGGTTTCTTCAACCCAACTGCTACAGGTCAAGAAGAAGGTCTGCGTCTAGACCTAGACCGTGTTAACCACTGGGTTGGTGAAGGCGCGTCTTTATCTGACCGCGTTGCTAAGCTAGTTAAAGACGCTCAAAAAGCGGCTTAATCTTTACTGTTATAAGTAGAAGCTAGTTTATGTCGATGAAAGGTAAAGAAACAATGAGCAACGAAAAGATTGTTGTAGGCAAGTTAGGTGCTACTTACGGCATTCGTGGTTGGCTTAAGGTTTTTTCCTACACAGACAATGCTGAAAGCATTTTCGATTACAACCCTTGGTATATTAACCAAAAGGGCAAGTGGGTAGAGCACAAAGTAGAAAGTTGGAAGCGCCATAACAAAGGGATGGTAGCTAAGCTGGAAGGTCTGGATGTTCGCGAAGACGCGCACTTACTGACAAACTTTGAAATTGCGATTGACCCTGCAGTACTCCCTGAACTGTCAGAAGATGAGTTCTACTGGCGTGAATTATTTGGGATGCAAGTCGTAACCACACAAGGTTACGATCTAGGTGTCGTTACTGACATACTAGAAACTGGCTCAAATGATGTTCTGGTTGTTAAAGCAAATCTTAAAGATGCTTTCGGGCAGAAGGAACGATTAATTCCGTTCCTTGAAGAGCAAGTGATCATTAATATTGATCGCGAAGCTCAACGGATCGAAGTTGACTGGGATCCTGGATTCTGATCTCCAAAAACTACAGAGCGAGATAAACATGTGGGTTGGCGTTATTAGCCTTTTTCCTGAAATGTTCCGTTCTGTTACTGATTTTGGAGTAACAGGTCAAGCGGTTAAAAAAGGTCTTTTGTCGATTGAGACATGGAATCCTAGAGATTTTACTCACGATAAGCATCGCACTGTTGATGACCGACCTTACGGTGGTGGCCCAGGCATGTTAATGATGGTTCAGCCTTTGCGCGATGCTATTGAGACTGCTAAACAAGCCTCACCCGGTAAGACGAAAGTCATTTACCTTTCTCCTCAAGGTCGCAAGCTCGACCAAAAAGGAGTCGAAGAACTGGCAACGAATGAGAATTTACTTCTGATTTGTGGTCGGTACGAAGGGGTAGATGAGCGCATTATTCAATCTGAAGTCGATGAAGAATGGTCGATTGGGGATTTTGTGATGACGGGTGGTGAGATACCAGCCATGACGTTGATTGATTCTGTCTCACGGTTTATTCCGGGAGTGTTAGGAGATTTCGCGTCAGCAGAAGAAGACTCTTTTGCAAATGGCTTGCTAGATTGCCCCCACTATACGCGTCCTGAAGTGTTGGATGACAAAGAAGTACCAGCGGTACTGATGTCAGGCAACCATAAGGACATTCGTCAATGGCGACTAAAACAGTCGCTAGGCCGTACTTGGCTAAGAAGACCAGAGCTCCTGGAAAACCTAGCTCTGACTGACGAACAGGAACTATTACTTGCTGAGTTCATTAAAGAGCGTAACGCAAAGTAACCTAATTTATTTAGTATCAGTTTATTCTAGGAATTTAAAAATGAGTAACATCATCAAAGCTCTTGAGCAAGAGCAAATGAAACAAGACCTACCTAAATTTGCACCAGGTGACACTGTTGTTGTTCAAGTTAAGGTAAAAGAAGGTGAGCGTGAGCGTCTACAGGCTTTCGAAGGCGTTGTAATCGGCATCCGTAACCGTGGTCTTCACTCAGCTTTCACTGTACGTAAGATCTCTAACGGTGAAGGTGTTGAGCGTACGTTCCAAACGCACTCTCCAGTTGTTGATAGCATTGAAGTTAAACGCCGTGGTGCAGTACGTCGTGCCAAGTTGTACTACCTACGTGAGCGTTCTGGTAAGTCTGCTCGTATCAAAGAGAAACTTGCTAAGAAGTAATGCTATAATTAGCGTTCTCATATTAAACGGAGTCCTTCGGGCTCCGTTTTTTTTATGTTTTTAATTTGCTCTTTTCCATTCGTGTAGTGTTATTGGTGCTTTACGCGTTTTTGTTTTGACCGAGTTAAAAATAGCGTCACTCAAGCATCAAAAGAAACAAGAATAGAAAAAGGGGTTGATGCAAAACATCAACCCCTTTTAGACATGCTTTATTTTAAATTTATCAGTATTGATCTTCCGACCAGCCATCACTATCCGACATATCGGGTGCGCCTGGAATCGTATTCTCTTCGTCTGCCCATTCACCAAAATCAATCATTTGGCACATCTTGCTGCAGAAAGGGCGATGAGGGCTTTGTTCTCCCCATTCTACGTCAGCACCACACTGTGGGCATTGAACAATGATAATTTTAGACATAGTTTGTCGTCCCATTATTATTTGGTGTAAAGGGTATATAGGCATAAACCTGTGGGTAAATCGCCACTGAGAATGATAGTTTAGCTACAAACAGCGAGCTCAAATTCGATATCTTTCGTGCAAGCTTGGCCAGCCTCAAATGAAATAAATTTGATAGCAAAACGGTTTTTATGGCCTGAGATCATAGGATAAACACCGTACTTCATAGGAATATGAAGCCTTAGAATATTCGCACCATCGGCGTCACTTTGGAAGAAACCAGCACGGGCGATTTGAGACTTGAAATGCCCCGTTTCTCGAGTGAGCTTTAACCATAAGGCAAGTGCATCAGAGAGTGGTTTTAAACTTGCTTGCCATTGCTGAGCATCGTGTTTTTTACGTTCAATCGGTAAATGCAACCAGTAATGCAAGGCGGGTAAATCAAAGCAGCATGAGCCGCCAGGCAAATTAAAACGTTGGCGGATAGAACTTAAGAAACGATCTTCTTTCAGTGCTTGGCCAAAACGCTCGGCGCTCATGAGCTGACTATGAACGACGTCAATTTCCTGAAGTAGTGCATTCAAAGCGTCTTGATCCACCCCATCAACATTCAACCAATGTCGATATGACAGTCGTTGTTTCTCAAGATCTTTCGCTAATTCACTTTTTAACTGAATCTGTTCAAAGATCTCTACCATATCGAAAAGAGCACGGAAAAAAAGCTGATAGTGGTGAGTTTCAGCAAAACCAGAGGCTAAGTGAGCCTGACGCAGCAGAGACTCTACTCTTAGATAGATGCGAGTTTTCTCATTTAACGGATGTTCAAATTTGTGCGTGGTCATCGACATAAGCCTTGGTGAGTTTCATTCCTATTTTCGCAGATCTTTCTTACACATGGCTAGGTACTTTTCATGCAAATTTGTGATTTGAAGCAAAAGATCTGGGTCGTTTGGGTTATTCTTAACCACATCGTCGGCAATAGCGAGCCTTTGTTCTTGCGATGCCTGGGACGCAAGGATGGCACGAACCTGATCTTCACTCACGTTGTCGCGTTTTATGGTGCGAGATATCTGTGTACTTGGTTCTACATCGACCACAAGAACTCGGTCACATAAGTTATCCAGCCTGTTTTCGACGAGTAACGGTACAACTAACAGCGCATAGTCTGATGTGACTTGTTGCAAATCTTCAATCATCTTTTCACGAATGATGGGGTGCAATAGTGCGTTAAGCCATGCTTTTTCATTTGGGTTCGAGAAAATTTTTTCTCGTAGTTTAGTGCGATCCAGTGATTGGTCTTCACGAATGATATCGTGACCAAAGTGTTCAATAATTGCGTTTAAGCCTGGTGTGCCCGGCTCAACCACTTCTCTTGCGACTATATCGGCATCGACGATGTCGATTTTAAATTGCTGCTTGAACAGGTTCGCCACGGTGGTTTTACCGCTAGCGATACCACCTGTTAAACCAATTACCAAAGCCATTTACACTCCTAGAATTGAAGTAAAGTACCAATGTAAAATGTGATCGCCCCAGATTAAGCTTATCCACCCTGCAATGGCTAAGTAAGGGCCGAAGGGAAATGCTTTTTCAATGCCTTGCTTTTGCAAGCGAAGTTGAACCAAGCCAAATACGATGCCAACCACAGAAGAAAGTAGAATGATCAGCGGCAGTGACTGCCAACCCAGCCAAGCTCCCAGTGCCGCCAGCAGTTTAAAGTCACCATATCCCATCCCTTCTTTACCCGTAAGCAGCTTAAATCCCCAATAAACAGACCAGAGACATAAGTAGCCGGCAATGGCTCCTATAATAGAGTCTTGCAGAGTAACAGGACTGATTTCGACTAATGCTAAGACAATGCCAGCCCAAGTTAATGGTAATGTTAATTGGTCCGGTAGCAGCATGGTATCAAGATCGATAAAAGTTGCCGCGATCAATACAAAAGTAAAAAAGATCAATGCGATGGTGAAGTCGCTGAGTCCAAAGTGATACGCAACAAATCCGGCACCAGCGGCGGTCAGCAATTCTATAAGTGGGTATCTAGGGCTAATAGGAGCATGACAATTATGACACTTTCCTTTCAAAAGTAGCCAACTGAGAACTGGGATGTTATCTCGAATACGAATTGGCGTGGCGCACTTCTGACAAGAGGAGCGTGGGATGCTCAAGGTTAGCACTTCTTTAGGCGGTTCTATTTTGTATTCAGGAAATGACTCGGCA
This sequence comes from Vibrio sp. TAP-3B, assembly GCF_057784735.1. Classification (NCBI taxonomy): domain Bacteria; kingdom Pseudomonadati; phylum Pseudomonadota; class Gammaproteobacteria; order Vibrionales; family Vibrionaceae; genus Vibrio; species Vibrio sp. TAP-3B. The sequence continues at coordinate 1,792,256 of NZ_CM173495.1, read as the reverse complement.
CATTCGCGTCGCCATTCTAATTCCATGATTTTAGGTAGTCGATAAATGACGACATTGAGAAAACTACCCACGATCAAACCGAAAATGGTGGCAAGCACAACGAATAGCCAAGGGTAGTACTGGAATACTTCCATATTTGTCTCTTGAGTGAAAAATCAAATCAGCAATATACTGTTTTGAAGGGATTAACGGTGCATTCTAGCCCAATACACTCATTAAGTTAAAGATTGGCAAGTACATTGCTGTCACTAATCCGCCCACGACGACACCAAGAAAAACGATAATAAGTGGCTCTAGAATTTTACTTAAGTTATCGACGGTGTTATCGACTTCAAACTCGTAGATCGTTGCAACTTTATTGAGCATATCGTCTAGTCGACCAGATTCTTCACCGATCATGACCATTTGTAATACCAGTTCAGGGAAGACATTACAGTTACGCATTGCGACATACATTGGCATTCCTGCGGCGGTATCACGATAAACTTCTTCAATCGCCAGTTGGTAATGCATATTACCTGACGTTTTGGACGTGGTTTTTAAGCTGGTAAGAATCGGAATACCAGCGGTGAAGCTGGTGGCGAGTGTTCGGCTAAATTTAGCAATGGCCGCTTTTGAGAGTACCGGACCAAGCACGGGAAATTTTAACACTGAGCGGTTCAGCATCAAGCGGAAAGAGTCGGATCGCTTGGCCAGTATTCGAGCTGAAAGAAACAAACTTACCGCCCCAAACCCAATAAAGGGGCTCCAGTTTTGTGTCCAAGCTGAAAGGTCTAACACTTGTCTGGTAAACCAAGGTAACTCTGCACCAAAACCGACAAACATTTTTTCAAATTCTGGGATCACTTTGGTCAACATTAGATAGGAAACCCCAAGTGCGACCAAAATAACCATCGCAGGATAAATCAATGCTTTGATCACTTTTGCTCGCAGTTGTTCATCCTTTTCGCGATAAGTAGCAAGACGCTCGAAAACTTCCGCTAAGTTACCGGATTGTTCACCTGTGGCAATTAAATCAGTATAAAGTGGGTCGAAATGTGAGCTTGCGGTACGCATCGCTTTGGAGATCGGAGTGCCTGCCTCTACAGCACGCGTAACATTCATTAATATTGACTTCATCTCTGCTTTTTTGTGGTTGTCAGACACCAGTTTTAAGGCTTGAACTAATGGTACGCCCGTCACTAACATTGTGAAGATTTGACGAGTAAAAATCGTGATGTCTTTACCTTTGACTCGGTGACTGAGTTTGGTCAAAAAAGAGATGCTGCTTTTTTTAAGTTTTTTGATCTTGATATGCTGTGCATCTAAGCGTTCTCGAACTTCTATTTCGGTCATCGCTAAGGTTTGTCCAGAGGTCTTTTTTCCTGCGCTATTAATGCCTTTCCAGCGGAAGTTTTTGAGTTGTGGCGTTGTGGTCTTCATAGGGATTGACTGCTGATTAGAGGATTAAATTAAAAATAAAGCACACGCTGTAGCTCGTTAAAGCACGTGATTCCTTGTTTCAGTTTTTCTATGCCAGACATTTGCAGTGTGTGCATGCCGTTGGCGATGGCGAGCTTTTCGAGTTCATGAACAGAGGCGCCTTTGATGAGCGCTCCGGATAGTGATTCATCAAAGCGCATGACTTCGTAAATACCTGTACGGCCAGAGTAGCCATGGGTGCATTCGTTGCAGCCACTAGGGTTGGCTTTAAAAAGGTTATCAGTCGATTGAATACCCAGGTGTTGCAGCTGAACGGTAAGCTCTTGAGGTTGTTTACACTGAGAACAAAGTTTACGCGCTAGACGTTGGGCAATAATCAAGCTGAGAGAAGAAGAAAGGTTAAAACTTTCGATGCCCATATTGGATAAGCGGATAACGGTTTCAGCCGCCGAGTTGGTATGCAAGGTAGAAAGGACCAAGTGACCGGTTTGTGCGGCTTTTATTGCGATTTCAGCAGTATCGAGGTCACGAATTTCACCGACCATAACCACATCAGGGTCTTGGCGTAGAAAAGATCGCAAAGCCTCCGCGAAACCAAAGCCGATCTTAGACTGAACTTGAACTTGATTGATACCAGACAGATTTATTTCTACCGGATCTTCAGCTGTAGAGATATTGATTTCAGGCTTGTTGAGGATGTTCAGCCCAGTGTACAAGGAGACGGTTTTGCCGCTCCCGGTTGGTCCCGTCATGAGGATCATGCCTTGTGGACGGCGCAGTGCATCAAGATACAACTGCTTTTGCTGCTCGCTATAACCCAGTTTGTCGATATCCAATGATGCCGAGCTGCTGTCGAGCAGACGTAATACGATCTTTTCACCAAACAGAGTGGGCAACGTTGATACACGCATATCAATGGCGGTGTCTTGATTTAGCTTTAATTTGATGCGTCCATCTTGCGGTAAACGTCGCTCGGCAATATCCAGCTTGGATAAAATTTTAACTCGAGCCGATAAACGCCGGCTCAAATGGCTTGGCGGCTGTTGCGTTTCGATCAAAATACCATCGCAGCGCAGACGAACGCGGAACATTTTTTCATATGGCTCAAAGTGAATGTCAGACGCGCCTTTACGCACCGCATCGAGCAAAATTTGGTTGATGTAGCGGCTCACCGGCGATTCGTCTTGGCTTAAGTCCTCGATGTTTTCAATTTCATCGGCGCCGACATCGACCAAGTTGGCCAGCTCTTCTTGGTTGATCTCCTTTAATCCCGACTTGTCTTGGCTGAGCGAGCGCCCATACAAGCGTCGAATCGCGGCGCTGAGTTCACGACAATCGGCCAATACCAGTTCGATTTGTAAACCGGTAGCAAAGCGGAAGTCATCTTCGGCTTGTTGGTTGGTCGGATCGGCAATGGCTAGTAATAGGGTGGAAGCGCTGCGCTGCAGCGGCAGCGCATGGTGGCTGGTGATTAATTCACGTAGACCGAGCTGTTGACATAGCGATGAGTATTGGTGCTGAGCGAGCTCAGCTCGGGTTAGGCCAAAGGTCTCACTCAAGTGCTCAACAAGTTCGCTTGAGGTGAAAAAACCAGAAACGAGCAACGCCTCCGGCATCGAAATGCCGGAGGCGTTCACTTGCTCAAGTAACGATTCTTCTTGGGTAAAGGTTAGTAACCCTTTTTGACGAAGAACCGTTGAGAGGTTGGTTTGCATTAATAAGTTGCTGTACAACTATTTGTTCTTGAATCAGTAGGAACGTCTTTGGTAGCGCAAGTCCAGCCCGTAGAGTTATCCTTAGAGTAACGAACTTTAGCTGAAACAGAACTTAAACTTCCTTCGGTAAATGTAAATGTTGCGGTGCCTCCACTTGTCCCCACAGGAATTAAATCAATTGTTCCTAGAGAGTTCATGGCTGATGTTCCGCCAACCTTATTAGCGTTGTCAGGGAAAGAACCGCCATTTTCTTGCTGATACATGTCGATATTAGTTAAAAGCCCACGAAGGGTAGCCGATGCTGACGCTACTTCTGTTTTTTGAACGTAATTTTGGTACGCAGGAATAGCTACTGCCGAAAGTACCCCAATAATCGCCACCACGATCATCAATTCAATCAGGGTAAAACCCTGCTGTTTTTTTTGTTTCACGTTTTTCATATCTGTAACCCTTTCTTTTTCATGAATAATGCGAGTGCATTAAGGAGAGATTATGAAGAGTGAACAGGGATGAAAATGGGGACGAGGTGGGCTCTCGAGTGAGATACAACTCTTTAGCGTTAAGTTGCACCAAGTGGGCAGGGTTTTGCGAGTGATGTATTTATATCGTGGATAAAAATAAAGGGCCAAGTGGCCCTTTATTAATGATTGGTTGCTGATAAGTTACTGAATTATATGTTTTAAGTTTACATTATATTGTGTTGATTATTTGAAGCGCATCGAAAGATCCATCGCTTTTAGGTGCTTGGTCAATGCACCAACCGAGATGTAATCTACGCCTGTTTCGGCGTATTCGGCGATAGTCTCTAAGGTGATGTTGCCTGAGTTTTCCAGTGCTGCACGACCGGCGTTAATTTTGACGGCTTCACGCATCATCTCTTTGGTGAAGTTATCGAGCATGATGATGTCTGCGCCTGCATTGATGGCTTGTTTTAGCTCATCTAAGCTTTCCGTTTCCACTTCTACTGGTTTGCCTGGGTTGAGTTCTTTCGCTTTTTGGATGGCAGGTGTGATACCACCGCAAGCAATGATGTGGTTTTCTTTAATCAGGTAGGCGTCGAACACACCGATACGGTGGTTAAAACCGCCACCGCAAGCGACGGCATATTTTAGTGCGCTGCGCAGGCCCGGAATAGTTTTACGTGTATCGAGCAAGCGACATTCAGTGTGGGCGATTTTTGCCGCGTACTCTGCAGTCGTGGTTGCACAGCCCGACAGTGTTTGGATGAAGTTCATCGCGTTACGCTCACCGGTTAACAAGTCACGAGCAGGGCCGGTTAGAGTGCAAAGTGCTTGGTTTGGTTCGACTTTGTCACCGTCTTTAACGTGCCACTCGATGGTGACGTTCCCCCCGAGTTGCTTGAAGACTTCATCTGCCCAAGCTTGACCACAAAATACCCCATATTCACGCGTGATGATCGCCGCAGTATTGATTGCGTTAGCTGGGATCAAAGATGCGGTGATGTCTTTATCGGCGTCGATACTGCCACCTAGATCTTCTTTTAAGGTATCAGCGACAGAGCGAGTGATCTCTAAAGGGAGTTGTTGTTTAAGGTATTCTAGGCGTTGTTGACTATTGTGTGTGTTCTTCATCGCAAATCTTGTCTTGAAAGGGAGATGGCAACGAATGATACTCTCCGGTGTCAATAATTTCAGCAGTTAATTTAGGGTCTGTTGACCTTTCAAGCTGATTTTTGCAGCAGTTTGTGGGGGCTTTATACAAGGCAGAGGCTTTGAAATGTAGTTGCTCTACCTGATAAAGCCGTAGAAAGCAGCCACAAACGCTGCCCGAAGGGTTCGGCTAACAGCGTTTTACTCTTTGTTGAGAGGATTTTGCTTAGAATGCTAGGCTACAAACCTCTCGCCGCGATTAAATCGCTTTTATCTCGAACAAAATTTAACCGTGAAAGGTTAACAGACCCTACAACTAGAGAGGTTGATATGCGCCCAATTATCGAGAATGGCTGGCTGACACAGGCAAAGCATGTTCCGTCACCATTTTTTGATGCCCGCTCTGATATAAACGACATCTCTCTGCTGGTTGTACACAACATCAGTTTGCCACCAGGCCATTTTGGTGGGAGTTATATAGAAGACTTTTTTACCGGCAACCTAGATCCTAATACCCACCCATTTTTTGACGTAATTCACAAAATGGGCGTTTCAGCGCACTGCCTGATTAAGAGAAATGGCGAAGTCGTTCAATTTGTTTCTTTTCTTGATAGAGCGTGGCATGCAGGCCAATCCAGTTTTGCAGGGAGAGCGTATTGTAATGATTATTCCATTGGTATCGAGCTCGAAGGAACAGAATTTACGGCCTATACAGAACTTCAATATCAAGCACTTGCAGAATTGACTCTCACCATCATGCAGCACTACCCACAAGTGACTCAACCAAGAATCACAGGGCATCAATACATCGCACCTTTGAGAAAGAGCGATCCTGGTCTAAGCTTTGATTGGGTGAAATATAGACAGCTAATACAAGGTTAGTTTGTAGCGAAAGTGTAAACTCAAAAAAGCGAAATAAATAAGGCATACGATCTGGTATGCCTTTTTTTGATACCAGAAATATTAATGATTGTTAAAAGTTAACGACATTTTCATGCATTTGCATGGCTTTTGATGAATAAATAGGCTGATAATTTTGTCATTTTCTGTATTTCTTTGCCAAAATCGCTAGCACGTCGACTTCCCATTTGTATGCTTTATGTAATTGGTCATACCAATTCTATTGCTGTTTTAATGGTCGATTGTTAATGGAGTGTTGGAGTTAGGCTCGTTCTATGATTTGGGTCAAATTTTGGCTGGACAGTGACGTTTTTATTATGTTAATTTCTGCACCAACTTAAAATTGGTATTACCAATTACCTGTAAGAGTAGAAGAACAATAATTTATGGCTTATCAAAGGATTCGTCAGCCAAAGCTCTCTGATGTTATAGAACAAGAGTTAGAAAGGCTGATTGTGGAAGGAACATTGTCTCCGGGGCAACAATTGCCCCCCGAGCGCGAACTGGCAAGACAGTTCGATGTGTCTCGTCCTTCAATCCGGGAAGCTATTCAACGCTTGGAAGCGAAACGTCTGTTAACTCGTCGTCAAGGCGGCGGGACATACGTAAGTGAAAATATCTGGAAAAGCTTTTCAGATCCCTTGCTAAATTTATTGTCTAGCCATTCTGAAACCCAGCTTGATGTGCTTGAGTCTCGTCATGCAATGGAAGGGATTTCAGCTTACTTTGCAGCTTTACGGGGTACCGAAGAAGATTTTGCACGCATTCAAGGTTGTCTTGAGCGGATCAGTAAACAGCAAGCAAACAACGATATTGAAGCAGAGTCAGCAGAAGTGATGCAGTTTTTGATTGCTTTAACAGAAGCGGCTCACAACGTCGTTCTGCTGCATATAATTCGTAGCTTAGCCCCCTTGCTTGAGCAAAATATTCTACAAAATTTCAAATTACTACGTCGCCGCCCTGAAGCGGTTGAGAAAGTGAGTAAACACCGAGCCAATATCGTGGATGCGATTGTTTCTGGTCAGCCTGAAAAGGCGCGAGAAATGTCCCACTCGCACTTGGCTTATATCGAAGAAACATTGTTGGATTTGACTCGAGAAGAGTCTCGACGAGAGCGTTCTCTACGTCGAATTCAGCAGGGTAACGACTCGTAGAGCGTTACTTAAATAAGTAGATCCAACCAACAGAAGGATAGATCGCCATGTCTGATATGAAGCATGACGTAGATGCACTGGAAACTCAAGAATGGCTACAAGCGCTTGAGTCAGTTGTACGTGAAGAAGGTCTAGAGCGTGCTCAATTCTTATTAGAGCAAGTTCTAGACAAAGCACGTCTAGACGGTGTTGATATGCCAACAGGTATCACAACTAACTACATCAATACGATTCCTGCAGACCAAGAGCCAGCTTACCCTGGTGACACAACACTTGAGCGCCGTATTCGTTCCATTATCCGTTGGAACGCCATCATGATCGTCCTACGCGCTTCTAAGAAAGACCTAGAGTTGGGCGGCCACATGGCGTCTTTCCAGTCTTCTGCTGCATTCTACGAAACATGTTTCAACCACTTCTTCCGTGCACCAAACGAGAAGGATGGTGGTGACCTAGTTTATTACCAAGGTCACATTTCACCGGGTGTTTACTCGCGTGCATTCGTTGAAGGTCGTCTAACTGAAGAGCAGCTAGACAACTTCCGTCAAGAAGTGGACGGCAAAGGTATTCCTTCATACCCGCACCCTAAACTGATGCCTGAATTCTGGCAGTTCCCAACGGTATCGATGGGCCTAGGTCCTATCGCCTCTATCTACCAAGCTCGTTTCCTTAAATACCTAGACGGCCGTGGCATGAAAGACACGTCTGAACAGCGTGTATACGCGTTTCTAGGCGATGGCGAGATGGATGAGCCAGAATCACGTGGTGCAATCTCTTTCGCTGCGCGTGAGAAGCTAGACAACCTATGTTTCCTCATCAACTGTAACCTTCAGCGTCTAGACGGCCCTGTAATGGGTAACGGTAAGATCATTCAAGAACTTGAAGGTCTATTCAAAGGTGCTGGCTGGAACGTAGTGAAGGTAATCTGGGGTAACAACTGGGATGCACTACTTGCTAAAGATACGTCTGGTAAGCTTCTGCAGCTGATGAACGAAACCATCGATGGCGACTACCAAACCTTCAAATCAAAAGATGGCGCGTACGTACGTGAGCACTTCTTTGGTAAATACCCAGAGACAGCGGCACTTGTTGCAGACATGACTGACGATGAAATCTTCGCACTTAAGCGTGGTGGTCACGAGTCATCTAAGCTTTACGCGGCATACAAAAATGCAGCAGAAACTAAAGGCCGTCCAACCGTCATCTTAGCGAAGACGGTTAAAGGTTACGGCATGGGTGAAGCGGCTGAAGGTAAAAACATCGCGCACCAAGTTAAGAAGATGGACATGACTCACGTATTACACCTACGTGATCGCCTAGGCCTACAAGAGCTTCTGACTGACGAAGTAGTGCAAGAGCTGCCGTACCTGAAACTTGAAGAAGGTTCAAAAGAGTACGAATACCTACACGCTCGTCGTAAAGCGCTACACGGTTACACGCCGCAGCGTCTACCAAAATTCACTCAAGAATTCATCGTTCCTGAGCTAGAAGAATTCAAGCCGCTACTAGAAGAACAGAAGCGTGATATCTCTTCAACTATGGCATTCGTACGTGCACTAAACGTTCTACTTAAGAACAAGAACATTGGTAAGAACATCGTTCCTATCATTGCTGATGAAGCACGTACATTCGGTATGGAAGGCCTGTTCCGCCAAATCGGTATTTACAACCCACATGGCCAGACTTACACACCGGAAGACCGTGGCGTGGTTTCTTACTACAAAGAAGCGACTTCAGGTCAGGTTCTACAAGAAGGTATCAACGAACTAGGCGCTATGTCTTCATGGGTTGCGGCGGCAACGTCATACTCGACCAACGATCTACCAATGATTCCGTTCTACATCTACTACTCAATGTTCGGCTTCCAACGCGTTGGTGACATGGCGTGGATGGCGGGTGACCAACAAGCACGTGGTTTCCTACTAGGTGCAACTGCTGGTCGTACAACGTTGAACGGTGAAGGTCTACAGCACGAAGACGGCCACTCGCACATTTTGGCGGGTACAGTTCCTAACTGTGTTTCTTACGACCCAACATTCGCGTACGAAGTTGCAGTCATCATGCAAGACGGTATCCGTCGCATGTACGGTCCAGAACAAGAAAACGTGTTCTACTATCTAACACTAATGAACGAAAACTACGCAATGCCAGCAATGCCAGAAGGCGCTGAAGAAGGCATCCGTAAAGGTATCTACAAGCTAGAAACCTACGTTGGTGACAAGGCTAAAGTTCAGCTAATGAGCTCTGGTACTATCATGAATGAAGTTCGTCAAGCGGCTCAAATTCTAAGTGATGATTACGGCGTTGCTTCTGATGTTTACTCTGTAACTTCATTTAACGAATTGACTCGTGATGGTCAGAATGCTGAGCGTTTCAACATGCTTCACCCAGAAGCAGAAGCGAAAGTACCTTACATCCAAACAGTAATGGGCAGTGAGCCAGCTATCGCAGCAACTGACTACATGAAGAACTACGCAGAGCAGGTTCGTGGATTCATTCCTGCTGAGTCTTTCAAAGTTCTTGGTACGGATGGCTTCGGTCGTTCAGACAGCCGTGAAAACCTACGTCGTCACTTCGAAGTGAACGCAGGTTACGTCGTAGTAGCAGCGTTAACTGAACTAGCGAAACGTGGCGAAGTTGAGAAATCTGTAGTTGCAGAAGCAATTAAGAAATTCGACATCGACACAGAGAAAACAAACCCGCTATACGCTTAATTAAGAAGGTAGATAAGAAATGGCAATCGAAATTAATGTACCAGACATCGGTGCGGATGAGGTTGAAGTTACTGAGATTCTTGTAAGCGTTGGCGACAAGGTTGAAGAAGAGCAGTCTCTGATCACAGTTGAAGGCGATAAAGCTTCTATGGAAGTGCCTGCTTCTCAAGCGGGTATCGTTAAAGAAATCAAAGTTGCAGAAGGCGACACGGTTTCTACTGGTTCTCTAATCATGATTTTCGAAGCCGAGGGTGCAGCTGACGCTGCACCTGCTCCTGCGGCAGAAGCAGCTCCAGCAGCGGCTCCAGCTCCAGCAGCAGCGGCAGAACTAAAAGAAGTTCACGTACCAGACATCGGTGGTGATGAAGTCGAAGTGACTGAAATCATGGTTGCCGTTGGCGACAGCATCGAAGAAGAGCAATCTCTTCTAACGGTTGAAGGCGATAAAGCTTCTATGGAAGTGCCAGCGCCATTCGCAGGTACGCTAAAAGAGATAAAAGTAGCAGCAGGCGATAAAGTTTCGACTGGCTCTCTAATCATGATTTTCTCTACAGAATCTGGCGAAACTGCAGGTTCAGGTGTTCCAGCAGCAGAAGAAGCACCAGCGGCGGCTCCAGCAGCGTCTGCAGCGAAAGAAGTGAACGTTCCAGATATCGGTGGCGACGAAGTCGAAGTGACTGAGATCATGGTTGCCGTTGGCGACACAGTGGAAGAAGAGCAATCTCTGATCACTGTTGAAGGTGACAAAGCTTCTATGGAAGTGCCTGCACCATTCGCTGGTACCGTTAAAGAAATCAAGATTGCAGCTGGCGACAAAGTGTCTACTGGCTCACTAATCATGGTATTCGAGGTTGCAGGCGCAGCTCCAGCTCCGACAACGGCTCCAGCTCAAGCGGCAGCACCTGCAGCTCCGGCTCCTAAAGCAGAAGCGCCAGCTGTACCAGCAACAACTGGTGATTTCAAAGAGAACGACGAGTACGCGCATGCGTCTCCAGTTGTTCGTCGTCTAGCGCGTGAATTTGGCGTTAACCTGTCTAAGGTTAAAGGGTCTGGTCGTAAGAGCCGTATCCTGAAGGAAGACGTTCAATCTTACGTGAAAGATGCACTTAAGCGTCTTGAGTCTGGCGCAGTTGCAGCAGCATCTGGCAAAGGTGACGGCGCTGCTCTTGGTCTTTTACCATGGCCAAAAGTGGACTTCAGCAAGTTCGGTGAAACAGAAGTTCAGAAGCTGTCTAAGATCAAGAAGATCTCTGGTGCTAACCTACATCGTAACTGGGTGATGATCCCACACGTTACACAGTGGGATAACGCAGACATCACGGCGCTAGAAGCATTCCGTAAAGAGCAGAACGCGATCGAAGCGAAGAAAGACACAGGCATGAAGATCACGCCACTTGTGTTTATCATGAAAGCCGTGGCTAAAGCACTAGAAGCGTTCCCAGCGTTCAACTCGTCTCTATCTGAAGATGGTGAAAGCATCATTCTTAAGAAGTACGTCAACGTGGGCATCGCAGTCGATACACCAAACGGTCTGGTTGTTCCTGTTTTTAAAGATGTGAACAAAAAAGGCATTTACGAGCTATCTGAAGAGCTAATGGTGGTTTCTAAGAAAGCACGTTCTGGCAAGCTAACATCGTCTGACATGCAAGGTGGCTGTTTCACCATCTCTAGCCTTGGCGGTATCGGCGGTACAGCGTTTACACCAATCGTAAACGCGCCAGAAGTTGGTATCCTAGGTGTGTCTAAGTCTGAGATGAAGCCGGTATGGAACGGTAAAGAGTTCGAACCGCGTCTACAACTTCCACTGTCTTTATCATACGACCACCGTGTGATCGATGGTGCTGAAGGTGCGCGATTCATCACTTACCTAAACTCATGTCTATCTGACATTCGTCGTCTAGTTCTTTAATAGAAACTAGATGAATGAGAGGCGGCAATTTAGCCGCCTCTGCTAATCATAATTACCGATAATTTGATGTTCACCCTTGCTTAGCTCTGGGTTTTTACAATCGAATTGTTGTCTAGCTCACAGGCTAAATTGATTTACTTTTCACACCATTAACATCTCTGTAAACTGTTAGTGGTCTGAAAATAACTGTTTAAAACCAGTCTCTCTTAAACATAAAAATCGATACCCACTCAGCCTGTTAGGGATAATGACTACAAGAGGTCAAAATGAGCAAAGAAATTAAAGCCCAAGTTGTTGTACTTGGTTCTGGTCCTGCTGGTTACTCCGCTGCATTTCGTTGTGCGGATTTAGGTCTTGAAACTGTATTAGTTGAACGTTACAGCACGCTTGGCGGTGTATGTTTGAACGTGGGTTGTATCCCATCTAAAGCACTGCTTCACGTTTCTAAAGTAATAGAAGAAGCGAAAGCGATGGCTGACCACGGCGTTGTATTCGGTGAGCCTCAAACAGACATCAGCAAGATCCGTATCTGGAAAGATAAGGTTGTTAACCAACTGACTGGCGGTCTAAGCGGCATGGCTAAGATGCGTAATGTTACGGTTGTTAACGGTTACGGTAAGTTCACTGGCCCTAACTCTATCCTTGTAGAAGGCGAAGGTGAGTCGACAGTTGTTAACTTCGACAACGCAATCGTTGCGGCGGGTTCTCGTCCAATCAAACTGCCATTTATCCCGCATGAAGACCCACGTATTTGGGACTCAACTGACGCTCTTGAACTGAAAGAAGTGCCAGAAAAACTGCTTATCATGGGTGGTGGTATCATCGGTCTAGAAATGGGGACGGTTTACCATTCTCTAGGTTCTAACGTTGAAGTTGTTGAAATGTTTGATCAGGTAATCCCTGCGGCAGACAAAGATATCGTGAAAGTCTTCACTAAGCGTATCAAAGACAAGTTCAAGCTCATGCTAGAAACGAAAGTAACCGCAGTTGAAGCCAAAGAAGACGGTATCTACGTTTCAATGGAAGGCAAAAAAGCCCCTGCTGAAGCAGAACGTTACGATGCGGTTCTTGTCGCTATCGGCCGTGTACCAAACGGCAAACAACTCGATGGTGAACAAGCGGGTCTAGAAATCGACGAGCGCGGCTTCATCAACGTTGATAAGCAAATGCGCACTAATGTACCTCACATCTTCGCGATCGGTGACATCGTTGGTCAACCAATGCTTGCGCACAAAGGTGTGCATGAAGGTCACGTGGCAGCTGAAGTTATTGCAGGTAAGAAACACTACTTTGACCCTAAAGTTATTCCTTCAATCGCGTACACTGAGCCAGAAGTCGCTTGGGTTGGTAAGACTGAGAAAGAAGCGAAAGAAGAAGGCATCAAATACGAAGTGGCAACATTCCCATGGGCCGCTTCCGGACGTGCAATCGCATCTGACTGCGAAGATGGTATGACTAAGCTTATCTTCGACAAAGAGACACACCGCGTAATTGGTGGTGCTGTCGTTGGTACTAACGGTGGCGAACTGCTGGGTGAAATCGGCCTCGCGATCGAAATGGGTTGTGATGCAGAAGATATCGCGCTAACTATCCATGCCCACCCAACGCTACACGAGTCTGTCGGTCTAGCTGCTGAAGTATTCGAAGGTTCTATCACTGATCTTCCAAACAAAAAAGCAGTAAAGAAGAAGTAAGCTTTTTCTGATTGAATAACATAAACCGCTGCATTGCAGCGGTTTTTTTATGCTTGCTCAATAGCCATACAAAAGCGCAGTAAGTGACAGATAAAGACAAGCCCACCATGTGGTGGGCTTGTCTTTATCTCAAGTTAGGCTCTAGTGTTCATGGTTGTAAATACAAAGCATATCTAAGTATGAATGAACCAGTTGCTGAAGCTCTGCTTCACCTTTAGAGCGGTTCGCTTGAACAAACAGCGAGTAACAAATGCCGTGGAACAAGTTTGCCAAATGTTCTGGGTCATGCTGTTCACGGACTTCACCACGTTCAATCGCTTTCATGAACATGTTTTGTACCAGCAGTTGATTGGTCTTATTGGTTGAAACAAACAGCGGCCATACCTCGTCACGAGTTGAAGCACTCCATTCGAACCACACTTTCAACCAATGGCAATCTTGGCTTATCAATTCGATCATTGCGTTGGCGATATTCGCAATATTGTCACGAGCGTGTATGTCTAAGTCAATGTTATCCGAAAGGAAGTTCGAAAATTGGCGTACTACATGGTTGAGTACTTCATCAACGAGATCTTCCCGAGTTGGGAAGTAGTTAAACACGGTAGCAACAGAAACTTGAGCGATTTCTGCGATATCAGCGTGACCACCACGGCCAATGCCACGGCGAGCAAATACTTCGAGTGCGATTTCCATCAATTGTTGCTTACGCTTGATAGGGGAAAGCCTAGTTCTCGGTCTCTTTGCAATTGAGTCCATATCCATTTTTCCTTGCCATTTGAGTTGATGTTGGGGGTTATCCCCTAATTGATTATTTTAATAATTGTTTAAAGCATTGATGAGTGTAATGGTGCATATGAGCAAGGTCAATATCTAGAGGGGGATTTATATACAGGGGTATCAATATAATTGATAACTTGAGCTGTTAATTTTATAAAACTAAGCCTTTCTTTCAAGAGTTTTTGGTGATGGGATGCGACTTTCAACCCAATCAGCGGGGTGATACACTACACGCCGTAAGATTAGGTGATCGTTTGCGTGCGACTTACCTCAACCCACAAATTAGATTGAGCACAGTATGAAACATACAATAGAAGTCATGATTTCTGAGCAAGAAGTTCAGGAGCGAATTCGTGAATTAGGCAAACAAATTACAGAGCGTTATCAAGGTAGTGAAGATCTTGTTTTGGTAGGTCTATTGCGTGGTTCCTTTGTATTTATGGCCGATTTAGCACGTGCTATCGAACTGACTCACCAAGTTGATTTTATGACGGCGTCTAGCTATGGCAACACGATGACAAGCTCGCGTGATGTGCGTATCTTGAAAGATTTAGATGACGATATCAAAGGCAAAGACGTTCTGCTCGTTGAGGACATTATTGATACTGGTAACACGTTGAATAAAATCCGTGAAATCTTATCTTTGCGAGAGCCGAAATCTATTGCAATCTGTACGCTGTTGGACAAACCGTCTCGTCGTGAAGTGAATGTCCCTGTCGACTGGATCGGTTTCGAAATTCCAGATGAATTTGTTGTTGGTGTGGGTATCGATTACGCCCAGAAATACCGTCACCTACCGTACATCGGTAAAGTTATCCCTCAAGAGTAATCAAGGGTCGTGAAAACAATTATCAAATATAAAAAACGCCCAAAAGCCTGGGCGTTTTTTTATTGAGTTTGGTTGCTTAACGACACAGCAGTTCGTTGTCCGGATTTAAAATCATCGAAAGGGCTTTCTGGTAAGAAGCTTCAACGGTTGCTTGCGAGTTTGAACGAATGCCCAAGTATTCCAAACGTCCATCTTCAATACCATAGACCACGCCATGTACTTCTACATCTTGGCCGCGCTGCCAAGCGTTTTGCATGATGGTCGAGTTGCCTAGGTTATACACTTGTTCTGCAACATTAAGTTCGCCTAATTTATCCGCACGATCGTGTTCTGGCATCTGCTCTAGATAAGAGCGGTGCTTGAAATAGATATCCCTAATATGGAGCAACCAGTTGTTAATAAGGCCTAATTGAGGATTATCTATGGCCGCATTGACACCACCACAACCATAGTGGCCACACACAATAATGTGTTTGACTTTAAGAACGTCGACCGCATATTGAACTACCGAGAGGCAATTTAGGTCGGTGTGGATGACTTGGTTTGCAACATTACGGTGAACGAATAGTTCACCGGAGTATAGCCCGGTTAATCGTTCTGCAGGTACGCGACTATCAGAACAGCCAATCCAAAGAAAATCGGGTTTTTGACCCTCTGCGAGTTTAGCGAAATATTCAGGTCGACCAGATTTGATCTCTTCTGACCATTTTGAATTGTTTTCAAATAACTGTTTAATTTCCGGCATCTTGCAAACTACTTCCTTTAAAATATAAAAGCACTGACGGCCATGTGAATATAGCAAGCGATCAGAGTTGTAACTATACACAATGTTACAATTTCGATCTCGTTAATTCTTTATCAGACTGGACTCATCTGACTTGTTCCAGCGAATAAATCCGTACAATTGAGCCGAGTTATTTTTTGACAAAATATAGCCGTAACGTATTTATGGTTTTATTTTTGATATGTCTCGTTAGAGTAATACTATTTTCTTTTTTTATTTACAGCAGGGAACTAAGCAGTGTTCGGTAGTCGTTTTGAAGATATCAATTTCAAAGGAGATGTATTTGGCGGGGTAACCACGGCGATAATCTCTCTTCCTTTGGCGTTAGCGTTCGGTGTTGCCTCTGGTGCAGGGGCAGAAGCCGGTCTTTGGGGCGCCATTATGGTGGGCTTATTTGCCTCGTTGTTCGGTGGCTCGAATACGCTGATATCAGAGCCAACCGGACCGATGACGGTAATCATGACCGCAGTTTTGACCAGTATGATGACCAAGTATCCGGAAACGGGGATGGCCATGACGTTTACCGTGGTGATGATGGCAGGGGCGTTTCAGATCTTACTGGGGACTTTAAAACTTGGTAAATACGTGACACTGATGCCTTATAGCGTGATTTCTGGCTTTATGTCGGGAATAGGCGTTATCCTGATTATTCTACAGTTATCGCCATTGATGGGACATGCCGCTCCTGCTGGTGGTGTGCTCGGAACGCTCTCTTCCTTACCAGAGACCATTTCTCACCTCAAGTTCAGTGAATTGTTTTTGGGCTTGCTGACTTTAGGCATCCTTTTTTTCTTCCCGAAGCAATATCGGAAATATGTCCCAGCGCAGCTGGTGGCTTTAGTTACCGTGACTGTGTTGTCGATGATTTTTTTTGATACTGAAGCTATCCGCCGCATCGGTGAAATTCCTGCAGGGTTGCCTTCTCTTATCGCGCCACACATTAACCCTGAGATGTTCGTCGAAATGGTTATTGATGCGTTAGTCTTAGGTACGCTAGGTTGTATCGACACATTGTTAACTGCCGTGATTGGGGATTCGTTGACGCGTAAAGAACATGACTCAGATAAGGAACTTCGAGGTCAGGGGTTAGCGAACATGATCTCTGGTTTGTTTGGTGCTTTGCCTGGCGCAGGTGCAACCATGGGCACTGTCACCAATATTCAAGTTGGTGCCCGTTCGCCCTTATCTGGTGTGATCCGTGCGCTTATGCTGGCATTGGTGGTGCTTGTTGCTGGTGGGTTAACTGAGCCCATCCCAATGGCGGTACTGGCAGGGATTGCGGTGTATGTTGGCTTTAATATTCTGGATTGGAGCTTTATTCAGCGTGCCCATAAAGTGAGCTTTTCGGGGATGGCGGTGATGTACGGCGTGATGCTGTTAACGGTGTTTGTGGATCTGATCGTGGCGGTTGGGTTAGGAGTGTTCATTTCTAATATTATTATCATTGAACGCTTGAGCCGAGAACAGGCTCGTCAAGTGAAAGCGATCAGTGATGCGGATGAAGACGATGTGCCGTTGACAGACAGTGAGCGGGAGTTATTGGAGCGCGCTAACGGTAAAGTACTGTTCTTCTATCTGTCTGGACCCATGATCTTCAGTGTATCCAAAGCGATTTCTCGTCAGCACTCCAGTATTTCTGACTACGATGTGATGATCCTCGATCTTACCGATGTGCCAATGATTGATGTCACCGTGGGTTTGGCTCTGGAAAATGCGATTAAAGATGCTTTGGATGCGCATTGTGCCGTATATCTATTATGTCCAAACCAGCAAACGCGAGAGCAATTAGAGAAATTTCACGTTATTGACCTTGTGCCTGATGCCAATTTGTATCAGTTCCGTTATGAAGCTTTAAATGCCACAGTCGCACATGTAGAGGCCGATCAATATCACCGCATTACGGCGTAGTCATTGGGTTAATTGACAACGCAGCGGGGGGAGCTTCCTGCTGCGTTTTTATTTTGTAATATGAGAAGGTCATTTTCATAACCCTAAAGTGGGTAGGGGTGATACTTCCATTATTATGGAAGGGTTTAATTGTAATCATCGTTATTCAACGATAAACTGATGTATCTTCAGTACAATACCCATGACGTTTCTAGTATTAAATCGCAGATAAATGTTTCATCGGTATTAGTCATCACAAACCAATGGCAACTACTACGCTATGTACGCATTAGAAATTGAACAGCTACGCAAGACGTATGCAGGCGGCTTTGAGGCGTTAAAAGGTATTACTCTTCAAGTTAAAAAAGGGGATTTCTACGCGCTTCTGGGTCCAAATGGTGCAGGAAAATCAACCACTATCGGCATCATCTCTTCTTTGGTGAATAAAACGTCCGGAACGACAAAAGTTTTCGGTTACGACATTGATACTGATCTGGAACTGGCAAAACAGAACTTAGGTCTGGTACCACAAGAGTTCAACTTCAACCAATTCGAAACCGTTGAGCAAATCGTGATACAGCAAGCCGGTTACTATGGCGTGTCTAAAGTGTTAGCGAAAGCGCGCGCAGAGAAATATTTGAAGAAGTTAGAGTTGTGGGAAAAGCGTAAAGAACGCGCCCGTAACTTGTCTGGCGGTATGAAGCGCCGTTTGATGATCGCTCGAGCATTGATGCATGAACCGCAACTGTTGATCCTTGATGAACCAACCGCCGGGGTCGATATTGAATTGCGCCGCTCTATGTGGGACTTCTTAAAAGAGATCAATCAAGAGTTGGGTATTACCATTATTTTGACCACGCACTATCTAGAAGAAGCGGAGATGTTGTGTCGCAATATTGGCATTATTCATCGTGGTGAGCTGATCGAAAATACCACGATGAAGGCACTGTTAGGCAAGTTAAGTGTGGAAACTTTTATTTTGGATATTGAATCCGATAGCGAAGTTCCAGTGCTTGACGGCGTGAGTCAACAGCATATCGTTAACGGCTCATTAGAGATTGAACTGGATAAAAGCCAAGGTTTGAATGCCGTGTTCAGCCAGTTAACCGAGCATGGCATTAAAGTACTGTCAATGCGTAACAAAGCCAACCGACTTGAAGAGTTATTTGTCAGCATTGTCAGAGGGGGGAGCAAGTAAATGTACGGATTATATTGGACGGCATTTCGCAGTTTGCTGAGTAAAGAGATCACACGTTTTACGCGAATTTGGGTACAAACCTTAGTGCCACCTGCGATTACAATGACGTTGTACTTCATCATTTTCGGAAACTTGATCGGTTCACGTATCGGTGAAATGAGCGGCTTTAGTTATATGGAATATATCGTCCCTGGTTTGATCATGATGTCAGTGATCACCAACTCCTATTCCAATGTCGCCTCATCGTTTTTTAGCGCGAAACTGCAGAAAAACATCGAAGAGTTATTGGTCGCTCCGGTGCCTAATTACGTGATCATTTGGGGCTACGTGATGGGTGGAGTGACAAGAGGCTTACTGGTCGGCGCGATTGTCACTTGTGTTTCTTTACTGTTTGTTGACCTGCAAGTGGAGCACTGGGGCATTATTGTCGCAACGGTATTCATGACGTCGGTCGTGTTTGCGCTTGGCGGGTTGATCAATGCGGTATACGCGAAAACATTTGATGATATCTCTATTATTCCAACGTTTATTTTGACGCCGCTGACCTATTTAGGCGGGGTATTTTATTCGATTAGTCTGTTGCCTGAGTTTTGGCAAGGAGTGTCTAAAATTAACCCGATCGTTTATATGGTGAATGCGTT
Organism: Vibrio sp. TAP-3B; assembly: GCF_057784735.1. NCBI lineage: Bacteria > Pseudomonadati > Pseudomonadota > Gammaproteobacteria > Vibrionales > Vibrionaceae > Vibrio > Vibrio sp. TAP-3B. The sequence continues at coordinate 1,773,025 of NZ_CM173495.1, read as the reverse complement.
CCGCTACGGTTTCTTAGGGGTGTCTGATGTTGGAATCGTCACTTCATTTAGTGTCTTGGCGATATTCGTCATCGCGTTATACGCGGTTGCGCATTACTTAGTTACGAAGGGGATTGGCTTACGCTCGTAAGTTAAACATCGTCATGAAATACAAAAAAGGTCGACAGTGAGTCGACCTTTTTTATGTTCGTGAAGTTCAAAGCAATGCTTACTCGGCATCTTCTGAGTTGGCATCGTTAGATACCACTTCATCCTTTACTTCTTTCGCTTCGACAACCATATCGACCGTTTGGTTATCGATAAGACGCGCTTTACCCAAGAATGCAGACATCAAGATCACCGCTTGTGTTGTGTCGGCAGTGATGGATTGTAACGTACGAGCATCTCGGATGAATATTTCATCAGGGTGTAAGCCAGCGGCGCGAAGTTGGTCGCTCGCATCTTCAATAATCGAGGCATAGTCGTCACGGCCGCCACGAATAGTGCTGCTAATCCAACGCATAGTGCGAGCCAATACAGGCGCACGCTGACGTTCATCCAGCGTTAGCAGACTATTACGTGAACTCATTGCCAGTCCATCCATTTCACGCACGGTTGGAACACCGATGATTTCAATATCCATTGCGAGATCAATGACCATCTTGCGGATAACAGCAAGTTGTTGAAAGTCTTTTTCACCGAAACAGGCCACATCCGGTTGTACGATGTTAAATAGCTTATTCACGATGGTAGTCACACCACGGAAGTGTCCTGGGCGAGAAGCGCCTTCTAAAATGCTCGAAAGGCCGGGAACATCAACCGAAGTCTGTTTATCAAGCCCGTCGGGATAGATAACTTCTGGTGTCGGCGTGAATACCACATCCACCCCTTCCGCCGTGAGCTTGCTTAAATCTTCTTCAAGTGTACGTGGGTAGTTAGTTAAATCGTCTGCACGGTCAAACTGCATCGGGTTAACAAAGATGCTTACAACAACGATATCAGCGTATTCGCGTGCTTGACGAACTAATGTTAAGTGACCTTCATGAAGGTTGCCCATGGTTGGGACAAACGCGACTTTACGCCCTTCACGTTTATAGGTTTTGATTTGTTCACGAATTGCTGAGATTTCCGCAAAAGTTTGCATGCATTTATCCTCTAGGCAATGGTATGAGCGTCGTCTGGGAATACACCCTTTGCAACATCTTCTTTATATTTTGCAACGGCTTTGCGCATATCACCGGTTTCCGCAAGAAAGTTTTTGGAGAATTTAGGCATGTAGTTAGCCGAAATGCCAAACATGTCATGCATCACAAGAATTTGACCGTCAGTAACGTTGCCTGCACCAATACCGATAACTGGCACGTCGAGCACTTGGGTAATGCGTTGTGCCAATTCTGCAGGGACACATTCTAATAGTACAATTTGAGCCCCGGCTTCTTGCAGTGCGAGGGCGTCTTTGATCATGCGATCCGCATTTTCTTGATCGCGGCCTTGTACTTTATAACCACCGAAAATGTTAACGGATTGAGGGGTTAAGCCAAGGTGAGCACAAACAGGAACGGCACGTTGAGTCAACATTTTCACGGTATCAACTAACCAGTCCCCACCTTCAATTTTGACCATATTGGCACCAGCACGCATCAGTGTCGCCGCATTTTCGCAAGCTTGTTCTGGCGTGGCATAGCTCATGAATGGCATGTCTGCCATCAGTAAACAATTTGGACTGCCAGCGCGTACGCAGCGAGTGTGGTAAGCGATATCTTCTACCGTGACGGGAAGCGTATCGTTGTGGCCTTGCAAAACCATACCTAATGAATCGCCGACAAGAAGGACTGGCATTTCTTGGCTTTCAAAAAGTTGGGCAAAGCTCGCATCGTAAGCGGTCGAAGTAGCAAATTTACGACCTTCTTGTTTCCACTTGATGAGGTCGTTGATGGTGATTTTTTTCATGGTTTTATCCTTACTAGGAGTTGGCTATGGCAGCCAAATACTGAGGCCATTTCTATCTACTTGTTTGAGTAGAGAAGAGACCTCGGTCCCATCAGGGAGTTGTAAACTTGGTGCAATTTCCGCAAGAGGGTAGAGTACGAATTCACGCTCTTTCATTCCATAATGAGGAACAGTAAGCCTTGCGGAATGAATCACCTCATTACCATAAAGCACAATGTCGAGGTCCAACGTTCTGGGTCCCCAACGTTCGTCTTTACGGACACGCCCCTGTTCTTGCTCAATAGCTTGAGTGCAATCGAGTAACTCAATCGGCGTCAAACTGGTGTTAATCGCCACAACCGCATTGATGTAATCTGGTTGATCCTGTGGTCCCATCGGTGCGCTGCTGTAAAGCGAAGAAGCTTGAATAAATTCTGATTTAGGCAGTGCTTTTAGTGATTCAATTGCATGTTTCGCTTGGCTGACAGGATCAGCCAAGTTACTGCCTACCGCAATATACGCAGTGATCACGATTTAGGCTTACTTTTTTTCTTGCGGTAGTTTTTACGACGGCGTTGCCCTGATTTAGGGGCTTGACTGTCTAAATCGGCTGTCATCGCTTGACGCATTTCTCGGCCGGCATTTTGGAAAGTTTCCCACCACTTAGCAAGCTGCTGAGTTTCATCGCCTTCAATTTCACCGCGCATTTCAAGAAAATCATAGCCTGCTCTGAATTTATTCAGCTCCATAAGACGAGATGCACGCTTGCCATTGCGTCGAGGAAGACGTAATTGTAGTTGCCAAATCTCGCGAATGGTCGCGGTATGACGTCGTGGAATGGCAATCGTACGGACTTGCTCGTCGAGAATAATGTTGCTCGCTTCCATAACGGCGTCGTAATGGTCTAGATTCAGCTCTTCCATGAGTTTGTCGGCTTTGGCGCACAGTGGATACCACAACATCGCTGCAAACATGAAGGCAGGATTGATGCGTTTGCCATCTTCGATGCGCATGTCGGTGGAGTCCAGCACCAGATCCAACATTTGCTCAGTGCGTGATGAGTAATCTTCGGTGAAGTGTTCGGCAATCGTCGGGAAAAGCTGTTGGAATAGGTTGTATTCGCGCAGCAGGTGGTAGGTTTCTAAACCATGACCTGATTGCAACAGTTTTAACGACTCTTCAAAGAGACGAGCGGAGGGGATCTCACGCAGCAACGGAGCCATGTCTTCAATGGGCGCGGCAGTATCTTCTTCAATATCGAAGTCGAGTTTCACAGCGAAACGAATGGCACGCAGCATGCGCACGGGATCTTCACGGTAACGAGTCTCTGGCTCGCCAATCAAACGAATGAGGCGGTCTTCGAGATCTTCGATACCACGAGCGTAGTCGTGAATAGAATAGTCCGCGATGTTGTAGTACATCGAGTTGATCGTGAAGTCACGGCGCTCAGCATCTTCATCAACCGTGCCGTACACGTTGTCGCGCAGCAGCATACCTTCTTTCGATTGCTGAGAAGTGCTCTTGTTCTTTTGTTCTTGGTGGTGACCACGGAAAGTCGCAACTTCAATGATGTCCCGGCCAAACATAATATGGGCCAAGCGAAAGCGGCGACCAATCAAACGGCAGTTTCTAAATAGCTGTTTGATTTGTTCCGGTGTTGCGTTAGTCGCAATGTCAAAGTCTTTTGGTTTCTGTCCAAGCAACAAGTCTCGAACCCCGCCACCCACAAGAAAAGCGTCGAAACCAGCACCATTTAGGCGGTACAGTACCTTCAGTGCATTATCACTGATCTGTTTACGCGAAATGTTGTGCTCTTCACGAGTTATTACATTGAGAGCGAGCTCTGGAATAGTGGCAGGTTCGCTTGGAGTATAGTCGTTTGTATTCATGTGCATCTGGCAATAACTGGGTTTAATCCAATCTTGCTTTGGTTGAGTATCTGTGCCCTAAGGCTGATTTTGCGGCTAATGATAGCCTACACAGTGCCATTTGAGAATCACAGTGTGATCTCGTTCTCTGCTGGAAGCTGTTCCAAGCGCCAGTTTTTGCAGCCCCAACGAAGAATTTCTTCGATGTTGGCGGCTTTTATATCTTCAGGGATATCAAACCCTAAAAATGTCATAGCGCGCAACAGAGTTGGCCTCGGGTTGTCTATATCAATGGCCGTCGCGTGATTTTGTTTCGATAGTTTATTGCCGTTATTGTCCATCGCCAGTGGTAAATGCAAGTAGCGAACCTCTGGCTGTCCAAGGATTTGGTATAAGCTGATTTGGCGTCCAGTGGGTTCAATTAAATCTGCCCCTCGAACGACTTCGGTAATACCTTGGTTGATGTCGTCTAATACTACCGCAAGATTATACGCAAATAACCCATCTCGACGTTTAATAATGAAATCTTCATTAGCTAATTGCTCAGGAATCGTAATCGTTCCACGCTTTTGGTCGAAAAAGTGTTCAATGGGCTTGGTCATTTTTAGGCGAATTGCGCCGTCTTTCAAGTTTTTATCTCGACAAATACCAGAATAAAAGCCGCCATGCTCTCTTATTTGCTTGCGAGTACATTGACAATAGTAGGCATCCCTATTTGTTAACCAAGCATCAACTTGTGCTTGGTAGAAGTCATGACGTTGACTCTGATAAACCACTTCGTCGTCCCAATGCAGTTGGTACGCTTGGAGAGCATCAAGGATGATTTGCGCCGCCCCTGGCATTTCTCTCGGTGGATCGAGATCTTCAATGCGGACCAACCATTTGCCATGATTTGCTTTCGCTTGGAAGTAACTACCAAGAGCGGCAACTAAGGAACCAAAATGTAGTGGCCCAGAAGGAGATGGGGCGAATCGGCCAACATAGCGTGTCATGCGTGTGCCTCTAAAAAAATAGGCTTACCTAATCAAAAATAAATTATATCAATCTAAATAAGTACTTGCTTATGCAAATGAGATAGCTCGAACGTAGATGGTATCCACGATAAAGTGTTCAGTGAGATGTTGCCAAAACAAAAAGGGAGCCAGAGCTCCCTTCAATAATCAAAAAATGCTTGGTTGATTAACCTTGCATCTGCTTCTCTTTGATTTCTGCAAGTGTTTTACAGTCAATACAAAGATCAGCGGTTGGACGTGCTTCAAGACGGCGAACGCCAATCTCTACACCACAAGATTCACAGAAGCCGAAATCGTCTTCTTTGATTTTGTCCAAAGTCTTTTCAATCTTCTTGATCAAACGGCGTTCACGGTCACGGTTACGCAGTTCTACGCTGAACTCTTCCTCTTGAGAGGCGCGGTCAACTGGATCTGGGAAGTTTGCTGCTTCGTCTTGCATGTGGTGAACAGTACGATTCACTTCAGCTCTTAGTTGGTCACGCCAAGCAGATAAGATTTTCGTAAAGTGTTCAACCTGCTCTGGTGACATGTATTCTTCACCAGGTTTTTCCTGATATGGCTCCACGCCTGCAATGGCTAGGATGCCTATCGTTTTTTTCTTTGATTCTGGCATACAGCATCTCCTACTTACACCTAGTCAACTGCTCCGCAGTCAATTTAAGGCGGGTATCTATAGCAAAAAGAGGCGGTGCAAGCAAATACTGAATCGCAAAGTTATCGTCAATGTGAAGACAACATCATTTTTTCTCTTAATTGATAAAATCAATAGTGGAAATCAGCTGCATTCCAGTATTGCTCAGTTCAGCTTTGTAGCAGAGAACTTCCACTCCAGCGTCTTGTGCTTGTTTGAGTAATAGTGAATATTTCGCGTCTATATGGCGTGCCGCGGATACTTTTTCAATACCTGAATGTAAAACAGTGAATAAAAGTATGGCTCTACTTCCATTTTGTGCCATTTCTGTGAGCTCTCTCAGATGCTTTTGTCCTCGAGTCGTGACTGCATCAGGGAAGTATCCTTGTCCAGTTGATCCTGCCTCATCAAGAAGTGTGACACTTTTCACTTCTATATAGCACTTCGGTTTGTCGCTTGCGCAGAGCAAGATATCAATTCGGCTATTTTCATTTCCGTATTTCACTTCTGTTTGAAGTGTGTCATAACCACAAAGCTCTGAAATGACCTTGTTTTCGATAGCTTCAACCGCCAATTGATTCGCTCGAGCAGTATTAATACAAATCCTGTGCCCCTCTGGCGTTTCACTGAGCTCCCAGCTATTTGGGTATTTACGTTTTGGATTATCGGAAGTGGAATACCAAACTTTGTTGCCCGGCGTGGCACAACCTGTCATTGCGCCTGTGTTCGCGCAATGGATCGTGCGGATTTCACCAGTGTCGAGTTTGATGTCGGCAAGGAATCGTTTATAGCGTTTGAGTAGAGTAGCGGACTCTAAAGCGGGTTCGAAATGCATGTGTTTATTTATTTAGACGAGAATTTTTTATGTACAATGTTGCCAACATTACACCACAAGGTATTTCCTTTGTCACAATTGCCGATTGAAGCCGTGATGCCTCAGCTGTTGACGGCGGTTAAACATCAACATCAAGTGATCTTAAAAGCGGCACCTGGTGCGGGTAAGTCGACTTATTTTCCGTTGCAATTACTTCTAACCCAGTCCGTCTCTGGAAAAATTATCATGCTTGAACCAAGGCGATTAGCCGCGCGTAATATTGCCCGTTACCTTGCCAAGCAGTTAGGAGAAAAGGTTGGTCAGCGCGTTGGTTATCGTGTTCGCGGCGAGACAAAGGTAGGCTCAGCAACGCAGCTGGAGATTGTCACGGAAGGGGTCATGACACGCATGATTCAAAATGATCCTGAGCTGGATGGGGTTGATTTACTGATCTTTGACGAGTTCCACGAACGCAGCATTCATGCCGATACGGCTTTAGCTTTTAGTTTAGAGGTGCAAGAAGCGTTGCGTGACGATCTCAAGTTGGTGGTAATGTCGGCAACGTTAGATCAAGGTGCCTTACAATCGTTATTACCGGAAGCAAGTTACATTGAATCAAAGGGGCGCAGTTTTGCGGTAGAAACGCGTTATATGCCTTTAGGGATAAATGACCATCTACCGGCGAGGATGGCGAAAACGATTCAAAACCTGATGAATGAAGAGTCAGGCTCTTTATTGGCTTTTCTGCCCGGAGTGGCAGCGATTAACCAAGTCGAAGAACGGCTATCGCTGTTGGCGGATGATATTGAGGTGTGTCCACTTTATGGTCAACTGAATTTCGCTGATCAGCAAAAAGCGATTGCGCCTGCAGAACAGGGAAAGCGAAAGGTGGTATTGGCGACGAACATCGCCGAAACTTCATTAACGATCGAAGGGATCCGTCTTGTTGTTGATTCCGGATTAGAACGTATCGCGCGTTTTGATTTGAAAAATGGATTGACGCGCTTAGAGCAAGTTCGCATTGCGCAATCTTCCGCGATTCAGCGCGCAGGACGAGCCGGACGGACAGAAGAGGGAGTCTGTGTACGCCTTTATTCTGAAAGCCAGTTTAAGCAGCAGCCTCAAGTCTCTCAGCCGGAAATGCTTCATTCCGATTTGGCCAGTTTAGTTATGGAACTCGCCTTTTGGGGCGCTCACGATATCCGCGAACTAAAATGGCTTGATATGCCTTCTTGTGCTGCTTTAAAGCAAGCGAAACAATTATTGACATCACTCGGTCTGTTGACGGTTCAAGGTCAATTGACCTCCGAGGGTAAACAAGCGCAGCAACTTGGTGTGGAACCCAGAGCCGCGGCGATGTTAATCCAATCGCAATCCTACAGTGACAAGATGTTAAATACGGCTTTGGCCGCGGTCGCCCTTATTGAAGAGCCTGAGCGTAACGTGACGAGTATTGCTCATAGCCTGCATCGCTGGATGGTCGGTGTTCACCCTAAAAAGTCGCAGCTGTTCAAGCGTGCTCAATCTCTTGCGTACAAATTGGATACGGTATTTGACCTGAAAGGCGTGGATGAACAAGCATTACCGCTGGTGTTAAGTTTGGCGTTTCCCGATCGCATCGCACAACAACGAGCGAATCAATTCGGTCGATTTACGTTGGCGAATGGTCACGGTGCGGAATGTCGTCCGGAAGAAATGTTGGGCAACTGTGAGTATTTGGTGGCGGTTGATTTAATGCGTTCACGCTCTAATTCGAGCCAAATACATTTGGCGTGTGAATTGAACGTCAATATGTTGCGAGCAACTTTTGACTCGCTATTTTCATCTGAAGAAGTGGTGGATTGGGACGAAAAAAGAGGGCGTTTAGTCGCTGAACACCAAACAAAGCTCGGTCAGTTAGTGATTGAGCGAGAGGGATTGCCGAGCCCGAGTCAAGAAAAAATGACACAAGCTTTACTCACTTATGTTCGTCGTCAGGGCTTGCAAAGTCTAAACTGGACACCCGCATCAGAACGTCTTTTAGAACGAATTCGCTGTGCAGTGGAATGGCTCCCTGAACAACCATGGCCGAGCTTTGAAAACTCTGAGTTGCTCGATTCGTTGGAGGAGTGGTTGGAGCCGTATATGGTTTCGGCCTCATCGGTAAAAGAGTTACATAACATTAATATAGTTGAAGCGCTAAATGCTCGTTTAGGATGGCCGCTCAACCAGAACCTCGATCAATGGTTGCCCGAGCATTACCAATTATCGACGGGAACGAAGAAGCGTATCCGTTATCAGTATGGACATGACCCGGTGCTGTCGGTGCGCATGCAAGAGGTGTTTGGTGAAAGTTCATCACCTACATTGGCACTTGGACGAAAGCGCTTAATCTTGGAGTTACTTTCTCCTGCACAGCGCCCACTTCAGATGACGTCGGATCTCGCCGCCTTTTGGCGGGGGAGCTACAAAGAAGTGCAAAAAGAGATGAAAGGACGTTATCCGAAGCACGTATGGCCTGATGATCCTGCCAATCATACAGCAACCACGAAAACAAAAAGACAATTGAATAATGACTAACAGTAAAAAGCCTAGCGCGAAAAAAGCGCCAGCGAAGAAGAGTACAACCAAGAAAGGGCCGACAAAACGAACTCGACGTACGCCGAGTAAGAAGCCCACCAACGAGAAACGCTCTTGGCTCAAAATTTTGTGGTCATTGAGCTGGAAAGCCGGTGTTGCGCTTGCTGCTGTATTACTGTTTGTCGGTATCTATTTACACAGTGTGGTGAAAGAGCGCTTCGACGGCCAACTGTTTGAGTTGCCAACGGTAGTATACGCCCGTATTTTGAACCTAAGCCCTGGTGATAACATTACCATTCAAGAGCTCCGCAATGAGCTTGATGTATTACATTACCGCAAGGTGAGCCAACCTCGTTATCCAGGTGAATATTCTTCTTCTACAACTCGTATTGAGTTGATTCGTCGTCCGTTTGAGTTTACGGACGGACCTGAGCCTGATCGCCATGTGATGCTGCATTTTTCAGACTCAGGGCTGCACCGGATTCAGTCTCTAGAGTCTCGTGGTGAGCTCGGTTATTTGCGTCTCGAACCGAAAATGTTGGGGATGTTAGAGAAAGGCCAAGATGAACAGCGCTTATTCCTTCGCCGAGATCAGTTCCCAGAAATTCTAGTCGATGCGCTGCTTGCGACTGAAGATCGAGATTTCTATCAACATGATGGCGTTTCTCCATTGGCCATCGCACGGGCATTGGTGGCGAATATTAAGGCGGGTCGCACGGTTCAAGGTGGCAGCACCTTAACTCAGCAGTTGGCAAAAAACCTGTTTTTAACCCGTGATAAAACCTTATGGCGCAAAATACGAGAGGCTTATATTGCGTTAATTTTGGATTATCGCTATAGCAAAGATCGTATCCTAGAGGCGTACTTGAATGAGGTGTACTTAGGCCAAAACGGCGGTGAAGCGATTCATGGGTTTGGGTTGGCATCACGCTACTACTTTGGGCAACCGATCCAAGAGCTGCGTATTGACCAACTGGCGATGTTGGTCGGTATGGTCAAAGGGCCGTCTTACTACAACCCAATTCGTTACCCTGACCGCACCAAAGAGCGTCGTGATCTGGTGTTACGTTTGTTGATGCAGCAAAACATACTGACATCTCAACAATATGAACAAGCGGCCAGTCGCCCGCTTGATACTCAAAGCAAGCCGCGCATTGCCAGCCGTCAGCCAGCTTACTTCGAACAGCTGAGCATTGAGTTGAAAGAGAAAGTTGGTCAGCAATTCAAGGCAGAAACGGGACTACGTGTGTTTACGTCTCTCGATCCTGTGTCGCAAAGCAAGATGGAAGAGGCGGTGGCGAAACAGATCCCACAGCTCGCAAAACGAGGTGGCAAAGAGTTGGAAGCGGCGGCGGTAGCGGTTGATCGTCACAGTGGTGAGATCCGCGCGATGGTCGGCGGTAAACGAGTCGGCTACGAAGGGTTCAACCGTGCACTCAATGCCAGTCGCCCAATCGGCTCTTTGGTGAAACCAGCCATTTATCTGACTGCTTTAGAGCAACCGGATAAATACCACTTAGGGACGACCTTACACGACACGCCATTAAGCTTAAAAAGTAATGAAGGTACGGTTTGGACACCGCGTAATTATGATCGCAAATTCCGTGGTGATGTGCCACTGTACCTTGCATTAGCGAAGTCGCTAAACGTACCGACGGTGCGCTTGGGGATGGAGTTAGGTATCCCTGAAGTGTCTGAAACGTTGGCGCGTTTGGGGGTCGATAAAGATGAAATACGCCCTGTTCCTTCTATGTTTTTGGGCGCTTTTTCATTAACGCCTTTTGAAGTCGCCCAGATGTATCAAACGCTGACGAACTCAGGTAAGCGGGCGAAATTAACCGCACTTCGATCGGTGATAGATATGCAAGGAAATGTGCTGTATCAATCCTTGCCTCGTTCATCAAGATCTGTGGATGAGCAGGCAGCTTGGTTAACCACCTACGCGATGAAGCAGGGAGTGGCGCAGGGCACAGGCCGATTCTTACAACACCAATTTGCTTGGGCGGCGCTGGCTGGGAAAACCGGTACCAGTAACGATAACCGAGACAGTTGGTTTGTTGGCATCGATGGCCGTGAAGTGACCACTATTTGGCTTGGTCGTGATGATAATAAACCCGTCAACCTCACCGGTTCGAGCGGTGCATTACGAGTGTATGCGGAATATTTAAAGCAACGCATTCCTGAGCGCTTAGTGCTCCCGTGGCCAAGAGAAATCACGACTTTGGGCTTTAAACCGATGTCCGGTGGTAGCTTGCAAATGAATTGTCGTAGTGATTATAAGCTGCCAATTTGGGATAAAACGGGGCAGATCAAACAGCAGTGTGAGAAAAAATCGAATTGGTTGAATAGTTTATTTGATTGGTAGTGTCGCCAAATTGTTAACATTAACTTGTCTCACTGGTCAATTATTAGTACATATTAGGGGCGGCTAGTAGTGCAATATTACTAACATCATTAGAGTTCATATATTTAGGTATTCAGTAAAGGAAGAAGTGAATGTTCAAAAAGTCGTTATCAAGCTCATTAACTCGCTATTTCGCGCTCTGGATGAGTTTCTTTTTGAGCATGAATCCTTCCTGTGTTCTGGCGACAAGTCATGATTCTGGGTCGCGTCCTAAAGTGGCGGTCGTTCTTGCTGGTGGTGGAGCAAAAGGGGCCGCGCACATCGGGGTTTTAAAAGCACTGGAAGAGATGCAGATTCCAGTGGACATCGTCACAGGTACAAGCATGGGCGCTTACGTTGGTGGGTTGTACGCCACAGGCATGAGTGCTGATGAGATTGAAAGTTTTATCTACACCGTTGACTGGAACAGTGGCTATCGAGATCGTGTCGATCGTAGTCAGCGTCGTGTTCGTGACAAAGAATATGAAGACCGTTATCAAATCACCACCGACCTAGGCGTAAGGTTTAGCGAAATTCGTGCGCCTACGGGCGTGGTGCAAGGTCAAAATATGCTACGTGTGTTACGAGAAACCACGGGTAACTTAGGCCGTTTTGATTCATTTGATGAACTAGCTATTCCTTATCGCTCTGTTGCTACCGATATTCTCGCTTTAGAAGAAGTGGTTCTCGGTAACGGCTATTTAGTGGATGCCATGATGGCGAGCATGTCGGTTCCTGGCGCTCTTCCTCCTTATAAACTCAACGGTCATATGCTTGTTGATGGTGGTGTGGTCAATAACATGCCCGTAGATGTGGCTCGTGCGATGGGGGCGGATGTGGTTATCGCAGTTGATATCAGCACTGACTACAAAACCGAAGACGAATTTACCGGCCTGTTTACCGTCGCCGATCAGCTTTCCAACTACCTTGTACGTCGTAGTACTCAGCAGCAGGTAGAAGCACTTGAGCCGCAAGATGTTTACATTCGACCTAATGTCGGCAGCATGGAAACCGTGGAGTTTGATAAAATGCCTTGGGCTTTTCAGTCCGGTTACGATATTACCAAGCAGCTTAAGTCGAAACTGAATGGGTTGAGTTTATCGAGCGCTGAATATCAAAAGTACATCGACCATAAACAAGCGGTGCGTAAAACGCTTGTGTATGGCGATAACCGCGTGGTTGATGACATCATGATTGTCAACAATACCCACTACAGTGATCTACTGCTTACTAACCGTCTTCAATTGGAAACCGGGCGCCGTATTCCGACTGCAGAAATTGAAAAAGCGGTGGAAAATCTCTATGCGCTTGATCGATTTGAATTGATTACCTACCACTTTGAGGAGGTCGATGGTGCAACGTTGCTGGTGTTTAAAGTCAATGAAAAGTCTTGGGGGCCAAACTATCTCAACTTTCGATTTTTTCTTGAAGATGACTTTGATAACGACAGCCAATACGGCATCGGCTTGTCTACCAACTTTACGAACTTGAACTCTCATGGCGCTGAGCTTACGCTGAATGTAGAAATGGGGACGGATAAATTAATTGGGGCCGAACTCTATTCCCCGGTGCTGTCTAGCCAAGAGCTTTTTGTTTCCGGTCGAGTCGCTTATAGCAACGAAGGTCGAAACCTGCCACTCAACGATCTTCAAAATACAGATTTGAATTCAGTCAATGACTTCTTTCCCGTCTCTTACAGTGACTTTACTGTCGAGCTTGCGGTGGGGCTTCAGCCGACATTATGGCAGGAGCTTCGATTGGGAGGGCGTTACTCAACGGGCGACATTGAACTCTCGACATTAGCTTCAGCGGGGACGTTGGATTTTGATCGACGCGGTCTTTTTGCCAGTTATCGATTAGATACACTTGATGACTTTGCTTTCCCAACTCGTGGTCTATTGGTTGATTTGGAGTACCTTGTCTCTCATGACAAAAGCCCGACGGGTGATAGTGTGATAGATGCGAGAGGAAACGAAGAAGATACTGTGTATGAGATCTCGGCGCGATTTAAAGGCGCGGTGAGTCATCAGCGTCATACTTTAGTCGGACAGGCAGAGTACAGTTTTGTGGAAAGTAAAAACTCATCGCTTCCCTTAGACCCAAGAGAGTTGGGCGGCTTTCTGAACTTATCTGGTATTCCGAGAAACAGTTTGATTGGGCAAAACCTATTTTATAGCAGTTTAGTCTATCGCTATAAATGGTTCGACAATGATTTTGGGTTATTTGAAGCACCTGTGTATTTAGGTGCGTCACTCGAACATGGTGGTGTGTGGTCGGATAATGACCTAAAGGTAAATGAAGCGCCGTTGTACAATGCGGGAGCCGTTTTCTTTGGGGTCGATTCACCAATCGGGCCCATTATGTTGGCGTATGGGCGTACTGAGCAGAATATGGATGCCGTGTATTTGATCGTCGGTACCTCGTTTAATTAACCGGGCAGAAGAAAGCAAAAACCTTGGTATTTTGGGGCAAAATAAGCAGGACTTTAGTCGTAAGTTGCTATGTTGGTCAAAATGATAATATTTTAATTTAAGGTTAAATTTGCTATTCTCTTGCCCACAGTTTGGCCTCTACGGCGCTGTTTCTCAATCATAATTGAATGAAAACAAGGGCAATGGGGAGCCAAGTTTCCAAGGATGTTCACTCCTTTACTTTAACAATAGTAATAATAAAGGAGGAACCGCAATGAGAGGAAAAAGTCGTGCTTGAAGCCTACCGTAAACACGTCGAAGAGCGTGCTGCCGAAGGAGTTGTTCCTAAACCGCTAGACGCAGAGCAAGTTGCTGGACTTGTAGAACTTCTGAAAAATCCCCCGCAAGGTGAAGAAAAGTTCATTCTTGACCTACTTGAAAACCGAATCCCACCAGGTGTAGATGAAGCGGCTTACGTAAAAGCAGGCTTTCTAACTGCAGTAGCAAAAGATGAAGTCACTTCACCACTTGTGAGCCGTGCAAAGGCTGCTGAGCTGCTGGGTACCATGCAAGGTGGTTATAATATCGCACCGTTAGTTGAATTACTTGATGATGAAGCACTGGCCGAAATTGCAGTGAAAGCTCTGTCTCATACGCTACTGATGTTTGATGCTTTTTACGACGTAGAAGAGAAAGCGAAAGCGGGTAATGCGCCCGCACAGAAAGTGCTTCAATCATGGGCAGATGCAGAGTGGTTCCTATCTAAACCCAAGCTTGAAGAAAAAGTGACGTTAACCGTATTTAAAGTAACAGGTGAAACGAACACGGATGACCTTTCACCTGCGCCAGATGCTTGGTCTCGCCCAGATATTCCAGTCCACGCTCTAGCGATGCTGAAAAATGAACGTGAAGGAATCAACCCTGATCAACCGGGCAATATTGGTCCGATCAAGCAAATTGAAACGCTAAAAGAAAAAGGTCATCAACTGGTTTATGTTGGCGACGTTGTCGGTACTGGTTCTTCTCGTAAATCTGCAACCAACTCCGTGCTTTGGTTTATGGGGGATGATATCCCGAATGTACCAAATAAGCGTGCTGGCGGTTACGTACTTGGCGGTAAGATCGCCCCAATCTTCTTTAACACAATGGAAGATGCCGGTGCCCTGCCGATTGAAGTGGACGTGACTAAGCTCAATATGGGGGATGTTATCGACGTATACCCATACCAAGGCAAAGTGTGTGACCATGAGTCTGGTGAAGTACTGGCTGAGTTTTCGCTAAAAACCGAAGTGCTGCTGGATGAAGTTCGTGCTGGAGGCCGTATTCCACTTATTATCGGTCGCGGTTTGACTGACAAAGCACGCCAATCGCTGGGTCTTGAGCCTTTTGATGTATTTCGTAAGCCTGGTGAAATTGCAGACTCTGGCAAAGGTTATACTCTGGCACAGAAAATGGTTGGTAAAGCTTGTGGCGTTGATGGTATTCGTCCAGGCACCTACTGTGAGCCTAAAATGACCACGGTTGGCTCTCAGGATACAACGGGTCCAATGACGCGCGATGAACTGAAAGATTTGGCGTGTCTCGGTTTCTCAGCTGACCTTGTCATGCAGTCGTTCTGTCACACATCGGCGTACCCAAAACCGGTTGATGTTAACACGCATCATACGCTTCCTGACTTTATTATGAACCGTGGCGGTGTATCACTTCGCCCTGGTGACGGTATCATTCACTCATGGTTAAACCGCATGTTACTGCCTGATACGGTAGGGACGGGCGGTGACTCGCATACTCGCTTCCCACTCGGTATTTCATTCCCTGCGGGGTCGGGTTTGGTCGCTTTTGCCGCCGCTACGGGGGTGATGCCTCTAGACATGCCTGAATCAATTTTGGTTCGCTTTAAAGGTAAGATGCAAGAGGGGATTACGCTACGAGACCTTGTGCATGCCATCCCTTACTATGCGATTCAACAAGGTCTGCTGACTGTAGAAAAAGCAGGTAAGATCAACGAGTTCTCTGGCCGTATCCTTGAGATTGAAGGCTTGGAAACCTTGACGGTTGAGCAAGCGTTTGAGCTCTCTGATGCTTCCGCCGAGCGTTCTGCGGCAGGTTGTACGGTTAAATTGTCTCAAGAGTCGATCGAAGAGTACCTAAACTCAAACATTGTCATGCTGAAGTGGATGATCTCGGAAGGCTACGGTAACCGCCGTACTATTGAGCGTCGTATCACCGCAATGGAAGAGTGGTTGGCGAAACCTGAGCTAATGGTGGCAGATAAAGACGCTGAATACGCACACGTTATTGAGATCGATATGGCTGAAATCAACGAGCCAGTACTGTGTGCACCAAATGACCCAGATGACGCCCGTTTGTTGTCTGAAGTGCAAGGTACTGCGATTGATGAAGTCTTCATTGGTTCTTGTATGACTAACATTGGCCACTTCAGAGCGGCAGGTAAGCTGCTAGATAAGTTCAACGGACAGCTTGCAACTCGTCTGTGGGTAGCGCCGCCAACGAAGATGGATAAAGATCAGCTGATAGAAGAAGGCTATTACGGCATCTTTGGCCGAGCAGGGGTGCGTATTGAAACGCCTGGATGTTCGTTATGTATGGGTAACCAAGCACGCGTTGCTGATAAGTCAACGGTCATGTCGACGTCTACACGTAACTTCCCGAACCGTCTAGGTACTGGTGCGAATGTTTACCTATCGTCTGCGGAACTAGCAGCCGTAGGGGCAATTCTTGGTAAGATTCCAACCAAACAAGAATACCTAGAATACGCGAAACAAATCGATGCTACGGCCACCGATACTTACCGCTACTTGAACTTCCATAAAATGGATCAATACACCAAGAAAGCGGATGAAGTGATCTTCCAAGAGCCTGCATAAGTTTAAATGCACAAGTAAAAAGCACCTCCAACGAGGTGCTTTTTTTATGGGCGCAATTCGCTATACTCCGCACCAAATTGATACGAAAAGGCAATCTCGATGGAATTTGAATTCATCCGTAACACGTTGATGGGCGAGTACTACGTAAAATGCAGCATGGGGCATGAGATTGTTGGGCGCTGGCTACAAGAAGAAATTGGCAAAGATCCGGTGAAAATTGCGCGGGTTGAAAAGCTAATTGAGCAGTCATTGTCAGCGCCTTCTCAAGAGCATAGTTTAACTGGAACAGAAATTAGCTTGATGATTCAGGGCGATGAAGTCCTGGTGCAAGAAAATGCATTGGCCTATGACCATGATGTCGAGATGGAAAGTGAATTCGATTTCTACAATGCAGAAAGTACAGCAAGCTGTGGAATAGAGGACTTCATGATTCTTATCGAGCGATGGAAAGACTTTTTGAATATTTAGTGCACAGTTTTGGGTAACTTTCCTGCTGTTGCTTTAAATTTGTGAAAAGGGCGCACCGACATGGTGCGCCCTTTTTGTTTGTAGATATGTAAATTGACGTTAGTTTTTATTATTCAATAACTTAAAAACTTGGCACGTTGCTTGGATTAAGTAGAAGTGTTTCAGGATGAAAGCTTCGGAGAGAATTAAATGAAAATAATCAATGCCATTATTAAGCCGTTTAAGTTAGACGATGTTCGTGAAGCATTGGCTGATGTAGGTATCGAAGGAATGACGGTATCAGAAGTCAAAGGTTTTGGTCGTCAAAAAGGACACACAGAGTTATATCGCGGAGCGGAGTACCAAGTTGATTTCCTACCAAAAGTAAAAATAGAAATCGCAACTCACGCCGATAACGTCGAGCGGGTGGTAGAAGCCATCACAAAAGCGGCGCAAACAGGAAAAATTGGTGACGGTAAAATTTTCGTATACGACTTAAACCAAGCGGTGCGTATCCGAACGGGTGAAATGGACGCAGAAGCACTGTAAGTATTCAAGGGATTTGGAGAAACTATTATGGAATTAACAACAACTGTAACCGAGCTACGTTACGCACTCGACACCTTTTTCTTTCTGATTTCCGGGGCGTTAGTGATGTGGATGGCCGCCGGTTTTGCCATGCTTGAAGCGGGGCTGGTGCGCTCAAAAAACACAACAGAAATTCTTACGAAGAACATCTGTTTGTACGCCATCGCATGTACGATGTTTTTACTCGTTGGTTACAACATCATGTATGTCGATAATGGTGAAGGAGGTTGGTTACCTTCATTTGGTGCGTTGATTGGGACGCAGGGAGAAGGCGCGGATCACTCACTTGAATCGGACTTCTTCTTCCAAGTGGTATTCGTCGCAACCGCAATGTCAGTGGTTTCAGGCGCTGTTGCTGAACGTATGAAACTTTGGTCGTTTTTGGTCTTCTCGGTCATTTTGACTGCGTTTATTTATCCAATGGAAGGTTATTGGACATGGGGTGGCGGTTTTTTAGCAGAAGCAGGGTTTAGTGATTTTGCTGGCTCAGGTATTGTGCATATGGCAGGCGCTTCAGCTGCGTTAGCGGGGGTGCTACTGCTTGGCGCACGTAAAGGCAAGTACGGCAAAAATGGGGAAATCTACCCGATTCCTGGCTCTAACATGCCGTTAGCAACGCTGGGTACGTTCATTCTTTGGTTTGGTTGGTTCGGCTTCAATGGGGGCTCTCAATTGATGGTTTCGGACTTTGAAAACGCGACAGCGGTGGGGCAAATTTTCCTAAATACCAACGCAGCGGCGGCGGCAGGTTCGATTGCAGCGTTATTCGTATGTAAGACGATGTGGGGCAAGGCGGACTTAACGATGGTTCTGAACGGTGCATTAGCGGGGTTGGTTGCAATTACAGCGGATCCGCTATCACCATCACCGATGTATGCAGTTGCCATTGGTGCGGTATCTGGTGCAGTGGTTGTATTTAGTATCATCGGTCTAGATAAACTTAAAATTGATGATCCAGTGGGGGCGATTTCAGTGCACGGTGTCTGTGGTTTCTTTGGTCTAATGGTGGTGCCACTAAGTAATGGTGATGCTACGTTTGGTGCGCAGTTGCTTGGTGCGGTCGTTATCTTTGCTTGGGTATTCGGTGCGAGCTTAGCGGTTTGGGCGATTTTGAAAGCGACGGTTGGTATCCGCGTAACCGAAGACGAAGAGATGGAGGGAATGGATATGCACGACTGTGGTGTGGATGCTTACCCAGAATTTGTCACGGTAAAATAATAAATAAATAGTGACAAAGTCCTAAAAAACCTGCTTCGATGAGCGGGTTTTTTTATTATTTATTGTTGTCTTCTTATTGAACATGCATATAATAACACAACTGATAAACATTATCATTAGCATGAGATGGGATTGAACAATGAAAAAACTGCTAACTCTTTCAGCATTAGCTTGCGCAACCTTGTCACCAGTAGCAATGGCTGCTGAAGAAGTGAACGTCTACTCTTACCGACAACCTTTCTTAGTTGAACCAATGTTCAATGAGTTCACTAAAGAAACTGGCATTAAAGTAAACGTAAAATTTGCTAAAAAAGGCTTAGCAGAAAAGCTGGCTCAAGAAGGTGAGTACAGCCCTGCTGACATTATTCTGACGACGGATGTCAGCCGTCTAGCTGAACTAACGAATAAAGGTTTGGTTCAGGAAGTAGATAGCAAAATCATTGAAGAAAACGTCCCAGCTCAATATCAAGATAAAGGCAACGAGTGGTTTGCTCTGACCCTGCGTTCTCGTAGCGTGTACTCTTCACGTGACCGTGTAGGCAAACTGGGTGCAGACTTCAACTATGCTGACCTAGCGAAACCTGAATTCAAAGGAAAAATCTGTACTCGCAGCGGTAAACACCCGTACAACGTTTCTCTAGTTTCTGCCATGATCGCTCATAATGGTGAAGCGGAAACAAAAGAGTGGCTAGAAGGTGTTAAAGCCAATCTAGCTCGTAAGCCACAAGGTAACGATCGCGCGCAAGTGAAAGCGATTAAAGAAGGCTTATGTGATGTTTCTCTAGGTAACAGTTACTATCTCGGTAAAATGGTTAATGACAAAGAGCAAAAAGCGTGGGCTGACGCGGTTTACATTAACTTCCCTAACCAAGAGACAACAGGTACTCACGTGAATATTTCTGGTATGGCGATGGCGAAGTACTCGCCAAACAAAGAAAATGCTGTACAGCTAATGGAATTCCTAACAGGCAATAAAGCGCAGCAAATGTATGCCGAAGTGAACTACGAGTACCCGGTGAAAGAAGGCGTTAAGCGTTCTGAGCTTGTCGAGTCTTGGGGAGATTTCAAAGCGGATACGATTTCTCTCGATGAGATCGCTGCGCATCATGAAGTGGCAATTAAGCTACTAGACGAAGTCAAATTTGACCTTTAATTCCTTATGGGGGTATAACTGTACTCCCATTTAATTAAAGGGTATGAGATGTATTTGCAACTGCATTTGTATTTCATATAGCCTTGCAGTAATTAGGCAATGAAAGATAAACACTCTTTATGGAAAACCAGTAGCGGGGTAATCACCCTATTACTGGTTTTGCCGATCTTAGCGATTTTCTACACCGCTATTGGTGAAACGGATGACTTGTTTGCACACTTGATGGCAACGGTCATGCCGACCTATATATTTAACACGGTTGCGCTGACTCTCGGCGTGATGGTGCTTTCTTTAATTCTTGGTATCCCAAGCGCTTGGGTGATGGCGATGTGCAAGATCCCGACCGAAAAGTGGTTACAATGGGCTCTGGTATTGCCACTCGCGATGCCGGGTTACATCATCGGATACATTTTTACCGACTGGTTTGATTTTGCTGGGCCTATCCAGATCTTTTTACGTGATATCACGGGGTGGGGACCAGGAGAGTATTGGTTCCCAGATATTCGTACGCTGCCAGGTGCGACGTTCGTTCTGTCGTTGGTGTTATACCCTTACGTATATTTGCTGTGCCGTGCTGCGTTTATGGAACAAAATGTCTCTTTGTTGCAAAGTGCGCGTTTGCTTAAGTGCTCGCCATGGGAGAGCTTTTGGCGAATTTCGATGCCGCTAGTTCGTCCTTCTATTGCGGTGGGGTTGTCACTGGTTGCAATGGAAACGATCGGTGATTTCGGCACGGTAAGTTACTTTGCCCTGAACACGTTAACGACAGCGGTTTACGATACGTGGCTTGGTTATTCGAATCTCAATGCAGCGGCAAAAATTTCTGCGATGATGCTAGTGATTGTGGTGCTTTTATTGAGTGCAGAGCGTTACAGCCGTCGCAAACAGAAACTTTTTCAAAGCCAGTTTAATAGTCATGCAGATTTTCGTTATGAGCTGACGGGGTGGAAAAAGTGGGCGGCTCTGATTTGGTGTTGGGGGTTGGTTGCCGTTGCGTTTATTTTGCCGTTACTGCAGCTGATCGATTACGCCATTACTTATTTTTCCCAGAGTTGGACGCCTGAGTTTCGTGCATACGCTTGGAACAGTTTAGTGGTGTCTGTCATTGCGGCTATTATTGGTGTTGCTGTGGCGCTTATTGTTAATTTTACTCATCGAGTCAATGGCAAACGAGGAAGCTTGGCGTTTATGCGTCTTTCGTCTATGGGTTATGCTGTGCCTGGTACCGTGCTTGCGATTGGTGTGATGGTTGCAGTATTGTTTATGGATCATCGAGTCAACGACTTTGCTAAAGCAATGGAGTGGGGACGACCTGGGCTGATTTTCTCTGGTTCGATGTTTGCTCTTATTTTCGCCATGGTGGTTCGTTTTTCTGCGGTCGCGATCGGTAGTATCGAAAGTAATTTAAACAAGATATCACCGTCTTTGGATATGGCGTCGCGCACGATGGGGTGTACGCCGAATGTGATGCTGTGGCGAGTCCACTTTCCATTGGTAAAACGAGGGGCCCTGATAGCGGCATTATTGGTGTTTATTGAGTCGATGAAAGAACTCAATGCCGCGTTGTTATTGCGTCCATTTAACTTTGAAACCCTGGCAACTTATGTATATAACTTTGCCTCGGATGAGCATTTAGAATTAGCCGCCTTGCCTGCGGTATTGTTGGTTCTTGTTGGGTTGATCCCGCTTGTTGTTGTTAACCGTTCACTGGAGCAAAATCACTGATGAGCTGCGCACTATCGATTAAAAACCTGACTTGCCAATATGATGATCAAACCGTGTTAGAGTCATTGTCGCTTGATGTAGAGCAAGGTCAAATTGTATGTCTATTAGGCGCTAGTGGTTGCGGGAAAACAACGTTGTTGAAAGCGGTTGCGGGTTTGTTGCCGTTAACTTCAGGACAAATGAGCTTAAATTGTCTTACGATCGATGATAGTGAAAATTGGTTGCCGCCAGAAGAGCGTAATATTGGCATGATTTTTCAAGATTACGCGTTATTTCCTCACCTCACCGTCAACCAAAATATCGCTTTTGGTTTAAAGCATTATTCGACAAAAGATAAACAGGCTAAAGTTCAAGAAATGCTCGAATTAGTGCATTTACAAGGCTTTGGTGAGCGTTATCCGCATCAATTATCTGGTGGACAACAACAACGTGTCGCGATTGCTCGCTCGTTAGCCTATAGCCCCGATTTACTATTGCTTGATGAACCGTTTTCTAATATCGACACACAAGTGCGCCATGAGTTGATTGCTGAGATCCGTAAGATTTTTAAAGCGCAAGGGGTAACGGCCATTTTTGTTACGCACAGCCGTGAAGAAGCGTTTGCTTTTGCTGATAAAATGGCAGTGATGAATAACGGTGTCATAGAGCAGTATGGGACAGCGTCAGAGCTGTACTATCAGCCATCGAGTAAGTTTGTGGCCGACTTTTTAGGCGGCGGTAGTTACCTTGCGGCAACGCGTATATCAGATTGTAAATATGAGACTCATCTTGGTGTTGTTGAGGCTACGGCACAGCAAGAGATTCCTGTTCAATCAGCGTGCTCTTTGCTATTGAGACCACAGCATGTGCAAATTCAATCAGATGAAGAGAGTTCGGTCATTGTGCTTGAGCAGCATTTTATGGGCGATCATTGTCGTTATGTCATTGACGCGAATGGTGATCGCTTATTAGCAACGGCATCGCAGGCATTGAATATTGGTGAGTCTGTCGCTGTAAAAATTGAAACCCAAGGCGTTCTGGCGTTCGCATAATCTGCTCACACGGTATTTTCAGATTAAAATAAAAAAGCCCGGCAGTCATGCCGGGCAAGTGTTCCTCTCCCTTAGCGACAACGTTGGAAACCAAGTTGCAGCCAATGTGCACGAAGCGGGCACAAGGGCAGTTACAGAGACAAGAAGTCCTTAAACTGTTGAAGAACACGTTCTGCAGTGTCCTTATCTTGCATTTCTGCAAAAATACGTAGTAAAGGTTCAGTGCCTGAAAAACGAGCGATGATCCAGCCGCCATTCTTAAAGTACACTTTTGCGCCGTCGTCGTAGCTAACTTTATCAATCTCAAATTCGAATTCAGGCAAGTGCTTGTCGACATAAATCTTATTAAACAGCCTTTCCTTTTGCATCGGTTTGAATTTGCAATCGCCCTCTGCCATGTAGGCATAACCATATCTATCGTAGATTTCATCGAGCAACTCAGACAGTTTTTTACCCGAAACAGAAATCATTTCGACCAATAGACTTGAAGCGAAGACGCCATCTTTACCTTTGATATGACCACGGATAGTTAAGCCGCCAGAGCTTTCTCCACCGATCAGTGAGTCATCGGCTTCCATTTGAGAGCTAATGTGTTTAAAGCCTACAGGAACTTCAAAGCATTTCTCTCCGTGATCTTCGGCCACTTTATCAAGCAGGTGAGTGGTGGCGATGTTACGAACGACAGAGCCTTTCCAGCCTTTGTATTCTAATAGGTAGTAGTACAGAAGAAGCAGGACTTCATTGGGATGAATAAAGTTACCTTTTTCATCAATGATCCCTAAGCGGTCTGCATCACCATCGGTACCAATACCGATATCGTAGCCTTGCTCCTTAACGAGGTGCATGAGGCGATAAAGTGTTGCAGCGCTTGGTGATGGCATCAAGCCGCCAAAGTCGGGGTTTTTACCATCATTGATCACGTCAACATCACAACGGCCATTGATCAGTACCGTTTGGAGCGCGTTTTTCGCTACACCAAACATTGGGTCTACTAGGACGCGTAGATTGGCTTTTTTTATCGCCTCAATATCAATAAAGTTAATGATCGAGTCCACGAACTCGTTCATTGGGTTAATGATTTGGATCAGTTTGTCTTCAACTGCTTGGCCAAAGTCGACGCTCTTTACATCTTGTAGCGTCAGTATGGCAATTTGCGATTCAATTTTTTGTGTGATGATTTCATCGGCATCGCGGCCTCCCTCAATAAAGACTTTGATCCCGTTATAATCGGCTGGGTTATGTGATGCCGTGATGCAAGCAGAGTAAGCACAGCCCATTTCTTTTGCTTTGAACATCACGATAGGTGTAGGAACAAACTTATCAATAAAGCTGACAACAATGCCGTTTGCAGCCAGAACTTCAGCAAACCAACTTCCTGCTTTGTCTGAAAGGAAGCGACGGTCATAGCCAATCACAAAGCCGAGGTCGGCTACTGACTCTGTATTAATAATATTAGCGACTGCTTGAGCAACTAAACGTACATTATCTTTGGTGAATTCTTCACCAATAAATGCACGCCAGCCGCCGGTACCAAATTTGATCATAATTCGAACCTCAATAAGGGCGATATGTCATCACACCTTATTTTTACTAGCGAACTGATGCACTTATTAGGTCAGCAATAAGTGCATCGAATAAATCACAGGGGAGCTCTCCCCCAAAGACGATTAACCTAAAGTCACGATAACTTCGTTTACCGATCCTTCTGTTTGAATCGGTACAGAAGAACCATGGATGGTTTCACCGTTAACCGTGATTGACTTCACCCCTTTACTGACGGACTCAGGGTTAACCACTTTGATGTTGTAAGTGGCACTTAACCATTGGCGAGTCACTTCAAACCCTGACCAGTTGGTTGGGATGCATGGATCGATAGTTAGACCATCGAAGCCCGTACGCACACCTAAAATGAAGTTAGTTACCGCGAAGTATGCCCAGCCAGATGTGCCCGTTAGCCATGGGTGGTTTGCGCGACCATGATCTTGGTGGTCACGACCCATAACGAATTGAACGTAGGAATACGGTTCTGCAATACGTTTCTCGATGATGTCGTTTTGGCGGTATGGGTTGAGTGCGTCATAGAACTTCATTGCGCGATCACCACGACCGAGCTTCGCTTCTGCGACCCATGCCCATGGGTTTGGGTGTGAGAAGATCGCACCGTTCTCTTTCACGCCTTGGTAGACGCGAGTTACAAAGCCAATGTCATCGTTTGGGGTGGCAAATGAGGGCGAGTTTAGGTGCAGGCCATATTCAGAAAACAGGTTTTTGTCGACTGCATCCATTGCTTTTTCACCACGTTCCTGAGAAACCGCACCGGATAGAACCGCGAGAGTGTTTGACTCAAGATGTACTCGGCCTTCTTTCTGTTGTGCCGTACCGATCTTGTCACCATTCTTCGTTAGGCCACGGATGTACCAACCGCCTTCATCATCCCAAAGGTGTGCTTCACACGCCTCACGAACGTTCGCAGCCATTTCGGTGTATTTCTCAACATCGGCTTCTTTACCTAAATATTTCGCTAGGTCAATGAACTCTTGTAGTGCCCAGAAATGCAAAAATGACACCATCGAAGACTCACCACCACCGAGGTTCAGGCAGTCGTTCCAGTCCGCGCGCAGCCCTTTACAGATACCCGTTTGACCGACGTATTCCGCAGAGAAATCTAGCGCTGCTTTCATGTGGTCATATACGCTCGCCTCGCCGCCATCGGCGTAAGGAATGACTTCGTCGAAGAAGTTGTGTTCGCCTGTTTCCATCACGTACTTACAGATGGTTGGAACTAGCCATAGGTGGTCATCAGAGCACGTATCTTCGATGCCGTGGATTTTATCTTCGTCAGACGGAGTCGGAACCACAGTTGGTGACTTAGATGGTTTAACATCAGCCTTTTCTGGGTCGAACCAATCAGGGTCGAAGAGGTGTAAACCGTAACCCGCTTTCACCTGACCACGTAAAAGATCCACGATACGTTTGCGTGTCATTGCAGGGTTGGCATGTGGGACTGAAATCGCATCTTGCGCAGTATCACGATAACCAAGGCCCGTACGACCGCCGACTTCAATGAAAGACGCAAAGCGAGACCAAACCACACAGGTTTCCGCTTGGTATAGAGTCCATGTGTTGATCATGGTGTCTAGACCTTCGTTTGGTGATGTCACTTGGAACTTAGCACAGCGCTCATCCCAGTGTGCTTTGATCCCCGCGAATGCGTTATCCACTTCTGCAAGATCTTGGTATTTAGCACGCAGGCGCTCGCCATTGTTTTTACCGATCCCTAGGATGTAAGCGAAGCGAACTTCTTCACCGGGCTGAATAGTGAATTGCTTATGCAGCGAACCACAGTGGTTGTAACAGGTTTGTGCGGTGTTAAAGCACTTACCTTGTTCTACAGCGAGTGGGTTTGCTTCGTCACGATATAGTCCTAAGAAACTATCACGTTGACCGTCGTATGAATCAGGGTCGAACGTTGAAGCTAAGTAGTAGAAGCCTTCAATGTCGTTAGTGTTGTAGTACAAATCGTACTCGATTACGCCTTCATTGTATGACGTTCCCGCAGAGTACAAAGACATCTGGTGGTTTTGATTGTCTGATTGAATGTGGCTGAAGGAAAACTCAACAAATGAGAATGCACTGATAGTACGTGGTTTGTCTGAGGTGTTTTTAATGACCACATCCCAAATTTCCGCGTCTTCGCCCTTTGGTACGAATAACGTTTTGGTTGCCGTGATACCGCGGTATTCACATTTGAATGTTGAGTACGACAAACCATGACGAACTTCATAGTTAGCTTCATCTAGACTTTTCGCGACTGGTTGCCATGAGATAGACCAGTAATCGCCCGTCTCATCATCACGTAAATACACGTAATGCCCTGGGCGATCAAAGGTCGCGTTGGGACGGAATTTAGTAACACGGTTGTATTCTGGAGAGTTGTAGAACGAGTAGCCACCTGCGTTATGCGAGATCACGGTACAAAATTTCTCCGTACCTAGGTAGTTAGTCCAAGGAGCAGGTACATCTGGACGAGTAATGACGTATTCACGATTCTCGTTATCGAAATAGCCGTATTTCATTATGTGTTTCCTTTTTACAAAGCTGCTTGGGCAGCCAAAATTTATAAATTCTTGAAAGCGCGTTATATCTGTATCGACTTTGTGTTATTTCCACGGTTTACGGTAATTCACTCCCTGCAAATCCAGCAGTGGAAGGTGTCCTTTCAAACGTGATAAATAGTCCGTCCAATCACGCTGTTGTTTGTCTGTCCAGCAGGCCTCTGCCATGGCGGTTAAGCGTGGAAAGATCATGTAGTCCATGCGAGATTGGTCGGTGATAATTTCGCACCACAGCGCGGCCTGAATACCCCAAATGCGTTTTCGGATAGGATCGTCGGCTAATACTTCAGCGAGTGGTTCGTAGTTGTAAGCTTTTTCTAGTGGTAACGGGTTAGCCCAATCCACACCAGGTTCTTCAGGCGCGTAGTCTTGCGTCATGTCTAAGTAGGTGGTTTGTGCTGGTTGCAGCACCACATCGAAGCCTTGGCGCGCGCAATTCAAAGCCGCTTCTTCGCTTAGCCATGAATAGATCACGGTATCCTTGCTCACTTTGTCGCCATGTTGAGCTTCTTCCCAGCCCAGCATACGTTTACCTAACTTGCGTAATTTGTTTTCTGCGTGACGCAAGAAGTGTCCCTGTAGCTCTTTGTAGTCGCTGTAACCTTGTTGCTCCATTAGGGCTTGGCAAGCTGGGCTTTTCGACCAAACCCCGTTGGGTACTTCGTCTGCGCCAATATGGACATAAGGAGCAGGGAAGAGGGGCGCGATTTCTTCCAATACTTTGTCGATAAACTCATAACTACCCGCTAGAGCGGGGTTAATCACGTTGTCGTTGTAGTGCTGGATACTGCGATATTCTGTCGTGTCTTCGGCTTCTACCAATAAATGAGGCAGAGATTTGATGGCTGCGCGGCAATGACCCGGAATATCAATCTCGGGTATTACCGTAATCCCGCGCTGAGTGGCAAAAGCGACAACCTCTTTGACCTCTTCTTGAGTGTAAAAACCACCATAACGTTCAGATAGATGGGTATATTGAGGTTGTATCGTTTCATCTGGGCCACGCCACGCACCAATGTCGGTAAGTTGAGGCAATGATTTGATTTCAATACGCCAACCTTCATCATCGGTTAAGTGCCAGTGGAAAGTGTTAAATTTGTAGTGAGCCAACTGGTTGATGAGGCGCTTCACTTGCTCAACTGAGTGAAAATGACGCGCGCAGTCTAGCATCATGCCGCGGTAACGAAAGCGAGGTCTGTCTTTAATTGAACAGCAAACGACTTCCATTGAGTTGGGTTGTTCACCACGCTTAACCAGTTGTAGCAAGGTCGCACAAGCATGAATAAAGCCAGATGATGATCCCGCTTCAATCTTGATCGACTCTGAAACTTTTAGTTTGTATGCCCCTTCGTCTAAGGTTGGGTTACCCTTGAAAAAGATTTGATTATTGTTGGTAGAAGTCGGTTTAAACTGATGAATACGTTGTAATTCATCCAATAACCATTCTTTGGCTGAGTTCGCTAACTCGGAGTAAACAACAACCCCTGTTTTATCGCTAAAACGGAAGCTGTGGTCACTGGTTTCGATATGATTTGGTTTGGGGAGTAGCGGTTGTGCATGAGCGAGACTAGCCGGTATTTCACTACGCTCACGGTATGGTGAGGCTAAGACAATCGGTGTGACATCAACTTGCGCTCGTTTCGGGTTACCGTTGGCGATAAAGTCGACCAATGCTTCATTAAAACCATCTGAGTAGTAACGGAATGGGTAAGATCCGATGCTAAACTCACAGTAAAAATGATGGTTTTCAGCCAAAACCATACCTTCTGGCTTTAGCGTACACAAGCTACCGGCCTGAGACAGTTGGCCGTTCGATACACTGTCTGGAAGAATGTAACGGTCGAAAGCAAAAGTCAGGCTCCAGTCATGAAGGTCCTGATCGCTTAAGTTGTGAAACGTCAGTCCAAAACGGCAGTTGTGCTTTTGTTCTGATAAGACGACAAGATCAACACGATATTCCATAATCACTCCTACTTAATAGCTACCGAGTAAAGGTTATGCTCAGGTTTTCCTGCGAACATAATAGCTCCTTCAATCGCGTCAAACTGTGGTTCTACAATCCATTGCTGAACGGGAGGCGATAGCCAACGTACGATGCGCTCTGCAATGCTGCCCATTAAACAAATACGCGTGGCTCCACGCTTATTTAATGCCACAAGAAACATTTCTATATCTGCTGGCAGTTTGCTTTAACATTGCAATCGCTAATGCATCGCCTTGTTCTGCGTTTTGGAAAATCGCAGGGGAAAACTGACCATAATCGCAAGGTAGTGCTTGTTTGGACCATGCCACCACGTTGTCGATGTCGTTTTCAAAGTGCGTCATCACCTGCTCTGTTAATGGTGTTTTTTCGCGAATGCCATCTTCCGCCAATAAGACTTGCTGAATGAGGCGCAGACCCATGATCGCACCGCCACCTTGGTCTGAGATTGGAAACTCTCGACCGCCGACAACGTGCTGTTTCAATCCTTTTAAGTAAATACCGCAAGAACCGGTTCCGGCTATCATAATTGCACCATCTTGACCATTGTGTGCGCCAATGCATGCACCGTATGCATCAGTATTTAATGTCATGCTGGCAAAACGATGAGGAAGTGACATGAATGCATGCCAAGATGCTTTGTGTTCTGCTCCAGCAAGCGCAAGCCCAACATGCATTGAGGCAAAGTCTTGTTCAGTCAATCCGCCTTGTTTGGCAGCTGAAGCAATACAATCACGAATAGAAGTCATGGCCACTTCTGCGCCGAGCATGATATTGGCGCTACCGCTTTTGGCTTCACCAATAAAATGGCCTTGCGCGTCTTTGATACGAGCACGACAAGAAGTCCCCCCACCATCAATACCGACAAAATACATCCCCATGATTACTGCTCCTTGAATTCTTCAGAGGTCGCTAAAGTTGACACGTGCTGAGCCTGACTCATGACGGCCAGTAAGTACCAAGCACCATGCGGGATCCATTGCTCTCCCCAGCGCCAGTTCTGTAGCATGTCATCTTTTTGTGCTGGTGGATTAAAGGCGATGTCTTCTTCATCTTCGAATCCACCAGTAATACCATTACACACCCCACCTTTGGCGTTGTAGAAACCGTATTGAGGAAGGTAGTCGGAATTGTTGCGGCCATGGCCATCG
Source organism: Vibrio sp. TAP-3B (assembly GCF_057784735.1). NCBI lineage: Bacteria > Pseudomonadati > Pseudomonadota > Gammaproteobacteria > Vibrionales > Vibrionaceae > Vibrio > Vibrio sp. TAP-3B. The sequence goes on along the minus strand of NZ_CM173495.1, from coordinate 1,743,141 downwards.
AGCATGCACATATCATAAGGGTTTAAACCGACAATCCAGTTGATAGCGTTTTGAGCCAGTTGAGACAGCTGTTGTTTTAACGCATCAGACGTTAGATATGGCTGAGCAATGTAAGCCATGGTTGCCAATGAACCTAGACGTGCGTTTTCCCCTTGCCACCAGTAACCGGACTCGTTGTTATGTGCGACAAAGAAGGCATCACGTTTTGCTTCATTTACCCCTTTGACATACTGACGAGGATAACCAAATGGGTTTGTGACTTTATTGGTGATCGCCACTTCGAATGAACACGCTTGAGTGACGACTTGTGTTACTGATTCGACGAAGGAAGAATCATCTTCAATGGCGAGGTATTCACATAAGGCGATCACTGGTAATCCAGCTTCTGCTGCATGGAAGTAAGGTCGACTCCCATCATTGTTCGCTGACCAAAAATGTTGAATGTGTTTATCGCTAGTTTGACGAACCGTTAGACGAGTTGCCCATAAACGACTCTCTTCTAAGTAGCGAGTTTCCTTGGTGGTTTTAAACAGTTCTACACTGGCAAGTAGTGCACAGTATTCATCAATGATATTTTCTTCGCCGTCATTTAAATATTGCGTATTATGTTCTTTTAAATGCCAATAGCCGTTCTCTGCAGCATTGCGGTAGCTTTGTTGATCATATTCACCTTTCACATCAAGTCGTGATGCAGCCGCAAGTGCTGCGATAGCGACGCCGCCACCTTGCCTAAAGCCGGCTTGATAATCATCGAATTTGTGGCCGAGTTGAGTTTCGTAGGCGCAAATTTCACGTTGAGTGGTATCTTTACTCCATTTATCAAAAACGGTCATATAAAAGAAACCTTGCTCGTTTTGCATGCGAACTAGGAAGTCAGCGCCGAAAAGGGCTTCTTCGATAAGACGTGTTCGCGTAAATGCAGCGATTTCTTCACTATTTTCGAGTAAAGAAAGGCCCTTCAACATATTCCAAACCACCATGGGGATTTGTTGAGGATTTAAGTAATTGGCATAGGATAAATGGCTGAGATATTTGCTGACATCTCCAGATGCGTCATACCAGCCGCCATGAGCATCCACGGTTTGGTTAGAGTTTAATAATGGCGCTTGACGGTCTTGTTGATCAAAAATGCCGCCACAACGTTGAGATTTAAAATAGTGGATCACGTCTGACAAGGTACGATCCAGTAGAATATGTTGACGGATCTCAAAATGAGAGGAGCAGACGTGGTCAAAGCGAAGGTAGTAACTGCCTGGAGTGGTAAAAGACGAAAAATCGATCAGATAGAAATAGCCTTGATGCCAGTTTGCCACCCTACCTTGCTCCTCGACTGCTAGTGTCGCAACAACTTGTTGGCTATCAGCGCAGACCAATAAAGCCGTAGTAGAAGTTAAATGTGGCTGGTTAGTCTGGATAATTGCTGTCTTAGGACCCAGACGTTCATAACCAATGTGGTTAGTCAGTAGCAGCATTCAATGTCTCCGGGAAGCTATAAATAGGGGGTCAGGCTAAACCTGACCCTAGTTATGATTAATCTTCAAACAAGTAACAGCGAACAAAGTGGTTCTCTGATAGTTGAGTAATGCCCGGTAAGTGCTCTCGACACTTGTCTGTTGCGTGCACGCAGCGGCCAGCAAAAGGACAACCGACGGAATCAGGCGTCCAGAGAGGAATTTCTCCTTTATTGCCTTTCAGTTTCTCGTGGATCGATTTGGATGGATCGGGCACCGCTGAAACGAGCAATTGAGTGTATGGATGTTGCGGAGCGTGGATGATTTCTTCTGTATCACCCCATTCCACCATATGCCCTACATACATAACCGCGAGATCTTCGGCGATGTAACGTGCTGTCGCGATATCGTGAGTGATGTAAAGTAGAGACATCTGTTTCTCAAACTTCATCTCTTCCATCAGGTTGAGGACACCAGCACGAATGGAAACATCAAGCATTGAAGTTGGCTCATCCGCTAAAACAACTTCTGCGCCGACTGCGATGTTACGTGCTAAGTTCACACGTTGACGTTGACCACCGGAAAGCTGGTGAGGGAATTTTTGAGCGGTTTCTTTTGGTGGAATAAGGCCCACTTGCTCCAGCAGGTCGTATACACGCTCTTCCAATTCTTTCTTGCTGCCCTGGGCTACCTTTTTGTGGATAAGCAGTGGGCGTGCAATGTGGTGAAAGATATTGTGCGTTGGGTTTAGTGAACCGAACGGATCTTGCCATACCATTTGTACGCCTTCGCGGTACGTAATTAAATCCTGCCGAGAGGTGATAGCTTGGATATCACGCCCTTTATACTCGATCACGCCGTCGGTAGGTGCATACATTTTGGCAATCATTTTTGCAGTCGTAGACTTTCCTGAGCCCGACTCACCGACTACCGCTAAACCGCGGCTTTTGTGCATCTTGAATGATACGTCGTTGATCGCGCGCATTTTGGACTGCTTGATCGAATTGCTATTTAAAGGAAAGTCTTTAACGACATTTTTACCCTCAATCAGCAGTTCGCCGAGTTGTTTGCTCATAATTCTCTCCAATGTAATTTTGTTCTTACTAGGGTTACTTTTTGTCGTTAAACCTTAGTTTGAGCAATAGTTTCGCCGTACAAATGGCAATTTGAAAAACGACCAGGTTCAATTTGACGCAGCTGAGTTGGTATTTTGGTACAAGCTTCGTGAACACGGTCACAGCGAGCTTGGAAGCGGCAACCTTGAGGGATTTCTAATAAGTTCAAAGGGTTGCCTGGGATACCAGTTAACTTGGTTTTTGGACCTGTTAAAGGAGGAAAAGAGCTACCCAAACCTTTGGTATAAGGGTGGTAAGGACTTTCCAAAATTTGTTTCGAAGGTGCGACCTCAATCAGTTCACCCGAGTACATGATGCCGATACGATCTGAGAACTCGACCATAAGTGATAAGTCATGAGTAATGAAAAGGATCGAGAAACCGAACTCTTCTTTCAGTGCATAAATTTTTTGTAGAATTTCGCGTTGCACTACCACATCTAATGCGGTAGTTGGCTCATCCATGATGATCATCTTTGGATTCAATGCTAGAGCGATAGCAATCACCAAACGTTGACGCATACCACCAGAAAACTGGTGAGGGTAGTCGTTCAAGCGGCTAGGGTGAATGTCAACAATTTCCAACAACCCTTCTGCACGCCTTTTGGCTTGATCGCGAGTCATATTGGTGTGGCGCATGATGACGTCGCAAAACTGTTCTTCTATATTAAGAACTGGATTCAGTGCGTTCATGGCACTTTGAAATACCATCGACATTTCACTCCAGCGGAATGATTGCATACGAGCGTCACTGTAATTGATGATATCTTCGCCATTGAAGATAACCTCACCACCAGTAATAAATGCTGGCGGCTTGTGAAGACGCATGAGCGAGAACGCAACGGTTGACTTGCCGCAGCCTGACTCACCAGCCAAACCAAAGACCTCTCCAGGCGCAATGTCAAAGCTAACGTTATTACAGGCGCGGACGTCACCCGCATCTGTGATGTAATCTACGCATAGGTTACGGATAGAAATTAGTGGTGCAGTCATGATTATTTATCTCCGCTCCATAGTGCATTTTGCGGTGCCATGTCAGGCGTACGCTCTTTCTTTTCTTTTTGTGCCAGCTTCTTCCAGCGCTTCATCCCTTTGTGAGAGCGAAGTTGAGGGTTGGCAATCTCGTCAACTGCAAAGTTCAGAAGAGCAAGACCTGTCACCAATAGCGTTAAGGCAATACAAGGTGCTAATACTTCCCACCATGCGCCAATAAGCATGGCCGATGAGGTTTGTACGTTGTAAAGCATGATGCCCCAACTGATGGTGTTGGCATCGCCTAATCCCAAGAATGAGATAACGGCTTCAGTATTGATTGCCAACATGACAGAGCCGATGAAACTTGCTCCGACGATTGGAATTAAGTTCGGCAAAATCTCGACAAAGATAATGCGGAATGAAGATTCGCCTAGTACCTCTGCGGCCTTTACGAACTCTTTCTCGCGCAGTGCCATGGTTTGAGAGCGGACAACCCGTGCGCCCCATGCCCAAGAGGTACCTGCGATGATTAATGCAATGGTGAGCGGACCTGCTTCCCCAATAAACGCAGCCAGAACGAACAGTAAGGGGTATTGTGGAATCACCAGCATAATGTTCATTGCGGCACTTAAGATGTCATCGACACGACCACCGAAGTAACCTGCAGAGATACCGATAACCGTTGCAAGAAAACAAACGATGATACCTGCGCCAAAGCCAACACCGAGCGATACGCGAGCGCCATAAGCAACTTGTGACCAGATATCGCGGCCCATACGACTAGTGCCTAATATGTGGTCTGCTTTTTTAGACATAAGAAGACTACGACGATCATCCGCAAGATTATTCGCTACCCACCCATCTGGGTTGTTTTGTGCTTGATTTACAACAAAACTAGGGTATTCATGTGGATTACCCGTTCGTTTGTCGGGAGCATGTTTGGTGATTAAAGGAGCTGCAATAGCAACGAAAATAAAGATGGTAACAATGGCTAGGCCGATTCGAGCGAACGCGTTACCTAAAATAAGTTTGAATAGTTCTTTCATGATTATTTGCCTCCCGTACGTAGGCGAGGGTCTAGAATCATGTACAGCATGTCAGCCATCAAGTTGAAGCACAGCATGAACATTGTCATGATAATTAACTGACCTTGTAGTACTTGGTAGTCACGAGCGTGGATAGCGTTCAACAGAACGGTACCTAAACCTGGGTAGTTGAAAATCATCTCAATGATTAACTGACCACCGATGGCCATACCTAAAGACATAGATAGTGCGGTGACGCTTGGTAGCAATGCGTTACGTGCGGCGTAGTTGAATACTACTCGGTTTTCACTTAGCCCTTTCCCCTTTGCCATCGTGATATAGTCTTCTGCGAGGAGGTTGATCATATTGTTACGCATATTGACTAGGAAGCCACCGATTTGAACAATGGTTGCACAGAAAAGAGGCAGCACCGCGTGGTAGCCTACGTTCCTAATGAACTCCCAGTTTGTCCAATCTGGAATTGTGCCTGGGGTGTAAGCGTAACCTGATGGGAACCATTTCAAGCCGATTGAAAAAGTAAAAAGTGCTAGCATAGCAATAACCATTTGCGGAACCGCTTGAATGATTAACGTGCCAGGCGTCACGAAAGCATCATATTTACTGCCACGTTTCCATGCGGCAAAAATGCCCAGTACTGACGCGATTGAGAAAGAAAGCACAACCGCAGTACCTGCTAGGAATAGTGACCAGCCAAACGCACTGCCCAATAGAGTATTAACTGAAAGCGGGTAGAACTGGATAGAAGTACCTAACTCCCAGCTGAGGATGTTTTTTATGTACGACAAGTACTGGATGTAAATTGGTCCATCAACGAAACCTAGCAGTTCTTTCATTGCTGCGATTCGTTCTGGCGTCACCTGTACGGACGCATTAGCAAACATCATGGTAACTGGGTCACCAGGCATTGCTCGCGGAATAATAAAGTTTAACGTCGCTGCAACTAAGAGCGCGACAAGATAGAACGACAAACGTCTTAAAAAATAACCCATAACTCACACCTTACTCACCCAGATTTTCCCTGTTACTGGTTTCAGGTCGCTCCTAGCGAAATTTAGAGCGAAAAATCCCCTGACGACGAGCGCCATGTATTGGTTTCGTTACAAGGGATTTTGTAGGCGGCACAAGGGATATGTGCCGCTTGAAATGAACTTCTACTTATTTAACTGGCTCTAGGTCTAGTACGTGAAGTAGACGCTCTGGAATGCCAGCCCAAATGTTTGGACGGCCCTTAGGATTTTCTTCGTTCCACCAACCAGTGAATCGAGTTGTGTTGTATTGGTACATGTAAGCGCCAGACAACACAGGAATAGTTACCTGGTCCTGAGCAATGATCTTCTGGATGCCGTGAGCGATTTCTAGCTGCTCTTGCTTATCAGCGGTCTTGTAGAAGCTGTTAAGAAGACCATCTAACTTGTCGTTCTCGTAGAAGTGCATTGCAAAACGAGGCATACCTTCACCAGATTGTAGCTTCGAGTTGTAACCGCTATCCCAGTACAAGTGTGGATCTGCGCCGTGGAAATAGTTGGTGTATGCAACGTCGTAAGTACCCTCTAGCATTGCTTGGTTATATACCGAGAAGTCAGGAGTACGAGCTCGTGCTTTAATACCAACTTCCGCTAATTGCTCAACCGCTAGTTGTACAGTGTTGTTGAAGTCTGTCCAACCGTTTGGCGATTGAATCAGAAGCTCGAAAGACTTTCCTGATGGAGTGTCAACGAAACCATCTTTGTCCACATCTTTAAAGCCAGCTTTCGCCAGAAGTTTCTTTGCGCCTTCCGCGTTGTATGTATTGTAGTTTTTGTATTTGTTGTGAGTCTCTTCATCAGACCAAGCTTCGAATGCGTAACCTAGACCTGAAGCAAAGTCATTCACTGTACCGCCACCGTAGAATGCGATGTCGATGATAGTTTGACGGTCAAGCGCCATAGAGAATGCGCGACGGAAGTCAACGTCGTTTAGAGCTTCGTTCTTCGCAGGATCTGGGTTTTTGAAGTTCACTACGAAGGCTTGAGTACCTGCTGGTGGGTACCAGTAGTGGTGACTAGGACTTGCTGCAGCGTAAGTACGATCAATGTCTGGAACGAATGAAGATGTCCAGTCCATTTCACCATTAACGATTTTGCCTAGGAACTGATCGTTGTTCGCGATTTGTGGAACACGTAGACAGTCAACATTTAGGTTGTCTGCATCCCAGTAATTAGGGTTTTCACACTGAATGTACAGTTGTGGTGTAAATGTGTCGATCTCGGTAAATGGACCACTACCTACTGGGTTTTCATTTGTAAACGTTGCAGGATCTTTCACGTCACTCCATACGTGCTGAGGTACAACAGGTACTTTCGCAATTTCGTACGGAACGTTTGAGTTTGCTTCGCTTAGACGGAATTTAACTTTGTAATCGTTAATTTTTTCAACACCAGTTACCCATGAGTTAATACCAGATTGGTCAAGCTCAGGTCTCTCTTTTACTAGGTTGAAAGAGTAAATAACGTCATCAGCGTTAAACGCTTCACCATCTGACCACTTCACGCCCTTACGAATATCGAACGTGACACTCATTAGGTCATCAGCCATTTTGAAGTTTTCTGCTAGACGAAATACTGGAGTGTTACCGTGCATTTCGTTAAAAACCACGAGCGGCTCATAAATGAAGTCGGTAGTTGTGTGTAGGTTCGTGGCACCTAAGAAAGGGTTAAAGTTACGAACAAAAGTTGTAAACTCTTTAGGGTGGATAGTCAGTTCACTGCGTTCAGCTGCAGTAGCTACTGACGTAAAACCAGTAGTAGCCGTTGCAATAATTGCTGTTGCTAGTGCTGTTTTTTTAATATTGGCAAGCATAGCTGTTCCTTACGATTTGCTTTCATTTCACTGAATGGAGTTGAGTGTTATCAATTGATAAACACTCCCCAAGACCTACCTCTTGCTTATGCGTTACTCGTTATAACGTGAGTCTCACCAAGAGTGGCCTGTAGGCCTTAGTCAGGAGTAAGAAAACATCTTATCCACAAAATAATCAAACTCGTTTCTCGTTAAAAACGTTAAAAACCCTCTCCACTACGTTATAAACGTCATTTTGTTTGCTTTTAGTTCAGGCGAGGTTAAAAATCAAACGTTGATGTGTGTCGCACTTAATCCCCTTGTTAATAGAGCGTGTTAGTGGTTGCTTACTTCAAGAGCTTTTATTTTAAGGTTGTTGTGATGTTTTCTTGGGTTCGGAGATCTCGCTCACACCCATAAATAGTGTTAATTAATTAGGTAAAATTTAATCTGCCGTTCTGTTGTGATTGAGTTCGCAATCTTTGTCAATTGTTGGTAAAAACTGGCCTCTTATCTAAAAAACTGTCTTTTTTTTGGACGAATTATTATTAGCTATTGTTCTTTTTTTATCTTGTAAATGAAGTGTTTTGGGTGAATTTTCTTGTTCGGCTCCGTGATTAAGGCTGATGGAACGAGCGCACCCTAAAGCGCATACGATTGGTAGGGCGACCTGTTAGGCTTTATTTAGCGGAGAGCATCACTGCGAGAATCGGTGTCCTTTATTGGATGGACTAACGTGACAGTGAGATGCGCAAGCTCTGCAGGCAAAGGGAATGAACATGAGGTGTTTATGACAAACAAGAAAAAAGCCCTACATGGCTGCAGGGCTTGCTTTTAGCTGGTGAGTAGCCGTTGTAATTTATCTCGTTGAGCTTCTATATAAGCACGCTCAGGGCTTTGTTCTTTACAGTGATCTAGAATGAATTCAATAGAGCTTAAGACGGTTCTCCAACGTGGTGTCTTAGGTAAAGTTTCAATACGCATGTATTTGTCTAAAGTTCGTGTTTGTAGCGTACTGCGGTCAAGGTAAACACGCCATAAGCGACTTTGTTCAGCGAAAGCGAACTTACTTTCACCAGTGGCGGACTCCCAATATTCGAGCGCATGTGTCATTACATCCACAAGCACTTCACGCATCAGCTCTTGTTTATCCTTCTTATTCCCCAAGGCTTTGTCTGCAAGGCGGGTGAATTCACCACCAAGCTCTTTCAGCTTTTGCAGCTGATCTTTGTCGCCATCAAATGCGTAGCTTGAAAGAACTTCAACGGCAGTTTCTAAGTTATGAATTCGAGCTACATTCGTGCCACCACCGACATTAAAGATATACATCACATCCAAGCCAGAACCTTGTGGCAGTTTAAGAATATCCGCTTCAATGTTTTGGCGAATATCTTCAATATAAATATCAATCCTACCGCAATAATGGGGCTGTTTAACGGTGAGGTATTTGGGCGCGATCAGTTCGTCTGCTGAAGAGCGTTTGAGTTGATCCAAACTACGCTTGAACAGTTTGCAAGCGGCTTGATTGGCAAATCGAATACGTTGATCTTCACGTAAGCAAATAATCGCTTCAGGTGCGGATTCGAGTTGTTCTAGCAGTCGACCTTGAGTTTCAAGCAGGCTTGCTTCTATGATTGCGCGCTGGCGAAGTTCTGACTCGAGCAACTTGTTTTCCACATGGCGCATTTCCGCTTTGCTTGCGGTTAAGTGCGCTTGAATTCGTGCTGCCAGCTCTTGTTTATTAAACGGTTTTGATAAGTAGTCATTAGCTCCGGCTTCAAAACCTTTGACGCGGTCTTCGGTTTGACTTAGTGCGGTGAGCATGATGATAGGTAGCTCGGCGTGATCATAGCTTTGACGAAGCTCACTACAGACTTGATAGCCACTCATTCCCGGCATCATGATATCAAGGAGTAAGAGTTCTGGTTTTTCTTGCTTGATCAGATTAAGGGTCTCAGGGCCGTCTGAAACGGTGCGAACTCGGTAGCCTTCTAAGCGTAAGAAGCTTTCCAATACTCTTAAGTTCACGGGCTCGTCGTCAGCAATGTACAGGAGTGGGCCGTCTGGGTTTTCTGGTAGAGATAAGTCTTCGGCGTTTTCCAGATTAATTTCAGGAATTTGGAAATGACCGCAAGCAGACAAGGTTTGCGTTGTCTGAATTTCTTCTTCGTTCGCCAAAGGTAGAGTAAAACTGAATGTGGTGCCAACCATGGGTTGGCTACTCACGTATAGCGAACCTCCCATCAATTCTATCAATTGACGGCTAATCGAGAGGCCTAAGCCCGCGCCTTGCCGATAATGATTCGCATCTTGTCCGGCTTGAATTAATGGTTCAAAAATATGCTCTAGGTGCTCTGTGGGAATTCCTTGCCCCGTATCCACGACTTGTACACGTACGTGATCATCCACCATGGTTGCCGAAATCACGATTTTACCTTCTGATGTGTATTTGATTGCGTTTCCAATCAGGTTATACAGAACTTGTTCTAGGCGCTGTGGGTCGGCGGAGACGGCTTTTAAGTCAGCTGGAACTTGGTTGATAATACGAATCGTTTTATTGCCAAGTAAGTGACTAGAGAGCTCCAACACTAATCGCGTCGCGCTCGCTAAACTCACTGCTGATTTCTGGATATCCATGCTGCCGTAGCGCATTTTGTGGTAATCCAATAAGTCATCCACAAGGTTAGCTAGGCGCTGGCCGCTTTTTATAATGATATCCAGTTGATATTTTTGACTGGCTGGTATGGCACCATTTGCACCAGATGCCAGTGTTTCTGCTATTCCAACCATGCCGTGGAGTGGTGTGCGGAGTTCGTGAGATGTAGTCGCTAAGAACTCATCTTTTAACTTGTCGGCCAATTGTAATTCATCGTTTTGCTTTTGAATGAGTTGTATGTTGCTTTCTAACTCTTCATTTTGTTTTTTGATGGTTTGAATTTTTTCTCGAATGGAACGTTGCATGCGCGAAAAACTAATGGCAAGGCGACCAATTTCGTCTTTGCGAACGGTGTTAAACGTGGTGTCATCAAGGTCGCCAGCCGAAACTTTTTCCGCTGCCCAAGTCAGTTTTAGTAATGGCAAAGTGATGAAATTAGATAAGTAATGCGAGGCGATCACAACCAAAATAATCGCAATCAACATGGCTATCACAAACAGTTTCTCAAGTTGATGAATGCGAGCAAAAGCTTCATTTTCTGGCAGTTGGACGACCAATGCCCAAATGACACCTCGGGTTTTAATTGGCGCATAAGCAGCGATGATTTCCTCGCCTAATCCATTGGTATAGGTTCCCACACCAAATTTTCCCGCGAGGGCTTTATCGACGACTTCTAAGCTGTTTTGAATGTCATCTTGCTTGGTATTAATCGTGCGTGGTTGGTGGTCATGGCCGACAAGCAGGGTATGAATTGATGATTCGCGGTTTGTATCTGCAACAAGCTTGGTGATGCCATTGTTGGGTAAACGAAACATGGCATAGCTGTGTAGGTAGCCTTGTTGAACAATAGGTGCTCCTAGCCATGCGACTGGTTTACCACGCTCAAGCTCGAAGTCAGAGACAATCACAGGCGTATAGTCTTCATTGACTTTGCGACGCTTGTTCACATCGTCCGCTAAGCGCTTGAATGTTTTTCCAAGGGCGGAGTTTTTGTAAGAGCCAGATAAAAGATTCGTACCATAATGGTCTGCTTTAGTAATTGAATAAGTGACATTGCCGTTAATATCGACCAGAAGAATATCGTTAAAATCGGAGCGCTTTAGTAGCTCCAGATAAGCCCAGTGATAACGTTTGTGTAGTAGGCGGTAGCGTTCACTTCCTACATAATTAGAAGACTCAGGCAACGTTGATGTTTTTATTTGGTCGCCGCTGCCTTCAATGTAGCGCTGCTGAGCATTGTTACGAGCTTCTGCTATATCATTACCTAAACGACTAAAAGCATTGACGAGGCCATAGAATCGACCACCACTGGCATAAGCGAGTTCAGAGCGTACAAACCCCATCACTTCGGTTTCTTGTGCTTCTAAATAATCAATGATCTGTTGTTGTTTTGTATCTCGAACAGACAGCAGGTGTGATGTACTCTGCTCTTGCAGATCTTTACTGTGTGACTGCAGGAAAAAAATCGCAGTAATGGTAAGAGGTGTGATACTGAGTACCAGAAACGCAGTCATCAGTGTACTTTGAAGGCGCTTAAACTTCTGTTTTTTGTAGAATTTAAACATGGATAAGATTACAACTCATAAGGGGGCAGTTTGAGAAAACTCTTTGGCTACCGAGGTTCTCGTTAAAAACGGATAAGAAGTTAAATTCAATAGAATTAACAAAATTAACGAGTTTTTTTTCTTTGACAAGAAAGTTAGTTGCAAAGCGTGCAGAGTCACGCAGTTTTTCTTGAAAATGTTGAATTTTTACCTAAGAAGCGCGCAGAGGGCTCCCTGCGCGAGGGGAGAATTAACACTTTTTAGCGTAGTAGATAGAGAATTTGTTGGTCTTATTTAGTGTCTCGCAATTATTAAAGGCACGCTCAATAATTGAAGGATATTTCAAGAAGTTATTCGCCACGATGAGCATTTCGCCGTTGTTGACCAGGTGTTGTGGCGCTTGACCTAGTAACGTTTCTGCTGCGTTATAATTGGTGTCCAACCCGCTGTGGAAGGGGGGGTTACTGATGATAAATCGATAGTCGCTTGCAGTGTCGGAGTAGATATCAGAGGCAAATACACGACCAGATAACCCATTCGCTTGTAGTGTCGCCTGGCTTGATGTGATTGCGTAGGCATTGATGTCACACATCTCAATTGTAATCTCGGGGTTGGTTTTTGCCATGAATGCGCCAAGCACACCAGCACCACAGCCAAAGTCGAGCACTTTACCGGTAAGAGGCGGCAAAGTTTCCAGTAACAGACGGCTACCTAGGTCAAACTCCCCGTGACTAAACACGCCTGGTAAGCTCTTTACTGTGAGTGACTGAGTACCTAACTTGATGGCGTATGATGCAAACCAGTCCGCTTGATTGAATGGTTTTGGTTCGTTTAAGCAAGCTCCCCAGTAAAAAGAGCAGCGGCGCGCGGAATCGTATTTATTTACCGGACCATAAGGGGTAAACATTTTCTCAATGCTCTTTACACCGGAGCGGTTTTCACCAACAACCACAATTTCTGTATTCATGCCGAGCTTCGCCATTAGCATCGCAAGTAGGTATTCCGCTTCTGCTTTCGCTTTTGGCCAGTACAACAGCAGCATGTCTGCTTGGGTGTCGATATTGAACTCTGAGCCAAAGTGACTTTTGATCTTGTCAGAAGTTTGAATTTGACGGTAGTAGCTGTAGTTAGAGGTAAATACTTCTACAGACTTACAATGAGTGGCCAGTTCCAGAGGAAAAAGATCTTCTACTTCGCCAGCAACTAACACGTGTTTACCGTTGAAATAATCGAGTTGGCGCTGAGCTATTTGGCTAGGAGCAATATAAGCAGACATAAATTAGGTTCGTCAGAAATAAGTAGGGCCAGATTTTCGCATACTCTGGCCCAAGCTTGAAGCAGTTAAGGTGTGGCTAGCTTTTGTCTTGTTGGTTGAGGAAGTCTTTAAATTCTTCTTCATAAATATTGAACAGTACCATGGTGACGGCAAAAACCAACGGACCGTAGATTAGGCCGATCAAACCAAATAAATGCAAACCACCCAGCAACGAGAAGAAAATCATGAGGGTGTTCATTCCCGCGCTGCCTTGCATCAGTAGAGGGCGGAGTAAGTTATCAATCGATCCAACAATAACAATGCTCCATACGGTTAGGAATATCGCCCAAGTCATATCACCAGTTAGAAATAGGTAAGCCGCCGCTGGTATCCAGATTAAGGCGGTTCCTACAACAGGAATAAATGATGCAAACCCCATCATTGTGCCCCAAAATAGGCCCGGAAAACCGGCAAGCCACATGCCAATACCGCCGGCAAAACCTTGCGCAATCGCCGTTAGGAATGAGCCCATTACTGCGGATTTCGATACTTGTTCAACCTCTGTCAGGATGCGATCCTCTTGGCTACGAGAGAGCGGTAAAATATGACGGATCGCGGAAATGATTTTTTCGTGATCGCGCAACAAGAAGAAAAGGACAAACAGCATCAAGAAGAAGCTCATCAAGAAGCTAGTAGCATCGCCCAATATTTTGGCGCTGATGGCCACAAGGTTTGAACCGAATGATGTCGCAAATTGTCCGATTTTTTCTGCAATGGCGTTTGGCTCAATCTTATCAAAAGGTAAGTACTCATTAACTAATGACAAGCCTTTGATAACGAATGGATGCTGGAAGATATCTTGAATGCCACCATTCGTTACCCAGTTGTACGTGTTTTGTGAAAACACGGAGCCTTGTTGAACGATAGCCGCGAAAACAAATAGCAGCGGAATGACAATAATAAACGTCAGTACAACGCATGAGAGTAACGCCGCTATATTTGGGTGTTTTGGGATGTTTCGCTCAAACCATTCGTGTATCGGAAACATGAGCAAAGAAATGATAAAAGCCATTACAATCGAATTGATGTAAGGCTCCACCAATAAGTAGCAAGCAAAAGCAGCGGCGAGTAGAGCGACCATTAATACGCGGTGACTCGACGTGATTTTTACATTATTCGGCATGAGATTAGTCCAACTTACGGATGACGTTTACGGTTTTATGCCTTTAACGGGGCTTTGAACCTATTACTGTGCACCTTGAATTCTTTCAATTATATGGCATTGCTGAATTAAGGTAGAACATTATATGATGGTCATAATGACTACAAATCAGTTGGTTATCAATCAAGAGATGAAAAATGGGTTGTTGTAACAGTGATAAAAAATGCCACACGGAAAAGAAAACCAAGCGAATACATTGGTTTGGTATCGTTATTGGCGTATTTGCTATTTTAGTGGTTTTAAATTGGCAATAAAAAAAGGACCACTCAGGTCCTTTTTTTAATTCTGTCTATTTACAGAGCATGATGCTTATTTGGCTTCTTCTGCAAGAGTAGCAAAACAGCGGTCTGCCGCTTCTAACGTCGCATCAATTTCTTTAGAACCATGTGCTAAAGAAGTAAAGCTTGCTTCGAATGCTGAGGGTGCTAAGTAAACACCGTGTTTTAGCATTAGGTGGAAGAAGCGTTTAAAGCGTTCAAGATCGCATTTCGCCACGTCTTCGTAGCAAGTGACGCTTTCTTGGTCGATAAAGAAGAAGCCGAACATACCGCCAGCTTGGTTAACCACCAAAGGGATGCCATGTTTGTCTGCCAGAGACTTAAAGCCATCTGCCAATTGTTTCGTTTTAGATGCAAGCCGCTTCTCGTTACCTTCCTCTTTCAGAAGGCTTAAACACGCAAAACCTGCAGCCATGGCTACTGGGTTACCAGACAGAGTTCCCGCTTGGTAAACTGGGCCAGTTGGTGCTACGTATTGCATCACTTCTTTGCGGCCACCGAAAGCACCTACTGGCATGCCGCCACCGATAACTTTACCGAGTGTCGTGAGGTCTGGCTTGATGTTGTAATAGGCTTGAGCGCCGCCAAGCGCCACACGGAAGCCAGTCATTACTTCATCAAAAATCAGTAGCGCGCCTTCTTGGTCGCAGATTTCACGTAGACCTTCGTGGAAGCCTTCCACTGGTGGGATGCAGTTCATGTTGCCTGCTACTGGTTCAACAATAATACAAGCGATCTCACCTTGATTTGCGGCGAATAATTCACGTACAGAATCGAGATCGTTAAATGTTGCGGTTAGCGTGTGCTTAGCAAAGTCTGCCGGAACACCAGGAGAGCTTGGTTGACCTAGTGTCAACGCACCAGAGCCAGCTTTTACTAGCAAGCTATCCGCGTGACCATGATAGCAACCTTCAAATTTCATGATCTTGTCACGGCCAGTGAAGCCACGCGCAAGACGAATCGCACTCATCGTAGCTTCCGTACCAGAACTGACCATCCGGATTTGTTCCATGGATGGCACGAGTTCAGACACCAACTCCGCCATGGCGATTTCTAGCTCAGTCGGCGCGCCAAAACTCAGGCCGCGCTGCGCTGCGTCAATCACGGCTTCGCGGATAACCGCGTGGTTATGGCCAAGAATCATAGGACCCCAAGAGCCGACGTAATCAATGTACGCTTTACCATCGGCATCAAAAATCAGTGGACCGTCTGCTCGTTCGATAAATAGCGGAGAGCCGCCAACGCCGTTAAATGCGCGAACTGGTGAATTGACACCGCCAGGAATGGTTTGCTGAGCTTTTTGATACAGCTCTGATGATTTGGTCATGGGATATCCTCTTTTGATTGCTCGGACCAAGTGGGCCGCATTGTACCTAGCTATAATCAAGTTAGAAACGTTTTGCTTAATTTATGTGTCGTTTCGCAATGTAATCTTACATATCCGCATCCAATATAAAGAATCGACGGTGAATACTTGAACGAGTTGGTCAGGTATTGGATAATCGTTCCTAATTAGCACCAACCTGACGTCTTGCTTCAGGCTTGACGCATTACACGAGTGAGAGAGGTCTTCGTGAGCGAAGTTAACGTACCATTATCTTTTTCTGACGCAGCAGCATCACGCGTCAAAGCATTAATTGCTGAAGAAGAAAACCCAGCATTGAAATTGCGCGTATACATTACAGGTGGCGGCTGCAGCGGCTTCCAATACGGCTTTACTTTTGATGAAAATGTAAACGACGGCGATACAACAATTGTAAACAGCGATGTTACACTGGTGGTTGACCCTATGAGCCTGCAATACCTTGTTGGTGGCATTGTGGATTACACCGAAGGTTTAGAAGGAGCGCGCTTCTTCGTTAATAACCCGAATGCAACAACCACGTGTGGTTGTGGTGCATCGTTTAGCGTGTAATTCACCTCATGATAGGCAGCCAATGGCTGCCTGAACTTTACGTAGAAAGGATGTCACGTAAAGTGACTCTCGCAACATGTTGCAGAGATAAAAATAAAAAGGACTTTCTATGTCTGGATATTCTTTCGGGCGACGTATAGTCGAGCGTCCATGGCTAGTATCTCTTACTCTTGTCACACTACTTATCGTATGGCTTGCAGTAGGAAACCTTAAGACACAAGACAACCCCGCATTACCTTCCTCTCTATCCAACCATACACCGATTGCAAAGGTGATGTTTAATACCTTTACTGCCGAATCCACGATGAAAACCATTGAACTGTATGGGCGAACGGCTCCTAACCGTCAAGCTCGTTTAGGCGCCGAAATTGCGGGGAAAATACTCACTCTCAATGTAGAGAAAGGGCAAGCTGTAAAGCAAGATCAAACCATCGCCATTATAGATAAGCGCGACTTAAACATCCAACTCCAGCGAGCTCAGGCGTTGTTGTTGGTCAAAGAGAAAGAGTTTAACGCCGCTCAATCTTTAAAAAGTCGCGGACTGCAAGGGGAAGTGGCTTTTGCCATAGCGCAAGCGGCATTAGTCGATGCAAAAGCCAGTGTGAGTCATGTTCAAACGGCACTGAAAAATACCGAAGTTAAAGCACCGTTCGATGGAGTTGTTGATCACCACTTTGTGGAAATAGGGGACTTTGTGGGCATTGGGGATCCTATTGCTACGGTGATCGATTTAGAGACGTTGGTCATTGAGGCTGATGTTAGTGAGCGGCATATTCAATACCTCAAAAAAGATCAACAAGCTGAGGTTAGAACCCTTAATCAACAACGTCATCAAGGGACGTTACGATATATTGGTCGTGTTGCTTCTACTTCGACCAATACATTTCCAATCGAAATCGAAGTCGACAATCGGGATGCACAAATGCCTGCGGGCATGAGTGCCGAAGTCCAGTTGCCATTAAGTGAAGTATTGGCGATAAAAATTACCGCCGCGATGTTGGCTTTAGATGAAGAAGGCAATTTAGGGGTGAAAACTCTGCGTGATGAGCATGTTAAATTCATCCCCATTCAGCTTGTTAAAGCAGAAGATGATGGCGTTTGGCTCTCAGGGTTAGGAGAGCGAGCTGATATTATCGTGTTGGGGCAGGGGTTTGTTCGTGATGGCGATCCGGTGCTGGCGAATAAAGTGGATGACGTTGTTGACTCGACCAGCGAGCAGTAAGGAGGCGGTATGTATACCCTAATTGATGCCGCCATATCGCGCGCTCGAACTATGTTGACGTTATTAGTGATGATTTTAATTGCTGGGATAGTTACATATATCACAATTCCCAAGGAGTCTAGCCCAGATATCACTATTCCTATCATTTATGTTTCCGTTGGGCATCAAGGCATTTCTCCTATCGATGCTGAGCGCTTATTAGTTCGTCCGCTCGAGCAAGAATTACGTTCGATCGAAGGCGTAAAAGAAATGACGTCGGTTGCTTCTGAAGGCCATGCTTCAGTGACATTGGAATTCAGTGTTGGTGTGGATCTCGATAAAGCCATGGCCGACGTGCGCGATGCCGTCGACCTAGCTAAGCCTAAATTACCGGAAGACAGTGATGAGCCGACGGTCAATGAAGTCACGTTTGCCTCAGAACAACCGGTTTTGACCATCGTACTATATGGCACGGTGCCGGAACGTACGATCGTACAAATAGCGAGAACATTACGTGATCGTCTAGAAAGTTTTCGTCAGGTATTAGAAGTCGACATTGCGGGGGATCGAGAAGATATTGTTGAGATTATTGTCGACCCACTTTTGATGGAAAGTTATGGCTTAGATCAAGCGGACATCTATAACTTAATTGCCTTGAATAACCGAGTTGTCGCGGCAGGCTTTGTTGATACAGGCTATGGTCGCTTCTCCGTAAAGGTCCCTTCCGTATTTGATTCACTCAAAGATGTGCTTGAGCTGCCTATAAAAGTCAATGGCAAAGAAGTGATCACCTTTGGGGATGTGGCAACGGTACGTCGAGCATTTCGAGACCCAGAAAGTTTTGCTCGTTTAGATGGTGAGTCGGCCATTGTTTTGGATGTGAAAAAACGAGCAGGGGAAAACATCATCGAAACGGTCGAGCTGGTAAAAGAAGTACTTGCTCAAGGACAGAAGCGTGACGAATGGCCAAGCAATCTACAAGTGAAGTATACGTGGGATCAGTCTGATGATGTCAAGTTGATGCTCACCGACCTACAAAATAACATTCTCTCCGCGATTATTTTAGTCGTGATCGTGATTATTGCGATTTTAGGGGTAAGAACGGCACTATTGGTTGGTATCTCTATTCCAGGGTCATTTTTAACGGGCTTGTTGGTGTTATCGATATTTGGCCTTACGGTCAATATTGTGGTGCTGTTTGCATTAATTATGGCAGTAGGAATGCTGGTCGATGGTGCCATTGTTGTTACTGAATTTGCAGATCGGCGCATGCAGGAAGGCACGCCGCGCAAAGAAGCGTATCGAGACGCTGCAAAACGGATGGCATGGCCGATTACGGCATCAACGGCGACGACATTAGCCGCATTTGCTCCGCTGCTCTTTTGGCCTGACATCACGGGTGAATTCATGAAGTATTTGCCGCTGACTCTGATTGCTACCTTGGCTGCATCACTCATGATGGCACTGCTGTTTGTTCCTGTGATTGGTGGAATAATAGGTAAACCTCAGGCGGTAAGTCAGAAAGCCCAGCGGCAGATGGTCGAACTGCATAACGGTAATTTTGATAAAGCTACGGGGATCACCAAGCTGTATTACCACACCTTATCGATTGCGATTCGTCATCCTTGGAAAGTGTTACTCAGCGCCATTTTATTAGCTGGCGGTGTCGGCTTTACTTACAACAAGGCAGGTTTAGGCGCGGAGTTCTTTCCAGAAGTAGACCCGGCATTTTTCACTGTCAAAGTTCGATCCTATGGTGATTTATCTATCCATGAAAAAGACATTGTTATGCGGGAAATCGAAAAGATCATGCTTGGACATGATGAGTTTGAGAGTGTCTACACGCGAACGGGGGCCAGTGATAATGAGGATGAAATTGGTCAGATTCAGATCACGCCGGTGGACTGGCAGTACCGCCGTAAAGTAAAAACCATCATTGAAGATCTTAAAGAAACCACAGACCGATTTTATGGTGTTGAGTTTGAATATAAATTCCCTGACGCGGGCCCTCCTGTTGAGCATGACTTGGTGATAGAAGTGTCGTCACGTAGCCTCAGTGTCAGTGCGCTAGACAAGGCGGCTAAGCAAGTTAGGCATTGGGCGGATGGCAACCCAGCATTAACCAATTTGAGTGATACGACTAACAAAGCGGGGATCGATTGGCAAATTGATATTCAGAGAGACGACGCCTCCCGTTTTGCCGCTGATGCAACATTAGTCGGCAATACTGTGCAGTTTGTGACAAACGGTTTGAAAATAGGTGACTACTTACCAGACGATGCGGATGAAGAGGTTGATATTTTGGTCCGGTATCCGCAAGAAAAGCGAGACATCGGTCGGTTTGACCAACTTAGAGTGAAGACCGCCGCTGGTTTGGTTCCTATCACGAACTTTGCTCAAATCAAGCCAGATCACAAGCAAGATACCATTCGTCGCGTTGATGGCCATCGGGTGATTAACATTAAAGCGGATATGGTGGAAGGCTATAATCTTGCGTTAGAACTGCCCAAAATAGTTACAGAAATTGATAAGCTCGATTTGCCTGATGGGGTTGAATACAAAATCCGCGGGCAGAACGAAGAACAAGAAAACTCATCAGCGTTTTTGCAAAACGCGTTCCTTGTCGCGCTTGGTGTGATGGCACTGATTTTAATCACGCAATTTAATAGTTTTTATCAAGCTTTTTTAATTTTGAGCGCAGTGCTTTTTTCGACGGTTGGGGTATTTGCAGGCTTGCTTATTTTCCAAAAACCTTTTGGCATCATCATGTCAGGGATTGGGGTGATCGCGCTTGCAGGTATTGTAGTGAACAACAACATCGTATTAATCGATACTTATAATCAGATGCGTAAACGTGGCTTAGAGAAATCTGAGGCGATCTTGCGCACGGGTGTGCAGCGTTTAAGACCCGTTTTACTCACGACGGTGACCACCATACTAGGCTTATTGCCAATGGTGCTAGAAATGAACATCGACTTAGTTAACCAGAAAGTGGAGTTTGGCGCGCCAAGCACTCAATGGTGGTCTCAACTTGCGACGGCTGTCGCGGGTGGGTTGGCGTTTGCGACTTTGTTAACGCTGGTTCTGACACCATGCTTGTTGATGCTCGGGAGAGAGCATCACTTTGAAAAGTAAGCTTCATCGTAATGATATTGAAGAAACAAAAAGGGCAGCTGAGCTGCCCTTTTCAATACCTCAGCTTACTTCATTGCTAACAGTTTGCTATAGCGTTCAAGCTTGTCCATGCTAATTTTGGCGTTTGCCATAAAGGTTTGTCTTGCTTTACCTGTTAGGGACTTAGACTGTGGTAAGTTCACGGTGCGCGGGTTTTTGTGCACGCCATTTACCAAGAATTCATAGTGCAAGTGAGGACCAGTAACTCGCCCTGTTCCACCGAGTGTACCAATGGTTTGGCCTTGTTTAACGCGCTGGCCGGTGCGTACTTTACGTTTGGTTAAATGTAAGTACTTGGTAATGTAGGTATTACTGTGCTTGATGAAGACATAATTACCATTAAACTTATTGTAAGACGACTTCTGCACAATCCCATTGCCCGCCGCCAAAATAGGAGTGCCTACCGGCGCCGAGTAGTCGGTACCGCGGTGGGGGCGAACTCGCCCCGTGACTGGGTGTAAACGACGAGGGTTAAAATTAGACGTTACACGGCGAAAGTCCAGTGGTGCTCGTAAGAAGGCTTTTTTCGTTGCACGTCCATTATCATCGTAATATTTACCGTTCTTCTGATCCAAAATGGCAGTGAAAGTATCACCTTGGTTTTTAAACACCGCTGCAATGATTTTGCCGCGGCCAATGATTTCTCCTTCAACCACCTCTTCTTGGTAGAGGACACGGAAGCTATCGTTTTTACGGATGTCCAAAGCAAAGTCGATATCCCAGCTGAAGATCCCTGCTAGTTCCATAATTTGGTTAGCATTTAAACCTGAAGAAACCCCAGCGTTCCAGAAGTTTGACTTGATGGTGGCTTCAGCGTAATTGTACTGGAAATCGACTTCTTTCTTCTCTATTTCTGACACGTATTTCCCATTTTTCAATGTAATACGGAAAGTTTCAAAGGCATTCAGCGTTCTTCTCAGCTGAAGTAAGTCATTGTTTTCGTCAAAGCCGAATTGCAATTGGTCGCCTGGTCGAAGGCGGGTTAATTGCCTCTCAACCTCTTTATCGGAAGAAACCAGTTTATGCAGCAAGCGTGCAGAAAGACCCACGCGGCTAAATAAAATAGCAGCGCTTTCGCCACTTTTAACTTTGTACGCTTCCCAACGTAGCACGGAGGATGGCATCAATGAGCCGTTAAGCGTTGTTAATTCGAGAGAAACAGGCACAGGATAGTGTTGACCAACTTTTAATCGGCTCTGTTGCGGGGCTAGATCTTGCGGATCGGGTAAAAAGAGTAGCGCGAAGATAATCAGCGCACTAAAAAAACCGATCAATACTTTGTGCAAGAGTGGAAGTCGGATAAAAATCGAATGCATGAGGTACTTGATTGCTAAATTAAACGTAAAAAGTGACAACTACCTAGTCTAACCTGTTTCAAAATGCATCGCTATTCAAGTAATATGTTCAGCTATTATATTTTTGCCAAATCTGTGGGAGTGAACAAGAATGGCGAGCATTGAAGCTGCATTAGCCGAGATTAAACGCGGTGTTGAAGAGCTGATTCCAGAAGAAGAGCTTATCACAAAATTAAAAGAAGGCCGTCCTTTACGAATTAAATTAGGGGCGGATCCAACAGCACCGGATATTCACCTAGGTCACACGGTTATTTTCAATAAGCTTCGCTTGTTCCAAGAACTAGGCCACGAAGTGACGTTCCTGATCGGCGATTTCACTGCAATGGTTGGTGACCCAACAGGTAAAAACACAACACGTCCCCCCCTCAGTCGTGAAGACGTATTGCGTAATGCCGAGACTTATAAAGAGCAGGTTTTCAAAATTCTAGACCCTGCTAAGACTAAGGTTCAATTTAACTCAGAGTGGTTATCGGAACTAGGGGCGGAAGGTATGATTCGCCTAGCTGCTAATCAAACCGTGGCGCGCATGCTGGAACGTGATGATTTTAAAAAGCGTTACTCAGGTGGCCAACCAATCGCCATTCATGAATTCATGTACCCACTTTTACAAGGCTGGGACTCAGTTGCTATGGAGACTGATGTAGAGCTTGGTGGTACCGATCAGAAGTTTAACTTATTGATGGGTCGTGAGCTTCAGAAGTCGAATGGTCAAAAACCACAAGTTGTATTGATGATGCCGCTTCTTGTTGGCCTTGATGGCGAGAAGAAGATGTCTAAGTCGGCAAACAACTACATTGGTATCAGCGAAGCACCAAGTGAAATGTTTGGCAAGATCATGTCTATTTCCGATGACCTGATGTGGAGCTACTACGAGCTATTGTCTTTCCGTCCTTTGGAAGAAATCGCGCAGTTTAAAGCAGACATTGAAGCTGGTAAAAATCCTCGTGACATCAAAGTATTGCTTGCGAAAGAAATCATTGCACGCTTCCATTGCGAAGCTGAGGCTGATGCTGCTGAGCAAGAGTTTGTGAACCGTTTTGCGAAGAACCAAATTCCTGATGAAATGCCAGAGTTTGATTTTGACGCAGGTCGTCCAGTGAGCAATCTGTTGAAAGAAGCAGGGTTATGTCCATCATCGTCAGATGCGATGCGCATGGTTAAGCAAGGTGCTGTGAAAATTGATGGTGAGAAAATCGCGGACAGCAAATTTGCTCCAGAAGTGGGTACTTACGTGTTCCAAGTGGGGAAGCGTAAATTTGCTCGTATTACTATTCAGTAATCAGTAATCAGTAATCACTGCAAATGAAAGCGCCTAATGGCGCTTTTTTTGTATAAAAATTTAGCGAAAACGGCAAAGTAAAACTTCCAAACATGTTGAACTTTGTTACTATACTCGCGCTGCCAATAATGGCAGCGTTATCGGAGATTTACATGAACAATACCGACCATCCTCCCAGTCGTTGGGTGAGTAAGAGCAAGGGAGCGAAATAACCCGCTTCGGTATTGGCGATCTCCGCCTTACCTAAGTGGTGAGGCATCTTTTCTAATTTTCTTCTCGTTATTTCCTTCATACATTCTGAATAGACAGTGCATCCGCATTGGTTTTCTCTGTGCATCTTAATTGTTGTGTGACTTTAAGTATGCAAGATTGACTTTGCGCGCCTTGTCGATGGTCGTTACCAATGCCAATCGGGAGATTCGCCATGACGGTAATGAACAACACTTTTATTGAAACAACACCAAACTTTTCTGAAGTAGAAATTGGTGCCGCTCGCAATGCATTTTTGCAGTATGAACAAGAGCAACAAGTCCATTTGCTTACGATAATGCCGATTGATGAGGCTGTAGGTATTTTGCAGCATTGCTCTGTCGGTAATGTGAATAGTCTTATTGCTCAACTTGAGCAAGCAGGCCATGACAAACGCGCACGTCATTATGCTTACCAATTGGGTCTGCATATGTCTGAAGTTGATACACCTGATGGTTATTTATCGACTAGTGTTTTGGGGCACGTGAAGCAGCGTATTGGGTGGATCATTGCACTGGCCCTTTTAGGGATAGTGTCGGGTTTGATTATTGCTCAGTATGAGGACACCCTTAGCCAACTCGTTTTGCTTGCGGTGTACATGCCTGTGATCGCTGCTGCTGGTGGTAATACAGGAACACAAGCTGCAACTTTGGTGATTCGTGCTCTTGCAACAGGGGAGCTAAAGATACGCCAATGGTTAGAAGTTTTGTGGAAAGAGAGCCGCGTTGCTCTATTTATTGCGTTAGCGATCGCTATCGTGATGATTGGACGCATTATGTTATTTAGTGCCGGCCAATCAACAGGGGGCTTTGAACTTACAGATATCGCATTGGCAATAGCGGTTGCGTTATTCATCCAAGTAACGATTTCTACAACATTAGGTGGGCTGCTACCAATTATTGCACGAGCTTGTAAGCTGGACCCAGCTGTATTGGTGAGTCCAGTGCTTGCATCTATCGTCGATATTTCAGGGATGTGGATATACTTTAATGTGGTGAACTATTTCTTGGGTATCGCCTGACTAAAGTTCACAATGTCACTATAAAAAAGCTGCTCAAAATGTGTAATAGGGGCGATGACAGGTTTGTTATCGTCCCTTTTTTCTGGGAAGTAGTCTGAAACAAACTGAACAAAAACGGTATTAGGTTGACCCTTTTTATCCAAACCATATCCGGCCATGTTGTAAGTTCCGTAGAGAGACCCGCTTTTGGCGATCAATTGTCCTTTAATTGGCAACTTTCGCATACTTGGACGGTATTTTAATGTGCCTGACTCACCTGATTTTGGCATGATGGCAATAAGCTGAAGTTCATGCTCATGTTGCCAGATGTAGCGTAGTATATCGGCCATTTTTGTTGCAGAGATTCGGTTGTTTCTTGACAGGCCCGAACCATCTTCCAAGCGAGCGTTTCGAATATCAATGCCCGTATTAGCAAAAATGATTTGTTTGATTGCTTCAGTGCCGTTATTGAAGCTGCCTGGCTGAACAAAAAATTTAGCCCCTAGAGTTTTAGTGAGCGTATCTGCAATCAAGTTATCCGAGTTTTTAAGCATCTCTTCGAGTAATTCTGGAAGAGGTGCCGATTGATGCATGGCGATAAGTTTACGTTGCTTCTCTGGAGCTGAACCGATTTTTATTTCACCTGTTAAATCAATATTGAGTTGCTCAAGAAGAGTAGTTAGCACTTGACTGGTATAACTTTCTGCATCTTGAATTGCAAAGTTTAATGGTAGTGGCTTGTCTCTATCAACGAGGCAGCCAGTTAGTTGATAATTGTTGTCTGGATGAGCGATTAAGCCTAAATCACAATGGCGGCTTTTTTGTATCGTTTTAGAGACGGTTTCAACCGAAGTGGTCACTTGAATAGGTTGGTGCTTTGGTACGTGAACCCGAGTTTTTCCGATTTTTTGGGTATATATAGAGGCTTGCACACAGTTTTTGTTGAGTATGATCGTTGAGGCTGGCGCGCTATAACAAACCCCTAAAATATCCCATGGCCAACCTACTGCCCGGTTGTAGCCGGTAAAGGCACTGTTATCGAGCCATAAGTCACCGTCAATACGTTTTAAGCCATTTTTCTTGGCTAGGGTAAGAAGTGATTTTAAGTCGTTGGTTTGGAGCGTTGGATCGCCGACAAAGTAAATCACTGCGTCTGAGCTCGCAGCTTCTAGCTTGGTTCGAAAGCGGAAGTTATCACCCAGCTCTAACTTTACCGCTAATGCTGTGACGATTTTTAATGTACTGGCTGGTGGGAATAATTGTTCGGTAGGATGAACACCGTCAAGTTCAGCATTCTCACTGAGTTTTTCCGCGACTAAACTGATGCGAGAGCCTTCCGGCAACACTTCTTGATGAGGGTACGCTTGTGAAAAAGCAGAAAGTAATGAAGAGAATATGAGCAAGGGCCAACGTAAACGCATAATGATACTTTCTAGGTGAGTTATGTGATTGAGTATACGCAAGTCCTTTCAATATGCTAGGTAACTAAAGAAATGCTTTATATGTCATCAGGAATGAGACATGAGAGAAAGGCGTGGGGCTTAAAATGGAGTATAAAAAATGCCCGCGTGATGCGGGCATTCGATATTCTAGTCAAAGACCGGAATTAGAAGTCGTAACGTAGACCTAGCGCTAGCTCGTCTTCAGCATCGATCTTGTTCGCAACTGTCTTACCGCTAGTTGAGCCGAACTTATCGCCAGCGTCAATTAGGTTGAAGTTGTAAGAAACGTAACCGCGGAAGTTAGGTTTGAAGTAGTAAGAAGCATCAACAGCGACGTTGTTTGCAGAAGTTTCGTTGTCAGTTTCTGCATTGTTGTACGTTGTTGTGAACACGGTTTGACCTAGCGTGTAAGCACCCGCTAGTTCGTAACCAGTGTAATCAACAGTGTTGTTGAATGTGTCAGTCATTTTTTCGCCATCTGTGAAGATACCAGCGAAGTAAAGATCAGACATTGTGTAAGATGCCGCTAGCATGTACTCGTTTGCATCGTATTGGTCTGCGTAACCAGCACCAAGCTCAAGACCAGTGTCTGCTACAGCGTAGATAGCTGATAGAGAGTAGCCGTCTTGTTTGTTATCAGAGTATTCACCGTTTTGTTCTACACGGTCAGAGAAGCGGTAGCTTGCTTTAACACTTAGGTTTTCGAATTGACCTTTGTAAGCCATCATGTTGTCTGTACGGTCTGCTACAGCCAGTTTGTCTGCTGCAGAGTTACCGTGGTAAGCCATGATATCTGTGAAGTCAGTGATAACGCCTAGTGCACCTTCAGTTTTACCGTATGCGAACTCACCGTAAGCACCGCCAAGACCAGCGTAAGCAAGACGAGTTTCTAGATCGCTCTTCTCGTCGCCGTCTACAGTACCGTCTTGAGCTGTCTCAAATTCACCTTCCCAGAAACCCACACCGTATAGGTTGTCGTTGATTGCTTGAATGCCAAGGAAGTTTAGACGGATACGAGAGTTGTCTTGAGCGTCGCCATCTTTCATAGATAGACGTGCTTCAGCACGGCCGCCCATTTCTAGAGAAGTGCCATCTTGGTTGTAAAGCTCAGCGGCGTTTACGCCAGTTGCCATCGCTGCTGCAGATACAGAAAGGGCGATTAATGTCTTTTTCATCTTATTTATCCTAGTTAGCTGTCCATAATCATTGTTATATAGGGGGAGAGATAATCTCTCACAAGCTGTTGGTCTATAATTGACTGAATGAGCGATATCATTCGCGCTTGTTTAAACCTTTCATTAAACAACTTGCTGGACATGTTTTACTGCTAAAGTTTCCATATGAGTTAGTAAAATGATATAAATTTCAATGATGAACGCTGTTTTATTAGGTTGTTTTGGTTTTAAGTTTTTGTTTTTGATTGTCTTTTTTTGAAGTTAGCTTTGTTTGGTATTGATTAAGTTTTATCTTTATTGATATTTTTCATGTAATGAATTGTTTTGTTTTTCAACAAATTGCGATGATATTTCATTCTAAAAGTCACTTGTATTATTATGCCGTAAAAGCATAGTGTTGCTGCTGTTCGAATTAGGATGATTTCATTTGGGAGTTTGTTTACACTAGATAATATTCATGTTTAAACGCACTACTCGGTCCGACGACAGGGTGGTTTTTTTTTGTCCAAAGACCTATTTGGGCTTGAGGTTATAAAATGGAAAAAGTTCCAATGACACTACGTGGTGAGCAAAAACTACGTACAGAACTCGATCGTCTTCTTAAGCTGCGTCCTCAAATTTCAGAGGCGATTGCTGAAGCTCGTGAATTAGGTGATTTAAAAGAAAACGCAGAATATCATGCTGCTCGAGAAGAGCAGGGGATTCTGTGAAGCGCAAATTCGTGACATTGAATACAAACTGTCTGTTGCTCAAGTTATTGATGTGACCAAGATTGAAAATACAGGTAAAGTCATTTTTGGCTCAACCGTGACTTTGATTGATATTGATACCGACGAAGAAAAGACGTACCAAATTGTCGGTGATGATGAAGCGGATATTAAAGCTGGACGTATTTCTGTCAGTTCTCCAATTGCTCGTGGCCTTATCGGTAAAATGGAAGGTGACGAGGTTGCTATCCAGACTCCGGGCGGCGCTAAAGATTTCGAAATTGACCGAGTTGAATACATCTAAGTGGTAGAGGTTGCGCTCTTACTGCTCATCAAATGCAAAAAAAGGTCGCCAATAGCGACCTTTTTTCAACAACATAAGTGAATTACTTACGAGGAATTTCGATTTTACGCTCTTCAGACTGGCGGTATAGTACAAGCACTTTACCAATGGTCTGAACTTTTTCTGCGCCTGTCTCACGTACGATAGCGTCGATGATTAGCTGTTTTGTCTCACGATCTTCTGAAGCAACTTTTACCTTGATCAGTTCATGATGGTTTAGAGCGATTTCAATTTCTGCTAGCACGGCTTCGGTAAGTCCATTTGCGCCCATTAGCACAACAGGTTTTAAACTGTGAGCTAGGCCTTTAAGGTGCTGCTTTTGTTTGGTGCTTAGGTTCATTACGCGGCCAATTTTCTATAAAATAAGGGTTGAAAAAAGCTATTTTAACGCCATCTATTGCTGAAGACTATAATTTATTGAGTAATAGGTAGCGCCTATTAAAACAATAGCTCCAATTTGCGCCTTGTTGGGATTAAAATGAGTAAACAAAAACATTCGGCTAGTTCTGGTCGTTGGTTGAAAGAACACTTTGATGATAAATACGCGAATGAAGCTCGTAAAAAAGGTTATCGCTCACGTGCTTATTTCAAGATCGATGAGATTCAAACAAAAGATAAATTGTTAAAGCCAGGTATGACAGTTGTCGATTTGGGGGCTGCTCCAGGTGGATGGTCTCAATATGCTGCTAAGATAGTAGGGGAGCGTGGTCAAGTTATTGCGTGTGATTTGTTACCAATGGATCCAATAGCTGGCGTCAGCTTTTTACAAGGCGATTTTCGTGATGATGCAGTATTGGACGCTTTACTGGAAAGAATCCAACCTTCAATGGTCGACGTAGTAATGTCTGATATGGCGCCTAACATTGCGGGGAATAACTCAGTCGATCAACCACGGGCTATGTATTTAGTTGAATTGGCTTTAGATATGTGTCGACAAGTTCTAGCGCCTAATGGTAGTTTTGTCGTAAAGGTTTTTCAGGGCGAAGGCTTTGATCAATACGTGAAAGAAGTCCGAGACATGTTTAAAGTCGTAAAAATCAGAAAACCAGACTCATCGCGAGCTCGCTCTCGAGAAGTCTTTGTTGTAGCCTCCGGTTACAAAGGTTAACCATTTTGCTCTCTCGGGAGCGTGTTAACACTATAGCTACAGTGAATGAACTGTAGTACCCTACCTTTAATTACAATTAGTTATCGAGAGGCTTACACCTTGAGTGACATGGCAAAAAATTTAATTCTGTGGCTTGTTATCGCCGTCGTATTGATGTCGGTATTCCAGAGCTTTGGCCCTGGAGAAAGCAATGGCAGAACCGTGGATTACACCACGTTTGTACAGGAAGTTGGTCAAGGCCAGATTCAAGAAGCAACTTTTAAAGACGGTGAAATTAGCTTCGTTCGTCGTGGCGGTGGTGCCAAAATGGTCACTTACATGCCAGTGTATGACCAAAAGATTCTGGATGACCTAATTAATCAAAACGTGAAAGTGCAAGGTACGCCGCCGGAAGAGCAGAGCTTACTAGGAACGATTTTCATTTCTTGGTTCCCAATGATCTTACTCATTGGTGTGTGGATTTTCTTCATGCGTCAAATGCAAGGCGGTGGTGGTAAAGGCGCCATGTCTTTTGGTAAGAGCAAAGCGCGTATGATGAGCGAAGAGCAAATCAAGACAAGTTTTGCTGACGTTGCAGGGTGTGACGAAGCAAAAGAAGATGTGAAAGAGCTAGTTGACTACTTGCGTGATCCTAGCCGCTTCCAAAAGCTGGGCGGTAAGATTCCAACGGGCGTATTAATGGTTGGCCCTCCAGGTACTGGTAAAACGCTTCTAGCGAAAGCCATTGCTGGTGAAGCTAAAGTGCCATTCTTTACTATCTCTGGTTCTGACTTTGTCGAAATGTTCGTTGGTGTAGGTGCATCTCGTGTGCGTGATATGTTCGAACAAGCGAAGAAAGCGGCACCATGTATCATCTTCATCGATGAAATCGATGCTGTCGGTCGTCAGCGTGGTGCTGGTGTTGGTGGTGGTCACGATGAACGTGAACAAACGCTCAACCAAATGCTTGTTGAGATGGATGGTTTTGAGGGTAATGAAGGTATTATCGTTATCGCTGCGACTAACCGCCCAGACGTACTTGACCCAGCCTTGCTACGCCCAGGTCGTTTTGATCGCCAAGTTGTGGTTGGACTTCCAGACGTTCGAGGTCGCGAGCAAATCCTGAAAGTTCACATGCGTAAGGTTCCTTTAGCGGGTGACGTAGAACCATCGCTTATCGCGCGTGGTACTCCTGGCTTCTCTGGTGCGGATCTGGCAAACCTAGTTAACGAAGCGGCTCTATTTGCTGCGCGTGGTAACAAACGCAACGTTTCTATGGTTGAATTTGAACTGGCAAAAGACAAAATCATGATGGGCGCAGAGCGACGTTCTATGGTCATGTCTGAAGAGACGAAAGAGTCTACGGCTTACCACGAAGCGGGTCACGCGATAGTTGGTCGTTTAGTGCCTGAGCACGATCCGGTGTACAAAGTATCTATTATCCCACGTGGTCGAGCGCTAGGTGTGACAATGTACTTGCCAGAGCAAGATCGCGTGAGTATGTCTCGTCAGCATCTAGAGTCAATGATTTCTAGCTTGTACGGCGGTCGTCTAGCGGAAGAACTTATCTACGGTGCGGATAAAGTATCAACAGGTGCTTCTAACGATATTGAGCGCGCCACTGATATCGCTCGTAAAATGGTGACGCAATGGGGCTTCTCTGAAAACTGGGTCCTCTGTTGTATGCAGAAGACGAAGGTGAGGTGTTCCTTGGACGTAGTGTAACTCAGACAAAACACATGTCTGACGACACAGCGAAGTTGATTGATGATGAAGTTCGCCAAATCATCGACCGCAACTATGACCGTGCGAAAAAAATTCTTGAAGCGAATATGGATATCATGCACGCAATGAAAGATGCGTTAATGAAGTATGAAACCATTGATGCTCGTCAAATTGATGACTTGATGGAGCGCAAAGCTGAGATTCGTGAGCCGGCGGGTTGGAGTGATAACTCAACTAGCAAACTAGAAGACAGCGATAAGCCTCAAGCAAAACCAGAAGTTAAAGAAGAAGCAACGGACACTGCGAAAGATGCAGAACAGTCTAGCTCTCCAGAAGATACTTCTAGCGAAGCTCCTGAAAAGAAAGACTCTGAATAAAAAGAGTATTAGTAATTATAAACCCCGAGTTATCTCGGGGTTTTTGTATTCTCGGGGTTTTTGTATTTATGATAATTACAGCAAATAACAAATCTTTAGACCTTTCTCGTCCACATATCATGGCGATCCTCAATATAACACCAGATTCCTTCTCTGATGGTGGTAAATATAATTCGCTAGAGTTGGCGCTTACCCAAGTGGAAAGAATGGTGAATGCCGGCGTAAGCATAATCGATGTTGGCGGCGAGTCGACAAGGCCCGGCGCCCCAGAGGTTTCCTTAGAAGAAGAGTTACAACGTGTGGTACCTGTTATCAAAGCCATTCGTGAAAAATATGATGTATGGATCTCTGTAGACACGAGTAAAGCTGAAGTTATGCGCCAAGCAATTGATGCTGGTGCGGATTTAATCAACGACATTCGAGCTTTGCAAGAGCCTGGTGCTCTCGAAGTCGCAGCAAAAGCAAAACTTCCAATTTGCCTAATGCATATGAAAGGTCAGCCAAGAACCATGCAGACTAACCCACATTACGATGATCTCATGGAAGGTGTATCGACATTCCTAAAAGAGCGTATTGCAGCGTGTGAGTCTGTCGGTATTGATAAAGCGCAACTTATTCTCGACCCAGGTTTTGGTTTTGGAAAAACAATAGAGCACAATTATCATATGCTTGCTCACCTTGATAAATTTCATGAGTTTGGCTTGCCAGTCTTGGCTGGGATGTCTCGAAAATCCATGCTGTTCAAACTACTAGATAAGTCTGCAGCGGAGTGCATCAACGCCAGTGTTGTTTGTGCCACTATCGCAGCAATGAAAGGCGCGCAAATTATCCGAGTTCACGACTTTGAAGAAACCATTGAAGCGATGAAAATTGTTGAAATGACGAAAAGCAATATTTAAAAATAACAAAGGAAAGTTTATGTCGAATAAAAGACGTTACTTTGGTACTGATGGTGTGCGTGGTAAAGTTGGACAATATCCAATCACGCCAGACTTTGTACTTAAACTTGGCTGGGCGGCTGGTCGTGTACTAGCAAAACAAGGCACAAAAAAAGTTATTATCGGTAAAGATACGCGTATTTCCGGCTACATGCTTGAATCTGCACTAGAAGCTGGCTTGGCTGCTGCTGGCCTTAAAGCCACTTTTACCGGACCAATGCCAACGCCTGCAGTGGCCTATTTAACTCAGACTTTCCGTGCAGAAGCTGGGATTGTTATTTCAGCATCACACAACCCGTATTACGATAATGGTATCAAGTTCTTCTCTTCTGAAGGCACGAAATTACCTGATGATATCGAGTTGGCGATCGAAGCAGAACTAGATAAAGAAATTGAATGTGTTGAGTCTGCAGAGCTTGGTAAAGCAACTCGTCTAAATGACGCTGCAGGCCGTTACATCGAATTTTGTAAAAGTACTTTTCCATCTGAATTGAGTCTTGCTAACTTTAAAATCGTGGTAGATTGTGCGCATGGTGCAACGTACCACATTGCTCCAAATGTCTTCAAAGAGCTTGGCGCAGAAGTTATTGCAATGGGCGTAGAGCCTAACGGCATCAACATTAATGAAGAAGTGGGCGCAACAGATGTTCGTGCACTTCAAAAGCGTGTTGTTGAAGAGCAAGCGCACCTTGGTTTAGCATTTGATGGTGATGGTGACCGTATTATTATGGTCGACCACCTTGGCAACAAAGTCGATGGTGACCAAATTGCTTACATTATTGCTCGTGATGCTCTTCGTCGTGGCGAGCTAAAGGGTGGTGTAGTTGGTACGTTGATGACTAACTTGGGCATGGAAAATGGTTTAAAGCAGCTAGGCATTCCGTTTGTACGTGCCGCTGTTGGTGACCGTTATGTCATGGAACAACTGTTAGAAAAAGGCTGGAAAATTGGTGCTGAAAACTCAGGCCATGTGATCTTATTAGATAAAGTCACCACGGGTGATGCGATCGTTGCAGCACTGCAAGTGCTTGCTTCTGTGGTTGGCAGTGATATGTCTTTGCATGAACTATCGCAAGGCATGACGTTGTATCCTCAGGTTCTAGAAAATGTCCGCTTTGCAGGGGAAAGCAATCCTCTTGAAGCTCAAGCGGTACTTAATGCCGTCGCCGAAGTAGAAGCTACGCTGGGCGATAAAGGACGTGTATTGCTGCGTAAATCTGGCACAGAGCCTTTGATTCGCGTTATGGTGGAAGGTGAAGATGGCGAGTTAGTTCAGAGCTCTGCACTGAAAATCGCCGAAGCGGTAAAAGCAAGTTGCTAATCATTGCTTCAATGTGTTTAGTGAAAGAAAGGGCACCCTTTGCCCTTTTTTTGAGCGCTTAACGGATTGGTGCTGATTTTTTATTAATTTTTCCTTGTCAGCGTAACTGGCTTTCGCTAATATTGCCCCCGCCTCCCGTTAGGAGGTCGCTAGCTTTGTTCGTGAACGCTATTACAGTTTAGAACGGCGCTGGCTCAACAATTTGGAACATAGGTGGAAAAAATGTTTTCAGTTCTACTTGTGGTTTACCTGTTGGCAGCGCTTGGTGTAATTGGCCTTGTGTTGATTCAACAAGGTAAAGGCGCAGATATGGGAGCCTCGTTCGGTGCAGGTGCCTCAAACACAGTGTTTGGTGCTGGTGGCTCAAGTAATTTTTTAACCCGAACAACTGCTATTTTAGCAACCGTATTTTTTATCGTTAGCTTACTACTTGGTCGTATGTCAACACACAAGATCGAGTCACAATGGGTAGATCCAACATTAGGTCAACCAGTTGTAGAAGAAGTTAAGGATGCAGCGAGCGAAGTTCCAGCCCCAGCGGGTGATGAAATTCCTCAATAAGCTGTAAGGTTTTGATGCCGAGATGGTGAAATTGGTAGACACGCTAGCATGAGGTGCTAGTGCCTTAGGTGTGAGGGTTCGAGTCCCTCTCTCGGCACCATTTATTTACAAACTTGTAAATCACTTGTTTGAGAGTATAATGCTCAGCAAGTCGGACGCGGGGTGGAGCAGTTTGGTAGCTCGTCGGGCTCATAACCCGAAGGTCGTCGGTTCAAATCCGGCCCCCGCAACCAATCTCTTTCTTTAAATAAGAAATTGCAGATTGGCAAGTTTGCGTAGTGCTAACCACGCTACGAGTTAAGAAAAGTATTTCTACTATTCTTAACGTATCAGGGTCCAGCAGCATAAACCCCGACTATCGGGGTTTTTTGTTATCTGAGTTTTGAAAATACTCAGATACTGCTTGGTTTTTTGATTGGGCTCTGAGCCCTTTTTTTGTTTCTGGAGTGGTTTAAATGACTGGTTTAGAAAAACAACTTACTGAAATGCTTGAAGCGCCGGTTGCGGCATCAGGTTATGAGTTGGTTGGATTAGAATTCATTCGTGCAGGCGCGCATTCAACGTTACGTATCTATATCGACCATGAAAATGGCATCAATGTGGACGACTGTGCTGAAGTTAGCCACCAAGTAAGTGCGGTTTTAGATGTTGAAGATCCAATTTCTGTTGCTTACAGCCTAGAAGTGTCTTCTCCAGGTTTAGAAAGACCACTTTTTAAAGCAGCACATTACGAGCAATTTATTGGTCACGAGGTCAGCATCGTATTGAAAATGGCTGTAGCAAACCGTCGTAAGTGGAACGGTGTTATCCACAGTGTTGATGGTGAAGCAGTAACTATTACTGTTGAAGGTCAACAAGAAGAGTTTGCTTTAAGTAACATTTCAAAAGCTAACCTGATCCCTAAATTTTAGTTCCCTAAAAAAGTTTAAGCTTAGAGGCTAAATATAATGAGTAAAGAAATTTTAGCGGTAGCAGAAGCGGTATCGAACGAAAAAGCGGTACCTCGTGAGCGTATTTTTGAGGCTCTTGAGATTGCTTTAGCAACTTCTACAAAGAAAAAATACGAAATCGAAATCGACGTACGTGTTGCTATTGACCGTAAAACGGGTGAGTTCGTAACCTACCGTCGTTGGTTAGTGGTAGACGAAGTTGAAAACCCAACGAAAGAAATCTCGCTAGAAGCAGCACAATATGACGATGACTCAATTGAGCTTGGTGACTACTTAGAAGACGAAATCGATTCAGTGACGTTTGACCGTATTACGACTCAAACTGCGAAACAGGTTATCGTACAAAAAGTTCGTGAAGCTGAGCGTGCGCAGATCGTTGAGCAGTTCATTGATAATGAAGGTGACCTTATCACTGGTGTTGTTAAAAAAGTGAACCGTGACACTGTCGTTCTTGATCTTGGTAATAATGCGGAAGCCGTCATCCTACGTGATGACCAGCTTCCTCGTGAAAACTTCCGTCCAGGTGACCGTGTACGTGGTCTTCTATACAAAGTTGCTCCTGAAGCGCGTGGTTTTCAACTATTCATCACTCGTTCAAAGCCTGAAATGCTGGCTGAATTGTTCCGTGTTGAAGTGCCTGAAATTGCGGAAGATATCATCGAACTTAAAGGTGCAGCCCGAGATCCTGGTTCTCGAGCAAAGATCGCAGTAAAAACTAACGACAAGCGTATTGACCCTGTTGGTGCATGTGTTGGTATGCGTGGGGCTCGTGTACAAGCAGTTTCTAGTGAACTGGGTGGTGAGCGTATTGATATCGTGCTTTGGGACGATAACCCTGCACAATTTGTTATCAATGCAATGGCCCCTGCAGATGTTGCCTCTATCATCGTTGATGAAGATGCGCACTCCATGGACATCGCGGTAGAAGCTGACAACCTAGCTCAAGCAATTGGCCGTAATGGTCAAAACGTTCGCCTTGCTTCGCAATTAACAGGCTGGGAACTGAATGTTATGACAGTTGCAGATCTTCAGAAAAAACACGCTGAAGAATCACAAGCATCTATTGAAAACTTCATGAAGTACCTAGATATTGAAGAAGACTTTGCTCAACTACTTGTTGAAGAAGGTTTCTCAACACTAGAAGAGATTGCATACGTACCGGTTAACGAGTTGCTAGAGATTGATGGTTTGACTGAAGAACTTATCGAAGAGCTACGTGGTCGTGCGAAAAATGCACTAACAACAATCGCCCTAGTACAAGAAGAGTCTTTTGAAGGTCTAGAGCCTGCTGAAGACTTACTTGCTCTTGAAAGTCTAGAGCGTGAAATGGCATTTAAATTGGCAGCGAAAGGTGTAGCAACACTGGAAGATCTTGCTGAGCAAGGTATTGACGATTTAGAAGGTATCGAAGGCCTGACCGAAGAACGTGCAGGTGAGCTAATTATGGCCGCACGTAACATCTGTTGGTTCGGCGAAGAAGCATAATTTCGGCAAGGAGGAAGCGGGCATGACACAATTAACAGTTAAAGCACTGAGTGATGAGATTGGTACGCCAGTCGACCGCTTGATTGAACAACTTGCTGACGCTGGCATTAAAAAGGCGAGCTCTGACAATGTTACAGATGAAGAGAAGCAAAAGCTTCTCTCTCATCTCAAGAAAGAACACGGTGATAAATCTGGTGATTCAGAGCCGACTCGCCTTACGCTACAGCGTAAAACTCGCAGCACACTCAGTGTAAATGCGGGTGGCGGAAAGAGTAAGGATGTTCAAGTTGAGGTGCGCAAAAAACGTACATACGTAAAGCGCAGCACAATTGAGGATGAAGCGAAACGTGAAGCTGAAGAAGCAGCACAACGTGAAGCAGAAGAAGCAGCAAAACGTGCAGCTGAAGAAGCAGCAAAACGTGAAGCTGAAGAAGCTGTAAAACGTGCGGCTGAAGAATCAGCAAAACGTGACGCTGAAGAAAAAGCGAAACGTGAAGCTGCAGAAAAAGCGAAACGAGACGTAGATACGAATGCACAACGTGATGCTGGTAAAAAAGCACAACGTAATGCTGAAGAGAAAATTAAGCAAGAAGCAGCGCGAAAAGAGGCCGACGATCTTAAACGTCGTCAGGAAGAAGAAGCTAAGCGTAAGGCTGAAGAGGAAAGTCAGCGCAAGCTTGAAGAAGCTCGCGAATTGGCTGAAAAGAATAAAGAGCGTTGGTCTGCTGCAGAAGAGAAAAAGGGTGATATGGAAAATACAGATTACCATGTAACGACTTCACAATACGCACGTGAAGCCGAAGATGAAGCAGATCGCAAAGTAGAAGCTGGTCGTCGTAAGAAGAAAAAACCTTCAGGTAGAGATGATAAAACACGCGGTGGTCGTAACCAACGCGGCGGAAGAGGTCGTAAAGGCAAACTTGCTAAACCGAGCTCAATGCAACATGGCTTTGATAAGTCAGCAACGGTTGCTAAACAAGACGTTGTTATTGGCGAGACAATTGTATTATCAGAACTTGCTAACAAGATGTCGGTTAAAGCGACTGAAGTTATCAAAGTAATGATGAAGATGGGCGCAATGGCGACTATCAACCAAGTTATCGACCAAGAAACCGCGCAACTCGTGGCTGAAGAAATGGGTCACAAAGCCGTTCTTCGTAAAGAGAATGAACTGGAAGAAGCGGTGTTGTCTGATCGTGACGTTAACGCGGAAGCTGTTCCTCGTGCTCCAGTCGTGACTATTATGGGTCACGTTGATCATGGTAAAACGTCAACACTCGACTATATCCGTCGTACACACGTTGCATCAGGCGAAGCCGGTGGTATTACACAGCACATAGGTGCATACCACGTTGAAACTGGTAACGGCATGATTACTTTCCTTGATACTCCTGGACACGCGGCGTTTACTGCGATGCGTGCTCGTGGTGCTCAAGCGACAGATATCGTTGTTCTTGTTGTTGCAGCAGATGATGGTGTAATGCCACAAACAGTTGAAGCCATCCAGCACGCAAAAGCAGCAGGTGTTCCTTTGATTGTTGCTGTAAACAAGATTGATAAAGAAGGTGCGAACCCAGATAACGTTAAGAATGAGCTTGCTCAATACAACGTCATCCCTGAAGAGTGGGGCGGTGAGAACATATTCGTTCACATCTCTGCGAAGCAGGGCACAAACATCGATGGTCTTCTAGAAGCAATCCTTCTTCAGTCTGAAGTTCTTGAACTTAAAGCTGTGGAAGAAGGCATGGCAACTGGTGTTGTGGTTGAGTCTCGCCTAGATAAAGGTCGTGGTCCCGTTGCAACAGTCCTTGTTCAATCAGGCACGCTGAACAAAGGCGATATCGTTCTTTGTGGACAAGAATACGGTCGTGTTCGTGCAATGCGTGATGAATTAGGTCAAGAAATCACACAAGCTGGCCCTTCAATACCGGTAGAGATCCTGGGTCTTTCAGGTGTGCCTTCTTCAGGTGATGAAGTGACGGTTGTACGTGATGAACGTAAAGCGCGTGAAGTTGCAAAC
This sequence comes from Vibrio sp. TAP-3B, assembly GCF_057784735.1. Lineage (NCBI taxonomy): Bacteria > Pseudomonadati > Pseudomonadota > Gammaproteobacteria > Vibrionales > Vibrionaceae > Vibrio > Vibrio sp. TAP-3B. The sequence continues at coordinate 1,704,480 of NZ_CM173495.1, read as the reverse complement.
TACCGTGCTGGTAAGTTCCGTGACGTGAAACTTGCTCGTCAACAGAAGTCGAAACTAGAGAACATGTTCTCTAACATGGCGGCTGGGGAAGTTGCTGAGCTTAACGTGGTATTGAAAGCAGACGTTCAAGGCTCTGTAGAAGCGATTGCAGACTCGTTGGTGAAACTATCAACTGACGAAGTTAAAGTGAACATTGTTGGTTCTGGTGTTGGCGGTATTACTGAGACAGATGTAGTGCTTGCAGAAGCATCTAATGCGATTATTCTTGGCTTTAACGTACGTGCTGACGCATCAGCTCGCCGTGCAGTTGAAACGGCAGCGGTTGACCTGCGTTACTATTCAATCATTTACCAATTGATTGACGAAGTTAAACAGGCGATGGGCGGTATGCTTGCTCCTGAATTCAAGCAAGAGATCATTGGTCTTGCTCAAGTACGTGACGTATTTAAGTCACCGAAATTGGGTGCAATTGCCGGTTGTATGGTTACTGAAGGCGTGATCAAGCGTAACAGCCCAATCCGTGTACTACGTGATAACGTTGTTATTTATGAAGGTGAACTAGAGTCACTTCGTCGCTTTAAAGATGACGTTCAAGAAGTTAAGAGTGGCTACGAGTGTGGTATTGGCGTTAAGAACTACAATGACGTTCGCGTTGGTGACCAAATCGAAGTGTTTGAAATCATTGAGATTAAACGTACTCTAGACTAATGGACTAAAATTACTAATATCGCCTTAGATAAATAGTAATTGGTTGCTGAATACACCATGGGGGGCTGGCTTTGACCAACCCCCCATTCTTTCTATATAAGAGTAAAGGTATGTCAAAAGAATTTAGCCGCACGCAGCGCGTTGCACAGCAGCTGCAAAAAGAATTAGCGATGATCCTTCAACGTGAAGTTCGTGATTCACGCCTAGGCATGGTTACGATCTCGGACGTAGAAGTTTCTCGCGATCTTGCTTACGCAAAAGTATTTGTTACTTTCCTCTGTGTGGGCGAGCAAACGCCAGAATCATGTCTCGCAGCGCTTCGTGAGCATGAAGTCCATATTCGTATGATGCTAGGTAAACGCATCCGTTTACGTCTAACACCAGAAATCCGTTTCTACTACGACAATACCCTTGTTGAAGGTATGCGTATGTCTAATCTTGTTTCTGAGGTCGTCAGTGAAGATAAGCGCAGAAAGGAAGATTCTGGTCGTGAAGACGATCAAAAGCAGGGTGGAGAAGATAACTAATGGCTCGTCGTCGTAAAGGTCGTCCAATTAATGGCGTTATCCTGTTGGACAAACCAACCGGTATCTCTTCCAATGATGCTCTGCAGAAAGTAAAGCGAATCTACTTTGCTGAGAAAGCAGGTCATACAGGAGCATTGGACCCATTAGCGACGGGCATGTTGCCAATCTGCTTGGGGGAAGCGACGAAGTTTTCTCAATTCCTTTTGGATTCTGACAAGCGTTATCGTGTGATAGCGAAACTTGGTGAGCGCACAAATACCTCAGACTCTGACGGCGAAGTTGTTGAAACTCGCCCTGTCGATGTCAATCAAGAAAAGCTTAAAGTGTGCATTGAGAAGTTTCGTGGTGAGTCTGATCAAGTGCCCTCTATGTTTTCGGCGTTGAAATATCAAGGCAAACCTCTTTATGAGTATGCGCGTCAAGGTATTGAAGTACCACGGGAAGCTCGTAAAATCACGGTGTACGAAATCGTCCTCCATCGTTTTGAGGGTGATGAAGTTGAGATGGAAGTGCATTGCTCAAAAGGCACCTACATCCGCACCATTATTGACGACCTTGGTGAAATGCTAGGTTGTGGCGCGCATGTCACCATGCTTCGACGTACTGGAGTGGCCAAATACCCTTACGAGAACATGGTGACGCTTGAACAACTGAATGAGTTGCTAGATCAGGCGCACCGTGAAGAAAAAACGCCTCGAGAATTGTTAGATCCGTTGCTTTTACCAATGGATACTGCAGTCGAAGACTTGCCTGAAGTGAATTTGGTCCCCGATCTTGCTGATATGGTTCAGCATGGTCAACCAGTTCAAGTTTTTGGTGCTCCTACAGAAGGCCCTCTTCGCCTGACGATGGGAGAAGAGCGTGTGTTTATTGGTGTTGGTGAGATGAGCGAAGACGGTAAGATTGCGCCTAAGCGACTGGTCGTTTTTCGTGATGAGGTGACACCCGACTAAACGATAGGAAATATCGACCTAATTGCCGGTATTTTTATATTGCACGAGATAGGAAACTTCCCTATAATTCGCGATTCTCGTGTCGGCTGAATCAGAGATTGGCTGACACAAATACTAACTTACTCTTATTAGGAGAGAATGATGTCTCTGAATGCAGAAACTAAAGCAGCAATCGTTGCAGACTACGCACAAGGCGAAGGCGACACTGGTTCACCAGAAGTTCAAGTAGCTCTACTTACCGCTTCTATCAACCATCTACAAGGTCACTTCAAAGCGCATAAAGGCGATCACCACAGCCGTCGTGGTCTTCTACGCATGGTTTCTCGTCGTCGTAAGCTTCTAGACTACCTTAAAGGTAAAAATCTAGCTCGCTACCAAGACCTAATCAAACGTCTAGGCCTACGTCGCTAATAGCGACCGCATAGCAGTTTGTCTAAAAAGGGGCTTTATGCCCCTTTTTTGTTGCCTAAATTTAGCCAAATCCGACTAATGCCGTTATAATACTGGCGGCTAAATCTCGTAAGAGATTTCCACAAAAAGCTCATTGCATTACAGTCAACCACGTCGACCAAAAGGTCGCGACTATTCAAAAGGAATTTTCGAGTTTCTTTTTACTAGTCGCGATTCGTAATGCTTGAGTGTCAATTAACACACTCTAAGATTCCCTTATTTATTAAGGGAAGATTAGAAACAAGGAATAATAATGTTCGAAAAACCAGTTGTTAAAACGTTCCAGTACGGTAATCACACAGTTACTCTAGAGACTGGCGTTATCGCACGTCAAGCTACGGCCGCAGTAATGGTTACAATGGACGATACAGCCGTATTCGTTTCAGTTGTAGGCAAGAAAGAAGCTTCTCCAGGTCAAGACTTTTTCCCACTAACGGTCAATTACCAAGAGCGTACTTACGCTGCGGGTAAGATTCCTGGTGGCTTCTTTAAACGCGAAGGTCGACCTTCTGAAGGTGAAACGCTAACGGCTCGTTTAATCGACCGTCCAATTCGCCCTCTATTCCCAGAGGGTTTCAAGAATGAAGTACAAGTAATTGCAACGGTAGTATCGGTTAATCCAGATGTTCAGCCAGACATCCCAACAATGATTGGTACATCTGCAGCGCTTGCTATCTCTGGTATTCCGTTCAACGGTCCTATTGGTTCGGCACGTGTTGGTCACATTGACGGTCAACTTGTTCTAAACCCAAGCCAAACTGAGTTAGAAACCTCTCTTCTTGACTTAGTTGTTGCGGGTACAGAATCAGCAGTACTAATGGTTGAATCTGAAGCGGATAATTTAACTGAAGAACAAATGCTAGCCGCTGTGGTTTACGGTCACGACCAACAGCAAGTTGTTATCAACGCTATCAACGAGTTCAAAGCTGAAGTTGCCGCTCCAGCTTGGGAGTGGGAGGCGCCAGCAGTCAACACTGGACTTAAAGCGAAAATCACTGAGCTTGCAGAAACACGTCTGACAGAAGCGTATCAAATCACTGAAAAAATGGCTCGTTACGAGCAAGTAGGTGCTATCAAGTCTGACGTTATTGCAGCAATTCTTGCTGAAGACGAAGAGCAAGACGAGATGGAAATCAAGAAGATGCTTGGTTCTCTTGAGAAAAACGTTGTACGTGGTCGCATCATTGCTGGTAACCCACGTATCGACGGTCGTGAGAAAGACATGGTTCGTGCGCTAGACGTACGCACTGGCGTTCTTCCACGTACCCACGGCAGCGCTCTATTCACTCGTGGTGAAACTCAGGCTCTAGTGACAGCAACTTTAGGTACTCAACGTGATGCTCAAATTATTGATGAGCTAACCGGCGAGAAGAAATCTCATTTCCTACTACACTACAACTTCCCTCCATACTGTGTAGGTGAAACTGGTTTTGTAGGTTCACCTAAGCGTCGTGAAATCGGCCACGGTAAACTCGCGAAACGCGGTATTGCGGCAGTAATGCCATCGGTTGATGAATTCCCATACACAATACGTGTTGTATCGGAAATCACAGAATCTAACGGTTCATCTTCAATGGCTTCTGTATGTGGTACTTCTCTTGCGCTTATGGACGCAGGTGTGCCAATCAAAGCATCTGTTGCAGGTATTGCAATGGGTCTTGTTAAAGAAGGCGACGATTTTGTTGTTCTTTCTGACATCCTCGGTGACGAAGACCACCTAGGTGATATGGACTTTAAAGTAGCAGGTACTAACACTGGTATCACTGCACTTCAAATGGACATCAAGATCGAAGGTATCACTAAAGAAATCATGCAAATTGCGCTGAACCAAGCACAAGGTGCACGTAAGCATATCCTATCTGTAATGGATGAAGCGATTTCTGGTGCTCGTGACGATATCTCTGAGTTTGCTCCACGCATTCACACAATGAAGATCAGCTCTGAGAAGATCAAAGACGTTATCGGTAAAGGTGGTGCAGTTATCCGAGCTCTAACAGAAGAGACAGGGACAACTATCGAAATTGAAGACGACGGTACGATCAAGATTGCGGCGACTGAAGGTACAGCTGCGAAAGAAGCGATTCGTCGTATCGAAGAGATCACTGCTGAAGTTGAAGTCGGTCGTATCTACACAGGTAAAGTGGCACGTCTTGCTGATTTTGGTGCATTCGTAACGGTTCTTCCTGGTAAAGATGGTCTCGTTCATATCTCTCAAATTGCTGAAAAACGCGTTGAGAAAGTGTCGGACTACCTCGCTGAAGGTCAAGAAGTTCAAGTTAAAGTTCTTGAGATTGACCGTCAAGGCCGTGTTCGTCTAAGCATGAAAGAAGCGGTAGAGAAGCCTGTTGAAGAAGCTGTAGCAGAAGCTCCTGCAGCAAAAGACGAGTAATCCAAAGTGAGACTTTCGGCCTTTTATTAGATCAAGAGCCTGAAAGCATGTTATAAAAGGGGAGCATTTTCGCTCCCCTTTTTTTAGTTTGCTTCTCTGTGCTTAACCTCGCACGAGGTTAAATCCTATAGAGCATTAAAAGAAACAAACCTTGAGCGGTCCAAACAGGAGTATCAATTAGTGAAATGGTTTCAAACCGCAAGTTTATGTGTTGCTATCGCGCTGACCGGTTGTGTAAATACTTCTCAGCAATTAGCACAAAAGTGGCTTTACCCACCAATGGCGGTACCACTGCAACCTAGCGTTCAACAAGAAGTACAAATTGCGCGTTTATCACAGCTTTTACAGCGCCCTGATCTCAATGATGAAGTGCGTGCCAAAATGCATTATGAGCGTGGAAGCTACTACGATAGTGTTGGTTTGCGTGATCTTGCTCGTTTGGACTTTAACCAGTCTTTACAGTTGAACCCGGCTCAGCCGGATATTTTCAATTTATTGGGAATATATTTCACCCAAGTTGGTGAGTTTGATGCCGCCTATGAAGCCTTTGACTCGACGATAGAGTTAGCGCCTGATAATACTTATGCTGAGCGTAATCGTGCGGTCGCATTATATTACGGCGGCAGAATTGACCTTGCTTTGGAAGATATGACCAAGCATTACCAAGAAATGCCGACAGACCCATTTCGTTCTTTATGGTTATACATTATCGAAGCCGAGCTAAATCCTGAACAAGCAAAAGCCAATCTTCAGCAGCGTTACCTGCGCGATCGTAGTGAAGAGTGGGGATGGGTTCTCGTGGCTATAATGCTGCGTGATGTCTCAGATGAAGACGCATTGAAAGCCATCATGGATGGAACTAGGGAGAACTATCGTCTTGCTGAAAGATTGACAGAAACTTACTTTTACCTTGGAAAACGTAATCAACTTGAAGGTGACATCGCAAGCGCAATCTCTCTGTATAAGCTCGCGATTTCTTTCAATGTTTACGACTACGTAGAACACCGATATTCCTTCTTGGAACTGGCGCAAATCTACGATCAATTACAGCAAGATAAACTTGCTCAGTTAAAAGCTGCTGGTCAGCAAGAAATCGAATGATATAGAGCCGCTTAATGAGAGCGGTTTTTTTATGATTGAACTTAGGGGCGGTCACGATTAAAATAGTTAGTCTTGCTAACTAAGTGGTAGTGACTTTTATGGCATTAGAAGAAAGTTTGATAGATCTAGAGCGTTTTTGCGCTAAAGCTTGGCGTGTGTATGCCAAAGAAGATCCATTATCACACTTAAGCTTTAATGAGTTCGATTATTTACGTGTGATTCAAGTGCACCCCGAAGGCGTGCGAATCACGGATCTTGCAGACGAGTTACAAGTCACTAAACCATCTGCATCGACGATGGTTGTCCGTTTGGAAAAAAAAGGTTTGGTCAAACGTATTGCATGTAATGAAGATGCTCGTTCAAAGCGTGTTTTGCTTACAGAGGACGTTGCAGAAAAAATGTCTTTAGAGCAGGTGGTTTACAAAGACATCTCTGAACAAATGATGCAACAATTAAATCAGCAAGAAGCTGGTCAGTTACAAGCTTTACTGAATAAAGCGTTGAGCAATAAGTCATTTTAATATAAATCAGAGGCCCAACTTTACGAATCAGTCTTTGGTGTTTCACTTTATCATCATTTAATTTAATCATTTAGTTAGCCTTGCTAATTAAATGATTAGCAAGGCTAACTATTGGTGGCAGTCATGCAAAACTCAATTTATAGACAGTTTTGGAAATATACGATTCCAACCGTCGCTGCAATGCTCGTGAATGGTTTGTATCAGGTAGTTGATGGCATTTTTATTGGCCGTTATGTTGGTGCTGACGGATTAGCAGGGATCAATGTTGCGTGGCCGATCATCGGTTCTATCCTCGGTATAGGGATGATGATTGGAGTTGGTACAGGTGCGCTAACTTCGATTAAGCAAGGAGAAAACGATCATGAGAGCGCGAAGCGTATTTTAACGACCGGATTGGTGTTGTTAGCGGTATTGATGCCTGTTGTTGCTACCATATTGTTCTATTTTTCCGATGAATTTATTCGCTGGCAGGGAGCGGAAGGGCGAGTGTTTGAACTCGCGCTGCAATATCTGCATGTTCTGATTGTCGCGTGCGTATTTACGCTAGGCTCTATCGCGGTTCCGTTCCTGTTACGCAATGACGACAGCCCGAACTTAGCAACGATGTTGATGATCATCGGTGCCGTCATTAATATTGTATTAGACTACGTATTTATTGCTTGGTTGGGGTGGGAGTTAACTGGAGCGGCCATTGCTACTGCACTCGCTCAATTGGTGGTTACCGTGCTTGGTGTGGGTTATTTCTTTACTTCAAAAGCTAAGTTGCGTTTGAGCATCAAGGACTTAACAATAAAACTTGCTGTGGTTCCAAAGATATTGGCGATTGGTACCTCAAGTTTCTTTATGTACGCTTATGGCTCCGTTATGGTGGCACTTCATAACGCGTTATTTGCTCAGTATGGAAGTACAGTGTTAATCGGGGCTTACGCGATATTGGGTTATATTGTGACGGTTTATTACCTGATTGCAGAAGGTATTGCCAGTGGTATGCAGCCGTTGGTGAGTTTTAACCACGGAGCACGTAATCAAGAAAATATTAGAAAGTTACTGCAAATTGCGATGGGCACTTCCGTACTTGGTGGCGTGGTATTTGTTATTTTTATGAATATCTTCCCGTATGAACTGGTTTCAGTGTTTAATCATGCCGATCAGCAACTAATTAAAAGTACTGTCATGGGGATTCGCTTACATATGTTTGCTCTGTTTTTAGATGGATTCTTAGTCGTGGCAGCGGCTTACTACCAGTCGGTTAACAAAGGCAGTAAAGCGATGTTTGTGACACTTGGTAATATGTTAGTCCAGCTACCATTCTTATTCATTATGCCAAAAATATTCGGAGTGACAGGTATTTGGCTTGCCTTCCCGTTATCCAATATTGCATTGAGTTTGGTGGTGGTCAGTATGTTATGGCGTGATGTGAAGAAACTACTGCATGAAAGCTCGGCTGAACCAAGTGCACCAATTTGTTAAATGGGTATAGAGGTAGGAAAGCGAGGCTATAGCCTCGCTTTTTGTTTTCCGTTAAATAATTTTCACTTCCAGCCCAGCCAATTGATGCCAGTAACCGTTGCATTGACGGCTTTCAAGTTTTTCTGGATGTTCGTTATTTTCGTTGGAACGGAAATGCTCTAACTCAGAAAGCGTGCTCACACCGAGAGGACTTAAGCGGACCACATCAACCAGCCCTTTCATACTTGGTAAGTCATTGATCAGATTGTAACAATATCCTGACTGTGTCTGAATGCCGTTAAGATTAAAGACTTCCTGTCCTTCTTGGCTACTGACCTGGATACCCGTAGGGTATTTGATACAGCAAGTTTCGCAATCGTCTTTAGCTCGGTTTTCAGCTCGGGCTGTGAAACAGCGAGCGGAATAAGCTAAAGGTAAATAACCGTGGCTAAATACCTCAACTTCAAATTTGTTGCGAATACCAAGCTCATCACACTGAATTAAAGTATCGCTTAACCATTCGCGAGAGAGCTCGACAGGCATGCACCAGCGAATCATACCTTGCTTCAAAAATAATTTTAGCGTGTGTGCATTATAAGTATTGATTGCAGGTCCAACGACGAAAGGTACTTTATGCTCAGATGCCAATTGAACCGCCGATACGTCATTGGCTTCTATGGCGAAGTCACCGTTATCGATGTACTTCTTCATGATGTTTACTTCACTCGGTGCTTCTAGTAGCGCCATCGTAGAGATCACGACTTGCTTACCTGATGCTGATAAGTCTTTGGCGATTTCCAACCAGTGGGCTGGTTTCATCTCTCTGCGTTTAGAGCACACTGACTCACCTAAGTAAATAATGTCCGCAGAACTGTGTTTTGCTTGTTGGTAGAAGGCTTCTACATCTTGTTTTGGCCAAAAATAGAGTAGTGGGCCAAGTGCGTATTTCATTGAGTTATCCATCTTAACCTCTACTGCCATTTACGGTGGTAAGCACCTAAGGTGGTTTGCGTTCCTTCCGATACATTTGCGAGTGTCGCATCCCATGCGGCTTCAACTTGGTAAGCCGCTGGATTGGTTTGGTAGCGGTCAATTGCCGCACGCCATGTTCGGGTCACTTGTTCTACATAAGCTGGGCTGCGCTGACGGCCTTCAATTTTCACTGACGCGACGTTTGCCGCGAATAATTCAGGCAACATGGAAAGGGTGTTCAAACTGGTTGGCTCTTCTAATGCGTGGTAGCGTTTTTTCTCACCTTCAATTTCGGCCTCGAAGCGTCCTTTACACAGTGTAGGGTAACCAGCGTTTTCACCTGCGCAGTAACGATCTATAAGGATATTGTTCAAGCGTGATTCAAGCCCTTGTTCGGTTTCTTGCCAACGAACATACTTGGCAGGAGAGCATGCGCCCACAGTGTTTGGTGACTCACCAGTCATGTATGACGAAAGATAGCAACGACCTTCCGACATGATGCATAAACTACCAAACGCAAAAACTTCAAGTTCAACACCGCTGGTGACGTTGCGTGAGAGTTGTTTTACCTGATGGATCGACAGTACGCGGGGCAGAACCACGCGTTTCACGTTGAAGTTTTGTTGGTAAAAATTGATCGCTGCAACGTTGGTTACGGAAGCTTGTACAGAAAGGTGCAGTTCAATCTGAGGGTATTTTCGAGCGGCGTATTCAAGTACTGCAATGTCAGCGACAATCAACGCATCAACACCGAGTGCAGCCGCATTATCTACCGCGTTAGTCCAGCGTTCAAAGCCATTAGGATGGGCAAAGGTGTTCAACGCGACGTGAATTTTCTTGTTGCGGTCGTGAACGTACTGTACCGCTTTTTCTAACTTTTTGCCGTTAAAGTTTAGACCAGCAAAGTGACGAGCGTTGGTATCGTCTTTGAAGCCAATGTAAACGGCATCTGCACCGCAATCTATTGCGGTTTTTAACGCAGGCAGGTTACCCGCGGGACACAAGAGTTCCATATGTTCACAATCATTGAGAATAAAAAGGTGTCCGCATTTTATGAAGAATTATTAATAGCTAAATTGACCTAAGTTAGGTTTAGTTCAATAAAGTAGAGATTTACCTCTTGAGAGTAAGGGGACTTGGCTGGAGTTAGTTTTTGTGGCGACGGTTTTGGACAAACAATTCTTCAATTTCGTGTTTTGGTTGTGGTCGGTAAAAATGGAAGCCCTGAATCGAATTGCACTGAAGATTGGAAAGCAATGTGGCTTGCAGGTGGGTTTCAACCCCTTCAGCAACAACTGTTAAATCAAGAGATTTGCCTAAGTTAATGATATTTTCAATTACCGTTACTTGTTTGGCTAAGGTGTCGATGTCATTGATAAAGGCGCGATCGATTTTCAGCTCATCAATCGGAAAACGAGCCAAATAAGACAGAGACGAATAACCGGTACCAAAATCATCGATGGATAGGGCAAAGCCGAGCTTTTTTATTGCATTGAGCATTTGCAGCGTGTGTTCGCTGTCACTCATTACCGCACTTTCCGTTAGTTCAAAGGTGATGCAGCTTGGATCCAGTTCGGTTGTACGCAGTAGCTTCTCCATAAAGTCGATCAATTGAGGGTTACCAAACTGTTCTGGAGATAGGTTGATGGCAATGCGACCGGGTAAAATGCCTTGCTGCTTCCAACGTTTAACGGTGTTGAACACTTCACGCATCACCACTCGCCCGAGATGCTCTATGAGCCCAGCTCGCTCGGCAACGGGGATGAATGAGCCAGGGCTGATATCAGCCTTCAACTGGGTGTTTCCAACGCACCAAGGCCTCGGCGCCATTGATGCTAAAATCACGAGCGTTGACTTTTGGTTGATACCACACTTCTAAGCCATTTTGCTGTAAGGCCTTTTGCAATTCAATCTCGAGCCACAAACGCATACGCGCTTCTTTGTTCATCTGATCGTTAAACTTTATCAGACGGTTGCGTCCACGGTCTTTTGCTTCATACATGGCGGTATCGGCATTTTGCAGCAATATTCGCGCGTCTTGTCCATCTTCGGGATACCGTACGCTACCAATCGAACACGCGAGGCGTTTGCTGAAGTGATGCAAATCAAAAGGCTGATTGATTAAAGCGATAATACGTTCTGATAGAATCTCGGCCATGCGTGTATTTTCTGGCTCTGGCAGGATAATGCCAAACTCATCCCCCCCCAAGTGACCAATAATGGCTTGGTTTGGTAACGATCGTTTGAGACGGGCCGAGACTTCTTGAATCACTTTGTCACCGATGTGGTGGCCTAAGGAGTCGTTGATGTTTTTGAAGTTATCGATATCTAAATAAAATACCAGCAGCGGAGTTTGACTTTTAATAAGCAGTTCAAGACGTTTACTAAAGCCAAAACGGTTATATAGTTTAGTCAGCGAATCAAGGTGCGCGTCTTCATTAGACGCGGAAGATAAATGCTTTGGTGTTTCATCGGCATCTTGGATCAGAATGATTTTGGATGCACGCCCCAATATCGCTGTCGAGTCAGCATGTAATTGCACTTTACGCTCAAAACCGCACCTTGCGCCAGTTAAGCAGGTAAAGGTTTTATCTGTAATTAGAGTGCTTAACCGATGGCTAAACGCTTGCTTGGTGTTTTCATCGATGAATAGACGGCTCAATTCTTCGCCTAATAATTCGTGCGGAGAGTGAAATCCTAGCAAGCGTGCCGATGCAGGGTTTGCTGATATGATGACGTCATCTTCGATCAGTAACAGGCCGTCTGGCAATAGTTGAGTTAATTTAGCAAACTTGCTTTCGGCTTCTTCTAAAGAACGGACTAAGATTTGTTTTTCGGAAGTATCAACGGCATGGAAAACCACAAACCGAATATCATTACCCTCAAAGACGGGCGATAGGCTAAAGTGAAGGCTGGTCTCAAGAACGGTTTCATCGAGCGTGATTTCTGCTTCGACATGGGTCCCTTTAAACGCGCGTTGATAATAAGGCGCAAGCTTTTTATAAAACTGCTCTCCCATCACTTCGCAATCGTTTAACCCCACCATTTCTTCATTACTTAACCCTGCAATATCGCAGTAACGATCACTCACCATCCGATAATTGTGATTTTTATCAAGAATAGCAAAGAAGAAAGGGCTATTTGAGGTTAGCGTGGCAAACCAATATTGTAATTGCAGGGAAGGCATTAGGGTATGACCGATCTCCAATGAGCCAGATTACTCGTCCGTGTACTAAAAAGCGACACCCCGTCAAGCTAGCCTTAGCCTATTATCAAGACTGTGCAGTTCTTGCTTTTAATGGCTAGTTAATTGAACTTGGCAGTTGACAATCACTTGGATGTGCTTTGATAACTATAACTTTGAAAATACGGTTATAAAAGTATTTATCTATCTGTTCACATCAATAATACACGTAAGTTCAAAAAAAGCAGCATTAGTGGGCAATAATCCATCATCATTAAAATGAACCGTTTATTGATACATAACAGGAACCCATATTGCGTAATGCGTATTATGGATTATTTAATGATAAAGTGACGGATAATGCACGTGTTAAACAAGATTCGCAGTCAACTAGTAAAGAACGCAGCTACCATTTTGCGCTCTCCTGTCCAGTTATTACCACGACCTATTCAACAAAAGGCCTTATTAGAAGGGCTTAAAATGGTGTTCAAAGAAGCCTTAGAAGATGGTGACTTTGAATTTCTTGAAGATAAGTGGTTAAAAGTTGCGATTAAAGACTTGAACTTAGCATGGTACATCAGCTATCAAAGTGAAAAATTGGTAGTGGCTGCAAAACCAGTTCAGGAAGATGTGAGTTTTAGTGGTAACCTAAACGACCTAGTACTGATTGCTGGTCGTAAAGAAGACCCTGATACACTGTTCTTCCAGCGTCGCCTTTCTATTGAAGGTGATACTGAGCTTGGCTTAGAAGTGAAGAACTTAATGGACAGTGTCGACTTAGAGCAGTTACCAAAAGCAATGCAAGTAGCTTTAAACCAACTGGCTGACCTTGTTCACAAAGGGATCCAAGCGCCTGCACAACCAACCGGAGTAGCGAATGCTTATTCGAACTGAAGCCCCTGCGGACATTCTTACCATTGACCGCTTATTGAAACACACCTTTCCTACGCAAGCTGAAGCCGATCTAGTTATGCGTTTGCGTGAAAATAGCAAATTCACACTTTCTTTGGTGGCATGTACCGATGAGGGAGAGGTGATCGGTCATGCTTTATTCAGCCCCGTGACTTTAAATGGTGAAGATTTGTCATGGCAAGGACTAGCACCATTGGCAGTACATCAAGATTACCGTCGACAAGGTATTGCCGCTGAATTGATCAAAGAAGGTTTCGAATCACTGCGTGATTTTGGTTACCCAGTGTGTGTGGTGTTGGGAAGTCCGAGCTATTATGCGCGCCAAGGGTTTAAACCTTGTGAAGAAATGGGGTTCGAATGTGCTTGGGACGCACCTAAAGGTGCATTTCGTATCGCTGAGTTGGTCGAAGGTCAATGTGCAGGACGTTCTGGTCGTATTGAATACGCCCCTGAATTTTCTGAATTGTAAATAATATAGCCCGCCTTTTTAGCGGGCTATTGAGCTGTTATTTGATTTGGTTTATACAAAAATTAGCCTAATTTGTCGTTTTTACCTTCCTATTTTTACTTCTTTGTTTACTCCTATCATGTTGATCTTTTTGTTTTCCTCATAACAGTAAGTTATCTCAATACGTTTTAGTTTTGCTTGTTATAAACCCAGAGGCTGCCAAGTTTTTAAGGGAGGGCGTTGGTGAGCAAGCCCATTAACGTCATAATGCTATTTATCCCTATCTTGATAGTCCTTTAGGTATAATTGCGATTATTTGATAGGATGCCTTGTTCAAAAAGGTGACGGAAAATGTCAATTAACGAGAAACAATATTTACACGAAATGGGGATCAGCACGTGGGAGTTGGTTCACCCTGATAGACTGATTGGTTATCAAGCGCCTAATGTCGATTTACCAAGTTCTTGCAAGCTTCTGCTGGTTTCTCCGGTATGCCCTGAGAATGAGACAGTCATCTTGTTTGAAAAAATCCTCAAGAGTATGAAGTTAACGCTTGACCAAGCAATGCATCTTGAACCAGAACGCCTTTCGCTCCTTGATAAACATGAGTTGGAGTGGGTGTGGTTTGCTGGGTGCGAAGCAACCACTCTTCTCAATGCCAAACGACTAACGTCGCCATTACTGAAAGAGATAGATGGCAACAACCCACAAAAGCGCGCACTTTGGCAACAGATTTGTTCTTATAATAATCCGAGCAAATAACCATTGCTCCCCGTTTTACTGCAATTGGTATTACACATAAATATTTAGGTAAATAATGACAATTGAAATAATGCCAATGCGTGCGGAGCACTTAGATCAAGTTTGGCTAATCGAGCAGCAAGCGCATTCTCACCCGTGGGCCGAGTCTTTAATTCGTGACTTATCAAGCCGTGGTGCGTGCCATCATGTCATGATTGCTAAGGACGAGGTGTTGGGCTATTTCTATGCTCAGAATATTGTTGGTGAAGTAACATTACTGAACATTTCGATAGCGCCTCAACACCAAGGCAAAGGCTATGGTCAAAAGCTGTTGGATGCGTTTCTAAACCAATGCGAACAGGCGAAAGCTGAGAGCATATGGCTGGAAGTGAGAGAAAGTAACCAAGCTGCCATCTATATCTATGAGCAAGCCGGATTTAATGAAGTGGACCGACGCTATAATTATTACCCAGCGAAAACGGGAAGTGGAAAAGAAGATGCGATCATTATGAGTTACTTTTTCTTTTACTAGGCGCATGGCTCGGGAAGTTGCCCCTGAGGCAATAATAAGCGAGAATACCGCGCAATATTGAATCTAAAAAGCGTGTTTGCATTTCGAGCAAGCATTCAGACATCAAAGAAGACCAGTCTCATGTCAAATACACCTTTTCTAAGCGAAGTGTCTAAACGTAGAACGTTCGCTATTATTTCTCACCCGGATGCGGGTAAAACCACCATTACTGAAAAAGTCCTTTTATTCGGAAACGCGATTCAAAAAGCAGGTACGGTTAAAGGCCGTGGTAATGCACAGCACGCAAAATCAGACTGGATGGAAATGGAAAAGGAACGGGGTATCTCGGTAACCACGTCTGTGATGCAGTTCCCTTACAATGATTGCCTGGTAAACTTATTGGATACTCCTGGACACGAAGACTTCTCGGAAGATACATACCGTACTCTGACGGCAGTCGACTCGTGTTTGATGGTTATCGATGCAGCGAAAGGTGTCGAGGATCGTACCCGTAAGCTGATGGAAGTGACCCGTCTGCGTGACACGCCAATTGTGACCTTTATGAACAAACTTGACCGTGACGTTCGTGATCCAATGGAAGTACTGGACGAAGTCGAAAACGAACTGGGCATGATGTGTGCGCCTATCACATGGCCAATCGGCTGTGGTAAGGAATTTAAAGGGGTTTATCACATTCACCGTGATGAAACGATCCTATACGAGTCTGGTCACGGTCATGAGATCCAAGAAGTTCGCATCATTAAAGGTCTAGACAACCCAGAGTTGGGTGAGCAGGTTGGTACGGATCTGGCGGCAAGCGTTCGCGAAGAGATAGAACTCGTCATGGGAGCATGTCCTGAATTTGATTTGGAAATGTTTTTAACGGGTGACTTAACGCCGGTTTACTTCGGTACTGCATTAGGTAACTTTGGTGTGGATCACATGCTGGATGGCTTGACGGAGTGGGCGCCAGCGCCGAAAACGCGTCAAGCGGTTGAGCGTGAAGTCGAAGCGACAGAAGAAAAGTTCTCTGGTTTTGTTTTCAAGATCCAAGCGAATATGGATCCGAAACACCGTGACCGTATCGCATTCATGCGGATTGTCTCGGGGACCTACACGCAAGGCATGAAGATGAACCACGTTCGTCTTGGCAAGCAAGTGAGTATTTCTGATGCAGTCACCTTTATGGCGGGTGACCGTTCACGTGCAGAACACGCTTATGCAGGTGACATCATCGGTTTACATAACCACGGCACTATCCAGATTGGTGATACCTTCACGCAAGGTGAGTCACTGAAGTTCTCTGGCATTCCCAATTTCGCACCGGAATTGTTCCGTCGTATTCGTCTGAAAGATCCATTGAAGCAGAAGCAGCTACTGAAAGGTCTGGTTCAGCTATCTGAAGAAGGTGCGGTACAGGTATTCCGTCCACTACAAAACAACGATCTGATCGTTGGTGCGGTTGGTGTGCTTCAGTTTGATGTCGTTGTTGCGCGTCTGAAGTCTGAATACAATGTAGAAGGCGTTTACGAAAGTGTAAACGTGGCTACTGCTCGCTGGGTAGAATGTGATGATGCGAAGAAATTGGATGATTTCCAGCGTAAAAATCAAGCTAACCTAGCGTTAGATGGGGGCGATAACCTAACGTATATTGCGCCAACAATGGTGAACTTAAACTTGGCGAAAGAGCGTTTCCCTGATATTGATTTCCGTGCGACGCGTGAGCACTAATCAAAAAGCGGTTTGGGTAAGCTTTAACGCAAACTAGATTTTAAAACGCCCTTGGCTATAAACTTAGCCAAGGGCGTTTTTATATGAGGATGAGATATGAACTGGTTTAAACGAGGATTGAAGCGTTACGACGACTGGTGCAAGGAGATGGGGCTAACCCCCGATCAAAAACGCAGCTGCGTTCCGTATCGAAAAGACCCTGCCCATCAAAATGAAGAGAACAGTGAAGCCCTGCCATCTTCTGATTCTCAGCCTGCCAGTACAGATAAAAAGCCTCAAGATGAAGCTCTTTGATACCCATTGTCACTTTGACTTTGATGTATTCCAAGGAGACTTTACGCATCAGCTTCAGATTGCTCAAACGCAAGGCGTGGCAAGAATTCTGATTCCTTCAGTGGGACCTCAAAACTGGGCTCGCATTCAAACCTTGGCAGAGCAACACGCCAATTTGTATTACGCTCTTGGGTTTCATCCGTATTTTCTTGAAGATAACGTTGAACAACACTTTGCTGAATTGGAACATTATCTAAAACAAAATGCTTCCCAGTGCGTGGCAATAGGAGAGTGTGGACTAGACTTTGGCATTGATGTTGACCCACAGTTGCAAGAAAAGGCACTTGAAGTTCAATTTGAGTTGGCTAGACGCTTCGAACTCCCTGTTATTTTACATAGCCGAAAAGCGCACAATCGCCTTATCCAAATGGTTAAAGCGGCGAAGCTCCCTCGAGGCGGTGTGCTACATGCTTTCTCTGGGAGTTATCAGCAAGCAATGGAGTGGGTCAAATTAGGTTTTTTTATCGGTGTAGGAGGAACCATCACCTACCCAAGAGCGAAGAAAACACGCGACGCAATTCAAAAATTACCACTCGAACACATGGTAATCGAAACCGATGCACCAGATATGCCTATACTTGGGCATCAAGGGGAGGCGAATCACCCGGCACAACTCGTTCACGTTTTTAATGAGCTCGTAGAGTTGCATAGTGGAGAAAGACATTCGATTGCTTGCCAGCTGTGGGAAAATAGTAACGTTGCATTCTCTATATGTTAATAAAATCTAAAAATCCTGTTTGAAATTAAAAACGCTTACTTGCTTGTTGTGACGTGACTCACAAAGACGATTGAATCAATGATAGATCTTATAGGAAAATGTGAGGCTAGCATTATTTTAATTGATTCCGCATGAGTATAATTGCTCCTGCTTTATAGCTCCATTTTGTAACACGCCAATAAATAACTTATAAGGAAGTCATAAACTATGAGCCTGTTTATGAGCCTAGTCGGTATGGTAGTGCTTATTGCTATTGCATTTGCATTTTCTAATAACCGAAAAGCTATCAATCTAAGAACCGTGGCTGGCGCATTCGCTATCCAATTCGTATTAGGTGCATTTGTTCTTTATGTACCTTGGGGCCGTGATCTACTAAACGGTTTCTCTTCTGGTGTTTCTAACGTTATCAACTATGGTAACGATGGTTCATCATTCCTGTTCGGTGGTCTTGTTTCTGACAAGATGTTCGAAGTATTCGGTGGCGGTGGCTTCATCTTCGCATTCCGTGTTCTTCCTACACTGATCTTCTTCTCTGCACTGATTTCAGTTCTGTACTATATCGGCGCGATGCAGTGGGTTATCAAGATTCTTGGTGGTGCACTACAAAAAGCGTTGGGCACTTCTCGTGCAGAATCAATGTCAGCTGCCGCTAACATTTTCGTCGGTCAAACTGAAGCACCTCTGGTGGTTCGTCCGTTCGTTCCAAAAATGACTCAATCAGAGCTGTTTGCGGTAATGTGTGGTGGTCTGGCTTCTGTTGCTGGTGGTGTATTGGCTGGTTACGCATCAATGGGGGTACCTCTCGAGTACCTAGTTGCCGCGTCATTCATGGCAGCACCTGGTGGTCTACTGTTCGCTAAAATTCTTCATCCTGAGACTGATCAGCCTCATGAAAACATCGAAGAAGCGATGGACGGTGGCGACGACAAACCGGTTAACGTCATTGACGCAGCAGCGGGAGGAGCGGCTTCTGGTCTGCAACTTGCGCTAAACGTTGGTGCAATGCTAATCGCGTTCGTTGGTCTAATCGCATTGATCAACGGTATGCTAGGTGGCATCGGTGGTTGGTTCGGTATGCCAGAACTAACACTAGAACTCATCCTAGGTTACGCATTCTCTCCACTCGCATTCCTAATCGGTGTTCCATGGGCTGAAGCGGTAACCGCGGGTTCATTTATCGGTCAGAAAATCGTAGTAAACGAGTTCGTTGCTTACCTGAACTTCGTACCATACTTAGGTGAGAATGCTCAAGTCGTTGCGGCAACTGGTGAAGTAATGTCTGAGAAGACGACCGCTATCATCTCATTTGCACTATGTGGCTTCGCGAACCTTTCTTCTATCGCGATCCTACTTGGTGGTCTAGGTAGCCTTGCACCTAACCGTCGTAGTGACATTGCTCGTATGGGTATTAAAGCCGTTCTTGCAGGTACGTTGTCTAACTTAATGGCAGCGACAATTGCAGGCTTCTGCCTAAGCCTTGCAGCATTTTAATTAGAATCGGTTCTTAATATATAGACGCCGTTTACATCATGCCCTGTAGCAAGAAATTGCTGCGGGGCATTTTTTGTTTTTAAAGCTAAATTTTTTCGATAATTGAGTCCGATAAATGGGGGTCAATCAGTCGATATAAAAGAGGCTTGGAAATTTTGAGATACAAACCGTTTGCGCTCCATATAGTGCTGCAGTTTTGCGGTGAAACTCTATAATGTAGTAATCACAGAATAGTGGTTAAGGCTGATGCTTAATCACGCAATGAATATTACATAATCGATGGGCGAATGAATTGCCCATCAATATCAGATCTAGTAAGCGTTTTGCTGTGTGATGTGATATGTAAGACACCGCAATCATAGATTGTAGTGCCATAAGCCAAACAGGTACTGTGCGGTGACAAGGATAGCAATTGGTATATGATATTTTCGCTGTATATGCCGAGTCTTCAGGGAACCAAGTCCGTTCATTAATAGACTGTTTAGCCCTTTACTCACATTGTCTCGACTGGTGGATTATAGTTAGAGACGTGATGTAAGGCTGAATAGTGAATTTTTTGAATATTGATCGGAGATAGAAATGAGCGATTTAAAAGCAGCAGCACTACGTGCACTTAAACTTATGGATCTAACCACGCTGAATGATGACGACACTGACACAAAAGTGATCTCACTCTGTCATGACGCGAAAACCGCAGTAGGCAACACCGCTGCAATCTGTATTTACCCTCGCTTTATTCCTATTGCTAAGAAGACACTTCGTGAGCAAGGAACGCCAGAGGTTCGCATTGCAACCGTTACCAACTTCCCACACGGTAACGACGACATCGAAATCGCTGTTGCTGAAACAAAAGCGGCGATTGCTTACGGTGCGGACGAAGTTGACGTCGTGTTCCCATACCGCGCGCTAATGGCGGGTGATGAGAAAGTCGGCTTCGAACTGGTTAAGCAATGTAAAGAGGCTTGTGGTGATATTCTTCTGAAAGTCATCATTGAAACTGGTGAGCTAAAAGAAGAAGCACTAATCAAGAAAGCATCTCAAATCTGTATTGAAGCAGGTGCTGACTTCATCAAAACTTCAACTGGTAAAGTGCCAGTCAACGCCACGCCAGAATACGCACGCATGATGCTTGAAGTGATTCGTGACATGGGTGTTGCTGAAACGGTTGGTTTCAAACCTGCTGGTGGTGTGCGTACTGCTGAAGATGCGGCAGCATACCTTGCAATGGCTGACGAAATTCTCGGTGACAACTGGGTTGATGCTCGTCATTACCGCTTTGGTGCGTCTAGCCTGCTAACAAACCTGCTAAATACATTAGAAGTGACAGACGAAACTGCTGATCCAGCAGCGTACTAATTCCAACTATACGTCTGAGCGGTAGCACCTAAGTGGGTGCTACCCACCTCTTCTATTCTACTTAAACCATCGCTTGCTAAGGCGTGGGAGGCACTAATGTATTTACCACAAGAAATCATTCGTAAAAAACGTGACGGCGAAGAACTTACCGCAGACGAAATCAACTTCTTTATTCAAGGCGTAGCAAATAACACGGTATCTGAAGGTCAGATCGCGGCGTTTGCTATGACGATTTTCTTTAATGAAATGACCATGGATGAGCGTATCGCGCTGACGTGTGCAATGCGCGACTCTGGCATGGTTATCGACTGGAGTCACATGAACTTCGGTGGTCCCATTGTCGACAAGCATTCTACTGGTGGTGTGGGTGACGTCACTTCGCTGATGCTGGGTCCTATGGTGGCTGCATGCGGTGGTTTCGTGCCTATGATCTCTGGCCGTGGCCTTGGTCACACTGGTGGCACGCTCGACAAGTTGGAGTCTATTCCAGGCTATAACATCACACCAACTAACGACATTTTTGGTCAAGTAACCAAAGACGCTGGTGTGGCGATCATCGGTCAAACGGGTGATCTAGCGCCAGCCGATAAGCGTGTGTATGCGACTCGCGACATTACCGCAACAGTAGACAACATCTCGCTTATTACGGCATCGATTCTTTCCAAAAAATTGGCGGCGGGTCTGGAATCGCTAGTGATGGACGTAAAAGTCGGCTCTGGTGCATTCATGCCAACTTATGAAGCGTCTGAAGAGCTAGCGAAATCAATCGTTGCAGTAGCAAACGGTGCGGGTACTAAGACAACCGCAATCCTGACAGACATGAACCAAGTATTGGCTTCTTCGGCAGGTAATGCGGTGGAAGTGCGTGAAGCGGTTCGTTTCCTAACTGGTGAATACCGTAACCCACGCCTACTTGAAGTCACCATGGCTTCTTGTGCAGAAATGCTGGTACTTGGCAAACTGGCTAAGAACACAGAAGACGCACGTGCGAAATTGATGGAAGCACTAGACAATGGTAAAGCAGCAGCATGTTTTGGCAAGATGGTTGCTGGTCTTGGCGGCCCAGCAGACTTCGTCGAAAACTACGATAACTACCTAGAGAAAGCGGACATCATTAAGCCAGTATACGCGACACAAACAGGCATTGTTTCTGCGATGGATACGCGTGCTATTGGTATGGCGGTCGTTGCTATGGGTGGCGGTCGCCGTGTTGCTACTGATGAAATCGACTATGGCGTAGGTTTCGACGAGTTCATCCGCTTGGGTGAAGTTGCAGATAGCGATAAACCTCTTGCCGTTATCCATGCTCGCACTGAAGAGCAATGGGAAGAAGCGGCAAAAGCCCTGCGCAGTGCAATCAAAGTAGGTGGTGAGTACACACCAACTCCAGAGGTTTACCGCCAAATTCGTGCAGAAGATATTTAATAGAACAAGTAATTACACAAGGCCTACTCAACCATAATAAAAAGCCGAGTGGGCCTAAGGAACGAGCAATGAAAAGAGCATTTATTTTAGTACTAGACTCATTCGGTATTGGTGCAACCGCTGACGCTGAGAAATTTGGTGATGTAGGTTCAGACACACTAGGCCACATCGCAGAACAATGCGAAAAAGGCTTAGCAGATAACGACCAACGTCAAGGCGCACTTCGCCTTCCAAACCTATCTAAGTTAGGTTTGGCAATGGCACATAAAGAGTCAACAGGTCGCTTCGCACCTGGCCTAGACGCAGATGCAGAAATCATTGGTGCGTACGGTCACGCAGCAGAGCTTTCTTCTGGTAAAGATACGCCGTCCGGTCACTGGGAAATCGCAGGTGTTCCTGTTCTGTTTGACTGGGGTTATTTCACAGACAAAGCAAACAGCTTCCCTAAAGAGCTGACGGATCGCATCCTTGAGCGCGCGGGTCTTGACGGTTTCCTAGGTAACTGCCACGCATCTGGTACTCAAGTTCTTGATGACTTGGGTGAAGAGCATATGAAGACTGGGCAGCCAATCTTCTACACCTCTGCGGACTCTGTATTCCAAATCGCCTGTCACGAAGAGACCTTCGGTCTAGATCGTCTACTAGAGCTTTGCCAAATTGCGCGTGAAGAACTAGAAGATTACAACATCGGTCGTGTAATCGCGCGCCCATTCATTGGCCCGGGTAAAGGTCAATTTGAGCGTACGGGTAACCGTCGTGACCTATCTGTAGAGCCACCATCAGCGACTATCTTACAAAAGCTGCTTGATGAGAAGGGCGGTCAGGTTCATTCCATCGGTAAGATCTCAGATATTTATGCAGGTTGCGGGATCACTAAGAAAACCAAAGCAACAGGCATTCCAGCACTATTTGAAGCAACGAAAGAAGCGATTAAAGAAGCGGGTGACAACACCATCGTATTCACTAACTTTGTCGACTTCGACTCAGCTTACGGCCACCGCCGCGATGTGGCAGGTTACGCAGCGGCGCTTGAGTACTTTGATGGTCGAATTAACGAAGTATTAGAGCTAATGGAGGAAGATGATGTGCTTATCCTAACGGCTGACCACGGCTGTGACCCTACATGGCCAGGAACCGACCATACTCGTGAGCACATCCCAGTATTGGTTTACGGTCAAAAAGTGCCAGCAGGCTCTCTTGGCCGCCGCGAAACATTCGCAGATATCGGCCAAACATTGGCGAGCTACTTCGGTACTTCTCCAATGGGTTACGGTAAGAACTTTCTATAATTCATAGGAAATTCAAAAACTGGGAGCTGAATGCTCCTAGTTTTATGTTTGCAGTATGCAAGTACTGCTTGTCGGAAATGAGAATACTCTGGCTTACATCGCCTTAAGCGCGGAGCGCTAGAGAAAGGTTAAGGAAAAGAAAATGGCAACTCCACATATCAATGCTGAAATGGGTGCATTCGCAGACGTAGTACTGATGCCAGGTGACCCGCTACGTGCAAAATACATCGCAGAAACCTTCCTTGAAGACGTTGTTCAAGTGTGTGACGTGCGTAATATGTTCGGTTACACAGGCACCTACAAAGGACGAAAAATCTCTGTGATGGGGCACGGCATGGGTATCCCATCGTGCTCGATTTACGCGACGGAGCTAATTAAAGACTTCGGCGTGAAGAAAATCATCCGTGTAGGTAGTTGTGGCGCAGTAAACGAAGACATCAAAGTACGTGATGTTGTGATCGGCATGGGCGCGTGTACGGATTCTAAAGTTAACCGTATCCGTTTTAAAGGTCATGACTTTGCAGCTATCGCAGACTACAAAATGGTTCGCGCGGCAGAAGACGCAGCAAAAGCACGTGGCATTGATGTGAAAGTCGGTAACTTATTCTCAGCGGAGCTTTTCTACACGCCAGATCCAGAAATGTTCGACGTGATGGACAAGTACGGCATCGTTGGTGTTGAGATGGAAGCGGCGGGTATCTACGGGGTATGTGCAGAATATGGCGCAAAAGCACTAACGATCTGTACCGTATCAGACCACATTAAGACCGGTGAACAAACGACTTCGGATGAGCGTCAAACCACATTTAATGACATGATGCTGATTGCGTTAGATTCGGTAATACTGGGTGACGAAGCATAATGGTTGGTTAACACACATAAAAACAGCCCGCACCAAGCGGGCTGTTTTTTTAGGTATTCAGTTCGAGACCGAATCATTTGGTAAGCAGTAGGTTTTCACCTTTCTTACGGCGAATAGGTTGTCGGTGTAAAATCATAATAAATAGCATGCCACACACAAAGCTTATCAGTACCATCATATACATGTAACGGTCACTCTTACGATAATGATGATCAGAAATCGCGGTAACACGCCCTGTCTCAAACGTGACACGTACGAAACCAATAATGGCATCATCAGCAAACACAGGCTCAACCAATTGCTGGCGACCAATTGAAGCGGTAGCCAGTGGAGTGTCTAACCCCAAAACTTCCCGTACTGATAATGCACCTTCACTGGACGCCAAACGCACACCTTGCGCATCATATATCGTTGCATCAAACACCAAGCGATCTTGGGCCAATTGATTGGTCAGTTTTAGCAATCGCTCTTGGTCTTTGGTCAGAATCATTTCACTGGCAGAAAGAGACGCCTGTGAAATCAGAACCTTGGTGAGTGTTTCAAGCTGTTGTGCTTGGATTTTTTCGTTGCCCTTACTGATCACAACACTGTTTTTTATCGTGATAAACAACATCACACACAGTAGGATTAGTGCCAGAGTTCTTAGGGCATTCCTTACTGAGAACAAAGATTCACTCATGCTCTTTACTCATCCATTTAAAACAAAACAAAGACTTGCCTTTTTAGTTTGTTGAGGTAACGTTTTAGCAAAGTCATAAGGGATTATATACATGGACGCGTCAAAAAGCTTGCCTATCAGAAAACATACGACACTTTTAAAACGACTACCCGAGACTTTATTCGCCTCTCAGCTGGATAAAGCGAAAGCCAACTGGGTTGTTTTTGCTGAGTACCTTTCTCCACGTCACTTTGAAGACATCGACTTTTTCACTGGTTTTTATAACCCGATTTTAGAAACATGGAAAGTGGGTCAATACGAAGTGGCTTTAATGGCGGGAGACCTTACCCCTCAGCATGAAACCATTTTACAAAGCCTGAATTTGGATTATGCCTCCCTCAATGAAGTACCCGACTTATCAACCACTGGTTTGATTGTGTTTGATATGGACTCAACCGCGATTCAAATCGAATGTATTGATGAAATTGCAAAACTGGCTGGAGTAGGGCAAGAGGTGGCGGAAGTGACTGAGCGTGCGATGCTAGGGGAGTTAGATTTTGAGCAGAGCCTGCGCCAACGCGTTGGTAAATTGAAAGGTGCCGATGAAGCTACCCTTGAACAAGTGCGGTCCCGGTTATCATTTATGCCGGATTTTGAAGCATTAATCGCGACTCTTAAAGCGTTAGGTTGGAAAACAGCGATCGCTTCTGGTGGTTTTACTTACTTCTCGGACTATATCAAAGATAAAGTCGATTTAGATTTTGCTCGCTCTAATCAGCTAGAAATCATTAATGGTAAGCTCACGGGGAACGTACTTGGCGATGTGGTTACCGCGCAGATGAAGTCTGATATTCTGGTGGAGTTGGCGGATGAATACGAAATTGAGCAGCACAACACGGTTGCTGTCGGTGATGGCGCTAACGATCTTGTGATGATGTCGGTGGCGGGCTTAGGTATCGCGTACCACGCAAAACCTAAAGTGGAAGCTCAAGCGCAATCTGCGATTCGCTTTGCAGGCTTAGGGGGGGTGCTTTGTATTTTGTCTGGCGCACTAGTGAAACAACACAAAGTCAGTTGGAAGGCAAAACCATAATCTTTCATCATAAAAATACCGCCAAGATTGACGGTATTTTTTAGGTTCAACTCTGGTTGAGATTACTCTGTCAACTCTAGCCGAGTAACCACTTCGTCGGTAATGTCTTCAAACTCACTATAGCCAACTAATGCGGTCAGCTCTTTTTCTAGCTTGCTGGCTTGATGTACTCCAAATTTTGTTAAGTCACTTAAGTCTTGCTGTAATAAGGATGTCATCGGGTCGAAAATTGGCGCGGTCGATAAGCGAATTACGTAGAACTCTCCCATCATGCGTGCTTTCTTTATAAATTGAATGCGCTCTGTTACGCTGTTGAACTCTTGATGTAGCTTGGACTCAATCGCTGTAATCTGGTTACCTACTTTGGGTGCGCTGATATAGAGATCTTGATGTCCCATTTGTGCCCCTTCAACACGCTTTATCGGCTCTGCTATTAATGTACTTGTCCGGCCTTTGAAAATCGGTTCAAGAGACAACAATTGGTCATGACCAAGGCGGGCAAACAACTCAATGTGTTTCGGTAAAGGCACGTTAACACCAATAACGGGAGTTTTGATTGAAGAGGAAGCATTCTTGCTAATAAAAACAGGCGTGCTTACGGTTCTTGAAAGCAACATGCTGTGCAGTCTTTCAAGTAGAGCATTGCTAGGCAACCTTTCTTTTTGCGGGATGAGTTTGTTTTGGTTGTGTTCGATAATACTGTTGAAAAATGCAATCACTTTCATCGTTTGACTGTTCTCATCTATCATCAACTGAACACTATAACCGTCAGGGCTGACTCGAATTACTCGATACGGTACTGAAGTGAGAGGCAGGTTTTTATCGTAGAGTTGTAACTCACGAAAGTTGATCTGAACTTCTTGGCCTGAATGTAACCGTATTGGCTCATCAAGCCAGATCCCGAGTCCGCGTTTCGAAAGATCGACGGTACATCCGACCGTGTTGAATTGTCCTGTATGCAACTCTAATGGCGTTTTAAAACGATACCGTAGCTCTTTACGACGAGATTTTGCATCAAAATAAATGCCTTTCGTGTGCCCTGTAATTTTTCTTGTGTGGCGGAATGAATTTAACGTATTTGAAGGTATGCGAGGTTTTTCCGTTAAGAGGTAGTCTTGAGCTGATTTCTCATCCGCGACTTCCTGCAAAAAACCAATATGAGTCAGTGACCGAGAGGTATCGGCCAATTCAGGAGAGAAAGTGGTTAGGTCTCTTTTTTCCTCTTCTGAGAGTTCAAATATAGAGACCCTAAAAACACGCCAGCTTTCTCGCTTAGCCCCTAGATGCCAAAACAGCTGGCGCTGCTCTCGAGTCGCTTCCGGCCGGAGCATTGAATAAAAGTACGTTCGGTTTTCGTGTTCGTGGGTAAATGAATACAGAATATTCGTTGTTCCCTTTACACCGGGCTTGATGAGCGAGGTGACCCGTTGTTCATTAAATAAAGAGCCGAACACTTGTTGGTTTCTTTCATCGTGCCAATACTGCCATAGTTTTTGATTATTCGGGGTCAGCATGGCTAACTTAAGCTCGCGACCATCAAAGAACAAAGGCAAGCTGCTAGTGTGCTTTAAGGCGATGTGTTCATAACCACGAGTTCGAGCTCGAATAATTTTATCTTGATTGTCGTGGCGCGTACGCTTGGCGGTGCTGTTAAGAGCTTCATCGATAACGTGGGTGATGACGTCGGTCTCGGTTAAGCGGATAGCCCTAAGGTATCGAATCGCGTCATTCTCGTAACAGTCATCGACGGCAAGTACACGGTAGCTTAGCGGCTTTTCGATTCCGGCGACTTGAGATTGATTAGCGAGTTCTGTAAAGGTGACTTGGATGATTTCGCCAAGGTTGTACTTAAACGCACTCGGCACTTTGAATTTTGCCCCAGAGCAGGATAGGTCGATACTCAGTCCATGAAGGAGTTGACCTTTCGAACGGCATATTTTTACCTGAGATTGTACTTTTAGCCGTTTTTCTTGGCGCTTCAAGTCATTCCCTAGGTGAACAGGCTCTGCCAAAAAAGGGCTTTTGGGATCCGTTAACGATTGCGTTTTTTCTTGAGTGGGGCGTATATTCATTACTCGGAAATTGTTCCGTGTATTAACTAAGGCTTCCCACATGCCTTCGGTATAGCGACCAAACTTTTTGATGTTTTTGTGGTAAGCGTTGAAAGCTACATCGTCCAACCAGTGCGGAATACTATCCAAAATATACTCTCGGCATTCGCCTTGAACGCGGCCACGCAAGTCGATGCTTTTTTTGCACGGTGCCATTAAACGGTTTAGTTCCATTTTGACTAAGATTTTGGTCGAAGGCGGCTCTTCCTCGGTTAATTGACCAAGGACAAAATCAACGTCGTTCGATCCATAAACGGGAATGAGTCGTTCTGCGAGCGAGAGAATTTCAGATTGCTGCATTATTTCTGTTAGAGTATGGCGTTATTTTAAATTATATCGACTAAGCGAAGTAAAACTTAAGTATATCAATAGTTCACTTCAGATTAAGTCTGACTTGACTGTGCTTAGTCACATTTGTTGAAAAAATCGAGGCATCATGGGGAAAGCAAAACGAGCTTATGTTTGTAATGATTGCGGGGCAGACTTTCCACGTTGGCAAGGGCAATGTAATGCGTGTGGCGCGTGGAATACGATTACGGAAGTACGTATCGCTGCATCGCCAACGGTTGCTCGCAACGAACGTTTGACAGGTTATGCAGGCTCTGCAACCGAAGTGGCAGTGCAAACCCTATCAGAAATTGACTTGCAAGAAGTCCCGCGTTTCACCAGTGGCTATAAAGAGCTTGATCGTGTATTAGGTGGTGGTGTAGTGCCTGGGGCGGCGATTTTGATTGGTGGTAGCCCGGGAGCTGGTAAGTCAACACTGCTTTTACAAACGATGTGCAGTCTGTCGGCAAAAATGCCAACGTTGTACGTTACAGGCGAGGAATCTTTACAGCAGGTAGCAATGCGTGCTTCTCGTTTGGGGTTGCCAAAAGAGCATTTGAAAATGCTGTCTGAAACTAATGTTGACAAGGTCTGTCAAGTTGCTGAAAAAGAGCAGCCTCGTATTATGGTGATTGACTCAATCCAGGTAATGCACGTCTCCGATGTTCAATCTTCACCTGGCAGTGTTGCACAGGTACGTGAATCGGCGACGGCGCTGACTCGTTACGCAAAACAGAATAATGTTGCGGTATTTATTGTTGGTCACGTAACAAAAGATGGTACTCTTGCGGGCCCCAAAGTGCTTGAACACATCATTGATTGTTCAGTACTGCTTGATGGTGGTACGGACAGTCGATTCCGCACTTTACGCAGTCATAAAAACCGTTTTGGTGCGGTGAATGAACTTGGCGTATTTGCCATGACAGGGCAAGGGTTAAAAGAGGTCAGTAATCCATCCGCTATTTTCCTTTCTCGTGGTGAAGAAGCAACATCGGGCTCTTCAGTTATGGTTGTTTGGGAAGGTACGCGTCCTCTATTAGTAGAGATCCAAGCGCTGGTGGATTACTCTCAACTGGCTAATCCTCGCCGCGTAGCGGTAGGTTTGGAGCAGAACCGTCTTTCTTTACTACTTGCCGTGTTACATAAGCATGGTGGCCTACAAATGGCAGACCAAGATGTTTTTGTTAACGTTGTTGGTGGTGTTAAGGTAACGGAAACGAGCGCAGATCTTGCGCTTGTGATGGCACTATTATCGAGCTTTCGTGACCGCCCATTACCAAAAGATGTGGTCGTATTTGGGGAAGTGGGGCTTGCTGGTGAAATCCGTCCAGTGCCAAGTGGGCAAGAGCGTTTGAATGAAGCGTTTAAACATGGCTTTAAGAAAGCGATTGTTCCTGCAGCAAATATGCCGAAAGGAGGTATTCCTGGAATGCAGATCCACGGTGTTAAGAAATTATCAGAAGCAATTGAAGCATTTGATGAGCTGTAACGCCCTTAAATAAAAGTCCACAAAATGTTGAATTTGTCTTCAAACGTTCGCGAATAAAACACATTAATCATGATGTTTGGCTATGCTTTGAGGACGGAAATTTCACGTTAAATTTTTTTTCTTCCATCCGCACGCAAGGGTATCAGTATTGACAGAATATGATATACTCTGCGCGCACTTTATACCTTATTAACAGAGTAAGACAATGACTGATTTATCAAAATACAGAAACATTGGTATTTTTGCTCACGTAGACGCGGGTAAAACTACCTCTACAGAGCGTATCCTAAAGCTAACTGGTAAAATCCATAAGATCGGCGACAGCCACGATGGTACAACTACTACCGACTTCATGGAGCAGGAAGCTGAGCGTGGTATCACGATCCAGTCTGCAGCAACAACTTGTTTCTGGAAAGATCACCGTCTAAACATCATCGATACTCCTGGGCACGTTGACTTCACAATCGAAGTTTACCGTTCTCTAAAAGTACTTGACGGTGGTATCGGTGTGTTCTGTGGTTCTGGTGGTGTTGAGCCTCAGTCAGAAACCAACTGGCGTTACGCTGACGAATCAAAAGTATCTCGTCTGATCTTCGTTAACAAACTAGACCGTATGGGCGCAGATTTCTACAAAGTTGTAGATCAAGTACAAAACGTTCTAGGCGCAACTCCTCTAGTTATGACGCTGCCTATCGGTATCGAAGAAGATTTCGTCGGTGTTGTAGACGTACTAAGCCAACAAGCTTACGTATGGGATGAGTCTGGCCAGCCAGAGAACTACGAAATTCAAGATATTCCAGCTGACATGGTAGACAAAGCAGCAGAATACCGTGAAATGCTGATCGAAACTGCTCTAGAGCAAGACGAAGATCTAATGATGGCTTACCTAGAAGAAGGCGCAGAGCCATCTCTAGAAGACATCAAGCGTTGTATCCGTAAAGGTACACGTGACCTAGCATTCTTCCCAACTTACTGTGGTTCTGCGTACAAGAACAAAGGTATGCAGCTTATTCTTGACGCGGTAATTGATTACCTACCATCACCAACAGAAGTTGATCCACAGCCTCTAACTGACCCAGATACTGGTGAGCAGACTGGTGAAGTTGCAACAGTATCTGCAGACGAGCCATTACGTGCGCTTGCATTTAAGATCATGGACGACCGTTTTGGTGCGCTAACCTTTATCCGTGTTTACTCAGGTAAGATGAAGAAAGGTGATACAATACTTAACGCTGCAACTCGTAAAACAGAGCGTATCGGCCGTATGGTTGAGATGCACGCAGACGAGCGTAACGAGATTGATTCAGCACAAGCTGGTGATATCATCGCTGTTGTTGGTATGAAGAACGTTCAAACTGGTCACACGCTATGTGATCCTAAACATGAATGTACTCTTGAGCCAATGATCTTCCCAGATCCAGTAATCTCTATCGCAGTGAAGCCTAAAGACAAAGGCGGCAGCGAGAAAATGGGTATCGCGATCGGTAAAATGGTTGCAGAAGATCCATCTTTCCAAGTTGAGACTGACGAAGATTCAGGTGAAACCATCCTTAAAGGTATGGGTGAACTTCACCTAGATATCAAAGTTGATATCCTAAAACGTACTTACGGCGTTGAGCTAGAAGTAGGTGCTCCTCAGGTTGCTTACCGTGAAACAATCACTCAAGCAATCGAAGACAGCTACACGCACAAGAAGCAGTCTGGTGGTTCAGGTCAGTTCGCGAAAATCGACTACCGTATCAAACCAGGTGAGCCAAACTCAGGCTTCTCGTTCAAGTCATCTGTTGTTGGTGGTAACGTACCGAAAGAATTCTGGCCTGCAGTAGAAAAAGGCTTCGCTAGCATGATGGATACTGGTGTTCTCGCTGGTTTCCCTACTCTAGACGTAGAAGTCGAACTATTCGACGGTGGTTTCCACGCAGTTGACTCTTCAGCAATCGCATACGAAATCGCTGCGAAAGGTGCATTCCGTCAATCGATGCCTAAAGCTGGTGCGCAACTTCTTGAGCCAATCATGAAAGTTGACGTGTTCACGCCAGAAGATCACGTTGGTGACGTAATCGGTGACCTTAACCGTCGTCGTGGTATGATCAAAGATCAACAAGCTGCATCTACTGGTGTACGTATCAAGGGTGATGTACCTCTATCAGAAATGTTTGGTTACATCGGTACTCTACGTACAATGACTTCTGGTCGTGGTCAGTTCTCTATGGAGTTCTCACACTACGCACCATGTCCAGCAAACGTTGCTGAGCAAGTAATTGCTGACGTTAAAGAGCGTAACGCTAAGAAGTAATTCTTTACGTTAACTCTATGACTTTAAAGCCCCGCCTAGAGCGGGGCTTTTTATTATCGATAACTTGAATTCAACGGCTCTAATCGCGCATATATCAGTGGCGAAGAAATATGAAAACATTTTGGAGAATTGGCCTGAACATAGGAAGTCGACACTCCTCAATGCCAGTTGAGAAGTGCAACTAAAATTATAAATCTTCTTCCCACACGACTAATTCACCCTTCGGCCAATTATGGCCAATGTCATGATACTTTTGTTCCAGTACATGACGTTTAATTTTTAAGGTTGGAGTAAGCACACCATTCTCGATACTCCAAGGGTCCTTAATCATCAATACGCCTTTGATTTGCTCGTGAGAAGCCAGTTCTTGATTCATTCTCGCGATGACTTTTCGTGTCGTGCGAGCATAACGTTCTCTATTGAAGTTTGGGAAATCATGTGGCACAACCAAAAGAATTGGTGCTGGCAACCCTAGTCCTATTAAGCACATCATTTCTACACGACTGTACTCAAACAGTTTGTTCTCGATAGGTACTGGGGCAACAAACTTGCCTTTGGCGGTTTTAAAGGTATCTTTTTTACGGCCTTGAATGGTTAGATAACCTTCTGCATCAATGGCGCCGATATCACCAGTATGTAACCAACCGTCTGAGTCAAATGATTCTTGGGTTGCAATGTCATTTTTATAGTAACCAGAAAATAGCCCTTTTCCGCGAACCATGATCTCATCATCCTCCGCGATTTTTAGCTCAATGCCAGGGCCTGCATTACCTACGCTCCCAATTTTGTCCGCTCTAAATGGGTAGTTGAGCGTGCTATACGCGAAGGACTCTGTCATCCCCCAAGCCTCAGTGATATTCAGACCGATCGAGTGATACCATTGCAATAGAGCTGGTGAGACGGGAGCAGAGCCACAGCCTAATACGCGAGCCTGATCCAAGCCCAATCCATCTGCTAGCTTTTTCTTAATTAATGAATTTACGAACGGTATTTTCAGCAAGAAGTTGAGTTTTTTCTGTGGCAGCTTATCTTGAATACGTTGTTGGAATAATGTCCATAACCGTGGCACAGATACAAATAACGTTGGCCGATGCATTTTGACATCTTCAATAAAAGTATTGAGAGATTCAGGAAATGCAGTGGTTACGCCGCCCATGATCGACGAGCCAAAAATGTAAACCCGTTCAGTAATGTGGGCCAAAGGCAGGTAAGAAAACAGGCGATCATTCTCTTGAATACCAATATGGTTAATGAGCTGTTGAACGGACCAACTGAATGCACCATAAGTAAGCATGGCACCTTTAGGCAGTCCGGATGTTCCCGAGGTGTATACCAAAGACATTAACTTGTCATCGTGGTGAAGTGGACGCTCTTTACTTGGCACTGCATCTTCGAGTAGGGCTTTGAAGTTGTACTGGCATTGTGGTGCGGTATCGTAAGGTAAAGCGATACTAATCAGCTCTGGCATGGCATTAATAACCTGCTGAGTTGCGGTTGGGTCATCTAACTTACCCGCAATAATCGCTTTGCTTTCACTGTGGGTAACACAGTATTCAATGGTTTCCGCAACGGCAGTTGGAAAGATCGGCACGCTGACATAATCTCCGAGCATCATCGCCAAATCACAGATGAACCATTCAGCACAATTCTTTGAGACTAGAGCAACTTTATCACCAGGTTGCACCCCTAGATTGCGTAGAGCACTGACCAGTTTTAGTGCTTGATCGGCAACTTCTGCATAAGTGTATTCCACAAACTGTCGGTTAATAATTTGTTTTAGATAGACCTCATTTGGGCGTTCTTTAGCCCATTTGAGAATCATTTCATTTGGTGGTGGGAGAGCGCAATCAGCAGCGCTATTTAGGTTCGGCTGATTCATTTTATGTGACTCCATGTCTTCTCGTTGTACTTATAGTTGTTAACGCATTGTTAACTCTAGCATGTTAAATCCCGACTCGGGAATGGATTTTGATGAAATATGTGGGAAAGATAGCGTTAGTTATGATTGAAGTCGAAGCGCTTCTATCTAAACAACAATGTGATTGATGTTACACACAAGAGAAGACGGTTTTTAGTTGCTCTGTCATATCAAATTCATACGAAGAGCACAGGTAAGCAATTTATTTTATTAATAATATTGCGAAAACTTAGAATCTATTCTAATTGTTTATAGACTAGTGGCTTAGTGTTGAAGATAAGCATAAATGTCTCCTAATGTCTTCAAAGCGAGAAACCTGAATTTATGTAGTGGTGTTGAAGTAACTATCAGATGTTACTTTGAAAAGTTGGGGGCTTCACCTCAAGCTACTGCCTGAGATTACTTGGGTACGATCATCAGAAAAAGGAAAGATGTGATGTTACGGAAGACTTTACTGGGTACCTATCTTTGTAGTTTATTTATTGCAGGAAATGTACATGGTGCTGAAGGAGATGATATTCCTCAACGCGCCCAAACGGTTGGTGATGTCATTGAGCGTCCTGGGGTTCTCACACCTAAGGGAAAATGGTCATTTGATTCATCTTTAAGTTATACGCAGAACTCTTCGAATAAAGTATCTGTTGTTGGTTATACCGTGCTACCAACTTTGATTGTCGGGCGAATTGAAGTGAGTGACTCGGATAGAACAACGGTAACCGTTGGCTTAACCGCAAGATATGGTTTAACAAATGCCACAGAGTTAGAGGTTCGAGTACCATATGTGTATCGTAATGATCAAGTTTCCACACGCCCTATTCAAGATGGTTCAGACAGTGAAGTAGTAAACACCACAGTGGATGGGGGAGGGCTTGGTGATTTAGAGTTCGCATTTAGGCATCAGTTTAACTTTGAGTCTGCGCCATATTGGGTAGGTGGCCTGAGAATAAAATCAGATACAGGTCGATCGCCTTATGATGTTTCTATTGAAGACGGAAGTAACTCATTTAGTGATGTCCCTACTGGTTCGGGTTTTTGGAGTTTTGAGCCTAATTTATCTCTTATTCACCCTGTTGACCCTGCAGTTTTGTTCGCTAGTTTAAGTTACATTTATAACTTAGAGGATACTGTTACAGTTGGCGATACAAAAGCTGATGTTGAACTTGGTGACACTATTTCTCTTTCTGGGGGGATGGGGTTCGCGGTGAATCCTGATCTTTCATTTTCTTTGGGGCTTAGCCATAAAACAATTTTAAAAAGTAAAGTGAATGGTAGATCGGCAGATGATGCAAAGTTACTTCAATTAGATGCGATGACTTTTGGGATAAACTACGCCTTTAGTCAACGCTCATCTATCAATATCAGTGCTCAAGCAGGGCTTACTGAAGATACGCCCGACTTTCAATTAACGGTGCGAGTCCCTTTTAATTTGTAACGTGGATATTAGGTCCTTTAGTTTTGAGCCTAATTTATCTCTAAATATCTGGTATTAGTATTATGAAGTGACCTGATTACATTAAAATAGGTATTTATTCTCTGGAATATACTCACCGGTTGGTATTATGAATTTTATTTCATCAGGAATTTATAGATGTTGATAATTGCTTGTGCTATTTATTTGTAACTATTTTATTTATTTCCAATAGAAAACGAAATGTGCTCATTGAAGGTGATTTAACAAGGCATCTTCTAGTTGTTGGTTTGCTTTGATCTCCTGTATTACACCATTTACTTGAGCATCAATGTCAACGAGTGTACTTAGGCCAATAACACTGTTATCTTTCGTATTTTGAATAATATTTATAATACTTGAATTTATAAACTCTGAACTTATTATACTTGGTTTTTGAGGTGACGGCATTTTTGGTGAACCTATAGAATCATCTCCAATAATATTCCCTTCACCGAATTGTATGATGTTAACAATACCTTGGTTTAAAACATCTCCATTTTGACTGTCATTATTTGCGCTGATATTTTTTAAATTACCATTTTCAATTACTAGGTTGGCAATGTTTGTGTTCAATATATCATCACCATTTATAGTGGTAGTAATACTTAACCCAATATTGATAATATAGTCGTCCGTCACTTGAAAACCGCCTCGATATTCTTCCAGAGATGAATCTGGTAAAGGGGAAAGTTCTTGAAGACTGAGTTTTTTAGCACTTACATTAAAACTAGTTATTAGTATACAAAGCACTAACAATAAATTATTACCGTTCATAATGTTGGCCTTTCACGTAATGTTTTCCCATCACAAATACTAATTTTCGCCGGAGATAGGTAATGTAATACTAAATACACCTAAAGAGTCTCTAGATACCCCTGTTTCTAAGGGGGATTTTTGATATACCGTAAACTTGTCATCAGTAATAAAGCCAGAACGTCCCATTTCTGCTTCGTTACGGACCAGTAACACAATACCTTGATAATATTTTTCAAACTCATCAAGTTTCATAGTCATGGTTCCTCTTGAAGGATCACCGATAATCACCGAATGGTTATTTATCCCTCTGATTACAACAAAGTGCATATACCCATCAAAATTAACAAGAGTAATACCAGGAACGCCAACTTCTCGAATTTTTTTCAATCCCACTTGAAATCCATCTGAACTTAAACCTATAGAATCCAAATAAATTTTCATATCCAACAAAGAAAAACCTTTTTCTTTGATTTTTTTCTTATCACCTTTCTCGAACATGCTTTTAAAAATATCTTGTTCAGATGATTTTGTTGCATAATGAAAGGTTAGTAATGACGCCAGTGCAGCAGAGCCACAACTAAAGTCATATTGCTGACGAAATACATCTCCAAACACTATCTCTTTATAACTTTTTACAGGTACTGAGTAATGTGCTCGATGAGGTAGCAGTTCTAATGAATTGGCTGATACTGAGAACACGAGCATCAGCCAAGTTAAGTTACGTAATATTTTCATATTATTTACTTGAGTGTCAGGTTAACGACGGTAGAGTTCTGGATTAAAACGTTACTTCCGCTGTTCTGGATTACGTTTGATATACCCGAACTGTCTGCGAACGCTCCACTTGATAGTATATTGTTACCACTCACAGTGTTTGACGCGACATTATCTGACGAAATACCATTGATATCTGATTCTGCATAAACCAAGTCGAGTTCAACATTTTGTCCGCCTCTTGATTCATTCATGATATCCAAGCTAACTTCTCCGCCAGATAATGCAATGTCATCAGCGAGTGCAGTGCAGGCAACTATCATACTCAAAGTACAGATTGCCAAACGCATCGCTTTCTCCCACTAGTCGGTTATTCACCTCCAGTAAACACACTTGCATTAGTTGTAACAGATTGTTGTACAAGTGAGTTTGAGCCGGCATTTTGACCAACAGTAGTAATACCAGCAGCACCACCAAGACCACCAAGTCTGTTCATGTTTTCAACTCGAACTCGAGTATCATCTGCGTTAGTTGCATAAATAACAGATGCACCTGTAACACCACCCATTAGGCTTGAGCTAGCAACAACCATGTCTGTATCCATATGGACTTGATTAAAGCTATCAACATTTGTTGAGCTCGAGTCGCTTTGATAGTTGCTGTTGTCATTAAAGCTGTTCGAGTTTGTTGTGCTTGAATCAGCGTAGCTACGGTTGTCACTCTGATTACGGTTGTCGCTTTGATTACGATTATCGCTGTTATCGTTAAAGCTACTGTTGATGCTAGAGTCACTGTTGTCGTTGTTACTACGTCTTACAGTAGTACTAGAGTCGCTGTTGTCGTTGTGGCTTCTGTTAGTGTTAGTACTTGAATCACTACTATCACTAGTTAGGCTCACATCAAGGTCAGCGCTAGTACTGTTGTCATTAGCATTAGATGAACTGTTGTCGTTGTGGCTTTGAGCCGTGTTCATGCTCGAATTTGAGTTATCACTGTTGTCGTTAAAGCTATCGCCTACACCTAGTGAAGCGCTAGTACTGTTGTCATTAGCATTAGATGTACTGTTGTCGTTGTGGCTTTGAGCCGTGTTCATGCTCGAATTTGAGTTATCACTATTGTCGTTAAAGCTATCACCTACACCTAGTGAAGCGCTGTTATCACTGTTGTCGTTAAAGCTATCACCTACACCTAGTGAAGCGCTGTTATCACTATTGTCATTTAAGCTGTCAGACAAACCAATAGAGGTATTTGCACTGTCAGTCCATTGCATGTTGTCATCACCATCATCGATTTCATTCGCGATAAGAGAACCGCTGCATAAAATTGCTGACATTGCGATAGCAAGCCCTGTTTTGTTTAGAGTCATAAAGATTACTCCATGTCCTGTTATTTTTAATTAAAAATGACTGCACTTAACTTCTCATCACTGCTTCCTTCAGTTTTGTGGTGGAAGCGATGAAATTATAAGAAAGGATCAGTGAAAGCTGTTCTCATTATTGAGAATGTTATCTGTAGAAAGGTAATATTTGAGTGGAATGCTTTAAGAGGTTGTAGAAAAAACAAATATAATCATAAGTTTATTTTTTAAGTTTATTTTAAGTACCCATCAAGTATGAAATGAAGCCAATATAAAGAAGTAATAAGTTTTATGAAACAGAGCTGATCAGTCACACTCAGTTTATGAGAAATTTTAGCCAAATTATCGGTTCTTTTATTTAGTATTATAAATCATGTATTTATGTGGTTAATGACTGAAAAGTATGGATGAAGTTTGTAGTGTGGTCGTACTTTTTAAGCCTTTTTCGGCATCAGAAACTAATGCGACTTCATTCTGAAGTGCTATATTTTCTACTTAAAATGAAAATAAATTCTTTTTGCTATTCCTTGTAATCACAAACAGGGTGTAGCGAAACACAGGTAAGTTAATGTGGTGGGATTATGGAAAAGAAGCACTTGCTATTGCTAGCTGAGAGGAGTTTACAAAGTAATTTAATAGAAAAGCAATTATCTTCTATTCATGATGTTGAAGTTAAGACAATGGAACCTAATGAATTGGTTTTCAAAAGCCATTCACTCAAGATTGACTTGATGTTTATTGATTACGACTTTATGCGTCAACTTGAAATGCAAGGAAAGCTGCCGGATTTTGACTTATTTGGGTGGTCTTTTATGCTCCATAACGTCCCATGTGAAAAAGTACAAACGGACTTGCTGCATTGGAAGTTGTTAAAAGGAATCTTGCTCCGAAGCGCATCGGTGACACACATATGTGATGGAGCGGAATACGTATTGAAAGGCGGCTTGTGGTTGCCAAGGATGTACCTAGAAAAGTTAGTTCTCAATTATAGGCATGCAAATTTATCCGAAGAGCAGCAGCATGATGAATTAACGTGCAGAGAAAAGCAGATTCTAGAGCTACTTGTGTACGGCATTTCAAATCAACAAATTGCTTCGCGACTTTTTTTATCTGAAAGCACAGTTAAAAGCCATATATATAAATTGTATAAAAAACTCGACGTACACTCTCGTCATGATGCAGTTAAGTTAGTTCGCATGAACAATGGTTTAACAGGAAGAAGCTGAATAGTTAACCCATGGTATACGCTCTTGAATCAAGTGTATTGAGGCTGTGTGGCTATCTACGTATATGTCAGGATACGTTGCAAATATGGCGTGATAATATCTTCTCTTCGTGATGCTCTCTTAGTCGGGGGGATACTCCAATATTGCTAAACTTATCTAAGAAAACGGGCACTTGTATTTAAGCGCCCGTTAAGCGTTTATTTATTTTTGGCGCTTAGATTGCGCCAGTGATAAGACCCGCAGCAACAAAAAATACAATCATCCATAATACGGAAAGGTTAAGCTTTTTGTGTAGATAAAAACCAGCGATCACCACCGCTATATCGATTGGCGCAACCACTGCGCTAGTGAATACAGGCTGATAAAGTGCCGCAAGTAGCAAACCAACCACCGATGCGTTGACGCCGTTGATGGCACCTGATATTGCAGGTTTACCAGCCAGCGCTTGCCAGTTTTTCAGCACCCCCAGTAATAATAGAAAACCGGGCAAAAATACCCCAAGCGTTGCCACAATTGCGCCCAGAATCGGCGTGGCCGAAAGTTCATAACCAATAAAGGTGGCGAAGGTAAACATTGGGCCCGGTACCGCTTGCGCGGCAGCGTAACCAGTTAAAAACACGTCTTGGCTGAGCTGGTCGCCCACGATGTTTTGCAGCAACGGCAGCACTACGTGACCGCCCCCAAACACTAAACTGCCTGCTTGGAAGAAATCACTGAACAAGCCGAGCAGAGGTAAAGTGTGAGCCACTAAAGGTAAGCCGAGCAAAAGCAATGCAAATAGTGCCAATGGTGCGATAGATGGTTTAAACGGTTTTTCAGGTACGGATTCTTTCTTTAGGTATTGCGCTCCAATGAAACCTGCCACGACCAGTACCAGCATTTGCGTCATGATGCTTGGGACAACTAAGAGAGCCGTGGCCGTCGCCACACACAAGCCAGCGGTTAGTTTGCTTTGGCAAAAATTTTTGTACATTCCCCAGGTGGCATCCGCCACCACGACGACGGCGAGCAGCTTTAAGCCGTGAACGATATTTTGGAATAGATCTGTTTCGGTAATTTGGCTGCTCACCATTGCTAGAGTCAACATGATCAGCACAGAAGGAAGCGTGAAGCCGATAAAAGCCGCGCATGCGCCACCTAACCCCCCACGTTTGTAGCCCAAAGCAAAGCCGACTTGGCTAGACCCCGGCCCCGGCAAAAACTGACTCAATGCGACAATTTGAGCGTACTCGTTGTCATCAATCCATTTGAGTTTTTCTACGAAGGTTTGACGGAAATAGCCAATATGAGCTGCTGGGCCGCCAAAACTGAACCAACCCAGCCAGAAAAAAGTGTTGAAGATGGTAAACATGTTGAGCCTGTTTATCTAAAAAGCATTGTGGCTAATTTATTTAATGCTCTAAAATGATTCAAATTGATAATTTTCATTTCACCTATGAATAAACTGGGATAAGGGGTGGCTATGAAAGAGGACATTCAGTGGCGTAATATTGATTTGAACTTATTGGTGACGTTCTCCTATTTATACCGCTATCGAAGTGTCAGCTTGGCAGCGGAAAAAAGCCATGTCAGCCAATCAGCCATGAGTCATAGCTTGTCTCGTTTGAGATTGTTATTTGATGACCCACTTTTTGAGCGCAAAGGGCACAAGATGGCTCCTACCGAGCACGCTCACCACATTGCACC
Organism: Vibrio sp. TAP-3B; assembly: GCF_057784735.1. Lineage (NCBI taxonomy): Bacteria > Pseudomonadati > Pseudomonadota > Gammaproteobacteria > Vibrionales > Vibrionaceae > Vibrio > Vibrio sp. TAP-3B. The sequence continues at coordinate 1,663,328 of NZ_CM173495.1, read as the reverse complement.
AACTGTGCATCACTTGCTCGATTCTATGGCTAAGGATCTGTTTACCCAATCTGTTTTTCAGTCAGAAAACTACTCAGGTGTGTGTCGCATTGGGCTGACGGATTATGCCGAGTTTATTTTTGCTCCACGACTTTATGACGAAATACGTAAACACGCCCCAGAAGCACAAATCAGTTTTATCAACGTCAATCGTAGTAACTATGTGACGTTAACCGAGCACGAAAAACTGGATGTCGTCATTGGTAGTATGCCCGTATTGGATGACAATTTTGCCAGCTTGTATTTGTACACGGAAAAGCACGTGTGCTTGTGTGATAAACGAGTATTGAAAGGGGAAGCGCAGTTATCACTACAAGCGTTCGCCAACATAGAACAAGCCTTGGTTAGTCCTGATGGGAGTTTAAAGACACAAGTAGACCAAAAGCTTGCAGAGCATGGCTTGAGTCGTCAGGTGACCGTTGCCTCGCGCAACTTTCTTACTATTCGACATTTACTCAAACATCGTAACTTGATTGCCATTGTGCCGGAGAAAATGGCTTTAGCAGAAGACTTCTTTGACGAGCTTGTCACGGTTAAGCCACCGATATCCGTGGCGAATTTTGATATTGCCATGCTGTGGCATACTAGCCGAAATAACGAAGACAAAGGCATTTGGTTGCGAGAGTTAGTCGCTAGAACGATCACCTCCCAAATGTATCCGTCGTTGAGAGAATGATATTGTTTGAAAAGCGGGTGTGGCTTCTCAAGCATGCTCGAATTGATTCAGTTTAGACGGAGGTGAAGGAAGTTTTCCCCAATGGTTAAGTTTTCATTTCCCTTCGGAGCAATGTACTTATGTTGGAGTACGAGCTGTTTTCGCCGCTTGCGTAACATAAATCACAGAACTGCCGCCGATGTATTGTGAAAAATGCTTATGAATAATCTGAGAAAGATACGAGTAAAAATTTTACTGATACAAAAAAGTGAAAACGTTTTACCTTGACGTAGTTGGAAGATTATCGAGTCGTACCGCGTAGCTTGAGTTTGCTTGGTACATACACCTGTAAAGGAAGGGTGCGCCCGTCACGATACTTCTCAACTAATAAGTTAACGGCTTGAATCCCCATCATTTCAGAATGAATGCGAACGCTGGAGAGAGGGGGGAAGGTAAAACGCGCAGTGGGAATATCATTCACACTGATCAGAGCAATATCATCGGGGATGTTTAAACCAAACTCATGGATCGCCCGCAACACGCCGATTGCGATTGAGTCAGAAGCGATAAACATTGCTTTAGGAAAATCACCTTTAGCCAGCATTTCTTTGGCTAAGTCGTAACCGGATAAGCTTGAAAAATCGCCACGGTAAATGTCCTCTTCAGAGACGACCCCTTTTAGGCTACCGTATTCCACAAACGCATCTTCACGAATGTCTGCAGTATTTGGTTCGTCTTGACCACCAATAAAACCGACACGTTCATAGCCTTGCTTTACAAAGAAATCAATGGCTTGCTTGCTGATCTTAACTAGATCGATATCAACACAATCGCAACGGCTGGTTGGATCAGAAAAGTCGATGTAGCACATGCGATCGGCTAAACGATTAGGTAATGTATTGACCACCGTTTGGTTGACTTTTCCGACTAAAAGAACACCGGTGATCTTTTGCGTTTCAACATCAAGTTCACTGTTGTAGCAATTGGTTAAAGTAATGCCCAGTTTGTCGCACTGGATTTCTATCCCATGACGAATCGACAAGTAGTACGGGTCATTCACTTCTGCTTCTGGCTTGTAGTTATACAAGGCCAAAAAGTGATGTTTTTGCTTCGTTTCTTTGGTGGCTTTTTTGGCGCTGCTGGTGCGGTACTCTAGCTTTTCTGCAATCTCGAAAATACGGCGTTTGGTCTCTTGCTTAACGCTCAACGTCGGATCGTCATTTAATACCCGTGATACGGTTGCAAGTGAGACGCTCGCTTCTGTGGCGATATCTTTTAATGTGGCCATGTAACACTTCCTGTTGGCATTACTCACAGTCCGAGTGAGAACTCAGTCATTCTGCCATTGTAAACAGCTGCTTAGGTATAGACAAACTTTTAGTAAAACAGTGCGCCCCTCAGGTGAGAAGCCGATATTAGGCAAATGAGTGCGATTGGCTCAATCCTCCCATTGCTTCATTTAATTACACTCTAGTGTAAATTGTGTGTTTGTGTGATTTTGTGGAAACGTTTACACTCTTTGAAATTGATCACGGAACTGGGTAGGGATTCATTGTTAGACTTTTAACCAGTTAAGAAATGGCGTATCGACTTGGCATTGGTTAAACAGGCTCAACCGAATCCGAGACACGATATCGAGCATGAAGCAGTAATAGTGGAGAAGCAAAAGTGAAAGTTCTTATCACAGGCGGTATGGGTTACATCGGTAGTCACACATGTGTTCAGATGATGGAAGCGGGCATGGAACCAGTCATCGTCGACAACTTATGTAATGCCAAAATGGAAGTGCTAAGCCGAATGGAAGCGCTAACTGGAAAGCGCCCGACCTTCTATGAAGGCGATATTCGTGATGAAGCCTTCTTGGATTCAGTATTCGCCAAACATGATATCCAAGCGGTGATCCACTTTGCGGGTTTAAAAGCCGTTGGCGAGTCAGTCGCCAAACCGTTGGAATATTACGACAACAACGTCAACGGGTCATTGGTGTTAGCACGCAGCATGCGCAAAGCAGGTGTGAAGAGCATCGTATTTAGCTCATCAGCAACGGTTTACGGTGATCCAGAGATTGTCCCAATCACAGAAGAGTCGCCAACAGGCGCAACGACGAACCCTTACGGTCGCAGTAAATATATAGTGGAAGGGTGTTTGAGTGACCTATTCCATGCCGAAAATGACTGGAGCATCACTTTGTTGCGCTACTTCAATCCAGTCGGCGCTCATCCATCGGGCACCATGGGCGAAGATCCACAAGGCATTCCTAACAACTTAATGCCATTCATCGCGCAAGTGGCGGTCGGCCAGCGCGAGAAACTGTCGGTCTTTGGTAGCGACTACCCAACGCCAGATGGCACCGGTGTACGTGATTATATACATGTAATGGACTTAGCTGATGGTCATATTGCTGCGCTGAACGCGGTGGGTGAGAAAGCAGGCTTACATATTTACAACCTAGGAACAGGTAAAGGTTCAAGTGTCCTAGAAATGATAGCTGCATTTAGCGCGGCTTGCGGGAAACCTGTGCCTTACGAATTATGCCCTCGCCGTCCTGGTGATATTGCCGAATGTTGGGCAAGCACGGAAAAAGCAGAGCGAGATCTAGGCTGGAAGGCAACACGCAGTGTGGCAGAAATGACCGCGGATACCTGGAAGTGGCAGTCAAAGAACCCTAAAGGTTATTCCGCTGCGTAATTGAAGTTGCCGTGTTGTTCACTACGCCTATCGTTTTTTCGGCGCGTATTTGAAGATTGAAGAATTTTTTAAGAGTTGAGTAAGTAAGATGTCGAAAGTTGAATTTAACCCAGTGGACCATCCACACCGCCGTTATAACCCACTCACGGGTCAATGGATTTTAGTTTCACCGCACCGTGCAAAACGTCCTTGGAGTGGGGCCGATGAAAAGCCTGCGGTGGACGAGCTGCCAAGCTATGACGAGAAATGTTTCCTATGCCCGAGCAACGAACGTATTTCTGGTGATGTCAACCCTGATTATCAAGGAACGTATGTATTTAATAACGACTTTGCCGCATTAATGGTGGACTCACCTAATGCGCCAGAATCAGACAGTCCGTTATTCAAAACACAAGGTGTGCGCGGTTTGAGCCGAGTGATTTGCTTCTCGCCTGATCACAGCAAAACATTACCGGAGTTACCCGTCGACAAAATCCGCGGCGTGATTGATGCGTGGAACGAGCAAATCGAAGAGCTCGGGAAGGACTATGTTTGGGTTCAAGCCTTCGAAAACAAAGGCGAAACCATGGGCTGTTCTCAGCCTCATCCACATGGTCAGATCTGGGCAAACAGTTTTTTACCTAATGAAATTGAACGCAAAGAGCATAATCTAAAAGCTTACTACCAAGAACACGGCAGCAACTTGCTGGTGGATTATGTTCAGGCTGAAGTAAAAGATGGCTCTCGTATCGTAGTTGAAACCGAGCACTGGGCTGCGGTTGTGCCTTATTGGGCCGCGTGGCCATTCGAAACCATGCTGCTGCCAAAAACACATATCCGTCGTATGAGCGAGTTGAGTGATGCGCAACGTGACGATTTAGCCGTCGCGCTCAAAAAACTCACGAGTCGTTACGACAACCTATTCCAATCTTCATTCCCTTATTCAATGGGTTGGCATTATGCGCCATTCTTTGAAGAGGGGACTGATATCGACCATTGGCAGCTACACGCCTTATTTTATCCGCCACTATTGCGGAGCGCGACGGTTCGTAAGTTCATGGTGGGTTATGAAATGCTGGCAGAAAGCCAACGCGATCTCACCGCAGAGCAAGCGGCGCAGCGTCTGCGAGATTTAAGCGACGTGCACTACAAAGAACAATAACCTCTGTCATATTTGAAGCTGCAGCGTTGTTGATTGCACAAACTCTGCCTAATCACATAGAGAATCTATGCGCATAAGGTTGAATTCGTTTGTCGCCTAGCTGCAACTCCAACTATTTAAGAGGCGTAATAATCGTGGCTTGAGGTTCGAGCTGCTATTAAAGAATTAAACAGTTTGAGAATTTACTATGTCTGATCTAATCCAAAACGTGAAAGCGTCTTTTGAGCAAGTGTTGGGCTACGCGCCTAGCCATATCATCCAAGCGCCTGGTCGTGTGAACTTGATTGGTGAGCACACCGATTACAATGACGGCTTTGTCCTACCGTGTGCGATTAATTACCAAACCGTTGTGGCGGCAGCCAAGCGTGAAGACAACTTAGTTCGCGTGATATCGGTTGATTATGGCAATGCGGTTGATGAGTTCGATATCACGCAAGAGATCACCTTCCAACAAAACAAAATGTGGGCGAATTACATTCGTGGAGTGGTGAAGTGCTTGTTGGCACGCGGTTACCAATTCACTGGTGCGGATATTTCGGTGAGCGGCAACGTACCTCAAGGCGCAGGTTTAAGCTCGTCGGCGGCACTTGAAGTGGTGATCGGTCAAACCTTCAAAGTGCTGTTCAATTTAGAAATCAGCCAAGCTGAAATCGCGTTGAACGGTCAGCAAGCTGAAAATGAATTTGTTGGCTGTAATTGCGGCATTATGGATCAAATGATCTCGGCGGAAGGTCGAGAAAACCACGCGATGTTATTGGATTGTCGTAGCCTAGCAACGGAAGCGGTGTCGATGCCTGAAGACATGGCCGTGGTGATCATCAATTCCAACAAAAAGCGCGGCTTGGTGGACAGCGAATACAACACCCGCCGTCAGCAGTGTGAAGAAGCGGCGCGTATCTTTGGTGTTAAAGCGCTGCGCGATGTCACCATTGAGCAGTTCAACGAAAAAGTCTCTGAGCTGGATGAAATGGTAGCAAAGCGTGCGCGTCACGTGATCACCGAAAACGACCGAACCGTTGAGGCAGCGCAAGCGTTACGGACGCATGATATGAAGCGCATGGGGGAGCTAATGGCTCAGTCGCATGTATCCATGCGTGATGATTTCGAAATCACGGTCAAAGAGATCGATGTGTTAGTTGAAATGGTCAAAGAAGTGATTGGTGACCAAGGCGGCGTACGTATGACAGGTGGCGGCTTTGGTGGCTGTATTGTGGCGCTCTTCCCACCAGCGTTGGTTGACGAGGTGAAGGCGGTGGTAGAAGCCAAATATCATGCGCTGACCGGCTTAAAAGAGTCGATTTATGTTTGCCAAGCTCATGATGGCGCGGGTCTGGTTGCAGCGTTGTAAGGGCGAGAGATGAAAGCGTATTTTGAACAGTTAGATCAAGCGATGGCGCAAACGGCGTCGTTTGATGGCCAAACCGCAAAGCTCATCCATCTTATTAACGCGAATGGCATGACGGCATCATTTATGGATATTGGTGCGACTTGGTTGAGTTGCACGCTGCCGGTAAATGGTGAACACCGGGAAGTATTATTGCGTTCGCCAAACATGGCAGAGCACATGCAGCAAGATGTGTACTTTGGCGCCATTGTCGGTCGTTTTGCTAACCGTATTGCAAAAGGTCGGTTCGAGGTCGATGGAAAGGTTTATCAGCTCGACATCAATAACGGTGAAAACTCGCTGCACGGTGGTGTGGAAGGCTTTGATAAACGCCGCTGGAAAATTGTCGAGCAAAGCGCTCAGCAAGTCATGTTGACGCTTCACTCACCGGACGGTGACCAAGGTTATCCGGGAAACCTTGAGGTTACAGTCATATACACACTCACCGATGAGAATGAATTGCTTATTGCCTACAAAGCGAATACTGACCAGGCATCTCCGGTTAACTTAACCAACCACGCTTACTTTAACTTGGCTGGCGAGGCGAGCAGGGCGAAAAGTTTGGATCATACCTTGCAACTTAACGCAGAGCATTACTTGCCAACGGATGCGGGGCTAATTCCTACCGGTGAACAAAAGCCTGTGTGTGGCAGTGGTTTTGATTTCACCGAGCCAAAACCAGTTGGTCGAGCATTTCTTACCGATCAGGATCAAAAAACTGCGGGGGGTTACGACCACACCTTCGTGTTTAAGCCGGAAGTGAGCGATGGGGTGTCTGTCGCCGCCGTTCTGATTGCGCCGAAAGAAGATGTGGTGATGAAGGTTAAAACCACCAAACCCGCCATCCAATTCTATTCAGGAAACTTTTTAGCCGGCACACCGGGCGCAAGTAAAACGTATGAGCTTTACGATGGCCTTGCCCTAGAAACCCAATATTTTCCTGATGGACCAAACAAACCAGAATGGGGACGCAACAATGGAATGTTGAGCTCTGGGGATTGCTATCAGCATCAGACCGTGTATCAGTTTGAATTTTAGATAGTATTTTTGGGTGGGCTACATGCCCACCTTTTTTGTTTTCGTCGAAGCGGAACGGGTGATGAGTTCAGTACCATAGCGTCTTAGACACTCGTTCACTTTTGAGTTTAACGGATCAGTATTAAGAAGATTGCTTGCTTTTTTTGTTTTTCCAATCCGCTTAGGTGTATAATCTCGCGCCCTAAAAGTGAGCTCATCACATCGTCTTGAATAAGCGCATGCCTTCAGCGTTTTTCAATTTGAGTAACTATTATTTGAGTAAAGGGTACGTGAGTTCACTCACTGTTGATTGCGAAACTAACCTGCGAATTAGACTATGAAATTTATTGTAAAGCCCCATCCAGAAATTTTTGTTAAAAGTGAATCTGTGCGTAAGCGCTTCACAAAGATTTTAGAGTGCAACATTCGTAACATCGTTAAAAACCGTACCGAGTCGGTCGCGGTCTTTAACCGTCGTGACCACATTGAAGTGACCGCTGAGAGTGATAAGTACCACGCTGAAGTTTTAGAGATCCTGACACACACGCCAGGTATCCATCATGCCCTCGAAGTTAAGCAGACGGAATTTACAGATTTGCACGATATCTTCGAGCAAGTGCTAGAGCTAAACCGTGCCTCCCTTGAGAACAAAACCTTCGTCGTGCGCGCTAAGCGTCGTGGTAAGCACGACTTTACCTCTATCGAACTAGAGCGTTACGTTGGCGGTGGTTTGAACCAAGCGATTGAGAGCGCGAGCGTTAAGCTGCGTAACCCTGATGTAACCATCAACGTTGAAGTCACGAACGACACACTAAACCAAGTACTGTCTCGCCATAAAGGGCTCGGTGGCTTCCCGCTAGGAACTCAAGAAGATTTACTGAGCTTGATCTCGGGTGGTTTTGACTCTGGTGTTTCTAGCTACCTACACATCAAACGCGGTTCAAAAGTACATTACTGTTTCTTTAATCTCGGTGGCCCTGCCCACGAAATTGGTGTTAAACAGGTTTCTCATTACCTATGGAATAAGTACGGCTCTTCTGCAAAAGTACGCTTCATTTCGGTGGATTTTGAACCAGTGGTTGCTGAAATTCTAGAAAAAGTCGATGACGGCCAAATGGGGGTGGTTCTAAAGCGTATGTTTATGCGTGCCGCAGGCATGATCGCGCAGAAGTTCAAGATTGAAGCGCTGGTCACTGGTGAGGCACTTGGTCAGGTATCGAGTCAGACGCTGACAAACCTTCGTCATATCGATAACGTAACCGACACCCTGATTTTGCGTCCGCTTATCAACTGGGACAAAGAAAATATCATCAATTTAGCGCGTGAAATTGGCACTGAAGACTTCGCTAAAACGATGCCAGAGTACTGTGGTGTGATTTCTAAGAAGCCAACAGTGAAAGCAGTGAAAGCTAAGTTAGAAGCGGAAGAAGAGAAGTTTGACTTCGGTATCCTTGAGCAAGTGATTCGAGATGCACGCGTAATGGACATTCGTGATATCGCCAAAGAGTCTCAGCAGGCGGCACCAGAAGTAGAGCAAGTTCAAGCTGTTGAAGATCACGCGATTGTACTCGATATCCGCAGCCCTGAAGAGGAAGACGACAACCCTCTAGAAATTGATGGCGTTGAGGTTAAACACATCCCATTCTTCAAGCTGGGAACGCAGTTCGGTGACTTAGACCAATCTAAGACATATCTACTGTATTGTGACCGTGGGGTAATGAGTCGTCTACAAGCGCTTTACCTACAAGAGCAAGGTTTCAAAAATGTAAAAGTTTATCGCCCATAGTAGCGTGGTAAAAAATACGTTTAAAGGCGCAAATTGAATGTTCAATTTGCGCCTTTTTTGTTTCGGAGAGTGAAATTGAAGTTTTTACTTGGCATCATATTGAGTCGCATCGACAAGGCATATCGTCCGTGTTGATATAACGATAATTAATCCGAAATGTGGACAAAAAGTGATATTAGTGCCAGATATGAAGATGAGATTTTCGATAGATAAAAAAACACCGCCTATTTAGGCGGTGTAACAAATTTGACAGACAGGTCAAAATAAATACAGGAAGTATATGTTTTGCCACAGGGAGTGTGGACAATACATTATGGTAGAAATCTACCTAACTCGAAATACGAGTTTGCAAACACAACATCGCAACAACGAAGCCAATTGATTTCTAAAGAAATCAAGCCGTTCAGGCTCGTGTTGCGGGGTGAAATATAGAATTTATCTGGCTGTTCGACAACGGACATTTTATAATGTTTCAGATTAAAAAAACTAATCCTATTTGAGGTCCCATATGTCTCGCAGATTGCCTCCATTAAACTCGCTTCGGGTCTTCGAAGCGGCCGCTCGTCATCTCAGTTTTACTCGCGCTGCAGAGGAGTTATTTGTAACTCAAGCCGCAGTGAGTCACCAAATAAAAGCGCTAGAAGAGTTTCTATCCCTCAAGCTTTTTCGTCGTCGTAACCGCTCTTTGTTACTTACCGAAGAAGGGCAAAGTTACTTTTTAGATATTAAAGATATCTTTACTTCCATTGCAGAGGCGACCGATAAGGTATTGGAACGCAGTGAGAAAGGGGCATTGACCATTAGTTTACCGCCAAGTTTTGCTATCCAGTGGTTAGTGCCTCGTTTGGCGGATTTTAATGCACAAGAACCGGACATCGATGTGCGTATTAAAGCTGTGGATATGGACGAAGGTTCACTGACTGATGATGTGGATGTGGCGATCTACTATGGCCGTGGGAATTGGCCGGGTTTGCGCGCGGATAAATTGTATCAAGAGTTTCTGATCCCACTTTGTTCACCTTCGTTACTTTTGGGCAACAGGCCATTAGAATCTCTAAGTGATCTTAAGCTGCATACTTTGTTACATGATACTTCACGTAAAGACTGGAAGCAGTTTGCGCGTCACTACAATATCGAAGGTATTAATGTGAACCATGGTCCTATCTTTAGTCATTCGACGATGGTGCTACAGGCCGCGGTGCATGGCCAAGGGGTCGCCCTCGGTAACAACGTATTAGCCAAACCAGAAATGGAAGCTGGCCGACTCATCGCGCCATTTGATGAGGTATTGATTTCTAAGAATGCATTCTATGTGGTATGTCATGAGCAGCAAGCTGATATGGGACGAATCGCGACGTTTAGAGATTGGATGTTAGCAACCGCGAGAAAAGAGCAAGAGGAAGTATTAGATGAGCCAATGGATAGTTGAGGGACCTGAAAACGGACCTCTGTTTATTTTTGCCCATGGCGCAGGGGCGGGGATGGATCACGATTTCATGACGTCGGTTGCGAAAGGGTTAGTTGAGCAAGGAATTCGCGTGGTGCGATTTAACTTCCCTTACATGGTCAAACGTGCAGAAGACGGGAAAAAGCGTCCACCCGACCGCGCTCCTAAGTTGCTTGAAGCTTATAGCGAAGTGATTGCTCACTTTGCCTCTCAACCTATTGTGATTGGTGGTAAATCCATGGGCGGTCGTATGTCGAGTTTATTGGCTGAAAATGAGCTGGTGGCAGGCGTAGCGTGTCTAGGTTTTCCATTTCATCCGCCAGGAAAACCAGAAAAATTCAAAGGCGATCATTTAGCCAGTATCGAGAAACCCACGCTGATTCTCCAAGGTGAGCGAGACACTTTTGGTAAGCGTGAAGAATTTGATGACTTTGTGCTTGCTGAGCAAATAAAAGTGAGCTTTTTACCTGATGGGGATCATGGTTTTAAACCGCGTAAAAGGTCTGGCTATACAGAAGCAGGGAACATTGCGCTTGCAGTGCAGCAATTAGCGGCGTTTATTAAAGAGGTATACCGTGAGAAGTAAGTGGCTACTCTCGTTTTCTGGCTTGTCAGGTCTAGTCTCTGTTGCGCTTGGTGCCTTTGCAGCGCATGGGTTAAAAGCGACACTGGCGCCTTATTTACTTGGTGTGTTTGAGACTGGAGTGTTATATCAATTCATTCACACGTTGGCGATTGTGTTTTGCGCCGTTTTATTGTTATTGAATTTGGGACAAAAAGCACAAAAGTATTTTTTCATTGCAGCGATTTGTTTTATCATCGGCATCCTTTGTTTTAGCGGCAGTCTCTACGCGCTGGCGCTGACGGGCATTAAATGGTTTGGGCCGGTCACTCCAATGGGAGGATTGATGTTCATGCTCGGTTGGTGTCTGTTCTTTTTTGCTGCGTTCAATATCAAAGAGGTCTCCAAGTGAAACAACTAATGCTCTATTGCCGTTCTGGCTTTGAGAAAGAGTGTGCTGGTGAAATTCAGGACAGAGCGACACAGTTGGAAGTGTATGGCTTCCCGCGTGTGAAAAAAAACTCCGGTTATGTTGTCTTCGAATGTTATCAAGATGGAGATGCAGACAAACTGGCGAGAGGTTTGGACTTTAAGTCGCTGATTTTTGCTCGTCAAATGTTTGCGGTTGTCGCTGAGTTTCAATCGCTGCCAAGTGATGATCGTATTAGCCCAATTTTGAATCAGTTGGCGGACATCGAGGCGTTTCCTCGTTGCGGAGATTTGAGAATTGAAACCCCAGATACGAATGAAGCAAAAGAGCTATTGAAGTTTTGCCGTAAGTTTACTGTTCCAATGCGTCAAGCGTTGCGCGGTAAAGGTTTAATGCTGAGTAAAGACAACGCGAAAAAGCCAGTACTGCACATTTGCTTTGTTGAGCCTGGTCACTGTTATGTAGGTTACTCGTACACAGACAATAACTCACAGTTCTTCATGGGGATCCCTCGCCTGAAGTTCCCTGCGGACGCGCCAAGTCGTTCAACGCTGAAACTGGAAGAAGCATTCCACGTCTTTATCCCACGTGAAGAATGGGACGAGCGTTTGGCTCCTGGCATGTGGGGCGTCGATTTAGGTGCATGTCCGGGTGGTTGGACGTACCAACTGGTGAAGCGTTCCATGTTCGTTCACTGTGTTGATAACGGCATGATGGCAGATAGCCTGATGGAAACGGGCCAAATCAAGCACCATATGGTGGATGGCTTTAAGTTCGAGCCAGACCGCAAGAACGTAACTTGGATTGTTTGTGACATGGTGGAAAAACCAGCACGCGTTGCGCACCTTATGGGACAGTGGTTATTAAAAGGTTGGGCGAAAGAAGCGCTCTTTAATCTTAAGCTGCCGATGAAAGGCCGTTATGATGAAGTGCTGCAAGATCTTGAGAACCTAAAACTGTTCCTGATTGAGAACAAGGTGAAATTTAGACTCCAAGCCAAACATTTGTATCATGACCGTGAAGAAATCACGATTCATATTCAGTGCTTATCCAACATCTCTCCGCATTAATGTGATCGGATTGAGCAATGCAAAAAAGCCCCTATTTTGAACTGACCCCCAATAGTTGGACACCAATTATTGGGGGTCTTTTTATGTCCAAATATAGCCGCGAGCTAAAATGTATCATTGCTAAACAATGCTTAGATGGTGCGTCATCTCGCTATTTAGCAAAACAATATTCAATGTCTTCAAGACAGATACGGTATTGGGTTCAAGTCTTTGTCATCCATGGTGCTGATTCATTTTTACCAACTAAGCATGCTACTGCTCAGGAAAAACGAAAAGCATTGAATTTAATGTGGACGAATGATTGGTCTCTCACGCACACTAGCGCAGTATTAAACCTCTCATCCCCGGGGATACTCTCTGTCTGGCTCAAAAGATTTAATGAGCTCGGTATCAAAGGGCTCAAAATGCGCCAGAAAGGAAGACCCTCAATGAAACAGCAACCTCAACGTACCACTAAACCTGATAATGAAATGACACTTGAGGAGCTAAAAGAGGAGTTGGTCTACTTACGAACTGAGAATGCCGTTCTAAAAAAGTTGGAAGAGTTGGAGCAGGAAAAAAACCGTCGAACAAAGAAAAAGCGGTCATAGCTCTAACTCTTAAAGGCAAGTACCCGTTGAAGCACTTACTGCACACTCTACAGTTGGCAAAAAGTGTCTTCTATTATCAGGCTCAAACGAGTAAGCGCCCAAATAGCTACGAACGTGAGCTGCGTTTGATAAAGTCAATTTATCATGAACATAAGGGTCGATACGGCTACCGCCGTATTCACTTGGAACTAAAAAATCAGGGGGTTATGCTTAATCACAAAACGGTTCAAAGACTTATGGCTCAGCTCAACCTTAAATCGACGGTCAGGGTTAAAAAGTATCGTTCATACCGAGGAGAATCTGGAACAGCAGCTCCTAACGTGCTTGAAAGAGATTTTAGTGCGACTCAACCCGATGAAAAATGGGTAACAGATGTCACGGAGTTCAAAATCAAAGAGCAGAAAGTATACTTGTCTCCCGTTGTCGACTTGTTTACTCAGGAAGTGGTTGCTTATAGAGTGGCCAAAAATGCCTGCTTGCCGCTTGTCACGGATATGCTGACGGAAGCTATATCAACGCTTAAACCCAACTCAAAACCAATTATACATAGCGATCAAGGTTGGCAATATCGCCATCGACAGTATCAGAAAAAGGTAGCGGAGAATGGGTTAACGCAAAGCATGTCGAGAAAAGGTAACTGCTTGGATAATGCTGTTGCTGAAAACTTTTTTGCTTTACTCAAAACAGAGATGTATCACAACCAAAGCTTTGAAGATGCAGATGCTCTGATAGAACAAATTAAAGAATACATCGAGTACTACAATACCAAGCGTATAAAAGTGAAACTAAAAGGCCTGACTCCGATAGAATATCGAACTCAGGTCTTGAAAGCCGCTTAACAGAAATGTCCAACTTTACGGGGTCACTTCATTTCAGGGGCTTTTTTTATGGGCCGGGTCCTACCGTGACGTGTGTTGAGAACGTAGGCTATTCCGACGGGGTTGCCCCATCAAAACGAATATCTTGCAAGTTAAAACCCAGCTCAATATCGCACTTCAAAGCCGCGACGCGTTTACATAATCGAGCAGACTCTATGTGCTCATCCAGTTTTTTACGGTATTTAGGCGCGAGCTCATCGCTGACGTAGGCCGTTTCAATGTCTGCAAAGTGAGTTAGGATTTCTTTTGCCGCTTTCGGGCCAATCCCCGGTACACCTGGCACTTGGCTCGAGCTAATGCCGGTTAATCCCCAGTAGTCAGCAAGTTGATTCGGTTTTACACCAAATTCTTTGTCGATAAATGGTGCATCCAGCCAACGATGCTGAAAGTAATCGCGGATCTGTAGCGTGGGGGAGAGCAACTGACAGTAGCCTTTGTCGGTGGAAACAATCGTGACTTTTTCGCCATGGCTCGCGACTTTGGTTGCTAGTGTGGCGACTAAGTCATCCGCCTCATCGCCATCAGAAAGTAGAGAGTCGATACCTTGCTCCCACCACGCTTGTTGAATCGCATCTAAGCCTTGCATTAACGGCTCCGGCATTGGTTTCCGGTTTTGCTTATAGTCCGGAAGGATGTCTGCTCGCCAGCCTCTATCTTGCTCATGATGATCAAAAACCGCGATGATGTGTGTCGGGTTGGCTTCTGACAGAATTCGCGTCAGCGTTCTTTGTGTGGTTGTGATCGTTCTTGCTATATCGGTCGGGTCCGGCTGCGCGGAGTGCACGCGGCGGATCAGGTTAAGGGCATCAATAATAACAAGATGAATAGACATAATGACTTAGCAATAAAAAAGGGGCGTAATGCCCCTAGTGTAACGAATGCTAGCCTGACTATCGACCATCAATTTCGGAATGGGCAATGTGGTAGCAAGGCTCATAACTTGAACCACTTGGTAGTTTCATTCGATGCTGTTCGACGAAGTCTTTTAATAACTTATCGAGTTTTTTCATCAATACCGGATCACCATGAATAGTAAAAGGTCCTCGACGTTCGATTTCTCGAATACCTTCCGCTTTTACGTTACCTGCCACGATACCGGAGAAGGCTTGACGCAAGTTTGCCGCCAGTGCTTGAGGCGCTTGATTCAAGCTCAGATCCAATTGTTGCATCGACTCATGAGTCGGCTCGAATGGCAGCTGGAAGTTAGGTTCGATTTTTAATGACCAGTTGAAACTGTACGCATCGTCTCGCTTTTTACGGTGTTCACGCACTTTATCCATCGAACGTTTCATGATGCGCGCGACTTCTGCCGGGTCATCAATGACGATTTGATAATGCTTTTGCCCCTCTTCCCCGAGTGTGTCGCGGATAAACTCATCGATAGAGCGGAAGTACTCTTCGCTCTCTTTGGGTCCGGTTAGTACGATAGGCATGGGCTGATCGGCATTGTCTGGGTGCATCATGATGCCAAGAAGATACAGCAGTTCTTCTGCTGTTCCGGGGCCGCCCGGGAATATCACCACACCGTGCGCCATGCGTACAAACGCTTCCAAGCGCTTTTCGATGTCAGGCATGATGATCAGCTCATTGACGATTGGGTTAGGTGGCTCAGCGGCAATGATGGACGGCTCGGTTAAGCCAAGATAGCGTCGCTCGTTGTAACGCTGCTTTGCATGGCCGATAGCCGCGCCTTTCATTGGGCCTTCCATTGCGCCCGGCCCACAACCGGTGCAGATATTGAGTTCACGCAGCCCTAGTTCGCTTCCAACTTCGCGGGTGTATTGGTACTCAGCTAAATTAATCGAGTGTCCCCCCCAGCAAACCACTAAGTTTGGTGCGATACCGGGTGTCAGCGCTTTGGCGTTGCGTAAAATACCAAATACTAGGTTAGTGATGTGTATGGGGTTGACGAGGTTTAGGCGCTGACTATCTGCTAAGTGCATGTTTACGTATACAATGTCACGCAATACAGAAAACAGATGCTCTTGAATTCCCCTGATGATTTCACCGTCGACAAAAGCATGTTCTGGTGGGTTGGTGAGTTCGAGTTTAATGCCTCGCTCGCGGCGCACCACGTTGACCTCAAACGATTGGTGTTTATCTAACAGCTCTTTTGAGTTATCGGTATGACTGCCAGAGTTCAATACCGCCAAAGTGCAGTTACGGTAAAGCTGATAAAGATCACTCGAGGCGGTGTTTTTTAAACGTTCCACCTCCAGTTGAGAGAGCAAGTCCATGCTACCTTTGGGGCTTATATGAGTAATCATAATGCCTCCTTGTGTTGTATTCATTTGAGGGAACGTACCAACTGACCTTGTAGTTTTATACGTATGGTTCGATAAAGTCGGTTGATCGATTTGGTTTAAAATAATGACTCCCAAGCAACCTCAAGATGCGATACCAATAGATACATCATCTTGAAGTGACTTGGATTGTTACAGCTTAGCAGACTGAAAGAGGGTAAGTGTGATAACTCGTTGAAAATCGGCGATTATACAGGGAAGTTGAGTTTAAATAGGTTCGACTGCTGTTTTTTTGACCGAGGTTTAGTTCCAGTTGAGCTGAGTTGTACCGCGTTTTTTGGCATCACTGAGCATTTTTCTGAGGCGTTCTAACACACGTTCAGGTGCATCAGCGTCTTTAAAAGACGTTGAAACGGCAGTCAGTGTGATGGTGAGGTTTTGTTCGCGGAACCTGAACGGCAGCTGGCTGACATCACGCTGAATGTGTTTGATGAGATCCAGCGTGTACTCTTCGGAGTGCTCTGGCAAAAGTAGCATAAACTCTTCACCACCAAAGCGTGCAACGGTTTCCGTTTCCGAGACGCGCTTATTAATTGTCCGGGCAATGATTTTTAACGCCTTGTCGCCAGCGGTATAGCCATAACTGTCGTTGACGGCCTTAAAGTTATCGACGTCAAACAGAACCACTCGAAGGTTTTTCTGCGAGCGGATCCAGCGGCGGTACTCTAACTCAAGACGGTCATTAAATGCTGTGCGGTTATACACTTTAGTGAGTGGGTCTCGCAGCATTCGCTGGGCTTGGTCATCCAAGCGACGATGATAATCTTGTGTGGTTTCAAACACCGCTTCGAGTTGGCTCTTGCTGTAGTGCAAACGTTCTTGCAGGGCTTGTTCGCGCTCTTCCGCCATCTTTAGGCGCTCGGCGACAGAGGTCATGTTCGCAAACAGTGGTGCCATCTCTTGTTTAAGAGCCGCTAAGTCTTGCGCTTGATCGAGAGATTGTTGACTTGATTTAATCAGAGCATTCATTTCAGCATTCAGCTCTTGGCGGTGCTCAAAGTAGGTATGGTGCTGGTCAACGTTCTGATGGACGGTTTTTAAGTTACTTGCAAGTGAAGAATTAAGTTGGTCGAGAAATTGGCTCGAGGCTTTGCGTTCGAACGTCGTTGCATCAACAACCAGTTTGAGCGTTGAAAGCGTCAGTTCTATGAGGGACTCGGCAGTAACGCCTAAAAGCAATTTGGCGCGAATGTCGAGCAATTTATCGCCAGATCCTCCCTCAAAGTCGAGTTCGGTAATCGTGTGTTGTAATTCACTAGCAAGGCACTCAAGCTGAGACTTATCGGAGGGATTCTCAAGATCACTTAAGTGTAAGTGCGAGTGAGATGTGATGATTTTCAGCGCCCGTTCGTAAATGCTTAGCAGCTTGGTGGCTTGGTCGACTTTCTTACTTGTTTGGGCTTGCGAGACACTCATTAGGTTTCGCAATTCACGGTTTAATTGCGCAGGTAAGCCCGTGATGCGTTGAAGCGTTTCACCGCTGTGTTTGATTTGTTTGTCGAGGTGACTGTTCTGTTTTTCCGCCGTTTTAGACTGTTGTTGGAGCATTCGTTCCAGTACGGCTAAGCGCGGAATAAGAGTGCTGACATCTTTTTGATGTTGTAGTTCTTGTTGAATTTCAAACAGGTACTCGGAAACTTGAGCGTTTGAACCTTGGTAAGCAGAAGACAGTGATGCCACAACGCGTTTGAGAATTTGTTGTTCACGTTTGAATTTGAGTGAAGTATCACGATGTGTCAGCCTGAGTTGGTCAAGTTGACACCTCAACTGGTGAAGTTGCGACTGAATATCGGATTCCAGAATTCCCATGAAGTGGCTACGGTTAAACCTATGTACGACTAATAATTATCTGATAATAACAAAAAACCTTATAGCGTCATTAGTTATTACGCCTAACCGGCGTTTAATTATGCATTTTTTAATATTTTCTTGATGTCGTCCTCATTCTTATATGAGGAGTGGATCTTGATCAGGCCTTGGTTAATCGCGTGTTGACAGGCTGTTCTTATATTACCAGTTGCAAAGCTGGCTGCAGGTGCATTATCGATGGCCTTCAGGAACACCCAGTGACTTTGTTTGTCTTTTAAGCTGACCTCGCGAGCAATGTGTGTAGCAAGAAGCAGTAGGTCAAGCAGCTCTTCATCATTGATGGCGGTGTAGGCGCGTGGTAGGAATGGATAGTCACTGATGCCCATGCGAATAATTCGATTCACGTTATGCTGGTCGGCAAATTCATCGATCCAGGTTTGGAATTTATTGAACATCTCTTCGGCTGAGGCATCACGATCGGCATTCGGTACGATATAGAGCAGATTGGCATCAGAGAAATGGTACAAGCGAGACGGTTTATCAACTTTTGACGCAAGGTATTCACCAAAAGCCTGTTCTAGCTCAAGGCCGGCTTTGTAGCCGTTTTGGACATACATACTACGTAGGAATGGTAAATCGATCATCACAAAACGTAGACGGTCATTGAGCGGTTCGTGAATCAACTCGCCCATTTGCCACTGTTCGAATGTATCGCTTGATTTTTTTAATGATCGAGACAGTTTGACGTTCAACATGCGTAAATTACGTAAACGAGAGCGTGAATGCGTAAACAGGTCATTACGCAGCTTGTCTATTTCACTGGCTTGACGCTGCATGGTCACGCTACGGCGCATGATGAATAAGAACATCACTAACACCGTAATAAAGAGGGCAAATGAGATTTTCTGAAACTTACGGTGCTCTATTTCGACTTGTTCAAGACGCTCCGATTGTCCGATATAGTGAATGGTTTGCTCGGCGAACTCTTTTTGTTGACGGAAGGCATCTTCACTGATTTGGTTGAGTTGTTTTTGTTCCAACAGCACTGAGTTGGTGTATTGCTTATAGGCTTGGAGAGAAAGTTGATACTCACCGGCTTGCTCGTAACCAAGCCCCAGTAAACGATAGGATTGTTGTTTAATGAAATTATTGTTTTCAGGCGACTTCTCTGCAAAAGACAGGGCTTTTTTCGCGTTTTCAATCACTTGTTTACTGTCGTTTTGATGATACGCCAAGCCTGATTGAAGCAGCGCTGCTCTAGCTTCGAGTTTGGGAATGTTGGAGTATTTCAACAACTCTTTTGAGTGTTCCAAGTATTGCTCGGCGAGGGCGTAGTTGTAGAGTTCTAAATATGTAGCTGCCAAGCTTAGACGAATTTTAATGATTTGGTTAATGTTCTTGCTGGTACTCTCGTGATCGAGCACGTTAAAGTAGTGTACTAAGGCGAGGTTGAATTTGTCTTGATAAAAGTAAATATCACCCATCTGTTCTAGCACATCTGCAAGGATTGGCGAGCTAGGGTAGGAGTCGTAGAAATCGGCAGCTTGAGATAAGTGTTCGACCGCTTTATCGTAAACACGGCGTTCTTGGAACAGCCTTGCCAGCAGACGGTTGACCTTTGCTAACCTTGCTCCGCTATCACTTTCGATTGATTGCCAATAACCATATAGCAACTCCGATAGGGCAAGGTTGTATTTTTTACTGTTGAGGTAGAACGCTCCGACCGCCGTATAATAGTCGATCAGAGTGAGAGCCGAACGGCTGTCCTCCAGCATGACTTTTGCTTGAGCATACAAACGCTCCGCATTGATAGTATCGCCACGGTGGGAAGCAAGGAGGGCTCGTTGCATGGTTAATCGATAGTGCACGCTGTCAGTACGTTGTAAAACGGCACTCGCCTTATCTAATTGTTGTTCGATTTGCTTTAGGGTTGCTTCTGCCGCAGGGTAATTTTTATCGACCATCCAAATCATTTGGTTGCGAATCAATTGCACATCCAAGTCCATGTAAGGCAGCTGGTATTCTTGCGCAAGGCGTTGTGCTTCATCGAGATGTTCAACAGCGGAGCGAACATTGCCCATGGCATAGTCAGCTTGGGCGATGATTTTATGGGCTTCGATAGTGCTGCCAGGTGTACGGATGTTGCGATCGGTCTCTTCACGAGACATCGATGAAGGGTTGCCACTTTCTTTGTGTTCGGTGAGTTCACGTTGCGATAAGTAGTTGGCCGCGGCTTGTTTGGCTCGCAACGGTTCGATCTCAGCCAGTTTCTGGGCTTCATTAAGCAAAGCCGACGATAAAATAGTCGCGTGAAGTGGCAGTGCACATAGCAAGCAGAGAAAGCCAATCATAAATAGACGCGAACGGTCCCAAAGCATCCTTTCGTTCCCTCGAACTGTTTTTTCCATCCTACTCATTCATTACCCATCACTGCGTCGCGAAATGCTTGCTGAGTACTCAAGCTTTTCATTTCTACAGTTTCTGGACGTTGACGAAATAGCATGGGAGTAGATTTAGTGGCATTGATAATAACATGGCTGGCAATAAAAACGTTCGGCAATCCTTTAGATTGCCGAACTTATTTCTGTCATTAAGATGATTATTGACGAGCCATGCGGTGGTTATGAGCTGGCTTGTCTTGGTCCGTAGAGCGGTATGGGTTGATATCCAAGCCACCACGGCGGGTATATCGTGCCAATACGGTCAGTTTACTTGGTTGGCAGTACTTCATTAGATCGGTAAAAATACGCTCTACGCATTGTTCGTGGAACTCGTTATGTTCACGGAATGACACCAAGTAACGCAGCAGCTTTTCACGATCAATTTTCGCGCCTTGGTAACGGATCTCTACGCTGCCCCAGTCAGGCTGGTTGGTGATCAAGCAGTTTGATTTCAGTAGGTGGCTATGTAGAACTTCTTCAACTTGTTCGTGACCTGCCGCGCCTTCAAGCAGATCAGCATCAAAATCGTAACTGGTCATTTCAATGTCCTGATCATCAATACATTCGCCTTTCATGGTGACGATAGGTTGGTTGGTGTAATGTGTGACAGGGTTGACGTGCACCAATACTGGCTCACCTGCGCACTCTGACAGATCTTGCGTCAAACGTTCTGCGACCTCTTTCCAGCTCGAAAATCGTGTTTGATTGTAGCTATTTAAGTAGAGTTTGAATGATTTCGACTCAATCAGGTTTGCGCTGGTTGCTGGGATGCATACCTCGCCAACGGCCACTTGTGGCAAGCCTTTGCTGTTTAACCAAGACAGTTCATACAGCGTCCAAAGATCATGGCCCATGAACGGCAGACTATTGCCTAACTCGAGATCATCGCGGTTTAGGCTGCGAGGTACGGGTTGCAGCAAGTTCGCGTCGTATTGGTTTGCGTACTCGGTCTTTTTGCCTAGGGTTAGGTCAGCAAGCTCTTTAGCGTCTGAATATTTACTCATACTTTGTGGTCGTTTTCGATTAGAATAGCGAGAATTTTACTGAATCCGCTGGTCAATTGCTATCTGGCAAACACGGCTATCTGCTAAATAAGGAATGAGGAGACCTTCATGACCCAAACCGTTACTCAGGCGTTACAAGACTTCAGCTTGCGCTATCAACAAGCTTGGCAAACGAAACACAATGAGTTGCCACGCAGTGAAGAGCTCGCCGATCTTGTTTCTCCATGTGTTGAAGAGAAACGCGGTGGGGCAGTATTGTGGAAAGCAGTACCGCGTGAAGCAACCGCGGATTTCACTAATGTAGAGAATGCGATTGAGTTATCACTGCAAGAAGACATTAAAGCCTTTTATGGATTTCAATACAGCGCAGATATGGAGGCAACTTGGCAAGGTAATACGCTGACATTGCTGCAAGTGTGGAGTGATGATGATTTCACGCGACTGCAAGAGAACATCTTGGGTCACTTGGTCACTCAACGCCGTCTTAAGCTTAAGCCCACGGTGTTCATTGCGACAACAGACGCTGAGTTGGATGTGATTTCTATCTGTAATCTAACGGGAAATGTGATTCTTGAGCGTTTAGGGACTTCTCAGCGTGATGTGCTCGCTGACAACCTAAGCGAGTTTCTACTTAAGCTAGAGGCCACAGTATAAGTATGTACGTTATAGAGTTGCAGTTTGAGTGTTTTGATAACACCACAGTCAGTGCGGTAGATAAAGCCATAAATGGTTTGATGGATGCACTGCGCTATAACGGCCAAGTGTTAGGACGAGAGTTTCCAATCGTGATGGGCGATGGTGAGTTTTTGGTCCGTGTGGTTTGTCCTGAGCAAGACAGTTTACACCCACGTTACCATTCCGACTTTGTCAAAGTATGCATGAATCGCTTATCGCAAGCCTCATTACTCGCGCCGAAAATGCGTATGCTTGGACGAGATTTAAACTCAGAAGAGGCCGCAGAGTCAGAGGCCCCAAGTTGGCAAGTGCTTTACACGACCTATGTGCACACTTGTTCACCACTGCGCAGCGGCGACACCTTGTTGCCGATTCCTCTTTACCGCAATACTCCCACGTTAAATGGCGACCATAAAGCCGTGATCAAATGGCAGACCGAGTGGCAAGCGTGTGATGAAATTCAGATGGCGGGTGGCTGCCGCGCAGAGCATGCGACCTTACATGAGATTTGCGATGTGGACAGCGTGTTGTTTCGACGTGGTTGGGACTTACGTGGCCGTATTGAATACATCACTCAGGTTCCAACGTATTATTACCAGTATCGCGTAGGCGGTCAGTCTCTCGACAGCGAAAAAGCACGACCGTGTCCAAAATGTGGCGGAGAGTGGTTACTGGACGAGCCATTACACGACATCTTCTATTTTAAATGTGATGACTGCCGAATTGTATCCAATATCTCTTGGGATCATATCAAGTAGCTGTTGGACGCTATGTATGGTTGCCACTGGCTTTGAAGCTCGGTAGTAGGCTTGAAGCAGCAAATAACAAAAGGGCTGATGTGCAAACATCAGCCCTTTTGTGTTCAAGTTAGTGATGGTGAATTACCAACCTTTCACTACGCCGCCTTTGAATAGCTCTTTCGCTGCTTCGTACACTTCTTCAGTTTGGTACGCCTTGACGAAGTTTTGTACGTTTTGAGCATTGACGTTTTCTTCACGCGCCACGATTAAGTTCACGTATGGTGACTCTTTATCTTCGACGAACACCCCATCACGCTCTGGAGATAGGTCAATAGAGCTTGCGTAAGTGGTGTTGATGATAGAAAGCGTTACGTCATCCAAAGAGCGTGGCAGTTGAGGCGCTTCTAGCTCAATGATTTCGACGTTCTTAGGGTTACCTACGATGTCACGAACGGTGGCTTGCAGACCAACCCCGTCGCGTAGCTCAATCAAACCTTGTTGCTCAAGAAGTAGCAGTGAACGACCTAGATTAGTCGGATCGTTAGGGACGGCGATGCGTGCGCCGTCTTGGATGTCTTCAACCGATTTTACTTGTTTTGAGTAACCAGCGATGGGGTAAACGAAAGAGTTACCTGCGATAGCCAGTTTGTAACCACGATCTTTCACTTGTTGGTCTAGGTATGGTTTGTGTTGGAATGCGTTAGCATCAACAGAACCATCGTCTAACGCTGCGTTTGGTGTCACGTAGTCCGTAAAAGTCACCAACTCCACATCCAAATTGTACTTTTCTTTGGCCACTTTCGCTGCCACTTCAGCAACTTGTGCTTCAGAGCCAGCAATAACGCCCACTTTGACCTTGTTTAGGTCTGT
Organism: Vibrio sp. TAP-3B; assembly: GCF_057784735.1. Lineage (NCBI taxonomy): Bacteria > Pseudomonadati > Pseudomonadota > Gammaproteobacteria > Vibrionales > Vibrionaceae > Vibrio > Vibrio sp. TAP-3B. Next base: position 1,639,799 of record NZ_CM173495.1, on the reverse strand, counting down.
TTCTGTTTCGCCACAACCCACCAGAGTCAGTGCAGAAGCGGCAGTTACAACAGTCAAAAGGCTTTTGAGGCTAAATTTCATTTTTATCTCCTTATAATTTATATTTTCAATGTTTATCTGTGGTCTACACGACGCACCACTGCGTCACCGAGAGACTGAATAATTTGCACGAGAACAATCAACATCACGACTGTAACGGCCATGATCGTCGCATCGTAGCGGTGGAAACCGTAACGTATAGCGACATCACCTAAGCCGCCGCCGCCCACGGTGCCAGCCATGGCAGAGTAGCTTACTAGCGTGACGAGTGTGATGGTGACTGAGTTAATAATCGTCGGCATGGCTTCCGGTAGCAGCACTTTTGTGATGATTTGTGTTGGCGCGGCCCCCATAGATTGTGCGGCTTCAACCAGCCCAGTAGGAACTTCTAACAGAGCACCTTCAATCAGACGCGCGACGAATGGGATTGCACCAATGGTAAGCGGTACGATTGCTGCCGTTGTGCCAATAAAAGTGCCAACTAACATTTTTGTCACTGGAATAATCGCAACCATTAACACTAGAAAAGGCACCGAGCGTCCAACGTTAACAATGGCGCCTAACATACTATTAAGACGGGTGTTTTCTAATAAGCCGCCTTTTTTAGTAATGTGCAGAATGACACCCAAAGGGATGCCTACCGCGAAACCGACCAGGCCAGCGACCGCAACCATGTATAGGGTTTCCCATGTAGCCCCCAAAAGTAGCTTGCTGTTTAAACTCAGCCATTCAGAAATCGTATCAAAGGACATAACCAAGTACCTCTACTTTCACGTTGTGCTCACGCAGGAAATCAAGAGCTGCGTTATCATCTTTTTCATTACCAAACAGTTCAGCGACCATCATGCCGAATTTTACGCCACCAGCATAATCAAGGTCAGAACTTAAAATGCTCACATCAATGTTGTATTTACGAGAAATCTGCGACATCAGAGGTGCATCTACTGTGGTGCCTGTAAACTCCAAACGCACCAGAGGGTAGCTGCCTTCAACACGGGTTGGTTGTAGCCGAGCTTGGTAATCCTCTGGGATAGAAAGATCTAACGTTGAGCGAATAAATTGGTGCGCCAGTTCGGTTTTAGGGTGTGCGAAAATATTGCCGACGGTACCTTTTTCAACCAGTTCACCGCCACCAATGATCGCCACTTCGTGACAGATACTTTTCACCACTTCCATCTCATGGGTGATAAGCAAAATAGTGATGTTTAACTTGCGATTGATCTCTTTTAGTAATTCAAGAATGGACTGAGTGGTTGCCGGGTCTAACGCGCTGGTGGCTTCGTCACAAAGCAGCACGCTAGGATCGGATGCCAATGCGCGAGCAATCGCTACACGTTGCTTTTGACCGCCGCTGAGGTTCGCGGGATAGCTTTCATGTTTGTCTTGCAAACCAACCAGCTTGAGCAGCTCCGTGACTTTAGTTTGGATTTGCGATTTGCTTTTACCGGCCAGCTCTAAAGGCAAGGCGACATTATCGAAAACAGTGCGAGACGACAGTAGGTTAAAGTGCTGGAAAATCATACCAATGTTGCGGCGGGTTTCGACCAACTGTTTTTTGCTCAGTGTTGTGAGATCAACATTATCGACGATGATCGCGCCAGAGCTCGGCGCTTCAAGCATGTTTACACAGCGGATCAGGGTGCTTTTACCAGCACCAGATGAACCGATCACACCGAAGATGGTGCCCTTGGCGATGTGTAGGTTAATGTCTTTCAGGGCAAGAATTTCCTTACTGCCTTGGTAGAACACTTTATTGACGTTTTTAATTTCTATCATGTTTCAACCTGCCCAAAGATACGGGGGAACTTCGCTGTCAAAAACGGCCTTTGACAGAACTTAATGTTGAGCTCTAGCTCAATTCTCAGTTGATGCTATGGGTTAAGTAGAATGAAGTCAATAGATATTTTTACGTCTAGACGTCTAAAGGTATGGATGTTTTATTTCATAAATAACGCGGTGTAAGCTGTGAGTGGAAGGGAGAGAAGGGTCGCTGTAGAGTGACCGACTCTTGTTCAACAAATCAACGGTTTTAACAGCGCTGCCTGCCAATGAGGTAGTGTTGAGGGTGATAAGGGATGTATAATCTGACGAAACCGAATTAATAGAGAAAGACGTTTTGGCAAAACCTGCTGTTTTTATCGATCGTGATGGCGTGATTAACGTTGATCACGGCTACGTTCATGACGAACATGATTTTGAGTACATTGAAGGTGTGTTTGAAGCGACGAAAGCGCTGAAACAACAAGGCTATCTACTGGTGCTTGTGACCAACCAATCTGGCATCGCGCGCGGTAAATTCAGTGAGGATCGTTTCTTGTCACTGACCCAATGGATGGATTGGAATTTTGTCGAGCACGGTGTGGAATTTGATGGTATCTATTACTGCCCGCACCATCCTGAACAAGGTATCGGCGATTACAAGCAAGATTGTGATTGCCGCAAGCCAAAGCCAGGCATGTTCATTTCTGCTCGCGATTTTTTGAACATCGATATGGCGAAATCGGTCATGATTGGTGATAAAGCGGAAGATATGATGGCGGCTGAAGCGGCGGGTGTCGGCACTAAGATTTTGGTTCGCACTGGCAAACCGATCACTTCACAAGGTGAAGCGCTGGCGACGGTGGTGCTTGATAGCGTGGCTGACGTACCTGGATATCTACAGAAGTAATCCCCAAAAAGTGGTGTGTTTAAGGGAGGCGTTTGCTTCCCTTTTATTCTATTGCTGTTAAAGTTCAAACACCTAACTATTCACCTATCCTGATTTAGTCATTTATGAGCAAAAAACTCACCATTCTTGATATCGCGAAACTGGCTGGTGTCGGCAAGTCGACGGTAAGCCGAGTGTTAACCAACGACCCAAAAGTGAAACCACAAACGCGTAAGAAAGTTGAGCAAATCATTCGTGAGTCTGGTTACGTGCCGTCGAAATCTGCGCAGTCGATGCGTGGAGGCAGTCAAAAAGTCATTGGGGTGATTATCTCCCGTCTCGACTCTCCGTCCGAAAACCGCGCTGTCAGTACCATGCTTAATCGGTTGTACTCGGCAGGTTATGATGTGGTGATTATGGAGAGTCAGTTTGACCGTGATAAGACCAACGAACATTTGGAGGTGCTTAAGCGTCGCAATGTGGATGGTATCATCGTATTTGGTTTTACAGGGTGTGATGAGCGAGCGTTGGCGGAGTGGGGGAGCCGTATTGTTGTTATCGCGATGGATACCGATGAAGTGTCGTCTATCAATTACGATAACCAAGGCGTGATTGAAAAGGCACTGGCGTACATAACCCAGCGGTCACTTTCTCGTGTTGCCTACATTGGCGTTGACCCAGAAGATCGAACGACAGGCTTAGCTCGTTTGAATGCCTATAGAGCGTGGTGTGAGCGCAAACACATTGTCCCTTGTTTCCAGACAGGGAAACTCAACCATGAGAGTGCGTACCAGCTCGTCGATCAAGTGCTGCAAACCGATACGCAAGCGATTGTTTGCGCAAGTGATACCATTGCGCTGGGTGTGATAAAGCGTCTACAAGAGCTAGATCGAGAAGATGTAGTGGTAACAGGCGTAGGTGGAAATGAGCTGCTTTCTTTCCTTTTTCCTAAAATATTCAGCGTTGACCCCGGCTATGCCTATGCTGGTGAAAAAGCTGCTGAGATGCTGATTAATCAATTAAGTGGCGACGACTCAGTCGTTCACTTTACTCAACAGCCAGTCTGCTGAGCATCCTTCCTAAGAAATTCTGCTTTAAAATTATACTGTGATCACTCTCAATTAATGGGATTGTTCCCATTTTGTTTTTTGTCTTTGGGTGGCAATATTAAAATCAAGAAATGGGAATGTTCCCATTTATAAAAAATAAAATGATGAATCGAATGTATCCAATACAGGGTGGACAAAGTTATGAGTAAGATTGCGCGTAAAGACGTGGAGCGTCTTATTGAGCTGGTCGGGGGACCGGACAATATTGCCAGTGTAAGCCATTGTTTAACTCGCTTGCGTTTTGTTCTCAATGATACGGACAAAGCAGACACGAAACAGCTAGAAGCACTACCGATGGTGAAGGGCTGTTTTACCAACGCAGGCCAGTTCCAAGTGGTGATTGGTACTGAAGTCGATGAGGTTTACAAAGTACTGATCGAGCTAAGCGGTAAAAGTGAAGCGAGCAAAGACGAAGCAAAAAATTCCGCTCGCCAAAATATGAACATTATTGAACGCGGTATCTCACACCTTGCTGAAATCTTTGTTCCTTTATTGCCGGCAATCATTACCGGCGGTCTCATTCTTGGTTTCCGTAATGTCATTGGCGACATCAAGATGTTTGATGGCCAAACCTTGACAGAAATCAGCCAATTCTGGGCAACGGTCCACTCATTCCTGTGGTTGATTGGTGAAGCGATTTTCTTCTTCCTACCTGTTGGTGTGTGCTGGTCTACCGTGAAAAAGCTCGGCGGGACACCCATTCTTGGTATCACGCTGGGTGTGACGCTGGTTTCTCCTCAATTGATGAACGCCTACCTGATCGGTAAACAAGCCCCAGAAGTGTGGGACTTTGGGTTGTTCGTCATCGAAAAAGTCGGTTATCAAGCGCAAGTGATTCCTGCAATGTTGGCGGGGATCGCATTGGCGTTTATTGAAACGAATCTAAAACGCATCATTCCCTCTTACCTGTACTTAGTGGTGGTGCCGTTTGTTTCTATCATCATTTCTGTGATTCTTGCGCACTCTATCATTGGTCCATTTGGCCGTCTGTTAGGCGATGGCGTGGCATTCGCAGCGAAAGCCGCCATGACGGGTGACTTTGCAATGATTGGCTCGACCATTTTTGGCTTTCTGTATGCGCCACTGGTGATTACCGGTATTCATCACACTACCAACGCAGTAGACCTGCAGTTGATGCAAGAGTTAGGCGGCACACCAATTTGGCCTCTGATTGCACTTTCAAACATCGCTCAAGCGTCTGCAGTGGTTGGCATCATTATTATCAGCAAAAAACATGGCGAACGTGATATCTCTGTTCCAGCGGCCATCTCAGCGTACTTAGGTGTTACTGAGCCTGCGATGTACGGTATTAACCTAAAGTATAAATTCCCCATGTTAAGCGCGATGATCGGTAGTGCGTGTGCTGCCGCCATTTGTGGCAGTGCTGGCGTAATGGCTAACGGTATTGGTGTGGGTGGCTTACCAGGTATTTTATCGATTCAACCACAGTTCTGGGGTGTGTTTGCGGTGGCGATGTTAGTGGCGACGGTGGTTCCTGCGGCATTGACTTTGGTTCTCTATAAGCGAGCCAAAATCAAAGGAGAGCTTGAGACTGCAAGCGCGTAATTCAATCAGAGGTAGCGGTGTCGTTGCCTCTTCTTGTTTTTCTATTTTCAAATTTTTTAAGTTTCCGATGACTGGTAAGTGAGTGTTAGAAATGGCAATGACCAAGCATGATGAGAGCTGGTGGAAAACCGCAACCATCTACCAAATTTACCCAAAAAGCTTTTGTGACAGTGGAAGTAAAGGCACGGGCGATATTAGAGGGATCATTTCTAAACTGGATTATCTCAAGCACCTCGGTGTCGATGCGATTTGGCTGACGCCGGTGTATCAGTCGCCAATGATCGACAACGGGTATGACATTTCCGATTACTACGCGATCAACCCAGAGTTCGGCACGATGCAAGATTTTGAGAACTTGCTGGCAGAGGCGCACCTGCTGGGCATTCGTATCATCATGGACATCGTCGTCAACCATACGTCGACTGAGCATCAGTGGTTTCAATCGGCATTGGGTGATAAAAACAGCCCATACCGTGATTACTACATCTGGAAAGATCCGGTAGATGGCGCAGAGCCAAACAATTGGCAATCGAAGTTTGGTGGTAATGCGTGGGAGCTGGATGAAGCCACTGGGCAATATTACTTACACCTTTTCGCTAAAGAGCAGGCGGATTTGAACTGGGAAAATCCAGTAGTGCGTGAAGAAGTCAAAAAGGTGATCCGTTTTTGGGCAGAGAAAGGCGTGGATGGTTTCCGCCTCGACGTCATTAACCTAATTTCTAAACAGCAAGATTTCCCGAGTGATGATATTGGTGATGGCCGCCGTTTTTACACTGATGGGCCACGTGTGCATGAGTTTCTACAAGAAATCAGTGCCGCGGTATTCCAGAAATACGGTAGCGTGACCGTCGGTGAGATGTCGTCAACCACGCTAGAGCACTGCCAGCAATACTCTTCATTAGACGGTAAAGAGCTGTCGATGGTGTTCAACTTCCACCATCTGAAGGTCGATTATCCCAATGGTGAAAAATGGACCAAAGCACCGTTTGACTTCATTCAGTTAAAACAAATTTTCAACCATTGGCAAACGGGTTTGAATGGACAAGGTTGGGGGGCGCTATTTTGGTGTAACCACGACCAACCCCGTGTTGTTAGCCGTTTGGGCGACGATAAACAATACCGAGTGGAATCGGCCAAGATGCTCGCCGCGTCAGTGCACATGATGCAAGGTACGCCGTACATTTATCAAGGTGAAGAGATTGGTATGACCAATCCAGGCTATAGTCAGATCAATCAGTATCACGATGTAGAAAGCATCAATATGTACGATCTCATGGTGCATCGTGGTGGCGTGTCACACCACGACATGATGGCGATTCTGGCGCAGAAATCACGTGATAATTCGCGTACGCCAATGCAGTGGAATAGCCAAAAACATGCGGGTTTTACTCAAGGGACACCATGGCTTGAAGTGGCAAGTAATTATCCAGACATTAACGCAGAACACGCGATTGCGGATTTGAATTCCGTCTTCTATTTCTACAAGCGTTTGATTGAGCTACGTAAACAAGTACCAGTGATCACAGACGGCAGTTATGAAGACTTGCTACCAGAGCACCAACGTATTTTTGCTTATGTTCGTCAAAATGAGCGCCAAACGCTGCTGTGTATCAACAACTATTATGGCGAAGAGGTCGAGTGTGTTTTGCCGGAATATTTTGAAATGAACACAGCCAAGAACTTGCTTTCTAATTATCAAAATTCAGCCTGCGCGGTGGCCTCTCATCATCAAATATTACGACCGTACGAAACGCGAATTTTGTTGATAGAAGGCTAGGTGATTGACCTTCTAGGATTTCAATCTTAATCAAAAGGCTTTGGGGTGTTCTCCAAAGCCTTTTTTTGCGTCTTTAAGAGCCATAGGAGACGGAATAGCGGTGGGGTTTATGGTTCATTGCCAGTACGACATTCAGTGCCAATGCGCCGAAAATTGATAGAGCAACCACCTCAAGCGAGACAAAAAAGAACGAGGCGAACAGAATACACGCATCAATAGCCATTTGGCTTTTACCGACTGAAACACCGAATTTATCCTGAATGAACAAACAAAGCACGTTGAAGCCACCAAGGCTAGAACGATGTCTGAATAAGATCAGCATACCCAAGCCCATTAACAGGCCACCGATGAGCGCACAATAAACTTCGTTTACTGATTCCAGCGAAATCAGCAAATAAAGATGATCGGCAAAGATAGAGACTAAAGCGCCAGAAATTGCACTGTTAATGGCGAAATGACGGCCGAAGCGTTGCCATGCGAGTAAGTAAAAAGGACTGTTAGCCAAAAAATAAAGCGTACCAAACGTAAAAGGTGTAAATTGGCTGATAAGCAGAGCCAATCCGGTTGTCCCTCCAGTAAGAAGGTTTGCGGATTGGAGAAAGAAAACCCCTTGAGCGACCAAAAAGGTCCCAGTGAGAATTGCTATCCAGTCTTCTTTTAGTGAGTGTTTTTCCATCAAGTTTGCAGTCGTTGGTGATAAACAAGGCGAGCATAGTAGTAAAAAGATGATCTTTTCGGTAGTTAAAGGGTAAAATTTACGGTAAACCTATGTAATTGCTATTTTACAGGGTGTAAAGCCGAAAATTGACAGTCGATAAATCATGGTAGAGGTTTGCAGCATCGCCATGATATTTATTGTTTGTCATCATGAAAAAACTGCATGAGAAAAAGTGTAAATTTCTCTTTATGACCCAGATCGAATTATGTAGAATGCGCGCCATTAGAGTGACGAAAACGTTTGCGTAGGGTCATTCAACAGTTTTTTTGTAACTTTCAGTACTAATCTGAGTCAGGAGATACAGATGCTTAAGTGTGATATGAACATCGCAGATTACGATGCGGAACTGTTCGCAGCTATCCAGGAAGAAACTCTTCGTCAGGAAGAACACATTGAACTCATCGCCTCTGAAAACTACACAAGCCCACGTGTAATGGAAGCGCAAGGTTCTCAGCTAACGAACAAATACGCTGAAGGCTACCCAGGCAAGCGTTACTACGGCGGTTGTGAATACGTTGATAAAGCAGAACAGCTTGCTATCGATCGTGCATGTGAGCTTTTTGGGTGTGAATACGCGAACGTACAGCCTCACTCAGGTTCTCAAGCAAACAGCGCCGTATACATGGCGCTGCTCAACCCTGGCGACACGGTGCTAGGCATGAGTCTAGCGCACGGCGGTCATCTAACTCACGGCTCTCCGGTAAATTTCTCTGGTAAACACTACAATGTTATCCCTTATGGTATCGATGAGGCGGGTCAAATCAACTACGACGAGATGGAACAGCTCGCGCTTGAGCACAATCCTAAGATGATCATCGGTGGTTTTTCGGCTTACTCGCAAATCGTGGATTGGAAACGCATGCGTGAAATCGCAGATAAAGTGAACGCGTACCTATTCGTAGATATGGCACACGTAGCTGGCCTTATCGCAGCGGGTGAATACCCAACACCAGTACCACACGCACATGTTGTGACAACCACCACGCACAAAACGCTAGCTGGCCCACGTGGCGGTCTGATCCTGTCTAATGCAGGTGAAGAAATGTACAAGAAGCTCAACTCAGCGGTGTTCCCTGGTGGTCAAGGTGGCCCTCTAATGCACGTTATCGCTGGTAAAGCTGTCGCATTTAAAGAAGCGATGGAGCCAGAGTTTAAACAATACCAAGCTCGCGTCGTAAAAAACGCTAAGGCAATGGTTGGTCAGTTCCAAGAGCGCGGTTACAAAATTGTATCTAACAGTACAGAGAACCACTTATTCCTCGTAGACTTAATCGACAAAAATATCACTGGTAAAGATGCGGACGCAGCACTAGGTGCGGCAAACATTACTGTAAACAAAAACTCAGTACCAAATGATCCACGTAGCCCGTTCGTGACGTCTGGTATCCGAGTGGGTACGCCAGCAATCACTCGCCGTGGCTTCACTGAAGAAGATGCAAAAGAGTTAGCGAACTGGATGTGTGACGTTTTGGATAACATCGGCAATGAGGAAGTTATCGCAGCGACAAAACAGAAAGTACTAGCGATCTGTAAGCGTCTACCCGTTTACGCGTAATTTTCTTTGTAAACGTTAGCCTCATAGGCTGAGTCGATTTCGAAAAATCGCGAAATTCTAAGGTCCTCAATTGAGGGCCTTTTTGTTTTCTAACGTTTGGGTAAGTCCTCAGTATACTCCCTACAAGCGGGAGGGGTGACCTGTTCTGTTATTTTGAACCGTTGAGGAACGAACGTGATTCAGAATCTGTTTTCAGAGTGCTGTCTGCTTAGGGGAAAGGCTTAGAGTACCAGAGTGTGTGAAACAAGATTCCTGATTCCACTTAGGCTGGTCGGAATGACATGCACCGAATAAGAAGGGGTAGGGAGGCTTTTGTGTTGAGATACAAAAAGGTTGGTGAAAGACCAACCTTTTTGTTATTAAAAGCAAGTCGTTTATTTGATCTCAAGACCTTGCGCTTGCATATCGGCATGGTAAGAAGAACGAACGAATGGGCCACAGGCAGCGTGAGTGAAGCCTAGATCCAGTGCGATTTCTTTGAGCTCGTCAAACTCTGATGGCGGAACGTAACGCTCTACTGGCAGATGGTGACGGCTTGGCGCTAAGTATTGACCGAGAGTCAACATGGTGACGCCGTGTTCACGCAGGTCCTTGAGTACTTCAACAATTTCTTCTTTTGTCTCACCAAGCCCCATCATTAACCCTGATTTAGTCGGAATGTCTGGGTGCTGCTCTTTGAATTTTTTCAGTAATTGTAGAGACCATTTGTAGTTCGCGCCTGGGCGAGCTTTACGGTAAAGACGCGGTGCCGTTTCTAGGTTGTGGTTGAAGACATCTGGCGGGTTGTCTTTCATTAGATCAAGTGCCACATCCATACGACCACGGAAGTCAGGAACTAGTGTTTCAATCTTAATGTGGGGGTTCAACGCACGGATCTCGCGGTTACAGTCGGCAAAGTGCTGTGCACCACCATCACGCAGGTCGTCACGGTCTACAGAAGTGATGACGACGTATTTCAGCTTCATGTCGGCGATGGTTTTCGCCAGTTTTTGAGGCTCTTCTGCTTCAGGAGTCAGTGGGCGACCATGAGCAACATCACAGAAAGGACAACGACGGGTACAGATCGCACCTAAGATCATAAAGGTCGCTGTACCGTGGTTAAAACATTCCGCCAGATTAGGACAAGAGGCTTCTTCACATACTGAGTGAAGTTTGTTCTTGCGCATTGCCGCTTTGATGTCTTGAATTCGTTGGCTATCGGCTGGCAGCTTGATTTTCATCCAATCAGGCTTACGTAACACTTCTTTCTGCTCTGAAGGCATATTCTTTACGGGAATCAATGCCATTTTATCGGCGTCACGATATTTAACGCCTTTTTCCATCTGGATTGGTTTGCTCATGCTTTATTACCTTGAGAAGGTGCTTCTGTGCTGAATTCTACTCGCTCGTAATCGAGCAAAGTAACGAGTTCTTCTATTAATTGTTTTTCTACGGTTTCTACGTCGTCTGGGCCGCCAAACTGGTTAACCTGAACCATTTCCATGCCTTCATAACCACAAGGGTTAATACGTAGAAATGGTGTTAAGTCCATATTGACGTTCAGGGCTAAGCCATGGAACGAGCACCCTTTACGAATGCGTAAACCGAGAGAGCATATTTTCTTACCGTTGACATAAACGCCTGGAGCGTCAGGGCGTGCGGCTGCGTCGATATTGTATGCTTTTAATGTGTTGATCACGAGGTTCTCGATGTGTGTCACGAGATCTCGTACGCCCAATTTTTTACGACGTAAGTTGATCAAGAAGTAAGCCACAAGTTGACCCGGGCCATGATAAGTGACTTGACCACCGCGGTCGCTTTGTACAACAGGAATATCACCCGTATTAATCAGGTGCTCAGCTTTGCCAGCCTGACCTTGAGTGAATACTGGGTTATGTTCTACCAGCCAAACTTCATCAGGGGTTTCATCCGAGCGTTGATCGGTGAACTCATGCATTGCCTTCCATACCGGCTCATAGTCTTGGCGTCCAAGTCGTTTTACAACAAGTTGGTGTGGCATGGGAATTCCTGTCGCTAATATATAAAGTTTTTGGATTATAAACTGGATACACCAGATGCTCTACCGTTGAGTCACAGATTTTTAGCTAAAAGAAATAAACGGTCACAGTATCTGGCTGATAAATAAAAAGAAAGCAGCCGAAAGCTGCTTTCAAAAAAAATTTAATCCATCAAAAAAACTATAGAACCATGCGCACAATATCAATGTCACCTAACTCTTTGTATAGGGTTTCAACCTGCTCGATAGAGGTTGCCGTGATATTGATTGACACCGAGTGGTAGTTGCCCTTAGCACTTGGTTTTACTTTTGGGCTGTAGTCACCTGGAGCATGGCGCTGAATGACTTCAAGGATAAGTTCTGGAAGTTCAGGCTTTGCATGCCCCATTACCTTGTAAGTAAAAGAACAAGGGAACTCAAGCAGGTCTTTTAATTTTGCATCAGAGTTGATGGTTAGCATATCGGTAACTCCAGTTGGTATTCGTTGCGGTGCGAAATAGTACAGTCAAATAAAGGGGAACTCAAGATGAGGATCACAGACTTAAAAAGCCGCCATGGGAGGCGGCTTAGCGAGTATGTTTGCGACTCTAGGGTTCTATTTAGAAGAAACTCTTGAATAACAATACGATGTAATCCCACATGCGGCTGAATAGGCTACCTTGTTCTACGGTTTCTAGTGCCATCAGAGGGTATTCGGCAATATCTTTACCATCATCTGTTTGATAGTAGAGCTTACCAACGACATCACCTTTATTAATTGGGGCTTCTAGCTCTTTTTCAAGCACGAAGCTGGCTTTAAGATTTTTTGCTTCACCCCGAGGCAGCGTAACGTACGTGTCTTGGTCAAGGCCAAGTGCCACTGTATCTTTGTTACCCATCCATACTTTTTCTTCTACAAACGTTTCACCTGCTTTGTGTGGTGCCACCGTTTCGAAGAAGCGGAAGCCGTAGCTCAGGAGTTTTTTGCTTTCTGATTTACGTGCGTTCGCACTTTTTGTGCCCATAACAACGGCGATCAGACGCATTTTGCCTTCAGTTGCTGAGCTGACGAGGCTGTAACCTGCGTTGCTTGTATGGCCTGTTTTGATGCCGTCAACGTTCATGCTCTTGTCCCAAAGCAGACCGTTACGGTTGTATTGAGTAATGCCGTTATAAGTGAACTTTTTCTCAGCGTAAACGCGGTATTCGTTTGGCACGTCACGGATTAAAGCCTGACCAAGCAGCGCCATGTCGTATGGTGTAGAGTACAACTCTGCGTTATCTAAACCATGAACGTTGGCAAAGTGCGAGTTAGTCATGCCTAGCGTCTTTGTCCACGCATTCATTAAGTCAACAAAAGCGTCTTCTGAGCCCGCAATGTGCTCAGCCATTGCCACGCACGCATCGTTACCAGACTGGATGATGATACCTCGGTTTAAGTCACGTACTTTTACCGTGGTGCCAACTTCAATGAACATCTTTGAAGATTCTGGGAAGTTTTTTGCCCATGCATTTTGGCTGATGGTTACGTCATCATCTTCTGTAATATTACCACGCTCTAGCTCTTGGCCAATTACGTAGCTGGTCATCATCTTAGTCAGGCTAGCAGGAGACAATTTTGTGTTCATCTCTTTTTCTGCCAATACTTTCCCTGAATGGTAGTCCATCAATACGTAGCCTTTCGCCGCGATTTGCGGAGCATCGGGAACAACGACAGGTGATGCAAGAGCAGATTGAGCAAAGGTTGCAGAAAGGGCAACCGAAGAAACGAGAATAGATTTCACAAACTTATTTTTATTCATGGTAATTCAAATTTTTAGGTTAACTGCGGATATCTTATCAGAATCCCCAGTGATGTAAGAGAGGATTCAAGGAGAAATTCATGAACCAAGGTCATTTGGCAGTGTTGTGTTTTTTAATAAAGGCGGACGAATAGCCGAGTAACTTTACTTTATCTAGTGTGGCTTGCGTCAGGGAATAGTCAGTAAATGGCCCTAGCAGCAAGCGATAAGATTCTTTCGCGTTCTCAAGAAAAGTATCTGTATCCAGCTTTTGACCAAGCTCCGCGCCTAAAGTTCGCGCTCGATCTGGATTTTTTGATGAAACGACCTGAATAACGTATTTCGGATTTGCCTTTAAAGACTGTGTGTCTGTTGGCTGAGCGACGCTGATAACTTCAATTTCAACATTGGCGGTCCCTGTTTTTATTACATCTAGCTTATGTGCGGCCGCATAACTTAAATCGATGATTCGGCCGTCGTGAAATGGCCCACGGTCATTTACTCGTACAACGGTGGATTTACCGTTGTCGTTATTTGTGACCTTAACGTAACTTGGTAACGGCAGTGTTTTGTGGGCGGCGGTCATTGAGTACATGTCGTAGATTTCGCCGTTGGACGTTAAATGTCCCTGAAATTTATTACCGTACCAAGAGGCTCGGCCTTTTTCAGTAAAGCCTTTTGCGTTGCGAACGATCGTGTAGTCTTTACCGCGTAAGTGATAATCGCTGTTACCACCCAAGCTATAGGGTTCGTATTTTGGGTGCGCATCCTCAATGTGTTCGACTGAAAGTGGCGTTTCAGGTGCGACATCAGATTCAAGTTCGTAACGCCCTTCCTGTTTCTTTTGACTGGTGGATGAACAGCCCGCCAAAATAAGAGCAGAAAAAACGAAGGAATATAAAGCGCGTGTTTGCATGTCTAGGTCGCCTTAGAGAATGCTTTTCGGTGTGTATGGATCGACATCAAAATGCCAAAACCCGCCATCAAGGTCACCATTGAAGTACCGCCATAACTAATTAACGGTAACGGTACCCCTACTACTGGTAGGATGCCACTTACCATGCCGATGTTTACAAAAATATACACGAAGAAGCTGAGTACAACACTGCCTGCCATCATTCGTCCGAACGCGGTCTGCGCTTGACTGGCGAGATATAACCCTCGCCCAATGATAAAAAGATAGATGGCTAATAAGCAAAGAAAGCCAATCATACCCCATTCTTCAGCAATGACTGCAAAGATAAAGTCAGTATGTCGTTCAGGAAGGAACTCCAGTTGTGACTGTGTGCCTTGTAACCAACCTTTGCCGGAGATGCCACCGGAACCAATCGCTATTTTACTTTGAATGATGTGGTAACCCGCGCCGAGAGGGTCGGATTCTGGATTAAACAGCGTACGTACGCGGACTTTCTGATACTCGCGCATCAAGAAAAACCACAACACTGGAATAAAGCCACCTAGCGCAATCGCGGCGCCAGCAATGATTTTCCAGCTGATGCCTGCTAAGAAGATGACAAAAATACCGGAAGCGGCGATCAGAATCGAGGTGCCCAAGTCAGGCTGTTTCGCAATGAGTATGGTTGGTAAACAAACCATGATAAGGGCAACGAGCAATGTCTTTAACGTCGGGGGGAGAGGTTGTTTGCCTATATAGCGCGCGACCATCAGTGGCACCGCGAGTTTAAGCAGTTCTGATGGTTGGAATCGAACAAAACCTAAGTTCAACCAACGTTGTGCGCCTTTGGATGCTTCACCAAAAAATAGCACCCCAAACAGGAGTATGACTCCGCCCACAAACATCAACGGAGCCAAATTTTCATAAGTTCGAGGGGAGAGTTGAGCCAGAACAATCATGACCACCATGGACAACACCATGCGCATGGCTTGACGATCCATCATAAGCAAGCTTTGTCCGCTGGCGCTATACATGACCACCAAACCAAAAGCCATGAGAGCCAATATGCCAAGCAGAAGAGGTAAGTCGATATGGAAGCGCTCAAACAGGGCGCGGTTTTTACCTGTAGAGGGGTCCATTTTCATTACTGTGTTACCTCTTTCTTCGTATTGCTTTTATCAGATTTTATTTTTGCCGGGCCAAGTACGACTCGATCGAAAATCTTCCTAACGACTGGCGCGCCGTTGCTGGAACCACCACCGGCGTTTTCTAGTACGACCGTGACCACGGCTTTTGGGTTGTCAAATGGGGCAAAACCAGTGAACAAGGCATGGTCACGTAAGTGTTCTGCAATTTCATCCGCGTTGTACTCTTCGTTTTCACCCAAACCGAAGACCTGCGCTGTACCGGATTTTCCTGCGGTTTGATAACTCATTTTATAGAATGAACGGCGAGCGGTGCCACGTTTACCATGGTTTACACGGCGCATGCCTTCTTTTGCCATGTTCCAGTATTTCTGTGGCACGTTCTTGATCGGTGGGTAGGTAACGTATTCCGCAGCTTGTTGCTGTTCAAATTCACCGCCATTATCTATCGTTGCTTTTAGTAGATGAGGCGCGGCGACGACACCGTCGTTGACCAATACCGACGTTGCTTTTGCAATTTGCATGGGGGTAGAGGTCCAGTAGCCTTGCCCGATACCGACAGGGATAGTATCGCCTTTGTACCAAGGGGTGTTATGACGCGATCGTTTCCAGTCGCGAGTTGGCATATTGGCTTTACTTTCTTCGTAAATATCGATGCCAGTGTAGTCACCAAAGCCGAACATCATCATCCAGTTCGAAATACGGTCAATCCCCATGTCGTATGCGATTTGATAGTAAAACGTGTCGACAGACTCTTCGATTGATTTGATGATATCAACGTTTCCATGGCCCCAACGTAACCAGTCACGGAATGGACGAGTGTTGGAGTTGGGAATGCGCCAATACCCTGGGTCGTTACGGATCGTATTGGGTGTAACCACGCCTTCTTGTAGAGCTGCTACTGCCATAAATGGTTTAATAGTAGAGGCGGGCGGATAAATGCCAAGGGTGGTCCGATTAACCAAAGGACGGTCTTTATTGGTTAATAAGCCACGATACTCTTTACTTGAGATCCCGTGGACAAACGCATTAGGGTCATAACTTGGGCTTGATACCATCGCTAGTACGCCGTTGTCTCTTGGGTTAATCACTACAGCACCGCCTCGTCGACCATCAAGCAGTTGGTGTACGTAAAGTTGTAGGTTGATATCGAGGTTTAAGACAATGTCTTTACCGGGAATAGGTGGGACGTATTTTAAAGTGCGGATAACGCGGCCACGATTGTTCACTTCGACTTCTTGATACCCGGCAGTGCCGTGCAATAAGTCCTCGTAGTATTTTTCGATACCTAACTTTCCGATATCACGAGTGGCTTGATAGTTTGCGTCTTTTTCCTCACGAACAAGGCGCTGTATGTCGCGATCATTAATACGAGAAACGTAACCAATCACGTGCGTCAGGACTTCGCTAAACGGGTAGTAGCGTTTCAGTGTCGCGCTGATTTCAACACCAGGAAAACGGTATTGATTCACGGAAAAAACGGCGACCTGCTTTTCGTTGAGTTGAGTAAGCAGTGGAACTGACTTAAACCGACGGGTGCGTTTGCGCTCATGATGGAAGCGTTCAATTTTTTCTTGGGGAACATCCAGAATGGTTTGCAGTTCTGTGATGGTTTTATCAATATCTTTAATTTTTTCCGGCGTGAGCTCTAAGTTAAAGACAGGTCGATTTTCGGCTAATAAGACACCGTTACGATCGTAGATAAGCCCTCGATTTGGCGCAATCGGTACGACTTTGATGCGGTTGTCGTTGGAGCGAGTTTGGTAATCTTGGAACTGGTTCACCTGAATATTGTACATATTGGCGACCAGTAAGCCCATTAGAATGATGATGCCGATAAAAGCAACAATAGCGCGGCTGGCAAACAGGCGCGCCTCGGCTTGAAAATCTCGGATTTGACTGCGGCGTCTACGAATCATGAACGCTTGTCTCTGAATTTAAACAGCGATTATTCGCGGTGGTAAGGGTGGTTAGCAGTGATGCTCCACGCTCGGTATAAGCTTTCTGCCATGACAATGCGCACAAGTGGGTGCGGTAGCGTTAAGGCTGACAGTGACCAGCTTTGGTCTGCGGCGGCTTTACAGGCAGGCGCTAGCCCTTCAGGGCCACCAATTAAGATTGAAACATCACGACCATCTAATTTCCAAGCTTCTAACTGCACTGCTAGCTGTGAGGTGTCCCATTTTTTACCTGGGATATCCAACGTCACTATGCGGTTGCCTTTTGGCACCGCTGCCAGCATCGCTTCCCCTTCTTTTTGCAAGATGCGAGCAATATCAGCGTTTTTACCGCGCTTGCCAGCAGGAACTTCAATCAATTCCAGTGGCATATCGTGTGGGAAACGACGACGGTACTCCTGAAAGCCTTCTTCGACCCACTTTGGCATTTTGGTTCCAACGGCAATGAGTTGAATTTTCAAAAGATTAACCCCAGAGTTTATCTAGCTGGTACAGAGAGCGGTGTTCTTCTTGCATCACGTGTAGCATGGCATCGCCCATATCGAGGACCACCCATTCACCTTCCATTTCACCTTCCATCCCTAATGGTTCAAGACCGGCTTTCTTCACTTCAGTCGCAACATGGTCAGCAATGGAGGCAACGTGGCGCTTAGAAGTGCCAGTACAGATGACCATGTAATCTGTTATGCTCGATTTGTCTTCCACATTCAAGATGATGATGTTTTCCGCTTTCATATCGTCGGCTTTGTTTGCTAAAAAGTCTTTCAGTTCTTCGCGAAGCACTCGGTTTTCCTCGGTTTGTCTCGTATCTCTGGTGCGTTTTGCTCTATTGGCTGCAAAACAGGTCGCGCACTATATCACGCTTTGATTTTTAAATTGCCAGCTTAATATCAGGAGAGCAGGTTTCTAAACTCAACTGATGGATAGTTGGCCATACGGATTCGTTATATTGGGTTTTCGCCTTGATCTCTGCCTGAGCTAATAGCGAGAGTAAAGCGTAAATTCGACTGGCTGATAAGCGAGTTAATGCTGCGTTATACAAAGGACGTTTGTTTTGCCAGACTCGATATTTTTCAAATACCTGACTCATGTCCATTTGCGTCAAATCTCAATGCATGTTTAAAAGTTGGCTTAACTCTTTCTGTACACTGCGAATAAGAATTACCGTTTCTATACTTTCAGCTTCTAGTTGGCGCAGAATACGTTGAGCACGATTCGCTTTCCCCGCTAATAACGCATCAATCCAGTTAAAAGTGGTGAAATGGTTATGACGGCTCAGCGCTTCTTCTAAACGAACAATGGTGAGCTCACCATCAGGGTAGAGCAAGGTAAGTTTTTCTAGGCTTTGTGATAAAGCAAATAGGTTTCCTTCATGCCACTGTGCCAACATTTGCAGTGATTGTTGATCTGGCTTTAAGCCAAGAGCACGACAGCGCGTTTGAATAAACATAGGTAGGCGTTGCAGATCAGGGGTTAAACAGCTGACCCAATCACCTTTAGCACTGAGTGCTTTAAACCATTTGGCGTTTTCTTGCGCCTTCGTCAGCTTGCTGCCCACAATTACGAGCATGATATCTTCATGCAGCATGTCACACAGCATGTGTAGTTCTTTACTTACCGCTGCCGTGACACCACTTTCTGGTATTTCCAGCTCAATCAACTGGCGGCTTGAGAATAAGCTCAGTGCTTGGCAGCAGTCGTATACTTGGTTCCAATCTAGACTCGCATCCACAACAAAACGGTGTTTTTCCTCAAACCCATGATGAAATGCTGTTTTTTGGATAGCTTGGCGACTTTCTTGAATCAGGAGTGGCTCATTACCAAAGATCAGATAAACCTGTTTGACGTGCTTGGTTAAATGATCCACCAACTTATCGGCATAAATTCGCATAGTGATTAAGAGTTCGTCTTAGTTGGTTCGTTCACTTGTCCCGCTTCATACTCTGCACGGATACGTCCTAGCTGGCGCATCATCTGCTTGGCAGCTTGCAGGCGCATTTCATCTTCAATGAGGTCACGCTCGACTGACTTTGCAAGAGCGGTTAGCGGGTTGTCAAGGTAGTTACGGTTGACGGTGGTAGTAAAATTCTTCGAACCGTAGCCAGGAATGGTGATGCGGTATTTTACGACGTATGTCAGTTCTTTTTCTGCTGCACGGCTATTTTGGTAAAGCGATAGCGTGCGCTCATCGATAGTTGTTTTAATTAGGTGCAGGTTCGGTACGCTAGATGTTGGCTGAACAAGTTCAACTTTGTTGAGTTCGAGTTGAGAACGAACATAGCGTGTTAACGGGCTGTATTCATCGTAGCTGGAGAAAGACATAGTGTGCAGCTCTTCCGGTACGGAATACTCGCCGCGAAGGTGAAAACCACAGGCAGAAAGAAGCCCCGCTAATACCAATACCACTGGTAGTTTAATCAAAGAGAAAAAGCGCATTGATTGTATTCATCCTAAATTGAAGGGGTTATTTACCTTAAACCACTCGTGTGAATGGGTTGAGGTAAATAAACAGGGTAGTGAACTACCCTGTTTAATGGCTCTTGGTTAACAAATAAGTTCGCTAAACAGAGACAAATTGCAAGCTGTGATTAGTTTGCGACGATGTTCAGCAATTTACCTGGAACGTAGATGACTTTACGGACGGTTAGGCCATCGGTGAACTTAATTACGTTTTCGTCGTTTAGACCAAGTGCTTCAACTTGATCTTTGCTTGCGTCAGCAGCAACCGTCAGTTTCGCACGTAGCTTGCCGTTTACTTGCACAACGATCGTTTTTTCATCTTCAACCAGTGCTTTTTCATCAAACGTTGGCCATGCTGCGTTGTCGATATCTGACTCACCTAACGCCGTCCACAGTTCGTATGAAATGTGTGGAGTGATAGGGTAAAGCATGACAACAATCGCTTTTAGCGCTTCGTCAAGAATTGCACGATCTTGCGCCGAGTCTTGAGGCGCTTTGGCTAGCTTGTTCATCAGTTCCATGATCGCTGCGATAGCCGTGTTAAACGTTTGACGACGAGCGATATCGTCCGTCACTTTCGCAATAGTTTTGTGAACGTCACGACGCAGTGCTTTTTGATCACCAGAAAGCGCTGCTGCATCGACTGCTTCTGCTGCGCCTTTCGCTGTGTGCTCTTTAACTAGTTTCCAAACACGTTTCAGGAAGCGGTTCGCACCTTCTACGCCAGATTCTTGCCACTCAAGCGTCATGTCTGCTGGAGATGCGAACATCATGAATAGGCGTACAGTATCAGCACCATACTTGTCGACCATCTCTTGTGGGTCGATACCGTTGTTCTTAGACTTAGACATTTTGATCATGCCTGAGTGCTCAACGTTACGGCCTTGATCGTCTATTGCTGAAGTGATACGGCCTTTACCATCGCGTTCGATGGTTACATCAGTAGGCGCAACCCACTCTTTGGTGCCTTTTTCATTTGTGTGGTAGAACGCATCGGCCAGTACCATGCCTTGACACAGTAGCTGCTTGAACGGTTCGTCAGATGTAACGTAGCCAGCGTCACGTAGCAATTTGTGGAAGAAGCGAGAGTACAACAGGTGCATACAAGCGTGCTCGATACCACCGATGTACTGGTCTACTGGCAGCCAATAGTTGGCTTTTTCAGGGTCGAGAATGTCATCCGCTTGTGGTGAGCAGTAACGTGCGTAGTACCAAGAAGACTCCATGAACGTATCGAACGTGTCTGTCTCACGTAGCGCTGCTTCGCCGTTGAAGGTTGTCTTCGCCCACTCTTTGTCTGCTTTTATTGGGCTGGTGACGCCGTCCATGACCACGTCTTCTGGAAGAATGACGGGCAGTTGGTCAGCGGGCACAGGATGAACTTCACCGTCTTCAGTGGTTACCATTGGGATTGGCGCGCCCCAGTAACGCTGGCGAGAAACGCCCCAGTCACGTAGACGGAAGTTAACGGTCTTCTTACCTTTGCCTTCTGCTTCTAGCTTGGCTGCGATTACATCGAATGCCGCTTGGAATTCTAGACCGTCGAACTCACCTGAATCAAACAGAACCCCTTTTTCGGTGTATGCCGCTTCAGAGATGTCTAGCTCGCTACCGTCAGCCGGTTTGATAACTGGCACGATGTCTAGACCGTACTTCGTCGCGAACTCGTAGTCACGTTGGTCATGTGCCGGTACTGCCATTACCGCGCCTGTGCCATAGTCCATCAGTACGAAGTTTGCTACGTATATTGGAACTTCGCGGCCGTTCAATGGATGAATAGCAGTCAGGCCAGTTGCCATGCCTTTCTTTTCCATTGTCGCTAGCTCAGCTTCTGCAACTTTGTTGTTCTTACATTCGTCGATAAACGTTGCAAGATCAGGATTGTTCTCTGCTGCCTGTGCGGCAAGAGGGTGACCTGCTGCGATACCGACATAAGTGACACCCATAAGCGTATCTGGACGCGTGGTGTAAACTTCTAGGTCTTGTTGACCCTTAACTTCAAACTTAAGTTCAACCCCTTCAGAACGACCAATCCAGTTGCGCTGCATGGTTTTAACCATTTCAGGCCAATCTTCTAGCTTGTCTAGATCGTCTAGTAGCTCTTGTGCGTATTCAGTGATCTTGATGAACCACTGTGGAATTTCTTTCTGCTCTACAGGCGTGTCACAACGCCAACAGCAGCCGTCTTCAACCTGCTCGTTGGCAAGAACGGTTTGATCGTTTGGACACCAGTTCACAGACGATGTCTTTTTGTAAACGAGACCTTTCTCATACAGTTTGGTGAAAAATGCTTGTTCCCAGCGGTAGTATTCTGGCGTACAGGTTGCGAACTCACGGCTCCAGTCGTAGCCAAAACCTAGCAGCTTAAGTTGATTCTTCATGTACTCAATGTTTTCATAAGTCCATGGCGCAGGTGCTGTTTTGTTTTTGACCGCTGCGTTTTCTGCAGGGAGACCGAACGCATCCCAACCAATTGGTTGCATCACGTTTTTGCCTTGTAGGCGTTGAAAACGAGATACTACGTCACCGATGGTGTAGTTACGCACGTGACCCATGTGCAGTCGACCGCTTGGGTACGGGAACATAGAGAGACAGTAGAATTTTTCTTTATTTGGGTCTTCACTTACAACAAAGGTTTTGTTGTCATCCCAGTGCTTTTGAACTTTTTGTTCAATGTCTTGTGGATTGTATTGTTCTTGCATCGATGATATCCGGTTATCTTGGAATTTGTGAGTTCGGTTAGAACAGACTTAAATAGATCATCATAGAATACCTAAAGCTAGGGATCACAACAATAGCCAATCTGTACCCATGCGCCCTTAAGTGACGCAGGTAGGAGAAAGACGGAGGTCAGTTATGCCTAAACGTAAAACAGGTTATGAGGAAATGCTCGAGGATGTGATTGAAACCTTGAAGCAAAGTCCGGAAGAAGTTAACAAAGCGATTGAGACGTCGGGCAAAGTAATGGATGCTGCGAATGACTTGACCAAAGATGAATTGGCGTTAATTAAAGCGTATCTCAAAGCAGACTTAAAAGAGTTTTCTGAGAGTTATGAGGAGAGCAAAAGTGGGCCGTTTTACTTAACGGTTGCCGACTCAATATGGCAGGGATTACTAGAAATCACGGATCGCACCAAAGTTGAGTGGATTGAGTTGTTTGATGATTTGGAGCACCAAGGACTCTATGAAGCAGGAGAGGTGATAGGCTTAGGTACCTTGGTTTGTGATGAATGTGGCAGTAAGACCACTTACAATCATCCGACTATCATTATCCCGTGCATCAAATGCGGTCATAAAGGCTTTACTCGTCAGTCATTAAAACCATGAACGAGACAAATCATAACTTATCGGTATGAATGAAAAAGGCCTAATCGCGATGTGATTAGGCCTTATAGAAAGCGTAGAGCAGTTGTGAATTCGTGCTGTTCAATACTTATATATGAATATAAGGCAGCGTTTCCAAACTCATGGGAGACTTATGCTGCGTCTTCTTGCTTGCCTTCTTCTACAGATTCAAGCTTTTTTGCTTTCTTTGGTGCAGGTTTACGTTTTGCACCTAATGCGTAAAGTACTTCTTCTTTGTTTTGCGCAAGGTACATAGCAAGATCCTCTTGCTTACCTTCGTCTTCTAGAAGTTCACTTTTGTTTAGCAGAGTGAATAGCTCGTCTGCCATATCTAGCATTTTGTCATATGCGTCAGCTTCCGCTTTAGAGGTAAAAGTCATTTTCTCTTCTCCATTGCGTTCTACCACGTACTTGACGATTACAGCCATGGTTGGTCCCCTAACTTGGTGTATTGATACTGGCTTTTTATACAGTTTTTGACCAATTAAGTCTAGCGACAAGCCTAAGAATGAGAGGCAGGTACAACTAACTGGCCAGCATTTAAACTATTTTACTTTCACTTTGGTTATTGATGTTTGCAAGAAAATTTTTGGTTACTGCCAATCTTGGCAAAATTCGATAAAAGTTTTGAGGAGCGGGTTTTGGTATTTCTCTTTGTGCACGAGTAACCAAAATCGGCGTTTCATGTCTAAAGGCATGTCGAGAACCCTTACACGCCCGTCACGAATAGCGGGCTCTGCCGACAGGCGTGATAAACAGCCTAATCCCAATCCAGCAGAGACGGAATTGATCAGCGCTTCTGTTGTGTTGAGTTGAAATGCTTCTTGCCAATGCTCCAAGCGCGGCGCGACGACTCGCATGAAAAACTCACGCGATCCTGAACCTGCCTCTCGCAATATCCACTCGCTGTTTTCAAGTTCCGCTAAGTTCACCACTCCTTCGCACGCGACTGGGTAATTTGGTGTGCAGATGACACACATTTCATCGTCGCTAAACTGTGTCGATTGCAACTCTGGGTGGAGCGTTTTTCCTTCAATAAGTGCGATATCCAGCTCGTAGTCGGTCAGCATGTCGCAAATTTGTGTTGAGTTGGAAATGAACAGGCTTTGCGAGCGGTGATTCGTTTGTTGGCGAAATTCGCTGAGCAAGTAGGGTGCGACTTGATTGCCGATGGTGTCACTCGCGCCAATGCGAAGTTGACCAGAAAGCGCTTGATCGCCATTAAAAATGCCTTCTATGTCCTTAGCACGATTGAGCAGTTCATCTGCTAAAGGCAGCAGTTTTTGTCCTTCTTGGTTGAGGATTAAACGGTTATTCACGCGATCAAAGAGGTGATGACCAATTTGTTTTTCTAACTCTGACAGCGCCATGCTCACCGCTGCTTTAGAGAGAAATAGGCTCTCTGATGCCGCAGTCAGGGTCTTATGTTGGGTGATCGTCGTGAACACTTTGAGTTGTTTAAGCGAAATGTGACTTGCCATGGTTCACCGTTTAGTAATTTTGAACGTTTGTTTTAAATAATTAGATATATCGGAACGAAGTGCAAGCGTATTATATGTGTTATCGAAAGTGAGTCTGGTTGAGGTGATCATGATTCAGAAAACAAAAGCAAAAGTAATGGGAGCGCCAACTCCGATGGCTGGGTTGGCTCTTGGTATTGCAAGCTTAGGCTGGAGTTGGGAAAACTTCGCCGAATTGCATGGTTACGGACAGTGGATTAGCGCGAGTATTGCAAGCATGTTGTTGGTGGTACTGGCAATCAAGTTTTTGCTCCATCGCCACCTATTAAGAGAAGATCTTGCTCATCCGGTTGTGGGCAGCGTGGTGCCGACATTTGCGATGGGGACTATGGTGGTCTCGAACTCTCTTGGCCATTTTTACCCAATGGCTGGTGATGTGCTTTGGCTGATTGCAGTGGTTCTGCACGTCGTCTTTTTGGTGAGTTTTGTTTACCATCGCGCCAAAGACTTTGAATTACACCACATGGTTCCGAGCTGGTTTGTGCCTCCCGTCGGTATTATCGTGGCGGATGTGTCTTTCTCTGGCAATCCGGTTTTAGTGCCAGTGGCGCAAGGTGCCTTGATGTTTGGTATGGTGGCGTACGCGGTTATGCTACCGGTGATGATTTACCGTTTTATGTTTACTCACGAAGTTCCGGATGTGGCAAAACCAACCATGGCGATTATGGCGGCACCAGCGAGTCTATCCTTAGCCGGATACTTGACTGTGACTGCAACCCCATCACCAGTGATTATTGCCATGTTATTCGGTATTGCGGTGTTGATGACGGCTATTATCTACTTAGCGTTTTTTAAACTACTCAGACTGCCATTCAGTCCAGGCTATGCCGCGTTCACTTTTCCAATGGTGATTGGGGCTACAGCATTGTTTAAAATGGCAAATTGGATGGAATTGCAAGGGGTAGCCTCGGAGTATGTACAACAAGTGCGTGATTTAGCCGGTATTGAGCTCATTATTGCAACAATTGTGGTCTCTTATGTGGCATTGCAATACATCAAAAACTTGTTGATTAAACCGAATTTGAAGTCGATAAAACTGACCTAGACAAGCGTTAAACCAAACTTAGAAAAGAAGCCTCTTGAGTTAACTTAAGAGGCTTTTTCTATGGGGTGGATGAAGGCTATGCTGCATTTAACGTTTATCCTGAAGTTCGTCGCTGTCTTTAATAGAAGTTACCCGAATATCTCTTTGTGGGAATGGTATTTCAATGCCATTGTGTTGCAATGTTTCGAGGATTATCAATAATAAGTCACCACCAACTCGGTTGCGACCGTCGTCGATGCCCTCCATCCAAAACTCGACAAACATATTGATTCCAGAGTCACCAAAACTGTCGATTTCACAATCTGGGCGCTCTTCAAAGGGCACCGAGGCCCCACTCAATACCTGTGGGTGAGAGGCTACTGCGGCTTTGATTAACTCTGCCATACTGCGCACATTTGTTTTATAAGCAACGGAGAAATCAACACGATAACGCTGTTTGGTATTTTTATGTGTCCAGTTGGTAAATGAGCTGGAAATAAATTTTTCGTTTGGCACAACGATGTCTTTGCCATCAAATGTTTCTAAGGTTGTCGATCGCATATTTAGCTCCGTGACTACTCCAGAACGACCATCTTCAAGCTCTATATAATCGCCTACAGAAATTGAGCGGTCGAAAATGATAATAATCCCAGAAATAAAGTTGGAAGCGATGGTTTGCAAGCCAAAGCCAAGCCCAACACCAATCGCACCGCCGAGCACGGCTAGCGTCGTTAGGTTTATTCCCATTAGCTGAAGGATCAGCAGAATAACAACAAAAAAAAGTCCTATCTCAAAGACTTTGGCAACAATTTCTCGAGTTCGGAAATCGAGAGATTGTTGTTTACGGATGATGGTCTGTCCTGTCGCGTTGGAAACGCGTCCGAGCCAGAAAAGTAAGGAACCAAATATTAATGTTCTGATAAGGCCATATAGTGAAAGATGAATGTTACCGAGGACAATCGACATCGATTGGAGAGCGGTAACGATATCGTCAAGAACACCGACGCCATAGAAAATAATAATAGGCATACCTATCCATCGAAAAGCGATGATAGCGATAGGATTAGTAATAACCTGACTAACGAACGAGTTGAAAAATAAAAGAATCGCAATCGCAAAAGCGGCTTTGATTACCCAACCATCTTCAATGTACATCTGGCTGAATTCGAGTGATATTCGTAAAAGAAAAATCGCAAAGATAGGAAACAACAATTTACCACAGCGAAAAATGAATGTGCGGATCGGAAAGTTATTTGGTGGTGAAGGCGGCTCTCGAAGAATAGGGGCATACTTATAGACACGATTTGCCAAAAGATAAGCCAACAAGTAAATGGCAATAATAATACCAATTTGGCTGTACGTATTTCTGCTGGACACAGATTCAAGAAAAGAGTGGTAGTAGTCGGTAATGTAATCCATCTTCAATTCCTTAATTGCTTGTCCAGTCTGTACTAGGGGGCGTTATCTCAGCGGTTGATGTATCTCGTATTTGGTAAGGTCTATATAAGCTTAAGTTGTCTCGACTTTTAACCGTTCTGAACCTCTTAATGATTGTTGTTGCAATTGCTCTGTTCGTCCAGAATGATTGCTCGTTCTGTCTTCCGTACATTAGCGTCTGCATAATGAGGCATCACGATGTGGGGGATATGTAACCTTTTGCTGTTTACGAACACGAGATCACTGCGGGAATAAATAGGGCTATGCTAAGCTAGCGAACAGTTTCAATCGGCACGCGGTGTTTCCATTTTGTTTACTATTTACCACTCCAACCAAGTTGACGTTCTTAAATCACTTCTTGTTGAACTGATTCGACTGCGTCCATTGGAAAATCCGTTCGAAAAAGAACAAATATTGGTGCAAAGCCCAGGCATGTCCCAATGGTTAAAAATGGAGTTAGCGAAAGAGTTTGGTGTGGCAGCAAACCTCAACTTCCCATTACCAGCCACCTTTATTTGGGAAATGTTCACGCAAGTGTTGTCTGATGTACCAACACGCAGTGCTTTCAATAAAGAGTCAATGACATGGAAGCTGATGCATCTGCTGCCGGGGCTTTTAAATCAAGAAGCATTCGCGCCGTTAGCGCAATACCTCAAAGACGACAGTGACCACTCCAAGTTGTACCAGTTGGCAGAAAAAATCGCTGATATTTTTGATGGTTACTTAGTGTACCGTCCGGAGTGGATTGCCAGTTGGGAAGCTGGGCAAACGGTTGCTGAACTGGAAGAAGACCATCCATGGCAGCCTATTTTATGGCAAGCGTTGTATGATCACACGGAATCACTAGGTCAGTCTCCTTATCATCGTGCCAATCTTTATGAACAATTCATCGACACATTAGAAAACTTTAACGGCCATTTCGACCATCTGCCAAAGCGATTGTTTGTGTTTGGTATCTCCTCTTTGCCGCCCCGCTATATGGATGCGCTTAAAGCGATTGGTGAGCATATCGACGTACATTTAATGTTCACCAACCCTTGTCGTTATTACTGGGGGGAAGTTCGTGATCGCAAATATCTGGCTCGTTTGGCTGCCAAACATCGTCAACATGTTGTGTGGCAAGAGGAGCATTCCGAAGTACAAGGTGAAACTGAGCAGTTAAAAGGGTCATTGGAAGAGAATGTGATTGATGAACTGCACACCGATGTAGTCGGCAACAGTCTTCTGGCTTCGATGGGGAAACTCGGGCGAGATAACATGTATCTGTTATCTCAGCTGGAATCCCATGAGATTGAGGCGTTTGTAGATGTGGAACGCGGCAGTTTGCTCCATCAATTGCAAGCGGATATTCTCAATCTTGAAGAACATCAAGATGACCAACAGATCGAAAACAGTCATCACAAACAAGTGGTTAGCTTGGGTGATAAATCACTGAGCCTACACGCTTGTCACAGCCCAATGCGTGAAGTGGAGGTGCTGCATGATCAATTGCTTGCGATGTTTGATGCAGACCCAACCTTAAAGCCGCGCGATATCATTGTTATGGTTGCGGATATCAACGCCTACAGTCCTGCAATTCAGGCGGTCTTTGGTAACGCACCGGGTGAGCGTTTTATTCCGTATTCGATTTCAGACCGAGCCGCGGATCAAGAAAGTCCAATTCTTGCGGCATTCATGAAGTTGGTGAACATACCCAATACACGCTGTCTGGCTTCTGAATTACTTGAGCTGCTAGAGACGCCAGCGATTTTAAAGCGTTTTGAGCTCAGTGAAGACGATTTTTTGCAAGCCAAACAGTGGGTGGAAGAGTCGGGTATTCGTTGGGGATTGGATGCCAATACCGGACGTGAATTTGAACTGCCGGAAACTCGCCAAAATACGTGGCAGTTTGGTATTCAGCGGATGTTGCTCGGCTATGCGATGCCAGATTCGGTGGGCTTGTTTGAAACCGAGCAAGGTAGTTTGTCTCCCTATAATGAAGTGCAAGGTATAGGCGCAGAACTGGCTGGCAAATTGGCCCACTTTATTCAACAAATCAGTACATACCGAAGCAAGCTTTCTCAGGTTCAAACCATTGATGGCTGGCGTGAGACATTGATTTCTCTGCTGGATGACTTTTTCTCGGTTGAATTAGAAGGCGAAATGGCGCTGAAATCCATTCGGGACACGCTTAGTCAACTCAAAGAACAGTTGGTCGAGGCGGCCTTTGATGAACCGCTTTCCCCAGCGATCATCAGCCAATATCTACAAAATAAACTGTCTGGAACACGCGTTAGCCAGCGCTTCCTGGCTGGTCAAGTGAACTTTTGTACCCTGATGCCGATGCGCTCTATTCCGTTTAGAACCGTTTGTCTACTGGGGATGAATGACGGCGTGTACCCGCGTTCCATGCCGCCGGAAGGCTTTGACTTGATGACGGGAAGAACCAAACCGGGCGACCGTTCGCGCCGAGACGATGACCGTTACCTATTCCTCGAAGCAATGCTATCCGCACAGCAAACGCTTTACATCAGTTATGTTGGCCGTTCAATCCAAGACAACACCGAGCGAGTGCCTTCGGTTCTGGTTTCTGAGCTGATGGAATACTGCCACCAAAACTACTGTTTAAGCGGTGATGCAGGTTTGCCTGTGGATGAGTCTGGCGACAATTTATTAAACGCGTTAGTGAATACCCACGCCATGGTGCCATTTAGTCCTCAAGCTTTCCAAGGGGCGGACACCAGCTATGCCAAAGAGTGGATCCCGGCGGCATTGACCCAGAACCGTCTATCTCAAGGTCAGGTTCGTCGTGATTTTAATCGTGAATTGGATGATTACTTGCTGGGCGCTACATTTCCGTTTGAACTCGATTTAGTGGAGCTGCAACGTTTTTGGCGTTTACCGGTACAGTATTTTTTCAATCGCCGTCTGAAAGTGACCTTTGAGCCACCACTGCCAGTCATGGAAGATGATGAACCCTTTGTTTTAGGTGGCCTTGAAAGCTATCAGATGCGTGATGCACTATTAGAAGCTTTGCTCGAAACGACATTGACGCAGCCAGAGAAAAAAACAGAGGTGCTTAAACACTTTATGAGTCAACAGCGCGCACAAGGCAAACTGCCGGTGGGGGCGTTTGGTGATCTCGAGTTTGAAACTAACCGAGTGCAAGCTGAGGAGTTGGTAGACAAACTGGCGTTTCTATCGGGTGCCCTTCAAGACGATTTAGAAATCGATCTGACGTTTGATTCTTTATTTGAGGGCAATGAAGGCGAAGAGAAAAAAGTGCGCCTGACTGGCTGGCTGACTCAGTGTTATCAGTCCGGTTTAATTCGTTACCGAAGCGGTAAAATCCGAGCGCAAGATTACCTTGCGGCATGGATCGATCATCTCGCCATGTCGGCATCGGGTTATGCGAAGAAAACCCACATCATTGGTTACGATCGTAAAGAAGGCGCGATGCATTTAGTTTACCCAGAAATTGCCGATACGCAGCATGCGAAACAATTGCTCACTGAGTTGGTGCGTTTATTTTTTGAAGGCATGACCAAGCCACTGCCTTACTTCCCAAGAACCGCGTTAGCGTGCGTGGAAGCAGGATTTAGCCGTGGACAGTGGGTTGATGACGAAGCGAAGTCTGTGAAGAAAATGACCGGTGCATTCAATGATGGTTTCATGAGTAAAGGCGAAGGCAACAACGCGTATATTTCTCGAATTTGGCCCGTTTGGAATGAAGAGTTAGCGGCGGAAGTGCGCTTATTAACGGCTTTAGTGTTGCAAGGTGCTCGCTTGGCTGCGCAAGACGCAGAAGAGGACAAAGCGTAGTGGGGGTCATTGGTTAACAACGGTTAACAACAAGGGAGTGTAGGGTGGCCGCCAGAAAATCATTCTTTTTGTAGGGCGTTCGCTGTACGGCCACAAGGTCAGAGGGACCATGATACTTTTTGAGTGTTGCCGCCTGACAGGCTTGGCTGGTCTCGTGTGGCGCATACTAACGGTACAAATGATGGATAACCGTGAGAAAGATCCCACAAAACTCTAAATTTTCCAACTTGTTAAGCATATTAATAGAAGTTTAACGATAGATCACAGTTATTAGGCGAAACGCCCCAGTCGATAATCCGGAGAGATTCAGCATTATGGATCAAATGTCAGGTGCAGAGTTAATGAATACTAGGCCACCGCAATCAACGCCACTAGAACCAATGAGGTTCCCTTTGCATGGGGCGAGACTCATAGAAGCATCGGCAGGCACAGGCAAAACGTTCACCATTGGGGGGCTATATCTGCGCCTTCTGCTTGGGCACGGCCGTACTGAAACCAAGCATCGCGTCCCGCTAACGGTCGACCAAATTCTGGTCGTAACCTTTACCGAAGCCGCCACCGCGGAGCTGCGCGAGCGCATTAGGGCAAGAATTCATAATGCGCGAATTGCGTTTGCGCGCGGGCAAAGCTCGGATCCCATTATCCTTCCTTTGCTTGAAGAAGTGGAAGACCACAAACAAGCCGCTGAAATTTTGTTGCAAGCCGAGCGTCAAATGGACGAGGCGGCGGTTTACACCATTCATGGTTTCTGCCAACGGATGCTAACCCAAAATGCTTTTGAATCTGGCAGCCGATTTAATAACGAATTTGTCACAGATGAAAGTCACCTTAAAGCTCAGGTGGTGGCTGACTATTGGCGCAGGAATTTCTATCCATTACCGTTCACTTTAGCTGGCGAGATCCGTCAGTTATGGGGCTCACCCGCAGCGTTGTTATCTGACATCAGCAATTATTTAACGGGAGCGCCTCTAAGTTTGTCAGTGCCGGCGATGCAGGGCAGTTTGGCCGAGCTGCATACCGAAAACCTGAAAAAAATTGATGAATTAAAAGCGCAGTGGCGAGAAAGCCAAGATGATTTTTTAGCGCTTATATCGGGCTCTGATATCAACAAACGCAGCTACACTAAAAAGTCTCTGCCGACTTGGTTAGAGGTGGTAAACGCTTGGGCAGCAACGGAAACCACAGGTTACGATTACCCAGATAAACTGGAGAAGTTTGCCCAGCATGTTCTGCTAGATAAAACCCCGACAGGCAGTGCGCCGCAACACCCTGTATTTGAAGTTATCGAAGCTTTTCTTGCTAACCCAATCAGCCTAAAAGCCCCATTACTTGCTCATGCGATTGAACAGTGTCGGCTGATGTTGGCAAGCGCGAAAAACCAGAAACAATGGCTCTCATTTGATGATTTGTTGACCCAGCTTTCAGCCTCTATCGATAGCGACGAAAGTGAGTTACTGGCCGAGCGAATTCGTACGTTGTATCCCGTCGCGATGATTGATGAATTCCAAGATACTGATCCGCTGCAATACAGCATTTTCAGCCGTATTTATCTGAACAATCCAGAATGTGGCTTATTTATGATCGGTGACCCAAAGCAGGCGATTTATGGCTTCCGTGGTGCCGATATTTTCACTTATATCAAAGCGCGTAACCAAGTCAGTGCCCACTACACACTAGGCACTAACTGGCGTTCAAGTGCGGATATGGTACAGGCGGTGAACCAAGTGTTCGCCTTGCCAGACAGCCCGTTTATCTATGATTCGGACATTCCGTTCTTACCCGTTA
The DNA here is from genome assembly GCF_057784735.1 of Vibrio sp. TAP-3B. Lineage (NCBI taxonomy): Bacteria > Pseudomonadati > Pseudomonadota > Gammaproteobacteria > Vibrionales > Vibrionaceae > Vibrio > Vibrio sp. TAP-3B. Next base: position 1,607,262 of record NZ_CM173495.1, on the reverse strand, counting down.
ATTACAGTCCTAATGCCGAAAAACGCATTTGGGTCATGGGTGGTCAAAAGCAACCGGCATTGACTTACTGGTTGCAAGAGGCGGACGACAAACCACTCCCTAAAGGCGAGTATCTGACTCGAATGGCTGAGGCAACCGCAAGCCAAATCCAGACTATTTTGACTTATGCAAAAGAAGGGCAAGCGTGTCTGGTGAACGGCGAAAAGCAAAAAAACGTCCAAGCTGGCGATATTGCGGTACTGGTTCGAACGGGGAGTGAAGGACGAATGATCAAACAAGCGCTGGCGGACCAAGGTATTGCCAGCGTGTACCTGTCCAATCGAGACAGCGTGTTTACTAGCTCGGTGGCTCAAGATTTACAGCGCCTGCTGCAAGCGGTGCTGACTCCAGAAAATGACCGTGCGCTGCGTGCAAGCTTAGCCTCTGAGCTATTTGCCCTGGATGCAGCCAGTTTGGATGCGCTGAATAACGATGAAACCGTTTGGGAAAACGCAGTCAATGAGTTCAAAGAGTATCGCAAACTTTGGGTGCAGCGTGGTGTTCTGCCGATGCTAAGAGCGGTGATCAGCAAGCGCCATATTGCTGAACGACTGTTAGAAGAAGGTGCGAGCTCACAGGGTGAAAATGGTGAGCGAGTACTGACTGATTTAATGCACATGGGGGAGCTGCTGCAGCAAGCCAGTAATGAACTGGACAGCGATCATGGCTTGCTGCGCTGGTTAGCTCAATCTATTAGTGATGCAGAAAGTGGCTTAGGTGGCAGTGATGACCAAATTCAACGCTTGGAGTCCGAACGTAATTTGGTGCAGATCGTAACGATTCACAAATCAAAAGGTTTGGAATATGACTTAGTCTTCTTACCGTTTGCTTTTAGTTATCGACAAGCCAGCGAAGCGAAATATTACGATGCTGTTAATGACCGTACGGTACTGGATATCACAGGCTATGAAGCATCAATGAAGCAAGCCGACAAAGAGCGTCTCGCAGAAGATTTGCGTCTGATTTACGTGGCACTAACACGGGCCGTGTATGCCTGCTTTATCGGTGCCTCACCTTTGCGGAATGGCCGATCAACCAAAGAGCCGACCGGAGTACACCACAGCGCGATTGGGTATTTGGTACAAAACGGCCAAGAAGGTGGTATCAACGATTTGCACCAAGGTTTAGCAAAGCAACAAGACGAGCTTGATTGTGTCGTTGTGACAGAACCGCCGCAGCAACTCGAAGAGAAGTACGTAGCGCCACAAGAAGAAATACACGATCTTAGCGCGAAAGAGCTGCAAAATCCTATCGATAGAAACTGGCGTATCACCAGTTATTCTGGGTTGGTGAAGCAGGGCTCTCATCATGTTGAGCACGACGCGACCATTGAAATCACTGGTTTCGATATTGATTCTTCTGAAGAGCAGGACGAAGCGGATTTGATGGAACCAGAGCGTTCTATTTTTAATTTCCCGCGTGGTGCTCGTCCGGGGACGTTTCTGCATAGTTTGTTTGAAGAGGTTGAGTTTACCCAACTTGCGACGACCGAAGAGAATACCCAGATTATCCTCAGATTGATGGAAAGTGAGCAGCTGGATGAAGAGTGGTTACCAATTTTACAGCAGTTGATTGATAGCGTACTTGCCACGCCGTTGGATGGTAAGTCTTTGCTACTCAATCAAAAGACACCATCACAACGACTGGTGGAAATGGAGTTTTTGCTCCCAATCGAAGTGTTGTCTGCCCCCGCGCTAAACCGCGTTATTCAACGGCATGACCCGTTGTCTGCTAAAGCTGGGGATTTAGGCTTTCAAACGGTGCAAGGGATGCTGAAAGGTTTTATTGACTTGGTATTTGAACATCAAGGTAAGTACTATGTTCTGGATTGGAAGTCGAATCATCTTGGCGATGAGGTGGCGCATTACCACGGTGAGGCGCTTAAATCGGCGATGGCAGATCACCGCTACGATTTACAATATCAGATCTACGCCTTAGCACTGCACCGCTTCTTACGTAGCCGACTGGCCAATTATCAATATGAGCAACACTTTGGTGGCGTGTATTACTTGTTCTTACGCGGTATGGATGGGCAAAGCGATCACGGTATTTTTGCCGCTAAACCAACCCTCGCGTTTTTACAAGAAATGGACCGTTTGATTGATGGTCAAACGCTAGAAACGCGTTCGACGCAAGCTGGGCAGATGGAGCTACTGTAGTAATGACAAATCATAATCTTCAATCTGACCAAGACCGTCTGATGACGATATTAGAGCGTTTAGCACACAAAGGAGCGATTCGTCAGCTCGATTATCAATTTGCACGTTTTATTTATGCTCAGTGCAAGCAGCAAGCTGAGGGTCAGGCACTGGCATTTATCGCGGGTGTTGTCAGTAGCGAGCTTGGCAAAGGTCATATCTGTTTGGCTTTGTTTGATGCGCAAGGTCAGCCTACCGACGTTGCCAGTAAGTTGGGGTTGTTCGGTGAATCCGCATTAGCGCTCAACACTCAGCTGCAAAGTGTTGACTGGATTCAACTCTTACAAAACGCCACCTTGGTCGGCGCGCAAGGTGAGGCCTTACCATTAATGTTTGATGGTCAACGTTTATACTTGCATCGCTATTGGCACTATGAAGTGACATTAGCAGAGAAGCTCAATCAATTGGGCGCGGCGGTGAATTTGCAGCCGCAAGAGTTTGCGCGTTTGTCTGAATTGCTTAACCATTTGTTTGCGCGTCAATATCATTTTCTTTTTAACGCACTCGCCAAAGCGAATGAAGTCGGGAACAGCAACCAAGTCTTGCGTCAGCAATTGGTGTGTGACCATCTTGATGTGGTCGCAAGCGATGCGTTGGACTGGTCAGCGATTGACACTGTTTTACGTCAGGCTAACAAGGTTCAGGAACTACAATCGCTGGATAAACTTGTGCCACTTTCTGCTTGTGTAAACTGGCAAAAAGTCGCGGCGGCGGTCGCGCTAACCCGTCGGTTTGCTGTGATTTCTGGTGGACCGGGAACGGGGAAAACGACCACGGTAACCAAATTGCTTGCCGCTTTGATTGAACAGGCGACGCAAGAAAAAAATCTCACCATCAAGTTAGTGGCCCCGACGGGGAAAGCCGCAGCGCGATTAACCGAGTCGATAGGCAAAGCGGTGCAAGATCTACCGGTTTCGCCGGATTTAAAAGCAAACATTCCGACCGAATCGAGCACACTACATCGCTTATTGGGCGCGATACCGAATAGTGCTGAGTTTCGTCATAACAAACACAATCCACTGCATTTGGATATTTTAGTGATTGATGAAGCTTCGATGGTCGACTTGCCCATGATGTACAAAGTGGTGGATGCCTTGCCTAAACATGCACGTCTGATCCTCCTTGGCGATAAAGATCAGCTTGCCTCGGTTGAAGCCGGAGCCGTTTTAGGGGATATCTGTTCTTTTTATGCTTTGGGTTACGGCAAAGAGCAAGCTTCGGCTGTGGCGAGGCTGACCGGTTTTGACACCTTAGTGCACAGTACGAACAGTACTTCCAGCATCGCAGATAGCTTGTGTATGCTGCAAAAGAGTTACCGATTCGATGCTCGCTCGGGGGTTGGCCAGCTGGCAAAAGCCGTTAACTCTGGATCCGCTGCTCACCTTGATAGTGTCTGGGCGCGTGATTTTTCAGATATTGAGCACTTTGTCCTGAGTAGCCAACATTATAACCAAATGATTCAGACGTTAGTACAGGAGTACGGTCGCTATCTCAAGCGCCTTGGGCTGCACGAACTTGACCCAAACACAGGAGAGCCCGAGTCTTTAAGCCGAAAAGCCAAAGCGGTGTTAGACACATTTAACCAATGCCGATTGCTGTGTGCGAGCCGTGAAGGCGATTTTGGTGTGGCGGGGTTAAACCAGCGTATTGAGAAAGCACTCTCAGCGCGCAAGTTGATCCAGGTGCAAGATGAGCTTTGGTATCACGGCAGGCCCGTCATGGTGATGCGCAATGATCATGGTTTGGGGTTGTATAACGGTGATATTGGTATTTGCATGCGTGACGACAGTGAAGAAGAGTCACGCTTAAAAGTCTTTTTCGAGTTACCAGACGGCAGTGTGAAATCGATATTGCCAAGCCGAGTGCCAGAGCATGAAACGGCTTATACGATGACGATTCATAAATCACAAGGCAGTGAGTTTGACTACACCTTGATGATTCTGCCACCAGACTTTAGCCCGATATTAACTCGTGAGCTAATATACACGGGGATCACCCGAGCGAAGAAACGCTTAGCCCTCTACGCTGAATTGAATGTGTTGAAGCGAGGGATTAAGGTCCAAACAACGCGTGCTAGTGGTCTGGTGCAGCGGCTCGCGAATTAAAAACGAAAAGACCGAGCGATAGGCTCGGTCTTTTTTGTGCCAATGATAGTCACAAGTCAATGATCAGGATAAACGGAGGGAAAGTACGGAATAACTAGGCGTTTTTTCGATAAGTGGTTATTCTAAAATCAAAAATTGTAACACCTTTATCGAGTATTTTAACCCGCTAGAACGACCTGTTGGTGACTACGGCTGGTATTTTCGTGCTTGGAAAACGCGTTGGTAAACGACACGCTGCGAATTTTATACTGCTGTTGGTAAGCGAGGATAAAGTCACGAATTGCATCATTCACCGGAAATACGCAGTGAACGTCTAGCCCTTCTAAAAACTGATTGTCAGCCATATCCCAGAAGCTTTGAAGTGAATTACAAACGACAGTTTTCATAACAGTGTTGGTCTCGGCTTATTAAAAAGTCAGATAAACAACTGTCCTTGGTGTGCAATACCGAGCTAACTAGTTTTTCAATTGTCCGGCATTTTAGGGTGAAGGTGGAATACCATCACCTAGATCCATTTGTATTGGTTAAAAACCAATCACTAGCGCGGAGTATAGCCAACCATGTGAGTATTGAAAAGCTAGTTTTAAACCAAATTTCAATGTAATGCTTTGCATATTTTACGTGATTGTACTTTAGGTGAACAATTACAGTGGATTATATTATAACCGCACAATACAGCTTGTCAGAGCGCGCAAGCATGTCTAATCGCGTTCTATAAATCGAGTGCTAAGATTTTCGATTTACGTTGGAAATTGTATAAGCCCTGTTTAGCGCCGGGCAAATAATCCACACTGACTTCGTAAAAACCTTGTTCTCGAAACCAATGTAAGCTGTGAGTCGTGAGGACAAAAACGTGATCAATCCCTTCGGATTTAGAGCGGTGCTTCATGTAGTTCAGCAATAGCAAGCCGCGGTTACCGTCTCGATAGTCAGGGTGGATAGCCACGCACGCCATTTCTGCCTTACGTTCTTCGAGGTATGGGTATAGCGCTGCGCACCCGATAATCAAACCGTCTTTCTCGATGATGGTGAACTTTCCAATCTCTTGCTCCAATTGTTCTCTGGAGCGTCTGACGAGTACGCCTTGCTCTTCGAGCGGACGAATAAGATCTAAGATACCACCGATATCGTCGATATTCGCTTGGCGAACTTGCTCCGCACTGGCCATCACCACTTGGGTGCCAATTCCATCGAAAGAGAACAGCTCCTGAATTAATGCACCATCGACTTTATAGCTGATCAAATGGCCGCGAGGGACGCCTGCACGACAAGCCGCGATGGATCCCTTAAGAAAGCGCAAAGTACTGGTATTGTAATCTGAGTTAGGCGAGGTGTTTTCTGAGAGGGTTTTGATGACATGTTCAGCTTCAGTCGGAAGTAATTCTGCGACCGCATTGCCATTGTTATCGATCACACCTTGTTCAGAGCAGAAACCAATCAACTTATCTGCACCGAGTTTTATCGCAAGTTGTGTCGCAACCTCTTCCGACAAGAGATTAAAGCATTCACCAGTGACCGAGCTTGCGATTGGACCTAAAAGAGTAATAGAGCCTTGATCCAGTGTTCGGTTTATAGCGTCGGTATCAATTCGACGAATGCGTCCGCTGTGGCAATAATCGATCCCCTCATCAATCCCTAGTGGTTGAGCAATAATATAGTTTCCGCTGACGACGTTTAGTTGGGTCCCCGCCATTGGAGTATTGTTGAGACTCATAGAAAGGCGAGCTGTGATCGTCAGTTGTAGTTGTCCAGCGGCCTGCATAACAACGGATAAAGCGGACTCATCGGTGATACGAATGTTTTTGTGGTATGGCGTCGTCAAATCTTGTTGTTCTAGTAATTGATTAATTTGAGGGCGCGCGCCATATACCACAACGACTTTAATGCCAAGGCTGTGCATTAGAGCGATATCATTAATGATGTTGCCAAAGTTTTTGTGTGCAACCGCTTCTCCCCCGAGCATGATCACCATGATTTTGCCACGGTGTGCATTAACATAGGGTGTTGATTGACGGAATCCTTTTACGAGAGCGGTACTACGAATTTTCACTACTGCCATTCCTTTGTTTAGTTATGTTAAAATAATGCCTTTTTATTCAGTTTGTGGCAAGTTGAAATTTTGGAACAAAGCACAAACATATGGAGTAGGGTTCTTGGTCCTGTTATAGCGGAAAGTTACAATGCCGGAGTCTTTTCTAAACTCGTGAACTTCATGCCTTCAGCTGTCAATAAGAATGCTGCGATCACTGCTTCAAATCTGTCAAAACCACCGAAGAAATCAATGTTTCGTCAATGCCTAGAAGGTTCTCTGATCCTTTTAGCCGTCGTTGGAACCGTTATTGTGTGTATGCTATATGGTGATTTAATCACGAGATATATTAATCCTCCGATTCAAAAATCGACGATTTACGGTCGTTGGGTCGAACAAGATGTGGCCCCCTATGCGCGTGAAGAGTTTGTGCTGAGTGAGCGTGGTGTTACTGTCAATGGTTCAACGCTTGCCACCAGCTTTGATTTTGATGGTGATACTTTTTCATATAAAGTTGGCTCGAACGAGCGCCACTTTGACTTTGTCAGTAAACAACCAGCCGAAATGAAGTTGGATGCCAATGCGCATTATCTTCCGGTATTTCGCTTAGAAGAACACGCTGATTTGGTGGTGCGCTAGCGGTTTTCACGTGAAGGTGTAAAGACTCTCCTTTTGAAAGTAGCAACATCATTTCAGACATTGTCTGGACAATTCTGTCATTCTTCTACTGATATCATGTGCGCATCTCTAAATGGATGAAATGACAACAGGTAAATGGAGAGGCTTAGTGTTGAAACATTTTGTCGTCGCTTTTCAATTGCGTCATTTGCTTTTGTTTGTCATCCTTTTGCTACCTTCTATTACGGAAAAGTCACGTGTTAAAAAAACTCCTTCCAATCGTTACTTTGAGCCTACTTTTTGGTTGTGCTCAGCAAAATGATCGCGCTCAGCAATACCTTGATGATGAGTTCTCTCAGGTCTTGAACAAAGTGGAGGTCGTTGAGTCCAACAAACCACGCGATTTTACTGAATTTAATAAGCAAGCCGAGCAGGTGGTGATTAACTCACCGTCGATGGCGCTGATGTATCTACCGCTATACCAACGATTGAGTGAATGGGCGCAACAAAGCGGCGAAACCAATGCCTTGAGTGCGTATGGTATTCAAGCGGCGCAGTTAGGCGGCGGCGATAAAAAAGGAAATGTCTTATTTACGGGTTACTATTCTCCGGTAATGGAATTGCGTCATCAACCCAATGACGTATTTAAATACCCCGTTTACGGCAAGCCAAATTGTACATCTGATTGTCCAACACGTGCTGAGATCTATAATGGCGAGCTAGAAGGAAAAGGGCTGGTATTAGGTTATGCGCCGAATCGTATCGATCCATTTATGATGGAAGTGCAGGGCAGTGGCTACGTGCACTTTGAAGATGACGACACGTTGGAATACTTTGCGTACGCGGGAAAGAACAATAAAGCTTACGTCAGTATTGGCCGAATTTTGATTGAACGTGGTGAAGTACCGCGTGAAAAAATGTCACTCAAGGCCATTAAAGAGTGGGTGTTGGAAAATGATGAAGCAACGGTCCGTGAGTTGTTAGAGCAAAATCCATCGTATGTGTTCTTTGCGCCGAAAGCAGAAGCGCCAGTCACGGGGTCGGCGGGGATTCCCTTGCTGCCGATGGCATCGGTGGCGGGTGACCGTTCAATCTTTCCTATGGGGACGCCGATTCTAGCAGAAGTGCCCTTATTGAACGCTGATGGAACTTGGAGCGGCGCGCATCAACTTCGAATTTTAATCGTTCTCGATACCGGCGGTGCGGTAAAACAGAATCATTTGGATCTCTATCATGGCATTGGTGCGAGAGCAGGAACAGAAGCGGGGCACTACAAGCATTTTGGTCGAGTGTGGAAGTTAGGGTTAGAAAATACGCCCACTCAAGCGCCTTGGGCTTTATCGCCAGAAAAGTTATAATAGCCGTTTGATGTAAAGAGGGCTCCCTCTTGCTCATCTAGACATTTCTCAAAAGAGTGCGTATAAAACGCACTCTTTGTTTTCTATCGCTCATCTGGACTTCAATATGCGTGAACTCGATACTCCGGCCTCTGACAGCTACAATCAACGTTTTGGCGGCACACGCCGTCTTTATGGTAACAGTGAAGTAGAGATCCTTCGCGCAGCCCACATTTGTGTGATTGGTATTGGTGGCGTGGGTTCATGGGCAGTTGAAGCACTAGCACGTACTGGTATTGGTGAGCTAACGCTGATCGACATGGACGACGTGTGTGTAACCAATATCAACCGTCAAATTCATGCCATGTCTGGCACCGTGGGTCAAAGCAAGATTGAAGTGATGGCCGAACGCGTGAAGCTGATCAATCCAGAATGTAAAGTCAATCTGATAGACGATTTCATCACGCCAGATAACCAACATGAGTACTTAAGTAAAGCGTTCGACTACGTGTTGGATGCGATCGACAGTGTGAAAGCAAAAGCTTCTTTACTGGCTTACTGCCGTAGCAACAAGATCAAAGTGATCACAACGGGTGGTGCTGGTGGCCAAACTGATCCGACGCAGATTATGGTGGCTGATTTGACGAAGACGATTCAAGACCCACTGGCGAAGAAGATCAAAGATACCTTGCGACGTCATCATAATTTCCCTAAAAATCCTGCACGTAAGTTCGGTATTGATTGTGTGTTCTCAACTGAGCAACTGAAGTATCCGCAAGCGGATGGCTCGGTATGTGGGATCAAATCGACCGCGGAAGGCCCAAAGCGAATGGATTGTGCCAGTGGTTTTGGTGCGGCAACGGTCGTGACTGCCACGTTCGGTTTTGTGGCGGTATCGCGCATCGTTGAAAAGCTGATTCAAAAGTACAAAATATAACTAGCCCCAAAGTATCAGAGAGAAGAGTACATCATGACTGATTTTCCAGTGTCTCCATTTGGCCGTGACATCACGAGCGATGATATTGTCACCGCTATGCAGCAGTTTAAAGGTTGGGAAGATCGCTACCGTCAGGTCATTCAATGGGGGAAAAAACTGCCCAAAATGCCGGAAGGACTTAAATCAGAGCAAGTGACGGTGTCCGGTTGCGAAAGCATGGTATGGTTGGTAAGCCAAGAGCAAGATGGTGTTTGGTCTTTCTGTGCTGACTCTGATGCACGTATTGTCCGTGGCTTGATTGCGTTAGTGATGGCGGCTTACGACGGTAAAAGTGCTGAGCAAATTCAAGCTTTTGATATTGATGCTTACTTCGAACAACTGGGATTAATTGCTCATTTGAGTCCATCTCGTGGCAATGGTTTAAAAGCGATTGTTGAGCAAATCAAAGCGCAAGCCCAATAACGGCTTAGCATACAGACAAGAATAGATAAAAGGGTTGAAACCAAATGGCTTCAACCCTTTTTTACATCAATAGACTGTGAGATCGATAGACGGTGAGTTTTACAGCATATCGACGGCTTTCTCGACGGCAGTAATAAGCTTATCAACATCTTCTAACGTGTTGTAAATACCAAATGAAACACGGACCGTCCCTTTGACATTCAGTGCGTTCATTAGCGGGTGAGCACAATGATGCCCTGCGCGAACGGCGATGCCTTGTTGATCCAGAAGTGTGGCTATATCTTGATGGTGAACGCCGTCCATGACGAAAGTCAGTACTGATGCATTTGGCTGATACCCTAGAATATGGATATCCTCCATTCGATTTAGCGCTTGGTAGGTTTTATCTTGAAGTGTATGAAGGTGGCTTTCCACTTGTTGATGGTTAAACTCTTGATACCATTCAATGGCTTTTGCTAGTGCGATGGCTCCTGCGACGTTTGGTGTACCAGCTTCGAACTTTCCTGGCAGCGCAGAAAAGGTTGTTTTTTCAAACGACACTTTTTCCACCATTTTACCGCCGCCGTGCCAAGGTGGCATCGCTTCTAACAATTCAAGCTTGCCATACAGCACGCCAATGCCTGCCGGAGCATAAAGTTTGTGACCAGAGAACACGTAAAAGTCGATGTCGAGATCGGCAAGGTTCAGTGGTTCATGAACAACACCTTGCGCGCCGTCGACAACCACGACTGCGCCTACATCGTGTGCTAAAGACGTAATTTTCTCTATCGGTTGACGAGAACCGGTCACGTTGGTGATTTGCGCGCAAGCGACGATCTTACACCGTTCAGAAAGCAGGGTAGTAAAGGCTTGCATGTCAAACTGACAGTCTGGAGTCATAGGCACCTTAATGATTTTAGCGCCCGTTTGCTCTGCCACAATTTGCCATGGAACGATATTCGCGTGATGTTCCATTTCGCTGATCAAGATTTCATCACCCGATTTTAACGTACAACGAGCATAGGTTTGAGCGATCAGGTTAAGGGCTTCTGTCGCCCCTCGCGTCCAGATGACTTCTTTACTGCTTGCCGCACCGATAAAATCGGCAACCACTTCTCGCGCCGCCTCAAACTGGCTGGTGGCATTGGCCGTTAAGCGATGGCTACCACGATGAACATTGGCATTTTGAGCACTGTAATAGTGACTAATGACATCAATAACACATTGCGGCTTTTGCGTTGTCGCCGCACTATCAAGATACACCAGCGATGAATCATTAATAACTTGATTAAAAACGGGAAACTGCTTGCGTACAGCGTTTACGTCAAACATTATTCTTCACCAAGCTTGTGATAGTGCAGAGTCGGAAGCGGGATCATAGGCTCAGCCACTGACCATGCATGCTGTTTACCTGAAAGTTGAATGATCACTTCCATCGCAAACTCTAATGCGGTTCCAGGTCCCTGACTGGTGATCAGGTTATGGTTGATATCAAAGGTCACGCGTTTACTGCGCCATTTCTCTTCTGGGATATGAGACTGAAAGCTAGGGTGACAGGTCATTAGGGCTTGCGGAAAAAGATCATGATGTTGCAACACCAATGCAGGGGCGGCACAGATAGCCGCAACCAGTTTGCCCTCGTAAATATGTTGTTTAAGGATTTCTATCATTACTGTGCTATCGCGAAAAACCTCTGCTCCGCCTACGCCGCCTGGCAGAGTAATAACGTCGAACTCACTATCGGCGATATCTACCAGCTTATAATCCGCGGTTAACGTTACGCCGCGAGAGGCTTTCATCGTCAATGCACCATCAAAAGCAGCACTCGCTACCGTGACGTCGTATCCTGCACGAACCATCATATCGATAATGGTCACGGCTTCCATTTCTTCGGTTCCTGACGCGATAGGTACTAAGATTTTTTGATTCATTGTTGTGTCCAGCTTTGCTCTATCTGTTTAATTTGTTGGTAAAGTTTCATATTTTCAGGCACTTCGATGTGATGTTTTTTTGCGGCTTGGAGTAAGTAACCCGTAATAAAGTCGATTTCCGTTTGGCGTTGGTGAAATACATCTTGTTTCATTGAAGAGTAGTTCTCGGCCGTCGCCTTTACCACTTGCATAATCATATCGAAAAGAGAGCAAAACTCGATGGCAATGCCTTCTTTGTTCATCACCTTAACCAATTCTTTAGTGATATTTTCAAGAGAAACTTTAAACGCTGAAGCCGCAAGAGCGCCATTGTTACACTGATGAATAGCGGTAAGTGGGTTGATAGCACAATTGATGGCGAGTTTTGTCCATAACGCAGTATGAATGTTGGGATTCCAAGAGACTTCTGGCAATGCGTGATCCATGACGTCTTGCAGAAAAACACACTGCGTACCTTTGGCATTAAAGCCACCCATTTGTGTGTGTCCGAGGCCAGTATGTCGCACTTGTTCGCGACTTGGCTTGTATGCGCCGTGTGTGGTAGTGGCTATCACAATCGGGTTCTCTGGAAACAGGCTATTCACAGTGGCAGTCGTACCCATGCCGTTGTGCATCAGCATGATAACCGTGTCTGGGTTGATATGTGACATGAGAGGTCGAATAGCCTCTCCCACTTGCCAAGCTTTGACGGTGACCAAGATGAGATCTGCATGGTTTACCGAAGAGATAGCTTGATTACAAAAGGTCGTTGCAGGCGAGTCATCCAGTTGAAGCGTTTGTTGGCTCTCTGAACGTCTTCCCCACAAGGAAACATTGTGCCCAGCACGTTGGAGTTTTGTCGCCCAGAGTGAGCCGATTGCTCCGGGGCCGAGAATTAGAATGTTCACCAAACGCTCTCATTAAAAAGGTTTGCTGCAAGGATAATGAGGGAAAAAAGGAAAGCAAATAAAAATGGCGCCAAAAGGCGCCATTTTTCTATTTGATAACAACTTAGATTAGAAGTTGTATTGAAGGCGGTAAATCAGTAAGTCTTGGTAATCTTTACGAGCTAGCTTGTTTACTGTGTAGCGGTATAGCACACCAGCAGACCAATCTTGGTGGAAGTTCCATAGTAGGTTTAGGCTGCCGTTTAGACCCCAGCTTTCTGAACTTTGGTTGCTTCCGAAATCAGTGCTTTGAATATTAGAATATTCATCGTTACGAGCGAATTCTAGTTCGTTCCAAGTTGAGAATGTGAAGTTTTGATCGGCTAGATTGAAATTGTAGTAACCTACATATCCGAACATACCACCGTTATCACCGCTGATACTACCGTTGTTTATTTGGTGTACACCAATAAACGGAGTAAATGCCCAACCATCACCATTGAGGCCTGTGTAGCCAAGACCTAAAACGCGGTTTTGTTCATGTAAGGCAGACTTGTCAGCATCAGTGTTGTAAATCTGAGCGTACAATGAGATCCCTGAATCAGCTAGATTGTAATGGATTGTTCCTTTTGTCGACGCACCGCGGTCATCACCAGCTCGGTCTACACCTTCGTAATCATAGAAGCCATAAATTTGCCCCCAGTCAAATGCTGCGCCACCTTCAATACCGATTACAAGTTGGTTGCGATCACTGATGTCATTGCCAAAGTTGTCGTTGTCGTTACCAAAGCCATGATCCCAAACTTGGTAATCTGTATACATGCTGCCGAAGCCATATAGATATTCTGCCTGCACCGGCATTGTTGAAAAAGCGGTTACAACACCAAGTGCTAATAGTGATTTACGCATAAGGGGACTCTCTATGTTGTTTGTTATGATTCAGAACACGCAATCTGTGCTGCGCTCTCCAATTGGCTGGAATAATAGCGATAAAAATCGCAAATGAAAGTGATAAAGGGTGCAAAATTGAACGTTTTTGGTGAGGTTCGTCACGAAATTATCTTTATTTACGGAACTTTTTGGGTGTTGCATTGATTTGCAGTGAGTTTGTGATTTTCGTCTGTTTGTTGGGCGATTTTGTGACTTTTTAAGCCAGTCGATTAACCAACATAAATCGTTAGTGATCGGAATGATAAGGGAGTCGTATGTATCGGTGAATCAAAGAGGACGTTTGAATGAAAGAAGTCATGCTATTCCCACTCACTTCAGTTGTACTTCCTGAAGGCAAAATGAATTTGCGAGTTTTTGAGCCAAGATACAAACGTATGGTTAAGGAATGTAGCCTGCAAAATCTTGGTTTTGGTGTTTGTCTTGTTGGCGGTGAGGGTGATCCAAAAGACGTGGGGAATGTTTCATCTATCGGAACTTTGGTCAGAATCGTTGATTTTGAATTACTCAGTGATGGGCTTCTTGGTATCACCGTAACGGGTGAAAAACGGTTTATCGTCAAACGTGTGCGTGCTGACTCGGACGGGTTACGCCATGCTGAAGTTGAATGGTTAGAAAATTGGCAACAGCCAGTTAACTCTCCTGACTTTATTTTTCTAAGTCAGCAGCTAGCACATGTTTACGAAGAGTTTCCACAGCTTGGGAATCTCTACCAACACCGATTTTACGATGATCTGGCATGGGTTACTCAACGTTGGATTGAGTTATTGCCATTGGATTGTCATCTGTTTGAAAAGCTAGTGGGGGCAGAAGATTGTCTGCCTGCTTTGCAATTTCTTTCGGAAGCCATAGAAGCCCCGACCAACAACAAAGAGGCAAGGATATGAAAGGATTTAGCAAAGCTGCATTAACAGTGGTAGCAGCGTTAGGATTGGCAGCGTGTGGCTCTGACAGTGACTCTATCGAATATTCCAATTTGCAAGCCGTACATGCGTCTGCTGATGCGCCGCTTGCAAATGTGTGGATTAACAATCAACCATCATTGACTGATGTAGACTATGGTGTGGGGTCTGGCTATTTAAAGTTGCGTGAAGGGATGAACTCGATACGGGTTGATGTTCAGCTACCGGGGAGTGAAACGGTAACTGTGATACCTAATACGGAGTTGGACCTCGACTCTGACCTCTACTACAGCGTGTTCGTTGTCGGCGATGCAGATGGCACTCCAAACCCAGTGGAACCACTTGTAGTGACGCGAAATGAAGATTCAATGGCAGATGCGAATAGTTTCGATGTTCAGGTGGTTCATGCGGCGTCAGGCGTTCCAGCCGTTGATCTTTATGTCACCAAGCCTGGTATTGACTTAGCAAGTTCAACGCCAGTTGCCAATCTTGCATACAAAGCATCAACGGGGGTGCTCAACCTACCTGCGGGAGATTATCAGGTTCGACTCGCCGTTGGTAATACCGTCGCCTTTGATTCTGGCACCGTGCCACTACCAGCAAATGCAGACTTGACGATAGCTGCGATCAATACGGCAGATTCTACTAGTACTTCGCCAGTTAAGTTATTGGTTCTGGATGGCTCGGACTCTTCTATAGTCGAAGATAAAGGGAGCCAAGCGGAAGCGCGAGTAGGACACCTTGTTGATGGTGCTCCTGTGGTTGATATTAATGTTGATGGAGCACCATTTGCACCGCTAGCTGACTTAGCATTCAAAGACGTTCGAGGTTATCTAGATCTTGAACCAGGTGCGTACGATATAGACGTATTTGTTGACGGTACGACGACTGACCCAATTATCGATGTAGATGGCTTAATGGTATCCGGCGGTATGGACTATAGTGTTTATGCGGTGGGCGTTGTAAACCCTGCGATTGATATTGAAGCGTTAGTTGTCGAAGATATGAGACGAGCAGTCGCCACTAGTGCAACACTAAACGTGACACACGCAGCAGCTAATCCGATAGCAAGCATGGTCGATATTTACCTTACAACAAGCACTGGTATTGACGGCAGTGATCCAACCTTTACTAACTTTGCGTACAAAGAGAGCTTACAAGGAATATACGTTGCTGCAGGCACCTATTATGTAACCGTGACAGTGGCTGGCGATCCAAGTACGGTTGCTGTTGATTCGGCACCAGTCACATTATCGGACGGTGTTGTATATCAAGTAGTTGCTATCGATGATAGTAATAACGGTGGCTTCAACCTGTTGGTTGATGACATCACCGATTAGGACGAATGGGAGGAGAATTCTCCTCCCTTTAATTAAGGCCGATTATGATGAGTGATAGTCCAAAAAAGTTGGGACGCAGTGATTGGAATGATTGCATGACCAAAGTGAAGGCTCGTGATCAGGATGCGTTCGCTTTTGTGTTCCGTTTTTATGCCCCCAAACTGAAGCAGTTCGCCTATAAGCATGTTGGCAATGAACAAGTTGCGATGGAAATGGTGCAAGAAACGATGGCAACGGTTTGGCAGAAAGCCCACCTTTATGATGGTGAAAAGAGTGCTTTATCAACTTGGATATACACCATAATACGTAACCTGTGTTTTGACATGTTGAGAAAACAAAAGGGTAAAGAACTGCACATTCATTCTGATGACATTTGGCCTTCAGAGTATTATCCGCCTGATTTGGTTGACCACTACTCCCCAGAGCAAGATATGCTGAAAGAGCAGGTGGTTAAATTTTTAGATATATTACCGAAAAATCAAAGAGATGTTCTAAAAGCGGTCTATCTTCAAGAGTTGCCGCACCAGCAAGTGGCAGAACTGTTTGATATACCACTCGGTACCGTGAAATCCCGGCTAAGGCTTGCTGTAGAAAAGCTGAGGCATTCAATGCATACGGAGCAACTATGAACAAACACCCAGATAACAACTTGTTAGAAGCATACGCTTCGGGCAGCATTGATGCAGTTTCTGGTCTTGTGGTCGCAACCCATTTAGAAACGTGCGCAAATTGCCGCGCTTATGTTAACCAAGTTGAAGCGAGTCAGGCAAATCTGGTGAACGATATCCCTTCAGATTATGTGCCTGAATTTGATGATATGTTTCATAACATCATTAACGCTGAGCCTATTACTGACCATATTGAGATTCAAGAGTCAGCCCAGGTCAATGTGGCGGGTAAAAGCTTTGATCTTCCTAAAACGTTAGTGCGCTTTTCTGATCTAGTAGGCTCGTGGAGAAGCTACGGTGGCAAGGTATTTAGTGCTCAAATTGACTTAGGCGAAGAGGCGCGAGTGAGTTTGATGTACATAGGGGAAGAGATGCAAATTCCCCAGCATACTCATAAAGGGCTGGAGTCAACATTAATTTTGCATGGCGGCTTTAGTGATGAAGATGGTCAGTACGAAGAAGGGGATTTGATGATTCGAGATGCCTCAGTAAAACACAGCCCATATACTAAAGTTGGTGAAGATTGCTTGTGTTTAACGGTACTGACGGAGCCAATGATTTTTACCCAAGGCGTCGCGCGCATATTTAATATGTTTGGTAAAGGGCTTTATCCATAAACGTACTAACCTTATTCTGACTCAAGAAAAACCACCGAACTTCGGTGGTTTTTTCATTTTACTGGCGGGGTTCTGTTAGTGTTTATAACGTGCCTTTTCCAATAAATCATCGAAGTAATGGCGTAGCGAATACAACATAATTAAGCTCGGTATGACCATCACAGCAGTCAGCACGAAGAACGTGCTCCAGTCATTGAGATAATCAACCAACTCGCCACTAAATGAGGCAAGGGTTGTTCGACCGAAGTTCCCTAACGAGGCGAGCAAGGCATATTGCGTTGCGGAAAACGCTTGGCCGGTCAGGATCGTCAAGAAAGAAACAAAAGCGACGGTAGAAAAAGCCGTGGTAAAATTGTCAACGATGATTGTCGCCAAATACAAATGCTCATTGGGACCTACAGATGCAATCCAAGCAAACATCAAGTTACTGGCAGACATGGCAATGCCGCCAACCATCAGCCCACGCACAATACCAAATCTGACGTTGAACATACTTCCGAGGAAGGTAAAAAAGATGGTTGCGCCCCAGCCAATCAGTTTCGAGTAGTGCCCAATTTGTTCATTGCTGAAGCCGATATCTTTGTAGAACGCGATTGACATGCGGCCTAGAAACGCTTCGCCAATTTTAAAAAGAAAAACAAACAGCAATAGTGTGATGGCCACTCGGACGCCGTTACGATTAAAGAAGTCAAGAAACGGCTCCACAACTGTCACTGTAAACCAAGCGACGACTTTAGATCCAACCACTTCTTTGTGGCGTTGCTCGGCTTCCGATTGCAATTGTTCTCGTTGTGTTTTTGGCTCACCCACTAAAAGTGTGAAAATCATTAGGAGACCGACAATGACCGCCATGCCGTAATAAACGCCATTCCAACCAACGCTATCCGCATTAATAAAAGCTAAGTAACCAGGGAGAGAATAACCTGTCCACCATCCGATCACAGCCATAGCAGAGGCTTGTGGCAGTTTAGACTCTTCCGATTTTGGGAAAGTATCGATACGAAAGGCGTCTATCGCAATATCTTGTGTTGCGGATGCCGTTGCGATGCAAAGGGCGAGTAGAGAGGCAAAGAGCAAGTTCTTCGTAGGATCGACGCCAGCAATAAAAACCGTCGCGATCAACACAATGCTTTGGCAGAAGAAAATCCAGCTACGTCGTTGCCCCAATAAGCGATAGAGCAGAGGCAACTTTACGCGGTCGACCAGTGGAGCCCAAAGAAAGTTAATCGCATAAACCGCGAATACACTACCAAAATAGCCGATAGCAGAGAGAGTTAAACCTGCATCCTTGAGCCAGCCAGACATATTTGAGCCAATCAGTACCCACGGAAAGCCGCTAGAGCAACCGAGCATGAAGACCCACAACAAACGCTTATCGAGGTAACTTTTTACCGTTTCCAACCAAGTGATGGAAGGTAATGAAGACATAGATTAATCCAATTCAATGACGCTATTATGTTGAAAGAGAAAGCCCTTCGTTCATTCAAAGGGCCTTTAGATGGAGTTAGTCAAGCAGCGTTGCTTTAGTGATGACGATTTGTGTCTCTGGAACATCGCGCATTCGACCGAACGAGTTGGTAGGTTGTTTGGCCATGTTTTGGATTACGTCAAAGCCTGCTGTCACCTGACCAAAAACCGCATAGCCTGGTGGGCGGGCGTCGTAATTAAGAAAGTCATTGTCGACCAAATTAATAAAGAATTGACGAGTAGCAGAATCTGGCGCGTTGGTACGAGCCATCGAGATAGTCGCGCGATTATTACTTAAACCGTTGTTGCCTTCGTTTTTAATTGGCGCGTAAGTTTTCACCATTTTCATGTCTTGGTTAAAACCACCACCTTGAGCCATAAAGCCAGGGATTATGCGGTGGAAAACGGTGCCTTCATAACTGCCATCCTCAACATACTTAAGGAAGTTCGCTACGGTAATCGGGGCTTTGTCTTCATTTAACTCAACAGTAAATGAGCCTAACGTTGTTTCAAATGCCACCTTAGGCCCTGCCCAAACACTGCAACTTAATAGTGCGAGAGAAAGAATCGCTTTGCGTAGCATTAGAATCGCTCCTGCATGTATTGACGAAGTTCAGGGTCATTCGCAATTTCTTTTAACGTTAAAGTCACCACATCATTGAGTATTTGTTCAATATCGGCATCAGACGCACTTAATGTACCAGAGCGTGTTGCAGTGCCTGTGTAGGTTTTAACCAGTTTTCCCTGCGGAGTTTCTGCGATGATGTCAAGAATCACTTTGGCATCCATCTCGTTTTCCATGACCGAGTGCTTCACGTTTACCAACGCTTCTTGAACGTTAAGTTGAATCGCATTATTACTGTTTAAATCAGTCTGGAAACCTTGAGAAGAGAATTGCTGTTCTAAAGCTTCTTCTAAAGTAATACGTAAATTCTGCTTAGCATGAAGAGGGAGAATATTCGAACGACCGTTATCAACTAATGCAATGTATTGTGCTGCACGTACATCTTTGCTGGTCAAGCTGTAAGATTTGCCTTGAACAATTGGGTTTGTGCTTAGCGTGCTTACAGGCATTAAATTCAGCTGTGCTTGTTGAGGTGCTGAACATGCAGCAAGCAATGCAACCGAAGCTGCAAGGACCAATTTTTTCATTTTATTATTCCTTTTAAATATGTTGCTTAACGTTTTATTTTGCGTCTAATTTAGCAAGTTTTTTTGTGGCCTGTAAAATCACGAACTTATTGTTGGAAGCGATAAGTTTGACATTGTTATCGCCGAACAAGCGTTTTAGTTTTGCATCGTAGCTAAGATGGCGATTACCGATGACCAGTAACTTACCACCTTCATGCAATATTTGTTTTGAATCACAGAACATCTGCCAAGCAATATGATCGGTGATGGCCTGCTGTTGGTGAAAGGGTGGGTTACACATAATCATGGAGCAGCTGTTGTGTTTAAAACCGTCCAAACAATTGTTTGCAACACACTGTATGTCTCTATTTTCACCAAGGTTATCTAGCAGGTTCTGCTTCGCGGACTCAAGCGCCATAAAGCTTTCATCAACACAGGTTAATCGAGCATTCGGATTCAGCTGACCAAACTTCACAGACAGAACACCATTACCGCAACCGAGATCGATAACATTATCTATCAATGGGTCTTGAGGTAGGTGCTGCAACATAAAGCGTGCGCCTAAATCCAAACTTTCTCCTGAGTAGACGTTCGGCAAATTTTTGAGTTCGATACTTTCCCCATCAACGCTCCAAGTGATAAAAGGGTCGACTTCTATCACTGGTTCTGCGCTCGCTTGAGAAAACACCAATCGATGCTTTTTCCAAGCTAAAGACGTTTTGGTCTCGCCCAAGTATTTTTCAAACAACTTTAGTGTTGAAGTATGGATCTCTTTTGCTTTATTGACCGCAATAACAGGGCAGGAGGCTGGTAGTGACTTTCTTAGCTGATGAAGTATCCACACGAGGTGGCGGTTACTTTTGGGCAACTGCAATAACACAAGGTCTGTGTTGGCGGGCACATCATCCATCGTGGTCAAAAATACCACTTGATTCGATTGATTTTGTTCTAGGTTGTATTGCGCGCCTTTATGAGAAATAAAAGAATCACTCATTAGCGTCACATGGTGCTTTTCTGAAAACCAGCAGGAGAGGGCACCAAAGTTGTCATTAATCACGAGGATGTTTTGATTGTCTGGCAAAGCAAGCTCTTCAACATGATTAATAAGATACTCATCCCCGGCATCCCACGCTTGTAAAGTTTCATTATTGCGCTTTGGGAAACGATAGAGTATCAAGCTTCGGTCGTGAAGATTCAGTTCGGTTTTCATAGCTAAGTGTAAGTTGATTCAGAAATTAGTCGTTATTGTCGCAAATGATGGCGTGCCGAGATACAAAAAGCTGTCAAATTTTCTTGTTATCATCTTTTTGACGATAGAATTGATAACACGATAAGTGCGCTAGGGCTGCACCTCTGTCTAACTTGAGTATATACTTATGACATTCAAATCGATGAGGAACGAATATGATCCAAGAAATCATAGAGAAAAAACTGCATAGTGAGCTGCAGCCAAGTTATCTCAAAGTGGTTAATGAGAGCTACATGCACAACGTACCACCAGGCTCTGAAAGTCACTTTAAAGTGATTGTCGTGAGCGATTCATTTGTGGGTCAACGTTTAATTGGGCGTCATCGTCAAGTCCATCAAGTCCTTGCGAATGAGTTGGATCACCACATTCATGCATTAGCAATACACACCTACACTGATGAAGAATGGAAGCATGAGCAAAGTGGTGCTCCAGACAGCCCTATGTGTATGGGTGGGGGACACTAACCGCCAAAAATGTAAGAGTGTACAAGAAAGGTGGCCAAGGCCACCTTTCTTCGTTTTGACATTCTTTTGAGAGAAATGAACAGGGAGTAAAATACGGCATAAAAGAGAGTTAAAAAACTGTTAATGGTATTTCAGTTTATGAATAAAAAATGACAGGGTATTTCAGGTGGTGAATATGGCTTTTCCATAAGATATTTATGGAATATAGCATTTGTGCGATCGGTCAAAGTTATGACTATTCTTTGACCTTTTAGACCCGGTTCAACTTAAATAACCTCTCTATTCTAATGATTGACCATGGCATCGAGTTCCTAAAAAATGCTAGACTACCGCACCTGATAAATCTCGCGTATTCCTCGTGACGAGATTTTTAATAGGATGTTGCGATTTTGATGTTTTAAAAACATCAAAACCGGACACTGATGTCGTGTCTAAAAGTTACGCAATCAAAAGAATCTTTTTCCCGATAAAAGTAGTGCAAGTGCGTATGATTACAATAAAGAAGGGCTTGGATCTTCCTATCGCAGGAACTCCATCCCAGGTGATTAATGATGGTAAGACCATCAAAAAAGTCGCCTTGCTTGGCGAAGAGTACGTTGGCATGCGTCCTACCATGCATGTCCGCGTTGGTGATGAAGTGAAAAAAGCGCAAGTTCTTTTTGAAGACAAAAAGAACCCTGGCGTTAAATTTACTGCACCAGCAGCCGGTAAAGTGATCGAAGTTAACCGTGGCGCTAAACGTGTCCTTCAATCTGTAGTGATTGAAGTGGCAGGTGAAGAGCAGGTGACATTTGATAAGTTCGAAGCCGCTCAACTTTCTGGTCTAGATCGTGAAGTGATCAAGACTCAGTTAGTTGACTCTGGTCTTTGGACCGCTTTACGTACTCGTCCGTTTAGCAAGGTTCCTGCAATCGAGTCTGCTACTAAGGCTATTTTCGTTACTGCAATGGATACTAATCCACTCGCAGCGAAGCCTGAGTTGATCATCAATGAACAACAAGAAGCATTCATTGCTGGTCTAGACATTCTTTCAGCCCTGACAGAAGGCAAGGTTTACGTATGTAAATCTGGTACTAGCTTACCACGCTCTTCACAGTCTAACGTAGAAGAACACGTCTTCGATGGCCCTCATCCAGCAGGTCTTGCTGGCACCCACATGCATTTCCTATACCCAGTAAATGCAGAGAACGTGGCATGGAGTATCAACTACCAAGACGTTATCGCGTTCGGTCAGCTATTCCTAACGGGCGAGCTACATACTGATCGTGTTGTGTCTTTAGCTGGTCCTGTCGTGAATAACCCACGTTTAGTTCGCACTGTTCTTGGCGCAAGTCTTGACCAGTTGACGGATAATGAGCTAATGCCTGGCGAAGTTCGTGTGATCTCTGGCTCGGTACTAACGGGTACACATGCCACTGGTCCACATGCTTACCTTGGTCGTTATCATCAGCAAGTATCAGTATTACGAGAAGGTCGTGAGAAAGAACTGTTCGGTTGGGCTGTGCCTGGTAAGAACAAATTCTCAGTGACAAAATCTTTCCTTGGTCACGTATTCAAAGGTCAGTTGTTCAATATGACAACGACGACTAATGGTAGTGATCGTTCAATGGTTCCAATTGGCAACTACGAACGCGTAATGCCTCTAGATATGGAACCGACATTGTTACTTCGCGATTTGTGCGCAGGTGATACTGACAGCGCGCAAGCGTTGGGTGCGCTCGAGCTAGATGAAGAAGATGTAGCATTGTGTACCTTTGTATGTCCTGGCAAATACGAATACGGTGAATTACTTCGTGAATGCCTAGATACCATTGTGAAGGAAGGGTAATCCATGCTTAAAAAATTCCTTGAGGATATCGAGCATCATTTTGAACCAGGTGGTAAACATGAAAAGTGGTTTGCGCTTTACGAAGCAGCAGCAACACTTTTTTACACGCCAGGTTTAGTGACAAATAAAAGCTCCCACGTTCGTGATAGCGTTGACTTAAAACGTATCATGATCATGGTTTGGTTTGCGGTATTCCCAGCAATGTTCTGGGGTATGTACAACGCTGGTGGCCAAGCTATCGCAGCGCTTAACCACATGTACGCTGGTGAGCAATTAGCGACAGTTATCGCAGGTAACTGGCATTATTGGTTAACCGAAATGTTCGGCGGAGTTATTTCTGCTGATGCAGGCGTTGGCAGTAAAATGCTCCTAGGTGCGACTTATTTCTTACCAATCTACGCAACGGTCTTTATTGTTGGTGGTTTCTGGGAAGTACTTTTCTGTATGGTGCGCAAGCATGAAGTAAACGAAGGCTTCTTCGTGACTTCTATCTTATTCGCGCTGATTGTTCCGCCAACACTTCCTCTATGGCAAGCGGCACTAGGTATTACCTTTGGTGTTGTGGTTGCGAAAGAGATTTTTGGTGGTACGGGTCGTAACTTCCTAAACCCTGCGCTTGCAGGCCGTGCTTTCCTATTCTTCGCTTACCCAGCTCAGATCTCAGGTGACGTTGTATGGACAGCTGCAGATGGTTTCTCTGGTGCGACTGCTCTTAGTCAATGGGCTAAAGGTGGTAACGGTGACCTAGTTAACACAGTAACTGGCGCTCCTATCACTTGGATGGATGCTTTCATTGGTAACATCCCAGGTTCGATTGGTGAAGTCTCGACTCTGGCTCTGCTGATCGGTGCTGCGATGATCGTTTACATGCGAATCGCATCATGGCGCATCATTGCTGGTGTAATGGTCGGTATGATTGCCGTATCGACGTTATTAAACGTCATCGGCTCTGAGTCTAACCCAATGTTCAACATGCCATGGCACTGGCACCTAGTTTTAGGTGGTTTTGCATTCGGTATGTTCTTCATGGCAACGGATCCTGTATCTGCTTCATTTACTAATAAAGGTAAATGGTGGTACGGCGCGCTAATCGGCGCAATGTGTGTATTGATTCGTGTAGTTAACCCAGCGTACCCAGAAGGTATGATGCTGGCGATTCTATTTGCGAACCTATTTGCACCTCTGTTCGACCATGTAGTGATTGAGAAGAACATCAAGCGGAGACTAGCACGCTATGGCAAATAATAACGACAGCATTAAAAAGACGCTGGGTGTTGTTATCGGGTTGAGCCTTGTTTGTTCAATCATCGTATCAACAGCAGCTGTGGGTCTGCGTGATAAGCAAAAAGCTAACGCTGTCCTAGATAAGCAATCAAAGATCGTTGAAGTTGCAAGCATTGAGGCGAATGGTAAGAAAGTACCAGAGTTATTTGCTGAGTACATCGAACCTCGACTTGTCGATCTAGAAACAGGTAACTTTGTAGAAACGGCTGAAAATGGCGCTACTGCCACTGAGTTTGATCAGCGCGAAGCATCCAAAGATGCAGAACGTTCAATCTCGTTGACAAAAGAAGAAGACGTAGCTGATATTCGTCGTCGCGCGAAAACCGCAGTGGTGTACTTAGTCAAAAGCCAAGGCGAAGTCCAAAAAATTATCTTGCCTATGCATGGTAAAGGACTATGGTCAATGATGTATGCCTTTGTAGCCGTTGAAACTGATGGTAACACTGTGTCTGGTATTACTTATTACGAGCAGGGTGAAACTCCTGGACTTGGTGGTGAAGTAGAGAACCCTTCATGGCGTAAACAGTTCGTTGGCAAAAAACTGTACGACGACAACTACCAGCCAGCGATTAAGGTCGTAAAAGGCGGTGCACCGCAAGGTTCGGAGCACGGTGTTGATGGTCTGTCAGGGGCAACGCTCACTAGTAATGGTGTTCAACACACATTTGACTTCTGGTTAGGTGAGATGGGCTTTGGTCCTTTCCTAGCAAAAGTTCGTGACGGAGAACTTAACTAATGTCTAGTGCACAAAATGTTAAAAAGAGCATTCTAGCGCCAGTGTTGGATAACAACCCAATCGCGCTACAAGTGCTTGGTGTTTGTTCTGCTCTTGCAGTAACAACTAAACTAGAAACAGCTTTTGTAATGACACTAGCAGTAATTTTTGTAACTGCATTGTCTA
This sequence comes from Vibrio sp. TAP-3B, assembly GCF_057784735.1. Lineage (NCBI taxonomy): Bacteria > Pseudomonadati > Pseudomonadota > Gammaproteobacteria > Vibrionales > Vibrionaceae > Vibrio > Vibrio sp. TAP-3B. Next base: position 1,581,962 of record NZ_CM173495.1, on the reverse strand, counting down.
ACTTCTCTGTTTCTTTGATCCGTAACCACATTCCTAATAGTGTGCGTATCATCGTTCAGATGGCAATCATCGCATCGTTAGTAATCGTGGTAGACCAGGTGCTAAAAGCTTACCTATACGATATCTCTAAACAGTTATCTGTATTCGTTGGTCTGATTATCACCAACTGTATCGTAATGGGCCGTGCTGAAGCATTCGCAATGAAGTCTGCGCCAATTCCGTCTCTTATTGATGGTATCGGCAACGGCCTTGGTTACGGTTTCGTTCTTATCACTGTAGGTTTCTTCCGTGAGTTATTTGGCTCAGGCAAGCTATTTGGCCTAGAAGTTCTACCTCTAGTGAACGATGGTGGTTGGTATCAGCCTAATGGTCTAATGTTACTAGCGCCATCAGCATTCTTCCTAATCGGCTTCCTAATCTGGGTAATCCGTATTCTGAAACCAGAACAAGTAGAAGCGAAGGAGTAAGGGCGTCATGGAACATTACATTAGTCTGCTAGTTAAATCGATTTTCATCGAAAATATGGCTCTGTCTTTCTTCCTAGGTATGTGTACTTTCCTTGCCGTATCTAAGAAGGTTAAGACCTCTTTCGGTCTAGGTGTTGCAGTTGTCGTAGTATTGACTATCGCAGTTCCTGTGAACAATCTAGTTTACAACCTAATTTTGAGAGAGAACGCGTTAGTTGAGGGGGTAGACCTTAGCTTCCTAAACTTCATCACCTTTATCGGTGTAATTGCAGCACTTGTACAAATCCTAGAGATGGTTCTAGACCGTTTCTTTCCACCGTTGTACAACGCGCTGGGCATCTTCCTACCGTTGATCACAGTAAACTGTGCGATCTTTGGTGGTGTATCTTTCATGGTACAACGTGACTACACCTTTACGGAATCCATCGTTTATGGTTTCGGCTCTGGTGTAGGCTGGATGTTAGCAATCGTTGCTCTTGCAGGTATCCGTGAGAAGATGAAGTACTCTGACGTTCCTCCTGGTCTACGTGGTCTTGGCATCACATTTATCACGGTAGGTCTTATGGCGTTAGGCTTTATGTCTTTCTCTGGTGTTCAACTGTAAGTCGGGTAAACCGCAACAATTAAGGAATAGTCAATGGACATTATTCTTGGTGTAGTGATGTTTACTCTGATCGTACTTGCACTAGTACTAGTGATTCTTTTCGCTAAGTCTAAGCTTGTACCAACAGGTGACATTACAATTTCTGTGAACGATAACCCTGAATTGGCGATCGTTACACAACCAGGTGGCAAGCTACTGAATGCTCTAGCAGGTGCTGGTGTATTCGTATCTTCTGCTTGTGGTGGCGGTGGCTCATGTGGTCAGTGTCGCGTAAAAGTTAAATCAGGCGGTGGTGACATTCTACCAACCGAGCTTGACCACATTACTAAAGGTGAAGCGCGTGAAGGTGAGCGTCTAGCATGTCAGGTTGCAATGAAAACCGACATGGACATCGAACTTCCTGAAGAAATCTTCGGCGTTAAAAAGTGGGAATGTACCGTTATCTCAAATGATAACAAAGCAACATTCATCAAGGAGCTTAGGCTGCAAATACCAGATGGCGAATCAGTACCTTTCCGTGCTGGTGGTTACATCCAGATTGAAGCGCCAGCCCACCACGTAAAATACGCAGATTACGATGTTCCAGAGGAATACCGTGGAGACTGGGAGAAGTTCAACCTATTCCGTTACGAATCTAAAGTCGATGAAGAGACAATTCGTGCGTATTCAATGGCGAACTACCCTGAAGAGCACGGCATGATCATGCTGAACGTTCGTATCGCAACGCCGCCGCCAAACAACCCAGACGTACCACCTGGCATCATGTCATCGTACATTTGGTCACTAAAAGAAGGCGATAAGTGTACTATTTCAGGTCCATTTGGTGAGTTCTTTGCGAAAGACACTGACGCAGAAATGGTCTTCGTTGGTGGTGGTGCAGGTATGGCTCCAATGCGTTCTCATATTTTCGACCAGCTGAAACGTCTGAACTCGAAGCGTAAGATTTCATTCTGGTACGGTGCACGTTCTAAGCGTGAAATGTTCTACGTAGAAGATTTCGATATGCTACAAGCTGAGAATGATAACTTCGTATGGCACTGTGCACTGTCTGATCCACTTCCAGAAGATAACTGGGATGGCTACACTGGCTTCATTCACAACGTTCTTTACGAGAACTACCTACGTGATCACGAAGCACCAGAAGACTGTGAATACTACATGTGTGGTCCACCTATGATGAATGCGGCTGTTATCGGCATGCTAAAAGATCTAGGTGTAGAGGATGAAAACATCCTACTTGATGACTTCGGTGGTTAATCCCTCCAAGTGATTGAATCTATGGCTAGCTCTCTAAGAGTTAGCCATTATTTTTTGTAGAAGTAAAAATAATATTCAACAGTTGATATAGGTAATTGGATTGAAGCAATTGTTCCCATTCCCCATATCAATTCAACAACATTGGGAGTAAACAAGTGAAAAAGTGGCTTGTTGCATTCGCTTCTTTATTGGTTTTGGCCGGTTGTGAACAACCAGCAGATCAAATTCATTTAAGTGGTCCGACAATGGGGACTTCTTATAACATTAAATATATTGAGCAAGATGGCATTCCTACGCCAAAAGCCATACAGACAGAAATTGATCGTTTGTTGGAAGAAGTGAACGACCAAATGTCGACGTATCGAAATGACTCTGAGTTGAGTCGTTTTAACCTACATCAAACGAGTGAGCCTTTTGTTGTCTCTTCGCAAACAGCAACGGTTGTGAAGGAAGCGATTCGTCTGAACGGTCTTACTCTAGGAGCATTGGATGTGACAGTCGGTCCTTTAGTTAACCTGTGGGGATTTGGCCCAGAAGCTCGTCCTGATGTGGTTCCTACCGATGAGGAGCTTGCGACTCGCAAAGCCAATACTGGAATTCACCATCTATCTATTGATGGCAATAAATTGTCCAAAGATATTCCTAACTTGTATGTTGACTTATCAACCATTGCGAAAGGTTGGGGGGTTGACGTGGTTGCTGACTACCTTCAATCTGAAGGGGTTCATAACTTCATGGTAGAAGTTGGCGGTGAAATGCGTCTCAAAGGTGTTAACCGCGAAGGTGTGCCGTGGCGTATTGCGATTGAAAAGCCGACAGTAGATGAGCGCTCAGTGCAGGAGATTATCGAACCTGGCGATATGGCAATTGCAACAAGCGGTGACTATCGTAATTACTTTGAGAGTAATGGTGTGAGATACTCTCATATCATTAATCCACGCACAGGCAAACCCATTCATCATAAAGTGGTGTCTGTAACGGTATTAGACAAATCGTCGATGACTGCTGACGGTCTTGCTACTGGCCTAATGGTTTTAGGGGAAGAGAAAGGCATGGCAATCGCGAACGAAAGGAATATTCCTGTTTTTATGATAGTGAAAACGGATGATGGTTTTAAAGAGCTGGCTTCGGAAGCATACAAGTCGTTCATGAAGAAATAACAGCACAAGTGAGCATATTCTTATGAGTACATTTCTAATTACGTTTGCAGTGTTTGTCGCGGTAATAGCGGCAATGGCGGTTGGCTATATCTTCCAGAAGAAAGTCGTAAAGGGTAGCTGTGGTGGTCTTGGCGCAGTTGGTATCGAAAAAGTATGTAACTGTCCAGAGCCATGTGATGCACGTAAAAAGCGTGAGGCGCGTGAAGCTGCACGTGCAGAAAAGCTGGCCGCATGGGAAAAAGATCGAATCGCTTAAACTGGTGATATTAACTTTTTAATTAAATAACCCAGCTCCGGCTGGGTTATTTTTTATGTTTCCACTCTCACGTTCACGTTTCTAAGTTTTTTTTGACAATATAGTTTGGGGCTGCATGTTGTAACTCAACGTGTATACTCAAATTAAACGCTCAACAATTAGGAGGAAACATGGAAATGCACCAACACGGTATGGCAGAGCTGTTTCAACAATTGGGCCTTGGAAGTTCACTTCAAGAGATGAAGGACTTTATTAACGAACACCGACACAAAAGAGATTCAGCCCCTCTGCATGAAGCCAGCTTTTGGACAAGTTCGCAGGCCACATTCCTCAAACAAGCCATTGAAGAAGACGCCGACTGGGCAGAGTTGGTCGATCAGCTTGATGTGATGTTACGAGACTAAAGCACGTTTACAAACTCTCATTTCTATCAAGGCAGATTTAATTTATACTGTTTTTTTGAACAGTATTTTATGGCTATGTCAGACCGAATCAGAAAAATCATTCATGTCGATATGGATTGTTTTTACGCTGCCGTTGAGATGAGAGATAACCCTAACTATCGCGACATGGCACTTGCCGTTGGTGGCCATGAAAAGCAACGTGGGGTGATCAGTACCTGTAATTACGAGGCGCGTAAATATGGTGTTCGTAGTGCGATGTCGACGGCTCGCGCATTACAACTCTGCCCCAATTTATGCGTTGTACCTGGCAGAATGCATGTGTACAAACAAGTCTCGCAGCAGATCCGAGCTATTTTTGAACGCTACACGTCGCTCATTGAACCTCTTTCGTTGGACGAAGCTTATCTCGACGTGACCGAGGCGACAGTTTGTCGTGGTTCTGCAACGCTTATTGCTGAGTCTATTCGACGCGACATTTGGAACGAGCTTGGACTGACCGCATCGGCTGGTATTGCACCAATTAAATTCCTCGCCAAAGTGGCCTCTGATATGAATAAACCCAACGGTCAGTGTGTTATTCCACCAGATAAGGTTCAGGAAGTTATCGATACACTTCCGCTAGAGAACATTCCAGGAGTGGGGAAGGTGAGTCTTGAGAAGTTGCATCAAGCGGGCTTTTATCGATGTGAAGACATTAAAAACAGCGACTATCGAGAATTGCTGCGACAGTTTGGCCGTCAGGGAGCGTCTTTATGGCAGCGTAGCCATGGAATTGATAATCGAGAGGTCGTCGTTGAGCGAGAAAGAAAATCCGTAGGTGTGGAACGGACATTCAGCCAGAATATCTCGTCGTACGATGAATGCTGGCAAGTGATCGAGGATAAACTTTATCCTGAACTCGAGAAACGCTTAGAGCGTGCAAGCCCAGATAAATCGATTATTAAGCAAGGTATTAAAGTCAAATTTGCCGACTTTCAACTGACAACGATTGAACACATTCATCCTCAGCTAGAGCTGGAGGATTTCAAAACCTTGTTAAAAGACATTCTTAAGCGCCAAAACGGACGGGAAATTCGCCTTTTAGGCTTGAACGTGATGCTCAAACCAGAAGACCAAGCGCGCCAATTGAGTTTTTTCTAGGCTCTTACCGTTTCTACCTGCGTTAATACTTGTTCAAAGCTTATGTTGGCCATCGCACCGTAACCCGCCAGTTTTGAAGCTTTTAGCTGGCTAATTAAAGGGGTACTAATTCCACACAAGAAACGGGCGACAGCATCATTACTGATGGCTGAAGGGGAAAGCTGAATAAACTCTTGTACCCATATCGACACTTGAGGCCGCTCAATATCCTCACCTTGTGGTGTTGGGAACGTAGCGACTTGACCACGGCACACGGAGCAGTGACCACATTGCTCTGGTGCATTGTGATCCGCAAAGTAGTTCGCCAATTGTGAACTCAAACAGTGCTCTGACTGGAATAAGTGCAGCATGGTGTGAATTCTTTCGATATCTTTGCTTTCTTTGGATTGGAACAGTTCATACAGCTGTTGGGTTAGAACATCAGAGCCTTGTGTGGTGGGCAAAACGGAGTACACGTCGGTCAGTTGTTTACTTTCTAGCTCTATCCAACCGTTCTGGTGAAAATAGTCGAGGGCTGAGACAACTCGGCTACGTTCCGATTGATAGTTCATCCATAATGCTTCCAAGTCGACTTGGCACCACACTTTGGCTTTTTGTGAGCAGGAAAAAATAGCGTCTACGAATTGACGTCGTTCGCCTTGAAATTGGTTCACAATAAATTGCTGATCTTGCAAAAATTTAAACCGATATTCGGCAAAGTAGCTGTACTTTGCTTCAATGACCTTATGCAGTTCCAAATAAACCAATAACGTTTTTAATGGCAATTGGCGGATATTACTTTCACGTGATAAACGCAGCGGGACTACCTCCCATTGTGGAGCATGTTCTTTCGCTTGCTTTACTACATAGTGAATCGAGGTAAGTTCAGGTGTGTCACCATAGACAAAGTTTTCCAACACCGTTAAGCCGGATGTATTGCCTAACAGAATACACTCAGAGCGCTGTCCATCCCTTCCGGCACGTCCAATCTCTTGTGCGTAGTTCTCGATGGATTTGGGTAAGTCGAAGTGAATGACGCGGCGAATATCAGATTTGTCAACCCCCATACCAAATGCAATCGTTGCGACAATACAGTCAATTTGGCTATCCATGAACTGTTGTTGGATTTGTTCACGGATGTCGCTTTTCATACCGGCATGGTATGCGTGAGCATTAATGCCAATATGGATTAATGACTTTGCTACTTGCTCTGCTGTCAGCTGTTGCGTCACGTATACGATAGTCGGCAGCTTGGGTGAAGCAGCAATGATCTCACTTAGCTGTTCTTGTTTCGTTACTTCCTCGCACGGGATCACCGAGATATCCAGATTGGAGCGGTAGAAGCCTGTCACGGTGATATGTTCACTGGCAATATCGAACTTTTGTTGCATATCTTCAATAACCGTAGGCGTTGCCGTAGCGGTGAGAAGCAAAGATTGTGGGATATTCAGCTCACGTTGATATTGCGGTAGCTTGAGATAGTCAGGGCGGAAATTATGTCCCCATTCGGAAATACAGTGCGCTTCATCAATCACCATCAAAGAGATCGGCACTTGGCGAATGAACTCACGAAAACGCTCGTTTTTTAGGCGCTCAACAGAAATCATCAATATTTTGATCTGTCCATTTTTTACCCCTGCCATGACGCGTTGTGACTCTTCTCTGCTTTGACTGCTATCGATAGAAGCGGCCGCGATCCCTTTACTTTGCAAAAAGCTCAGTTGATCTTTCATTAACGCCAACAACGGCGAGATCACTAGGGTAAGATTGGGCAATACGGTTGCTGGCAATTGGTAACAGAGAGACTTACCCGACCCCGTAGGAAAGATGGCCGCAGCAGAGTAACCATTCATAACCGCTTCAATTACGGGTTGTTGACCTTGGCGTAATGAGTCAAAACCAAATACGGATTGAAGTGTTTGATGCAGCGAGTCACTGTGCATAATAGGGAAACCTTTCTTTGATGGTAAACTTAGGTACATTAACACACCCTGAGTGCCAAACGCGCGTCCTAAAAGTATGAACAAAGCTGACTTAGTCCAAATTATCATTCAACACCTGGAAGAAAAACTTCAAGTTGCCCATGCATCGGCTCAGCGAGCCATTGATGCCGCGACAGATGAAGAAACTGTTCCCGAGCATAAGTACGATACGTTAGCACTTGAAGCCGCGTATCTTGCTCATGGACAAGCAATGCGAATCCAAGAGAGTGAAGACGAGCTGCGTCAATATCGCGCTCTAGTGACTCGCGACTTTAAAGGCGCACCTGTTGGTGTAGGTGCTTACGTCGTTCTCGCAGATGAGAATTTGCTTGAAAAGCACTTCTTTGTAGGCCCTTGCTCTGGTGGTCTGACTGTTAAATATCAGGCTCAGGAAGTCTTTGTCTTAACAGCAAAATCTCCTCTTGGTCGAGCGTTATTCGGGAAAGAAGAAGGCGATGAGATTGATGTGAAAATAGGAGACAAAACAACTTGTTACGAAGTTGTGGCAATTTTCTGACATCAAATGTATCACTCAGTGTTATGTTTAACACGAGTAATGTTAAATAAAAGAGAATGACATGAAAAAGCTTCTTACACTTTTATTGCTGATGGTCAGTGCAACTGGTTATGCAGCGCAGTGTCGTGTGGACATCAATAATGAAGTTCGTATGGATGGACAAAGCTTGGAAATTAGCCAAGCGACGGGTGACAAAGCGGTTGTGGATGAAGATAACAACCTTTTCATCAAAGGTGAGCTAATTGAACTCAATGCCGACCAAAAAGCGGCAATTGAAGACTATCGCGAAAAAATGAACGCGTATATTCCACAAGCAAAGCAGTTGGCGAGTGATGGTTTAGCGCTTGCAAATGACATCATCGATGATGTCGCGGAAAGCCTAGACGCACCTGGCGCGTTTGATAACGTCAAAGTCGCAGTACAGGACTTTTTCGCTGATGTTGAATCACGTTACTACAAAGATGGTGATTTCATTCTACCAGCGGAAAGTTTTGAGTCCATGACACAAGGGTGGACTGAAGACTTTGCAAAAGCACAAGAGATCTTCAATAAGGAGTTTTTAGCGAGTTCGTTGGATGCTTTATCGAAAAAAATGAAGGAAGAGGGGGGAATAAACCTCACTGCATTATCGGAGAGTATGGCTGAACTCAGCGCGAAAGTAGAAGAGCGTTTAGCTGAGCATTCGAAAGAGGTAGAGCAACAAGCAGAAGACTTGTGCGACTCGTTGGATGACATGGCAGGGCAAGAAGACGATTTGTTGAAGAAAATCCCTGAGCTAAAAGATTACCGAGTATTTACGATTTAATTACCCTTCAAAAAGTAGAATTCAATGGTATAAAGAAAGAGAGCACAATTGTGCTCTCTTTTCGTTTTTACATACTTGAACAAGTAATGAAAGCAAGACGATGTTATTCGTTTGCTCATTAACAACTTACTGCGCGTTCATCTGAGTGAGTTTATCACCGACAGGTTTTGAGAAGTTAAAACCATCGTGCTGATCCCAGTTGATAGACCACGTCATTACCCCTGCATAATTCGGGTAATTGAACGCTGGCTTAACGGTGCCACATGAAGTGCCTTTGGTTAAACAATCTAGTGCGCTGATAATATTCTGTGTCGGAGCCTGACCTGAATTTGCCGAGCTAGGACCTGAAGGTAAGCCGATTGCGACTTGATCATCACGTAGTGGTGCAAACTGAGTGCCGTCGGCCAATTCAAAGCCTTCGATCAGCATTTTAGATTGCGCTACCATCATATCCACAGAGCCTTCTGGTGCACTGCCTGGTAGATATGGGTTTGGCAAGCCACCGTTGTTATATAGCTGGACATGAAGCAGGTCGAGCGTGCTGCGTGTCTCGTTTATCACAGGAATGTAAGCTCCCCAAATACCGCTGTAAGCCACATAGCCGCCTTGAACATAAGGATGCTCAGGTGCCATGGTTAGGTACATGTCGCCACCCATATTTTGCTCTATTTGCAGCAAAGCACGACCAAGGCGAGCTTGAATTTGCGAGCCATGAACCAAGTTAGATCCACTCTCTAAATCCACATCAAGACCATCAAAGCCCCACTCAGCGATAAGACCTGTTAGGCTAGAGACAAAGTTGGCTTCGTCTTGATCGGTATTCAGCGTAATCGTGCCTTCTGCGCCGCCAAGAGAGAGAACAAACTTTTTACCTTTAGCTTGAAGCGCTGCCATGTCTTGTTTGAACTGTGCTGGGTCGAGCGCTGGACAATCGCTGTAAATATCGCCTGAATATAGATTAAAGTGCACGGTACCATCACTGTTGCGGTCATTTTCGGCAAAGGCAATATCAATCACATCCCACGCATCAGCCATATCCGCTAGGCGAATTGGACAGCCAGCCCCATTTACAAAATTGTGCCAGTAACCGATGAGTTTATGACGTTTCTCTGCTTGCTCAACCACCGTTATTGCTGCCGCGTCAGATAACGTCGCGCTTCCAGCAAGATCAATGGCTTGAGCGCTTACGGTAAACTGTCCGATTGCGGCTGGTGTCCAATTCGCAGAATAAGGCGCAGTCGTATCTGTGGCGACAACTGAACCATTGACCATGAAATCAACTTGTTTAATGCCTGAGGTTAAAGACGTTGCATCGGCACTTAATGCGAGGTTTTTGCCTAAGCCGACGGTTTGACCGCTGCTTGGTGAAGTCAGTGAGACGACCAAATCTTTATCGCTGACTTCCACACCAACCAAGGACTCTGACGTGTTGTTATCATTATCGGTTGCGACGGCTTTAAGCTGGTTAGCGCCAATAAGTGTGGCGTTCCAAGTAACGGAATATGGTGCTTGAGTGATGACCCCTAAGCTGGTGTTGTTCGCAAAAAACTCAACTTGCGTGACTGTGCCATCAGCATCGCTTGCGTTAGCCGTGATTTCGTTATTGCTGCCAGCGAGCACGACTTGTCCATCCGTTGGTGCCGTAATGGCAACTTGCGGTGGCGTCGAACAAACACCTAGGCCACTCCAAGCATCTTGCCAATATAGCCCTTTACCAGGCTCGTAAGCCCATGTCGCATCCGAGGAACACCAACCCGCAACGTCACAACGATATTTTTGGTTGAAGTGAGAAACTAGGTCGCCAACTTGATAACTCGTTCCCGCCGCGTAAGGCACTGCATCTGCACATCCGCCCGTCCCTGTTTCTGAATTACTCACAACAAGCGTTACTTCTTGGCTCATGGTTGCGAGGTTTGTGTCATCAGTCGCTTGTGCTTTAAACGAATGTGTACCAGCACTCGCGGTCCATTGATATTCGTAAGGTACGCTGGTATCAATCGCGACGGATTGGTTGTTAACGAAGAACTCAACTTGTGTGACCACACCATCAATATCATCAGCTTGAGCAGCCACCGTGAGGTTCTCACCTATATTAAGCGCTTCCGTTCCCGATGGGCTTGTCAGTGAAATGCTAGGTGGCGGCAACTCGACTTGTGGTTGAACTTGGATAGAAACCGTCGTGGTGGTAACGGCTCCCTCATTATCGGTCGCAATCGCGGTCAATTGCGAGATCCCTTCAATAGCGGTCCAAGACGCTTCGAATGGTGCTTGAGTTACCACAGCAACCGTTTGGTTGCCTGCAACAAACTCAACTTGTGCGATTTGGCCATCTTCGTCGGCTGCGTTGGCTAGCAAAGTGATCGCACTGCCTTCGGGAATTTGTGCGTTGTTTGTTGGAGAGGAGAATGACACTGTTGGCTCTAGGTTGTTGCTTCCACCATCACACTGTCCTAACGCTTTCCATGCCTCCCAAGATCCTGAGTTGGTAACAGGGTCATTGCCTTGCGTCCAATACGCGGCTTCGTAAGCGGCTCCTTGCGTTTTTACTAAAGCGCCCGATGTATAAGTCGCAGTGCTGTCCCAGTCAGGTAGACTTTGACAGTTATAGGCTTGAGCTTGGTAGCTGACGCTGAGTGCTACAACCATCGCTCCGTGAAGTAGAGTGACCTTCATTTTCCTCTCCTTGAGTCATGGGTATAAATGAGAACAGAGTAATAACTAGCTGATAAATAGACATAAGGGGGAAAAAGCGAAGCACAATATTCTGCTTTTCGACACAGTATCACGTGGAGCGGTTCGTTCCTTACACCAAAGCTCATTATTTTTCGGCTCACTTCACGATAGAAGAAGCGCAAAATTTAGCCGTGTGAAATGAGCAACAATCGCGAGGCTCTTTAGTGATGAATATGAGATGTACGTTAAAATTTACAAGCTGAATGACTATGAATTGTTTCAATTGTCGAGTATTTAACCGGGATGCTCTTGTTGAATAGTGAATATTGCTATAGTGTACTAGTCAACTAGTTCGATAATATTTTGTGTGAGTAGTATGACACAGCAAACCTCTTCTCAGCCTCGTGAGCATTTTGGTTCTCGACTCGGATTTATCTTAGCAGCCGCAGGTGCCGCTGTTGGCCTTGGCAACATTTGGGGCTTCCCAACCCAAGCTGCTAGTAATGGCGGCGGTGCTTTCCTATTGGTTTATTTGGTGATGATTCTGATCGTCGCATTTCCTATGCTGGTGGTTGAAATGGCGATTGGTCGTCATGGTCAAGCCAACCCGGTAGACAGCATGCGTTCGCTTACCAACCACTCGGTAGGTAAAAAGCTCGGCGGTATTGTGGGCTGGATTGGTTTAAGCGTACCAAGCGCTGTTTTAGCGTTTTACTCTATTGTCGGTGGTTGGTTGATCTGCTTTTTACTTGGTGCAATCACAGATCTAATGGGGTTAGAAGCCGCAACTCAATGGCTAAAGGGCTTTAGCGTTGAACGTAACTTGTTCGGAACTATTACTTTTTATGTGTTAACAATTCTCATTGTACAAGGTGGCGTAAAACAAGGGATTGAGAAGTGGTCCACACGTTTGATGCCAGCCTTGTTTGTTTTGTTTGCTCTACTGTTTGCTTACATCATGACGCAAAACGGTGCGATGGAAGGGCTAAAGCATTACTTGGTACCGGATTTTGAAAAGGTATGGGACCGTAAGTTGATTCTTGCTGCAATGGGGCAGGGCTTCTTCTCGCTCACGATCGGTGGCTGTTCAATGCTGATTTACGGCTCTTACTTGAGCAAGAAAGAGAACCTGCCAAAGATGGCGATGAATGTGACCTTGGTAGATACGGCGGTTGCCTTTATTGCGGGGTTAGTGGTGATGCCTGCGATGTTTGTTGCGATGCAAAAAGGTGTCGCAATCTACGCCGAAGACGGTTCACTACTCAGCTCTGACACGTTAGTGTTCACTGTACTGCCGTTGATGTTTGATAGTTTAGGTGTACTGGGTCAATTGTTCTCTATCGTGTTCTTTTTGCTATTGACGATTGCGGCGCTAACGTCTTCCATTTCAATGTTAGAGTGCCCAGTGGCGTTAGTGAGTGAGCGTTTCAATACTAAGCGAAATGCAACGAGCTGGGTTTTAGGTGGTCTTATTGCCTTGTTCAGCGTGGTGATTGTTTATAACTTTGGCGCCCTGTTTGGTTTGGTAGCGACGGTTGCAACGCAGTACTTACAACCATCAGCAGCCCTTTTATTCTGCTTGTTTGGTGGCTGGGTTTGGAGCCGAAATTCAAAAATCAAAGAGCTTGAGCAAGGTTGTCCTGAATTCACACAAGGTTGGTTTGGTAAGTTATGGCCCGCGTATGTGAAGTTTGTATGTCCAATTCTTGTGGCGACGGTCATCTGGGCGTCATTCGGCTAACCGAAACGTCTCTCGGACAAAAGAAAAGGGCTTGATGATAATTCATCAAGCCCTTTTTCATGTTGGTTATTCCCGTTTCAGTTACCCGCAGTGATTGCTGCGGGTTAACGGAATTGTCCTGCTTCTGGAAGAAAGTCAAAACCAGCAGACGCCAGTTTTGCTTCTAGTGCCGTGCGATCGATATCGAAGAAAGCCACCAGTTTATCTAAGTCACCACCGAAGTCGTCGCGTAGCTTCATATTCACAATGCTCATGAGCATGACAGGATCCATGGACTCAAAGCTCGTTAGATTCATTCTTTGTCCTCAAAATCTGAAATCAGTAGGTTTGCCGCAGCAAACGCCGCTTTGTCACGCACTTCTTTGGGTAGAGACTCATCCGCCGCAACATCGTTCAGTGCTTTTACTGCACATGAAATTGCTTGAGGAATGTAAGCTTGATCGCCACTACCAATTTGAGCATAAAGCTCACGAACCAATTCACAACAGCCATATACTTGCATGTTTTCTTTCCACTAAATGATAACTTATCTCAATATACACACAGCGGATTTGAAACTCAAAGCACAGAGTTGTTTTGGCTCAAGTTGAGGAGTAGCTTGAGCGAGATTTAATCACTGCATTTGTGCTTCTAACTGTTGAGTGACTTCAGGTGAAAGCTGTAGCTGTTTTGCCAGTTCTTGCAAATACGCTTTTTCCATGAAGTTTTGCTCATCAGCAACAATCAAAGACGCGAGATAAATTTCTGACGCTTGTTGAGGAGAGGTCGCCTGACTAGCAATTTCAGCAGGATCAAGCGGTTTGTTTAGTTCTTGCTGAACGAGCTGACGAACGTGCTCATCTGCGCCCATATCCGTCAGGGCCTGCTCGATTCGGGCCATTTCCTCTTCATCGACATGGCCATCGGCTTTTGCGGCACCAATCATTGCTTTTAAAATTAATACACTGTGTTTGCTGTCATCGGGGTCGAAAGTCTCGTGAATGTCTTGGCCGTCCTGCTTGGCTTGCCAGTCGTTATAAACCTTATACGCTAATGCTCCAAGCGCCGCCGCTCCACCGACTTTTAATGCGCCCGAGCCTATTTTCTTGGTCATTTTTTTACTTTTCTTCGAGCCCATTAGCATGCCGATAAGGCCTCCGCCAACGGCACCTGCTCCTAGCGTTTTCAGGCTACTTGAGTTTGATGAGGATTTGATGTTGTTAGTTTGTTTACCTAACGCATCAGCTCCTTGCTTGAGTAAGTCTGATTTGAGTGCTTGGTTTAGCAGAGTTTTTAAATCCATAACTGACCTCCTTTAGATGATAACATCAGTTTAATAGCAAGAAGCTGAACCAAAGATTAACAAAGTGAATAGTTCTAAAAGGGGGGAGTAAGGTTGCCCAGTAATAAAAAGGGCTGACCGAAGCCAACCCTTTCTAATTATTTTGAAATTACTTCAAATGAGAACCGTCGAGCACTTACTTTAGTTGAGCCTTTACGTGCTCGATAATATCAGTCATTGCGACTGGCGTTTTCTCACCAGTAGCACGGTTCTTGTATTCGAAGTTGCCTTCTTTCATTGAGCGGTCACCGATAATAATTGTATGCGGTACACCAATAAGCTCCATGTCAGAGAACATGACGCCTGGGCGTTCTTTACGGTCATCAAACAGCACTTCGATACCCATTGTCGTTAGCTCTGCGTACAGTTTCTCAGCCGCTTCTTTCACTTCTTCAGACTTGTGCATGTTCATTGGAACGATCGCGACTTGGAATGGTGCGATTGCATCTGGCCAGATGATGCCGTATTTGTCATGGTTTTGCTCAATAGCAGCCGCTACGACGCGAGTGATACCGATGCCATAACAGCCCATTTCTAGGATGGCGTTCTTACCATCAGGACCAAGTACGCCACAGTTCATCGCTGCCGAGTAAGCGTTGCCTAGTTGGAAAATATGGCCAACTTCGATACCACGTTTAAGCTGGATAGTGCCTTTACCACATGGGCTTGGATCGCCTTCAACCACGTTGCGTAGGTCTTCAACTTGACCAAGCTCTGCGTCACGACCCCAGTTAATGCCGAAGTAGTGTTTGCCATCGATGTTCGCACCCGCACCGAAATCACTCATTACCGCTACGCTGCGGTCAACGATGAACGGCAGTTTAAGACCAACAGGGCCTAGAGAACCAGGGCCAGCACCGGTCAGCTCACGAATCTCTTCTTCAGATGCCATCTCTAGTGGAGCTGCAACTTGAGGAAGGTTCTCTGCTTTCACTTCGTTCAGTTCATGATCGCCACGAATGATAAGCGCGATGATTGGTGCATCAACTTCGTCAGACGCTTTCACAAACAACGTTTTCACTGTTTTTTCAATTGGCAGCTCGAACTGTTCAACCAATTCAGCGATTGTTTTTGCGTTTGGCGTATCTACCAACGTCATTTCTTGCGTTGGTGCTGCGGCTTCAGAGGCTGGAGCTAGCGCTTCTGCTTTTTCGATGTTTGCCGCGTAATCTGACTCGGTAGAGAATGCAATGATGTCTTCGCCGCTTTCAGCCAGTACGTGGAATTCTTGAGATCCGCTGCCACCGATAGCACCACTGTCTGCTAGTACAGGACGGTAGTCCAGACCCATGCGATCGAATGCTTTGCAGTAAGCGTCGTGCATTGCGTCGTATGACTTTTGTAGGCCGTCTTTATCAATGTCAAAGCTGTACGCATCCATCATTGAGAATTCACGTGAACGCATTACACCAAAACGTGGGCGTCGCTCGTCACGGAATTTGGTTTGGATTTGGTACAGGTTTAGCGGAAGCTGTTTATAAGAGCTCACTTCATTACGAACAAGGCTAGTGATCACTTCTTCAGCGGTTGGGCTAAGTACAAACGGACGAACATGACGGTCAGTAAAGCGAAGTAGCTCAGGACCCATCTTTTCGCTGCGGCCTGTCTCTTCCCATAGTTCAAACGGCTGAACAACGGGCATCAAAGTTTCGACTGCACCTGCATTGTCGATTTCTTGACGAACGATGTTTTCGACTTTACGCAGTACACGTAGACCAGTAGGTAGCCAGGTGTATAAACCTGAAGCCAGCTTACGGATCATACCTGCACGTAGCATGAGTTGGTGGCTCACTACTTCTGCGTCGTTTGGAGTCTCCTTCAGAGTAGAAAGAAGATAATTACTGGTACGCATTAAATTTATCCGTTTATTTAAGTTTGATACTCAAGCCTGATTAGGCGGGAGTAAGGGATTCCCCTAAAGGGAAATTTGTTAGCCGTTTATAATATCAGCCAATTGCTTTTGTCAAAAGCTTTCAATCGCGGTAACCGTTATTAAGTTACCCATTACCGTGAACTTTACGTTCAAGTCGAACAAACTTACCGCATATTCTTTATTGTCCGGTTTGCCTTTTTTGTATGCAGGGCGAGGATCTTGTGCCAGAACTTGTTCAATCACCGATTGTACATAATCAGTATCGGATCGCTTTTCTATCGTCGCCAATGCATTAGGAGAAAAGTTGACGTGTGACTTTTCTGGCTCTTGAGCCGCGTATCCACCTTGTGCGTCAGGGATGGCATCCGAGTAGGGGATATAAGGTTTGATATCTACAATGGGGGTGCCATGAACTAAATCGACACTGCCTAGATCCAGGTAGACTTGATCGCCTTGTTTAGTCACTCCTTTGACTTCAACCGCTGACATTCCGATTCCGTTTGGTCGGAAAGTTGAGCGCGAGGCAAAGACACCAATACGTTCGTTTCCGCCTAGCCGAGGCGGGCGGACGGTTGGTTTCCATCCCGCAGCTAAGTTTTGGTCAAACAAAAACAGTAACCATACGTGAGAGAATTGCTCTATCCCTCGAATAGCCTCTGGGCTATTTGCTTCGCCTAACAGTTTTACTCTTGCTTTTGCGGCAGGTACTAGGCGGGGCTGGCGCGGAACAGCGAATTTCTCTTGGTAAGGGGTTTCAATGATGCCAATTGGCTCAACAGAATACATAGTGAACATCTTCAAGAATTCATTTTACGTGGCAAAGTATCATACATTTGTCTGGTTTTTCTTTTTGGTCATGAATTTTACAACGTCATAGTTAGTGGCTCAGATTGAAGGGCGTATTGTGAATTTCACCTCCTGTTTTGGTCCGTTTACTAGCGAAAAATTACCACTCTGATTGCCATTTGGTAAACGAAAAGAGTGGTTATACGTTATTTGAAGATTTAAAACCGTCGAAAAAAGAGTGTGCCTGCATCTTCTAGTGATTGATAATGTCGCTTGGTTTGCATTTTACGGATTAAGTGTCTGCATGCTTGTCTAAAAAGTAGGTTTAATTGCTTCTTTGGTTACGGTTTGTAACATTTAAGGCTTTTATTTCACCCCCTTGCTCGAGTACCCTTCGTTCGCTTTTGACATTTTTGTCACATTTGCACAGGAATAAAAACAAGGAGGGAACAGATGAGTTCATCTGATTCAATTAAACAAAACTCGCCTAAGAAGCCGTTGTTTACGCGCTTTTTGGATACTGTCGAATATTTGGGGAACTTATTGCCCCACCCGATCACTCTATTTGCCATTTTCTGTTTAGCCATTTTGGTGATGTCGGGCATTGCAGGATACTTCGACGTTTCGGTTGTCGACCCTCGTCCTGAGGGGGCAAAAGGTCGTGCCGCAGATGGTATGATTCATGTTGTCAGCTTATTTAATGCTGATGGACTCGAATTGATCGTTACGAATCTAGTGAAAAACTTTGTCGGCTTCGCTCCGCTAGGCACGGTACTGGTTGCGATGTTAGGGGTAGCTATTGCTGAACATTCGGGTCTTTTATCTGCGGCAATGCGCGGCTTAGTTATGGGGGCTTCTCAGCGGATGGTGACCGTAACGGTCGTTTTCGCTGGTATCATTTCAAATACAGCATCAGAGCTTGGCTATGTGGTACTTATTCCACTGGCTGCGATGTTGTTCCATTCTCTAGGTCGTCACCCACTTGCAGGTCTTGCTGCGGCGTTTGCTGGTGTATCCGGTGGTTACTCTGCGAACCTACTTATCGGCACGGTTGATCCGCTCCTTTCAGGCATTACTGAAACAGCAGCGCAAATGATTGACCCAACTTACACGGTTGGCCCAGAGGTAAACTGGTACTTCATGTTTGTGTCAACGTTCTTCATTGCAATCACTGGTGCATTGGTGACTGAGAAAATCGTTGAGCCAAAACTGGGCAAGTACAATGAAGAAGAAGCGGCCGAAGATTTGTCTAATGACAAAATGGGTGACCTAACTGGCCAAGAGAAGAGAGGCCTAAAAGTGGCCGGTATCGCGGTTGTTGTCGTTTCTGCGTTGTTAGCGTGGACGATTGTTCCAGCGGACGGGGTGTTACGCTCTGAGGCTGGGACGGTAGCAGGTTCGCCATTTCTAAAAAGTATCGTCGCGTTCATCTTTGTCTTTTTCGCGATCCCAGGCTTTGTGTACGGTAAAGTTGTGGGCACAATGAAGACGGATCGCGATGTGATTGATGCCATGGCGAAATCCATGTCTTCTATGGGCATGTACATTGTGTTGGTTTTCTTTGCGGCTCAGTTCGTTGCTTTCTTCAAGTGGACCAACTTTGGTCAGGTATTCGCGGTTGCAGGCGCAGACTTCCTACAAAGCATTGGCCTAACTGGTCCCATGTTGTTCTTTGCCTTCATTCTAATGTGTGGCTTTATCAACCTAATGATCGGCTCGGCATCAGCACAGTGGGCAGTAACGGCGCCTATTTTCGTGCCAATGTTAATGCTGGTTGGTTACGCGCCGGAAACAATTCAGGCTGCTTACCGAATCGGTGACTCAACCACCAATATTATTACCCCAATGATGAGCTACTTTGGTTTGATCTTAGCAGTAGCGACTCGTTACATGAAGAATTTAGGTATCGGTACGCTGATCGCGACTATGCTGCCTTACTCAATTTGCTTCATTATTGGTTGGAGTGTGTTGTTCTACCTCTGGGTATTCGTATTTGGTTTACCAGTAGGCCCTGGCGCAGCAACATTCTACACGCCTTAACAACGACTACCTCATACAGCCACATCAAAAGCCTGCAAAGTTCGCAGGCTTTTTTATCATCAAGCGTAGAGTCGCTTTCGGAGACACCGCAAGAAGTGAAGTAGTGATTATTCGTCAGAGCGGATTCACGGGGTCAACTGAAATGATGTGGAAGTTTACTGCTTAAATTTAGCTAAAATGCGGTCCAAATGATTAGCAAACTCACGGCGATCAGTTTGAGATAGGGCCGCAGGTCCGCCGGTTTGAATACCACTTGAGCGCATGGTTTCCATAAAATCACGGATATTCAAGCGAGCTTTGATGGTGTCTTTAGTATAAAGCTCACCACGCGAGCTTAGCGCTTGCGCGCCTTTCGAGATCACTTCGTCAGCAAGCGGAATGTCAGAGGTAATAACCAAGTCATTAGCTTCCACACGTTGAACGATTTCGTTGTCTGCAATGTCAAATCCTGCTGGGACTTGCAGAGAGTGGATGTTAGATCTTTTTGGCACGGGAACGACATGGTTTGCAACAAACGTGCACTCGATTCCTGTGCGCTCTGCAGCGCGAACGATGGTCTCGCGAATGACTTTAGGACACGAATCTGCATCTACCCATAATTTCATGACGATTTCTCACTCAGTTTTTCTTCTAACTCTTCGATACGTGCGACTAATGCTGTCACCGTACTTTCCAGTGCGTCAATGCGATCATTGTTTGCCTTGGTCTGAGCGGCGACTTCGACCTTAGGCACACGCTGAGCGCTCTTCCAGCTTTTTATGGCGGTGATTAATGCTGGTATTGGGACAGGCGTTTTCATTCGGGCTTTAACCTGTGCAACCGTCGGTTCTTTTCCTTGCTGCTGCAGTTGTGCCATTACTGCTTCTAATTCTTTAGTCACGTCTTGAGTTAACATTTTTACTCCTTAACAACGATATATTTATCATCATACTTTGCGTACCTAAATTTGGCGAATAGCAATTTGGATAACGCTTTGTGAGAGATTTCTTACATGGTTTGTAAGATAAAACGATTTCGACATCATAAAAGAAGAAGAATTAAAATATAAGTTTCTGATAAACAAGAGATTGAAAGGTTTTCTAGCGAGTGTGGTTAACAAATATTACCTTCGGATAGATTGTCAATTTAGGGAAAAAGCGTAAATTAGAAGTTGTCAGCAGGGAGCCGACATGGAACAGGAAAGCACCAAGGATTTGGTTATCGTCAGGAAGACGATTTGATTTATCAGGATGATCAATCAAGCAAGGAGCCTAGGACATTGTAAGGACACAATCATCAATAGGACGTTGATGACGAAGGATAGACAATGGACCCCTCACAGGAATGAGGTAAGGACAGCATCAGGAAGATGCCAGGGACACCGCTCAAGGAACAAGTGAAGTGTGTGCTAACGGGAAATGTTAGTTATCAGGATGATAAGGACACCGCTAGGACGGCGACGTAAGGATTAAGCTGACGGAATCAGCCACTATTATGGATGATGCATGGAGCACTTTTTAGTAGCCGGACTGCTGCGAGTAAGACCATGACCCCGATACCTTTGTGTCGGGGTCTTTCTTATTTAAAAATTGTCAATATCACAAAATTTATAAAATCCTGACAACAGTTAATAAAAAACAATCCAGATCAATATACTTTCCAACCAGTTGGTTTAACTTTCGGCTTCTCTATAAGGTGTTATATCCCGCAGTGACTTAGCTAGCTCAGCTTCGTTAAGTTTTGATATGCGGATAAATTAAGTTTGCTGTAATCAAGGAACAGATGTGGCCATAGTAACCAGAAGAATGCTTCTTCTACCCTACAATGAGTCGTTGCAACTAGAATTCGTGATGCTGAATTGCTGTGCGAAAAATCGTACTGACATGAACAGACTTCATACCGTTGCGTCTGCTAAACAGTTGTTTGAGAAACTCCTGGATGATGAAAACATTTATAGTATGGCGGTGTTAGAGAGCACGAGTCGTGACTACATGGGGCATGTGTTTATTTCCCACCTCGATTTTGAGCCTGAATTGGGGTTTGTTTTTGATAAGTCTTATTGGGGGAAAGGGTTAGCGACAGAAGCACTAAAAGCGTTTTTCCCGAAAGCGTGCCGTGAATTGGATTTGCATAAGGTGAAAGCTAACGTGAATAGTAATCATCAAGCATCAATGGCAGTACTGACAAAGTTAGGATTTGTTAAAACAAAAGAAAGTAAGGACTTATATGGCCCTTACTTTGAAATGGAATTTACAAGCGATGTGGTGGTAGGTGAAAGTTCTGCGGCCTAAAACCGACCATCGTCAACTCGCCTTGGTAGCAATCATCACCAAGAGATGAAAATTCAAATTGATATACCGTATGCCAACGCCAGAATCCATCTGGCGTTTTTAGTTTGTGGGCACCAAAAGCGATGCTGATTAACTGGAGATCCAATTGCTCACATTTACGTGTGATTGCGGCTCTAGCAAGTTCTGCTTGGCGGCGCTGCTGCCAAAACAGAAAACAGAAAAAGCACAGCGCTAAAATGGCTAACAGATCACCAATCATCTCTCTTACCCTTTGGTTGCTTGTTGTAAGCTGACGAGTGCATTAGCGAGCTCTTCCGATGGACTTGAGTGCAGTAAAGGCAATAAGACCATTCTGAGCTCTGGGAGCATGACTAAATCCGCAAACAGCTGATTAAACAGGGCTTGGTTGCCTGTTTGTGCCAAACGCAGCAAAAACTGTTCGGCTATTTTCTCATTGGCAAGCAAATGCCATGTTCGGCCTGCGACACCAATCAGTACTTCTTGATGGCTCAGACGTTGGCTGTGTAGAATGGCCTCTAGTACCGGAGATGCGATTGCTATCGGTGCGCCAGCCAATGCACGGATGAGGGCGGAGAGGAGGAAAAGATCGGGCTCGTTACTTGCTATTTCTTGCTGGGCTTTTTCGGCGATACGTTCTGCCAAACGTTCTTGTAACTCTACGTGCTCAAGCGCACCTAGTAGCGCATAAAGTGGTTCGCTTGGCAAGTGGCTCAATGCTTTACGTATTGTTACCCCGTTTTGTTCTTTGTCCAAACGGGCCGCCATGTCGGTGATCCCCTGCAGGCCGACCGTTTGCCAATTCTCCCAACCTAAGCCGCCTGAAAAGTAGTGTTGCGTGTGCTCGTAATAGGGGCTGGTAGGCAAATCAAGGTTCGCACGGATTTGGCTATGAAATACGGCCATTTTGTCTTCTGACGGTTTGAAAGTGTAGGGGTTGTTAGACAACTTTTGCTGTTGTTCTTCAGTGATATCATCATTGAGGCGTGTTCCCATGGCTTCTACCACGTATTTTATGAAATTGCCGATATCGACTTGTTTTAATAAACCACGCTCGTCCAACTCAAACTTTAGAAACCAAATCCAAGGCTGCTTTTTTTCATTCCAATAAGCAATCGCAAGATGCGCTTTGCGCTGCATTGGAAATGGGTAAGGGCATTGGCCTTTTTCTATATCGGTAAATTCTTTTTGATCGATGGTTTTAATACGACGACCAAGGTCGAAGATTTGATAGTCACAGTGGCTGTTATTCAACAGTTGGGTGAGGGTTTGAATGTTATCCATTAAATACGGCGTCCTAACGTTCTTTTCACAAGAAATGGTATCATTCTTGGCTAATTCAAGGTTCGAGATAGAATTAATGGCAACAAAAAACCAATTGGTCGACTTACTTCACCAACTTGAAGAGCGACTCAAAAAGCATGATCTCTGGCAGCACAGTATGCCTTCACCACAAGCTTTACAAAGTGTGGAGCCGTTTGCGATAGGTTCACTTTATCCCCATGAATGGTTGCAATGGATTTTTATCGCACGCATGCGCGCATTAGTAGAAAGCAATAAAGCGTTGCCAAAAGGTTTTTCTATCGAGCCATATTTTTCTGAAGTATGGAAGCAAGAGGCAAAATACGCAGAGCTTTTGCACATCATCCGAACTATCGACGAACTATGTAAGTAATCGCAATGTCAGAACAAGAAACTTTCCAAACAGTGGCTCCTGTGGAGTTAGAGATCGTTTATCAAGATAAATATTTTGTTGCCGTTAATAAGCCTGCCGGTATGTTGGTGCATCGTAGTTGGTTAGATAAACACGAAACGCAATTTGTGATGCAGACTTTGCGTGATCAAATTGGTCAGCATGTTTTTCCGTTGCACCGTTTAGATCGTCCAACATCTGGTGTGCTCGTGTTTGCGCTGTCGAGTGAAGTCGCATCGCAGGTGATGCCGATGTTTGCTGAGCACAAGATGGAGAAGACTTATCACGCTATTGTGCGTGGCTGGATTGAAGAAGAGGGGGTTTTGGATTATGCACTCAAAGTTGAGCTAGACAAGATCGCCGATAAGTTTGCTTCGCAAGAGAAAGAGGCGCAAGAGGCAATAACTGAGTATAAGCCGTTAGCGAAAGCAGAGGTGCCATATTCAACGGGGAAATTTCCAACGACACGTTACTGTTTAGTCGAGATGAAACCTTTGACGGGGCGTAAGCATCAACTTCGTCGCCATATGGCTCATTTACGTCACCCAATCGTAGGGGATACGACTCATGGTGACGGTAAGCATAACAAACTGTACCGAATGAAGTTTGATTCGCATCGTTTGCTGTTGCACGCATCAGAGTTGCGTTTTGTTCATCCATTTACTCAAGAAGAAGTCGTAATGAAAGCCAGTATTGATCAAACTTGGCAACAGTTATTCTCGCGATTTGAATGGAACCAAGACATCGTGAAGTCGTTTGGGCACTGAACATAAAAAGAAAGAGTTGGCATTTGGAGCCAACTCTTTTGGTTTTGGTGTGGTTAATATGAAGCATTACTTGAGCTTTTCAAGGTCGGACTCGATCTCAGCAATTTTGCTTGATACCACTTTTTCTAAATGACGCAGATCAGATAGGACTTTCTCTTTGACATCCACTTCGGCCATTTTAGTTGGTTTGGTTATTTTATTAAGTTCATCGATCACTAGTGTGAGGTTACGATTGATCTCCGTAACTTCTTTGTATTGATGGCTACCGCTATCGACTAGGACATTTTTTACTTGGCGTGGGTATTTGAACTTTACACTCTTGGCAAAGAACTCACCTTTTTGTTTATGGAAGTAGATTTTGAGCACGTCTTTATGTGCTTCTTGGCGTAAGGAGTAACGTTCAATTTGCTTGGGATCATGAATGCCCAAACCTGTGAGGTGGGGATACATAGGCTACCTCTATGACATCGAGTTGATTTTATATAAATGTAGCAGCCTATGTATACGCTAGATAGCTGATATTTAGTCAAATTGCTCAACTTGTGGACAGGGTCGCTCTCGCTCTAAACCGAAAAGGTTGGCAGGTTTGAGCTAAGCAGCGACCTCATCAGATAACTTTTCGATCAGTTTCTCTCTTAGCTCATCTTGTTGCTCTTCACTTAGCCTACCGCCAACATCGCTGGTGAGAATAAACAAGTCTTCGGCACGCTCACCGATAGTCGTAATTTTCGCACCATGAAGATTAATGTTTAAATCAGCAAAAGTGCGGCCAACTTTCGCGAGCAAGCCCGGTGTATCCAACGCGACAAACTCCATTAATGTGTGTTTTTTACCTTTGGTTGGTAAGAAATCCACTTTCGTTTTGACGTTAAAGTGTTGCAGCTTGTTTGGTGTTCGGCGAGTTTTGATTTTTGTTGGACGACCCGCAGCCAGAACATGAGTTAAGTGCTTAATCACTGCCGCATGACGAGACTCGTCAATGGCTTCTCCATGTTGATCGAGCACCATAAAGGTATCAATCACGTGCCCATCCTTGCTGGTCATAATTTGTGCGTCATGAACATTGAAGTTGCGTCGGTCAAGTTCTGCTACGACGGTAGCAAATAATGCGGGTTGATCTTTGCTGTACACGAAAACTTCGGTGCCTCCGCGAGTCGCTTTTTTGCTGATCAAGACCAATGGTTTGCTAGGATCATCCATACGCAGTAAGTGCTCACAATGCCAAGCTATCTGCGTATGAGTATGACGGAGGAAATAGTCGGCTTTAAAACGTTGCCAAAGTACTTCTATCTCACGCGCAGAAAACCCTTCTTTGCGCAACATTGCTGAGGCCATCTGTTGATTGTGGCGAATGCGTTCTCGGACATCGACAGGGTTTTCTAACCCTCGACGTAAGGCGCGCTGAGTGGAGTAATACAATTCAGCGAGCAGGGTTCGTTTCCAAGTGTTCCAGAGTTCTGGGTTTGTCGCACAAATATCAGCCACGGTTAGGCAAACAAGGTAATCGAGGGATTCTTCATCTCTTACTTTTTTGGCAAACTCAGCAATCACATCGGGATCATAAATGTCACGACGCTGTGCAGTGACGGACATCAACAAATGGTGCCTTACCAACCAGCCCACGAGTTTGGCTTCTGGTTTGGATAAACCATGTTCAATACAGAAATCGTACGCTTCCTCTTCACCAATCACAGAGTGATCCCCCCCACGCCCTTTACCGATGTCATGAAAAATCGCCGCTATAATCAGTAGTTCTTTTTTTTGTATACGCGGGTAAACATCACAACAAATTGGATGCCTATCATGGTTCTCAGGATCACTGAAGGTATTAATGTGTTTGAGTAACCGAATACTATGTTCATCGACGGTATAGGCGTGAAACAAGTCAAACTGCATTTGGCCTACTATTTGGCTCCATTGTGGTAAGTAAGCCGCCATCACACCAAGTCGATGCATCAAGCTAAATGCTTTGTGCAGAGCATTAGGGTGACGACATAAAGTTAAGAACTTTTCTCTGGCGGCAGGCATGGTGTGAAGAAATTTATTCAGGCGGCGGCGTGCCGTTCTTAATTGACGTAGAGTGGGTGGGCTAACCCCTTCGATGGTAGAGTCATTCGCGATATGTAAAAACATATCCAGAATGGTTTCTGGGCGAGCTTGAAATAAAGCCGGTTTACGGGCTTCAATCAACGAACCTCGACGTTGAAAGTCGGCATCGAGAATTTCTGCATTCTTAGTAACGCCACCATTGATGATGGCTTGATCAAACAGTTTGAGCAGCATTTTATTGAGCTCTGCCACACGACGAAGCGTACGATAAAACTCTTTCATCATCATTTCTACGCCGCGGTTACCTTCTCCAATGTAGCCGAGGTTTTCTGCAACTTGTGCTTGGTGAGCGAAGGTTAAACGATTATCGTATCGACGCAGTTCCATATGCAGAGCAAAGCGCACGCGCCAAAGGAAGTCCTGACACTCAACCAGTTCTCGGTATTCTGCGTCAGTCAAAAAACCATATCGGCTCATTTCAAGTAAAGAAGTCGCGCCAAAGTGGCGACGAGCAACCCAACTTAAGGTATGGATATCGCGCAGACCTCCGGGAGTGGATTTGATATCCGGTTCAAGGTTATAAGTTGTATCGTGGTAGCGTGCATGGCGTTCGCGTTGCTCTTGGATTTTAGCGCGGTAAAAGGTTTCGCTCGGCCAGAAAGAATCCGATAACACCACTTTTTTTAGTGCTTGGAATGTATCCTCGCTGCCACACAGCAGGCGGGCTTCTTGAAGGTTAGTCGCGACAGTGAGGTCTTTTTGACCTATTTTTGCGCACTCACTAACGGTACGAACGGCGTGTCCTACCTCAAGTTTTAGATCCCATAATAAGGTAATGAACTCGCTGATTTTTGCTTCAAGCGAGGTGGGTAATTTATTGTTCGACAGAATCAAAATATCAATATCGGATAACGGGTGAAGCTCGCCGCGTCCATAACCACCAACCGCCACCAATGAAATATTGTAGATGTCCTTAAAGCCAAAGTGCTGCCATAGGCGATTAAGGAGCAGGTCCATATATTCCGCCCGAGCCAAAACTAGGCTTGTCACGGGATGCTGGTTGAGAAATGCTTGGTTTTGATCGGAGCTAAACTTCTCTAACTCTTGTTTGAGTTTATCAATATTGATGTGTTCATCGGAAAAGGTAAGAGGGGACTGAAGTGTCATATTTGCCATCCGTGCAAGCTAATCATAATCTAGAACCAATCTAACAAATTTACGGAAGATAAAAAATATCCCCGCCGAAGCAGGGATATTGTAAACGAGGTGTGACAGTCAGCTTTACGCGTTTTTCATTAGGCGAGGAATCGTATCATCGCTACGAAGAGTGAACACTTCGCAACCTTCTTTAGTTACGACGATAGTGTGTTCCCACTGTGCTGAGTTTTTGCCGTCACCGGTGTATACCGTCCAGTCGTCTTGCGCATCAACAGAACAACCGAACTTACCTGCGTTAATCATTGGTTCGATAGTAAAGCACATGCCTTCTTTTAGTACGCGGCGGTCTTTGTTCTTATAGTGAACCACCTGAGGCTCTTCGTGGAACTCATCACCGATGCCGTGACCACAGAAGTCTTTAACAATAGAGAACTTATTGCGAGGATTGTTCTTGTTGTTTTCTTTGATGTATTTTTCAATAGCCGTACCGATGTCACCAACAGTTGCACCCGGTTTGACTTGACGCATACCCACGTAAAGAGCTTCTTGTGCAACCATACATAGACGCTTGTTTGCTGGCGAGACATCACCAACTAAGAACATTTTAGAGGTATCACCGTGGTAGCCTTGAGGGCGCACACTTAGATCGGCATTCTCATCGTTAGGAATAATAACGGTAATATCAATGTTCAAGATGTCGCCATCTTTTAGTACGGCTGGTTTTATTTGACCATTACTACCGATTTCGTCTCGTTCTGCTGGAATGCCGTGACAAACGATATGGTTGATAGAGGTACAAATTGACTTAGGGAAACCATGATAATCAAGTGGAGCAGAGTATGCGCCTTTTTCTAGAGCGTATTCATGACAGATTTTGTTTAACTCTTCTGTGGTTACACCGGCTTTTACGTGCGGTTCGATCATTTCTAGAATTTCTGCGGCTAGCTTGCCTGCAATGCGCATGCGTTCAATTTCTTCAGCAGTTTTAATCTTGATTGACATTGGTTTTCTCTACTTAATTCGTAAGCACGTAAACGTGCGAATAGTCGCATTCTATCAGACATCGAGGCGTTAACCCAAGCCAGATAGGAATATGCATCATTCTTAATTGAGAATAGGGCTCTGCATTCACTCTTGTACAGGAGGGTGAAAACATAACTTTTACTAGCCAGAGTAAGCTGAAATATGGTATAAAGCGCGCCGGTATAGAGGACTGTTCTCTTTGCTAAGTGCTAGCTAAGCGGCGAAGCAGGCTTCATCCGAATAACCTTTTATCTTTAAATCACACACATTCCGTCACATATTCCGGGGTGCTGAGCAGAAGCTTGGTCGGAGTTATGGGGAGTGTGGAGGCCTAACCCCATAGAGGAATTTAAAATGGCAACTGTATCAATGCGCGATATGCTAAAAGCTGGTGTTCACTTCGGTCACCAGACTCGTTACTGGAACCCAAAAATGAAGCCGTTCATCTTTGGCGCTCGTAGCAAAGTTCATATCATCAACCTAGAAAAAACGGTACCAATGTTCAACGACGCTCTAGCTGAGCTAGCTAAAGTTGGCGAGAAGAAAGGTAAAGTTCTATTCGTAGGTACTAAGCGCGCTGCATCTGAAGCTGTTAAAGAAGCTGCTATTGCAAGCAACCAGTTTTACGTGAATAGCCGCTGGTTGGGCGGCATGCTAACGAACTACAAAACAGTTCGTCAGTCTATCAAGCGTCTAAAAGAACTAGAGATTCAATCTCAAGACGGTACTTTCGACAAGTTAACTAAGAAAGAAGCTCTAATGTGTACTCGTGAAATGGAGAAGCTAGAGAAATCTCTTGGTGGTATTAAAAACATGGGCGGTCTACCAGACGCGCTATTCGTAATCGACGCTGATCACGAACACATTGCAATTAAAGAAGCTAACAACCTAGGTATTCCAGTATACGCTGTGGTAGATACTAACTCTAACCCAGACGGCGTTGACTACGTTATCCCAGGTAACGATGACGCGATCCGTGCTGTACACCTATACCTAAATGCAGCTGCTTCAGCAGTCGCTGAAGGTCGTAACAAAGACGTTGCAGCAGTATCTGAAAAAGACGGTTTTGTAGAAGCTGAATAATAGCGGCTCTGTGTCACACTTGGTCTATGTGAAACCTTTGTGTAGCATAAACTAAGTTATAGTTAGCAATGGGGGCCGACAATGTTAGGCCCCTGTTTTTTACCTTATTTCGAATCAAACGAGGAATAGAGAATGGCAACTGTAACTGCTGCTCTAGTTAAAGAACTTCGCGAGCGTACTGGCGCTGGCATGATGGAATGTAAGAAAGCGCTTGTAGAAGCAAACGCTGACATCGAACTAGCAATTGAAAACATGCGCAAATCGGGCGCAGCGAAAGCAGCGAAAAAAGCTGGTAACGTTGCAGCTGAAGGCGCAATCATCATCAAAGAAGAAAACGGCGTTGCTGCTCTTCTAGAAGTTAACTGTCAAACTGACTTCGTTGCTAAAGATGGTAACTTCACTGCATTCGCAAACAAAGTGGCTGAAGAAGCTCTAGCTTCTAAAGCTTCAGTAGAAGATCTACAAGCGAAATTTGAAGAAGAGCGTATCACTCTTGTTGCAAAGATCGGTGAGAACATCACTATCCGTCGCGTACAATACGTTCAAGGCTCTGCAATCGCTTCTTACCGTCATGGTGAGAAAATTGGTGTGGTTGTTGCTGGTGAAGGCGACGCAGAAACTCTTAAGCATGTTGCAATGCACGTTGCTGCTTCTAAGCCAGAGTTCGTTAACCCAGAAGACGTACCAGCTGACGTAGTAGAAAAAGAGAAAGCGGTTCAAGTTGAAATCGCAATGAACGAAGGCAAGCCTGCTGAAATCGCTGAGAAGATGGTCATCGGCCGCATGAAGAAATTCACTGGCGAGATCTCTCTGACAGGTCAAGCGTTCATCATGGAACCTAAGAAAACAGTAGGTGAAATGCTGAAAGAAAAAGGCGCTTCAGTTGCTACATTCGTTCGCCTAGAAGTAGGTGAAGGTATCGAGAAAGCTGAAGAAATGAGCTTCGCAGAAGAAGTTGCTGCAGCTCAAAAAGGTTAATCCTTAGAGACTGAGCAAAGATTAGACCGTAGCCAAGGCTACGGTCTTTTTATGAGAAGTGGAAGATTAGTCGTGATGAATAGCTATAAATTAATTTGTGCCTATTCATGACTGTTAATCAACAACTCTCTTTGGAAGGTAAACTCCATGACTACGAACCCTAAGCCAGCGTATCAACGTATTCTATTAAAATTAAGTGGTGAAGCTCTTCAAGGTGAAGATGGTTTTGGTATTGATCCTGCGGTCCTTGACCGTATGGCTCAAGAAGTTAAAGAACTGGTTGAACTGGGCGTTCAGGTTGGTGTAGTTATCGGTGGCGGTAACTTGTTCCGTGGTGCAGGTCTTGCAGAAGCAGGTATGAACCGCGTAGTAGGTGACCACATGGGTATGCTTGCAACAGTAATGAATGGCCTAGCTATGCGTGACGCGCTTCACCGTGCATACGTAAATGCTCGTGTGATGTCGGCTATTCCGCTAAAAGGCGTGTGTGACGACTATAATTGGGCTGATGCCATCCGTGAACTTCGCCAAGGCCGAGTCGTGATTTTCTCAGCAGGCACAGGTAACCCATTCTTCACAACGGATTCTGCTGCTTGTTTACGTGGTATTGAAATCGAAGCGGATGTTGTACTAAAAGCGACAAAAGTTGATGGCGTATTTACTGCAGACCCGGTAGCAAACCCAGACGCAGAGCTGTATGATAAGCTACCTTACGCAGAAGTTCTGGATAAAGAGCTGAAAGTAATGGATTTGGCCGCGTTTACGCTAGCTCGTGACCATAAAATGCCAATCCGCGTATTTAATATGAACAAGCCGGGCGCACTACGTCGCGTGGTTATGGGTGAAGTTGAAGGCACGCTAATCAGCGAACAAGCTTGATCTATAACGACACTGAAACGCTTTGAATGGCGTTTCGCTTTGCTCAATCCTTTTAGGCTTTCTTCAGGAAAGATGACATTTTTAAGGTGAAACTGTGATTAACGAAATCAAAAAAGACGCGCAAGAGCGCATGGATAAAAGCGTTGAAGCGCTTAAGAACAACCTTTCTAAAATTCGTACAGGTCGTGCACACCCAAGCCTACTATCCGGTATTTCTGTAGAATACTACGGTGCATCTACTCCTCTCAATCAAGTTGCAAACGTTATTGCTGAAGATGCACGTACACTTGCAATCACGGTTTTCGACAGAGAGCTAACGCCGAAAGTTGAAAAAGCGATCATGATGTCTGATCTTGGTCTAAACCCAATGTCTGCTGGTACGATTATCCGTGTCCCACTTCCGCCGCTCACAGAAGAGCGTCGTAAAGATCTTGTTAAGATTGTTCGTGGCGAAGCAGAGGGTGCTCGTGTTGCGGTACGTAATATCCGTCGCGATGCCAATGGCGATCTTAAAGGGCTTCTAAAAGATAAAGAAATCTCTGAAGATGAAGATCGTAAAGCACAAGACGAGATTCAAAAATTAACAGACGTTGCAGTGAAGAAAATCGATGAAGTTCTTACTGCCAAAGAAAAAGAGTTGATGGAAGTTTAATACTCCCACACACATCACTGTTGGAAAACGCTGTGCTCACAGCTCAGCGTTTTTTTGTGTTAGTCTATCCAACTGATGGAATTCAATTAACTTCCTATGCAAAATTCTCAAGCCTTCTCTGATTCTCTCCCTAAGCATATCGCCATCATTATGGACGGTAATGGCCGTTGGGCTAAGTCCAAAGGAAAACCTCGCGTATTTGGTCATAAAAAAGGCGTTAATGCGGTTCGCAAAACCGTGGCTGCTGCTTCAAAGCTTGGCATTAAAGCCATGACGTTGTTTGCTTTTAGTAGCGAAAACTGGCGTCGTCCGGAAGAAGAAGTGGGTCTTTTGATGGAACTGTTTATCTCAGTCTTGTCTAGTGAAGTAAAAAAACTACACAAAAATAACTTACGGTTACGCGTGATTGGCGACACCAGTCGATTTAGTGAGCGCCTGCAAAAAAAAATTGTAGATGCAGAAAAGCTTACAGCAGCTAACACGGGGATGGTAATTAACATTGCTGCCAATTATGGCGGTAAATGGGACATCACCGAGGCGGCAAAAACGCTAGCCCAAAAAGCGCGCAACGGTGAGATCCGTGTAGAAGATATCAATGAGCAGTTAATCACAAAGTATTTGACCATGGCAGACCTACCTGAGGTGGATCTTTTGATTCGCACCAGTGGGGAGTGTCGTATCAGCAACTTTATGTTGTGGCAAATGGCTTATGCTGAAATGTACTTTACACCAGAATATTGGCCTGAATTTGACGAAGATAGCTTAGTAGAAGCGGTCACTTGGTTTATTAATCGAGAGCGTCGTTTTGGCTGCACTGGTGAGCAAATAAAGGCATTGATGGCGGCTCAATAAGGACGAGTTAGTTTGAAACAGAGAATAATAACAGCACTAATTTTAGCTCCCTTGGTTATTTTAGGCATTTTTAAATTACCCCTAATGGGCTTTATTGCAGCTTTGACTGCGATCACACTATTAGGTTTTTGGGAGTGGACTCAGTTTACAGGAAGCAATTCTCGTATTGCTGCCCTTGTTCCGGCGGTCATTATCACCGGGCTTAGTTTCCTATATATTTCACCTGACGCGCACAGCCTTAACCATTTAACCACACCTCATTACGTTGTATTGGGACTCGGTTTTGTTTGGTGGATTGTCGCGAGTTTAATGGCGATTACTTATCCTAAAACCACCAAATCTTGGCAAAGTAATCGTATTTTACGACATATTTTTGGCTTTCTGACATTAGTTCCATTTCTTTGGAGTGTAATAATTCTCAGAGCTTATAACATTACGGTAGACCCATACCACGGCGCTAAACTGGTCTTATATGTTTGTTTCTTGGTATGGGCTGCAGACAGTGGTGCTTACTTTGCAGGGAAAAGCTTAGGTAAACGTAAGATGGCGCCCCATGTCAGCCCGAATAAAACCATTGAAGGGCTTATCGGCGGTATTATTGCGGCCTTAATCGTCGCTTGGGTGTTTGCCGATTGGTTCGACATTCACTTTACCAGTCCTTTTCATATGGTGCTGATTACGCTTATCACTGTTGTTATTTCAGTGTTAGGCGATCTGGTTGAAAGTATGTTTAAGCGAGTCTCTGGCATTAAGGACAGCAGTAACATTATTCCAGGACACGGCGGTGTGCTTGACCGAATCGATAGTCTCACCGCAGCATTCCCAGTTTTTGCTCTTCTTTATTACGTATTCTAATTTATCCGGAGCGACGCAGCATTATCGCTCCGGAGTTTTCTAACGGTCTTACAACATGCAAAAGTTAACGATTCTTGGCGCTACAGGCTCAATCGGATCAAGCACGCTTAAAGTGGTCGAACAAAACCCAGCGCTGTTTTCTGTAGTCGCATTAGCAGCAAGCACAAACGTTGAAAAGATGAGTGCACTCTGTCGAAAGTGGCAACCTAAATACGCAGTCATGGCGAATAAAGCCGCAGCGGTCGCTTTGCAGTCGGAGTTAAATTCTGTCTCGCCAAAAACTGAGGTGTTAGCTGGTACAGATGCGCTTTGTCATGTTGCTTCGTTGGAAGAAATCGACAGTGTAATGGCTGCGATAGTGGGCGCAGCGGGCTTATTACCCACGATGGCGGCGGTCAAGGCAGGTAAACGGATATTGTTAGCCAATAAAGAAGCGCTTGTGATGTCAGGCCAATTGTTTATCGATGCTGTTGAAGCGCATGGCGCAGAATTACTCCCCGTTGATAGTGAACACAATGCCATTTTTCAATGTCTGCCACAGCAAGTGCAAACGAGCCTTGGACGTTGTGACTTAGAAGAGCATGGCATTTCTAATATTCTACTTACCGGCTCTGGTGGACCATTCCGTTATACTGACATCGCTTCGCTTGAAAAGGTAACTCCTGCCCAAGCAATTGCTCATCCTAATTGGTCTATGGGCCCCAAGATTTCAGTCGACTCTGCGACCATGATGAACAAAGGTCTTGAATACATTGAAGCGAAGTGGCTATTTAATGCTACTCGTGACCAGCTTGAGGTGATCATTCATCCGCAGTCAGTGATCCACTCAATGGTACAATACCGTGATGGTTCTGTTTTAGCGCAAATGGGTGAGCCAGATATGGCCACACCGATCGCGCAGACCATGTCATACCCATCGCGAGTTGACGCAGGGGTAAAATCATTAGATTTCACCCAGGTGGGAGAACTGACGTTCTTGCAGCCTGACTTCGCCCGTTATCCATGCTTGAAACTAGCGATTGATGCGTGTTATGAAGGTCAGCATGCAACAACAGCACTGAATGCTTCAAATGAAGCGGCAGTTGATGCGTTTCTAAATAACCGCCTAGGCTTTACAGACATCGCTCGTATCAATGAGTCGGTGTTGAATAAAATCAGTGTAAGCTGCAAAGCTGAGAGTGTGAATAGCTTGGAAAGCTTGTTAGAGCTAGATAGAATGGCAAGAATTATCGCCCTAGAAACCATACGCGAGCGTAGCTAATGACGGGTATATTGTGGAATCTTATTTCTTTTATCGTAGCACTAGGCATTCTTGTTGCCGTGCACGAATTTGGTCACTTTTGGGTCGCTCGCCGTTGTGGCGTAAAAGTGGAAAAGTTTTCGATCGGTTTTGGCAAGTCTATCTGGAGTAAGGTCGGCAAAGACGGAACCGAATACAGCATCTCAATGATCCCGCTTGGCGGCTACGTCAAAATGGTTGATAGTCGCGTGGATGAGGTGCCTGAGCATGAGAAGCATCTAGCCTTCGATCAAAAGCCGCTCTGGAAGCGAACATCCATTGTTGCGGCTGGTCCTATTTTTAACTTTCTCTTCGCTATTTTTGCTTACTGGTTAGTCTTTCTGATTGGTGTACCAGCCGTTAAGCCAGTAATTGGTGATGTTACGCCCAATTCGATAGTTGCAGAAGCCGGAATTGAATCAGGGATGGAACTAAAAGCGATCGCAGGTATCAAAACTCCGGACTGGGAATCGGTTAATATGGGGTTGATTTCTCATATTGGTGATGACTCGATGACGGTAACACTAACGTCAGTGAATGAAGTCGGTTCAGAAGTGACTCGAACGCTCAATCTTCGCAATTGGAAGTTTGAACCAGAAACTGAATCGGCAATGCAGTCACTGGGTTTTGCGCCATATACCCCGGAAGTGTATCGAGTTATTGAACAGGTTACGCAGGATGGGGCCGCGGAAAAAGCGGGCGTTCTTCCAGGCGATGAGATTGTTGCCATTGATGGGCAAACTGTCACCCATTGGAAGCAAGTGGTTGAGGCTGTGCGCTCCAAACCCAATACGCCGATGGATCTCACGGTATTGCGTCAAGGTTATCAACAGACATTGACGCTAACGCCTGATAGCCGTGAGCTAGCTAACAAACAAGTAGTAGGCTTTGCGGGAATCGCTCCTGAAGTCGCAGAATGGCCAGAAAGTTATCGCTTCGAACTGCAGTTTGGTGTATTCGAGTCAATTGGCAAAGCGATTGATAAAACAGGGCAAGTGATTGGACTAACCGCCAGTATGCTTAAGAAACTGGTTGTCGGAGACGTTGGTCTAAATAATCTAAGCGGACCGATATCCATTGCCAAAGGTGCAGGGGCAACAGCAGACTATGGTCTGGTCTACTTTTTAGGTTTTCTCGCTTTAATCAGTGTTAACCTAGGTATTATTAATCTCGTTCCTCTACCAATGTTGGATGGTGGTCATTTATTGTTTTTTGCAATTGAAGCAATCATCCGACGTCCCGTTCCAGAAAAAGTACAGGAAATGGGGTTTAGAATTGGTGGTGCGATCATCTTCTCGCTCATGGCGTTAGCGCTATTTAATGATTTTACTCGTCTGTGATAGTTCAGAGACAAAAGCAGTAGCAAAGGAATAATTAGAACAAGTATGGCGATTAAGCGAATTCTATTTGCAAGTTTACTGGCAACCAGTGTATCTGCAAATGGAGCAGAGAACTTCGTAGTTCAAGATATTGAAATCGATGGATTACAGCGTGTGGCACTGGGTGCTGCGTTGTTGAAAATGCCTGTACGTATC
The DNA here is from genome assembly GCF_057784735.1 of Vibrio sp. TAP-3B. NCBI lineage: Bacteria > Pseudomonadati > Pseudomonadota > Gammaproteobacteria > Vibrionales > Vibrionaceae > Vibrio > Vibrio sp. TAP-3B. Next base: position 1,545,866 of record NZ_CM173495.1, on the reverse strand, counting down.
GGTGATACCATTGGCCAAGGCGATGTGGCAGAGATTATCCGCGCATTGTATGCCTCTGGTAACTTTGAAGACGTCAAAGTTTTGCGTGACGGTGGTGTTCTGGTTGTTCAAGTAAAAGAACGCCCGACCATTGCAAGCATTTCATTTTCAGGTAACAAAGCAATTAAGGACGAGCAGCTACAAGAAAACCTGAACGCATCAGGCGTTCGTGAAGGTGAAGCGCTTGACCGGACTACGCTAAGCAACATTGAAAAAGGCTTAGAAGATTTTTACTACAGCGTGGGTAAGTACAATGCGACGGTAAAAGCCGTTGTGACACCATTACCACGTAGCCGTTCTGATCTGAAGTTTGTCTTTACTGAAGGTGTTTCAGCAAAAATTCAGCAAATTAACTTTATCGGAAACGAAGTTTTTTCAGATGATGAACTGCTGTCTCGTTTTAACTTAAATGTTGATGTGCCTTGGTGGAACTTTCTTTCTGATGAAAAATACCAGAAGCAAGTGCTCGCGGGTGATATTGAAGCACTGAAATCTTTCTATTTGGATCGTGGTTACTTGAAGTTTAACGTTGACTCAACACAAGTCGCCATTTCCCCTGACAAAAAAGGGGTTTACATTACTCTTGGTCTGGAAGAGGGCGAAGTCTTCACCGTTAAGGATGTGGCATTCCGTGGTGATTTGATTGATGAAGAAGGCTCGTTTGAAGAACTGGTTCCATTTGAAAGTAACGACATCTATAACGGTTCACTGGTTACGTCGATGGAAGAGGGGATTAAGCGTGTACTGGGTGAATCAGGCTATGCATACCCTCAAGTAAACACCATTCCAGAATTTGATGACGACACTAAAGAAGTCTCTTTGGTGGTTAACGTTGACCCTGGCAATCGAATTTATGTTCGCGACATTCGCTTTAATGGTAACAACTCGACTAAAGACGAAGTGCTTCGTCGCGAAATGCGCCAGATGGAAGGCAGTTGGTTAAACTCTAAATCGATTGAAACAGGTAAAACTCGTCTAAGCCGTCTCGGTTATTTTGAAAACGTTGAAGTACAAACCGTTCGAGTCCCAGGAAGTGATGACCAAGTTGACCTTGTTTACTCGGTGAAAGAGGCAAACTCGGGCAGTGTTAACTTTGGTGTCGGCTATGGTACAGAGTCGGGTGTCAGTTTCCAGGTCGGTCTACAGCAAGACAACTTTATTGGCAGTGGTAACCGTGTTGGTATCAATGCGATGATGAATGACTACCAGAAAAACATCAGTTTAGATTACCGTGACCCTTATTGGAATTTGGACGGGGTTAGCTTGGGTGGTAAGGTCTTCTACAATGAGTTCGAAGCAAAAGAAGCCAACATCGTTGACTATACTAACGAAAGTTATGGTGCCAGCTTAACTTGGGGTTTTCCATTTGATGAGTTGAACCGTTTTGAATTTGGTGTTGGCTACACACACAATAAAATCGGAAATCTTTCCCCCTACCTACAGGTGGAGCAGTTCTTGCAGGCGCAAGCAGACAATGTTGATTCCAGCGGTGCGTTGAACACGAACGATTTTGACCTCAATATTTCTTGGACGCGTAACAAATTAAACCGTGGCTACTTCCCTACTGCGGGTAACCACCAACGCGCCTTCTACAAAATGACGGTGCCTGGTTCTGACGTTCAATATTTCAAGATGCAGTATGATGTTCGTCAATACCTTCCACTCACAGAAAAACATGAGTTCACGCTCTTGTTCCGGGGTCGTTTAGGTTATGGTAACGGTTATGGGCAAACGGATGGCAATGATAATCTGTTCCCATTCTACGAAAACTACTACGCAGGTGGTTTTACCTCACTACGTGGTTTCGGCTCGAACTCTGTAGGCCCAAAAGCGGTGTACCGTGATAGTTCAGGGTCAAACAACGGTGCTGATACCGCAACCGATGACTCTGTTGGGGGCAACGCCGTGGCTTTAGCGAGTCTTGAGCTGATTGTCCCAACCCCATTCGCGTCAGATGAAGTTCAAAGTCAAATTCGGACCAGTATCTTCTTCGATATGGCAAGTGTTTGGGATACGGAGTTTGACTACCGCGACTCAGGTGCGGAATATGGTGATCGTTACTACGATGATTACTCAGATCCAACCAACTACCGCTCTTCTTATGGCGCGGCGTTGCAATGGATGTCTCCAATGGGGCCACTAGTTTTCTCACTAGCGAAACCAATTAAGAAATTTGATGGCGATGATGAAGAGTTCTTCACATTCACTATCGGTAGAACTTTCTAAAGAGGAAAATATTTTGAATAAAATGATTAAAGCGGCTGGGATTGGCCTTCTTGTACTTAGCTCTTCAATGTTTGCCAATGCGGCAGAGGCTGCGCAAAAAATTGCTTATGTAAACACCGCTCAAGTCTTCCAAGCTCTTCCTCAACGTGAAGTGGTTCTACAAAACATGCAGAAAGACTTCAAAGGCAAGGCTGACGAGCTGAAATCTATTCAAGCCCAAGCTAAAACCAAGATCGAAAAGCTACAACGTGATGGTGAGCTATTGGGTGAAGATGAAGTTGAACAGCTGCGTATTGAGATTGGCCAGTTAGACAGTAAGTATAAAATTAAAGCTAAAGCCTTAGAGCAGGCGTCTGCACGTCGCGAAGCTGAAGAAAAAGCAAAACTTTTCAAAACAATTCAAGACGCAGTGAAGAAAGTTGCGGATAAAAAAGGTTACGATCTAGTGATTGATATCTCTTCGCTTCAATATGGCAAGCCAGAATACAATATCTCTGAAGACGTAATTAAAGCTTTAAAATAAGACATTATGAAGACATTAACATTGGCCGAGTTGGCAACGATTACTGGGGGCGAACTGTTTGGCGATGACACACTAGTTGTTAGCCGTGTTTCCCCAATGGATAAAGCACAAGCAGGTGATGTGACCTTCTTGTCTAACCCAAAATACGCGAAACACCTGTCTGACTGTCAAGCGACAGTTGTGATGGTGAAGGCCGAGCACAAAGATAAGTGTGTAGGCCATGCTCTGGTGGTTGCTGATCCTTACGTTGCATTCGCTCGTGTTGTACAGGCGATGGATACCACGCCACAGCCAGCGGAAGACATCGCAACAAGTGCTGTCATTGCCGCAGATATAACAATGGGTAAAAACGTGGCAATCGGAGCAAATGCTGTGATTGAAACGGGTGTAGAGTTAGGCGACAACGTGATTGTTGGGGCTGGTTGCTTTGTCGGTAAAAATGCCAAGTTAGGAAACAATACCAAGCTGTGGGCTAATGTTACTATCTATCATGAAGTGTCCTTGGGTGATGATTGTCTGGTTCAATCTGGTGCAGTCATCGGCTCAGATGGTTTTGGCTATGCAAATGATAAAGGTGAGTGGATTAAGATCCCTCAGCTTGGCTCTGTACGTATCGGTAATCGCGTTGAAATCGGCGCATGTACTACAATCGATCGCGGCGCATTAGAAGACACTGTCATTGAAGATAACGTGATTCTTGATAACCAGCTTCAAATCGCGCATAACGTGCAGATCGGATATGGTACCGTGATGCCTGGTGGTACCATTGTTGCTGGCAGTACTAAAATAGGTAAGTACTGTCAGATCGGCGGCGCGTCCGTTTTAAATGGACACATTACTATTGCAGATGGTGTGGCGATTACCGGTATGAGCATGGTAATGCGCAGTATTGAAGAAAAAGGCCTTTACTCTTCAGGTATCCCATTACAAACGAACAGAGAGTGGCGTAAAACTGCAACTCGAGTTCACCGTATTGATGAGATGAACAAACGCCTGAAAGCAGTAGAAAAACAGCTGGAACAGAAAGAAGAAATCTAGGACGTGGTTATCTTTTGGGGTGCGTTTCGCGCCAAAGATAACACGCATTGGTTCCATTTTCTGTACAAAGACTCGCGAAATGCGGGTCTTTTTCTTCTATAATGACGTGCTATAAGTAGATTGACCACCAAGATGGTGTGTATTTTGCTAGAATGCGCCACAAAGCATTCTGGCTTTGCGACCTGTTGTCGCGTTTTTGCCATCTTGGCTGCAAAAAATTGATATAGGAAGACGACTTTGACTACTGAAAAGAAAACGATGAATATCTCTGAGATCCAAGAGTTACTACCTCATCGCTACCCATTCTTATTGATCGACCGAGTGATTGACTTCCAAGAAGAGCAGTACCTTCATGCCATTAAAAACGTGTCGGTTAACGAACCTCAGTTCACAGGTCATTTTCCTCAACTGCCAGTATTCCCTGGTGTTTTGATTTTGGAAGCTATGGCTCAGGCAACAGGCTTACTAGCATTTAAATCATTTGGTGCACCAACAGAAAACGAACTGTACTATTTTGCAAGTGTTGACGGTGCGAAATTTCGCAAACCAGTGGTTCCGGGCGATCAATTGGTGATAGAGGTAGAGTTCTTAAAAGAACGTCGCGGTATTGCTGCATTTAAAGGTGTAGCAAAAGTTGACGGTGAAGTGGTATGTTCTGCAGAACTGAAGTGTGCTCGTCGAGAGTTTTAATATGATTCATGAAACCGCTAAAATCCACCCGGCAGCGGTGGTAGAAGAAGGTGCCAAAATTGGCGCCAATGTGACAGTGGGCCCTTTCACGTACATCACCTCTACGGTTGAGATTGGTGAAGGTACAGAAGTCATGTCCCATGTTGTGATTAAAGGCCACACCACCATTGGTAAAGATAACCGTATTTTCCCACATGCTGTGGTTGGTGAAGAAAACCAAGACAAAAAATACGGTGGCGAACAGACAACCGTGGTTATTGGTGACCGCAATGTGATACGTGAGGCGGTTCAGGTTCACCGTGGCACTGTGCAAGATAAAGCCACCACTGTCATTGGCGATGACAACTTGCTGTGTGTGAACGCGCACATTGCACACGATGTTATTGTTGGCAACCACACGCATATAGGTAACAACGCCATTCTTGGTGGTCATGTGACAGTGGGTGACTATGCTGGTGTGATGGCTCTTTCTGCCATTCATCCGTTCTGTACCGTTGGCGCTTATGCTTACGTTGGTGGTTGTTCTGCTGTTGTACAAGATGTTCCAGCGTATGTGTTAGCGCAAGGCAACCACGCAACGCCATTTGGCCTGAACTTAGTCGGCTTGAAGCGCAATGGTTTTGAAAAACCTGAAATTCGTGCATTACAAAAAGCGTATAAAGAAATTTATCGTTCAGGTAAGACTTTAGAAGAAGTGAAACCCATTCTGGCTGAAATGGCTCAAGAGTGGTCTGCTGTGAAACGTTTCACTGACATTCTGGAAACAACGGAACGTGGCATTATTCGTTAATTCGCGAGTAAGCCAATAAAAACAAAAGATCGTGACCAAATTAAGGGTTGCGATCTTTTTGTGTTTTATGGATAAGGCAAACCTTTATCCATAGCGCACAGAGGCGAAGTAAGAATGGAAAGACCACTACGTATCGGCATCATTGCCGGAGAACTGTCTGGCGACACGCTAGGTGAAGGCTTTATCAAAGCCGTGAAAGAACAGTACCCAACCGCGGAGTTTGTCGGTATTGGTGGCCCGAAAATGATTGCCCAAGGATGTGAATCTCTTTTCGATATGGAAGAGCTCGCTGTGATGGGGTTGGTTGAGGTTCTAGGGCGTCTGCCGAGACTCTTGAAAGTGAAAGCAGAGTTAGTTAAATACTTTACACAAAATCCACCGGATGTTTTCGTTGGTATCGATGCTCCTGACTTCAACTTACGCTTGGAACTTGACCTTAAGCAGGCGGGCATTAAAACCGTTCATTACGTGAGCCCGTCAGTTTGGGCTTGGCGTCAAAAGCGCATCTTCAAAATTGAAGCGGCAACTAACCTCGTATTGGCTTTTCTGCCTTTTGAGAAAGCGTTCTATGACAAGTTTAACGTCCCTTGTGAATTTATTGGGCATACATTGGCAGACTCGATCCCACTCGAATCCGAGCAAGCACCTGCACGTGAACTGATCGGGTTGGAGCAAAATAAAAGATGGTTAGCAGTATTACCAGGCAGTCGTGGGAGCGAATTAAAAATGCTGTCAGAGCCATTTATTAAAACTTGTAAGCTGCTTCATCAAAAATTCCCCGATTTGGGCTTTGTCGTAGCGCTAGTTAATCAAAAACGCCGTGAACAGTTTGAACAAGCTTGGAAAGAGCATGCGCCAGAGTTGGATTTTAGATTAGTCGATGACACCGCACGCAACGTCATCACCGCTTCGGATGCCGTTATGCTAGCGTCCGGTACAGTGGCACTGGAATGTATGCTTCTTAAACGTCCGATGGTGGTTGGTTATCGTGTGAATGCATTTACCGCGTTTTTGGCTAAGCGCCTACTCAAAACTAAATATGTCTCACTGCCGAACATTCTCGCCGATGACGAGTTAGTGAAAGAGTTCCTGCAAGATGACTGCACGTCACACAATCTGTTTAACGAAGTCTCCCGTTTATTAGAAAGCAACAATAAACAGATGTTAGACAAGTTTAACGAAATGCATCATTGGATCCGTAAAAATGCGGATCAACAAGCCGCAAAAGCGGTATTAAAATTGATTGAGAAATAGAGAATTCCCATGCCTGCGAAAGCTAAAACGACCAAAGAAAAAGTTGAGCTCCCACCGTTTGAGTACCCACAAGGTTATCAACTTGTGGCGGGGGTCGACGAGGTTGGACGTGGCCCTTTGGTCGGTGATGTCGTCACCGCTGCCGTTATCCTTGATCCAAGCAATCCCATCGAAGGCTTGAATGACTCCAAAAAATTGACGGAGAAGAAGCGTATGGCGCTGCTTCCTGAAATCAAAGAAAAAGCGTTAGCTTGGTCTATTGGGCGTTGCTCTCCTGAAGAGATTGACCGACTAAATATTCTTCAAGCCACGATGGTAGCCATGCAGCGTGCGGTTTCTAGTTTAAATATTCCGCCAGATTTAGTTCTGATTGACGGCAATCGCTGTCCAGAACTGCCGATGGATGCTCAAGCGGTAGTCAAAGGCGATTTGCGTGTTGTTGAAATCAGCGCTGCTTCGATTATTGCCAAAGTCGTGCGAGATCAAGAAATGCAAGAATTGGATAAACAGCACCCACAATTTGGTTTTGCGAAGCACAAAGGTTATCCAACCAAAGCGCATTTTGAAGCGATTGAGCAACACGGCGTCATCAGCGAACATCGCAAGAGTTTCAAACCAGTAAAGAAAGCTTTAGGCATAGAATAACCAATGGAGACAATTGGAGTTATAAACCCAATCTCTTTAGGTTAGAATCCCCAACAAAATAGAGTCACACGGTACCTGTTAATGTCAGATCCCAAATTCATCCACCTGCGCGTTCATAGTGATTTCTCGATGGTGGATGGCCTCAACAAAGTTCCACCGATAGTTAAGAAAGTCGCTGAGCTCGGTATGCCTGCCATGGCGCTGACCGACTTTACCAACCTATGTGGTTTGGTGAAGTTTTACGGCACAGCACATAGCTGCGGTGTTAAGCCGATCATTGGTGCCGATTTTAAAATGCAATCGGATGAGTTCGGTGAAGAGCTGACACAAATAACGGTACTTGCAGCGGACAATGTGGGATATAAAAACCTTACGTTGCTGATCTCGAAAGCTTACTTACGCGGTCATATTCAGCATCACCCCGTGATCGATAAAACATGGCTAGCGGATATGTCCGAAGGCCTTATTATCTTGTCCGGAGGAAGAAGTGGTGAAATTGGCCGAGGGTTACTGAAAGGTAACCGACAGATAGTGCAAAACTGTGTCGACTTCTATAAACAGTATTTCCCAGACCGTTTCTATCTGGAGTTGCATCGTACTGGTCGTCCGGACGAAGAAACCTACCTTCATTTTGCTGTGGAGCTGGCAGAGCAGCAAGACTTGCCTGTTGTCGCAACAAATGAAGTGGTGTTTCTTAGTGAGGACCTTTTTGACGCACATGAAATTCGTGTCGCGATTCATGATGGCTACACGTTAGAAGACCCACGCAGACCAAAAAACTACAGCCCACAGCAATACCTTCGTACTGAAGAAGAAATGTGCGCGTTGTTTGCCGACATTCCTGAAGCATTAGAAAACAGTGTTGAGATTGCCAAGCGTTGTAACGTAACGGTTCGCTTAGACGAGTACTTCCTCCCAGCGTTTCCAACGGAAGGGATGAAAGAGACCGAATTCTTGGTCATGAAGTCTCGAGAAGGTCTAGAAGAACGTTTGAAATTTCTATTCCCTGATGAAGAGGAGCGAAAACGACATCGTCCTGGGTACGATGAGCGTTTGCAAATCGAACTTGACGTTATTAACCAAATGGGGTTCCCAGGTTACTTCCTGATCGTAATGGAGTTCATCCAGTGGTCTAAAGATAACGGAATTCCAGTCGGCCCAGGTCGTGGTTCGGGTGCTGGTTCTTTAGTGGCGTATGCGCTCAAAATCACAGACTTAGACCCGTTGGAATACGACCTGCTTTTCGAACGATTTTTGAACCCAGAACGTGTCTCGATGCCCGATTTTGATGTCGATTTCTGTATGGATAAGCGTGATCAAGTGATTGATCACGTAGCGGAAATGTATGGCCGTGATGCCGTGTCTCAGATCATCACGTTCGGTACGATGGCAGCGAAAGCGGTAATTCGTGACGTAGGCCGTGTACTTGGTCATCCATTTGGTTTTGTGGATCGTATTTCAAAGCTGATCCCACCCGATCCGGGTATGACGCTGGATAAAGCGTTTAAAGCTGAGCCTGCCTTACCAGAATTGTACGAAGCCGATGAGGAAGTGAAAGCGCTCATCGATATGTGTCATATTCTGGAAGGCTGTACGCGAAATGCTGGTAAACACGCTGGTGGTGTGGTTATTTCGCCGACGACAATTACCGATTTTGCGCCTATTTACGCTGACGCGGAAGGTCACTTCCCAGTCACGCAATTCGATAAGAATGACGTTGAAACCGCTGGCTTGGTTAAGTTTGACTTTTTGGGGCTGCGTACCTTAACTATCATTGACTGGGCGCTTGGTCTGATTAACCCCCGTCTAGAGCGAGAAGGTAAAGAGCCGGTTAGTATTGAGTCAATCCCGCTTAAAGACTCCGCCTCTTTCCGTGTGTTGCAAAAATCAGAAACAACCGCGGTGTTCCAGCTGGAATCGCGCGGTATGAAAGAGCTTATAAAGCGACTTCAGCCAGACTGTTTTGAAGATATTATCGCATTGGTGGCGCTTTTTCGTCCGGGCCCTTTGCAATCGGGGATGGTAGATAACTTTATCGACCGTAAACATGGCCGAGAAGCGGTCTCTTACCCAGATGAAAAATGGCAGCATGAGTCACTGAGAGAAACACTCGAACCAACCTATGGCATCATCCTGTATCAGGAGCAGGTTATGCAAATCGCACAGATCTTAGCAGGCTATACGCTAGGTGGTGCGGACATGTTGCGCCGTGCGATGGGTAAGAAAAAACCGGAAGAGATGGCCAAACAACGTGCTATTTTTGAAGAGGGAGCGATAAAGAACGGTATCGACGGCGAGTTGGCGATGAAAATCTTCGACTTGGTAGAGAAGTTCGCAGGTTACGGCTTTAACAAATCGCACTCCGCCGCTTATGCACTGGTGTCTTATCAGACGCTTTGGTTGAAAACGCATTATCCAGCTGAGTTTATGGCAGCGGTAATGACGGCTGACATGGATAATACCGAGAAAGTAGTTGGCTTGGTCGATGAGTGTTTCCGCATGAAGCTCACGATGTTACCACCAGACATCAACTCCGGATTATACCGCTTTAATGTTGATGAGAATGGCGCCATTGTTTACGGTATTGGTGCCATTAAAGGGGTCGGTGAAGGTCCAATCGACGCTATTCTTGAGGCAAGAAATAAAGGTGGTCACTTTAAAGACCTGTTTGATTTCTGTGCTCGTGTTGATCTGAAACGCGTCAATAAAAGAGTGATCGAAAAGCTGATTTACGCCGGTGCACTGGATAGATTGGGCCCGCACCGCGCAGCAATGATGGCTTCACTCAATGATGCAGTAAAGGCGGCAAGTCAGTATCACCAAGCAGAAGCCTTTGGTCAGACCGACATGTTTGGGGTGTTAACTGATGCACCAGAAGAAGTGGAACATAAGTACACGCAAGTTCCACCATGGCCAGAAAAAGTGTGGTTGGAAGGCGAGCGTGATACCCTAGGCTTATATTTGACTGGGCACCCAATTAACGCCTACGCGAAGGAACTTAACAAATACACCAGTTGTCGACTTAAAGACGCGACACCAACACGTCGTGATCAGTCTGTGACTGTGGCGGGGTTAGTAATCGCTGCGCGCGTAATGACCACCAAGCGTGGGACTCGCATTGGTCTCATGACGTTGGACGACCGAAGCGGTCGAATGGAAGTGATGTTGTTCTCAGATGCGCTCGATCGATACGCAGAACTTCTCGAAAAAGACAGAATTTTAGTGGTTTCTGGACAGGTCAGCTTTGATGATTTTAACGGTGGCCTTAAAATGTCGGCGCGTGAAGTTATGGATCTCGGCAGCGCGCGTGAAAAATACGCTCGTGGCTTGTCGGTATCGATAGATGCAACTCAAGTCGATGAGCAGTTTTTTGAGCGGTTTAGCGGTATTTTAGCACCGCACAAAGCCGGAACCGTACCCGTCAATGTATACTACCAGCGTGCCGACGCCAGAACGCGGTTAACATTGGGCACCGAGTGGCGAGTGACGCCAAGTGATAGATTACTCGACGATTTAAAACAGTTACTTGGCAACAGTCAGGTAGAACTCGAATTTAACTAAAAAATTCAGCGCAATGTGTTAGACGCTGAGTAAACAAGGATTCACAGATGAGCCTAAACTTTCTTGAATTTGAAAAGCCAATTGCAGAATTAGAAGCAAAAATTGAAGCGCTGCGTGATGTCTCTCGTCACGGTGGTGATTCTGCGATTGACCTGGATAAAGAAATCGAACAGCTTGAGAAGAAAAGCTTGGAGCTGAAGAAGAAAACCTTTAGCAGCTTAGGTGCATGGGAAACGGCTCAACTGGCTCGTCACCCTTTACGTCCCTACACATTGGACTACATTCAGCACGCTTTTGAAGAATTTGATGAACTAGCGGGTGACCGCGCGTTTGCCGATGATAAAGCGATTGTAGGTGGTATTGCGCGTCTTGAAGGCCGCCCAGTCATGATCATTGGTCACCAAAAGGGTCGTGAAACTAAAGAGAAAGTAAAACGTAACTTTGGTATGCCTAAACCAGAAGGTTACCGTAAAGCACTGCGTCTGATGCAAATGGCAGAGCGTTTCAAAATGCCAATCCTTACTTTCATCGACACGGCGGGCGCTTATCCTGGCGTTGGCGCTGAAGAGCGTGGTCAATCTGAAGCTATTGCGACAAACTTAAAAGTGATGTCTGGTCTTAAAGTACCTGTCATCTGTAATGTTGTGGGTGAAGGTGGTTCAGGCGGTGCATTAGCGATCGGTGTTGGTGATTATGTGAACATGCTCCAGTACTCAACTTACGCTGTTATTTCTCCAGAAGGTTGTGCTTCAATCTTATGGCGTGATTCAGATAAAGCCCCACAAGCAGCAGAAGCGATGGGCCTAACAGCCCCACGTCTAAAAGAACTTGAGCTGATTGATGAAATTATCGAGGAGCCACTGGGCGGTGCTCACCGTAACCACGTACAAATGGCCGCTAATATGAAAGCAACATTGCTTCGTCAATTGGAAGAATTGGAACAGTTTGACGAAGAAGCGCTGCGCGAACGTCGTTATGAACGTTTAATGAACTACGGTTACTGCTGATATCTCGCACGATAAAAGTTAAAATAGAAAGGGTTGGACAAGCGTCCAACCCTTTTTTGTATCTATCGGATCGCTTATGGAATTGCTTTATCAGCACTTTGCTCATGTGTTGGACACTTATCACCAACCGAATACTAAAATAGTATTAGCTTTCAGTGGCGGGGTCGATTCCCGTCTGCTGCTTGAGATGCTTAGTCGTTATCAGCAAGTTAACTCAGTAACTTGTCATGCCGTTTACGTACATCATGGTCTGAGTGCCAACGCTGACCATTGGGCAGAAAAATGTCAGTTATGGGCACAACAAGCGGCCATTCCTTACTCGGTTGAACGCGTCTATTTGGATATCACTCGTGGTGAGAGTATTGAGCTCATCGCCCGAGAAGCCCGTTATCAAGCGTTAACCAAATATGTGAATGAAGGCGATGTCGTATTAACAGGTCAGCATGCTGATGATCAGGTTGAAACTTTTTTGCTCGCACTTAAGCGGGGCAGTGGACCTAAAGGCTTATCCTCCATGGCGGAAAATATGTCTTTTGCTGGTGGTACTTTAGTACGTCCGTTGTTGTCTATTCGACGAGAGCAAATTGAATCTGCAGCTAAAGAACTAGGGCTTGAGTGGGTTGAGGATGAAAGCAACCAAGATACCCGCTACGACCGTAATTTTCTTCGTCATCGCATTGTCCCTACCTTATCTGAGCGTTGGCCGAGCATTCATCATTCTGTGCAGCGCTGTGCGAGTTTGTGTGCACAGCAAGAAGCTTTATTGGATGAGTTACTAGGCGCTATTTTTATGCGCGCTCTACAAGCTGATTTGAGCTTGAATATTGAAGAGTTATCATCCCACAGTGAGCTTGCTCGAGCACGTTTGATCCGCATGTGGTTAGCAAAACTCAAGGTGAACATGCCGACGCAGGCTCAACTTAGTCTAATTTGGAATGAGGTTGCACTGGCGCAGCAAGATGCCAACCCCAAGCTAAAGTTAAAACAAGGTGAGATCCGACGCTTTCAACGTCGTTTGTATTGGATTACTGACATCGCGGATGTGACACATTGGCAACGTACTATCCAAATCGACAAGCCCCTGAGCCTCCCAGAGTCTTTGGGTCAGGTGACGTTGAGTACGGCGTCGGCTCATCCAACCATCGCCTTACCAGCACAACCCGAAGAGTTGAGCATTACATTTAATCCTGAAGGGCTTTCGGCCCATCCGACAACCCGTAGTCATAGCCGAAAGCTAAAAAAACTCTTTCAAGAGTATGGTGTGCCAAGCTGGTTGCGCCGCCAAACGCCAATTCTAATGTATCAGGATCAGGTCGTTGCTGTCGCCGACTTGCTTGTTGAGCAAGCTTTTAGTGGCCAAGACTGTGAACTCATTTGGCGCAAGTCGTTGTAATTAATGCCACAATATCGGTATTAAATAAAAAGATTAACTCAAATAACAAGAATTAGGTGAAGCAATGAAGAAAATAGAGATGGGCGTGATAATGGCGTTAAGCATGTTGAGCGGGCAAGCCTTTGCGGGAGGGAATGTTGAGGTAGGTCAAGCCAAAGCTGGCGTTTGTGCGGCGTGTCATGGCGCCGATGGCATCGCAACCATTCCCGCTTACCCAAACTTGAAAGGGCAAAATGAGCAGTACATTATCAGTTCAATCAAAGCGTATAAAAATAAAGAGCGAAATGGCGGGCTGGCTGCGGTAATGCAGGCGCAAGCCTCGCTTCTTTCTGATGAAGACATCGAAAATTTAGCCGCCTACTACTCGAGTTTGAAGTAATTGGGGAAAGTGCTTTTGCGGCTAGGTCTTCCATATATAATGTCGGAGAAGACTCTGGCTTTGCTTTATCCGCATCATTACCCCTTCTTAAAGCGGATTTGAGCTGGTGGGTCAGAGACAAATATTGAATGTTATGAAGCGCTAAACGATAATAAGTGCAATCGATTAAAGCTTAAGGGATGAACATGAAAAAAATTGAAGCGATTATCAAGCCATTTAAACTGGATGATGTTCGAGAAGCACTGGCTGAAGTTGGCATCACAGGGATGACTGTCTCTGAAGTGAAAGGCTTTGGTCGTCAAAAAGGTCATACAGAACTGTACCGCGGTGCTGAGTACATGGTGGACTTTCTTCCTAAAGTGAAGTTAGAAATCGTCGTAACTGAAGACGTGGCGGATAAATGTGTGGAAACCATCATTGAAACAGCTCAAACCGGTAAGATTGGTGATGGTAAGATTTTTGTCACGGATATTGAGCGTGTGGTTCGTATCCGTACAGGTGAAGAAGACGAAGACGCGATTTAATATTTCATTATAAAGGGTCTCATATTACTATGCTAAAGGGAGCCAAGAGGCTCCTTTTTTGTTTTAGCCTCTATACCCGCACAACCCGGAAAGAATCGACTATTACGCTTTGTTGTTTTCCTTGCAATCGAAACAGTGAAAGTACGCAGACAAGAGCCTCTTAAAGTCATTTGGGTATATAAACTGGATTCAGGTGTCGTATGTTTAAGCGTGTTGTCCTAGCTGTAGCTTTTCTCATCATGGTTGTGTTAGTTAGCTTTCAAGTGATTTTTACCGTTCCAGAGCAGCCGCAGATCATTACTCAAACCGGTTCGAAAATCACCCAAGAGATTCGATGTATTGAATTTGGTGGCTCAAAAGCACTGGATAATGGTGGTGAACTCAATGTGCTGGTTTGGAATATTTACAAACAAAATCGCAATAATTGGCAACGCGAGCTTGATGAGTTTTCGGCTAACAAACAACTGCTATTACTGCAAGAAGCCAGCATGACTCAAACCTTTAAGCAGTGGTTAGTCGAGGGTGACTGGGTGAGTAATCAAGTTAGTGCGTTTAAAGCATTAGGAAGTGGCGTTGGTGTGATTAGCATCGGGCAGGAGCAACCAGAAAAAGCGTGTGCTTATACGTCGAAAGAGCCGTGGTTACGCTTACCCAAGTCCGCCTTGTACAGCCGATACTATTTGAGCAATGGGGAGCGTCTTGCCGTCATCAATGTGCATGCCATCAACTTTACGGTTGGGATGCAAGAGTACGTGTCGCAATTAACCTTACTAGAGATGCTCTTAAAAAATCATACCGGACCAGTTTTGTTTGCCGGAGACTTCAACAGTTGGAGTGAGTCCCGAGTCGATGCGATGAGCAAGGTTTTAAAAGCGGCAAGCTTGAAAGAAGTGACTTTTTCTCCGGACCATCGCACCCAATTTATTACTGGATTACCATTGGATCATGTGTTTTACCGAGGACTTACTCTTAAATACGCGAAAGCGCCGCAGAGCGACGCTTCCGATCATAATCCACTGTTGATGTCGTTTGATTTAGGTAACTGAAGCCGGTTGGGTTACATCACGACAAGGTACAGCGCCCAAATTACGTAAAAGACAACCCATGGTAAACTTGCAATAACTAAAGCTTGCCCTCGTTCAAACTCTGTCCAAGTTAACACCACACCGTAGCCAAGTACAATGTACCAAGGCAGAAGCAGAGGTAATGAACTGGCAAAGTGAGACCAATCGTTGGTCAGTGGCAACTTTAATAAACCATTAAGACTGTTCAGATCCGCCGCGTAAGTCATGACCTCGCCGTGTTTCAATAGCAAACTAGCATAGCTTGCAATGTCTCCTAACACGGCAGGAAACAAAACCGCACACGATGCGGCAAACCACTTCCAGTAACCGTATGGCTGTTTACTTGCTTTAGTTGCTAAAAAGAACCAAAGCGCAAGCAACAGTAAGGTGGCAAAGCGGTTGAATACATCATTGATGATCGCACTTGCCATCAGAGTGTTGGGTTCTAATAGCTCAATCTGCTTCGGGTCGATTTGCTGAAACTGCACGGCAAGTTGGTCACTAAGCCACGTGAAATCGACATTCGAAAAGTAAGCGCCCCAGAATAAAAACGGACTAAGCATCAAGAAGATGAACGGTTGCCACCCCCAAGCGCCACGCTGATACAACGCAAGAAAACAAGACGTTGGAGAACGGAAAATATCCAATAACATTACAAGTGGATTACTTGATGGGCTCATACACTCACCTTCGTTACGTCAACGTATAATTTAAGTTTTTGACCTGGTTGTAGGTATTTGCTCTTTTGTAGCGCGTTCCATTTCACGATGTCGTTTGTTTTGACTTTAAACTTGCTGGCAATGCCACTGATCGTATCGCCGGAGCGAACGTTGTAAAACACCGTGCGAATGACCGCACCTTGGTCTGCGTTCTTCCAAATCACCAGTTTTTGACCAACGCGCAATGGATCTTTTGGACCCATGCCGTTCCATTTCGCCAGAGACTTGTATGATACTTTGTTATCATGCGCGATTGACCACAAACTTTCCCCAGACTGAACCGAGTGGGTTAGCTTGAATTGACCTCGAGCTCGAGATTGGGTTTTGTTCAAACGGTTCTGAGCGCTTAAAGCGTACTTAGAGTCGTCTTTCGTTGACGTTGGGATCAACAGATACTGGCCAATGCGAATGTTATCGTTGGCAAGGCCATTTGCACGCCGAATGACTTTCGTGGTTGTACCATATTGGTTAGCCAGCACACTCAGAGAATCGCCAGATTTTACCTTGTAGCGAGCCACTTTCATTCCTTTGCCGCGGTTTTTTTCCACTTTGGCTAGGAACACATCTTTTTTCTTAATCGGGATCAAAAGTTGATGCGGGCCTTCTGGAGCCGTAGACCATTGATTGTAAGCTGGGTTATAGCTTTGTAGCTCTTTAACTCCAATGCCAGCGTAATCCGCTGCAATCGCTAGGTCTAATTGTTCTTTAGGATCAACAAGAGCAAGGACAGGCTTGTTCGGAATCGCTGGAATATTAAGCCCGTATTTATCTTGGTTTGCGATGACATCTGCCAACGCCAGAAGTTTAGGCACGTAGCTGCTGGTCTCTTTTGGTAAATCCAAAGAGAAGAAGTCGATAGGCTTGCCTAGCTTTCTATTTTTACGGATAGCACTGGAAACACGGCCGCCGCCACTATTGTACGCAGCAATGGCGTGTTCCCAGCTGCCATCAAAGCGCTGATTCAGTCTAACGAGGTAATCCAGCGCCGCATCGGTAGCCGCTGCCACATCTCGGCGTCCGTCATACCAGTAGTTTTGCTCAAGCCCCATCATTTTTCCGGTGCCAGGAACAAACTGCCATAAACCCGCAGCACTGCCATGTGAGTATGCAAAGGCATCGAATGAGCTTTCAACCACAGGAAGTAGAGCTAACTCCATTGGCAGCCCGCGTTCTTCTATACGTTCTGTGATCATATAGAGAAAAGGGGTAGCACGTTTCGACACCGTATAAAGGTGGTTTGGGTGCTTTAAATACCACGTGCGGTAATAGTCCACTTTTTTGTTGTTAGGGATGTCCATTTCAAGCTGCATAGCGATACGTTGCCACACATCTTCCTGTTCCTGAGGAGAGAGAGCTTTTGGTGTATCCCCAGCCGTCTTTTTTGCTAGGGATGGTTTGCTTTTTGATTGAGCGGTAGCTGCATTTTGGTTTGCAGTTTGCTCGGACTTGTTGGTTTCTGGTGTAGAAGACGTTGTTGAGTCTGACTGAGTCAATTGACAGCCAGATAATAATAACGCCAACGCCCAGGTATACTTCAAACGCATGGATTCAGCCTATTTAGGGCCTGTTTATCTTCACCTGCCTGTCGCGCAATACAAATTACGTGGCAGTCGCAAGATAATAGACATCTTTAAACACTAAGTAATAAATAGAGGTGAGAGCTTCTAAGTTACGCACTAGGGGGAACTTAAAATAGATTCATATCAACCCCAAAGTAAGAGAAGCGCCAGTGGCGCTTCTCGAAAAATCAGCCCATGATAATACTGGGGTCTGGTAAACTTACAAGCAGAAAATGGTTAAAACTCGTTCTTCCACTCACGTAAAGCAGTAAAAACCGAGCATGGATCGCTGTTTTTAATGCGGTTCGCAACGGACTTAACGACCTCTGGGTTGGTAGAGCGTAAGAACGGATTAATCCACTTTTCTTTGCGTATTGTTGTCGGAAGCGTTGGAATATTGAGCGCTCGAAGCCTGTTGACATCATCACGATACTGGCGAAGTTGTTCATTGTCTGGCTCGACCGCTAAAGCGAAAGCGACGTTGCTGGCAGTGTATTCGTGAGCGCAAAAGACTTGCGTTTCTTCTGGTAGGGACGCGAGTTTACTTAACGATTCAAACATCTGCTCTGACGAACCTTCGAAAATACGTCCACAGCCTGCAGAAAACAGGACATCACCACAAAATAGTTTACCATCACCGACATAACCAATGTGGCCTAAGGTGTGACCTGGTAACCCCAGCACCAAGAAGATCTCACCAAACAGTTCTAGCTTGTCTCCTTCTTCCATTGGTGTCGTAAGGGTTGGAATTGGTTCTGTTTTGGGGCCGACAACGGTTACGTTTGGAAACGCACGGACTAAATCTGGAACCCCACCAATGTGATCGTTGTGGTGGTGTGTGATCAAGATTGCTTCTAAAGTTAACTCGTTAGCCTGCAAGTATTCTAACACTGGCTTAGCATCGCCCGGGTCAACCACCGCGCAACGTTTATCGCTATTTTGTATCAGCCAGATGTAATTATCATTAAATGCGGGTATGCTTTTGATCTCTAACACGATTCGTTCTCCGTCACCCATTTTAGTCAGGTGGTTAATGAAACCAGCACTCAGCAACAAAACTATACCACACCCGTCGAGTTGGTCAGTAATGAACAACGGTCCGTGGGTACTTGAGTCAATCCAGACCCGACTTGACGAGTGGTGGCCGAAATTCTTCGGTTACCATATGCTCAAGCTGGGCGGGTTGAGCTGTGAGCTAACCAGCTGTAATTGTAACATTCAACACCAAGTCAACGTAGATATCCAGAACCCGTTGCATAATGTGATTGCAGATGGTTATGAATTGCCCTTTTTGGAAAAAAGCTTTGATGTGGTGGTGTTCACTCATCAGCTTGACTACGCAAGAGATCCACACCGTTTGCTGCGAGAAGTAGACAGAGTCATGATGGATGATGGCTATTTGATCATCACGGGCTTTAACCCGTTCAGCTTGACGGGGTTAGCGAGTTTGTTCCCTTGGCGTAAACACAATGTGCCTTGGTGTGGACGAATGTTTACATCTAATCGCATTAAAGACTGGTTAGGGCTGCTCAATTATGAAGTCATTCACTGCGATCGTTATGCGCTGTTTCCGATGAAGCGTTACCGGACAATGTGGACTTGGTTAGAAAACAGTTTAGGTCACTGGGCATCGCCAGCAGGAAGCTTGTATTATATCGTGGCGCGTAAAAGAACATACCCTCTCAAACCGATTAAACCTCATTGGCGTTTGAAGAAAAAACTCTCACCACTGGGAGTAATGAATCGAGAGGGTAGTGCAGTAAGGAAGGTATCGAACGAGAAAAGTTAGGAAGGCTGGTAACCTTTGTCTTCTTCAGTCGGGTTCTCGGCCGCGGTACGGGCGAGTTCGTCACAGATTTCGTTTTCTCTGTGGCCAGCGTGACCTTTTACCCAGTGCCATTCTACTTTGTGGCGTGCGGTTTCTTTATCTAGTGCTTGCCATAAATCCGCATTTTTCACTGATTTTTTGCCCGCCGTTTTCCAACCACGCTTTTTCCAGTTGTGAATCCACTGTGTAATACCTTGGCGCACATATTGACTGTCCGTGGTTAATGTTACTTGGCAAGGTTCTTTTAACGTTTGAAGTGCTACGACGGCTGCTAACATTTCCATACGGTTGTTGGTAGTCAGCGTATAGCCTTTAGAAAGCGTCTTTTCTACCCCTTTGTAACGCAAGACGATGCCGTAACCACCAGGTCCAGGATTGCCTAAACAAGAACCGTCAGTGAAAATCTCAACGTGTTTGGTCATATTTTTGGTACTATTAGCCGAAACATTTAATAAAGCATAGTCTGACATACATAACCTTATGAATACCAGCAGCAATTCTGAATATAACCGCATTGTCGTTCTCGATACCGAAACCACGGGTATGAACCGAGAAGGTGGTCCTCATTACATGGGGCACCGCATTATTGAAATCGGTGCCGTGGAGATCATCAACCGTAAGCTGACTGGTCGTCACTTCCACGTCTACCTTAAACCAGACCGCGAAATTCAATCCGAAGCGGTTGAGGTTCACGGTATTACCGATGAATTCTTGATTGATAAACCCGAATACGCGAGCGTGCACCAAGAGTTTCTCGACTTTATCAAAGGGGCCGAGCTTGTTGCTCACAATGCGCCCTTCGATACGGGCTTCATGGATAACGAGTTTAATATGCTCGATCCCAACATTGGTAAAACGGCGGATTTCTGTAGGGTGACCGATACCCTAGCCATGGCGAAGAAAATCTTCCCGGGCAAACGAAACAATCTCGATATTTTGTGTGAACGTTACGGTATTGATAATTCCCACCGCACACTCCACGGGGCATTACTCGATGCGGAGATTCTAGCCGACGTTTACCTATTCATGACTGGTGGGCAAACGAATTTAGAATTCAACGCTAACAAACAAGAGGGGGGAGTTGAAACCATTCGTCGCGTTGAGGGACGAAAATCGCTAAAGGTTTTGCATGCAAGTGCCGATGAACTAGAAGCTCACCAGAAAAGACTAGAATTGGTGAACGACAGTATTTGGCACTAATAGGAGAAGCTATGTTGAGGGCTTTGTCGATCGCATTATTCGCGGTCTGGAGTTGTTTCGCGAATGCAGCGAGTGAGTCCGCCATCTCTTTGTTAGATAATCGTTTTCGGGTTGATCCGACCATCGAACAGATTACTTTTTTGGTTTATCGTAAACAACGCTCTCAACCTGTCGTATTAGTGCGTCCTGATGGTAAAAAGTATTACGCTTGGGGTACCTACGATAATGTACGTTGGTACCAAGAACCCTCGCTCGACATCATTTCCGTCGATAACCCAATGCCGGGGCCATGGCAGGCGGTTGGTAAAGTAACGCCAAAAAATAATATCCGCTTAATTTCGCATTTAAAACTCAGCACAGATGAATTCCCAAATCGACTCTATAATGGCGAAGCGCTTAAATTCACTGCGCGTCTAACCTCAGACGATAAACCGCTTGTGCTGCGTGATTTTCTTGACCGGATAAACCTGCGAGTCACGTTTAGGAAGTTTGTCGAAAATGAAGATGAACTGATCAAAGAAGCGCGCCCAGTCCCAATAGTAGTGGGTGAGTTTTCTGATGATGGTCGTGACCTAGATGAAAAAGCGGGCGATGGCGTATTTACCGTCCAACTACCAATAGACGTTGAGCCCGGAAAGTACCGTGCGCGAATCACCTCTGGCAATGGCGTATTTTTACGCGCGCAAGAGCAAGTCATCTTGGTTTATCCGAACCCAATCACTCGAACCTTTATCCAAGCTCGAAATCCTGATAAGGCCCATCAGCTGGTCGTCAGAGGGGAGCAGGGTATGATCGCACCAGGCTCTATTGCGACAACGGTCGAGCAACACGCACCAGATGGCTTTATTAGCTACAGCCAAAAGCAAGTCTCCAAAGAGGGGATGAAAACCACACTAAGCCTGAACAACGATGCTGAATTGGGTAGATACTCATGGCGAGGAAAGGTTTTTGCCACTGATTTCGCCACGCAGCGCCCGCTGATGTTTCCAATTCAAGAGCAAACCTTCAGCGTTGTCGATGAAGTCGATCTAGAAGCTGCACGAATCGCCAAAGAAGCCGAGCTTATTGAGCTGCGCCGTATCGAGATGGAAAAGCGCATCATTGCTGAGCGTGAAGCTAAACGTAAGCGTAGCATAATCATCATTGCGGTAGGTAACCTCATCGTGCTATTGATTGGCCTTGTCGCATGGGGAGTCTGGCGTAACATAAAAGCCAAACGCGACACCATGCCAGAGATGCAACTGGAAGTCCCAAAGAAATAAAGGTCACGATCAAAAAAAGCGAAGCTCAACGGCTTCGCTTTTTTGTTTGAGGTGGTACTTATAATGACAGTTTTGTCTGTGTTTTTATAACCCTTTTCAAAAAAAGCCTTCTGTCAGGAAGGCTTTAAAAAGGGTTATCTAATCAGTAAGAGTGGCACTGTCGTGTCGGTAATAATCCGTGTCGTATTGCTGCCGACAAAAAACTGACGAAGTATCGAATGCCCGTAAGCTCCCATAACAATCATGCCAATGTTTTGTTGTTGCTGATATTTCAAGATAGCGGAATGAACTTCACCTTGTAGTTTCACTTCAACAACCGTTATGCCATTGGCTTTGAGTTTCTGCGCTGCGTTTAAAAATGCATCAGTTTTGCTGTTGGAGTCTTCAACCATCACTAGGTGGCATGTCATCCCTTTCAGAAGCGGTGTTTTAATCGCCTTATCAACCAGTTTTTCGCTAATTGCACTGCCATCAAAGGCAAGTACGTAACTGTCTGGCGGCGAAAAACCGTCCGGTGCAACGAGAATATGTGATTTGATTGAACGCACGACACTTTCTAACTGTGAGCCGATGGTTTTGGTGTCATTCTGGTGAAGTTCACCTGACTTGCCAATAACCAAAACACGGATGTCTTGCTCTATATCCGTTAATGTTTCGACTAAGTTGCCATGTTTTTGTAGCTTATGAATAGTATTGAAACCGTGTTCTACTAAGTGGTGCTCTAGATCGTTTAATAAAGCTTTGCCATGCTTCAGCGCTATTTTTGCTCGCTGCTCATCAAGTTCGATAAGTTCAGTAAGTAAGTGTTCTCTGGCTCCGAGACCGATATTGCCGCTTAACTCACTTTCTGTTTCTTGAGATGACTTATCCAACACATGAAGTAGCGTTAATGGTGCGGATAGGCGCTGGGATGTCCATGCACCAATGTCGGCGACAGATTGGGAATAGCTCGACCCATCTATACAAGCGATTATGTTTGTCATAATTAGATCCTTAGTGTCCGCCCATCATTTTTTCGACTTCTTCTGGTCTATCGTGGATACCAAATTTATCAACGATAGTGCTCGTTGCTTCATTCATCCCAATCAAATTAACTTCTGTTCCCTCTCGTCTGAATTTGATAACAACGCGGTCCAAAGAAGAAACAGAGGTGATATCCCAAAAGTGGGCATTCGAGAGATCAATCGTGACACGCTCAAGGACTTCTTTAAAGTCAAATGCTTTTAAAAATTGATCTGATGAAGCAAAAAAGACCTGCCCAATAACACGATAAGTACGCTCGTCACCGTTTTCGGATAAATCACTTTTAACCACCATGAAACGCCCAATTTTGTTGGCAAAGAAGAGTGAAGCGAGTAATACGCCCACAAACACACCAATCGCGAGGTTATGAGTGGCAACGACCACGACAACGGTCGCAATCATGACGATGTTGGTTGATAACGGATGAGACTTGAGATCTTTAATTGAACTCCAAGAGAAAGTACCAATTGAAACCATAATCATAACCGCCACCAATGCCGCCATTGGGATAAGTTTCAACCAATCACTGAGGAAAACCACCATGATCAGGAGAAAGATGCCCGCACAGAATGTAGACAAACGACCACGACCGCCAGATTTGATGTTGATAATGGACTGACCAATCATGGCACAACCTGCCATACCGCCAATAAAGCCTGTTGCGATGTTCGCAATACCTTGGCCTTTACATTCGCGGTTTTTATCACTATTAGTGTCAGTTAAGTCATCAACAATCGTCGCCGTCATCATCGACTCAAGTAAGCCAACAATCGCGAGACCTAATGAGTAAGGTAAAATGATCCAAAGTGTTTCTAGGTTTAGAGGGACATCAGGCCATAAAAATATAGGTAGAGTATCGGGTAGTTGGCCCATATCACTCACGGTGCGAATGTCGATGTTAAACACAATAGCGACAACCGTAAGGGAAATAATGCACACTAGAGGTGATGGTAAAAGCTTGCCTACATAAGGGACATAAGGAAATAAGTAGATAATGGCAAGCCCCGCAGCCGTCATCGCATAAACATGCCATGTCACGTTGGTTAACTCTGGCAGTTGCGCCATAAAAATAAGAATGGCCAAAGCGTTTACAAAGCCCGTTACCACTGAACGAGAAACAAAACGCATCAAATCCCCTAGTTTGAGGTAGCCGGCGAGAATTTGAATGACACCAGTGAGTACAGTTGCCGCTAATAGGTATTGTAGGCCATGTTCTTTGACCAGAGTGACCATCAACAGAGCCATCGCCCCCGTTGCCGCTGAAATCATTCCTGGTCGGCCACCGACGATAGAGATGATGAATGCAATACTAAATGAGGCATAAAGGCCTACTTTTGGGTCAACGCCTGCAATAATGGAAAAAGCAATCGCTTCAGGAATCAAAGCCAGCGCTACAACTATGCCAGCCAGCACATCACCACGTATATTGGACAACCAATCACGTTTCATCGTTTCAATCATGAATTTACTCTTAAATTATGAAGTTAGTTAATAGTAGAAAGGAGTTAATGAGGGATGTGGTTTAAGGCGGCGTAATTGACATTGGGTCACTCCATGAAAAACAAAAAAGAGATCTTAAACACAGATTAAGAAACCGTCAAATGTCAATTTAATAAAGAACCAAGCATGACAGTGGTAATGAATGAGTTTTTCTTTACCAAAATTAGTCATGCTCGTTGAATAATAACTTTATCGAGATACAAACTAATGTCTGAATAACCATTGAATATATGGTAACAGGAGCGAGTAAGAAGATAGTTGTTCAGCGACTCAAAGAGTTAGAAAACGGAAACATGGTCATACGTCGGGTTATTAATGATAGACCGATTCTATGAGCTGACTGAGTTTGGTTAAAGTGTCGGGATCTTTCTAGATGATTTGCGTAAAGGGCCGGAAACGAACGACATTCAGATTAAGTGATGAATCAGCTTAAAACGGTGAATAAAGCTTTAAGGAAACAAATCAACAATGATAGTCGTTGTCTTGGGTTCGTTAGGCTTTATTTTCATGGTTCAATTACCGAGTCGACTTGAACAGTTATTTGTGATTAATGCGGTCAAGTGCTTCATCCTCTTGCCTTCTTTTGTCGGCAATAAGCATCACGCCATATGTTAAGCCTAACGACACCATAATGGCCCCTAACGAAAAAACTTCTAATGCGTCGATTTTATTAAAATCAAGTACAATAATTTTTCGGGCCACGGCCATCATGGCTGTCACAACCACAAGCTTTACAGGAAACTCATACCCCTTGAGGTAGATGCGAATATTGACAAAGATTTCGATTGCAACGAGTACTGCGAGAAAGGCTGCAAAAGTCTCAAAAATGTCGCTAATATTCAGCAAATACAAAGGATCTGAAGTCAGGCGTTGGTATAAAACATATAATACATCCACGATACCGAAGTAAATGACAATGACCATTAAAACGGCCAAAAGCTTAACGGCGAAACGAATGGCTATATGACTAACACGAATGATTCGGTCAGGCTCGTCTAACGGTAACTCCTCATGCGGTTCTCTTTTCATTTAAGATCTCCAATTATACCTATGTGGCTTATTATTCCATTGATGATATGATCAACAGCGACTGTTGCCAGAATTAACCCCATGATACGACTTATAATACTGGAACCAGCAGAGCCAATAACTCTATAAATTGCAGACGCGCAAAGCAAAAGAGCAAGCACTGAGAGTAATACAACACCCAATAAAGCTATTATTATGAGTTGTTCGTTCAGCGAGTTTCTATGGCTATCAGTCATCATAATGGCGGCTAATATCGCTCCTGGTGAGGCAATTGAGGGCATAGCCAGTGGGAAAATTGCCAAATGATTATGTCCTTCAATTTGTGAGATCTCATCATCAGGCTTACTAGAGCCGAATATCATACTTGTAGCAAATATAAAAAGTATGATGCCTCCTGCAACCTGAAATGACGCCAGTGGCAAGTCCATTGCCTGAAGTAATGCTTCACCCGCGATTGCAAAAAATAAGAGCACCAGTGAGGCGATTGAGACGGATTTTATCGCGAGTTGTCGTCGCTCCAATTCCGATTTATTTGCTGCAATAGCAAGAAACACTGGAACAGTACCGATAGGATCAACGACAGCCCATAACAACACAAAATCATTTATTAAGCCGGTTAAGCTCATCCATAACTCCCAATCAATCCCTTCTCATTCAAGAACAAATCTATGAATTTATATTGGAAAGATTAGTCTAGTTTGGAAGGAATAAATTAGGAACTTACGAGATAGTGAAGAAAGGACGCAGTAATTTGTTCAAAGTTCCTCGTGTTTTAGCAGAGTTAGTATGAATGACAAAGTGGTAGAGAGTTGCAGAATGTTTAGTGAGATTTATACAAACATTCTTTATTGGAATCGGTAGGACATGAAAATATTCGCCTGCAAACGTTAGCTTTACAGTAGTCGTACAAAAAGTAAAGAGCCATGCAAGTTACCTATACATCGCTCTTTTACTATTATTCCGAGGAATTGAGGAATTAACGACGAAAAGGACGATTACGTGATGAGCGTTCTTTATGAGCGGATGCTGCTTTAGCTTGTGACTTTAAAATTGAGTCAACCGTCAGTTCCAGTGGCTCCTTCGGCTTTAGGCCATGTGGGAACGTACGAGCTCGTGGAGTCAGGTCATACTCTTCGCTAGAGGCGCGAGGCATGCGCTTAAAGCGGTATAGGTAGAAGTTCTCTAGCTTTTCTCTCGCCCAATCGGTTTTCTTTAAATACTTAACACTGCTCGCAATCGATGGGTTGGTATGAAAACAGTTAAAACGCATAGCCGTATCTAGAATGTCCCAACCATAGAAATCCACAAGTTCTTGCAGCAATGTTTCTAACTTAAGACCGTGTAACGGGTTATTTTGTTGTAGTTCAATTCTTTCTTCATCAGTCATCATAACGAGCTCCCAAGTATCTTACTAACCAAGGTGGTGGGTTGTGTGGTTTCCGCTCCAAACAAGACGGTCGTATTTTGTCATGAAGATAGGAAGGGAGCGGATTTTAGCAGAATTAGTCTTCTTTCCCTAATCTGAAATCGTTTAGTTGAAAACAGCATTTTACTGAGCTTGCCAAATCGTCTGTATTGAGTATCTATCAGAAAGGGCGATGGCGGTTTTAAATGGCCATTTAAGCCACTTCAGGTATCGGTTTTGGTGGTTGCTCCAAGTCGGGCTCTTTTTGTACCGTCGGTATTTGTCCTTCACCGACCGCATTGATGTAACAGCCACTAAGCTTAATGGCGAGATACATATCGGCACGCAGTAAGATACCGCCCTCGCTGGTGCTGATCCCAGTGAGCTCACACCATTGACGTAAGCGTCGTTTTCGTCCGGCCAGAACCAAACGTATGCCTCGCTTTTTCAATACGTCATGAATGTCAGCCAGCGTTGTCATTACACTTAAATCAAGATGGGTAAAGCTTGATACCGCATCAACCACGACACAACTGGCATCTTTGTGACGCTCTGCATGTTCTAGCACTCGGCGCTTAAAATAAGGGGCATTAAAGTAGGTAAGTGGTGAGTTGAATCGATAAATTACCATGCCTGGAATAGGTGAGGCTTTGCCCGTGTCGTCGATGGTACGAATAGTACCTTTCTCATCCAATCCAAGCAGCTGATCACTCGGCCGCATGACGATGCGTAAAAACTGAAATAACCCCAAAAGCACGGCTAATGTAATGCCCGGAATCACACCAATGACTAAAACAGACACGAAGGTAATGATGGCAAGATAGAACGCGTCTTTGTCACGTGCCTTTAACGTCCAAATACCCTTGAGATCGAGTAGCGACAAGGACGCAATAATCAAGACGACGCCAAGTGAAGCAATAGGGATAAACTGTAAAGGCTCGTAGATAAACACGGCGATGACCGCAATGGTGAGCGCCGCAATGATCGATACGAGTTGGGACTTGCCGCCATTTGCATCGTTGACTGCGGTGCGAGAGTCGGCGCCACTAATCGCAAACCCTTGAGAAAAGGCAGAAGCTATATTCGCAAAACCCAATGCCTGAAATTCTTTATTAGCGTCAATATCATAGCCATTTTTAGCAGCAAAACTGCGCGCGGTGAGCATCATGCTGACAAAGCTCACGATAGCAAGGTTGAGTGCTGGAACCACCAGTCCGCGCACTTCACCTAGCTCGAACTTTGGTGTTTGGAATTGTGGAAACCCGCCTTGAGTCAGGCCGACCACAGAGACGTTCATCTCTTGTAGATGGAATAGCCAAACCGAGGTTGTCGTGACCAGTATGGCGAGCATTGCCGCTGGCCAAGCTGGGCGATAGCGTTTCGTCACCAGATAAACCACAACCGTTGCAATACTTAACGTTAAAGTAGGCCAGTGAAGTTCTGCTAAACGTTGAGGCGCCTCCCATAATTGCTCAAGTAGATAACGTTGTTCGTATTTTAAGCCCAAGACTTTCGCAAACTGACCCACAATGATGGTGAGGGCGACACCGTTGAGTAGTCCCAGAAGGATAGGACGAGATAGGAAGTCAGCAAAAATGCCTAGTTTGAATCGGCTTGCCAGTACGCACCAAATACCTGTCATGGCGGTCATGGTCATGACCAATTGCCAGTGTTTGGTTGGGTCGCCTGCCGCAAGAGGGGTAACGACAGCAGCGATAACCGCGCAGGTCGCCGCATCGGGGCCAACAATGAGCTGTCGAGAAGTGCCCATCACAGCATACACCAGCATGGGCAATACGCATGAATACAGGCCGACAATCGCAGAAACACCGGTTAACTGTGCATAAGCGATGGCGACAGGTAGCGCCACCGCGACGACAGAAAAAGCCGCTCTAAAGTCGTTAACAAGCCATTCTTTTTGATAATGCTTAAGTTGGACTAGCCCGGGAAACCATTGTGCGAATAATGTTTTGGCCAACAGATTTACTCTATATGTAGTTGAGTTACTTAAAGTATACACCGCTTCGTCGTAACGCCTGTGAGCTATTTATCCGTTGAAAAGCGAAAACGTTATTTGGTGAGGTTCACTTAAGCATTCGTGTTGGAAAAGTACTGGTTTGATTTTGAGATATTTGGAGCCATTATAAGTCAAAACGGGAGCCATCGCGGCTCCCGTTTTACTGTCTCAGAGGATCGTTTAAGCCACGCTATCCATCTGAGGGTATAGTGGCTTTGCGGCAAGTAGCTCCGGCTCAAAGTCATCGACATTGATGGTATCTAGACGGTGCTGCTCCGCTTCTCTTAGCAGTTCCGCTTCTTCTTGGGTAAGAATACCTTGATCTAGTCCTTCTTGTGCCATCATATCTAAACGCAAGAATGGGCGGCGCTTATCTTGTGCTTTACATACTTTGTCGAACAGCGGTTCTGCTTGAAGAATCACTGAGAGGGCCAGTTCAATCTTACCTGCAG
Source organism: Vibrio sp. TAP-3B (assembly GCF_057784735.1). Lineage (NCBI taxonomy): Bacteria > Pseudomonadati > Pseudomonadota > Gammaproteobacteria > Vibrionales > Vibrionaceae > Vibrio > Vibrio sp. TAP-3B. The sequence continues at coordinate 1,516,739 of NZ_CM173495.1, read as the reverse complement.
GATTGTGCTCGGTTGGTTCAAGGTATTGACCGCGCCCAATGCGTGAACGTGTTGCACTTGGGGTTTGTAGAATACGCGCGACTTTGCTGTCTAATTTATCGCTTGGCGCTTTACGTATGCGGCCAAATGGCATGATGAGTACACGTAGCGCCCGGGCAATTACTTTATTCGGGAAGTTCGCTAAAAACTCATCTACGGCCACTTCTGCTTGTTTTAAGCTGTCTTGTAAGCCCCAATGAACAAGAGGAAGATCTTCGACTGGACGTCCATCTTGTTCAAAGCGTTTGAGTGTCGCTGAGCTGAGGTATAATTGGCTTAGGATATCTCCCAAACGTGCAGACAGTCGCTCTTTGCGTTTTAGTGACCCACCCAGCACGGCCATCGAGATATCAGACAGAAGGGCTAAGTTCGCGCTGTAACGGTTTAATTGCTGGTAGTAGCGCTTGGTGGCATCTTTGGTTGGAGCCGATGAGCTTAAGCCATCACTTAAGCCAAACCAAATACTGCGCACGATGTTACTCATGGTGAAGCTCACATGACCAGCAAGGGCTTTGTCGAATTGTTCAACTGCATCGCTGGCGTGAGAGTAAGCCGCGTTCATTTCTTCTAGAACATAAGGGTGACAGCGAATGGCACCTTGGCCGAAGATGATCATTGAACGAGTTAGGATATTGGCACCTTCCACGGTTACGGCGATTGGCGAACCTTGGTAACCACGTGCTAGGAAGTTAGAAGGGCCAAGGCAAATACCTTTACCGCCTACAATATCCATGGCGTCGATAATGCTTTGTTGACCACGGTGAGTACAGTGGTACTTCACGATTGCCGAGATAACCGATGGCTTTTCACCTAGGTCAATACCTGCCACCGTTAGGTTACTTGCCGCGTCCATTACATAGGCGTTACCACCTAGTCGTGCTAACGGTTCTTCAACCCCTTCCATGTAACCGATAGGTTGTTTGAACTGACGACGGATACGGGAATATGCCCCGGTTGCCATTGCGGCTGATTTGATGCCACCGGTTGAGTTTGAAGGAAGCGTGATACCGCGACCGACCGATAAACACTCAACCAGCATACGCCAACCTTGGCCAGCCATTTTTTCGCCACCAATAATGAAATCGATAGGCACAAAAATGTCGTTACCGCGCGTTGGACCATTTTGGAATGGTACGTTAAGAGGGAAGTGACGGTTTCCAATCTCTACACCTTTCACATCCGTTGGGATGAGCGCACAGGTAATACCGAGATCTTTTTTGTCGCCCAGTAAGCCTTCAGGATCACGCAGTTTGAAGGCTAGGCCGAGTACAGTCGCTACTGGTGCAAGGGTGATGTAGCGTTTGTTCCAAGTTAGGCGCATACCTAAGACTTCTTTACCATCCCATTCGCCTTTACAGACCACACCGTAGTCTGGGATTGAGCCTGCATCTGAGCCAGCTTCTGGACTGGTTAGGGCGAAACATGGGATCTCTTTGCCTTCTGCTAGGCGCGGTAGGTAATGATTTTTTTGTTCTTCAGTACCGTAGTGTTGCAGTAACTCTCCAGGGCCTAAAGAATTCGGCACACCAACGGTTGAAGATAGAACGCCCGATACGCCCGTGAGTTTTTGTAGTACCAAAGACTGCGCGTAGGCGGAAAATTCAAGACCGCCGTATTTCTTTTTGATGATCATGGCGAAGAACTTATGATTTTTTAAGTATTGCCATACTTCCGGAGGCAAATCTGCTAGCTCATGGGTCACTTGGAAGTCACTGACCATGGCGCACACTTCATTAACCGGACCGTTAAGAAATGCTTGTTCTTCGGCACTTAATTTAGGTGCTGGAATGGCATGAAGCTTTTGCCATTCAGGCTTGCCTTTGAATAGTTCGGCTTCCCACCATACTGTGCCTGCGTCTAGTGCCTCTTTTTCTGTTTGAGACATGGCAGGTAGCACTTTTTTGAAAAGCGCCAGCGCTTTACGACTAATTAAAGACTGACGAACGCTGGGAACCGCGAGGATGGCTGCAGCAAGTACGTAAATCGCCCAGCCTATCAACCCTACTGAGCCAGTAATGGTCAGCACTAACATGGTAATAGTTAGAAGGCTGATGGATTTCACGAGGCTCATTCGGTGATAGAGCGTGACGCCTAACACGATTATCATCGTGATGATTGAGAGCAAGATGTCCATATGTATTTTCCTTTTCAGACTTTATAAGTGTTGTACGTCTGTGTGCTAGGTAAGAGGTCTAACCAGTTGGCTAAGTGTAATCAAAATATTAAGGAAATGTAAAACATAAGATTGGGTAAAAAGTGATCTAAGTAGGGTTAAAATTTTAAAGTTGCGATTTGAGTGATGATTTTGTAAGCAAGTTAACAAGTTTATTACTATCACTAATCTAAATCTGTTGCTTCGCTATCGACACTAATTCTCGTTTGTGGGTAAACTCAGAGGCATCAAACCCGAGTTCAGGTTTATGAAATGTTAGGTGCTGAATTAGCATCAGAACAATTTGCTGAGGAAGCGATGGATTTCCGACAGCCTAAATAATAAAGAGAACGTGTTATGTACCATGATCTGATTAGAAGTGAATTAAACGAAGCGGCTGAAGTGCTCAATAAATTTTTAAGCGATGACCATAACATTGCGCAAATAGAAGCAGCAGCGAAAATGATTGCAGGCTCATTCAAGCAAGATGGTAAAGTACTGTCATGCGGGAATGGGGGATCTCATTGTGATTCGATGCACTTTGCAGAAGAGCTCACCGGTCGTTACCGTGAAAATCGTCCGGGCTATGCGGGTATCGCTATTTCAGATCCAAGCCACCTTTCTTGTGTCAGTAACGACTTTGGCTATGACTTTGTATTTTCTCGTTACGTTGAAGCTGTGGGTCGTAAGGGCGATGTTTTGTTTGGTTTGTCGACGTCTGGCAATTCAGGCAATATTCTTAAAGCGATTGAAGCGGCAAAAGCTAAAGGTATGCAGACCATCGCACTGACAGGTAAAGATGGTGGACAAATGGCCGGTCTCGCTGACGTTGAAATTCGTGTACCACACTTTGGTTACGCTGACCGCATTCAGGAAGTACATATTAAGATTATTCACATTATCATTCAGTTGATTGAAAAAGAGATGGAATCATAGGGTACGCAGCTTTTTCGACTGGGGTTGCGGCCTGGTATCGACCTGAATAAGTAACTCTGCGCTAGTGGCAAAGAGACGGATTGCAACGAGTGAGTGTGCAAATTGACAACATGGTTATCAGCGGCTGTTACCAGAAAATAACCTGTGACTTGTTTAGGTCGATATTTAAGATAAGGAGTTCGTAAACGATGTGTGAATTGCTCGGCATGAGCGCCAATGTTCCTACGGATATTTGTTTCAGCTTCACCGGGCTTATGCAGCGTGGAGGCCGAACTGGTCCACATCGCGATGGATGGGGCATAACCTTCTATGAAGGGAAGGGATTTCGGACCTTCAAAGATCCCAAACCGAGTTGTGAGTCTCAGATTGCTGAGTTGGTGCAAAATTACCCGATCAAAAGTCGAGCGGTGGTGAGTCATATCCGTCAGGCTAACCGTGGAGGGGTTAATTTAGAAAACACCCATCCCTTTACGCGTGAGTTATGGGGGAAGTATTGGACTTTTGCCCACAATGGACAGCTATCAGGTTATCAAGACTTGCATACCGGTCGGCATCGACCAGTCGGCGAGACAGATAGTGAACTGGCCTTTTGTTGGCTATTGAAACAAATGGAAGATCGATATCCTGAGCCTCCAGAAGATATGGAATCGGTTTTTCTCTATGTTGCTAAATGCTGTGACCAGCTAAAAGACAAGGGCGTCTTTAATATGTTGCTCAGTGATAGTGAGTACGTCATGACGTATTGTACTAATCACTTGTATTGGATCACACGACGTGCGCCATTCGGTAAAGCCGTGTTGCTTGATGAGGATGTAGAAATCAACTTCCAAGAAGAAACGACACCGCACGATATTGTCTCTGTTATTGCCACTCAACCTTTGACTGGTAATGAAGCGTGGCAACGAATGAAACCAGGAGAGTACGGTTTATTTCATCTCGGCGAGTTAGTCGAAAACAATGCGTCTGAATTAGCAAATGTGCCGTTTGCCGCAGCTAAACCGGGCAACCAGGCGGCCATTGAGCCACTGGAATAAAACCTGATAGTCGAAGAAAAAGGCCGTCACTGAACTGCCTTTTTTGGATCTATTCAGAAGATGACTCTTCTTCGGCAGCGTAGCCGTGAATACCAAGAGCTTGACCATCGAGCCAAGCTTTGCCGTCTTGCATCTTCAACCTATCTTCAATCAACCACTTGGTGACCATAGGGTAGATATTGTGCTCCTGAGTTTGAACACGGGCAGCAAGTGCATCGGCATCATCCTCCTCAAATACCGGGACTTTTGCTTGCAAAATGACAGGGCCGCCATCTAACTCTTCCGTCACAAAGTGAACACTGGTGCCATGCTCTCTGTCCTTGGCATCAATCGCACGTTGGTGGGTGTGCAAGCCCGGATATTTAGGTAATAGAGAAGGGTGAACATTGATCATCTTGCCGCTATAGTGCTGAACAAACGCACGACTGAGGATGCGCATGTATCCCGCTAAGACAATGATATCAGGCTGATAATTATCGATTTGGCTCATTAGTTCCGCGTCAAAAGCGTCTCGAGAATCAAACGCTTTTGGATCGACAAAGTGACCGTTCACATCAAATTGTTTTGCACGTTCTAAACCATAAGCGTCTGCTTTGTTAGAGAACACGGCCGCGACCTGTGCGTTTGGCATGTTGTCTTCGCAAGCTTCCAAGATGGCTTGCAGGTTACTGCCGTTACCCGAGATGAGGACCACAATGTTTTTCATGATACTGAGATTACCTTGATCTTGATATTGTAGGCTATATAAATTACCTACTATTAGAATGGTTTTCGATCTGCCAGATAGCAAAATGAGGACATAACGTCCCCATTCGTTCTATTTTTAGCGTGATTCACAAGTTATTTGATTTCAACTTGTTCTTCATTAGCTTCCGCTTGAGCGACTTCACCAATTACCCACGCGTCTTCGCCTTCTTTTCTAAGAAGAGCAACCGCTGCATCTGCTTGCTCTTTCGGTAGGGCGACGATTAGACCAACACCACAGTTAAATGTGCGATACATCTCGTGTGTATCTACGTTCCCTTTTTTTTGTAGCCATTTGAAGATTACTGGCCATTCCCAACTGTTACCGTCGATCACCGCTTTTGTGCCTTCTGGCAGTACGCGTGGTATGTTTTCCCAGAAACCACCACCAGTGATGTGAGAGATTGCATGGATATCGTGCTTACCAATCATCTTAAGTGCAGATTTGATGTAAATCTTGGTCGGTTCAAGAAGGTGTTCGCCGATAGTGCGACCTGCGAGCTCTTCGTTTTTATCTGCGCCAGACACGTCAAGAATCTTGCGGATCAGAGAATAACCGTTTGAGTGTGGACCGCTTGAGCCGACGGCGATGAGCGCATCACCTGCGGCTACTTTGGTACCGTCAATCACGTCTTCTTTTTCGACGACGCCCACACAGAAGCCTGCCACATCGTAGTCTTCGCCTTCATACATGCCCGGCATTTCAGCCGTTTCACCGCCGATAAGTGCACAACCTGCTTGAATACAGCCTTCCGCGATACCCGAAACTACATCCGCTGCGGTATCAACGTCCAATTTACCTGTTGCGTAGTAATCGAGGAAGAACAGTGGCTCTGCGCCTTGCACGATAAGATCATTGACACACATCGCAACAAGGTCGATACCGATAGTGTCGTGCTTGTTCATATCCAGTGCCAGGCGAAGCTTAGTGCCTACGCCATCAGTACCAGAAACCAGTACAGGTTGTTTGTATTTGGTTGGCAATTCGCATAGCGCGCCAAAACCACCGATCCCCCCTATCACTTCAGGGCGGCGAGTGCGTTTTACTGCACCCTTAATACGATCCACAAGCGCGTTGCCCGCATCAATATCTACACCAGCGTCTTTATAGCTCAGAGAAGAGTTATTACCACTCACAGGGAAGTCCTCGGTATTTAGTTGGATATGAAAACGGCGCTATTCTATCAGTGCTTAAATATAGATGGCAAACGTTTGCGCTGGTTTTTTTCTCTCGTGATTTGTTCTGATATCTCTGTAAAAGTCATGTATAATCTGCAGGTTTGTTTAAATATTGCCAACTATAGCCGGAGATGGACATGAAAGTTGTTGAAGTAAAGCACCCTCTAGTAAAGCACAAAATTGGTCTAATGAGAGAAGGTGACATCAGCACAAAGCGTTTTCGTGAGTTAGCGACAGAGGTCGGTAGCCTACTAACGTACGAAGCAACAGCAGACTTTGAAACAGAGAAAGTGACCATTGATGGTTGGGACGGTCCGGTAGAAGTAGACCAGATCAAAGGTAAAAAAGTCACTGTCGTGCCAATCTTACGAGCAGGCCTTGGTATGATGGACGGTGTTCTTGAGCACATGCCTAGCGCACGCATCAGCGTGGTGGGCATCTACCGTGACGAAGAAACGCTGGAGCCAGTACCCTACTTTAATAAGCTTGCTTCTAACATAGACGAGCGTATTGCGCTTGTTGTTGACCCAATGCTGGCAACGGGCGGTTCTATGATCGCGACCATCGATCTTTTAAAAGAAAAAAATTGTAACCACATTAAGGTGTTGGTACTTGTTGCTGCGCCAGAAGGTATTGAAGCACTCGCAAAAGCGCATCCAGATGTTGAGCTTTACACTGCAGCAATCGATGAGAAGCTAAACGATAAAGGTTACATCGTTCCTGGTCTTGGGGATGCTGGCGATAAGATCTTCGGCACGCAATAATTAAGCAGAACAGAAATTAAAAAAGGCTTGATTTTCATCAAGCCTTTTTTGTACGCGGTGGTTAAGACAAATAATCAAAGTCTTCTGTCTTAAAGACAGTGCTGCGATATTATTTCGCGTTATCTTCTTCCATTTGTGCATTGTCGATGACGTGGTTCTCACCCAAGTCGTTGGGTAGCACTAGGTTAAGAATGATAGCCACAATCCCACACAAGCTCACGCCTTGTAGGCTGAACTCGCCAATACCGAAAGCCATACCACCAATACCAAATACTAATGTTACCGCTACGATCACCAAGTTACGCGACTTGTGAAGGTCAACGTTATTTTTGATTAACGTATTTAGACCGACGGTCGCGATAGAGCCGAACAGCAGGATCATAATGCCACCCATCACAGGGATAGGGATAGTTTGAAGTGTTGCCCCTAGCTTACCGACAAGCGCAAGCACGATGGCAGTGATCGCGGCCCATGTCATGATGGCTGGATTGAATGATTTAGTTAGCATAACGGCACCGGTAACTTCACTGTAAGTGGTGTTTGGTGGGGCACCAACCATGGAAGCGGCGATCGTCGCAATCCCATCTCCTGCGATTGTGCGATGTAGGCCTGGCTTTTTCAGGTAGTTCTTACCTGTTACATTTGAGATAGCCAGCATGTCGCCCACGTGTTCTACCGCTGGTGCGATAGCCACGGGAATCATAAACAGAATCGCGTTGATGTTGAACTCAGGCGTAGTGAAGTTTGGCATTGCCAACCACGCAGCTTGAGTCACAGGGGTAAAGTCCACCACACCGTAAAAGAGTGATACTGAATAACCTGCTAGGATGCCGCCAACGATAGGAACCAGCTTGAGGAAGCCTTTTGCGAAGACACTTAATACGATAGTTGTGAGCAAAGAGACCGCGGAGATAATGATTGCCGCATCGCCGTTAACCAGTTGTACCGCGCCATCGCCAGTTTTGCCTACGGCCATATTTACCGCTGTTGGCGCCAAGCCAAGCCCAATGACCATGATCACCGGACCAACAACCACTGGGGGCAAAATTTTATGGATAAAACCAACACCACGAACCTTAATCATTGCGCCGAGTGCAACGTACACCAAACCTGCGGCCATTAAGCCACCCATGGTTGCACCGATACCCCAAGTTTGGATACCGAACATAATAGGAGCAATAAACGCGAAAGAAGAAGCAAGAAAGATTGGAACAGAACGTTTAGTCATTAATTGGAAGAGGAGGGTACCGACACCGGCACCAAAAAGGGCCACGTTGGGGTCAAGGCCAGTTAGGAGTGGCACAAGTACCAGAGCACCAAAAGCGACAAAGAGCATTTGAGCGCCTTGTAACGCATTTTTCATAATAATTCCCTATTTAAAGATACGCAGACAAATCCGGCGAATTCTATCATCCTGTAATCGTTTGCAATGCTGCCTGGATCAAACTTTGAGTTGAAGTTATAAGACAAATGACGTTTTTGAGAGCTGGTTGCTTGCAAATTGGTCTGTTTTGCGGGTTCGGTAGAGGTTGTTTGCTTGATGATTTAATTATCGCGATAAGACCATAAACAATCACGCTTTTATAAAAACAGAGAGTAGCGCGTATATACCAAGGTTGTTAACCAAGCGGCTTTAACTCGTTAAGATACAGGCAATTTACTCAGAGCTTGCCTTGCTCAAGGTTTGATAGTTGCTTATTATTCGGGTTCTTGTTTAGAGGATTATAAAAACTATGCGCTATTTAGCTCTCTTACTGATAGGTTGGTTGTCCCTACCGGTATATGCATTAACTCAGGTAGATATCTATCGTGCTGAAGTGGTTATCGACAATGAGCAGAACAACGGTGAGACATTGGCTCGTCAACAAGGTATGCAAGATGTGATTGTTCGAGCTACGGGTTCTCAATCCTCATTAAGCAATCCTGTTATTAAAAAGGCGCTCAGCTCCAGTGCGCGCTATATATCACAACTGAGTTATGGTCAGATAAATGGGCAAACAAGTTTGAAGATGCTTTTCAATAGTGGTCAAATCAGCGCGTTGCTCACTCAGGCTCAATTGCCGTCTTGGTCTCCCAATCGACCTAATATCTTAGTTTGGATGGTTGAGGAACAAGACTATGATCGCAACATCGCTTGGGAGCACTCCGGCTCACCCAACATTGCAGCACTTCGCGGAGCGGCGCAATCAAGAGGTTTGCCGATCACGATCCCTGTCGGGGATTTTGATGATGTAACGGGCGTGAATGTTTCTGATTTATGGGGGGGATTTATTGAGCCAATTGGTCAAGCAAGCCAACGCTACCAAGCTGATGCGATTCTTGTTGTGCGTGCTCAAGGAGATCAGATTCGTTGGACGCTGTACGATCAATCGCCAACAAACATTCTTGATGTGCAACGCTCTGCTCGTAATGGTTCTGAATCCGGCTCCAATGCAATTGCTGCTATGGTAGACGGAATTGCCGACTATTATGCGAGTAAGAGTGCGGTGGTGGTTTCTGGGAAGTCTTCACAAGCGCTTGCAGTGAAAGTGCTTAACGTTACATCTGCAGCCGACTTCTTCCATTTAGAAAATGCACTAAAACAGCTTAATTCTGTCGCAGGAATTGAAGTCAAGCGTGTTCAAGGTAATGAGTTGACGTTAAATATCCACTTGTTGGCCTCTCAACAAGCCTTTGAGAAAGAGCTATCATCGATCTCTCAGTTGAGGGAGGTTGAAAACATGGTTCCGGCACAACAACCAGAGCAGTCTGCTCAAGTGGAGCAAACAAGAAAGCCTGCAGCGGAAGCAGAAGGGCAGTCCGAAGCTCCGGCTGATATGATTGAAGAGTCTAGCGAAGAGAGAGTAAAAGCGGTTGAATCCCCTGCTGGTGTTACGCCAGTGCAAGAGCAGTATGATCTTATCTACCAATGGCGCACGGCGTCATAGTGTTTATACTAACCACAGTAAATGGTAAAAAATAGCATAGAAAAAAGAGTCGCGATTGGCGACTCTTTTTTGTTATCTAGATTCTAGATTAACGGTTGATAATACCTATCACGCTCATTTGAGTTTCATCGTATTATTTATTGAATTTCGACTTTTCTTCCTTTTCTACTTGGGATAAAAGTTTTAGTTTTAGTCCTAGTTCTTTACCTCTCGCCCTAGCAAATAAAATATTCCCTATAAAGCCTAATGACGTTAGCAGTAACTCCACTGCCGCAAGCCAACGTTCGCCGCCATCCACATAAAGAATGGTCAGGGCGTGTAAGAAATACAGCATCAGAACAAAGTTAGCCCAAGCGTGAGTATAAGGTTTGCCCGCTAAAATTCCGGGAAGTGGAAGTAACAAAGGAATACACCATGCAATAGCCAATGTTGTACTGCTTAGGTGAGGGTGAGGCGATAACGCAAGCTGCCAAATAGCGACCCAAGTTAATAAGGCTAAATTGCCAAACAAAGCGAGGTAACGGTAAGTTTTAGCCTGCGTACCGAGTGGTATTTGGTCGAAAGAGTCAGACATCGATGAACTATCCTTGAATTTACTAACAGACTTTTAATTTTAACGCTGTGGTTGCGAGTCGTTTGCCTAATTTTTGTGCCAGGCGAGCCTCTTCATTGGTGAGGCTAGGCTCCTGACCCACACTACTTGCACCATAGGGCGTGCCACCCGACTGTGTGGTGTGTAGCTCTGGTTCTGCATATGGAATCCCCATTACCATCATCCCGTGATGCAATAAAGGAGTCATCATGCTTTGTAATGTTGTTTCTTGACCACCATGCATCGAAGATGAGGAGGTAAAGACACAAGCAGGCTTATCAATTAAGTCACCACCAACCCATAGAGAAGTCGTTTGATCCCAAAGGTGTTTTAAAGGGGCTGCCATGTTGCCAAACCAGACAGGGCTGCCGAAAGCGAGACCGTCACATGTTTTCAGTTCTTCTAGAGTAACAATTGGATCGGAAAGGGGATGTGAGTCAGGTGACAATTCTTCAACTGTACGTAAAATTGCTTGGCAATGAGGAGTCGATTCAACCCCTCTTGCAATCTGCCTTGCCAACTGTCTTGTGGAGCCGTGACGGCTGAAGTACAAAATAAGGATTCGGCAATCCATTTATAGAATATCCAACACTTGTTCTGGTGGGCGACCAATCTTCGCTTGGCCATTGGCAACGACAACGGGGCGTTCAAATAGCTTAGGGTTTGTCGCCATGGCCTCGAATAGTTGCTCATCGGTTACAGAGGCTGCACCTAAGCCTAACTCTTTATAAATGGCTTCTTTTGTGCGCATCATTTCACGTACAGATGATAAACCGAGTTGAGTGTAAAGTACTTTGAGTTCATTTACATTCAGAGGTGTATCTAGGTATTTGATGATTTCTGGTGTAATACCGTTTTGCTCAAGTAGCTCAAGAGTTTGACGGCTCTTTGAGCAGCGAGGGTTGTGGTAAATCACGACTGACATGGTTTTCTCCATTTCGTTATTGTAATGCCATGAATCGATCTCTTTGGATCATGAGTTGGTCAATACGAGCATCGTATCGCGCTTGTTCTAAGCTACCCAGTTTGGCCATTTTACTTGCTTCACTATAATATTGAATCGCTTTATTCCAGTTTGCTCGTAGTGCCAAAATTTCAGCACGTGCGGCCAATTCTTCATCACTACGGCCTAATGCATGATAACTTTTCGAGAGTAAGTGCCAGCCGTTTGTGTCTTCTGGGTAATCATGGGTGTAACGCTGAAGAACACGCACGGCCAGAGTGTTTTGATTACCTTCAAGTAGCGCATTGGCATAGTTGATGGTTAAAACTTTATTCTGAGGATTACGAGAGAGCGCCCGGTTGAGCATTTCTATCGCTTTGTCTGGTTGCTTTTTCTCAATATATAAATCGGTCATGGTATCAAGGTAGAATGGGTTACTTGGGTCTTGTTCTAAGAGCTTTTCCAAAATCGGTTCTGCTTGAGATAAGCGTTTACTATCGAGATGCACCAAAGCTCGTCCATAATCGAAAGCCAGCGTGATATCTGCCGAGGCTTGCTTTTGTGTACGTTCAAACCAATTAAGAGCGGCTTGTCCATCAATGCCTGCATAACGCGCCACTATGCGCGCACGAGTTAGGTGGTAGTCTATCGACGGGACGACTCGCATTGGTGGGTAGGTTCTGGCTCGCGCACGGCTATCGGTAATACGGTCTTCGGGTAGCGGATGCGTTAGCAGCATTGGTGGTGGCTTACTGGCATAGCGATACTCATCGGCAAGGCGTCCAAAAAAGCGAGGCATGGCTTGCACTTCGAAGCCTGCTTTTGCCAGCGTCGAAATCCCAAAGCGATCCGCTTCTTTCTCGTTAGTGCGAGTATAATTGATTTGGCTTTGCATATTGCCCGCAGTTGCCGCGGTAATTGCCGCCATCCCCGCTTCAGGGGAGGCAATAGAAAGTAGTAAAGCTCCAGCGAGCGCAGCCAATGTTGCAGGAGAACGGCGTGCTTGTTCTTCCATGCTACGAGCGAGGTGGCGTTGCGTGACGTGCGCGATCTCGTGCGCCACAACAGAGGCGAGTTCACTCTCAGAGCGAGCATGAAGAAACAAGCCAGAGTGCAACGCGACGTAACCACCAAAAAATGCAAACGCGTTAATATTACGGTCGCGGATCATAAAAAAGTGAAACGGGGTTTTTACGTCATTCGCATTGGCAACCAGACGGTGGCCTAAAGAATCGATGTACTCATTAATCACGGGGTCATTGACGAGAGGCTTACTGGCTCTAAGCATGCGCATATACGCATCGCCATAAATCAACTCTTGGTCTATCGAAAGCGTGCCTCCAGCAGCTGTACCGATTTCGGGCAAATCCATGCTGTTGGTATTGGCATAAGTGGTCGGCGAACTGATTACAGCAGCAAGACATAAACAAACTAGCGAGCGAGTGCGTTTTAACATACGTTTAAAGGGGTCTCCAAAAATACCTAAGCGTGTGGTTGGAGGTAGAGGTTCTCCTAGCATGCCACATGTCTTTTGGTCATCCGCGTGGATATACGCTAGCAATAAGACCGGAAATGAACGAATTGGTTTCGTAAATTTCTTTATACCCGAGTCATTTTAGCATGTGGTTAAATCATGTTAGAAGTGCTAGCACCAGCTTAAAAAGCCGTTACAATACAACCCTATCATAAGTGCAGAGCAATACAATGGAATCGATGTTACTTGATTTGCGCGAACAACGTTGCCCAATGGCGCTGTTGCTTGCAAAACGTCACGCTGCTGAGGCCTTTCAAGGAGAAGCTCAACAGTATCATCCACTTGTCATTCAAGTAATGGATAGCAGCTCTAAACGAGACATTGTGAACTACCTAAGTGCCCAAGGGTACCTAGTCGATTGCCAATCTACACCCGAGCACTACACATTGACTGTCTTCAATAAGGAATCCTCATAAGATGTTTGAAATGGTAAATCGCTGGTACAAGCGACGTTTCTCTGACCCTCATGCAGTAAGCCTCGTCGCGATCTTACTGTTTGGTTTCATCACCATTTACTTTTTTGGGCATTTGATTGCGCCATTGCTTGTCGCGATCGTTTTAGCTTATCTGCTTGAATGGCCTGTCGTTAAGATGTGCCGTTTGGGAGTGCCGCGCACATTGTCGGTCATCATCGTTATTTTAATCTTTCTTGGGTTAATGTTAATCGCCATGTTTGGTTTAGTGCCGACAATTTGGACTCAGGTCGGAAACCTTATCAACGACATTCCGAATATGTATAACGGTCTGCAAAAGTTCATCGTTACGTTGCCAGAGCGTCACCCTGAGTTGGCGAATTTACAAATTGTGGAAACGGTTTTCAGTAATGCAAAAAACCAAGCATTAGGGTTGGGTGAAAGCGTTGTTAAAGGTTCACTTGCTTCATTGGTGAGCATCGCAACGTTAGTGGTGTACTTGATTTTGGTGCCGCTATTGATTTTCTTCCTGTTAAAAGACAAAGAAGAAATGTTAAGAATTGCGAGTAAAATTTTGCCTAAAAATCGTAAGTTGGCAAATAAAGTTTGGCATGAGATGAATGAGCAAATCTCTAATTACATTCGTGGCAAAGCACTTGAAATTTTAATCGTTGGTAGCGTGAGCTACGTAACTTTTGCGATTTTGGATTTACGTTATTCGGCGTTACTTGCGGTAGCTGTTGGTTTGTCGGTATTGATCCCTTATATCGGTGCGGCAGCCATAACGGTACCCATTGCTATTGTCGGTTTGTTCCAATGGGGGTTGACCCCTCCGTTTTATTGGCTACTCCTTGCCTACAGTATTATCCAAGCGTTAGATGGTAATGTGTTGGTCCCTGTGTTGTTTTCTGAGGCCGTCAACTTACACCCGGTCGCAATCATTGTTGCCGTATTGGTATTTGGTGGTATGTGGGGCTTTTGGGGCGTCTTCTTCGCTATTCCATTGGCGACACTAGTGAAAGCGGTTTGGCATGCGTTGCCAAGTACAGAAGAGAACCAGACTGCGGAACAAGAATAGCAAGCAGTAAACGACAGAATAAAGAAAACCCAGCAGAACGCTGGGCTTTTATTGTGTCGTGACGCGATATCGATTACGCGTTTTGGTTAAGGTAGTTCAGAACCACTTCGTGGTGGTCTTTTGTTTTGAACTTATTAAACACGTGTTCAATCACGCCGTCTTCATTAATGAGAAAGCTAATACGATGAAGGCCATCATAGACCTTACCCATGAACTTTTTTTCGCCCCAAACGCCAAATTGCTCGGCTACGGCATGATCTTCATCTGAAAGTAAGGTGAAGTTCAATTCGTCACGTTCTATAAACTTACCCAACCGCTTGACAGGGTCGATGCTTACGCCCAATACAACGATATTGTGCGCGTCTAGCTCTGCTTTAATATCACGCAGACCTTTTGCTTGCGTAGTGCAGCCTGGCGTCATTGCTTTAGGATAAAAATAGAAAAGTACTTTTTTACCTTTAAAGTCATCAAGAGAAACGGTGTTACCGTCTTGGTCGAGCAAAGAGAAGGCTGGCGCTGGCGAGCCTTCTGTCAGCGTATTCATGGTGATTTCCTTTACTTTATAGTGTGTTTTTAATGAAATTCAGAGAACCTTGTACGTTGAGTGACTTACAAAGTTCATCGAAATTTTCTTGTAATTGCATTAGATTACAGTCGGTACTGACTGATGCGGTAATTGCGATGTGAAATTGGTCAGTATCACGCTGAATTTTCGACTTACTGATAGTTTGGGCGCTCAGGGAGTCTAAGCCGATCTGTTGATCCGCGAAGAAGCGAGTAAATTCTTCTGTTAGACCAAGGCGGTCATCAGACTCGATAAACACTTCCATGGTGTAACTGTGGCCGAGTAGCTCATGAGAGGCCGTTCGCTTCATGATCGTAATCAGATCATGCTCTTGGCCCAATAGCGGCAGTTGTGTTTCTACGCGGGTGACATTACTAGCGTTGCCAGTAAGTAGCATGATCAGAGTAAATTCATTTCCAAAGATAGCTATGCGGCTATCGACAATGTTACAGCCAGCTTGAGTGACCAGTTTTACCACTTGGTTACAAATGCCCGGACGGTCCGTTCCAACTGCTGTAAGTACCAGATTTTGCTTCATAAATGAGCTTCTTGTCCTTTCTTGAATAGGAAGATGTTAGCACAAATATTGACGAGAAATACGAGTCCGTTCTTTTTTTAGTTTATAAGAAAGCAAGCTGACTGGAGAGTGTCTGCCTGTATTTTTGATTTCAACGTCTGAGTGCTAAGCAATAAAACTTTCTCTGCTCATTTGCTGACGATTTGGTCTTTTTATTCACTCAAGCCTGACTTAGCCGACATAACCCAAGAGTATATTTTCGATTTCAGAGTAGAGTGGCATTAAGTATTGTTTCGCTATTTTTCCAATCACTGATAGATTCTAAAGTCACTCGAATATAGAGCCATGCGGCTCACTAACTACTAGGCCTAACACGATTATTAAGATTGTTGGGAATTAAACCAAATCGAGTAATTAAGTTGCTAGACCTCTAACAACTGATAATTATTCATTCATTTGTACTTTGTAAGCGAGTTTACGCTCTTGTGTTTTTCAATCGCATTACAGTACCATGCAGAAAGAGTAAAGTGAGGGAGATAAACATGTTTTCAGGAAGTATCGTAGCGCTGATTACACCATTCAAAGCGGATGGTGAAGTAGACTTTGACAGTCTACAAAAGCTAGTAGAGTACCACGTAGAAGCGGGTACAGACGGTATTGTGGCTGTAGGCACAACAGGCGAGTCAGCGACACTGACGATTGAAGAGCATGTAAAGGTCGTGAATAAAACGGTCGAGTTTGCCGACGGTCGCATCCCTGTGATTGCTGGTACGGGGGCAAATGCCACCCACGAAGCAGTTACATTTAGCAAATTATTAGCTGATTCTGGTATTTCAGGTTTCTTGAGTGTGACACCGTATTACAACAAGCCCACTCAAGAAGGTTTGTTCCTGCATTACAAGGCGATCGCTGAAGCAAGTGATGTGCCTCTAATTTTGTATAATGTACCAGGTCGTACTGCGGTAGATATGCAGCCAGAAACAGTGGCTCGCTTGTCAAAGCTTGATAATGTCGTTGCATTAAAAGACGCGACAGGCGATTTGAGTCGAGTTGCACTTCATCGTGAACTTTGTGGCGAAGATTTTATCTTACTAAGCGGTGATGATGCGACGGGACTCGATTTTGTGGAACTTGGCGGCAATGGTGTTATCTCGGTAACCAACAATATTGCGGCTAAAGACATGGCAGACATGTTCGATTTGGCAAGTGAAGGTAAGTGCGAAGAAGCTAAGGCGATTAACCAGCGTTTAATGACGTTGCATAAGAACCTTTTCATTGAGGCAAGCCCTATCCCGGTAAAATGGGCAGCGCAAAAGCTTGGCTTGATTGAAGACGGTGGTTTGCGTCTTCCTTTAACCACTCTGTCTGAAAAATCGCAGCCGATCGTGGAGCAGTCGTTAACCGACGCCGGTATTTATTAAAATTGAGCTATTAAGATTGAGTTACTAGGATTGAAGTTCATGCTGAGGGTCGATAAGCCCTGAGTATTTTAGGAGTATAGATGAAGCTTTCAAGCCAGTTAGTGTTAAGTTCATTAGCTGTATTCGTATTGACTGCCTGTTCAGGTGGTGCCAATCAGCGTCGTCAAGCAAAAGACGACTTCGAGTATTTGAATTCCCAAAATTTGGGTGAGTGGAATGTCCCACAGGGGGCACAACCTCAGTTTTACCCAAATTATGATATCCCTCAGGGTGATTACGTCGGTGGCGTGGGTAAAGAAGTAGATATTCGTCCACCACAACAGGTGCTAGAGCTTATTCCTGGTGCTCGTCTTGATCGTAATCGTGATGGGGAAGTGACACTTTGGTTACTCCGAAAAGACGAGTTGGATAAGGTTTGGCAAACGGTGCTGGGTATGGTTGAAACCAATCAAATTCCGGTTGAAAGCCAAACGGATTCGCGCATCGAAACAGGTTGGGTCACTTGGGACTCTCCAGATGAAGAGTTAGAAGTTGGGAGTCGATATGAGATTGTGCGTACAGAAGCCAATGGTCGACATGGTTTTAAAGTAAACCTTATTGACTGGCGTGAAGGCAACCAAGTAAAAGAGGTCACGGCAACCAATCGTGAGCGTTACAATGCATTCATGACTAACTTGGTGACAGCTCGCTACGATCAAGACGTGCGTGAACAAGCACAACGTAACGCACAAGAGTTGGTGAAGCATATCCCAATTACCATGGGTAAAGACCGCAGTGGGCTTCCAGTTATCGTTGCTCGTGCACAATACAATATGCTTTGGCAGCGTTTGCCAAACATCTTACCTAAGATGGGTTTTACTATTGAAGAGCGGAGTCAGTCTCAAGGTACGGTTACCGCAAAATATGCATCTCCAGATGATGAGTTCTGGAATGAGATTGGTGTTAAACCGGTTGATTTAGACTCAGGTAAATATACATTCCTATTTGGTGATTTAGGTAACCGAACTTCTATTAACATCACCGACTCTTCAGGTAAGCCAGTCGAGGAGGCGTTTCTAAAATCGCTAGCACCGGTTTTGGCCAGCGTTGTGAAGCAGTAGTCAGAAGCGAAGAAATAGAAAAGGGACTCACGCGGTCCCTTTTTTATGCGGATTGATTTACTCTGAGATGGGCACTTGGTTAACGAGTCCCGTCTCAGTTTTTTTCATTGCTCTCATCACGTGCTTTATCAAGTTTATTCAGTTGGTCTAAGTCATTTTTTCGACTTTTATCCATCTGACCTAGCTTCATATTGGCCGTGTATTTTAGCGCTGCAATATTACCAATGACCACGCTCAGCACCACCGTGATGATAACCCAAGGGTTAGTAAGCAGTTCTAACATAGCGCCTCCGGCGATGTAATATTGTGAATAAATTTAGCAGTAACCGTCTCTAAATTATTCAATATGACGTCAATACCTGCAATGCTTTTGATCTGATTCTGCTGGATTAACTGATTTTTCAGTAGATCTGGCGTTAAATGTGTCAGGCATTGCTGTGATACCGCTTTATGGCTGATATGCCAAGGTTCAATTGCGACGCCCCCCAAATCTTGCTGGTAAGGGAAAAAGAAGCCGAAATCTTCAAGATGCGCTCGTAACCATTGATGAAAATCGTACTGATGGCCTTGCAAATACTCCCATGGCTCCAATTGAAGTTTAGTGTCTTGTGGCAATAAATTACGGGCATAAACATCAAAATCACACCCCCAATGATGACGACTTCCTCCAGGTAGGGCTGACCAGCGGAGAATGGCCATCAGTTTCTCTTCGTCGTTTAAATCTGTCTTGTTTAACGGTTGAGAGTGAGAATCTTGAATGGGCAAATCGCCGGAAAACTTCCCGTTCCAAATGGAGTGTTGGCGTTCAAAATCTCGAAATCCACTGGCGATCTCCATTTTAAAGCCGGCACTTGAAGCCACTTCAATCATTCTGAGTAGGTCATCGGCCACATCTGGATGCATCAGAAAGGCCTTTTGACCAACCATGGTCGATTGAAGGTGAGTATCTGTCGTTCCGGTGAGTTGCTCTGGTGTCATGATGTTCTCAGTACTGGATGGCCTATTACGAGCGTTTATTTCGCCAGCAAATGTTTCAGTGTGTTTTGGTACATGTCAGTGAGTTTCTCTAGGTCGTCGACTTTCACACATTCGTTCACTTTATGGATGGTGGCGTTAACTGGGCCTAGTTCGACGACTTGCCCCCCCATACGTGCAATAAAACGGCCATCAGAGGTGCCGCCAGTGGTCAGTAACGCTGGCTTAGTATCGTTAACACCTGCTACCGCAGCGACAACGGCATCGAGCAATGCCCCCGTGTCAGTTAAGAACGGATCACCGTTGAAGGTCCAGCTTACTTCATAGTTCAGATCATACTTATTTAAGGTCTCTGTAACACGCTGAACGATTAAGTCGTTGCTTAGCTCGGTGCTAAAGCGTAGGTTGAACTGCACGTTAAACTCACCAGGAATTACGTTAGATGCGCCTGTCCCAGCAGAGACATTCGGGATCTGAAAGCTGGTCGGTGGGAAGTAATCATTCCCTTGATCCCACTCGGTCGTTGCGAGTTCATGGATCGCCAGTAAAGAGGCGTGTACTGGGTTATTCGCGAGGTGAGGATAGGCCACGTGTCCTTGTGTCCCTTTTACCGTCAAGTCACCGGTAATTGAACCACGACGTCCGTTTTTGACAACATCTCCCACCACGTCAGTACTTGAAGGTTCGCCGACGATGCACATGTCGATGTTCTCGCCACGCGCCATCAACGTTTCTACAACGCGAACCGTACCGTTGATAAATGGACCTTCTTCATCCGAAGTAATTAAAAAACCAATAGAGCCTTTGTGGTTAGGGTTATCCGTAATAAAGCGCTCAACGGCTACAACCATTGCAGCTAACGAGCCTTTCATATCAGCTGCCCCACGACCGTGGAGATAGCCATTCATAATGGTTGGTTCAAAGGGAGGGGTATCCCAATCTTCCAGCTTGCCTGCTGGTACAACATCGGTGTGACCGGCGAAAGCAAACAATGGCGCTTCTGTGCCCCGTCGTGCCCAGAAATTGGTTGTGTCTTCAAACACCATCACTTCAATATTAAAACCGAGTGCTTTTAAGCGCTCAATCATCAGGTTCTGGCAACCTGCATCCTCAGGGGTTACGGATTGTCTGCTGATCAGATCTTTAGCAAGTGCCAACACAGGACTGTCTGTCATCCTTGAATATTCCTTAAATTATGAATTAAAAATAGTGGTGTATTGATCCGCTTTGAAACCGATATGCAGTTGATCATTCACTCTTAAAATTGGGCGCTTAACCATCGCAGGGTTTTCCACCAATAGAACGATGGCGTTTTCTTCATTGAGAGAGTCTTTTTGTTCTTGCGTCAGCTTTCGGTAGGTCGTGCCGCGTTTGTTGACCACCTGTTCCCAACCTAATGCTTGACAAAACTCTGTCACCATCGCGGTATCAATGCCTTGTTTGCGGTAATCATGAAAATCATACGCGATACCTTCAGCGTCTAACCACTTTTTGGCTTTTTTAATCGTATCGCAGTTTGGAATACCGAACATGGTAATCGACATAGTGTTCCCTTTTTTTCTTTATTCTGTTTACACGAGTAGAGTTGACTCGTGTATGAACGATTTGGAGTTGTTACCGCATCCTATCAAGAAGCAATCAAACTGACAAAATGCGGTAGAACATAATTTCTATAACCACTCTACTCTCTACCCACATAACATGTGGTTACTTGAGGGGAGAGGTATTGAATACGGATGTTACAACTTAAGAATTGGTTACATTAGGCATAAAGTGAATAAAAAACTGTCTAAATCAAATAGAAAGGTCGAGTTATTGATCAAACGCAACATCTCGTTGGGCAAAAAAGAAATAATGAGTTAGCACAATTTTAGGAGGTGTCAATGGAATTGAGTCCTGTTTTTGCAAGGCGACTATATTTAGCCTTGCTGGTGGAAAACCTAGAAAGGCCGAATGTGCCGAAGTTGATCGAAAAAACGGGGTGGCCTCGTCGTACGATTCAAGATGTACTAAAGGCATTACCGGGGATTGGTATTGAACTTATATTCGTTCAAGATGGTCGACGTCATAATGACGGCTATTATCAACTTTCAGATTGGGGGCCTTTTGATTGCCAATGGGTCCTAGAGCGGGAGAGAGATATCGCTAGCAGTCTTGGATTTCGTGCATAAGCCAGCAGTCGCTGGCTTTTTTTCATGCTCTTTGAGCTTTATTTACAATGATAAGCGGTTCCGAGCACGCTAAATGAAGTGGTAAAGTCTTGAGGTGCAATCATGTCAACCGTATTGGCGCCTAACGCGGCTGCATTGTTTTTCAGATCAATCACAGCGCCTTGCAACATGGCATCGTTAGTGAAGAAAAGATAGCTATACCAATGACCTTCACTGCCTGTCACTTCGCCTAAGTACTGGCAATTAGACGGGTTGAACTGTTCATCAAGGCGAAGTTCAACTTGCTGACTTTGATCATGAATTTTGACTGACGGCGTCGCGCAGCCAAGTAGAGAGAACATCGCGCATCCAATAACAATAAGTCTTTGCATGTTAATTCCCCATCAAAACATAAGCGGCGAATCCTATCCAGCTGATCACAAGCAAACCCCAAGGGAGCATGGAATATGGCGTAGACTTTGATTCCAAGGTTGCTGGCGTATTTTGTTCAATAGCTGGTGGATGTTGAATTTTTTTTTCTTTTTGTTGTTTCTTTTTTGCTTTGTCTGCTTGCCGGCTCCGCTCTTTTTGTTGTTTTTTGTACAGAGCAATGCCTTTCTCAATACCTTGTGCGATTAACTTCGTTTGTTCTTTTGTTTGGTTTGGCTTTTGAGTCGCTTTGGCTATTTTCAAGGCTTCTGTTTGCGTTTCTTGGGAAGGCGTTGGGACCACTGTATTTTTTTGTTTCATATTTTTATTCGACGTCGCTGTAAACCAGATCTTAGTTTACCTGCCAAAGACGACGAAATGAACTGTAGTTGTCACCTTTACTCGCTTGCAACTCTGAAGTGATAGGTTAAGGTGACATTTTTTATCACATTTAAGAAGAAGAGATTGTGCGCTACTCATTTGACCAATATGACACCCATGGAATTTTAAAAGCGCCCATTTTTTTATGGTTAGGGTGGATGTTTCTTGCGCGTTCATGGGTTGTGTTTGCTATGGCAGGCGTCAGCCGTGACAGCGGGAGCAAGATATTAGCGATTGTGTATCCAGACTCAAATACCCTATATTTAGGCCTTGCAATGGGGGTACCAAGCCTATTGTTAATGTGGTTAATGGGGCTGCGCCATCCAGATAGAAGCTGGGTGAACCAAGTGACCCGTTATGGTCGAGAAGTAACTTTGATCTTATGCGCCATTCAACTCGCCCAGAGCGTGTATCATGTGTACTTGGAACATGGTGTTTTTAACTGGGCAAACGCTCTTACCATGACTTTATTAACTTGGTTTATGATTTATCTTCTAAACGGAAGATGGGTGAAAGACTGTTTTCATGTGCCACAATTGAAGCGCAGCAATGGACAGCCTTCGAAGAATTAAAAACAATAACCTCCCACACTGGGGCAAAGTATAGAGGAAACCTCAATGCCACAAGCTCAAACGGCGATCGTGCCGGAAGCAGGGCCATTTGCACTGTACACTCAATTTAAAGTGAACCAAAACCGTGAAAACGTGTTGGCAAAATTGAAAGCGCTGCCGAAACTGGTTGAAGAGTTAAATATCACTCAACCGGGCGCAGCACTGACACTTTCTATCGCATTCACAAAGTCGTTTTGGGAACACCTCAATGTAGACGTGCCAGAAGGGCTGATTGATTTCACTCAACTTGGGCAAGGTGACATCGTTGCCCCAGTGAGTGAGGTCGATGTTCTCATTCACTGTCACTCTACACGCCATGATTTGCACTTTTATGTACTACGTAAATTCCTGGAAGCGACAGCGGGAGATGTCACGCTCGTGGACGAAACGTATGGTTATCGCTACCTTGATGCGCGCGATATGACTGATTTCATTGACGGTACCGAAAACCCGAAAGGTGAGGCTCGCGCTGACGTGGCTTTGCTTAAAGAAGGGCCGTTCGCTAGTGGCAGCTACGTAATGGTTCAACGCTTTGAACATAACCTTGCGGCCTGGAACCGGTTGAACGTAAAAGCGCAAGAGAAAGTGATTGGGCGTACTAAGCCAGACTCTATTGAGTTAGAAGATGTGCCAGCGGCGTCTCACGTTGGTCGTGTGGACATTAAAGAGCACGGCAAAGGTCTTAAAATTGTTCGTCACAGCTTACCTTACGGCACCGTTACAGGTCCTCATGGTCTGTTGTTCATCTGTTACTGTAATACGCTGCATAACATCAAAGTGATGTTAGAAAGCATGTATGGTGTAACGGATGGCAAAACAGACCAAATGCTGCGTTTCACAAAAGCGGTAACAGGGGCTTACTTCTTCGCGCCTTCGCAAGAAATGCTGGCTGAACTGGCAATTAGATAAGTCTGCACAAATTATTCCTGTAGCCCTCCAAAAGGAGGGCTTTTTGTTTTTAGTTCATTTGCCATTACTTTTCAAAGAAACCACTAAACCTTTGTGCTACTTGGTCGATAAGTATCCAAAGCCCTAGATAACTTGGAGTCAGCTTCTCGTGGCGATCACCGTTAATACCAATGTTGCAGCACTTGTCGCACAACGTCATTTGACCAGTGCGACGGAGATGCTGAATCAATCCATGGAGCGTTTGTCTTCAGGGAAGCGTATTAACAGCGCAAAAGATGATGCTGCGGGTCTGCAAATCTCCAATCGCTTACAATCGCAAATGCGAGGTTTGGATGTTGCTGTGCGTAACGCTAATGACGGTATCTCCATCATGCAGACTGCTGAAGGCGCGATGAAGGAAGTGACTAACATCATGCAACGCATGCGTGATTTGTCACTTCAATCCGCCAATGGTTCCAATAGCAAAGCGGAACGTACTGCGCTACAAGAAGAAGTCACCGCGCTAAACGATGAGTTAAATCGTATTGCGGAAACAACTTCGTTTGGTGGACGTAAATTGCTTAACGGCAGTTTTGGTAAATCAGCATTTCAGGTTGGCGCGGCTTCTGGTGAGGCGGTGCAAGTGGAGTTGAAATCGATGCGCAGCGATGGCATCGAAATGGGCGGCTTTAGTTATCTCGCGAAAGGGCGTGCGAGTTCCGATTGGCAAGTTAAAAACGGTGCTAATGAACTGAAAATGTCTTTCACTAACCGCTTTGGCGAAAGGGATGAGATCGAAATCAATGCCAAAGAGGGGGACGATATTGAAGAGCTTGCTACTTACATTAATGGTCAAACTGATAAAGTCACCGCGTCTGTCAATGAAAAAGGGCAATTGCAGATCTTTATGGCAGGTGAAGAAACGGCTGGGGCGATGTCGTTCTCTGGCAATCTTGCCGATGAGCTTGGTCTAGAGTTAAAAGGCTACGATGCCGTCGACAACATCGATATTACTTCTGCGGGAGGCGCGCAACAGGCGGTTGCTGTTTTAGATACTGCCATGAAGTATGTGGACAGCCATCGTGCAGAGCTCGGTGCTTACCAAAATCGCTTTAATCACACCATCAACAATCTGGATAATATCCACGAAAACTTGGCGGCCTCCAACAGCCGCATTCAAGATACCGACTACGCCAAAGAAACCACGCAAATGGTGAAGCAGCAGATCTTGCAACAGGTCAGTACCTCCATTTTAGCTCAAGCGAAGCAAGCGCCAAACCTCGCGTTAACCTTGCTTGGCTAACGACTGGCTTTTCGTCATTTCAACGCAAAACCTGCTTTTATCGACAGCTTAAGAATAAGCTTTAGTGAAAAATGAAAGTTTCTTGCTTTTTTCTCTGCATGGTCACGATAACCCCACCAAACGAATTGTTTACAGAAAAAAAGCTAAAGAAATCGGCTTGGGCGTCGTTAATAAAGGTAACTTTGAGAGAACTACTTGGTTTTCCGAGACGTCGGAAACCGCATTTCCGGAAAATCAATTGGAGAAATTATCATGGCAGTGAATGTAAACACAAACGTATCAGCAATGACCGCTCAGCGTTACCTCAACAACGCAAACTCAGCGCAACAAACGTCAATGGAACGTTTGTCTTCGGGTTCTAGAATCAACAGCGCAAAAGATGACGCTGCGGGCCTGCAAATCTCAAACCGTTTGAATGCACAAAGCCGTGGCCTGGATGTGGCTGTTCGTAACGCGAACGACGGTATCTCAATGGCACAAACGGCGGAAGGTGCCATGAACGAGACCACCAACATCCTGCAACGTATGCGTGACTTGTCTCTACAATCGGCAAACGGTTCTAACTCAAAATCAGATCGTGTGGCGATTCAAGAAGAAGTCACCGCACTGAACGATGAACTCAACCGTATTGCAGAAACCACATCGTTTGGTGGTAACAAGCTGTTAAATGGTACCTTTACAACCAAGTCGTTCCAGATTGGTGCCGACTCTGGTGAAGCCGTGACACTCACGTTGAATAACATGCGTTCAGACAACGTGAGTATGGGTGGCTCTAGCTATAAAGCGACAACGGCAAAAGATCCGGACTGGGGAGTATCAGGCACTGCAAATGATATCGCCATCGAACTGACTGACACGAACGGTGAAGCCCATACCATCAATATCGCGGCGAAAGAAGGCGATGACATTGAAGAATTGGCAACCTACATCAATGGTCAAACCGATTTGGTAAAAGCGTCAGTGGATGAAGAAGGCGCGCTACAAATTTTTGCAGGTACGAATAAAGTGGATGGCGAAGTCACATTCAGCGGTGGCCTTGCTGATGAGCTAAACATGGGCGCGGCCAAGGCGGTCACGGTTGATAATATCGACGTCACCTCTGTTGGTGGCGCACAAGAATCGGTAGCAGTGATTGATTCGGCGCTAAACAACGTCGACAGTCATCGTGCAGAATTGGGTGCCTTCCAAAACCGTTTCGACCATGCGATCAGCAACTTGGACAATATTAACGAAAACGTGAATGCGTCGAAGAGCCGTATCAAAGATACTGACTTTGCGAAAGAAACCACCGCAATGACCAAGTCACAAATTCTATCGCAAGCGTCAAGCTCTATTCTGGCGCAAGCGAAACAAGCGCCAAACTCAGCGCTAAGTCTGCTAGGTTAATTCCAAACCTAAAGCGAGCACTTGATTGGCTCGTGATGAGCAAGTAAACCCAGCTTCGGCTGGGTTTTTTTATGTTTAAACAGGTAAGCACTTTTACCTGCAACACCAGAGTTCCATCACACTTCAGTAAGTTAAAGAAAATAATCGCAAAAATTTTAAAATACTCCTCAAGAATATGCATAAGCCGTCGTTAAAGGGACTGAGAGAAATGAGATGTACCTAAGTGAGGTGAGAGACACGAGGGTACATTCACTTAAGCCTTAAAGGAGAACAATTATGGCGATTAACGTTAATACTAACGTTTCTGCGATGACGGCACAGCGTTACTTAAACCAAGCCGCTGACGGTCAACAAAAATCAATGGAGCGTTTGTCTTCGGGTTATAAAATCAATAGCGCGAAAGACGATGCTGCAGGTCTACAAATTTCAAACCGTTTGAACGCACAAAGCCGAGGATTAGACGTAGCGGTGAAAAACGCCAATGACGGCATTTCTATTGCACAGGTCGCTGAAGGTGCAATGAATGAGTCTAGCAACATTCTACAACGCATGCGTGACTTGTCTTTACAGTCTGCCAATGGTTCTAACTCAAAATCAGATCGTGTTGCGATTCAAGAAGAAGTCACCGCACTAAATGATGAGCTCAACCGTATCGCTGAAACAACGTCTTTCGGTGGTAATAAGCTGCTTAACGGTACCCACGGCACGCAATCTTTCCAAATCGGTGCCGATTCTGGTGAAGCTGTCACGCTAACGTTGAACGGTATGCGCTCAGACAACGCTGATATGGGCGGCTCTAGCTACAAAGCAGCGACGGCAAAGACCCCTGATTGGAGTGTGTCAGGTACTGCAAATGATATGACTATCGAGCTAACTGACACTGATGGTGAGGCTCGTACAATCAATATCGCGGCGAAAGAAGGCGATGACATCGAAGAACTGGCAACTTATATCAATGGTCAAACCGATTTGGTGAAAGCGTCTGTTGACGAAGAAGGTGCGCTACAAGTCTTTACAAGTTCGAATACCGTTGACGGCGCCGTTACATTCAGTGGTGGTCTTGCTGATGAGTTAGATATGGGCGTGGCAAAAGCAGTCACGGTGGATAGTGTTGATGTAACGTCAGTTGGTGGTGCACAAGAATCAGTTGCAATCATCGATTCAGCGATGAAATACGTTGACAGCCAACGTGCATCGTTAGGTGCATTCCAAAATCGTTTCGACCATGCAATCAGCAACTTAGATAACATTAATGAGAATGTTAATGCGTCGAAGAGTCGTATTAAAGATACGGATTATGCTAAAGAGACGACGGCGATGACTAAGTCGCAAATTCTTCAGCAAGCAAGTACTTCAATCTTGGCTCAAGCGAAGCAGGCTCCTTCTGCCGCGTTAAGCTTGCTGGGCTAGTCGGTCGGCCCAGCTTCGGGTGGTATACCCGAGAGGTTGGGTCACTAAAGCGATAGGTTTATCGTTAGCTTATAAGGCGGAGGGGAGAGCATAATGGATATTTCTTCCTACACATCGAACATCCAGTCTCACGGCGCGCCAAGTGGCACAAAGTTTGCAAATAAAAATGACAGTAATGTAGGCACGTTTAGCGCAGCAAGTTCAGTCGGTGAACTTTCGCCGAAAACAGTGAAAGACACCGATCACGATTTATCTGTTCAAGCCGTCATAGAGATGGCAGAAAGCCGTCAGGAGCTGAACAGACAAGAGCGTGAAAAAGTGGTCGAACAAATGAATGATTTTGTGACGTCCATAAACAAAGGAGTCGCGTTTCGGGTGGATGAAGAATCCGGCCGGGATGTGGTGACGATTTACGAAGCCAAGACTGGTGACGTGATCCGTCAAATTCCTGATGAAGAAATGCTAGTGGTATTACGTCGCCTAGCTGAACACACAGCTAACAGCGGTTTGTTGACTGAAAAAGTGTAAGTCGTTTTTGAGGTGATGAGATGAGTTTAGGCCCTTTGGGGATGTCTGGCGGCATGGATATTAACTCCATGGTCAGCAAAGTTGTGGATGCCGAGCGTGTGCCAAAGCAGCAACGCATCAACAATGAACGCACGACAATTGACGCCAGTATCAGTGCCTATGGTCGGCTCAGAGAATCGTTAGATACGATGAAAAATCTCATGACGAACTTTCGTCAGGAGAAGGCCTTTGCTGTCCGTACGGTAGAGACCACTGATGAAAATATCGTATCCGCCACTGCAACCACAGATGCGATCGCCGGTAAGTATGCTATCGATGTGTTGCAGCTTGCCCAGAGCCATAAAGTGGCTTCTGACGTACTGCCAGAAGACGCGAAACTTGGCCCAGGTAAGCTGCATATTTCGCTTGGTGATGACACCTTCAACGTAAACGTTCGCTCGAGCTCCAAGCTGGTTGATGTTGTTCGCGGTATCAACGGAGCAAAAGAAAACCCTGGTGTTCGTGCCTCTCTCATTAACGACGTTGAGGGACCCCGACTTATCCTTGCCTCTAACCTATCGGGTAAGGACCATCAAATTAAAGTCAGTGTGGATGCCGAAAAAGCCAACCCGCTGAAATATTTCGAATACCAAACACATGAAGACCGAATGAATGCGCTAGAAGATGCGCGTACAGCGGCGGAGGAAGTGTTAGGTCCCCTTAAAATGCCATCGCAGCCAGTAGAGCTGGATGCAAATGGTAACCCTCTCGTTTCTGAAGAACAAAAACCGGCAGAAAGTGCGTCAAATGACGCATCGGCAACGCCGATTTCTGCGGCAGGTGCTGCGGCGGCTAAAGCAGGACAAGCAGCCATTGATCAAGCCAGCCAACGTGCAAGCTTACGTCCCGAAGAGCGCATTCCGGGTTGGACTGAAACCGCTTCAGGCACGTTGCTTGATTCCTATGAAGAGCCAGAACTAGAGCTGGATGAAAAAGCCATAGCCAAGGCACCGGATGTGCCTGGATGGAATAATGCCACATCCGGCACACTGACCGATTCTTACGTTACAACTAAAGAAGCAAAGCAGCTGCTTGAGCAAGAAAAAGCTGAAATAGAGCTGAAGATTGCAGATGGAAAGCAAGAGCTCGATGCCAAAGTTAAACGAGGCGAGCTGACTGAAGCGCAAGCGCAGCAAATCCATCGTGCGAGGCTCGATCCCGAAGAGCGTGAGCGCTTAGAAAAAATTGATGTCGCAGAAGCGAAAATCGCTCAAGCTCAATCCTCGTTTGAACAATACCTAGGCATGACCGAAATACAGGCGGGGCAAGATGCAGAGGTATTACTTGACAGCGTAGCGAAACTTTCCAGCCACAATAACGTGATTGAAGATGCTATTGAGGGTGTTGATTTAACACTAAAAGGCAAGTCAGAGTCGAATAAGCCGCCTGCAGAAATTGGGGTTGAGTACGATCGTCAAAGTGTGCGTAGCGATATTGAAAGCTTTGTTTCGGCGTACAACGCCTTCTATCAAACTTCTCAGGCTTTAGCGAGCGTAGATCCGGTCACTGGTCAAAAAGGGCCATTATCGGGCGATAGTACGGTTCGTAGCGCTGACTCAAGATTGAAGTCCGTTTTTTCTACTGAGATAGATAACGCACCCGAAGATCTAAAATCGTTAACTGAATTTGGTATTACTACCACGCGTCAAGGTACATTGGAGATCAATTACGACATGCTTGACCGTCAGTTGAACACTAACTTCAATGAACTCGAAAGTTTCTTTGGTGGCAATACGGGATTTGCCAAACGAGTGGAAGACGCGATCCACGGCATTACAGGTGTCACTGGTAGCATCCGGACTCGAGAAAAAAGCCTCACTGAACAAAATTACCGTTTGAATGATGATCAAGCGGCATTAGATCGCCGCATGGAAAGTTTGGAAAAACGCACCCACAACAAATTCGCCGCTATGCAAGATGCGACGGGCAAAATGCAAGGCCAGTTAGGCGCACTAATGAGCGCATTGGGTTAACAGATGCAAAATGAACTCATAGAAATTGGTGATATAGATCAACTGATTACGCAAGAGCTGGAAAAAGTCGATTTTAATACTGAAGAAATTCTGCGCTTGGTCGATACTAGGGAACGGTTATTGCAGAACCTGCTACCAATTATTGTTCAGAATCCCTTGGTTAAGCAGGATGCGGAGTGGCAAGACTTGCTCACTCGTACCCAAATAATTGTCGAACTGATGCAATCAGAAACGTCAAAGGTCGGAAAAGAACTGCATAAGTTTCGCTATGGCCAACGTTCGCTTCAGCAGTACAAAAAATTTATTTAAAAGAGGATTACTATGCGCGGTTCATTGCAAGCATACAAAAAAGTATCAGTTGATAGCCAGCTCAGTGCGGCTTCTCCGCACAAAGTCATTCAAATGCTGATGGCTGGCGCTATTGAGCGCCTGATCCAAGGCAAAGCCGCTATGCAAGCAGGCAATATTCCGGCAAAAGGTGAGCGTTTAGGTAAAGCGCTAGACATCATTATTGCGCTACGCAGTTGTTTATCGATGGATGACGGTGGTGATATTGCTTCAAACTTAGATTCTTTATATGAGTTTATGATCACAAAAATCTCTGCTGCTAACCATCAAAATGACCCACAGCCGCTCGATGATGTTATCGATATTATCCGCGAGATTAAGTCGGCTTGGGACCATATTCCACCAGAGTTTCATAATCTTACCGCAGCAGAAGTTGGTATTTAATAGCCAAAACAATGCGTTAGTAAATGCTTGAAATATAATTGTCAATTGCGCAATCCGTTGTGCACTAAAGTTACAAGCAAGCTCACACCTCTAATTATTGCTTGGTTGCCTTATTTTTATATTCAAATAAAATAGAAGCCATTAGTAGCCCTAATGGCTTTTTTGTTGCTGATTTTCCTATTCTGTCGATCGTAGATTGAGTGTGGTGGTTCCGCCGTCTTTAGCACCCAATTACGTAAATCAAGGTTTGGCCGCAACGCACCTAAAATAAAGGCAATCACTCTTATTTATGCAAGGTTTGGCAAAGCTGCTTGTTATTGATGATGACGCATCAAGTCGTTTACATTTAAGCAATATATTGGAATTTGTTGGAGAAAGTTGCGAAGTTGTCAGCTCTGAACAGCTAGGCGATGTTGATTGGTCTAGCGTATGGTCTTGTTGTATCGTTGGTAACATATCGGCTGGTCAGCGTGCGGCGACAGTGATGTCGCACCTCAAAAGTGCTTATCATATCCCACTTCTAGTCTTGGATAGCTTTCCTCTTTCGGTTGATGACTTGCCGAATTTTGTCGGTGAGCTAGAGCTTCCGCTTAATTACCCACAGCTTAGTGAAGCATTACGTCACTGCAAAGATTTTCTTGGTCGCAAGGGCGTCAATGTGGTAGCGAGTGCGCGTAAAAATACGCTTTTTCGCAGCTTAGTGGGACAAAGCCGAAGCATTCAAGAAGTTCGTCATCTGATTGAGCAAGTTTCAGGAACGGAAGCGAACGTTCTGATCTTGGGTGAATCAGGCACAGGCAAAGAGGTGGTTGCTCGTAACATCCACTATCATTCCTCCTACCGTAATGGTGCATTTGTGCCAATTAACTGTGGTGCGATTCCTCCAGAGTTATTAGAAAGCGAACTATTTGGCCATGAAAAAGGCGCGTTTACAGGGGCGTTAACGGCGCGTAAGGGCCGATTCGAACTCGCTGATGGGGGGACGATCTTCCTCGATGAAATTGGCGATATGCCGATGTCGATGCAGGTAAAATTACTACGTGTGCTGCAAGAGCGTTGTTTTGAGCGTGTTGGTGGTAACAGTACCATCAAAGTCAACGTTCGAGTGGTTGCGGCGACGCACCGGAATCTGGAAAACATGATTGAAGAAGGAACCTTCCGCGAGGACTTGTTCTATCGCCTCAATGTTTTTCCTATCGAGATGCCAGCACTTAAAGAGCGCAAACAAGATATTCCATTGTTACTGCAAGAGTTGATGACGCGCCTAGAAGCGGAAGGTGGGCAGCCTATCTGCTTTACGCCGCGTGCGATCAACTCATTGATGGAGCACAATTGGGCAGGGAACGTACGCGAATTAGCAAACTTGGTAGAACGGATGGTGATTTTGTTCCCAAACAGCCTAGTGGATGTGAATCACCTACCGACCAAGTATCGTTACAGCGATATTCCAGAGTTCCAACCCGAAAGCAATCCATTTACTTCGGTTGAAGAGCAAGAGCGGGATGTGTTCCAAGACATTTTCTCAGAAGACTTTAGTTTTGATGAGCAAGACGAGCTCGACCACAATATCAATGCGCCACAAGCGCTGCCACCCGATGGTGTGAATCTGAAAGAATTGTTGGCGGATTTAGAAGTCAATATGATCAGTCAGGCGTTAGAAGCACAGTCTGGGGTCGTGGCACGGGCGGCAGATATGCTCGGTATGCGACGTACGACGTTGGTTGAAAAAATGCGTAAGTACAACTTACAACGCTGAGTCTGATTCGTATTTTCAGTGACACTGTGCGTTAATTTGTAACCTTTTCCGGCATAAAAGAACGATATTCTTGAGTGTCAACTTATTGTCGATTAGCTAACGTCATGATTAATATGGAAAAGAGCTTGGTACGTAAATTGCTTGTTAAGCTATTTTAGTTTTAGTGGCGATATTTCGACAGGCAGTGAATGGACAATAACACCAACCAATCCCATTTAGATTCAGTAGAAAACCAAGTCGAACGCTATAAGCAGGTACTCGATGTGATGCCTGCCGGAGTGATTTTGCTTGATACGTACGGTGTCGTGCGTGAAGCAAACCCTGAAGCACACCGGATTCTTGACATTCCGCTGGTCAACGAAAAGTGGTTCAACATCATTCAGGCTGTGTTTGATCCTCGCGAAGACGATGGTCACGAAGTTTCCTTGCGCAATGGCCGTAAAGTTCGTTTGGCGATTTCTGCCTCGACGACAGGGCAACTTATTTTAATTACTGACCTAACCGAAACTCGTTTATTACAAGCCCGAGTGAGTGATTTGCAGCGCATGTCATCGCTAGGGCATATGGTGGCCTCACTGGCTCATCAAGTGAGAACGCCGTTGTCGAGTGCGATGCTGTACGCATCGAACTTAGGGGCGCCGAATTTGCCTACTGCCACCAGAGAGCGATTTCAAAGTAAATTAATGGATCGACTGCACGATTTGGAAAAGCAGGTAAATGATATGCTGCTGTTTGCTAAAGGTGGCGACAATAAAGTCATTAAGTCATTTACGATTGCTCAGCTGGTGGCGGAGTATCAACCCATGGTCGAAACCGCACTAAAAAACAACAGTATTGATTATTTTCTTGAAGTCGAAGAAGAGCAGACAGAGTTATTGGGAAATGCGAATGCTATTGCCTCTGCGCTTAGTAACCTCGTGATGAATGCGGTGCAAATGTCGGGTAAAGAATCACAAATTGATATCTTTTTCCGCCCGATTAACGGCGAGCTGCGCATCTCTGTGCAAGATAGCGGGCCGGGTGTACCACAAGAACTACAAGCCAAAATTATGGAACCGTTTTTTACTACGCGATCCCAAGGTACTGGATTAGGACTGGCCGTAGTTCAAATGGTTTGCCGTGCCCATGACGGCCGATTAGAGCTTATTTCAGAACAGGGTGATGGAGCCTGCTTCACCATGTGTATTCCGTTAGAGCGAGTGCAAGCAGAAGTTCAATAAGCGGCTTATGCCGATAACAATTACTGGAGAATCAGAATGGCGCAAAGCAAAGTGCTGATCGTAGAAGATGACGAAGGTCTTCGTGAAGCCTTGGTGGATACTCTGGCTCTGGCAGGGTATGAATGGTTAGAAGCCGATTGTGCGGAAGGCGCGTTAGTCAAACTAAAGTCAAACGCTGTCGACATTGTCGTCTCTGACGTGCAAATGGCGGGAATGGGTGGTCTCGCCCTGCTGAAAAATATTAAACAGAACTGGCCAAATTTACCTGTGCTTCTGATGACGGCGTACGCCAACATCGAAGACGCCGTCTCGGCGATGAAAGACGGCGCAATAGACTACATGGCAAAGCCATTTGCACCTGAAGTGTTGCTCAACATGGTCAGCCGTTACGCGCCCGTAAAAAGTGACGATAATGGTGATGCGATTGTGGCTGATGAGAAAAGCCTACGCTTGTTGGCGCTGGCTGATAAAGTCGCACGCACTAATGCCAACGTCATGGTATTAGGACCAAGTGGCTCAGGTAAAGAAGTGATGTCGCGTTACATCCATAACTCGTCCAGTCGTAAAGATGGCTCATTTGTCGCGATTAACTGTGCGGCGATCCCTGACAATATGCTGGAAGCGACCCTATTTGGTTATGAGAAAGGTGCCTTTACCGGTGCTGTTCAGGCGTGCCCAGGCAAATTCGAGCAAGCGCAAGGCGGCACCATTTTGCTCGATGAAATCAGTGAAATGGACTTAAGTCTACAAGCGAAACTGTTGCGTGTTTTACAAGAGCGCGAAGTTGAACGCCTAGGGAGTCGCAAAAGCATTAAATTAGACGTGCGTGTTTTGGCAACCAGTAACCGCGATCTTAAACAGTATGTAGCCGAAGGGCATTTTCGGGAAGACTTATATTACCGACTGAATGTTTTCCCAATCACTTGGCCTGCCCTTTGTGAGCGTAAAGGCGATATTGAGCCGCTTGCGACGCACCTTGCTGGGCGTCATTGCAGTAAAATGGGCTTGCCAGTTCCTCAGTTCTCACCTTCTGCGGTAGAAAAACTGTTGCAATACCCGTGGCCGGGTAATGTACGCGAGCTTGATAACGTCGTTCAACGAGCGTTGATTTTAAGTGAAAACGGCGATATTGATGCAGAGCATATTTTGTTAGAAGGGGTGGATTGGCAAGATGCCAATAGCTTGCAACATATTGTGCAAAATACAGAGGCCGTCGTACCGAATGTTAAGCCAGTAGCTGAACCAGACCATACCAATCGAGCGGTTTCCTCAGGTGAGGGTTTAGGCAGCGAATTACGCGATCAAGAATACGCCATCATTCTAGAAACTTTAGTTGAGTGTAACGGTCGCCGTAAAGACATGGCAGATAAATTGGGGATAAGCCCACGAACCTTGCGCTACAAAATTGCAAAAATGCGCGATGCTGGTATAGATATTCCGAGTTAGGATTTGTGGCTTCTATAATGTCAAGGCATTGAAGTGTATATCTTTAAGTCATTTAGGTATATGCATAGCCATACAATCAAAGTGTGGGTAGACTAGCAACACTTTTCTTATGGCACACTAATTGCTGTGTCAATAATCAGTTTTATGAATAGTCAAACTTTTGGCTTCGAGGTGGTAATGAAAGTTGATGGTATGCAGGCAGAAATGCGCGCCATGATGGTAGAAGCGACTAACACTGCTCCTACCCCAAGTGGGGCGAAAGTTGGTGCCGATTTTGGTGATCTCCTAACAAAAGCCATCAATAACGTAAATACACTCCAAAAAGCATCGGGTGACTTACAAACCCGTTTTGATCGTGGTGATGCCGATGTTTCCCTTTCTGACGTTATGATTGCTCGTAACAAGTCCAGTGTCGCGTTTGATGCGACGGTTCAAATTCGCAATAAACTCGTTGAGGCCTACAAAAACCTCATGAATATGCCAGTGTAATTTAGGTAATAAGTG
Organism: Vibrio sp. TAP-3B; assembly: GCF_057784735.1. Classification (NCBI taxonomy): domain Bacteria; kingdom Pseudomonadati; phylum Pseudomonadota; class Gammaproteobacteria; order Vibrionales; family Vibrionaceae; genus Vibrio; species Vibrio sp. TAP-3B. The sequence goes on along the minus strand of NZ_CM173495.1, from coordinate 1,481,070 downwards.
TGGCAGACAAGTCTACAGATTTAACCGTCACTGAAGGCGGCTCAGATGGTGCACTGGTAGCAAGTTCCGATGTTGATATGGAAAGTCAAAATCCAGATCTAGAGGAGCGCAGTGCGTCGAAATTCGACATGGCGGTAGGCGATCTCGACTTACTTCGTCAGGTCGTGCTCGTACTGTCAATCTCCATCTGTGTTGCGTTGATTGTGATGCTATTTTTTTGGGTAAAAGAACCAGAAATGCGCCCACTTGGGGCGTACGAGACGGAAGAGTTAATCCCCGTCCTAGATTATCTGGATCAGCAAAAAATCAATTACAAGATAGACGGTAATACCATTTCCGTTGAATCGAGCGAATACAACTCGATAAAACTTGGAATGGTGCGTTCGGGCGTGAATCAGGCCACAGAGGCCGGTGATGACATCCTACTGCAAGACATGGGGTTTGGTGTTTCACAGCGTCTTGAGTTAGAGCGTCTTAAGCTCAGTCGCGAGCGTCAACTTGCTCAAGCGATTGAGGAAATGAAACAGGTTCGCAAGGCTCGAGTGTTGTTAGCACTGCCAAAACATAGTGTGTTTGTGCGTCATAACCAAGAGGCTTCTGCTTCCGTATTTCTAACCCTATCGACAGGGATGAACCTTAAACAACAAGAAGTTGATTCGATTGTCGATATGGTGGCGAGTGCGGTGCCCAGAATGAAAACTTCCCGTATCACCGTCACGGACCAACACGGACGTCTACTCAGCTCGGGTTCTCAAGACCCTGCGTCTGCCGCCCGTCGCAAAGAGCAAGAATTAGAGCGTAGTCAAGAGCAAGCACTCCGTGAAAAGATTGACTCGGTCTTGTTGCCAATTTTAGGTTATGGCAACTACACCGCGCAGGTGGACATTAAAATGGACTTCAGCGCTGTGGAGCAAACCCGCAAACGCTTCGATCCTAATACGCCAGCCACACGCAGTGAGTACGCATTAGAAGATTACAACAACGGTAACGTGGTAGCCGGCATTCCGGGAGCATTGAGTAATCAGCCGCCAGCGGATGCCTCTATTCCGCAAGATGTGGCTCAGATGAAAGATGGCTCGGTCATGGGGCAGGGCTCGGTACGTAAAGAGTCAACCCGAAACTTTGAGTTAGATACCACCATTAGACATGAGCGTAAGCAAACGGGCACGGTCGCGCGTCAAACCGTGTCGGTGGCCATCAAAGATCGTCGACAAGTCAATCCAGATACTGGTGAAGTGACTTACACACCGATGTCTGAATCAGAAATTAATGCAATTCGTCAAGTGCTTATAGGTAGTGTTGGATTTGATCAAGGTCGTGGTGACTTGCTAAATGTGTTGAGTGTGAAGTTTGCTGAGCCGCAAACAGAACAACTAGAAGATGCGCCAATTTGGGAGCACCCCAACTTTAGTGATTGGGTTCGTTGGTTTGCGAGTGCATTGGTTATCATCGTGGTGGTATTGGTTCTGGTTCGCCCAGCAATGAAGAAATTGCTTAACCCAGCAAGCGACGATAAAGATGACATGTACGGGCCAGATGGTTTACCAATTGGCGCGGATGGTGAAACAAGCTTGATCAGTAGTGACATCGAAAACAGTGAACTGTTTGAATTTGGCTCAAGCATTGACCTGCCAAACCTGCACAAAGATGAAGACGTACTGAAAGCGGTGCGCGCGCTGGTTGCGAATGAACCCGAACTTGCCGCTCAAGTAGTAAAAAACTGGATGAATGACAATGGTTAACGATATCGCACCTCAAGATAACAACGTCGAGGGAATGCCAGTTGAATTGGATATCTCGACCATCACTGGCGAAGAAAAAGCGGCGATTTTGCTACTGAGTCTTAACGAGCAAGATGCTGCGGGGATCATTCGTCATCTCGAGCCTAAGCAAGTACAGCGCGTCGGTAGCGCGATGGCGAAAGCGAAAAATCTCAACCAAGACAAAGTCTCGGCAGTGCACCGAGCATTTTTGGAAGACATCCAGAAATACACCAATATTGGTATGGGCAGCGAAGACTTCATGCGCAACGCACTGGTAGCAGCGCTGGGTGAAGATAAAGCGAACAACTTGGTTGACCAAATTTTATTGGGGACAGGCTCGAAGGGGTTAGATTCACTGAAATGGATGGATCCGCGCCAAGTCGCCAGCATCATCTTTAATGAGCACCCACAAATCCAAACCATCGTATTGTCATACTTGGAATCGGATCAGTCGGCGGAAATCCTTTCTCAGTTCCCAGAGCGGGTGCGTTTGGATTTGATGATGCGTATTGCCAACCTAGAAGAGGTTCAGCCATCGGCGCTGGCCGAGTTGAACGAAATCATGGAGAAGCAGTTTGCCGGCCAAGCGGGGGCGCAAGCGGCCAAAATTGGCGGCTTAAAAGCAGCCGCCGAGATCATGAACTATCTAGACAACAACGTCGAAGGTTTGTTGATGGATCAGATCCGCGATCAAGACGAAGACATGGCAACGCAAATTCAAGACCTTATGTTTGTTTTCGAAAACCTGGCCGAAGTGGACGACCAAGGCATTCAGAAATTGCTGCGTGATGTGCCACAAGATGTTCTGCAAAAAGCGCTTAAAGGCGCCGACGATTCTCTACGTGAGAAAGTGTTTAAGAACATGTCGAAGCGTGCCGCTGATATGATGCGTGATGACATCGAAGCGATGCCGCCGGTCCGTGTTGCTGACGTAGAAGCCGCTCAAAAAGAAATTCTCGCAATAGCTCGCCGTATGGCCGATGCTGGTGAACTTATGTTGACCGGCGGTGCTGACGAGTTCCTATAATCTCTATTACCCTGCGATTTCTATCGCAGGGCTCCTTCACTTCCAATCGAATACACATAGGTAACCCATGGCTGGTGATAGAAAACGTGGATTTATCCGCCCTGATGAAGATGATGCGATGCTCGAGCCGCAACGTTGGGGTTTGCCGGATTACGGTGGGTCCAAAGCCAAACAAGTGAAGCAAACTGCGTTTAACTACGATCCCGGTTGGGTGCCGAACTTTGACGAGCCTGAAGAGGCGCAAGTTCTTGAGTTGACCGAGGAGCAGATCGAACAGATCAAGCAGGGCGCTTATCAAGAAGGTTTGTACCAAGGCCAAGAGGCGGGCTTCAAACAAGGTTACGACAAAGGTAAAGAGGAAGGTCTTCAAGCGGGGCACCTAGAGGGAGTGGAGCTTGGTAAAGCCGAAGGCGTGACAGCGGGTCAGGAATATATTCAGCAGCAAGTCGAAACCTTTATGAATCTAGCAAATCAGTTTACTCAGCCGCTGGAGTTAATGAATGCTCAGGTGGAGAAGCAACTGGTGGATATGGTGCTTTGCTTGGTAAAAGAAGTGGTACACGTTGAAGTACAAACCAACCCTCAAATCCTCTTGGATACCGTTAAGCAGTCGGTTGAAGCTCTTCCTATCTCTGGTCACGCAATCACCCTTCATCTTAATCCAGAAGATGTGGCGATTATTCGCTCGTCTTATGGTGAAGAAGATTTGGATAGTCGCAATTGGACGTTAGTGGCGGAACCCTCCCTTAACCGCGGTGATGTACAGATCGAAGCGGGAGAATCGAGTATTAGTTACCGGATGGAAGAACGCATTAAGAGTGTTCTACACAGCTTTTGTGGCACAAACCGTCATCAAGAGGGTGAGTAAGCCATGCAAGCGTTGGCCGACCGTTTAAAAAACTACAAAGTTGAAGGCTTAACCACACGCCCAGTCGCCTCTGGCAAACTGGTTCGCGTTATTGGTTTAACGTTAGAAGCCACAGGTTGCCGTGCACCAATCGGCAGCCTCTGTTTGGTTGAAACCATGTCTGGGCAGATGGAAGCGGAAGTCGTCGGTTTCTCAGGCGATAATCTGTTTTTGATGCCAAGCGAGCAAATCACGGGCATTTTACCTGGCGCTAAAGTGACACCAATAACGAATGATGCGGGTTTGCCTGTTGGTATGGAGTTGCTTGGCCGAGTGATTGACGGTGTAGGGAACCCCTTAGACGGACTTGGGCCTCTGTATACTGATCATCGTGCTTCATTTCATGCTGTGCCTATTAATCCACTGGCTCGCAAGCCTATTTCTGAACCCCTTGATGTCGGTTTGAAAGCGATCAACGGTTTATTGACGGTGGGTAAAGGCCAACGCATCGGACTCTTTGCTGGCTCGGGCGTGGGTAAATCGGTCACGCTTGGCATGATGACCCGAGGCACTACGGCGCAAGTGGTGGTGGTTGGCCTTATCGGTGAACGTGGACGCGAAGTTAAAGAGTTTATCGAAGAAATTTTAGGTGACGATGGCCGTCGTCGCTCTGTGGTCGTGGCGGCGCCAGCTGATGCTTCACCATTGATGCGGTTGAAAGGTTGTCAGACAGCCTTAACCATTGCCGAGTACTTCCGCGATCAAGGTTTGGACGTATTATTGCTGATGGATTCATTAACGCGCTTTGCGCAAGCGCAACGTGAAATCGCCTTGTCCGTCGGTGAGCCGCCCGCCACGAAAGGTTATCCGCCATCAGTCTTTGCAAAATTGCCAGCGTTGGTGGAGCGTGCAGGTAATGGAGATGGCGAGCAGGGGTCAATTACCGCATTCTTTACTGTATTAACCGAAGGTGATGATCTACAAGACCCTATCGCCGATGCCTCACGTGCGATTCTCGATGGTCATATTGTGTTGTCCCGTGAAATGGCAGACGCAGGCCACTACCCAGCCATCGACGTTGAGAAATCGGTTAGCCGTGTTATGCCGCAAATCACCACCGAAGAGCACGTATTGATGTCAAAAGCGGTGCGTCAGGTATTGTCGATTTGTCGTAAGAATCAGGATTTGGTCTCGATTGGCGCGTACAAACCTGGTACTGATCCTGCGATTGATGGTGCCTTTACCCTGAAGCCGAAATTAGATGAATACCTCCAACAAAGCATGAAAGAGTCGGTGCCTTACGGTATGTGTGTCAATATGCTGAAAAGTATTTTAAGTGGGTAATAGCCTATGGAAAACGCGATGGATTTCTTGCTCAAGCAAGCGAAAGAGCAAGAAGATCAAGCGGTCTTGGCTCTTAATAAAGCGCGCAGTGAGTTAGAAGACTACTACCTTCAAGTTGAGCAGATTGAAAAATATCGTCTAGATTATTGTCAACAGCTAGTTGACCGTGGTCAAGCGGGTTTGACCGCCAGCCAATATGGCCATTTAAATCGATTTCTCACTCAGCTAGATGAGACCTTATCTAAGCAAAAGCAAGCGGAAAATCACTTCAAAGAACAAGTCGAAAACTGTCAAGAATACTGGTTAAAAGTGCGAAAAGAACGCAAATCCTATGAATGGATGATAGAAAAACGCATGAAAGATAAACAACAGGAAGAAGCTAGACGCGAACAAAAGCAGATGGATGAGTTCTCGACATTACTTTATAGCCGAAGAGCGAAGCCATTTTAAGGATAGAGAAATGCGAATCTGTTTACACTTTCGGAAGGATATTGTCGAAAGAAATTTACTTCTTGTTGGCGTGATTTGTGCATAAAACGATACAACTAACCTAATTTTGCCACTCATGCGCAATGACGGCAGTGAAATATTAATGCTGCGGATAATGAGAATTTCTATATGAATGTGAATTTGTCTAATGCTTCAGCGACAAATAAGACGTCAGCTTCGGACTCTACCGCGAAAGGAATTGCAGAAAACTCTGAAAAAAAAGGTTTTTTTGAAACCTTAGCCGACACTTTTACCGGTTCACAAACAACAAAAAAAACCGCGGCGCAATCCGCAGACATTGAAAGCGAAGCAAGCGCCACGGGCAGTAATTCGCTTACAAATAAAAGTGAGAGCCAAGAAACCGTCGCGGCTAGCGACAACGCTGACAACAATACAGCGGCCGATAACGCGGTGAACACCCAAGCAAGCCAACAAGGCGAATTACCGTCAGGGCAAGAAGAACACTTAGATATTCAAGCGATCGATTCAGTAACGTCTGACCAAAACAGCTTGGCAAAGACTCATGATGTCACCAACGCGATGGGAGAAGGGCAGCAACTATTAGGCCGTCTTGAGCAAGCGAATCAAGCGTTGCAAGCAAATACTGCTTCTGTCGAGAGCGGCAAAGAGGTGCCTCTACAAAAGAGCGAAGCATGGCAAAATATGACGGCGCAAGTGACGAATGCGGCTGCGCAGAATGTGGTAAATGATGGGAGCTCTGGTGTGCTGATGTCCGCGAAGTTAGTGGCTGATGCTGAGACCGTCCAACGCGTTTCACTGGACCAGCTGGAGCTCATTGATACCAAGCTTGCACAAGGAAAGTCGCTGACGGCGCAAGAAATCGATGTTATTGAGGGGCTGAAAACCGGCGCGATTGTCGCTGATATGCCCAATCAAGATCTTGCGCAGTTTGTGGCTCTGCCGAGTGAGCTAAAGCAAGCTCTTGCGGAGCAACAAGCGACGCAGCAGAGCCTCGCGCGTCAAGCTTCAGCCATGACCACGGCACAACAGGCAGCCACGCAAGAAATGAAGCACGCGGCGGCTCAATCCGCTCAAGCATTGGCGGCTCAGAATCTAGATAAAGCGGCGATGTCTTCCATGCCAGACGCCTTGGTTACGACCAATTTGTCTCCGGCGCTTCAAGGTGTGGCGAAGAGTGATGTGAGTCATAAAGCTATGAACGCGGCTTTGACAGCAAGTGCATTGCAAGCGACGGCCGATAAACAAGATAAACCGGACCTGCAACATGGTTTGGCTGGACAAATTCAAGCCGCGGCAGGGCAGCAGGGTGTCAGTACACCGCAACAAGCGCGAATTGATGCTGCTCAGCAAGCCCAGCTTCCGCTACAACTGACCAAAGAGTTAGCCAATGAGCAAGTGGCGGAAAAGGTACAAATGATGATGTCAAAGAACCTGAAAAACCTTGATATTCGTCTTGACCCTCCTGAGCTGGGCCGTATGCAAATTCGCATGACCATGAACAATGATATCGCCAATGTTCATTTCACTGTGAGTAATCCGCAAGCGCGTGACATTGTGGATCAGGCGCTTCCCCGTTTGAGAGAAATGTTGGCTCAGCAAGGCATGCAACTCGCTGATTCGTCGGTTCAGCAACAAAACAGTGGTCAACAACAAGATGGTTATGCCGCATCGGATCAAAGTGGGCAAGGCACTACTGGGAGAGGATTTTCTGGTCATTCAGAAGAAAACTTTGATACCGACGCCAATCTTGATTTGAATGTGGTTTCAAAGCGTGATGGAATTAGTTTCTACGCATAATGATGCCTTTCACACGTAATGATCAGGTTACCAAGCAAGCTTCGTGCTCGATCAAGTAACCTCCAGAACAATAAGAGACAATAATGGCAGATGAACAGCCCCAAGGGACCAACGCACCGAAAGGTAAGTTACTCATTATTATTGCTGTAGTGGTGATACTGCTCGGCGGTACTGTTGCGGGAGTCTTTTTAATAGGCTCTTATGAGTCGACTCAAACGAACGTGTCTCAGCAGAGTCAAGCGTCGACCTCGAATGCAGCACCGATCGCTTACGTGAACCTTCCGCAAGCATTTGTTTTCAACGTAACGGGTGACCGTCGCGATAGGCTGGTACAAATCAAAGCTCAGTTGATGGTCCGTGGCGCTGAGAATGAGCAGTTAGCTCGTTACCATTCACCTCTGGTTGAGAGTTCTTTGTTGTCGACGTTTGCCTCTGCAACCGTTGAGCAGCTTCGTTCTCCGACGGGCCGAGTGGAGTTGCGTGATCGCGCTTCTGAGGACATTAAAGCAGCACTTAGCGCTGCGGTTGGTAAACCAGTGATTGAAAAAGTACTGTTTACAGATTTTGTTATTCAATAGGTAAAACGTGACCGATCTATTAAGCCAAGACGAAATTGATGCGCTATTGCATGGGGTTGACGATGTCGATGACGTTGATGAACCAGCAGGAAACGACACAGAAGGTGCCGTCAGTTTCGATTTTTCGTCTCAAGACAGGATTGTACGTGGCAGAATGCCGACGCTCGAGCTTATCAACGAGCGTTTTGCAAGGCATATGCGCATCAGCTTGTTCAATATGCTGCGTAAAACGGCGGAGGTGTCGATAAACGGCGTTCAGATGATGAAGTTTGGTGAGTACCAAAACACATTGTACGTTCCCACCAGTCTGAATATGCTGCGTTTTCGCCCACTAAAGGGCACGGCATTGATAACGATGGAAGCGCGGTTGGTATTTATACTGGTAGAAAACTTCTTCGGTGGCGATGGTCGTTTTCATGCCAAAATTGAAGGGCGTGAATTTACCCCAACTGAACGTCGCATTATTCAATTATTACTGAAAATAGTTTTTGAAGATTATAAAGAGGCTTGGTCGCCTGTTATGGGGGTTGAGTTCGAATATCTCGACTCAGAAGTGAACCCTAGTATGGCAAACATCGTTAGCCCAACCGAAGTGATAGTGGTGAGCTCATTCCATATCGAGGTCGATGGCGGTGGTGGTGATTTCCATGTGGTCATGCCGTACTCGATGGTTGAGCCAATCCGCGAACTGCTAGATGCGGGTGTTCAATCAGACAAAATGGAAACCGACGTTCGTTGGAGCTCCGCGTTGCGTGAAGAGATCATGGATTGTCCGGTCAATTTCCGCGTCAATTTGCTCGAAAAAGATATCTCGCTACGTGATCTGATGGAGTTACAACCAGGTGATATCATCCCAGTTGAAATGCCAGAAAACGCGACGATGTTTGTTGAAGATCTGCCGACCTATCGAGTCAAAATGGGTCGTGCGGAAGACAAATTGGCGGTGCAGATCTCGGAAGAGATTGAGCGACCACATGTGGTAAAAACAGACTTAGCTTTCTTAGGTAAAGACATCATGTCGGAGCTTGAGAGTGACGACGATACAAACGATTAAGATACCTTATACAGGCTTTGGCAGAAATAAGGCTTAACACAGGATAGAAAAATGGAACCAAGTGACGATCAAAAGCTGGCAGACGAATGGGCAGCCGCTCTCGACGAAGACCCTTCTGCGCCTTCTATTGATGTAGATGAAGTGTTGGCGGCGCCACTGGATGAGTTGAAAGATACTTCAAGTCCCATTACGGACGATGAGCGCCGTAAACTCGATACCATCATGGATATTCCCGTGACGATAGCGATGGAAGTCGGTCGTTCACAAATCAGCATTCGTAATTTACTGCAATTGAACCAAGGTTCGGTTGTTGAGCTGGATCGCCTAGCGGGTGAATCATTGGACGTATTAGTCAACGGAACCTTAATCGCACACGGCGAAGTGGTGGTCGTGAATGATAAGTTTGGTATCCGTTTAACCGATGTGATCAGCCAAACTGAACGCATTAAGAAGCTGCGTTAGTATGAGCGGTTCAATCAAGACACGCATGAAGCAACTCATTGGAGCACTGAGCTTAATGCTGAGTGCTCCTTATGCATTTGCTGCCGCGCCAAGTAATCTCGATCTCGCCACCACCCTAGGGTCTCTTGTGCTCGTTATTGGGGTTATTTTACTGCTTGCTTGGCTGCTTAAACGTATGCAAGGCCCCACGATGGGACAACAAAGAGGCTTACGTATAGTGAGTCAACTCCCTGTCGGCACCAAAGAAAGAATTGCCGTGGTCCAAGTTGGCGAAGAGCAGTTTTTGGTCGGGATCACTAGCCAATCGATCCAAGCCTTGGCTAAGTTAGACAAGCCACTAAAAGAGCAAGAGTTGGCAACCAACGCTTTTGCTAATCAATTTAGCCAACTGATTAAAAAACATGAAAAAGGGTAACCTAATTCGCTTGGTCATGAGTACGTTGTTACTTTTGGCTGGCATACTGTTTTCTTCACTTTCGTTTGCCGAGGCAGAGGAGTCATTACTGCCTGCTAATTTGGCAGAAGGGAGTAGCGTGACGGTGCAGGCCATGCAAAGCGACACGGGCGCCAGTCGTGCTATGGCGGTCAACAATGGTAGTGGTATTCCTGCTTTCACTATGACCACTAACCCTGATGGCAGCGAAGACTATTCGGTCACGTTACAAATTCTGGCATTAATGACCATGCTTGGCTTCTTGCCAGCGATGGTGATTCTGATGACCTCTTTCACCCGTATCGTCGTGGTGATGTCGATATTGCGTCAAGCGATGGGTTTGCAACAAACGCCTTCGAATCAGGTGATCATTGGTATTGCACTGTTCTTAACTTTCTTTGTCATGTCGCCAGTGCTTGATGAAATCAATGAGCGAGCGGTTCAGCCCTATTTGAATGAGCAAGTGACGGCTCGTGAAGCCTTTGATGCGGCACAAACGCCAATGAAAGCCTTTATGCTCAAGCAGACTCGTATTAAAGATTTGGAGACCTTCGTTAATATGTCTGGCGAGCAGGTGGCTAACCCAGAAGATGTATCAATGGCGGTATTGATTCCGGCATTCATCACCTCTGAATTAAAGACCGCATTCCAAATTGGCTTTATGCTGTTTTTGCCATTTTTGATCATCGACCTTGTGGTTGCATCGGTATTAATGGCCATGGGTATGATGATGTTATCTCCGATGATTGTATCGTTGCCGTTTAAGTTAATGCTGTTCGTACTGGTGGATGGTTGGAACTTAATACTATCCACACTCGCGGGCAGTTTTGCCGTTTAGCGTGGCACAGATAAGAGGATAAGACATGACGCCAGAAATGTTTGTCGAGCTTTTCCGTGATGCACTGTGGATGGTGTTGATCATGGTCTGTGCCATTATCATTCCGAGTTTACTTATCGGTCTTGTTGTGGCTATTTTTCAGGCTGCTACGTCCATCAACGAACAAACATTAAGCTTTTTACCTCGTTTGATTGTCACTTTATTAGCGCTGATGTTATTTGGTCATTGGATGACACAAATGATGATGGAGTACTTTTACGGCTTAATTGAGCGTCTTCCTCAGGTACTCTACTAGAGGCGCGTATGGAGTATCCTACTAGTGTTGTCTTAGAATGGATTGCAAATTATTTCTGGCCTTACGTTCGTATCTCTTCGATGTTGATGGTGATGACGGTGACCGGCGCGCGCTTTGTTTCGCCGCGTATTCGGCTCTATCTTGGGCTCGCGATTACATTCGCCGTTATGCCAGCCATTCCTGCCGTTCCTCAAGATATTGAGTTGCTCTCATTTCGTGGTTTTATAACCATCGTCGAACAGATGATCATTGGTATCGCCATGGGGATGGTAACCCAATTTATGATTCAGACGTTTGTCTTATTAGGACAGATTCTTGGCATGCAATCGAGTTTGGGCTTCGCATCCATGGTCGATCCGGCTAATGGTCAAAGCACGCCTTTGCTTGGTCAGTTGTTTATGTTCCTGACGACCATGTTTTTTCTCGCGACGGACGGGCACCTCAAAATGTTGCAGCTGGTGGTGTTTAGCTTTAAAACGCTCCCTATTGGTTCTGGTACATTAACGGCGCTGGATTTCCGCGAGATGGCTGGTTGGCTTGGCATCATGTTTAAAACGGCGCTCAGTATGTCGCTATCAGGCATTATTGCGTTACTGACCATCAACTTGTCGTTTGGTGTGATGACACGTGCCGCACCTCAGTTGAATATTTTCTCACTCGGTTTTGCCTTTGCATTGATGGTGGGCTTATTAATTTGTTGGTACATTTTGTCTGGTCTATACAGTCATTATGAGTTGTTCTGGGCAGTGGGTGAGGAGCAGATTTGTCGCCTCATTCGCTTGGATTGCTAGGAGGCTGGTATGGCAGAGTCAGACGGTCAGGAACGCACCGAAGAAGCCACGACCCGACGGTTACAACAAGCCAGAGAAAAGGGACAGGTGGCTCGGTCCAAGGAGCTCGCGTCAGCGTCAGTACTGATTGTTGGCGCCATTTCGTTGATGTGGTTTGGTGAGAGCTTATCACGTTCCTTGTTTTCTATTATGAGTCGCTTGTTTGATCTCCAGCGTGACGAAATCTTCGATACGGCTAAGTTATTTGATATCGCAATCAGTGCGATGAGCGAGTTACTTTTGCCTTTATTTCTCATCTTAGCGACGTTGTTTACGGCCGCAATGATTGGCGCTGCAGGCGTAGGTGGTATTAGCTTTTCCGCCCAGGCAGCGATGCCTAAACTGTCAAAAATGAACCCACTTAGCGGCCTTAAACGTATGGTTGGTATGCAAAGTTGGGTGGAGCTGATTAAGTCGCTCCTAAAAGTCGTGCTGGTGACTGGTATTGCCATTTATTTGATCCAAGCGTCACAAGCAGACTTGATTCAACTGAGTATGGATGTGTATCCACAAAACATCTTTCATGCGTTAGATATTTTGCTCAACTTTGTCTTATTAATCAGTTGCTCGTTGTTGATTGTGGTGGCTATCGACATTCCATTCCAGATCTGGCAACACGCCGATCAGCTGAAAATGACCAAGCAAGAAGTTAAAGACGAATACAAAGAAACGGAAGGCAAGCCAGAAGTGAAAGGGCGTATTCGTATGTTGCAAAGGGAAGCAGCGCAACGACGTATGATGGCCGACGTACCTGAAGCCGACGTTATTGTTACTAACCCAGAACACTTTTCGGTTGCGCTTCGGTACAAACAGAAAACCGATCGGGCGCCAGTGGTGATCGCCAAAGGTACTGATCATATGGCGATGAAGATCCGGGAAGTAGCCCGTGAGCACGACATTACTATTGTACCCGCGCCACCCCTTGCCCGTGCGCTATACCATACAACAGAATTAGAGCAAGAAATCCCCGATGGTTTGTTCAGTGCCGTTGCACAGATCCTAGCGTTTGTTTTCCAGCTGAAACAGTATCGTAAAAAAGGCGGTCAACGTCCAAAAATTCAAGATTATGACTTACCTATCCCGCCAGAGCATCGTCACTAATCCTTACGCAACCTAGCTAGAGAAAGGCTATTAGAATCAAAGATCTAGTCTTTATTTAGCGTTTAGTCATTATTTTGGCGTTAATTGTGGTATATAGATTGCTTAACACGGCTTAATTATCAACAGACCTAAACTTTGGGTCAAAGTGGTCGCGTATATAATATCAGATAGCGTGACGCTTCAATCGATTGAGATACCTCGCAGTATGAAGTTAAACCTGCCATTTGCAGAAAAATTGCCACGAATACCTCTGCGCGCAATGCCAGCCATTGGCGCGCCAGTCATGGTTTTGGCCACCCTTGCTATGGTGGTATTACCAATACCGGCTTTGCTGCTGGATATGTTCTTCACCTTTAATATCGCGTTGTCGATGGTGGTGTTGTTAGTGACCGTTTACACGCGTCGTCCGTTGGACTTCGCGGCATTCCCGACGGTATTGCTGATCGCTACATTACTGCGTCTGGCATTGAACGTCGCTTCGACACGTGTCGTGTTGCTGCTCGGACATGAAGGCGGCGATGCGGCAGGTAACGTGATTGAAGCTTTTGGTAACGTCGTCATTGGGGGTAACTACGCGGTTGGTTTAGTCGTGTTCCTCATTTTAATGATCATCAACTTTATGGTGGTCACCAAAGGTGCGGGTCGTATCTCTGAGGTGAGTGCTCGCTTTACGCTTGACGCTTTGCCCGGTAAACAAATGGCAATTGATGCAGACTTAAACGCTGGACTAATTGATCAAGAGCAGGCGAGGGTACGTCGCTTTGAAGTAACCAAAGAAGCGGACTTTTACGGCTCAATGGATGGTGCCTCTAAGTTCGTAAAAGGTGACGCGATTGCCGGTATTTTAATTCTGTTTATCAACATTATCGGTGGCCTTGCTATCGGGATGGCGCAGTACGGGTTAGGTTTTGGTGAAGCCATTGAAATCTATACCTTGTTGACCATTGGCGATGGTTTGGTGGCGCAAATCCCGTCGCTCTTACTTTCTATTGCGGCGGCAATGATGGTTACGCGCCAAAATACCGATGAAGACATGGGCGAACAATTGGTTTTCCAACTGTTCGATAACCCTAAAGCGTTGATGATCACGGCCGCGATTCTTGGCGTGATGGGGATTGTGCCAGGTATGCCACATTTCGCCTTTTTGACGCTGGCGGTGGCAGCAGGCACCGGCGCGTACTTGATCGACAAACGTCAAAAACAGAAAATAAAAGACCTTGCTCTACCCGCGAAAGATGAGGAAGGGAGTGAGCCGTCATCACAGCGTGAGCTGTCTTGGGACGACGTTCAGCCCGTTGATATTATCGGGTTAGAAGTTGGTTACCGTTTGATTCCCTTAGTTGATCGAGACCAAGGCGGTGAATTGCTGGAGCGGGTGAAAGGGGTGCGTAAGAAGCTTTCGCAAGACTTTGGATTTCTAATTCCAGCGGTACACATACGTGACAACCTTGAACTGACGCCAAACAGCTATCGAATCACATTAATGGGGGTTGCGGTGGGCGAAGCTGAGATTCGTCCGGATCAAGAGCTAGCGATTAACCCAGGTCAGGTGTATGGCATGATTGATGGCGAGCCAACCATTGACCCTGCATTTGGACTGGAAGCCGTATGGATTCGCGAAGATCAGCGCGAGCATGCGCAAGCGTTAGGCTATACGGTTGTGGACTCATCCACAGTATTAGCGACGCATCTTAGCCAACAGTTAACGAACAATGCTTCTCAATTGCTTGGTCATGAAGAAGTTGAGAATTTATTGGAAATGTTAGGCCGCAGTACGCCTAAGTTGGTTGAAAATTTTGTGCCTGATCAGTTGGCATTAGGTGTCGTAGTGAAAGTTCTGCAAAACTTGTTAAACGAAGCCATACCGATTCGTGACATTCGCACGATTGTGCAAACTTTGGCTGAGTATTCCAGTAAGAGTCAAGAACCTGACATATTAACGGCGGCGGCTCGAATTAGTCTAAAACGTCTAATTGTTCAGGAAATCAATGGGATAGAGCCAGAGTTGCCAGTGATTACCCTGATACCTGAGCTGGAACAAATATTGCATCAAACTATGCAAGCTTCAGGAGGCGAATCTGCTGGGATTGAACCGGGACTCGCTGAACGATTGCAGTCTTCACTAAGCCAAGCGACGCAAGAGCAAGAGTTAAATGGCGAACCTGCGGTTCTGCTGACGTCGGGTGTATTACGTTCGACGTTAGCGAAGTTTGTGAAGAACACAATACCTAATCTCCGGGTGCTGTCTTATCAAGAAATTCCGGATGAAAAACAGATCAGAATTGTGCAAGCCGTGGGTAACTGATCTCACGCATCATTAATGGATTCATAGTTTGAAAATAAAGCGATTTTTTGCCAAAGACATGCGAGCGGCGTTGCTCCAAGTGAAAGAGGAGCTAGGCGCGGAAGCGGTGATCATGTCAAACAAGAAAGTGGCTGGGGGCGTAGCAATTGTCGCAGCAATAGATAGCGAATCTAACGCGCCTTCCACGAATGCCACGTCGCAATCGAATCGTGGTGCTCCTCAATCGAATCGCTATAACGAACATCGTCAAATGTCATCGTCGTCTGCCGACCGTTTTCGAGACCGCAATTTAGATAACGACAAAATTAGCCTGAATAATCACAGTAACAACGAAAAATCAGGCTCAATGACTAAGCGATTTGCCAATATGCTCAAGCAATATAGCAGCGGAGCAGCAGATTCTGATGAGCATACTGCGGAAAACGAAGATTCGTTGTCAGCTTTATTGCAGCGTCAGAACCAGCATCGCGATGGTTACAATCAAGAAAAGCCTGCGCCATATCAACCCGATTCCCCGTTGGCGAAGCTCATTGCACAAGACAATCGATTTGAACGTCCAACGCCGAAGCTAGACCCGACGCGTTATGACCGCCGTCGACCTGCTGATGAACGAGAAGAATCGGCGGATGAGCTTGAAAGCATGCGTGAAGAGATGATGTCAATTCGCCGTCTGTTGGAACACCAAGTCTCAGGCCTCATGTGGCAAGAAGTGGAACGCCGTGAGCCGCTAAGAGCGATGCTAATCAAGCGTTTAGAACGAATGGGGGTTTCTCCAGAACTCGCCGATCAAATGGCGTGTTACATTCCTGAAGATACGCAACCAGCACGAGCGTGGAAGGCACTTCTGTCCCTTGTGGCAGATCAAATCACGATTCCTAAAAAGGATATTTTAAAGCGTGGTGGTGTGGTTGCCCTGTTAGGCCCAACAGGTGTCGGAAAAACAACGACAGTGGCTAAGCTCGCAGCACGCGCCGCCATGGAATATGGTGCCGATAATGTGGCGCTTGTTACCACTGATACATATCGTATCGGGGCACATGAACAGCTCTCAATTTATGGAAGAATCATGGGTTGTCCCGTAAGAGTTGCTAAAGATTCTAACGAGTTAGCCGATGTTATATATCAGCTAAGAAACAGAAGACTGATTTTGGTCGATACGGCAGGGATGGGTCAGCGAGATGTGCGGCTTTCCGAACAGCTCGATACCCTGATGCAAGAAAGCGGAGAAGTCATTCACAGCTATCTCGTTTTGCCAGCAACCGCACAACGTCGAGTTCTACAAGAAACGCTGGATCACTTCCGACGCATTCCGCTGTCGGGTTGTATTATGACCAAACTTGATGAGTCATTGAGTCTAGGCGAATTCATCAGTGTAGTGATTCAAAACGCGATGCCAGTGGCTTACATTGCTAATGGTCAGCGCGTGCCAGAAGACATTGTGATAGCGCAACCAAAATATATGCTTGCGAAAGCAAATGAACTGTTAGAAAAGTCGACAGAGAATGAACCTCACTTTTGGAACAGTGACAGTGAAGGATTCGAAGGCGGCGGATTACTATGACTGAGAATATGATACACGATCAAGCAAGCGGCCTCCGTCGCTTAACACAACCATCATTGACCAAAGTGATTGCTGTTACTGGCGGCAAAGGTGGTGTGGGGAAATCAAACGTAACACTGGGTCTGGCAATTTGTATGGCTCGTCAAGGCAAGAAGGTGATGGTTCTTGACGCTGACTTAGGTCTGGCCAATGTAGACGTGATGCTCGGGATCCGCTCAAAACGTAACCTAGGACATGTTCTAGCTGGTGAGTGTGAGCTAAAAGATGCGATTGTGGAAGGCCCTTATGGTGTCAAGATAATCCCTGCAACTTCTGGCACACAAAGTATGACTGAGCTTTCACATGCTCAACATGCTGGGCTCATCCGAGCATTTGGTGGTCTTGAAGAAGAAATTGACGTCCTGCTGATTGATACGGCTGCGGGCATTTCTGACATGGTGATTAGCTTTTCGCGTGCAGCTCAAGATGTGGTTGTTGTGGTTTGTGATGAGCCGACATCCATCACTGATGCATACGCATTAATTAAGCTACTCAGCAAAGATCATCAAGTTCAACGCTTTAAAGTTGTCGCAAATATGGTTAGAAGCTACCGTGAAGGTCGAGAATTGTTTGCAAAGTTGACGCTAGTCACAGAGCGATTCTTGAATGTAAGCATTGAACTCGTCGCATGTATTCCATTAGATGATAAAGTACGTCAGGCTGTAAAAAGACAAAAAATTGTTGTTGATGCGTTTCCACGCTCACCTGCAGCTTTAGCTATCAGCTCACTAGCAAATAAAGCGTTAACGTGGCCACTACCGAAAACACCCAGTGGACACTTGGAGTTTTTTGTGGAAAGGTTGCTAAATCGAACCGAATTCGCAGAGGACCCTTTTGGTGAATAAAGCGATAACCTATGACCAGCATGGCAGATTTAAGAGCCAGCAAGCGTTTATAGAACGCTATTCAGTGTTGGTTAAGCGCATTGCTCATCACCTATTAGGCCGCTTACCACCAAGTGTCCAAGTAGAGGATTTAATTCAGGCCGGCATGATAGGTCTTATCGAAGCTCAGCAGAATTATGATGGTTCTAAAGGTGCAAGCTTTGAAACTTATGCTGGTATTCGTATTCGCGGAGCCATGTTAGATGACATGCGCAAAGGCGATTGGGTACCGCGTTCTGTTCATAAAAATAATCGAGAGATCAACCAAGCGGTTGCGGAGCTAGAAGGTGAACTAAATCGCGATCCGACTGATTCTGAAATAGCAGCGCACCTCGATATGACACTAGATCAATATCATAGTGCACTAACCGATATAAACTGCTCGAAATTAGTAGGAATTGAGGATTTAGGCGTTTCTGATGATGTGATTTCACCTGCTGATGAAACTGATGAGAGCAATCCATTCAAACGGGTTGCTGATGAATCCTTTCGAAACGCACTGGTTGAATCGATCAAACAGCTTCCAGAGCGTGAAGCGTTGGTGCTTTCGCTTTATTATAACGAAGAACTCAATTTGAAAGAAATTGGCGATGTATTAGGCGTAAGCGAATCTCGCGTAAGTCAAATACTGAGTCAATCGATGCAACGTTTACGCACCAAGCTCAGTGCGTGGACACAAAATGACTAAAAACACTGATTTACGATTCAGTGGAGGCAATTTTGAATAAAAATATGA
The DNA here is from genome assembly GCF_057784735.1 of Vibrio sp. TAP-3B. NCBI lineage: Bacteria > Pseudomonadati > Pseudomonadota > Gammaproteobacteria > Vibrionales > Vibrionaceae > Vibrio > Vibrio sp. TAP-3B. The sequence goes on along the minus strand of NZ_CM173495.1, from coordinate 1,462,705 downwards.
AGATCCTTATTGTTGATGACTTCTCAACAATGCGCCGTATTGTTAAAAATCTGTTGCGTGACTTGGGGTTCAATAACACTCAAGAAGCGGACGATGGTTTAACTGCATTACCCATGCTGAAAAAAGGTGACTTCGATTTTGTTGTAACTGATTGGAACATGCCTGGTATGCAAGGCATCGATTTGCTTAGACACATTCGAGCGGATGCTGAATTGAAGCATCTGCCAGTTCTTATGATCACAGCTGAAGCGAAGCGTGAGCAGATCATTGAAGCTGCTCAAGCAGGGGTAAATGGCTACATTGTTAAGCCATTCACTGCTGCAACACTAAAAGAAAAATTAGATAAAATTTTCGAACGTTTATAACTCTCTCTTTGCCTTTGTTATTCAAGTCATTCGTACCAATTATTAAATGCCTGTTAAATGACTTGTTTAGCGTTTTCAAAGTGATAATAAGAATTAAACGTAAAAGGGTCTATTCAGAATGATCTCACTAGAGCAGGCGAAATCGCTCGTTCAAATGCTAGAAAGCGGCGAGCAAGACCAAGCCAATATGCTTGTTGCCTCGATTTATGAAGGTACTGAGAATCCAATGCTGCAAGAAATTGGGTCGTTAACTCGAGACCTTCACGATTCACTCAAGCAGTTTAGCTTCGATCAACGCATGACCGAAATTGCGCAAGATGAAATTCCGAGTGCAAGGGACCGACTGAACTACGTGATCGAAAAAACGGAGCTGGCAGCAAACAAAACGATGGATGCGGTGGACTGCTGCCTTCCCATCGCTGACAACCTAAATGATTGCCTTCAACAAGTTCGTCCTCAATGGAATGAACTTATGCATGGGCGCATCGAATTAAGCGAGTTCAAAGCGCTTTGTCATCGTATCGATGAGCTGCTGGTTCAAGTCGAAGGTGACAGTACCGAGTTGCGCGGTCAGCTGACTGAAATTCTCATGGCGCAAGATTTCCAAGACTTAACGGGTCAAATTATTCGTCGCGTAATCACGTTGGTGAACGAAGTTGAAGGCCGTTTAGTGGAAATTCTCACCGTGTTTTCCGGCAATAAACCTGAAGTTCAGGTTCAAGTTTTGTCAGAACCGGCAGATAAAAAGAATAAACAAACAAGCGAAGTTGAAGGCCCTATTCTTCATCCAGAACTAAGAGAAGATGCGGTTTCATCGCAGGACGAAGTCGATGACTTGTTGTCCAGTCTTGGATTTTAAAGGTAACGTATGAGCTACGATTTAGACGAAGATATTCTTCAGGACTTTCTCATTGAGGCTGGGGAAATTCTGGAACTGCTATCTGAGCAGTTGGTTGAATTGGAAAACAACCCAGAAGATAAAGACTTACTTAATGCCATTTTTCGCGGTTTCCATACCGTAAAAGGTGGGGCTGGCTTCCTTTCTTTGGCTGAGCTGGTAGATACCTGCCACGGCGCAGAGAACGTGTTTGACGTATTGCGAAATGGTCAACGCACGGTGACGCAAAGCCTGATGGATACGATGTTGAGGGCTTTGGATACAGTAAACACTCAGTTCCGAGCCGTGCAAGATCATGAACCATTACAAGCTGCGGATCCGGCACTTCTTGAAGAACTTCACCGTCTATGTAAACCAGAATCTAAAGATGAAGTGGTTGAAACACTCACAGAAGAATCGGTCGTTGCTCCAGAAGCGGTCACCGAAGAGCCAGCAGCCCCAGTAGTAGACTCAAGTGTCGGTTCTGTTGATGAAATTACCCAAGACGAATTTGAAAAGCTACTGGATGAGCTGCATGGTAAAGGCTCAGCGCCAAGCGCGATACCACCTGCTTCTGTTGCGGCGTCAGAACCAGAACAATCAAGTGCACTCGAAAGTGATGATATCACCGACGACGAATTTGAGCGTCTTTTAGATGAACTGCATGGCGCAGGTAACAGCCCATCGACTGCTGAATCTTCTGCGGCAGAAGAAATGCCTAAATCGCCACAGGCGGCGAGCTCAACACCCGCTTCAACGCCGGCATCATCCTCAAGCACTGACAGCGACTTAATGACGGACGAAGAGTTCGAGAAGTTGCTGGATGAACTGCATGGCTCAGGGAAAGGCCCAACGCTTGAAGAGCTTGATATGGCAACTAAACCAGCATCAACAAATGTCGAGTCAGAAGAGATCATCCCTGAACCTGTTGCTAAGCCAGAACCGGCAATGGCTGCAGAGCCAGCAACAAAAACAGAACCTAAACCTGTCGCTGTGAAAGAAGAAGCGAAGGCATCGGCGCCAGTCGTTAAAAAGCCTCAAGCTGAAGCGACAGTGCGTGTTGACACTTCTACGCTCGATACCATCATGAACATGGTTGGTGAGCTTGTGTTAGTGCGTAACCGCTTGTTAAGTCTTGGCTTGAACAGCAACGACGAAGAAATGTCAAAAGCGGTGTCCAACCTCGATGTGGTTACGGCCGATCTACAGGGCGCGGTAATGAAAACGCGCATGCAGCCAATCAAGAAAGTATTTGGTCGTTTCCCACGTGTTGTTCGTGATTTAGCGCGTAACCTAAATAAAGACATCGTGCTAGAAATGCGTGGTGAAGAAACCGATCTCGATAAAAACCTTGTTGAAGCGCTTGCCGACCCGTTGATCCACCTAGTGCGTAACTCTGTTGACCACGGTATTGAAATGCCGGATGACCGAGTGAAAGCAGGGAAATCGCGAACGGGTAAAGTGCTTCTTTCTGCTTCTCAAGAAGGCGATCATATTGAACTTGCTATCATTGACGATGGCGGCGGTATGGACTCGAACAAACTTCGCGCAATCGCAGTGAAACGCGGCATGATGGATGAAGATGCTGCTGCGCGTTTGACAGACAAAGAGTGTTTTAACCTGATCTTCGCCCCTGGTTTCTCAAGCAAAGATAAGATTTCTGACATCTCTGGCCGTGGTGTGGGCATGGATGTGGTGAAAACGGCGATCAACACCCTCAATGGTTCAATCGATATCGATTCTGAACTTGGTAAGGGCACCAAGATCATCATCAAAGTGCCACTGACATTAGCTATCTTACCGACGTTAATGGTTGGTGTGGGTGGACACCCGTTTGCTCTGCCATTGGCATCGGTCAGTGAAATCTTCCATTTGGACTTAAGCCGCACTAACGTAGTGGATGGTCAACTTACTATTATCGTTCGTGATAAATCTATCCCATTGTTCTACTTGCAAAATTGGTTAACGGTAAAGTCACCACGAATAGAAGAGCGCATCGGTCATGGTCATGTGGTGATTGTTCAGCTTGGTAGCCAACGTGTTGGTTTTGTTGTGGATACGCTGATTGGTCAAGAAGAAGTGGTCATTAAACCGCTCGATAACTTATTGCAAGGCACGCCGGGTATGGCTGGCGCGACGATCACCAGTGATGGTCACATCGCATTGATTCTTGATGTGCCTGATTTACTTAAGCAATACGCTGCGGCTTCACGCCTCTAGGCTAAGCTGACGTTATTAAAAGGAATAAAATGGCGATTAAAGTACTAGTCGTTGATGATTCGAGTTTTTTCCGTCGTCGTGTTAGTGAAATCATCAACTCAGAATCGCGCCTAGAGGTGGTTGACGTTGCAGTGAACGGTAGAGAGGCGGTAGAAAAAGCCCAATCTCTTAAGCCTGACGTCATCACCATGGATATTGAAATGCCAGTGATGGATGGCATTACCGCTGTGCGTGAAATCATGGCTGCAGCACCAACGCCAATCCTGATGTTTTCGTCCCTTACTCATGATGGCGCGAAAGCAACACTTGACGCGTTAGATGCGGGTGCTTTGGACTTCTTACCGAAAAAATTTGAAGATATCGCGCGTAATCGTGAAGAAGCGGTATCACTGCTCCAACAACGAGTGATTCAGATTGCCTCTAAGCGTACTTTTATGCATCGGCCAATCGCTCGTCCTGCAGCAAATCCCAGTACTGCTCCGCGCTCGTTAGGTGTAAGAGCAGCTTCAGCACCAACTCGATCTGCAGTGACCAAGTTCCGTGCTTCTGGTAAGAAATATCAGCTTACAGCGATCGGGACATCAACGGGTGGACCTGTCGCACTACAAAAAATTTTGACGGTTATGCCAACGAACTATCCTCATCCGATCGTGTTAATCCAGCATATGCCAGCAACGTTTACAGCCGCATTTGCTAGTCGCTTGAATACGTTATGTAGAATTCAAGTCAAAGAAGCGCAAGATGGTGATGTATTGCAACCGGGCGTTGCGTATCTAGCACCTGGTGGTAAGCAGATGATGGTAGATGGTCGGCCTGGCGCAGCACGTTTGCGCATTATTGATGGCGGTGACCGGATGAACTATAAACCTTGTGTCGATGTGACGTTTGGGTCTGCCGCGAAAGTATATGGCGATAAAGTACTGTCTTTAGTGCTGACAGGCATGGGGGCTGACGGTCGCGAAGGGGCTCGGATGTTAAAATCTGCAGGTTCCACCATCTGGGCACAAGATGAACAGAGCTGCGTTGTTTACGGCATGCCACAAGCGGTTGCGAAAGCGGGCATCTCTTCCGAAGATTTACCTCTCGACCGTATTGCTGACCGCATGCTGGTGGAAGTTGGCCTAGCGTAGGATTCATAATGATTGTTTGGAGTGTAGCTAACCAGAAAGGTGGCGTGGGCAAAACCACCTCAACAGTGACATTAGCAGGTTTGCTAAGTCAAAAGGGGTATCGTGTGCTGATGGTGGATACCGACCCGCATGCATCATTGACCACTTATCTTGGTTATGACCCGGATGCAGTAACGACAAGTTTGTTCGACCTGTTCCAACTTAAGATGTTCTCACGTGAAACGGTGAAGCCGTTGATTTTGGGAACGAAGCTGGAAGGAATGGATATCATTCCGGCGCATATGTCGCTTGCGACGCTTGACCGTGTAATGGGCAACCGCAGTGGCATGGGGTTGATTTTAAAACGAGCGCTACAAGCGGTTGCGCAAGACTACGACTATGTGCTGATTGATTGCCCACCGATTCTTGGTGTGATGATGGTGAATGCACTGGCGGCCAGCGATCGAATTTTAATTCCGGTCCAAACCGAGTTTTTGGCGATGAAAGGGCTTGAACGCATGATGCGTACGTTAACCATCATGCATAAGTCTCGTTCGAGTGGTTTTAAAGTTACCATCGTGCCAACGATGTATGATAAGCGTACCAAAGCTTCTTTACAGACATTAATGCAGCTAAAGCAAGATTATCCAAATGAGGTGTGGACATCGGCAGTACCGATTGATACCAAGTTCCGTGATGCCAGTTTAAAAAACTTACCAGCTTCGCACTTTGCCTCAGGCAGTCGTGGTGTGTTTGCCTATAAGCAACTGCTGATTTATTTGGAGAGGCTAGCGTTTGATGAGCAGTAACGACGTACTTTCCAGTGAGCAAGCGCTTGATGACTACTTTAGCGCATTACTGGGCGAAGAAGTTGAGGTAGCTGATCTTGAAGAAGATCTTGACTTACTGGCTCAAGAGTTATCCTCTGCAGAGCCAGAGCCAGAGCCAGAGCCAGAGCCAGAGCCAGAGCCAGAGCCAGAGCCAGAGCCAGAGCCAGAGCCAGAGCCAGAATTACAGTTGCAATATTCTGAACCGGGCACTTATCCATTCCGAGACACTTATTCACCAGAGATAGAAGCGCCTAATCTGGAAGATGTCCAAAGACTATTGAGTCAGCTTGAGGCGAGCAACCCTGTGGCCGAGTTAGACATTGACCGTATTCTGGAACAAAACACCATCGATATTGCCGAAAAAGTAAAATTGGTGGAGCCAGAGGTGCCGGTTTCTTCCTCAGAGGCGCAACAACACGAAAAAATGGAAGAAATACAAGACTGGGTAATTGAAGCGCCAGTTTTGGAGGAGCGTCAGTCAGCATGGGTTGATACTCAGGGTATGATTGAGCAAGATAACAACGTTGAATTAAAGGTTGATCCAGAGGTTGATAAGCCAACGGATGCCGAGGTACCGAACTCGTGGGAAAGTACACAGCGAAGTAAAGATTTTCAAGTTCTCTATTTTGATGTGAACAACGTAACGTTTGCAGTGCCACTTGATGAATTAGGTGGTATTCATCGTATGACGGAACTGAACCATTTAATTGGTAAACCCGCTTGGTATCTAGGGCTACAGAGCAATCGCGAGCAACAATTTGATGTTGTCGATACCGCTAAATGGGTGATGGCAGATAAGCTTCGCGATGACGATTACAAAGATAATTACCAATATGTCGTTATGCTTGGAGATAGCATGTGGGGGTTAGCCAGTAACCAGTTAATGGGGACGGAAACTCTCAATGTCGACAAAGTTCGCTGGCGTGAACAGGCGGGGAAGCGCCCTTGGCTAGCGGGCATGGTAAAAGAAAAAATGTGTGCTTTAATTCATGTCCAAGCACTCATTAACATGCTAAACGCCGGTTTAGATGTAAAATCAATGAATTAGATTTAAGTCGGGAACGACATTAACGAGGATTAACTATGTCTCAAGCTTTTGAAGTAGAAGTGAAGAAAGATGCATCGAACGACGAAGTTCTTCAATGGGTGACGTTCCAGCTAGAAGAAGAAACCTACGGCATTAACGTAATGCAAGTTCGTGAAGTGCTTCGTTATACTGAAATTGCCCCCGTTCCAGGTGCGCCGGATTACGTTCTGGGTATCATCAATCTGCGTGGTAATGTAGTGACGGTTATCGATACTCGTTCGCGCTTTGGCCTGATAGAAGGTGAGGTAACAGACAATACGCGGATTATTGTGATTGAGTCTGAACGTCAAGTTATCGGTATCTTAGTCGATAGTGTGGCTGAAGTGGTTTACCTACGTTCATCTGAGATTGATACCACTCCTTCGGTCGGTACTGACGAGAGCGCGAAGTTCATCCAAGGTGTAAGCAACCGTGACGGTAAGCTTCTTATCCTTGTCGATTTGAATAAGCTGTTAAGTGATGACGAATGGGATGAGATGGCTCACCTATAATTGGCTGAATAATCATGGCTGAAGACACTTTTTTATCTGTACCATTCCTAGCGGGTGGTGTCGCTTTTATCGTTTTAGTATTGCTTGCGTTGCAACTGCGTATTCGCTCGAGATTACAAAAGCAAATTGGTCAACAACGTGCTCAAGCACGGCATGCGGATAAAGAAGTCCAGAAGCTTAGCAAACAGTTACTGGAAGTCCGTTCTGTTGTGGTTGGCCTTGGACAGAAGGTCACCGAACAACAAGACATTATTCAGCATTTAAACGAGCGCATTGGTGAATTAGAACACGCAGACAACGATGGTCGATTGTACAGTCGCGCTTCTAAAATGGTACAGCTTGGTGCTGACATAAATGAGCTTATTGAAGAGTGTGAACTGCCTAAGGCAGAGGCCGAATTGATGCTTTCGTTGCAGAAAAAATTGGCTGGAAAAGAAAAGATCCCACCATTGAGCGGTCAGCCATCAGATGAGTCGAATTACCCACCGCGTGGGCGTCGACGCTAAACATTATTAAAATATAAAAAAAGAGGCGTTAAGCCTCTTTTTTATTGTCATACCTAAACCAATAACGATGTAGGTTTCGAGCTTTAATTAGTGGATGTTGTACGCGATCACAAAGTCGATAAATAGACGTACTTTCTCCGGCAGGTGGTCTTTGTGGTTGTACAGCATATAGATATCACGTGGGTTTGCACTCCAATCAGATAGCACGCGCAGCAGATCGCCGCTTTCAATATACTCTTTGATCATCACATCTGGCATTAACGTAATACCAAGACCTTCCGAGCATGCGCTACGAACGACATTGAGAGCATTAGCGTGAAAACGACCGCGTTCTACATTCACTACAGACTCGCCCTTACTGTTAATTAAGGTCCACTTGATGAGAGGATAGCCTTTCAACAATGAATGGTTTGAGAGCTCTTCGGCGTGGTTTGGCGCCGGGTTTAACGTGAGGTAATCAGGGCTGGCGACCAAAATATCTTTTACTTCACCTATTTTGCGTGCGATTAGGCTAGAGTCACGTTGTGGGCCAACACGAAAAATCACATCCCACTCTGTCGGGTCTAGCTTGTCTGCGTTATTTTCTGTCGTTAGCTCAATATTGATATCTGGGTACTGCTTCATAAATCCGTTGAGCATTGGCATCATCATGCGCTTAGTTAGGTTATAAGGCGCAGATATCTTTATTTTCCCTGACGCCCCTTTACAGTCATCGGTGATTTCTTCAGTCGCAGCCGTTAACCTTTGCAGTAAAGGAGAGCACTCATGGTAAAAACGTTCTCCAGCCTCGGTTAAAGAAAGTTTGCGAGCATGACGGTTCAATAGTCGAAGATTGACAGAGTCTTCTAGCGCTTGAATGCGTCGGGTGATGGTTGCCACCGGGATCATGGTTTTTCGCGAAGTTGCGGTATAGCTCCCATTTTCGACAACCAGTCGAAATAGGTTTAAGTCATCTAATTTCATATTTCCAGACACATTCAATTACCATTACGGCTAATTTATAATTAATTTTGCGATCGTAGTTTGCTTTAAGTCAACATGTTACATCATTTGAATTTGAACACAGTAAACTTCGCTGCGTAAATATTGTAATACTTAAATGGCTTCAATAAGTAAGACTTTAAGCGCCGTTACGCTACGCGGTTAAGAAAATAGCGCAGCGGAATCTCGCTCATCCCAAATTATTGGGAGCTACTTTAGTTATATCTCACCGCAATATTGTATAAACGGCGTTTTCAAGCTACTTTTTATAACAAGGCGAAACGGCCTCAAGTCTTGCTGCGCAACGTTTCGCTAGATATAAATACAACAAAAATAATGACTTAATAATAATCTGTTTTTTTGACTGAGCTTTGTGAGGTGTAAAGGTATGTTTAAGACTCACAGTCAAACGGCAATGGTCTCGGCACAGGAAGTGGTTAATCAAAAACTAATTATGTTGGTGGATGATGATCCGGTATTTCGTAAAGTCACCAATGCCTATTTAGAAAGTCAGGGTTTTAAATTAGTAGAAGCTGAAAACGGTCTGGATGCACTTCAACAACTTAGGGAGTGTCAGCCCGATCTTGTCTTATGCGATCTATCTATGCCGGTATTAGACGGTATTGAGTTTGTTGAAGAAGTAAGCCTTGAATATCCATACTTGCCACTTATCGTAGTATCAGGTACGGATGAGATGTCGGATGTCGCAAAAGCATTACGATTTGGTATTAAAGATTTTCTGCCTAAACCGATAGGTAATTATAAGCACCTATCTCAAGCGATCGATAACACACTTGAAGATACCGATAGCCATTTCTCTGAACAACGAGATTTCTCAAGTCAGTGGTTTAGAGTGGATGATGGTGGTGAGATACCAGATGAACAAGAGCTTCACTGGCATTTAGAATACTTGCAGGAGAACCCGAGCGCAGCGAGAGATTTGCTGCATGCCTTATTACCAGAGAAGGATACTTCTCAAGGAGATTGGCGTTGCTCGTATCGTCTGCTGCAATCAATTGATGTCATGCCGCTCGTGTTTGATTACCGTTGGTTGTTGAATGGACAGTTTGCCTTTTACTTAGTTGACTCAGCCTCTCAGAAAAACGGCGGAGTAGCGACGACATTGCTTGTGCGGGCTTTATTCGATGATTATCTACGGAACTTGAAGAGCTTCAATGCAGATCTGAAAGATATGATAGAGATCATGGAGAAGGGAATTGAGTGCTCGGAATGTGTTGGTGCCGTCAATGCGATGTTTGGTGTGGCTGATTTGGCATCATCAACCGTATCTATTTTACCAGCAGGCTTAGATTGCCGATGGTCTGATGGAAATAATAACCAGCATATTGCAGCGGGCAATTGTTTAGGTGACGGTAGCATGAAAAACTTTATCACCACAGACTTGCCACTAAATACGTCTGGGCAGTTGACTATTGGATGTCTTGGAACGTCAAGTTTCAGCCTAAATATTGTTCGGCATACCTAGTTTGCTTGATTCTGATTTAATAAAACCACCCAGCAGCGTATTTGCGCTGCAGGGTGGTTTTTTAATCGAGGAAAAGTGGGTATTTACTGATATATAACCTTACTTTTCTCTGGTTTTTAGGGTTAACAGTTTAAGGTATAGTCATGCGCAAACAATAATCCCCTATTTACGCAACGATTATTTAACGCTGCGTGGTGGGAGAAGCAAAGTCAACTAGTGAGAAGATACATCATGGCAGATAAAGATTTTAAAGAGCCTTATAATATTTTTTACTTTTTAGGGTTCATTGCAGTACTTTTAATTCCTACACTACCTGCAACGTTAACCTGGCTTCGTGTAATGAATGGTTACGCTGGCTTTTAATCTCGCTATTATGTTCTGGAGTTCACCATTCGTATTAAGCGCTACTTCTTCAATATCGTTGGTGGACTCTCTATTGTGCTTGGCATTGCCGGCATAGCTCTTCCTCTCTTGCCAACGACCCCCTTCATTTTACTTGCCAGCGCTTGTTTTATGCGTGGCAGTCCAGCGTTTCATCACTGGTTACATCACCACAAAACGTTTGGACCAGTTCTCAAAAATTGGAATAAACATCGGGCCGTTACTTTTAAGATAAAACGACGTGGTGCGATTTTTATTGCACTCAGTTTCATGATTTCTATTTTTATGGTCCCCTTTGTTTGGGTGAAAATTGGTCTTTTAGTGATGTTAATCGTTTTACTCAGGTGGTTTATGCGTCTCCCTGTGATTGAGTTGGTTGCTGACCGAGAAGAAAATCACTAAGATTGCAGAGAATAGTGTGCCCACTCTTCGAGTGGGCGTTTGTATTTTCAGCACCTGTGACTTTACGAAAATAAGTGCATGGTGATGAAAACCTATTGTTCGTTGCCCTCGTGATACTGCGATAAAATATAGAGGGTGATGAGCCAATCTAAGTAAATCGGTATTATGACTACAGAAACAATTTCACTGATCAAATCTAGCATCAAAAGCGTCCAAGATTACCCAAAACCAGGGATCCTTTTCCGTGATGTCACCAGTCTTCTTGAAGATGCAAAAGCGTACCAAGCAACGATCAATTTAATGGTTGAACGTTACAAAGACATGGGGTTTACCAAGGTTGTGGGGACTGAAGCTCGTGGCTTTTTATTTGGTGCGCCATTAGCGCTTGAGCTTGGGGTAGGCTTTGTTCCAGTGCGTAAGCCAGGCAAATTACCGCGTCCAACTGTTGCTCAATCTTACGAGCTTGAATATGGCGTGGATACGCTAGAGATTCATACTGATGCAATAGTAGCGGGCGACAAAGTACTTGTTGTTGATGATTTGCTTGCAACAGGCGGCACTATCGAAGCAACGACTAAGCTGATTCGTCAACTTGGTGGTGAAGTTGAGCACGCTGCGTTCGTTATTAACCTACCAGAAATCGGTGGTGATAAACGTTTAGAGGCATTAGGTCTAAACGTATACAGCATTTGCGATTTTGAAGGACATTAATACATTCAATGAGTTATTTAGCTTTAGCGCGAAAATGGCGTCCGAATCAGTTTGACCAAGTTGTAGGACAGAAACATGTCCTGACCGCTTTGGAAAACGCCTTGGCGCAAAACCGTTTACACCACGCTTACCTTTTTAGTGGTACTCGCGGCGTCGGCAAAACGAGCATCGGCAGACTGTTCGCCAAAGGGTTGAACTGTGAAACTGGTATTACCGCAACACCTTGTGGCAAATGCGATACTTGTCGTGAAATTGATGAAGGTCGATTCGTTGACCTATTGGAAATTGATGCGGCATCACGTACTAAAGTTGAAGATACTCGCGAACTGCTAGACAACGTGCAATACAAGCCAGCTCGTGGACGCTTCAAAGTCTATCTCATCGATGAGGTACACATGTTGTCGCGTCATTCTTTCAATGCGCTTTTAAAAACGCTGGAAGAGCCTCCTGAGTACGTCAAATTCTTACTGGCGACGACGGACCCACAAAAATTGCCAGTGACGATTTTATCTCGTTGTCTGCAGTTTCACCTTAAGCCAATCAGCGTTGATGATATTCATCAGCAACTTGATTACATTTTAGGGCAAGAGCAAGTTTCTGCTGAATCGAAAGCTCTGGGGATGCTCTCTCACGCGGCCGATGGCAGTATGCGCGATGCTCTAAGCCTTACCGATCAAGCGATTGCTTTGGGGAATGGCGCGGTACACACTGATATTGTTAGTCATATGCTGGGAAGCATTGATACTGACCAAGCCATTCATTTGCTTGAATCGATCAGCCGTAAACAGCCGCAGCAAGCGATGGACAAAATTCAACAGTTTGCTGCCAATGGTGTGGAGTGGGATGGGCTGTTGCAGCAAGTAGCGACGCAATTACATCGTGTTGCGATGTATCAAGCTTTACCATCAACATTAGATAACGCCCAGCCAGATGCTGGAAAAATCGAATTATTGAGTAAAGCGCTCACCCCGCAAGATGTGCAACTTTACTATCAAATTGCACTCAAAGGGCGTGAAGATGTCACCTTATCGCCAAACGGGCGTGTTGGTATGGAAATGGTCGTGCTACGAATGATGGCTTTTCGACCATCATCAAACCGTGACGCGAACGTAATTTCCGCCCAAACTGAGTCTGCAACGGCACCTGTGCAAAGTACAGAACAGCTCAAACCGGCGTCAGTACCACCAGCATCAACTCAGCCTGCTTCCCAGCCGCAGCCAAGTAAAACTCACAATATACCGCAAATGGAGCCTAAGCCTGCCCCACAAGCTCCGGACCATCAATCTAGTGGTTATGACATGGCGCCGCCAATGAGTGAGAATCCGGCACCACAGCATGAGGGGCCATCCCAGCAGGAGCAAGAGAGCACATCAACCCCGGCTCGGGGTAGGTTGAGTGGCTTACGTCATCAACTGCGCTCTCAGCGTCAAGGCTTACAACAGAATACTCCTCAAAGTGGTGGCTCAAAAAAGCCTAAAGCGGCATCTGTACAACCAGAATCGGTCATTGATCGTTTAGCGCAATTGCATGACAATTCCGCGCAGGTGTCGCCAAATTCAGCTCCCCAAGCCATGGAGTCTGAATCTGAAGTAGAGGAAGCGTATCGCTGGCGTCCAAGTAAACCCGTTGAGACAAAAGTAAATACGAAACTGACACCTACGCAGCTCAAGCAGGCACTTGAGCACGAAAAGACGCCAGAAATGGCTCAAAAGCTCATCGAAGAGTCGTTAGAGCTGAACGAGTGGGCAAAGTTGATCAGCTTGATGAATATCCCCAAGCTGGTGGAACAACTTGCGCTAAACTCACAATACAGTAAAGAAGGCTCGACCGTTTCTTTGTTATTGAGAAGTAGTCAGGCTCACTTGAATACCGATAGAGCTCAAATGGAGTTACTCAAAGCACTCAACTCGGTTTTAGATGAAGAGTGTCATTTGAGTATTGAAGTGGGCGAGAGTGGCGAAACGCCACTTGAACTGAGAGATCGGCTCTATCAAGAAAAATTACAGCAAGCTCTGAATAGCCTAGAAGACGATCCAAATGTTCAATTTATCGAACGTCGATTTGCTGCAGAGCTTGATAGAGATAGCGTGCGACCTATCTAACAATCGAATGGAATGGGGTTGAAAATCGATAGTGATAACCCCATTAATTAGTGCAACACCTCATTAAACCAGAGAGATAAACATGTTTGGTAAAGGCGGTATGGGCAACCTAATGAAGCAGGCCCAGCAAATGCAAGATCGCATGCAAAAGCTTCAAGAAGAAATTGCGAATATGGAAATAACTGGCGAGTCTGGTGCTGGCCTAGTTAAAATTACTATTACTGGTAGCCACAGCGTGCGTCGTGTTGACATCGATGAAAGCTTGATGGAAGACGACAAAGAGATGCTCGAAGATTTGATCGCTGCAGCATTCAATGATGCAGCGCGTCGTGTAGAAGAGACTCAAAAAGAGAGAATGGCTTCTGTTACTGGTGGTATGCAACTACCACCAGGCATGAAGATGCCATTCTAAGCTGCTGATATTATTTAATTAAGCGGACTTCTAATGCGAACCAGTCATATGCTGGAGCACTTGATGGAGGCCTTACGTTGTCTACCTGGGGTTGGCCCCAAGTCGGCGCAACGTATGGCCTTTCATTTGTTACAGCGCGATAGAAAGGGCGGTCTGCAACTGGCAGATGCGTTGAGTCAGGCAATGACTGAGGTTGGTCATTGCACCGAGTGTCGAACCTTCACTGAAGAAGACGTTTGCCATATTTGTACTAACCCAAAACGCCAAGAAAATGGCCAAATTTGTGTAGTAGAAAGCCCGGCAGACATTGCAGCAGTCGAAGCTACAGGGCAATATTCAGGTCGATATTTTGTCCTTATGGGGCACTTGTCACCGTTAGACGGTATTGGCCCAAGTGATATTGGGCTAGATGTGCTTGATTATCGCTTACGCCGCGGTGATATCGCCGAGGTGATTTTGGCAACTAACCCGACGGTTGAAGGCGAAGCTACAGCACACTACATCGCAGAGCTGTGTAAAGTGCACCAAGTCGATGCGAGCCGTATTGCGCATGGTGTACCTGTGGGTGGCGAGCTAGAGCTCGTTGATGGCACAACGCTGTCACATTCGCTTTTAGGTCGACACCGGATTTAATAAAAAACCGCTGAACTTCAGCGGTTTTCCATCTTGACCTATTGAACATTCATCGTCATTACCTTCCGAAAAGTCAAAAGCCTGCGACAACAAAGCGTCGTCTCCTTTCCTGTAGCAGTCACGTAAAGGGCGATACCCAAAGAGTCCATCCCAATATCAGAAACGGCGGCCAATACGGCCCTGACGTCATCACAAAGAGCGGTAACCAATAAGTGAAAGTTGTGCTAAGTCAGTTGCTCTAACTCAATGATATTGTTGAGTGCTTCCTGGTTGGTTTTGCCACATACAACCGGGCACGGTTTAAAATCGTGGCAAACCTTTGGACGCTCAGGGGTGCCAAACAGCTTACATAGATTGTCCTCGTTCAGCTGTACGCAACGAACACCAGCACGTTTACCATCTGGCATACCGGGTATGGGAGAAGAGATACTTGGTGCAATGCAGCATGCTCCGCACCCTAGTCGACAATCCATAATGTAAACCTCTTAAAAATTGAGGAAGCAATTATGGTCATTTTGACGTAGATTGAAAGGGCTAGCAGTTAAAAAAAGAAGGGGTACTACTGAGTACCTCTTCTGTTTTAGGTTGGATTACCTTAAAGCAAGATTACTTAAGAAAGCGGTTGTACACAAAAAGCAAAATAAAGGCACCAAGCGTCGCAGTCAGGATGCTGCCTACGTTGACTCCTGTTGCGCCACCAAAACCAAGGATTCCTCCCAGGAAGCCACCAACAAACGCCCCCGCGATACCAAGTAACATAGTGGCAACCCAGCCCCCACCATCTTTTCCTGGCATGAGCCATTTCGCTAAAGCTCCGGCGATCAAGCCTAAAATTATCCAAGCAAAGATACCCATGAAAACTCCTTAATTCCTTAGTGTTTAACAAAATAATACAAACTTGGTTAAGGATAGAACAGTAAAAGGAAAATGAGTGGATATTGCGAGCATTCGTTATTCATGATGCGATCTCGTCGTAAAACTTGAACTTTTTCGACGAGAGGAGTATAAATCGGCCCCTAAATTTCGTTGGTGAGACCTGAAGTATGAGCACTCCATTTTGGCAAAGTAAATCGTTGGAACAGATGACTGAAGAAGAATGGGAGTCTCTCTGTGATGGGTGTGGCAAGTGTTGTTTGCATAAGCTGATGGATGAAGATACGGATGAAATCTATTACACCAACGTGGCGTGTAGTTGGCTAAACAGTAAAACATGTTCATGCAAGGACTACCCAAACCGTTTTACTTCTGGTGAAGAGTGCACCAAGCTTACTCGTGAAGACATTAATGACTTTACATGGTTACCGCATACTTGTGCTTATCGTCTATTGGCAGACAAGCAACCTTTACCAGAGTGGCATCCACTTATTACGGGCTCTAAATCAGCGATGCACGCTGCAGGGGAAAGTGTCCGAAACAAAGTGGTGTACGAGATAGATGTGGTGGACTGGGAAGACCATGTGTTGAATCATCCCAATCGCCCTTAGCCGAATTTAAACAAGCCTTTCACCAAACAGTGAAAGGCTTGTTTGCTATTGGGAGATAAGAAAAGAACAACACTTAAGTCGTGACTATCGATTAAAAAAATTGAGGAACGTTGATGCTTAATTTACTAAATGCTGAACGGATTTTTATTTAGTGTTGTAAACTTAGAGCATATAATTTCAAGGCTTTACATTCTAATTCTTGATCGCTCCGATCGGGACCTGTCCGTTACGAGGTAAAAATGACGTTTCAATCCCTACTGAAAAATCGCCTGACACCTTGGGCCACATTATTCGTACTCATCATTAGTATGGTGACCCCTTCTGTTGTTAGTGCCATTGAGATAAAGGATGCGCCCGAAATATCCGCTGCGGAAGCCTCAATTGATAACTTGAACCAAGATATTATTGACTTGTCCCAGAGCCTTTCACAGGCAAGTGGCGATGAGCGTGATGCACTTCAGCTGCAACTATTCCAAAAAAATGAAGAGCTAAGAAACCAGCTAGAGGCTGCGATTCAGCATGGTTCGATTCCACGCGATAAGCTGATTACGCTGGTCAAAAAACAAGAAAATTACTCAGAGGACGCAACTGATTACTTATTGGAAAAAATTAAGAAAGTCGTTGAAAACCTAAATAATGCCAAAGAGGAAGAGAAGCTGGCTCTCATTAATGACTACCGAGAATTGCAGAATTATTTGGATGTGAGCTTCGATTCTAGTTGGCAAAATCTAGCGTGGTTAAAGGAGTTAGGGGTACAGAATGAGCGTGCTGAAATAGAGTTAAAAGACAAAATTGATAAACGAATGCGTTTATTGTCAGCCTCTACTGAGTACTTGAGTCAACAAAATGATGTTATTAGTTCGCAGCTGTCGTCTAGTCCGGATTCAGAGAAAACCTCGTTGCAACTCAATCAGCTTATTATTAAGCAAAGACTGAATATTGCGACAGAAAGTCTACGAAAACTCATATCGATAGGAGATAAAATCGGCCTAGAAACCTCAGAATATAAACGCCAGATTTTTGAGGTAACGGGCAATATCACGCATGACTTGCTTAATACCAAAGTGGTGTGGTCAATACTTAGCCATTGGTCAAACTCGGCGGTTGACTGGTTTGCTGACAATGCGCCGCAGCATATTTTCCAGCTGTTTGTCTTTGCGCTGATTTTACTGATTGCTCGCGGGCTAGCGAAGTTAACGCGAACAGTAGTAAGTAAGGCAGTGGCCTCGAAGAATTTGAAGCTCTCACACTTAATGCAGGACTTTTTTATCGCTATGTCCGGTAAATTCGTGTGGGTGATTGGTATCATGGTCGGCCTGTCTCAAATAGGGTTAAATCTTGCGCCAATCTTAACTGGTTTCGGTATTGCTGGTGTCATCATTGGTTTTGCGTTACAAGATACCTTGTCTAATTTTGCAGCGGGCATGATGCTCTTGATTTATCGTCCATTTGATGTGGGTGATTTTGTGTACGCAGGCGGTGTGGATGGTAAGGTCAGCCATATGAGTTTAGTGAACACCACCATTCGTACGTTTGATAACCAGATCATTATTGTACCGAACAGCAAAATTTGGGGAGATGTAATCAAGAATGTAACTCATGAACGTATTCGCCGAGTGGATATGGTATTTGGTATTGGTTACGTTGATGACCTGTTAAAAGCAGAGTCGGTGTTGTCTGACATTGTAACTTCTCACCCTGCGGTGCTTCGTTCCCCTGAGCCGATGATCAAAGTGCATACCTTGAATACGTCTTCTGTCGACTTCATCGTTCGTCCTTGGGTTAAAACGGATGATTATTGGGATGTGTATTGGGATGTGACTAAAGAGGTGAAACTGCGTTTTGACCGCGAGGGCATTTCCATTCCTTTCCCACAACAAGATGTACATTTGCACATGGTAGAGAAGCGAGACGCTTAGCCAAGGAGCATACGAATGTAAAAAGGCGCTCTGTTGATAGAGTGTCTTTTTTTATCCGTTAAGTAAGTCATATTTTGTGGCTAAGTTTTCTTTACAGTTCAATGCGCTAGTTTTGTTAAAGTTTAAGTTATAATCGCGCAGTCCGATAAGAAAATGGGCCGAGGCGCTGCTATTAGTGATCGAAAGCTTTGATGTGTTTATGAGTTGTCTCGAATTCTACAATGCTGAGGTTTAGGCAAGCGCAAGGATGATGCCACCAACAGTCAGTGCGGCAGAAAGGTACTGTCCCGCAGAGTAAGAACCGTCTTCGTCTTCTTCAAGCTTAGTAGGATGCTCCATCCCAAGAGCACCGTGCGTAAAGGACTCGACTTTTTCACCGACCGACTTATTTTCTACTTTTACATGTTCACTCTCATGATCAATCTGCTGGAGGGCGGACAGCAGCGCTTTACCTTCAGGTGAAAGTGTCACTTGATTTCGCTCCATTTTAAGTGGCGAAGCGTTTGTCTTTTCTTGGGCGATATTGTCTTGAGTTGAAACTGTAGAGCGATTGGCATAACTATTAATAGAAGTGCTTCCTACTGGATTCATCGAATACTCCTTGGAACATCGACACTCGTTCACTGAGTGCGGGTAAAAGCCGTTAATTTAATATCGGCGGCAAAAAGTATTTCTAAAGCTATGTGAATAAAAAATAGGCTTGGTTTTGCCGCTTCCTGTCTATTTGGCATAACTACTAGCAAAAAGCAGACCGTGGTTGTTAGGGGGTAATGTGCCAAACGGTTCTGATGACGTAACCTTATGTGGCTATTTGCATTGAAGACGGCTGTTACGTTGCGAGAGGTGTTCGTACGCTGCCATGCGGTTTGCATCTTGCACGTATCGCGCAGGTGGAGCCAAGACTTCTAGCTGATAATCTGAGCTATTTGATAACACGTTGGCCGTTGGGCTGATCACTACCACCTTTAAGCTTGGGTTGCGGTTTAAGATTGATGCCGCCGTACCTAAACCACCTTCTGTGTGGAACTTTCCTGCCACGTGCATAACTTGTGTTCTAGGGTTGGTCGTGAGGTAGTTGACGATAGATTCTGCCATAGTCTCATCCCAAGTGATTTGAGCGGCGTATTGTCGCTCGGTTTGTTCTGGCTTACCGTGATGCATTGATGCCATGAACTTCTCTTTATAAGGGCTGGTCTTTGTGTTGATTACTTTTGCGATAAAAGTACGCTCTTCAGGGTCTAGCTTGTTGGTGTAATCAATGCCGTAACGACCAATACATCGAACGATATGCCTCGGTGCATTCGCTGCTATCACCGGAAGGTTTGCTTGCTTGGCAAATTCTATTAAAGGGCGATAATCGCTTTCGTAGTTTGGCCAAGCATTGGCTTGCTTGATCAAAGGTTGCTCACCAATTTCCCCTTTGAGATAAGAATCGAGAACGTTTTGTTTGTCGCGAGTAAATTGTTCCATCGATAGTGCAAGTGAGCGCTTGCCAAAAGAAAGCTGCTTGAGCATATCCGTTTGGAAGTGATGAATACCGGCATGAGTGTGCCATTCGCCAATCAGGATCACATCAGCTTGCAGCAACTCAATTGGCAAGTTGTTTATAGCGAGGTGTTCACCAGAAGGTGAGTGTAATTGGTAGTCGTAAAAGCTCGTGACATCGGTTGGGATCAGCTCAGGCTCGGTTGGCATATGAGCAGCACAACCAGTGAGTAAGCTTGCAAAGATCGAGCTCAAAGTAGAAAAGCGCATTGAAAAGCCTCCAAAAATGCTGAGTAATATTAAAAGAGGCTAAGCAGTGAATCAATGTAAGTGGGATTACTTACGTTTACGTTTTTCGATTCTTTTACTATAGGGACTTTTTGCGATAAACATGCAGCATAAAGTCTGCCTCACATTGAAACAGTGTAGTGGATTTTAGTTCTTCACGAAGTTCGCCAGTTGCTTTCCATGCGAACGGTGTCATTTGCAATAAATCGAATGCTGCGCCGTCTTTTAAATCCATCATATAGTTAAGCTTTTGCTGGTGTTCTAACCTATAGCCTTCAATGCTTTCAAGCTCTTCACGGTGGAGTCGAACGTCTTGGTAAATGCGTTCCCGTAGTTGATATAAATGGCGACCCGCGGGCGTTACGGTGAGGATCACACCGTTCTCTCTAACAACGCGTTGTAGCTCTGCTGCTTTACATGGTGCATAAATACGTACGATGGCATCAAGCGATTCATCGGCGAAAGGAAGCCGGTGGCTGGAGGCTACGCTAAAGTGGCAATGCGTGTAACGTTTTGCTGCATAGCGGATAGCGACTTTTGAAATATCCAAACCGTATACTGCCGCATTGTCCGATTGCTTCTGCATCACTTTTTGGATTTGATCTGTGTAATAGCCCTCACCACAACCAATATCCAATACTTGATGAGCGGTACCTTGTGTATAGTTGGCACACAGCTGCGTAACCTCTTGGCGCATTGGGTCGTAGTAATTGCCCTCAAGAAATCGACGACGAGCTTGCATCATGTCTTGGTTATCACCTGGATCTTTGGAGCGTTTATGGTGTGCTGGCATCAAATTGACATAACCTTCTTTGGCTAGGTCGAATTGATGGTTTTTTTCACACTTGAACATTTTTTCTTTTAATGCAAGAGGCTGATGACATAAAGGACATTGATAGTTCATGGTGATCTCGAACAGAAAGTAGGGCGGCAAATTCTATCAAAAACAGTGACCCTAAGTGAAATAAAAGAGCCGATATCTGCGGCTCTTCATTAGGGGGAATTAAAGTGCCGAAATTACAGTAACCAGTTCGTAGCTTTCGCCCGGTTGCAGGGCTTTACCTTGTTCTAAGGTTGGAGCATGCAGTGCTGATTCTACACACAGCATCGTTTTATAACCGTTATCAGCCATATCACCCATTGACTGTGCACCTTCAGCCCAAGGGTTCCATAGTACTGCCGAGTTATGACCGTAATTTTTTACACTCAAGGTTCGATGTAATACTGGGTCGTTCACCAAGATTTGCGGTTCTGGTTGGGTATAAACACGGTCGATAGTGTCAGTCAGTTGAAGTAAATCGCCGCCTTGACACACTTCACCAGCCTTCAGGTTATCGATGTACTCAGTGCCCATGCCTGTGGTTTGGGCTTGCCTAATGTCACCCACGTTTAAATAAGAGTGTAACGCGCCAGAGAAGGTCCAAGGTTCATCATCAATGTTCGCGATTTTAAGTGTGACTTTTAGTTCATCACTTATTTCTACTACAAGGCGAGCATCAAACATATGAGGCCAGATGGCGTGAGTTTCTTCTGTCGGGAACAGAGCAAGTTCGACAATCACACCATTGTCATTTTCCCGATGTTCAATCAGTTCCCATTCAAAGGTGCGTGCAAAGCCATGAGCGGGAGCGGCAATACGGCCAAACCAAGGCCAACAAACGGGGATACCACCACGAAGTGCTGTTTTACCATCAAAAACCGCTTTTTCGCTCATCCAAATTAGATCTTCTTGACCTTCAGGTGAGAACGAGACGACATGACCGCCATGCAGAGCGATGCCGGCTGTTGCTTTCTTGTGAATAACGCGAACCATTTTTATTTGGTTGATTTCTACAATAGTAACGTTATCGGAAAGAACGGTGAGGGCTGGGAGAGTTTTTAAATCCATGTGCTGTTTCCTATGGCCAAGTAGAGATGAAATTTCGACACATCTCTCGGTTGTCGTGAGAGTCAGCCGAACGTTTTCATCAAATTCCAGATACAAAAAAGGCGACTCTATGGTCGCCTTTTATTCAAATCTTATGCTTCAAACACAAGCTTCGTTAAACGCTTTTTTCAAAGCTAAGTAATTACTTAGAGATGTGAGCGATTAGGTCTAAAACTTTGTTTGAGTAACCGATTTCGTTGTCGTACCAAGATACAACTTTAACGAATTTGTCGGTTAGCGCGATACCAGCTTTAGCATCGAATACAGAAGTGCAAACTTCACCGATGAAATCTTGAGAAACTACTGCGTCTTCAGTGTAGCCAAGAACGCCTTTTAGTTCGCCTTCAGAAGCTTCTTTCATCGCTTTACAGATGTCTTCGTAAGAAGCACCGTTTACTAGGTTAACGGTAAGGTCAACAACAGAAACGTTAGCAGTAGGTACGCGGAAAGCCATACCCGTTAGCTTGCCGTTTACTTCTGGAAGTACAACGCCTACAGCTTTAGCTGCACCAGTTGAAGAAGGGATGATGTTTTGAGAAGCACCACGACCACCACGCCAGTCTTTAGCAGAAGGACCGTCTACAGTTTTTTGAGTAGCTGTAGTCGCGTGAACTGTAGTCATAAGACCAGATTCGATACCGAATTTGTCGTTAAGAACTTTAGCGATAGGCGCTAGACAGTTAGTAGTACAAGAAGCGTTAGAAACGATGTCTTGGCCTGCGTAAGTGTCAAAGTTTACGCCGTTAACGAACATTGGAGTTGCGTCTTTAGAAGGGCCGGTAAGAACAACTTTCTTCGCACCAGCAGTGATGTGCTTACGCGCAGTCTCGTCTGTTAGGAAAAGACCTGTTGCTTCAGCAACAACGTCAACGCCGATTGCGTCCCACTTAAGGTCTTCAGGGTTGCGCTCTGCAGTTACGCGAACTGTTTTACCGTTCACGATTAGGTTACCGCCTTCAACTTCAACAGTACCGTTAAAACGGCCGTGAGTTGAGTCGTACTTAAGCATGTACGCCATGTATTCTACGTCGATAAGGTCGTTAATACCTACAACTTCAATGTCAGTGCGTTCTTGCGCTGCACGGAATACGAAACGACCGATACGGCCAAAACCGTTAATACCTACTTTGATAGTCATTATAGTTGCTCCACAACTTAATTTCTGATTAAAGATAACTGGTAGTAAAATTACAGAATCCAGTAATCATCTGCAACAGATAATCGGACTTAACTTGTTTAAAGTCAAAAAAAAGCGACGCTTTTTTTAACAATTCTTAGCAAATGTGTGTTTTTTAAACTTTCAACTGATTTATCTATAGCCCAGTTGGCGTAGTATAACTTGTAAGAGAAGTACTCGTATTAAATTAATTACGCATGGTGTGCTAGTGAGAAAGTATGTGCTACAACTATTACGAGAAGCAAGTTTTTTACTAAAAAAGTCAATGTTAGAAAGAGTAAAGAAGGAACGGAAAGTCGTGGAACAAAGTGGGAAAAAAGTCACAAAGTCCGATGAGCAGTGGCGTGAGCAACTATCTGATGAAGAGTTTCGTGTCTGTCGAGAGCAAGGTACAGAGCCGCCGTTCAGCGGCAAGTTGCTGCATAATAAAGAAACGGGCGTGTATGCCTGCACCTGTTGTAATGCTCCTCTGTTTGTCTCTGATAACAAGTATGACTCTGGGTGTGGGTGGCCGAGTTTTGATGCGCCTGTCAATGACAATGCGGTGCGTTATTTGGAGGATTTCAGTCACGGGATGGTCCGTACGGAGATTCGCTGCGCGACATGTGATAGCCATTTAGGGCATGTTTTTGAAGATGGACCGCAATCCACAGGTGAGCGTTATTGCATCAATTCAGTGTCGTTAATTTTCAACAAATCTGGGTAATAAAGGCCAAATTGAGCATCAGAGTGTTTTATCCTTTCACAAAGTGCTTGCTAGGTAGAACATTTAGAACCGAGATTGAGCCAAAAAAATTCCCACATTCAGTGGGAATTTTTTACATCTCTTGGGGAATCATTGCGGGAGAATAGTTGCCGTTTTGAATGGCTTTCGCGATTGATTCCGCTACATCGTCTAGCCGTTGATATTGGTTAGGATCCTCAAAATTAAACATTCGCTTCAGCTGTTTTTGTCCTGCCAGTGGCACATCAAATCTTTTCGCGACCATTGCCCATAAGTACGCATGTTCTTTCTTTCCAAGTCCTTGATAGATACTCGCCATAGATTTAAGAATGACGGAGTTTACGTTGTCTTGATTCGATAAAGACAGCGCATTGTTTAACAGCGTCAGCGTTTTTTGGGCGTCCCGGTTAGTATAAAAAGTGGCTAAAGCATACTGCATCTCAGCCGTTTCTAGCTTCGGTGAACCTTCCATTTGTAAAAACTTACGGCGCGCTTGGGTATCACCGGTTTGAGACCAGAGAAAGTATAAAGTGGCTGGATTATCTGAGTTTTGGAGTTCATCCACAATACGATCCAGCTCGTCAATGCTATGTACTAAAGCATTAAAACGTTGTCTTTTTAGGGCGCTTTGATCGATAGGCGTAATCTGAGAAGCAAGCTCTAGGCACTTTCGATACTCGGCAACTAAGCCGTATTCGGTGATTTGGTTTGCTTCTGATGGATGTTTAAATTGTTCAAACCGATGCCAGACCAAGTCTGTTCGTGGTATTCGACACTGTCCGTCATCCATATTGAGGTATTCGCAACGTAGCTGCGGTGTTTTATTGCACAACTCTTCTGTTGTCACGTTACCCTCAAGGCAGCCTGTTAGTGTGAGGCTGGCGAGGCCTGTAAGTAACCAGTATGTTGTTTTCATGGTTTTGCTTGTGATCTGTTACACCAATTGATTTTCGTGTTCTTGACTCAGTTTGTGAACCCGTTATGTTCTGTGAATAAAATGTAATAAGAAGGTACATTATGAACGCAGAACAACTATTAAAAGCGATGACTCCAGAAGTTTATAATCGTCTGGTCTATGCAGTCGAGACGGGAAGATGGCCTGAGGGTACAACACTTTCTAGAGAGCAGCGAGATTCATGTATGCAAGCTGTGATGTTGTATCAATCAAAACATAATACCGATGCTCAACACATGAGCGTTGCAGCGGGTGGTGAAATCAGTTTTAAATCTAAGCAAGAGCTTAAAAAGCAGTTCAGTGGAGAAGCAAACGATATTGTACGTGTGAATCCAAATATTGATTGATGACATGTTATATCCGCAGCATTGATTGTCGTTAAAGTGTCACCGTTAAAGAAAAAGGTCCATCGTGGCTTTCCGAGAAAGGAACGATGGACCTTTTTAGGTTTTATGCGAATCCTTGTTATAGGCTCATTTCGCCACGCTGTACTTGTTGCATTTTCTCTTTCACTTCTTCGTAAGTGAGATTTTGACTCAAAAGATAGTGCAGTTTTGCTAGCGCTGCCTCAGGAGTCATGTCAAAGCCACTGATTACGCCCGAATCAGCCAAAGCACAACCAGTCGCATAGCCACCCATGTTGACTTTTCCTGCTAAACATTGCGTCAGGTTGACGACAATAACACCGCGCTCTGACGCTTCTTTAAGGTGACCAAGTAGCTCTGGGTTTTGTGGTGCATTACCTACGCCAAAAGTCAGTAGAATCATCGCATTAACGGGTTGACGAAGCGTGTTTCGGATAACTTCATGCGAGATGCCCGGGTACATCGTAATGACACCGATTGGTTGTGGGGTAATCTTGTGTACTTTGAATTCACCTTCAGGTTGTGCGCCGACGGTCACGGTATTGCTTACCTGAATGTTAATACCGGCTTCTAGAAGTGGCGGGAGGTTTGGTGAAGTGAAGGCATTGAAGCCGTCCGCATGAGACTTAGTACTGCGATTACCACGCATCAACTGGTTGTTGAAGAATAATGTTACTTCATTGATCGGGTAGTTGGCCGCAATATGCAGAGCATTCAATAAGTTTGCTTGGCCATCAGAACGCAATTCTGCCAATGGAATTTGTGAGCCAGTTACAATTACTGGTTTGCCAAGGTTTTCAAGCATGAAAGACAATGCTGACGCAGTGTAGGCCATAGTGTCAGTGCCGTGCAGAATCACGAAACCATCGTATTTTTCATAGTTGTCGCGGATATCATTCGCAATCTGTAGCCAGTCTTCAGGTGTCATGTCTGATGAGTCAATCAGTGGCTCGTATTCATGGATAGTATAGTTCGGCATCTCTGAGCGGTGGAACTCCGGCATGCTCGCTAATTGTTTTTCCATAAAGCCAGCGATAGGCACATAACCATGATCCGATTTTTGCATACCGATGGTCCCACCGGTGTAAGCGATGTAGATGTGTTTTCTAGTCATCGTTCAATTTTTCTTTCATGTAGGGGAACAGGGAACGGGATTATATACCCAAATAACCTTGAGATGCGAGGCAGAGGAATGAGTCGATAACGCAATAAAAAGAGGCATCTCACAACAAGATGCCTCAATGCACGATTTAAAGATTTATCGCGATTAAACGTCTACTGAATTTGGCAGTTCAAACAGAATGCATACTGACCTTTCGGGTCATTAAAGCTTTGCAGTAAGCTCACATCTTGTTCAAACTGTTGAGCGACAGGTTGGATACTCTTTGGCAACAAACTAGTTGCATCAATACCTATAGACACTTTGACTTGCTTCATGAACTCTTGTAAAAACAGCTCAGTTGGTGAAAGTGGTTCTTCAACCCAGTAAAGGCCGTAATCGGTCACATTTGCAAGTTTGGCTGCCAATTCGACGGCGTCATCAAAGTCGCCCATTTGGTCGACAAGACCAAAGGATAGGGCATCTTGTCCCGTCCAAACTCGCCCTTGAGCCACCTTATCGACTTCCTCTAAAGACATAGCGCGGTTAGAGCCAACTAAAGAGATAAAACGCTTGTATCCGTGTTCAATACCTAGTTGGAAGACTTGCGAGGCGCCCTCGGAAAGGCCAGTCGTAATGCCATCCCCCGAGAAGGGTGATGTACCAACCCCATCGGTATTGATACCTAACTTATTAAAGCCTTTTTCGAATGTCGTGATCACACTAAAGATGCCGATTGAACCTGTCAGGGTGGTTGGCTGAGCAACGATCTTATCTGCGCTCATCGAGATCCAATATCCCCCAGATGCGGCCAAGCTCGACATAGAGACCACTACTGGTTTGCCGGCTTCTTTTAGTGCTTCAACTTCGTTCCGGATTACTTCAGAGGCAAAGGCACTTCCCCCTGGGCTATCGACACGCAGTACGACTGCTTTGACTTTGTCATCATTGCGGGCTTGACGAAGTAAGCTTGCAGCCGTGTCACCGCCGATGGTGCCACGAGGTTGCTGGCCATCCATAATGGCACCGCTTGCAACCACAACCGCGATGTCGTGTTTGGTCACGTTGTAATCTGGACGAATAGTAGCGAGGTAATCGTAGTAACTTATTGCGTTGTAACTGTCTTGGCCATCACTACCAAACTGTTTCGCAAACAGGGTGCGGATGTCTTGACGTGTTGCCAGTTCATCGACCAGACCGAGTTTTATCGCCAGTTGTGCGATATCACCGTCGACAGATTTCATCTCAGTAAGTAGCTCGTCCATCGTAGGGTTCAAGACGTTTGCATCGATGTTACGATTGGTTGTCACATCATCTACAAAGGCGCTCCATAGCTGGGTAACCCAACGTGTTGCTGATTCTTTTGCCGCATCCGACATATCGTCACGAATAAATGGCTCAATGGCTGATTTGTAGGTGCCTACGCGAAATACGTGGGTGGAAACGTCCAGTTTTTCTAACAACGTTTTATAGTACATAGAGTAAGAGCTGTACCCCTTAATCAGTACGCCACCATCTGGCGCTAAGTACACTTTGTCGGCATAACTTGCCAAGTAATATTGGCTTTGATTGTAAAAGTCGCCGACGGCGTAAACTGGCTTGCCTGACGTTTTAAATTCATTCAGCGCTTTAGCAATATAACGAAGTTTCGTTAGATTTGTCTCTGGCATGTCGCGAAGTGCCAGAACTAACCCTGATACTTTCGGATCGTCTTTGGCATGGCGAATGGTATCAACGACATCGAACAAGACATTTTCTTTAGGTAATTCATTACCGAAAACTGATCCAGCAAAAGAGTCCATCGGGTTGATATAGCGCCTTTGCTCAACAATTGGCCCGGACAGGTTCATCACCAACGCTGATTCTTTTTCGACGACAGGTAACCCCTCTCCGGTGTAGGTAAAAGCAAAGTAAAAAACGGCAATCATCAGCAAAAAGATCAAGTTTGCCAGCGCGAGTCTGATAAAGGTGATGCTTTTCCATATTCCCTTAAATATCAACCCAATAAATTTGAAGAGTTTTTTCATCTTGTCTCCATAACGAGATAGTCTTCCCTTAATCTTGCAAAGTATGGGTTCTTATCTCTAAGATCTCAAAAAATAACATTTTTTTAGCTTATCACGACCACTCAACAATTGGCATATTTTCACGCGAGATTGATCGGTGTTACAAAAATGTAAACGCCTGTTTGATTTTTGGCTTGCGCAGACGTAATCTGGTCAGACCATGATAATAACAATGGATGTTTAGTAATGTCTGCCATGTACCCAAACCTATTAAAGCCACTGGACCTTGGTTTTACTCAATTACGAAACCGAGTTCTGATGGGATCAATGCACACGGGCTTAGAAGAGCATAAAGAAGGATTGCAAAAGCTGGCCGCGTTTTATGAAGAGCGTGCGAAAGGAGGTGTCGGGCTGATCGTGACCGGAGGCTTTTCTCCCAATTTACGCGGTCGTCTACACCCTTTGAGTGCCGAGTTTAGTAAGCCCAAGCATGCTAAAGCTCATAAAGTGGTCACTGAAGCAGTGCATAAGCACGGTGGAAAAATTGCTTTGCAAATTCTTCATGCGGGGCGCTACGCAATGCATCCATTCGCGCAAAGTGCGTCTGGTATAAAGGCACCTATTGCCAAGTTCGCACCTAGCGAAATGAGTGAGCGTCAAATTAAAAGTACTATCGAGGCGTTTGTTAACAGTGCCGAACTGGCACAACTTGCTGGCTATGATGGTGTGGAGCTAATGGGCTCTGAAGGTTATTTGATTAACCAGTTCCTCTGTAAGCGTACTAACATGCGTTACGACGAATGGGGGGGAGCTATAAAAAACGTATGCGCTTTCCAGTTGAGATTGTTAAAGCGGTTCGAAAATCAGTGGGAGAAAAGTTCATCATTGTATTTCGTCTCTCGATGCTGGACCTTGTTGAGCAAGGCAGTACATTTGAAGATGTTATCGAACTGGCAAAAGCACTGGAAGAAGCTGGCGTAACCATAATAAATACCGGAATTGGCTGGCACGAAGCGCGAATTCCAACCATTGTGACTCAAGTTCCTCGAGGTGCATTCACTTGGGTAACGGAAAAAGTAAAGCCCCATGTGTCAGTGCCAATTATCACCTGTAACCGGATTAATACGCCGGATGATGCAGAGCGTATTCTTTCTGCCGGGCATGCCGACATGGTGTCAATGGCGCGTCCATTTTTAGCGGATCCATACTTTGTCGCCAAAGCTGAGCAGGAAAAAGCGCAGCTGATCAATACATGTATTGGCTGTAACCAAGCGTGTTTAGATAACGTGTTTAAAGGTAAACGCGCCAGCTGTTTGGTTAACCCACTGGCTTGTTATGAAACCGAGATCGTGGTTGAACCTGCTTTTAACAAGAAAAATATTGCTGTGGTTGGGGCGGGGCCTGCAGGTTTAGCCTGCGCAACAACCTTGGCTGAACGCGGGCATAAAGTCGATTTGTTTGAAAAGAATGATCGAATCGGTGGTCAGTTCCGTCTTGCCATGCAGATCCCTGGCAAAGAAGAGTTCCGTGAAACAATACGTTATTTTGCTAACCGTATTGATGAGACAGGGGTCAACTTACACCTTTCTACTGAAGCGAATTACGATTTGCTCACCGAGTACGAT
Organism: Vibrio sp. TAP-3B; assembly: GCF_057784735.1. Lineage (NCBI taxonomy): Bacteria > Pseudomonadati > Pseudomonadota > Gammaproteobacteria > Vibrionales > Vibrionaceae > Vibrio > Vibrio sp. TAP-3B. Next base: position 1,433,058 of record NZ_CM173495.1, on the reverse strand, counting down.
GAAATCGTAATGGCATCCGGCGTTGAGCCGCGTAAAGTGAAAATCGACGGTATTGAAAACCTTGAAAAAGTCGTGGACTACCAAACGCTCATTAGAGATAAAACGCCAGTAGGAGAGAAAGTTGCGATCGTAGGTGCGGGTGGTATTGGTATCGACGTTGCGACGATGCTCACCGAACCCGTTGGACAAACATTGGATGACTGGCTTCATGATTGGGGCATTGATAAAGAAATGTCTCAACCAGGTGGCTTGTACCCATATCCTGACTCGGTGAGTGACAAAGAGGTGTGGGTGCTTCAGCGTCGTAAAGGTCGTGTCGGTAAAGGCCCTGGCAAGACGACAGGCTGGATCCACAAACGAACCCTAGAAAAGCGCGGCGTACATTTAGTGGGTGGGGTGTCTTACGACAAAATCGATAATGATGGTTTGCATATTCATGTGGATGGAAAATCGCAATTGCTTAAAACGGATAAAATAGTGATTTGCGCAGGGCAGGAGTCGGTACGTCCATTTGAAGAGAAATGGCCTGAGCTCGGTGAAAAAATCCACATCATTGGTGGAGCTGACCATGCGGGCGAACTCGATGCCGTTCGTGCGATTCGCCAAGGGGTAAAGTTAGCCGTGAAGTTATAACGTGAAGCTATAAATAGCCTCAAATTATCCTGCAAAAGAAAGCTGCGACTCATGCGCAGCTTTCTTTCATTGAGATAAGCATAAAAGTTAATCGTTAATATCTGGCAGTTGTTTCGCCAGCAATACGCCTATTAATGTAATAAAAGAGAACACTAAGACGATCGACGAGAGACTAAGAACGTTTGCCATTGCACCAAGTGAACTCATCAATAAAAGCATTACGCCCACGACCGTGTTACTTACGGCCACATAGCTTGTGCGTTTGTCACCTTCGGCAATATCAATCAGATAGGTTTTTCGGCCTACACGTATGCCATCATGAGCAATACAAACACAAAAGTAGAGCAGCGGAATGACAAATAAAAAGGCGGGAGAAGAGGTTATCAAAGTGTCATAAACAAACAACGCGATGCCAAGTAGCGCGCTGATTGTTGCGCCAATCACCATGACACTTCGGCTCGAGTAATCAGACATGCGTCCCCAGAAAGGACCAGAGACAAACGAGGCTAACCCGCTTGAAAACATAAAGAGCGCCAACACCCACAACTGACCGCCGAGAGATTGTTGCGCCAATACGATGTAATACGGCGCGCTCAATGCGGAGCATAAAAATAGTGTTCGGGTAATAACAAAGCGCCGAAAAGTCACGTCAGTTTTTAACAGAACCAACTGCTTAAAGGCTTCTAACCCCCCGTTTTTACCACCGTCTACTTCGCCAGCATACTCATTAATACGAGCGTAGACCCAAGCTGCAACTAACCATATGATGCCGGCCAATGCTAAACTGATGCTGTAAAAGCGTACGGTCGGTTCCACTCCCCAAAGCCAAGTCACTGCAAGAAGGCTAGCGAACACAAGAGTGACGAGCCCCGCAGCACTTGAAGACCAGCCATTAACTTGGCCACGTTGGTTTTTAGGAATGGTTTTTCCTAATACATCTTTGGAAGCCACGGAGTTAAGACCACGCGAAAAACTGAAAACGACGAGGCATACGATGACGGCGTAACCAGCAGCAACGCCCGTCATAGTGAGGGTGACTAAGGCTAAGGCGAATATCGAAAGCGCTTGTAATACACTGCCAAGCACCCAAACCCACTTTCTTACCGGGAGCAGGCGAATGTAATGCGCAATACTTAACTGCGGAATGAGTGAACCAGATTCGCGAATGGGAACTAGCCAACCAACTAAGTAAACGGGCGCGCCAAGGCTTTGTAATATCCATGGCAAAGTCACTTTGGGATTGATCAACGCATCCCCCAATTTTGTTAGAAATTGAGCATAAATGATTTTAAGGAAGTTACCAGGAACTTGATGGCAAGCGGATTCAGGAATCGCTTTGCAGGCGCGGGCATCTTCGTCATTGATGATTTTTTCGTAAATGCTGTTTTGTTTATCTTTGTCCATCTACCTGCCTATATTCAACCTATTCATTTTACGAATAAATTTACAGTAAACCTTGATGAGTGTTAAGTGAAGCAAGTTATTAAATCCTCAGAAAACAGGTTGTTATTCGGATGAAAGGATTATGCTAAAGTGAGTAACAAAGAAAATAACAGTGATATTCAATAAGGATTCTCTCATGGAAGCGCTCGAACTTTTGCTCAATCGCCGATCTATTGCGAAATTATCTGCACCTGCGCCAGAAGGCAAAGCATTGGAGAACATCATTCGTGCTGGGCTTCGTGCCCCTGATCACGCAGGTTTAACGCCTTGGCGCTTTGTGATTGCTCAGGGAGATGGACTAAAGAGACTGTCAGACATTTTGGTCAAAGCGGCAATGGCGGAAAACAGTGATGAAACTGTTGTGGAAAAGATAAAAAATGCGCCATTTCGCGCGCCTATGGTAATTACCGTGATTGCTAAAGTAACCGAACATGAGAAAGTGCCTGTATTAGAACAGTATCTCTCTGCCGGTTGTGCAGCACAAGCGATGCAGATGACAGCGGTAGCACAAGGCTTCCAAGGTTTTTGGCGATCGGGTAAATGGATGTTTCATCCAGAAGTTCATCAAGCGTTTGGCTTAAAGGGTGAAGATAAAATCGTAGGATTTTTATACCTAGGCACACCGGGTTGCACGCCAATGAAAGTACCAGAGCGTGACTTGTCAAAGTTTGTTGAGTTTCAATAAATATATTTAAAAAAAACGGATTACTGTTTATATATACAGTTTTTCTTGATTTTTTAGGGTGAGATTCGATAATGTAGCCCTTATTATTATGATGTCTAAATGTTATGTCTCGTCTGTTTATCGCTGAAAAACCAAGTTTAGGTCGTGCAATAGCGGCCGCATTGCCTACCCCCCAAAAGAAAGACCAAGGCTTTATTCGCTGTGGTAACGGTGATGTAGTGACTTGGTGTATCGGGCATTTATTAGAACAGGTAGAGCCAGACGCTTACGACGAGCGTTATAAAAAGTGGAGTATGACGGATTTGCCGATCATTCCACAGCAGTGGCAATTGAGACCGAGAAAAAGTGCGAGCAAGCAGTTAACCGTGATTCGCAAGTTACTCAAGGAAGCGAATGAAGTCATTCACGCCGGAGACCCAGACCGCGAAGGTCAATTGTTGGTGGATGAGGTATTGGAACACTGCAAGCTTTCCAAAACCAAAAAAGCAGCGACTCAACGTTTGCTTATCTCAGACTTGAACTTGCCAGCGGTCAAGCGAGCATTGAGTTCAATGCGCAGTAATCGTGAGTTTATCCCGCTTTCTGTATCGGCACTCGCTCGTTCTAGGGCCGATTGGCTGTACGGAATGAACATGTCTCGTGCTTACACACTGCTTGGTCAAAAAGCAGGTTATCAAGGTGTATTATCTGTGGGGCGGGTTCAAACGCCGGTGTTAGGTTTGGTGGTTCGCCGTGATGAAGAAATAGAAAATTTTGTGGCGAAAGACTTTTTTACACTGCATGCATTGATTCCGTATCAAGATAACAATGGCACATTCGATATTCGCGCACGCTGGAAGCCGAGTGAAGCCTGTCAGCCTTGGCAAGATGAAGAAGGGCGAGTGCTGAGCCGAAAGCTAGTGGAAAACGTAGCAAGTCGGATTAAAAATCAGCCAGCTAAAGTCACCGAGTCCGAGCAAAAGCAGACCAAGCAATCGGCGCCGCTTCCGTATTCGTTGTCGGCACTACAGATTGACGCTGCAAAGCGTTATGGGCTGAGTGCTCAACAGGCTTTAGACACTTGTCAGGCGTTGTATGAAAAGCATAAGTTGATCACTTATCCACGCTCAGATTGTCGCTACTTACCGATGGAGCATTATGCGCAAGCAAGGACGGTAACCTCAGCCATCGCGAACAATACCAAAGAGCTACAAAGTGCGGTTCAGGGAGCCGATTTAACTCTGAAATCAAAAGCATGGAACGATAAAAAGGTCGATGCACACCATGCGATTATTCCCACACCAAAGCAAGCGAATGTAAACGCTCTTTCTGCTAATGAAATGAAAATATATCAGTTGATCGCTCGTCAATATCTTATGCAGTTTTACCCTACAGCGGTATACGCAGAAGCAAAACTCGTGTTTGACATCGCTGGTGGCACATTCATCGCTAAAGGACGTCAATTGTTATCATCTGGCTGGAAAGTGTTAATGGGAAAAACGGACAAAGATGATGAAGGGATTGATGCTGTGCCACCATTATCGGAGGGGACAGTATTGACTTGTCGAGAGGGTGAAATTAAAGATCGCAAAACCGAACCCCCGAAGCATTTTACGGAAGCGACGCTTCTACAAGCGATGACGGGCATTGCTCGATATGTTGCGGATAAAGAGTTAAAGAAAATATTGCGCGATACCGACGGCTTGGGCACGGAGGCAACGCGAGCCGGTATTTTAGATACCTTATTCAAACGCCAACTGTTGACACGTCAAGGCAAGTCGATACTCAGCTCTCAAGCTGGGCGGGGGTTAATTCATGCACTGCCACAAGATGCGACTTATCCTGATATGACGGCGAATTGGGAACATCAGTTACAAGGAATGTCAGAAAGAAATCAGGCGTATCAACCCTTCATGCAAGCATTAGAGCAACGAATTAGTGGTTTGATGGGGCAGGTTAAATCAGGGCCGATCCCGGACTCATTACGCCATCTCCCTAAAGTAGATCGTCCTGCATTCAAACGTAAGAAACGGAGCTATGCGAAAGGAGGCGCTGCTAAATCGGGTGCCTCCACACGTAAATCCACATCATAAAGCGCCAACTCAAAAGGTCATTGTTGCTTTGGGTTGCGCGTCTATCATACCGTCAAGAGGCCACCTATTGATGGCTTATTGATCACCAAGGGAGCTCGGTACTATCATAGTTAATAAATTGACCTGAATTTTTGGGGGTGCTCTGTGTAATCACGTTTGCTAACCCCTTTGCTGACGTCTGTGTATCAATCAAAGCATTGGGTCCACCCATCGCGGTACGCACCCAACCGGGATGAAGCGCTAACACGGTAAATCCTTCAGAGGTTAAATCGTTGCTTAAGCTCTTAACGACGGAGTTAAGTGCTGCTTTCGATGAGCGATAGATATAGCCTCCGCCGGAAGTGTTCTCGGTCATGCTGCCGACTTTCGATGAAATACAAGCAATCTTTTTCGTAGCGCCTTGCTGTAATAGTGGGTAAAAGCTCTCAATCAGCTTTAATGGAGCAATGGTGTTAATTTCAAATACTTTGCGCCATTCTTCAACATCGGTATTGCCGAAGCCATAACCCTTAGGCCCGTAATAGCCTGCGTTGTTTATCAGCAAGTCGATAGCTGGAAGTTCGCCAGTAAGCTTAGCCACTTGGTCATAGTTAGTCACATCCAGTTCGTGTAAAGACAATGAGTCGTAGCGTGATGCTAATGCTCGTAGTTCTGAACAGCTTTCAAGAGAGCGGCTAGTGGCGTGTACTTGGCTGCCTTGTTGCAAGTACAGCTCGGTTAAACTTAAGCCGATGCCTCGGTTTGCACCAGTAATAAAGACCGTTTGACTCATAAAAACACCTACCTTGTTGATCTAAACAGAGGCCATTGTGTTAGCGGAGAATAATAAAATCAACTAACCATTAGGCACTCAATGTGATCGTTAAAAAAGCAGCGCATAAAAACCAACGATTGTATCTAGTATGGCAAAGGCAATGTGTTTCTATTTAACTTGTTTTTGTCAGTGCTGAAAATCATTATCAATTAGAATTGTTTTTATTAACTTGGAGTTGATACTATTTCACAACGATTGTTAACAAGAAAATCTCATGCTGCCACTGATCTACCACCCAATCTATTCGCAACTTCAATTACCTAAAGGTCATCGCTATCCAATTATGAAATACAAGTACCTTTACCAATCGGTTATGGCACAAATCGAAAAGGAGGGGTGGGGAAAGCAGGTGCAGTTTTTCCAGCCGGAGGCATTAACTGTCGATGAGATAAAGCAAGTTCATGATGAAGAGTATGTCGACTTACTTATTAAAGGTAATATGCCTACCGCGAAAATGCGCCGTATCGGTTTTCCTTGGAGTGAGCTCCTGATCACAAGAACATTAACCTCTGCGGCAGGGACGGTCTTAACGGCGGAAAAGGCACTTGAGTATGGTGTCGCGATTCATTTGAGTGGTGGGTACCATCATGCACACAAAGATTTTGGCAGTGGGTTCTGTTTATTTAATGATCTGGTCATCGCCGCAAAGCAAATGTTAGATATCGAATATGTGGACAAGGTCTTGATTATCGATAGTGATGTGCATCATGGTGACGGAACGGCAACGCTTTGCCAAGCAGAGCCAGACATTATTACGTTATCATTTCACTGCGATAAAAACTTCCCTGCGAGAAAGCCTCAATCAGATCTGGATGTTCCTCTCGTTCGCGGGACAGAGGATGAAACATTTCTAATGACATTCAAAGAAGTCGTTGAAATGGCCCTTAACCTCCATCGTCCAGATCTGGTGATCTATGATGCTGGTGTGGATATCCATCAAGATGATGAACTAGGTTATTTTAATGTATCTACGCAAGGCATTGCAGAGCGCGACCAATTTTTAATGCAAACGATGAAAGAGAGAAGCATTCCCGTTGCGGCAGTGGTTGGGGGAGGATACCGAACGAATCACGCAGATTTGGTACCAATTCACTTACAGTTAATTAATGCTGCTAGCGAAGTGTTTATCAATTAGCTAAATGCATCAGAGGGGAAAATTCCCCTCGACTGGGTAGATATCCTAAAACGACAAAAGCCTGCAAAAATGCAGGCTTTTTAAATAATGGCGGAGAGATAGGGATTTGAACCCTAGATACGCTATTAACGTATGCCGGTTTTCAAGACCGGTGCTTTCAACCACTCAGCCATCTCTCCATTGTTGACTTGGATATTATAAGGCTTTGAAAATATTGTAAACCCCAATTTAATCAATTGGATGTTTACTGCTCAGAAAACTATAATCTCTGTTGTTTAAATAAACAAAAGCTCCCCTAAAGGAGAGCTTTGCGGTAGGTGTTTGCCAGCTTCGGCTAGTTGTTTTTTGAATAAAAGCGTTGCAGTTCCGTTAAGCCTTGCATCAATACAGGCAATTTCGGCGCTTCATCTCGTAGGCGTTTGTAATCTTTGTCATACAATTTGTAGTTGCCAAACTTGTCGATCACCGTGGTTTGCGAATTGGTAATTAATGCCAGCTCACGAGTGTCACCCGCAAGAATCCAGCGGCGGCGGCCTTCATCAAACAAGTTACGGCCACTGCTGTAATCAGATGGGTTAGACGATACGCCTAGCATATCTTGCAGTAGCGTGACAGAGAGATCTAAATGGCTCGTGCTGTGACTAAACTCACCTGCTAACATTCCTGGCCATTGGAGTACCATCGGCACTTGGAGCTGATAACGACTGTAGTTACTATTTGCTCCCCAGCTATTGGTGTTTGTCTCATTAAACTCACTACCGTGGTTAGAGGTAATGATAACGATAGTGTTGGTCAACTGTTCTGTAGTTTCAAGCTCATTAATAATGCCTGCAACTGTCTTGTCAGCAGTTTTTACGGCAAGTTCATACGCTTTTTTGAATCGTTCGCTTGCTGGCATTTCTTCATCTTTGTTTGATGGCAGCGGTTCAAAATTATCAACAGCCGTCACTTCGATGTAGCTAAACCAAGGTTGGTTCGCTTGTTCAGTTAGCCAAGTACTCCAATCTGCAATGGATTGTTGGTCTGTATGGGGTTGTGTTCCGTCAAGCTCATCTGCCAGCTTTAAATCTCGGAAAATGATTTCTGAGTACAGGTCATCTTCAAAACCGTTGCCACTGAACAAACCAAAGTTGTAACCCTGATCTTTGAGAACATCGAGTAATACGGGAGAGGTACCCTGTGCTTTAATGCTTGAGGCATAACTGGTTGGTAAACCGTAGAACAAACCGAAGGCTCCATATGTGTCATTACTTGAGCTGTAATGATTGCGGAAGTTTTGGTTTTTCTGAGCAAACTCGTAGAGGTTCGGCATCTCTTGTTGATTTAGCGCGTCTGACCGTAAGTTGTTCACGCTGATCATTAGTACATTGAGTTTGTTTACACGACGATTAAACTCCAGCTTTTCTCGTGGGTAGTTGACTAGCTCGACGTTACCTTCATTTTCAGCTAAGCGTTGTAAATACTCTTCGCGATCAAGCAAGCCATGCTTTTCCATGAAGCTTTTCGCCGTCATCGGGTAGGACAACGGGAAATTTGAGCGCTGACTTGTTATTGGGTTGTAGAAATAAGCATCCGCCCAAATGTAAACCAAATGACTCATGATAAAGCTGATGAAGAATACGGCGGTTAGCGGTCGCCCTACGTGTTTATGAGAAAGCTTACGCTGTTTTCGCCATACCCACTCGGATAGAGCGAGCTGAGTAAGGAAAATCAGCGGCATCACCACAAATAAATGTTGCAGATCCGTACTGAGTGTACTTTTGTCTTCGCTGAACAGTAATTCCCAGACGACGGGGGTCAAGTGCAGGTTGATTGACTGATACGCTTGGGTATCAATCAGTAATAGGGTTTGTCCAACCGTCGCGAAAATCACAGCCACCAAACGGAATAGTTTCCGCGATGGCAGGACAAATGTCAGCGGGAATAGAACCAGTAGGTAGAGCGCGAAAACCAGAAAGCCAAAATGCCCAACCCAAGATACCGCCAGATAGAATTGACCTAGCAATGTTTCGGGCCAAGGTGACTGAACAATATAGCGCGTGCCTATCAACATCGAAGCGACGATATTGAAGAATGCAAACCAATGACCCCAACCAACCAGTCGAGATACACGTTCGCCGTATGAGTTTCTGCTGTCTACCATGTATGTGTTCTATTGTCCGTTATTAGTGTGTTTTTGGTGTTTCTAAAGAAGACATCAGCGCCTGAGCAAATTTTTCAGCAATCGCTTTGCGTTGTGAAGCAGCAACACGTTGATTTAAGACATTGGTTGCGATATTTCCGGCAATCATTAGCGTCAACTCAGGAGAAGCAGCGTGTTTTTCAAGAACTGTTGCTACTTCAGCAAGAATTTTCTCTACTTGCTCGTCAGTATATTTAGATGTAATCGGCATAAAGACTCTAATAATGATAGTAAAAGCGGCTTATGATAACCTACAATCCACATCAACTAAAACCTTGTAGCAAGATAAATCACTATGAGCCTTCATCTTTCAAACGTTATTTTGCATCAACTATGCAAAAACGACCAGGACGAACTGGTTGTAAACTTTCGTCCAGCATCATTAGAGAACGATGCATCTACTGAAAAATTAGTCGCTGAGCTTCACCGCGTATTCCATTCTAAAGCTGGTAAAGGTTTTGGCTCTTTCCAGTCAGACAGCGAATTTCAATTTTGGCTTCAAGAAATGCGCAAAGGAGAGCGAGATTTTTACGACTTCTCACAAATTAGTGCAAATCGCTTGAAAGAAGAGTTGATTAAGTATCCCTTCGCGGATGAAGGGATCTTGGTTTTTGCAGAATACCAAAGCTTGGCGACAGATTACCTATTCATTGGTATTTTACCTATGAACCAAAGTCTAAAAGTGACGGAGGGTTTGGACATCAGTGCGACAGATTATTTAGATATCACCAAAATGGATATTGCTGCGCGTATTGATCTGTCTAGCTACGAAACAGATAAAGAGTCCAACCGTTATTTGTCTTATATAAAAGGACGAGTAGGCCGTAAAGTGGCGGACTTTTTCCTCGATTTTTTACAAGCGGATATTGGCCTAGACACCAAACAACAAAACTTGGTGTTAATGCAAGCCGTTGATGACTTCTGCTCGGACTCTAAGCTCGAGAAGCAAGAAGTTAACGAGTACAAAAAGCAAGTTTACGATTACTGTAACGAACAAATTAAATCAGGTGATGAAGTTCAAATCTCTGAGTTATCTGGTGAGCTTCCACCGAGCCAAGACGGTACGAGTTTCATGGACTTTACCAAAGAACAGGGTTATGAACTTGAAGAGTCATTTCCTGGTGATCGGTCGACAGTGCGCAAGCTAACCAAATACGTTGGAGCCGGTGGAGGCTTAAACATCAGCTTCGATAGCTTGTTGCTTGGTGAGCGTATATTTTACGATCCGGAGACTGATACGTTAACGATCAAAGGAACCCCTCCGAATCTCAAAGACCAGTTGAGTCGTAACTAGGTCAGTACATTTTAACAAAGAGAGCCCACTGGCTCTCTTTTTTTATGTGAGGCAGGTACACCCATTATGTATGCCATGGTATATGCTTGTAATTAATGGATATATATGAGGGATGAGCGTTGCAGAAGTTAAAAGGCGGGGTTCGGCAATATGCTTGGTTCTTATTTGTTTTATGGTGTGCTTTTGCTCTAGGAGTTTTGCTGCAGGCGAAGCAAACGATGCAAACAATCTCGATCGTTAATGAATTAGGGACCAAAGTCGAAGAGGTTCGACATTTCTTTAACTTCGAGCTTCCTTATCGTGTTAAGTATGTTGATCAAATCTCTCTTGAGCTCCAGCTAGTTTACGCCGTTCGTTTGCAACTCGAGACTGAATTATCGGCAGAAGAAACCACACCAGATATTACTCCATTGCTTTATGCCACCGATCGTTTTTTAGAGCGCGCTCGCGCTTTTATTGACAGCGATACTAAACTCGTATCGTTAGCAGAGTTATTACACAATAGCCGAGACCTAGACCAGAATTCAGAACACATTCAGTCAATGTACTACCGTTTAGGGGCGTTAGTGTTGGAGTCTATTTTTAGCGACTCTGCAACGAATACCGATACGTACCGCGAACTTGATTTACTTTTTATCGAGTCAGATTCTCTCATCGCTGAAGAGCGGCGTGCTTTTCAACGTCGACTTGCTCAAACGTCAAGTGCTCTCTCTGCCAATGCACAAGGTAGTTATTTAGCGAATCAGCTACTTAAGCCGGATTTTTCCAACCAATTGGCTTCTATTAATGCCCAGTTGGAGCAAAAGCTGATGACATTCCTTGTTTGGCTTTCGGCCGTCAGTGGTGTAGTGCTTGCGTTTTTCTCGTGGGCAGTTTTCACCGAAGGCACCGTTCAGCCAGTAGAAACAGCAGGTGAGCAAGAAAAAGAGCCAGAGCACATAAAGAATAAACCACTTAGCGTTGATTTATCGTTCCATGCTAAGAGTCGGCAAGCACAACAGAACGCAGAAACAAGCAAGCATAATTCACCTTCACCAACGACAGATGAGATCTCAAGTGAGCCATATATCGATATCAATAAGATGTTGGATTCGTTAACGGGAGACGAAGATGCGGTGCGCATGTTGCTTGAGATCTTTATTCAGGATCACTGTGATGATGGCACTAAAATGCATCGCTTACTAAAGGAAGATAAAGATCAAGCAAAAAGGACGTTACACAGCTTAAAGGGAGTAGCAGGAAGTTTGGGTGCAATGCCACTGTACTATATATCGGGTGATATTGAGTTGTTAATTAAGCAAGGGCTTACAGTGCCGGAAGATAAGCTAACAGATTTAGCTGGTGTTCTGCATCAAACCATACTTTATGCTAACAATGTCCTTGAGAGTGAAAAGATACAAGAAATGCTCACAGATTGATATTGCCCAAAGTAAACAAAAAAGAGCGCTTATAAGCGCTCTTTTTTCATTTGAGTTGTTTTATAGCAAAATCAGATTAAGCCGTTTGCTGCTTTAACTCAGCTTCCACTTGTTCCGATGATTCTGCTACTGGCTCACATTTATCAACAAACCAGCCCATGTAAGAGCTAATAATGGTCACGATGATACATACAAAGCTTAACCACATGAACGGTGCATAAGACAGAGTCGCAACACCCAGAATACTTGCCATGTAGATACCGTTGTCACTCCATGGAACCATGCCTGAGGTTAATGTGCCACCGAACTCCGCGTTACGAGACAGGTTTTTACGTTTGTAGCCTAGGCGGTCGTAGTTCTTCGCACAGATTTTTGGTGTCAAGATAAGTGAAACGTACATCGCTGAACCAAATACGTTACCCATAAACGCCGTGCCAATCGTGCTTGTTGCTAGGGAGCCTGCACTTTGAACGCGTTTTTCGAATAACTTCGCGATGGTTTCTAGAACACCAACTTTATCAAGTAGGCCACCAAAACCAAGACCAAAGACGATAACCGCAACTGACCCTAGCATTGAAGACATACCACCGCGGTTAAGGATAGAGTCAATGAAATCCACACCAGAAGAAATCGCAAATGGTGCCCATGCGGTATTGAATGCGGTTAGGAAGTCAACTTCTTGGATCATCACAGCCCAAATAATACCCAGTAGAGAACCGAAGCTGATCACAGGGAATGAAGGCATACGCATGGCCAGTAGTGACAATACGATAATAACCGGAACAAATGAATAAGGTGTGATGTAGAACTGTTGTTCCATCGCTTTGATTACAGAATCCACTTGGCTCATGTCCACTTGGCCAGCATAGTGAAAGCCAAATGCCGTGAACATGATGCCTGTAATAATGTAGCTGATCAGTGCAATTGGTAACATGCCTTTGATGTGCTCCATGACTTCAACGTTAGACATTGATGAAGCAAGGATCACAGAATCTGACAGAGGCGACATTTTATCACCAAAGTAACAGCCTGAAAGCACGGCACCTGCCGTGATCGGCGCAGGAACGCCAAGGCCTTGGCCGATACCCATCATTGCAATACCAGCAGTACCTGCTGCGCCCCAAGATGTGCCTGTCGCCAATGCTGTTAATGAACAGATGATCATTGTAGCGAGCAAAAAGATAGAAGGGTGAATTGCTTTTAGACCGTAGTAAATGATAGTAGGCACAATACCGCCTGAAATCCAAGTGCCGACAAGGGCACCTACGGCAAGCAGAATCAATACTGCTCCAAGCCCGTTGGAAATACCATTTAGTGCTGCTTTTTCAAGGTCTTTATATAGGTGACCGAGTTTTAAACCCAGCAGGATAATAATGAACCAGCCGATGTACAGCGCTAACTGTATTGGCAGATCTAACTTGGCAGTAAACGAAAATGCCAGCAGTAGAAAAAAACCAAGCGAGATAAATACCTGTATCAAGCTTGGTAGGCGTGGTGTAACTTGCTTCATATGTGCCTCTTTCAATCTTGGAGCAATAGAGGAAGGCGCTCCTTGTTGTAATGGCTCACAACATACATTAACAAAAATTATATTTCGAATATTTGGTGTTTTATCTTGATGTTCGTCGGCGAAAACGTTTGCTTGTGAAATTAAATGTCAAAGTTATTTAATCTTTATGGTTTTAAATGTTATGTGATGTGAAAATTATGTGCTTCAGGTGTTATTTCTGATTTTCTGGTAAGACCAATTTTGAGAAAGAGGGCTTTCCCTACTTGAAAAATGAACGAATTAGCAACCAGACCCCTTAAAAATCTCGTTTAACGCGAATTATTCAGGATAAAAGGTTAATAATTGAGTTTATTTACAAATTAGGGCTTGAGATTTTGTTGCGAAAAATGAACTATGGAATAGGTTTTTTAATACATGGAGAGTTAATACGATGAGAGTTGGTTTAGTTGGTTGGCGCGGTATGGTTGGTTCAGTCCTTATGCAGCGTATGGTTGAAGAAAAAGACTTCGATCTGATCGAACCAGTATTCTACAGTACTTCTCAAGTTGGTATACCTGCTCCTAACTTAGGAAAAGACGCAGGATTACTGCAAGACGCGTATGATATTGAAAGCTTAAAACAACTTGATGCGGTTATTACGTGTCAAGGTGGTGACTACACAGAGAAAGTTTACCCAGTACTTCGTCAAATGGGCTGGAAAGGCTACTGGATTGATGCTGCCTCTACCTTACGTATGGCAGAAGATTCAATCATCACGCTTGATCCAGTGAACTTGCAGCAAATCCAACAAGGTATTCATGCTGGCACCAACACATTTGTTGGTGGTAACTGTACTGTCAGCTTAATGTTGATGGGCCTAGGCGGTCTATTTGAGAAAGGTTTAGTCGAGTGGACAAGTGCCATGACTTACCAAGCCGCTTCTGGTGCAGGTGCACAGAACATGCGTGAATTGATTTCTCAAATGGGTGTCATCAACGATTCTGTAAGCTCAGAGCTTGCAAACCCATCAAGCTCGATACTTGATATTGATAAAAAAGTGGCCGACACAATGCGCAGTTCTTCTTTCCCTACGGATAAATTTGGTGTGCCATTGGCAGGCTCGCTTATTCCATGGATCGATGTAAAACGTGATAATGGCCAGAGTAAAGAAGAGTGGAAAGCGGGTGCAGAAGCAAATAAGATTTTAGGATCTCAAGATACGCCAGTGCCTATTGATGGCACTTGTGTCCGTATCGGTGCAATGCGCAGTCACTCACAAGCACTCACGATTAAGCTAAAGCAAAACGTGCCAATGGATGAAATCGAAGAAATCATCGCAACTCACAACGATTGGGTTAAAGTGATTCCTAACGACCGCGATATCACCGCGCAAGAGCTAACGCCTGCGAAAGTGACGGGCACAATGTCAGTGCCTGTGGGGCGTCTACGTAAGATGGCAATGGGGGATGACTTCCTAAATGCTTTCACCGTTGGTGACCAATTGCTTTGGGGGGCCGCTGAGCCACTACGCCGTACGTTACGCATCATTCTTTCTGAAAAAGTATAAATTTAACAATCAACAAGTAGTGTTTAAATACAAAAGAGCTCCCTTGGGAGCTCTTTTTTATATTTATTCTTTTCCTCTAACCACTCGTTTATCTGGTTCGGCTAACTCGCTACCACAATGTTTGCAATAACTCGCATCGGAGTCATGCCCGGAGTGAGAACAGTTGGGGCATTTCACTAGAACCTTGTGTGATTGCATTTCTTGATGTAATTCAGCCGTAAATATTCCCGTCGGAACCGCAAGAATCGAGTAGCCAAGTAACATAGTGATTGACGCCAATGCTTTGCCCAAGTTGGTTTGTGGGACCAAATCACCATAACCCACAGTTGTTATCGTTACGATAGCCCAGTAAATGCTTTTTGGAATGCTGGTAAATCCGTTCTCTGGGCCTTCAACAATAAAAATCAAAGAACCAAAAATCGTAACTAAAATGGCAACGGCACTAAAGAAGATGAAGATTTTTCTTCGCGCCATTAACAAAGAACGCAATAGGATATTAGACTCTTGTAAGTATCGGACCAATTTTAGGATACGGAATATGCGCATCACACGAAGTGCTCTGATCACGCCCATGAAAGATGCTGCCGGAAAGAACAGAACTAAGTAGGTTGGGAGTATTGCCAGTAGATCAACAACACCATAAAAACTTTTCGCGTAGGCTGCTGGTTTGGGGGAGCAATACAAACGCAGTAAATACTCTATGGTGAACAAGCCTGTGAAGGTATATTCTAAATACTTGAGCTCTTGTGCCCATTCTGCGCGCACAGATGGGATAGAATCGAGGACAAGAACGGCTAAAGAGCTAAGGATTGCAACGATGAGTGCAATATCAAAAGCACGACCAGCCTTGGTATGCGTGCCAAATATAGTGACATAAAGCGTATGTTTGAGAGAGTCAGTTGTCATGACAAAGCGATCCATTATTGAATCGCTCTATCATACAATTTTATAGGAAATCAGGCTAATCCTGGGAATAAGTTGCGTAAACCATTCGCAATAAATTCAATACCCAATGCACCTAAGATCAACCCCATAATACGGGTGATAACGTTAATGCCGGTTTGGCCCAAAAATCGCACGATCAGTGGGGCAGAGCGGAACAACAGCCACGAGCATAGACAGAACAAGCCAATAGTAAGGCTGATACCGACAGTATCCAACATGTTTGGGTATCGTGCGCCGTAGACGATAGTTGAACTAATGGCACCAGGCCCCGCCATTAAGGGCATAGCCAGTGGCACGACACCAATCTGTTCACGACTCACGTATTCGGACCTTTCTTGTTTGTTCTGTTTACCTTCCCCTAACTTACCACTCATCATCGAGAATGCGATACTGAGCAACAACAAACCACCCGCGACTCTAAACGAGTCGAGCGAAATACTGAACATATCTAATAACATCTGACCAGCAAATAGAGATGTGATCAGAATAATAGCAACCGCCACATTAGCCGTGGTCGCGGTTTTGCTTTTTTCTTCTGGTGTCATGTGACCGGTCAATGACACAAATACTGGCATGATGCCTACAGGGTTAACTGCGGCAACCAAACCAAGAAAAAACTGTAAGAATATGGCTAGCTCAAAAGTCTGCATATCGTGTACTCGTAAAAATTCACGCGAGTGAAAAAGAGAAGAGGTAATTTTGCGGTAATGTAAGGCAAAAGCCCGACTTAAAGAAATGAAAAAAACTAACGTATTCGACAGTATATGCGTGAGAAAAACTAATTTTTAATAATCTGTATCCAACTTGGAAATAAATTGTTACGTAGAAAGATGTTGTAAATCTGCTCTTTTTTACACAAACTTTAACATTCGTGCACTTTTGATAAAAACAAAGGTGGTTTGCAGAGAGATGAATTTGATTCTATATACTCTCAGTAGCGTAATAATTTGAGCCTGCATGTAATTTTGTTGGCTAAAAATGAAAATTTTTTACAGGTTGTTGTTGTTTCTTTTATTTGACTGTCTATGCGCTTCTTTTTTTTAAATAAAGAATGAAGTTTAATTTCTTTTTTTATCAGTAGCTTAATTGATTTTACTGGTGTTTCGAGAGTGATAACTGATCCAAGTCATTTTTTTTCACACTCTGAAATATTATACTCAGCCCTGAAAGCAATTTACTAAGACGCTTGTTTTCTAAATGACTGATTAACAGTGAAATCGATAAACAATAGCCTTACTAAAAAGTTTTTAATATTTGTTAATTTTAGGAGAATCCCTATGCCTGTAACTAACCTGGCCGAACTAGATGCAATGGTCGCTCGCGTCAAAAAAGCGCAAGAAGAGTTTGCAACTTACTCTCAGGAGAAAGTTGACGCAATCTTTCGCGCCGCGTCTCTTGCTGCTAACCAAGCTCGTATCCCTCTAGCGCAACAAGCGGTAGAGGAATCTGGTATGGGTATTGTTGAAGATAAAGTAATCAAGAACCACTTTGCATCTGAATTTATTTACAATAAATACAAAGATGAAAAAACCTGTGGTGTCTTAGAAGAGAATGACAGCTTAGGTACGATGACAATCGCTGAACCAGTCGGCATCATCTGTGGTATCGTTCCAACGACAAACCCTACTTCTACCGCCATCTTCAAATCACTCATCTCTTTGAAAACTCGTAACGGCATTATCTTCTCTCCACACCCACGAGCAAAAAATTCGACGAACGATGCCGCGAAACTGGTTTTAGATGCAGCAGTAGCTGCGGGCGCCCCAAAAGACATCATTGGTTGGATCGACCAGCCTTCAGTTGAGCTGTCTAACGCTCTCATGAAGCACGATGGCATTGCACTTATCCTAGCGACTGGTGGTCCAGGCATGGTTAAAGCAGCTTACTCTTCTGGTAAGCCAGCAATTGGCGTTGGTGCAGGTAATGTTCCAGTTGTGATCGACGAAACGGCAGACATCAAACGTGCTGTGGCGTCTATCTTAATGTCTAAAACATTCGATAACGGCGTAGTATGTGCTTCTGAACAGGCAGCGATCGTTGTTGATGAAGTCTATGACGAAGTAAAAGAGCGTTTCGCTTCTCACAAAGCTTACGTACTCAGCAAAGCGGAAGCTGATAAAGTGCGTAAAGTGCTGCTTATTGACGGCGCATTAAACGCAAAAATCGTTGGTCAACCAGCACCAGCAATCGCTGAGATGGCAGGCGTTAAAGTTCCAGCAGATACTAAGGTTCTCGTTGGTGAAGGTTTAGGTAAAGTCTCAGTGGAAGACGAGTTCGCTCACGAAAAACTGTCCCCAACCTTAGGCCTATTCCGTGCTGACGATTTCGAAGACGCGGTTGCTCAAGCGGTCACTATGGTAGAGATTGGCGGTATCGGCCATACATCTGGTCTTTACACAAATCAAGACACAAATGCAGACCGTATCCGTTACTTTGGTGACAAAATGAAAACGGCTCGTATCCTAATCAATATCCCGACTACACACGGTGGTATCGGTGACCTATACAACTTCAACGTTGCGCCTTCTCTAACACTAGGTTGTGGTTCTTGGGGTGGTAACTCTATCTCTGAGAACGTAGGTCCTAAGCACCTAATCAACAAGAAAACTGTAGCGAAGCGAGCTGAAAACATGTTGTGGCATAAACTACCTAAGTCAATCTACTTCCGTCGTGGTAGCCTTCCAATCGCCCTTGGCGACCTAGAAGGTAAAAAACGCGCATTCCTAGTAACTGACCGTTTCCTATTCAACAACGGTTACGCAGATGGCGTAGTAAGCCTACTTAAAGCTCAAGGCATGGAGGTTCAAACATTCTTTGATGTGGAAGCTGATCCAACGCTATCGGTTGTTAGAAAAGGTGCAGAAGCAATGCAAAGCTTCCAGCCTGACGTGATTCTAGCTCTAGGTGGTGGTTCACCAATGGATGCTGCGAAAATCATGTGGGTAATGTATGAGCACCCAGAAACAGCATTTGAAGAACTGGCAATGCGCTTTATGGACATCCGTAAACGTATCTATAAGTTCCCTAAAATGGGTCAAAAAGCGGAGCTTGTATGTATCACTACCACTTCAGGTACTGGTTCAGAAGTTACGCCATTCGCGGTTGTTACTGACGACGAAACTGGGGCGAAGTACCCACTAGCTGATTACGAACTAACGCCAAACATGGCTATCGTTGATGCGAACTTGGTCATGAACATGCCGAAGTCTTTAACCGCATTTGGTGGTTATGATGCCGTCACTCACGCTCTAGAAGCTTATGTGTCTGTTCTTGCGAACGAATACTCAGATGGTCAGGCTCTACAAGCACTTAAGATGCTCAAAGAGTACCTACCATCAAGCTACGCGAACGGTGCAAATGACCCAATCGCTCGTGAGAAAGTACACAACGCAGCGACTATCGCAGGTGTTGCATTTGCGAACGCATTCCTAGGTGTTTGTCACTCAATGGCTCACAAGCTGGGTGCTGAGTTCCACATTCCACATGGTTTGGCTAACGCATTACTTATCTCTAACGTTGTTCGTTACAACGCGAACGATAACCCAACTAAACAAACAGCGTTCTCTCAATACGACCGCCCACAAGCACGTCGTCGTTACGCTGAAGTTGCTGACCACTTAGGTCTAAGCCAAGCTGGTGACCGTACTGCTCAGAAAATTGAACGTCTACTAGCATGGTTGGACGAGCTAAAAGTGAACCTAGACATCCCAATGTCTATCCAAGCGGCCGGTGTATCTGAAGCAGACTTCGTGGCTAAACTTGAAGAGCTAGCAGTTGAAGCGTTTGATGACCAATGTACAGGTGCGAACCCACGCTACCCACTCATTAGTGAGTTAAAAGAAGTGTTAATGTCTTCTTACTACGGTAAAGCATTTGTTGAAGGTGAAACTTTCGAAGGTACAACGGTTATCAAGAAGAAAGCAGATCAAGAAGCAGCGAAAGTAGCGCCTAAAGCTAAAAAAGAAAAAGCTGATGCGTAATTAAGAGTTGTTTTTGAAAAAAGGTTTTCGCTAGCACGAAACCTTAACCGGGAAAAAGTAAAAGCCCCAGTCATTTGACTGGGGCTTTTTTGCTTGGAGTGTTAAATAAGGCTTTAGCAGCAGTAACATAGTTTTTTATACGTTTATACTTCAGTTGTAACCACTCTGCCGTTGAAATATTCATTTGCAATGATGTAGGCGGTATTTCGTACTAATTCGTCTTGAACTTCCGCCCAATGCCTTTCTTTGATGTCGTCACGGATATGACTGAGCGAGGGAATAACGCCGCCAACTCGGATATTAAATGGGGTTAACTCTTTTGCCCAGCTGTAGGTAAAGCCCGACACTAAAGCAGCCATGCTCTCAACGCCAGTCAGATCCTGATGATTATCGTGAGAGATGACGTTGACGATGACCCCCTTCTTATTTCGAGATCGAAAGCGTTCAGCACCTACTTGTCCGTAAGTATAAAGAAAGCGGGCGGCTGAAGATAAATGGTCGATATAGGTGCTCATTGGTTCCGGCGCCATTAAGCCTGGCATGGAAGTGCTTGTCCAACAGTTGACGATGACATCCGGTGTAGCATGCAGTTGGGACTCAATTTGATCGAAGAGTAAGTTTATTGAAGTTGTGTTATCACTGCACACATTCATAGCGTAAACCTTATCTGTGAAGGCACTAATCTGCTCATAGCTAGTTTTTAAAGTGCTGGGGTTTTGATCGCAAAGAATCAATGTTGCTCCAAGGTGAGCAAAGTGACTAGCACAAGTCCTACCTATGACAGAGCCTGCCGATGTGACAAGAATAAGGGATTCTTTAATATCCATAACACCTTCACTATCTCCATGTGTGAAAACTACACCAGTGGTTTGAGCTAACAGCATGGTTGAAATTCGATACGGTCAGTGTGAAAGGCTTCAAACTAACGCTTTAGGGTGGGGACTATTGTGTGGGAATTTGTAAGGGTTCACATTCTGATATGTTGCTTATGTAAACAATGGGTAAAAAAGCCGAGCTTTATGCTTGAGCTTGGATTTGGTACTGACGTTGGGCCGTTACCAGTTGGTTATACAGTCCAGCATCAGAGAACAGAGCCTTATTACGTTCACCTAAATGACGTCGTTCATGACCTGAAAGGTTATGGTAAACATCCTCAGGAAGGTTAAATGTGTCCTCAGGTAGGTAAGTTAACGCATCAGGTCTAAGATAATGGCTTAATTTTGCGGAGGGTAGGCCAGCATGGTGAAATTGTTTAGCTTGTTGTCCTGCAATCTCGTAGCTGCTGCTGTCGGAACGAAGAGCCTGTGGTTGTGATAACTCAAATTGTTGACGCAGCACACTGTCACTGGTTGTGACCTCTTTTATTTCCTCAACAGGTATAACGTCGCGTACATCGTTAGAGAACATCGACAAAATCAGAGAAAAATCCGCACGACGGCCTTCGTGTACCGCATGGTTAATCCCATTACCGAACTGAAGTTCGTTAATTATTGCCGCTTTGTCTAAAGTATGGATTTGCATGATGTTCCTCGCTAGATGCTTTTATAACGGCATGGCATGGAAGAACTTAAGGAGAAAACGACAATTAATGGCAGTATTAATTGGCAGGCAGTAAAAAAGCTCGCCAATTAAGCGAGCTTTTGAATAAGACTAAATTGAACTTAGGGGAAGTGAATTACTTCGCTAGGTTCTCAGCTACGAAATCCCAGTTTACAAGCGCCCAGAAGCCGTTCATGTAATCAGGACGTACGTTGCGGTAATCGATGTAGTACGCGTGTTCCCATAGGTCAACCGTTAGAAGTGGAGTTGTCCCTTCTTCTGTTAGAGGAGTAGCAGCGTTAGAAGTGTTAACGATCTCTAGAGAGCCGTCCGCTTTCTTAACTAGCCAAGTCCATGAAGAACCGAAGTTGTTGATTGCTGAATCAGTAAACTTCGCTTTGAATTCTTCGAAAGAACCGAATGCTGCGTTGATTGCGTCAGCAACGGCGCCAGTTGGCTCGCCGCCCGCGTTTGGAGCAAGACAGTGCCAGTAGAACGTGTGGTTCCAGATTTGCGCTGCGTTGTTGAATACGCCACCAGTAGAGGTCTTGATGATCTCTTCTAGTGTTTTTCCTTCGAATTCAGTACCAGGAATAAGACCGTTTAGCTTAACAACGTAAGTGTTGTGATGCTTACCGTGGTGGTAGTCTAGAGTCTCTGCTGAGATGTGTGGTTCTAGTGCGTCTTTCGCATAAGGAAGTGCTGGTAGTTCAAATGCCATTACTCGATTCTCCATTGATTTGAAAGGATAACCTTTCGATTGCTTCCAGTGTTTTTATTTGTGTATCGTCATTACGACTGACTTGCTGATTATTTTAGCAAGTTTTTACTTTATTAAAACCCCGATATGAAAATATTTTAAGAGGTTAGTGGTTGCTCAATGTTGAATGGTTCACTATCTAGCTAGCGAATTAAAAATTAAACCACACCAATTATATGGTTTTTATTCTGTGGTTATTGAGTAGAATGTGACAGATAAACAAAGTTCAAACCCATGAATGAGGAAGCGATGGAAACTATCGACAAAATCAAACAGCAGATCTCTGAAAACTCAATCCTGTTGTACATGAAAGGATCACCGAAACTGCCAAGCTGTGGTTTCTCTTCTCAAGCTGCACAAGCTCTAGTGACATGTGGTGAGAAGTTCGCTTACGTAGATATTTTACAAAACCCAGATATCCGTGCTGAGTTGCCAAAGTACGCACAATGGCCAACGTTCCCTCAATTATGGATTGAAGGTGAGCTGATTGGTGGCTGTGACATCATTCTAGAAATGTTCCAGAAAGGTGAGCTTCAGCCTCTAGTTAAAGAAGCTGCAGCACGCGCTGAAGGTCAAGCTGAGTAATTCGTAAATACTCACACTTGGCGTTAGAATACGAAGGAGCCACATTGGCTCCTTTTTCTTTTTTAGGTTAGTGGAAATGAACATAAAGCTTTATTATGTTCGGCAGTCTCAATATCACCAGTGAAACCTTGTAATCCCTTGTCTTACCTAGTGTATTCAAAATATCTTGTTCGAATCTTAACGCAGAATAACGCTTAATTACGATGTGTGTCGCCACTTTGTCGCCACTTATGGCGGCTAGATATCTAGTGCTGTTAGAGGGTTAAACCTCACTGCATCACTCAAATGGTTTGGGGAAAAGTGCGCATAAATCATCGTGTGATCGATGTGCTGATGGCCGAGGATTTCCTTCAATACAAGAATGTTGCCGCCATTCGTCATAAAGTGGCTTGCGAAGGTATGGCGTAGAACGTGAGTGGCTTGGCCTTCTGGTAAATGGGGAAGGGCGATCGTGAGCCACTTATACACCACGTTGTAACTACAGGTGAACAGGCGATCATTGGTCGGCTTATATATCTGATGATATAACTCTTCAGAAATAGGTACCGTCCGGTTGCGTTTACCTTTGGTATTACTGTAAGTGATCCGGTACTTCGTCAAGTTAGAACCTTTTAAAAATATTGCTTCCCGTACGCGTGCACCGGTCGCCAAACAAACCTTGTACACCTTAATCAGTTCGTCACCAATTGGGCTTTGTCTCGCTACTTTAAACAAGTGGTGAATTTCTTGCTCGGTTAGGAACGCCAGCTCGGATTGAGGCTTTTTAATTGCCTCGATACCATCAGCCGGATTCGGCAATTTCCACTCACCAAGTTTAATCAGCTTATTGAACATGGCTTTGAGCAAACCGAAATCCACATTATTCGAAGCGATAGACAAATCTTTGTGTTGCTTGCCTCGTCCCT
Source organism: Vibrio sp. TAP-3B (assembly GCF_057784735.1). NCBI lineage: Bacteria > Pseudomonadati > Pseudomonadota > Gammaproteobacteria > Vibrionales > Vibrionaceae > Vibrio > Vibrio sp. TAP-3B. Next base: position 1,409,612 of record NZ_CM173495.1, on the reverse strand, counting down.
TGTTTGAGCGACTAGCTCTGTACAACGCGAGTTGCTGCGCATTGAGATGTGAAGCAATAGGGTTGTTTAAATCTGAAACCATGCTTTCTAAACGAAGGCGAGTATGGTCACCGGATTTTAGATTTTTACCATGCAACTTAAACCACAATGCAACCAGCTCAGATAAACGGCGATGATCAGGTTTAACACCTAGCCAGGGCTTATCGTCTACTTCTCGCATGGTGAATCGTTCGAAAGCAGCAGCTTCACCTTTAGTAGCGAATCCCTTACGAACGCGCTTACCTACTCGACCGTTTGGGTAGCATTCACAAAGCCAGGGTTTCTTTGAACCGTCTTTTAAGTTGCGGATAGACATGGATAAACTACAATTGACTGTGATTATATACAGTATAAACGTAAGCATACGCTAAACAATGTTTAATATCGCAATTAAAGCACATGCCGCTAGTTTGAGATTTATGATTATATTTGACAGGCTTTTGATAATTACATTGAGTGAGATGTTATGTATCTATATGATTTTTATAGGTATGTATACGTGATGCTCTCGATGGACGTTAGATAAACTTATTCATTTGATGCACGACATAGGTTAATATCCTATATAAGAAATCTTATAAGTTGACCACTTAGATGAGCGAGTACATGAACTAATGCTTAACCCACATTCTTTAACTAAAAAAAGAGAGCTGGGTGCTTACTACACACCACCTGAACTTAGCCAAGTTTTAACGGACTGGGCTATTGTGCGTTCTGACGAGGATATTCTAGAACCTAGTTTTGGGGGCTGTGGGTTCTTTGACAGTAGTATAAAAACACTAAGACGCCTTGGGTGTCCGTCACCAGAGAAACAATTGTATGGTGTGGATATCGACCAACATGCATTTGGCATCTTGAGTGAAAAATTTGGACATATGGTTGAAACTGTAAATCGATTTATTAAGAAAGATTTTATTACAGTTCATCCAACTGACTTCTTAGTTCAACAATTCGATGTTGTATTAGGAAATCCCCCATATGTTTCAATGCACAATATGACAGAGAAACAAAGAGAAACGTGTGAGACGGTTCTACGTGATTCTCCATTTTCTAGCGTAACTATGGGACGCAACGCGAGTCTTTGGGCATTTTTCCTACTGCACTCATTGAGTTTTCTGAAGGAAGGTGGGCGAGTTGCGTGGGTTCTACCAAGTAGCTTGCTACATGCTGACTACGCTAAAAGGTTATTGGAAATCCATCAGCTACATTTTCAGAATGTAAAAGTGTTAAAACTTGCGGAGCGCTTTTTTAAAGAAGAAGGTGCCAAAGAAACATCAGTTATTCTAATTGCAGACAGCTTTAGTACAAAGCCATTGGTAGATACGAATTTTTCAGTAGCCGCAGTAGAGAACGTTGAAGATCTTAAGCGAGCAATTGAAGGCGATTTGCAAACTACAGAAGCGGGAATTGATGGCTATAAGTTAGATCTAGTCAGCAAAGATGCTAAAAACGCTTATTTGCAGCTATTGGAATCCGAGCATTCTAAACCAATTGGCCATTATGCTGATATCAAAATAGGCATGGTAACCGGCGCAAATAAGTACTTTGTTGTTAATCAGGCAACGGTAAATGAACATAACTTGCCAGAGGATGTGCTACAGCCAGTTATTGGGCGTTTTTCATCTCTGACAGGTGTGACGCACGACATCAGAAAACAAAGACGTATTCAGCGAGAAGGGCACAGAGCTTATTTAGTTTGTCCTTCAGAAGAGCAAATGCAAGATCCAAATAATCCTGTTAGTGCTTATTTAAACCAAATTACGTTAGAAGAAAGGAACAAAAATAGAACTTTCGAAAAACGTCCAAACTGGTTTGCGCCGGGGTATGGCATCGATGGGATAGTAGCTGATTGCTTTCTATCTTATATGATTCATTTGGGACCAAGAATGGTAGTCAACAAGGCTAAGGTGAATTGTACTAACTCCATTCATAAAGTTATTTTCCGAGAAAATACGCCAGCAAAAGTAAAGCAGGCATTTGCTTTAACGTTGCTTTCTACTTATTCGCAGTTTTCGGCAGAGGTAGAAGGTAGAGCTTATAGTTCTGGTGTGCTTAAGATTGAACCGTCAGCTGGTAGAAATATAAAGGTATTATTTACTCCTGACTGTGTTGAAGATTTGTTAGGCATTAAAGCTGATGTTGAAAAAGAAATTCAACGTGAAAACCCTATTAAGGTCGCTGAATTAGTAGATGGTGTTCTTATTCAGCATGGATTGATTACAATTAAACAACGTGCTTGCTTATTAGATGGTGTTAATGTTTTAAGAAGAGAGCGTTATAAAGGTGTTAGGAGTTTTAATGACCAATAAATCTCAACTAAGAAAAGAACTTCTTGATTTAATAAGTAATAACGATGATGAGAAATTAGAATATGGAAAAATTCTAGAAGTTGCTGCAGAACTATCAACATATGATGAAGAAAATGCAAGATTTTCTGTTGATGGTAATTTAGTTAAACGCTTAGGGGAACAATTAGTAGCAAAGAAAACAACTGCTTTAAGCGAGCTGATTAAAAACTGCTATGATGCAGAGGCTAGTAAAGTTGAAGTAATATTTGAAAATACTGATCAACCAGGTGGAACCATTACAATTGCAGATAATGGCCATGGTATGACAAGAGAAGCATTAATCAATGGCTTTATGAAGATTAGTACTTCAGACAAAGAAGATAACCCTATTTCTCCAAATTACGAAAGAGCAAGAGCTGGACGAAAGGGCATTGGTAGGTTCGCGGCTCAGAAAATTGGGAACTACCTAACAATAATTACTCGCACGAGTGCAGATGAACCTTACTTAGTCGTAGATTTTGATTGGCAGGAGTACAAGTCAAAATCTAATTTATTGTCTATCGGAAATAAAATAAGAACGAGTGAAGATGATTATGGGTTCGAGAATGGAACTAAATTAATTATTTCAGGAACTAAAGAAGTGTGGAGTGAAACTAACCAGTCCACTGCATTTAAATATATTAGTTCTGTAATAAAAAATACGCCTACTACCTTAGGGTCTGGTTTAGTAGACCCTGGTTTTTCACCAGCTTTCTACGCGAAGTTACCAATATCTGACGAATTATTACCTATAGTTTCTGATGATGTTGAGTTCTTAAATGAAGCCACAGCTTATATTCAAGCCTCTATTACTAATGAAGGATATGTAGAAGTCAAAATTAAAGGATTGAAAGATTTTGAACTAGATGAAAAATATATATTAAAGCAAATAAAATCAGATGTTCTAAAGTCAGCGAAGTTCACTTTTGGCGCGCATTATTTCACAATGGGTATCGGAGCCTCAAAATATCTATTTACTTACTTGAATGCAAATGGAGGTGTAAAACTATACAGGAATGGTTTCTATGTCGCGCCATATGGTAGTAGGTTTGATGACTGGCTAGGTTTAGATGATTCAAGTAGGAGAAGGAGAATATTACCCCCACATGCAAACACCAACTTTGTAGGTGGTATAGATATAACAGATATAAACGGTACTCTGTTTGATGAAACATCTGCACGTGAAGGTTTAATTGAAAATAAGTATTTTGAAGAGTTGCGAAGAACAGCTTACGATATTATAGCAAATACTGTAAGTCGTATAGCATCTGCTCAGGGAAAAAAAGTTACCGCAAGTCAGAAAACTGGTTTCAAGAAGAAAGAGCCGACCATCGAAGAGAAGCTTGAAGAGTCTCGGGAAAAACTCAAAGCGACTGCCGAACAAATTTCTAATAATGTAAAAGAAGATGCACCGACAAGTTTATTTGAAGATGAGAATACTCAGAAAGATACAAATAGCTTTGTAACTCCAGAGTTAAAAGTAGCTCTCGAAGAAGGGTTGGCAGAACAAGAAGTATATATAAAGGAACTTATAGATGAAAAAAACATGTACAGAGTACTTTCATCTTCCGGTCTAGCGATCGGTGAGTTTACACATGAAATACAATTATATCTAAACGCGTTAACCTTGAATGGTAAACAGCTTCGAAGAGCGGTATCTGATAATGAAATTGCATTGAAATCGGCAAGAAAAATAGAGTCTAATATAGAAATGCTTGTATCGTATACAGATTTCTTTACCGATACCATAAGGAATAACTCTCAGAGAGCTAAAGAAGTATTGGAAATACGAGAAGTATCTAAAACTTTTTTCGATGCTATGCAACCAACTTTAAACCGTCGAGCCTATGAACTAATAACGAACTTTGATGGGGATGATTTTTGGACAATTCCTATGCATATTTCAGAGTTGTCTTCAGTTTTTATTAATTTATTCACAAATGCTTGTAAGGCTATTGTCCGAGCCAATCAACCGAAAGGTAAAATAAAAGTTACAGTGAGAACTGCGGATGACGCACATATTCTTCACTTTGAAGATAATGGTGATGGCATACCTAAAGAAAATTGGGGTAAAGTATTTGGTGCTTTATTTACGACAGAGCTTTCAAAAGGCGCATATGTCAAAGATGGACACCAACTAAGAGGAATGGGATTAGGGTTGACTATTACCCAAAGCATAGTTGACGGTTTTGATGGTGATATTTCTGTGATAGAACCATCTGAAGGTTATAGCACCTGCATTCAAGTAATTATTCCTAAAGCAAAAGAAGATGAGATTCCAGATGATGCCTATTAAATATTTATATGTCGATGATGATGAAACTGAGAAGTTGGAAGAATTAATAACCGAACTAGAATTTCATGCAGGCGGCCAGCTAGAAATCACTCATACACAAACTCGGCCAATGAAGGACATTCAAAAAATGTTTTCTGAAGGCGGTTTTGATGGCTTAATGATTGATCAGAAGCTGGACGCTGCTAATGAAAATGGAGTTGTTGCAGGTTACTGGGGAACATCATTAGCGCAAGACTGTAGAACGGAAATGATTGGAAACCAAATGGTAGTAGCTCCCATCGTATTGTTCTCAAATGAAGACGTATATGTAAAATATTTTGATAAAGACCAAAGTGCTCATAATTTATTTGATTTTACAGTTGGGAAAACAAAAGTATCGAAGAGCGAAAGCTATGCACATCAAGCTAGTCATATACTGATTGGGCTAGCCACTTCTTATAAGATAGCTAAAGAGAATGTGATCCCTAAAATAGGTTCAAATGCAAAAATTCAAGAAATACTAGAACCTCTTTTGAACTGGAATGACAGTGTATACAAATATTGCGATAAACGATTTGTAGAGTACGCTGAATCCAAGTTGGAAGATATTCATACGCTCATTTCTTTAATCTTACACAACTTAGTAAGAAGTGCTGGAATGTTAGTTACTGAGTCAATGTTAGCAACACGACTTGGTGTAGATATTAATCGCTCAGAAGGGTGGGAAGAATTTAAAACTCTACTAGAAGATTGTAAATATAAAGGTGTATTTTCGTCTTTAAAAGATCGTTGGTGGTTCTCTTCGATAGAGGATTGGTGGTATGACAATGAAATTAACGACCTGCCATTAAGAGGTTTAACAGCCACTCAACGAGTTGAATCAATCATAGAAGCCACTGGATGTAGTGGTTTAATTCCTCTGGTACCAAAATACACCAATGGAACTCAAAGTGAGAAGTATTGGGTAAATTGTATTGTTTCTGATACTCCGTTAGACATATGTGATGCCATCTTGGTGAGTAAACCTGATCTTATGTCATGGGAACAACCTATTTACTTGGATCCGCAGGTTACTCATGACAGGGAATATGATAGGGATAAATACCCAGTTCACAAAGATTACCAAGATAAAGTGATCCCTCTATATGAAAGGTTGACTATAGATGGCGACTAAAGCAGAAACAATCGAAGGTGTTAGAAAATTAATATCAATTATTGATTCCTCTAGCAGTCAAATTGTTGAAAGCACAGCACCTCTATATCAATTAATTAATGTTCTTGAACGAACAAATTCAAGCCGAGGGCTTCGCTACACTCTTGATAGCTTGAAGTTTGTGAATGTTTCTGAGCAACAGTTTATATGCCGTGATACTTGGAAAGCGGGTTCTTTAGATGTGAGGCTTCATGTAAGCGTTAGTTTAATGCCGAATTTAGATTTTGAGTTTGGAAATGTAAATGAATCGGTCATAGAGATCACTTATGAAGCGATCAATAATTCAGACAAAATTGCTCGAGGAGCGTGGCATTTAGATTGTCATGGACATCATAGTGGTGTGCCTGACTTTATTCATCCGAGTAACCATATTCATCACGGAGGTCGTAAGGTCAAAGACAATACGCAAGATTACGGCGAATTAGTGTTATTGGATGCTCCAAGGCTAATGCATCCACCTTTGGATATATTTCTTGCCTTTGATTTTCTTCTGACTAACTTTATTGAACGTAGAATATGGCAAAGTTTTCGGGAAGACACTCGATATAAGGAACTAATCAAGTTAGCTCAGGTGAAATGGTGGCAAAAATACTATCAGCAAATTGCCGATTATTGGAATCACCAAACTAGCGGGAAAGGTGATGTTGAAAAGCGACAAACAGCGCAACTGGCTATCCCTTATTTATACATTTAGTTATCATGGGGAGGTTAGTGATTCCAAATCTCCCGACCCCTACTCGGGGACTTCAAACGTTGTTTGTCATTTCCAAGGTGAATTCCCTTCAAAGTAAATCTCTCCGTTAGTTGTTAGGTATTCTTGAGGGGCCAACACAACACAATCGATCTTTATCAGATAGTCATATACAGATTCCGTAATCCTATTCTCATTTCTCATAAGAATCTCTTCGGTTGAAACATCGAATCTAGGTTTTAAACAAATGCATAACTCTAAGACATCTGAGTTTAGTTCTGATTCTTGTAAAAACACTTCAACATGCATTGAATCTATTAGGTTGTTTCGAACTAGTTCAGTTATGCCCGATGTACTATCTTTGTCAGATAATAAACTACAGTTATTAAAGTAAAAGTGGATAAGCAATTGTCTATCCGCCTGAAGAAGTGGAAGCCCCACATCATGGTCAGTTGGCATGCACAGTAAAGGTTGTGTTGACTCATTTTGGTTTAGGTGGAAGCTTGACATGATTGATTCTTCGATAGCTTGTTCGCCAGGCTTTCCGATTAAAGGGCCTGTATATGATGAGAGTTGTTCCTTTACACTTGCTACGTCATATTCAGCCCAGCTTGTCGGTAAGAACATACCACCACTTTCTGGGTTAAAGAGAGGATTACAAATAATGCCACTCATCAAATTGTCATCCTTCTCTAAGATATTGAACACCAAATTCAACTCTTTTAGCATGATTTTAATTGAAGGAATTTCACTCTCTAAACACTGCCATGGAGTAAAGCTTTTCTCGACCTGTGCCCTAAAGTTCTTACTATGTTGAGAAACTAAATATGGTGGGTTGCACAGTGCATATGTTTGTATCGCCGACTTTTTAGATGGCGATATAGAAAAATAGCCTTGAACGCTTCTGGATCTTCTTGCTACTTGGCGACAAAAGTTACTGGGTATGGAAAATGCGAAATCATAGTCATCATAGGCTTTCCCGTGAAAAAGGCTGTAACATGACCAGCCAGTGAGTGTCTTACTCCAAATGTTATGGTCAACAAAATCATCAGCATTAGCGTCAGTTAGCAATACTGGGGAAATGATGAAAGATACCCATTGTTCGGGTTCATGAGATATTCTTGACGACTCAATTAGTTGCTCCAACTCATTAAAAAAGCAATCTAAGCTTTGAGTGCTGGATTTTACTTTACAAACCTCAATCGAGTCTGGGTGTAGTGATGAAATAGCGCTAAACCAACCGGGTAAATCCTGAAATAACCTTTGGCCAAAAGGGATTACGGACATGTTTTCAGGGGGGGATAGTTCGGTAATTCCATTTATTCCAGCCGTTTTTAAAGCTCTATACTCTGGCATTAAAACAGGAATTACATCGCATCTAAACTCAGGCTGATTTAACATTAACATTTTTGAATAAAAAGCAGCAATGGAAGATTCTAGCCCAGCTTTGCTGTCTTTGAGTATATTGGGTTGAACCCTAAGAGAAACGGTTTCTCCTTTTAATTGTAATGATTTAGTTCTTACCGCTTGTGTTACATCAGACCAATAGAGTTGATCGTTATTATTGTCATATACAATAAAAATAACAGGGAAAAAACTTTGAGCCCACGATAGACAGGTAGACGATTTTATTGGGACACTAAACTCTCCCGAGCTTAATTGGGCCACTTGCCCCTTTTCTGAGTAAAAAGATTTTACTTGTGCCCGGAAATAGAGAGGGGTCTTTTTCTTGTTCGTAAATATGCTACAGGATAAGTCTTCGCCATAGTCAGAGGAGATTTTTTCAGAGGTCCATCCCCACTTAGTAAATTGTAAAGCTGCGCTTTGTTCACCAACTTCCCCCGCTACATGATTGTCATTTCTTTCCGGTGTATCCAACTACTTCTTCTCCATCACCAATGCAACTCTACCTACAACCCTTACTTCATCTTCCTCAACCGTTAAAGTTGAGCCATTAAAGCTGATCGCTAGCTTCTTACCCGGCAGGCGTTGGATTTCATTTAGGGAGAATAGGCCATCCATATCTACTAGATATGTGCCACTTACTGCTTGATGAACTTCTTTATCGATAATGTATGTTGAGCCATCTTGCTCGATACCCATCACATTTAGTACGCCAAGCTTATCTAAATATGCTTTGTCAAAAGGTAGAGACTCGTTACCTTGCAGTTTACCGTTCACTAAATTGAATATATCGATATCGAATAAGGCTCTTGATTCATTCTTCTTAGTTACGTGATCTTGAGAGTTTTGCTCTGGAAACGGTTCACCTTCATCTAAGAGTAACCACTTTAAAGAAACCCCTTCACTCAAATGAATGCGTACAGCTAATTCAAATGGCGTCATGTTTCGAGTGTGCCAAGTCGAAATTGTGCCTTTATTTACACCCAGAACGTCAGTTAGCTGGTTGTAACGCTCCAAATTCATTACTTTGACGACTTTTGATGTAAAGTCGCGACCACCAATATATTCATATGGTTCTATTTTCTTCTTGACAGTCATTCAAATGATCACTTAATATTCAAATTAATGACTAGCGAGCTGCAACTCACTAGACCGTTACACAACATTCAATAACCTAACAGGATATCACTATGCTCTCATATCAAGTAGTCCTAAATACCCCTTTCATGACGTATGACCAATATTCCCAGTTCTCTGGTATGCCTAAGCGGACCATCATGGATTGGGTCTCAGATGGTCGCTTACCCATTAAAACTAAAGCAAAAGGTAAAGAAACACCGCTAATCAACATGGTGGCGTTACTTGAAATTGCTACACGTGAAGCAATGGAAAACTTGGGGTAGGTGATCATGCGCTTATCTTCCTTAATTCCAACCAAAGAGCATTGCCCTTGGTGGCTAAATACCCTTGGTTGGGCTTGCGTTTTCGTACCGTTTTTCTTCAATTGAGTATTCGCTATGAACGAAATTGATTCAATGTGCGAATTCCGTGGCTCTAAACAAAAGGCATTTAACGAAGCGTGTTGTGCATTTGCGAACTCGGAGAACATGACCAAGTTAGCAAAAGCCGTAGGAATGAATGCCACCATGCTGCGCAATAAGCTCAACCCAGAGCAGCCGCACATTCTAACCAACGTAGAACTTGTGTTGATAACCAAAGCGAGTGGCAACTACACCATTCTTAATAGTCTTTTGCTTGGCCTCGGTGTGGTGACGGCTCATATCCCAAGTGATGCGAATCAAGAAACCTTTATCAAGCGGGCGCTAGAAAACGCGGTGCACTCTGGCGACCTATCTCGCATGGCGCTGGAACACGGAGGACGCAGCCGTATTAGCCGTTCACACAAGCAAACCATCATCGACAAGGCGCATTGCAGTATCAGCAATCTAGTCGCGCTGATCTCTGATCTTGAAAGTCGCACAACGGGCATCACGCCATTACTAAGTATGAGCGTGGACTTCATCGCCAGTGGTGCACCGATTCCTGGATTGAGTTAACTCCAGAGAATAGTAAGGACATTTCCACATGATAACGATCGAACTGAACACCCTAGAAGAAGCTTTACACTTACAGAACGTTGCTGCGCTGAATATCAGCAAGTACCAACAGAACTCAGTCGAAGGGCAAGAGTGCCAGCAAAACTCAAATATTCGTCTTTGGCAAGATATTCGGCGACAAGCGGGTTTAGAAATGAAAGCCATCTCAGAGCGAGTGGAGCGTGCCTAATGCAATACGTAGCCATTCGATTATTTGGTGATGGTGCGATGAAGCGCCACAAACACACTCAAGAGCCAGAAACAACGGCGCTTGGAGATTTCGATTCGTTAGACGATGCCGTTAATCAAGCTTGCGAGCTACTTAACTGTAACCACGTTCGCCACGGAGTTTTAAGCGAAGGTGAAGGGCTAGGCGGATTTATTGTTGTAGATGCACAGGAGTTTACTGAGATATGAGCATTCAAACTTTTACTGAACCTTGCCATTTACCTTGTCCGGATTTGCCGCATTACTCTTTGACAAAGGAAGACAAAGAGCGTGGCCTTATTTGGTTAGAGAAGGTACGAGCTGAGCTTGAAGCAAAACGAACAATAACAGAAACAGAGCGCGAGCGACGCAAAAGAGTGTGGCGCACGAAATTAAAGCAAAAGTCTTTGCGTTTACCTAATCGTGTGATGGCACGTTCTTAACTTTCATGCAGAAGAAAAACATTAATCTAAACAATCCACTGAATCGACTCCCAAGCAATCTGCATCGGGAGTTGATTTCCTATCTGGATAATCAAAAAGGCACTTCCCAACTTTCTTTCGTGAATGGCGTATGGGTTCATGATGGAGAGCTAACACCTCGCGAACGAGTGTTTGAGTTTGCGTCTATGACCGCTAACAAGCTCAAGTTACCTTTCGATATCCGTAACTATATTGATAAAGCAGCCTCGAGCCGATTAAAAAAGTATGGCTTTAAGCGTGCAATTGAGTTTATTGAAAAGCGCAGTAGTGCGGTTGCATCTGCGTTTTCCGTGTTACCTGAAGCTTGGTGGAAAGTTGATAACGAAATCAAAAGAGCGAAATTGGCTGTTGAAATGGCCGGGCGCTGCGGAAACCGAGTCAGGCTCGCGTCAGAACATGGGCTCTCACCAATTGAGACAATCTCATTTATTAATCAATTCACTGGTGCTTCTCTATGGCTACCTCATTTCGCTCATGTTGAGGATACCAACCAAGCATATTCCATGATTGTCAGGCTAATGGATGAAGCGTTTTGGCGCAGAGCTATTGGCCGTATTGTTGTTGCGGTATTTGAGAATGCCCGTCGTGCTGCTGGTATGGTTTCCCCGCATAGCTCACCTTATGCGTCTAACTCTGCGTGTGAATGGTTAACTATTCGTCAAGATCGTCAACGAGAATGGATTGAGTTGATGGCGATAGAATCCGAAAACGGGGACGTAGTTGACCTAAAAACAGTTATTGATTCGTCTCAAAGCAATCCCGCAAATCGTAGACATGAGCTAATGACGCGTATTGCTGGTTGTCAGGAATATGCTGAGAGCAATGATCATGTCGCAATTTTTGTCACGATGACCTCACCGAGCCGATTTCACAGGCTCAAACAACACGGTAAATATTGGATAGAAAACCCGAAGTTTGATGGTGCTAACCCGAAAGACGCACATGCTTGGCTGAGCCATGGCTGGAACTTGTTCAGAGCCTGGGCCGATTACCGAGGGTTGGTGTATTACGGTATGAGAGTAGTCGAGCCTCACCAAGACGGTACACCTCACTGGCATGGCGTATTTTTCATGCCGTTAGAACACGTAAAGGCGTTCATCGCAGGGCTTGAAGCGTATCAGTTCAGAGAGTCCCAAGACCTATATTTTGATGACGGCACACCAAGAACCAAAGCAATGAAAGCGCGCTTTGATGCAAAGCTGATCGATAAATCTGCCGGAGGTGCCGTTGCTTATCTTGCTAAGTATATTTCGAAAAACGTTGATGGTTATGCTCTTGAAGGCGAAGTTGACCGAGACAATAAAAGAGCCAAGCTTCAAGAAACCGTAAAGAACGTCACCGCTTGGTCACGTACATTCTGCTTTCGTCAGTTCCAATTTCAGAAAACGCCGCCAGTGACCATTTGGCGAGAGCTTCGTCGTATCGATGAAGAGCAAGAATACTGCTTGTTTGAAAAGGCCAGAAGAGCGGCCGACTGTGGTTTCTTTTCGGCTTACATGGATTATATGGGCGGCCATAGGCTTAGATCGTCTGAGCGTCCAATCCGCTTAGTTACAAAAGAACGCGAAAACAAATACGGTGAAATTGTGACTGTTACTGATGGGGTGGAAGGTTCAGGTTTACTTGTTTATACACGAGAAACGGAATGGAAACTCATTAAGAAAGACTCCGACTTGTCGGAGGCTTCTGAAGGGAGCGGGAGCGACCGCCCTTGGTCCAGTGGCAATAACTGTAGAATTCCACCTAAAAGCCAAAAAATACTCGATAAGTACTTCCTTGAAATGGAGTTAGATAGGTCTGAACCAGCCTGGGAGAGCTTCATGAAAGGGGAAGGAATATTAACGTAGACTAAAGTTCGGTAAATGGACTTTACCTCATCAACTTTCGATACAGTGACACCGACAGCAAAATACTGGTAGAAGACTGTATGAATATACAGTATATTGTCTGCGTTGTTGTTAAGGGTATTGATATGTCTGATAAAAACCAATTATTCCAGCAAGCTCTGGAGCTCATCATCGATGGAGTAGCGTTAAGCACTGAAGCCGAAAGTCGTGCGCAGGTCGGTGCGTATTTGATGGGATTAGTGGTCGCAGACAATCAAGGTAAACTCGATAGCGACAAAGTAGAAGCCATTCAGATGATCATCCAAATGGCTGATGAAGTGGATAGTCCAGAGTTCAAGTTATAGCATTGAAAGCTGCTGCTTCAGCTCTTTTCTTTGAGCTGGTGCTAGAGCTTTAACCAAGTTAAATGCCATCTGTGAAGTTGTTTTCGCAGAAGGGCTTAGCGTGTGGCTGTACGACAAATTCATCACAAATGTGTGCCCACACTCTGCCTCACTACAAGCACAATACAAGTCGGCATAACCTGAAGATATACGATTAGATTTTTGGATACGGCTTTTACAACCACACTCTGGACACAACACTCTCATAGTAAAACCTAGCTTATTGACTGACCATGTAATGATACGTTAAAGGGCTGTGTTTTTGTACAGTTTTACGTGCTTGTTTCCGTATCAGTGTCAGTATCAAATTTTAAATATAAGTGTTTCATGTTTTTGATTTCATAGTCGTTGTTTACCTCATCCATAATCAATTTACAGACAGGAATGGTCTCGTCTTTCGCATACTCTTTACCCACTTTTTCTGGGTCACCAAAGCTTGAACCAGGTTGGGGCATCATGCCGCCTTTACCTGCAGGGAACCGATGTCCTACAAGAATGTCTTGAGCGGTAATGTTCTTGATGCGTTCAAATTCGTCTTTTGTCGCAATGTCACCTACAGGTATCAACTGGATGCCTTTTTCATGCCCACCGGGAATATTGACAAACATACTGCGGAAATTGCCCACGCCTTTTGAGCTCGCGATTTTATCTTTCAGCATCTTCTCGTCATCATCACTTAAGTTTGGGTCTGTAGCGTAAAAAATAAAACCCATGTGCGCGCCGTTCTTGTAGTAGCGGCGACGAAACAAGGTCGCGTCTCTGTTGAGTAAACTGCTTTGCAAGCTGCCCAAATAATCTGGTAAGCCATAGATTTGCTGTTGCAAATCATCTTGAGGCAAGAAAATAACGTCTTTCTGTTTGTAGACACGTTGTTTATTGTCGCGTCCAAGTATGACGAAGTCGCCGTTCTTTCGGCGGCGCAAGTGCATAGAAGGCAACGGGTGAAGTCTTATTGGGAGGCCAAATCCATTTCTTATTTTCAAGAAAGCGGCATCACCAAAGGTAAAGTAATTATTACCAAAAAACTGCACTTGTCGGTGTGTTAGTCCTCCGCCCCCGAGAAATCGAGCAGCGACATAGTTAGCCCGAGCTCGAAGCAGTGAACAGTGGTAAGCATTCGCGCGTGAGGTCTCTGATAAGCCTTGGCGCGAAATGGGCGGCTCCCAGTAGTTGTCGAAATCGTTGTAAAACAAATCTGAGTAAGACGTCATCCAGCTATTGGCGTCGATGGCCTCTGGTGCAGAGTCGATGTGATAGACCGACTCGGATGCTTGTTCTTCTTGTTTGACTAGAGTTTCTGTTTGTTCGGTCATGCTGCAGTGGCCCACGTTGATTTTGTTGGATTGGAATGATCTAGCGGTTCGTTAATGATGGCGTGAGAAATAGCCCAGAATGCATCGGCGTGGCCTGTCGTTTGGCTGCGCTCTGCTTTGAATGTCATGGCGTTACCACTGGCGGTTGGTACTCGCTTAATCGCCATAAACGCCATCGCAATGTCTTTGTGTTCAGCATCAAATTGAAGTCGTTTGGCTTCTACGATGTCGATCATCTTCATCACTAGACGGTTTTTGTTTTCGTTGCTGTAATGGATGGCGTGAGCTTCACGTGGGTATTTCTTCGATATTAAGTCCCAAACGCCGCCACCAATGCCGGTGGTATCGACGCCGATGTAAGTGACTTTGTAACGCTGAAACACTTTATCTATTTCTGAAACGTGGTACTGGAAGTTAAGCCCTTTCCAGTAGTGTTTTTCTAATACACGGAACCGTTCACCCGCGACGGCAGGTGGCGCGACAACCACCAAACAGGCATTGTCTCGGGTTCGGCTTGGGTCGTAACCTAGCCACACTTCTCGATGAGCAAAAGGTTGTTTGTTCTTTGGTTTAAAGTCTTGCCAGTGGGCCGCGTCCACCATGCTTTTTTCAAGGTCAGAGAACTTGAAGACAGAAAGCGAGCCATCAACAAACACACACATAAATAGGTTGTTGAAGTCATCTTCGCTGTATTCTTCGCGCAGTTCGTCAATGTCGAATAGATCGCAACCCCCCTTCGCAGCGTCTTCAATGGTGACAACATAACGCCACTGTTTATCATCACAGAGTCGACCACCGTCGCGATATTCTGCAAAGGTTGGGAATTCAATTTTCTCCCGAGACTCTTTGCCCTTGCGCCATGAGTCGCCCGTCCAAAAAGGGTAAGCCTGATGCATTTTGGAAGACGGGGTAGAAAAGTAGGTTTTACGCCACTTTTTATGTGTAGCCATTGCTGAGGCAAGTTTGTTCAGCTCATCAAACTTAGGTATCCAGAAATATTCATCGACATAAACATGGCCGTGGTAACTCTGGGCGGTTTTACTGTTGGTTGATAAAAAGCGCAGTTCGGCACCGTTAGAAAGAATGATTGGGTTGCCGGTTAATTCGATACCCAAGAATTCTTTACCAATCGCAATAATGTAGCTACGGAAAACCTCGGCTTGAGCGCGAGAAGCTGAAAGGAATATTTGGTTATCGCCCGTTAGGATGGCATCTTCTAACGCTTCGCCACTGAAATAGTAAGTCGCGCCAATCTGGCGTGATTTTAGGATGTTGCGAATACGCTGTTTGATGTTGTTACGCATGACATGCTGATATTCGAATAGTGACTCATGCCAACCGACAAAGTCATCTTCACAAAGGTGCTCAATGCTGTTTTTGCCTTTACCTTTTTTCTTACTGCTGCCATGACCCCCACGACTTTGATTGGATGATTCGGCGCGGTTCTCCTTCGAGCTGCCTTGCGAGAGCATGCGTTCCGCTTTGGCTTTTGCATCAGCATGAGCTTTTAGCAACTTAACGTGATGGTCTATAAGCTTATCCATCTCTTTCAGCTGCTGATCGCTTTTCTCATCTTTATCAATTAACACGGCCAAGCGGCGGTTAACCATTTCCTCAACGGACAGTTCGTTCAACAACAAAGCCCAGCCGAATTTCTCCGCCCAGGTATAAATAATACGGTCGCTATTAAGGTTAAGTTGCGCCGCAATTTCCTTTGGAGGTACCCCGCGTAAATAAAGCTTTTTCGCGGCCTCTTTGATTTCATCTGAATATGCCATAAGCGCATCATACGCTCCGAAAACTCGCAAATGACTAAGTAAAATTCGGATGAATTCGGATATGGGCTGTATCCGAATTTCTAGGAATTGAAGTGGCTGAAAGCAGTCAGTCAAAGGCGTATTGTTTGCCGTGACCAAGATGTATTTGACGTAATTAACTAGGCAAACGACAAACATGAGCAAAACCAGTGATTGGAATATTGTTGCAACCGAAGGCGCTACCGTAGACGGTCGCCAGATTAGCGCGGCACAGATTAAAGAGATGGGTGAGTCATATTCGCCTGCACTTTATGGCGCATTAATTTGGCCTGAACACTTTCGCTCTCACTGGAACGTGTTCGAAGGTAATAACTGGGGTGAAGTGCCGCAAGTTAAAGCTGAAAAACGTGCAGGCAAACTGCGATTGCTGGCCAAAATTACGCCAAATGAGCTCTTACTCTCCGCTAACAAAAAAGGTCAGAAGCTCTATACCTCTATCGAGATGCACCCAGATTTCCAAGGAACGGGGCGAGCTTACCTGATTGGCCTAGCTGTGACTGACTCCCCAGCCTCAACGGGCACGACTCGCCTCAAGTTCTCTCGCCAAGCGGGTGAAACTCAAGAGATTGAAACCGATTCATTGGAGTTAATCGATCTTAGCGAGTTCTATTCTGTCAATCCGTTAGCACAAGCATTAGCGACCATCGCAAGCTATTTCCAATCTGGTGGGGAACTGCCAGAAATACCAACTGAACAGCCAGAACCCGAGGAAACGGAAGTGACCGAAGCGCAATTAAAAGCCGCACTAAAAGAGCAATTTGGTGTGCTTAAAGATGATTTAAAAACCGAGCTGAAAGATGAACTCAAGCAAGAGTTCAGTAAGCAAGAGCCCGAGCCAGAGCCAAAACCGGAAGTTAAGCCGGAAGGCACTACCGTTGAGCAGTTCTCTGCAACGCTGGAAGAAAAGCTTAACCCACTTTTAGAGAAAGTGTCTGCCCTTGAGACTAAGTTTAACGCCCTGTCGCAAGAAGTGCCGGGACAAGAGCCGGGCGGAGAAGGTGCGGCGGAAGACATTAGCAATTTTGTATAAGGAGCAATAGTAAATGCAATTAACTCAAACCGCTCGTGCATTGCTAGAGCAATACTGTGCAAAGCAGTGTGAAGTGTTTTCTCGTCCTGATGTAAGTAAGCAATTCGCTATTTCAGGCCCGATTGAAACGGCGCTAAAAAATAAGCTGATGGAGTCTGTTGATTTCCTCAAGCTGATCACGGTTGAAGATGTAGACCAAGTTTCTGGTCAGGTTGTGGATGTTGGCACCAATAAGCTACATACAGGCCGTAAAAAAGGTGGCCGCCATACGACCAACTCAAAGGTCGATGGCAATACTTACACGCTAGTCGAAACCGACTCTTGCGCCGTAGCAACATGGGATTTGCTGAGTGTTTGGGCTAACTCTGGTAAGCCTGGCGAATTCATGAAGCGTCTAAACGAAAACGCAACGTTGAACTTTGCGCAAGACATGATCCGCGTTGGTTTTAATGGTACGTCGGTAGCAGAAACAACCAACCCTGCTACCAGTCCAAACGGTGAAGACATCAACAAGGGCTGGCAGCAGCTAGTAAAAGAAAAGTCGCCAGAGCAAATCATTGATGTAGATATTTACCTAGACCCTGAAGGTGGTGGTGATTACACCAACTTAGACTCGATGGCGTCTGATTTAATCAATACCAAGATTCATCCGGCGTTGCGAAACGACCCAAACTTGATTGTGTTGGTGGGGGCTGATCTTCTTTCATTCGAACAGGCTCGTTTGTACGACGCGGCAAAAACACCAACAGAGAAGAAAGCAGCGCAACAATTGCCAAACTCTATTGCTGGTCGTCGTGCCATGTCGCCACCGTTCTTCCCTGGTATGCGAATGACAGTGACTACGCTGAAAAACCTGCATATCTATACGCAGCGCAACACGCGTCACCGTAAGTCGGAGCATGTAGAAGACCGCAAGCAACATGAAAACTCATACCTACGCAACGAAGGTTATGCCGTGGGTGATCATGAAGGTTACGCAAGCTTCAATGAAGCGAAAGTACACTTCGGTGCGACACCGGCGGCATAGGGGTAAATGACGATGCGCTTATCTCCAGGTATGAGAGACAACCTTGCAAAGAAAGCAGTAAAAGAGCGGCAAAGCTTTGGCGTAGAGTCTGTGGCTGACACCGACAGCCTGCACATTAAGCTGATTGACTTCGAAGAAGACCGCAAGCATTTACGCTCTTTCAATGCGATAGCTGACCGTGTCGAGCATAAGCGCAATGTCTTAGTCCCGAAATACAAGCCGTACGTTCAGCGTTACTTAGAAAGTGGTGAACAGTTCGAAAACCCCATCTTTACCAACTTGGTGATCTGGCTATTCGATATTAAAGAGCTGGATACCGCCATTGATTGGTGCATGAAAGCCATCGAACGTGACTTGCCAACACCAGAGAATTTTCGTCGTGATTGGCCGACATTTTGTGCTGATGAGGTATTGGCATGGGCGGAAAGCGAATTAGAACGGGGGAACTCGATTGAACCTTATTTCTCCCAAGTTTTTGAGAAGGTTGAGAAAGACTGGCGCTTACACGAGAAGGTTCACGCCAAGTGGTACAAGTTTGCGGGGTTATCCCTGATCCGAAATAAAGAAGGTCAACCGCAAGCGACAGCGGTCGGTAATTTGGAAACACTGAAACAGGCATTGGCTCTGCTTCATCACGCCCACGATAAGCACAGCAAAGTGGGCGTGGGCACCCAAATCAAGAAAATTGAACAACGTATTCGTGCCATTCAAGAAGGCACGAACCTTTAAAGACTCCTACGCCGCCGAGCCTCGGCTGGCGAGGGTGCGAGAGCTTTTAGTTCATCGTGACCTATCGACCCAGTGGCTAGAGGCTCACTTATTTTCATGAGGAATGGCAATGTTTACAGGCGCTTCTGGCTCGAACTATCAGGTGACAGAGATTACCAATGATGGTTTCTGGCCGAACATCAATGCAGGTGATTTCGAAAAGCGCCGCGGTATTCCTGCCGCTCAAGATACCGATCGGATTGCAATTGCTCTAGTTAATGCTGTCTCGGAAGTAAATCAGCAACTTGAAGATTTAAAAATCAAGTATCAAGAAGAGAGGCATGCGGCTGCTGGCGATGTTCCTGCTTTCCCGATAATGAATGGCAAAAACCGAGTGGTGTACCAGTACGAATCTGCCGTGTTCGCCAGAGCCAAAGCCGACTTGTTACCCGACATTGCAACCGTGCATACCAAGGACAAAGGTGATCACATGGCAGACAGAAGTGTAGAAGTGCGAACGGAGCTGCTTTCAGAAAGCCAGCGCATTATTCGAAATATGAAAGGGCTAAACCGCTCATCGGTGGATCTGCTATGAAAACGCAATACCAAGCAGGCTACAAGCTGCGTGATCTAAGCGCATTCTTAACCACAGTTGTAGGCGACAAGATTGCTAAACGTATGGAATGTGAAATGGGCAAGGTTGAATTGAAGTTAGAAACCAAGCACATGGGCCACGGTTTTGACCTG
Source organism: Vibrio sp. TAP-3B (assembly GCF_057784735.1). Taxonomy (NCBI): domain Bacteria; kingdom Pseudomonadati; phylum Pseudomonadota; class Gammaproteobacteria; order Vibrionales; family Vibrionaceae; genus Vibrio; species Vibrio sp. TAP-3B. Next base: position 1,390,006 of record NZ_CM173495.1, on the reverse strand, counting down.
ATCTACCAGCGTTACGTTGCTGATTTTTACTTCGATAAGTTTCCTTTCAAAGAGTATGACCCTGCAGTGTTGTTCGCGAATGTTGGTGCTTGGCTAATGGATAACGACGTTGATCGTTTCCGTATTGAAGAGCTCGCCGACCCTGATGTGGATATCGTTCTAGAAGATGAGAAAAACGCCGAAGTGCTTATTTCGGTCATGTTTGAAGAGCCAGTAAAAGTCATCGAACACCCAGAGGGGCCGATTTACTGGAATAGTCGTCGCTGGAAAATCGAAGAATACGAGATTTGGCAGGCGCAAAGACTATCAAATATCACTATCCGTAATGTTTGAAATACGAGCCGATAAGCGCAGTTACCTGCGAGTGAAAGAACAACTTGAGTTGGTAATGCTCGATAAAAAGAGCCGCCAACGAATCTTAGCGCAGATCGGACGGTACACAAAAAAGCATACGCAGCAAAACATGCGTAATCAACAAGACCCTGAAGGTCATCGTTGGAAGAAACGCAAACGTGGCCGCACGAAGATGTTCAAGGGACTTGCTAGGAAAATTAAATACTTTCAGCGAGACAATCACCGAACAGTTTATATCGGTTGGCCCGGATTCTCTGGTTACGTTGCCGCAAAGCATCATTCAGGTGAAAACGAAGAAAGTAGCTTAAAAGCACGTTTTGTTCAGGCAAAGAAAAAGAAAGAACCAAAGAAAACCGATCCGGCAACGAGAGAACAAGCGAAAGAGTTACGCGATTTAGGGTACAGGTTTACGCCTCAAGGCAGACAGAAGAGAGGCAAAAAGCCAACGCTCAAATTCATTACTCAGAATATGACCGTAGCCGAAGTCGCAAAACTAATTAGTGATTTGGAAAACAAAACTCCATCACGCAAGTGGGAAGTAGACCGCCCAGAACGCCGATTAATAGGAGTTAGCCCCAAACGAGTGGCGATGATTATTAAGCGGGAATTGAATCGAAACAGGAGCAACTAAACATGGCATGGCCTACCGTCATTATTAACATACTGAACATGATGCGCGGACCGATTCCGGGCGTTGAATTTCACTTTCTGTTTGTCGTGTACGGCACCGTCGCGGGAGCCGAACGCAGCCTCATTATGGTGGACAACACCACGGATTTCGCCGATAGCACATTCGATAACATCGACCCTATACACATCCGAACGCTTAAAGCTGCTCAACGAAACGGCAAACAGAACTGGACTGCAGGTGTGATTGTTTTAGACCCAGCAGACAGTTGGCAAGCCGCGGTATTTAAAGCCAATGAAACCTCAAGTTTTGAAGCTGTTGTGCTCGATAAGCCAGACACAGGCAAAACCGTACTTGAAGACGCGATCGCGTTTCGTCATGAGCTTAAAGCCAAACTAGGGCGTGAAGTATTCATGATTTGCACGCTGCCCGGCATCAATGATGACTCGGTTGCAGGCGAGACATGGGCCGAGTGGCTAGCGGCAACCGTAGCCGTCCCTACCAATCTTGCGAGTGAATACATCACCGTTGTGCCTCAAGTACATAAAGATAACTCGACCGTTGGGATTTACGCTGGTCGCTTGGCCAATCAGGAAGTGTCAATTGCGGATTCACCGGCGCGAGTCAAAACCGGCAGTGTACTGGGCAGCATGGCGTTGGCGAGCGATAAGGAAAGCAAGCCGTTGGACTTGGCTACGTTAAAAGCCTTGGAAGCGGCGCGAATGGCGGTGCCGATGTGGTACCCAGATTATCCAGGTCAATATTGGACTACGGGTCGCACCTTAGATGTGCCGGGTGGGGATTTCCAAGACATTCGCCATATCCGTGTAGCCATGAAAGCGGCGCGTAAAGTGCGCGTGCGTGCCATTGCCCGAATTGCGGACCGTGAACTGAACTCAACACCGGGCAGTATCGCCGCGGCCAAACTCTACTTTACGCAAGACCTGCGCGAAATGGCGGTCGTGACGAAAATCGGCGATTACGAGTTCCCTGGTGAAATTAAGCCGCCGCAAGATGAAGACATCACCATTACTTGGATTAACAGTGAAGAAGTGGAAATTCTCCTTGCTGTTACGCCTTATGAATGCCCAGTGAAAATCACAATCGGCATCATGCTTAACCAACGTCTAGGAGAGTAATCAATGCATTCTCGTTATACAGGTCGAAGCTTCGACGTCAACATGTTGGGTGTTCTGGTTCACGTTGAATCAGCAACAGCAACCATTAGTGATGAATCTGCCGTCGATAAAGAGAAAGGTATCCCAACAGGCTTTACTCATGGCGCGGTAGGTTGCGAAGTGGAATATGAGTTGGATTTGAACAACTTCCGCAAGTTGCAGCAAAAAGCACGTGAAGCAGGCAGTTGGCGTGGCATCAAACCTCACGATTGTATGTTCTATGCCAATACTGGGGACGATGAAGACAAAGTCGAATTGTTCGGCGTAAAGCTGCAAATTTCAGACTTGCTAAGCATTGACCCTAACAGCAGTGATAAAACCAAGCGCAAGCTGAAAGGTTTTGTGACGAGCCCACACTTTGTTCGCATCAATGGTGTTTCATACCTAAGTACAGACGACACACGCGGTCTCATTTAAGCCTTTTCAGAGAGAGAAAGAATGCCGGATTTTATCGACCATGCCAGTAATAACGAAGCCAAATTCACCGAAATGGCGATTGCAGACCAACTTAAACGGTCAGTGCAGAGCCGCCAACAAGAAAGTGCGCAAGAGTGCTACGAGTGTGGTGATGAAATCCCAGAAGCGCGTCGGCTGTTTATAGCAGGGTGTCGTTACTGTGCAACTTGCCAGGCAGAACGGGAGTAACCGAATGAGAGACTGGTACGACAAAATAACCAGTGGAATTGCTTATCTAATGTCATTGGCAGGTATGACTTTCAGCAAACTGACATTTGAACAGTGGTATTTCATTTTATCACTGGTCATCGGCCTAGCAGCATTGGGTTTGAACTATTGGCACAAACGAGCAATGCAACGTATCGCAAGCGAAAAAGGAGTGGCACTGAATGAAATTGACTAAACGCATTCTTTGTTCCGTCGCTGCAGTCATCGGTCTGGTGACCGGTGGAGTCACATTAAGTAGCTCAGAGCTATCGATTGGCAATGTAATGATTGCGGGTGAGCAAGTCGGCCAGCTAAGAACCAGTCCAATAGGTTTGGAAATCATTGGTAATGCAGAGGGTTGTAGACAAGACCCTTACACCTGTCCTGCCGGACTGGCAACCAATGGCATTGGTAACACTCATGACGTGAAAGACCAAGTGGTGTCGTTAGAGCAGATCGCAACTGACTGGGTGAAGAATTTACAACAAGCTGAGCAGTGTATTAGCCGCGCCGAGGCTGACGCAGAAAAACGGATGTCACAAGGTCAGTTTGATGCGTTCACCTCTTTCAGTTTCAACACGGGTTGTACTCGGTTCATGCGTAACCGTGATGGCAGTGAAACCCAGATTTATCGCTACATCAAACAGGGCAACTTTACGAAAGCCTGTCATGAGTTGCCAAGGTGGGTTTATGGCGGTGGAGTGAAGCTGAAAGGTTTAATTGACCGCAGGGAAAAAGAACATGATCGCTGCCTCTCCATTTAAGCATGTTCCATGGGTTAAGTGGTTAGTTATAGCCGTGATAGGGGGTGTCATGACATCGATGTGGTTGATGCTAAAAGCGAGTAAAGCTGAACAAGTCGCACTAAGTGCGCGTTTAGATACGGCCTTATCAACCAACCAAGTGAATCAGGTAACCATTGAAACCTTGACCGAAGAGAACCACGACTCGAATCAGATATTGGTCGAACGAGCCCGGCAACACAGCATGATAGAGGAACAGCTCAATGAGGATATTGAAACGCTTCGACATCAACTTGCCGATGATGAGTGTTATCAAAAGCCTTGGCCTAGTGATGTTACTGACAGGTTGCGCCAGCCGTACTGAATTAGTGACGACTCAAGTTGTGGTGAAGCTACCACCTGCGGGGCTGATAGTTCCTTGCCATAAACCAGAAATAAAAGGCACTAGTCCGTTAATAACGGCCAGTGAAGATGTCCCCCAATTAAAAGCAGCCCTGAGTCAATGCGCTCAGCAAGCCGAAGATTATTTGCAATGGCGTGCCAAGCACGAAGCTAAGCACACAAAGACGAAGAGAGATGAAAATGACTAAACCTGCTTTCACATCAAAACCTGTAGAAGTGACTATCGGTGGCAATGAGTTCGAATTCACACCATCGGTGCAAGATGCGAACAACTACACCAATGACATGATGCCAAACAACAAAGTGGCTCCTGCATACACGTATTTGACTCGCACGGTAAAACCCGAGCAGAAAGACGCGCTGATCGAGTTGCTTGATAGCGTTCCCGGCCTAACCATCGAGTTGTATGCAACCGTGAGTAATGCCTCTAAAGGTGGCATTGAAATCTCACTAAAAAAATAACTGACAGGGCAAAGCGGATTGAAGATAACCCACTTGAACAAGCCTTTGCCCTGCGTCGTCATTTTCTGCCAAACGAACCGGACGACGAACACAGTTTAAGCCGTGCTATCTGGCTGGATAAGTACCAGTTCGAACGCAACGAGCGAGCCGTCATGAGCGCAATCAGCCGATTGTTCAATAACTAAGGTAAGCATTTCGCAATGAGTATGGAAAAGCTATTAATGCATGTGGCCTTGGTCGACCAAGTGACTAAACCACTGCAAGGCATTACCAAACAAGTGCAATCTTCCATGGAAGCAGGCAAGCAAGGCATGCAGAACATGGCGACAGGTGGCGCGGGTTTGGTTGCTGCTGGTTTTGCTATTCAAAATGCGTTGATGCCAGCCATTGAAATGGACAGAAAGCTTGGAGAGGTGAAATCGCTTGGAGTGACTGATGACGCATTAAAACAGTTACAAGCGACCTCCTTAGACTTCGCTGCTGAATACGGTAAATCAGCCACTGATTTTGTTAATGCGTCTTATGATATTCAGTCTGCTATTGCGGGCTTAAATGGTGATGAACTGTCTCAATTCACCAAAGCGTCCGGTGTATTAGCAGCAGCAACGAAAGCCGATACATCCACAATCACCAGTTACATGGGCACCATGTACGGAATATTTAAAACCCAAGCTACAGAGATGGGAAAAGGTGATTGGGTCGAAGTTGTCGCTGGCCAAACGGCTAGCGCGGTGCAAATGTTTAAAACAACTGGCTCAGAGATGAGCAGTGCCTTTTCAAGTGTTGGTGCTGACGCCACTTCGGCTGGTATTGCCATGAATGAACAAATGGCGATATTAGGTACCTTGCAAGCCACCATGAGTGGCAGTGAAGCGGGCACAAAATATCGCGCATTCCTTTCAGGGGTAGCAAAAGCTCAGGATGAGTTGGGGCTCAGTTTTACTGATAGCCAAGGAAAAATGCTGCCAATGATAGACATCCTAGAAAAAATCAAAGCTCAGTTTGGTGACACGCTTAGTGTCGCTGAATCAGCACAGCTAGATAAGGCTTTTGGAAGTAAGCAAGCGACAGCGTTAATCAAACAATTAATGACGGACACCGACGGACTCGCAGGAAGCATTGATCAACTCGGTCAAGTTCAAGGTATGTCAAAAGCCGAAGAAATGGCGAGCGCAATGACCGACCAATGGGAGCGCCTACAGTCAGTTTGGTTTGCTGTTCGTGCAGCGGTATTCGGTGCCATTCTTCCGTCTATCAATGCGGTTGTTGGTTCAATGGCTGACGGATTGATGGTTGTCGTGGGTTGGACAGACGAATTTCCTTGGCTGGCTGAAATTCTGGGTTATGTGGCTATTGCTGGTTTGTCCCTTGGCGGGGTGGTCGCAACGCTTTCGCTTGCTATGGGTATCGGGCAAATGATGTCAGCAGGTTGGGCCGTCACCATGACGGGCTTGAACAGCATAATGAAACTGCTACGCATTACCACAATTGCAAGCACCGCCGCCGCTTGGCTATTTAATGCCGCTTTATGGGCGAACCCAATCACGTGGGTAGTGGCTGGTATTGCACTGCTTATTGGTGGTGTGGCCGCTGCAATCTATTGGTGGGACGACTTAACCGCAACATTCAAAGATACAGCTTGGTTTGATGTTATTGCCGGAGCGATTGAGGGCATTGTTGACCTACTGAACATGATCCCCGGTGTAGATATTGAACTGGGTAGCAAGGTTGATACACCAGAGATTAGGGCAGCGGTTCAAGCAGAGCAAAGCGGCCCTAAACCCATTCAGCCAATGGCGTTCGACGCAGCAGAAACGCCAACGGTTAATAGTGGCAGCATAGCAGAATACAAACAGTCGGGAGCGATGCCTACGCTACCGCCTAGCATGGTTCAAAACGTCACGACTACCCATAAACCACAAGGTAGCAATATGACTTCTTACGGTGACGTTTACATCACGGCACCAAGTGGAATGACACCAGACCAACTAGCGGAGTGGGATGAACTCAATGCCGGATAGCCATTTATCAGAAAACAAAAAATACATCGACATAAGAGTGAACGACGGCGGTTGGGAGATGGACGCTGGGCAACAACCAACCGAGTGCAGTGATTTATACAGCATTGCGCAAGACATCAAACATTCAATTATGGAATCGGGTTTGGTCCGTCAGTTAGTTGCAGAGCGAAACCCTGCCTTACGTGCTGATGTATTAGTACAGGTTGAGCAGTTATCGGAACTCGATGTGAGAATCATTCCGGGCAGCGCGACAGCGGCGGAGCCAGAAGTAGGGGTAATAACATTAACCGCAATCACTTATGAGTATGGTGATTTTGCGCTTTCTTTGGAAGAGAACGAAGTATGAATAAACGACCAAGCGCTGACTTTATCGAGATCTTAAGTGAATCGGGTGTACCGGTTACCGAAGAGGCACTGGAAGTTGAGTTAAAACAAAAAGTGGTGGGAGCTGGCAGTAAGATCTCTAACGACTCTGAAATGTCGCCGTTTTGGCGATGGGTTCGTGCGGCGGTAGTAAGCCCTTGTGTATGGTTAATCAGAACGTTATTGGCTCAGTATATTATGCCCAACATGTTTGTGGCGACGGCGCAGCGTTGGGGGTTGGAGTTAAAAGCTTGGGAACATAATATCGAGCCGAAAGATGCACAGAGAACACAAGGTTACATCACGCTCACTAAAGCAAATACAGCCGATGCGGTCACCGTTGATGGTGGCGCCGTGATCCAAACCCTACCTATTAATGGTGTGGTGTATAAGGTTCGCGTATTGACTGAAAGCGTGATTGAGGTAGAGCAGCCAACGGGCAAGGTGTTGGTTGAAGCATTTGAACCAGGAGCGGCCTTTAATTTACCTGCTGGTTATTTCAATATCATTCCTGAAGAAATCCCAGGCATTGTTGGAGCGGTCAATGAACCAGACTGGATAACCAAACTTGGTGCGAATGCCGAGAGCAATGAAGAGTTAGCCTTGCGTATACAAAACGCGTTCACCAGTTCGGGTGAATGGCACATCGATGATGTTTATCGTTCTATCATTGCCAGCGTTGCCGGCATTCGCAGCGATAACATTTACTTCAGAAATACAGGGGATGTTATTCCCGGCAGTGCTGAAGCTTTGATTTTGATGGAAGTAGGGGCAACGCCACAGCCCGTTCTTGACCAGTTAAATGAACACATTATGGCTCAAGGGCACCACGGCCATGGCGATGTGCTGACGTGCAAAGCCATTCCTGACATTGAATATGATGTGATTGCGGATGTGGTGTTAGCAGCGAACCTTGACGCACAAACCACAGTAAATGAACTGCTGGAAGCGGAAGACCGGATCAGAGCTGCCTTTCGTGAAACGGCGGCGTATCCAGAAATGACGCGTGCGAAGCCACGGAGCCGCTTTAGTTTGTCCTTGCTTGGCAGTGAGATCCACACCCATATGGCGGAGGTTGAATCGGTAAGGTTCACCGTAGGCGGAAAGATACAAGAAGACATCATCAGTGACCTAGAGCAGCCTCGCTTGAAATCGCTGACGGTGAGGTAACAAGCCATGTTTGAATATCAAAGCGACAACCCAAAACAACACGCCCCAGAGTTACCAGAAATAGTTATCCCTTGGTGGCAAGACGGCAGCACTACATCGGAAGAAATCAAAGAGCCGCACTTTTTATCAAAAGGGGTATTTGCCTTTTTTCAAATGGTTCGGGGTTGGCTGTTGTTTCCGCTTCGCCAAATGGATGCGCTGACATGCAGCGAAAACACCTTGGAGCTAATGGCTTGGGATAGAGACATTACCCGCTTTGAAGGTGAGCCGCTGTCACTGTTTCGTAAGCGAGTGAAATTCGCGGCATTAAATGCCAAGGATGCCGGTAGTGTCTCAGGCTTCAAACGGATTTTTGAACGGTTAGGGATCGGCATTGTGGCGTTCAAAGAACGTGAAGATGCGATGAATTGGGATGTATGCACTATCGAACTTACCGATGGTGACATATCCAAAAGCAGTAAGTTAGCCCAGACCTTGATTGAACAGTATGGAAGATCCTGCCGCCGTTACCGTTTCGAGGTGTGGTATCCCATTGAGTTGCACTTACGGACGGCTCAGTTTAGCCATAGCCAACAGCTGTTTAGCGCAAAACTACAGGAGTAAGATTTAATGACCCAAACCATTATCCCTTTAGAGTTTGAGCGGTATCTACTGGATAAAATCACGGCAGGCGGTGCGCCGAATATGAATGAGTTCGTGTTCGCTTACATTCCAGATCTAGACCCAGAGATACCGATAGCACGTACTCAAGGTTTACCTGATGAAGCTTATGTTGTGCATCGTCAGTCAGTGGACCAAGCCGCCCGTTTGAACAGTAACACGTTGGTGTACTCTGTGATCCTCTTAGCGACTACCGCTAGCTTTACCTTTAATGCGATTTACTTGCATGACAAACATGTGGCGAATTCCTGCGGTTTAATTGTGCATAAAAGCACTGAAACGAAGGAAGCTAACATGACCGCCACTAAATCGGTGGCACAAGAGTATAGCGGTGCTGCCGCCATCGCGAATATCCATATAGACCCAGCAACGTGGCAAATTGATTTTCATGCTCGGCTAACGGGAATGGATGATGACTTACATTTGGCAAATCGCGATCACTATGGGAACACAGCATTTATCTCTGGCTGTTCTGTGGTCAAACAAGCAGAGCCAAATACTTACACCGTGAATTCTGGGGTGGTTTATGTCTCTGGGTTGCGTGTGGCCTTGCCGCAAACGCAGGTGGTTGTGAGTGCCAAACCTTGTGGATTGTATTTGGATGTTGTGCGTCACGGCAGTGCGCTATCTCGCTGGGAAAATACGGCCACCGTTCGCAGCTCAGAAAGTGAATTGAACGATCACATTGATGAGTATGGTCACAAACATTATATCGCTAGGCTGGCTGGCATAGATACATCGGGCGCAGTGAGCGACTGGCGAGTATGGGAGGTTATTACTCAGCAACAAGCGGAAGCGGGCGAGAGTGAGCTACGCAGTTTGTGGAGTGCTAAGCGCGTCTTCCAAGCCGTTGCATCCTACATCAATAAGAACATTAACAGTGCCACGCAAAGCGTCGCAGGGTGGATGAGTGCGGCTGATAAGAAAAAGATCGATGGCATTCAGGTAGGGGCGCAGGTCAATGTCGCCACCAACTTAGGGGCTATTGGTAATGCCACTACACAAACCGTCACAAGCTCGACGGGAAGTAATGCGACTTTACCCGCCGCCACCACAAGTAAAGCTGGCGTAATGACTGCAGGTGATAAATCTAAACTCAATGGCATTCAAGCAGGGGCGCAGGTTAATGCCGCCACCAACTTAGGGGTTACTGGGAATGCCACTACACAAACCGTCACAAGCTCTACGGGAAGTAATGCGACTTTACCCGCCGCCACCACAAGCAAAGCTGGTGTAATGACCGCAGCTGATAAATCTAAGCTCAATGGTATCGCCGTTGGCGCAACCAAGAACCAATCGGATGCGCATTTAAAAAACCGTGCTAATCATACCGGAACACAGGCGATTTCTAGCGTATCAGGGTTACAAACCGCACTGAATAACAAGGTCAATGTTGGTGATGCGGTATCTGGGACCGTTTACTCAGGTACTGCGAACAAAAATACCCAGTTTCCTGTAGGGGCATATCTTATAGCTTGGGTGGGGTCAACTTACTACCGTCAGGGCTATGTAAACCGTCATACTACGCTGTACGTGGTTTCTTCGAGTAGCGGAGATCATGCTCGTTACGGGTCTTCCTTATACGGAAATTACAAAGGAGCATCTTTAGCAGGTACATGGGCGTTTCGTGGGTATGTATATGCGATGGCTAACGTGCAAACAGGACTATTCCAGAGGGTTTTGTAATGAGAATAACAGCAGCAAGAAACTTAAAATACGCATCACCTGATAAAACTGTGATTGAGTGCGAAGTTCAGTGTTTGGGTGAATTAGGTACGGACTGGCTTCCATTCGCAATGTCATCTTCTGATACTGAAAAGCATGGAGAAGAGGCTTTTCAACGCGCAATTAACGGCGAACTTGGCGAGATTTCAGATTATGTGGAACCTGTTATCACGCCAGAAGAAGCCGCCGCCATGTTCGCCGAATCCGAAAACTTATGGGTAGCACAAGAGATGGATTTCATCGATATGCAAATCCGATTTCATGAAGATTCAGACGCTCGCGCTACGTTGAGCGAGGCAGATTGGCGAACTTATCGAAGAACATTACGTGACTATGTAAAAAATGGCGTTGTAACAACCGATACAAGACCGAAAAGGCCAATAGACATTACGGCGACCAGTGAGACAAGTATTTAATGTGGCAATTATCGCCATTAAGTTGGCCAAGTCGTTCGCAGGATATTCAAAGCCGCGCGCAATCGGTCACCGATAAAATCAGTACCACGATGAATGAGGCTGTTAGCCGGTTGATGAGCCTTGAAAGTGACGCCAATTACGGGCGTCATGCTTTAGGTACGGAAGCCGAGGTCTTGCTAGGTTTGCGCGCGGAACTTGAATCCTTGCTCGTTACTGGCACCGTGCTTTCTGCCACACCTTATCAGTTTCAAGTCGGTACCAAATTAGACTCTGGATGTTATCTCAACCCCCAAGCGGCAATAAAAGTACTGTCGAGTAAGCTTCGTGATCACGCTGACCAATATCGTCCTAATGGACATCTTTATTGTGTTGCCGTCATGTTGACCGCGTCGCAGTTAACCCAGTTCGCTAACCAATTGGTTGAGCTTGTTTCTGTGTTCCCGCTGCCTGATTGGTGTCAGGTAAGCAGACTGACTCAGTCACTGACTACCAATGAAAAAGATAAGCTTCACCAACCTGCTGCAATCGTTCAGCCACGCTTTAAACCGATGGCAAAACTTAATGCCAATCCATTGCATGAAGCTTTGCATTGGCAGGGTGCGCAAATTGCCACACTGGAATCGTTAGCCGATGATGGCAACCACGTGCTTAAAAAACTGCAGGCGTTAGCGGTGAAGCGAAGCAACAAATTGGATGAAATAAAAGACCAGGTTAATACTCTGAAACGCTTAAAGGGCAGTGTTTATGCGTTTTCTGTTGCGGGTAATGTTGAAAGTATCGCAACGCAAATTAACCAAGCGGGTGTGCCAAACAATCATCAATTTACCGTGGCGAGTCTATTGCTCAGCCATGAACCCATGACCTTTTTTGAAGAATTGCTTTGTTAGGAGATAGCCAATGTTAGCGCTCGATGGTGTGGCGGTTAATTTGGACTCAATGAAAGTTGAAATGTCGATGGAGTTAAAAGACCAAGACATGAGTGGTCAATCATCGAGTACTGATACGGCTGAGCAAGGTGATAAAGGGAAAAAGTTAACGCTCACTGGTCGTGTTCCTTTCACACAGGTAGAAACACTCACGCAGTTGTATTCGCTTGCTTCGGACAAAGACGAAACCAATACAAGGCGAGTCTATCGAATTGGTAATGACATTGCGCGAGCACTGAAAATTCGCAATGTGAAATTCACAGGTCGGATAAATGCACGTGAACATGAAACGCTGCAAGCTTGGAATGTTTCCTTTGAGTTGCGAGAGCACAACAGCGTAGCAGAGCAGCGAGAGCAAAGAGCCAAACAGCAAAGTAAGCCTGAGCAACGAGAAAATACTCGACTTAAACAGGCATTGACCACGGCAGAGGAAGCGACGAAATGAAGTTAGAGAAACGCTTGTTCATCAGTGGCGAAGAAGTAAAACTGGTCAGTAACATGGTGAGCCTAAAGCTATCACTGGGTGGTGTCGCTATCTTCGAAATTGAAGGCAAAGAGCAACCAGAGCAGTTTGAGTCTGTACGTTTTGATATTGGGTATGAGAACAAAACCGCCTCGTGGTTTGAGGGCTATATCGACAAGGTTCAACCTGCAGCAAATGGCTATCATAAGATTACGGTTAAAGAACTGGCTGGCATTTTGTCCAAACGTTGGGCGGTTAGTCTAGAGCACCCAACCGCAGAGCAGGTGATCGGCGTTCTTTCGGATTTAACAGGGCTTGAGTTCAACCTACCTGATTCCGAATACATCAAAACCACGATTCCAAACTTTGTTTGCCAAGGAACGGGCTATCAATGTTTAGAGCAAGTCGCCAAGGCGTTTTCTATTCCTGATAGTGTTTGGTTCCAACATACTGATCAGGTGGTTTACTTCGGTTCATATCAAGATAGTCATTTCAACAACAAACCGATGCCATTGCCTGAAGAGTTTACTAGTCGCCAAAGTGGTAACAGTGTCACCTTTGTGCCGTTTCCAATGCTTAGGCCGGGCAGAGTTATGAACGATAAGCGCGTCAATCGCGTTGATTTGATTCAAGACGAAATGACCGCTTATTTGAAAACGGAACAATCAGAGGTGCCACCTAAAAAGCGTGAAACACTACAGCATTTTCCTGAGTTGGCGGCAGGTTTCCATTTGCCAAAATTTGGGCGGGTGGAAGCGGTGAGAGATACCGCCACCGCAGGACAACTGGCGGACCCTTTTCGTCCAAGGTTGTCGGTAGATGTTCAAATCCTCGATGAGGATTTACAGCCAGACAGTAACGTACCGGTTTATCGTTCAATTCCATTACCGGTTCACATGAGCGGGCATGAATCTGGATTGGTTGCTTATCCATTAGAAGGGACGTTGGTTGAGATTGCTTTTGCTTATGGCCGAAATGATAAGCCAATTATTCGCGGTGTGTATGGTCGTGAATATTCACTGCCTTCGATAGAGCCAGGGGAACAGCTGCAACAGCAACGTGAAGAGGTAAGCAACCGCATTGATGCAGCAGGAAATACCATCCAGAAAACCGACCAAACGCAAAACCAAAAAGCGTTCGAAAAGCTAGACCAAGCAGAACGCTATCGTGGTGAATTTGGTCAACACCATATTATGGTTGATGAGCACAGCATTGAAGAGGTGGTCGGCAAAAAGCTTATTGAAGCACTCGGCGCGATTAACCTAATTGCCGGTGATGATATTGTGCTAGGTAGTTTAGGTAACATACAAACGGCGACCGCCGGTGATTTGGTTACGGTGATCGGTCGGCTGAGAAACACTGTTATTGCTCAAGACGAAAAACTCAAGGTGATGGGCCAACGATTAGAAACCATAGAGAAAGACTGGCAGGCTAGTGCTAAGAATATGCGCTTCACCGCGGACCTAATAACCATGAACGGCGGCAAAGGCGTCGTGCAGGGCGATTGCATCTGTGCATTCACTGGTTTGCCGCATTCTGATTTATCTAGCACCGTCAAGGCAGGAAAATAATGGCACTTAGTAAATCTTCATTAAAAAATAGAATCTTGTCAGAGCTACAATCACAAGGGTTTGTAACATCTGGAGCTCACGCCAAATCAGATGAACTTGCCACCGCTATCGCCAATGCTGTTGTTGATGAGATAAAAGCCAACGCCAAAGCCATTATCGAAAGCGGCAGTTCAGCCGGAAGTTGGCCGATACAATAATCACGCGTACATATAGTAGTGTTATCGATAGTCGTTTATAAATTATTCGAATTTAACTCACCTAGAAGTGATATTTACCAAGGCGTTTTATCTCTCAATATTGTCACTAACATGCTGATTATAAATTGAAGTGATAAATAAAAGGCGGCAGTATATAAGAATTGAACACGGCGATCGGCTGTAGACGAAGCGTTATGCTTCTTTGTTTCGGAACTATGTTAAATATCAAAGATATGCCACCTTACATATACATTATTGTGCATTTAATCATGGGTTTTTTTATGCTGTGGTTAAGTCACTTTAGAATTAAAGAGTTTGGAAGTATTGATTTTTTCTGGCTTACGACCTTGGAAACCGCAAACTTGGTAGTTGGTGTTTTTTGGGGAAATTGGGGCTGGGATAATTTTAGGAAATTGCAGAAATACTCGCACTTATGGTTGCTAAGACTTTTTGAATCTTCTTTGGGAGCTGGCTTGATCGTTGTTCTAGGAAGTATCGGTTACTACTTCAGCTTGCCCGATGATGTGTTGGCAAATACTAATATATTCAATACTTTTTATTTCATCGTATTTTCAAACGTCACTGTATTCTCGTTAATAGTGGTGGTCTGGATTTATGTGACCGGCTACAGATCAAAGCCAGGTTAAAGTACTTTATTAATACCTGCATATCGTTTTCTCACCATCAACGCAGCCAAATGGCTGCGTTTTTTTTCTGTATTAAATCAAAGTGAAATATCAATGACGCAACTAAAGAACAAGCAGCGACCACAGAGCCACGTAACATAAAGATCGAGTGACAAAATTCGCACTCTCCTCACCCGCCTGCGCAGTTTTTCGAACAGTTTTTTTGCAATTTTGATTTGGTGAAAATCTACGGGGTTAGGAAAGGCGTAGGACACGCGATAAAGCCTTTTGCTGTAAGGATTTTTGAGTGATGCAAAAAGCTGCTGAAAAGGGCTTAAATTGCGTTATGTAGAATTTCAATCATTGCAGTTTTTTGCAGAGAATTGAAAAATAAACGATCATTAAAGATCTCATCCTTAATTTTAACTTATTGAAATTAAATGCTTTCCTTGTTTTTTGTCACGATTTGGGAGATCTTGTCCGTATTTTTAATGATCTCTCCTATGGTATGTGAAGCCTTGCAATGACTGGCTTAGGAACGAATTTTTAATATAAAGCAGTTTTTCAATTTTATAGACAGTATAATTGAGCTCAAAGGTTGGTATAGGGTAAACAGCAGGTGGAGAAAATCTCAGTTTTGTGGAGATTGAGTGAGTAAGACCTGACCCTTTACCAGATTAAACCTAGACTTTTAGGGTACAGCAAAGCAAACAAAAAATAAAATACGTCGCCATTTCATCGCCACTATTTAAAGTTTTTTGTGATAAGTAATTGAATTTAAAGGTTTGAAATTTTAAGTGGATATAAAGCTTTATTACGTACATGACCCAATGTGCAGCTGGTGTTGGGGTTACAAACCAACACTCGATAAATTGAAACAGCAACTGCCCGGCGTGATTCAGTTCGAGTATGTAGTGGGTGGGCTTGCACCAGGTACCAACTTACCAATGCCACCAGAGATGCAACAAAAGCTTGAAAGGGTTTGGAAAAAGATTGAGAGTCAATTAGGTACTAAGTTTAACTACGATTTCTGGAAGCTTTGCACGCCAGTAAGAAGCACTTACCAATCTTGTCGCGCGGTGATCGCAGCGGGATTTCAAGACTCTTATGAGCAGATGCTAGAAGCGCTCCAGCATGCGTATTACTTACGTGCCATGCCACCTCATGAAGAAGCGACTCACTTGCAGCTAGCTAAAGAAATTGGTTTGAATGTTCAGCAGTTCAAGAATGACATGGACGGCTCTTTCTTAGAAGGTGTGTTCGAAGATCAATTGAGTCTTGCAAAGAGCTTAGGTGTGGATTCTTACCCTAGCTTGGTTCTTCAAATTAACGACGCGTATTTCCCCATCGAGGTGGATTACTTGTCAACAGAATCGACGCTCAAGTCAATTCGTGAGCGTATTATTGACAATATGCCAGCGCAATAACTTTTTACTTGTGAGCGAGGATAGCAGTTACTTCATGTAATTAGGTAAGGTAGCAAACGTCCGGATAACTAAAAAACCGCTCAACAGAGCGGTTTTTTAGTTATGAAGGTCTGACGGTAATTAAAGCACCATTGCCGCGATCCAACCAAAGATGATTAGTGGGATGTTGTAGTGGATAAAAGTCGGTACTACCGTTTCCCAGATGTGCTCGTGCTGCCCATCTGCGTTTAGGCCTGAAGTCGGACCTAATGTTGAGTCAGAGGCAGGTGAACCAGCATCACCCAATGCCGCGGCTGTACCAATTAGCGCGATCGTCGCCATTGGTGAGAAACCAAATGCAAGTGCGAGTGGCACATAGATAGTTGCAAGAATAGGGATGGTAGAGAAAGAAGAACCGATCCCCATTGTCACTAGTAGCCCAACAATTAGCATCAACAGAGCTGCCAGTGGCTTGTTGTCACCGATGCTGGTTGAGAGCGATTGAACCAGCGTCTCTACACCACCAGTCTGTTTCATTACGGCAGCAAAACCCGCAGCAGCGATCATAATAAAGCCAATCATCGCCATCATGTGGACACCTTTAGTGAACACGTCGTGCGTCTCTTTCCACGCAATCACGCCACCAAAAGTAAACACCATAAAGCCCGCTAGCGCCCCAATGATCATAGAGCCTGTGTAAAGCTGAACGCTTAAAGCCGCTACAATACCTAAAGCCGCCACTAGGATGTGCTGCTTGTTGATAGTGTGTTCAGTTTCGTGGATGACGGTTAACTCCGTTTCCTCATAAATGCGGGGTTTACGGTAGCTAACAAAAGCCGCAAATAAAAGACCAAACAACATACCGGCACCTGGCAATAGCATGGCAGTTGGCACTTGACCAGCAACAATATTCTCTAAACCATTATCACGTAGGTTTTTGAGTAGGATGTTGTTTAAGAAAATCCCCCCAAAACCTATAGGTAGGAGCATGTACGGAGTAATGAGGCCGAAAGTCAGAACACAAGCAACCAAACGACGGTCTAGTTTAAGCTTCGCGAATACGCCTAAAAGGGGGGGGATCAAAATTGGAATAAAAGCGATATGGACAGGGATCACATTCTGCGAAGACATAGTGACCAGAACTAAAGCAATTAATACAGCGTACTTCAGACCAGTCGTCGAGGCTGTGTTTTCTTTGCCATTCAAGCGTTTGATAACACTTTTTGCCAACAGGTCAGTGATGCCCGATTTAGAAATGGCAACCGCAAACGTACCAAGCATGGCGTAGCTAAGTGCAATGGTTGCACCGCCACCAAGGCCACTTTCAAAGGCCGCCACGGTATCCCCAAGGCTCATGCCGGATACAAAACCACCAACAATGGCACTAAACGTGAGGGCGACCACCACGTTTACGCGCATCAATGCTAACACGAGCATGACGCATACAGATATAACGACAGGGTTCATACTTTTCCTAATATGTTGTGTTTATTTATTATTCTTCGTCGACAAGCGGCCAACCGCCGAGGGCCTTCCATTTGTTGACGATGCCACAGAATAACTCTGCAGTTCTTTCTGTGTCGTAAAGAGCCGAATGTGCTTCACGGCTATCGAATTCCATCCCTGCCGTTTTGCATGCTTTAGCGAGAACAGTCTGGCCATAAGCAAGGCCACTCAATGTCGCCGTGTCAAAAGTAGCAAATGGATGAAAAGGGACTCTTTTGAGCTTGCAGCGCTCATTGGCGGCATTCACAAAACTTAAATCGAATGCTGCATTGTGCGCAACCATGATTGCGCGCGAACAATCTGCGGTTTTTTGTTCTTTACGAATCAGTTTGTAGATTTCTTTTAACGCTTCTTGTTCAGATATTGCGCCACGCAGAGGGCTAAATGGGTCACGTATACCGTTAAACTCTAGCGCCTCTTTTTCTAGGTTCGCACCCTCAAATGGTTCGACATGAAAATGAATCGTAGAGGCAGGATGCAAAATACCATCTTCATCCATGCGAAGGGTGACGGCACAGATTTCTAAAAGTGCATCAGTTTGAGCATTGAAACCAGCGGTCTCAACGTCGACGACCACTGGGAAATAACCGCGAAAACGTTTTTTCAGGGTCAGAGCTTCATTTTCTATTGTCATGTCGGCTTATTTTTGTGTGATGAGTGCTGCATTATTGCAGATTCTACCGAGGAGAAAAACCGCAATTTAGGAGAAAAGCGGAATTCGATTTTCATCTAATTAATGAATGTGGATGACTCATTACATAAAGAGTCAACATTCAGGATTTTGTATCACGTTAACATTTCGCTACTTCATGGCGGGGTTTTTGCATGCTGTTTGATGTAGTTTAATTGATGTAAAGTAACGGCAGCAGGCTGCCGCTTAAGAGATAGTACTTAGATGAAGAAATGGCTGATAACCAGTGGCGTTGTACTTTCGTTGTTTAGCGCCAACAGTTTCGCTGTGATGGGCAAACGTTACGTTGCGACTCCACAGCAATCTCAATGGGAAATGGTGGTCAACACGCCGTTAGAATGCCAACTTGTTCACCCCATTCCTAGTTTTGGAGATGCGGTGTTTTCATCACGTGCGAGCAAAAAGATCAACTTAGATTTTGAGTTAAAAATGCGTCGCCCGATGGGAGAAACGCGTAACGTCAGCCTTATTTCTATGCCGCCCCCTTGGCGACCTGGTGAACATGCCGACCGAAT
This sequence comes from Vibrio sp. TAP-3B, assembly GCF_057784735.1. NCBI lineage: Bacteria > Pseudomonadati > Pseudomonadota > Gammaproteobacteria > Vibrionales > Vibrionaceae > Vibrio > Vibrio sp. TAP-3B. Next base: position 1,371,320 of record NZ_CM173495.1, on the reverse strand, counting down.
TACGAACCTAAAGTTTTTTAAACAGTTTGATGGCTATGTGGGTGGACAAACTGCATGGGGCATTTTGTCTGAGTTGGAAAAAGGACGCTATCCGACCTTTAGTTACCAAGATTGGCAGAGTCGAGATCAGAGAATTGAAGTCGCGTTGTCATCCGTGTTGTTTCAAAGTAAGTACAACGCGTTCAGTGACTGTATTTCCAACTTATTGAAATACAGCTTTGAAGATATTGCCTTTACGATTTTGCATTACGAAAGACAAGGTGATCAGTTAACCAAAGCATCCAAAAAGCGTTTGTCACAAATTGCAGATTATATCCGATACAATCAAGATATCGATCTCGTGCTGGTGGCGACTTACACCGATTCAACGGATGGTAAAAGTGCGAGTCAAAGTTTATCTGAGAGACGCGCAGAATCACTCCGTGATTACTTTGAGTCCCTCGGTCTGCCGGAAGATAGAATTCAGGTGCAAGGTTACGGCAAACGTCGACCTATAGCGGACAACGGCTCGCCAATAGGAAAAGACAAAAACCGCCGAGTCGTGATATCGCTAGGGCGAACCCAAGTGTGATGCATATAAAACGCCGAAGCTTTAGAAGCTCCGGCGTTTTTATTTACTGATATCGTTAATAATATTCTATTTGTACTTTGCCAAGTTTCTTAACGGTGTTTTCTGCTGTTTAACTTGAATGTTAGTTTAAGCGGAATTTGGCAATCACTTCGCAATTGGTTGCGGTATCGATTTTTTCAACCTGTTTAGCAATAGTCGGGTTAGGATGGCGTTTCATGAAGTCTATCAGTGCCTTAGTGCAACATCCTATTGAGTCGATAAAGCTTGCACATTCTTTATTTGGGCATTGTGGGATGAGCGTTAAGACTTTCTCAGAAGCCAGCTGAAGGTATTTGAGTTCATAGTCAGTGTCTCCGGCCCAACGCCAGAACTGAGCTAAGTTATGACAAGAAATGACTGAAATCAATAACCGCTCGTCTGCCTCAATTTCCACGCATTCGCTGATATCTTCACTTAGATTTAAGGCTTGCTGGTAATGAAGAATGCTGCGAACAGGGTCGTCTAGTTGAAGTGCCGTATCGGCTAGAAGTGTATGTGTTTCCCATTCACTGATCATTATCGTCATCCCGCATATCGAAGGTATGAATAAATCTAAACGATAACTATTATCAAGTAAAGGCTTTTGTTTATAAAAGGACAGGCAGATCGCAGACCTGCCTGTAATCGATGTTCAACTTGAGTTGAAATAGTGAGTCTTAGCCTTCCAGACCCGCTGATGCTTGTTTGTTTTGGATAAGCTCAATCATGTAACCATCAGGGTCTTTTACGAATGCAATGTGTGTGCTGCCACCTTTCACTGGACCAGGTTCACGCGTTACATTACCACCCGCTGTTTTGATGGCATCACACGTTGTGTAGATGTCATCAACACCAATGGCAATGTGACCGAAAGCAGTACCTAGATCATATTCAGTTGTACCCCAGTTATAAGTCAGCTCAATCACTGCACCTTGAGATTCGTCACCGTAACCAACAAACGCAAGCGTGTATTCGTACTCTTTGTTCTCGTTGGTACGAAGTAGCTGCATGCCCATCACTTCAGTGTAAAACTGGATGGATTTGTCTAGATCACCTACGCGAAGCATAGTGTGGAGAATTCGACCGTTTGACATTTTTTGCTCCTAGCTTTCATTTTTAGATAACATTAGTTGTCTGGATATACTTTCTCTTTATACTCACACAAATCTTCAACAATGCAGCTACCGCAGCGTGGCTTTCTCGCCAAACAGGTGTAACGGCCATGAAGAATGAGCCAGTGGTGCACATCGAGCTTAAACTCTTTTGGCACGACTTTTAATAATTTTTCTTCCACATCGTCGACGGTTTTTCCCATAGCAAACTTAGTACGATTGGATACGCGGTAAATGTGCGTATCAACGGCGATGGTTGGCCAGCCAAATGCGGTGTTGAGCACGACGTTTGCTGTTTTACGACCAACGCCTGGTAGCGCTTCCAGCGCGGCGCGATCTTCAGGAACTTCACCATTATGTTTTTCCAACAAGATCTTACAGGTTTTGATGGTGTTTTCTGCTTTAGAATTAAACAAGCCAATGGTCTTGATGTAATCCTTTAAACCATCGACACCCAAGTTGAGAATACTTTGCGGAGTATTCGCCACAGGAAACAGTCTGTCCGTCGCTTTGTTCACACTTACGTCAGTGGCTTGTGCTGAGAGCAGTACCGCGATAAGTAGTTCAAAAGGAGAACTCCAGTTCAGCTCCGTTTGAGGGTTTGGGTTGTTTTCTCGTAATCGTTCAAGAATTTCAATTCTTTTTATTTTATTCATTGCTGACTTCCAATCCCGTCTGCGCGGTGTATGAAAAGGCTCGGCTAGCAGTCGAGCTTTGATTTTATTCTTCTTCTATTATGTGTTAGTCACACGAGCGCGTTCAATGGTGGGTTTTTCTTCTTTTGGTTGGCGCGCTTGAATGGTGTTATCAATAATATTTTTGAGTGCAATCAACAGACCGACACCGATAAACGCACCCGGAGGTAGTAGCGCCAACAGGAAGCTATTATCAAACTGGAAGACTTGGATACGCAATGCAGAAGCCCAGTCACCCAAAAGCAGGTCTGCACCGTCGAATAACGTGCCATTACCTATTAGTTCACGCATGGCACCTAACACAACCAAAACGCTAGCCATACCGAGGCCCATCCATAGGCCATCCAATGTTGCAGGGACGACATCATTTTTCGATGCATACGCTTCCGCACGGCCAATAATGATGCAGTTGGTAACGATTAAGGGAATAAAGATGCCAAGCGATAGGTATAATCCATACGCGTAGGCATTCATGAGTAATTGAACACACGTCACGAGGGATGCAATGATCATCACGAATATAGGGATACGGATTTCTTTAGGCACGTAGTTACGAATCAGAGACACCGTTACATTTGATCCTACCAATACCAGCAGTGTTGCGATACCAAGACCCAGCGCATTTGTTATAGTGGATGAAACTGCCAGCAGTGGACACAACCCCAATAGTTGTACTAAAGCGGGGTTATTGTTCCACATGCCGTTTTTCATTAGCAGCTTGTTGTCACTCATTACTGCTCTCCTTCACAGTCCAAAGGCTGACTAAGAATTTCTTCACGAGATCGATTTACGTAGTTTACGGTGTTTCGCACCACTTTTACGACCGCTCTTGGGGTGATCGTTGCACCAGTAAATTGATCAAAGTCGCCACCATCTTTACGTACCTTCCAAGAGTCCCAGTTACTTTCCGTGACTTGTTTGCCAGTAAAGCTCAAAATCCAATCAGTGACACGGAGATCAATTTTATCGCCCAGACCTGGGGTTTCTTGATGACTTAAAATACGAGAACCCAGAATGTTGCCTTGATTATCAATACCAGTAATAACTTTGATGTCACCATTGTAGCCATCCGGCGCAATCGATTCTACCGCGATGGCGGTCGGCACACCATTTTTGGACGCGAGGTAGGCCGGCATCGCACGCAGCGTACCAAGCTCTGGTGATGTGACCATAGTACATGACTGCGTTAGCGCGTTGTCATGCATGGTCTCTGGTATGACTTGATTCAAAACAGAGAGTAACTGTTGTTGTTCTTGTTCCTTAATTTGATCTTTGGTTAGGTACTGAGTGAATGCTACCAGTCCGGTTGTTGCACAGGCAAAGATCGCGAGCGTCAGACCATTTTTTCTAATTGCGGTTAACATGTTTACCTCAGTGACCGTAGGTTCTAGGTTTGGTGTAGTAATCGATCAGCGGAACACACATGTTGGCGAGCAGTACTGCGAATGCAACGCCATCTGGGAATCCGCCCCAACTGCGAATGATGAAGACTAAAGCGCCAATAAGCGCACCAAAAATCAAACGGCCTTTAACGGTGGTAGAAGCTGATACCGGGTCTGTGGCGATAAAGAACGCGCCAAGCATCGTAGCACCAGATAACCAATGGAAGATTGGTGACCCTGTTTCCCCCGGAGTCAGTAAGCTGAAAACTAGACTAAATAGTGTCAAGCTCGCAAGGAAACCAGCTGGAATATACCATTGAATGATGCGTTTTTTGATCATCACCATGCCACCAATGAAGTAAGCAAGGTTAACCCATTGCCAACCAATGCCAGCGAGGCCACCGAATATAGGTTGTGAAAACACTTCGTTTGGCGTTGCTCCGGTAAGGATTCCCGTCTTAAATGCATCAAGTGGTGTCGCCATTGTTACGCCATCAACACTTGAGCGCACTTGTTGTAACGATAAGCCATCATAATCATAACTGGTAAAAATCAGCGATAGCGTGTCTGCAAAGTTTACGTGATCAGGGATGAGTAAGGTCGGTGCACTCCAACTTGTCATTTGTACAGGGAAGGAGATCAGTAAAACGACGTAAGCGACCATGGCCGGATTAAATAGATTTTGACCAAGGCCACCATAGAGGTGCTTCGCGATGACGATAGCAAAGATTAAACCGATCACCATGATCCACCAAGGAGACCACGGCGGAATTGCGACGGCTAATAACCAAGCGGTAACAATCGCGCTGTTATCACGCAGTGCTCGCATCGGTGAACGCTTACGACAGATCATCACTAACGCTTCTAGTGATACAGCGACAGCGATGGCAAAAATGAGCTGAATGAGTGTGCCCCACCCAAAGAAGTAGGTCTGAGCCGCTAAACCTGGGAGTGCACAAAGTGCCACCCATTTCATTAAATCAGGCGTACTACGACGGCTGTGGGTATGCGGTGAACTGGCAATAAAAAACGACACTACTCGTTCTCCTCGGTATTGTTTTTATTTGCGTCTTGCTGAGCTTTGCGAGCTTTAGCTCGTGCAATGGCGGCAGCAACCGCTGCTTTTTTCGGATCGTCTGCTTGCTCAGCAGGCGCTTCATCTTCAGCAGGTTTGGGTTCGGATTCTTGCTGTGCTTTACGAGCCTTAGCGCGTGCAATGGCGGCAGCCACCGCTGCTTTTTTCGGATCGTCTGCTTGCTCAGCAGGCGCTTCATCTTCAGCAGGTTTGGGTTCGGATTCTTGCTTTGCTTTACGAGCCTTAGCGCGTGCAATAGCAGCGGCAACGGCGGCTTTCTTCGGATCTTCAGTTTGTTCAGCAGGCGTTTCAGCTTCTACCGTTTCGGTTGGGTCTGCTTGTTTCGCTTTACGAGCCTTAGCGCGTGCAATAGCAGCGGCAACGGCGGCTTTCTTCGGATCTTCGGTTTGCTCAGCAGGCGCTTGAGCTTCTTCCGTTTCAGTTGAGTCTGCTTGTTCTGCTTTACGCGCTTTGGCACGCGCAATGGCGGCAGCAACCGCCACTTTTTTCGGATCGTCTTCTTGCTCAGCAGGCGTCTCAGCTTTTGCCGTTTCGGTCGAATTTTCTTGCTTTGCTTTACGTGCTTTAGCCCGAGCAACGGCAGCTGCAACAGCCGACTTCTTGTCATCAGCATTATTTGCAGAGGGGTCGTCTTGCTCTCTCTGCGCTTTGCGTTCGCGCGCCAGACGCTTGCGTTCTTCACGCAGCTTTGCCATTTCTGAGTTATCAGGCTCGCTTGAGTTAGCATCAGCTGCGGCAGCTTGTTTTGCCTTCGCCTTTGCGATAGCAGCGGCGACCGCTGGTTTAACCGTTGACTCTGTTTTTTCTTGTATTTTTGTGTCTTTTGCTTTGACACGCGCGATAGCGGCAGCGATGGCATCATCACCACCGGAAGACTTCATATCTTTACGACGCTGATCAGCCGCTTTCTTAAAGCGATTTTCACGCTCTGCTTTTTCGCGCTCCATACGCGCTTTCTTCTCTTCAAAGCGCAGCTTCGCGCGTTCGGCCGCTTCCGCTTCTTGTGCTCTGGTTCGAATTTCCGCTTTTGCTTGACGGTAGTACTGTACGAGTGGAATTTCACTTGGGCACACAAATGCACAAGCACCACATTCGATACAATCTTTGAGATTAAGTTCTTCGAGTTTGTCGTATTCTTCTGCTTTCGCATACCATTGCAGCTGTTGAGGCAACAGTGACGCAGGGCAAGCGTCAGCACATTGACCACAACGAATACATGCCATCTCATATTGGTGCGGTGAGATCTCTCTGCGAGTCGGAGCCAGGATACAGTTTGCTGTCTTGGTTATAGGCACTTGAGAGTGGGGCAGGGTAAAGCCCATCATTGGGCCGCCCATGATCAAGCGCTGTAACTTCTTATCTGCTTTATAGCCAAACTCGTCGAGCAATGCTTGTACCGGTGTGCCCAATAACGCCCATACGTTGCGTGGTTGTTTAAAGGTTTTTCCGGTGAGTGTAACGACTCGCTCTATCATCGGTTCGCCATCGATGATTGCGCGTTTGATAGAGTAAAGAGAACCCACATTTTGAACCAAAATCCCAATATCAGCCGGAATTGCGCCGCTTGGCACTTCTTTATTGGTTAAAAGTTTGATCAATTGCTTTTCACCACCAGAAGGGTATTTGGTTGGAATAACGCGAATAACAATATCTTTATTCAGAGCGGCTGCTTCTAATGCTTTGACGGCTTCTGGTTTGTTATCTTCGATACCAATGATGGTCAATTTAGGCGATAGGATATGCTCGACAATTTCGATTCCCTGAATCAGCTCGTCGGCATGTTCTTGCATGAGCTTGTCATCAGATGTGATGTATGGTTCGCACTCGGCTGCATTGACGATAAGAATTTCGGTGCGCGCGAAACCGGATTGGATCTTTTTCGCTGTTGGAAAACCTGCACCGCCCATACCTGAAATACCCGCAAGACGAATAATATCAATTAATGAATCAGGCGATTTTTGAGTGTAATCGGCGACAGGAGTTTTCTCACCCCAAGTGTCATTTCCGTCGGGCGTGATAACAACACATAACTCACTGAGCCCTGATGGGTGGGCAACGGTTCGTGGCTCTATCGCAGTAATTTTGCCTGACGTAGGCGCGTGAACAGGAACGGTAAACCCTGTTTCTGATTGCGTTAATGGTTGGCCTTTTAAAACGTCATCGCCCTCGGAAACTAATAAGTTACCGGCTTTGCCAATGTGCTGTTTTAACGGTAATACGATTTCCGATGGAATGGATGCGTGGACGAGCTCTGTTTTATTGGACTGCGCTTTGTTCTCTGCCGGATGCACACCACCTGGGAAATCCCAAAGTGAGCCTGTACGAATTTGTTCAATCAAAGACAACATACGAAACCTTACTTAATTGAATCTTTCACGTTCACTGCATCATCGGCAGCATCCGTAATGTTAAGCACTGGAATGGAGTTAAGTTGCCATTTCCAGCTTTCTGTGGTGGTGACCACAGGAATCATTTCAATACAATCGGTCGGACACGGTGCCACACACAAGTCACAACCCGTACATTCGTCTTTAATTACGGTGTGTACAGCTTTTGTACCGCCAACAATGGCGTCAACAGGACAAGCCTGAATGCATTTAGTACAACCGATACACATATCTTCGTGGATAAATGCAACGGTTGGGATTTTGCTGTCGAGATCGTGCGCTGATTCTTCTGGTTCAACGCCCATTAGGTCGGCTAGCTTTTCGATCGTCGCTTGACCGCCGGGAGGGCATTTGTTGATGTGATCACCATTCGCAATTGCCTCTGCATAAGGTCGGCAACCAGGGTAGCCACATTGACCACATTGGGTCTGGGGTAAGATCGCATCGATTTGATCTACAATCGGGTCCGCCTCAACTTTGAAGCGAATGGAAGCAAAACCAAGTATTGCGCCGAAAATCGCGGCAAGAACCGCTAGCGCGATGATCGCCATTAGAATCGTACTCATCGCTTACTTCACCAAACCTGTAAAGCCCATAAAGGCTAATGACATTAAACCCGCGGTAATCATTGCAATCGATGCCCCTTTAAAAGGTATTGGAACATCTGCGGCAGCAATGCGCTCACGCATAGATGCAAACAGTATCAACACCAGTGAGAAGCCGACAGCGGCCCCGAAGCCGTAGATAATTGATTCAATAAAGTTGTGGTTTTCATTGATGTTGAGAAGCGCGACACCTAATACCGCGCAGTTTGTTGTGATCAGCGGTAAGAAAATTCCGAGTAAGCGATAAAGTGTTGGGCTTGTTTTGTGCACAACCATTTCGGTGAACTGCACCACAACGGCTATCACCAAAATAAAACTCATGGTTCGAAGGTATTCAATACCGAGTGGGCGAAGTATGTAGCTTTCCACTAGATACGCGCACACTGATGCAAGCGTGAGGACAAAAGTTGTCGCAAAGCCCATACCTATTGCTGTTTCGAGTTTTTTGGACACGCCCATAAAAGGACATAAGCCTAAAAACTTCACTAGTACAAAGTTGTTCACCAGCACAGTGCCGACTAACAACAAAACATATTCGGTCATAGTTATTACGTTCTGAAAATCCGATCTCAATATTATCGTGTTTTGCGACACCAATAACAACCGGTGAACGATGTGGTTTTATATACACGATGGGAAAATAGTCGTCTATGAGAGGAATGCTGGATGAATGAAGGAGAAATTAAAAAGTCGAGTGAATGGTTTCTAGGAAGAAAAGGCGTTGTTTTATGCTCTGATAGGGTGTTTTTTAAGCTTAGAAACCCCATGCTCAGCGAGACTATTAGGTAGAAACCAGACACCCTGCATTAAGTTCAAGTTAGAAATACCAAATTTAAGAAAAAAGCCCAGTTCTTAAACTGAGCTTTTTTCTTAAATTTGGCTCCTCCTGCTGGGCTCGAACCAGCGACCTGCGGATTAACAGTCCGTCGCTCTACCAACTGAGCTAAGGAGGAACTGTTTTGTATGAAAGCGGGAAGAATCTTACCGAGCGGCTAAAGTAGTGTCAACCGTAAAAAAATACATTTTTAGCAAAAAATATTATCTAGAATACTTTACTTTTTTGTATTGCTTACCAGTAAAGAGCTGTAGTTACTTATCCACTAAATTTGTGGATAAGTGTGTTGATGAGATCTGAGTAAACTTTTATTAAATGCAACAGGTTTTGTATTGGCTGGGTTTTTACGTAGATTTATGCACCAAATACGCAAATAAAACAGTGATTTGTTCAAATTAAGTAAGATGTATTTAAAATGAATAAAAACTAAGCTTTTGGGGATGAAGGAACTTTAAAGTGTTTTTTGGGGAAAAGCTGTGGAAACTAAAGACTAAAAATTGAAGGGAGGTCTTTAACTAGGGCGAAATACTATATCAGAGCGAATGAGATAAGACTATCTCGATATAGACAAACAAGAAATTTTATTAACAATAGACGCTAAATTTTCGATAGGCGTAGATTTCATTGGCTAAGGTGTATATATATACAGCCGAGAAGCAGCAGAGTTGAGGAAGGGTATGAGTAAAGTCTATGAACTGGTTTCTGGTTATCAACCGTCAGGAGATCAACCGGCAGCGATCAACCAATTGCTTGAGGGGCTAGACGCGGGCCTAGCGCATCAAACACTGCTGGGTGTGACAGGTTCTGGTAAAACGTTCACGTTAGCGAATGTGATTGCAAAAGCACAAAGACCAGTCATATTGCTGGCGCCGAATAAAACCCTTGCTGCTCAGCTTTACGGAGAGATGAAATCATTCTTTCCTAATAATGCTGTAGAGTATTTTGTTTCTTACTATGATTATTATCAACCTGAAGCTTACGTTCCGACGACGGACACCTTTATTGAAAAAGATGCATCGGTAAATGCACATATTGAGCAAATGCGTTTGTCTGCCACAAAAGCGCTACTGGAACGCAAAGATGCCATTATCGTTGCTTCTGTTTCTGCCATTTATGGCTTGGGTGATCCTGAATCTTATCTCCAGATGATGTTGCATTTACGTCGAGGCGATGTGATCGATCAGCGTGATATGTTGCGCCGCTTGGCCGAGTTACAGTATTCACGTAATGACGTGGCTTTCGAACGTGGTCAGTTCCGTGTGCGTGGCGAAGTGATTGATATCTTTCCTGCAGAATCTGAACAAGATGCCGTTCGTATCGAAATGTTTGATGATGAAGTAGATTGCATCAGCGTGTTCGACCCGCTCACTGGCGTGGTTAAGCAGCGAGATTTACCACGTTATACCATCTATCCTAAGACTCACTACGTGACTCCACGAGAGCGTATTCTTGAAGCAATTGAACATATTAAAGTCGAGTTAGAAGTAAGGAAAAAACAGTTTTTAGATAGCAACAAGCTGTTAGAAGAGCAGCGCATTAGTCAGCGCACTCAATTTGATATCGAAATGATGAATGAGCTGGGTTTTTGTTCCGGTATTGAAAATTATTCTCGCTATCTTAGTGGGCGCTCGGAAGGTGAGCCGCCTCCAACGCTTTTCGACTACTTACCTCATGATGGTTTATTGATGATCGATGAGTCGCACGTGACTGTGCCGCAGATTGGTGCGATGTACAAAGGTGACCGTTCTCGTAAAGAGACCTTGGTTGAATTTGGTTTCCGCTTACCTTCTGCTTTGGATAACCGCCCGCTTAAATTTGAAGAGTTTGAATCTTTAGCACCACAGACCATTTTTGTCTCTGCAACACCAGGGAATTACGAGCTAGAAAAATCAGCAGGAGAGGTGGCTGATCAAGTTGTCCGTCCTACAGGATTGCTCGATCCAGAACTGGAAGTTCGTCCAGTTACGACGCAAGTGGATGATTTACTCTCTGAAATCCGTATTCGCTCGGTTAAAGATGAACGTGTGTTGGTGACGACATTAACCAAACGAATGGCAGAAGATCTAACCGAATATCTCCACGAGCATGACGTACGGGTGCGTTATCTACATTCAGACATCGATACGGTAGAACGTGTGGAAATTATTCGCGATCTTCGTCTTGGTGAGTTTGATGTGCTGGTGGGTATCAACTTGTTACGAGAAGGTTTGGACATGCCAGAAGTTTCGCTGGTGGCGATCTTGGATGCAGACAAAGAAGGCTTCTTGCGTTCTGAACGTTCTTTGATTCAAACCATTGGCCGCGCTGCACGTAACCTTGAAGGGCGGGCTATCTTATACGCAGACCGAATCACTAATTCAATGAAAAAGGCGATGGATGAGACGAGTCGTCGTCGAGAGAAGCAAAAAGCCTACAACGAAGAGCTGGGTATCTCTCCGCAAGCGCTTAAACGCAATATTAAAGACATCATGGAACTGGGGGGTATTACGAAATCTAAGCGTCAACGTAATACCAAGCAGGTGCCATTATCGAAAGTGGCGGAGCCATCTCAATCTTACCAAGTGATGTCACCACAACAGCTGGAAAAAGAAATCAGTCGATTAGAAGCGACTATGTACCAGCATGCACAAGACTTAGAATTTGAGTTAGCGGCACAAAAACGTGATGAAATTGAAAAACTACGAGCGCAGTTTATTACGAACAGCTAAACAGAGTCTGTTAGCCTTCATCGTTCAAGTTTGAGCAAGATCGTTGTGGCTTAATAAATAAAGTAGAAGAAAAAAGAAGCCAATAGGCAGTCGGGTCTATTGGCTTGTTTTGTGAACATGCCGTTCACTAACAACGTCAGTTGGCTAGGTGACCCGAGGGTCAGCAGATACAACAGCATGATTTATGCCATTTTTTAAGTGATTGATATCATTTTTTAATATTTTCAATTAGCCGTAATTCAATAGACTGTTTGCAAAATGCAAAGCGTAATGCGATTATTGTTTAAAATACAACAAAAAATTAGCTATATTATGCAACAAAAGTCAGAAGGCCAAAAAGCTCGTTACCTGTTAATGGTTGAGGATACCATATCAGTTGCGGCACTTTATCGTTCATACCTGACCCCTTTAGGGATCGACATTAATATTGTTGGTACAGGTAGAGATGCGATTGAGAGTCTCAAGCATCGAATTCCAGATCTTATTTTACTCGATCTCCGTCTACCAGATATGACAGGGATGGATGTATTACACGCTGTTAAAAAAAGCCACCCGGACGTACCGATTATTTTTATGACCGCTCATGGCTCTATCGATACCGCGGTAGAGGCAATGCGCCATGGCTCTCAAGATTTCTTGATTAAACCATGCGAAGCTGATCGGCTACGCGTCACGGTCAATAATGCCATTCGTAAAGCGACCAAGCTAAAAAATGAGGCCGATAATCCCGGCAACCAAAGTTATCAGGGCTTCATCGGTAGCAGTCAAACCATGCAACAGGTCTATCGCACCATTGACTCTGCAGCGAGCAGTAAAGCAAGCATCTTCATTACTGGTGAAAGTGGTACTGGTAAAGAGGTATGTGCGGAAGCAATTCATGCCGCGAGTAAGCGAGGAGACAAGCCGTTTATCGCTATTAACTGTGCCGCTATCCCGAAAGATTTGATCGAAAGTGAGTTATTCGGTCACGTAAAAGGGGCGTTTACCGGTGCTGCGAATGACCGTCAAGGTGCTGCTGAGCTAGCTGATGGTGGCACACTGTTCCTTGATGAGTTATGTGAAATGGACTTGGACTTACAAACCAAGTTATTACGTTTTATCCAAACGGGTACGTTCCAAAAAGTCGGCTCTTCGAAAATGAAGAGTGTGGATGTGCGTTTTGTGTGTGCGACTAACCGTGACCCGTGGAAAGAAGTACAAGAAGGGCGGTTTCGTGAAGACTTGTACTATCGTCTCTACGTGATTCCATTGCATCTGCCACCTTTACGCGAACGTGGCGAAGATGTTATTGAAATTGCGTACTCACTTTTGGGTTACATGTCGCATGAAGAGGGGAAAAATTTTATCCGTTTCGCGCCAGATGTGATAGCTCGATTTAATAGCTATGAATGGCCGGGCAACGTTCGTCAACTACAAAATGTATTGCGTAATATCGTTGTTCTAAATAACGGTAAAGAAATTACGTTAGATATGCTACCTCCGCCACTGAATCAGCCACTCGATCGTCCGTTGTCCATGGCAAAATTAATCGATCCTAAGATGGTGACAGCATCTGACATTATGCCTTTATGGATGACAGAAAAAATGGCAATAGAGCAAGCAATAGAAGTGTGCGACGGCAATATTCCTCGAGCGGCGGGGTATCTTGATGTTAGCCCGTCGACGCTTTACCGCAAATTACAAGCATGGAACGGCAAGGAGGAGCGGCAAAAAGTATGAGTGTGAATGTCTTAAATCAGCAGAAAATAGACGAATTGTCGATGGAAATTGGTCATGATAATGTCCCTGTTCTGCTCGATATTTTCTTGGGAGAGATGGATGTTTACATTGAGAATCTATCGCTCTATCAAGGTACAGAACGATTGAAGTATTTAAAAGAAATCAGTCACGCATTGAAAAGCAGTGCGGCCAGTTTTGGTGCTGATCGCTTATGCGCATTGGCGGTAACTATCGATAAGAAAGCCAAAACTGGTGAGCTAGACGAAAAAGCCGAGGAGCTGGCAATGATGCTTAATCTTCTGCATAAAACGCGGGAAGCTTACCGCGATTGGCGGCAATAAGTTATATATCAGTTTATAAGTTTTACTAAATAATCTTCGTTAGAAGCAAATGCTTCACCGACGTGGAAGGGGGCTAAGCTATACGCCACAAATGAGCCGTGTGGCGATTCGTCTTTAAAGCCCGTTACCATTAAAGGGTTGGAAGTAATTGTTTTTCAATTGCAAGTTTTAGCTTGTCTCGATCGTGTCGCCAGTCTCGGTTTGTTGACGCTAATGACTCAGTAACGACATTCCACTGGCTTAATACTTCTTGATCGGCTTCTTCTGCAAGTACCACGTCTATTTTTCTACCTTGGCAAGCTCGTTCACACCATTCTAATTTTTGTGCCATCGTCATACGTCCGGCTGGACCATATTCAGGGCTTAAGTTAGCAACAAAAATTACTTTTGCACTCTCGTTTGCTGCGATGGCTTTACCCAACTCTGGTAACAGTAATGGTGGCATGATGCTGGTCAGGAAGCTTCCCGGACCAAGGATGATCGCGTCCGCTTCAACCAATGCGCTAATCGCTTCTTTGGTAGCTGGCACTTCTGGCGAGAGATCTAAGCGTTGTAAATCGGCGTCCATTTCATCCACGTTGGTCTCACCCGTCACCCATTTACCATCGACGGATAGCGCTGAAAGATCGGAAGGATGTTCGGACATAGGGAGAATATTGACGTCGACTTTCAGCATGTTGCGGATCAGATTAATAGCATCTAAGGGTCTGACCGATAAGTTATCTAACGCTGTAAGCATCAAGTTGCCAAGATTGTGACCGTCTAGTTCCCCAGTCCCTTTGAATCGATACTCAAACATCATTGAACTGATCGACGGTTCTGTGATCAACTGATTGATACAGTTACGAGTGTCACCCCAAGCAATACCACCTTGGCAATGACGAATACGTCCTGTCGAGCCGCCATTATCAGTTGTGGCGACAATACCGGTGGCGTTACCACCAAAATCTCTTAGCGCTGCTAACATTCGCCCTAAGCCATGACCACCACCCACAGCGACCACTTTTTTATCTGTATAGATATTCATTACGTTCTTCTAATAATCTTGTAAAAACGACTACAATTTATATTAATGAGTGTTTGAAAGGTACTCAATAAGCGGTAAATTGTGTCTCTGAAGAGTTTTTTTATTACTCAACTCTGGATTCCAATACAAATATTAAGTATTTTACAGCGTAAAGCTATCAGAGGTTTCATACTTCTGGTTGCCATAACTCCGAGCTCACAATTGCTAAGTCCAAGGATAAGCGTTTTGAGCCAGTGGCATACTGCCACAAGGGCATGATTGGAAATGACCATGCCTCCCGTGTTTGGAAAGGTGTTCCGTGGCGCAACAATTCGAAGATAAATTTCATCGTAAGTTCTATTACTTGCGTCTGTCTGTGACAGATGTGTGTAATTTCAAATGTACCTATTGCCTCCCTGATGGCTACAAGCCGTCGGGCAAAAAAAACTCGTCTTTTTTATCTCTCTCTGAAATTAAACGGGTCGTAAAAGCGTTCGCTGATTGTGGCACGTCAAAAGTGCGCATTACTGGTGGTGAACCTAGCTTACGTAAAGACTTTACCGACATCATCCAATCAGTGGCGACGACGCCGGGCATTCAAAAAGTCGCAACCACGACCAATGGTTACAGAATGGAAAAGCAAGTCGCAGACTGGCGTGAAGCTGGCTTAACACACATCAACGTGAGTGTAGATAGCTTAGACCCGCGTATGTTCCATCAAATCACGGGTGAAAATAAGTTTACTGAAGTGATGAATGGGATCGAGCGCGCGTTTGAAGTCGGTTATGAGCAGGTCAAAGTTAATGTCGTGTTGATGAAAGACCTAAACCATCAGGAGCTGCCTGCATTTCTTAACTGGATAAAAGGTCGTCCTATCCAATTACGTTTTATCGAGTTGATGCAAACAGGAGAGATGGATGACTTATTCAATAAGCATCACGTCTCTGGCGTTGCTATTCGTAATCAGTTAATTGCCAATGGCTGGCTACTTAAAGTTCGCTCGCATAATGACGGCCCTGCACAAGTATTCGTTCATCCAGATTACAAAGGTGAAATCGGTTTGATCATGCCTTATGAGAAGGATTTTTGTGAAAGCTGCAACCGACTGCGTGTTTCTGCAATGGGTAAGTTGCACTTGTGTTTATTTGGCGAGCATGGCGTGGAGCTACGCGATCTGCTTGAGCGTGACAACCAAGAAAGCGAACTGATTGAACGTATCCAAGCGCAGCTGCAAACCAAGTCGGTCAGTCACTTCTTGCATGATGGCAATACGGGTATGACGCCACATCTTGCGTCTATCGGCGGTTAAACGTAGTCAAATGTTATAGAGAAAGCTTAGGAATAGGCTTTCTCTAACTTTTTCCGGAATCGATACTAAGCGTATCAAAGTTAATAGAGAATAGGTGGACAAATGGGTCACGCTGAAAGCAAATTTCAACCTGCAAACATTGCCGTTCTGACGGTATCTGATACACGGACGGAAGAAAATGACACCTCCGGACGTTACCTAGTAGAGCACGCGAAAGAAGCGGGTCATAATGTTGTAGACAAGCAAATCGTGATTGATGACATGTACAAGATTCGTGCGATCGTTTCACAGTGGATTGCGGATGATAATGTGCAAGCGGTCATGATTACAGGTGGTACTGGCTTCACTTCGCGAGATAGCACCCCTGAAGCCCTTAAACCACTGTTTGATAAAGAAGTGGAAGGTTTCGGTGAGTTATTTCGTATGGTGTCATACCAAGAAATTGGAACCTCAACGATTCAGTCGCGTTCGATTGCTGGTTTTGCCAATCATACGGTTATTTTCGCTATGCCAGGCTCGACTGGTGCATGCCGTACAGGGTGGACAAAAATCATCAAGCAGCAGCTGGATGCAAGCCACCGCCCTTGTAACTTCATGCCACACCTCTCTGTATAACCTTTCCTAAAACGAAGGAAAAATAATGACCCAACTTACCCATATCAATGCGTCTGGTGAAGCCAACATGGTCGACGTGTCTGCGAAAACCGAAACCGTTCGTGAAGCGCGCGCAGAAGCATTCGTGCACATGGCGGCAGAAACACTGCAACTGATTGTTTCTGGTCAACACCATAAAGGTGATGTGTTCGCTACTGCTCGTATTGCGGGCATTCAAGCGGCGAAGAAGACATGGGATTTGATCCCGCTTTGTCATCCTCTCTTACTGTCTAAAGTTGAAGTTCAACTAGAAGCGATCGAAGCGGAAAATAAAGTACGTATCGAATCGGTATGTAAGCTTGCAGGGAAAACTGGCGTTGAGATGGAAGCGTTAACAGCGGCTTCTGTGGCTGCATTAACGATTTACGATATGTGTAAAGCGGTTCAAAAAGATATGGTCATTGATCAAGTTCGTCTACTAGAGAAGACGGGTGGTAAATCGGGACACTTCAAGGTGGAATCATGATTAAAGTACTTTTTTTTGCGCAAACTCGTGAGTTGGTTGGAGTGGACGGTCTCGAGTTAGAAGAACAATTCGAGACCGTCGAAGCGATCCGAGCGTATCTTGTTGAAACTGGTTCTGTTAAGCATGGTAAATGGGATTTGGCATTAGAGCCGGGCAAGTTATTGGCGGCGGTCAACCAGTCTATTGTTCCGTTAGAAACGGCAGTGAAAGCCGGTGATGAAGTTGCTTTCTTCCCACCAGTGACCGGAGGTTAAGATGGATCCTCGCGTCTCTGTGCAGGTTGAAGACTTTTCCGTTGATGACGAATACCAACGTTTATCCGAAGGGACGGGCGCTGGTGCCATCGTCACCTTCATTGGTAAAGTACGTGACATGAATTTAGGGGATAATGTCGTTGGTTTACATTTAGAGCATTATCCCGGCATGACCGAAAAGAGTCTGATTGATATTTGTAACCAAGCTGAATCTCGTTGGCCATTACTCGGCATGCGTGTTATTCACCGTGTGGGTGATATGGACAGCGGCGACCAAATTGTATTCGTTGGTGTGTCTAGTGCTCATCGCGGCGCTGCATTTGATGCTTGTGAATTCATTATGGACTACCTAAAAACCAAGGCGCCATTTTGGAAAAAGGAACGGACCACAAGTGAAGATCGCTGGATTGAGTCACGAGCGACGGATCGCCAAGCGGCTCAGCGTTGGGAAAAGTAGAACCAATCATTCGTTTTGACTAAAAAAGCTAAGTGTCAAAAGCACTTAGCTTT
Source organism: Vibrio sp. TAP-3B (assembly GCF_057784735.1). Lineage (NCBI taxonomy): Bacteria > Pseudomonadati > Pseudomonadota > Gammaproteobacteria > Vibrionales > Vibrionaceae > Vibrio > Vibrio sp. TAP-3B. The sequence goes on along the minus strand of NZ_CM173495.1, from coordinate 1,353,652 downwards.
TTTGTATCTATCTTCTTAAAGCTTCGGTTTGCACGCCAACATGCTCGTGTTTCCTGTGGGCAATCGAGTTCACTATCCAACAATATATAAACAATTACTTGTCAGGCACTGCTTGTTGTAAACCCTAATTAGTGCGTAATTTTCTAGCAGAACATGCTATTAATAGAGTGAAACTTAGGTTATTCGACACTTTCATCTACTAACTACGAACGCGACTCTTCATTTTTCTGATGAATACTATTTGATTAGAGTTTACTGCTAGATATGTCGGGTTTGCTCAGAATTATTGGTTTTTTTGCTGCATTTTAATGGCAAATTACTTCGATGATTGATAATGTGGGCCGCAATCTTTGTAAGGTTTTAGGCTTTTGTGTTCAGGAAATACACTGAAAACGCTAAAACACTGACCGTTAGAGTCTCTTACAGAGAAGTCATGGATGCTAACAAAAAAATTGGAGTTTTACGCATGTATAAGAATAAAATCACGCGCGCTTTATTTATTGGTGCTGGTCTTTCTTTCGCTCTGGCGGGTTGTGGTGAAAAGCCTGCAGAGAAACAAGCAGCTGAGCCCGCTCCGGCTCCAGTACCTGAAGCGAAATCTGATTCTAAAGAGCCAAAACTGGCCGCTGTCCAAGAGTTGGTGCGTGGTAACGGTACAGAAGTTGCGACAATAGACCCGCATAAATCTCAAGGTGTTCCAGAATCTCACGTGATTCGCGATCTTCTTGAGGGCCTAGTAAACCAAGATGCAGACGGTAACACTGTCCCTGGTGTTGCAGAATCTTGGGAAACAGAAGACAACAAAACGTACACTTTCCACCTACGTAAAGACGCAAAATGGTCCAATGGTGATCCTGTTACGGCCGATGACTTCGTTTACAGTTTCCAACGTGCTATCGACCCTGCAACGGCTTCTCCGTACGCTTGGTATATGGAATATACCAAGATGAAGAATGCTAAAGACATTGTTGCTGGCGATAAAGATAAGAGTGAGTTAGGTGTTAAAGCGGTTGACGACCACACGTTGGTGATTGAGCTTGATACTGCAGTGCCTTATTTTGTAATGATGATGGGCCACACGACAGTGAAGCCGGTTCACCAAGCGACAGTTGAGAAGTTCGGCGATCAATGGACGAAACCAGAGAACTTTGTCGGTAACGGTGCTTATGTGGTCGATAAGTGGGTCGTTAATGAACGTCTAGTATTAAAACGTAACGAGCAATATTGGGACAACGAAGATACCACGATTGATCAAGTGACGTTCTTACCAATTGAAAATCAAGTCGCGGAAATGAATCGTTTCCTAGCCGGCGAAATTGATATCAGTTATGAAGTGCCGATAGAACATTTTAAACGCCTCAAGAAAGAGCAGCCAGAATCACTGTCAGTGGTGGGGAACCTATGTACTTACTACTACATCTTCAATACGAAGAGCGCGCCTTTTGACGATGTTCGGGTTCGGAAAGCGATCTCTTACGCGATCGATCGTGACATCGTAAGTGATGCGATCATGGGCCAAGGGCAAAGACCAGCGTACTTCCTTACACCTGAAATTACAGCGGGCTTTAATCCAGAAATACCAGCATACGGCACAATGACGCAAGAAGAGCGTAATGCTGAAGCCGCTCGTTTATTGGAAGAAGCCGGTTACGGGGCGGATAACCCACTTGAGTTTAATCTTCTATACAACACCTCAGAGAACCACAAAAAAGTGGCGGTTGCTTTAGGGTCGATGTGGAAGCAAACATTGGGTCTAGACGTAACCCTAGAAAACCAAGAATGGAAAACCTACCTATCAACAAAAGACTCAGGCAACTTTGAGGTTGCTCGTGCAGGTTGGTGTGGTGATTACAACGAAGCCTCATCTTTCCTAACGCTGATGATGAGTAATAACACCACGGGTGGTATTCACTATGACAGCAAAGAGTACGATGCGATCATGAACAAAGCTTTTGCTTCAACTTCTGATGCAGAACGTCAAAAGCTTTATCTAGAAGCAGAGAAGTTGATGGCGAAAGATATGCCAATCGCGCCTATCTACCAGTACGTAAAATCACGTCTACTATCCCCAAAAGTTGGCGGCTTCCCAGCGAACAACCCAGAAGAGAAAATTTACTCTAAAGATCTCTACATCACTGAGTAAGTCTTAATTCGGTAAAACTATAAAAAATAAGGTGCTACGTGCGAGAAATTGCATGTGGCACCTATTAAGTCCAAAAAGAATTGGACGACTTTCTTTAATTTAACGGTCACAGACTGAAAGAGTGAGTTTATGTTTAAATTCATCGCAAAAAGGATATTTGAGGCGATCCCAACGATGTTGGTTTTGATCACCGTATCTTTCTTTCTTATGCGCTTTGCGCCGGGAAACCCATTCTCGACAGAGCGTCCATTACCACCCGAAGTCATGGCAAACATCGAAGCTAAATATGGTTTAGATAAGCCAGTATTCGAGCAATACACCACATATTTGACCAATGTTATCCAAGGTGATTTCGGGCCATCATTTAAATATCTTGATTATTCGGTTAACGAACTGATCTCCGTTGCGTTACCAGTATCGGCTAAAGTTGGCTTCATCGCCTTTATCTTTACTCTGATCATGGGCGTTACCGTTGGTACCATTGCTGCGTTAAAACAGAATACCTGGATTGATTACACCATCATGTCGACGGCGATGCTTGGGGTCGTTATGCCATCTTTTGTGTTGGCTCCCGCTCTTATCTATCTATTTTCTTTGCACTGGCATATTTTTCCGGCAGGTGGTTGGCAAGGAGGTAGTTGGCAGTATTTAGTCCTCCCTGTGATTGGCATGTCATTACTTTATGTTGCAACGTTTGCACGTATTACCCGTGGCTCAATGATTGAAACGTTAAACAGTAACTTTATTCGAACAGCCCGTGCTAAAGGTCTGAGCTACCGTTACATTATTATCAAGCATGCGCTGAAACCCGCGCTGCTTCCTGTGGTTTCTTACATGGGGCCTGCTTTTGTTGGCATTATTACAGGTTCAGTGGTCATTGAAACCATTTTTGGTTTGCCAGGCATTGGCAAGCTCTTCGTTAACGCTGCTTTTAACCGTGACTACTCGTTAGTAATGGGGGTGACCATCCTTATTGGTTTCCTATTCATTCTATTCAACGCGATTGTAGATATTCTACTAGCAATGATTGACCCGAAAATTCGCTACTAACAGGGACGTTTGGTTATGTTAACGAAAAAAGAAAACCTAGAAGCGATTGAACAATTCTCTGAAAATTTAGAGATCGAAGGTCGCAGTCTTTGGCAAGATGCTCGTATCCGCTTTATGCGTAATAAAGCGGCGATGGTGAGCTTATGTATTCTGGTTGTAATGACCTTGGCAGTCATTATTCTACCAATGATTGCCCCATACGCCTTTGATGCGACCGACTGGTACGCTATGCATGTGTCGCCAAATGCGGACCACTGGTTTGGTACCGACAGTCTAGGGCGTGATTTATACGTACGTACGTTAATTGGCGGTCGTATCTCCCTAATGGTTGGTGTGATGGGAGCATTTGTCGCGGTTCTTATCGGTACTCTGTACGGCGCGGCTTCCGGCTTCATCGGCGGTAAAGTCGACCGTATCATGATGCGGATTCTGGAAATCCTCTACGCGGTACCGTTCATGTTCCTAGTCATCGTGCTAGTGACCTTCTTCGGTCGTAACATCATACTTATCTTCGTCGCGATTGGTGCAATCGCATGGCTGGACATGGCGCGTATCGTTCGAGGTCAAACGCTGAGTTTACGCAGTAAAGAGTTTATCGAAGCGGCACACGTTTGTGGCGTGAGTAATTGGAAAATTATTACCCGCCATATTGTACCAAACGTGCTGGGGATTGTAGCGGTATACTCAACGTTGCTTATCCCAAGCATGATTTTGACAGAATCATTCTTATCATTCCTTGGTCTTGGTGTTCAAGAGCCAATGACAAGTTGGGGCGCACTCCTACAAGAAGGTGCACAGACAATGGAAGTGGCAATCTGGCAGCTGGCATTCCCTGCGGCATTTATGGTTGTAACCCTGTTCTGCTTCAACTACGTGGGTGACGGCTTGCGCGATGCGCTGGATCCAAAAGACAGGTAATTAAAAGATAAGATTAAGGAAGTAATGATGAGCTTATTAGATGTCAAAGATCTGCGCGTCGAATTCACCACGCAAGATGGTATCGTCACCGCAGTAAACGATTTAAACTTTTCTCTGGAGCAAGGCGAAACCCTCGGTATTGTCGGGGAGTCTGGTTCTGGTAAATCTCAGACCGTATTCGCAATCATGGGGCTGCTGGCAAAAAACGGATTGATTTCTGGTAGTGCGAAATTTGAAGGTAAAGAAATTCTCAACTTACCGGAGAAAGCACTTAATAAAGTGCGCGCAGAACAGATCGCGATGATCTTCCAAGACCCTATGACGTCACTTAACCCTTATATGAAGGTAAGTGATCAGCTAATGGAAGTATTAATGCTTCACAAAGGCATGGGCAAAGCCGCAGCATTTGAAGAGTCTATTCGTATGTTGGAAGCGGTGAAAATTCCAGAAGCTCGTAAGCGTATTACCATGTACCCACACGAGTTTTCAGGAGGTATGCGTCAGCGTGTAATGATTGCGATGGCGTTGCTGTGTCGTCCGAAGTTATTGATTGCTGATGAGCCAACGACCGCATTGGACGTGACGGTTCAGGCACAAATCATGGATCTACTTAATGAACTTAAAGATGAATTTAACACCGCAATCATTATGATCACGCATGACCTTGGGGTTGTGGCCGGCTCATGCAACAAAGTGTTGGTGATGTATGCAGGACGTACAATGGAGTACGGTACGGTTGATGAAATCTTTTACAACCCAAGTCACCCATACGCTGAAGGCCTGTTACAAGCAATTCCTCGCCTTGATACAGAAGGGGAGATTCTACCTACTATCCCAGGCAATCCGCCTAACTTACTTCGTTTACCACCGGGCTGCCCTTATCAGGAACGCTGCCATCGTGTAATGGACCGTTGTAAACAAGAAGCGCCAATTCTGACTTCGTTTGGTGATGGTCGTCAGCGCGCATGTTTTTCACCGTGGGAGACTTGGAAGAAATGAGTGCAGATAAATCATTACTATTAGACGTTAAAGATCTTAAAGTTCACTTTAGTATTGCAGCAAAATCGGCATGGCCTTGGTCGAAACCCTCAAACCTGAAAGCTGTCGATGGTGTCAATGCTCGCCTTTATGAAGGTGAAACTCTCGGTGTAGTGGGGGAGTCCGGTTGTGGTAAGTCGACGTTTGCTCGCGCGATCATCGGTTTGGTCGAAGCCACCGACGGCGAAGTGATGTGGTTGGGCCAAGACCTAACAAAAATGAAAGCCGTTCAGCGCCGTGAAACGCGTAAAGCGATCCAAATGATTTTCCAAGACCCTTTGGCATCTTTGAATCCACGTATGACGGTAGGTGACATCATCGCAGAACCATTAGAGACGTTCTACCCAGAGTTATCGAAACAAGAAGTGAAAGACCGGGTCAAAGAGATGATGGCCAAGGTTGGATTACTACCAAACGTGATCAACCGTTATCCGCACGAGTTTTCTGGTGGTCAGTGTCAACGTATTGGTATCGCACGTGCACTTATCTTAAAACCTAAAATGATCATTTGTGACGAGCCAGTCTCAGCGCTTGACGTGTCAATTCAGGCTCAGGTGATTAACCTGCTGAAAGAAATCCAGAAAGAGCTAGGTCTATCTTTAGTCTTTATTGCGCACGATCTGTCCGTGGTAAAACATATTTCTGACCGTGTACTCGTGATGTACCTCGGCAACGTCGTGGAGCTTGGTGAAGCTGAAGCGCTGTTTTCAGATCCTAAACATCCGTATACACGCGCTTTAATGTCCGCAGTTCCAATCCCTGATCCTAAGTTGGAACGTAAAAAAACCATCCAGATGTTAGAAGGTGATTTACCGTCGCCAATCAGTCCGCCTTCTGGTTGTGTATTCCGCACCCGCTGTCCTCAAGCAACAGAAGAGTGTGCGAAGACGAAGCCGACCATTCAAGGTAACGACGTTCACGCGGTATCTTGTTTACACGTCAGTGTCTAAATACTGTCTATAATGAACGTAAGCGCGCCCACTTGAGGTCGCGCTTTTTTATGTGCATTGTTTACTGCCTAGTACATTCGAATTTCTTGAACATGATGTCCTAACAATGATGATTTTCTCTCCCGTCGTAATTGCTACTATCGAACGAAATAGAATAAGAGGAGAGGATCATGGGGAAATTGGTCGAAGGTGTTTGGCATGACGTCTGGTATGACACAAAATCTAATGGCGGTAAGTTTGTACGTGAAGACGCTGGATTTCGCAACTGGATTAAAAATGATGCCAAAGCGGAATTCAAACCAGAATCAGGTCGTTACCATCTATACGTTTCTCTTGCTTGTCCTTGGGCGCACCGAACGCTCATCTTTCGTAAACTAAAAGATCTAGAAGCGCATATTGATGTAACGGTTGTTTGCCCTGACATGTTAAGTCAAGGTTGGCAAATGGGTCTGCCGGAGCCATTGTTTGGCCATACTCGAATGCACCAGATTTACACGCAAGCGAAACCTGATTATACCGGTCGTGTCACGGTGCCCGTGTTATGGGATAAAAAGACCAACACGATCGTGTCGAATGAATCTTCAGAGATCATCCGCATGTTGAATTCTGAGTTCAATGAGTTAACAGGTCATCATGATGATTATTATCCTGAGCCGATAAGAGATATTATTGAGGAGTGGAATGAGTTCATCTACCCAAATGTCAATAATGGCGTTTATCGTTGTGGGTTTGCGACAAGTCAAGAAGCGTACGAAGAAGCTTTTGATTCATTGTTTACCGCACTAGATAAGATTAATGCTCACCTTGGTACACATCGATATTTAGCGGGCAATAAAATGACGGAAGCGGATTGGCGTTTATTCACGACACTGATTCGTTTTGATGCCGTTTACGTTGGTCATTTTAAATGCAATAAACAGCGCATCGCAGACTACCCAAATCTTCAGGGTTACCTGAAAGAGCTTTATCAAGTAGAGGGTGTTGCGGAAACGACCGATTTCTATCATATCAAGCGTCATTACTATTTCAGTCATACTGGAATTAACCCGACACAGGTCGTTCCTAAAGGCCCAGAGCTGGATTTAGACTCACCGCATGGCCGAGAGTCTCTATAAGATTGACATGCATCGAGAACAGCGTCATTTAATATGGCGCTTTTTTATTCATTCTTTTCCTAACATCACAACTTATTCTCTAGATATACATAAACTGATGATATAACAACCGATCTTTTGCCGAGGTGAGGTATGGATATAAACGAGCTTGTTAGCGGTGACCATCTAATCTGGAATCTATTCATCGCTTTGCTTCTTGGTGCGATAGTAGGCACGCAGCGTGGTTGGGTCATGCGAAATAGCGTAGAGGGTAGTCGTGTTGCTGGTATTCGTACCTATTCCCTAGTTAGTTTACTAGGTGGTCTTGTGGCAATTCTGGCTAACCTATACTCACCACTGTTACTGGGTTTTGCATTGGTTTCATTGGTGATACTGGCTGGTATGGCTTTTGTGATTCAACAAAAAAGGAGCGGTGACGTCAGTATTACTGGCGTTGTTAGTCTGATCGTGACGTTTGTTTTGGGAAGCCTTGCGGTATCGGGAGAGATTGTACTTGCCGCTGCTGCTGCCGTGGTTACCGCTGTGGTTTTGGATAATAAGAAAGAGCTTCACCAAGCGCTGCAAAAGCTGCAAGAGTATGAGCTTGATGCCGCTTTACGTTTATTGCTCATCTCTATTGTTTTATTGCCACTTTTACCCAATCAACCTTATGGGCCTTGGGGGGCGCTCAACCCGTTTGAAATTTGGTGGATGGTCGTTCTGATTGCCAGTGTTTCATTTGTTGGTTACTTCGCGATTAAAATTGGCGGTGCAAAGCGAGGTATCCTATTTACCTCTGTGTTTGCGGGGTTAAGTTCGTCTACTGCGTTAACACTTCAGTTTTCTCATCTTTCTCGCGAGCAAGCGAGTATCAGCCCATTACTTGCGAGTGGGATCCTGCTCAGTTGTGGCACCATGTTCCCACGTTTATTAATTGTACTGTCAGTGATTAATCCACAATTAGTTAAATTGTTGTGGCCAATCGTCATGATGATGATGGCAGCACTTTATTTACCGGCTTGGTGGATTTGGCGCAGGAGTCAAGTTGAGCAAGTTGAGCAATCAAATAAGCAAAGTAATCCTCTCGCTTTTCAGTCTGCACTATTTTTTGGTTTGGTGTTAGCGGTGATCATGTTGCTATCACACGCGTTATCGGATTGGTTTGGTAATACAGGGGTGCTTATTCTCGCGGCTTTGTCTGGTATTACTGACGTTGATGCTATCTCATTGACTTTGGGACGGCAAAGTACTCAAGCCTTAAGCGCTACGACAGCCGCGCTTGGTGTTTTTATAGCGGCTTCGGTAAATACGATTGTGAAAATGGGAATGGTTGTTGCGATAGGGGATAAAAAGCTCTGGCATCGTGTCGCCCCCGTGATGACAGGATGCGTATTCGTCGGTGGGGTCATGTTTTTCACGCTTTACTGATGGCTTCATTAAAATAAAGAGCAAGCACGAAAAAGCCCTCGATTCATCGAGGGCTTTGAATTTTACCAATCAAATTTGAGAGGAGAATTACTTTTGCTCTTGCGTTGCTTGGATTGCGGTTAGAGCGATTGTGTATACGATGTCATCTACTAGTGCGCCACGAGACAAGTCGTTTACAGGCTTGCGCATTCCCTGCAGCATCGGACCGATAGAAACGAGGTCAGCTGAACGTTGTACCGCTTTGTAAGTCGTGTTACCCGTGTTTAAGTCTGGGAATACGAAAACGGTCGCTTTACCCGCGACTGGAGAGTTTGGCGCTTTAGAAGCGGCAACGTTTTCCATGATAGCGGCGTCGTACTGAAGAGGACCGTCGATAATGAGATCCGGACGCTTCTCTTGAGCCAGTTTGGTTGCTTCACGTACTTTATCTACGTCGGCACCCTTACCTGATTCACCAGTAGAGTATGAGATCATCGCCACGCGTGGTTCGATACCAAATGCAGCCGCAGAATCCGCAGATTGGATAGCGATCTCAGCAAGCTGTTCTGCGGTTGGATCTGGGTTGATTGCACAGTCACCGTAAACCAGTACTTGATCAGGCAGAAGCATGAAGAACACTGAAGATACGATAGAGGCGTTCGGTGCCGTTTTGATGATTTGGAACGGAGGAACGATAGTATTTGCCGTAGTATGAACCGCGCCAGAAACTAGGCCGTCAACTTCGTCGTTCTCAAGCATCATTGTGCCTAGGAATACGGAATCTTTTAGCTTCTCACGAGCCACAACTTCAGTCATGCCTTTCGCGCCGCGTAGCTCAACTAGACGAGCGACGTAGTTTTCACGTACTGCATCAGCATCGATGATGGTTACACCAGTACCTAACTCAACACCTTGTTGTGCCGCCACGCGACGGATTTCAGCTGGGTTACCAAGAAGCACACAGTCTGCAATGCCACGTTCAGCACAGATAGCCGCTGCTTTGACTGTACGTGGTTCGTCACCTTCAGGAAGAACGATGCGCTTGCCTGCTTTACGAGCCAGTTCAGTTAGCTGGTAACGGAACGCTGGTGGGCTTAGACGACGAGACTTCTGAGTCCCTTCCGTCATTGATTCGATCCAGTTACCGTCAATGTGACCCGCAACGTGCTCGTTGATGAACTCGATACGCTCTTTATCATCTGAAGGTACTTCAATGCTGAAGCTCTGTAAATTGAGAGAAGTCTGCCAAGTGTTACCTTGTGCTTTGAAGATTGGTAGACCAGTGTCGAACGCTGGCTTACATAGACCTTCAATTTCGTGTGGGATGTCGTAACCGCCAGTTAGCAGTACTGCACCGATATCCACACCGTTCATTGCCGCAAGAGAAGCTGCAACGATGACATCTGGACGGTCTGCAGAAGTCACAAGTAGAGAGCCTGGTTTGAAGTGCTCAATCATGTTTGGTAGAGAACGTGCACAGAATGTGATGCTCTTGATACGACGAGTATTGATGTCACCTTCGTTGATGATATCGGCGTTCAGGTGCTTAGCCATGTCGATTGCACGAGTTGCAATCAGATCGATGCTCCAAGGCACACAACCTAGTACACGAATTGGAGAAGTGTTGAAGATTTCCATCACTTTCAATTCGTTTTGTTTCGCGCTGTCTGCATCGTCAAAGATTTCAGATAGATCAGGGCGAGTACGGCCAGCGTCATCAACCGGTGCGTTTAGCTTGTTGATGATAACGCCAGAGATGTTTTTGTTCTTAGTGCCGCCGAAGTTAGAGCATGCCACTTCGATACGCTCTTTTAGTTGCGCAGGGTTATCAGTACCTGGAGTCGCAACCAGCACGATTTCTGCGCCAAGTGTTGCCGCGATTTCCGCGTTTACTTGGTTTGCAAATGGGTGCTTACGAGTCGGGACAAGACCCTCGATTAGCGTAACGTCTGCGTCTTTGTTGATTTGGTTGTAACGTTCAACAACGGTTTCTAGCAGCTCGTCCATGTTGTCGTTACCGATTAGGCTTTCAGCAACAGACATCGCCATTGGTTCACCGATCTGCATATCGCTGTTGTGACTAACGATAGTTGAAGTCAGATCTGGCTGATCACCACCGCTGCGTGGCTGACAGATTGGCTTGTAGAAAGAAACTTTAACGCCTTTACGCTCCATAGCGCGAAGAACACCCATACTAACGCTTGTTAGGCCAACGCCTGCGCTAGTAGGGATAAGCATAATAGTACGAGACATTCGTAGAGTACCTTTAGCTATTTGGGGGATAAAAGCTCAACTCTTATTCCATGACGCTCGGAAGAATAGGGGTTGAGCCCCTAAGAAATTCGTTTGAATGAAACACTGGCTAGCTAAGTGGCTAGCCAGATAGTTCAATTAAAGACCTGCTAGGCTCGCAGTGTCTTCCGCAATCACTAGCTCTTCGTTAGTCGAGATAACCATGGCAGGGATGCGGCTGTTGTCAGTTGTGATAACGCCTTCACCGCCAAAGCGAGCTTTCAGGTTCGCTTCGCTATCAACTTCGATGCCGAAGATACCTAAACGGTTTAGAACCATTTCACGGATAGGGCCAGAGTTTTCGCCAATACCACCAGTGAAAGTGATGGCGTCTAGACGGCCGTCCATAGACGCTGTGTAGCCTGCTACGTATTTAGCTAGACGGTGGCAGAACACGTCCATTGCGCGCGTTGCTTCTTCTTTCTCACCGTAGTTGTCTTCAACGAAACGGCAGTCAGACGTTACTTCAGTTAGTCCTTGAAGACCAGACTCTTTCGTTAGCATCGTGTTGATTTGGTCAACAGAATAACCTAGAGCGTCATGCAAGTGGAAGATGATTGCAGGGTCGATGTCACCACAACGAGTCCCCATCACTAGACCTTCAAGAGGAGTAAGACCCATCGAAGTGTCGACAGATTTACCGTTCTTGATTGCACATACAGACGCGCCATTACCTAGGTGACAGTTGATGATGTTCACTTCTTCAACAGGCTTGTTTAGTAGGCCTGCTACTTCACGAGTGATGAACAGGTGAGAAGTGCCGTGCATGCCGTAACGACGGATGCCGTGCTCTTTGTATAGGTTGTATGGAAGAGCATATAGGTAAGACTCTTCAGGCATAGTTTGGTGGAATGCAGTGTCAAATACAGCCACGTTTTGAAGCTCTGGGAAGTTTTTCTTAGCCGCTTCGATACCAATGATGTGAGCTGGGTTGTGAAGAGGTGCAAATGTTGCAGCGTCTTGAATACCTTTTAGAACTTCATCAGTAATAAGAGCCGATTGAGTGAACTGCTCGCCACCATGAACAATACGGTGACCGATTGCGCCTAGGTTAGCTTTAAGCTCTGGCTTAGAAGCAAGAATAGTTTCGACCATAAACGCAAGTGCTTCTTCGTGAGCAGCACCATCACCTAGTTGAGCTTCGTGCTTGCCATCAAGTTTCCACTTAATGCGAGCTTCAGGAAGGTGGAGGCACTCAGCAAGACCTGATAAGTGCTCGTCGCCGCTCTCGGCATCAACAACGGCAAATTTAAGAGAAGAACTACCACAGTTTAAAACTAAAACTAGCTTAGACATGTATGACTACCTGTTATTCGTCTGATAAAAAATCAGTTAAAGAATGAAAAATTATTCACAAGAATAGCCGATACCCACAAGGCTGCGTACTAATCTTGGTCAAAAATTGTTCTAATTCCGTATAAAGAAAAATAGTGATGAACCCATCCATCACTATGTGCGATCCGTGCAGATAGATATCTCGGAGTTGCGTAAATTGTAAATAACAGCAACAATGAGATTGAGGGTTCGCAAAGGATAGCGATAATAGGCAATGATAACAAAAAAAATTTGAAAGAATATTAACTTTCATCAATTTTTTGTACCTTCAGTTGATATGTTCAACTATTTTTTAGTGAGAGAGTGGTATGAGTAATAAAGTCGGATTGATCCATAGCCTGAAAGATGGTCAGAGTTACATGGAGATCTGGCCAGTTCGTAAAGAGCTAGGTGCCATTTTTCCAGAACAGCGCATTATCAAAGCCACCCGTTTTGGTATAAAAGTGATGCCAGCGGTTGCTGCTATCAGTGTGCTCACTCAAATGGCGTTTAACAACGACAATGCATTGCCTCAATCTATTATCGTTGCGTTATTCGCTATTAGCTTACCGATTCAAGGCATTTGGTGGTTGGGTGCTCGCGCTAATACTAAACTACCGCCGCCTCTGGCTTCTTGGTACCGAGAGCTACACCAAAAAATAGTCGAAACTGGTTTTGCATTAGAGCCCGTGAAGTCAAGACCACGTTACAAAGAACTGGCGCTTATCTTAAATCGTGCGTTTCGTCAGTTAGATAAGTCGTCTTTGGAACGATGGTTGTAAGTACTAGGTACACTAGCTTAGAAAATGGAGTGCGCAATTGCCACTCCATTTTTATATCTATATTTCTCTCGTTTAATTAATCACTTCCTTTCCATTCTCTTTGATAATACAGCCTCACGATCACAAATGTTGTTTTAGTGTTAAATCTTTCTTTTCTTTACTAAGACTTAGTAGTAATAATAAACACAAGATGCGCAATAAGTGCACAAATAAGTACAAACACAACATTACCGCCTTCTCATACTTGAACTCAGGAGCACGCACTAACCGTGAATGCTCGTGAAACAAGGACGAAGTCACATCAAGGAGTTATGATGAAAACGAACCGTTTAATAGCCACTGCCGTTCTATCTGCTAGCGCTATATTCTTTTGTCCGAATGTGTTGGCAAAAACTGCCACCGTTGCGGTCTCACAAATTGTTGAACACCCTGCATTAGATGCTACCCGTCAGGGGCTGATCGATGGGTTAAAAGCGAAAGGGTACGAAGAGGGCAAGAACTTAGAGTTTGATTATAAGACCGCTCAGGGGAATCCTGCCATTGCGGTGCAAATCGCTCGTCAGTATGTGGGAGAAAATCCAGATGTATTGGTTGGTATCGCGACACCGTCTGCACAAGCATTGGTGTCTGCAACCCGTTCTATCCCAGTCGTGTTTACCGCGGTGACTGATCCTGTCGGTGCGAAACTGGTGAAGACAATGACGCAGCCAGGTAAAAACGTAACAGGTTTGTCTGATCTATCACCTGTCACTCAGCATGTCGAACTTATTCAAGAAATCCTTCCTCAAGTGAAAAGCATCGGTGTGGTTTTCAACCCTGGGGAAGCTAACGCAGTCACGCTAGTCGAGTTACTCAAAGAAAGTGCCAAAGAAAAAGGGATTGAAGTTGTTGAGGCGACGGCATTAAAAAGTGCCGATGTACAATCGGCGACTCAGGCAATTGCAGCGAAATCAGACATCCTCTACGCACCGACCGACAACACGGTAGCGAGTGCGATTGAAGGAATGATTGTTGCGGCTAATCAAGCTAAGAAACCAGTGTTTGGCGGCGCAACATCGTATGTTGAAAAAGGTGCCATCGCAGGACTTGGTTTTGATTATTATCAAGTGGGTGTCCAAACCGCAGATTATGTGGCGGCTATCCTTGATGGGCAAGAGCCAGGCAAGCTGGACGTGAAAGTGGCCACTGGTTCAGACATTGTGGTCAATGAAGCTGCAGCGTCTAAGCTAGGTATTCAATTACCCTCCTCAGTCGTTCAACGTGCGACCAACATTCAATAGCCAACACTTTTCCGGGGCATTTTCATTAACATTAAAGATGATTTGCCCCAAATTTACTATCAACTTAGTTAAGTCCGTAGAACGCTCTGCGATTGGATTGGATGATATAAGTTAGAAGTCTTAAGTTCAGGTGAACATAGATTGACCTGAGCATGCAGAAAGGAGCGGTTATGTCTGCATTTGCTTTTTTTGGTGCACTCGAGATCGGCCTGATTTACGGTCTCGTTGCTTTGGGTGTTTATCTCACTTTTCGAGTCCTTGATTTTCCGGACCTGAGTGTCGATGGCAGTTTCCCGATGGGCGCTGCGGTTGCGGCTACTGCCATTGTGGCTGGCATCAATCCTTGGGTTGCAACGGCGATGGCGATGGTCGCCGGGAGTATGACAGGTTGGGTAACGGCATTTCTTGCTGTCCGTTGCGGGATCTTACACCTGTTAGCTTCAATACTTACCATGATCGCTGCATTTTCGATCAATATTCGTATTATGGGGAAACCTAATATGGCGTTGTTAGGGGAAGAGACAATCCTTACGCCGTTTGAAACGATGGGTGACCCAATGTTTGTTCGCCTTATCGTGGTCGGGGTATTAGTACTTTTCTCTGCTTTCTTTGTCGTCCGTTTACTTAATAGTGACTTTGGTCTTGGCCTTCGTGCTACAGGTGTAAATGCGCGCATGGTCTCAGCGCAAGGGGCGAGCACAGGATTTTATACTTACTTTGGACTGGCATTATCTAACGGATTTGTTGGCTTTGCAGGGGCTTTGTTTGCGCAAACTAACAGTTTTGCTGATGTTACTTCTGGTGTCGGTACTATTGTCGTTGGTTTGGCGGCGGTTATTTTGGGTCAAACCTTGTTACCTGGCCGTAAAATTTGGGTCGCGGTTATTGCTGTGATTGTTGGCTCGGTGCTCTACCGCCTTGCAGTCGCTTTTGCACTGAGTTCTGGCATGTTTGGCTTACAAGCGTCAGACCTCAATCTTGTGACTGCCGTATTGGTTGCTGTTGCGCTGATTGCGCCGAAATTAAAACACAGTATGAGAGCGAAACAGCGCGTGGTGAACGCCAAGCAAGCGGCATCTAAAAAAGGATCTGGGGAGGTATTATGATCGAACTCAACGATATTCAAGTCACATTCAACCCAGGTACGATTTTAGAAAACCGAGCACTTAAAGGGGTTTCACTACAAGTGCCAGAGCATGAGTTCTTGACTGTGATTGGTTCGAATGGTGCAGGCAAGTCAACCTTGTTGGGGGCCGTGACAGGAGAAACCCCAATGATCGGCGGCCAAGTGGTCATTGATGGTAAAGAAGTGACTCGACAAACCGTGGCGCAGCGGGCCACGCAATGCGCGCGAGTTTTTCAGGATCCTCTGGCGGGAACGTGTGGCGAGTTAACCATTGAAGAAAACATGGCGCTTGCGTATATGCGTGGTAAAACACGTGGCTGGGGCCTAGCACTTTCGAGTAAGCGTCGTCGGTTATTTCAAGAGCGGATCAGCATTCTCGGATTAGGTCTGGAAGATAGGCTAAGCGACAGTATCGGATTGTTATCTGGTGGACAAAGGCAAGCCGTCAGCCTAGTCATGGCGACGTTATCAGAAAGTAAGTTGTTACTGCTTGATGAGCATACCGCAGCGCTTGATCCACGAATGGCGGCGTTTGTCATCGACTTAACTAAGCGTATCGTCGGTGAGTTTGATTTAACCGTTATGATGGTGACACATTCAATGAAAGACGCACTTGCTTGTGGAGACAGGACCGTAATGCTTCACCAAGGTGAAATTGTTTTGGATGTAGCAGGGGAGCAAAGAGCCAAGATGCAAGTTCCTGATTTGTTGGATATGTTCTCGAAGGTGAGAGGAGAAGAGCTGGCAGATGATAGTTTGTTATTAAGTTAATACGGCGCTGAAAGCCAGACTCCATCTAGTTTGAAGCTCACGTAACTATCAAACATGATCCTCCTTGAGAACGTTGGCAAATTCACCAACGCGCAAGGAGGATGTTCAGTCTCTTTTTGTTCATGCAATATGAGATCGTAATTCATCACGATAGCGTTGAATATGCTCAACGATCGGTGTGGCTTTATTGAACGTGCGGATTTCGCGGAATAAATCCTTTGCTTCTGGATACGCTTGGCGCAGGTACGAAAACCACTGCTTAACGCGGTTTGGATAATACAGGCCTTTGTCACCTTTCATCTCAAATTGAGAATAGTAAATCAGCAATTCGACAACCTCTGACCAAGGCATTGGTTGGTGGTTGTGCTTCACCATGTTACCTAAGTTAGGAATGTTGAATGCCCCGCGACAAACCATCAAGGAATCAGCACCGGTTGTTTCAATACAACGTTGGCCATCAACGTAATTCCAAATCTCACCATTAGCGATTAACGGAATGGAAAAACGCTGACGAATGTGGTTGATGTAATCCCATTTAATCTCCGACGCTTTATAGCCACCTTGCTTGGTACGCGCATGAACCGTTAATTCATTTGCTCCCGCTGATTGAATCGCGTCGACAATTTCAAAGCAATCTTCCGGATTTTCCCAACCTAAACGAATCTTAGCCGTCACCGGAATATCATCAGGGACCGCATCTCTGCACGCTTTGACTACTTGATGAATCAGCTCTGGATGTTGCAGCAGCGCAGCGCCACCTTTGCTTTTATTGACCATTTTGGCTGGACAGCCGAAGTTTATATCAATGCCTCTGGCGCCTAAATTGGCAGCTTTAATGGCGTTTTCTGCCATCCAGTTGGGCTCTTGTCCCAACAATTGAACATGTACAGGCACACCGGATAGAGTTTGAGAGCCTTGCAATAACTCTGGGCATAAACGGTGAAACACGTGGTCTGGTAATAATTGGTCGATCACTCGCACAAATTCCGTTACACACAGATCATAGTCGTTTATTTCGGTCAGGATTTGGCGCATCAAATGATCTAGAACGCCTTCCATTGGGCCTAATACAACTCGCATAGCTTGCCTAATACAGTTTGGTGGTCAAAAGGAGGGCGATTGTAGCGATGTAAGCTAAGTTTGTCATTAAAAGACTCGATTGTTAAACCTTCCACCATCTGGCATCTTCTTAATGCTGGGGTATAATGCCGCCAAATATATGGGGAACCCAAAACGTCATGCAATACACACTAATTGAGAAAGGTGAAGTTCAGTTCGATGAATCTCCCTTATTTATTGAAGGCGCGGTTTTAGCCGCTAACTTGACCACTAAGCCCATGGCTCCTGAAGCGTGGTTAGAGCCACTACTAGGAGAGCGCTTCAAAGCCATTCAACCAGTGGTTGAAGCGCAAATCCATACACAACACAACCGAATTCAACGCAATGAATATTCACTATTAGAGTTGACTGGGAAAGAGCCAGAGCAACTCGCGGATTTTGCGGAAGGATTTATGTCGGTTTGGCCGATGATTGAAGGGCAATGGCAGGATGCTGAGCTTAATGATGGCTTGCAACGCATGTTACAGGCGCTACTCACAACGTTGATGTTAGCCATCGATGAAGCCTCTACTCAACAACAGATGCGTGATGCGGGCATAGAAATCCCACCGTCGCTTAATGATCTAGTCGACCAATTGGATTTAATGGTCAGTGAAGTCGCTTTGGGAGCGGATGAGTTAATGGTCGGTAACAAGGCTCAAAGCTTAAATCCATTCAAAGGCATTGGCCGTAATGAAGCTTGCCCATGTGAGAGCGGTAAAAAGTTCAAGCATTGCTGTGGCAAGTCACACTGATAAATATTTATCTCATCCCCCCCTAATTTAAAAGCCGACCGAGTGGTCGGCTTTTTTCAATTAACGAATTGGGTTCTTGCGTTTTGCAGGGAAGAATTGAGCAATAACGATTAACGCTAAAGCGATGAGATTACCTGCAAAAATGACGACTAACCATTGTGGCATCGACAAATCAAAGAACTGCCATACTACTTTTGAGCAGTCACCATAAGCTTCAAACATCCAAGGAACCCATTGATTGAGTGGTGCCCAACTAGGAAAAACCACAAACAGGTCGCAGGTAGCAAAAGGCGACGGATTAAATTGGTAATCAACGTGCTGCTGAGCAAGAAGCAACCCTTTATAAGCGCTGAGTCCCCAAACAACTAAGCCTAACCAACGGAAAAGAGGATTAGTTGGTGCGACCAGTCCAATGATTGCGGCCACGCCAATTCCGAGCATGGCGATACGCTCGTAGATACACATCACACATGGTGCCAGCATCATTACATGTTGGAAATAAAGTGCACACGCTTCAAAGATAATAATGAATAGAAGTAGCAGTAGCCACGATAAGCGTCCCTTCGAAAACTGGTTAAGTGAATTTAAAGTAGTCACGGTTTCGTTCCTGTCTGAATAGAAAAAGCGCTGAATACTCAGAGCTTTTTATCGTGTATAAGTTTCCTAATCAACTCAATTTTAGTGGCCGACTGACGCTCCGGGAGTCAGATCACCACTGTGAGGTAGAATCCAGCCTGCATCATAGAATGAAGCTGTTGCTGGCTCTAGGAAGAACATAATGCCCATCAAGCCAACAATCGCAAGCACGATGGTGTAAGGCAATGCCATGATGACCATTCGGCCGTAAGAGAGTCGAATCAATGGAGCTAAAGCCGATGTCAGTAGGAACAAGAAGGCGGCTTGACCATTTGGAGTGGCAACTGAAGGTAGGTTTGTACCTGTATTGATTGCGACGGCCAGCAAGTCGAACTGTTCGCGTGTGATTACGCCTTCAATCAGCGCGGTTTTCACTTCATTGATGTAAACAGTACCGACAAAAACGTTGTCGGAAATCATCGATAACAAGCCGTTAGCGATATAGAAAAGAGCAAGCTGAGTCCCCTTATCTTCAACGGCCAGTACCGCATCGATAACAGGCTTGAATAACTCTTGGTCAATGATGACGGCGACAACCGAGAAGAAAACAGCGAGCAGTGCTGTGAAAGGCAGGGCTTCTTCAAACGCTTTCCCCATTGAATGCTCTTCAATTACGCCAGTAAAGGAAGTGGCCAGGATGATCACCGAAAGACCAATTAAGCCAACGGCAGCTAAATGTAAGGCTAAAGCAGCAATTAACCATACTGCGATAAGGCCCTGAACCCATAGCTTAGCAACATCTTGATTCGTACGTGTTTTACGCTCTTCACGGTCAAAGTCGACCAGAATTTTACGAACGTTATTAGGCAGTCTTGCACCGTAACCAAAGACCTTAAGTTTTTCGACCAGCGCACAAGTGATTAGGCCACAGAAAAAGACGGGTAGAGCGACCGGAGACATACGGATTAAAAACTCACCAAATAACCAGCCCGCTTGGTCTGCGATAATCAAGTTTTGCGGCTCACCAACCATGGTTGTTACGCCACCTAGTGCCGTACCCACACCAGCATGCATTAGTAACGAGCGTAAGAAAGCTCGGTAGTATTCTAAATCGTCTCGTGTTAGCTCTGTGATAGTGTCATCTTGAGTATGGTCGTGGTCACCAATTGGGTTACCTGAAGCGACTTTATGGTATATCGAGTAAAAACCAATAGCCACACTGATAACGACCGCGATCACGGTTAACGCATCTAAGAAAGCCGATAAAAACGCTGCAGCAAAACAGAATGCTAGTGATAACAAGGTTTTAGAGCGAATGCCAAGCAGGATCTTGGTAAAGATAAACAGCAAAAGCTGTTTCATAAAATAAATCCCCGCCACCATGAACACCAAAAGTAATAATACTTCGATATTGGCTACTAATTCATGTTTAACCTGTGCAGGACTGGTCATGCCAATAGCAATGGCTTCAATAGCAAGTAAACCACCCGGTTGTAATGGGTAGCATTTTAACGCCATAGCAAGTGTGAAAATAAATTCAGCGACCAGCAACCACCCAGCAATAAATGGGTCAATTAGGAAGAAAACAATTGGGTTAATTATTAAGAAGGCAATAATGGCAACTTTGTACCAATCAGGTGCTTTACCAAGGAAATTCTTGATGAAAGCATTTCCGAGCGATATCGGCATGATAATTCTCTTTATAACAAAATTATGATTAGACACTACAATAGTGCTTAAGTATCTGTTTATTAGACTTATTGGTTAGTCTTTTAAAACAATAACTTAGTAAAACAACAATCCTTTGCCTATTGTAGTCTTGCCAAGTTACTTCCCCTGAACTTAAGCACCGCTCATTTTCGACCGCAGACTCTACACTCAAGCATTCATTAGTCAATAACAATACGTGATGTTATTGACTAAGAGTACTTTTTAAATGTAATAACGCGATCAAAACGGTGTAACTATATCATGAAAGGTTTAAAAAAATCCTCTTGGATTGTAAATGACACTCAGTGATGAGAAAAGGTAAATTAAGAAAGAATATTAACCGTCAATTACAAATTAACTTTTCATATTTTGAATATAAAATTGTGACGCAGTAGTCTTTATTTCGCCTCAACTTGTGGGCTGTTTCATTCGCATAAAATGTGGATTTTATCGGTTTGGACTCAACGAAAAAGCACTCTAATTTATTGTGGAGTTTAGAGTGATAACTCTATGCTGAAGGGTCGTTTCAATTATTGATCGTAAGTTTTCTCAAATCGTTAACTAGTGGTATGATGAGTAATATCGATCCTCATAAATCAAGATTGGATAAAAAGTAGAATGGTCATAAAGGCGAAAAGCCCTGCGGGATTCGCAGAAAAATATATTATCGAGAGCATTTGGAACGGCCGTTTTCCTCCGGGCTCAATTTTACCTGCTGAGCGCGAGCTGTCCGAACTGATAGGTGTAACTCGAACGACTTTACGAGAGGTTCTGCAACGATTAGCACGTGATGGATGGTTAACTATCCAACACGGGAAACCGACGAAAGTTAACCAGTTTATGGAGACTTCAGGCCTGCATATCTTAGATACTTTGATGACATTGGACGTAGATAACGCCACAAATATTGTTGAAGATTTGCTTGCGGCACGTACTAATATCAGTCCTATCTTTATGCGTTATGCATTTAAAGTAAATAAGGAAAGTTCTGAGCGCACCATCAAAAATGTAATCGAGTCTTGTGAAGCTTTGATGAATGCCAGCTCTTGGGATGAATTTATCGCTTCTTCCCCTTATGCCGACAAAGTTGTGCAGAGTGTGAAAGAAGATAACGAAAAAGACGAAACGAAGCGTCAAGAAATTTTGATTGCTAAAACGTTCAACTTTTACGACTACATGTTGTTCCAGCGTCTTGCATTCCATTCTGGTAACCAAATTTATGGGTTGATCTTTAATGGATTGAAAAAGCTGTATGATCGCGTCGGTAGCTACTACTTCTCAAATCCGGCTTCTCGTGAACTAGCCCTGAACTTTTACCGTCAGCTACTAGAAACTTGTGAAAATGGTCAACGTGAACAGCTACCTATTGTGATTCGTCATTATGGTATTGAAAGTGCGCAGATCTGGAACGAGATGAAAAAACAGTTGCCGACTAATTTCACCGAAGATGATAGCTAAGCGCTAAGAAGCGCACGATACTTAAAAATCGCAGGCGATAAACCTGCGGTTTTTTTATTAAGTAGAGTTTATGTGTAAATGCCTCACTGAACGACTTCCTACGTAGGATTGAAAATTTCTATCCTACGACTGAGAGTCTGGGGAGTGGCAGATATAAAGCCTCAACGGTATCAGAGAGAACATGATCGTAGGTATTGAAAATAGTGAGCGATAAATCAGATGTAATCCGATAAAGCTCTGCTTCCGTTATATTGGCATTCTTTTCATTTACGTAGTCATCCAGTACTTGTATGGCGCGCATCGCAACTGGCGAGGCGATATTTAATGGGGCAATGATCGCTAATTGGTTCAGCTTACGTGTCATGACCGATGCATAGTGTTTAAATCGCGCCCTTCCTCCTTGCTCACTTAGGTCTTGGATGCAGATACGAAGCTGAGTGAGAGTCTCTAAGCTATCTATGATGTATTGCCAGTTCATATGATACTCATCATGTAACTCATCTCGTTGTTCTTCGGTCAACCACGCTATTGTAGTTTCATCCATTAAGAATAAGCAGTGACGAATTAACCGGCCATGCTCCATTTGGTTACGGGCAACGCTACTGTCTTGCCATTTTTCGAGTAATTTACCGACTTTTATCTGCAGCACGCGATACATGGGTTTATTTTCAAAGTGTGAGGTTTCAACTAGGAGGTGTAGCTTCTTGGTGAGAGCTCGGTGCAGTTTGTGTAGTTCTTGCTCGTTATTTTGTTGAAAATGAATCGAGTAGTGCGTTGCTGCGCGGTGGCGTCGCAGCAGGTGAACAACATCACGTAATAAGGTGAGTAGTTGATACTTGCGAATATGTTGCTGTTCCCGCTTGAAGGACAGGTGATATATGCCCACTAAAATAGCGATAGACAGTAAAGATGAAATCAAAACAAACATAACCAACTCCTTGTTAGTATTTGGGAGTATCAAACAAGAGTTAGCAGTTTTGATGCCAAATTAAAATTCATTTAAAAATATGGACTTATGTTTTTAAATGAATAAGTTTGTGTATTCATGGTGCAACAGTTCACCAATCCTGTGAATTTGACCAAAAAAATCCCCACAGAGTCTCGCGGGGATTTTCGGATTGGGCAGTAAAGTAACGAGTTACATGACGCGCATACCTGGTTGAGCGCCTTCGTGCGGCTCTAGGATCCATAGGTCAGTGCCACCAGGACCAGCGGCTAGGATCATGCCTTCAGACATACCAAACTTCATTTTACGAGGTTTCAAGTTCGCAACCATAACTGTTAGCTTGCCTTCTAGTTCTTCCGGTTTGTATGCCGATTTAATACCAGAGAATACTTGGCGTGTTTCGCCACCGATATCCAGTTGAAATTTCAGTAGTTTGTTTGCTTTTGGTACTTCTTCACAAGAAATAATGCGAGCGATACGCATGTCTACTTGAGCAAAAGTATCAAACTCAATCTCATCAGAGATTGGATCTTTATCTAGCTCAGTTTGGCTAGCCTCGTTCTTTTCTGCTTCCGCTTTCTCTTTTGCTGCCATTTCAACTGCGGCATCTTCTTTAGAAGCCTCGACCATTGCTTCAACCCTCTTCGGATCAATACGGTTGAATAGTGCTTTAAACTTAGTGATTTCGTGGCTTGTTAGTGGCTGAGTCATGCCGTCCCAAGTTAGCTCTTGGTTTAGGAATGCTTCTGTACGTGCAGCGAGTGCTGGCATCACTGGTTTTAGGTAGGTCATCAGAACGCGGAAAAGGTTGATACCCACAGAGCAGATCTCTTGAAGTTCCTGATCTTTGCCTTCTACTTTGGCGATTACCCAAGGCGCTTTTTCGTCAACGTATTGGTTTGCTTTGTCGGCTAATGCAGTAATTTCACGGATCGCACGACTAAACTCACGACTTTCGTAAAGCTCTGCGATGTGCTCTGCTGCGGCGACGAACTCTTTGTATAGTTCAGGTTCTGCAAAGTTGTCAGACAGTTTGCCGTCAAAGCGTTTAGCGATAAAGCCAGCATTACGAGAGGCGAGGTTAACGATCTTGTTGACGACGTCAGCGTTCACACGTTGCGTGAAATCTTCAAGGTTAAGGTCGAGATCATCAATGCGGCTATTAAGTTTCGCTGCGTAGTAGTAGCGGAGACACTCTGGATCTAGGTGTTCTAGGTAAGTACTTGCTTTTACGAATGTGCCCTTAGACTTAGACATTTTCGCGCCGTTAACCGTGACGTAGCCGTGAACGAAGATGTTGTTTGGTTGACGGAAACCTGACCCTTGAAGCATTGCTGGCCAGAATAGGCTATGGAAGTAAACGATGTCTTTACCGATGAAATGGTAAAGCTCAGCCGAGCTGTCTTTTTTCCAGTATTCGTTGAAGTCGAGGTCGTCACGCTTGTCACATAGGTTTTTGAATGAACCCATATAGCCGATCGGTGCGTCTAACCATACGTAGAAAAACTTATCTTTTTCGCCTGGGATCTCAAAGCCAAAGTATGGCGCATCACGTGAAATATCCCATTGTTGCAGACCCGATTCGAACCACTCTTGCATCTTATTCGCGGTTTCATTTTGTAGAGAGCCAGAGCGAGTCCACGCCTTTAACATGCTTTCAAACTGAGGGAGGTCGAAGAAGAAGTGCTCGGAATCTTTCATTACCGGAGTTGCACCAGAAACCGCAGATTTAGGATTGATCAGTTCGGTTGGACTGTAAGCCTCACCACATGCGTCACAATTATCGCCATATTGATCTTCTGATTTACATTTTGGACAAGTGCCTTTTACGAAACGGTCCGGTAAGAACATCTTTTTCTCAGGATCAAACAACTGAGAAATGGTGCGGCTAGAAATAAAGCCGTTTTTCTTTAGCTCTAAGTAGATATGCGAAGCCAGCTCACGATTTTCTTCTGAATGTGTGCTGTGGTAGTTATCAAAGCTGATATCAAAGCCTGCAAAGTCTTTTTGGTGCTCTTCGCTGACTGCGGCAATCATTTCCTCAGGAGTAATACCCATCTGTTGCGCTTTAAGCATGATTGGCGTGCCGTGAGCATCGTCAGCACAGATGAAGTTTACAGTGTTACCGCGTAGGCGTTGGTAACGAACCCAAATGTCCGCTTGGATATGCTCAAGCATATGACCAAGGTGGATCGAACCGTTAGCGTACGGAAGGGCACAAGTTACCAGCATTTTTCTTGAAGAAAGAATTCTTGGATCGTTTGCCATACTTAATATTCGCTTTTCTTGATAGGTATAAAAATTTTGATGGATAATACTACCCCATGCATTCACTAACTCCAAGATGTCAAACTGCGTAATGGCTTAGTTTTTTTAGGGTTCTGGTTAAGGCGGGACGGTGTTAGCATGGCACTTTAAAAGGAGGACTTATGCATCAGTTCACTTCAAAACAAGATTTTTGTGATTGGTTTAACCAATACCAGCATCCACAATTGGTGGAAAACTGGGCTGATATTCACGATGTCATCGCAATTACAGCGCAAGGTGAGGTAGAGGTAACATTGCCCTTTGCAAGTAATGGGCTTCAGTACGAATTACGCGACTGGATCAGACATCAGCAAACTGTAGGCACAGTGCCGGAGTTTCCATGCCATATTGGTCTTGGCGTTAAAGCATTAGAAACACAAGTGGACAACCCAGTAAAAGGTGTGAAAAATATCATCGCCGTAAGTTCGGCAAAAGGCGGGGTCGGTAAATCAACCACAGCGGTCAACTTAGCGTTGGCGATTGCTCAATCTGGCGCGAAAGTCGGCTTGCTTGATGCCGATATCTATGGTCCTTCCGTACCGATGATGCTGGGTCAAGAGGATGCGAAACCCGAGGTTCGAGACGGAAAATGGATGAAGCCAGTTTTTGCTCACGGGATCTATACTCATTCTATTGGTTACTTGGTTGATAAATCGGAAGCGGCAATTTGGCGAGGTCCAATGGCTTCAAAAGCGTTGTCGCAATTACTAACCGAAACCGATTGGCCCGATTTGGATTACTTAGTTATCGATATGCCGCCAGGTACCGGTGATATTCAGTTGACCTTGTCTCAGCAGATTCCAGTAACCGGAAGTGTGTTGGTCACGACACCGCAAGACCTTGCTTTAGCCGATGCAAGAAAAGGCGCGGCGATGTTTAACAAGGTTCATGTTCCAGTTATCGGTGTTGTGGAAAATATGAGTTACCACATCTGTAGTCAATGCGGTGCGAAAGAACATATTTTTGGTATGGGTGGCGCAGAAAAAATGTCACAAGAATTTGGCTTAGCATTATTAGGTCAAATTCCATTGCATATTTCTATGCGAGAAGACATTGATACGGGGATACCAACAGTAGCAAGACGGCCAGAAAGCGAACATGCCGGTTATTATAAGCAACTCGCTGACCGTGTATGTAGCACGATGTTTTGGCAAGGCAAAGCCAAACCAGAGGCAATTAGTTTTACAATGGTGAACTAAGTTTACTATGCCAATTGGGTGATGATTGCACATTTTAACGTTTGCTTGGAGATTAATCCTCTGAGCAGGCAGAAACTTACGACTAAACCCTAATTCCAGCTAGTAACTAAGGGGGGAACTCCCTATAATCACGCAGTTTATCTTTTTATGTGACTAGAAAATCATCATCGGGTGCAAACTAATGTCTGATAATAATCAATGCGTCATCGTCGGTATTGCTGGCGCTTCAGCTTCTGGAAAAAGTCTGATCGCAAGCACTATTTATAATGAGCTTCGCGAGAAAGTAGGCGATCATCAAATCGGTGTCATCACGGAAGATTGTTACTACAACGACCAAAGCCACCTAAGCATGGAAGAGCGAGTAAAGGCGAACTACGACCACCCGAGTGCGTTAGATCACGATCTACTGTGTGAGCACCTTGAAAAGCTGGGGCGTGGTGAAGCGGTAAAGGTACCGGAGTACAGCTACACTGAGCATACAAGAACAAACAATACGACAATAATGACCCCTAAAAAGGTAATCATTTTAGAAGGTATTCTTCTTCTTACTGACCCTCGCCTTCGTGATTTGATGCATGCGACGATATTTATGGATACGCCACTCGATATCTGTCTTCTTCGACGGGTTAAACGTGACGTTGAGGAGCGAGGTCGTACAATGGAATCTGTTCTTAAGCAATACCAGCAAACCGTACGTCCGATGTTCATGCAGTTTATTGAACCTTCTAAACAATATGCGGACATCATTGTGCCTCGCGGTGGTAAAAACCGTATTGCGATTGATGTACTAAAAGCTCACATTGCAAAACTTTTGAAAGCTTAAGTTTTTAGAAGGCTATATTGCTTTATTTTTATGTTAAGAAGTGGCACGGTAAGTGCCACTTCTTTTTTTTGTTTTTAAATTAGTCAGTTGCAAGGAAAAACCGGACGTTTTTGTGGAACTGTCAGCGGTAAATCTAGCCTGCGGTTATAATTGTAAAAACACTCGAGCAAGGAAAAACAAATGAAGAAACTGCTCTTAATTCTAGCAATACCGATTGTGGTCATTTTGGTCGCAATTTTAGCGTTAACTATCTTCGTCAATCCGAACCAGTTTAAGCCCCTTATTGTTGAACAAGCGCAAAAGCAAACAGGGTTAGAACTGGTGATTGAAGGAGATATCAGCTGGCAATTTTTCCCATCGATCGGCTTTGAGCTGGGACATACAGAATTGCGAAACCCTCAAGGCTTTAGTAAACCCAACTTATTCAAAGTTGATACGGTTGGTATTGATATTTCCGTTATGCCACTTCTCAGTCAGCAGCTTGAAATTGGTAATGTCACGCTGGATGGCGCTGAGTTCTATATCGAAACCAAGAAAGATGGCAGCAAGAATATTAATGCATTGACGAAAGCGCAAACTCAGCAAGCAGAGCAAGCAGAGCAAGCGAGTGATACAGCGACAGCGCAAAATGGTGAAACGCAGCCTTCTGGCTCAGATTGGAGCATTAATCTTGCTGGTGTTACGGTTTCTAACGGCTCATTAGAAATTCAGGACAAGCAAGCCGGAAGTTACACCAAGCTTTACGACATCTCATTAAACCTTTCCGAATTCGCTTTTGACAACTGGACAACGGCTGATTTTGGCGTGAAGGGCGAAATGAACGACCAAAAGTTCACCGCGAAAGGTCAGGTAGACTTTAAGCTAGAAAAAGGTTTGGCAAACTACGCGCTAAAGAACATCAACTTCGATGCGACATACACTGACCCTGCCAATAAGATTGAATCGGCAACGATCGGTTTAGATACGTTTGAATTCGATAAAGTAAATAACCTGACTTATGCCATGAAGGGCGACGCTGGTGGTATGAAGTTAGATATGCAGGGTGCTGGTCAACTTAGTGTAGACAAGGCTATCAGCAAAGTGCAGCTGGATAAGTTAACTGTTAAATCGACTTTTGAGGGGGATGCATTACCTCAGTCACCGATGAAAGTCGACATGGTGTCTGATCTGTCTTTCGACCTAACGAAAAACCATCTGAGTTTTGTCCTAGAGAAATTAACAGCGAATGCTATCGCCTTAGATGGTAAGGCAGATGTGACACTTGGTGATATTCCTAAAGTACGATTTGCTCTCCACAGCCCAAATATCGATCTTGATGAATTCTTAGGATTAGATCAGCAAGCTTCCGAAGGTAATAAGCCTGCTTCTGGTGGCGAGAGTGCTCCAGCTGGGTCTGAGGTTGAGCCTGATTTGTCTGCGTTGAAAACGTTAGATGTAAAGGGTGACATTACCATCGACAAATTCAAAGCGGCAAATGCGAAGATGGAAGCGGTAAAAACGAGCTTCACTGTAAATCGTGGCGTATTTGAGATTACTTCATTTAGTTCGAAGCTGTACCAAGGCTCAATCTCAGCGACAGCGAAGTTAGATGCACGCCAGTCACCAGCGACTTACAGTGTGAAGAAGTCAATCAAGGGCGTGAAAGTTCAACCGTTACTTATTGATGTCGCTAATAACGATAAGCTCGAAGGGACGGGTAACATTGATGTGAATATTACAGGTAAGAGTCTAACGCCTACCGGTATCAAGAAGAATCTTTCTGGTACGGTTGTTATCAATTTTGCTGACGGTGCGGTGAATGGCATCAACGTTGCTCAGTTGATTCGTGAAAACTACGCGAAATTTAAAGGGCAAAAAGTCGAAGGCACAAATGAAGCTAAGAAAACAGACTTTAGTGCGATGACGGCGACATTGAAGCTCAACAAAGGTGTCGTATTAACGGATAATATGCAAGCTCAGTCTCCATTGCTACGTGTTCGTGGTAAAGGCACCGCAAACTACATCAATGAAACTGTCGACTTTACTATCAGCACATCAGTCGTAGGTAGCCTAGAAGGCCAAGGCGGTAAAGATATTGATGAGTTGAAAGACATTACTATTCCGATCAATGTGTCTGGTCAGTGGGCGGATCCTAAATTCAAACTGGTATTTGATGATGTTCTGAAACAGAAAGCTCAGAAAGAAATTGACCGTGGTGTAGAGAAGCTAACGGACAAGATCAAAGATGAAAAAACCAAAGAAGCAGTCGATGGTTTGATAAAGAATCTATTCAATTAGATTCGAGCCAAAGCAAAAAGGGTTGGCATTAGCCAACCCTTTTTTAATTCTGCTGGTGAGCTTTACCAGTCGACACCTTTCAGCGCTTTGACGCCTGATTCAAATGCATGCTTTACATTCTTCACTTCAGAAACGGTATCGGCGATTTCAATCAGGGTGCGATGTGCGCCACGACCAGTAATGATAACCGACTGCATTTTAGGGCGGTTGTTCAGTGCTTCAACGACCTCATCTAAGTCAATGTAGCCGTAGCTCACCATGTACGTCAGCTCGTCAAAAAGAACCACATCGATAGATTCATCTTTGAGCATGCGCTTACATTCTTGCCATACGCCTTGAGCTGCTTCGGTATCAGCGGCTTTGTTTTGAGTTTCCCATGTAAAGCCGGTCGCCATTACTTGGAATTTAACGCCGAGTTTCTCAAGTAGGTTGCGCTCACCATTGTCCCATGTACCTTTAATAAACTGAGCGACAGCACAATTCAAACCATGACCCACTGCGCGTGCTATCGTACCGAATCCTGATGTCGATTTACCTTTACCATTTCCGGTAATGATCAGTAGTAGACCTTTTTCCTCTTGAGCAGCAGCAATTTTTGCGTCTACCTGTTCTTTGACTTTTTGTTGGCGAGCCTTATGGCGTGCTTCTTTATTTTCTTCGATAGACATAATACTTCCTCAATTCCTTTTTGTGCTTTGCCCAAGCTGATTTGGGTTCATTGATTTATCTCGCTATGATAGACCAACATATCGTGAAGAAAAACCACCGATAATTCAGGGAATAAAATGAAGAAAATACTTGTTGTTTGTATGGGAAACATTTGTCGGTCACCAACCGGAGAAGCCGTGTTAAGAGCGAAAGCTCAAGAGTTGGGTATTGCCGTGGAGGTTGATTCGGCAGGTACGATTGGCTACCACGCAGGAAACCCACCGGATTCAAGGGCAATGGCCGCAGGAAAGCAGCGAGGTTACTCTTTTAAAGGAATGCGTGCGCGTCAAGTTACCATTGATGACTTTGACAAGTTTGACCTTATCTTAGCCGCGGACAAAGCGAATTTAGCTGATTTATTGGATATTTGTCCGTTGGAGTACCGACACAAGGTATCGCTATTTTTGAGTCATTCGGTTTCAAATTACGATGAAGTCCCAGACCCATATTACGGTGGAGAAGATGGCTTTGAATTGGTGCTTGATTTAATTGAAGAGGCATCAGAAGCGATTTTGAAGAAGCTATAATCGTGTGGTTTGAAGACAATAGAAAAAGGGATGAGCTTAGCTCATCCCTTTATGTCTGTATTAACCCGCGAGAAGGTCGGTTGCGACTTTGTAGCTTGGGTCTTCCTTCACATTGATTTCAACCAAGCTGCCAGCTTTATCTAGAAGCTTGCGGCAATCTGGGCTTAGGTGACGAAGGTGTAGCGTTTTACCTTGAGAGCTGTAACGTTCTGCTAGTGTTTCAATCGCTTCAATTGCAGAGTGATCAGTCACGCGCGAGTCCGCGAAGTCCACAATCACATCTTTTGGATCGTCATGAGCATTGAACAATTCAAGGAAGTTTGCTGCAGACCCGAAGAAAATAGGACCGTGAATCTTATACTCTTTAGATCCTTCTTCATTTAAGCATGTGTCTGCGTAGATGTGCTTCGCATGTTGCCATGCAAACATCAGTGCCGAAACGATAACACCGATCGCTACTGCAACGGCGAGGTCAGTAAGAACCGTGACAATCGTCACTAACAAGATAACGAAGAAGTCTTGCTTTGGTACGCGTCGCGCGAGTTTAAATGTTGCCCACTCAAAGGTGCCAATCACCACCATGAACATCACACCAACGAGTGCTGCTAGTGGGATCATCTCAATCAGTGATGAAGCAAACAGGATGAAAACCAACAGGGCACTTGCAGCAATAATACCAGATAGACGACCGCGACCACCGGAGTTTACGTTGATCATCGACTGACCAATCATTGCACAACCGCCCATTGCACCAAATACAGAACACGTCATGTTTGCCATACCTTGACCGATACATTCACGGTTAGATTGGCCACGAGTGTTCGTCATCTCATCCAACACTGTCAGAGTCAGCAATGATTCAATTAGGCCGATTGCTGCAAGAATAATTGCGTAAGGCAGAATGATTTGTAGAGTTTCAAGCGTAAATGGAACCGCTGGAATAGAGAATGTCGGGAGAGAGCCGGCCAACGTTGCTGCTTCATCACCAGACATAGTACGCAGGAAGTCGACGACAGTGCGAGTGTCTAGATCTAAGCCTACCACAAGCGCAGTTACGGTGACGATCGCCACGAGAGACGAGGGTACCGCTGTCGTGATTTTGGGTAGAAAGTGAATGATTGCCATGGTTAGCGCAACCAAACCAAGCATTAGCAGCATTTGGTCTTGTGGTAGCCAAGTAAGCATGCCGTTGACGTCTGGCGCTTTAAACTGACCCAATTGAGCTAAGAAGATAACAATAGCCAGACCGTTTACAAAACCGATCATCACAGGGTGAGGTACGATACGGATGAACTTACCCAATTTAAACATACCAGCGGCAATTTGAAGAATACCAGCGAGCATGATGGCTGCGAATAGGTACTGGATACCGTGAGTCGCGACAAGCGAAACCATTACGACTGCCATGGCACCTGTTGCACCTGATATCATACCAGGGCGGCCACCAAAGATAGAGGTGATAAGGCCAACGATGAATGCTGCGTACAGACCAACCATAGGGTCTACACCAGCAACGAACGCAAATGCGACAGCTTCAGGAACTAATGCGAGCGCTACCGTTAAGCCTGACAGCACGTCGTTTTTTACAGAGTGCTTAGAAAATTGCGGAAATTCGAACATGTTTGTTTTTAGTTCTCTTTAAAATGAGTTGATCCCGACACATACTCGTATTTGCGCAAGTTACTGGGTGATTGAGTTTTGATCAATTATCGCAGTGTAAACCGTAGTAATAAAAGAGCGGCATCAGGAAGGTGTCGAAAAATTAAGTCGGCGCATGCTACCGAAAAGTGTGACTAAGTTCAAGAATGATGCAAGAAATGACACACCTATGTGAACAGTCATTGATATAAACAATCAATAAAAAGGGCTGCCGATATGGCAGCCCTTTTTCCGTTGTTGCATTCTCGCTGCAATGAGCGTTGACTTAGTTAAAGTCTGGCTTTGTCATTTCTGAAGAAGCACGGTTTTTTGCAGCTTGGCTACCCGCACCTTTTGGCTGGTATCGCTCAGCTTTGAAAGGGGCCGCGGAAACCTCGATCTCTTTCATTTCTTGAGAGCCTGGCGCTTTTGTCATAGGTGCGCTGGCACTAAGTTTGGCTGCTGCTACCTTAATCACTTTTGCTTTAGCGTCTTCAGCTTTTGTTGGAGCTTCGGTTGCTATTGGTTCAACCTTAGGCTCTTCAACTATTGTCTCAATGATCGGCTCTTGAACTGGAGTTTCGTCTACCGCTGTATCTGCCGTTTCAGCAATCGGAGTTTCAACTGCTTGAACGGTTGGTTCAACCGTTGTTTGTTCGGCTGTAACCGAATCAGCAACGGCTGTTTCAACGACAGGGGCTTCTACATTTTCAGCCTTATCTTGCGTTGTTTTAGCGCTAACAGGCGTTTCTGATGCAAGAGGTTGATCGCGACGGATAATCACTTTCCCCATTGCCATCTCTGGACAAGCAAAGCCACCTTGGATGGCTGTTACCGCCGTTACAACTTCTTCCTGTGTACGTTCTTCTTTCTTAGGTGCTGATTTTGGAGTGTAACGTGGCATTACTTTCCCCATTGCCATTTCTGGAGAGGCTACTCCACCTTTACGCAGACGGAATGGGTTAGGGCGACGATCGCGACCTCTGCGTCGACGTTGACCACTTGCACGCAGATGACGAGGAGAACGACGGTTACGGCGCTGTTTCGACTCTGGCTGCTTGTTGTCTTGTTGCGCTTCAGTTGCGGCTTCTGACGGCTTCTCAACTTTTGACGGCTTCTCAATTTTCGCTTCAACCACTTCTGCGACCGGATTTTCTTCCGCGATATACTCTTCAGCCTGCTGATCTTTAATACGGACAGATTTGTTTAATTTGCGACGTTGACGGCGCTCTTTCACTTTCTCTGTTTTCGCATTTTGTTTCGGCTTATTCTCTTCTGGCTTCGTCTCAGAACGAGCTTCAGCTGCAAGTTGTAGGCCTTTTTCCGCTACTTTGTCGTTCGCTTTTGGCTCTTGAGCTTTTTCAGCTTGTTGAGCTTTCGGTTTACGCTTCTGGTTACGGTTTTGCTGCTTGTTATTTGGTTGTTGAGCTTCACTTTGTTCATTGGCTTGCTCATCACGAGGCTTACGACGACGTCTGTTATCACGATTATCGCGTTGATTATTATTTCGGCGGCGATCGTTACGGTCACGTTTGTTGTCGTGATTTGGTTTTTTCTCTTCTTGAGGTTTCGGCTCTTCTTGTACTTCTTCAGAGCCACTAGATAGGAAGCTACCAAGTGCTTTAAACAAACGGCTGAACAGTCCAGGTTGCTCTTCTTGTTCAACTTTCTTTTCTTGTTTCTGCTTTTTCACTTCTGGAGCTGGTTTAGCTACAGGAGCAGGAGCTGTTTGAGTTGGTGCTGCAAAGCCTTTAAGAACAGGTTCTTCAAGTCGTTTAGGTTTTACATCAACCTCAACGGGCTCTTTACCTTCCGCTTCTTTCATTGCTTCCAGTTTCTTAGGAAGTAGATAAGAAATCAGATCAAACTCTTCACCTTCACGAACGCGGATTACTTCAAAGTGCGGTGTTTCCATATCAGAGTTAGGAACTACGGTGATCTTCACTTCTTGAATACGTTCGATGTGGTTAACCGAGCGGCGCTTTTCGTTCAATAGGTAGGAAGCGATGGGCACTGGTACAACGGCTAATACTTGTGCTGTATTGTCTTTTAACGCCTCTTCTTCAATCAGGCGAAGGACAGAAAGCGCTAACGATTCGTTATCACGAACAACACCAGTACCGCTACAACGAGGACAAATATGGTGGCTTGCTTCTGCTAGAGAAGGGCTTAAACGTTGGCGAGACATTTCTAGCAGACCGAAGCGAGAAATACGACCGATCTGTACACGAGCTCTATCTAAACGAACGGCTTCGCGTAGGCGGTTTTCTACTTCACGTTGGTGACGAATTGGGGTCATATCGATAAAGTCGATAACCACCAGACCACCGAGATCACGTAGACGCAATTGTCGGGCGATCTCGTCTGCTGCTTCTAGGTTTGTGTTTAGCGCTGTCTCTTCGATATCGCCACCCTTTGTGGCACGAGCAGAGTTAATATCGATAGAAGTTAACGCTTCTGTTGGGTCGATAACAATAGAACCACCAGACGGCAGGCGCACTTCACGTTGAAAAGCCGATTCAATTTGGCTTTCGATTTGGTAGTGGCTGAACAGTGGTACTTCACCTTCGTATTTCTTAATGCGGCTAACGAAATCAGGGCGAACTAGTTGAATGTGCTCTTTCGCACGTTCATAGATAGTGTTGCTATCGATAAGAATTTCGCCAATATCACGGCGTAGGTAGTCACGAATAGCACGAACGATAACGTTACTTTCTTGGTGGATTAAAAATGGAGCAGGGTTCGAGTCTGCTGCGCCTTTGATTGCTCCCCAATGGTTAAGTAGTACGTTTAGGTCCCACTCAAGCTCTTCTGCACTCTTACCTACGCCAGCAGTACGGACAATCAGGCCCATGCCTTGTGGCAGCTCCAAAGTGCTTAGCGCCGCTTTTAGTTGCGTACGCTCATCACCCTCGATACGGCGAGAGATACCGCCAGCTCGAGGATTATTAGGCATAAGAACAAGGTAACTACCAGCAAGAGAAATGAAAGTAGTCAGAGCAGCGCCCTTGCTACCACGTTCCTCTTTTTCCACTTGAACGATGACTTCTTGGCCTTCGGTCAGCACTTCTTTAATGCTTGGACGACCTTGGTAGGTGTAACCTTCAGGGAAATATTCGCGGGCAATTTCTTTAAGAGGGAGGAAACCGTGACGCTCAGCACCGTAATCAACAAATGCGGCTTCTAAGCTAGGTTCGATACGTGTGATACGTCCTTTGTAGATATTCGCTTTTTTAGATTCATGACCTGGACTCTCGATATCAAGATCGAAAAGTCGCTGGCCATCAACCAGAGCGACACGCAACTCTTCTTTTTGAGTTGCGTTAATTAACATTCTTTTCATTGAAAATTCTCGTTGTCTTTTCTTCTATGTCTTTCTGTCGATTTGCCACTGTTTTTCGCGCTTTCACGGTGCCTGATCCCATGGCTTATAATTTGCAGCCTCCCGGCTGGAAGGGGATGCTCTCGGGCACTTCAGTCATCACAAATCTTTTTAAGGTTTCTGTTGGAAACGTAGACTTGTGACCCGCTATTTGGGCGGTAAGTACTCAACGTGATTATGCGAGGAGTAGGGTGGCAAGAGTATTGAGTTCGATGTGTCTTACGCCAATGCTGCACTCGACCTTCAACGATCTACTCACATTGCTGAGGATAAATGATTGGTAATGAATAAAATGTAACCAAACCTTCCTTAGCAGCTGTGAACTATAGCAGTGCGTGTGGCTATCAGCAATCTGCTTTGACGCAAACGATAGAAAAATTGCCGCTAAATTCAAACTTCTAATTTATAACTGGCTGTTTCATAAGCAATTGAGAGGAAGGAACTGAGCAAGAGAGTAAGCAAATCGAGAACTTTATTGGGAGTTTTCATAAATTAAACAAAAGCTTGGCGAGGTTTAGAGCGTTTTGTTCGCTCGAGTGTTTCTTTTGCTATAAGAATAATGTGAACTCGCGCGAAATTGCGTTTACAATACCGACCATGAGCGAAATAAGAACAAAAGTCCAGTTCGTTGATATCGACGAAGATATGGCGGGGCAGCGCATTGATAATTTCTTGCGTAACCAATTAAAAGATATTCCTAAAAGCATGATTTACAGAATCGTGCGTAAGGGTGAAGTACGCGTAAATAAAAAGCGGATTAAGGCCGAGTACAAACTAAAAGCCGGTGATCTCGTGCGCATTCCGCCTGTGACAGTCGAGAAAAAAGATGACGCCGTCGCACCAAGTACGAAACTCAATAAAGTCGCTGAGTTGGAAGATATGATCATCTTTGAAGATGATCATATGTTGATTCTAAACAAGCCATCAGGCACCGCTGTGCATGGTGGTAGCGGCTTAAAGTTTGGCGCGATTGAAGCGCTCCGTGCGCTCCGGCCGCAGGCGCGTTTTCTTGAACTTGTGCATCGTATTGACCGCGATACTTCAGGCATCCTGCTGGTCGCTAAGAAGCGCTCTGCACTTCGTCACTTGCAAGCCCAGTTTCGTGAAAAGACAGTGAAAAAGTTTTACTTTGCTCTTGTCATGGGACAATGGAAAAGCAGTTGTAAGGTTGTCAATGCACCGCTGCTTAAAAACGAAGTGAACAGTATTGTTCGTGTTAACCCTAATGGTAAGCCGTCTGAAACGCGCTTTAAAGTTCTAGAAAAGTTTGAGCAAGCGACGCTGATCCAAGCCAGTCCAATTACTGGTCGCACTCACCAAATCCGAGTTCACACTCAATATGTGGGTCATCCAATTGCTTGGGATGACCGATATGGTGACCGTCGTTTTGATGCCTATACAGGCAAAGTGGGGCTTGATCGCTTGTTCTTGCATGCAGCGAATATCAAGTTTCAGCACCCTTCGAATGATGAGTGGATGGAAATCAATGCACCGATGGAACCGAAACTAGAAAAAGTGTTGGCGGGTTTAAGAAACGCGTAACCATGTTTTCCTCGCGGATACGAAAAGAGAACCTGTGGCTCCCTTTTTATAGTATTTGGATTAAAGGACATCGAGTCCCTGAACACGCAACATATCAATCAAATCAATCAGTGGTAGCCCGACAAGTGTATTCGGGTCTTTACCCACTAATTTGTTAAATAGACATATCCCCATTCCTTCGCTTTTAAAACTGCCTGCGCAGTAAAAAGGCGCTTCTTTATCAACATAGCGTTCAATCTGTTCGCGAGTTAGCTCTCGAAAGTGAACTTCAAAGGTATCAAAGCCGATTTCTGTATGGTTTGTAACGGTGTTATGTACCGCAAGGCCTGTATAGAAAGTGATGATTTTTCCACTTTGAGCCAGAAGTTGGTTTATCGCGTTATCTCTGTTTAACGGTTTGCCAACGATTTCACCATCAATGACACAAACTTGGTCACTGCCGATGACTAAACTTGCTTTATCCGTTTGGCAAGATATTGCTTTTTCTTTGGCCAGTCTTTGTACCAATTCAAGAGGGGCTTCCTGGTTAAAAGGTGTTTCATCGCAATCCGGTGATAAACAAATGAACGGAAGTGAAAGCTTTTCAAGCAGTTGTTTACGAAAAGGGGAAGTTGAGGCTAAAACCAGTTGGTAATTTTTCATTTTGAATTACAATCCGTGAGAGCATTTCCGATAGGATAATCGATCAAAAATGATTCTGGCTAATGCTCTGTATGTTAAGCGTAAAAAAGTATAACTTTTTTGCCTTTTTCTTTGACTAATTTTGAATTGGAAGATAATATTCGCGCCCTATGCAAAAGGTAAAAATACCGCGAACGGTTGATCCGGCAAAAACGGCACAGAAACGATTGGACTTCGATGGTATCATCCAAGACAGTCTTTTCAAACGTTTAGCGGAAACAACTGAAGGCGTAAAACGCGACGCACTAGTCTCATTGTCATTTGAGATGGATGAACAGCGACTCGTTGTTATCTCTGGTAAAGCTAGCATCGATGTCGATTTAGAATGTCAGCGTTGTAATGAGGTATTCACACACGCGTGTGAAGTTGAATTCCTTTACACTCCTTACTACGGTGAGAAGAGTGAAGAGGAAGCACCAGAAATTTATGATTTGGTAGATCTAAATGAGTATGGTGAATTAGACCTTGTACAACTGGTTGAGGACGAGTTCATCTTAGCATTACCTCAAATTGCGATGCACGATGAAGCGGACTGTAGCGTTGACTCAAATAACATGGTTTTTGGTGAGCTTCCTGAAGAAATTGAGGAAAAGAAACCGAATCCATTCGACGTTTTGAAAAATCTGAAAAAGTAATTGGTGTAATAACCGCTTACTCAGGCTCAGGTTTTTAACCCAATAGTATAGGAGTAGGGTCAATGGCCGTACAAAAAAACCGTAAAACTCGTTCTAAGCGCGGTATGCGTCGTTCACACGATGCGCTAACTACAGCTGCACTATCTGTAGACGCGACTTCTGGTGAAACTCACCTACGCCACAATGTAACTGCTGAAGGTTACTACCGTGGTCAAAAGGTTATCAACAAGTAAGGTTGAACCTTTGCAAAGTATTACCGTTGCACTTGATGCAATGGGCGGGGATTTCGGTCCACGCGTAACAGTGCCTGCCGCCGTGCAGGCATTGTCTCATTTCCCAGAGCTAAAAGTGATTCTTATAGGTGATCAATCTCTGATCACGTCTCAACTATCTCAATTAGATGCCTCTACCAGTTCTCGCTTGACTATTTCTCATAGCGAGAGAGTTATCTCGAACTCAGAAAAGCCATCATGGGCATTACGCAATAGCCGAAACAGTTCTATGCGTATCGCTATCGACTTGGTGTCTGAGCAGCAAGCGGATGCTTGCGTGAGCGGGGGTAACACAGGTGCTTTGATGGCGCTGTCGCGTTTTATTCTCAAGCTACTGCCTGGTATTGAACGTCCTGCTTTAGTTTCGGCTTTACCGACGATTACTGGAAAGCGTACTTGGATGCTAGATCTAGGTGCGAATGTATCGTGTGATGCCGACAGTTTGTTCCAATTTGCTGTAATGGGCAGTGCATTAGCAGAACAGCACTTAGGTTGTCCTCCTCGCGTTGCTGTACTCAATATTGGCGCAGAAGAGATTAAAGGTAACGATTTAGTCAAACGTTGCGCAGAAATGCTTTCTCAGACCGACGCGATCAACTTTGTCGGTTATATTGAAGGTAATCAAATTTTGCATGATGTTGCAGACGTCATCGTTTGTGATGGGTTTGTCGGTAACGTATGCTTAAAAGCCAGTGAGGGAACAGCGCAACTTTTTATCGAAAAAATAAAAACCAGCATCATGGCGTCTACGATAAAAGGCTGGATTGCTAGAAAGTTGTTTTCTCGGCTATTTAATGAACTAAAAACACTGAACCCCGACCAGTATAACGGCGCAAGTTTGCTAGGATTGCGCGGCATTGTCATAAAAAGCCATGGAAGTGCAGATGTATCTGCGATTGTCAATGCACTTGGCGAAGCAGTACACGAGGTCAAACGACAAGTACCAAGCCGTATTAGCGATCGTTTGGAAGCGGTTTTACTCGAGAGGCATTATTAGTCTTCATGTATAGCAAAATTTTAGGTACTGGCAGCTACCTGCCATCTCAGGTGCGTACTAACGCAGACTTAGAGAAAATGGTAGATACAAGTGATGAGTGGATCGTTGCTCGCACGGGTATTAAAGAGCGTCGAATTGCTGCAGAAAATGAAACTGTTGCAGACATGGCATTCTACGCAGCTGAAAACGCTATCGATATGGCCGGGATTGATAAAAATGATATCGACCTGATTATCGTTGCGACTACGAGTAGTAGCCATACTTTTCCTTCATCTGCATGTCAGGTTCAGGCAAAGCTTGGTATTAAAGGTTGTCCTGCATTCGACTTGGCCGCTGCTTGTTCTGGTTTTGTTTATGCGTTATCTGTAGCTGATCAACATATCAAATCTGGCATGTGTAAAAACGTGCTTGTGATGGGAGCGGATGCGCTATCGAAAACGTGTGATCCAACAGATCGTTCAACCATCATTCTATTTGGTGATGCTGCGGGTGCTGTTGTCATTGGTGCGAGCGAAGAGCCTGGCATTATTTCTACCCACGTGTACTCGGATGGTCAATTCGGTGAGCTCTTGAGCCTTCCGGTCCCCGAGCGTGGTAAAGATGCTGACCAATGGCTTCACATGGCGGGTAACGAGGTATTCAAAGTCGCGGTTACTCAGTTGTCAAAATTGGTCAAAGATACCCTTGAAGCAAACAACATGCACAAGTCTGAATTAGACTGGCTAGTGCCGCACCAAGCGAACTACCGCATTATTTCCGCGACAGCGAAGAAGCTTTCAATGTCTCTGGACCAAGTAGTCATTACGCTAGATAGACACGGTAACACATCGGCGGCGACAGTACCGACTGCGTTGGACGAAGCTGTGCGTGATGGTCGTATTAAGCGTGGACAGACTTTGTTGCTGGAAGCATTTGGCGGCGGTTTCACATGGGGCTCGGCTCTGGTGAAGTTCTAAGCTTCACGAAAATTCAAATTTAAGATGCGCGAAAGGGCGTCTTACTTCATTTTACTTTTCTTAAAGGAAAACAACATGAGCAAGTTTGCTATCGTATTTCCAGGTCAAGGATCTCAAGCTGTAGGTATGCTTGCGGATCTAGGCGAACAATATGATGTAGTAAAACAAACATTTGCAGAAGCATCTGAAGCACTAGGTTACGATCTATGGGCGCTTGTTCAAAATGGCCCAGCGGAAGATTTAAATCAAACTTTCCGGACTCAGCCTGCGTTGCTAGCTTCATCTGTTGCTATTTGGCGTGTATGGCATGAGCTAGGTCTTAAGCAACCTGCAAACCTTGCTGGTCATAGCTTAGGTGAATACTCAGCACTAGTATGTGCTGGCGTGATTGACTTTAAGGAAGCCATCAAACTGGTAGAGTTACGCGGTAAGCTAATGCAAG
Organism: Vibrio sp. TAP-3B; assembly: GCF_057784735.1. NCBI lineage: Bacteria > Pseudomonadati > Pseudomonadota > Gammaproteobacteria > Vibrionales > Vibrionaceae > Vibrio > Vibrio sp. TAP-3B. Next base: position 1,312,558 of record NZ_CM173495.1, on the reverse strand, counting down.
AGGCGGTTCCAGCAGGTACTGGTGCAATGTATGCAATCATCGGCCTAGATGATGATGCAATTGCGAAAGTGTGTGAAGACGCAGCACAAGGTGAAGTCGTTTCTCCAGTTAACTTTAACTCACCTGGTCAGGTTGTTATCGCAGGCAGTAAAGATGCTGTTGAACGCGCGGGTGCTTTATGTAAAGAAGCTGGCGCGAAACGTGCGCTTCCTCTTCCTGTTTCAGTGCCTTCTCACTGTGCGCTAATGAAGCCAGCAGCGGAAAGACTTGCAGTAGCACTAGAGTCAATTGAGTTCAATGCGCCGCAAATTCCGGTTATCAATAATGTTGATGTGGCTGCAGAGACCGACCCTGAAAAAATTAAAGATGCACTTGTTCGTCAGCTTCATAGCCCAGTGCGCTGGACAGAGACTGTGCAGTTGATGAGCGAGCAAGGCGTTGAAAATCTTGTTGAACTTGGCCCTGGCAAAGTTTTAACAGGCCTAACAAAACGCATCGTGAAAACGCTGACTGCTGCGGCAGTGAATGACGTTGCCTCGTTGGAATCAGCGAAGTAACGTATCAGCCAGTAAAGTTCGCGATAAGAAAAGGAAACACAACATGATGAATCTAGAAGGTAAGATTGCACTCGTTACCGGCGCAAGCCGTGGTATTGGTCGTGCGATCGCGGAACTTCTTGTAGAGCGAGGTGCGACCGTGATTGGTACTGCTACTTCTGAGAGTGGCGCAGCTGCAATCAGTGAGTACCTTGGTGAAAATGGTAAAGGTTTAGCACTTAACGTTACTGATGTAGAGTCTATCGAATCAACGCTTAAAATCATTAATGAAGAGTTTGGTGTTATCGATATTTTAGTAAACAATGCTGGTATTACTCGCGACAACCTACTGATGCGCATGAAAGATGATGAGTGGAACGACATCATTGATACCAACCTAACGCCTATCTACCGCATGTCTAAAGCAGTTTTACGCGGCATGATGAAAAAACGTTCGGGTCGTATCATCAACGTAGGCTCTGTTGTTGGCACTATGGGTAATGCTGGTCAAACTAACTACGCAGCAGCAAAAGCGGGTGTGATTGGTTTCACTAAATCAATGGCTCGTGAAGTGGCGTCTCGTGGTATAACAGTGAATACTGTTGCCCCTGGTTTCATCGAAACTGACATGACGAAGGGACTAAATGATGAGCAACGTGCGGCAACGTTGTCGAACGTGCCTGCAGGTCGTTTAGGTGATCCACGTGAAATTGCATCAGCAGTAGTTTTCCTTGCTTCACCTGAAGCAGCGTACATTACTGGTGAAACTTTGCATGTAAATGGTGGCATGTACATGGTTTAATGAGACAGTTAGTGCAAAATAAGCTATTTTACATTATGGAAAATAATCTATAGTTGCAGTTAACGGTCATGAACTTGTTATGCTTATGCGCAAGATTTGTGCATGATTTAAGTCAAAAATGTATTGAAATTCGGTTAAATTCACTAATTTTGTGGTTTGACCAGCAAGGACCCCCTTGCAACTTTCAATAGTTCGAATAAACTACGGAATCATCGCATTAGGCGAAATCTGTAAAGGAAAAGAAAAATGAGCAACATCGAAGAACGCGTAAAGAAAATCATTGTTGAGCAGCTAGGTGTAGACGAAGCAGAAGTGAAAAACGAAGCTTCTTTCGTTGACGATCTGGGTGCTGATTCTCTAGACACTGTAGAACTAGTTATGGCTCTAGAAGAGGAATTCGACACTGAGATTCCTGATGAAGAAGCTGAGAAGATCACTACTGTTCAAGCTGCAATCGACTACGTAAACAGCGCTCAGTAATTATCTTTCCCAGGCGGTCTCCAAGACCGCCTGTGTTCTTTCTAACCTCTTCTATCCTCTCATAGAAACATTCAATTCCCGGAGAATTATATCGTGTCCAAGCGTCGTGTAGTTGTCACTGGCATGGGTATGTTGTCACCGGTAGGCAACACAGTAGAATCATCTTGGAAAGCCCTGCTAGAAGGTCAAAGCGGTATCGTAAATATTGATCACTTCGATACTACGAACTTCTCAACTCGTTTTGCAGGTCTTATTAAAGATTTCGATTGCACAGAATACATGTCTAAAAAAGATGCTCGTAAGATGGATCTATTTATCCAGTACGGCATCGCAGCGGGTATCCAAGCACTTGATCATTCTGGCTTACAAATTACCGAAGAAAATGCAGCTCGAGTTGGTGTTGCCATCGGCTCAGGCATTGGTGGTATAGATCTTATCGAAACTGGTCATACTGCATTAGTTGAAAAAGGCCCTCGTAAAGTTAGTCCGTTTTTTGTTCCTTCGACCATCGTAAATATGGTTGCAGGCAACCTATCTATCATGCGTGGTCTTCGTGGTCCAAACATCGCGATTTCTACTGCATGTACAACAGGATTGCACAACATTGGTCATGCAGCACGCATGATCGCGTACGGTGATGCAGATGTGATGGTTGCTGGTGGTGCAGAAAAAGCGTCCACGCCGCTCGGTATGGCTGGCTTCGGTGCAGCTAAAGCACTGTCGACTCGGAATGACGATCCGCAGAAAGCATCTCGTCCATGGGATAAAGGCCGTGATGGCTTCGTTCTTGGTGACGGTGCTGGTGTTATGGTTGTTGAAGAGTACGAACACGCGAAGGCACGTGGTGCGAAGATCTATGCTGAGCTAGTTGGTTTTGGTATGTCCGGTGATGCTTATCACATGACTTCTCCAAGCGAAGACGGCTCTGGTGGTGCGCTTGCGATGGAAGCGGCAATGCGTGACGCGAACATCTCAGGTACTCAAGTGGGCTACGTAAACGCACATGGTACTTCAACGCCGGCAGGCGACGTTGCAGAAATCAAGGGCGTGAAACGTGCTCTTGGTGTAGAAGGTGCGAAGCAAGTACTTGTGTCTTCAACAAAATCTATGACTGGTCACCTACTGGGGGCAGCAGGTTCTGTGGAAGCTATCATCACGGTGATGTCTCTAGTCGACCAAGTCGTTCCACCAACGATCAACCTAGATGATCCAGAAGAAGGTCTAGACATCGACCTTGTACCGCATACAGCGCGCAAAGTTGAAGGTATGGAATACGCAATCTGTAATTCATTTGGCTTTGGTGGTACAAACGGTTCTTTGATCTTCAAAAAAATCGCAGAGTAACACTATCTAACCTTATTTAGATAAGTGAAACTTGTATTCTAACGGCTCGATGCTTAGCATTGAGCCGTTTTGTTTTATTTGTTGTCTGCAACTGAAGGTAAGTGAATGTTTTGGGTAAATGGCGTTCCACAGACGCATGTATCATTAGGAGATCGTTCCTTTCAGTATGGGGACGGCTGCTTTACTACAATCTTGACCAAATACGGTAAGTTGGCTTACTGGCCCGAACACATCGAGCGTATGGATTCTTGTCTTCAAACATTGCAGATACCTTTACCTGACTGGCAAGTCGTGCATGATTGGGCTCTGCGTGCCGCACTGTCTAATGAGCGAGCGGGTATAAAAATTCACGTCAGTCGTGGGGTCGGAGGGCGAGGATACAGTCCGAATGGGATAGAAGGTCCGGTGGTGACCATTTCCAATTTTGTTTTTCCTTCTCATTACTCAGCATGGCGAAAGACAGGTGTGCATTTAGGCGTTTGTGAGATGCGTCTTGGTATTCAACCTTTACTTGCAGGGCACAAGCATAACAACCGTTTAGAGCAGATTCTCGCAAAGGCGGAAATTGATAACTCTGAATTTTCGGACGCAGTGACGTTAAATGTGCAAAATCATGTCATTGAAACTACAATGGCCAACCTTTTTTGGGTTAAAGGTAATAAAGTGTTCACTCCAGAACTGACGCAGTCAGGCGTCGCGGGCGTAATGCGCCGTAAGGTTTTTGAATACCTAAAGGTTGTCAATACGGAGATGGTAGTGGACGCTTTTAGTCTCTCAGACCTCTTGGATGCTGATGAGGCATTCATGTGTAATTCATTGTTGGGTGTCGTGCCTATTCGCAGCATCACAGAATCCAACAGTAAAATTTTATTTCCTATTGGAAAATTGACTCAACGACTGCAAGGGAATTTAACTACGTGATTAAAAAACTGTTGGTTTTTGTTGTGCTGATGGCAATGATCGGTGCAGCAGCTGTTTTTTACGTTGTTTCACAGGCGAAACAATACGTTGAAAAGCCAGTTCTATTAGAGCAACCTCAGCTATTTACAATAGAGAATGGCACAAGTTTTCACCACGTCATACGTGATTTAGTGGAAAATAAAGTAATAGAAGCGTCTGAATATACACGCTTAATACCTCATCTTTATTCAGAACTTTTACAAGTTCGATCGGGTACCTACTTACTCGATCCCAAAATGTCGTTGTACCAAGTATTAGAGCATCTTAATAACGGAAAGGAGCATCAATTTGCGATTACTTTTGTTGAAGGAAGTCGTTTTTCCGAGTGGATTGAACAGCTCAAAACTGCGCCTCATATAGACCACGACTTAACGGGTCTATCTGAAAAAGAGATGGCATTTAAGCTAGGAATTGAACGTGATAAGTTGGAAGGATTATTCTTAGCTGAAACCTATCATTACACCGCTGGTGCCAGCGAAAGTGAGTTATTAAAACGGGCACATCGTAAGCTAAATAAAATTTTAGATATGAACTGGGAGACGCGCCAAGAAGATCTCCCGCTTCAAGATAAATATGAAGCCTTGACTCTGGCGTCTATTATCGAAAAAGAAACGGCGATTGATACTGAACGTGAGCGCGTCGCTTCTGTGTTTGTGAATCGCTTGAATAAAGGTATGCGACTCCAAACGGATCCAACGGTGATTTACGGAATGGGTGACGAATACGACGGTAACATTCGAAAGAAAGATTTGCGCACAGCCACACCTTACAATACTTACGTGATTAACGGCCTGCCACCTACACCGATTGCCATGGCTGGGGAAGCGTCGATTAAGGCGGCATTGAATCCAGAGAAAAGTAAATACCTTTATTTTGTCGCGAGCGGTAAGGGCGGACATGTCTTTTCCAAATCCCTTGCTGAGCACAATCGTGCCGTACGAGCCTATTTAAGAGAACTAAGAAAGAATTAAATGATGCAAGCAAATTTTATTGTCGTTGAGGGCCTAGAAGGCGCGGGGAAGAGCACTGCGATTAAAACGGTATTGGACACGTTAAATCAAGCGGGGATTGATAATATCATTAATACCCGTGAGCCAGGCGGAACCCCTCTGGCTGAAAAAATGCGTGCTCTGGTCAAGGAAGAGCATGAAGGTGAAGAGCTACAAGACATGACGGAGCTACTGCTACTTTACGCTGCACGTGTTCAGTTGGTTGAAAATGTGATCAAGCCAGCCTTGGCTAACGGTCAGTGGGTGGTGGGGGATCGCCATGACATGTCTTCTCAAGCGTATCAGGGGGGCGGTCGTCAAATTGATGCGGCTTTGATGAAAAGTTTGCGTGATACAACACTCGGTGAGTTTAAACCCGCTTTCACACTTTATATGGATATCGATCCTCGAGTAGGACTTGAGCGTGCACGTGGAAGAGGTGAGCTTGATCGTATCGAGAAAATGGATATCGGCTTCTTTGAACGTACACGTGAACGTTATTTAGAAATAGCGCATAACGATCCTTCAATTGTTGTTATCGATGCAGAGCAAAGTATTGAAGAAGTCTCTCGCAATATTAAAGGTGCTTTAAATGAATGGCTGTCTTGTCAATAAGTGAAATGTGGATTTTAGGTGACTCATGTTAAATGATTACCCATGGCTGAAGCCTGTTTGGAATAACCTCAAAGTAGGGTTGGGTTCGGACAAAATACCGGGAGCCCTTTTACTGCAGAGTGATCCGGGCTTGGCCGTAGAAAAGCTAGTTGAGCTTTTTAGTCAGGTACTTTTTTGTCAAAATTACAGCGATGAAGCATGTGGTTTTTGCCATAGCTGCCAATTAAATCATTCCCAAAGTCACCCTGACTTGCACTGGATTAAGCCAGAGAAAGAAGGCAAGGCGATAACGGTTGAGCAAATTCGTACTTGCAACCGTCTCGCTCAAGAGTCGTCTCAGCTCAATGGTTATCGTTTATTCGTGATCGAACCGGCTGACGCAATGAACGAGTCGGCATCGAATGCATTGTTAAAAACGCTAGAAGAGCCTGGGGCAAAGTGCTTGTTTTTGCTCGTTACCCACAATCAGAATCGTCTGCTTCCAACCATTCGTAGCCGTTGCCAACACTGGGTTGTTGCGCCGCCGTCAACGGAACAAGCGATGCAATGGATGCTCGAAAAAGGGGCACAGCAAGTTCCTGCTTATGCCTTAAAACTGAATATGGGCTCTCCGATAAAAACATTGGATGCGTTAAATAATGGCGATCTCGATGCCTATTTGGCTTTTGAGCGTAGCCTTATTAAGGCGATGTCTTCTCCTGTCTCAGATATTTCTGAGTGTGTTTCTTTAATGGTTAAACACTCGGAGAAATCACTAGACTGGGCATGGTATTTACTGACAGACGCTCAGAAAGCGTTGTTTGGTGTATCAGAAGCACAAATGCTTCCTGGCGCGATAAAGTTTCAACCGAACAACTATAACGGTTTGTATTCATCAGCGAAGGCGCTGATGGACCTAAAAGCTCAGGTACAAGCCTTTCCAGGTCTAAACCTTGAGCTACTATCAATGAACTGGTTAATTGAATCACGAGAGGCATTATGTTCGTAGATTCGCATTGTCATTTAGACAAATTGAATTACGACGATCTTCACATCAATGTTGAAGACGTTATTAACAAAGCTAAACAAGCAAAGGTAACTGAGCTACTTTCTGTGGGAGTAACACTGGATTCTTTCCCAAAAATGATGGAAATGATCGAGCCTTATGAGAATGTTTATGCTTCGTGCGGTGTACACCCACTTGATGTTGAAAGCGACTTTTCGATGGACATGTTACGTCACCATGCTTCGAATGAAAAAGTCGTCGCCATAGGTGAGACTGGCTTAGATTACCATTACAAGCCAGAGACCGTCGCGTTACAGAAAGAGCGTTTTGAGCAACACGTTGATCTTGCGGTGGAGCTTAACAAACCATTAATTATCCATACCAGAAACGCTCGTGCGGATACCTTAGAAATTTTACGTAACGGTGGGGCAGAAAAATGTGGTGGCGTAATCCATTGTTTTACCGAAGACCTACCATTTGCACAAGCTGCTCTGGATTTAGGTTTCTATATCTCAATCTCTGGCATTGTGACTTTTCGGCAGGCTACTGAACTAAAAGAAGTGGTCAAGGCTTTGCCTTTGGACAAACTGCTTATTGAAACAGATTCGCCTTATTTGGCACCTGTTCCTCATCGCGGGAAAGAGAACCAACCCGCTTATGTTGTTGAGGTTGCCTCTTATATTGCACAGTTAAAATCGTGTTCTCTTTCGGAAGTTGCACAAAAAACCACCGAAAACTTCCGGAATCTTTTTTTGCGATGAAAAACTGGTGAAAGCATAAAAAAGGAACGAAAGTTCCTTTTTTGTTTGTAAATCCATCAAAGAGTCCCTTTGGTTTAATGTTTACTAAAAATGTTGATTTAATAGTATTCAAAAGTCACAAATGTAATTTTGTTACTAAAAATAACATTGACATGTATTTTATTTACGCCTTAAAATTAATCATATAAATAAAAAAAGTCTTTTAAAACAATGCTTAAGATGGATGCAAACCTTTTCATTGGCTATTTTGGGGTGTGATTTAAGACTTGTTTTGAAACTAAATTTCGTAGCTGTATAGAAAGTTTGAGGGTCATCAATATATATTTAGAGCCGGAAAATATAATGCAGTTGTGGTTACATTTTCATAGGGTGCTAACCTTTAGGCTACGGGGGTGTGCCGTTAGTGCCCAAATAATACTTATAAATTTATCAGGAGCATAAACATGTTTAAGAATCTTTTTGCGAACCTGCAAAAAGTTGGTAAGTCGCTGATGCTTCCAGTATCAGTTTTACCAGTTGCAGGTATTTTACTAGGTGTCGGTGCTGCCCATCTAAGCTTTATTCCAGAGATTGTTTCTGATCTAATGGAACAAGCTGGTGGTTCAGTATTCGGCCAAATGGCACTTCTATTCGCCGTGGGCGTGGCGCTAGGTTTCACTAATAACGACGGTGTGGCAGGTCTAGCTGCAATCGTTGGTTACGGTATCATGACCGCGACGCTAAGCGTTATGGCTGGCGTTATGGGTGTTGAAAAAATCCAAACTGGTGTACTAGGCGGTATACTCGTCGGTGGTATTTCTGCTTGGGCATTCAACCGTTTTTTCAAAATCCAGCTCCCAGAGTATCTTGGCTTCTTTGCTGGTAAGCGTGCTGTGCCAATTATCACTGGTTTCGCAGCGATTTTTCTTGGTGTAATCCTTTCTGTCATTTGGCCACCAATCGGCGGTGCAATCTCTGCATTCTCTGACTGGGCTGCGCACCAAAATCCACAACTAGCATTCGGTATCTATGGGGTGGTTGAGCGTTCTCTAATTCCATTCGGTCTTCACCACGTATGGAATGTACCGTTCTTCTTCGAAGCGGGTACTTGTGTTAACGCTGCAGGTGAAACTCAAAACGGCGTTCTGACTTGTTATTTAGTTGCCGACGAAGCATCTCGTGCTGCTGGTAATGGCTTCGGTCAGCTAGCCGGTGGTTACATGTTTAAGATGTTTGGTCTACCAGCGGCAGCAATTGCGATTGCTCACTGTGCTAAACCAGAAAACCGCGCGAAAGTAATGGGTATCATGGCGTCAGCAGCTCTGACTTCATTCCTAACTGGTATCACTGAGCCTATCGAATTCTCATTCCTGTTCGTTGCTCCACTACTATACGGTATCCACGCACTACTAGCGGGTTCTGCCTACATTGTTTCGAACACTCTAGGCTTTGTACACGGCACATCTTTCTCTCATGGTCTGATTGATTTCCTAGTGCTATCTGGTAACGCTCAGAAGATGGTTCTAATGATTGGTGTTGGTCTCGTTTACGCTGCAATTTACTACGTAGTGTTCCGCGGAGTTATCACTTCGCTGGATCTAAAAACGCCTGGCCGTGAAGATGAGTCTGAAAGTGCACTCGCAACTTCAGATTCTGATATGGGAGGCGAACTGGTTGCAGCATTCGGTGGTAAAGCAAACATTACTGGCCTAGATGCATGTATCACTCGTCTACGTGTCGCAGTTGCGGATACTGCGGCGGTAGACCAAGACAAATTAAAACAACTTGGCGCTGCTGGTGTTGTTATTGTTGCTGGTGGTGTTCAGGCCATCTTTGGTACTAAGTCTGACAATCTGAAAACAGAAATGGATGAGTGGATTCGTAACCACGGATAATCACAACTATTCATAATTATCAAAAGGAGGCTAAGGCCTCCTTTTTTAGTTTCGAGATAGGTGCTTATAAGCTTGATCACGAATGTGATCTTAAACTCATCTTCACTTTTGTCAGTCTTTTTATACGTTGAGCTTACTCATCGTTGACATAATGAAAACTCATTATGTTTGAATAGCACATGGTGTTTTTAAATAAGTGATGACATGTATGAAGAACAAACTAATTCTTGCCACAGGATTCATTTCTGGAACTACAATGGCGGCAAATGAACCGACTAATTTGTCGGTTGGTATGGCTGTTGATCAACAGTTAAGTGTTGTAGTGGAACTGGACAATAAATACCGTGGCATTATCGGTAACGACGGTATGGCGTTTGACTATATTGCTAAGCGTGGAAGGTTTGAACAAAACGTACCTGTGACGTGGTATGTTGGCGTCGGTGGGTGGTATGAATGGGATGATGAATTTGGTGTGCGAGTGCCACTTGGTGTGAACTGGGATCTATCAAATGGCTGGGATGTTTATGGGCAAATACATCCAGAACTCGATCTTTATAAAGGCGCTGACTTACAGCTTGGTGGTGCCGTTGGTATCAAATACCGTTTTTAAATGTAATTGGATATACAGTAAATCACTGGTCATCTTAGCTTATTAAACGACTCGATAACGGTGTTAACTTTTTTATGCATGGCATTGCTCGTAACGTCACCGCTTTGTTGAACAATATGCCTTGTTCTCGAGTGCTTTTCCTGCACCATTCATGACCACTGATTTACGATGGTTAATATAAAAAACGTCGGCTGCTTGCCGACGTTTTACCTATTAAATTATTGCTTATCCATGGCTCGCTTGATACAAAAGGCCGCGCCGCCCCAAGTCATTCCCAAACCAATTACCATCATAATAATTGCACTGATTGTCATTTTTCTGTCTCCTTGCGGTTTACTGCATTGATCACTAGGCCAAAGGTGAAGAGTGCTGCAATCAGCGCCCAGCCCAATGTTAGATCATAGCCACCGTAGCCTTCGGTAAATAGCGCATAAAGCTTCGTTGCTAAGATGGTAGCGAGCATGATAGGTGTCACGAAGCGTAAGCAGATCTCGAACCATTGACCAACAGAAAAGTCAGAGCGTTGATTCACGTAATCACGAACTTCCGGTACACGCTTCAATAGCCATGCCATCAGTACGATTTCAATTAAGGCACCAACCATGATGCCAACGTTGTTTGCAAAATGGTCAACAAGGTCGAGCAGCAGCAGGCCACCATTGGTAGCAAACGCCATAGAAACAACAAAACCTGTTCCAATCACTACGTTTGCCGCTTTCTTACGGCTCCATTTAAGCTTATCGATAATCGCTGATGTAACGGCCTCCATAATGGATATGTGTGAACTTAGGCCCGCAACAACCAATGCGAAGAAGAACAGAGGACCAAGAATATATGGCGCAGGTAACAGGTTAATTGCGGCAGGTAATGTAACAAAAGCAAGGCCAACACCAGCAGAAACGACTTCGGTTAGCGGTTTACCTTGTTCTTGAGCCATATAACCTAAGACAGAGAAGATCATGATACCGGCGAGAATGGAGAAACCACAATTAATCAACACCGTCATAAAGGCGTTATTCGTGATGTCTGATTTCTCAGGTAAGTAGCTTGAATACGCCAGCATAATGGCGAAACCAATACTTAGGGTAAAGAAAATCTGGCCATATGCGGCTGCCCATACTTTTACGTCCCAGATTTTGCTGAAGTCAGGCTCGAACATGTAGTTCACACCATCCAATGCTCCTGGTAGCAGCACCATGCGTCCGATTAAGAAAATTACCATCAAGAATAAGACTGGCATCATGACTTTTGATGCACGTTCAATTCCGGATTTTACACCCTTGGCAATGGCGGTGTAAGTGATGGCCCAAGCAATCATTATCGACAACGCAATCTTCCATTGAATGCTACCCAGCTCTGTAGGTGAATTGTCACCTAACTTTAGGTATTCACTGAAGAAAAACGCATTAGTATCGGTTCCCCAGCCTTGGGTAAATGACAACCCAAAGTAAGAAATTGACCAGCCGATAACGGCCACATAGTAAACGCCGATGACTGCGGCAACACCCACTTGAAACCAACCAAGCCACTCAAATTTGGAGTGGATCTTTGCTAACGTTTTTGGTGCCGAACCACGATATTTTTGTCCCATACTGAATTCGAGGATCATGAATGGAATACCGGCAGTGATCATGGCAAAAAGGTAAGGAATAAAAAATGCGCCACCACCGTTCTCATACGCCATATATGGGAAACGCCAGATGTTTCCCAACCCGATAGCAGACCCGACTGCTGCTAAAATGAATCCCGCTCGGGATCCCCATTGTTCTCGCTTCATATTTGACTCCTATACTACTCCCTAAGGAATGAAGCTCCCTCTGTGACACAGTAATACTGAGCAAATTGTTAAAAGAAAGGACAACTGTTATCCATCAGATTGTCTGCCCTTAATTCTATATTATTATCCATTTGCAGAGTTATATTCTGTTAATCTGTAAGGGAATTAGATGTTTAATCTTAATAGTTTGATGTGTGTTTGATAAAACTGAAATATTTATCTGTTTCGTTAAGCAGACTAACTTCGAATAATAGTGAGCGCAATAGAATATAAATGTTAATAGTGCTGTGTTGTGTGGTTTTAATCTTGTTAAATTATAGCTTGCTGGTTGATTTGTGCTGGATTTTTGAGGGTTAATAGGGATAAACGACTGAGTATTTATTGTTTCTCTAGTTTTATAGACTATTTTTTGAATTTAGGGTGTACGTCTATATTTTGTACACCCACTAGATAATACTTTGTATCAATTGATCCCAAAATGCTGGTTTTAGTGAGTTACCTTTGGAAGCGAGCAGCGAAATAATGATCACTCAGAAGCGAAAACTAAAGCCAATGTTAGATTGAAATTGATTCATCCAATCGGTATCAAACTTAATGATGCAACTTGAACCATCGCTAGGTAATGTACAGGCTCCAGAGGTATCGTTATCCACCACGGTGCCAAGCCACCTTAATTGAGCGGTGAGTGCGACATTTTTTGAAAACTCATATTCGAGGCCCGTAAAAGCGCTAGCAGAGAAGCCATATTTGTTATCCACCCAATTAACATCGGTATAAGACCCACCAACACCAACCCCAATATAGGCTTGCCAACCTTGTTGAATAGGGTAGTAAATACTGCTTTGAAATTGCAGATAATGAATATTGGCGGAATTTGATAGTTGCTCAAGACCTGTGGATTGGTTTGAGTAAAACACCCCAATCTTACCTATTTCAAATGGAGCTTCAACTGACAAGGCGTAGTTTATCGCTGGGTCAAAATCATAGGCATTTCCGTTTTCATCTTCTACCTGACCGCCACCCGCATAGCCGACAAAGGGAGTAATTGCAATGTTGGCATGAGCGTTTGCCGCCAAACTGACTAACAGGCTTCCAACGAGCCAATGGAATTTATTGTCCATGTTTTATCTCCTTATCATGACTAAACTAATTGTGATGGCTTAGTCAAATTGGTGCGACTAAATCAAGCAGATCTTGAACATGTTTCACACTGGTGTTATTTTTTTGTTAAAGATCAGGGAGGTGTATATGGAATACGATCTAAAATCCGCATTAATCATTGTGGTTATTGTTTTTGCAGTACTTTTGTCGTTTGGAATTATTGCAATTACAACGGCTTAAGGTAGCTACTTCACGAAACGCTTTAACGAAATGGCATCAGCCTATGATACGTAACAGCGGTATAATTACCGAAAGCCATACTGAGCTCGACATAGATGTTTATGAACATTTTAGGCGTGGCAAAACCGCTCTAGTCACACAAGGAGGAGGGCAGAGAGGGATTTTTACCGCCGGGGTATTAGATGCTTTTTTACTTTCCAATTTTGATCCCTTCGATGAGTTTTATGGCACCTCTGCTGGTGCACTTAACTTATGTGCCTATTTATGTCGTCAACACGGTATGGGAAAGGCTTTTATTACCGACCTTACGACTTCTACTGAGTTCTTCAACCTGTTCCGCTACATCCGTAGGCAGCAGTATTTAGGTTTAGAGTGGGCGCTAGAAAGAATTCAAGGTTTTCCCTACAAGTTGGATCTCGATTTGGGTCGTGCTGCTTTAGGGGGCAGGGGAGCCTTCGCTGCGGTCACTAACGTGGATACGCTGTCTGACCAATATATGCCGATTTTAGGCGATGCTTGGTTCAATACTATGCTGGCTACATGTGCAGTTCCTAAGTTGTATCATGGTCCTGTAGATGTGGATGGCACGAAGTTTGTTGATGGTGGAGTTGCTGCCTCAATTCCTGTTCAAGAGGCTTGGCGTCAGAACGCTCGTAACATCATTGTTATTAGAACCGAACCATTTTCGGAGATTGAAGCTAGGGCCCAAAGTGAAGTGGGGGATGTTCCTGTCGAATGGTATCGTGAATCGATAAACTTGGTTCAGCAATCTTGGCAACAAAAAGTGAATCAATGGAAGTCCGATTGGGCGTTTTTCTTTCAGCAGAAAATCAATGCGACTCATCAATCTAAACTTTCTGGGAAAATGTTGTTAAATGGTGGACGCTGGCTGTTTGGCGCTGACAATTTATATCGATTAAGTCATTTGGTTGGTGAGAATTTTGATTCGGGGTTGGCGGACATGCTGATGATACATTATCAAACGTTTGAGCTTACCCAAGCTTTTTTGTCTACGCCGCCTGACGATACATTTATTTTGCAAATTGCACCAAGAGAGGAGCTTCGTGCTTCTTCTCTGCTAAGTGATCCTGAATCACTGGAGCATGATTATCAACTTGGGCTCCAAGCTGGGTTTAATCTTGTTCAGCTTTATGAGCAGCTTAATATCAACATTAATGACAGAGAGAGTGCGTAACCGCTTATTATAAGACCAGAGCATGGGAGTCATAAGGGCTTCCTCCTAATGGAGCCCTTACATATCCGTAAAGTTTATGCTGACAGAATTCTCATGCAATTGGTTGAGCCAACAACATCCATTACATCACCCTGAGTGATGATGACTAAATCACCTTCATGCAAGAAGCCTTGTTCCTTGAGGCTGGCAATCGCTGCTTGAGCTGTTGGTAAGCCTGCATCACAATTCGATTCAAAATATACTGGTGTTACACCACGATAAAGAGCGGCTCGATTCAAGGTTGATTCATTACGTGAGAGCGCAAAAATCGGTAAGCCTGAGCTTAAGCGAGACATCAGCAAAGCCGTTCTACCAGACTCCGTTAACGAAATCATCGCTTCAATTCCTTCCATATGGTTCGCAGAGTACATCGTTGCCATAGCAATCGTCTCTCCGGCAGTTTCGAATGTACGGTCTAAGCGGTAATTCGATAGGCTTGCTTCAGACATTTTTTCTGCCCCGGCACATACTTCAGCCATCGACTTGACGGTTTCTACCGGGAATTTACCTGCAGCGGTCTCTCCGGATAACATGACCGCATCGGTGCCGTCTAAAACCGCATTGGCGACGTCCATTACTTCGGCGCGAGTTGGCATTGGGTTGGTAATCATTGATTCCATCATTTGTGTCGCGGTGATGACAATACGATTTAGGCTGCGAGCACGACGAATCAGTTTTTTCTGCACGCCGATGAGTTCAGGATCGCCAATTTCTACCCCTAAGTCGCCACGAGCGACCATCACCACATCGGATGCGAGAATAATGTCGTCAATAGTTTCATTGCTTGCAACGGTTTCTGCACGCTCCACTTTGGCAACTAACATCGGCTCTAAACCTGCGTCTCGAGCTAATCGCCGTGCATAATGCATGTCCTCGCCATTGCGCGGGAAAGAAATAGCAAGGTAATCGACTTGAATTTTTGCAGCGGTAATGATGTCGGCTTTGTCTTTTTCCGTTAACGCATCGGCTGATAAACCTCCCCCCTTTTTATTGATGCCTTTGTTGTTGGAGAGTGGTCCACCAACAACCACGCGTGTATGGACTTTATTACCTTTTACGCTGGTCACTTGCAGTTGAACGCGTCCGTCATCGAGTAATAGGATGTCATTGGGTAAAACATCTTGTGGCAGTTCTTTATAATCTAATCCGACTGACTCTTGATTACCTTCGCCTTTGGGTAGGTCGCTGTCTAACGTGAATGTATCACCCACATTGAGCATGACGATGCCGTCTTTAAAGGTGGATACGCGGATTTTTGGGCCTTGTAAATCGCCAAGGATTGCTACCTGACGTCCAAGTTTTGCCGCAATAGCGCGCACGTTTTTGGCGCGTTTAATATGATCTTCACTGGTACCATGTGAAAAGTTCATGCGGACAACGTTCGCACCGGCTTTGATGATCTCCTCAAGTACATTGTCCTTATCCGTTGAAGGACCAAGCGTGGTGACAATTTTGGTTCGTCTTAATTTGGAAGTCATAGGTTCTCCGATGAATGTGTGTGATCAAAGTTGCTCGAATTCTATTCTTATTTTACCCGACCGCTTAGTTGCGGTTTTTAAGTTGGGTCAGTGGCGTTTAGGATTTAAGTATATGCAGAGAATGTTTTACATTAAGCGTAACCTTCACAAAACGACAGATATTTCATAGAGAACTTGGTCCCTATTTTGTAAGGAGGCTCAGTACGAGCGGGTGCTGTTCACCTAATTTGGTGAATAAAATAAGTTATTTTTCAAACAATTTAACAGGAGTAGATTCTTCGTTATTTGATTGAATACACAAACAAACAGGTTTATACGTGATGCTTGTCACGGGGATTTATTAATTCACTTCACAATTAGTTCGCAAAGTAAAAAAATTGTCTCGTTATAGAATTTCGGAGTGCAAGATGTACATGGCTCAACCGGGCCATATTGATCATATCAAACAGGTCAATGCTGGTCGTGTATATAAACTAATTGACCTAAAGGGTCCAATCTCTCGAATTGATTTATCAAAGCAGAGTGAGCTTGCGCCTGCGAGTATCACCAAAATCACGCGAGAATTAATTGAAGCACACTTGATTCATGAAACGACGGTACAAGAAGCCATAAGTCGTGGCCGACCTGCCGTGGGTTTGCAGGTCAACAATGAGGGGTGGCAATTCTTATCGATGCGTTTAGGTCGTGGTTATTTAACCATTGCACTTCATGAGCTGGGTGGCGATGTGCTTATCGATACCAAAATCGAAATTCATGAACGTGACCAAGAAGACGTACTCGAACGCTTACTTTATGAAATTGAAGAATTTTTTCAAACGTATGCCGATCAACTAGATCGTGTTACCAGCATTGCAATTACGCTGCCTGGCCTTGTGAACTCTGAACAAGGTGTGGTGCTGCAAATGCCTCACTATAATGTCGAAAATCTAGCGTTGGGCCCAGAGATATACAAAGCAACGGGCTTACCCGTATTTATTGCTAATGACACCCGCGCTTGGGCATTAGCAGAAAAGCTTTTTGGTCACTCCCAAGAAAACGATAACTCGGTCCTTATCTCCATTCATCATGGTTTAGGTGCTGGGATTATTCTTGATGGTCGCGTTTTACAGGGTCGTCATGGCAATATTGGTGAACTTGGTCATATTCAAATCGACCCAAACGGTAAGCGTTGCCACTGTGGCAATATCGGCTGTTTGGAAACCGTTGCAAGCTCGCAAGCGATTCGTGACGAAGTGGTAAGGCGACTGGCTGAGGGTGAAGCGTCGATTCTTACTGAGCAAGAGGAAATGAGTATCGAAAGCATCTGTGAAGCGGCAGCTAACGGAGATACCTTAGCCGTGGATGTAATTGAAAAGCTTGGGCGCTATTTAGGTTCCGCGATTGCTATTGTGATTAATTTATTTAATCCAGAAAAGATTTTGATTGGTGGGGTTATTAATCAAGCGAAAGAAGTCCTTTATCCAGCGGTTCGCCGTTGTATTGAAGAGCAGAGCCTTCCTGTCTATCACCAAGACTTAGAATTGGTGGAGTCACGTTTCTATAAGCAGGCGACAATGCCAGGTGCTGCGCTGATAAAGCAAGCGCTTTACGATGGTCAGTTGTTGATGAAGGTTGTTGAAGGTTAATCATTAAACCTCTTGAGACTATTTGAATATAGCTATTACATTCAGGATAACTTAGGGTGAAGCCTAACGGCTCACCCTTTTTTGATCGTCTCAGAGATGAGTGATGTGCTTATTCAGCCTCAACCATCGGCGTTTGGCCTACGGTGTCACGTAATCTTTGCCAAATACTGCCCAGATACTCATGCCAATAAAGCTCAGTTTGTTCCAAGTAACGAGCTTTAGGGGAGTATTTATCCCAAGGTTGGTTGATATCACTAATCGCTAAGAAGTTCGTTGGTGCTGGAATTGGTTTTATGCCCGCGGCATGGAATTCATACAGCGCTCGGCTCATATGGCTTGCCGACGTAACTAACACAATCTCTTTTTGCTGGACAAAAGCGGCTGCCTGCCGAGCTTCTTCCCATGTGTCTTTCGCATCTTCTAATAAAATAATATCCGATTTCGCAACACCTAATGCTAATGCAACATTAGCCATCATCCTTGCATGACTAATTTCAGAGCCCCCGGCATAGCCAGATAAAATGAACTTAGCTCCTGGGTACATACGTAAAATACGAATGCCTTCTGTTAAGCGCATTAACGCCGCACGACTTAACTGAGAGGTGGGAGGGATTTCGTCATCGATGACGTGACTATTCCCTAAAACCATCACGTAGTCGATAGTGCCAGATACGGGCAAAAAAGCTTTATGCTCTCGCTCTAATGGCATAAGAAGTTTAGTTGAAACAGGCTGGAAGGCAACAAGGAAAATGCCGACAAAAGAGAACAGAACAACGAAACAGCCAGTTTTACGTTTGGTAGTAAAACTAATGAGAGCAAGCCCCACCAAACCTATCAGCAGCAATGCCGGTAGAGGCATAAACAAGGCTGATACTACTTTTTTCAGCTCAAACATACATAAATAGTCCGAAAAAACATCAATTGATAATAAAAATGAGGATACCCCTCTTTATTCCTGCTTTCCTTGTGCCAGAATAGCGGCACAATCCGTTATGATAACTCAGCAGAAGTGACAGAAGACCGCAATTTCGACGATATCGCCCACAAATTTGCAAAAAATATTTACGGCTCCGATAAAGGGGAGATCCGCCAAATCATTGTGTGGGAAGATTTTCTACAGATTCTAAGTGAATTAGATGCTGAGCAGCAACCCCTAGATGTTTTAGATGCTGGTGGTGGTTTGGCACAAATGTCGCAAAAGCTTGCTAAGCTCGGACATCATGTTGCTTTATGTGATCTATCTTCGGAAATGCTGCAGCTAGCCAAACAGGATATTGAAAAAAACGGTTTGCTTGAGCAGTATCGCCTGATTCATTCGCCTGTCCAATCCATTGGTGAGTATATGGAGGCGCAGGTGGATCTTGTTATGTTCCATGCCGTGATGGAGTGGTTAGTCGACCCTAAGACTGCACTTAAGACAGTATTGGAGCAAGTAAAACCCGGAGGCGTCGCATCGGTGATGTTCTACAACCACCATGGTTTAGTTTATAAAAACGTAGTTTGTGGCAACATTCCCCATGTTCTAGACGGCATGCCTCACCGAAAAAGATTTAAACTACAGCCGCAAAAAGGCTTAAAACCTGAAGAGGTCTACCAATGGATAGAAGACTCGGGTTTTAGTATTTGTGGAAAATCTGGTATTCGCTCGTTCAGTGATTACATCGGCAATATGCAATACATGGGTGATTACGAGTTTGAAGATGTGTTGGCGCTAGAAAAACAACTTTGTCGACAAGAGCCATACCTCTCATTAGGCCGCTACATTCACGTGTGGGCTAAAAAGAATGATAAACAGGAATAACAATGAGTGAGATGACTCTCAATGCTGCAGAGCAACCAATCGATGAGTTGGTTGGCTGGGTTAAGCAGCACGATTTCTCGTTGAACCTGACCACTGAGCGATTGGCGTTTTTGATAGCCATCGCTGTACTAAGTAATGAAAGGTTCGATGAAGAACTGGGTGAAGGTGAATTGCACGACGCATTTGCCATCGTCACTCGACTTTTTGATGAGACTGGTGAAGCCTCTGCTTTTCGTGCGAACAACGCCATCAACGAGATGGTCAAGCAGCGCCTTATTAGCCGTTTTGTCAGTGAGATCACTGACGGATCGAGCATTTACCGCTTGTCGCCTTTAGCGATAGGAATCACCGACCACTATTTGCGTCATCGTGAGTTCTCGAAACTTCGCTTATCTATCCAACTATCCATGATAGCGGATGAGATGGCGAAGGCGATTGACGCGGCACAACAAGGTGGCACGCCGGGCCATTGGAAGAAAAACGTATATGGGGTTTTGAAATATTCCGTGGGCGAAATTTTCGACCAAATAGACCTGAACCAACGTGTGATGGATGAACAGCAGCAGTCGGTTAAATTGCAGATCGCCGATCTGTTGAACAAAGACTGGCGTGACGCGATTAATAACTGTGAAGCGTTACTATCAGAAACCTCCAGCACGTTGCGTGAACTTCAAGATACGCTGCAAGCCGCCAGTGATGAGCTGCAAACTCAGATCCTAGACATCCAAGAGCTTGTTTACGGTGATCCTGAGTTGGAGTTTATTGATGAAGCTCTATTTGGTCTACAAATGAAATTAGACCGGATCACGAGTTGGGGCCAGCAAGCCATCGACCTCTGGATTGGTTACGACCGACACGTCCACAAGTTTATTCGTACCGCCATTGATATGGATAAAAACCGAGCGTTTAGCTCGCGTCTACGTCAATCCATCAAAGATTACTTCGATATGCCTTGGTATTTGATTTATGCAGATGCAGAAAGGCTCTCTGACCTTCGTGACGAGGCGTTGGTGCTACGTGATGACGAAGTCACCGGCCTGGTTCCGATGGAAGTAGAATACGAAGAGTTTCAACAAGTCAATGATGAGCTGTCTGAGCGAATTGGTGACATGCTAAAAGCGCATAAAGAGCAAGAAACACCAATCGATTTGAGTGTGGTACTGCGGGATTACCTCGTGCAGCACCCTTACACTCATCATTTTGATTTAGCTCGAATTATTGTTGATCAAGCCGTGCGTCTGGGGTATTCGGAATCGGATTACCAAGCGATTCAACCAGACTGGAAAGCAATCAATGAATTTGGGGCAAAGGTACAAGCGAATGTCATCGACCGATATTAATGAATACATGTCAGATAATCTGGCAAAAGCAATTTCTAACCCTCTGTTTCCAGCATTAGACAGTATGCTTCGAGCAGGGCGTCATATTTCAAGTGAAGATCTGGACAACCACGCATTGTTGTCGGATTTTGAACTTGAGCTTTCGTCTTTCTACCAGCGCTACAACACCGAATTGGTGAAAGCGCCAGAAGGTTTCTTCTATCTTCGTCCACGCTCAACGTCTTTGATTGGGCGTAGTGTTCTTTCTGAGCTAGACATGTTGGTAGGTAAGGTTCTGTGTTTCCTTTACCTAAGCCCCGAGCGTCTCGCACACGAAGGCATCTTCACCAACCAAGAGCTTTACGACGAATTGCTTGCTCTAGCAGATGAAAACAAGCTGATGAAGCTGGTAACGAACCGAGCGACGGGCTCTGATCTGGATAAAGAGAAGTTGTTTGAGAAAGTTCGCACTTCACTTCGTCGTCTTCGTCGTCTTGGTATGCTCATCAACATCGGTGAAACCGGCAAGTTCAGTATCAGTGAAGCGGTATTCCGTTTTGGTGCTGAGGTTCGTGTTGGTGATGACGTGCGTGAAGCACAGCTACGTCTTATCCGTGATGGCGAAGCGGTCGTGCACACTAAAGAGCCGAGCCAAGGCAGCCTGTTGTCTGAAGATGAGTCAGACGAACAAGCCCAAGCAGAAATGACAGAAGAGGGTGAAGCATGAGCATGATTGAACGTGGTAAATATCAGTCGCTGACCATGGTCAACTGGAACGGCTTCTTTGCCCGAACTTTTGATATTGATGATCTGGTGACGACACTCTCGGGTGGTAACGGTGCAGGTAAATCCACCACAATGGCGGCATTCATCACCGCATTGATTCCTGACCAAACGCTACTGCACTTCCGTAACACAACCGAAGCGGGCAGCAGCCAATCGTCTCGCGATAAAGGTCTATACGGTAAACTACAGCCAGGCGCGTGTTATGCGGCGCTAGATGTGGTGAACTCACGTAACCAACGCCTACTGTTTGCAGTCAAACTGCAGCAAGTTGCGGGTCGTGATAAGAAAGTAGACATCAAACCGTTTGTTATTCAAGGTCTTCCGAGCCATGTAAAACCAACGGACATTTTAGTTGAGAGCGTATCGGCGACACAGGCTCGTGTGCGTCAAATCAACGAAGTGAAAGACGCGATTTCTGAGTTTGAAAGCGTTCAGTTCAAAGCTTTCGCTTCAATTGTAGATTACCATACGCAAATGTTTGAATTTGGCGTGGTACCGAAGAAACTGCGTAACTCCAGTGACCGTTCTAAATTTTACCGTTTGATTGAAGCATCACTTTACGGTGGTATCTCGAGTGCGATTACACGTTCATTGCGTGACTACCTTCTGCCACAAAACGGCGGCGTGAAGAAAGCATTCCAAGATATGGAATCAGCGCTACGTGAAAACCGCATGACGCTCGAAGCGATCAAAACCACGCAAGCCGATCGTGACTTGTTCAAGCACTTGATTACAGAGTCGACCAACTACGTGGCGGCAGACTACATGCGCCACGCGAACGACCGTCGTAAAAAGCTAGATCAAACCTTGGCGTTGCGAACGGAGTTATTTGGTTCACGTGAGACGTTAATTGAGCAGAACAATTTGCTTAATCGTGTCCAAGAAGAACTAGAGCAGCTTGTTGAATCAGAATCGGCACTGGAGCAGGACTACCAAGCGGCTTCCGACCATTTGCAGTTGGTGCAGAATGCATTGCGTCAACAAGAAAAGATCGAACGTTATCTTGAAGATCTTGAAGAGCTCAATGAGCGTCTTGAAGAACAAATGATGGTGGTAGAAGAAGCGCAAGAACGCGTAATGATGGCGGAAGAGCAAGCGACGGTTTCTGAAGAAGAAGTCGATAGCCTTAAGACGCAGCTTGCCGATTACCAACAGGCGCTTGATGTTCAGCAAACGCGAGCTCTTCAATACCAGCAAGCGGTCCAAGCGCTTGAAAAAGCAAAACAGTTATTGGGTGACGACACCCTAACGGCGGAATCGGCACAAACGTTGGTTTCTGAGCTAAAGCAAAAAGAAGCGGAAAACACTAACACATTACTTTCCGTTAAGCACAAGCTTGACATGTCATCGGCTGCGGCAGAGCAGTTTGAAACCGCGCTGAAGCTTGTACAAAGTGTTGCTGGTCAAGTAGAGCGTAAAGAAGCTTCTGATCATGCTAAAGCGATCATCACCAAATCGCGCGAAGCGCAGCAAACGGTACAAAATGAGCAGCAATGGCGTGCGCAACACCGTGATCTAGAGCGTAGCCTGAATCAGCAGCATCAAGCTCGTGAGCTAGTGGCAGACTATAAAAAGCAATGTCATGTTGAGCTGATGGACGAAGTCACCTTAGAGCAAGAGCGTGAACGCCATGCAATGCAAATCGAATCGCTTGAGATTGCCCAAGAAGAGGTGCGTGAACAGCGTGGTGACCAACGTCGTCTTGAGCAAGATGCCACAGTAGAAATCAACAAGCTTGAAGCGATAGCACCAACTTGGATAGCGGCGAACGATGCACTAGCGAAACTGTGTGAGCAGAGCGGTGTTGAACTTGAAGATCGCCATGCGGTGATGAACCACATGCAAGCGGTTCTGGAGCAAGAGAAAGCACTGTCTCTGGCAAAAGACAAACTGGCAGAGCGTCGCGCTCAGCTTGAAGATGAAATCGAGCGTTTAGCCTCTCCGGGTGGCTCAAACGATCCTCGCCTGAAAGGTCTTGCGGACACGCTAGGGGGGGTATTGTTGTCGGAAATCTACGATGACATTACCATTAACGATGCACCATACTTTAGCGCGATGTATGGTCCTGCGCGCCACGCGATTGTTGTTTCAGATCTCACAGATATCGAAGAGAAATTGGTTGAGCTGGACGATTGCCCGGAAGATTTGTACATCATCGAAGGCGACATTGATGCCTTTGATGACAGTTCATTCGATGCAGAAGAGCTAGAAGGCGCGGTTTGCGTTCGTATGAACGAACGTCAAATGCGTTACTCACGATTACCTGAAATTCCACTGTTTGGCCGTGCTGCCCGTGAGCAACGTTTAGAACGCTTGCGTAACGAACGTGAAGAAGTGGTGGAGAAGCATGCGAAAGCAGCATTCGATTCACAGAAAATGCAGCGTTTATACCAAGCGTTTAACCAGTTTGTTTCTAATCATATTCAAATCGCTTTTGACGCCGATCCTGAACAAGCGTTAGCAAACATTCGAGACCAGCGCAGCCAAACGTCGCGTGTATTAGCGGATTTGGATGCCAAAGAGCAACAACAACGTTCTCAGCTGCTGCTTAGCAAACAAGCGTTAACATCATTAGATAAGCTGGCACCAAGCATGGTGTTAATTGAAGATGAGTCATTGCAAGCTCGTTTTGATGAGCTAGAAGAAAAAATCGCGCAACTTGCAGAAGCCAAAAACTTCCTAAGCAGTCATGCGAAAACGGTGGCACAACTTGAGAAAATAGTGACTGCGCTGGAGGTTGACCCAGAGCAATTCGACGCGCTAGAAGCTGAATACCAGACAGCGGATGAACAGTTGCAAAATCTGAAAAAGCAGATCTTCGCTTTGTCAGATCTGGTTGAACGTCGTCACTATTTCGCATACTCAGACTCTGTTGACCTGCTTAATCAGAGCAGCGAACTGAGTGAACAGCTAAAAGCGAAATTGGTTCAAGCTGAACAGACGCGTGCTCGCTCTCGTGAAGATCTAAAGCAAGCGCAAGCACAAATGAACCAATACAACCAGGTGTTGGCCTCGTTGAAGAGTTCACACCAAGCGAAGCAAGAAACCGTGCAAGAGTTCAAGCAAGAACTGCAAGAGTACGGCGTAAATGCAGACGAAGGTGCGGAAGAACGCGCGATGCGTCGCCGTGATGAACTTCATGAGCGTTTGTATACTTCACGCAGTCGTAAGAGTGAATATGAGCGCACTATCACTGCGACCGAACTCGAGATGAAAGGCTTGGCGAAGCGTCTGAAGAAAGTGCAGAAGGAATACGCTGAACTGCGTAAGTTTGTTGTTGCGGCGAAAGCAGGTTGGTGCTCAGTCCTGCGTCTTGCCCGTGAAAATGATGTTGAACGTCGTCTACATAAGCGTGAGCTGGCATACATGTCGGCCGATGAGCTGCGTTCAATGTCGGATAAATCCTTGGGTGCGTTGCGTCTAGCAGTGGCTAATAATGACGATCTGCGTGATGCGTTGCGTCAGTCTGAAGACAATGCGCGTCCTGAGCGTAAAGTTCTGTTTTATATTGCGGTTTATCAGCATCTTCGCGAGCGAATTCGCCAGGATATCATCCGTACCGATGATCCTGTCGAAGCCATTGAAGAAATGGAAGTCGAGCTAGCGCGTCTGACCGAGGAACTCACGCAACGTGAAAACCGTTTGGCGATCAGCTCTGAGTCCGTCGCAAGCATCATTAATAA
Source organism: Vibrio sp. TAP-3B (assembly GCF_057784735.1). NCBI lineage: Bacteria > Pseudomonadati > Pseudomonadota > Gammaproteobacteria > Vibrionales > Vibrionaceae > Vibrio > Vibrio sp. TAP-3B. The sequence goes on along the minus strand of NZ_CM173495.1, from coordinate 1,287,558 downwards.
AACGATTCAGCGTGAACAAAACCGCATTCGTATGCTCAACCAAGGTTTGTCTAATATCTCCTTTGGTCAGGTGAAAGGTGTTCGTCTGAACGTGAAAATCCGTGGAAGCCATGAAGTGTTATTGAATGGTCTCTCGGCTCAGCAAGAACAGCATAAAGACCTGTTTGAGTCTCCACGCTTCACTTTCTCAGAAGCAATGGCGAAACTGTTCCAGCGTGTGAACCCGCATATTGACATGGGGCAACGTTCTCCGCAGGTTCTCGGCGAAGAACTACTCGACTACCGTAACTATCTAGAACTCAGTGTGGAAGTGAACCGTGGCTCTGACGGCTGGTTACAAGCGGAGTCAGGTGCGCTATCAACCGGTGAGGCCATCGGTACTGGCCAATCAATTCTCCTGATGGTGGTGCAAAGCTGGGAGGAAGAGTCGCGCCGATTGCGTAGTAAAGATATCGTGCCATGTCGTTTACTGTTCCTCGATGAAGCCGCGCGTTTGGATACGAAGTCTATCTCGACGCTGTTCGAATTATGTGATCGTCTGGATATGCAGCTTCTGATTGCCGCCCCTGAAAACATCAGCCCAGAAAAAGGCACAACCTACAAGCTGGTGCGTAAGGTGTTTAAAGACCACGAACATGTTCACGTAGTCGGGTTACGTGGCTTCGGCCAAAACGAGAAGCCCAAGAGCGAAGCTCAAGAGATGGTTGAAGAGTTTGAGTCCTAAGCTTAATAGCCTAAAAAACGCCCGCATTATCGCGGGCGTTTTTGTATCTTGAGCTAACTAAAGGGGGGCCGATTCCCCTATAAAATAAGCCGAGTCTGTAGGACGACAGTCTCGGCTTTTTATCAGGACTTAGAGTGGAAGATATGTTCTATTTATCTGAAATATCGTCTCTAACATCAATCATTTCAGCAAGTTCTTCAAGTGCTTGGACAGAAAGGGCAGACAAGCGTTGTAAGTGCTGATCTAAACTCTCTTGCTCTTCAAGCTCTGGTTCATTATTATTTGTTTCTTTTTTATGCATTTCTCAACCTCTTAAGTTGAGTAAGGGGAACCCTCATCATACCCAAAAAGTTAAGAGAAAAAGAAACAGTCCATGTTTATTTTGTTAGCCTGATCATTGATTGGTTCTATAAATGAGGGGGCATTCGTTTGGAAAAGGTGGGTTCTTGCTGAAAAGGGAAGAGCTAGCAACCGGAGGTGATTGCTAGCTGAAGAGCGTTAGAATTGAGGTTTCACTCCGAATTGTTCTGCCGCGTAAGTGACACGTTCGAGAGGCTTTGGGTATTCAGCCGGTGTACCGAGGCTTTCAATATGTTTTAAACGAGGAAGCAAGCCAACCCCATTGGCGATTTGGATTGCCAAGCCGGGGCGAGCATTCAGTTCTAAAACCATTGGACCCTCTTCTTTATCGATCACCATATCGGTACCCATATAACCTAAGCCAGTCATTTCCCATGCGCTGGATGCAAGTTCTAGCAAGCGCTCCCAATGAGGAACTTGTAACGTTGAAAGGTCTTTACCAGTATCTGGGTGGTGGGTAACGGGTTGGTCGAATTGCACGGCACGGATTGCTTTACCGGTGGCAATATCAATCCCCACACCGACAGCACCTTGGTGAAGGTTTGCTTTACCATCTGAAGCCGCGGTTGAGCAACGCATCATCGCCATGACTGGGTAGCCCTTAAATACGATGATTCGAACATCTGGTACACCTTCGTAACTAAAGCCATCGAAGCAATCGTCAAACTTAATCAAGTTTTCTACGACCGCGACATCGTTTTTCCCACCAAGAGAGAAAAGCCCTGCCAGTGCATTACTGATGTGGCGCTCAACTTCTTCTTTGCCAATGGTTGAGCCAGACGGCTTGGTATATACGCCATCTTTGTGCGATGTAATAACCAAAATACCTTTACCACCACTGCCTTGGGCGGGCTTGATGACGAAACCAGGCCAGTCTTGTACCATCTTATGGATGGTCTTCACTTCTGCTTGGTTATGAATAACACCGATCAGGGCAGGAACGGTAGCCCCCGCCGCCTGAGCGATGATTTTTGTTTTTAGCTTGTCATCGACTAATGGGTATTTAGAGCGGTCATTGTAGCGGCCAATGTAGCTGTGGTTACGTTTGTTCATCCCCATAATGCCTTTATGGCGAAGCTTTGCTGGCGAAGTAAAACGTTTGAACATCGTTTAGTCCTCCGCTAGTGGTTTGAAACGACGTAGCTCAGTGAGTCGGTAACCTGTATAAGTACCAAGCAGTAGAATGCCAGCCAGAACAATCAACTGTAGACCAATAAAATTAAAAGAGAGGTGTTGGATGTATGAGTTGGTCATTGCTAGGTAAACTAATACAGCAGTCAGCAGTGAGCCACCACCTTGTAGCGCGACTTCTTTTGCACCCTCCTCTTCCCATAAAATCGACATACGTTCGATGGTCCATGACAGGATGATCATTGGGAAGAAGGTGATCGTTAGTCCTTCGGTTAGACCCATTTTAAATGCGACAACCGTAAATACGGAGATGATCATAATAACGGCAATAATAACGGCCGATATTCGCGCCACGAGGAGTAAATTCAGCCTTGATAAATAACTTCGAATAATTAAGCCTGTACCAACAATAAGTAAGAAACCGACGATGCCCGTGAGCAGTTGAGTTTGGACAAAAGCAACGGCGATCAGGACGGGCATAAACGTACCAGACGTTTTCAGGCCGATAATCACACGCAAGAACACTACGATCAGAGCACCGATAGGGATCAGCATGATAGTCTTGAACATCGCTTGCTCTTCAAGAGGTAAGCTATGAATGGAAATGTTCAGCAATCCATCGGCTTCTATTTTATTGTTGGTTGCCTGTTGAGGGGTCATATCTTGCTGAATCATCGAGAAATGAACTTGGCTATTCTGACCACCAACCAAATCAAGTAGGGATACATTTGATTCGTCCCAAATCAACAGGTTCGGTTGTACCGCTTTTTGTTCTGAATTCGGGGAAAACAGAATCCAATCCTTGCCAGACCACACTTGAACCATTGGCTGAATGGTTTGTCGCCGACGCCCATCTTCCAGTTCAATAACGCCTACAGTTTTGCTCTGTATGCCAGCGGTCAATAAGATATTGTGTAGCGCATCAGTGCGACTAAAATCATTCAGCAGCAATGAAGAGTTTTGGCTATCAGGGTCGTTCAGTTCCTTGATAAGTTCGCGAGTAAACGTCACATTATCGGCTGAGCGGCTCATCGCACGTTCGATCAATGCATTTGCAGCAGCAGCTTGCGGTGCTGATAAGGTTGGTGGTGTGATATCGTCAGTCGGCGGTAGTGGTGTTACCTTAGCTTGAGGGTCTACTAAAAACTGTGCTTTGTAATAAATGGTTTGGGGGCCTTTGGCTTGACGGATAGACCACTCAGCACGACGTCCAGAATCTGAGTTGATGTATGAAACGCCGTAACCAGAAGAGGAAGCGGACTCACCGATAAGTGTATAACCTTTTTGTGTGTGAGGCGCAGCAAGGGAGGCTTTGACTTCATTACCGTTAGCATTGAACTCAATGCGTGCTTCTACATCCCATACCTGACGTGTTTCTCCTGGAGTCCATGGCACGCCATAGTTTTCGTGTCTGAAAAGACTCAAAGCAATGCCCGCAATCACCAACAAGATGATTGAAAGGTAAAACGGTATTTTTGACGTCATAATCTACCTTATTATTTTTTATCTTCTTTTGTTTGGATATAGGTACGGCTCACATCGACCAGAGCAATGTCACGCATAAATTCTCTACCCAGCAAAATAGGATGGTTCATGTGTGAGCGATCTGCCAACGTAAATTGCGCCTTTTCATGAATTTTCCCCACGCGCACCCACAATTCGACTACCACGCGACGTTCTAGTTCTTCACTGGTTACTTGGCGAATTTTCACATAGCGAACAACGGGTGCTTCAATCCAAATGTTTTTTTCTTCTTCGGACTTACTGGTATCTTCAAGGTGGAATCGAACCCAGTTATTCCCGTTTCTTTCGAACTCTTCAATATTGACGGCATTTAAAGACGAAGTCGCTGCTCCTGTATCAACCCGTGCATCAAAGGTCTGCTTGATGGAGTCGATGGTCACTTTTTCGATAGAGCCAAGAATAATGTCGTGAGTAGGCGTCGGCTCGGCGGGCCCAGGGGCTTGGACAATCACTGGATCTTTTGGTTTTTTGACTTCTGCCATTACTTCGTCACGGAATGTAAGAAGATCAACCTGTAACGCATCGACTTGGTCTTCAAGGCTATCGATATAGTCCAATTGGTTACTGAGCTGTAACTCTAAGTTAGTAATGCGATTATTAATATTCGCATCTGAAGCTTGGATAGCGGCTAACGTTTCTTGGTGATACTGTTCACCTTTGGTCAGTGTGCATCCAGATAGTAAGGCGATGGCAACAACCGGAGTCAATCGTAATAACATTGAAAACCTTGAAATTGGATTAAGTTATTTGTTTTTTAGGAGTTTAGCTTATATCGTTAAAGCCTCACAAGTAAGAATGTTTCTCTATGACTTATTGTGGGAGGAATAGTGATGAAAAGCCGAAAATCAAGGACATAAAACGAATCCTTAGTCAGGACATGTTTATATCTCGCCACAAAAGCAGTTCGGAAGATAACCATGTCCCACTACAAGAAGAAAGGGTAATGTCTTAACTGAGCGAATGAGTTAAGACAATGTCAGAAATCTCAGCGAATTACGGCTTGCGCGCAACCAGAACGGCACGGCGGGGAGCAGGGTATCCTTCAACGGTTTTGCAAGGGTCGTTGGGGTCTAAATAGTCTGGCAGTGAATTATGCGTCATCCAGTCAGTGGTTCTTTGCTCATCAACCGACGTGACGTTTTCATCGACGATACGCACATCTTCGAATCCAACCAACTCTAACCATACCTTCAGTGCCTTGGCTGAAGGGAAGAAGTACACATTGCGCATTTGAGCGTAACGAGAGGTTGGCACCAATACCGAATTTTCATCGCCTTCGATAACCAGTGTTTCCAGTACAAGCTCACCGCCTGCAACCAATTGCTCTTTAAGTTGGATAAGATGGTCTAAAGGAGAGCGACGGTGATAGAGAACGCCCATGCTGAACACAGTATCGAATGCTTCCAACTTAGGTAATTGTTCAATGCCAAGCGGCAAAAGGTGAGCGCGCTGGTCATCCCCCATCAATTTTCGGATGGCTTCAAATTGAATGAGGAACAAGTGCGAAGGGTCGATGCCGACACAAAGACGAGCACCTGCGCCCAGCATTCGCCACATGTGGTAACCGTTACCACATCCAACATCCAGTACGCTGCGGTTTTTTAACGGAGAAATATGTGGAAGCACGCGATCCCACTTCCAGTCACTGCGCCATTCCGTATCAATATGAATGCCATGTAAGCGGTATGGGCCTTTACGCCACGGGTGAAAAGTACGAAGCAAGTTCTCTAATTTCTTCAACTCCCCATGAGGCATTGGTTCAATGTTTGAAATCGTCACCGAATCTGTAATATCGATAGTGTCTGGCTGGCCAGCAGGGATCTTGTTCAGTGCTTTCAACCAGCGACCAAAGTCACCGTGCTCTGCATTTTGCCAGTCTGTTAGCTGTTGTGGTAACACATTGAGCCAAGGCTGAAGACGTGTGTCTTGGGCAATCAATTGGTAGAAATTTGCAAAGTTAAACATAGTTAGTTAATCGCTGAGTGGATAATGTGAAAAGTAAATAATGTTTGGTTTTAATAGACTGAATGCCATTTACTTAATCGCAAACATAGAGCCAAAGTTAAAACACTGGAACCAAATGTCGTAGCTGGAGAACCCAATCTTTGCGAAGCGTTCTTTGTGTTCTTTTTTTGAGTCTGGACGCATGACATTTTCTATCGCGCTGCGTTTTTGGCTGATCTCTAACTCGCTGTAGCCATTAGCGCGTTTAAAGTCGTGATGAAGGTCGATTAAAAGTTCGTTAGAAACGTCATCCTCAAACACAAATTTTTCTGACAAGATTAAAATCCCACCAGGACGAAGGCCAGCATAGATTTTTTCTAACAACGTATAACGGTTGTCGGGTGAAAGAAACTGGAGGGTAAAGTTCAGCACAACCACTGAAGCATTTTCGATTTCGATATTACGAATATCGGCTTCAACTACGTTCACTGGTGTGTCACTGCGATAGGCATTAACGTGTAATTTACAACGCTCGACCATGGCCGGTGAGTTGTCTACCGCAATAATTTGGCAACCTTCTTGTTTGATATGGCGGCGCATCGACAATGTTGCAGCACCTAAAGAACAACCTAAGTCGTAGATGTTCGAATGGGGTTTAACAAAACGTTCAGCCAGCATACCAATAGCAGAAATAATATTGCTATAACCCGGCACCGATCGTTGAATCATGTCAGGAAATACTTCCGCTACGCGTTCATCGAACGTGAAATCCCCAATTTTATCGATTGGAGCCGAAAAAATAGTATCTGGATTGTTTTTATGGTTCATAACCAAATCTCTGCATACAAGCCGCCTGAAAACGTCAGGCACCAAAAAAGGCGCGTATTTTATGGGAAATTTGCGCTTCTGTCATTATTTAGAACATTTGCAACTGCGAGTTGCCATCGTTAGCGGGGAAAGAAGTTAAGTCAGGGAGCGTGATTCGCTTTTGTATATCTTTATAAAGATTTGCTGCCAACTTTGGCGCAATAATATTATCCGCGGTATGGATCATGACATACGGTTGTTTACCTTCTGCAATCCATTGTGGCAACTTACTTAGCCATGGCGTAAAAAACTCGTAATTTTGCTGTTCTTCTGGGTGACCGATAAAACGAATCAGAGGTTGTGAAGCGGTAGCAATGGCGTGGACAGGCACTCTTGGCTTTTTCATTTGCGCATCAATGATCGCTTCATTGTCTGGCTTGGCGGCAAAGACAGGACGGCTATCCATAATAATTCGGTCAATGTTATTTTCCACTAACCATTGGTTAAGTGCGCGTTCTTCCTCGCCCTTAGAGAAAAAGGCCATATGACGAACTTCAACACCAAGTGGGAAGTTAGGAGGAAAATGGGCACAAAACTGTTTCAATCTATCAATGTGTTCTGGGCCAAACGCCGCAGGCAATTGAATCGTCCATTGACCGACGCGATCATGCAAAGGCTCCATGACTTTCATGAAGTCTCGCAGTTGCTCACCACATCCTCTTAGCATTTGCTCATGAGTGATGGTTTTAGGCAGCTTAAAAGTAAACTTGAAATCATCGTGAGTTGCTGACTTCCAGTTTTGCACGGTATTAAGACTTGGCGTAGCGTAAAAGGTAGTGTTGCCTTCGACAGTATGGAAAACCTGAGCGTATTTCTCTAAACGCTCGGCTGGCTTTGTTCCACTGCCATAAAAGCTTTGCTGCCATTGGTTGTGCGACCACATGGTCAACCCTAATCGAAGCGGTAGCGTTTCCATTGTTCTTCTTTGCATTTGTTGAGGTGTTCACTTTACGAGAATTTTGCTGAAATGGGTAATTTCAAGCTATAATCAGCACCAATTTTTTCGCCTTGGTGCGCTTTTGAACATTTGTTGTGTTAAAAAGCACCAATGAACGATAAAACACACTTAATTGTATGTTGAGTAGTCGATTTTCATAGGCTTTCAGCGTATAACGGAATCTTTGCTCTGCTTAGCAATGAGGCTGGACAGAGCGTAGTTAACAATATTTGAGAGATTGGGAATTTCATTATGCGTACCCATTACTGTGGTCACCTGAACAAGTCCCTTGCAGGACAAACTGTAGAACTTTGCGGCTGGGTTAACCGTCGTCGTGATTTAGGCGGTCTTATTTTTATTGATATGCGAGATCGCGAAGGTATCGTTCAGGTAGTTGTTGATCCAGATATGGCGAATGCGTATGAAGTGGCTAATACACTTCGTAATGAATTCTGTATCAAACTGACGGGTGAAGTGCGCGTTCGTCCAGAAAGCCAAGCAAACAAAGACATGGCAACGGGTGAAGTTGAAATCTTGGCGACAGGCCTAGAGATCATCAACCGCAGTGATGTTCCACCACTAGACTTCAACCAGAAGAACTCAGAAGAACAACGTCTGAAGTACCGATACTTAGATCTACGTCGTCCAGAAATGAGCGATCGTATCAAGCTACGTGCGAAAGCATCAAGCTTCGTTCGCCGTTTCCTAGATGACAACGGCTTCTTAGACATTGAAACTCCAGTACTAACCAAAGCGACACCAGAAGGTGCGCGTGACTACCTAGTACCTAGCCGTGTTCACAAAGGCAGCTTCTACGCGCTTCCTCAGTCTCCACAGTTATTCAAACAGCTTCTAATGATGTCTGGCTTTGACCGTTACTACCAAATCGTTAAGTGTTTCCGTGATGAAGACCTACGCGCTGACCGTCAACCAGAATTCACTCAAATCGATATCGAAACGTCATTCATGACGGCTGAGCAAGTACGTGAAGTGACTGAAAACATGGTTCGCGATATGTGGCAAGAGCTACTAAACGTAGACCTAGGTCAGTTCCCAGTCATGCCATTCAGCGAAGCGATTCGCCGTTTCGGCTCTGACAAGCCAGACCTACGTAACCCGCTAGAATTAGTTGACGTTGCGGATCTAGTGAAAGACGTTGAGTTTAAAGTATTCTCTGGTCCAGCAAACGATGAGAAAGGCCGCGTTGCCGTTATTCGCGTTCCAGGTGGTGCATCTTTGACTCGTAAGCAAATTGATGGCTACGGTGAATTCGTTGGTATCTACGGTGCGAAAGGTCTAGCATGGATGAAGGTTAACGACCGTGCAGCGGGCATGGAAGGTATCCAGTCTCCAGTGGCTAAGTTCCTAAACGAAGACGTGATCAACGCTATCCTAGATCGTACTCAAGCTGAATCTGGTGACATCATCCTATTTGGCGCTGATAAAGCGGGCATCGTTGCAGAAGCTATGGGTGCACTGCGTCTGAAGCTAGGTAAAGATCTAGAGCTAACTGACGAATCTGCATGGGCTCCACTATGGGTGGTTGACTTCCCAATGTTCGAAGAAGATGACGAAGGCAACCTACACGCGATGCACCACCCATTCACATCGCCACTAGGTTTGACAGCGGAAGAGCTAAAAGCGAACCCAGCGGCGGCAAACTCTAACGCTTACGATATGGTTCTAAATGGCTATGAAGTGGGCGGCGGTTCTGTCCGTATCCACAACGCCGACATGCAAGAAGCCGTATTTGATATTCTAGGTATCACACCTGAAGAGCAACAGCTTAAGTTCGGCTTCCTGCTTGATGCACTGAAATTCGGTACGCCGCCACACGCTGGTCTTGCATTCGGTCTTGACCGTCTAGTGATGCTGCTATGTGGTACCGAGAACATCCGTGATGTTATTGCATTCCCGAAAACAACAGCAGCGGCGTGTCTACTAACAGACGCCCCAAGCATTGCTAACCCAGCAGCGCTAGAAGAACTCGCGATTGCAGTGAAAGCCGCGAAAGAAAAAGACGCAGAATAAGCGCACAACATGTGAAGAAAACTCCCGCACCTGCGGGAGTTTTTGTTTAAATAAACCCAAGAAACTTCCAAAGCAATTTCCCAAGCAACGCTTTTTAGCTCATGTTTGCTAGTAAGCGTCAAAATACATTAAAAGGTGAATTATGGCAGGTCATAGTAAATGGGCGAATATTCGTCACCGTAAAGCAGCGCAAGATGCGAAGCGCGGCAAAATCTTTACCAAATTAATCCGTGAAATCGTTGTTGCGGCAAAAGAGGGCGGCGGTGAGCCAGAAAATAACCCACGCTTGCGAGCTGCAATTGATAAAGCTCTGTCCAACAACATGACGCGTGACACCGTCAACCGCGCTGTCAGTCGAGGCGCTGGTGGTGAAGGTGATGACAACATGGAAACCGTAATCTATGAAGGTTATGGTCCCGGTGGCACCGCAGTCATGGTCGAATGTATGACAGATAACCGAAATCGCACAGTATCTGGCGTACGCCATGCGTTCTCGAAGTCAGGCGGTAATCTGGGTACGGACGGTAGCGTAAACTATCTTTTCGACAAGAAAGGGGTGATCTCATACGCTCCAGGTTTAGATGAAGAGGCGGTGATGGAAGTGGCGCTAGAAAGCGGCGCTGATGACATCGAAACATCAGAAGATGGCTCGATTGATGTTTACACTGTTCCGGCAGAGTTCGGCAGCGTTAAAGATGCACTCGATACCGCGGGTTTTGAAGCGCAAAATGCAGAAGTGTCATTAATTCCTTCAACTCAAGCAGAATTAGATGCGGCCACCGCACCTAAGTTATTACGTTTAATTGATGCCTTAGAAGATCTTGATGACGTTCAAGAGGTATACCACAACGCTGATATTTCTGATGAGGTCGTGGCGACGTTAGAATAAACGCATTTAATAGGGAGTGAACGGATACTCCCTATTAAGAAAAAGCAATAATAAGAGGCCGAGATCAAATTCGATCTCATTTTTTAGGAATATTCATGTCAATTATTTTGGGCATTGATCCAGGCTCACGCATTACTGGTTATGGTGTGATTCGCCAAAATGGGCGTCATTTACATTACTTGGGTAGCGGCTGTATTCGAACATCAGAGAAAGAATTGCCTGGCCGGCTCAAACAGATTTATGCCGGTGTCACCGAGATCATTACGCAGTTTCAGCCGGACGTTTTCGCGATTGAGCAAGTTTTTATGTCGAAGAACGCCGATTCGGCGCTCAAGCTTGGGCAAGCACGTGGCAGTGCAATTGTCGCAGCGGTCAATGCAGATCTTCCAGTTTATGAATACGCTGCTCGTCTGATTAAGCAAGCCGTCGTAGGAACTGGTGGGGCCGATAAAGCTCAAGTTCAGCATATGGTTCAGCAAATGCTAAAACTGCCAGCGAAACCGCAAGCAGATGCGGCCGATGCATTAGGCGTGGCGATTTGCCATGCCAATACCAACAAAACCTTGGTGGCTTTATCAGGCAAAGCCACCAGTGCCAGAAAAAGGGCGCTACCGGTAAAATTAACTGGATGTCTATCCAGTTCTTTATTATCCTGTCGCAAATTCATTCTTAAAGAGTAGTTATAGTGATTGGACGTCTGCGTGGCACACTGATTGAAAAACAACCACCTGAAGTGTTAATTGAAGTTAACGGCATTGCTTATGAAGTTCAGATGCCGATGAGCTGTTTTTATGAACTGCCAAATGTTGGTGAAGAAAGCATTATCTATACTCATTTTGTGGTACGTGAAGATGCACAATTGCTCTACGGCTTTAATACCGTAAAAGAACGTGCGCTATTCCGTGAAGTCATTAAAGCGAATGGTGTTGGCCCTAAGCTGGGGTTAGGTATCTTATCAGGCATGACTGCCAGCCAATTTGTCACTTGTGTGGAGCACGAAGATGTCTCGACATTAGTTAAACTGCCTGGTGTGGGCAAAAAAACAGCAGAACGTTTAGTGGTTGAAATGAAAGACCGTTTGAAAGGCTGGGGAGTGGGTGACTTGTTTACGCCGTTTTCTGACTCAGCGCCTGCGGATTCAAAATCGTCTGCGTCTAATAACGCTCAAGAAGAAGCCATCAGTGCACTGCTTGCTTTAGGGTACAAGCCAACTCAAGCATCAAAAGTGGTGTCTCAAATTGCTAAGCCGGATATGAACAGTGAACAGCTGATCCGTGAAGCACTAAAGTCAATGGTGTAACGGTAAGTTCAAGGTAACAATATGATTGAAGCCGATCGTTTAATCGCTCCAGAAAACCCAGTCTTCCGTGATGAAGATGTCATTGATCGTGCAATTCGACCAAAGAAGCTGATGGATTACCAAGGTCAGGACCATGTTCGTGATCAGATGGAAATTTTTATTAAAGCGGCTCAACTACGAAGTGAAGCACTTGACCATTTACTGATCTTTGGTCCTCCAGGTTTAGGTAAAACGACGTTAGCGAATATTGTCGCTAATGAAATGGAAGTAAACATCCGTACAACTTCCGGACCTGTGCTTGAAAAAGCGGGGGACTTGGCAGCACTGTTGACGAACTTAGAAGAAAACGATGTTCTCTTTATCGATGAGATTCACCGCTTAAGCCCCATGGTCGAAGAGGTGCTGTATCCCGCGATGGAAGACTACCAGTTAGACATCATGATTGGTGAAGGCCCGGCAGCACGTTCCATTAAAATCGACTTGCCTCCATTTACACTTATCGGTGCGACGACTCGTGCTGGTTCATTAACTTCACCATTGCGAGATCGCTTTGGTATCACTCAACGCCTTGAGTTCTATAAGATCAAAGATCTCCAAGATATCGTTCAACGCAGCGCGAACTGTTTAGGTTTATCGATGGAGCCTGAGGGAGCATTAGAGGTGGCTCGACGAGCTCGTGGCACGCCACGTATCGCGAACCGTTTACTGCGTCGTGTTCGTGATTATGCAGAAGTGAAAGGGAATGGTCATATTTGCCTTGAAGTAGCAGATAAAGCGCTGAATATGCTTGATGTGGACGCCGAAGGTTTCGATTATATGGACCGTAAGTTACTACTCGCGATTATGGAAAAATTTGGTGGTGGCCCAGTTGGGTTGGATAACATGGCAGCAGCCATAGGCGAAGAGAAAGATACCATTGAAGATGTGCTTGAGCCTTATCTTATTCAGCAAGGCTATTTACAACGCACGCCACGTGGACGAGTCGCCACAGATCGCGCTTATCTTCATTTCGGAATTGAAAAATAAGATTTTAGAGCTGAGTAGTTATTCTGCTCAGCCTCTTATCATTCGTGACCGACCTCTCATTTATTGAATTTCTTCTCAGACTCACTAGGTAAAAAAAAAGCATTGATTGTTAACGCCACGTTTGCATGCAATGGGTTAGTTCCTTTCTTGATTACTCTCTGGTTACATCCGTATCGAATAGCGCTTGATCTGGATCAGTGTGATGGTTTTTTGTGCAAGTCTGGCGCGTAAACATTGACGTATATCAAAGCATATCCCGCCTATAAACCTTTTGAAACAATCTGTTTTTACAAGTAATATTAGCCCTAGCTATATTAGCTGATGCTTAACAATTAACTAACCAATGAAGCACATTTTTGCAACAAAGGATGGTGATAATTCAACACTTTTCAAGTATGAATAACACCTGAATATAGATTGCAATATGTAGAGAGTGTCATTCAGCCGACACATAGGAGTTACCATGATTGACGTAGTTGATCTATCGCGGTTGCAATTTGCACTGACAGCGATGTATCACTTCCTATTCGTACCATTGACCCTTGGCATGGCCTTCCTTTTGGCCATTATGGAATCAATGTACGTAATGACGAACAAGCAAATCTATAAGGACATGACTAAGTTCTGGGGTAAGTTGTTCGGTATTAACTTTGCACTTGGTGTGGCAACAGGCCTTACCATGGAATTCCAGTTTGGTACTAACTGGTCGTATTACTCCCACTATGTTGGTGATATCTTCGGTGCGCCGCTGGCGATAGAAGCACTTGTCGCATTCTTCCTAGAGTCAACTTTTGTTGGTCTATTTTTCTTTGGGTGGGATCGTCTATCTAAACGCCAGCACTTAGCGGTTACTTGGCTTGTTGCTCTAGGCTCTAACTTCTCTGCACTTTGGATCCTTATCGCAAACGGTTGGATGCAAAACCCTGTAGGCGCGGACTTCAACTTCGAAACCATGCGAATGGAAATGGTGAGCTTCTCCGAAGTTATCCTAAACCCAGTAGCTCAGGTTAAGTTCGTGCATACGGTGGCTTCTGGTTACACTTGTGGCGCAATGTTTATTCTAGGCATCAGTTCATACTACCTATTAAAAGGTCGTGATGTTGCGTTCGCTCGCCGATCATTCGCTATTGCCGCTTCATTCGGTATTGCCGCGATTTTATCAACAATCGTTCTGGGTGATGAGTCTGGATACGAGCTGGGTGAAGTTCAAAAAGTAAAATTAGCTGCAATCGAAGCAGAGTGGCACACTGAGCCAGCGCCGGCAGCGTTTACGTTATTTGGTGTACCTAACCAAGAAACCATGCACACAGATTACGCGATTAAGATCCCTTACGTAATGGGTATTATTGCCACACGTTCTTTTGATGAGCAGGTTACTGGTCTGCGCGATTTACGCGATGATCACGTTGACCGTATTCGTAACGGTATGTTCGCGTACGAGCTACTTGAAAAGCTACGAGCAGGTGACAAATCTGACGCTAACATGACGGCGTTTGATGAAGTGAAAGGCGACCTAGGTTACGGCCTATTGCTAAAGCGCTACACAGACAACGTAGTTGATGCAACAGAAGAGCAAATCCAAGCCGCTGCGGATGACTCTATCCCTACAGTATGGCCGTTATTCTGGTCGTTCCGTATCATGGTTGCTTGTGGTTTCATCATGTTATTCGTCTTCGGTGCGGCATTTGTCCAAACTTGTCGTCAGAAGATTGAGCAAAAACAATGGATTCTTAAAGCGGCGCTATTGAGTATTCCACTACCGTGGATCGCGATTGAAGCAGGTTGGTTTGTTGCTGAATATGGCCGTCAGCCATGGGCTGTCGGTGAGATTTTACCAGTACACGTAGCTGCATCTGCACTGACTGCAGGTCAAATCTGGACTTCACTATTCGCAATTCTGGCGCTTTACACGGTATTCCTAATTGCAGAAGTTTACCTAATGTTGAAATTCGCTCGTAAAGGCCCTAGTAGCCTAAAAACGGGTCGCTACCACTTTGAGCAAAACTCTGACTCTGTTGAAGACAAAGTTAGTCGCCAAGTAGAAGCGTAAGGCAAGGAGATAACAAGATGTTTGATTACGAAATCTTGCGATTCATCTGGTGGGTACTGATCGGGGTTCTACTAGTTGGTTTTGCAGTAACAGACGGTTTCGATATGGGTGTAGGCGCGCTTGTACCTATTATCGGTAAAAACGACACACAACGTCGTGTCATGATTAACTCAATTGCTCCTCACTGGGATGGTAACCAAGTTTGGCTTATCACTGCTGGTGGTGCATTGTTCGCAGCTTGGCCTTTGGTCTACGCAACATCGTTCTCAGGTTTCTACCTGGCAATGATATTAACGCTTGCCGCGCTCTGGTTACGTCCACTGGGTTTGGACTACCGTTCAAAGATTGAAGATCCAAAATGGCGCAGCACATGGGATATCTGTATCTCAATCAGTGGCTTTGTTCCGCCAATCATCTTTGGTGTGGCGTTTGGTAACCTACTACAAGGTGTACCATTCCAATTGAGTGAGTTCTTGATGCCAACGTACCATGGCTCATTCTTCGGTCTGTTAAACCCATTTGCACTGCTGTGTGGCCTAGTAAGCTTGTTCATGATTTTGATGCAAGGTTCGACTTGGCTACAAATGAAAACAACTGGCGAAGTGCATGTGCGTGCTCGCAATGTTGCCCAGCTGTCTGGTTTACTAACTGTTGCTGCGTTTGTCGCGGCTGGTTTCTGGATCCAAAACATTGATGGTTACGTCATTGTTGGCGGTATCGATATTAACGCAGCTTCTAACCCTCTAAACAAAGAGGTAATCCGAGAAGCTGGTGCGTGGATGAAGAACTTTGAAAACTACCCACTACTATGGGCTGCTCCTGTACTAGGTGTTGCAATGCCGCTTCTTGCTGTATTGGCATCTCGTCTTGAAAAATGTGCGATTTCGTTCATTACTTCAAGCTTGGGTGTGGCTGGTGTTATCTTTACTGCAGGTTTTGCGATGTTCCCATTCATCATGCCTTCAGACTTAATGCCAAGCCACAGCTTAACAATGTGGGATGCAACGTCATCTGAATTGACTCTGAACCTAATGACAGGCGTGGCGTTTGTGATGGTTCCAATCATCCTAGGTTACACATCTTGGACTTACTACAAGATGTTTGGTCGCCTTGATGATCAGTACATTGAAGATAACAAAAACACACTTTACTAAGGAGCATTTACTATGTGGTATTTCGCATGGATTCTAGGTGTACTACTTGCTTGTGCATTCGGTATCATCAACGCTCTTTGGTTAGAGCACTCAGAAATGATGGATAAAGACAGTGAGTAATCTCGCTGCTAAGGTAGCTGAACTACACGCCCCAATGGATAAGACTCTTCTCAGAGTCTTATCTCTCATCCTTGGCTTTATGCACGTAGGACTGGTGATGTGGGAGCCTGAGGCTTACCATCAAGCGATTGGTGGGTTTAATGCGGTGATTGCACCAGCGTTAATCTGGGCAGTGTGCTCAAGTATGGTCTATGGCGTGGGTTTTAAACCAAGAAAATGGTACTGGCAGTTGTTGTTCAGTCCTTATTTCTCGTTAGCTATCTTAATGTATTTAACGGCACTTTATTTCATCTAGACTGAAATACACGGTTATAAAGGCGGTTATTAAATCATTGAATAAAAGCTAGGCGTCTTGCCTAGCTTTTTTATTTTTTCTACAAAAATCGAAAATATGCTTCCCACTCGGTGCCAATTGTTGCTGCTTAAGTTATAGTGACCACTTTAAAGAATTGAATACATTGGGACTCTTTTGCAAGGCACATCAAATTTCTTCCGCTGGCCGATCACCGTGTACTATGAAGATACGGATGCGGGCGGTGTTGTATATCATTCAAACTATCTAAAATTCTTTGAACGTGCACGAACTGAGATGCTGCGTTCAAAAGGCATCTCTCAACATGTGCTATTGGAACAAAATATAGGCTTTGTTGTCCGACACATGGATATCGATTTCAATCAAGGAGCGAGATTGGACGAACAGTTGACCGTTTTAACCCGAGTGTCAGAAATAAAACGTGCATCCCTGCAATTCTGTCAAGAGTTAGTCAATGATCAAGGCAAGATATTGTGTAAGACCTCTGTTAAGGTAGCATGTATCAATAATAAGAAAATGAAACCAATAGCTATTCCAACCTTTATCAATTCGGAGCTAATAAATAGTGACTGCTGATATTTCCATTTTAGATCTCTTTCTTCAAGCCAGTCTGTTGGTAAAACTCGTGATGTTGACATTGCTTGGCATGTCAATCGCGTCATGGGCGATGATCATGAAGCGCAGCAAAGTACTGTCTCAGGCGACAAAGAATGCAGAGTCATTTGAAGATAAGTTCTGGTCAGGTACCGATCTTTCGCATCTTTATCAAAAAGTGAAAGCGCGTAAAGACGATATCTTCGGCACAGAAGAAATCTTTTATGCTGGCTTTACCGAGTTCGCTCGTCTACGTAAGAGCAATGCAAACTCGCCAGCATACATCATGGAAGGTACGGGCCGTGCGATGCGCGTCGCTGTATCACGTGAAGTCGATGAGTTAGAAACCAGTTTACCTTTTCTTGCAACAGTCGGGTCTATCAGCCCTTACATCGGCCTATTCGGCACTGTTTGGGGGATTATGCACGCGTTTATCGCACTAGGCGAGGTTAAACAAGCTACGTTATCTATGGTTGCTCCGGGCATTGCAGAAGCTTTAATCGCAACAGCGATGGGTCTATTTGCTGCGATTCCTGCTGTTATGGCTTACAACCGTTTAAGTAACAAAGTAAGTAAACTAGAGCATACTTACGCCACCTTCTCAGAAGAATTCCACAGCATCCTTCATCGTCAAGCGATGGCTGGCCGAGACAGCGCGGATAAGGAATAAAGCATGGCGGGTTATCAACCTAAAAAGCGGAAAATGACAGCGGAGATCAACGTTGTACCTTATATCGATGTAATGCTCGTACTGTTGATCATTTTTATGGCGACCGCACCTTTTGTAACCCAAGGTGTGGATGTCGATCTTCCAAAAACATCAACAGCGGAATCAATGCAAGAACTGGCTGGTGAAACTGATAGTAGTTTTATCATTATCGAAATCGACCGTGACGGTAACTTAGGGTTAAGTGTGAATGACGAAGAGGTTCAGCGCGGTCTATCACTGCAAGACGTGATTGTGAGAGTAAAAGCTGAACGCTCTATTAAACCTGATTCTCCAGTTGCGGTTGGTGGTGATGCAGCGACGCCATACGCTGACGTCGTACTGTTACTTGACGAGCTAAGCCGTGCAGGTATCCCCAAAGTGGGTCTGATGACCGATATCAGGGAATAGACATCGAATATCTATGAAAGAGAACAAGAAGAAATCCAACCAATACACCAAACCGATAATGATATCGGTTGGTTTGCATGCGATTCTTGTTGCAGCTTTACTTTGGGGAGCAGACTTCACAATGTCTAAACCAGAGCCAACAGGGCAGATGGTTCAGGCAGTGGTGATTGATCCAAAACTTGTTCAACAGCAAGCGAAAGAAATTCGTCAGCAGCGCGAGAAGGCAGCCAAAAAAGAGCAAGACCGTCTTGATAAACTAAGGCGTGAAGCAGAGCAGCTAGAGAAAAACCGCAAAGCTGAAGAGGAGCAAATTCGTAAGCTAAAAGAACAACAAGCGAAAGATGCACAAGCCGCTCGTGAAGCAGAAGCTGAGCGTAAGAAAAAAGAACAAGCGCGCAGAGCGGAAGAAGAACGTGCCCGCAAAGAAAAACAACGCGCAGCCAAGCTTGAAAAAGAACGTAGAGCTAAAGAAGAAGCGGTACGTAAAGCTGAGCAGGAGCGTTTAGCCAAAGAAGCGGCGATTGCCCAAGCAGAAGAACAACGTTTGGCGCGTGAAAAAGCAGCAAAAGAAGCGGAAGAAAAAGCTCGTCGTGAACGAGAAGCTGCAAAAAAGGCGGAGCAAGAGCGTATTGCCAAAGAAAACGCCGCGAAAGAAGCCGCTGAACGAGAACGTAAAGCCAAAGAAGCGGCAGAGCGAGCTGAGCGAGAGCGGAAAGTACAAGAAGCTGCATTAGATGATATTTTTTCGGGCCTAGAAGATGAGGTAAGTAAAAACAGTGCAGCTCGTAACCAATTTATTGATGATGAACTTGCTCGTATGTCATCTATCTATACTCAAAACATTCAGCAAAAGTTGATTAAGGATGACTACTTGCTGGGAAAGGAGTGTAGAGTAAATATCAAATTGATTCCGACCGGAACCGATATGATGGTATCTGGTGTTACCGTGTTAGGTGGTGACACTCGAGTATGTGCAGCGGCGAAGCGAGCGATAGCTCAGGTAGGAACTTTCCCTAAATCTTCAGAAGCTGCGGTCAATAAACGACTAAAAGATATCAACTTAACTGTTGCTTTGGACTAAAAGGAATAAGACGTGATTAGACGCCTTTTACTAGGAATGCTTGTACTGTTTAGCAGTATGACAAATGTGGCGAATGCTGCATTAGAGCTGGTCATTACCGATGGTATTGATTCAGCACGACCAATTGCTGTTGTTCCGTTTAAGTGGGAAGGGGCTCAAGCGCTTCCAACGGATATTTCTGCTGTGATTGCATCGGATTTGCAGCGCAGTGGTAAATTCAGCCCAGTTCCAACCAGCAAGATGCCACAAACGCCATTTAGTGAATCAGAAGTCAATTTTGATGCTTGGACTACTCTCGGCGCAGATGCTTTGCTCACTGGCTCCATCAAGCAAAACGAGCAAGGTAATTATGTGATTAACTACCAACTTGTTGATATTGTTCGTGGCCAGTTAACGGGCGGAAAGAGCAAAGCATTGGGTAGTGATGGGGAGTTAGTTCTCTCTAAAGATCACGTGCTTTTCAATAAAGTAGCAACCGTTGAAGGGCCACGTATGCGTGAGTATGCTCACCGTATTTCTGACCTTGTCTATGAGGAATTGACAGGTGACCGTGGTGCTTTCATGACGCGTATCGCTTATGTGGTGGTGAATGATAAAGATCGCTTCCCGTATCAGCTGCGTGTGGCTGATTATGATGGCTATAACGAGCGTTTAGTTTTGCGGTCTAAACAACCCTTGATGTCGCCATCATGGTCGCCGGATGGGCAAAAGCTGGCGTACGTAAGCTTCCAAAATGGGCAAGCGGAAATCTTCATCATGAACATCTACACAGGTGAGCGTGAAAAGGTAACGTCATACCCACGTCATAACGGTGCGCCAAAATTTTCGCCTGATGGCAATAAGTTAGCGCTTGTTCTCTCCAAGACGGGTTCACTTCATGTTTATACTTTGGATCTAAAAACTCGTAAGCTAACACAAATTACGCGTGGCAGATCTAATAATACCGAACCGTTCTGGTATCCAGATGGAAAATCGTTGATCTTGACATCGGATAGGGGTGGTAAACCACAGATTTATCAAGTAAATTTGGACAGCGGTTCTACTAACCGTTTGACTTGGCAAGGTAGCCAGAATTTGGGTGGTCAGATTACTTCAGATGGACGATTCCTCGTGATGGTGAATCGTAGTAATTCAGGATTTAATTTGGCAAAACAAGATTTGGAAACAGGTGCTCTTCAAGTTTTAACTAAGACCTTGCTTGATGAGTCTCCTAGTATTGCCCCAAATGGTGGCATGGTCGTTTATAGCTCGATTTACAATAAGAAAAACGTACTATCAATGGTGTCAATTGATGGTCGATTTAAAGCTAGATTACCGGCAACAAATGGGCGTGTTCGAGCGCCTGCATGGTCACCGTTTTTGTAGTAATAAGTTTGATTAATAAAGGAAAATAAGATGCAACTGAACAAGGTTCTAAAAGGGCTATTAATAGCACTTCCTGTAATGGCTGTGACAGCGTGTAGTTCAAGCGATGATGCTGCTTCTAATACTGGCGCGGTAACAAACAATAATGGCGCTGTTGAAACGACAGTAGCTACGCCAATCGATCAAAGCGGCCAGCTAACTGAGCAAGAGCTAAAAGAGCAAGCGCTACGTGAAACTCAAACAATCTACTTTGCGTTTGATAACTCAACAATTGCAGCAGATTACGAAGAGATGCTAGCAGCGCACGCTTCTTACCTAAGCAAGAACCCGGCTCTTGACGTAACTATCGAAGGTCATGCAGACGAACGCGGTACACCTGAATACAACATCGCTTTAGGTGAGCGTCGTGCACAAGCGGTTTCTAACTACCTGCAAGCTCTAGGCGTTCAAGCAGATCAAGTCTCAATCGTTAGCTACGGTGAAGAGAAGCCACTTCTTCTGGGTCAATCTGATGAAGTTTACGCTAAGAACCGTCGCGCGGTTCTAGTATACTAATTCGAGGTAATCCTCATGTTCAGTAACACTAAGCGCGCTGTTGCGCTTACGTTACTGGCAAGTGCAGCGAATCTTGCGTTCGCTGCACCAGCTCCAGTATCCGATCTCAACAGCACATCTTCAGTCTCAAAGAGCCGAGTCTCTTCCGAAACGGACGTCGAGCGTTTAGAGCGTTTGCTACAAAATCGCAACCGTGTCCAACTCCAAATGCAACAGCAAATTGACCAAATGTCACAAGAGATCAGTGAACTCAGAGGTCAACTGGAGAGGAATAGCTATGAAATGCAGCAAATGTTGCAGCGGCAACGTGAGCTATTTGTCGAGCTAGACCGTGTGCGTGGTGAAATAAAATCAGCGCCCATACAAGAGACAAAACCTGCGAAAACCGGTGGCCAGTACACGCCTAACGTTGATGAGCAAACAGCATATCAAAATGCTGTCGATCTTATTCTCAAAAAGCGTGACTACGCAGGTGCTATCGCAGCATTCCAACAATTCCAGCAAGATTATCCCGATTCGACTTACTCTGCGAACTCATATTATTGGCTAGGCCAATTGTATTACGCTAAAAAGCAGGATGAAGAAGCGGTAAAAAGCTTTGCGACCGTGGTTTCTTATCAAGACTCCAATAAGCGAGCTGACTCTCTGGTTAAGTTAGGTGATATTGCTGAGCGCAACAACAATGCAGCGCAAGCGAAAAAATACTACCAACAAGTGGTTGATGAATACCCCGGTAGCGCATCTGCAAAACTTGCTAGCTCTAAGCTTTAATCAACAACATTTAAAAAGGAAGCCAAAGCTTCCTTTTTCTTTATATATACTGAAATACCCTCAAAGAGCAGCGTTCAGGCGTCGCCTTAATCGTTTTTGCTGCCCCCTCTTACGTAGAAATGCTAAATGTAACAAAGATATACGGCTAGACCGCTAGAAATCCCTGCTACAGGTTGGTTTTTGAAAATCAACAAGGTTACAATGCTCGGATTAGAGGAAGTTGCGTAGAGTAAGAGCAATGAGCCATATATTAGATAAAATCGACACTGTTTACCCGTTCCCACCAAAACCAGTACCACTGAGCGAAGACGAAAAAGCGTCTTACATTGAGCGAATTAAAACGCTGCTAAAAGAGAAAGACGCAGTGCTTATCGCTCATTACTACACAGATCCAGAAATTCAAGCTTTAGCTGAAGAAACAGGCGGTTTTGTTGGTGATTCGCTAGAAATGGCAAAGTTTGGTAACCGCCACCCAGCAAGCACACTGATCATCGGTGGTGTTCGTTTTATGGGGGAATCAGCGAAAATCCTTACGCCAGAAAAACGTATCCTAATGCCGACATTGGAAGCGGAATGCTCCCTTGACCTTGGTTGTCCGGCAGATAAGTTCAGTGAGTTCTGTGATGCTCACCCTGATCATACTGTCGTGGTTTACGCAAATACCTCTGCCGCAGTTAAAGCCCGAGCGGACTGGGTCGTGACTTCCAGCATCGCATTAGAAATTGTTGAACACCTAGACGTTGAAGGTAAGTCAATTATCTGGGGACCAGACCGTCACTTAGGTTCGTACATCGCTAACAAAACTGGCGCTGACATGCTGCTATGGCAAGGTGAGTGTGTGGTTCATGATGAGTTCTCTGCTGATGCGCTACGCAAAATGAAGAGCGTATACCCAGACGCTGCAATTTTAGTTCATCCAGAGTCACCTGCTAGCGTGGTTGAATTAGCGGATGCCGTCGGTTCGACGAGTCAGTTGATCAAAGCAGCGAAAGAGCTCCCGAACAAACAAATGATCGTTGCGACAGACAAAGGCATTTTCTTTAAAATGCAGCAACTTGTGCCTGAAAAAGAGCTTGTCGAAGCCCCAACCGCAGGTGCTGGCGCAACTTGTCGCAGCTGCGCACACTGTCCTTGGATGGCAATGAACGGTTTGAAAGCGATAGAGAAAGCGCTTAGTGAAGGCGGTGAAGAGCATGAAATTTTCGTAAAAGAAGAACTGCGAGTAAAATCTCTTATTCCATTGAATCGCATGTTAGATTTCGCAGAACAGCTAAACATGCAGGTGAAAGGAAACGCGTAAACCTCGCCGTAGGTGAAAGCAAACCTCAAAACCAGTCGAATATGGCTGGTTTTTTTGTGTCTTACTATCAATGAGTTACTATTAACGTAATCAATATAATATAGGAATTGTAAATCTATGGCTGTGTGGCTAGTAGTTAAAAAGTGGCTAAGTTCGCACCTGTTTAAATTGAGTAACCGAAGCCTCCTCATCTTTAGTGCTTTGTATGTGAGTCTTTCATGGGGGCTATTGGTCCTAGCTGGGGAAGTAGCGTTAACGAATAACTTTTCTAACTTCATTTATTACTTGATGGTAACGGCGAGCACGGTCGGCTATGGCGATTATTCACCTGTGACAGACTTTGGTAAGTGGGTTGTTGTGTTATTCGTGATTCCCGGTGGCTTAAGCCTGTTCGCGGCATTATTGGGAAGAGTTGCTGGAGCGGCAATGGATTATTGGCGAGCTGGTATTTTAGGAAAACGGAGAGTAAAAGTGGAAAATCATATTGTATTGTTGGGATGGAATGGGTCGAGAACGATACACCTTATCCGCATGTTACAGCATGAAGAAGCAGGAAAACGACCGGTTGTATTGTGCAGTCGTTCAGAGATAGAAAATCCGTTACCAGGCGAAATTAGTTTTATTAAGGTAACCAGTTATACCGACTCACAAGAGATGAGTAACGCCAACATCGCTGAAGCGAACTGTATTATTGTTGATAACCTCTCGGATGATATCACTTTATCCGCTGCTCTATATTGCGCATCGGTAAACCCGACGGCTCACTTGGTGGCGTATTTTAAAGATGAAGCGCTTGGCAGGCTATTAAGCCAGCACTGTCCTAAAGCTGAATGTATTCCGGCTGTTGGTGCTGAAATGCTTGCTAAAGCTGCAGTTGACCCGGGGTCAAGTGCACTTCACCAAGAGCTATTGGCATCTACTCGAGGGATGACTCAATACTCTGTTATCTATCCCGAGGATCAACCAGCCACTACCATTGAACGTGTGTTTGGTTTTATTAAGCAGCGTCATCACGCAACGCTAATTGCCTTCGATACAGGCAATGGTATTGAGTTGAACCCAGAGCTAAGTGAAGCCGTCTTTCCTCATACCAAATTATTTTATATAGCCGATGAACGTATTGAAGACTTCGCGTGGCATGAACTCAACAAGCTATAAGCGATAAAAAAGCTCTCCGCGGAGAGCTTTTAGTCATGTTTTTTCTCGCTGCTTAAAGCAAGATTCCTGTTACTGTACTTCCGCTAGAGTCACACCGCGCTGGGTTAAACCACTTAACATTACAGGCATAGCGTTGAAGATCTCTTCAAACTGTTCTAAGCCTTGTATTCCTTGTTCAGCCAAGGTCTCAATCGTTGTTTCTGGATCGTAAAGCATTGTTAGAGAAAGTAGGACACCGCCAAGTAGAGCGTTATCTTCGCTGTCTTCAGGCATTAGCGTCTCCCAGTCATCTCGAGTCAATTGCCAGCCCTGCAACACACCTTCACAGAAGTCGCGAGTCGATAATGTCACAATATCTTGCTCATCCAGCGCGCAGCCTTCTGGCCACTGCCACGTACCATCGAGTAGAGCAGGGCGAGTTTGATTCCACATTTGTACAATCTCATCAATATACTGTTCAAGTTGTTCACCATCTGTAAATGGTGCGTTTTCCTCACCACCCCATAAGAATGGTAGCCATTCTTGCGGCATCAATACATTTGGCGCTGATGCCATCGCTGTTACAAAGCCTTGAGTTTTCGCTAGGTTTAGTAATTTACCGTCAAGTTCTGGAAGAGAAAGGATGTCTTGTAGTTTCAAAATAGAATACCATTTGTTCATGGGCGGTTGATTGCGCTTATTTTACCAATCAATCAGTGATAAATCGATATTATGGAATGATTCACAGACATCTATGGAAATTCGGTCATCACTTAGAAAGAAAAGCATCCTCGCCTTAACACTTTATCTGTGTTTTTTTATCGCTACGATCGGATCTATGGTGTATTTAGTAGTAGAGCCGCCAGTAAGACAAAAGCTAGAACAAAACTTAGAATTACGCACTCAGCTGTTGGCATCTGAAATTAAAGAGCCATTACTTAAGTCAACGGGTGTGTTAAGTAGCCTCGTAGGATTAGCGCAAAGTGCCGAAACAATGATGTCTACTCGCTCCGGTGTCGCCCACATACTTCAATTAAGTGATGAGATGATAGTCAGTGGTGGTTTGTGGCCTAAACCCGAGTTGATAGCTGAACGATGGCAATATAGTAGTTTATTTTTCAATAAGAATAGTGATGGTAGCATTGACCAAATCTATTCATATAATAATCCAGAATCTGGCGGCTATGACAACGAGCCTTGGTATCGTGTCGCGGCCGAGGCGCCCAAAAGGACGGTGAGTTGGTCTGCGGTATATATTGATACATTTACACAAATTCAAATGATCACTGCTTCAACGCCATATTACCAAAACGGGAAGTTTGCCGGAGTTGCAACGGTGGACTTATCACTTGATGCACTTTTTAAATTTATACGAGAGCACATTAATCAACATTCTTTAGGGATCGTGGTTCGCGACGCCAATTCTAACGTTATTATTGAGCACAATTTTCAGCTGACAAAACAAATGTATGTGAATGAGCTCGATTTTGGCGAGTTCAACTGGCACCTGGAAGTTGTCAACGCAAAGACTAACGTTGCGGATCAAGCCTTTGAGCAAGTAATGAGCGTGGAGAGAGGTGTCATTCCTTTCTTACTGCTATGTGTTCTTGCGGGGTATTACTTACTCAATCGTTATATTGTCGATCCAATCGTGTGTATTGCCGCTAAGGTGGATGATTCAAAAACAGGAGGGATCATTGACATCGACTATCATAGCGAAGATGAAATCGGCCAACTCATCCATAAGTTTAATGAAAAAACCATATACCTTGAGCAAGAGCGAGTGAAAGCTCAGGCATCTACCAATGCAAAAACAGCATTCTTAGCGACCTTATCTCACGAGATCCGCACACCTATGAATGGTGTATTGGGAACGGCTCAGATATTGTTAAAAACTCAGTTAACGGATGAACAAAGAAAGCACTTGAGTACGCTATATGATTCTGGCGATCACATGATGACGTTACTCAATGAGATCTTGGATTATTCTAAAATCGAGCAAGGGCATATAGAGTTTGAAAATACGCCGTTCCCAATAGAGTCAATACTTGGCAGTATTCAGAGTATTTATCACACGCTGTGTGCTGAAAAAGGGCTGAAATTCCGAGTGGTTTCGCATGTGCCAGCGGAGCGTTGGTACAACAGTGATAAAGCCCGTTTACGTCAGGTTCTGTTTAATTTGCTAAATAACGCCGTCAAATTTACGCACCAAGGTGTAATTGAAGTGGAGTTGACTGAGCAATCAAATATTAAACACACTAAGCTGATCCTCATGGTTAGGGATACTGGCATTGGGATCTCAAAAGAAGCACAAAAACGTATTTTCCGTCCCTTTGAGCAAGCAGAGTCTTCCACTACAAGACAGTTTGGCGGCACTGGGCTTGGTTTGGCGATCGTTAAAGAAATTGTTGAACACATGGGGGGAGGTATCGTTGTACAGAGCCAGAGAAACGTCGGAACTGCCTTCACCGTCGAAGTAATACTAACGCCATGTGAGCCAGTAAAAATCGAACCAGTTAGCCCTTACAAACTTGGTTACAATGGTTTGAAAGCATTAATTGTTGAAGATAACCGAACGAATGCGGTCATTATAGAGACCTTTCTCAGAGACAAAGGTTTTGATTGTACCTGTGTTGCAAATGGTCAACTTGCAGTCGACGCTGTAACAAAGCAGCGATTTGATTTGATATTGATGGACAATCACATGCCCGTTCTTGATGGTGTTGAGGCGATATCAGCTATCCGTACGATGAACTCATCGGCAAAGTCTGTTTTGATTTTTGGATGCACGGCAGATGTGTTCAAAGAAACACAAGAGCAAATGCTGAAAATCGGTGCCGATCACATTATAGCTAAGCCTATCGTAGAGTCTGAGTTAAATGATGCGTTGTATCGCCATGCCGAACGGTTATATCAATATCAAACCAAAGAGAGTTAGAATTAGTTCTTGCTACCAACATCATGCCGTTGTGCTCTATCCATGCCAGCCCTAAGTATCGCTTTTTAGGAGAGCGAGTGACACGATGAGTTCATTCAAACTCTGAATTTTTACAGTTTGGCCGCATAAAATTTCAAGTGACTAGATTATTGTTCACGTATTATCCTAAATTCCTATCGAAGATACCATTTAACCCCTGTTTCTGTAAGTGAAATCCGTATTGTTGTGCTTATTTTGAGCATCTTCTGACCCCTTCCTGCTTAAATGGTGAAAAAATCTACTTTTATTTTAAAAAATAGTTATTAATTTACCACTTGAATTTAAATATAGAACCATAAACTAAATAATGTGTGTTTTAATAGCGGCATTAACTGGTGTTAATGTTTAAATGTAGTTTATTGTGTGTTTTTGCTTGTTAATTGTAGCGTTTAATTTCAGAGGGTTGGCAAATGAAGTCTCGTGGACCATTTTGTATTCGTAATGCCGCTGCGGATACTTTTGCGATGGTGGTTTTTTGTTTTATTACAGGGATGATTGTCGAGATCTTGATTTCAGGGATGACGTTTGAGCAATCTCTAGCATCGCGCACGTTGTCAATTCCTGTAAATATTGCTATCGCGTGGCCTTATGGTTTGTTCCGCGATTGGGTTTTGCGTCAGGGCAATAAAGTGTCATCTTCTTCGTTTATGAAGAATGTCTCCGATCTTGTGTCTTATGTACTCTTTCAGTCCCCAGTGTATGCAGGGATTTTACTCGCGGTTGGTGCTTCATCCGACCAAATAGTAACCGCAGTAGCAAGTAATGCGGTTGTCTCTTGTGGCATGGGGGTTTTGTTTGGTTACTTCTTAGACATATGCCGCCGTTGGTTCCGCGTCCCTGGCTATTATCAAGGTATCTAAATGCCACTGTTTTGTTCAATTTAGTTACTTAATGAACAAACGACAGGAAAAGGGCGCTTTTTTTTATGTTTAGCCTTGACCATCAGGTACATAATCATTAAATTAGCGCCTCGTTAGCTGAGATGCTAACCAAGAATTGATTCGGTGAGTTGTCCGAGTGGCTGAAGGAGCACGCCTGGAAAGTGTGTATACGGCAACGTATCGAGAGTTCGAATCTCTCACTCACCGCCACTTTTATGTTAAAAGACGTCCAAGGGCGTCTTTTTTCTTGCCTAAAATTTATATAAATCAATGATTTATAATTAATATTCATCTGATATCTTCCACTCCAATCCTTTGTTTCAAGTAATACTCAAAGTAATACCCAGTCTATTTTCTGATCCGCCCCAGCAGTTTTGAACATCGAGTTAAGTGAATACAATCACTAACGAGGTGAACAATGAAAACTAAAAAAACTAGAATTAAATATGCCTCTGATTTTAAAGCAGTAAAGAAAGACATCAGTACCAGTCAGCGTGAAAAAATCTAGCTGCTGAAATCGCCGAGCTCAAAGGCAATTGGCTGAGCAAGCTGACTAGATATCGTAAAAAAGGCCTCTGACCTACTTGGCGAAAAATCTAAAGTAAATTGCTATGAATTTATGCTCGAACACCTGCTGTGCTTCAGTGTTGTTCGCATGGTTAAGGTGTTCGAAGTTTTACGAAGTGGGTTTTATTACTGGATTAAACATCGCCACAAGGCGAATCCAGAATGAGCTGGCTGTATTTGGCTGTAATCATTGTTCTTTACTCAAGATAAGTAATTGGCTGGTCAATAGGTACCCGCATGACTGCTACGCTGGTCTGTGATGAACTATCAATGGCCTTGTTCCATCGTGGATTCCCTGACAGGTTATCGTTCACAGTGGTCGAAGTATTAGTATTGTTCAAAAGACTATCGAGACCTCATAACTGCTTATAATCTAAAGCAAAGTATGAACGGGACAGGAAACTGCTGGGACACACTTGTGTTGAGAACTTCTTCCATTCAATGAAAGTTGAAGCGAGCCAATATGAGCCGATCAAGACCAGAGACGAGGTGCGTCAAACGGTCTTCGAGTACATTGAGGTTGATTATAATCGGGTGAGTGCTCTTGGGTATCTAAGTCCAATTAACGTTGAACAGCAAAATGTCGCTTCATGAAGTATCCAGTTGGGCTGAAGCAGATCAAAAGCTGACGAGTGAGCTGATCAGTACAGTAAGTAAAACCGATTTGGTTGCAGGTGTACGCATAGCAACTAAGTCCCAAATCCATCGATTTTCACCCTATAAAAATGCAATTGTTCGCAGCACGACCTTGTTCTGCTTAGTGGAATTTATAGCGATTGCCCTAAAAGATTGGTTTGAGCATGATTTTATCGTCGAGCATCGCGCACCAATAATCAGGTTTGGAGACGAGGCCCTACCGAAAAGGTGACAGGCTAAATTGAGAACATCCAGTTGATTAAACAAAACAGCCAGCGTTTCACGCCGGCTGTTTAAAGGACAGTAAGACAAATGAACTGAGAGATTTACAGGTAAACTTTGTAGTTAAACCATACTCGATTTTCATTGATGTCAACCGATTTACTGCTCGATTCCATGTTGCCAGAAGTGTTTTCAAACTTAACCTGTCCCCAGCGAGTCTTGTCTGCACTTAGCGGTGTCGCAGCCATCAATGTGGTTTTTACTGACGTTGATTCAATATCACCGCTCAAGTAAGTAAATTCTGGGTAAGCTGCGAGGAAAGTACCATCTTGGCCGGTTTTCCATACTGCATAAGCGGCACCCATTCCCCCAACGAGGTTATCGTCAGTGACGTTAAACGCACTCATTGATTGATCGGAGTATGTACCGGTTAAGGCACCAACACGCGCAAAAAATGTTAAAGAGTCAATCGGGGTGCGGAAAATTGAAATGGCACCTAGTGCGGCAGTTGTCGCCGTATCATTATCGACCACGTCAAGAGACACAGCGATACGTGGTGAGACAGAGTTCCCGGTATTAAATACGTGGAAGTACTGGAAACGACTATCGCTATATTCGCCATCTTTGTTCATCGTACTTTCTAGCGAGAACATCGACTCCATACCATTTTCGTATTGGTATGAGATAGAGCCAGAGGCTTTAACATCACCGTTATTGCTCGCTCCGACATAAAAGGTTGAGTAGGCACGAGTCATATCTGACGCGTCCAAGGTTTCACTGTTTGTATTGTCCGCAGCGTGAGCGCCTGCAATAAGTGTGCTACCGATAACAGTGGTTAAAAGTGCTTTTTTCAAATGGTTCATAGTATGGGTTCCACAAGTTGTATTGATTGGGTATGTGGAGATTTTATGAGGGAAATTGAAGACGAGTTAATCGTATATGATGGATTGAATCCTACATACTTAGTTGAATGATGTGTTTATGATGGTAATTTTGTACTTTTAACTTTGAGTAACGAACAAAGCAAAGTGTCTAATGAAACAAAAACAGCCTTGGTGGAAACCAAGGCTGTTGAACAGAAGCGTTTTAACGTTCCGATAAGTAGAGGTGCGGTAAAAGATCATCGATTGAACGGGGTTTTGGCCTTGCAGGGCGCGAGAAGATCCGAAAAGAGTTTTGCTATCGCCAAGATAAGCAGTATGTAGACCAATATCATCAGTGGCATTTCAATATTGTAATAAGGAGTGAGGTTTAAAGTGCTTGAAGAGAGCACCAGTAACAAGTTGACCCCAAGTACTCGAAAGATCCCCAATCGTGCGTTATCAAACACCCTCCAGATTGCGACAATATTAATGAAGTAAAAAGCGAGCAACTGCCACAGTTCAATGAACGATGGCATGATCAGCGAATACTGTAACAAGTAAAATCCACCTAAGCCAATAGCCCCCAAGAAAGCGTCTGTTATTGCGCTGGTGGGTAAGGGAGGGAGGTTGATCGAAAAAATTCCTGCAATCATTGGAAACACAAAGCCTCCAGGTATCGGCAAATAGATCCAAGCAAGTATACAGGCAATAAACGTGCTGACTCCTTGGACAACCTTTCTCCAGTCTTCACGAATATGCTGTTTGAGGCTACGTTGCCGTAATAAAGGTTTATGGGGCGAGTAACGCTGCGTCATTTCAAGTAGCTCTTCGGGCAGAATAGACTTAGTGGGAGGCATTTCCCATGTTGATTCGAGATTACGCTCGATGTCTGCGAGATAGCCGGCCAAATCACTGGGCTTATGGCTGAGACTTTCAAGGATATGTACAATAACATCTATTTCTCGAATTCTTTCCAACCATCGGGGTTGATAAAACTGCAAGTCATAACTGCCATGGTTTGGCAACTCGAGTAAGTGATGGAGTCGGATCGTACTGCTCTTAATGTGATCTAGTGCTTTATCGTTCTGCTGACCATTGGAATAATGACCAAGTGCTTGCTGTAACTCAGCATGTACGTCCCAATACTGATAATAAAAGACACTTTGGGTGGTAACAGGCCAAAGTACGCGATAGATAAAGGTAAACACGCCAATGCCGAGCAGAGTCTCTTGGATGCGCAGGATGATATACTGAAACGTACTTAGGCTATCGAAACTCCCTATACAGCAAATGATGGTGCATACCGTATAGGCCTGAATAAAGATATAGCCACGTTTTTCATCGCTGGCCATAAACAAGCTCAGGGCGAGCAGCAAGGTATAAAAAACGATGAATAGGAAGCGGTTTTGGGGAAAAAATGCAATTAAAAATAGTGCGTAACCGATGCCCATTAACGCGCCCAACACTCGATTCTGCCCTTTTTGCAAAGAGTGGGCGAACGTTTCATTTAATGCCAACACCGCTGCGGTAATACCTGCCCAATAGGGGTTATCCCACTCAAGCCAGATGGCAAGACAAAGGGCACTGACGATCACTAATGCCGCTTTTATCGCTTCTTTTGTAGAGTGATTGAGCATCATTGCGCCTATTGTTTGATGATTTTGATCGAAGCCGTCATTCCAACACGCAATTGCACGTTGTTTGGTTTCTCTTTTAACGTCACTTTGACCGGAATTCGTTGGGCGAGTCGAATCCATTGGAAGTTTGGATTGACGTTTGGCAGTAGCTCATTTCCCGTTATGCCGTCTTGCTTTGCAATGCCGTAGCCGATGCTAGTCACTTCAGCTTCTAGAGGTTGGTCGGGGTCGATTAACAAGGTCACATAGGCTTTGTCATTGGGGTCCACTCCTTCAAGGTCGGTTTCTTTGAAATACCCTTCGATCCAGAAGCTGTTCGCATCAATCAGAGCAACAACAGGGCTGTTAGCTACAACCTGAGACCCCACACGCAGATGAAAGTTAGTAATGAATCCATCGGTCGATGCGTAGACTTTGGTGTACTTAAGGTTAAGTTTGGTCTCTTCAACCATGGCTTTGGTTAGGCTCAGGTTCGCTTTGGCAGAGTCGACCGCGTTGCTTAAGTTGTTGAGTGTGAGTGTAGCAACAGAGCCCGGCGTACGGCTTTGCAGCGCGAGTGCACGTTTTTCTTCGTTGAGCGCCTTATCGAGGGCGGCTTGAGCCTGCTCTTGAGAAGCGATGGCCTTATGATAAGCCGCTTGATATAAGCTGTCGTCGATTTCAAACAGCAGATCGCCTTGTGCGACTGGGCTGTTGTCTGTGATATGAATGGCTGTCACTTGGCCAGTCACACGAGGTGTAATCGAGATGATATACGCACTGACGCGGCCATCGCGTGTCCATGGATTTTGCGTGCAAACCGAATAGAAGTTGGCAATCACCGCTCCAGCACCCAGTACGAGGAGCAGGGTAACTACATAACGCTTTATCATCTTCTCCCCCTTAAACAATCGAAATGGCTTGGCTGAAAACGCCAGTAAAGATCACAAAGACACTTACCTCCGCCAGCGTCGGATGAGCAATGTATCGATAGAACCCTGTTTTGACAGAGATGGTCGTAGCGAGCAGGGTGCACCCATAAGCAAGGGCGGCCACCAATAGTAGGGGGGTGAAATAGACTTCACCCCATGCGATTTCATGAGGTATAGCGTGCATAAGTGTTCTCTGTTTAGCGTCTTGCCTAGAGAGTAACTGCGGTTGTTCCTATTAAACACTCGCATATGGAGGGTTGTATCCATCAATCCAGAATACGTTTCTTTACTCCGGTGTCGCGCGTGAATAGATGAACGAGAAACGCACCTAAATAAGCAATAAAGCCTATTTGGTAATGGATTTGGATATGTAGGGTTTGATCCATCATATGCGATTGGTTTGCGACAAAAAAAACGTCAATACTGAGCTCATCAACACGATACAGACGAACTCGTATTTAAGGTTCACTTTAGGCAACACTTTTTAGATTTAATCATAGAGAGATACCAATATGAAAAAATTAATCGCTTTATCAATTGCAGCCGCGATCACTTCGGGCGCGGCAGTGGCCAACGTTATAGTTAACGAGACAACAACGAACAAAGTCGTTGCAGAGACACACGACTTTTTCCTTGAAAAAGGAAATCGCGTGAAGCTTCAATTCCCAATCGCAGAATCACATTTTGCTTGGCAAAACATGAGCCGTTTTTATAATACGGCGCAGATTGAACGCGACGGCGCAGTTTATCAGTTCCCGTACTCTATCGATGCGAATATTGGAAATATTAAAGCAACCGTTCAAGGCGAAGAACGCACCCTTAATGATCATTTAGATCATTTCCCGGTCGACGCTTTCCTTGTTGTAAAAAACGGCAAGATTGTTTTCGAGCGTTACAACACAATGCGCAAGACAGATAAACACAATTGGTTTTCAAACTCGAAAATTACGACAGGTATTGAACTAGCGAAGCTCGTTGAAGAAGGCAAAGTTAAGGAACAAGATCCAGTATCAAAATACATTCCGGAGCTTAAAGGTTCTGCTTGGGACACAGTGAAGGTGATCGACGTTGCGAATATGGCGACAGGTTTGAACGCGACAGAGCACGACGAACCCAATCCAGATTCACGCACGAACCCAGATCAGCCGTTTTTTAAATGGCTAGTTTCTATCGGGGTATTTGACGGCGATTCAACACAAAAGCCGCTTGATGTACTAAGCGAAATGACGCGCCGCCAAGAAGCGGGAAAAACATTCGAATATAACTCGATTAACACGTTTATTCTCGCTCGAATCATTGAGAACGTTCGCGGCTTGCCAATGAACGAAATTATCAGTCGCGACCTATGGCAGAAAATGGGCGCAAATAATGACGCTTATACGGTTGTTTCCCCGGTTGGCGGTTATCCATTAATGTTCTTCTCTATGAACTCCACAATCGAAGATATGGCTAAATTCGGCATGTTGTTAACCCCATCGGGGTCAAAACTGGGTGACGGTGCGGTCTCTGAAAACGTCGTGCAACGAATCCAAGCTTCCGGCAATTCAGAAGCGTTCGAGGGCGGTTACGTCGGTAAAGTTATGGCGAATTCATTCTATAATGACACGAATTTCAAAAACGGTTACATGTTCGACACGATCTTTGAAGACGGCGATTTATACAAGGGCGGCGTAGGCGGTCAGGGTATTTACATTTCACCGGACAAAGATCTGGTTGTTACGTTTTTCTCTACCAGCACGGGCAAGAACCAAGAAGAAACCTATGCCCGAGAAATCGCTAAATACTTCGCGAACAAGTAAAACAAACTTAACCTAGTTTGCATGTATTTAACGGAATGCATTGCATTAACCCCGACTCATATCGGGGCTTTGCTGAGGGGAATATGGTCAAGAAAAGGGGGCGCTAGATGTATACACGAATAAGGTATTGCCTGATAGTAATCAAGTAATTGAAATTGGCTACATGATGAATGCGTCTGACATCGTGCCTTTCAGTAGCACTTAATTCGACGGTAAAGGGAGCATGGATGTATTGTTCCCTTTTTATTTAACTCAATGAAACAATTAAACCCATTGAGGTACATTACCAAACCCGCAGTGACGAGTGGCGGCGTTGTCAAACGCATACGGTTGCCTTTGGCGCGATTAGTTATCATCAAGGCAACTCAAATTATGGATAGTATTATTTCCATCCAACCTTATCTCGTTTGTTACCCATTGCTCGGTGACGCAAGTTGTGTTCTCCAATCATAGCAGGGGTGTGTCGCTATATATTTGACCAATTGATGCCAAGAGCGGACGTGCACATTTATAACGTGGATGACGCTGCTCAAGCGATGCGTTTATCGTTACTTGATTGTACTGGTTATCAAGAAGAAAAAAGTGCTATCTTGTGGTTAACCGCCGCCAACAAGTAAGTCGCCCTATGAACTTTAGTCTTGAACAGTTACTGGCATTTGTTACCGTTTACGAGCACCTTTCTTTTAGTAAAGCTGCGGTAAAACTCAACAAGCATCGCACCACCATAGGCCAAGTTATCACTAACCTTGAAGACCAACTCGCGGTCACTTTGTTTGAACGAATTGGTCGTTCAGTTGAACCCACCGAAGACGGGCATCTTCTTTATCATTATGCTAAGCAAGCGATCGAGCAAGCACGCGTGTTTGACAAGATCGCCCTCAGCCTTTCATATGGCGGGCTTGAACGTGTGGTGATTGCCTACCCAAGTTTTGTTCCTCATCAAGCCCTATTTCTGATTCGTCAACAGTTAGCCCAAGATTTTCCGACTATGCGAGTTGAGTTTCTGGTTCGTGACCGTGACGAAATAAAACAAGGAATCATAGACGGGACCATTCATTTTGGTCTGGTCAATATTCATGAAAGTACCGCAATCCACAGTTTTGACTCGACATTTTTAGGCCATGTAGAGTTTTTACCATATGTACAAGCTGGTGGCAGATTGGCGCAAATGGACAAAGCTGCGGTGGTGAGTGAATTACAAACCGAACGGCAGTTTATGCTTAAGTCACTGGTGGATGAGGGGTTAGCTGATAAGTTCGTTTTCTCGGCTAATAATGAGCAAGTCGACCAACTGGCGTTAGTGATTAAAATGATCAAAGAAGGGTTAGGTTGGGCTTGGTTGCCAAAAGCGCTGTCTGAGTCTCAATTTGCGGTCGAAGCGGTGTCTCCACTTGAGCTTGATCTGATGCTGGAGGGAATGAAGCTCCCGATCTCCTTGTGGTGTCCACATGCAAAAAACATCAAAGAGGTGAAGAGTTCGATTCTTAAAGCGGTCAATGAACATGTGCAAAAAAACACATAACGTTAATCCCAACCCGTTTACGTAGGATGAAGTCCGAAGTAAGCGATTACCTTTATCGCGTCATATACCAGCGCTTCCTTTTTTGACAACCAAGGTTTGCTGTCTCATCCCCGCCCTAGCAGAAATACTGAGGGCTTTTTCGTGTTAGTGCTATCGAAAGTTGTTTGAGATAACGTCATCACGTATCGAACCGTAAACTTGGATAAATCAGTAAGTCAGTTCAGACTGTAATGGACCATAAAAGCAACCTGCATTTTCGCAGGTTTTTTATATCACGATGTCATATTAAAACGATAAATAAACCTAGACACTTACTATCAACTTTGTACAGCGCGAAGGCGGTTTTATCATCGTCTTGGTTGCTTATTGTACACTGCGGCTGCCCACAGAAAAATGTGATTTCCAACACAAAATCTTTAAATCTGAGAACTTCATTACACCTTTACGATAAACGTTTTTCGTAAGCGTATAGAACTGTAAATTTTGTTGTATGTACAACACTGGGTAATTATCATCCTAACTAATTTGTTTTGCATATATTTATATCCGTTGGTCATAACCAAGTCATTCGAGAAGTTTTTAGTTAAGAACTTTAAGGCTGGTAAAGAAATAAGAGAGAAAAGTTAATGAGAAGTAGAACCACACTATCTCTGTTGATTGCGTCGAGCCTTTTTATGGTTGGATGTCAACCAAGTGAAGAGGGACCGAATCAAGGTAGTGGTCCCGCTCCCACAACTGAGGTGAACGTTTTAACGGTAGAGCCAACTCGCCAAGCGTTAACGGTAGAGCTGCCAGGGCGTAGCCGAGCATTCAAAGAAGCGGAGGTTCGTCCACAAGTTACAGGCATTATTTCAGAGCGCAACTTTGACGAAGGAGGCTTTGTTGAAAAAGGTCAGTCTCTATA
This sequence comes from Vibrio sp. TAP-3B, assembly GCF_057784735.1. NCBI lineage: Bacteria > Pseudomonadati > Pseudomonadota > Gammaproteobacteria > Vibrionales > Vibrionaceae > Vibrio > Vibrio sp. TAP-3B. Next base: position 1,250,349 of record NZ_CM173495.1, on the reverse strand, counting down.
TCAAATCGATGATTCTTCATTTCAAGCCGCTCTCTTGAGTGCAGAAGCTGAATTGATCAGAGCTCAGGCTGCAGAAGAATCGACCTATGCGACCGTGAAGCGTTATCGCGCCTTGATCACTAAAAAATCAATTAGCCAACAAGATTTGGATGAGGCAGAAGCAGCTTATAAAGAAGCGAAAGCGCAAGTGTTAGTAGCAAAAGCGAAGATCAATACCGCAAAAATCAATTTGGACTACACACAAGTAAAAGCGCCGATTAGTGGCGTTATTAGTAAATCGAGCGTGACGGCTGGGGCGCTGGTAACGGCAAATCAAGCCGGTACGTTAGCAACGATTCAGCAGCTTGATCCTATTAATGTTGACATCGTTCAGTCGTCAGCACAGCTATTGCGTTTAAAAGCGGCGTTGTCACAGGGTCACATGCAGGAAGACGATTCGGCCCAAGTAACCTTGAAGCTAGAAGATGGAAGGACTTACGAACGTAAAGGAACAATGAAATTTACCGAGGTGAATGTGAATGAAAGTACAGGCAGCGTGACGCTTCGTGCCGAGTTCCCAAACCCTGATAGCCTGCTACTGCCTGGGATGTTTGTACGTGCCACGGTTATCACTGGTGTTGACCCTGATGCGATTTTGATCCCACAAAATACAGTGTCTCGAGATGCGACAGGCAAAGCGATGGTGATGACGGTCAATGACGATAATAAAGTGGAAGCGAGACCCGTTAAAACGGCGGAAGCCATTGATAGCCAATGGCGCATTATCGAGGGCTTGAAAGCGGGCGATAAAGTCATTACTGCTGGCTTACAAAAAGTAGGCCCAGGTAGCTCGGTAAGTATTCAAAACGCTGAACAGGAGTAATCATGGCACGATTTTTTATCGATCGCCCGGTCTTTGCTTGGGTTCTTGCCATCCTGACCATGTTGGCGGGGGGAATGGCATTATTCAACTTACCCGTTTCACAATATCCAACCATTTCACCGACTACGATCACCATCAGTGCACGTTATCCAGGTGCATCCGCGCAAACCGTTGAAGACTCTGTCACGCAAGTTATAGAGCAAAACATGACGGGCTTGGACTATTTACGTTACTTATCATCCAGTAGTGACGCATTCGGTAATGCTAATATCGAGCTCACGTTTGATAGCGAAGCTGACCCTGATATCGCGCAAGTTCAGGTACAAAACAAGTTGCAATTAGCACTTCCATCACTGCCGATGGAGGTACAAAACCAAGGTATTGTGGTGAATAAATCCAACACGGCTTTCTTAATGGTTGTTGCGGTTTATTCTGAAGATCCTGAGTTTACGGAAAATGATATTGGTGACTTTGTTGTAACGAACATTCAGGATCCGGTCAGTCGTGTTACTGGCGTTGGGCAAGTTCAGGCGTTTGGTTCTCAATACGCCATGCGTGTTTGGTTGGACCCTTTCAAGCTTACGCAGTTTAACTTAACCGCGATTGATGTCGCGAATGCGATTCGTGAGCAGAATGCGCAAGTGTCGTCAGGCCAGCTTGGAGCAGCGCCTGCTCAGGAAGGCCAGTTGTTAAACGCGTCGGTTTCTTCGGCAAGCCGTTTGAGCAGCATCGACGAATTTCAAGATATTATTCTAAAGTCTGACTCTAGCGGCGCGAATGTATATCTTAAAGATGTTGCTCGTGTTGAACGTGGTGCAGAAAGTTACGACATCAAAGGACAATTCAATGGCTTACCTGCTTCTGGTTTAGGTATCTCATTAGGTACAGGGGCTAACGCGCTGGAAACGGCGACGGCGGTGAAAGAGCGATTAGAACAGCTTAAAGAGACCTTCCCAAAAGGGTTGAAGATCGCATACCCATTTGAAACAACACCATTCGTTAAAGCATCGATCCAAGAAGTGGTTAAAACGCTACTAGAAGCGATTTTCTTGGTGTTCTTAATCATGTACCTGTTCTTACAGAACTTCCGTGCGACTATCATTCCAACCATAGCGGTTCCGGTCGTCCTGCTGGGGACGTTCGCAGTTTTATATGCAACCGGATTTAGCGTTAACACCTTAACCATGTTTGCCATGGTTTTAGCCATCGGCTTGCTGGTGGATGATGCCATCGTGGTGGTGGAGAACGTTGAACGTGTGATGCACGAAGACGGGCTAGCTCCTAAAGAGGCCACTAAAAAATCGATGGGGCAGATCACTGGTGCTCTTATTGGTGTTGGTTTAACGCTCTCGGCAGTATTCGTTCCGATGGCGTTTATGTCTGGCTCTACGGGGGTTATTTATCGTCAGTTCTCGATAACCATTGTTGCGGCGATGACGCTTTCAGTATTGGTTGCGATCATCCTAACTCCAGCGTTATGTGCGACTTTGCTTAAGCAAGGCGATGCGGAGCTATTGGAGAAGAAAGGCTTCTTTGGGTGGTTCAACCGCAAGTTTGATGCGATGACCGTAGGTTATGAAGCGGGCGTAGCAAAACTGCTAAAACGTACGGGTCGTATGCTGGTGGTGTTCTTGGCGATGAGCGCAGGCGCTGGCTGGTTATTTATGAACCTTCCGACCTCGTTCTTACCAGATGAAGACCAAGGCACAGTATACTCGATGGCTATTTTACCGCCTAACTCCACACAGGAGCAGACGGAAAAAACACTCGAGAAAATGCGTGATTTTTACCTCGAGGATGAGAAAGATAACGTCAAATCGGTCTTCTCTGTTGCTGGCTTTAGCTTTGCGGGACAAGGTCAGAACATGGGTATGGCATTTATTGGCCTTAAAGATTGGTCAGAACGTGAAGCGCCAGGTACCGATGCAGCCTCAATCACTGGCCGCGCAATGGGGTACTTTTCGACCATTAAAGAAGCATTTGTTTTCGCATTTGCGCCTCCTGCTATTCAAGAGTTAGGTAACTCGACTGGCTTCGATTTTTATCTGCAAGACTCGTTGAATAAAGGGCATGAAGCATTAGTAGCGGCACAAGGGCAGTTCCTAGGCATGGCTGCAAAGAACCCGAAACTTGTCGGTGTGCGACCGAATGGTCAAGCCGATGCGCCCATGTATAAAGTCAATATTGATCACGTTAAGTTGCGTGCACTGGACGTCAGTATCAATGACGTGAACCAAATTTTGTCTGCTGCATGGGGGGAGCTTACATCAATGACTATATTGATCGCGGTCGTGTGAAGAAAGTGATGATGCAAAGTGATGCAGAGTTCCGCATGCAACCTAAGGACTTCGATTCATGGTATGTTCGCAATGCGAAAGGTGAGATGGTTCCGTTTTCCGCATTTGCCAGCGGTGAATGGACATACGGTTCGCCGCTTCTACAGCGTTTTGATGGCCTCCCTGCGATGAATATTCAAGGTGGTGCAGCGCCAGGCGTGAGCACGGGTGAAGCAATGGCAGAGGTCGAAGCGATGGTTGAACAATTACCAGAAGGCTTCACGGTTAACTGGAACGGTATCTCTTATGAAGAGCGGCTGTCAGGAAACCAAGCGCCAATGCTTTATGCACTGTCTATTCTTGTGGTGTTCTTAGTGCTTGCGGCGTTGTATGAGAGCTGGTCAGTGCCTTTTGCTGTGGTATTGGTTGTCCCTCTTGGAGTCCTTGGCGCTGTGCTTGCCGTGATGATGCGCAGTATGGATAACGATGTGTTTTTCCAAGTGAGTTTATTAACGACGGTAGGCTTGGCAACTAAAAACGCGATTCTTATTGTCGAATTTGCTAAAGCTTATTACGAGAAAGGCGCCGGTTTGATGGAAGCGACCTTACACGCCGTGCGCATTCGTCTTCGCCCAATCATCATGACGTCGCTTGCGTTTGGTTTGGGGGTTGTGCCGCTTGCCATCAGTGCGGGCGTTGGCTCTGCAGGTCAGAACGCCGTCGGTACAGGTGTGCTTGGGGGCATGATCAGTGCGACCCTTTTGGGTATCTTCTTCGTGCCGGTGTTCTTTGTGGTGGTTGAGCGATTATTTGATCGACGCGCTAGAAAAGAGTCCGAAGCCGAAAGCTCCGATACGAATGTTCAGAGTACAGAACAGCGCGATTAAGACGTGTTGTTTGGAGCTGAGCTATACTAGTGACAATAAACTAGATAAAGGGCGCTTCGGCGCTCTTTGTTTTATGTTTTACTGGGTCGTTACAGTAAATAACCTTCCCCTGAACGATGAGGGATGAACGTCATTTAGAATCTTTGTAGTTAACCGATCCAATGAACGCTTTAAATTAGAATAAGCAACGATGAAAAAACAAAAAATATCCCCGATCTCTGTTTTGGATCAAAGTCCTATGTTTGTTTGTGGCGTGATGCAAAGGATGTATCGCAACCGAGCTCAAGCAGAGCTCTCTCGTCAAAATTTGATGACGTTAGAAATGGCAAGCGCTCTAGTGGCTTTGGAAGAGTTTCAGCCGATGAGCCAGCAGGCTTTGGCGGATGCGGTTTGTACGGAGCGCAGCGTGGCAAAGCGGATGGTGGATAATTTAGAAAAGCGAGGGTTTGTTAAAGTCTCTAAGAATGCTACTAATCAAAGGCTTAAGATGCTGAACATGACGGAAGAAGGGACAGAAGCTTTAAAGAAAGTTCATCAAATTATGACGAACTTACACAAGGAGTTTTTTGCGTGTTTGTCAGAACCAGAAGCGGCCGAATTTTTTCGCCTAGTGAGAAAGCTCACTTTTGGTAATCACGGTCATTGATATATTGCCTTTTAATCCTTCCTGAGGTCTCGATAAATGGGCGATTTATATCAGTCCATAAAACTTAAGAATGATAATGCCCAGTGTACAAGTTATCGTCGAAAGTAGCGTTGTTAACGCAATGATATTGGCGGCTAACACGGAGTTTCCTCCCATAGAACGTGCCATCACATAACTGGCTGCAGCAACAGGGGAGGCATTCATAAAAAACAAAATACCTAATTCAACCCCTCGAAATCCCACTAAGTACGCACCGATGGTAACCATCATAGGGGCGACAATCAGTTTGTAACAACTGGCAAACCACGATGGACCTTGTTCTTTTTGCATCAAACGAAAATCTAGTGAGCCACCCGTACACAATAACGCCAAAGGTAACGTCATTTTCGATAAATAGGTGCCTGCATCAATGACGACATTAGGCACAGGGATTGAGAGTAAATAGAAAACCATTCCCAGTACAATCGAAATAATAAGTGGGTTTCTCGTGAGCGTTCGTCCCATCATTTTGACAGCCTGAGACGCCGAAGTTTCCCCTTTGGGCGATAAACAGATAACCGCTTGTACGTTGTAAATAAACGTTGTGACCGCGACATACAGCGCGGCCAAGGCAACACCTTGAGAGCCATACGCGTTGGCAACGTAAGCGATACCGATGATTCCAGTATTGGCACGAAAACCACCTTGAATAAGGACGCCTTGGTCGGACGATGTTTTAAAGAGGAGTTTGACGGAGAGATAAGTAAAAATGAAAAACGAAATACTGGCGATAACACCGTAATTCACAAAAGCGCTAGCCGCTGAGAAGTCGTGTTCTGACGCGACAATGCTAACAAACAACATTGCAGGCAAGGTGACTTTAAACACCAGTTTAGCGCCAATCTCAATAAAGTTATCGTTAATGAGGCCTATACGTTTAAACACGACACCTAGCACCAACATCAAACAAATTGGGCCAGTTATCGACAAAGAAAATTGCAACTGGTGTAAAACAGCTTCCATGTAAGTATCCGCAGCCAAAGAAAAATATTCCTGCTGTCTATTAAGCCATAAACTCTGGGAGACAGGATAGAAAAGTGATGAAATTTTCCTCTTTTGTTGTTTCCAGAACCATTTGCATTCCAAGTTATGGACGAGGTCCCAGTTTAACAAAGCTGCACTGGTTCTATGCGCGATATGTTGGTTTACTACTTATCGTGATGCATCCACATGTGTATTAAATAAAAGGGTTGGTCATTGTGGTTATGGATAGGAGTTCATCGATGAAAAGGAAACACAACAAAAACGTACTTTGTGCATTTGTCTCAGGTTCGGTGTTTGGTGCAGCTTTAGTCATTGCGATGTCTTTACCAATGTAATCGTTTCTGTAGGCTCTTTGAATACTTACGCTAATTCAATACAAAAACAGATTGAGTTCAGCTTGATGTACTGTTAGTTTGAAAACATGAAAATACACGTTAGCCCTTCATCAACAACCTTCTTTTGGTGGCGCTCTAAATAGAGCGGCACGGAATACTCACATTCTTAAGCTGCTGGATGGTAGCTAAGAGTGTTTTATCTTTTTATCTCCAGTAGCGATCTATTAAATACTTGGAGATAAATATGAACACCATTCAAAGTACATCACAGCGTGAAATTATCCTGACCGGCGATCGAGCGACAGGTCCGTTACACCTCGGGCACTATGTCGGTTCATTGCAACAACGAGTCAAATTGCAAACGGAGCATGAGCAAACGATCTTGGTCGCGGACATGCAAGGTTTGACGGATAACGCCCACAATCCATCAAAGGTATCCTCCAATATTCTCAATGTCGTTGCGGATTATTTGGCCGTTGGTATCGACCCCACACAAACCACGATCACGTTGCAATCTCAAATACCAGCGTTAGCAGAGTTAACGATGTATTACAGCAATCTTGTCTCTATTGCGCGTTTAGAGCGTAATCCCACGGTTAAAAATGAGATTCAAAGTAAAGGCTTTGAACGCTCTATTCCTGCTGGCTTTTTAACGTATCCAATTTCTCAAGCTGCCGATATTACGGGGTTCCACGCGACGTTGGTTCCGGTAGGTGATGACCAACTGCCGATGTTGGAGCAAACTAATGAAATCGTAAGAAAAATAAACTACCTGGGTGGAAAAGAGGTTCTTAGAGAATGCCGTCCATTACTTAGTGATGCACCTCGTTTGCCGAGTACTGATGGCAAAAATAAGATGTCTAAAAGCATGGGGAATGCAATCAACCTAGGGGCGTCTGAAAAGGAGATTTCTGCGGCGGTGAAATTTATGTATACCGACCCCAATCACCTGAAAATTGAGGACCCTGGCCAAGTCGAAGGTAATATCGTATTTACCTACCTCGATGCCTTTCACCCTGATAAAGATTACGTCGAACAGCTAAAAGAGCATTATCGACGCGGTGGGTTAGGTGATGGTTTGACCAAGAAAGTGTTAGAAGAATGCCTACAAGAGATGCTTCGACCTATTCGAGAAAAGCGCACTATGTATTTGAATGATAAAGCACAGCTGATTGATATTTTAAAACAAGGTAGTCAGCGTTCTCGTGAGAAAACTGAACAAGTGCTATTTGATGTGAAAGATGTATTTGGTTTGAATTTGTTCTGAATTAAAAGTAGAGAGTTGAACATAAGGCACGACGGCTTATTAGCAACGTGCCTTTTTTTAGCTCCCAGTCAGTCAAAGCTGATTGTTAAGAAGAAAAAAATTCGCGACGAAAATCCGCTACTTCTTGTTGGTAATAGCTTTGCCATTCCGGTTCTGACAAATTCGAATGGCTTGTGGCTCTCTCTTTTCTGAGTCTGGACTCAAGTTGTTGCAATGCTTGTTGGTAATCTCTGACTTGATCTTTTTGCGCGGCAATTTGTTGCTCACGAGCGTGAATGTCTTCGCTTTCGTCCTTCGTTAAGTAAGTTTTTTGCAGCTCTGCGATGATAGTTTGGCGATCTGGAAAGCTCATGCTATTGGGTATCAGGGCGACTGCACGCTCATATTTTGCTTGGTCGTTTGTAAGCCCGATAGCCTCTGCATTTTCTTGCCAGTCTATGATGAGTTGCTCGAAAGCTTGTAAAAAGCTTTCTGGACTTTGCGTGTTGAGCTGTTGGGCCTCTAAATTGAAATCGTATAGGGCGAACTCATCCGCGAAAATAACATCAGCCAACTCGCCCCAAATGCCTCTTGCCTCGGCTTTAAGTTGTGCAATACGTGAGGCTAGTGGTTGTTGCTCATCAAACAACAAATTACCCACACTTTCTTGCCATTGACTGTTGAGTTGATGGTAGCTCGCCAAAAGTTGAAATCGTGCTGAAGATAAATAAGGCTCGAGCAAGGCTAATTGTTCTTCACAGTCGCGGTTCGACATGCACTCATGCCAAAATGACTCAAGCTCTGCGACCAGTTTTCTCCCTTTGAGCAGAGTTAATCTCTCAGTCGTTATTTGAACCGCAGAAGGGAGCTCTGCAGTCTGTGGTGAAGGCTCTACACTGGGAGCGATATTGCTTTTTTTTAGTGATGTACTGGGGACGTTCTTATTTTTTGTCTTTGGAGCAGAAGCGGACACGGCCGTTTCTTGCTGCCCATCTTGACTGAAAGTTAAAAACATCATGCCCGCCATAATGGCGGACATGATTATCAACGCGATTTTCTTCATGGCTTGATTGTTGCGCTAACTGGGAAATGATCAGAAAGATTGTAGTGTTTCCATAAACTCTCTGCGCTTGTGCGCGGCACGTCTACACGGTTGTCATTGAATGATTTCACACCGTACTCGCTACTCACCATGACGTAGTCAAGGTATTCCACGTTTTCGCCACCTGATAACGCTTCACCTGCGAAGTTATTGATACGGGGATCAAAGGTTGACTCCGTGTAACCTGAATACTGAGGTTCGATGGCGCTTAAGTTGGCGATCATTTGTTGGTAGTCACCAGGGAACTTTCTTTTGTTTACGTTAAAGTCGCCGCTGTATACCACAGTTTCGCTTGAAGGAATGTTGAGAGATTTAGCGAGTGCGCGGATTTGTTTGAACTGGCGCTGACGATACTCGCGAGCGGTGTCTGTATCGAAAGATGCGGTATGGGTAGCAAACACATGGTAAGCCTGACCACCTTTAATAATTTCCGCATAATTAACGCCTTCTTATCTAACATCTTAGTTTGGTACGGATACTCCTTAGCTAACTCACGTAGGAATGCTTCACGACCGCTTGCAAACACTTCTTGCAGCGCTAATACATCATAACCTTTGACGTATTGAGGAATCAGTTCGTAACGATCACCGATGTGCGATGCAATAGCCGTAAGAGCCCAGATGTTGTATGTCATCAACTTAAGGTTTTGTTCTTCGTTATCGACAGATTCATTTACTTTGCTTGGTGTGATGGTGTAATAAAGATCGTCGTATTGAGCGGTACTGTCTGACTTAAATGCCAGTTCGGTTTCTCGGATGCCAAAAGCGTTAGTGTTGGCACGATGAATATTACGAGCATCTTTAAGAGATAAATCGACATCGGCCGCCGATAAGCCATATTCAATGGTTGAATTATACCAATGACCTTCCATGACCTGATTGAGTGTTATGCTTTCACCTTTAGGGCTAGAAACCACAGTTTCAAAACGGTAAGTTTGGTTTGATTTCACGCCTTCCCAACGATTGAAGCTCAATACAGGTTTGGTTTCCCACGGACCAAGTACTTGTACATGTTGCTGCCACTCTTCTCCGTATTGAAGTAAATCACTGCCTTCGTGCTTTACTTGAATAGTTAAAGGCTGATCAGAGTTATTGGTTAGATAAACATCTGTATCTGCAATGCTTGGCAATGCCACCAAGCCACTTAATAAAAGACCCCACTGCGATAATTTCATCTTATTTTTCCATCATTTGAACTAGAGCAATCATTCTTGTTTATAAATATTACTTGCGCGTTAAATATGGATGACATCGAAGCCAGTACTGAAAATTGTTATCAGAATGTGATCTTTATTCAATGGTGAGGAGTCGGGGTAGAGAGTTAATGGTTGCTTAAGCGGCTGTAAATAATAGCGATGGTTAACGAATCGTACTCACTGCAATCAAGTTGTCATCTTCGCTCTATAAGTTGTGCGGCGTCATTCATCCAGCCACATGGCTAGAACTTAAATTGATAGATGGAGCACCATGGCTAGAGCAGTAAATCCAATCGATGAAACCATCATTAAATTACTACAAGACCAAGGTTTGATTAGAAGCGAAGCAGAAGCTCGTTTAAAGAAAGAGGTATACCGCTTACAGCCTGATGAGATTGAAAAAGTCAAAAATTATGCTCAGCACTTTGGCATCAACGCTAAAGAAAACTCATCGATGAGATCTTAGAGTTGCGCCGGGAAGCGCTCATAAAAAAATGTAGACACAATACGGAGCATACGAGCCTATCTCTAAAATAGCACGTGATAAAAATATCAATTACTGGTCAAGATTTGATCTTCCAGGCCGATGTATATAAGAGCGCTCAATGATATCGAGCGCAAAAAACAGTGTGTTTTAGAGGTTAAGCTTTCACTTAAGTGAGAGGTTTAGAAAGGCTGCAGGGAGAAAGTGCATGCGTATTAAAGACTTAAGTGTCGTAAAGAAAATATCGGTTAGTTATTTAACCGTTTTTGCCGTGTTTGGTTTAGTGTCAGTAATGTTGGTACAAGGGTTGTTAACACTGAATAAAGACATCTCAGTGCTAACAGATAAAAGCTTACCTTCTGTTGCGATTTTGAAAGGTATCCAAGTTGATATTACTAAAGTGCGCAAAGATGAGTTCTCTTTATTGCCAAACGCAAATCACCCCAAAATTGGTGAGTGGTTAAAAGGCCTCGAACAATGGCGTTCTGATGTGCAGGCTGGTATTGCAGAATACGAAAAGCTCGACCTTAATCAGCGTGAAACGCAGTCTTTTAACGTTTTTAAAGAAACTTGGAATCAATACATCAAAGAAACGAAGACTTACAACACACTGCTAAGCCAAGGTGATGCTGAAAGTGCAAATGATGTGATTTTATCGAGTTTCGATACCTACTCAAAAGCGTTGAGCAGCTTGGATGACACTCTCGCGTTGAACGATGAGTTGGTGAATTTGATTGGCGAAGAAGTACAAAGTGAAGCGGCATTTACACAATACAGCGCTGTTGTTGGTGCGCTTGTCGTCGCATTGGTCATGGTAATGTCTGCCATGTTGCTTTCTCGAGTCATTTGCGGGCCTGTTGATCGAGCATTGGAATTCGCTTCCAAAATCGCCAAGGGTCAGTTGAATAATCAAATCGATGAAAGTGAATTGAGCAAAGACGAGTTAGGAACGTTGCTCAAAGAGCTTGTCGGTATGCAAACAAACTTACATTCGCTGGTTTCTGAGATTAATGACTCAACGATTCAGCTAACGGCAGCAGTAGAGGAAGTGAGTGCTATTTCTTCTCAGACCGCTTCTGGTATGCAAAATCAACAAATTGAACTTAGTTCGGTGGCTTCTGCGATGACAGAAATGCAAGCTGCTGTAAGTGAAGTGGCACAAAATACCGAAGTTGGCGCGACCTCTGCTTACTCGGCAACGGAAGTGGCTAAACAAGGAACGGCGACGTTACAACAAACTATCGCAGTAATTGAGCGTGTATCACATACGATCCAAGAGTCAGATGAACTGGCACGTGAGCTTGAATCTAGCTCAAACAATATCAATGTGGTCGTAGATGTGATCCGCGGGATTGCGGAGCAAACAAACTTGTTAGCACTGAACGCCGCAATTGAAGCTGCTCGGGCCGGTGAACAAGGACGTGGGTTTGCTGTTGTGGCAGATGAGGTTCGTTCTCTGGCGCAACGCACTCAAGACTCCACTTCACAAATTGTGGAAATTGTTAATCAACTACAAGAGAGCAGCAGCAAAATAGGGCATTCAAGCCGTGATTGTCAGGAGGGCATTTCTCAGTGTGTTGAGCAAGTCAATGACGCTGATAGCCAGATAAAAGAAATTGAACATTCTGTCGATAACATAGCGCAAATGAGCACACAAATCGCAACGGCTTGTAGTGAGCAGAATTCTGTATCCGAAGAGCTGAATCGAAGTGTGGAGCATATTAATAGTGCCTCAACAGAGATGGCTGAGGGAGCTTCGCAAACGGCTGTGGCTTGCCAGCAGATCAGTAGCCTAGCGCACAACTTGAAAACTCGAATGGGTTCATTCAAGCTCTAGTTGTTGTGTTTCAGCTTTATTCCTAACCTCATTGCTACAAAAAATAAGCCGGACGAAATGTTCGGCTTATTTATTTCTCTGTCTATATAAATAAGTTCAGAGCATGCTCAATCTTGGGAGAATATGCTCGCTAGGCTGGAATACCACTATGGAACTTAAAATCTGTATCTGGCGTAGAAATTAACTCTGCCTCAACTCGGCCAAAATAGGCTATGCGTTCGCTGATGTCTTTCCCCGCGATTTGCTCTGCCAAGGCGAGGTAATCTTGGTAATGGCGTGCTTCTGAGCGCAGTAAGGATACATAAAATTTCGCGATATCATCATCCATGTGTGGCGCGAGCTTGGCAAATCGTTCACAAGAGCGCGCTTCTATGTATGCGCCAATAATGAGCTTATCGATCAATGTTTCTGGTTCATGGGTTTTCATATGCGAAATCAGCCCTTTAGCATAACGACTTGCTGGGATGTTCTTGTATGTAATCCCACGGCTTTCCATGATTTCTAAGACTTGATAAAAGTGGTGCAATTCCTCTTTAATCAAAAGAACCATTTTATCAATTAAATCTTGGCTGTATGGAGAGCCGGATTTTGCCATGATTGCTTTAGAGATATTACTCTTACCTTTTAAGGTCTCTAGCGAGCCCAGATGACGATAAGCGAAGTCTTCATAGGGTTTAAACCAGTCAAGTAGAGCGTGCGAACTGGCTTGGTCGACGGCATATTTGCGAATCAAAAACATCGCGGATTGACCAGCTTTGAGTTCACACAATAGGTGATCTAGCAAAATGGTTTGAAGGTTTTCTGGTTTTTTGGCTTCTTCTATCCATTCCTCAGGTGTGCTGCATTGCAGAAATTGGTTAATAGGAGCAAGAAGATTTTGATAGGCGTTTAGATTAATCATTTTAAGTTTAGTACTTCACATTCAAGTTGGGCTTATCCGGTATCTAACGGATAGAAAAAAGGCTGCAATTGCAGCCTTTAATGACCTAACGTGAATGTTACCATTTTTTCTTCTCACCGAAGAGTGCTTCCATGTCATTGTCGTATTCTTTGTCTACGCTTTGCTGCATTTCGGCATCACTTTTGTCTTGACGTCTTTTATCGAGTTCAAGGAGCATGCCTTCAAGTTTTTCTTTTGCTTGGAGGGAGTAGGGGTCACTCTTCGTACTTAGTGCATCAATGCCTTTGCGCAGTAATTGCAGCGCAGTACCTGGTTGACCGCGAGCAATGGAATCATTAGCTCTTTTAATGACGTTTTCAATGTTGATACGAATTTGCATCGTTTCCAAACGCGCGTTTTCAGCGACGTAAGTTTGGGTATCGATTCTGCCTTTATTGTGTTCATTACGAACCGTATCGCGAAGGCGTTTAACAAGCTTTAGCATGACGATGGCTTGTTTATCGCTGCTCGGCATTTTGAACGTCGTGCTTTCGCTTGTCGTACCATTTTCTTTAAGTAATTCAATTTGTTGTTTCATGTTTTCGACGCGTTGAGCAAGATGTTTATTTTTTGGGTCTAACTCACACATGCTTTCTAACGCGTCAAGTATGCGATTATTTAGACATAACAAAAGCTCTTTACTAAAAGGAATATGGTGCGCGTGGCCAATGAGCTCTTCAGTGCCATCAATCAAAGCGACATAACGTGCTGACTCCTGTCTTCTTGCGGTCTCTACCTTGACCTTGTATTGCAACATGATGTTATAGCCTAGGATCAATACCAGTAGGATGGCTACCAAAGCGATTATTAAACCAATATTCATATCTTTGCGTCTGCTTTTACTTTTCTGCGGCTAGCATTAAAGAATACATGAATCTTATCTCACTCGGCACCCCATTTTTTTGATTATTTTGCCTAACCACGTTTTAGTTCTCGATAGAAGTCACATCACAGAGCTTAGGGTATTTATTTACTCTCCTTTGCTCATGTTGTTTCTTTGCCCAAATTACGAGTATGTGTTTGAGGTATAAGCTAGAAATCACTGTTCATTTTATCTTTATCGCGTTATAACTAATTATTATATCGTTCGTTAGAATGATTAACATACCATCTCGTAAATTAGTAAGGGATTACGATGAAGTTGCAGCAGTTGAAGTATATTGTTGAGGTTGTAAACCATAATCTGAATGTGTCTGCGACAGCAGAAAGTTTGTATACCTCACAACCAGGTATCAGCAAGCAGGTACGGTTGCTAGAAGATGAATTGGGTATCCAGATTTTTGAACGTAGTGGTAAGCACTTAACACAAGTGACACCTGCCGGAGAAGAAATCGTACGAATTTCTCAAGAGATTCTTGTTCGGGTAGAAAGCATCAAAGCGGTAGCCGGTGAACATACCCATCCAGAAATGGGGACGCTCAACATCACCACTACGCATACTCAAGCACGGTACGCACTGCCAGATGTGATTAAGAGCTTCACTTCTCGTTACCCGAAAGTCTCTTTGCACATGCACCAAGGTACGCCGTCACAGATGTCTGAAGCGATTGCAAAAGGCACCGCTAATTTTGCTATTGCAACGGAAGCTCTGCATCTGTATCAAGACGCGATCATGCTGCCTTGTTATCACTGGAACCGTTCTATCGTGGTACCCAAAGAACACCCATTAGCGAAGAAAAATAAAGTAACGATCAGCGATCTTGCTGCTTACCCACTCGTCACTTACGTGTTTGGGTTTACTGGTCGTTCAGAGTTAGATACGGCATTTAACCGTGAAGGTTTAACGCCACGCGTGGTATTTACTGCAACCGATGCTGATGTGATTAAGACTTACGTTCGGATGGGGATTGGGGTTGGTGTGATTGCTAGTATGGCGGTCGACCAAGTGCAGGACAACGATTTAGTTGCGATTGATGCAAGCCATTTATTCGGTGCAAGTACCACGAGCATTGGTTTCCGTCGAGGTACCTTCCTACGCTCTTACATGTTTGATTTTATGGAGCGTTTCGCTCCGCATTTAACTCGCCCTGTGGTAGAGCAGGCCATCTCACTCAAGTCAAATACTGAAATTGAAGAGATGTTTAAAGATATTGAGCTCCCTGTTCGATAGATATTCACTTTTGTTCCCCTCAAGCTGCTTGTTTCAGACAGGCCGGCTTGGGTATACAATGCCTCCCTCACCGTAGGGGGGGGGCTATGCAAACTCAATTTCAATTCATTAACGACGGCTTGTTAGAAAACGAATCACTATGGCGATTCGAACCATTCAAAAGTAGTGTCCAGACATCACTACCTTGGCAGGATACATATCCTGAGCTTTGCCAATGGTTATATTCTCTGTCTCCTTCTCAAATAGAAGACTTAAAAGCTCAGCCTGAAATAGTATCGGCTGAAATCAGCAAGTTTTTACCAAACGTAAGAGCTCTAACAGAACGAGCTCAGCTTGAGCCGTTGTTTTTGGATGGTCTTCAATTGACTCGCGGTTTAGACAGTGGCATTCCTGGTCGAAAATTGGCGCAAATTAGTGCGTTAGGGGAAGCCGCTATTTCACATCATCATGGAGAAGAATGGTTAGAGTGGTGTTCTGGGAAAGGGTATTTAGGACGAGTTCTCACGACTCAGACTGAACAAGCCGTGACGAGCTTTGAGTACCAACAAGCGCTATGTGATTCAGGGCAGCAAGCGGCTGACGACAATCATTGGCAAATGACATTTGTCCAAGGTGACGCGTTTAGCTCTCAAGCCAAAGCAGTATTTAGGCCGAATCAACACGCGGTTGCGTTACATGCTTGTGGTGATTTGCATGTTCGATTAATGCAATACGGCAGTGAAAAAGGGGTTGCCGCAATGACTATATCGCCTTGTTGTTATCACCTCATTCAAACTGAAGAGTATCAAGCACTATCAACGCCAGGCAAAAATTCAAAATTAACCCTCTCGAAGCATGAGTTACGTATACCACTTCAGCAGACAGTCACTGGTGGATCGCGTGTACGTCGTCATCGTCAGCAAGAAATGATTTTCAGACTTGGTTTTGATGCGATCACTCATCAAGTCATGGGGGGGAATGAGTATCAACCCGTACCGAGTATTCGCAAGTCTCAATTAAATACAGGTTTTAAGGCACTATGTTATTGGGCTGCGGAACAGAAGGGATTGAAACTGAACCCAGAGATAGATTTCGAACAGTTCGAAGCGTTGGCTGAAGAGCGCTTTTGGCAAATGGAAAGAATGAGCTTAGTTCAACTGGTTTTTCAGCGTCCGTTGGAGGTATGGCTCGCGTTAGACAAAGCACTTTATCTTCAAGAGCGTGGTTATCGTGTCAATTTGTCAGAATTTTGCCCTAAATCAATCACACCTAGAAATATTTTAATTTGCGCATATAAGAAGTAGTTATTTTTTATAGCTAAATGCTCTATGTGAAAAGCCCACTTATGAAGTGACCCCGTAAAGTTGGACATTTCTGTTAAGCGGCTTTCAAGACCTGAGTTCGATATTCTATCGGAGTCAGGCCTTTTAGTTTCACTTTTATACGCTTGGTATTGTAGTACTCGATGTATTCTTTAATTTGTTCTATCAGAGCATCTGCATCTTCAAAGCTTTGGTTGTGATACATCTCTGTTTTGAGTAAAGCAAAAAAGTTTTCAGCAACAGCATTATCCAAGCAGTTACCTTTTCTCGACATGCTTTGCGTTAACCCATTCTCCGCTACCTTTTTCTGATACTGTCGATGGCGATATTGCCAACCTTGATCGCTATGTATAATTGGTTTTGAGTTGGGTTTAAGCGTTGATATAGCTTCCGTCAGCATATCCGTGACAAGCGGCAAGCAGGCATTTTTGGCCACTCTATAAGCAACCACTTCCTGAGTAAACAAGTCGACAACGGGAGACAAGTATACTTTCTGCTCTTTGATTTTGAACTCCGTGACATCTGTTACCCATTTTTCATCGGGTTGAGTCGCACTAAAATCTCTTTCAAGCACGTTAGGAGCTGCTGTTCCAGATTCTCCTCGGTATGAACGATACTTTTTAACCCTGACCGTCGATTTAAGGTTGAGCTGAGCCATAAGTCTTTGAACCGTTTTGTGATTAAGCATAACCCCCTGATTTTTTAGTTCCAAGTGAATACGGCGGTAGCCGTATCGACCCTTATGTTCATGATAAATTGACTTTATCAAACGCAGCTCACGTTCGTAGCTATTTGGGCGCTTACTCGTTTGAGCCTGATAATAGAAGACACTTTTTGCCAACTGTAGAGTGTGCAGTAAGTGCTTCAACGGGTACTTGCCTTTAAGAGTTAGAGCTATGACCGCTTTTTCTTTGTTCGACGGTTTTTTTCCTGCTCCAACTCTTCCAACTTTTTTAGAACGGCATTCTCAGTTCGTAAGTAGACCAACTCCTCTTTTAGCTCCTCAAGTGTCATTTCATTATCAGGTTTAGTGGTACGTTGAGGTTGCTGTTTCATTGAGGGTCTTCCTTTCTGGCGCATTTTGAGCCCTTTGATACCGAGCTCATTAAATCTTTTGAGCCAGACAGAGAGTATCCCCGGGGATGAGAGGTTTAATACTGCGCTAGTGTGCGTGAGAGACCAATCATTCGTCCACATTAAATTCAATGCTTTTCGTTTTTCCTGAGCAGTAGCATGCTTAGTTGGTAAAAATGAATCAGCACCATGGATGACAAAGACTTGAACCCAATACCGTATCTGTCTTGAAGACATTGAATATTGTTTTGCTAAATAGCGAGATGACGCACCATCTAAGCATTGTTTAGCAATGATACATTTTAGCTCGCGGCTATATTTGGACATAAAAAGACCCCCAATAATTGGTGTCCAACTATTGGGGGTCAGTTCATTATTCGTGGGCTTTTGTAATTAAAACATGACACCGTCGTGTGGCGTTACTGTTAGTTAAAGGCTGCGATGGCTTGTTCGGATTCAACGTACTCTAGGTTAAAGCTTTTAGCCACTTCTTTACATGTTACTTTGCCGTGAATAACGTTTAGACCTTCTAGGAAGCCTTTATCTGCAAGTAGCGCTTCACGGTAGCCTTTGTTTGCGAGTTTCACAATGTAAGGGAGTGTTGCATTGTTCAATGCGAATGTTGAAGTGCGTGCAACGGCACCAGGCATATTTGCGACGCAGTAGTGAACCACTTCATCAACAATATAAGTGGGTTCTGCGTGTGTGGTTGCGTGAGAAGTCTCGAAACAACCGCCTTGGTCGATGGCTACGTCAACGACCGCTGCGCCAGGTTTCATCTTCGCGATGTGCTCTTTATTAACGAGTTTAGGCGCTGCAGCGCCAGGGATAAGAACCGCTCCGATAACGAGGTCGGCGGCTAGAACATGCTTCTCAATAGCGTCTTCTGTAGAATAAACGACTTTTGCTCTCCCTTGGAATTCCTCATCTAGCTTGCGTAGAGTGTCTACATTACGGTCTAAAATGGTGACATCTGCACGAAGGCCAACCGCCATACGGGCTGCACTCGCACCAACGACACCACCACCGATAATCACGACATTCGCGGGTCCAACACCGGGTACACCGCCGAGGAGTAAGCCACGGCCCCCGTGTGATTTTTCCAACGTTTGCGCGCCTGCTTGGATAGACATCCGACCCGCCACTTCTGACATCGGTGCTAACAGTGGTAAACGACCCATATTATCTGTTACAGTCTCATAGGCTATACAGACAGCTTTGCTTTTGATTAGCTCATCAGTTTGTGGAAAATCTGGTGCTAGGTGTAAATAAGTAAATAATATTTGCCCTTCGCGGAGCATTGCTCTCTCTACTGCTTGGGGTTCTTTTACTTTTACAATCATGTCTGCTTGCGCAAATACGTCTGCAGCATGAGGGAGAATGGATGCGCCGAAAGCGATGTAATCATCGTCTGAAAAACCAATGCCGGCACCTGCATTGGTCTCAACTAAAACTTGGTGACCATGTGAGATAAGTTCTCTCACGCTAGCTGGGATCATACCAACACGATATTCGTGATTTTTGATTTCCTTAGGTACGCCAATGATCATCCTGTATCCTCTTTCTATAATGGTAGTATTAACTGATTGTAGGGTGTTATTATCGAATTAATAACTAGTATAGTTATTGGTTTGTAAAATTTGGCACCAAATATTAAAAAGTTGTAACATATTTTTTTGCAAGGAAGTAATAAGGTGGAATAAAAAATGGCAGACAACTATAAAAAGCCGTCCAAGGAACTAGACCGTATCGACCGCAACATTCTTAATGAGCTGCAGAAAGACGGTCGTATTTCAAACGTTGAGCTTTCAAAACGTGTAGGACTGTCTCCAACGCCATGTTTGGAGCGTGTGCGTCGCTTAGAGCGTCAGGGTTACATCACAGGATATGCTGCGTTACTTAATCCGCAGTTCTTGGATGCGTCACTATTGGTATTCGTTGAAATAACGCTAAACCGTGGTGCGCCAGATGTATTTGAGCAGTTTAATTTAGCGGTTCAAAAACTCGACGATATACAAGAGTGTCATCTTGTATCAGGTGATTTTGACTATCTTCTAAAAACCCGTGTATCTGATATGGGGGCTTATCGTCGATTATTGGGTGATACGTTGTTACGCCTACCTGGTGTAAATGACACCCGAACATACGTTGTTATGGAAGAAGTGAAGCAATCTAACCAGCTTGTGATTAAAACTCGTTAAATTCTTGCAAAGAAAGCGGTATATGCTTCCGCTTTCGCCAGAGAGTAATTGGGTTTTTCTCTTTGATATGGTTAAATCAATTTACCGAGCGGCATCCAGCCGCTCGGAATGTTTTGTAAATTCCTATTTCATTCCATATTCAAGTTGATTTATGTTCAAAGAGAACGCAAAGAAAGTCGAAACCATTATCAAAACCAGTGAAGAGCCTCAGTTTTCACGTTTAAATGGCTTCCAACGCTTAAAAGAGTGCTGCTTTATCGTTGGCGTTCTAAGCTCGGTATTGCTGGCTGTCGCACTATTTACCTTTAGTCCGGCCGATCCTTCTTGGTCCCAAACCGCTTGGGGAGGGGAGGTCGATAATGCTGGCGGTTTATTTGGTGCTTGGCTTGCCGATACTCTATTTTTCACATTTGGCTCTCTCGCTTATCCTATTCCTTTCTTACTGTCCGCTGCCGCGTGGGTTATATGCCGTAAACGAGGAGAAGACGAGACAATCGACCTCATGCTTTGGGGGACGCGACTACTCGGTCTTACCGTTCTCATTATGACCAGTTGTGGGCTCGCCGATATTAATTTTGATGATATCTGGTATTTCTCATCTGGTGGCGTGGTTGGTGACGTGCTGACTAGTCTTGCTTTGCCGACACTAAATGTACTTGGTACCACACTGGTTTTATTGTTCTTATGGGGAGCTGGCTTTACCTTGTTCACTGGTATTTCTTGGTTGAATATCGTGGAATGGCTTGGTGATCGAGCATTGGAGCTTACTTCTGTTATTGCCAATAAATTTAGAGGCTCTGAGCAGGAATTACTAGAACCTCAATTGGATGAATTCGTAGAAGATACAGTGTCCAGCGTCAAAAATGCTGAAAGTGAAGTCAATGACGAGCCATTGCCACATTTGACCGCGTATGATGTTGACGAACCTAAAGCCGCTGAACCTGCACACGAATATCCTATTTATATGCCGCAAGCGAAACCTCAGACGCATACGGTACCACCCACGCCGAGAACACCACCGCCGAGTCAGGCTGCTGTTGATGAGGCTTCAGGCTATGCGGACCTTGATCCTCAAGCTCATATGCACCGCGTCAGTGCTGAGCACGTTGAACCTTTGTTTGATCGATCCAAGCAGCTTAATGTAACCATTGAAGAGCTTGAAGCAGCAGCGCAGCAAGCGGATGACTGGGTAACGGAAGAGCAATCCATTTCAGAAACCTACTCATTTTATGCAGAGCAAGCCAGTGCTGAACAGGGGCTACAAAGTGCTGAGTCAGATTATTCTGAGTACGTAAAGTTTGAAGCAGAACAAGCGCAGCAGATGCACACTGAGCGGCCTCAACATGAAGAGCCTATTATTGATTCTGCAGAATTAGACAGCATCACGAACCAAACTGACTCTGACCCACACATCGAACCGACTATTTCAGACTTTGATGTGTTAGATGAAGAAGATGACTATCTACCTTCAGAACCTGTACTGCAAGATCAGCCAGAACCTATTGATTCTCAATCAATTACGCGATCTTATTCAGCGACCTCAGTTGCACCTTCTGCGACTTTTGAGTCTGTGCATCAAGACGATGAGTTATTAGAAGAAACACAGCAAGGTGACCAAGATGTGGACGCCTTCCAAGAAATGGTTTCTAGCGCGCAGTCGAAAGTGGCTGCAAAGCAAAACCCATTTTTGATGAAGCAAGAACAAAACCTGCCAGTACCACAAGAACCACTGCCAACGTTAGAATTGCTTTACCACCCAGAAAAGCGTGAGAACTTCATTGATCGCGATGCTCTTGAGCAGGTGGCTAGATTGGTAGAAAGTAAGCTAGCAGACTACAAAATCAAAGCTGAGGTAGTCGGTATTTACCCTGGTCCTGTTATCACTCGTTTTGAGCTTGACCTCGCGCCAGGAGTTAAGGTGAGCCGTATTTCCGGTTTATCTACTGACCTAGCGCGAGCGCTGTCAGCCATGGCGGTACGTGTGGTGGAAGTGATCCCGGGTAAACCCTATATCGGTCTAGAGCTGCCAAACATGAGCCGTCAGACGGTTTACTTATCTGATGTCATTAACAGCACACAATTTAAACAAGCCACGTCGCCAACGACCGTTGTGTTGGGTCAGGACATTGCCGGTGAAGCCGTGGTCGCCGACTTGGCTAAGATGCCCCATGTACTGGTTGCAGGTACGACAGGTTCCGGTAAATCGGTAGGGGTTAACGTCATGATCTTGAGCATGCTTTACAAAGCAAGCCCAGAAGATGTTCGCTTTATCATGATTGACCCAAAAATGCTGGAGCTTTCAATTTATGAAGGTATTCCACATCTACTCTCAGAAGTCGTGACGGACATGAAAGACGCTTCTAACGCACTTCGTTGGTGTGTGGGTGAGATGGAGCGCCGTTATAAACTGATGTCGGCACTTGGCGTGCGTAACGTCAAAGGCTTCAATGAAAAATTGAAGATGGCAGCGGAAGCGGGCCATCCAATTCACGATCCATTCTGGCAAGAGGGCGACAGTATGGATGCAGAGCCACCGTTGCTTGAGAGACTGCCTTATATCGTTGTGGTAGTGGATGAGTTTGCCGACCTAATGATGGTTGTGGGTAAGAAGGTGGAAGAGCTGATTGCCCGTTTGGCGCAGAAAGCACGTGCAGCAGGTATTCACCTGATCCTTGCCACTCAACGTCCATCCGTTGATGTCATTACAGGCCTAATTAAAGCGAACATCCCAACACGTGTTGCGTTTACTGTATCGACCAAAACGGATTCTCGCACGATCCTAGATCAAGGCGGTGCTGAATCACTATTGGGCATGGGTGATATGCTGTATCTACCACCCGGTTCCAGTCATACTACTCGTGTGCACGGTGCGTTCGCATCGGATGATGATGTGCATGCGGTTGTGAATAACTGGAAAGCACGTGGCAAACCTAACTATATCGACGAGATCATTAACGGTGATCAAAGCCCTGAAGCTCTGCTGCCAGGTGAGCAGATGCAAGCGGACGAAGATGTGGATCCGTTATTCGATCAAGTGGTCGAGCACGTGGTTCACTCGCGGCGTGGATCGGTTTCTGGTGTTCAGCGTCGATTTAAAATTGGCTATAACCGTGCCGCTCGTATTGTTGAGCAACTAGAGGCCCAAGGTATTGTGAGTACTCCAGGGCACAATGGTAACCGTGAAGTCTTAGCGCCTGCGCCACCAAAAGATTAATGAACTTGTTTGACTCACTTCAGTCGAACGGAAGTGAGTGGTTCCAACAATAGGTATCTGAATGAAAAAACGATTTTCAGCGACACTTTTTTCTGCGCTTCTTCTAAGCAGTTCTCTCTTTTCTACTGCTTATGCAGCGGCGCCAAAAGAAGAGTTGAGTAAACGCTTAGCGATCAACGAAGGTTTCAGAGCTGACTTTTCTCAGCAAGTGATCAGCCCTGAAGGTGAAACGGTAATGGAAGGCGAAGGTACGGTAGAAATCGCCCGACCAAGCTTATTTCGTTGGAGCACAACATTTCCCGATGAGAATTTATTAGTTTCAGATGGCACAACGCTATGGTATTACAGTCCGTTTATTGAGCAAGTCAGCATTTACTGGCAAGATCAGGCAACAGAACAAACCCCATTTGTTTTGTTAACTCGTAACCGAGCGAGTGACTGGGAAAACTACTCTATTTCTCAGAAAGGGAATGAGTTTACTCTGACTCCAACGGCCGTTGACTCTACACAGGGGCAGTTTCTCATTAATATTGATGCGAAAGGTGTCGTAAAAGGCTTCAATGTATTAGAACAAGATGGTCAAAAGGGGCTATTTAAGTTTGACAATGTGAAGTTGGGTAAACCAAAAGCAGACAGATTTACATTCACGATTCCAAATGGTGTGGAAGTGGATGACCAAAGGAATTAATAGGTAGTGAGTAATTACACATTAGATTTCTCAGGGGACGAAGATTTTCGTCCCCTTGCTGCACGTATGAGGCCGCAAACGATAGAGCAGTATATCGGTCAGTCACACATATTAGGCCCTGGTAAGCCTCTATATCGTGCGCTGGAAGCGGGCCACATTCACTCTATGATCTTGTGGGGACCACCGGGCACAGGTAAAACCACGCTGGCAGAAGTGGCGGCCAATTACGCTAACGCTGAAGTGGAGCGCGTGTCGGCTGTTACTTCCGGAGTAAAAGAGATACGGTCTGCGATTGAAAAAGCGCGTGAAAACAAAATGGCGGGCCGCCGTACCATCTTGTTTGTGGACGAGGTGCATCGCTTTAATAAATCTCAGCAAGATGCTTTCTTACCCCACATTGAAGATGGGACGGTGACCTTTATCGGTGCGACGACAGAGAACCCATCTTTCGAGCTGAACAACGCATTATTATCTCGCGCACGTGTATATAAGCTAACGTCACTGGATAAAAACGAAATCTCGTTAGCCTTGAAGCAAGCCATTCAGGACAAAGAACGTGGGTTAGGGGACACTCCTGCGCACTTTGTTGATAACGTCTTAGACCGCTTAGCGGAATTGGTCAATGGCGATGCGCGTATGTCGCTTAACTACCTTGAGCTGCTTTACGATATGGCAGAAGACAATGCGCAAGGCGAAAAAGAAATCACTCTGAAGCTACTTGCGGAAGTAGCAGGAGAGAAAGTCTCTCGTTTCGATAACAAAGGCGATATTTGGTACGATTTGATTTCTGCGGTACACAAATCCATTCGTGGTTCAAACCCTGATGCCGCCTTATATTGGGCTGCGCGTATGATTGCAGCTGGCTGTGATCCACTTTACATCGCACGTCGATTACTGGCGATAGCATCCGAAGATGTGGGCAATGCGGACCCTAGGGCGATGCAAGTCGCGTTGTCGGCGTGGGACTGCTTCACGCGTGTTGGACCGGCAGAAGGTGAGCGTGCGATTGCTCAGGCGATTGTTTACTTAGCATGTGCGCCGAAGAGTAATGCGGTGTATGTGGCGTGGAAGCAAGCGCTCACAGACGCTCATAATTTACCTGAATATGAAGTGCCTCATCACCTAAGAAATGCGCCAACCAGTTTGATGCAAGACATGGGTTATGGCGCCGAATACCGATATGCTCACGATGAGCCGGGAGCGTATGCCGCGGGCGATCAATATTTACCACCTGAAATGGTGGATCGTAAGTACTACCAGCCAACAAATCGCGGTCTAGAAACCAAAATAGGCGAAAAGTTAGATTACTTGGCTACTTTAGATGCAAATAGCCAACAAAAGCGCTATGAAAAGTAGGCGTTTTTGGATACATTTATTGGGTTATTTTTGTAACGTGCCTGTTCGGATAGGGTGCGTGATTTCACAACAAAAAGCATAGGATTAACAATGCTGGATTCTAAATTACTTCGTACAGAGCTGGATGAAACAGCTGCAAAACTAGCGCGTCGTGGCTTTAAGCTAGACGTAGAGACTATTCGTAAACTTGAAGAACAACGCAAGTCCATTCAAGTAGAAGTTGAAAATTTACAATCCACGCGTAACTCCATCTCCAAGCAAATCGGCCAAAAAATGGCGGCTGGTGACAAAGAAGGCGCAGAAGAGATCAAGAAAAAAATCGGTACACTAGGTAGCGATCTTGATGCTAAAAAGGTGGAACTTGAGCAAGTTATGGCTCAACTAGAGGAAATCACGCTTTCTGTACCTAACATCCCTGCGGATGAAGTGCCAGATGGTAAAGATGAAAATGACAACGTAGAAATTTCTCGTTGGGGTGAGCCTAAAACGTACAACTTCGAAGTAAAAGATCACGTTGATCTTGGCGAAATGGGTGATGGTCTAGACTTCGCAAGTGCAACTAAGATCACTGGTGCTCGTTTCATCGTAATGAAAGGTCAATTTGCTCGTCTACACCGTGCTATTGCTCAGTTTATGCTTGACCTTCACACTGAAGAGCACGGTTACACGGAAATGTATGTCCCTTATCTAGTCAACGCTGACAGCCTATTCGGTACTGGTCAGCTGCCTAAATTCGGTAAAGATCTTTTCCATACCGAACCTCTGGTCGAAAAAGTCAGCGATGAAGAGCCACGTAAATTGTCTCTAATTCCTACAGCCGAGGTGCCTGTCACAAACCTAGTGCGCGATACTATTTCGGAAGAAGCGGATCTACCACTTAAAATGACGGCGCACACACCATGTTTCCGTTCTGAAGCGGGATCTTATGGGCGTGATACTCGTGGTCTGATTCGTATGCACCAATTCGACAAAGTTGAACTAGTACAAATCACCAAGCCAGAAGACTCAATGAATGCGCTTGAAGAGTTAACTGGCCACGCTGAAAAAGTGCTCCAGCTTTTAGAGCTGCCTTATCGCAAAGTGGTTTTATGTACAGGTGATATGGGGTTCGGTGCACGTAAGACTTACGATCTAGAAGTATGGGTACCTGCTCAAGAAACTTACCGTGAAATTTCTTCGTGTTCTAACATGTGGGACTTCCAAGCTCGTCGTATGCAAGCGCGTTTCCGTCGTAAAGGCGAGAAGAAGCCGGAGCTTGTACACACGTTAAACGGTTCTGGTCTAGCCGTTGGCCGTACAATGGTTGCTATTTTAGAAAATAACCAAGAAGCGGACGGCCGTATTGCAATCCCAACAGCACTTCAGAAGTACATGAGCGGCGCAACGCACATCGGTTAATCCATTAACCTCAAAACAGTAAAACCCAGCCTGAGCGCTGGGTTTTTTTGTTATGCAAAGCAGTCTTCACGCTGTAAAGCGGCATCAATCGCGTTGACCAACTTCTCAATATCTTCTGGCTTGCTGATAAATGGCGGCATCATATAAATCAGTTTGCCAAACGGACGGATCCACACACCGTATTCGACAAATACTGTTTGGATGGCCTCCATATTCACCGGGCGAGCGGTTTCGACGACACCAATAGCACCCAGCCAGCGAGTCTTTTTCACCAAGTCGTATTGTTCTAATTGTGGCAGTAATTCAGAAAACAGCGTTTCAATTTGTTTCGTTTGCTGCTGCCATTCCCCTTGTTCAATTAACTCTAAACTTGCGGTGGCAACAGCGCAGGCGAGCGGATTACCCATAAACGTTGGGCCATGCATAAAACAACCTGCATCACCACCACAAACGGTGTCTGCGACGTGTTTACTTGCCAGAGTAGCAGAGAGGGTCATGTAGCCGCCTGTCAGAGCCTTCCCAACACAAAGAATGTCTGGCTGGATATCGGCATGTTCACAGGCAAACAACTTACCGGTACGACCAAATCCAGTGGCGATTTCATCCGCAATCAATAACAAACCGTATTTGTCGCAAAGCCGACGTACGCCTTTGAGAAATTCTGGATGATAGATACGCATGCCGCCTGCGCCTTGAACGATGGGTTCGAGGATCACCGCTGCGAGTTCTTGATGGTGCATTTCAATCTTGTGTTCAAAGTCAGCAAGATCTTCCGGCTTCCACTGGTCCCAATAACCACAAGTTGGTGACTCCGTAAAGATATGCTCAGGCAAAAAGCCTTTGTAGAGAGAGTGCATTGAATTATCAGGATCGGTAACTGACATCGCCGCAAAGGTATCGCCGTGATAGCCGTGTCGCAAAGTCAAAAACTTCGGTCGGCGCTCGCCTTTTGCATGCCAATATTGCAGCGCCATCTTCAAGCTCACTTCTACGGCAACCGAGCCAGAATCAGCAAGAAAGACATGTTCAAGATTACTTGGTGCAAGGGACAATAGCTTCTTACACAAACTGATGGCCGGCTGGTGGGTAATCCCGCCAAACATCACGTGAGAAACCTGATCGATTTGCTGGTGAGCGGCCTGATTTAAGTGCGGATGATTATAGCCGTGGATCGTCGACCACCAAGAAGACATGCCATCGACAAGTTCTGTTCCATCTTCCAGTTTAATGTGTACGCCATTTGCTGATGCCACTGGGTAGCAGGTCAGAGGTGTCAACGTCGAAGTGTAAGGATGCCAGATGTGCTGGCGGTCGAAGGCGAGATCCATGTGCTATTCCAACATTAGTTAAGGTTAAAAAATAAACAAATGTAAACTTTGTTACTTTGCGTTGTGTTGACAGTTTATCGAGACTCAGTAGACTGTCAACACAACAAAAAAGTGACTAAAGGAATACACGTGGAAGTTCGTCATAACTGGACGCATGCTGAAGTGCGCGATCTCATGGAAAAACCATTCATGGATCTCCTATTCGAAGCGCAGCTTGTTCATCGTCAATACCAACAAACCAACCATGTTCAAGTTAGCACGCTACTGTCGATTAAGACGGGGGCTTGTCCAGAAGATTGTAAGTACTGCCCTCAGAGTGCTCGTTACACCACAGACATCGAAAAAGAGCGTCTGATGGAAGTCGAGCGTGTACTCGATGCTGCACAAAAAGCGAAAAATGCTGGCTCGACGCGATTCTGTATGGGCGCCGCGTGGAAGAACCCGAAAGAACGCGACATGCCGCATTTGACCGATATGATTAAAGGCGTGAAGGGTATGGGCTTGGAAACGTGTATGACGCTAGGTATGTTGACGCCGGAGCAAGCGGATCAACTGGCTGGTGCTGGCTTAGATTACTACAACCACAACCTTGATACTTCCCCAGAATTTTACGGCAAAATCATTACCACGCGTACTTACCAAGACCGTTTAGATACGCTTTCTTACGTTCGTGATGCCGGCATGAAGATTTGTTCTGGTGGTATCATCGGCATGGGGGAAAGCGTCAATGATCGTGCAGGTCTGCTGGTTGAACTTGCTAATTTACCAACGCAACCAGAAAGTGTGCCAATCAACATGTTAGTGAAGGTAAAAGGCACCCCATTAGAAAAAGTAGACGATGTGGAGCCATTTGACTTCATTCGCCTAATTGCGATTGCGCGAATTATGATGCCTAACTCCGCGGTTCGTTTGTCGGCAGGTCGTGAAAACATGAATGAGCAGATGCAAACACTCTGCTTTATGGCTGGCGCAAACTCTGTGTTCTACGGTTGTAAGCTTTTAACGACTCCCAATCCTTCTGAAGACAAAGACATGATGCTGTTTAAGAAGTTAGGTATTAACAGTCATGAGGTGTCTCAAAAGCCGGATGACATCGCAGAAAACGAATTGTTAGATCGTGTAGTAGAGCGTGTTGCTTCACGTCCCACCGAAGGCGATGTTTTTTACGATGCCAGCGTTTAAATCTCGTATTGAGTCTGCCCTTATTGAGCGTAAAACACAGGGGTTAACTCGAACAATGAATATAGTGTTTGCTGGTAACCAATCTATTTTGGAACACGAAGGTAAACGCTACATTAACTTCTCTAGCAACGATTATTTAGGTTTGGCGAATGATCAATCACTTGTGCGTGCTTGGCAGCAAGGTTTGAGTGTTTACGGCAGTGGCAGCGGAGCCTCACCTATGGTGACTGGGTTTAGTGCGGCGCATGGCAATCTTGAAGCTGCGCTAACAGAGTGGTTGGGGTTTGAGAGGGCCGTTCTGTTTGGCTCTGGATTTAGTGCCAATCAAGCTTTGCTTTTTACATTATTAGAAAAAACTGATGTGTTACTTCAAGACCGATTTAATCACGCTTCTTTGATGGAGGCAGGAGCCTTATCGACAGCTAAGATGAAACGCTTCAAACACAACGATATTGAACACCTTAAGTCGCTGATTAATGATGAGAGTAATCACCTTGTAGTCGCTGAAGGGGTATTCAGCATGGATGGAGATCGTGCCCCTTTAAACGAGATATCTGCAGTGACAAAAAACCATAACGCTTGGCTTGCTGTTGATGATGCACACGGTATCGGTGTGCTTGGTGAAACTGGCGGCGGCTCTTGTGAGTTTGCCAACGTCAAACCAGAGATCTTGATTGTGACTTTCGGTAAAGCGTTTGGTATGTCTGGTGCTGCTATCTTATGTGACCAAGCTACGGGAGATTTTCTTATGCAATTCGCGAGACACCACGTGTATTCAACAGCGATGCCTCCTGCTCAAGCCTATGCACTTACTCATGCCGTTTCTATGATTCAGGAGCAAACTTGGCGACGTGACAAGTTGACTGAGTTGAGTGCTTATTATCAAGAATGTTTGCGAGATACAGAAGGTTTTGTTGAAACTGCAACGTCAATAAAGCCGTTTGTGATTGGTGAATCGGAATCTGCACTTAAGGTGGCGAAAGCCTGCTGTAAAAACGGAGTTTGGTTAACGGCTATTCGACCGCCAACGATTCCGAAAGGAACGGCACGATTACGTATTACGTTGACGGTCAACCACACGAAAACACAAGTCAGAACACTCTCAGCTGCACTGAAGCAAGCATTAGGATCGCTGTAATGGATAGGGCCAAAAATGTCGCTTTAGACACTTCTCTCTGCAATAAAGACGCGATTGCCTCATCGTTTGGGAAAGCCGCGAGCACTTATGATAAGCATGCTGCATTTCAGCGCGATGTTGGGTATCGTTTGATAGATAAATTACCAAGTGATTTAACGAACCAGCGCGTTTTAGACTTAGGTTGTGGGACCGGTTATTTCTCCAAAGTTTTTCAGCAGCGCGGTGCCAACGTGGTGTGTGTAGATATTTCACAAGCCATGTTGGATAAAGCACAGCAACGCTGCGGTGAGGAATGCATGAGCTATATCTTAGCCGATGCTGAAAACCTACCCTTTGATGATGGCAGCTTTGACTATATATTCTCAAGCTTGGCTTTACAGTGGTGTACAGATTTAAGTTATCCGCTACGAGAAGTACAGCGTGTATTGAGAAAGGGGGGGACAGCTGCCTTTTCTACACTGCTTGATAATTCGCTTTATGAGTTACGTGACTCGTGGGGAAAAATTGATGCATATCAACACGTCAATAACTTTATTACCTTCAATCAGGTAAAAATTGCGTTAGCGCAATCCCGTTGCCACAACCATCATCTAGACTCGACCACCATCACAGTTTGGTACGATTCGGCGTTTTCTGTTATGCGTGACCTTAAAGGTATAGGTGCAAATCACGTAAGCGGACGCTCACATGGGTTAACGAGTCGAAGCGCTTTACGACAAGTTGAGCGTGCTTACCAAGCATTCGGAAATGATCAAGGTCTTCTACCTGCAAGTTATCAGGTTTGTTTTGGAGTAATACATCTATGATTGATGCTTTTTTTATTGCTGGTACGGATACTGATGTAGGGAAAACGGTAGCGTCTAAAGCCATTTTGCAAGCGTTAGCGGCAAAAGGCCTTAATACCATTGGTTATAAGCCAGTGGCATCAGGAAGTGATAACACAACGGAAGGGTGGCGTAATTCAGATGCGTTGCATTTACAGGCAGCGGCAACTATTGATGTTGCATACGATGATGTCAATCCATATGCTTTGGAGTTACCTGCTTCTCCGCACATCGCAGCGAAACATGAACATGTAGACATCAAATATGATTTGCTAAGTGAGAAATTGATTCAGCATAAGCAGCAAGCGGATATCGTCTTAGTTGAAGGTGCTGGTGGTTGGCGTGTGCCTGTCTCGGATATCGATAGTTTGTCGACTTGGGTAAAGCAAGAGCAACTACCGGTGGTTCTTGTTGTAGGGATTAAGCTCGGTTGCTTGAACCATGCGTTGTTGACTGCGGAAATTATTAGAGCGGATGGTTTGAATCTTGTTGGTTGGGTTGCAAATCGTGTAAACCCGGGCACAGAACACTATGCCGATATTATTGGAACACTTGAAGCTCGTTTAGGCGCTCCTAAACTAGGTGAAATCCCCTATATTCCAAGCGCGAAACGTAAAGAGATAGGCAAGTACATTAACGTTGAGCCGTTGCTGAGCGTATAAATTATTACGTGAAGATAAAAAAGGGCTGCGCAATGCGCAGCCCTTTTCTTATGTTAACCTTTGCTTCCAACCGTTACGTTAGACGTTATGGTTATTTTTCTTGGCTAAGCCCCATTAATGCTTGCTGTGTTTCTGCAACACGTTGTGTCATTTGGGCATCGGTTGAAATACCAAGTTGCTGTTTTGCCTCGTCCTCTGAGATACCTAGGTGACAGCGGAGTAAATCAATAGCCATTTGATAGTCGTTAGTTTCTACCATGGTTTTTTCCCTCAATAACATGGATTTTAGAGTTACTCTGTCTTTAATAGAGTATGCTCTGTTTTGTTCATCTCATTTGAATCTAACACGTTCTTATGGGCGTACAATAAGACCAAAGTCTATACTTGGGTTAACATGCTGTTTCTACGCGACTTAAATGTACGTAATATTTCAGTCTCGAAAACAAATGTTGCAATTTATTGCTTAACCTTGTTTTTATCGCAGGTAGACTATATCTATAACGCATCAAGGCGTGAAACCAACCGGAATCGGCTTTTTAAACAAGCTTTTTATACCAATAAGCTTCCTCGGAGAAAAGTAATGAAGCGAATTATGTTATTCCTAGCAACGAACCTAGCCGTAGTGCTAGTTCTCAGTGTTGTTCTGAATATTGTTTATGCCACCACTGGAATGCAACCAGGTAGCCTGTCAGGGTTACTTATCATGGCGGCAGTATTTGGCTTTGGTGGTGCATTGATTTCGTTAATGATGTCTAAAGGTATGGCACTACGCGCTGTGGGTGGCATGGTTATCGAAACCCCTCGTAACGAAACCGAACATTGGCTTCTAGAAACCGTGAATCGCCAAGCTCAGCAGGCGGGTATTGGTATGCCAACCGTGGCAATTTATGACTCGCCAGATATCAACGCATTTGCGACAGGCGCAAAGCGTGATGATTCACTGGTTGCCGTGTCAACCGGGCTGCTACACAATATGACTCGTGATGAAGCTGAGGCAGTACTCGCGCATGAGGTAAGCCATATCTCTAATGGTGACATGGTCACGATGACATTGATGCAAGGTGTGGTGAACACGTTCGTTATTTTCTTGTCACGTTTCATTGCAAATATTGTGGCATCAAACGACGAAGAAGAGGGCCAAGGTACAAACATGATGGTTTACTTTGGTGTGTCGATGGTACTCGAACTCGTATTTGGTTTCTTGGCTAGCTTTATTACCATGTGGTACAGCCGCCACCGTGAATTTCACGCGGATGCAGGTGCCGCGCAACTAGTAGGTAAACAGAAGATGATCGCCGCCCTAGAACGTTTAAAAATGAGCCACGAGTCTCAGCTGGATGGCACGATGATGGCGTTTGGTATTAACGGTAAGCAATCTTTAACTGAACTACTGATGAGTCACCCTCCACTAGATAAACGTATTGCAGCATTGCGTAACCAGCAATACTAATTGGATAATTTATTGAAAAGGCTTGGTTTTAACCAAGCCTTTTTTTTATCTATTGATCGCTAACGAAGGTCATTCCGTATTAACCTGAGGAAACAAAAGTTATACAAAATTAATTTTGTACAACTTTTGTCAATTGGTCTATCTTGTACGTATAATAATTTTGTACAACATTTGCTGGCATGTAGGAGTAAAGGAATGGACATACAGTCTGTTGGCAACATCTATCAAAAGCTTAATAAAGCAAATTTGCATCTGCTTAAAGAGGTGTATCATCAAGATGTGGTATTTGAAGATGCCGCTCATCGTTTAGAAGGGTGGGACGCGCTTTCAGACTATTTCAACTCTTTATATGCCAATGTCATAAGTTGTGATTTTATTATCCACGAACATCAACAAGTTGGTGATACCGGTTTTCTTACTTGGACCATGGACCTTCAACATCCCAAACTCCAGAAAGGGGCTCCAATTTTTGTGAATGGTGTTTCTCATCTAAAGTTCAGCGAAGGTCAAGTGATTTACCACCGAGACTATTTTGATCTCGGCGAAATGTTGTATGAAAACTTGCCTTTACTTGGGTCCGTCGTGAAAACAATTAAGCAGAGGTTAGGGCAATGAGCAGTACGGTTTTAATTACTGGTGCTACGTCCGGCATTGGAAAACAGTTAGCTTTAGATTACGCAAAGTCTGGTTGGCGCGTGATTGCATGCGGGCGAAACGAGAAAGTCTTGGCAGAATTAACCTCAACCACTCCTCTTATTGAAACACTGCAATTTGATGTGACACAACACGAAGAAACAAAACATGTGCTGTCTTCTTTACCATTTATCCCCAGCACATGGATTTTCAATGCAGGTAATTGTGAATACATGGATGAGGGTGTGGTTGACGCGAAACTTATGGCGCGCGTTATGAATGTTAACGTTATTGGGGTGGCAAACTGCGTTGAGGCTTGTCAGCCGCATATGGAGCGAGGTCATCGCATTGTCATCGTGGGTTCGATTGCATCTGAGGTGGCACTACCGCGAGCAGAGGCTTATGGGGCATCAAAGGCGGCGGTCAGTTACTTTGCACGAACGTTGGCAGTGGATTTAAAGAAGAAGGGCATACAAGTCGTAACGGTGTTTCCCGGTTTTGTCGAGACGCCTCTGACTGACAAGAACACCTTCGAAATGCCAATGATCGTCTCCAAACAACACGCATCTGAAGCGATTAGAAAACAGTTGGCGGCGAATAAAAGTTATATTTATTTTCCAGCGAGGTTTACCGGTATTTTGCGTTTCATATCGTTGTTTCCATACAGCTGGCAAGCTCGCCTAACGGCTAAACTCGTATCATAAGAAGGAAGAGAAATGAGATCAGCAGGGAAAAAAAAGATTGCGATCATAGGAACGGGCATATCAGGCCTAACGTGTGGATATTACTTACACAATAATCACGATGTCACCGTATTTGAAGCCAACGATTATATTGGTGGGCACACGGCGACGGTGGACGTGAATGTCGACGGTAAAGACTACGCGATTGATACTGGCTTTATTGTTTACAATGACAGGACTTACCCAAACTTCATCAAAATGATGAACGAGATTGGCGTCGAAGGCTTGCCGACTCAAATGAGTTTTAGTGTCCGAAACGATGGTAATGGCTTGGAGTACAACGGGCACACCATCTCAACACTGTTTGCGCAGAAACGTAATTGGGCAAATCCTAAATTTTATCGTTTTATCTTTGAGATATTAAGATTCAATAAGTTAGCGAAAACCTTTGCCAACGAGCAATCCACTAATTCGCAAACGCTGGGCGAGTTTCTTGATGAGCATCACTTTAGTGCTTTCTTTTCTGATAACTATATCCTGCCAATGGGCGCGGCAATTTGGTCTTCAACGTTGGCTGATATGCGTGCGTTTCCACTAATGTTTTTCTTACGTTTCTTCTTAAATCATGGTCTGCTGGATGTAACTAACCGACCTCAGTGGTACGTGATCAAAGGTGGTTCTCGCGCCTACATATCGCCCCTTATACAAGGGTTTTCAGACAAAATCCGTCTAAATTGCCCCGTTGAAAGAGTTGTTAGAAGTGAGCGTGGCGTGGCGGTCAAAGTCAATGGAGTGACGGAATGGTTCGATGAAGTTATTTTTGCTTGTCACAGTGATCAAGCAATGAAAATGGTTGGAGACATTACACAAAACGAACAGCAGATCCTCGGAGATATGGCTTATCAAGCGAATGAGGTGGTGCTTCATACGGATATTAGTTTACTGCCAAAGCGTGAGACCGCTTGGGCTTCGTGGAATTATTTGTTAGAAGGCAGTGAAGGCGAGCAGCAAAAGCTGCCATCTCTCACTTATAATATGAATATCCTCCAACACGTTCAGTCGGAACACACTTTTTGCGTCACGTTAAATAGCTCTGAGAAAATTGACGCAAGTAAAGTTCTGCGAAAATTTGTTTATCACCATCCGGTTTTTACTACGGAATCCATTGCTGCTCAACAACGTAAAGATGAAATTCAAGGCGTTAAAAATACATGGTTCTGTGGCGCATATTGGTACAGCGGCTTTCACGAAGATGGCGTACGTAGTGCGTTGGATGTCGTGAAAGGTATAGAGCATAAATTCGATGAAGAAGACATGACTAAGATAGAAAAAGGCGCAGCATAAATGGGTAACCATATGAACAGCCAACTCTTTATCGGAAATGTAAGACATCGACGTTTCACCCCTGTACGTCACAATCTGGACTACAATTTGTTCATGCCGGCTATTGATGTCGATGAGTTAGAACAACTCGAGAAAAAAGTATGGGGTTTTGGTACGCGTTGGTGGCATTGGGCTCGGTTTAAACGTAGTGATTACCTTGGTGAAGGAAACTTGAAAAAGGCAGTACAGGATAAGTTGCAAACAATGACAGGTGTACAATGCACCGGCAAAGTGATTGCGGTCTGTCACTTGCGTTATTTGGGGCTCTATTTCAGTCCGGTTAACTTTTACTACGTCTACAATCAACAGGGTGAATGGCAATATCTACTTGCGGAAGTCAGTAATACGCCATGGAATGAACGTCATTATTACGCTCTTTCCGCAGATAAGAACGACGAGCACTTTGGCTGGGAACACGATAAAGCTTTTCATGTCTCGCCCTTTAATCCCATTGACCAGCTATACCGTTGGAAGATCAAGCCTTTGACAGACAAGCTCAATATCCATCTCGAATGCCATAAAGGTGATAAACACTTTGATGCCACGATGGTCATGAAAGCAACGGAGTTTTCCAGTAAAAATCTGTTCAAGTGTTTGATCGTTACGCCAATTCAAACGGTAAAAGTCATGGTGGGTATTTATTGGCACGCACTAAAATTGTGGATAAAAGGGGCACCGTTTTATTCTCATCCTAAATATTCAACATCTGACGAAATAGAAGCCGATACAGATAAAAAAGATAAAAGATAATAAAAAGAGCAAGGAGAATTCTGCATGTTAAATACCAGTTCGATAACATTGCCGCGCAAGCTTACCACGACTCAAAAAGCGGCTCGCGGAGTTATTTTTCAATGTCTGCAAAAAATAGAAATCGGCTGCTTAACTGTTATTGAGAGCTATAAAACGGAAGCGACAGAAAGAAGCGAACGATTTACCGCACCAGATGGCGAATATAATGGCCAACCAGTGGTCGCCAGTATAGAAGTTAAACACCCCGGTTTTTACTCGCGAATATTACAAGGTGGCAGTATTGCCGCAGGCGAAGCTTACATGGATGGCTGGTGGGATAGCCCAGATCTAACATCATTAATGAAGCTAATGGCTCTTAACATGCGAGCTTTGGATAAATTAGAAGAGCAAGGCAGTTGGCTGACGAAATTATTGTATAAGTTTAGTCACTGGACAAACCGTAATTCTCAAGAGAATTCACGGAAGAACATTCATGCACACTACGACTTAGGTAACGATTTATACCAGTCGTTTTTAGACAGTAATATGCTGTACTCGTCAGCTCTCTACCTCCAAGACAACGATTCGTTAGAACAAGCGCAAATGAATAAGATGGAGCGTTTGTGTCAGCAGCTAAACCTGCAACCTTCAGATGAAGTTATTGAAATTGGTACTGGCTGGGGAGCCATGGCGATTTACATGGCCGAGCAATATGGCTGTCATGTCACCACGACAACCATTTCAGAAGAGCAGCATGCTTATGCCGAGCAACAGATAAAGGAGCGTGGATTATCGAATAAGGTGACGTTGCTAAAGAAAGACTATCGCGATCTCAATGGGGTTTATGACAAACTGGTTTCCATTGAAATGATCGAAGCTGTCGGTAAACAATTTCTGCCTTCCTATATCAAAAAGTGTCAATCATTACTCAAACCTGGCGGATTAATGGCTATTCAAGCTATCACCATTGCTGACCAGCGTTACGAGTACTACAGCAATAATGTTGACTTTATTCAGAAATACATCTTTCCTGGAGGTTTTTTGCCTTCAGTGACTTCGCTGGCTCAAGCGACCACCAAGTATAGTGACCTGGTGGTACGTGATCTGTTTGATATCGGTCTGGATTATGCGAAGACGCTGAACGATTGGCATTACAGCTTTAACCAAGCTGAAGAGCACGTACGTTCACTTGGCTATGATGACCGTTTCGTTCGCATGTGGCGTTATTACTTAAGTTATTGTGAAGGTGGTTTTTTAGCGAGAAGCATCAGCGCGATACATATGACGTTTCAAAGACCGTAATTCATCATGAGAGTGTTTATCGCGTCGATATGGTTCCAACTCTGCTGGTTTTCAGCGGTGATCGGAACCTATCATTTGCAATGGGTCACCCTCGCGCTGACTATTACTACAATTCTTTATTGCATGAAAACCGACATTGCTTCGTTAAGGGGCATTGCCGTTATCACCGTTTCCGGCCTCGTTCTCAATACACTCAACCAACAAATTTCTGTTTTTGTTTTTCCGACGCAATGGCTTCCTGTTTGGCTGATGTGCTTGTGGGTATTGTTCTCTTGGTATGCTTATCAACTCAGATCCGTTTTGTACCGTTTCCCGAAAACCTACGTATCAATAATAGGCGGTATAGGAGGAGTCGTCAGTTACTACGCGGGCTTCAAGCTCCAAGCCGTTGAATTTGGATTTAGTGCTGGCGTCACTTTAATTATTTTGTTTGCAGAATGGGTTGCGATGATGCTGTTAATATTAAAGGTCTACGGAAATGAAAAGCTTGAAGAGAGTCTTAACACGAAACCTGATTAGTGCCCTTACTTCTGCCGTGTTGCTTTGCTCATTTACTCTGCAAGCGCAAAGTATTGGCAAAGTGAATAACGGTGTGAATTTAGACGGTTGGACAGGGTGGGAAACGGTCGGGGAGGCGCAATTGACGTGGTTTATTTTCGATATTTACCAGTCGCGTTTGAAAGCCCCTGGTGGAAAATTCGTCTCAAGCCATGATGTTTCTCCACACCCGCTTGCTTTGGAAATCAATTATCAAAGAAATGTCAGTAAGCAAAGGCTACTAGATGTGACAGACGAACAATGGGTTAAGTTAGGTTTTTCTGACTATTATCGTGAAAAGTGGATTGCTGAGCTTAACACCATGTTCCCCAGTATTGAGAAGGGAGATCAATTAACTTATTTGACTGATGGTAAAACGGGCCAACTGCTTTTTAGACCATCAGATTCCTTGCGAGTAGAAATGGTCGGCGATATTCAAGATGAACGTATGAACGACGCATTTTTGTCGATTTGGTTATCACCAAATACCGAATTTCCCAAGCTTCGAAAACAACTAATAGGGCAGGTTAGATAGTGCTTAAACGAATTTTGAAGTCAACCGCTTTGATTACTGCTGCTTTCCTTTCGGCATGCTCTGCGGACATTGATAATTACCAATCCTCGACACCGACCTTTGACTTATTCGGTTATTTCGAGGGCGATATAAAAGCTTGGGGCATGGTTCAAGATTACAGCGAACAACAGACACGTCGGTTTGAAGTGGATATTGTTGGTACGGTAAAAGGGAACAAATTAACGCTTGTAGAAGATTTCGTTTTTGATGATGGAGAACTCGATCAACGAATCTGGGTGATCACCAAACTGGATGACGGCAGTTACGAAGGAAAAGCGGATGATATTGTTGGCATTGCAACGGGTAAAGAGCAGGGAAATGCGTTGCAGTGGCAGTATGACTTTGAATTACAAATGGATGATTCTTCGGTGAACGTCTTTTTTGATGACTGGCTCTATCGTCAAGATGAAAAACACGTATTTAATCTCACCAAAATTAAAAAGTTTGGCCTTGAGGTCGGTACGATAACCTTGTTTTTTCAAAAGCAGCCTTAACAGGGATTGGTGTACTTAAGCACGTATTAGGTTTAGGGGAGACTGTCCGCGAGCCTGATTAAATGTGTTAATGCAGCGCGATTTTAAACTTGTATTTTTCAATCCTCTTAGAGACAAAAAAAGGTTGACGCTTTGACGTCAACCTTTTTCAATGTCTAGTCCATCACGGAAAAGTTACAGCTTGTCAGTTAGCTCGATAGCTTGACCGATGTAGTTAGCTGGCGTCATTTCTTTCAAACGTGCTTTCTCGTGTTCAGGAAGCTCAAGACCGTCGATGAAGTTACGCATTGCTTCACCATCTACACGCTTACCACGAGTTAGCTCTTTTAGCTTCTCATACGGTTTCTCGATGCCGTAACGACGCATGACTGTTTGCACTGGCTCTGCAAGTACTTCCCAGTTTCTGTCTAGTTCAGCAAGCAGTGCTTCACGGTTTACTTCTAGTTTACTGATGCCTTTTAGCGTAGACGTGTAGGCGATCACTGCGTAGCCAACACCAACACCGAGGTTACGTAGAACTGTAGAGTCAGTTAGGTCACGCTGCCAACGAGAGATAGGCAGTTTTTGTGCTAAATGGCCCAATACGGCGTTTGCCAGACCGAGGTTACCCTCAGAGTTTTCAAAATCGATCGGGTTAACTTTATGTGGCATTGTTGAAGAGCCGATCTCACCTGCAATCGTTTTTTGCTTGAAGTGACCCAGTGCAATGTAACCCCAAATATCGCGGTCGAAATCGATCAGGATAGTGTTAAAGCGTGCGATTGCATCGAAGAGTTCAGCAATGTAATCGTGTGGCTCGATCTGAGTGGTGTATGGGTTCCATGTGACGCCCAGAGACTCGGTAATGAACTCTTCGCTGAATTTGTGCCAATCTAGCTCAGGGTAAGCAGATAAGTGTGCGTTGTAGTTACCTACTGCGCCGTTGATTTTCGCGAGGATCTCAACGTTTTCGATTTGTTTGTATTGACGCTCCATACGATATGCAACGTTCGCCATTTCTTTACCCATCGTTGATGGAGAAGCTGGTTGGCCGTGGGTACGAGAGAGAAGAGGGATATCGCGGTGCTCAACAGCAAGTGCTTTGATTGCGTCAATGAGGTTGCGAAGTTCTGGAAGAATAACCATCTCACGTGCTTCTTTAAGCATTAAAGCGTGCGATGTGTTGTTGATGTCTTCAGAAGTACATGCAAAGTGGAAGAACTCATTGACAGCGTGCAGTTCAGGAACGTCTGCCACTTTCTCTTTTAAGAAGTATTCAACCGCTTTAACGTCGTGGTTAGTTGTACGCTCGATTTCTTTGATACGGCGTGCATCTTCTTCAGAGAAGCTTGCAGCAAGGTCGTCTAGGAATTGATTCGCTTCTGCGCTGAATGCTGGCACCTCGGCAATTTCAGCCGTCGCTGCTAGCTTCTGTAACCAGCGAATCTCAACGATGGTACGGTATTTTAGTAGACCGTATTCACTGAAAATTTCGCGTAACGCAATGGTTTTGCTTCCGTAGCGACCGTCTACTGGTGAAACAGCAGTCAATGCTGACAGTTCCATGATGTTCTCCTGAATTGAGTTTCTAAATTTCGTGAGCGTTATACCAATAACGGTGGCAATTGTCACGAATATCGCGCAAACGTTTGCGCGGAGTTTGTTTTAGTCGAAAAAAAGTAGCTCGCGATAAACGCGAGCTAGCAGGTGCATTTTATATTCGGGCTAACAGGATCTGAGCCTGTTCGATCATTTTCTTGCGGCCAAAGATCAGGTGACGACGTTTGCCACCGACTTGACGCCAAAGCACCGCGCTACGAATTCCCGATAGTAGTAGCGCCCGAACTTTATGCTGGCTAGAGGTTTGTTGCAATACCGATGGTGTGCCGGTGACTTGAATTCGTGGACCAATAGGGCTAACGACATCCAAATAAATACTTGCGAGATTGCTAAGCATTTGATCGTCTAGCAATTCAAAATGTTCCGTTTGACGTTTGGCCATCTGAATACGATCAGCAAGTTGTGACATCGCATCGTTACGAGCAGTTAACTTACGTTCTAGAGCCATTAAGCTAATGAGATAGCGAGTAATTTCACTGCCAGATGGGGTGCTATCAATGCCTTTAACTAGGCACTCTAGACCAAGTTTTAGATCGGCTTCGCAACCGAATACGCCAACGGTGTTAGCTGGATTTGTGTTCAAAATGGCGTTAATGGATGTTTCAAAAGCATCTTGATCACAATGTCCGTTTCGCGCCACTTGTTGAACCAAAGCAACGGCTTGGCAAATACCAGCGAAAGCGATAGTACGGTCATAAAGTGTATTCGCCACGTAACAACTCCTAAGCTTGAGAATATTTAATGCGTTGTTCGATAATGCCGCCACCTAGGCACACGTCATCTTTATAGAATACGGCAGATTGACCAGGAGTCACTGCAATTTGTGGTTCATCAAAGATCACTTTAATGTTTTCATCATCGACAGGAATGATTGTACAAGGAATATCGTGTTGGCGGTAACGAGTTTTTACTGTGCACTTCATAACATCACGAATTGGTTCACGTTCTACCCAATGAAGTTGTGATGCAAGTAGCCCTTCTGATTTCAGGATTGGATGGTCTTTGCCTTGCACGGCAATCAAAACGTTGCGCTTGAGGTCTTTTTCACCAACGAACCATGGTTCTTCATTGCCACCACCGCCTTTACGACCACCAATGTGTAAGCCTTTACGCTGGCCCAGAGTGTGGTACATCAGACCTTGGTGTTGGCCGATCACTTCGCCTTCTGGCGTTTCGATGTTACCAGGTTGAGCTGGTAGGTAACGGCTCAGGAAGTCGGTAAATTTACGCTCACCGATGAAACAGATACCAGTAGAGTCTTTTTTCTTCGCTGTTACTAAGCCTTGCTCTTCCGCAATGCGGCGCACTTCTGGCTTCTCTAAATCACCAACCGGGAATAGGCTACGGCCTACTTGCTCGTGGCTGAGTGTATATAAGAAGTAGCTCTGGTCTTTGTTGCTATCTAGACCGCGTAACATTTGTGGTTTCTTCTGTTCTTCACCAGGTAATGAATTTTCTGGGAAAGAACGACGCACGTAGTGACCCATTGCGATGTAGTCTGCTTCCAGCACTTCATCGGCAAACTCAAGGAACGCTTTAAACTTAATTTCTTTATTACAAAGAATGTCTGGATTGGGCGTACGACCTGCTTTGTATTCCGCTAGGAAGTACTCAAATACGTTATCCCAGTACTCTGCGGCAAAGTTGATGGTGTGTAGATGGATGCCTAGCTTGTCACATACTGCCTGAGCATCGGCTAAGTCTTCTGCTGCTGTGCAATATTCTTCGTTGTCATCTTCTTCCCAGTTCTTCATGAACAGGCCTTCAACTTGGTAGCCTTGTTGTTTTAGAAGGTACGCAGAAACAGATGAATCAACGCCGCCGGACATACCGACGATGACTTTCTTTTGGCTGTTATCAGACATTACTAAACACCACTTAAATAAACGGGACGCAGATTCTATCAGAATCCACAGACCGGTGACAGTTCCGAGATTGAAATCACACTTCGTTTTTTGTTGTATTTGCTACAACAAAAACATCGAATGGGCTATTTCATAGATATAGAGAAGGTATATATGGCATAGTTGGCAAAAATCCAAGAGGTAGTGAACAAATGACAGCCGAAAATCAATTCATGCAAGAAGCAGAACTCATTGAAATTGTGGAAAACCAGTTAGAGGATGGACATCCAATCCAAGCCAAAGAAACGTTAATGCGCTTAATGATGACCGGAACGCCACGAGAAGATGCCGTGGCTATGCTGGCGTGCGCAATGTCGATTGAAGTATTTGATGTCATGAAAAATGAAGGAGAGTTCAATCTGAAGCGCTACAGTGAACACCTAGATCAGCTACCAGATCTGAGCTTTATGGAGGGGGAATAAGTCTTCGGGAAGAAAAAATGGCTAGCAATCGTTTGCTATAATGGCTTTTATTGCCGCTTTATTATTCGCGGTATAGAATCCGTTCTCTTTATTATCCCCTTACTCAGACTGACAATATGAAATTTCCTGGACAACGCAAATCGAAGCACTATTTTCCTGTTCATGCTCGTGACCCACTAGTGAGCCAAGCACAAGAAAGCAAGATGATGACGCGCACTCACATCATTGGTATTGACCAAACTTTGGTAGATATTGAAGCAAAAGTTACAACGGATGTGATTGAAAAGTACGGTTTGAGTAAAGGCCATTCACTGGTTATTGATGACGCCAAAGCGGAAGAATTATATCAGCAGTTAAAAGAAGAGAGCTTAATTACCAATGAGTATGCAGGCGGTACTATTGGTAATACGTTACACAACTACTCTGTTTTAGCCGATGACCGCTCAACGCTGCTTGGTGTTATGAGTCAGGATATCAAAATCGGCAGTTATGGTTATCGTTACCTATGTAACACATCGAGCCGGATGGATTTGAATTACCTACAAGGCGTAGATGGTGCGATTGGCCGTTGTTTCGCGCTTATTACCGAAGATGGTGAACGTACTTTTGCAATTAGTGAAGGTCAGATGAACCAACTTCATCCCGATAGTATTCCAGAAAAAATCTTCAAAAATGCTTCTGCGTTGGTACTAACTTCGTACTTAGTACGTTGTAAAGAGGGTGACCCAATGCCTGAAGCAACGATGAAGGCAATTGAATACGCGAAAAAGAATGATGTACCAGTGGTTCTTACGCTAGGAACAAAGTTTGTTATTCAAGATGATCCCAAATATTGGCAAGAGTTTATTCGAGACAACGTTTCTGTTGTCGCCATGAATGAAGATGAAGCAGAAGCCCTGACAGGTGAGTCTGATCCTCTTGCTGCATCGGATAAGGCGTTAGAATGGACTGATTTGGTGCTGTGTACAGCAGGTCCTGTTGGTTTGTTTATGGCTGGTTATACAGAAGACAGTGCGAAGCGAGAAACATCTTTACCATTGCTTCCAGGTTCAATCGCGGAGTTTAACCGTTATGAATTTAGCCGCCCAGCTAAGCGACACGCATGTGAGAATCCGATTAAGGTTTACTCACATATTTCTCCATATATGGGGGGACCTGAAAAGATAAAGAATACTAATGGTGCGGGTGACGCGGCATTATCAGCTGTCCTTCATGATATGGCCGCAAACAAATATCATAAAGAAAATGTGCCTAATTCAAGCAAGCACAGTAACGAGTATTTAACCTACTCTTCTTTTTCACAAGTTTGCAAATATGCAAACCGTGCTAGTTATGAAGTTCTCGTTCAGCACTCTCCACGTCTGTCACGCGGTCTTCCAGAGCGAGAAGACAGCTTAGAAGAAGCATACTGGGAACGTTAATACATAATCGATTAATTAACTGTTCGATAACTAATGTTAAAATGGCGCACTTGAGAGTGCGCCATTTTAGTTTGTTCAATACAAATAAAAAAGGCTCCAACGAGAGCCTTTTAATAATCTGAATT
Source organism: Vibrio sp. TAP-3B (assembly GCF_057784735.1). Taxonomy (NCBI): domain Bacteria; kingdom Pseudomonadati; phylum Pseudomonadota; class Gammaproteobacteria; order Vibrionales; family Vibrionaceae; genus Vibrio; species Vibrio sp. TAP-3B. The sequence goes on along the minus strand of NZ_CM173495.1, from coordinate 1,205,784 downwards.
AGATTAGGAAATCATCTAATGATTTACCCGCATCCAGTTGCTCTTGGATTGCGGAAGGTGTACGACCTTGGCCAGTCCAAGTTTTTTCTTGGCCGTTTGCGTTTATGTATTTGTATTTTGCTGGGCGAGGCGCGCGCTTCTTAGATTTTGTCTTCGTTTTAGCTTCGCCCGATAAAGCACTGATTAGTGCTTCAACGTCGATGCCATCTTGAGCGATTTTTTCTGCTATCTCTGCTAGTTTCGCTTCTTGCTCTGCTTTTTCTGCACGTTCTGCTTCTTCTGTTTCTCTGCGCTCTTCTACAACAGTAGTTAGTTTATCTAGAGCTTCTTCCAATTGTTCTAGAGTCAGCTCACGAGAAAATGCACGAAGGCTACGGATATTTAGAAGTGTTTTAGTCAGCTCTGACATAACGATTCCTGTTAATAGGTTAATGTGTTGGGCACTTTTATTGTTACGATTAAATAATGCCAGTCTACAAATAAACAAAGAGTCCTTATATTTAACTTTATCTTCTCCTTATGTGCAAATACTAAATCATGATTTTGTTTAAATTTAGCTGTTTTTTACCTTTATTAATAATACTTAACTCGAAAGAAATCTTAAGAGGTGGGAATTAAAGTTATTATCCATTATTGCTGATAATGATTAATGCATCGCTTTGTATAAATTTGTATAAAAAGGTGAGAATTAGTACTTAGAAATAGACTGTGTCTCACTATCTCTAGCGAGCATATATTCTGAATTTATTGAATCCGGATAAACCATGATATTCCTAAGGTAATGATGATGTTTCATAAATATCGTAGTTGCTGTGATTTCAGTTGCACAAAGGAAAATTAAAGTAGGCATGATTTATAAATTAGAGGTGTGACTATTTATTGGTTTAATTTAGTTTGATGTGTTGCATTGCCTCATATCATAAGTACAATGGCTGCCACCTGATGCAATATTGCAGATAATTTGTTGTTGATTTGTAAAATGAACGGTTAATTGTTTGCTGTTGCCGTAGAGGTGCAGTCTCGAAGAGTAGCTATTATTGGGGTGATGCCAATGAATAATAGTGGAAGGCGAAGATTGCCGAAGTAAGTAGCCTATCAACGTTACTTATTGGGGTTGTATCTGAAAGGAACAACACTGCCATAGTATATATTCACATTAAACTATGGAGCGCTACTGTAGGGTTGGGTGAAGTGTTCGCTTCCCTGTCGCTAAGTTCAACATGAGCACGTATCGTATGCTGCGTGACTTGTCTGCAGTAGATCTCTAGCCAAACTTTGGTTTTTGAAGATCATGAATTTAATAGATTTTTCCAATTCTCCTGTTTCATTATTGCCACCTATTGTCGCTTTGACTCTGGCGATTTTGACTCGACGTGTATTAATTTCTCTCGGCGTTGGTATCGTACTGGGGTCGGTTCTACTAAACAGCTGGTCTATCGGTGACACCGCTAGCTATGTCAGTTCTCAAGTGTCCTCTGTCTTTGTTGAAGATGGTGGTATTAATACTTGGAATATGAGTATTGTTGGTTTCCTCGTTTTGCTTGGTATGACCACGGCCTTGTTGACGCTGTCTGGTGGTACTCGTGCGTTTGCCGAGTGGGCACAGTCTCGAGTGAAAAGTAAGCGCGGCTCTAAACTTCTCGCAGCCTGCTTAGGCGTATTCATTTTTGTCGACGACTACTTTAACAGTCTTGCTGTTGGTGCGATTTCTCGCCCGGTGACCGATCGTTTCTATGTGTCTCGCGCCAAACTTGCGTATATTCTTGACTCAACAGCAGCACCAATGTGTGTGATCATGCCAGCGTCTAGCTGGGGCGCATATATCATCACTATCATTGGCGGCATTTTGGTCTCTCATGGGATTACCGAGTATTCAGCGTTAGGTGCCTATGTTCGTTTGATCCCAATGAACTTCTACGCAGTCTTTGCGCTACTGATGGTGTTTGCGGTTGCTTGGTTTGGCCTAGATGTCGGTAAGATGCGTGATCACGAAATTTCGGCGTCTCAAGGTCGTGGCTTTGATAAAGACAAAGAGAATGATTCGCAAGAAGCGCATGAACTCAATGAAGAGCTTGATATCCGCGAAAGTGAAAAAGGCACAGTTTCTGACCTTGTACTTCCTATTGTCACGCTAATTATTGCCACGATCGCTTCGATGCTATACACCGGTGGTCAGGCTTTGGCCGCTGATGGTAAAGAATTTGCTTTGTTGGGCGCATTTGAAAACACCGATGTAGGTATGTCTTTAATCTACGGTAGTTTGCTAGGTTTAGCCGTCGCCTTGTTTACTGTGATTAAACAAGGCCTACCAATGACTGAGATTACTCGCACGCTTTGGATTGGTGCTAAGTCAATGTTCGGGGCAATTCTCATACTCGTATTTGCTTGGACCATTGGTTCTGTTATCGGCGACATGAAGACAGGGTCTTACTTATCGACCTTGGCGCAAGGTAATATTAACCCGCAGTGGTTACCTGTGATTTTATTCTTATTGTCAGGTTTAATGGCTTTCTCAACGGGCACTTCATGGGGGACGTTTGGCATCATGTTACCAATTGCCGGTGATATGGCGGGGGCGACTGATCTCGCGTTGATGCTGCCAATGTTGAGTGCCGTATTAGCCGGCGCGGTATTTGGTGACCATTGCTCACCAATTTCAGATACTACGATTCTATCGTCTACTGGTGCTCGCTGTAATCACATTGATCACGTATCAACACAGTTACCTTATGCATTATCGGTGGCACTAGTCTCGTGTGTTGGCTTTATTACTTTGGGCATAACGGCATCTATCGCACTCTCGCTTATTGCTGCGTCAGTGATTTTCATTATGGTATGCCTCGCCCTGTCTTGGTTGTCGAAGTCTAAGATGGCATCGTGTCAAAACGTATAACGCGTTTCAGTTTACTGACAGAAAGAGGAAGCTCCGCTAAATTAGCGGAGCTTTTTTTTAACGCGATTTAGGTGAGGGGGTAATCGCGTTTTTGGGGATAACCTAATCATCTCGGACTTACTGTTAGTTATTAGCAAGGAACGAGCAAGGAATATGCCTGATATAAGCTTTTGATTTATAGTGTTCTAAAGTTAGGGTATTCAGGCTGAAAATTTAAGTGAATGATACATAGCGAGTTGTCTGTTACACAGTGTTACGTTACACCTGTATAGTGATAGTGACTAGACGTTTAAGTTGTACTTTTTAATGAGACGGTAGAGCGTTGTTCTCGATATCCCAAGATGACGCGCAGCAGCACTCATATTGTGTTTGTTTTCCTCAATTGCCTACAATAGGTAATCGAGGTCGATTTGGTCTACTGAAGGGAGCAGCTGTCTCTCATTATTATCTAGGCTCAAGTCGGCGACGAGTAGGGTATTGTCGTCACACATAATAATGGCTCGTTGAATCACGTTTCGTCGCTCTTGAATACATACGCTATTACCGATTAATGAGTATAGTGCAGCATCACTGAAATCTGCTGTTTGCTGAGTGCTACCTTTACGCAGTTTCATGGGTAATCACTATTTTTTGCACCTTATCGCAATTAAATTAAAAATAAGTTATTAAAAATTAATGGTTTAAAAAAAAGTGCTGGAAAATTTAAAATTCGCTATTGAAAAAAATAGAATCCTTAGTTAGTGTGGAGCTAATCCAGAAATACGACAGAGCCTTAAATAAGTATGCGCAATTTTGTAATGAACATTCATCACCATCATCACCCAATCTAGTCTTTCGGGAGATGCGCGCATACCCGGGAGGCAGGAAACTCCCGGAGGTTAAATCAGAGCAATTTCAGATTAAAACCCTCGGGAGAGAACAATCTCCCGAGGGTTTTTTCGTTTTAGCTTTAAAAATATTTAGATATCAAATCTTGCACAGGGACAAAGTTATGCAAACACAACGCTTAAGAATCGCTATTCAGAAAAAAGGCCGTCTTAGTAAAGAAAGCCAAGCTCTACTAAAACAATGCGGCGTAAAATTTAACATTATGGGGGAACGATTAGTTGTTCACTCGGAGAATATGCCGATCGATTTGCTGCTAGTGCGTGACGATGACATTCCTGGTTTGATCATGGATGGCGTTGTTGACCTTGGTTTTATCGGAGAAAACGAGTTAGAGGAAGTACGTTTAGATCGTAAAGCTTTGGGTGAGCCATGTGAATTTGTTCCACTTCGTCGACTTGATTTTGGCGGTTGCCGCTTGTCTATCGCTATCGACAAGGATGAAGAGTACAACGGCCCGCAAGACTTGGCTGGTAAGCGTATTGCCACAACTTACCCTCAACTCCTAAAAGCTTACATGGATGAAGCAGGTGTTCCATTCTCCACATGTATGTTAACGGGCTCTGTAGAAGTCGCGCCTCGCGCTGGGCTAGCTGATGCGATTGCTGACTTAGTATCAACTGGCGCAACGCTAGAAGCGAACGGCTTAAAAGAAGCGGAGATGATCTTCAAATCGAAAGCGACGCTAATTCAGCGTACAGGGGAGTTCGATGCTGACAAAGTCGCTCTTATTGAAAAGTTGCTGACACGCATGCAGGGCGTTCAACAAGCCAAAGAATCCAAATACATCATGCTTCACGCTCCTGCTGAAAAACTAGACCAAATCAAGGCGTTACTTCCTGGTGCTGAAGACCCGACCGTATTACCGCTATCAGCTGATAAACAAAAAATTGCCGTTCACTTAGTCAGTACAGAAAATTTATTCTGGGAAACAATGGAACAGCTTAAAGAACTTGGCGCAAGCTCAATTTTAGTATTACCAATTGAAAAAATGATGGAGTAAGCATCATGAGAACAGTCGTTTGGCAATCATTAAGTGAACAACAACAAGATTCTATCCTAGAGCGTCCCGCTATTGCTCAAGGTGCAAATATTACCGCCGCTGTGTCTAAAGTAATTAGCCAAGTTCGTAGCGAGGGCGATGCAGCAATACTGGAGTTAACGGAAAAGTTTGATCGCGTTAAACCTGAATCCATCCGTGTTTCCTCTCAGGAAATTAAAGCCGCTTCAGAACGCTTGTCTGAATCAATGAAAAACGCACTAGAGCAAGCTTATGCCAATATTTCCAAATTCCACAAAGCGCAAAAGCCACAGCCAATTAAAGTCGAAACTCAACCGGGTGTGCTTTGTGAACAGGTAACACGTCCAATTCAAAAAGTGGGGTTGTATATTCCTGGCGGTAGTGCGCCATTACCATCGACGGTTTTGATGCTTGGTGTACCAGCGAAAATTGCAGGGTGTCGCAAAGTCGTACTGTGTTCTCCACCCCCTATCGCGGATGAGATCCTTTATGTCGCTAAGTTGTGTGGTATTGACGATGTTTACAATATCGGTGGTGGTCAAGCTATTGCGGCAATGGCTTACGGCACAGAAACGGTGTCGAAGGTCGATAAAATTTTTGGTCCGGGCAACGCTTACGTTACGGAAGCAAAACGTCAAGTTAGTAATGATTTCCGTGGCGCCGCGATTGATATGCCAGCGGGCCCTTCGGAAGTTCTTGTGATCGCAGACGAAACAGCGGCCCCAGATTTTATTGCGGCGGACCTTCTAAGTCAGGCAGAGCATGGACCTGACTCTCAAGTTGTCCTTGTCACTCCGTCCGCTATTATTGCCGACCAAGTGACAGATGCAGTGCAACATCAATTGAAACTACTGTCGCGTGCCGACATCGCTGAACAGGCACTGGCATCAAGCTTAATCATTATTGCAGAGTCGATCACGCAGGCTATTTCTATCTCTAATTACTATGGCCCAGAGCACTTGATTGTACAGACTAAGAATCCGAGAGAGCTTTTGCCTTTATTAGATAACGCAGGCTCTATCTTCCTTGGTGATTGGTCTCCGGAGTCGGCTGGCGACTATGCATCGGGCACTAACCACGTGCTTCCTACTTACGGTTACACACGGACATACTCAAGCTTAGGTTTAGCTGATTTTTATAAACGAATGACGGTTCAAGAGCTTTCAGCTGACGGTCTGAAAAATCTTGCGCCAACGGTTGTGACCATGGCCGAAGCGGAAGGTCTGGACGCCCACAAACGTGCTGTTACTATCCGTGTAGAAAAATTAGCAAGTAAGTAAGAATAAGAGAGTAAAGAGATGGAAAAGCTAGCGCGTAAACAAGTCCAACAACTAACACCTTATCTTTCGGCTCGCCGAATTGGTGGTACTGGTGATGTGTGGTTAAACGCGAATGAATCACCTTTCAATAATGAATACAAAACCGATTTTGCTCGTCTTAATCGTTACAGCGAATGTCAGCCTAAAGAATTGATTTCTGCTTACGCCGCGTATGCTGGAGTGAAACCAGAACAAACGCTGACTTCTCGTGGCGCAGACGAAGGTATTGAGTTATTGATTCGTGCTTTCTGTGAACCGGGTGAAGACGCGATTTTATATTGCCCACCGACTTACGGTATGTACGCCATCAGTGCAGAAACCATCGGTGTAGCGCGCAAAACGGTGCCGTTAACCACAGATTGGCAACTGGATCTTGAGGGTATTGAAGCAAACCTAGATAACGTAAAACTGGTGTTTGTATGTTCGCCAAACAACCCAACGGGTAATTTGGTTAAGCGTGAAGATATTGTCTCTCTGCTTGAGATGACAAAAGACCGTGCAATCGTAGTGATGGACGAAGCGTACATTGATTTTTGTCCAGAAGCGTCAACAGTAGATTTACTGGCGCAATACCCGAATCTCGCAATTCTGCGTACTCTGTCGAAAGCTTTCGCGCTTGCTGGTTTGCGTTGTGGATTTACGCTAGCAAACGAAGAACTGATTAATATCCTTCTTAAAGTGATCGCCCCGTACCCAGTTCCCGTTCCAGTTGCAGAAATTGCTACTCAGGCGCTTTCTGAAGCGGGACTAGCGCGAGCGAAGTTCCAAGTCCTCGACTTGAATGCAAACCGCGCTTATCTGCAGGTCGGCTTGTCGATGATTCCAGGGCTGGAAGTCTTTGAAGGGTGGGGTAACTACCTATTGGTGAAATTCCCAGATGGCGACGAAGTATTCAAAGCGGCTTGGGACACGGGAATCATTCTTCGTAACTCACCAATCGAGAATTGCGTACGTATTAGTGTCGGAAACCGCGACGAGTGCGAAAAAACACTGGGTTTCATCAGAAACTACTACTCATAAGTAGAGATCGAGTTAATCGCTCTTGCTAAATAGCGAGAGCGTCAAAAAGAATAGCAATAAGGAAGTTCGAGTGAGCAAGCAACAAAAAATCCTATTTATCGACCGTGATGGCACGCTGATTGTCGAGCCACCGATTGATTTCCAAGTTGACCGCTTGGATAAATTAAAACTAGAGCCGTTTGTTATCCCAAGCCTGTTGTCGTTGCAGGATGCAGGATACCGCCTAGTGATGGTCACGAACCAAGATGGTCTTGGTACCGACAGCTACCCTCAAGAAGACTTCGATGCGCCGCACAATATGATGATGGAGATCTTCGAGTCTCAAGGCGTGAAGTTCGATGATGTGCTGATTTGCCCGCACTTTGAAGAAGACAACTGTTCTTGCCGTAAGCCTAAGCTAGGCATGGTGAAAGCGTACCTTCAAGGCGGCAAAGTGGATTTCCAACACTCCGTCGTGATTGGTGACCGCCAAACGGATCTGCAATTGGCGGAAAACATGGCGATTCGCGGGATTCAATACAACCCAGAAACCATGGGTTGGAAACAGATCCTGAAAACTCTAACGGTTAAAGCTCGCGTTGCTGAAGTGATTCGTACCACCAAAGAGACGGACATCAAAGTTGCGGTTAACCTTGATGAGCAAGGTGGTAACGATATTTCAACGGGCCTTGGTTTCTTTGACCACATGCTGGATCAAATCGCGACGCACGGTGGATTCCAAATGGTGTGCAAAGTGGAAGGCGACCTGCACATAGATGATCACCACACGGTAGAAGATACCGCTCTTGCGTTGGGGCAAGCGTTGAAAGAAGCGCTAGGTGACAAGCGTGGTATTGGTCGCTTTGGTTTTAGCCTTCCAATGGACGAGTGTTTGGCTCAATGTGCGCTGGATCTGTCTGGCCGCCCATACCTTAAGTTCGACGCGCAGTTTAGCCGTGAACAAGTGGGTGACCTCTCAACGGAGATGGTGGTGCACTTCTTCCGTTCTCTGACTGACACCTTAGCGTGTACGCTGCACCTTTCTTCTGCGGGCAATAATGATCACCACATTGTTGAAAGCTTGTTTAAAGCGTTTGGTCGAACTTTGCGTCAAGCCATTAAAGTGGAAGGAACAGAATTGCCAAGCAGTAAAGGTGTGCTTTAAGGCTTCCGTTAGGATAGGAGAAAAAATAGTGACAGAACAAAAAGTTGTCATCATTGATACAGGGTGTGCCAATGTTTCTTCGGTAAGGTTTGCCATTGAACGCCTAGGCTATGACGTAACTATTTCAAAAGATCCGCAAGTTGTATTGTCGGCTGACAAGTTATTCCTTCCGGGCGTGGGCACCGCCAGCGAAGCGATGAAGAACCTTGAAGAGCGTGATCTTATCAATCTCGTCAAACAAGTTGAAAAGCCATTGCTCGGCATCTGTTTGGGTATGCAGCTATTGGGTAAGTTTTCTCAGGAGAAGGGTCAGAAAGCGGATGCCTCAGTGGAGTGTCTTGGCCTTTGCGAAGGTGAAGTGAAACTGATGCAAACCGGCGACTTGCCACTGCCGCACATGGGGTGGAATACCGTTTCTGCAAAAGCTGGAAACCCACTGTTCAAAGATATTGAAGAAGGGGAGTACTTCTACTTTGTACACAGCTTTGCCATGCCCGTTGGCGATTATACGATTGCTGAATGTGAATATGGCAACCCGTTCACAGCAGCATTACAAAGCGGCAATTACTACGGTGTGCAATTCCACCCTGAGCGTTCTTCAAAAGCGGGCGCGAAGCTTATGCAAAACTTCTTAGAACTATAAAAGGAATTTAGTGTGATTATTCCAGCTCTTGATTTAATCGAAGGACAGGTAGTTCGCCTTTATCAAGGTGATTACGGCCAAGTAACCGAGTACAAAGTTGATCCTGCAGAGCAGTTCAACTTGTACCACCAAGCGGGCGCTAACTGGCTGCATTTGGTGGATTTAACAGGTGCAAAAGATACCTCTGCGCGCCAACTTGATTTGATTGCAAAGCTACTAGCAAGCACGCCAGCGAACATCCAAATCGGTGGCGGTGTGCGCACAGAGCAAGACGTGATTGATTTGTTAGAGGCAGGCGCCCAGCGTGTTGTGGTTGGCTCGACAGCAGTCAAGCAACCAGAGCTTGTGAAAGGGTGGATGGAAAAATACGGTGCAGAGAAAATTGTCTTAGCACTAGATATTAACATCGACCAAGAAGGCACGCGTAAAGTGGCCATCTCGGGCTGGCAAGAAGACTCGGGTGTAACGATTGAAGCACTTATTAATGATTACCTAACAGTAGGTCTACAGCACGTGCTTTGTACGGATATTTCTCGTGACGGTACGCTAGAAGGCTCAAACGTAGAGCTTTACGTCGATCTCTGCAAACAATACCCACAAGTGCAATTCCAATCGTCGGGCGGTATTGGCTCACTGGCTGATATTGAGAGGCTCAAAGGGACAGGCGTATCCGGCGTGATTGTCGGTCGTGCTTTACTGGATGGAAAGTTCACAGCAGAGGAGGCATTGGCATGCTGGCAAAGCGAATAATACCATGTCTTGATGTTCGTGATGGACAAGTGGTGAAAGGCGTTCAGTTCCGAAACCACGAGATCATTGGCGACATTGTTCCGCTGGCTCAACGCTACGCTGAAGAGGGCGCAGATGAACTGGTCTTTTACGATATTACCGCGTCAAGTGATGGTCGTGTGGTGGACAAAAGTTGGGTGAAGCGAGTAGCGGAAGTGATCGACATTCCTTTCTGTGTGGCTGGTGGTATTAAGTCGGCAGAAGATGCGGCGCGGATTCTAGAGTTTGGTGCGGATAAAGTTTCTATTAACTCGCCAGCGTTAGCGAATCCACAATTGATTACGGATCTCGCTGATAAGTTTGGTGTGCAGTGTATCGTGGTGGGCATTGATTCTTACTACAACAAAGTAACTGGGAAATACCAAGTTTACCAGTTCACTGGCGATGAAGAGCGTACAAAGGCGACTCAATGGGAAACGCGTGATTGGGTGCAAGAAGTGCAAAAACGTGGCGCGGGTGAAATCGTATTAAACATGATGAACCAAGATGGTGTGCGCAGCGGCTACGACATTGAACAGCTCAATATGGTTCGTGAAGTGTGTAAAGTGCCGCTCATCGCGTCGGGCGGTGCGGGGGCCGTAGAGCACTTTGCCGAAGCATACCAAAAAGCGAATGTGGATGGTGCCCTTGCCGCGTCAGTATTCCACAAGCAAGTCATCAATATTGGTGAACTAAAACAGTATTTAAAACAACAAGGCATTGAGGTACGACTATGAGTTTTAAAGCCGCCGAAGTAAGTTTGCTATCAGAGCGAATCAACTGGGACAAAGTCGATGGCTTGGTGCCTGCCGTCGTACAAGATTTTCAATCAAGCCAAGTGTTGATGATGGGCTACATGAACCAAGACGCACTAGCAAAAACGGGTGAAACTGGTCAAGTGACGTTTTTCTCTCGTACTAAAGCGCGTTTGTGGACCAAAGGTGAAACCTCAGGTAATGTGCTGCAGTTAGTGAATATTTCGCTCGATTGTGACGCTGACACGCTACTAGTCAAAGTAAACCCTATAGGCCCAACGTGCCATACCGGGACCACGACCTGTTGGGACGGCGATTCACAAGAAGAGTCGCAGATGGTGTGGCTTCATCAACTTGAGCAGTTATTGGCTGCCCGCAAGAGTGCCGATCCAGGCTCCTCTTATACTGCCAGTCTTTATGCTCGTGGCACCAAGCGTATTTCGCAGAAAGTGGGCGAAGAAGGCGTTGAAGTCGCGCTTGCGGCGACGTCGGGCGATAAGGCGGAATTAGTGTGTGAATCTGCGGATTTGATTTATCACTTGATGGTGTTATTGCAAGACCAAGGTTTATCGATGAATGATGTGGTGAACAAGCTAAAAGAGCGCCACAAATAAGGTTACTCAAGATAAGATAAAGCCCCTAAGCTTAAGAGTTTTGAACTGACCCCCAATAGTTGGACACCAATTATTGGGGGTCTTTTTATGTCCAAATATAGCCGCGAGCTAAAATGTATCATTGCTAAACAATGCTTAGATGGTGCGTCATCTCGCTATTTAGCAAAACAATATTCAATGTCTTCAAGACAGATACGGTATTGGGTTCAAGTCTTTGTCATCCATGGTGCTGATTCATTTTTACCAACTAAGCATGCTACTGCTCAGGAAAAACGAAAAGCATTGAATTTAATGTGGACGAATGATTGGTCTCTCACGCACACTAGCGCAGTATTAAACCTCTCATCCCCGGGGATACTCTCTGTCTGGCTCAAAAGATTTAATGAGCTCGGTATCAAAGGGCTCAAAATGCGCCAGAAAGGAAGACCCTCAATGAAACAGCAACCTCAACGTACCACTAAACCTGATAATGAAATGACACTTGAGGAGCTAAAAGAGGAGTTGGTCTACTTACGAACTGAGAATGCCGTTCTAAAAAAGTTGGAAGAGTTGGAGCAGGAAAAAAACCGTCGAACAAAGAAAAAGCGGTCATAGCTCTAACTCTTAAAGGCAAGTACCCGTTGAAGCACTTACTGCACACTCTACAGTTGGCAAAAAGTGTCTTCTATTATCAGGCTCAAACGAGTAAGCGCCCAAATAGCTACGAACGTGAGCTGCGTTTGATAAAGTCAATTTATCATGAACATAAGGGTCGATACGGCTACCGCCGTATTCACTTGGAACTAAAAAATCAGGGGGTTATGCTTAATCACAAAACGGTTCAAAGACTTATGGCTCAGCTCAACCTTAAATCGACGGTCAGGGTTAAAAAGTATCGTTCATACCGAGGAGAATCTGGAACAGCAGCTCCTAACGTGCTTGAAAGAGATTTTAGTGCGACTCAACCCGATGAAAAATGGGTAACAGATGTCACGGAGTTCAAAATCAAAGAGCAGAAAGTATACTTGTCTCCCGTTGTCGACTTGTTTACTCAGGAAGTGGTTGCTTATAGAGTGGCCAAAAATGCCTGCTTGCCGCTTGTCACGGATATGCTGACGGAAGCTATATCAACGCTTAAACCCAACTCAAAACCAATTATACATAGCGATCAAGGTTGGCAATATCGCCATCGACAGTATCAGAAAAAGGTAGCGGAGAATGGGTTAACGCAAAGCATGTCGAGAAAAGGTAACTGCTTGGATAATGCTGTTGCTGAAAACTTTTTTGCTTTACTCAAAACAGAGATGTATCACAACCAAAGCTTTGAAGATGCAGATGCTCTGATAGAACAAATTAAAGAATACATCGAGTACTACAATACCAAGCGTATAAAAGTGAAACTAAAAGGCCTGACTCCGATAGAATATCGAACTCAGGTCTTGAAAGCCGCTTAACAGAAATGTCCAACTTTACGGGGTCACTTCATAAGTGGGCTTTTTTATATAGCAAGGTGGAGTACGTCACTCCTACAAGCCTAGACGAGATCAGAGATCAAAGCCTTTATCCACAGCACTTCTTAAACTTCTTGCCACTGCCGCAGATGCACGGATCATTCCTGCCAACTTTTAAGCCATCGATTGATTGGTTTAGTCGTGGAGCCAGTTCGGACCGTTTTTCTTCTGGCTCTTCTTTTGGGAATGTACCGTCAATGTAGAACCAAAGTCCGTTCTCTTTTACAAAGCGAGAGCGCTCGGACATACAGTAGCGCTTGCCGTCTTCGTTAAAGTAGGCGCGGAATTCTACAAAACCTTCGTCTTCATTGCTGCCCGCTTCTGCTTTTACGACTTCAAGCTTGCACCAGTCACTCTCTATGGATTGCGCAATTTCTTCGCGTTGTGCTTCTGCATTGCAGCTAGAGTGGTAGGTATTTACGATGTAATCAACCAGACCCACAGCATGAGCGCTGTAACGAGAGCGCATAAGTTGCTCTGGCGTGCTGACATCGGCATGATTATTGTGGGCAATTTCACAACACTGTTTGTAGGTACGGCTAGAGCCGCAAGGACAAGAAAAAACCATAAAATGAAAACTCGTTTAATTAAGCGGTAAAAACAAACAACCTCACAATAATCGTGAGGTTGGCGGTATTATGGGGGATATTATAGCGGTTCAAGGCGTTTGAGAAAGGAGTGCTTGAGCCCAAGCGGTCGATTGATTAAAAGCATCAGCCAACTGTGGCTCGGTAAGTTTGAGAGATGAGCAATATTGTTCTGCCAGTTCCCAATCCGCTTGTTCATACGCGATAATCATGCAAAGCAAGTAACCGAGCACTCCTTTGTGACTAGTTAGCGCGAGTTTGATGTCCTCATCAATGGGAATATCCTCAATGACATCCGAAAGAGGCTGATCGAGCAAAGAGTCCAGTAGAGAAAACATTCCCGTCAAAAAAGCTTGCCCAGGATCGTACTTAGTGTCCATTTGACCGAGTAAAATCTCGCACATCCTAGCGCGCTGAATAGCAAGCGAGTAGAGCGAGTCTGGCTTATCCTCTTGAACAGAAGCAATTGCGACGAGTGAAATAAAGCGCCTCAAGCGCTCTTCACCTAAGTAAATAAGCGCTTGTCTAAATGACTTAATCTTTGTCGCTAACGTGTAGCCTGAATTAACGTACGTGAGCAGTTTGTATGAAAGTGTCACATCAATAGAAAACAGTCGCTCGACTTCATTAAAATTGATGGGCTTGTCCGCTATCTCTTTACACAGTTGGATGACAGTCAGGAAGGCAGGGTTTATACGCTTTTTCTGAATCATCTCTGGTTTGCTGAAAAAATAGCCTTGAAAATAGTCAAATCCAGCTTCGAGTGCTTGTTCAAACTCTTCATAGGTTTCGACTTTTTCTGCCAAAAAGTCGATATTGAATTGACTTAGAGCTTGGATAAAAATGGCGGCTTTTTGAATCGGAACCAATCGAATGTCAAACTTGATCATGGAAATATAAGGAAGAAATTGTTTCCAAGCTGGGGTTGGAACAAAATCATCCAAGGCAATTTTGTATCCACATTGATGTAGGTGTTTGATCGCGTCTAGGAGTTCTTTGGTCGGCTCACAATCTTCAAGAACCTCAATAACTAATGAATCTTTCGGAAACAGTGTTGGCACCAAGTTCACTAAGCTTTGGTGTGGGAAATTAACAAAGCCCAGTTTATCACCTAATGTGTTGTAATGAGTCGACAGAAAATGATCGGATAGCAGTCGACTCGTAGCCAGCTCTGGCTCTACTTCAGGGAAGGTGTTTTTGGGACCGTCGCGAAAGAGAAGTTCGTAACCTATGGTTCGTTTTTCTCTGTCCAATATTGGCTGGCGAGCTACGTAAGAATACTTCAATGAGGCACTTCGTTCCGTTCAACTATTTTCATGATGATAGCGATTTTTTATAAAATATCTACGACTTGTGAGTGAATCTTCTACCTACTCAACATCTAAGTGGAGGTTATGTATCGAATGGTCGTGTTTGTAGTTCAAAGGTATCAGAATTGACTTGTAAAACGGAACCTTGAGTGTACCAATCACCCAAAACGATACGGGTCTTTTTAGTACCGTTGATGTCAAAAAAGTGTGTGTCGGGACGGTGAGTGTGGCCATGAATCATGAGGTTGACGCCATTCTGGGACATCACCTTTTCCACTTCGTTTTGATTCACATCCATGATATCGAGAGGCTTGCTCTTTTTATCCCCCCGAATATCGGATTGAACTTTTGAAACGATTTTTTTCTTTATAAACCAAGGAATATGCTTGAAAAGCCACTGTAACCAGGGCTGGTGGACGGTCTTACGGAATTTTTGGTAGTCGATGTCATCCGTGCATAGGGTATCGCCGTGAAGTATGACTGCTTTAGTGCCATACAGGTCAATGGTGCAAACCTCATCAAGTAACGTGATCCCTGTGTCTTTGCAAAAACGTTCTCCTAACAAGAAGTCACGGTTGCCCTGAATAAAAAAGACGGGCACGCCATGGTCGGTGAGCGTTTTGAATTCAGTTCGAACTTGGTTTGCGAAGGGGGTGTTGTCTTCGTCTCCAACCCAAAACTCGAACAGATCACCTAGCACGTAAAGTGCATCGGCGTCGATAGCTTCTGTCCGCATGAACGTCGCAAAGCATTGGGTAATGTCTGGACGAGATGGCGTAAGGTGAAGATCGGAAATAAATAATGTCATCATAGAAATAAGGGGAGGCGTTGCCTCCCCACTAATTTATCTCTTGGGAACAATTCTTACGAATTATTCTTCAATTGTTGTACCAGTGATTACCACGTCTTCTAGTGGTACGTCTTGGTGCATGCCGTAAGAACCAGTGCTCACATCTTTAATCTTATTAACGATGTCCATACCTTCAACTACTTCAGCAAATACACAGTAGCCCCAACCATCTAGGCTTTCGCTACGGAAGTCTAAGAAGGTGTTGTTGTTCACGTTGATGAAAAACTGAGAGCTTGCTGAATGCGGTTCCATCGTACGTGCCATTGCCAGTGTACCGACTTTGTTGCTTAGGCCGTTGTTTGCTTCGTTCTGGATAGGGGCACGTGTTGCTTTTTCACGGAGACCTGGCTCCATACCACCACCTTGGACCATGAAACCATCAATAACACGGTGGAAAAGAGTGTTGTCGTAAAAGCCGTCGCGGCAGTACTGAAGAAAGTTTGCGCTTGTCTCTGGCGCTTTCTCGTCGTTTAGTTGAATCTTGATGTCACCAAAATTAGTGTGAAGGGTGATCATGCTACTTTCCTTTACTGTGTTGTGTTGAGCCCGAGATTCTAGCCTAAGTTCTCACGCTTTAAAAACTCAGAAAGAATAAATTCTTTATTTTGTGCTTGAAGTTTAGCCGATTATCGTTTTATCGGTTAATTGCTATTACCTAACAAGGTCTGAGTTGATATACTCGGCGCTCTTGTTTTCATTCACAATCATAGATAGAGATCATGTTAAAAATATATAACACACTCACACGACAGAAAGAGGAATTCAAACCAATTACAGCTGGCAAAGTTGGCATGTATGTCTGTGGAGTTACCATTTACGATCTCTGTCACATCGGTCATGGCCGCACATTTGTGTCTTTTGACGTCGTATCACGCTACCTTCGTTACCTCGGATATGACCTGACGTTTGTGCGTAACATCACCGATATCGATGATAAGATCATCAAACGTGCGGCGGAAAATGGAGAGTCTTGTGATTCACTCACCGAACGTCTGATCGGTGAAATGCACGCTGACTTCGACGCGTTAAACATGAAGCGTCCAGATATTGAGCCTCGTGCAACAGAGTTTATTGCGGAAATTGTTGAGCTGGTTCAAACGTTAATCAAGCGTGGTTTCGCTTACGTAGCGGATAACGGCGACGTAATGTTTGAAGTAAGTAAATTTGACGAGTACGGTAAACTGTCTAAGCAAGACTTGGAACAGCTTCAAGCTGGTGCGCGTGTTGATATTGAAACAGCAAAACGTAGCCCGTTGGATTTTGTGCTTTGGAAAATGTCAAAGCCAGGTGAACCTACTTGGGAGTCACCATGGGGTTCTGGTCGTCCTGGTTGGCACATTGAATGTTCTGCGATGAACTCATCTATCTTGGGTGAGCACTTCGATATTCATGGCGGTGGTTCGGATCTTCAGTTCCCGCATCACGAAAATGAAATTGCTCAATCTTGCTGTGCGCATGATACCAACTACGTAAACACTTGGATGCACAGTGGCATGGTGATGGTAGACAGAGAAAAAATGTCTAAGTCATTAGGTAACTTCTTCACGATCCGTGACGTTCTAAGTCACTATGACGCAGAGACTGTGCGTTACTTCTTGATGTCTGGTCACTACCGCAGCCAGCTTAACTACAGCGAAGAAAACCTAAACCAAGCGCGAGCTTCACTTGAACGTCTTTACACATCTCTACGTGGTCTTGACCTAACCGTCGCCCCTGCTGGTGGTGAAGAGTATGTTTCTCTCTTTACTAATGCGATGAATGACGATTTCAACACACCAGAAGCTTACTCTGTGCTGTTTGACATGGCGCGCGAAGTAAACCGTCTGAAAACAGAAAACGTAGAGAAAGCCAGTGAACTTGGTGTCCTGATGCGTGAGCTGGCTGATGTTATCGGTATTCTTCACCAAGACCCTGAAGCCTTCCTTAAAGGTGATGCAGGTAATGATGATGAAGTGGCTGAAATTGAAGCACTGATCAAGCTGCGTAATGACTCTCGTGCAGCGAAAGACTGGGCAAATGCCGATATGGCTCGTGACAAGCTGACAGAAATGGGCATCCTTCTTGAGGATGGTCCAGAAGGCACAGCGTGGCGCCGTAAATAATTGAATTTTCAATGTAAAAGGGCTGATAATTCAGCCCTTTTATTTGTCATTTTCATTGATTAAAACTTTAACTTTAGGTAATGCTCTGTGGCTCAGATGTATTTCTATTACTCAGCGATGAATGCGGGTAAATCAACAACTCTTCTACAATCTTCTTTTAACTATCAAGAGCGAGGCATGACGCCAGTTATTTTTACGGCCGCACTGGATGATCGTTTTGGTGTGGGGAAAGTAAGCTCTCGTATTGGTCTTAAATCTGATGCGCATTTATTCCGTCAGGAAACCAATTTATATCAAGAGGTTGTAACACTCAACGACGTTGAAAAGCGTCACTGCATTCTTGTTGATGAATGCCAGTTCTTGTCGAAAGAGCAAGTTTATCAACTGACTGAGGTCGTCGATAAGCTGCATATTCCTGTATTGTGCTATGGCCTTCGTACCGATTTTTTAGGCGAACTTTTTGAAGGCAGTAAGTACCTACTATCTTGGGCAGATAAGCTTGTTGAACTGAAGACAATTTGTCACTGTGGCCGTAAGGCGAATATGGTTATTCGTACGGATGAGCACGGAGTGGCAATTAAAGAAGGTGACCAAGTTGCCATCGGGGGCAATGACAAATACGTATCGGTTTGTCGTCAGCATTATAAAGAAGCCTTGGGTAAATAATTCCGACAGTCAATATAAAGCCACCGCATTCGGTGGCTTTTTAATTTCTATTTGAGTTGTTTAAATTAGGCTAAGTGATAACCCAATTGTTTAAGTAAAGCTTGATAAGACAACTCGACATTTTCAGGTATCGCTTGCTCGGTTTGAAAGCCTTTTTCTGGGTAGCTTTTGATGCGAGAAAAGTCTTCCATTAGTGCGTCTAACACCATCATCAATGGCATATCTTCATTAATGTACTCAAAAATCGGGTGCGCCGTTGAGCTTACCTGAAGTTGAGAGTAGGGAGACGGCCATTGTTGCTCAAAGGTTGCGAGCGCTCTACGTTCCATAAACGGTTTTTGCACCAGAATGAACGACGAGCACACTTTACCTTCATCTTTTAGTCGTTGCTCAGTAAAACGAACATTTTCCCCGCTGTTGCTCGAGTTCTTTTCCAAAATGATCGCATTATTCGGAACCCCCGCTATTCGTGCGATCTCTGCGAATGTCTCTGCTTCACTTTTTTCAAATAGACCGTCTGTGAATCGACCTTTACCGCCGGAGAAAACAATCAATGGTGCAAGCTTTTGGTGATAAAGCTTCGCCGCATGTTCAGCGACCCGTACATCGTTGCTGCACATGACAAACAAACAATCTGCAGGTATTAGGTCATGTTTGAGTTGCATGTAATCCCAGAGAGTTTCGATGTGTTGGTAAAGTTTCATAATGCGTCCAGCGTCGAGTTGAATTGAAACTGATAGCCCAGCGAAGTTAGCTTCTCGGCCAAAATACGTTTATCTGCCTTATCGGTAACTGGCGGAAGAGCAATATTGGCATCACTGTTGTTAATCGCTGCCTGATAAAACTCCGCCTTACTCACGGTATGCGGTGTCGTGACGTTGATGACTTGGTTGTTCAGGTTACTTAAAGCAAATAGCGCGGCTGATACTGCATCATTTTGATGAACCATATTAGCAGGTGCTTTTCGACTGACTTGTTTTAACCTCATCGCAAAGCGAGATGGGTGCCTGTCTGGTCCAATTAAGCCGCTACAGCGCATAATTACAAAGTTAACACCAGAATCAATCACATGTTGTTCTGCTTGAAGCATGATACGCGCATTATCTGAAAAGTAAGGGCTGCCTGTAGCGAGAGACAGAGAGGCAGCTTCTTCTTTCATATCTGAAGCGAGATTTGGATAGACAGTTGTTGAGCTAACCATCACCAGTTTCTCAACGCCATTGTGTTTGGCCGCGTTCGCCAGTACTTGCCATTGTTGGGCGTACTCTTGTCCGTGCCCCTTACGAAAGCCGGGTGGAAAAGCGCCAATAATGTGGGTGATTTGATGCTCTTTGAGCAGCGCATCGAGTTTGTTAGCAGCGTTAAGTTGATTGAAGTCGAACAACGCTGAGTGAGTTAATGAGGCCGGTAATTCGTCTAATCGAGATTGGCTTCGACGTGTAACGACCACTTGGTGTCCGTCTTTCATCAGGGCTTCTGCTAGCGGAGTTCCGAGCCAGCCTGCACCTACGATCAATGTATTTGCCATTTGGGTCTTCCTACTTATTTATGTCTGCCCGAACAAGGTGAGCAGCTCTGCTTTAGTTTGTTGATGAAGGGGATCGGAATGCCATCTTTGATGTTGAATGAGGTCAACATTGACTTGCCAAGCCAGTTTTGTGAAATCATCCCCAACTCTTATTAATGTGTTTGGTGAGTACGCTACTAAATGTGTCGGTAGGAAGCACCAACCAAACCCTTTATTCGCTAATTCCAACAAAATATAGTAATTATCAGCGTACCAGATATCTGGGCTAAATGCTTGATTAAGGCTAGATGGTTCAGCGCTTTTGGAGCGTATTACCAGTTGGCGATATTGTTTGAGCTGGTCCATGTGAGTGACATGCTGCTGGGCCAGTGGGTGCTTGGAAGAGATATACACATCGAACGCAATGTTACCCAGATTAGTGAAATCGATATGTCGAGGCATTTGTAAGTCACTCAAAATAACCCCGGTTGTGGCGCGCTCTGACTTGATCAATTCGATGATATCGGGACTGGAAGCGGTTAAGCACTCAACTTGTAAGTGTGGAAACCGCAGCTCTAAATTTGTTAAAACATCTGCTAAGCGCGTGAGAGGGATCCCTTCATCGATGGCTAAAACCAATTTATTGGTCGGCATAGAAAAGAGTTGTGCGGCTCTATTGTTTAAGCGGTCGAGCTGGCTAACGGCAGCTTGTGCGTAAGGCAGTAACGCATGGCCACTCTCGGTCAATTTTGGATATCGACCAGAGCGGTCAAATAGCTCAACGCCGCAGTCGACCTCCATATTAATGATGTGTTGGCTGATTACGGATTGAGCTCGCCCCAGTTTTCTCGCCGCGCCTGAAAATGAACCGGCTTCTGATGTTGCAATGAAAGCTTGCAGTTGTTCGATGGTAAACATATCGTTTTTACCGATGGTATCTAACTTTTTGTTATCTGAATAATAGATAAAATTCTAAACATTGAGTAGGACTATTTGGTGGGTAATCATGACTCGTAACGAACGAATTTTTCATGCCGTACTTTTTGAATTGATAGCGTTAGCGATTGTTGTGCCAGCGGCTTCCTTGATCACAGGGAAGGGCTCTAGTGATCTCGCGTTAGTTGGGGTTGGATTGAGCGTGTACACCGTAATATGGAACTACACCTATAACTGGTATTTTGACAAGTGGTTTGGCGGTGATCGATCTGAGCGAAGCTTGGCGATGCGACTTGGGCATAGTATTGGTTTCGAGGGAGGGTTGATCATTATCACTATACCCGTGATCGCTTGGTTCTTAGAAATGACTTTCTTCCAAGCTATGGTGCTAGAAGCTGGCTTCTTAGTGTTCTTTTTATTTTATACCACGGGCTTTAACTGGTTATACGATAAAGTTCAGCCATTTGGGAAAATGAAAAAACGATTGATGCAGCCGGTATGGACAAGCAAAAAATAGAGAGAAGTAAAAATGCCACCGGAGTCGGTGGCATTTTGTTAGGGTATTAGTAATTCTTACACAGAAAGAACACGTAAAATTTTATCTGCATGCTCTGCAACTTCAATACCCTCATTGGTTAAATAACCACCATCAGGCTGTGTGCACAATTTCTTTTCGTATAGACCAGCAACTGCGGCTTGCATTTCTTGTGACGCATCTGTACGGACTTTAATACCGGTTGCAGCACTACTAAGGTCGAATTGAAGAAGTAGGTTCAATTCGGCGATATGTTCAGCTGAATATTTCATAAATAATTCCTTTGCGCTTTTTTATCCAAACTAGTCGGAAAAGGCGGGTTGGGCAACACTAAACGATAAGAAGTGTTAAGTGTGGCGCTACCAGGCTGATATAGCGTAGGATTTTTGTTCAAACGCCATCATCTTTGTTAAATATCAATGATAGACAAGATAGCGATTTATTATGGAAGTTTATGCATCAACCTCCCGATAACAACATTTTTAGTAAGCATGCCAAGTAGCGCTTAAAAAAGTATGGGAATGGAGCGATTATCCGCGCCTCTTTAAATGTTTTTAAAAATTACACTGCAATGAACTTCAATCAATGTGACTCACTATTACCGCCTCAAGTGGCTGAGCATTGCATTGCGAACATGTTTCAAGTGCCTATGGCGATTGGTATTAAGTATTTTGCTCCCGAAGCATTTTGGCAGATGACGGGCGCAGATATTAGGAATTACGCAGATTTAAACATGACTGGATTTATCGTCAATAATCTTATTCCTGTCACAATAGGCAATATTATTGGTGGTGGCGTGTTTGTCGGTATGTGGTACTGGATGATCTTCTTACGTGATGAAGACAAACATTTGAGATAAATAAAAGAGCGGCGAGCTTAAATAGCTCGCCGCTTTTTTATGCGGTATCAGGTCAGTAAATTCGAATCAAACTCGCGCGTTAGACTCTAAAACGACAAGATGCCATTCAAGTGACCAAGACATGATGTTTAAACAGATTTCTTATGTTGTTATGTTTTTAGTTGCGTATGTGTTTTGGCTGTTTATCCACACTTTCTGTGGATAACTGTCTAAAGTTCGTGTTTACGTAATAATGAAAATAAAATTTCAGAAAATTAAGAGCTTACATACCCAGTAACCTACTTATTGTTGCCACTAATACATATTCTCATTATCTCTCGGTTTTGACTTGTTCTGGTTGTTGAATTTTTATTTTAATTCGGCCGGCTCTGGTTTGTACGCAGCTCAACGTCATCTCTAATGTGATGGCGACCGACGCGCTCAACATGACGAAAATCGCGAGCATAATCACCAGCTGGTATTTTATTGCTACCATTGGGCTTACCCCGCCTAAAATTTGACCTGTCATCATGCCTGGCAGGGTTACAAGCCCTGTTGTGGTCATAGAAGCCAAGATTGGGGCAAGCGACTTTCTGAGTGCCTCTTGAATAAAAGGAAATGACGCATATCGAGGAGAGGCACCAAGCGATATAGCCGCTTCGTACTCAGACTTGCGTTGTTCAAAAGCCGTAAATAAATTTTGAAGCGCGATGATGTTGCTGCTCAGACTGTTGCCTAACAGCATGCCCGCAAGCGGAATCATGTACTGCGCACTATAGAGAGGCGCGGGTTGCACTAAGCCTACGATTATCGCTATCAAAATTGGCGTCAGGCTGCAAATCAGTCCCGTTAACAGCGGCAGCATAAGAGGCTTTTGTGGTAGACGAGCTTTTCCTGCAATAGAACTTGCGCCGACCAGTAACATAAGCGTCAGCCAAAGCATATTCACGAGTAAGTTATTTAATTGAAAGAGATACTCTAAATAAATACCAATCAATATCAGCTGAAGCGTCATACGAATAACGCTGATTGCAGTATCTTTCGCGATGCCCAACTTGTAGCGTACGTTGATAATGAACGGGACTAATAGAATAACACTAAACATCGTCAGTTTTGCCCAGCTGATATCTACTACACCATTCATAATTGCTCCTTGGAATGAAATAAAGGAGTGTAACTGTGCATATCCTTTATATGAATATCAATGTGTACTTTTGCCTATTCTAGAGGAAAAACGGAGAGTACTTTAATAAAAGTTTTATTATCACTTTTTTTACAAGTGACAATCTTTTTCTGAAATATGAGCGATTTTTAGGCCCAAGCTTTACGGCATTAATGTAATGAATGTTTCATTAATGTTGCTTATTTAACAATGGTTTAAACTTCTTATTTTTTCATATCTATTCATGTTTTTAAACAAATAGAATCAATCCCTCATATCTCTGTATGAGCTCAAAAAAGTGTTGAATTACAAGGTCTGAAGAGTCGATTTAATTGAACCTTACTATTAGTATGGTCTAAAATTTTCTATTAGAGATTGTAAAAACTTAAGCTTGGTTAGACAGGCTTTTTCAATAACACGAGATACAAAATAGGCAAATGTATGAGTGATGTTAATAAAATTGAGAGTGGTGAAAAGCGCTCCCTGGAGTGGAAGTCGTTCCTCTTCATTGCGGTTGTTCTCTTCCCAGTTCTGAGTGTGGCTTTCGTCGGAGGCTACGGATTTATCGTCTGGATGTTGCAAGTCTTCTTCCTCGGCCCTCCAGGTGCACATGGCATGTAAGCCCGTGAGCTCACAACCACACTTTTGAAAAGATTTTAAGAGAGCAAATAATGAAATCATTGATCATTAAACTGTGGCGTACTATGTCGCGCCCTGCTGTACATATCAGCCTAGGTGTGCTGACGATGGGCGGCTTTATTGCTGGTGTTATCTTTTGGGGTGGATTTAACACCGCACTAGAAGTAACCAACACAGAAAAATTCTGTATCAGTTGTCATACGATGCGTGACAACGTATACGTTGAACTGCAAGACACAGTGCACTGGAAAAATCACTCTGGTGTTCGTGCTACTTGTCCTGACTGTCACGTTCCTCACAACTGGACCGATAAGATCGCTCGTAAAATGCAGGCTTCTAAAGAAGTGTTTGCACAGGTGTTTGGCAATTACGATGAACCTGGTGTGTTTGAAGAGCGCCGTATCGAACTCGCAAAACACGAATGGGATCGTTTCTCTGCGAATAAATCCCTAGAGTGTAAAAACTGTCACAACTATGAATCGATGGACTTCGAACAGATGTCTCCAACGGCTCGTATTCAAATGAAACAGGCTGCGGAAAAAGATCAAAGCTGTGTGGACTGCCATAAAGGTATCGCACACAACTTACCAGCAGGTATGGACAGCATTGGTGGTATTGTTGGTGAACTAGAACAAATGGCATCAAATACGGATTACGCAGTGGGCCAACAGCTGGTCAGTATTCGACACCTACCGATCTACTTTGACGCGCAAGGTACGAAAGAAGCCGGTCTGCTAAACCCTGCATCAACCGTTAAAGTACTTGAAGATAAAGACGAGTACATTGAAATCGAAATTGATGGCTGGCGTAAAGCCAAAGGCTTTGGTCGAGTGATCCAAGAAGACTTTGGTATGAACATTGCGACGGCTTCTTTAATGAAAGAAGCGGCGACAGACAGCAGCATTGTGACGACTGGTGAGAAAAAAGTGGATGAGCTAACAGGCCTTCCATGGGAAAAAGTGGCAGCGAAAGTATGGATCAAGAAAGAGTCTATGCTGAACGACATTAATCCAGTTTGGGAAAAATCTCGTGAAGCTTACAAGACCAACTGTTCAGTATGTCACACGCAACCTGCGGAAGCGCACTTCGATGCGAACACCTGGCCAGGTATGTTCGACGGTATGTTGGCGTTCGTTAACTTAGATACAGACAGTGAAGCACTGATCTTGAAGTATCTACAGAAACACTCTTCAGATTATGCTGAAGGTCACCATTAATAAGCGTCGGATTGGAGTAAGTTAAATGGCTATTACACGAAGAAGTTTTCTTAAAGGTGTAGCAACCACAAGTGCTGCGTCGGTGATTGGTCCAAGTTTATTGGCATCAGCTTCTGCAAACGCAGTGGAGACGACAGGCACTTGGAAAGTTTCAGGTTCACATTGGGGCGCATTTCGCGCCCATATCTACGCGGGTAAAGTTCAAGAGATCAAACCACTAGAGCTAGATAAAAACCCAACAGAGATGCTGAACGGCATCAAGGGGATTATTTACAGCCCTTCACGTGTTCGCTACCCAATGGTTCGTCTAGATTGGCTGAAAAAACACAAATACAGCGCAGAAACGCGTGGTAACAACCGCTTTATTCGTGTCACTTGGGATGAGGCGTTAGACTTGTTCTACCGCGAATTAGAGCGTGTTCAGAAAGACTACGGTCCATGGGCGCTACACGCAGGTCAAACCGGTTGGAACCAAACAGGCTCGTTCAACAACTGTACCGCGCACATGCAACGTGCCGTCGGTATGCATGGTAACTTCATCACCAAAGTTGGTGACTATTCGACAGGTGCGGGCCAAACCATCATGCCTTACGTGCTTGGGTCGACAGAAGTGTATGCACAAGGTACCTCTTGGTCTGAAATTTTAGAAAACTCAGACAATATTATTTTGTGGGCGAACGACCCAGTAAAAAACCTACAGGTGGGCTGGAACTGTGAAACGCACGAATCATTCAAGTATCTAGCGCAGCTAAAAGAAAAAATAGCGAAAGGCGAGATCAACGTTCTGTCAGTTGACCCTGTTAAGAACAAAACTCAGCGTTACCTAGAAAACGATCACCTGTACATCAACCCGCTGACAGACGTGGCATTCATGATTGCTGTCGCGCACGTTCTGTACAACGAAGACCTGTACGATAAGCAGTTCATCAAGACTTATTGCCTTGGCTTTAAAGAGTTCATTGAATACGTTCAAGGTAAGACAAAAGATAAAGTTGAGAAAACCCCAGAATGGGCAGAAGCCATTTGCGGAGTGGAAGCGGACAAAATTCGTGAATTTGCTCGCATGCTCGTAAATGGTCGTACTCAGATTCTGATGGGTTGGTGTATCCAGCGTCAAGAGCATGGTGAACAACCTTACTGGGCAGCAGCCGTTGTTGCAGCAATGATTGGTCAAATCGGTCTTCCTGGTGGCGGTATCTCTTACGGTCACCATTACTCAAGTATCGGCGTACCTTCAACCGGTTTCGCCGGCCCTGGTGGTTTCCCGCGTAACCTTGACCAAGGTATGAAGCCAAAATGGGACAACAATGACTTTAACGGTTACAGTCGTACCATTCCGGTGGCACGCTGGATTGACTGCCTGCTAGAGCCTGGCAAAGAGATCAACTACAACGGTAGCAAAGTTAATTTACCTGACTTCAAAATGATGGTGATCTCCGGTTGTAACCCATGGCACCACCATCAAGATCGTAACCGGATGAAGAAGGCGTTCCGCAAGCTGCAAACGGTTGTGACTATTGAGTTTGCTTGGACGGCAACATGTCGTTTCTCAGACATCGTTCTTCCTGCGTGTACTCAGTGGGAACGTAACGACATCGACGTATACGGCTCGTACTCGAACAAAGGGCTGATCGCGATGCATCGTCTGGTCGATCCTTTGTTCCAATCTAAGCCAGATTTCGAAATCATGAGTGAACTGGCTCAGCGCTTTGGTCGTCGCGAAGAATACACTCGTGGTATGAGTGAGATGGAGTGGATCGAAAGCCTATACAGCGATTGTAAGCAGTCGAATGAAGGTAAGTTCGACATGCCAGAATTTGCAGAGTTCTGGGAGAAGAGCGTACTAGACTTCGGTGAAGGTAAGCCTTGGGTTCGCCACGCAGACTTCCGTAACGAACCTGAGATTAACCCATTAGGTACTCCGTCGGGTTTCATCGAGATCACGTCGCGTAAGATCGGTCGTTACGGTTACGAACATTGCCAAGAACACCCAATGTGGTTCGAAAAATCAGAACGTTCACACGGCGGCCCTGGTTCAGAGAAACATCCATTTTGGTTGCAATCTTGTCACCCAGATAAGCGCTTACACTCTCAGATGTGTGAATCTGAAGAGTTCCGTGCAACTTATGCGGTACAAGGTCGTGAACCGGTTTACATCAACCCGCTTGATGCGAAAGAGAAAGGCATTAAAGATGGCGATTTGGTGCGTGTCTTTAATGGTCGTGGTCAACTCCTCGCGGGCGCTGTATTGACGGACAGCTACCCACGTGGCGTCATCCGTATCGAAGAAGGTGCGTGGTACGGCCCTCTAAACGAGAAAGATGGAGCTATCTGTACTTACGGTGACCCGAACACACTGACTCTAGATATCGGCACCTCTGAGCTTGCTCAGGCGACCTCGGCGAACACGTGTATCGTCGACTTCGAGAAGTTCACCGGTAAAGTTCCGCCAGTGACTGCATTCGGCGGACCGATAGAAGTGGCTTAATTCGCCCAATAAGCCAGAAATGAAATACCAGCTTTCGAGCTGGTATTTTTTATCAAAATTCAGTGGTAGCCATCTCAATAACAGCGCTGAACCGGTTGCGTGAAGCTGATTCGTGACGCTGATAACGAATTGAGTAAGACAAGCAGAGGATAATGAACGAAGCTAAACAATAATAAATCAAGAGAGTAGATTTTATATGGTTCAGACCATTCAATTGGCAAATCGCACTGAAGTCACAGTGAATGATAACGATCTTCAAGTCGAAGTTGTTGATAACCAAATACACTTTTCCTTCGCTGGGCTGCACAATAAAACCTTTACTGACCGCGAAACCCTGTTCGAAGTGCCACTTTTATACGAGCCGGAAGCCAACGTGATTGGCGATGGCTTTCAAATGTTGGCGCAAACGGCGGGGACGATAAGCCACCCGGTTGATATAGGCCGTTGTCCAGATAACAATCCGTCTTATCGTATTTATCCAAAAGATGCCCTTAAGCGTTACTACAATTATTTGGTGGTAGAGAGTTCGGCAGGTTACACCTTGTTTGGCTTTACTTCTTGTTACCGATTTGCTGGCTACTTTGACCTTGTGCTCCGTGATGGACATCGGATCTTGTCTGCCGCGATTGATGGTGAGTTTACTCAGGTAGCGGATTGGGATAACAATCAATTAGAGTCTATTGCGGTGCTCAGTGGTCCATCTCTTTCTGAGCTGTTC
Organism: Vibrio sp. TAP-3B; assembly: GCF_057784735.1. Taxonomy (NCBI): domain Bacteria; kingdom Pseudomonadati; phylum Pseudomonadota; class Gammaproteobacteria; order Vibrionales; family Vibrionaceae; genus Vibrio; species Vibrio sp. TAP-3B. The sequence continues at coordinate 1,177,677 of NZ_CM173495.1, read as the reverse complement.
CAAGAATACAGCGATATGATTACTCAGCATCACCCAATACGAAAAGGCGTCACGCAAGTTGCGCCTGTGGGGTGGTGCTCTTGGTACGCTTATTACGCGGATGTTACTGAGCAGAATATTTTGCAAAACGTTGATTGCATGAAAGATCAGTTAGAAGATCTGGAGTGGGTATTATTGGATGACGGCTATCAAGCGTTTATGGGCGATTGGTTAACCCCATCGGATAAATTTTCTGGTGGCGTGAAAGAGCTCATTCAAAGTATCCGTGCAAAAGGCAAAAAGCCGGCAATTTGGATGGCCCCCTTTATTGCTCAACCGGAGTCTGACGTCTTCAAGCGACACCCTGAATGGTTTGTTCGTCATAAAGATGGTCGTTTGTTGAAAGCCGAAGACGTAACTTATGGCGGTTGGCGTTGTACTCCTTGGTATATTCTTGATACCTCGAACCCTGAGGTGCAAGATCATCTGACGCATATTGTTTCTGTCATGCGCCAAGAGTGGGGTATTGAGTTGTTCAAACTGGATGCTAACTATTGGGGAACATTAAAAGGTGTGCGCCATCAGTCTGGGATTACTGGCGTAGAAGCGTATCGTTTGGGCATGGAAGCTATTGCAAAAGGGGCGGGGGACGCATGGCTTTTAGGTTGTAATGCGCCAATGTGGCCCTCTTTAGGGCTGGTGGATGCAATGCGGGTTTCAGATGATGTTGAACGACACAGTCGTCGTTTTGAACAAATTGCGAAAGAAACCTTTTATCGAAGCTGGCAGCACCGAAAACTCTGGCAAATCGATCCTGATTGCGCCACCTTCACCTCACTAGCGAATCAAGCTGCATCTAGACAAGAGTACGAGTTTCACCGTACGGTGCTTTTGGCAAGCGGTGGATTACTATTGTCCGGAGACCCACTCCCCGAAATGACTCCGTTTGCGAGAAAAACCTTGGTAAAACTCATCCTCCGTCAACAGCGTAACCAAGAGTCTGCCAAGTTTACCGCGTTGAGTGTGAATCACGCATTTTTAAAATTGACAACGAATAATGATCTGCACTGTTTGTTTAATTACACCAGTGATGGGGCGATAGAATTCACGTTGACATCCGAACAGCCGACGGATTGGTATGATTATTGGACCGGAGAGAAGCTAAATCAAGAGCCTTGCCAATTGTTGATGGTGAGTGTTGATGAAGGGTTAAGTGCCAAAGCGATAGTGACGGTGTAACTAAGGGCGTAAAATTAGTACAAGACGAAGAGAAAGCCCCTGTAGGCTCTTTTGTTGTTGTGGGGCGGCCTAGTAGAATGCAAAGAGGCATTAATACTCGGACGATAATGTTGGAATAGCAGAATAGATGGTCGCCATTTAGGCCGCTTTGGTTGCCACCCTTATAAGGAATCTAGCGGGTAGCGTCCAATGCCTCTCAACCCAAAATGGTCATGGTTGTTATTGTGTTTCAAGTGAGATATTTAACGCCGTGCGCCGAACTTTTCTTCGTGTCAAATTCTTTCAAATCAGGTAAAGTATCGGCCTTTGTGAGTAAACACGCCCTAATTTCCTGTATTAGGCAGCGTATCAAATTGACTTGAATAGGAAGAAACATGATTCTAGTTGTAGGTCATAAGAACCCAGACAGCGACAGTATTTGTAGTGCACTCGTTGCCACTGAACTTCTAAAATCGCGTGGCGAAGAGGCCATGCCAATTCGCCAAGGCGAAATTAACCGTGAAACACAGCACATTCTAGAAGTTGCTGACGCAGACGTTCCTGAGCTTCGTACATCAGTTGCAGGTGAGACCGTTTGGCTGGTCGATTACTCAGATCTAGCACAAGCACCAGATGACATCGCAGAAGCGGAAATCGCGGGTATCGTTGACCATCACCGCCTAGGTGACGTGATGACAGTTAACCCAATGGAAGCATGGATTTGGCCTGTTGGTTGTACTAACACGGTTCTATTCAACATGTTCAAGATTGAAGGTCACGTGATCACTCCTCAAATCGCTAAGCTAATGATGTCAGCTATCCTTTCTGATACGGTGGGCTTCGCCTCTCCAACTTGTACTCAAAAAGATAAAGATGCAGTAGCAGAGCTAGCGGAAATCGCAGGCGTTGCTGACGTCGACGCTTTTACAAAAGATCTTCTAATTGCGAAGACGAATATTGAAGGCTTATCTGCTGCAGAGCTAGTAGAAAAAGACTTAAAAGGTTACCCATTTAATGGTCGTGACGTGGTGGTTGGTCAGGTTGAACTTGCAACGCTAGAGCAGGTTGACGGCATGATTGAAGCACTAGAAGCAGATTTAGCAGCGCGTTGTGCAAAAGACAACCTAGCGTTTGCCGCTGTTATGCTAACTGACATCACGACTGCTCAAACTCGTCTTCTATACAAAGGTGAGTGGGCAGAGAAGCTTGTTAAGCACGAAAAAGATGGCGTGCTGATGATGGAAAATACACTAAGCCGTAAGAAACAAGGCTGGCCTTGGCTTCAAACGGAGCTAGTGTAAACACATAATTACGAGCATATACTTTAAATGCCCACCCAAGAGGTGGGCATTTTTCTAGGAAAGTGGAGACGAACATGTCTGAACAACTAACCCAAGAGCAGATGGATACCATCAATCGCTACAATGAAGAGCAGCGATTGAAATACTGTGTAAAAGAGATCGTAGTCAATCGCAAGGTGTGGATTCTGAAAGATGAACATGGTTGTGTGATGTTGAATACAGAAGACGACGATTGTGTACCTGTGTGGCCAAATGAAGAGTTTGCTCAGCAATGGGCGAATGGTGAGTGGGAAAATTGTGAACCAGAAGCGATCTCGCTCAACAAATGGCACAGTCGTTGGACATCAGGATTGGAAGACGACGAGCTATCCGTAGTGGTATTTCCAAACCAGAATGAAGAAGGTGTGGTGCTGTTTCCGGACGAGTTTGACTTTGAACTGCGTCAACAGGCAAACCGCCGCTAATATCAAATCGACGCTTATTAAGCCCATTGCCTTATACTTGGTCAGTTGAGGGGTTCAAGAACTAAAAAAGCCTGCTTTCATCAAGCAGGCTTTTGTTTTCTAAGTCGTTGAATTTAACGGTTGGGCGCTTTATGGAAGTGACTCTCTACCAATCGTTGCGTAATCGGATGTTCAGGGGTGGTGAGCACTTGGTTGGTTTCACCGAACTCTACTACTTTACCTTCATGCATCACGATGACTTTGTCGGTGATGTGTTTTACGATACCAATATGTTGTGATACGTACACAAACGACAATCCCATCTCTTCTTGCAGCTCTAGGAACAGGTTAATGATCTGTGAGCGCATCGCCATGTCCAAACCGTTTAACGCTTCATCTGCAACAATAATGGATGGTTGAAGGATCAATGCGCGAGCCAAACAGACTCGCTGTTTTTGACCTGCAGCGAGCATCTGCGGATAGAAGTATGCGTGCTCTGGTAGCAATCCGACGCGGAGTAACGTGTTTTTTACCCGCTGCATACGCGCATCAGACGGCATATTCGTATTCCGTTTTAACGGTCCTTCCAAAATGCGACCAATTTGGAGTCGTGGGTTCAGAGAGGTGTTCGGATCTTGGAAAATCATGCGAATCAGCTTACAGCGCGTGGCGTAGTCTTTGTGCTCTAACCGCTCGCCGTTAACTCTGATTTCGCCGGAAGTTGGTTCAACGACTCCGGCAAGCATACGAGCAAGCGTTGACTTTCCCGACCCGTTCTGCCCAATAAAGCCAATGGTTTGCCCTGGCTCTAGGGTGAAGCTTACGGGTTTTACAGCCTCATAAACTTGACGTCTAAATAGCCGAGAACGCGTGACAAACTGTTTCGATAAGTTATCGACTTCAAGTAACGCGCTCATGACTTCTTCTCCGTGTTCAATGGAAAGTGGCAGTTAAACTTATGATTTTTTATACGTCTGGTGTGTGGAATTTCTACACATTGTTTTTGAGCATAGGGGCAACGCGGACCTAATCGACAGCCAATCGGTAAATGCTGCAACGGAGGAATTGATCCCGGCAGGGATTGCAACTTCTGCTTATGTGGCACCCAATCATTAAAATCTGGCATTGCTTTAAGTAAAGCATCGGTATAAGGGTGCTTCGGTGCGGCTATAATTTTACTGGTATCAGCAGATTCCACCGACTGACCACAGTACATCACTGTAATCCGGCCTGCCCACTGTGTAATGGTGGCTAAGTCGTGGCCGATAAGCAAAATTGTGGTGTTGTTGAGCTGGTTCATGCGGCTCAACAAACGCAGAATTTGTGATTGGGTAATAGGGTCGAGGTCATTGGTCGGTTCATCGGCGATCAGCAATTTAGGCTTGGTCGCAATGGCCATCGCAATCATGACTTTTTGACACTCTCCATCTGTCAATTCGTACGGGTAGCTGCGCATCAAGCGTTTGTGATCTTTGATGCCAACTTTATGAAGGAGCGCTATGGCCTGTTTTTTACGCCACTTAATTCGTTCCCACCATTTCCCGTTAAAGGAGCGAGATGGAATGGACTCGATCAATTGTCGTCCAACCTCTTCAGAAGGGTCTAAGCAGGTCGACGGTTCCTGGAAAATCATGGCGATATCACGGGCAATGACACGTCGTCGTTCCTTGGGGGTGAGCTGCAATAAGTCGATGTTACCCAAACGCATTCTGTCTGCGGTGATTCGCCAGTTGTCTTTACTCACCCCGACAATGGCTTTCGCAACCAAGCTTTTCCCTGAGCCAGACTCACCGACAAGGCCACGAATTTCGCCTTCATTTAAGGTCAGGCTCATTCGGTCAACGGCTTTTACCATTCCTTGAGGGGTTTCAATCTCAATGGTCAAATGTCGAATATCTAATAACGGCATTATTCGATCCCCGCATTCAGTGCTTGGCGTACACCTTCACCGACTAAGTTTAGGGTAATAACCGTAAACATAATGGTTAGGCCGGGTAGAGTAACCGTCCAAGGTGCAATATAAATGAGCTCTACAGAGTCACCTAATATCGCCCCCCACTCGGTACTTGGAGCTTGCGCGCCTAAACCCAGAAAACCAAGGGCCGTAATATCTAAAATAGCTGCCGAAAGTGCCAGCGTGACTTCAGCGGCAATGACGGTCAAAATATTCGGTAGAATCGAGCTTCTGAGCAGGTAGAAATTATCGGCACCATCAAGACGAGCGGCCATGATGTAGTCTTTTTCAACTTCGGTGTGTACAGCAATGTAGACCGAGCGAATAAAACGCGGAATCAATGCCAGACAGATCGCGAGCAAAATATTAAATTCACCAAATCCAAGAAACGCCACGAATATGATGGCTAACAAAAGCGATGGAATTGACATAACGGTATCAAGGAGGTGGTTCAAAGTACTCGAAAGTAGGCCTTTCGTCATACCTGCCAGAACCCCAATGAAGCAACCGATCACGGCAGCGATTGCGGTGATGGCTACCGCAGCGCCGAACGTTAGCTGAGACCCTATAATTAAGCGTGAAAGAATATCACGACCTAGGTCATCAGTCCCTAGAAAGTATTCGACCGTACCAGTAGGAGCCCAAGATGGAGGAACAAGCAATTCGCCTGATTGTGCTTGTGCGTCAAAGGGGGCAAGCAGTGGGCCAAGAATGGTGAGCAATACGATGAAAGCAAGGCACCACAGGCCGAACATGGCTAATCCGTTTGCACGGTAGCTTCGCCAGAATCGCTCAAATTGAGTAGGAATGCTTTCTTCCTGATAAACGTTATTTGTTAGCATACCATTCCTTTCTCACTAGAGGGTTTATCATAGCGCCAATGAGATCCGATAGAATATTCGCGGTTAGCACCAGCGTTGCGAGTACCATCACTCCGGCCTGTATGGAGGCATAATCTTGGTTTGCTAATGCATCCAACAACCAACGACCAATGCCTGGCCAGTTAAAGATTGATTCAGTAATGGTCGCTAAGGTGATCATGCTGGATAGCTGTATTCCGACTTTTGGAATGATTGGCGGAATCGCATTGCGTAACACGTGTTGAGACACAATCTCTCGTTGAGAGAGGCCTTTAATTTTTGCTGCGCGAATGTAGTTTTGGCTCATTACATCCGCAACGGAGGAACGCATTAGACTCACCACTTGTGTGGTAGGCGCAAGTGCCAACACTAAACATGGTAACACCATATGTTCAATCACACTTTGTAATGCATGCGCACGATATTCACCTTTTGCCATAAAGGCATCGATAATTGCAAAACCTGTCACGTGATCAATTTGGTACAGTAAGTCATATCGTCCAGAGACTGGAAACACTTGATACTCCAGTGAAAAGACCATGATCAGCAAGAGGGCGACCCAAAAGATTGGCGCGGAATACCCAAACATGGATATAAACGAGATGCTGGTATCGAGCCATTTACCTTGCTTCATCCCTGCAATGGTTCCTAGTGGAATACCAATCAAAAGTGCCACCAAAAAGGCGAAAAAGCACAGCTCTAATGTCGCAGGGAAAACCATGGCTAACTCGTCGTAGATCGCGTTGCCATTTTTACTTAAGCCAAAATCAAGTTGCGAAAGGTTGATCAAATAACTTTGCCAACCTGACCAAAAGTCCACCTTTGCCCAATGCGACAATGGGTCAAGACGCAGCAGAGAAAAACCCACTAAGGTGAGGATCATCAAAGTGATGATAAAGAGGTTAAAACGTCGAACGGTATACCAAAACATCAGTGGATTCTCTCAACTCTATCAAAAGGTTGGGCATTGAAAGGGCTTGATTTGAAGCCTGTCAGTGACTTGTCATGAACACGGAATTGCACACCATGTGCCAATGGGATCACCGGAAACTCCTGATTCAAAATATTTTGTGCTTGGCGATACAGATTCAAACGATAGCGTGGTTCCTGCGTTTCTAGCGCCAAATCGAGCAAGAAATCAAAGTCATCGTTACACCACATGGAGACGTTCAGACCGACTTTGTTTGACTCACACGACAATAACGGACGGAAAAAGTTGTCAGGATCGCCAGTATCGCCAATCCAACCCGTCAACAGTAAATCAATATCGTTGATGTTCTCTAAGTCGACACGTTCAAACCGGTCGTCATTTAAGAGTGTTAGCTCAACCCCGATATCAGCAAAGTTCGCCTGGATAAGCTCAGCGGTCTTACGTGGACTAGGGTTGAAAGCTCGAGGCTCTAATGGCACCCACATTGTGATTTCGAGCCCATCTTCATAGCCAGCATCGCGAAGTAGCGCTAATGCGTAGTTGCGATCGTAGCGAATTTTGACGCTGTCCTTTTGATATGCCCAGGAATTAGGTGGAAGCAGGGTATAAGCTTGAGAGCCTGTTCCATAGTAAACGGAATCCAAAATATTCTGACGATTAATCGCTAAATTGAGAGCTTGTCGGACGCGAGCATCGTTGAGGGCAGATGTTTCGGTATTAATCGCAATGAACGACACATTATTAGCTGGTGTAGCCGTGAGTTTCAGATTCTCCTTTTCCTTAATCACCGGAATTTGGCTAGAAATAGGAGAAGAGAGCACATCACATTCATTTCTCAGTAGCTTGGCTAGCGTACCTGTTCCTCGGTGCGAGATATCGAATACCACTTGCTCCATGTTCGCGGGAGAGTTCCAGTATTTCGGGTGTCGCTCCAAGCGAATTAAGTCATTCAACTGATATTCTTTTAATTGAAATGGCCCTGTACCGATAGGGAATTGATCGATCCGTTCTTTATGGTCTTTGGCTGCCAGTTGCTGCCCGTACTCCGCGGATAGGATCACCGCATGGCTAGTGGCAATATTGGCTAAGAAAGAAAAGTTAGGCTGAGATAATTTGAATGCTACGGTGTGCTCATCGATGGCGATAACGTCTTTTAGCAGGCTTTGAAAGTCTAAACCGGCAAACCATGGATAAAAACCACCGCCTACTTGATGAAAAGGATGGTTTACATCAATGATTCGTTTAAAGCTAAATACCACATCTTTTGAGTTCAGTGCTCGAGAAGGCGTAAACCACGGTGTCGTTTGGAATTGAACACCCTGTTTAAGGATAAACGTATACTCAGTTCCAGCTTGGTTCACAGACCAGTTTTCTACAATATTCGCCACAGGTTGATGTGATTTTGGATCGAGGGTAAGCAGGGTATCATACAGCTGCGGACTCAGCGCTTCTGCGGTAATACCGCTGTCAATAAGCTGGGGGTTGAACGTGGTTGGTTTACCTTGCCCACAAAACACAAAGCCAGCCTTGCGAATCTCATTGTGGTCGATTTTATCACCACAAGCCGTTAGTAAGCTAACCCCGATAAGGCTCAGCGATAATCTTATAAAAGCATTCATAATATGAGCTGTTCATTGGATCTTGCTTGTTTCATCTGATTTTACTCACCTAGAACTCACAAGCGAAAATGATCTCGTTAATTTAACACCTTTGTGAACTCGCTCCAAACACAAAATCTTTTGCTTGCAGGGTGTTAGATCAAAGTACCGCATAATTACCACTGTAGCTCTAGGTTCGCGTTCGTGTACTGTCACGTGAGGATAGACGAGTACTATTGCTTAGTTCACTTTATTTCATCAACTTTGTCCGACGAGCCCGTACTTTCTCACCATCCCTCGCAGTTGGTGATAGCTCAACCCCAATAATTCCGCCGCTTGACGCTGATTGAATTTGGCCTCTTCTAATGCTTGATTGAGCAGATTAATGTCTTGTTCTTGTTGCCATTGTTTATAATCCAATGGGAAATGAAGAGCGTTATTGGTTACTGCATCTTTTTGAGGAGTATCTTGGTTAGGTGCGTGCCCCAGCGCATTGCTCCATGCTGTTTCAAACGGGTTGAAAATGAGCTTATCAATTGGGGCTGCATTAAGACCATGCCGATAGACGGCACGTTCAATCACGTTTTTTAGTTCACGGATGTTTCCCGGCCATGAATACTCCAGAAGCGATTGCTGTGCATTTGCGGTAAAACCGACAAAATACGCAAGTTGAAGCTCGCGACACATCTTCATCGCATAATGTTCAGCTAGTGACAGGATATCCTCTTTACGTTCACGAAGCGGCGGTAATATGATCACATCAAACGCTAACCTGTCGAGCAAGTCAGCCCGAAACTCGCCTTGTTCAGCCAGTAGAGGTAAGTCTGTGTTTGTTGCACAGACTAGGCGCACATCCGCATTTAAAGCGGTATGACCCCCGACACGTTCATATTCACCGTATTCAATGACGCGTAGCAGTTTTTCTTGAACTAAAAGTGGTGCTGTGGCCAGTTCATCGAGAAATAAAGTGCCTCCTTCTGCACGTTCAAAGCGGCCTTTATGCTTGCCTTTTGAGCCAGTGAAGGAGCCAGACTCATGACCGAATAACTCAGAATCAATCAGTCCCTCACTTAATGTCGCACAGTTTAACGATAGGAGTGGTTTATCCCAGCGTTTTGATAAGTAGTGCAAACGCTGGGCGATGAGCTCTTTACCTGTGCCTCGCTCACCCATAATGAGGACGGGGCGTTCAATAGGCGCAAGTTGTGATACTTTATCGAGTACAGCGAGAAAAACGGGTGACTCACCAATCAGGTTTTGCTTCATAAAGTCCTTCTTATTTTTCTGCGTGGGCATTAATTCGTATGGTATTGGTTAATTTCACCAACAGTTGGTTAAAAATATCATAGCACAATGCTGTATAACGACAATGATGCGCATAATGTCATGATTTTTAATGGAAATAAGTTTTGGCATGCTACTTGTAATATATTTAGTGCGGCACAAGGTAAAGCACCACCTTGTCGAGTTTTAATTGGAAAATAGGAGTTCCGTTATGGGTATTTTTTCTCGTTTTGCAGATATCGTTAACTCAAACATCAGTGCATTGCTGGACAAGGCGGAAGATCCTGAAAAAATGATCCGTCTTATCATTCAAGAGATGGAAGACACACTTGTTGAAGTGCGTACTAACTCGGCGAAAGCGATTGCAGACAAAAAAGAGTTAGCTCGTAAAGTTGACACGTTAGAAGAACAAATTGGTGAGTGGAACCAAAAAGCAAGCCTTGCGTTAGTGAAGCAACGTGAAGATCTCGCACGTGCGGCGCTTATCGAAAAGCAAAAGCTCGAGCAAGTGATTAAAGGTCTTCACACTGAGCAGACTCTGGTGGAAGAAACGATTGACAAGCTCACTGGCGAAATTGGTAAGCTAGAAAGTAAAATTGCTGAAACGCGTGCCAAACAGCAATCTCTGGCGATTCGCAACCAAACGGCATCTAACCGTCGTGATGTACAGAAGCATCTACACACTAGCCGAACTCACGAAGCGATGGCAAAGTTTGAACAATACTCTCGTAAAGTGGATGAAATGGAAGCGGAAGCCGATCTATACGCTCAAACGGGTAATGCTAAGTCGCTAGATCAGGAGTTTGTAGAGTTGCAAGCGCAAGATGAAATTGAAAAAGAATTGGCAAAACTGAAAGAACAGATGTCATCACAAGATAAATAAGAAAGGAGCCATTTATGTCGACATTTTTTATAGCTGGACCATTGATTGTCTTTTTAATCTTTGTCGCTCCACTATGGCTCTTTTTACACTATCGCAGCAAGCGAAAAACAGATAGTGCTCTGTCGAGCCAAGATTTAGAGCGTCTTCAGGTACTGTCTGAAAAAGCGGAAGCGATGCAGTCTCGAGTTGATACACTGGAGCGCATCTTAGACGCAGAATCGCCGACGTGGAGACGTAAATATGAATAAACGAGAACTGTACCGTGACCCTGTAAATGGGAAAATCTCAGGTGTTTGTGCCGGGATTGCAAACTACTTTGGTACGGAAGTTTGGTTGATTCGTATTGTTGTTATTTCCGCAGCGCTTCTCGGTGGTACGTTTTTAATCTTACTTGCGTACGTTGCGATGGCGTTTATGTTAGAAAAGCAGCCAATAACTTACTCCGCGAATATAAAGGCGCAGCAAGAGCACACGCTTAAAAGCAAACCGTGGCAAAAAGGCCAAAGCCCTGACCAATTACTCAATGTTCTAGAGCGTGATTTTGAGCGCCTGGATAGCAAAATTCGTAATATGGAAGCGTACGTGACTTCCGATACCTTTAGGGTAAACCGAGAGTTCAGTAAGCTTTAAATACACCACGCGAAGAACAACAAATACAAAGCAGGCATCACGCCTGCTTTCTTGTCACAAATCACTAATTTAGAGCATTATTAACTAGTTATAATCTGGCAGTTAACCCACTGTTCATCTACTTTAAAAGTAACCTCCCTAATCTTGTGGATGAATATAATGAGAAAAATGCTTATTCCGATAGCTGTTACGGCTGTTTTGTCGGGTTGTGGTAAAGAGCTTCCTCCCGTCCCTGAGCCAGAATCTCGTCCCGCTAAACTTTTTACTGTTTCTGTTGGTAATGCCCATTTTGAACGTTATTTTCCTGCCACAACAGATGCTGGTGACAAAGCTGTATTAACATTTCGTGTGCCCGGTTTGCTTCAAACCATTGAGGTGCATGAAGGCCAAGTTGTGAACAAGGGCCATGTCTTAGCCTCACTAAACCCAGATGAATATTCTCTTCTTGAACAACAAGCCAGAGCTAACTTTGCCCTTGCCGATGTGCAATACAAACGCTATAAAAAACTGCGCAAAGATCAGGTAGTCTCAGAACAAGATTTTGATGAAGCAAAAGCCAATCATAATTCAGCCAAAGCTCAGTGGGACCAAGCAAAAGCAAATTTGAGATACACCAAGCTCATCGCTCCGTATGACGGAACCATTTCTTATGTACCAGCAGAAAATCATGAATATGTTACCGCGAAAGAAGGGGTGATGAATATTCAGTCCAATCAAGTGATGAAGGTGATATTTTACATCCCCGATTACTTATTAAACCGTTACACAAAAGGTAGCGATGTGTCAGCCAGAATGGTGTTTGATGCCTTTCCTGAACAATCTTTTGATTTGACTTTCCAAGAAATAGATACAGAAGCCGATCCTAAAACGGGCAGTTATAAAGTAACCATGGTCATGGCACGACCATCGGACTTAGGCATCCTCCCGGGCATGTCTGGTAATGCTTACCTTCTTTCCCAAAACGCTGACGTGACGAAAATTCCGGATTCCGCACTACTGCGAGAGAATGGCAAAACCTATGTTTGGCGAGTGGATGAACAGGGCATTGTTGCAAAAGCGGCGATTGAGGTGAATGACAAACGTCAGATACAACAAGGGCTGAATGATGGTGACCAGATCATCATTTCTGGAGTGGATGTCATTGAACCTGGCATTAAAGTAAGAGCGTGGGTCAAGGAGCGAGGATTATAGTATGAAAGGAATCAGAAGTTCCCTGTGTCTCTGCTTTGCATTGTTGCTTGTTGGCTGTGGAGAAAAAGCGCCAGATAAAGAGGTAGAAACACCACGAGTCAAAATTGCTTCATTAGAAGGAAGTAAAGTCGACGATAACCTGTATTTTCCTGCGGTAGCGAATGCCGCTGATCGCTCTCACTTAAGTTTTAGAGTCGCCGGAGAAGTCAGCCGCGTCATGGTTAGAGAAGGAGACAAGGTGAGCAAAGGTGACGTTATCGCGACTTTAGATCCAACGGACTATAAGTTGGTGGTTGATAATGCTACCGCACGGTTTTCGGTTGTGGACAGCCAATATCGTCGTTCTCGTCCTCTTGTCGATAAAGGTCTATTAGCCAAGTCACAGTTTGATGAGATTGCAGCGCAGCGACAAATCGCCTTGGCTGAGCTGGATTTGGCCAAGCTTCGTTTATCGTTTACCACATTAAAAGCCCCTGTCGATGGAGTCATTTCCCGAGTGAATATCGATCAATTTGAGAACGTACAGGTCGGCCAATACATTGTGAATATCCACAGCTTAGAGCGAGTTGAAGTCCTCATCCAACTTGCTGACCGACTGTATGTGAAGCAGCCGCCGACGGAAGATCGACTTACATCGATTAACGCGGTTGTGCGTGTGCCAAGTGGTAATGAATACAATGCTACCGTTAAAGAGTTCACTACCGAACCAGAGCCAGCCACAGGAACGTTCACCGTCACACTTTCGCTGCCTATGCCGGAGCAAGAATACATTCTAGATGGGATGGCCGTGGAAGTGACATCAAAAGACAAGAACATCGGCCTCGAATTAGACGTTGGAATTAACGTCCCGATCGAAGCGATTTTTAATGCAGACGGCGATGGGCTTGGTCGCGATAATAAATTTGTGTGGGTGCTGAATGAGGATAGGACGATATCTCGCAAACAGGTTCGTACGGGCAAGGCCTCCAAAACATCGATTCAGGTCCTTGAGGGGCTAGAACTTAATGACGAAGTAGTTGTTGCGGGTATTTCTAGACTAAGAGATGGCATGAAAGTGGAAGTGATAAAAGAATCGACTAAACAGGAGGCCGGTCTATGAGTGATCTAAATAAGACTGCGCCTCAAAGTGATGATGACGTAACGGGCGTTGCAGCGTACTTTATCCGAAACCGAGTGATCAGTTGGATGGTGGCGCTGATCTTTTTAATTGGCGGTGTTGCCGCATTCTTTGGTTTGGGGCGTCTTGAAGACCCAGCATTTACTATCAAAGATGCAATGGTTGTGACGTCATACCCAGGGGCAACGCCTCAGCAAGTAGAGGAAGAGGTTACCTATCCAATAGAAAAAGCGGTTCAGCAACTGACGTACGTCGATGAAGTGAACTCGATCTCCAGCCGAGGCTTGTCGCAAATCACCGTAACAATGAAGAACAATTATGGCCCAGATGATCTTCCGCAAATTTGGGATGAGTTGCGCCGAAAAGTGAATGATCTCAAAGGGACCTTACCGCCAGGCGTAAATGAGCCCCAAGTCATTGATGATTTTGGTGATGTTTACGGCATTTTACTGGCCGTGACTGGTGACGGTTATAGCTATAAGGAGTTGCTTGATTATGTCGACTACTTACGTCGAGAGCTCGAACTTGTTAATGGTGTGAGTAAAGTTTCGGTTTCTGGTCAGCAACAAGAGCAAGTATTCATTGAAGTTTCGATGAAGAAACTGAGCAGTATTGGCTTGTCACCAAATACAGTGTTCAATCTTCTTTCGACGCAAAACGTGGTCTCTGATGCGGGGGCGATCAGAATCGGTGATGAATATATCAGGATCCAGCCAACGGGCGAGTTTCAAAGCGTTGATGAACTGGGTGATTTGTTGATCACCGAGTCCGGCGCGCAGGGATTGATCTTCTTAAAGGATGTGGCGGAAATAAAACGCGGTTATGTCGAAGTTCCGAGTAATATCATCAACTTTAATGGCAGTTTAGCTCTCAATGTTGGTATTTCTTTTGCGGAAGGCGTTAACGTTGTTGAAGTTGGAAAAGCGTTTGATCATCGACTAGCAGAGCTGAAATATCAGCAACCGATAGGGATCGAAATATCGGAAATTTATAGTCAACCCAAAGAAGTAGATAAATCGGTCAGTGGCTTTGTCATTAGCCTCGCTCAAGCGGTTGGGATCGTTATTATCGTTCTGTTGTTTTTCATGGGGTTACGTTCTGGGCTCTTGATTGGCCTTATCTTGCTACTGACGGTGCTGGGAACGTTTATCTTCATGAAATACTTGGCGATTGATCTACAACGTATCTCTTTAGGTGCGTTAGTCATCGCGCTGGGGATGCTGGTGGATAACGCTATCGTAGTCGTTGAAGGCATATTAATTGGCACGCAAAAAGGGCGAACTCGATTACAAGCCGCCACCGATATTGTTACCCAGACTAAATGGCCTTTGCTTGGGGCAACTGTCATTGCGGTAACCGCATTTGCCCCAATAGGCCTATCTGAAGATTCGACGGGTGAATATTGTGGCACCCTGTTTACAGTATTGCTTATTTCCTTGATGCTCAGTTGGTTTACAGCGATCTCATTGACACCATTTTTCGCTGATATTTTCTTTAAAGGTCAGAAAATTAAACAAGGAGAAGGGGAGGAGAATGACCCTTACAATGGGGTTGTTTTTGTCTTATACAAAAAGTTCCTCGAATTTTGCATGCGCCGAGCTTGGTTCACCGTTGTCGTGTTAGTTGCCGGGCTTGCTGTGAGTGTTTATGGGTTCACTTTTGTGAAACAAGCATTCTTTCCATCATCAACGACCCCGATCTTCCAATTAGACGTATGGTTGCCAGAAGGTTCTGATATTCGAGCTACCAACGCGACGTTGAAAGAATTGGATAGCTGGTTGGCAAAGCAAGAACATGTTGACCACATCACCACAACGGCAGGCAAAGGCTTACAGCGTTTTATGTTAACGTATGCGCCTGAAAAAAGTTATGCTTCATACGGTGAAATAACTGCTCGCATGGACAATTACGAGGCGTTGGCTCCGTTAATGGTGAATTTCCGACAACACTTAACAGCCAATTACCCAGAAATTAACTACAAATTGAAGCAGATTGAATTAGGCCCTGGTGGCGGCGCAAAAATTGAAGCGAGAGTGATTGGTTCTGATCCAACGGTTCTTCGTACTATCGCGGCTAAGATTATGGATATCATGTACGCCGATCCGGAGGCAACGAACATCAGGCATGACTGGCGTGAACGTACTCAAGTCCTTGAGCCTCAGTTTAATGAAAGCCAAGCGCGTCGTTATGGCATTACGAAGTCGGATGTGGATGATTTCTTATCCATGTCTTTTTCTGGCAAGACGATTGGTATTTATCGCGATGGTACAACCTTGATGCCAATCGTGGCTCGATTACCAGAAGATGAGCGTATTGATATTCGTAATATCGAGGGAATGAAAATATGGAGTCCAGCACAGAGCGAGTTTATCCCATTGCAACAGGTGACAATGGGATACGATATGCGCTGGGAAGATCCAATCATCGTGCGTAAAAACCGTAAGCGTATGCTAACGGTCATGGCTGATCCAGATATTCTCAGTGAAGAAACCGCGTCAACACTGCAAAAACGCTTACAACCACAAATAGAAGCCATCGAAATGCCACCAGGCTATTCATTGGAGTGGGGCGGTGAATACGAGTCTTCTGGAGACGCCCAAGAGTCGCTGTTTACCACCATGCCGATGGGCTATTTGTTCATGTTCTTGGTCACGGTGTTCTTGTTTAATTCTATCAAAGAGCCGCTAATCGTTTGGTTAACGGTGCCTTTGGCACTGATAGGGGTAACGACGGGCTTGTTGGTTTTAGATACGCCATTTGGTTTTATGGCGCTTCTGGGCTTCTTGAGCTTATCGGGCATGGTACTGAAAAATGGTATCGTGTTGCTCGATCAAATTGAGATTGAGATGAAATCAGGTAAAGAAGCCTATGATGCGGTAGTTGATGCGGCTGTGAGTCGTGTGCGGCCAGTATGTATGGCGGCAATCACCACCATTCTAGGGATGATTCCGTTGCTACCGGATATCTTCTTCAAGCCAATGGCAGTAACAATTATGTTTGGTTTGGGTTTTGCGACTGTTCTGACACTTATTGTCGTGCCAGTGTTGTATCGTCTATTCCACAAAGTGGCAGTGCCACAGTAACCATAATGCAAATTTTGAGCGCCTCTAGCTGGTGGGCTAGAGGCGTTTTTATAAGGACAAGTAATGACAGAGCACAAAACCTGCGCTTGGGCGATGAATCACCCTTTAGAGCGAGAATACCATGATGCTGAATGGGGAGTGCCTGTGTATGACGATAAAGTATTATTTGAATTCATTACGCTTGAGGGGGCACAAGCTGGCCTTAGTTGGCTTACCATTTTGAAGAAACGGACAGGCTATCGCGAAGCATTTGAGCATTATGATTTGGATGTGTTAGTTCACCGTGATGAGGAACGAACTGAATTCATCGTTGAAAACTTTGATGTAGTTAAACATCGTGGGAAAATTAACTCCGTATTCGCTAACGCGAAGGCCGCAAAAGAGTTAATAGCAGAATATGGCAGTTTATCCGAAGCTTTATGGCAGTTTGTTGATGGCCAAACAGTCGTAAACCATTGGCAAGATATGAATGAGGTGCCAGCCTCAACTGAACAATCTAGAGCCATGAGCAAATTCTTGAAAAAGAAAGGCTTTAAGTTTGTCGGTGAGACCATTTGCTACGCTTTTATGCAGGCGGTTGGTATGGTTGATGACCATCTAGTTGGGTGCCCGAAGAAACAAAACCAATAGCATTTGGTAACGAGCACGTTATTACAGAGAATGTACGTTAATGATAAAAAAGCCCTGCACGGCAGGGCGATTCAATGAATGATTACATTGAGGCTTCTTTTTCAAGAACTAGCGCATTGTATCGTGCAAATCCAGCCTCTAGGTCAGAAATCAAATCATCCACATCTTCTAGGCCGATATGAATCCGTATAAGTGTCCCTTCAAAGTGCGGGTGTGCGACGGTACGCAAGCTATTAAAGCTCTTAGGCTCATTAGCAAGAATTAGACTCTCAAAGCCTCCCCAAGAGTAACCCATACTAAAGTGTTTCATGCCATCAAGCAGGGCCGTGGTGGCTTTTGGGCAGGACGTTTTGAGAATGAATGAAAACAAACCGTTACCGCCAGTAAAGTCACGTGTGAAAAACTCGTGGCCAGGACAGGTTTCTAAAGCCGGATGACGAACATGATCGACTTCTGGGCGAGCGGCTAACCATTTCGCCACTTTCAAGCTACTTTCGGCATGTTGGCGGAGGCGGACATCCAACGTTCGGATACCACGTAGGCCTAAGTAAGCGTCGTCAGGAGAGACGCACTGACCCATCAAGTAACTTTGTTCACGCAATTGGTCCCAATACTTCTCTGATGCGACGGCAGTACCCAACATGACATCAGAGTGACCAACAATGTATTTCGTTGCTGCTTGAATAGAGATGTCGACACCGTGTGCAAATGGTGAGAAGTTCACACCCGCTCCCCATGTATTATCTAACATCACGATAATATTGTGATCATGAGCAATACGAGCCAGCGTTGGCACATCCTGCACTTCCATTGTGACTGAGCCCGGAGACTCAAGGAAAAGCACTTTGGTGTTTGGCTGAATTAAATCGCGGATACCTTCACCAATCATCGGGTCGTAGTATGTGGTTTCAATGCCCATTTTCTTCATAATGGTATTGCAAAATTCACGCGTCGGTTCGTAACACGTATCCACCATTAGAATGTGATCGCCTGTTTCGACAAAAGACAGAATGGTGTTGGAAATCGCCGCGGTTCCACATGGGTAGAGAGCACATCCTGCTCCCCCTTCGATCTCGACCATCGCATCCTGAAAAGCAAAGTGCGTGTTCGTGCCTCGGCGTCCGTAGAATAAGGTTTTATTTGTACGGTTGATCGTTGCCTGGTTTTTCTCTGCGACGGTATTGAATACAACCGTTGAAGCGCGCTGAACTGGGGGGTTTACAACACCGTTAGTCCACTTTTTATTGCGGCCAGCGGTAATGAGTTTGGTTTTTTTTCCTTCTGACATAAAGATTTCCTATCTAAATGAAACGATTTCTTTATTTAAAACATGGACCATCGTTCGTTTGCAAGGGAAAAGTCGTATATAGCCATAGAGCCTCGAAGATTATGGTTTACACAACTCGGCAAACTGAATTAAGCACCTTGATGATATTTAGGTGTAGGCACACCAGAGAAGATAGAAAAATCCCACACAAACGAGATCGGTGTGGGATTTGTCTTAAGCTCAAAAGGTTGGATACAGAGACTTTATAACAGCGGGTTGAAAAGGTAGAAAACCCGCTCTAAGAATCGAGAAAGTAGACTTCTCTTTTCCCAATCTTTTTGCACAATGGAATGAGATTGTTTGATGTAGTTATCCTGTAGCCATGACATCTGCTTAGTGAACTCTTCATCATCCACTGCCAATGTCACTTCAAAGTTCAACCATAAACTACGCATATCCATGTTAACGGTACCAACCAAACAGAATTGTTCATCAATCACGACTGATTTAGAGTGAAGCAGGCCGCCGTAGAATTCATAAATTTTCACCCCCGCGCTCAGTAATTCACTGTAAAAGGCGCGTGAAGCCCATTGCACCATCATGGAGTCATTTTTGTGCGGAATAATTAACTCCACATCGATCCCGCGTTGCGCTGTCATCTTTAAAGTCTCCAGCAAATCAGTACTTGGGACGAAATACGGTGTGGTGATTCTGACGGAGCGATTGGCTTGGTTAATAGCAAGCGTGAGGACTTGGTAGATAAGGTATTCTGGCATCCCTGGGCCAGAGGGGACGACCTGAATTGGGTGCTGGAATTCTCGCTCATCTATTTTGCACTCTGGCAGCTTAGGTAGATGACGTTCGCCAGTTTCGACTTCCCAATCCCAACAGTGGATTGCGCTTAAAACGTTGACAGTTGGCCCAGTGATACGAACCATAATATCAACCCAATGGCCTACGCCGCTATTTTGTTTAAAGTAAGCGGGGTCGACAAGGTTCATTGAGCCAGTGTAAGCAATCTTATCATCAATCACGATGATTTTACGGTGCTGACGAAGATCGAGACGATGCAGGAAAATACGCCACATTTTTACTTCTAGCGCTTGGACAACCTCAATCCCTGCATCCTGCATCATTTTACACCAGTGACTTCTAAAGAAGCGTGGGCTGCCAGCAGAGTCAAGCAGGAGCTTAACATCGACACCTCGTTTTGCGGCTTGTATTAGTGCTGAAGCCACAGAGTCGGCCAAACCACCTGGGTGCCAAATGTAGAACACCATGCGAATGCTTGTTTGGGCGTTTTCGATATCTTC
Source organism: Vibrio sp. TAP-3B (assembly GCF_057784735.1). Lineage (NCBI taxonomy): Bacteria > Pseudomonadati > Pseudomonadota > Gammaproteobacteria > Vibrionales > Vibrionaceae > Vibrio > Vibrio sp. TAP-3B. Next base: position 1,157,995 of record NZ_CM173495.1, on the reverse strand, counting down.
AATGATGGAATGCAAGATCTCATTGGGCGAATGCTGTAATGACAGGGTATTACCACTAAGTGCAGGAAGACCAAGGCGGTTGTTACAAAGCTCATCAATTCGATAGATATGTCGGCCCATCGTTTCTGGCTTGTGGGCATTACAATCATCCAGTTGGCTGAACCACTTTTGGAAGGGGGCAAACATTTTTTTTGCACGTTCAGCTCGCTTTCTACCTAAATTTAGTTCGCCAAAGAGGAAATAACATGCGACGCCAAGGACCGGAAGAATATAAATGATCATGAGCCAAGCTAAAGACACGCTGACAGCGCGTCGCTTTAAAACGACTCGGATAGTAATACCAGCGACCAACAACCAATATAGGCCGATGCTAGCTAGAGTAAGGAAATGATAAAACTTGTCCATATACGCTCAGAGTAATATGCCCTTCTAGGATATTAAGCATAAAAGTGGGTTGGGGGAAACAGATTTCCCATTACTAAGTGAGTTTGACCTTACATGAGGGATGAGTTTCGTAACAGGGGGTTCTGTTGTTTTAATGTGAAATTCAAGGCCAGTTTTTAACTTTCGAACAAAAAAGCAGCATTTGACCTGCGTAAGGTTACATTAGCACGATAAATATACTTTTTTGGGGTTCCAATTTTAATGGCTAACTGCTTTACTTGCTATACATAGTGCGTCAAACACTTGTTTTTAAAGTGTACAATAACTTTTACATTAACTTTTAGACGCCTATCTCTATGCATACACAACAACCTAATTTTGGAGAAAAAGCGTGGCTACAACTAATACAGCAGCACCACGTGATACGTGGGGGTCTAAACTAGGCTTCGTAATGGCAGCAGCGGGCTCCGCTGTTGGTTTAGGCAATATATGGAAATTCCCTTACACAGCAGGTGAGAGCGGCGGTGGTGCGTTCGTTGCGATCTACCTTTTCTTTGTTCTTTTTATCGGCTTTAGCGTAATGCTGACAGAATTCGCTATTGGTCGTAGAACTGGCCTGTCTGCCGTAGGAGCATTTAAAACAACCGATCGTCGCTGGACATTTACTGGCGTGATTGGTGTTTGCAGTGGTCTTTTGATCATGGGCTTTTACCCTGTCGTTGGCGGTTGGGCATTAGCTTACATTTTTAAAGTGGGTGGTGGCCTACTCAGTACCCCAGAAGCTATCGGAGATAGTTTTGGTGGCTTCATTTCTGATCCAATACAACCACTGATGTGGATGGGCATATATCTAGTCTTCAATGTGCTGATTGTCATGAAGGGGATCTCTGGTGGTATCGAAAAAGCGGGTAAGATTCTAATGCCGCTTTTATTCTTAATCCTGATCATTGTATCTGTGAAGGGCTTGATGTTGCCAGGCGCAATGGCGGGCCTAGAATTCTTGTTCATGCCGGATTTTTCTAAAGTAGACAGTAACGTCGTTCTTGCCGCTTTGGGTCAAGCTTTCTTCTCTCTCAGCTTAGGAATGGGCTGTATGATGACTTACGGCTCTTATTTGAAGAAGAAAGAGAACCTGATACAAACCACGGGTATGGTCACCGCAATGGATACTGGCGTGGCGATTCTGGCGGGGGTTGCTATGTTCCCTGCGATGTTTGCATTCGGCATGGAGCCAGCGGCAGGTCCGGGTTTAGTGTTCGTCGTGGTACCTCAGCTATTTGCAGAAATGGGTGGTGTTATCGGGTTATTATTGGCATTGTTGTTTTTCATTGGTTTGACTGTGGCTGCGTTGACGTCTTCAGTTTCTCTGCTTGAGGTCGTTGTTTCTTACCTCATTGATGAGAAAGGCATGAAGCGTTCGAAGGCGGTTCTGTCGGCAAGTGCTGTAATGGCAACATTATGTATCTTTGCATCACTATCGTTGGGAGGCATGGGGCCAACACTGTTTGGAACTGGTGCGTTTGATATCTTCGATTTATTAACAGATAAAATCTTCCTAGCGGTTGGCGGTATGTTGGTGTGTATTTTTGCTGGCTGGCGCTTAAATCGCGCTGAGTTAGAAAAAGAGATTACGAATGATGGTGAAGTGTCATTCCCATTATTTGGCTTATGGTACAACCTCGTGAAATTCGTTATTCCTGTCGCGATTGCTATTGTCGCTTTCATGGGCATTAAGTCTGGCTTTGACAGCGGTAAAGGCGAAATTATGGTACTTGGTATCGCAATTATTGGCCTTGCAGGGGTGCTTTCTAAGAAGCTATAGCGTAAGCCTCGATGGCTTTGTCCGATATCTTATGTATACTTCTGGCTCCAAACATGGAGCCAGTTTTTTATGTTCGATATCCTACATACCCATCCAGATTTTCTGATCGTCAATAAGCATCCTAATGTCTCTGTACACAAAGATGATGGTGACACGATGCTGGTGCAAGAAGTGGCAAAGCAGAGTGGTGACGATCAGCTTTATCTTGTTCACCGATTAGATAAAATGACATCGGGTATTTTGCTCCTCGGACGCAATGCCAGAGCCGCGAGTTTGTTGTCTCAAGCTTTTGCTGATCGCCAGGTGGAAAAGTTCTACCTAGCGATTGGTGCGAAAAAGCCTAAAAAGAAACAAGGTTTGGTCGTTGGTGATATGGAGCGCTCACGTCGTTCTTCATGGAAACTGCTAAACAGCAAACAAAACCCGGCAGTGACTCAGTTTTTCTCTCTTGTTGCTGAGCCGGGTGAGCGCCTATTCTTGTGTAAACCACATACTGGTAAAACGCACCAAATTCGTGTGGCATTAAAGTCGCTAGGGTCGGGTATTGTTGGCGATCCTATTTATAATGCGGGTAACGAAGCCGACCGTGGCTATCTGCATGCGTTCTCCCTGTGTTTCACTTATCAAGAGAAACTGTTCCGTTTTATCTGCGATCCACGAGATTACCAAGCACTCGGGAGTAAATGGCATTCCAAGGTTGTGTCTCAGGGCATTGACTCGTGGTTAAGTCCTTGGGAATTGAACTGGCCAACCATCAAATAAACATTTGAAAAAAATAGATTAAGAGAACTCGATGCAAGCATCACAACTTCCGCTGTTTTTTCAGCATTTAGAAACCGAGCTCGCGCAAGCTCCGAATGAAATTCGTCGACTGTTTCATGGTCGTGGCCGTCGTTTTGAGGGGCTAGAGCAAATCACGTGTGACTGGTTACAAGGTCAGCTAATCATTAACTTGTTTAAAGAAGTGGACGACGCGTTTCTCGCTGAACTCAAAAGCGGCCTAAATGCATTGGCACAATCACAACTGTGGGCAGATAAGCAAGGTCGCACCATGGTACTCCAGCACCGTTATGCTGATGGGGCGCCGTCAGAAGTTCTGTTTGGTGAACTAGACGTGCGTCCGGTTGTAGAAGAAAACGGCTTGAAATATCAGTTGGATATAGGCCGTAATCAGAACCTTGGATTGTTTTTGGATATGCGCTACGGTCGTGATTGGGTTCGCGAACATGCCAAACATAAAAACGTGCTTAACTTGTTTGCTTACACCTGTGGTTTTTCTGTCGCTGCCATTGCGGGTGGCGCGGATAAAGTTGTCAACGTAGACATGGCTAAAGCCTCTCTGGCTAAAGGGCGTGAAAACCATAAACTCAATGGTCACAACATCAACCAAGTCAGTTTTATGGGGCACGATATCTTTAAATCTTGGGGCAAGATCAAGAAGTCTGGTCAGTACGACTTGATCATCATTGACCCGCCTTCATTCCAGAAAGGCAGCTTTGCGCTTACTAAAGACTACAAAAAGATTTTACGTCGATTGCCGGATTTGTTGGCAGAGGGCGGTCAAGTGATGGCATGTGTGAACTCGCCATCTGTGACGAGTGACTTCTTGATTGAAAGCATGCAAGAAGAGGCGCCAGAGCTGACGTTCCGTGAGCGTCTGGATAATCCGCCAGAATTTATGGACGTGGACAGCGAAGCGGCATTAAAAGTGTTGTTGTTTAGCTAAAAGACTTCTGTCGCAACAGAAGCAAAATCAAAAAAAAAGCGCCGCGAAACATCTAGACAGACGTATCGCGGCGCTTTTTGTATTTGGAGAACTAACCAATCTGCACTTCAAGATCCGCTTCGATGGTTGATGAGCAGGCGAGGACATAACCTTGTTCAATTTCCTCAGGCGTCAATGTTTCAAGGCTGGTGGAAGAGACGCTGCCTTTACGAACCTTGCATTTGCACGAGCCACAAATGCCGCTGCGACAAGCCACGATAAGTGGCAAGCCCGCGCCTTCAAGTGCATCAGCCAACACTTGACCTTTTGGTGCATCAATCGTTTGAGCAAAATCGGGAACGAAGACACTGACCGTTTCGTCTAATGCTTCTGGTTGCTCACTGGTAGCAGGTGTAAAACTTTCTTGGTAAAAGTTCGCCATGTCAAAACCGAGTTCACTCAAATAGCCGCGCACATCTTGCATGAATTGACTTGGACCACACAGGTAAACGGTACGTTGTTTGAAATCTGGGACGAGATCTTGCAGCCAGTCGGCGTTCAAACGACCTTGCGGATGTGATGTCCCACCGTTATTTTTCAGCAATAGCGTTAACTGAAAATGGGGATACACGGCGTCGAATGTTTCCAATTGGTCGTAGTAAATCGTCTCTTCTGGGCTGCGTGCAATATGCAGAAACGCGATATCAACGTCGTTATCGTTCTCATCCGGATGACTCAGCCAGTGCTTCGCCATGGAATACACCGGAGTTACACCGCAGCCGGCACTAATGAGCAGTGCTTTGTTTGTTCCATTATATTGAACAGGAGGGTGATCAATGCAGTTAAAATCCCCCGTAGGCGGTAGTGCTTGTACCGTATCGCCAAGCAATAGAGAGTCAATGATGAAGTTGGACACCTTGCCACCTGCAACTCGCTTTATGGTTAGCTGAAGATGATCGTCTTCGTTGATAGAGCTGATTGAATAGGCACGAAATTCCATTTTCCCATCGATTTCAACACCTAAGTTAATAAACTGACCAGGCTTAAACTGAAACAGGAGTAACTCTGTTAGTTCGGCTAATTGAATGCTGACGGTATCATGAGTTTCGAAGTATTTGTCGATACAGCGGAGCGTAACAGGTTGGTTGCCTTGCCATTCAAAAAACATAATCTTCTCTTTGGTTTGTTGCAAAGCCGCCCCACAACGAAGGGGGCGGAATAAGAGGGGTTAGGATTAAGACGCTAGGATGGTTTTTAGGTCATCCTGAACGTTGCCAATGCTGCGCATATCGAATTTTTCTTGGATGATTGCGATTAAGTTTGGCGTTAGGAATGCTGGCGCCGTAGGGCCCGTGTAAATACCTTTCACACCCAGTGCAAATAGCGTGAGTAGAATAACAATTGCTTTTTGCTCGAACCAAGAAAGTACCAGCGTGAGTGGTAAGTCATTAATGTCACAGTCAAATTCTTTTGCCAGCGCTAGTGCCAGCTGGATTGCAGAGTAAGCATCGTTACACTGACCTACATCCAATAGGCGAGGGATGCCATTGATATCGCCAAACGTGTTCTTATTGAAGCGAAACTTACCACAGGCTAGCGTTAGGATGAGTGTGTCTTCTGGTGCTTCTGCGGTAAAGTCGGTGTAGTAACTGCGCTCAGATTTATCACCGTCACAACCACCAACGAGGAAAAAGTGTTTGATGTTGCCTTGTTTTACTTGGTCGATAACCGCAGGTGCAGCGTTCATTAATGCATTACGGCCGAAACCAACGGTGATGTTGTGTTCGATTTCATCGTGTTTGAATCCTTCTTGCGCAAGTGCACATTCAATCACTTGACTGAAGTTATCGCCTTCAATGTGTTCTACTCCCGGCCAACCGACGATGCTTCGGGTAAACAGGCGATCTGCGTATTGACCCACATTTGGGTTCAATAGGCAGTTTGATGTCATCACAATCGCCCCTGGGAAGTTGGCGAACTCTTTCTGTTGGTTTTGCCAAGCACTGCCGTAATTACCGGCTAGATGAGAATACTTCTTCAGTTCTGGGTAGCCGTGCGCAGGTAGCATTTCACCGTTGGTGTAAACGTTGACACCTTTGCCTTCGGTTTGTTGCAGGATTTTTTCTAGGTCGTGTAAATCGTGGCCAGATACCAGAATACATTTACCTTTTACTGGTTTTACGTTAACCGTGGTTGGCTCTGGGTGACCAAAAGTTTCGGTCTCACCATGGTCGAGCATTTCCATCACTTTGTAGTTCATTAGGCCAATACGCATTGAGCAATCAAGCAGCTCACTCAGATCTTCTGGGTCGGTCCCCAACCAAGCCATGATTTCGTGGTATTCAGCGTAGATATCGTTGTTGGTTTGGTCAAGAACGCGAGCATGCTCCATGTAAGCCGCTGCACCTTTCAGGCCGTATAGACATAGCAGACGCAAGCCAATTACGTCTTCATGGACTTGATCTTTGCCACGGTTCACCGCGACTTGAGGTGCAAAGGTAAGGATCGTTTCTGCGCTGTTGGGAAGTTCAAAGTTCGCCACGTCAGGGATGTGGGCCAGTGGTTTATCTGCCATTGTTGCTGCAGTGATAACTTGGTCTTTAAGCAGAGCTTTGTATATTGCTGCTTGATTCGCCAGCTCTAGGATACGTTCAGGGTCGAAGTTAACGTTGGTTAACGTTGAGAAGAAAGCTTTTGGTGCCCATTGGTTAATTTCATCGTTTACGATGTGATATTCGAGTGCTTTTAATGCCCAAAAAGAAACCCCTTGCAGTGTATAAACCAACACGTCTTGTAAGTCGGATACGTCAGAAGTTTTGCCACACATGCCTTGAGAAAAAGAACAGCCTTTAACAGTAGGGGTTTGAATTGTCTGTTCACATTGAATACAGAACATATTGGGTTCTCCAGTGATTGTTTTAATAGTCGTAATGTTGATCACTAGAGAGCAGAATGCGTGCCAATGCTTATCTTTTTGAAAGTTAAGGATTTTGTAGGTTTTGATTAAGAGGGATGATGTAACTAAGACAACGCCGGTGATGTCTTAATTACATCGTGTTTTTAAAAGTGCCTATTTATTGATCTCGAGTTTTTTCCCCATACGATATAAATTACCGCGGTCCATTTGTAAAAACTCGGCTGCTTTTGCCCAAACTCCACCTGTTTGGCTCAAGGCATGTTCAATCAAATCACGTTGGTAGCTTTCGACGAGCTCGCGCATTGGTTGACTTTCTTTGGGTAAATAATGCGATGTGCTTTTAACATCGTCCAGCGCGAGTGAAGCATCAAAGTGACTTAATATAATGGTACTCGCACCTTGTTGAATGGCGTGCAAGGCTGCGCGAGTTAAGGTGTGTTCTAATTCTCGTACGTTACCATACCAAGGTAAAGATTCGAGCCGAGCTAACACCTTTGGATGAACGTGCAGATTCGGTGCATTGAATTGCAGGCGCACTTTTTCTAATAAATAACCCGCAAGGACGGGAATATCGCCTTCACGAGCACGAAGCGCTGGTACTTGGATTGGAAATACGTTTAAACGGTGAAACAAATCGGCGCGGAAGGTGCCCGCTTCGACCTCTTTTTCTAATTGTCGATTCGTTGCGGCAATGATGCGTACGTTAACCATCAAATTCTGGTCACTACCCACGCGCTGCAACTCACCTTGCTGGATCACACGTAATAATTTTGCCTGTAAAATCAAAGACAGTTCGCCCACTTCATCTAGGAAAATTGTCCCACCATTGGCCAGCTCAAATTTACCAGCTCGGTTTCCGTTTGCACCGGTATACGCGCCTTTAACATGGCCAAACAGTTCACTCTCTGCCAGACCTTCAGGTAGAGCGGCGCAGTTTACGTAAATCATCGGTTTGTCACTGCGATGGGATTGCGCGTGAACAGAATGAGCGACCAATTCTTTACCTGTTCCCGTTTCACCGGTAATCAATACTGCATAATCTGATTGAGCCACCGTCACAATATTATTACGCAGTTGATTGATCTGCGGACTTAACCCAACCATCTCACCATGCTGAGAACGAGCTTGTTGGATGAGCGTCTGCGTGACGTTTTTCTGCTTTTGGTTCTGGGTTTTCAGTGCGTTTAATTGTGAGATGTTACGCAATGTCGCTGCGGCTAAAGCGGCAAAGGTTTCTATTGTTAATGGGTCGATATGATTGAATGCACCAACGGTCAGTGCGTCCATCGTCAATGCACCGACAAGTTGCCCTTCGACATATAAGCTAAAGCCCATGCAGTCGTGGACATCAATGCATTGGTCTTCCGTGAGCAATGTACCGTCAAACGGATCGGGCAGTGGACAATTCGCATCAAAACGGATCGGATCTCGGCTCTGAATTATCGCGTTTAGTCTTGGATGGGCGTTAGGAAAATAACGACGACCTAGCACTGAGCTAGATAGCCCTTTTACTGCGACTGGGGTGAGGAAACCATCTTCATCAAAGATAAACAGACAACTCGCATCGCAAGGGAAGACTTGAGCCACTCCATCAATCAGGCTCTGGTATTGCTGCTCATGGGAGCGATTGGAGCTAAGATTTAACGCAATATTCAGGAGTACGTGGTCAACAGTAAGAGTCATAACAAGCCCAAATTTATCTAAAGTGGGTGCATGCTAGCAACTTGATGTCATTTGAACATCGAAAGCAGGTGGAGATTGATGTTCTATTGACCACGATCAAATTACATCGTGAAAGGGCCGCGCAAACAGTGCTTGTTTGCGCAGCGGATTAATAAAGCAGTGGAAGCCGGTTATCGAGGAACGACACGCGCATCATTGCCATACATGTTTATCTGAACGGCTTGGCCTGGTTGGAAAATCATATTAGGGTTGGCTTCTTGAACGACGGCAATGATTTTTCCATCTTCGAGGCGAATCGTCAGGTTGACCCCATTTCGCTTAGCGGTTGTCTCCGCGGTTTTACTACCAGCATACCCACCTAATAGACCGCCCCCAATTGCCGCAATATCCGAACCTGAACCGCCACCAACTTTAGATCCTAATATCCCCCCAACGGCTGCGCCAGCGATAGTACCAATGGCATTGGATTGGGTGGAGGCATCAATAGTGACAGGTTCCACTTTCTCTATGGTTCCATAATAGACCTGTTGCACTTTTCTTGTGTCTGCTGAGCCGTATGAATCACCGTATGGGTTGGGAGAGCTACAGCCACCCAATGTTATTACGGACAAAACGAGCATGATGCCTAAGTGGATGTATTTTGCCATGTAACCTCCAAATGATTCCGATACTTCCAGAGTATAGAACCACGTCTGAGTATCTGCATTGAAATTCGCGAATGCTGGTCTCAGGTTAATCAACGTAGTAAATCCGATTGCTTACAGTCCGTCTTAGCAAGTGTTGAGCGCGAACCAATATTAAGGTTGTGACTTCAGTGTATGAAAACCGGAATATATTCGTGTGACGGTGGTAAACCAACATGCGGCACCAAAGCTATAAGCAATGACAGCGAAGTGTTGTGGAAGCAAACAAAACAGTACCAAACAGCCAATGGTTTCAGTGCCCTCGGTTAAGCCGCTCATGTAATAGAGAGATTTATTTTTATAAACGGGGTTATCGATACCGCGTTTGCTGGCCATGATGGCAAACGCTAAAAAGCTGCTACCAGTCCCCACAAATGAAAAAATCAAAAACGCACCTGCAATGGCATTTTGTTCTGGGTTTGCTAATACAAAACCAAATGGGATCAAGGAATAAAACAGAAAATCTAAACTGATATCGAGAAAGCCTCCCGCGTCAGTTATACCCTGAATCCTCGCTAGCGCGCCGTCTAAGCCATCACAAAACCGATTAAGCAAAATAAACACTAATGCAAGTGTGTATTGTTCTGCAATCAAAGACGGTAGCGCAAAACATCCGATGATGAACCCAAAAAAAGTCGTTTGATTCGCGGTTATACCGAACTGGTCGATGACTCTGGCGCTTTGGGTTAATGGCTTCTTAATGACTTTAAGACTAAAACTATCAAGCATTGTTCGTCTCCCAAGGCCAGTTTATACAGCGGCTGCCTTCTGGAATGTCTTCTTCATCGTGCGTTACCATCAGCGTTGGGATGTTTGCGTGGTGTAGTTGTTCGACGACCCAGCTGCGAAATTGTGCGCGCAGATCTTTATCAAGCTTGCTGTATGGTTCATCAAGCAGCGCGACTTTAGGTTGTGCGAGTAACATGCGGATGAGGGCGATACGTGCACGTTGTCCGCCTGATACTTGGTCAGGAAAGGCATCAGCAAGTTTGAGCAACGAGATGTTTTTTAATGCTTCCATCGCGACTTTTTGACGCTCTGCACCTTTGATTGAATTGGGGAGTGCAAAAGCGAGATTTTCCCAAATAGTAAGGTGTGGGAAAAGCAGATCATCCTGGAACAAAATGCCGATCTGACGTTTATGTGCGGGTAGTGCATCTAATTGTTGGTCGTTGAGCGTGATAGACCCAGAGTAATTGAATTCAGTCGGTAGATGTCCAGCGATAGCATCCAACAAAATGGATTTTCCACAGCCACTGGGACCCATTAAGGTAACAATTTCACCTTTATCTACCGTCATATTGAATGCGGAGAAAAGTGTATCGCCATCGTTTTTACGGATGGCGAGGTTTTTGAGGCAAAGACTCATTCGGTAATAAACCTTTAATAGACAATCGGCGATACTTAACGTGTAAACGACTAAGTAGGATCGCAAAAGAGAAAAACATGAACGGTAAGAGCGCTTGCCAAATGGCATAAATAGCAGTGACGCGACGATCGAAGCCACTGGATAGAGCAACCGCTTCCGTTGTTATTGTGCTAATACGCCCCGCACCGAGCACGAGTGTTGGTAGGTATTGCGTTAAGCTGACGCTGATCCCCACTGCCCAAGCGAAGGCAATGGCAGGTAATAGAATCGGTAACTTTACTTTCCACCACGCTTGAAATGGCGATTTGCCTAAGCTTAATGCAACACGAGTTAACCCATTATCAAAGCTGCGCCATGGACCATCTAGTGACAAGTAGACAAATGGGAAAGCGAAGAATACGTGAGCCCAACATACCCAAAAGAAGTACGCACTGTTATTGAAATAAAGTGTCGCAATCTGCATGCCGAATAGCACAGATAGTGGTGGAATCAACATCGGAATTGCGATGACGTACCCTGGGATCTGCCAGCGATAACGTAAACGGTACTCATGAGCGATCAGCGCCAAAACCAGCGCAATCGACGCACTAATAATACCAATCAACATGCTTTGTTCTAACGTTCCGAGAATACTTTGCCACTCATATTCCCAAAAGCGCAGGCTATAACGACTTGGCAGTAAATCAGGGAAGCGCCACCGTTGAGCAAAGCTCCAAATTACCATCAAAGGCAACATTAACAATGTCAATAGAGCGATCAGAGAAAACACCGTTTTGCCCGGCAAACACAAGCCACTGCGGCCAGAATATTGCCAATGTCTAAAGCCTTGGGTGATGCCCCATTCAACAAGGCGAGCAAAGATCATTAAGGTGCTGGCCATAAAAAACAATACGACAGCGCCCGCAGCCGCTCTTGGCAGGAGCGAGAGATCAGGGTCGTTGAACCATTGCCACACAAGTACAGCGAAGGTTGGTGGATTCGTTGGGCCAATGATCAGAGCAACATCAACGACCGATAGGCTATAAGCCAACACGGCTAGCATAGGAAAACGTAATTTCACCAACCATTGCGGGAAGATGCATTTCCACCACGTTTGAGCAGAGCTATACCCCATAGAATGACTGACTTTCTCAATTTTATCGACTTTCAATTGTTGAAGAATTGGAATGCTCATCAGTAACAAAAATGGTACTTCTTTGATGGCTAGCATGAGGATCAAGCCCAGTGCGTGTGGGTCTTTAATCAATAACGCCAAGTCATTCACAGTTTGCGCATTTGGGTCGTAGCCAAACAGCTGGTGAAGAATGCGAACACCCATTCCCGTTGGTGCAAATAAAAAAGCAAAACCGATCGCGAAGGCAACATGTGGCATCGCGAGTAGGGGGAGAGGCTCACTTCAACTTTGCGCCAAAATTTACAGCCCCAAGAAGCTTGAAGGATCGCAAACGTCATTAAACAAGCAAGGTAGCTACTAACAATGGCGGAATAGAACGTGAGGCCAATAGAAGTCCACACTCCTTCCCAATCAAACACCGCAGTAAAACCACCGAGAGAAACTTGATTCAGACCGATAGGGGGAATATAGCCGAGCGCAGAAACCACCACCCCGAGTAGCCCAGGGATGGTCGGTAAAATACAAACTGCAATAATAACGAGATATAGCGCTCTTAACATGGGTAAATATTAGTTTCCGTAACGTTTCAGCCATTCTTTTTCTAACGCGACTTGCCAGCTTGGGTGCGGCTCAGCGATCGATTTGAATTGTTGTGTGCTCTTTGCCGTTCCTTTTAAGTACTGTTGGCTTAGTACCGAAGGATCACCCCAGATGTTGATATCGCCTTTACGAGACTGCGCCTCAGGGCTTAATAAAAAGTTTATTGCAACTTGGGCGCCTGCACTGGCATTTGTATTCCAAGGAATGGCGAGAAAATGGATATTGGAAAGCGCGCCTGCATCCATCGCATAAGCTTTTGTGCTTTTGGCTAAAGTACCACTGGTTTGCGCTGAAAATACTGCATTTGGGTTGAAGGTAATGGCGAGATCTATTTGTCCATCATCTAGTAATTGGATAGTTTCTGCTGTGCCGCCCGGGAACTGTTGACCACCACGCCACGCAACACGATGAAATTCATTTAAGTATGACCAAAGCGGTTGAGTTACTCGCTTAAATGCTTCGTCCGTCACTGGTTGTTGCAGCTTAGGGTCATTGCTGGTCAACTCAATTAATAGCGCTTTAATAAAGCTGGTGCCGTGAAATTCTGGCGGGCGAGGGTAAGTGAGACGGTTGGGAAATGTTTTCGCATAGTTCAACATTTCTGAAAAAGAACTCGGTGGGTTTTTCAGTGTTTCTTCATCATGAATAAACACTAATTGGCCGACACCCCATGGTGCTTCTAAACCTTCTGTTGGTTCTGAAAAATCCACATCCACGGGCAAGGTTTTATCAACGTATTGCCAGTTTGGCAAATCGCCAACGAAGGGGCCAAACAGCAGTTGGTTGTCTTTCATAGATTTGAAGTTTTCACCATTAACCCAAACCATGTCCACGCTACCACCACTATTTTTACCTGCGGCTTTTTCCGCAATTAAACGCGTTGTGGTTTCAGAAATATCGGTAACTTTAACGTGATTCAGAGTCACGTTGTAGCGGGATTTAAGCTCTTTACCTGCCCATTGGATATAGCGGTTGATTTCTTGGCTACCGCCCCAAGCATGAAAATAAACACTTTGGCCTTCCGCTTGTTGTTCGATTTTCTGCCAGTTGTCGGCAAAGGAAGAAGTGGCGAAAGTCGCGGCTACCATACCAATGGTGCTAAATAGCTTTTTCATATCAAATCCGTGTTGTGATTCTTTGTTTTTGTTCGAGGAGTTTTTGATGTCCAAAGGGAGCTAAACTCCGTTCCTTCAAAAGATAGTAATTCATCTCACTCTATTATCAACGTTAATTACAAACCTAATCACTCACTAATTCAAACAATTATTATCAATGTGAAGCGAAGTGGAGCAAACGTGAGTTTGAAGTCGTTTAGATCTTTATTTTAAGTAGAATTGGACCGGAAGGCTAAACCATTTCTTTCAAGCCCGATAGTTTTAGATAGGAGGGGGGAGGCGTTTGTTGCTTGTTAAAATAGAAAAGCAGCCTATCGTGATGGCTGCTTTTTAGAGTGAGTGCTCGGAGTACAGGTCTAGTTTACCCAATCACGCAATGTGAAGGTGAGCTCGTGGTCTGCGTTTTTTAGCACTAGAGCGTCATTTGTTAGCGTGATGTCACTCCACTTAGATAATGTTTCTGACATCGCTTTTTCAATTTCCATCTGGTTATCCATGCACATCATCATGGTCATGCCCATTTTTTCGATACGCAGTTGATTGTTTTTTAGTTCTGCCTGACCGAAGAAGTCGTTACAACCGGCATGGCCATTTGCGGTTAGATTTTCACCGATCTCTAAACGTGGTGTTTTTTGACGCTCTTTAAGATCGATGTTTTTGCCATCAATTTGAACCAGTTCCCAGTTGTGGTGCTTTAAGTCTTGAGCTGTAATTTCTTTCACATCATTACCATCACCGTTGCTAGTACATGCAGTTATGAGAATAGGGAGAGAGATTGCTGTAACGAACGTTTTTAGGCTAAGCTTCATTTTATAGACTCCGTTTTAAAAAACGTAATAAGTATAGGTAATAAAACACTGTTTTTGTCAGAATACGGTTATAGTTTCGTATGCATCAGGGTAGAGTGTATATTAGACTCTGCCATCGATTTAGCCAATATTGATTTTCTGCGAGTCGCGATGAAAGCACGGTATTAGTATGGAGCAATTGGAGTTTTTTACTGTCCCTAACCCTTGTGTCGGCATATGCAGTGTAGATGAAAAGGGGTATTGCAAAGGGTGTATGCGTAAAAGAGAAGAGCGATTTAATTGGCTCAACTATACGCCTGCGCAGCAATTGCACGTCATTAAGTTATGTCGTCAGCGCTACAAGAGAAAGGTTTTGGTAGGGAAGGCGAAGTCAGGAGAGCCTCAGGAAGACGTATCACCACAGCAAACTCTCTTTTAATAACAGATTCGCCATTCTTCACCCCAGCCCTTGGTTTCTTATGGCCGGGAAGGTGATGTCTATTTATTATTACTTGATTTTGTGCGCTTAACCATAGTTTATGGGATTTACTTCATTGACCAATCATCACTCACCCATCCCCCAGCATGTTCATCGAAGTGGCTTCCTGAAAACCGGTGATTGAATTCAACATTCAGTTTACTTGTCGGACGCTCATCCATCAGTTGGTGAATGTATTTCGCCATGGGATCGGTACAGGCTTCACGTTCTCTACGGGTAACCACTTCTTTGATCATTTGCAGTCTGTAGCTATTGCTGGCTCGTTTCATTTTTGACCTCCAGAACTCGATGGCAGCAGTTTGAATATATTGGCGTCTATATCGCTGCTCATTGGTGTACGCGTAGAGGCGAATCACCTTCGTTCTGGGTAAAAGATAAATTGTTTGAGAGCAGTGTTTGTAACGCCATTAATATCTTTCTTAGAATCATCCTCTGTACCATGAAATCTCATGGTTTAAAGTCAGTTAATGAATCTGTGTTTTCGAAAGACACTTTCAAACATAGAAGCTCAACAGGTGAGCGTCAACAACACAAAAGGATAATTTTTGAACACTTTTTGAAGCTTAATAATTTCAGCAATTTACTAGAAATAAAAAACCGAAGCACCAAGCTTCGGTTTTTAGAGGGAGCTCTGACGGAACCATTCCTCAGAGTTATTCCGTCAGAGTATAAGGTGCTTTTAGCTTTTAGCTTTTAGCTTTTAGCTTTTAGCTTTTAGTTGCAGGGCAACCTTTCACTGCTTGGCTATTACTGAAGTACTTGATGTTGTCTAAGTTTTTGTCGTAGTGTGCCGCAGAAATTTGCGGGTTATTTACGAAGAACTCACGCAAAACGTATGCATCCGTTAGCTGTGTAGATTGAACATCAATGATAGGGTAATCATCGCCACCAGCAGCGCTGAAGCTGATAACAGAAAACGTGTAAGTTGCGTCCAGAGCAAAGCCTTTACCGTTGATGTCGGTGATGGACACTGAGCCAGCATCACAATCTACATCCAGAGTGATGTTATCTAGTTGAGCGTAAGCACCAGAGCCTGCAGATTTCGTTGCTACGACATCAAGGTAGTCTTTTACTTCTTGACCAGTCATGGTTGCTTTCGTCACGAAGTTACCGAATGGTTGCACTGTCAGTACGTCACGGTAAGTGATGTCGCCATCTTTAATTGAATCACGCACACCGCCAGAGTTCATTACACCAAAGTCAGCCTTCACCGTCTCATAAGTACGGTATGCTTCACCTAATAAGTGACCTAGGTTAGTTTGTTGAGAACGAACTACGTTACGGTCACCTTCTAATTTTCCGGTTGTTTTAGATATCTTCTCATCTAACAACTCTTGACCTTGTTGTTGGTAAGGCAATAGCAAAGCTTTGACTGTTGCATCTTGTCGAATGTGCTCACCGATAACTTCATCGTTGTCGTCGAGAAGGTTTACAGGAATCAGTGCGTAGTTCGCCAAGTGAAGTTCACCGCCGTAGTATTCGAAGTCAGCACGGCCCACATATTTACCCCATTCATGCGCTTGCATGATGTAAGTGCCTTTTTGTTGATCTGGCGCGCAGTCGTCTCCAGGTTTAAAATCGGCATACTCATTTGTATTAGGCTCCATACAAACAGGGTTTTGAGAGTGGCCACCGATAATTGCATCTAACTGGCCTTCTTCAAGAGAGCGGGCTAGCTTAACGTCTCCTGGTGCTTCGCTACCGTTGTTGCCGTCTTGGTAATGACCCATGTGAGTCGTGGCAAACACAAGGTCAACGTTTTCGTTCACTTCAATTTCTTTCAGAACTTTTTTGATTTCGGTTCTAGGATCAGCAAAGTGAATGCTTGCGACGTTGTCTGGGTTCACCAGTTTTTCTGTCGCTTCGGTTGTTAAGCCAACGACTGCAACCTTAAGGCCGTTGAGGACTATCACTTTGTATGGGTCAAAGTACCGTTCTTCAGTAATGTTGCCTGCAGTATCTTTTTTGTAGATATTCGCTGCAAGCATAGGGAAATCGGCGAGTTCTGCTTGCATATCTAAGGTGTCTAAAGCGTTGTCAAACTCGTGATTACCCACTGCCATTGCGTCATAGCCAAGAAGGTTCATCCCTACGAAGTCCGGCACTGCATTTTGCATATCTGACTCAGGTACGCCGGTATTAATGTCACCACCAGATAGGAGGATCGTTTCCCCACCGTTTGCTTCGACTTCTGCGCGGATAGATTCGATTAAAGTGTGACGCGCAGCCATGCCATATTCACCATCATCGTTATGCCAAAAACGACCATGGTTATCATTAGTATGAAGAACTGTAAATTTTGTACATGAATCTGCGGTCTCACAAGTTACTGATGAGTTGTCGCTATCTGAGCCGCATCCTGCTAGCGCAGCGCCGACTGAAAGTACCAAGAGAGATTTGTAAAACTTCATAAGGGATCCTTTCTATGTGATTTTGTTATTGTTACGGCGTGAAATATACGCAATTAATGTGAAACTTTAGTGATCCATCTCTTGTTTATACTTCTATCGGAGAAACGAATTAATAAGCCTGCAAACTATATCGACAAACAAACAGAAATGGTTTTTAGGATCAATTCCATAATATTTAGGGTGTTTTTTGTGAAGCGGTTAATTGAATGAGCTTGATTTGTGTGCATCAATGCGCATTTTAATAAGGAATTCAGCATTATTTGGGTACTACTTTGCCAATTTCATGCATTTGTATTCTCAATGAAACAAATAGTTAAAATTTAGATTATCTCTAAAGTGGAAGGTGAGGGGACGGGATAAGCAGGCAGACTTTTCATGAAAATCGATTATTAATAGAAAAGTCAACGCAAGGTAAGCGACAAATTGTACGATGAATTTGTATGGTTACGATTACTAGGAAAGGTTCCTGAATAAGGTATGGCGCTTTTATATTTGCGTTATGTATTCTTTTTGTATCGAACACATAATGTTAGTGGAAAATATTCAACAATTTGAGCTGTTCGATTGAAAAGGAAATTCTATGAGTGTTTCTCGAACGCTATAAATAGTAAAACCCCGGAGGTGGTAAATCTCCGGGGTTTTGAATTTTTTTAGATATTTCGGTTGGTAAAGCCGATAATCTGTTATGCAAAAGGTTTGGATTTAATCTGAGTAATTCCTTGGTAGGGAATTAGATACGGATAAAGTCCATGTGTTCAACTTTTGGCTTGAACGCGTGACGTTGAACGTCTTGTGGCTTAACTTTAACTTCTTTGCCATCGATAACGAGAACAAGACCTTCGTAGAATTCAGGTTTGTCCATTTGGTTAACAACGTCGTCGTGGTTAAGAACGATAGCTACTGCTGCTTCTTCACCGCCGTATACAACTGCAGGGAATTTGCCAGCGTGGCGTAGGCGGCGGCTCGCACCTTTACCTAGTTCAGTACGTACTACTGCTTCGAATTTCATAGTATTTACTCTCAAATTAGTAAAATAGAATTTTCACAATCAACAATGCGACCTTGTCGTTTGTGGTAAGGCTTTAAACAGGAACTGTTCAAGCGAGCGCGGATACTATCATTCTGGTTTGATTTGGGCAACTCAAACAACGCCTAAATCAACAGAAAGACAGGAATTTGTTACTCAAAAGGCTATGGTTTGTTTGCTTAGGATGAAAGCTGCGCACTTTGCGTCTATTTTCATCAGTTTGCTCTGTGCTTAACACGAATGGGTATTGTCGACTTAACAGGTTAAGTTCGACTTCTTTGTAAGACTAAAGAGGCTTTCAAACCGCCCAACTGACTTTCTTCGAGCATCAATTGGCCTCGATAGCTGTGCGCCATTTCGCTGACAATATTTAATCCAAGTCCAGAGCCGGGCGTTGTTTCATCCAACCGAACCCCTCTTTGAGTTACTTGGGTCAGCTTTTCTTTAGGGATGCCAAAGCCGTCGTCTTCAATAATAATGTAAATATTATTATTGTCTTGCGTCGAGTGAACTCGAATCATACTGGTTGCCCATTTATAACCGTTTTCTAGCAGATTACCGATCATTTCATCGAGGTCGGTTTTTTCTACTGCTACGTTCAGCTCAGAATCTAGCTCGTTGATTAACGTGATACCACGTTGGGCATACACTTTGTCGAATGCCTTTGAAATAGCATCAACCCGCTCTGCTGGGTTGGCTTTGACGGACAGTATATTCATTGAACCTGCCATTCTGGCTCGGCCCAAGTGATAGTCGATATGATCTTGTATTTGATTGATTGGGTCATGAAGGCGAGATTGATCTTCGGTTTCTAATGCTTGTACTTCATTTTTCAGTACTGAAAGTGGCGTTTTCAGTGCATGGGATAGGTTGCCAGCGTGGTTTCGAGCGCGCTCTAACAGTTCTTGATAATGAAAAAGTAGGGCATTGAGGTCAACGATAAGAGGCGAGATCTCTTTTGGATATGTCTCTTCTAAGCTCTTTTTATTTCCAGACTTTAGTTCTGCCAATTCTTTTTGTAACTTGGTTAATGGGCTTAACGACCAAGCGATTTGCAGCAGAATGACGGTAAGCACACCAGCGAACAATAGACCCAGAATAAGCCACAGTTGTCCGACCAGAGTTTGCAATGTGTTTTTAATAGGTTCTTCATCGATGCCAATGATGATATGAATAGGGCCTTCATAATCAGTAAGATACAAGGTTTTTTCGATGGTGATGAGCCTTTCACCTCTTGCGCCGTGTGCACTTTTATCCATGCCTTTGTATTCGATTCTTTTATCCCACAAAGAGCGAGAGCGTTCGAGGCTGGTTTCGGTAGACGCGCTCCAATATAAGCCACTGTATGGGCGACTAAAGCGAGGGTCTGAAAGTTGTGCAGCAAGATCGAGACGACCAGTACTATTGACCTCTAGCTGAGCGGCAATTTCATCCATAAAGATGCTCAGTTGCGAACGAGTATCGTCGACCATGTAGTTATACACCTGAGTCGGTATAGTGACGCCAGCAGCGAGGATCATGGCTGTTAACCAGACGACCGCCGCTAAGACTAAGCGACTCTTAATACTGAGTCGTTTTAATACGTTAAGTGGTAGCCTGCTTTTATTCGGCATTTAATTGGTATCCCAACCCTCGGACGGTTTTGATGATCTGTGGTGCTATTTTTTTGCGGATACGGCCTATGAACACTTCGATGGTGTTGGAGTCACGATCGAAGTCTTGCTTATAAATATGTTCGACTAACTCGGTTCGTGAAATCACTTTCTCAGGGTTGTGCATGAAGTAGGCAACCACTTTATATTCCAAAGCGGTTAAACTCACTGCTTGCCCTTGCCACATTACTTTTGACGTACGCGTATCCAAACTTAAGTCGCCAATTTGCATTACTGGTGATGCGTTACCAGATGCTCTGCGTAACTGCGCGCGAATGCGAGCAATAAGTTCCACCATTTCAAAGGGCTTTGTTAAGTAATCATCCGCTCCCGCATTTAGACCTTCAACTCTTTGAGTTAAGGTGTCGCGGGCACTAAGGATCACCACTGGCGTATTGATGTTTTCATCTCGGATGCCTTTTAGCACCGTTAAGCCATCCAATTTTGGTAGGCCTAGGTCGAGCACAATGACGTCCCATTCTTCTGATGTGGCTCGATACAATGCATCAATGCCATCTAGAGATAATTCTGGCACCCAGCCGGTATTTTCTAAGGTTTCTATGATCTGCTCGCCTAAACGAGGGTCATCTTCAACAACAAGTATTTTCATAGTAGCGACTCTTATTATGTGTGAGCGTTGGGCCAAAGTATGGAAAGATTGAGCCTGAGGTTATTTTAGTTGTTTTGTGGTTTTAACGCTTTGTTAAAGCTGCGACCTTTGATTTCGAGCATCTCCAGTGTTGCAGCGTCGTACTCCACTTTCAGCACGCTATTGTTATAGAGAATTTTCAACTCGTAGACCCACTCATCGTGTTCCTCTTCGAGCTCTACTTTTATAATTCGACCATATAGATCGTTTTCGACGGCAGCATAGAGCTCTGAAAATGGGCGAATATAACCTTTTTGTACCGCACGATAGACCTCGTCTTGGTCTTCATCAAATTCGATTCGAGTGCCTGGTTTTTCAACATCTCGCACGATTGCATGACCATTTTTCTGCGCATAAGTGTCTACATGTTTGGCTAGGCTTGCTGCGCAAAGTAGCATCGTAACCAAGCCGAAAAGTAAGGCGAAATAATGTGAAGTCGTTGGTTTATACATGGTCAAACCTCTTTTGAAGTGTTGGCAAAATTATATCGAGCGGTATATGAACCGAAACTGAACCATTGTTTAACTGTCGGTTAGTTCATTTACGCCGGGTTGCGCGTGCCCAGCTAAAACGAGTGGATACTACTTGAGCTCATCTGCGAAAATTTTGTCACGTAGCTTCCAAAAACGCCCAGATTTTCGAGCGATGACAAATTGCGGTAAACGGAAGCGATGCTGGTTTGCAACAACACGGGTTGGTGATGCTTCTTCAAATGGGCGATGTTTATCGGCCAAGTGAGGGCGGACGAACTGATCTTTGAAGGTTTGCTTCTGTTTTTTTGTATTTAAAGACCAAAACTCATGCACTAAGGCATTTCCTTCACCTTGGTAAGGCTCACCAGAATAGGTGACTTTTAGCTGAGATTTACCCTCATTGGATTTAAATACTGACAAGTCCATCTCCGTGCACTCGAAGATTAACGCATCTTTTAAATTGAGAGCTTCTTTCAACTTTTTGTCGGGGTCAACAAGAGTGGTATCGCATTCATGGCAAATACGCGCCGCAATATCATTATCTGCACCACATTCGCCGCAATATTTTGCTCTGAAACGATACCCACAATGCTCTCTTTCGCCCGTTTCTTTATCTTCAAAGTAACCTTGGCAACGGCGACCGAAATGCTCAACCAGAAAACCATTACTGTCCAGTTTTCCCCAGAAATTGTTATTGAATCCGCAAGCGGGACAGGGGATGGTGATGATTTCACTGTCTGAGTCTGGTTTCGGATCACCCACTTCAGGCTGATACAAGTCATAACTATTGCCCGCGTAGTCCAGCACTAAACATTCAGTTTTACCATCAGATAGACGTAACCCTCGCCCAACGATTTGCTGATACAAGCTTACCGATTCCGTTGGGCGCAAAATGGCGATTAAATCGACATGTGGAGCATCAAAGCCGGTGGTTAAGACAGAAACATTGACCAGATATTTAATTTTTCGATGCTTGAACGACTGGATGATCGCATCACGTTCTGGTGTCGGTGTATCTCCAATTACGATTTCAGTGTCGCTTTCTGGCAATAAACTATGGATCTCTTGTGCGTGTCGAACCGTAGCGGCGAAGATCATGACGCCTTGACGCTCTTTCGCGTATTGCATGATTTGCTCAACAATTTGCGGAGTGGCTCGCTTGGCTTTGTCGATTATCATGTCCATCTCTGCTTCTTTATATCGCCCAGTATTGGCAGGTTTTAATTGTGAGAAGTCATAAGATAAGACTGGGGCATCCATCATTCGCGCGGGGGTTAAAAACTTTTCATCTAACAGGTAACGAATCGGCAGCTCGAAAATACAGTCTCGGAAAAAGCGAGCTTCTTCTGTACGAACTTGCCCCCGAGTGTGGTACTGGTAAATCCAGCCTATCCCTAAGCGATATGGCGTTGCGGTGAGGCCGAGGACTTTAATGCCTGGGTTTACTTCCCGTAAATGGGTAATGACTTTTTGATAGCTGCTGGTCTTATCATCTGGTACGCGGTGGCACTCATCAATCACTAATAGGGAAAACTGGTTTTTAAATGAATCTAAGTTACGCACGACTGACTGGACAGAGGCGAATACCACTTGTTGATCGATTTCTTTTCTTCCCAAGCCTGCCGAGAAAATCGCGCCTTTCAATCCATAACCTTCGTACTTTGCGTGGTTTTGTTCGACCAACTCTTTAACGTGAGCTAAGACTAAAACCCGTCCTTTGGCGAGGCGAGCAAGTTCTGCAATAACCAAACTTTTACCTGCGCCTGTTGGCAGTACGATGACTGCAGGAGAGGAGTGTTTACGAAAGTAATGAATGACTGCTTTGACAGAGTCGGCTTGATAAGGGCGAAGTGTGTACATGAAAATATGTGAAATTGCTCAACTATTCGAACGAGGAACGTTATAATACCTGACTTTTATACCCAAGTGACCTTTGTTGGTAAGATTCACACTGATGACTGAGTTTTTACGGCGAGAATGAGAGGTCACTTGGGTATAATTCAATGAGGTATTCATGCGTTTAGATAAATATTTGTGTGATGCTCTGGGTGCGACTCGCAAACAGGCAACAAAGATCATCAAAAGTGGCGATATCACCGTCGATGGGAATGTTCAAAAAAGTGGTGCGTTCAAAGTACCTGAAGGGGCTGAAGTCATATGGGAAGACCGTGTTGTTGGTGCCCCAGGTCCGCGTTACATCATGTTGTATAAGCCAGCTGATTTCGTTTGTTCACATGAAGATAGCTACAACCAAACGGCATTTGTCTTGCTTGACGAGCCTAAGGTCGAAAATTTGCACTTTGCAGGTCGTTTAGATGCTGATACGACAGGCTTAGTGTTGATCACTGATGATGGTAAGTGGTCCCACCGTATTACTTCGCCAAAACGTAAATGTGAGAAAACGTATCGTGTTTGGCTGGCTGATGCCATTCAACCTGATTACGTTGAAAAGTTTACTCAAGGCATCATGCTTCGTAATGAATCGGAATTGACCCTGCCAGCTCGTTTAGACATCGTAAACGAGGCGGAGAATGAAGTGTTACTGACCATCGTAGAAGGGAAGTACCATCAAGTTAAGCGTATGTTCGCGGCTTTAGGCAATAAAGTAGAGTACTTGCATCGTGAGCGTATCGGTAAGATTGATCTGGACGAGGCTTTAGAACCCGGTGATTATCGCTATCTTACTCAAGAAGAAATTGATTCTATCTGGAATTAATCATCGCCATGGAAATTCCTGAGTTCTCAGTAGGAACTCGTCTTTTGGTGGGAAAGGACTCAAAATAAGGTTTCCTACTAAATGTTTATTGTCTAGACAATGTCGCTTTGCTTGCTTAATCTCGGTGATATTCCAGTGTGTTTTGGCTGGAGCACGCACTTGTCTTGCAAAAGTATCCGTCCGTAAAGAATGAAATGGTGGGTCAGAGAATCCATCATTTTTAGTTTCAATACGTTTGTTTCCGGATGAACATGCATTGCTACCATACGCTTTTCTATGTCGAATCCGTCAAGGCCAACTTGGTACACACTCGTCCTTGTGACTCTCGAGCGTTGATAAAACTAAAGCCTTTGGTTCCATATTTAACGGTGTGAGAAACATCAGTCATTTTCACTGTACTGAAAGGTGCGGTGTCAGGACTATAACAAGAGGTAAAAGAATGACAGAAAAAGCTCAAACTGCTCCCCAATCTCAAATCGGTTTTTTATTGTTTCTTGTATTGGGAGCGATTGGTGCTTTAACTCCGCTTGCCATTGACATGTATCTACCTGCGATGCCAACGATTGCGAAAGATTTAGGAGTGACACCTGGTGCCGTACAGATTACGTTGACGGCCTATACAGCAGGCTTTGCTATTGGCCAGCTTATACATGGACCGCTAGCCGATAGCTTTGGTCGTCGGCCTGTACTCATTCTAGGTGTGTTTTTCTTTGGTTTAGCGGCGGTTGTCAGCGCGACAACAAACGGTATCGACGCACTTACGTATGTGCGCACCGCCCAAGGCTTTGCAGGTGCGGCAGCGGCGGTCATTATCCAAGCTGTGGTTCGTGACATGTTTGATCGCGAGGACTTTGCGCGCGCGATGTCTTTTGTGACACTGGTGATTACGATGGCGCCTTTGGTTGCACCCATGATAGGTGGCCATTTAGCGATTTGGTTTGGGTGGCGTTCGATCTTCTGGGTTCTTGCTATTTTTGCGGTGGTTGTCATTCTGCTGGTGTTTTGGAAAATTCCAGAAACGTTGAAGCCAGAGAACCGACAACCACTTCGTTTTCGTACGACATTAAGAAACTATGCACGTTTATGTTCTAGCTCGGAAGCGATGGGGCTGATCTTGTCTGGTGCGTTCTCTTTCTCTGGCATGTTTGCTTTTTTAACGGCGGGTTCGTTTGTTTACATTGATTTATATGGTGTTCGACCAGATCATTTTGGTTACTTATTTGGATTGAATATTGTTGCGATGATCATCATGACCAGCATTAACGGTCGTTTGGTGAGAAAAGTTGGCTCCCATGCCATGCTTCGTTTTGGACTGTTTATACAGCTTTTAGCTGGGGTCGGACTGTTTGTGGGCTGGTTAATGGACCTTGGCCTATGGGGAACCGTACCATTTGTCGTACTGTTCATCGGTACTTTGTCTACCATTGGTAGTAATTCTATGGCCTTGTTACTTAGTGGTTACCCTGCGATGGCAGGCACTGCATCATCACTGGCGGGGACGCTTAGATTTGGTACTGGTTCATTGATTGGTGTATTAGTCGCTTCGCTACCTAGCGGCGTGGCATGGCCGATGATTGTCGTTATGTTTGTTTGTTCAGTGCTATCGGCACTGTTTTATTGGACTTTAGGAAGAAAGGCGTAATGTCGAATTACCCCCAAGAAATTCAAAACTTGGTTAACACTGCATTAGGTGAGTTAGACCAAGAACATCGCTCAGGTAAATTAGCCAATGCGCCTGTAGCAAATAATCACTATTTGGTACGCTGGGTTACTAAGGCCCTCAAGAATCAAAGTTTTGGTCGAGCGGTGGGGGATGACCTCACGCGTTGGCAAAAGGCGGGGCGATCGAAAGGGAATGAGGCAGGTTTGCTGTTTCTTTTTAAACGCATCTCAGCTTATTACGCGCAGTTCTTTCCTGAAGGTGAAGCTCCAAAAGCAATTAAAGACCAAGATGTCGAAACATTTCTGGATTTGATGGAACAAGCAGGTTGGGAAGTATCGACGTCAGAACAGCTTGTTGGTTGTGGCAAAGTACAGCTTTTTACTGCTGGTCAAAACTCTTTAGCGCTATGTGCTGACCAGTGTGATAACTGTTTTGATGGCGAGTTGCTCGTGAAACCAATGAGTTGGTTTGTGCGTGGCAACCATGCAGAATTCGTAGAAAAAGCATCGCAAGCGGGCTTTATGGTGCATAAAGTGACGGATTACAAATCTAAGGTGAAATACCACGGTGAATATCTGATCTTCCCTGCAAATGAAGGCAACCAATTAGCTGAGATTCCTTTGTCTTTCAAGGTTGACTAGTCACTTCACCCACTTTAACGTTATTTGGATGAAGCCCCACTACTCATGATTGGGGCTTTTTTTGTTCTAAACGTTCGGCCTCTTTGGCGATGGTTTTAACCATGCCTTTAAATATAAACAAGTGCGCAGGCATCATCGCAAACCAGTAGAGAAGGCCAAGAAAACCCTGCGGATGCCACCATGCTGTGATGTCGAATTCACGTTCATCCCCATGGTCTTTAATCGTAATTTCTAATCGACCAAGCCCGGGGCCTTTCATTCCAAAGAAGAGAGAAAGAAACTGGTTTTCTTCACAGCGAATTACTTTCCATGAATCAATATAGTCGCCAACTTTGAGATCAGGTCCGGAAGGGGCGACACGAATCGGTTTTTCTCCACCAAAGAAAATATCTAGCCACTCACGAGTGCGCCACAAAATGTTGGCAAAGTAATAGCCTTTTTCTCGACTTCCTATCTTTTGTGCGACCTGCCATAACGCCTCAGCAGAAGCTTGGGTTTTGATGCTCGCCCCTGCTTGTTTAGGATAATAACCATATCCAGGCTGCCAACGATGCAGAGCGGCTGGCTCAAAGCCCCAGACGTTGCTGCGAACGAAGGTTCCTTCTGCTTGAATGGTGTCTGACACTGCTTGTTCGTAGCTGATCAAAACTTGAGGAAACCGAGTTTTAATCGCTTCAGAGTCAGCAATGTAATCGTGCTCTAAACCGGCAAGTAACGCTTTACCAATGTTGGTGGGCACCGATGTCACCAGTACGAGCCAGTAAGATGCCATTTTCGGGGTGAGCAATGGTGTGGACCATAAACGATAAGGCTTATTGGTCATTTTGCAAATGACTTGAAATTGCTCTCGGTAGCTTAGCGTATCAGGCCCACCCACCTCATAGGTTTCATGTTCTTGAGGCGGCGTGGCTTTGGCTAATTCAAGCAAGTAATGGTTGAGGTTTGGCAAAGCTATCGGGTTCGCCTTGGAGTCGACCCATTTTGGCGCAATTAATATTGGTAGATTGTACACAAAGTCGCGCATGATCTCGAAAGCCGCGGAGCCGGGGCCAATAATCACGCCGGCGCGCAACTCCGTCACGGGGACTCCAGCTTGGCGGATGATTTTTCCTGTCGCTTTTCGCGCGGCTAAATGCTCGGAATTGCCTGTTTGTGGTTGTATCGCACTAAGGTATATCACATGCTGGATACGGCTTTTCGCCAATGCGTTCTTGAAGTTTTCCGCGAGATTTAACTCATATTCGACAAAGTCATGTCCTTGCGCCATTCCGTGAACCAGAAAAAACACCAGATCAAAGTCGTTCACTATGGATGTGGTCGCTTCAGCATCAGCCAAGTCCAGATATGTCAGCGTTAGATTAGGGTGAGGGCGAGTTCTTGATTCTAAGTAATCGATGTGTCGCGCTGCTGCCGTGACGGCGTAACCTTCGTTCAGGAGTAACGGAAGAAGTTGAGAACCAATGTAACCAGATGCGCCTAGCACCAACACCTTTTTCATTATCTGTCCTTTTTATCGTTGGTGGAATAAACACCACAGAGTATAATCATGAGACACTTTTTCTATTCTATCAATAAGTTGTCGTCGGAGCATTTGTGACTTTTTTCTCCCAACTCTCAATTCATGCAGATAAAGCGTTCTTACGTCGTCTATTTACGATAGCACTGCCAATTACATTGCAAAGTATGATGTTCTCCAGCCGAAGTCTGGTTGATGTGCTCATGCTGGGACAACTGGGTGAAGCTGAGATCGCTGCGGTAGGTGTTGCTGCACGCGCGACCTTTGTGACCACCATCATGTTAGTGGGCGTGACGACAGGGGGAGCACTGCTCACCGCGCAATATTGGGGAGCCGGTGATAAAGTAGGGGTACGTCAAAGTACCGCCTTGACATGGATGATCGCTATGGTATTTGCTGCCATCGCGGTTTCTTTGTTTGTTTTCTTCCCTCAACCAATAATGCGACTGACGACTGACTCGCAAGAAGTCATGGATTTAGGCGCCAGTTATCTTGTTATTTCATCTGTTAGTATGTTTGCCGTAGCATGCGTGGCCAGTATGTCGGTTGGCTTGAGAGCCATGCACCAGCCGGGTTTGAGTACGTTTTTTAGTGGAATAGGGATCCTTTCTAACGTTTTTCTAAACTGGATGTTAATTTTTGGTCACTTGGGTTTTCCTGCTTTGGGTATTACAGGCGCCGCGATTGCGACGGTCATCAGTGGGGCGATTGAAGTCGGCTGTTTATTTAGTTATCTATGGTTTAAAAAACACATTATTGCCTTCGGCTGGGATGACATACGTGCAGGTTTAGTTATCGACAAGATCACGCGCTTCCTGAGTCTTTCTTTACCAACCACGTTCAATTTTTTAGCGTGGGCTGGTGGGTTATTCGCCTATCACGCGATCATGGGACAAGCAGGTGTGCAAGGTTTGGCGGCGTTATCTGTCATGACACCGGTAGAATCGATTGCTTTAGCTATGATGATTGGTTTGTCTAATGCTGCGGCAGTCTTGGTCGGTAACCAGCTCGGAGCAAACAACTTTGAGTCTGTTTACTACCAAGCTTGGGCAACAGTTATCTTGAATTTGCTTATTGCATTTATCGTCGCATTGGTTTTATTAGTGTCGAATCAGTGGATCCTTAATGCCTTCAGCGCGCTAACAACTGACACGCGTCAATTGGCAGAACAGTTCATGATGATTTTAGCGCTCGGTGTGATTTTGCGTTCTGTTCCTATGATGGTCATTGTGGGGGTCTTACGAGCAGGTGGCGATGTAAAGTTTTGCCTGTATCAGGACATTGTTGCCCAGTGGGTGATTGGTATTCCGCTTGCGGCGTTTGCCTCAATTCAGCTTGGTTGGGAGCCTCAGTGGGTATATTTGCTCTTTTTAACCGAGGAAGTGGTGAAGTGGACCATCTGTTTACCACGGGTAATAAGCCGAAAGTGGATGAAAAACCTTATCGGAGGGTAATAGTCAATAGCGTTTCAAAACGTCTTCAAAAAATTGCTTGAAACGTCAACAAAAATACGTGTGAAAAGTGAATCGAGTTGCATTTGTACCCTCATAGTGTGACCAAGCATTCAAAATGCTTTCTACGAACAGGTTTTTAGTGTAGATTCTGATCCCAATTTTTAGACATTATCTGAGCGGAAATCAATGTTAAAACTGTCAGACCTATGTAAAGGCTATGTTGACGGGGGAGAATTTCACCCGGTATTACAAGGGGCAGAATTGACATTACAGCAAGGCGATCAAGTCGCTCTGATGGGGGAAAGTGGCTCAGGTAAAAGTACTTTACTGAACCTTATCGCAGGGCTTGATACTGTTGACTCGGGAGAAGTTCTGTTTCCAAACTTTGCAATGCATAATGCACCAGAGCATTTGCGAACGCTTTATCGCCGTAACAACATTGGTAATATTTTTCAGCAGTTCAACCTCCTTCCTACGTTGAATATTGCCGACAACATCCGTTTTTGCCGTCAGTTAAAAGCTTTACCAGAAGACAAAGAACTATTGCGTCAAATTCTTTCTGCTCTCGATTTAATGCCGCTCCTCGGCCGTTATCCAGAAGAAGCCTCTGGTGGACAGCAGCAGCGTGCTGCTATCGCTCGCGCATTATATATGGAGCCCAAGATTCTCCTAGCGGATGAGCCAACAGGGAGTCTTGATGAACGAAATGCAGAAGCGGTAATGCGCTTGTTGACTAGCCTAGCTCGGCAGCTCGAATGTACTTTGTTGTTGGTAACCCACAGTGAAAAAGTGGCGGCTCATATGGAAGGGAAAATTCGACTTCAAGGAGGGCAGCTTCATGTTATGGCCCGTAGTTAAAGCACTACTCGGTCATTACCGTCGTTACCCTCTGCAAATCATTCTCGTCTGGCTAGGATTAACGTTAGGCGTTTCGCTCCTTGTTGGCGTGACTTCTATTAACCAACATGCTAAGCAAAGTTACGCGGCTGGAGAGAAGCTTTTCTCTAATCCTCTTCCATATCGCATCCGCACCAAGCATTCTGCCAATAAAATTCCTCAAGGCTTTTATATTCAGCTACGTCGCGCAGGCTTTAATCAATGTGCGCCGTTTGATGTGCTGCATCTTGATGCCAAAACAGATATGAGCCTAATGCTGGTGGGCATTGACCCTGTGGCGATGATTCCGTTGCAACAAGGTAAATCTTTGGGCGAAATGTCTATTCTGTCATTAATAAAGCCGCCTTATCCGGTCTTAATTAGTCAAGATTTAGCTTCTTATATGAATTGGACTGATGGAGATTTTATCGAGATGAATGACGGCAGTCGTCTCGGGCCGATTCAAGTTGATAAAAACAAGCTACTTTCTGGCACGAGGTTGGTTACCGATATTTCTTTGTTGCGAATGTTGAAACGTAGCTCAGGTTTATCGGCTATTTCGTGTGGCGAAATGCCAAAAGAAAAGTTATTGGCTTTGAAAAACATGCTGCCCAATGGCATGACGTTAGTACGAAGCACGCGCACAGAGCTAGAGTCACTTACCAAAGCGTTTCATATGAACCTCACTGCGATGGGGATGTTATCGTTTTTAGTTGGGCTGTTTATTTTTTACCAAGCAATGTCGTTATCATTTATCCAGCGTCAAAGGTTGGTTGGCATTTTGCGTCAAACCGGTGTCAATGGTTCGCAATTGGCTCAGGCGTTATTACTTGAGTTGTCTATTCTAGTCTTCGTCGCATGGGCATGCGGTAACTTTTTCGGATTAATGTTAGCCAATGAACTGATCCCAGCGGTGTCGTCTAGCTTGAGTGATTTGTACGATGCGAATGTTGGCTTAACGATTGGCTGGTCTTGGCAGTCAAGTCTATATAGTTTGATCATGGCGGCGATGGGGGCTTTAATTTCTTGCCTGTGGCCGTTAATCCGTCTGCTGAAGTCGCAGCCAATCCGACTGTCTTCTCGGTTGTCTTTGATGCGTTTTGCTGGTCGCGAATTCTCTTGGCAAGCACTGGCCGCGTGTGCATTTTTTGTCGCGGCGGTGGCGGTGTACCAAGCGCCAAAAACACAAGAAACAGGCTTTGCAATTATTGCCTTGATGTTGATTAGTGTTGCCTTGTTTATGCCCTTTATTATGTGGCATATGTTTCAGAGCCTTTCTTATTCGCTGCGCTGGGTTCGTGTACGCTGGTTTTTCGCCGATGCGGCAGCAAGCATGAGTTATCGTGGCGTTGCGACTATGGCCTTTATGCTTGCGTTAGCCGCCAACATAGGTGTAGAAACCATGGTTGGTAGTTTTAGGGATACAACAGATAAATGGCTTAGCCAACGGTTAGCCGCGGATATCTATATCTATCCAACTAATAACTCAGCAGCTCGCATGAGTGGATGGTTACAAGACCAGCCTGAAGTCGAATCAGTATGGTGGCGCTGGGAAAAAGACGTTCCAACAGAGTATGGTGCGCTTCAAGTCGTTAGTACTGGCTCTTCTGAAGGCGAGCTTGACTCCTTGACGGTTAAGCTGGGAGTTCCGAATTATTGGTATCAATTACATTCAACCAAGAGCTTAATGGTCAGTGAGTCAATGGCCTTGAAGTTGGATATTCGGCCAGGAGATGTTATTGATTTTCAGACTCCGCTTGGAGGAGGTTGGCAGGTTGTCGGGGTCTATTATGATTACGGTAACCCATACAACCAAGTGATGATGTCGCATCGCAATTGGCTTTACGGATTTGCTGGGACGGGTAACGTCGGTTTGGGGGTGGTGCTAGGAGACAATGTTAACGGAGATGGCTTAAAAAACCGCCTAGAAAATGTGTTCCGACTTCCACAAGATCGCATATTCGATAACGGTAATATTTATAACCAAGCCATGAGAGTGTTTGACCATACCTTCGCAATAGCAGGGACATTAGGCAACATAACGTTGATCATTGCCGTCTTTGGCTTGTTCTTCTCGACATTAGCAGGTGAGCTTTCGCGTCAGCGACATTTCGCATTATTGCGGTGCATGGGGGTTTCTGGCAAAGAGTTAGTAGCACTTGGCGGTCTTCAACTATTCGTATTTGGCGCTATCTCCACGATTATTGCGGTGCCGCTTGGCTTGGCATTAGCGCACTTTATTGTTGATATTGTCATTCGCCAGTCATTTGGTTGGTCTTTGGAACTACAGATGATTCCTTGGGAGTATGCTCAGACTATTGCGTGGACGATGTTAGCCATCATGGCGGCAGGTGCGCTACCCGTGATTCGAATGATCAAAAGCACACCGATGAAGTCATTAAGGGATGCGTTGTAATGAAAAAGATGGGCTTTAAAAAACGCTTCTTAGTTTCAATATTGATTGTTGTTTTGGTCTTTTTGACGGGATTCGTTTTTTACTCGACGTTTTGGTTAGAGTCAACAGCGACCCAAGAAAGTGATCTTAACTCCATTTTGATGCGTGAAGACACAACGATCTTTGATCCTGTTTTACCAAATGAACATGTCTCATTACCGTCAGATTTTCGTTCTCATCCTGAATATCAGCATGAGTTTTGGCACTACTTTGCGAAACTGCAAGATGAGCAAGGGCAGGTTTACAATGCCCAATGGAGTTACTTCCGTGTTGCGACAGATGAGCGTGAAACTCGTGGATGGCAAAGTCCACAACTGTATATATCACATATTGTCGTTAGCCATGGTTCGCAGGTATGGAAAGAGCAACGGGTTGCCCGTGGTGGGATCGGTCAGGCAGGTATGACTGATCGCCCATTCCGGTTGTGGATTGATAACTGGACTTGGCGATCACTTGGTGCAACGCCTTTCCCAGGGAATTTGAATGTCACCACTGATACGTTTAGCGTGGCGCTTAATACCATGACAAATGGTCCTTTTGTGATGAATGGTGACAAAGGGTTTCAAGTTAAGCACGCTTTGCAATCTGTTGCGTCTTTTAGCTTCAGTGCTCCTTTTCTTAATGTGAAAGGTAGCTTAAACCTAAATGGTAAGCGACTTTCTGTTACGGGCTCTGCATGGGTTCAAAAAGAGTGGGGAAGTGGTTTAATTGGTGAAGGACGACAAGGTTGGGATTGGTTTGTTTTCAACTTAGATGATGGCCGAGCGTTAACGGTTAGTCGTTATCGTCATCATGACCAAACACCGTATATTTTTGGCACGCTATCCACGCGTTCGGGAAAAGTAATTAAGCTCACTGAGAGTGATGTCCATATTACGCCTATACAGGTGACCAGCCTGTCAAATGAGAAAAGACTTCCGCTGCAATGGGAAATCATTGTTCCTAAGCACAAAATTGATCTAACCACCCATATTATCAAATCAGAGATGTGGCTTCCATTTGTCATTCCATATTGGGAAGGACCAACTTCAGCTTCAGGCTCTCATGAAGCTTGGGGTTTTATGCAACTCACTGGTTATTAGATGATCATGAAAAAGCCGCCCAAATGGGTGGCTTTTTCGTGTGCGACCTTCATTACTTCTCTCTAAAAAACACGGGGTTATCATGACGGGACATGCCGTGCTATGCTGAAATACTTATCATCTTGGTTAACTATTAGTGCGATAATAACAGGAGATTGGATACATCAAAGCTGAGTGTTATGTTGGAAAATGCGATGTATAGTAATAATAACATCGGAAAAACCGAAGCTTATGCTCTGAAGAAGCGATTATTCTAAAGTTTGCGACATCTATACACTCCTATTACTCTTGTTAATCGTTTATTAAGATAATAAATATAAGGACGAAACCATGAACGATGTCATTCGTGACTTTTTCAAAATGGAATCCGCAGGTGGTATTCTTCTCGTGATTGCTGCTGCAATTGCGATGACTATTGCTAACTCACCTATGGGCGAAATTTATCAATCTACACTGCATACTTATTTATTTGGTATGTCAGTTTCTCATTGGATCAATGACGGCCTCATGGCTGTGTTTTTCTTAATCGTTGGTCTTGAAGTAAAAAGAGAGCTACTAGAAGGTGCTTTGAAATC
The DNA here is from genome assembly GCF_057784735.1 of Vibrio sp. TAP-3B. NCBI lineage: Bacteria > Pseudomonadati > Pseudomonadota > Gammaproteobacteria > Vibrionales > Vibrionaceae > Vibrio > Vibrio sp. TAP-3B. The sequence goes on along the minus strand of NZ_CM173495.1, from coordinate 1,124,126 downwards.
AAAAGAAACTGCTATTTTCCCTGCAATTGCAGCGGTTGGCGGTATGTTGGCTCCGGCTCTTATTTATGTTGCGTTTAACGCGAGTGATGCCGAGGCGATTTCTGGTTGGGCTATCCCAGCCGCAACAGATATCGCATTCGCATTAGGTATCATGGCTCTACTTGGTAAACGTGTTCCCGTTAGCCTTAAAGTGTTCTTGTTGGCCTTGGCGATCATCAATGACTTGGGTGTTGTTGTGATCATCGCGCTTTTCTATACAGGTGATTTGTCGTCAATGGCGTTGCTTGTTGGTTTCATCATGACGGGCATCCTGTTCATGTTGAATGCGAAGAAAGTGACGAAACTGACACCATACATGATAGTTGGGGCAATTTTATGGTTTGCCGTATTAAAGTCTGGTGTTCACGCAACCTTAGCAGGTGTCGTCATTGGCTTTGCTATCCCGCTTAAAAGTAAAAAGGGCGAACATTCACCGCTTAAACACATGGAGCACGCGCTTCACCCTTACGTAGCATTTGGTATTTTGCCACTGTTTGCATTTGCAAATGCTGGTATCTCGTTAGAAGGTGTTTCTCTATCAAGTTTGACTTCAATGCTGCCTCTAGGTATTGCAATGGGCTTACTGATTGGTAAGCCGCTAGGTATCTTTAGCTTTAGCTGGGCGGCGGTAAAACTGGGTGTTGCCAAGTTGCCAGAGGGGATAAATTTCAAACATATCTTCGCGGTGTCTGTGCTGTGTGGTATCGGCTTCACGATGTCTATCTTCATTTCTTCTTTAGCATTTGGAAATGCGAGTCCTGAATTTGATACTTACGCTCGATTGGGTATTTTAATGGGGTCAACGACTGCAGCCATTCTTGGTTATGTTTTACTGCATTTCTCTTTACCGAAGAAAGCACAAGCATAAGGAAAGAGATTAATTAAAAAAGCCTCCTAATTTGGGAGGCTTTTTTTATGCCCTTTAAAAACCTCTCAGGGTGATTGGTTCAGTGATCAGTAAGTGAATAATTCGTGTTACTACGGCGGAAGTCGACAACAACGAATTAGAACGTACAGGTTCTGATTCCTACCTTGTCCTTATGTATTGAATTTATTGAGAGTAGGGGGTACAGGCGAAAAAAAGCCCAGCCGAAAAATTGACTGGGCGGATACAAACATACATACATAGGAGTTAATAAGAAAAAAGCAGCAGTGTAATAATCAGATAGAAAAAGTTTGACGGCCTGTGAAACTTAAAATGCCATGATTGTTACATATATTCAGACCGAGCCTTTTCCAAACAGTTCCATTTATTTTAAAAAAGTTTGTTTTTAGTTCTATCAGAAACGGATCGTCTGGTTAAGTTCGATTTCTGTTAGAGCTAAAGTAGCTTTACTTCTTACCAATATAATTTAACTCTAATTCATCGTCTTGCTATGCCATCGACTAAAGAACGTAAAAACATTCGCCCTAAACTCAAAGCATTAAGTGGTAGTTGCTTAGGTCTGGTCGGACCAATTGGTAAAAGTGTGATGTTAATCATTTGTTAATTTTGGATTTCGGGAGTATATTTCAAACAGTTGTTTAATACGAGTGATTAAAATGGCCCCGAGAACATCAACAAAAGCAAAAATACTCGATGTCGCAGAAGGACTCTTTGCTGAACATGGTTTCAATGATACGTCACTGAGAACGATCACAGGAAAAGCGAACGTTAACTTGGCATCAGTAAACTACCATTTTGGTGATAAAAAAACGCTAGTCAGAGCGGTGTTGGATAGGTACTTAGAGGCTCTGATGCCAAGCATTAAAAGCTCTTTGGTTGAGCTAAATACACGCGATAACTACAACATGGACGAAGTGTTTGAGTCACTTCGTTTGCCGTTACGAACTTTGAATGAGGTACGCCCAAACGGCACTGCGCTATTTATGTTACTGATTGGTAGAGGGTATACAGATGTACAAGGTCACTTACGTTGGTTTATTACCACTCGATATGAAGAAGTATTGAACCTGTTTACCTTCTCAATAATCAAGGCCAACCCAGAGTTATCTGAAGAGCAGTTGTTTTGGCGATTGCATTTCACTCTAGGAACTTGCGTATTTACGATGGCCTCAAGTCAAGCTTTGTTAGAGCTTGCGGATAGCAAATTTGAACAGGAAGTCGACGCTAAGTCTGTTGTCGATTTATTGATTCCTTATTTGTCTGCTGGAATGTCAGCGTAATAGTTGGCGTAAAACAAGCACAAGACAAATAAGCAAGTTAAACCAATAATAAAGTTATGCCCTGAGCGGTTACGTGAACAAAAGGATCTGAACTATGAGCTCTCTACGAAGAAAATGGATTAGTGACCCAGCTTTTAAAGTCTTCAAAAAAGTGTTACCTCCGCTGTCGAGTACTGAAAAAGAAGCGATGGAAGCAGGTAGTGTTTGGTGGGACGCCGAAATATTTTCCGGTCAGCCAAATTTCACGACATTGCACCATTACCCAACGCCAAAGTTGACGGCAGAAGAGCAGGCATTTATGGACAATGAGCTCGAAACACTGTTGGAAATGCTTGATGATCAGAAAATTGTAAAAGAAGATCGAGACCTACCACCGGAGGTGTGGGAGCACCTACGTAAAGCGCGCTTTTTCTCGCTGATTATTTCCAAAAATTATGGCGGTCGGGAGTTCTCTGCTTTAGCGAATTCGACCATTGTTTCGCGTATTGCGACGCGAAGCATTAGTGCTGCGGTATCGGTTATGGTGCCGAACTCACTTGGCCCCGGTGAGCTTCTTTCACATTATGGCACGCAAGAGCAAAAAGATTATTGGTTACCTCGTCTTGCTGATGGTACGGATATTCCATGTTTTGCGCTGACTGGACCTGAAGCGGGATCTGATGCGGGGGGCATTCCTGATCAAGGTGTTGTTTGTTACGGCATGCACGAAGGTCAAGAAGTGTTGGGGGTTCGCGTGAGTTGGAATAAACGCTACATTACCCTCGCGCCAGTCGCGACCGTGCTGGGCTTAGCATTTAAACTGCAAGATCCAGAAGGCCTTCTTAGTGATAAAAAGGATGTTGGTATAACGTGTGCACTTATTCCTGCTGATTATGAGGGCGTAGAGATTGGTGAGCGCCATGACCCATTGGGTTCTGCGTTCATGAATGGCCCGACTCGTGGTGAAGACGTCTTCATTCCAATGGATTGGTTAATTGGTGGTTCTGAGTATGCCGGTAAAGGTTGGCGTATGTTGGTAGAGTGTCTATCTGCAGGTCGGGGTATTTCTCTGCCTGCACTAGGCACTGCGATTGGTCATTTAACGACGAGAACAACAGGCGCTTACGCTTATGTGCGTAAACAATTTGGCATGTCTATCGGTAAGTTTGAAGGCGTCGCAGAAGCCATGGGACGCATTGGTGGGTTGACTTACCTTCTTGAAGCGACTCGTACGCTGACGACAACGTCACTCGATATGAAAGAGAAACCAGGCATAGTCACGGCGATCGCCAAATACCATATGACCGAAATTGCGCGCACGATTCTCAACGATTCGTTTGACATTCATGCGGGCCGAGCGATTCAAGATGGACCGATGAACTACCTTGCAAAGCACTATGTTGGTATTCCAGTTGCAATCACCGTTGAAGGTGCAAATATTCTGACACGTAACTTGATGATCTTTGGGCAAGGTGCGACTCGCTGTCACCCATATGTTCTTCAAGAAATGGAAGCCGCGGCTAACCCGGACTCAGAACAAGGTGCGAAAGAGTTCGATGAACTGCTTTTCAAACACATTAAGCATGCGATGGGGAATACTTTTGGAGCCTTTGGCGCAGCACTGACTGGCTCTCGCTTTGTTAAAGCACACATGAGCGGGCCGACACAACCATACTACAGAGATATCTCTCGATTAAGTCGAGCACTTGCTGTGAGCGCTGACTTTGCCATGCTGACACTGGGTGGTGACTTGAAGCGTAAAGAGATGATATCGGCCCGTTTAGGGGATGGTTTGAGCTACTTATATATGGCCTCTGCGGTACTGAAAAAGTACGAAGATGAAGGTCGTCAACAAGGTGACTTGAACTTTGTTCACTACTCAATCCAACACTGTCTATACAATGCGTCAAAGTCGCTGAATGAAGCTTATACTAACTTCCCAGTAAAATATGTGGGTGGTGTACTGAAAGGGTTGTTATTCCCCCTAGGTAACCACTTTAACAAGCCAAGTGATGAATTATGTGTGAGTTTGGCGGAAAGCATGATGACACCGGGGACGCAACGTGATCGACTTACGCATTTATGTTACATCGGCAAATCTGATGACGATAGCGTCGGCTTAATGGAAAATGCATTCCTTGCTATGTATGAAATCAAACCGTTAGAGCGTAAGCTTATGAAGGCAGCGAAGGATGGAAAAGTGGCTCGTAAAGGGCTGTTAAACGACCGCTTACAACAAGCATTGGAGGCTGGTGTTTTAACCGAGCGAGAAATTGATAAAATTATCGCTGCAGACAAGTTGCGTTACAAAGCGATTCAAGTCGATCACTTTAGTCACGACTTTTCTGAAGTGCGGACTGACTGCCCAAAAAAGTCGCATTTGAACCCGGCAGCATAGGAAAAAAATCAAGCTAAGAACGAAAGCACTTCTTTGAGGTGCTTTTTTGTATCTTTTATTCAAGAATTGGCGCGATAGTGATCCAACCACTTGCCTTTTCTAAGCATTTTGACAGAAATTAGATGCTAAACCCGAACGAAACTTTTATCCTAGCAAGGTTTTTTAAAGGAAGTTGAATATGATCATCAAACCTAGAATTCGTGGATTCATTTGTACTACAACGCACCCTGTTGGTTGTGAAGCTAACGTAAAAGAACAAATTGCTTACACGAAAGCACAAGGCCCAATCAAAAATGCGCCTAAACGTGTGCTTGTTGTCGGTGCATCAAGTGGCTACGGTCTATCTTCTCGTATCGCTGCGGCTTTTGGTGGTGGTGCATCAACAATCGGTGTTTTCTTCGAAAAAGAAGGCACAGAGAAGAAAACAGGTACAGCGGGCTTCTACAACGCGGCTGCTTTTGAAAAGCTAGCTCGCGAAGAAGGCCTCTACGCAAGAAGCCTTAATGGCGACGCTTTTTCAAATGAAGCAAAACAGAAAACCATTGATCTGATTAAAGAAGACTTGGGTCAGATTGATATGGTGGTTTACTCATTGGCATCGCCAGTACGCAAAATGCCAGAAACTGGTGAACTTGTACGTTCAGCACTCAAACCAATCGGTGCAACTTACACATCAACAGCCGTTGATACCAATAAAGATGTGATCATCGAAGCAAGTGTTGAGCCTGCAACGGAAGAAGAAATCCGAGACACAATAACCGTTATGGGTGGTGAAGACTGGGAACTTTGGATTAATGCGCTTTCTGAAGCTGGTGTTCTGGCTGAAGGTTGTAAGACAGTGGCATACAGTTATATTGGTACTGAGCTAACATGGCCTATTTACTGGGATGGCGCACTAGGTAAAGCAAAAATGGACCTAGATCGTGCCGCAACAGCGTTAAATGAGAAACTAGCTGCAACAGGTGGTAGTGCTAACGTAGCGGTACTTAAGTCTGTTGTGACTCAGGCAAGTTCTGCGATTCCTGTAATGCCATTGTACATTGCGATGGTGTTCAAGAAGATGCGTGAAGAAGGCGTGCACGAAGGTTGTATGGAGCAGATCTACCGCATGTTCAGCCAGCGTCTATATAAAGATGATGGCAGTGTAACAGAAGTAGATGAGATGAATCGTCTGCGCCTAGATGACTGGGAACTTCGCGAAGATATCCAACAACACTGCCGCGAACTGTGGCCTCAGATTACGACTGAGAACTTAAAAGAACTGACTGATTACGTAGAGTACAAAGAAGAGTTCTTGAAGCTATTTGGTTTTGGTGTTGAAGGGGTTGACTACGAAGCGGATGTGAATCCAGCGGTTGAAGCCGACTTCATCCAAATCTAATCAATCTATTCGATAGATAAACAATATCAAAAAGGCGCTCTGTTGAGCGCCTTTTTTGTCTTCGATGTGCTTGAGCTTAGCTCAAAATAATCAGAATAGTACCCGCGAGGGTCATCAAGATATTCGCAATAGCGTATGTCCCTGCATAACCAAGCGCAGGAATTGTCGATTTCGCATAATCGTTGACAACATCCATTGCCGGGGCGCAGGTACGGGCACCAATGATGGCACCGAAAAGTAATGCGCGGTTCATTTTAAGTACGTGTGCGCCGACTAAATACGCGAGTACTACTGGCACAACACTGACAATAAAGGCTAAGCCAATGACCTGTAGGCCAACTTGAGCCAAGTGTTCAAACATCTTACCACCAGCGCTTAAACCAATTCCCACCATAAAGAACATCAAACCTAGGTCTTTGACCATATTCAGTGCCCCTTGCGGAACATAACCGAAGGTCGGGTGGTTGGCTCGTAAGAAGCCGAGTGTAATGCCAGATAACAAAAGACCAACGGCATTGCCGAGACTAAATGACACTTGCCCAAACGTCATAGTAATGAGACCAAACAAAATGCCTAAAATAAAGAAACTACAGAAAGCGAGTAAGTCTGCCATTTGGCTATGAATTGAGATGAAACCGATTTTTTCCGCAAGCCCATGCACACGGCTTTTCTCACCGCTCACCTGAAGGACATCACCTTTAGCGAGAACGATATCTAAGTCCATTGGCATTTCAATTTGGGCACGCACAACGCGGTTTAAGAAACAGCCAAATTCCGATAAGTTTAAATCGGATAGACGCTTACCTGCGATAGCGTCGCTTTTTACCACGATTTCCTCTTCGACAATGCGCAGATCAAGCAAGTTTCGGTCAAACACTTCTTTGCCGTAACGGAAACTTGGATCCAAACGGGCATGACTATCAGGGAAACCTACAAGCGCAATCTCGTCGCCTTCTTGCAAAATGGCGTCACCATCAGGGTGGGCGAGGATGCCATTTCGGCGGATTCGTTCTATGTAACATCCCGTTTGACGGTAAATACCCAACTCACGTAAATTTTTGCCATCGGTCCAATCAATGAGCTCTGGGCCAACGCGATAAGCACGAATAATAGGTAAGTATACTTTTCTCTGGCTAGAGTTACCGAGGCCACGTTCTTGTGCAATTTGTTGCGCAGAATCAGAAAGGTTCTGTTTTTGTAGCTTTGGGAGCAACTTGGCGAACATGATCATGCTGATCAATCCCACCAGATAAGCCATTGCGTAACCAACGGATAGATTTTCTAATACCAACGAAAAATCCATGTTGCGCGGTATAGTGGCAAGGCCTGAGTTAAGTGCATCTTGTGCACCAACAAGTACCGGGGTTGCTGTTAAGGCTCCGGCCATCATACCTGCAGATAACCCAAAATCCAGGCCAAAGTAGTGGCTAAGACCATAAGTTAAACTCACCGCTGAAACCAGTACGGTCATACTTAAGATAAAATAGTGCTTACCATCTCTAAAAAAGATGCCAAAAAAGTTAGGGCCAGCTTCAATGCCAACGCAGTATATAAACAGCATAAAGCCAATGGTCAGCGCTTCTGCGTTAAAGGAAAAGCCAAGGTGCCCCATAACGAGCGAGGTAATTAGAACCCCAATGGAGTTGCCTAGTTGCAACTTTCCAAAACGGATTTTGCCGATGGCAAGGCCAATGGCTAATACGACGAAGATTAGAAGGATTGGGTTTTGCTCAAGAAGGTATACGACGTCTATGTTCACTGTGTGGCTCGGTAAAGTGTGTGCCAAAAAGATTAAGAACTACGAATTGTAACTAAATATAGCAAAAAGATAAGTGAATTTTTTTAGGTTTTACCATTAGTTAACGTAGGGAAGTAACGTTCTGATAAATAATAAAAAAGCCGCATAAAGCGGCTTTCTATCAAAGACTAGTGTTTATTACTCGTCGAATAGACCTAAGTGTTCTTTCGCGTAAGCTTCAAACTCATCGCAGCCACCGATATGCTCTTGATCAATAAAGATTTGAGGAACAGTTTCAACTGGCTTGCCAACGGTTTTCTCGAGATCTGCTTTAGAGATGCCTTCAGCATGAATATCAACGTAACGGTAGTTAAAATCGTCACGTTTTGCTTTTAGCGTTTCTGCGTGCTCTTTCGCACGAACACAGAAAGGACATGCAGGGCGACCAAAGATAACAACGAACATAATCTTATTTCTCCTAAATCTATTCTTTTTGAAAGCGTATAAAAAACACAGCGTTTGAGTGCGCTCTCTTTTGTTGCAGTAACTATGCCCGATCCAAGTACGGAAATAAAGTGGCAATTGCCTCTTGGTTCTATCGGTAAAATCTATCGAATAAAAACTAAACGTGCATTGTGATTTAGAGTCACAAAACAATGTGAGGCACCGCATAAAAGCATATCTTTTATAGGGTTAATAACTGCAAAGTAGATTCGGTCAATTTTTTTTACTGCAATCCGTAGCAATCTAATAATCGCTATACCCAAATCACTTCAAATGTAGGATGAAGAGCGCTGTCACTGAGCCGAGTTTAAAGGACCTGCGTAGCGTCCCCGCAATTTCCAACTCATTCTGGTTAAAGCACACGCCTCGAGGTTATTTGGGTATATCGTTTGGGGAGGAAATGTATGTTTCAGTTTATGACGGCAACAAGGATTATTTTCGGTGAAGGTGCGCTACAGTCATCATTGTCCGTTATCAATCAGTTTGGCTACAGTGTTTTACTGGTTACAGGGAAAGATACCCAAAGAGCCATGCCCATCATCAATTACCTTAAAGCTCAAAGTATGCGCTATCAGCACGTCGCTATTAGTGGTGAGCCTTACATCACAATGGTGGAAGAGACCGCTGTGCTCGGAAGAAAATTTCAACCTGACATGGTGATCGCGATTGGGGGAGGCAGCGTCATCGATATGGGGAAAGCGTTAGCAGCGATTATCCCTAATCAAGGTAACGTTTATGATTATGTTGAAGTCGTGGGTAGAAATGTGCCACTAAAAGCGAAACCACTATACTTTATGGCTATTCCTACCACGGCAAGTACAGGTTCGGAAGTGACTAGAAACGCGGTATTAAAATCTGGTCAAGATAAAGTGAAGGTGAGTCTCCGAAGCCCAGATATGCTGGCAGATGTTGCTATTATTGACCCAACATTAACCTACGGCACTGATCAATATACCTCCGGACGTGGTGCGATGGATGCGTTCACGCATTTGATGGAAGCGTATGTTTGTGGCGAACCAAATCCCTTAACCGATATGGTATGTGAAGAAGGTTTACGACGCTTAAGTCATTCTGTAATTGCAGGTTGTAAACAAGATAACCACAAAGCAAGATCGGATCTGTCGTTCGCTGCCTTGCTTGGCGGTATGGCTATCACCAATGCCAAGTTGGGGGCGGCACACGGATTAGCTTCTGCCTTGGGAGGTAAGTTAGATGCTCCTCACAGCGTCATAACTGCACGCCTTGCTCCACATGTTATGCAAGAAAATATCAACGCAGCAAAGCTGGCGGGTAGAAATGATGTGATTAATCGTTACCGTAAACTTGCTCAACTGGTAACAGACCGTGCGAATGCGAATGAACATGATGGTGTGCTTTGGGTCACGATGGTTCTAGACAAGTTAGAACTGCCCTTACTCGGAAAGTTTGGTGTGTGTCAAACGTCATTTGAACAGGTTGCCAGCGATGCCCTCAAATCAGTTGCAATTAAAGGTAACCCTTTACCTCTTAACCAAGACCGTTTGATATATATATTGCGACAAGTGTGTAATGGCAGTGGAGATTGTTCAGCAGAAAGCACTCAGCACGTAAGTTCAGTCGAGGTATTGGAGTCAAGGTCGGATTTATCGAGTGTGAATGATTAACAGTTATTTAAGGCTTATGGAAAAAAGGGGGAGTCCAAAGCTCCCCTTTACTCAATGGTCAATATAAACGTGGGTGTTTAGTATTGACTCAATTTGTCATAACGACTGTCTTTTAATGCATCTTTGACGCGCTTAAGGTTTTCACGAAACCCAGTGCCACGGCGAAGTGTGAAGCCAGTCGCCAATACATCAATCACCGTCATTTGAACCACACGACTCGCCATCGGCATATAAACGTCGGTATCTTCAGGGACATCAAGCGTAATCGCCAATGAGCTTGCCTTCTCTAGAGGTGAGTCTTTTGCCGTAATCGCAATGACGGTAGCACCGTTTTCACGCGCAAGGTGCGCAATCTCAACTTGGCTCTTTGTGCGACCAGTATGAGAAATGAGAACCACGACGTCATTCTCACTACAGTTAATACAACTCATACGCTGCATGACAATATCTTCAAAACAAGTAATTGGAATATTAAAACGAATAAACTTGTTTTGTGCATCTCTAGCAACCGAAGAAGAAGCGCCGAGACCGAAGAAAGAAATGCGCTTCGCTTGCGTTAACAAGTCAACAGCACGATTAACTTGCATTGGATCCAAGCTATTCTTCGCGACATCAAGACAAGCCATTGTTGATTCGAAGATCTTATGGGTGTATGCATCTGGGCCATCATCTTCTTCCACGTTACGATTAACGTAAGGTGTACCGTTGGCTAAGCTCTGTGCCAAGTGAAGCTTAAAATCTGGAAAGCCTTTGGTATCCAGACGACGACAGAAGCGATTTACAGTGGGCTCACTTACGTCAGCCATTTTAGCTAACGTTGCAATGCTTGAATGAATTGCAGTTTGTGGAGACGTCATAATTACTTCCGCAACTTTGCGCTCTGACTTACTGAAATTCTCCAAGTTTTTTTGAATTTTTTCTAATGTATTCATAGTGTTCACGAGGGTATAGAGAACAACTCGCTGGTTCTGTTAACGGTAGGAAACACGTAGATTCCAGAGTAGAGAGGGCGTTAACGAAAACAACCAGCGCCATAGAATCAGTATAAACCTGATCTTCAATCAGTCTAAACCAATAACGGGTACTATTTAGTGATAATTTGACAGGCCTCAAACAAAATGTTGTAAAAACTACAGAATTGGATGTGGAATCTAAGACTTGTTGGGTTAGTCGCACGATAATGATGTCTGAGTTACATCAAAAAGAAAAAAAATTTCAAATTGATGTAACTCATGTTTGTCATCGTGACGATGACAAAATATCGATGGCTATTTCTTGGATTTTAGCTATCAAATTTGGTGCTTGTTGAGCGATTTCGCGCTGCTCCTCAAGGATGACACTTAATATGTCTTTGGTGGTTAATGGATTGGCAAGTACGACGCGGAAAACGATCGTGTTCATGCGTTGCCATTGCACTGGGTTTAGTCTTGTGCGCGACACAAATGATTTACCCGTCTCACGTTGGCGTTTCTGAATAAACTGCGTTAACTGGTTAATGAGCTCGTTCAGTTTTTCTTTTTGTGTACCTTGCGCTTTTAGTAAAGCCTCACGGATGTTGGCTGGCAAGTAACGATAGGTGAGTAGACACAGTTCAGGCTCAGATACCAGTTCAAAATCATCTTGTTGCTTGATTAACTGAGCGAAGTAATGCGCCTTTTCAATGCTCTGGTCTATCAGTAATTCGTAGCCTGGTCGACTGATGATGTGCATCGCGGCATAAACTAACATTGCCATGCCGGATCGCGAGCCTTCTAGCGTGTGGCTACCTAAGTCTTTTGAACCCTTGCGCAAAATGTATTGAGCGTGGTGTTCGATGGACTTCATTGCGTCTGGCTCTTTAAACAGCACCATCCCAGCACCCATAGGAATATAGAGCTGCTTGTGTGCATCAATTGTCACCGAGTCTGCCATTTCAACACCGTTAAGAAGATGGCGGTGGTGATTAGACATTAATGTAGCACCACCCCAAGCGGCATCAACGTGGAAATGACAGTGATGTTCTTGGCATATTTCAGCAATCTGTTGCAGAGGGTCGACGTTGCCCGTTTCTGTTGTGCCTGCAACGCCAATCACAGCGATGGGTTTGATGTTATGCTTTTTTAGTTCGACGATCTTTTGTTTAAGATCATCAACAATAATACGGTTGTTGGCGTCTGTTTTTACCGCGACTAAGTCGTCTTGGCCTAAACCAAGAACATCAACTGCTTTCTTGAGCGAGTAGTGACCGCGCTCAGAAACTAGAACGGCTAAACCGTCATAGCCATAGTGTTTCATGGCTTTAAACAGGCCTTCTTTTTCTACGCCTTTAAACTCGCCATCGGCTTTTAACGCTTTGTTACGTGCGACCCAAAGTGCCGTAATATTGGCAATTGTTCCACCAGAGCAAAAAGCACCGAGAGAGTGGTTCGCACTGTGCATCCATTCGCGATAAAACGTATCTTTTTGGCCATAAATCAAGCGATGTAGCATGCCTAGCACTTGGCGCTCAAGTGGTGTAAAAGCTTTAGACGTCTCAATCTTAACCAAGTTTTGGTTTAAGGCGATCATGATCTTAGACAGCGGCATCAAGAAGTAAGGCAGTGCCGACGTCATATGACCAATAAAGCTTGGTGCGGAGGTATGAACCGAGTGTGATACCAAAGTGTCTAGCAAATGCTCAGTATGGTCTGATACAAATTCAGGTTGCTCAGGAATCTGAGCAGAAGAAAAATCTTTTTCTATTTCACGTAAAGGCTTTTCTTCTGCCACGATGTGTTCACGAAGAAACTGATTTAGGTTTCGCGAGAGGCTCTCGTCAATTTTGGTTAACGTTGACTCTGGACCTTCTGGCACAGTGAAGATCTTTAACAAGCTCTCAAAGCTAACGTCAGCGGTTTTTTGTTCCTTAACCATAGCAAAGAATCTTTGTAGTTATTGTGGTAATGCGAGCGGCACAATCTAAACTAAAACGGGCGCAAAGTCCCGTTTTAATTGTTGAAACCCCATGTTACTGAAATGAAAAAATCAAAGTGAAGGTTATACCAATTGCAGTAAATAATGGTTTCTTCTAGTGTGTTAAAGCACTCGGCAACTGCGCTCTAATTCTGATTTAGAATCACTACTTATCGAAAAGCTTCGTTTTGCGTTCAAGTACTTTCCCACACGATTGCAAAATAGGTGCTTTTATTGGTATCAGTTGCACATTTGCTTTTCAATATTTTCAATGGACTGATTATATTTGCTGAGTGCAGAATCAATTTGCTGTGGATGACTAAGCAAATCAGCAAAAGCAGAACGAAGTTCGTAGTTTTTTGGGTGATTCGTTGACTGACGGTCATTGAAAGTTTGTTTTGCTACTTCACCCAGCTCATCATTGCGGCTTGCCAGTTGCTTAACATCATGTTGCTCCAGATTTAACCAAGCTTCGATAGGCTTTTCTGTCGCGACACGGCTAGGATCGTTCTTTAGAAAATAGTGAACGGCTTCGCGATTGAGTTCAAAGTGGTGTTTACGGCCATCTAGGAACCATTGGCTAACTTCGTCTAGCTCTGGGTATTGAGTGACGGTTAAGTCAACAAGATCTTGATACCATTGTAATGAAGCATCGACATAGCTATCGTATTTGCTCGCGAGACACTGTTGATCTGCGGCAAAGGTAAAAGTTGAGCTGGTAGCGAGGAGCGCTGCAACGACAAAGCGTTTCATTCTTCTTCCTTCTGGTTTGTTATTCCTTCATTAACGTAAAGTGCATCAAGTGATATTCGACTCTGTTTAGTCGTAATAATTCATTGGGCTCAATGACAAAACAGGATGTAGAGTTTACTAATATATTGACCACTTTAAAATTAACTGGGTATTTGAATTTTTGCGGTATTGTAATGGATGTTAAGGTGAAAACCTGAGATCTAGCTAGCAAGTGATACAAAGAAAAGCATCATAACTGGCACCAGTAAACTCAAAATAAAACCACTAACTATTGCGACCGGCACACAGCGTACGCCACCAGTAGTCTGAATCACTGGCAGAGTGAAGTCCATGGCGGTTGCGCCAGCATAACCTATTGAGGTACACGGATGGCTGCGGATAAACAGAGGGATAGCAACGAGCGCCACAAGCTCTCGCATTAACTCGATTAAGAAAGAGGCGCCGCCAAACACTGGGCCAAACGCGTCGCCCATCAAAATACCAGCTAACGAATACCAACCAAACCCCGAAGCCATCGCTAACGCTTGGTAAAGAGGGAGATCTAATATTATAGAGGCAATCAAGCCACCGAGCATACACGTCATTATGACGATAGCGGCAATGGCCATTCCTTGTTTGTTTAGTAATATCTGGCGCAGGGTAAGGCCGCTGTTGCGTAGTTGAATTCCAATAAAAAAGAGCAACAGAAACAGTATCCACTCACTTGCGGTATCCACCCAGCTTAAATCAATAGGTAAAAGTAACCCCGCCACTAAGCCAGCACTAACGACGACAATCAGCTTTACAGACTCCATTGCCATGGATGATAAAGGCAGTTTCTTTTGGTTCTGGTTAGTTTGAAGAGGAATAACTTTATCAATAATAGGCAACGCCAAAAGATTACAAACACTCAAGCATAAAAAGAAGGTGAAAGCATAAAGTAAAATACTCTGTAAGTTGCTACTTAAGTTGTCGAGCGCAGCCAGACTCAGCCCCATTAACGACAAAATGACGTAAATAAGGTAGGACGTGGACTGATTAATCTTTTCCAATAGTGAAGCGCGAGAAATAGGAATTAGATACCCAACTACAAGTGGGGAAAAAATGAATAGCATCCCTGAGAACATAAAACGCAATGATTCCTTTTTAGATAGCTCCAACCAATAAGGAACTGACTGGTTATCGATCTGATTGGTAGAGTGAGGCACTTAACTACAGATAAAACGCTGCTCAGCCTTGAGCGAACCGTTTCCGTAAGTGACGTTTGATGAATATGAGTTATAAGCCACTAGCACTGAGCACAGTACTAATTTGATTATTGAAATCAGTATCACTCATATTACTAAATTCATACAAGACTTCAGCACCAGTTAAATTGAACTCAACTTCGTGTTCATCAATATGATCGTCATGATTACGGAACATCAATAAGTGATTGGCAATTCTTGCTATGTCTAGATAGCTGACTTCTGGGCGTGTTTGATCATACTTTTCGTTAGAAGAAACTTCTCTAAAGTCGTTATCAAACCCCCAACGTTCAAGTACCAATTTACTCGTCGTAGCGCAACGAGTTTGGAAAATTTGTAATGCAATCTCAGGAGCCAAGTAGTTGCCTCTATCTAAGTACAGGTGATACTCATTAATTAGACAAAACAGACCAATATCGGCCAATAGCCCAACGAGCAATGCTTTCTCTTGTTCTAAATGACTGTAAGTCTTAAGTTCATGTTTGCGGAACGCTTGCACCAGCAATACCATTACAGCACCGAGTTCTCGTGATACCGCCGCGCTTTTGACTAAGATTGCGTTGCATTCTTGAGTTAAGTTCACAGAGTGCTTGAGTTGTTCAATCGCTTGGGCGGTAACAATATCACGCACGCGAAGAATACCAAGACGAGACACCGCGGTGGTTAAGTCGTTGCAGGTAATATTTCTGCGATTGAAAACCACAGAGTTTGCGACTCGCAGAACAACTGCCGCTAAGCCGGGATCTTCTAACAAACAGTTGGCAACGTCTGAAACCGTCGTATTCTCTTTTAAACATAGTTGTTGAATTTTGAGCACGACATCAGGGATAGGGGGAAGAGCGATTTTACCCGTAGCAATGGACTGCTCAACTAATATAGCAAACTCGGATTCTAATGCTTTTATAAGCTTATCTTTATTATCAGGCAGCCAAAAAAATGATAAATGTTCCATTATAACGCTGTACTTGAGATCTTTCGAACAGTGTACCCTTACACTGTATTCTTTATCAATAAAATGCGCAGCTTGTACGCGTAAATGCCATAGCGATCATAATGATGCATGGTTTTCGGCAGACAGTACGTCAAAAAATTATCATCTATTCAACATAATTGTGAAACTAATCACGTATGATCGGTTTATGCTTTTTTATATGTGACTCATGTCCTAACTTATTTTTCAGCGTTAAGTATGATTAAACAAGGTTGGTGAACACAACTCACAAAAATATCGCCAACAAATCGACATTTACAATTCGCTATGAGCTGCTGTTTATCTGGTGACATCGCTAATCGGGGTAATTTATTCAGATTAAAGAGGTCAATGGACATGACAGACCAAGCTTTTTTTAAATATGTACGCAATTTTAATGAGTATCAAAAACGCTCTATGTTTGGTGGTATCGGGTTATTTACCGATGATGCTATGTTTGCGCTTGTCAGCAATGCTTGTTGTTACTTGCGTGGTGGTAATGGACTGGACGAAACGTTTACTCAACTGAACTGTGAAAAATACAAACACGTTAAAAAACAGACGACGGCAACCGTAAATTATTACGATGTAACATATTTATTTGAGTCCGGATATGCAGGGCTGGATGAATTGGTACAAAAATCAATTGACTACTCAATCAAGGAGCGAAAATATCAAAAGTCCTCTGCCAGTAAACGGTTAAGAGATCTGCCAAATATGCAGCTCACACTTGAGCGTATGGTCAAGAAAGCAGGCGTTGATGACGTAGAAACATTTTTGGAACTTGGACCTGTTAAAGTCTTCAACAAAGTGAAAGTGGCTTACGGTAACAATGTTGACGTGAAGTTGCTTTGGAAGTTTGCTGGTGCCACTGACGGTGTGCACTGGAAGCTCATTCAAGAACCACGTAAAAAACAGTTGCTTGCGCTCTGTGAATGAGCAGGCTAGGCGCATTATGATGGACTCGTTTTTATGAGGTCAGCGGGTCGTAAAAGCAAGCGTTGAAAGCGGAAAAGGATGTTGATGTTTTTAACCACTTCATTGAGTTAATCATTACAATAAAAAAAACCGAGGTTAGAACCTCGGTTTTTTTTATAAGTACTTGTTTAAAACTTAAAGCGCGTAGTGAACATCACTTGATCGCCGTAGAAATCGTTGATACGTGCTTCTGCGCCCAAAGAGAAAAGCTCTGTGGAGTGGAAACGTGCGTACGCAGCACCTGTCCAGTCATCATCGTTATCAATAGAAACGTAGCCAGCTTTGCCGCCGACCTCTAATTGAGGACCTAGCCATTGACGAACGCCTAAGTTCAGTTCCATACCTACATCTGCGCTGCTGTGGCTTGAGGGTTGTACAACGCGCATCAGCATTTCGCCAGTGAGATCTGCCCAATTGTTCAGTGGAGAATGAAAGCCAAAACCTGCAGCTGAGTCAAAATCACTTTCAAATTCAGAGTCGATGCGAGCAATCACGTGGGCATTTGGGTGAATTGATTTGCTGAATCCAGCGCCAAATGTTACAGGACTTGCACCAATACGTGCTTCGAAATAGTCGTAGCTAAAGTTGCTCATAGTTGCAGGCGAATTGGGGTCGTTTGCCGCTAGGGCAGGGCTTGATGCCACGAGTACGGCAGCGGCTAATAGTGTTTTACGCATAACTAACGATAAACCTTATTCATTATTTCCACGGATTCAAGCAAATACTTGAACCATAATCTGATTTGTCCGACATCATAATAAAAAGGAAGGTCGACGACCAACAAAAATGTGTCGATGTTTTGTCAATTAACTTAATTGTTGCTTTGGCTAAGCAAAAAATATGCCATATATACTTAACTAACTTGATAACTAGTTTATACCGTGAACCTTGATGAGAAGACTATCTGTTGGTGGGGAGTATCACTCACCAAAACTTGCTCTTCGCTCAGCCATGGCGTTAAGTATCGCTTCTGAATCAAGAGATTGAGTCCATGATAGTAAGTTATCGTCATTGTCTATTATGAAGGCAGTAAGCTGAGATATAATTGCTTTTCTCAACGCTTCACCGTTCCAAGGCTTCGCGATGTAATAGTCTAAGCTATCATGATTTACCGCTTCAACAGTATCTTCCAATCCAGCTTGCCCGGTTAGTAACAGTTTTCGTGCTGCTTTTGTGTCACCATTTTGACTGAGTTCAATTAAGAAGCTTATCCCAGTTTGTTCCGGCATTATGTGGTCACACAAAATAAGCGCAAGCTGAACCTCTTCTTCCGCCATGTCTTCGATAACTTGCCTTGCTTCAGTCACAGATTCCGCTCCCTCGACAATAAAGTGCTCTTCGAATGGCGCGAGGTCTTGAAGAACACTATCCAAGACTTCCCTTTCGTCATCAACACATAAAATTAGGTATTTCGTCATATTTAATCTCCTTCTTCGATGACGGGTAGCCAGACTGTCATACGTGTAAATGTGTTGAGTACCGACTCGACGTCAATCCATCCTTTATGAGCCGTGACGATTTGTTGGCAGATAGAAAGTCCGATACCCAAGCCAAAGTTACCTTCTCGTTTTGTCGTAAAGTTGAGTTCAAAAATCGCATCTCTTTGCGATTCCGGGATACCACACCCATTGTCCTCAAATGAGATAACCGCATAATTCTTGTTTGCTTTTTCAACTAAGCTTGTTTGTATTTTCAAGATCCCTTTGTCCGGAAAAGCGTCAATGGCATTGGAAACTAAATTCGTCCATACCTGTTGGAGCGCGATGGGTTGGCAAAGTATAGGTGGTAAATTTGCATAATTGGTTGAAACTTTATGCAGTTTCAATTTGTTTTCGAAGATCACTAACGTATCTTCAATCCCTTCATGAATATCGGCATAGTGGCGACGCTCATCGTCTGAACGAGCATAACCTTTAAGACTTTTGACCATATCAGCAATACGTGCCGCGCAAACATTAATCGAGCGAAGAGAAGCACCGACTTTGTGATATTGCTCAAGTGATGCAAGCGTGTGAGAAGGCGTGGTTTGTTTTTTAGCCAGCTGGCAGACTAATTCGTTGTCGGATTCTAACCCTAGAGTCACCACTTTTTTAGCTAAGGCTCTGTCAGGCAGAGTATGACAAAGTGCCTTAACTCGAGATCTTAGCTCCGCGGTAGATGCAGGTTTCGCGGTTTGAGCGCTGGTCAGTAATTCCAAGCCTTTCATTTGAACAGAAGGGGAAGGCGTTTCGCTCAGTAATTGTTCAAGTGTATGGGTAAGGTTATCAACCCCTCTTAATATGGCTGAGATAGGATTATTGAGTTCATGAGCAACTCCTGCGACCAACTGACCTAACATCGCCATCTTCTCCCGCTCAATTAATTGTTGGTGGGCGGACTCTAACGATTCTAGCGTTTTTTGAAGTTGGAGCTTGGTATTGATGCTTCGTTGTAAGCGGCGATTGAAGTGGCGTAGCAGCAAGTTGGTAAAGAGAGGTAATAGATTTGAGTCACTCTGCATTACTTTTTGAAACACATTGCGGTCGAGTTTGATGACCTCCGTTCTTGTTAGTGTCAGGGCTGTTGAGAAAGAACACTCACCAGTCACAAACGACATGCCGCCGACGATGTTTCCTTTGTTGTGGCGTACGACTTCTCGTTGCATACCTTGTTCATCTCTTTTATAGAGAGCAACTTCACCACTGGTAATAAACCACAAAAAGCTATTGGGTTTACCCTCTATGGTTAAGAAGTGTTCCGGAGAGTAAGTGCGACAAGCCCTTGTTTCGTCATTGTCTGTGAAAAACTGCTGTAAAGCAGAGATCACTTGTTCTGCAAGTTCGCTATCAGACATCGAATGATAGTCGTGTAAAAAACCAGCGTGGTAGCTGCTCATCTGGTTATCGATGTGAGCACGTAGCAGTTTATGATGATCCAACACTTGACTATAACTGAGCAGGTCTTCTCTGCCATTGCGCAAAATAAACTGAGTCAGTTCTTTTTTCGCAGTATTGAACAGGACTTTATCTGGCAAAGGTTTCGTAAGGCAATGATCAAGTCGCCCTTCATTGACGGCTGTCAGAATGGCATCGATATCGGAGGAACAACTAATGAGAATTTTTCTTGCTTGTTCGGTGTGAGGCGTTCGGTCTAAACCGATAAGAAAATCAACCCCGTTAAAATGGGTGTGGTGACTGGCTATAACTAAAGCGACAGTCTGTTCTCGTTGTTCTAAATACTCTAATGCGCTCTGCGCTTCTTCTATTGATTCGACAGAAAGAATATCAAACATACTTGAGAAAGCAGACAGCTCCAGCCGAAACTGTTCAGCACTGATTGGATTGTTGTCGAGGCACAACACAGCATAACGGTTCACAGATATTTAGCTCCGGTTAAAACTTTGCCACGCAAACTTTAACAATAAAAGCACACGATGAGTGGGAGCTGGGTATGATTCCTGATTAATGGACTAGAATAAGCATCAATAGTCTGATTTGTTTCAATGTTTTATACATTGAAAGTTTGGGGTAGACTGACTGAAAATACCTAATAAGTGACGTTATGCAAAATCTTAAAAAAATCGGCGCCATTGGTGGTGCAATCGCGTTAGCGCTGTGTTGGCCGCTTGCTGTCGGTCAAATGGGTCAGTCCATCATCGAAGATCGTATCGCCGATATAAATGATGAAATGGTCAAAGGAGAAGTGGTTGAGTATCAACGAGGATATCTGTCTTCTGTTGTTCTTACCCGGTATTCAGTTGTTGATCCAGAACTCAAACTACAGTTAGAACGTGATGGTATGCCGACGACGTTTGATGTGACCAGTGATGTCAGCCATGGCGTAACCAGTCTAACCGCTGACTCAACGTTAGTGGATAACGACTTTTTGCCGTTGACGATGCACAGTCAAACTCAGCTTAACGGTAATACTGCATTCACGCTTAACTTAGATAGCTGGCATTATCGTAATGAAGCTCAAGGTGTTTCTGTTTCAACCAGCCCTGCAAAAGTGACCGGTGATGTGACCGTACTTGGTGATATCAATTACCAAGTGTCGGTTCCTTCTGTTCAAATGGCTTTTGAAAACGGTGAAGAGCTGCACCTAAATACATTGACAGGACAAGGTAAGGGTAAACAGGCCAAGGGTTACTGGTTAGGTGAACAAACCTTTTCTTTAGAGAAGCTGGATGTGGTGGACGCAAACTTGACACCTGTTTTTTTGATAGAGAATGCGAGTTATCGTGGTAACACGATGATGAATGAATCTGGCGACAAGTTGAATAGCCAATTGAACCTCAACGCCAAGAAAATACGTTTAACCGATGGTACGGATATTGATAAGTTTCAATTAGACTTCTCTATTGCCGATGTTGATAGCCAGTCCTTCGATCAAATCATGTCGATCTACCAAGGCTCTCCAATCCTAGATGAGCAAGATATTGCGAGCCTACTACCGCACGTTGATACCTTATTCAGCAAAGGGTTTAATTTATCCGTGAATGAGCTTTCGCTCGCGTTTGGTGAGGGGACGTTCCGCAACGAATGGAAATTATCAATCCCTCAAGGAACCGATAACATTACTCAAGATCCTATGAAACTGATGACAGTAACAACGGGCGAGCTAAATACTTACTTCTCAGATGAACTGGTCGATCAATATCCGTTTATTCAAGAAGGCATTGATGAGTTACTTATTATGGAGCTGATTGAAAAAATAGAGGGCGGCTATGAACTAAAAGCCAAGATCAGTGAAGGAAAGTTAAAGTTCGAAAATGGACATGAATTTCCTTTGGTGGCATTGCTAATGCCTGCCCTGATGTCACAACAATAGCTTAAGCATTGCTACGGATTCTATCCTATTTGGCGTTTAGCATTTAAAAAGAGGTCGTAAGACCTCTTTTCTTGTTTTTATCTATGTAAAAACATGATATTAATTTCTTAATATTTACATAGCAGGAGCAATGAGCATCATGGAACAAAATACGGACAACGTATTTAACTTCAGTGCAGGGCCAGCAGGTCTGCCTAAAGCAGTTATGCAGCAAGCACAAAGGGAACTAATTGACTGGCAAGGTCTAGGAACTTCGGTCATGGAAATCAGTCACCGAAGTAAAGAGTTTCTTAAAGTAGCTGAGGAAGCGGAGCAAGATTTGCGTGATCTTCTCAATATTCCAGCTAACTATAAAGTGCTGTTCTGCCAAGGTGGTGCTCGCGCTCAGTTTGCTGCTGTTCCTCTAAATCTACTTGGTGATGCTGAGACAGCAACATACATCGACGGCGGTTATTGGGCTGAAAGTGCGGTAGCTGAAGCGAAGAAATACTGCAAACCAGACGTATTTGATGCTAAAACAAAAATCGACGGTAAAGTGGCCGTTCTTTCTTCCAGTGAATGGAAGATTGCGCCTGATGCGGCGTACGTGCATTTTTGTCCAAATGAAACCATCGATGGTATCGAAATCAATGATCTACCCATCACTGACAAACCAATCGTTGCTGACATGTCTTCGACGATTCTTTCTCGCGAGATCGACGTATCGAAATACGGTGTGATTTACGCAGGTGCGCAGAAAAATATTGGTCCTTCCGGCATCGCAATCGCGATTGTTCGTGAGGATTTATTAGGGATGGCGAAGCAAGTTTTACCAAGCATTTTAGATTATACCGTGCTTGCAGAGAAAGAGTCGATGTTCAATACGCCACCGACTTTCGCATGGTACTTATCTGGCCTAGTGTTCAAATGGCTAAAAGCACAAGGTGGCGTTAAAAGTATTGAGAAGGTAAACCGAGAAAAAGCAAAACGGCTTTATGATTACATCGATCAGTCTGACTTCTACCGTAATGGTATTCATCCGGCGAACCGTTCTTTGATGAACGTGCCATTCCAACTGGCGAAGCCAGAACTGGATGCAACCTTCCTTGAACTAGCCGATGCCAAAGGACTGAAATCGTTAAAAGGTCACCGAGCCGTCGGTGGTATGCGGGCTTCCATTTACAACGCAATGCCGCTAGAAGGCGTCCAAGCGTTAGTGGATTTTATGCAAGAGTTTGAGAAAAACTACGCGTAAAATCAAATTCACTGTTATTTATTAAAGCGTCGCACTTGCGGCGCTTTTGTTTATCCAAATTAGCGTAAGATCGGGAAGGTAAAGTGATCAAGCAGAATATGGAAACGCTGACAAAGCAATTCCCACTCCTAGAACAACTTATCGAACTGAAAGAAGTTTGCTGGTTTAATCCTAATATCACATCCTTGGTTGAGGCGCTGCCTTACGTGGGCTTAGGTGAGAAAGACATTCGAGCTGCGAGTGAGCGACTCACGCGTTTCGCTCCTTATTTAGAGAAAGCTTTTCCTGAAACGGCTAGATCGAATGGCATTATTGAATCACCGATGGTTGATATTGAAGCTATGAAAGCCCATTTGGAAAAGCAGTACGGCACACGAATTCTGGGGCGCTTGATGCTCAAGAAAGATAGCCACTTGCCAATTTCTGGTTCAATTAAAGCTCGTGGTGGCATTTACGAAGTGTTAGCCCATGCAGAAAAACTGGCATTTGACGCTGGATTGCTCTGCGAAAGCGATGATTACAGCAAACTGCTTGGTGAGGAGTTTCGTCAGTTTTTCCGACAATACAATATTGCCGTCGGTTCGACAGGGAATCTAGGCATGTCGATTGGCATCATGAGTGCAAGGATTGGTTTTTCAGTCTCGGTTCACATGTCTGCTGATGCGCGGGAGTGGAAGAAAAATAAGCTCCGATCGCATGGCGTCAACGTGGTGGAGTACCAACAAGACTATGGTGTTGCCGTTGAGCAAGGCCGTAAAGAAGCTGAGCAAGATCCTAACTGTTTTTTTATTGATGATGAAAACTCGCAGACGCTGTTTCTGGGTTATTCTGTTGCAGGTGAGCGTCTGAAGCAGCAGTTTGATGCTCTCGGCGTTGTGATTGATGAAAATCACCCGTTGTTTGTCTACTTACCTTGTGGAGTAGGCGGAGGACCAGGCGGCGTCGCATTTGGGCTTAAGATGGCTTTTGGCGACCATGTTCATTGTATATTTGCCGAGCCAACGCACTCTCCGTGCATGCTGCTGGGCGTGCATACCGGCTTGCATGACGAGATTGCGGTGCAAGATTTGGACATCGATAACATGACCGCTGCTGATGGATTGGCAGTAGGGCGTGCTTCTGGCTTTGTCGGGCGAGCGATGGAAAGGTTAATTGATGGTTATTACACCATCACCGATGAGCGTATGTATTGTCATTTGGGAGAATTGAGCGAGTTAGAAGAGATCCGCTTAGAGCCTTCAGCATTAGCAGGCATGATTGGTGCGGTGCATGTATCGAATGACCGAGAGTATCAAGCTCGCATGGCGATCACGGAAGATACATTGAAGAATGCGATACACTTAGTTTGGGCGACTGGCGGAGGCATGGTGCCAGACGCTGAAATGGCGGCTTATTTAGCGAAGTCTGGCCGTTAAGTCAGCCGTACTTGTTCAACCAAGCATTTTAACGTTATTACGAAATACACAAAAAGGGCCCATCGAACGATGAGCCCTTTGCGTATCTGAACCTCTGGGTTATAGAGATTGCAATAGCTGGTGGTAACGACCTTGCTGCGCCACCAGAGTTTGGTGGTGGCCTTGCTCGATGATCTCACCTTGCTCCATTAAACAAATATTATCCATACTTTCCAATCCAATGAGTCGGTGAGTAATGAATATCACGGTCTTATTGGCAAAGTGCTTATTGAACAGCGCCATCACTTTTTGTTCTGTTTGCTTATCAAGGCCCTCAGTTGGTTCATCCAAGAGTAGGATAGGGGCATCACGCAACAGCGCACGAGCGATGCCGATACGGCGCTTCTCACCGCCAGATAATTGACGGCCGCCGTCACCGAGCCAAGCATCCAAGGCTGGTGCTTCAAGCAGGCTACCAAGTTCAACGTCTGTCAAAACCTTAGTTAGTTGCACGTCGGTTGCTTCAGGAGCTGCCATCAGTAAGTTGTCGCGTAATGTCCCGTTTAAGACATCAACCCGTTGGCTGACCACCGTCATTGCAGCCCGTAGGTCAGATTCGCTCCAATTTTGGAGTTTAGCGCCGCCAAGCCGAACTTCACCTTGGTTAACATCCCAGTATCGACATAGGAGTTGAATCAGCGTTGATTTACCAGACCCCGTTTGGCCGACAATGGCCGTTTTAGTGCCCAAAGGCAACGAGAGTGACAACTCTTTCAACACTTTTTGTTGGCCGTCAGGGTAAGTGAAGTCAATATTGTCGAATTCAATATCCAACGTTGTGTTTTCACGTTTCGATTGTTCAGGGAAAACAACGTCAGGTTCAGTCAGAATAACTTCATTTAAACGACGAGCAGAAGTTAATGTTTGACCGAGGTATTGGAATGCTCCCGCGATCGGCATCAGGATCTCAAAGCTTGCCATGGTTGCAAACGCAAACAACGCAATCCATGGATCTGGAGCTCGTCCTCCCACGCCATCGGCGGCAAACCAAAGCATTACAATTAATGTTAAGCCATTGACGAGCATCAGCAAGCCAGACGCCATACCTGTAAGGTTAGCGTTAACAAACTGGTTAGAAAGGAGCTGTTTTTGCTTTTCTAAAATGAGATTGCGATAACGCTCTTCAGCTCCAAAGATACTCAGTTCGCTGTAGCCTTGAAGCCAGTCCAGAGTCGCCACTCGCAATTGCGCTTTATGATGGGTGAGGTTCTCACCATTGCTTTTACCTAGTTTATAGAACAGCACTGGCCATACAAACAACATGACAGTAAGAATAGAGCCTAATAGCAATGCCAACTGCCAATCAAAGAAAGCCAAGACAGCCGTTAGACTCAAAATACCAAACACACCAATCACCACAGGGCTGATAAGTCGAAGGTACACGTGATCCATGGCGTCTACGTCAGCCACTAAACGGTTTAACAGGTCGGCATCACGCATTGTTGAAACGCGGCCAGGAATAAGCGGTGCGAGCTTTTTGAAGAAAAAGAGGCGTAAGTCAGTCAGTAACTTAAACGTCGCATTATGGCTGACAACACGCTCTCCCCACCGACCCGCAGTACGTGCCATTGCAGCGCCGCGTACCCCGGCACCTGGCAGCATGTAGTTGAATGTTTCACGAGCCACCGTTAAACCAGCTACGGCCGCCGCAGAAATAAACCAGCCGGACAATGTTAATAGGCCGATCGAGGCGGCTAGGGTCAGGAAGGCCAGTAACATGCCCAAAGAAAGACCAAACCAGTGTTTTTTATAGAGCTTTAGATAAGGGAGTAAATCACGCATCTAAGTTCCCCTTGTCTGTTTCACGTTGAGTGAGGTTTGCGTCTAACATGGCTTTAAATAAACCACGCTCAGTTGATAGAGTTGCGTAGTCACCACGCTGTACGATCTGACCACCTTGCATAACAAGAATTTGTGAGACATTTTGTAAAGGTGTGAGTTGGTGAGTAATCATCAGATTAGTTGTCGCTTGGGTGTATTTGTTGATGCCTTCCATCACCAACTTTTCACTGCGAGCATCCAAACTTGCAGTCGGTTCATCTAATAGCCAAAAGCGGCCGTCTTGTAGCATCGCTCGGGCCAGTGCTAGGCGCTGGGCTTGGCCGACCGATAAACCACCAGAGCGGTCAGAGATTGGATAATCCAGACCATGCATTTCGACAAACTCAGCAGCATGAGAATCTTTCAATACAGAATGTACATCTGCGTCTTGAATGTCGTGCTTACCTAACGTGATGTTCTCACGGATACTGCCATGCAGTAGCATCGGATTTTGCCCGATCCAGCTTACGGCTTCACGCCATGTTGCAAGATCCAGTTGAGATAACTCACAACCGTTGATCTTTAAACTGCCTTGATAAGGCATGAAACCGAGGATGGTATTTACCAAGCTGGTTTTACCTGCGCCACTTGGTCCAACCAACGCGGTGCTTTTGTTGGCTTCAAGAGAGAAGGATAGGGGACCTGCGAGCTGCTTACCTTCCGGACTAAAAATGGTTAACTCGTCCGCTTCAATATGGATAGGGCTGCTCTTATTTAACGCTTGGGTGCCATCTTTGACTTGATCGACTTCCAAATCCAGAAACTCGACGATGCTTTCTGCTGCGCCAACCGCTTGCTGTTTAGCATGATAGAACGTGCCCAAATCACGTAATGGCTGATAAAACTCAGGCGCAAG
This sequence comes from Vibrio sp. TAP-3B, assembly GCF_057784735.1. NCBI lineage: Bacteria > Pseudomonadati > Pseudomonadota > Gammaproteobacteria > Vibrionales > Vibrionaceae > Vibrio > Vibrio sp. TAP-3B. The sequence continues at coordinate 1,097,246 of NZ_CM173495.1, read as the reverse complement.
AATCAGAATGAACAAACCAGCAAACAGCGTAACACCTGTGCCGTAGTAGCCGAAATCCAGCTCTCCGATATAACTAAAGCCAAAGTAGACGGCGGTAATGGCGATAGAAATAGACGTGAAAAATTCCAAAACGGCAGAAGACAGGAAGGCGATTTTTAGTACGTCCATGGTGCGAGTACGAAAGACTTCCGAAGCACCTTTAAGAGTCTCCGTTTCAGATTGTGTTCTGTCAAACAGGCGAATCGTCGTCATCGCTTGTAAGCGGTCGTAAAAGTGACCGGACAAGCGTTGCATTGCTTTAAAGTTTTTACGGTTTGCTTCTGCGGCTTTCATCCCAACCAGTGCCATAAATATAGGCACGAGTGGGGCAGTAATAAGGAAGATCAGGCCTGCGGCCCAGTTGACTGGAAATACGACAACCAAAATAATGAAAGGCACTAACACGGACAATGACATCTGAGGCAAGTAGCGGGAGAAGAAATCCTGCATATCTTCCACTTGTTCCAAGATGAGTGTTGCCCAGCTACCCGCAGGTTTGCCTTTGATGTAAGCAGGGCCAAGTTTATGGACTTTATCTAAAATGAGCTGGCGAATATAAACTCGAATCTGTTCACCACAGCGATAACCGGCAAGCTCTCGGCCCCATGTACAAGCGGCACGGCCGATAACCGTTCCACCTAGCCCAACAAAGTGCCAAAGGAGTTCACTTTTGTCGACTTGATCGATGATTAACTGGTGAAGAATGGAGGCGAGCAGGGCTGCTTGAGCCAATAAAAACACGCTTGAAAGTACGCCTAGGCCTATCGCAATAATGAGCCAGCGCTTGGCTAACTTACTTTGTTGCTTAAGCCACTTATTCAAGCTGCTTTGCTTTTTCTTATCCATCGTGAAGGCTTAATGATAATTGTTTTAATGAGGCGGTAGTATACAAAAGAAAACCCAGCGGGAATACCGCTGGGTTTTAAGGACATGACACAAATGTGAAAAGTTATTTGTCACCAAGTGAGTCTAAGAAACGCTCAGCGTCTAATGCAGCCATACAACCCGTACCTGCTGATGTGATCGCTTGACGGTAGTTATGGTCCATAACATCGCCCGCGGCGAATACACCTTCGATACTGGTTTGCGTTGCGTTGCCTTCTAGGCCTGACTTAACGATGATGTAATCATCTTTCATGTCGAGTTGGCCTGCAAAGATTTGCGTGTTTGGCTGGTGGCCGATCGCAATAAACGCCCCCATCACTTCAAGATCTTCAGTCGTACCTGTGTTGACGTCTTTAATACGAACGCCAGTTACGCCCATGTCGTCGCCAAGTACTTCATCTAATGTACGATCGGTATGAAGAATGATATTGCCATTTTCCACCTTATCCATAAGACGATCCACTAAGATCTTTTCTGCGCGGAATGAGTCGCGGCGGTGGATCAAGTGGACTTCAGATGCAATGTTAGATAGGTATAGCGCTTCTTCAACAGCAGTGTTACCACCGCCCACAACGGCCACTTTCTGGTTACGGTAGAAGAAACCGTCACAGGTTGCACATGCAGATACACCACGTCCTTTAAACGCTTCTTCAGATTCAAGACCTAGGTATTTTGCAGATGCGCCTGTAGAAATAATCAATGCGTCACATGTGTACTCGCCTGAGTCACCTTTTAAACGGAATGGGCGTTGTGATAGTTCCACTTCGTTGATGTGATCAAACACGATCTCAGTTTCGAAACGCTCGGCGTGTTCTTTCATGCGATCCATGAGGGCAGGGCCTGTCAGGCCTTCAGCGTCGCCTGGCCAGTTTTCAACTTCAGTGGTGGTGGTTAGTTGACCACCTTGTTGCATTCCCGTCACAAGCACAGGGTTTAGGTTAGCACGAGCAGCGTAGACGGCTGCTGTGTATCCTGCTGGACCAGAACCAAGAATTAATAGTTTACAATGTTTTACGTCGCTCATTATGGCTCCAAAAAAGGGCTGAACATATTTTTCGATTGTATGGAAATTCTTAGTGCTTTAAAAGTATAAACAACGATTGTGAACGAATAATTGGTTATAGATTAGAACCCACTAAAGATTGATAAAGAACGTTGACTTCTAGCATAAAATTCTATTCGTAGTAGAGAAGTCTAGTTTCAAATATCGCCAAAGCGCAAAACTGAAACATGGCTCTGTGTTTTAACTAGTGCTTGGTCTGTTATGTTGTTTTTGTTGTTCTGTTGAAGCTATCAACGTTAAAAGCTGGCAATTGCAGGATATTTGCGTAACCTAGTGTGTAAACTAAATGTTAATTAATGTGCCTCATTAAAGGAGCCAATGATGTTACATTCACGTGAGAATACTCTGCATTTAACACAGCTCAGCATGGCAGCCATTGAGCAACTTTCCCCATCGTTTGAAGAACTGCCTCATACCGAGCATGCAGATGGTCAGTATCGACTAAGACGTTATTCTGTGGTTGGTTTTGATAACGGTAAAGTCATTGATTTAAACAAAAACAACTTTGTTCAATCGTCTGACATCAACCGGTTTCAAGGTAACGTTGTAAGACAATTTGAGCCGATTGAGAAGGATATTCTCACCAGCGATGGTTTCCGAGAAATGTGCGAATTGTTTGTCAATGCGAATCATCTGCCTAATGGTCAGGAAATAGAAATTCACCAAATCCGCATCACTGCGCTAGAAGAAGAAACCCAAGTGGCACCTGAAGGTGTGCACCAAGACGGTTTTGATCACATTGCAATGGTCGGCGTAGGACGCCATAACATCATTGGTGGCGACATCATGCTGTACAGCAGTCATAACCAAGCCCCATTTTTCCGTAAGGTGTTAGAGACAGGTGAGGTCGCAATATTGGCCGACAGTAAACTGTGGCACAACGCGTGCCCAATCCGTTCTGTCATTGATGATGAGGCGGGTCATATGGATGTGTTTGTACTCACGGCTACGGATAAGCGTAATGAACTTCAATCTTAATCTGATCAGAGAGCAGTTTCCGGCACTCGCTCAATACCATAACGACAAACCTGTGACGTTTTTTGATGGTCCAGGAGGATCACAAGTACCTCAATCGGTTCTAGATAGCATGGTAGGGTATTTAGGTCGTTTCAACGCCAACTTAGGCGGGCATTATTTTTCTAGCCAAAAGACGGTTGAGGTGATGCAAAATGCACGCGAGTCAGCGCAAGCTCTGCTCAATGCGCCGTCATCTGGCAATATTGTCTTCGGCGCGAACATGACATCGTTAACCTTTCAGCTTAGTCGTGCGATTAGCCGAGATTGGCAAGAGGGAGATGAGGTTATTGTTTCTGCTTTGGACCACTATTCGAATGTGTCTAGCTGGCAGCAAGCGGCAGAAGATAAAGGCGTTATCGTTCATCAGGTTCGTATCAACGAAGATGATTGTACGTTGGACTTGGAGCATTTAAGCAGTCTTCTTTCTGATAAAACACGCCTTGTCGCGGTGACCTATGCATCGAATACGACGGGTTCTATCGTGGATGTGCAGCGAGTAGTCAGCATGGCGCACAACGTTGGGGCACAAGTTTATGTGGATGCCGTTCATTACGCGCCGCATCACTTGGTTGATGTTCAAGCGTTGGGTTGTGACTTTTTAGCGTGCTCTGCTTACAAGTTTTTCGGCCCGCACGTTGGTATTGCTTACATTGCCGACCAGTGGCTGCACAGTATTCGTCCATATAAAGTGGAGCCTGCAACCAATATTGGCCCAGGCCGATTTGAAACGGGGACGCAAAGTTTTGAAGGTCTGGCTGGTGTGGTTACGGCGGTTGAGTATCTGGCTCAATTTGGTGAAGCCGGTTTACCTCTTCGTCAACGATTGGAGCAAAGCTACCAATTGTATGAACAACATGAGCAACGCTTGAGTACGCGCTTCTTACAGCGTTTAGGTGCACTAGATGGCGTCAATCTATTTGGTATTGCGAAGGAAGATAGCCAACTCCGCACACCAACGTTTGCGCTAACATTCGACCTTTATTCACCGGAGTTTATCGCGAAAACGCTAGGCGAACACAACATCTGTGTTTGGAACGGTCATTTTTATGCGCTGGGCTTAGTTCGTCAACTTAGTCTAGAAGAGTCGGGTGGTGTGGTACGAATTGGTTGCATGCATTACAACACAATAGAAGAAGTCGATATGTTGTTCGATGTACTGGAAAATATCCTTGATGCATAACTGACCATTTTTGTCTGATAGAAAAAAAAGCTCGAGTAAAACTCGAGCTTTTTCGTTTTTATTTGAACCAATCAGTTATATCAGCGATTAGGCGCTGACTTCCACTTCATAGGAAGTGAACTTTCGTACGTTGATCACGCCAGTGTCAAAAATCAAGTATTGGCCTTTGATGCCTTGCAAAGTACCAGTAACAACATGGTTTTTATCGAAGTTATGAGAAGTGATCTTGGTTGGATGCTGTTGCACCGGATAGCTAAGGTCGGTAGTGCTCTCATTCAATGTTTCTATTGCATCGGCACCGAATTGCTGTTTTATCTCAGCAATCTTATCTTCGACCAAAGGCAATAGTTCAGCAAACCGATCTTGCAGAGCCATTGGTTCACCATCGCCTTTAAGCAATGTGCGCCAGTTTGTTTTGTCTGCGATATGTTTTGCTAATTCGACTTCAATTAAACCTGAGATATAGCGAGTTTTTACTTTGAATATTGGCAGACCTTGAGTTGCGCCTTGATCAATCCAACGAGTTGGGATCTGTGTGTGACGGGTGATACCGACTTTCAAGCTTGATGTATTGGATAGGTAGACAAAGTGATCCACCATGCAGTTTTCTTCGCCCCATTGCGGTTCGCGACAGGTACCTTGGTCATAATGGCAGGTCTCTGGCTTCATGATGCACATGTCGCAGCTCGCTAGCTTCTTCATACATAAAAAGCAGTGCCCTTGGGAATAACTTTTCTTTGTTTTCTTACCACATGAACAACAAAAAATATTGCCAGTATGGGTAAGTGTCAGTGTTTTACCAAGAAATGGTGACAGATCGATCTCTTCATCACCAACGGGAAGACGGTAGCTTACATCACCATCCAAAGACGCACGCATTTTGTTGAGCGTACCTGTTGTATTTAATGACATGACATTACTCATTATTGTGTTTTTGCACAGTATATACCGAACTGACACTGAGATGCAGGGTTGACAGCGGTATTAAAACAAAATGTTTCAACTCAAAAAATGAGAGAGGTGTGGTGATATGCATGCGCGAAACAAAGTCGGATCGGCTGTGAAATGCTTCACAAATAAAAAGTAAGCCATGTTTATTGATAAATGGTTTATTTGAAGTTAGAAATATTATTAAGTACATTGTTCCGTATATAGGCTTAGCAGGTCACTTGTCCATGAAGTGGATACACAAATTAATCTATGCCCTTTCGATTTGTACTATTAGTTTGGTTGCGCTTTACAGTGTTCTTGGGGATACGCGCCAGCTCGTTATTACACCAGACCAGTTTGAAATTTATGCAACCAAGGATTCGAGCGAAGGGGGGATGAGTGAAGCAGAAATTACTTATGATCAGCAACGTTTAATACTCAACTGTGACTTAAAACAAAGCTCCTACGCTTGGCCTTACTGTGGGATTTCTGTGTATACCGATACTGCAACGCCAACGCAGGGCATTAATCTTTCAAGTTACCATACGATTCGTCTAAAAATCCGATATGAGGAGGCCGGAATTGGTGTCAATCCGGGTCATGAACTTCGTTTATATCTGAGAAATTATAACCCTGAGTACTCGAAGCCTGATGAGGAGTACACGATAAAATACAATGGCATGCAGTTTTCTTCCTCAGGTTCAAATGACGTCATCGAAATTCCAATCAAAAATCTACAGGTGATGACCTGGTGGTTGGCGGACAATAAAGTGGGCATTGAACACTCCGCCCCCGAATTCTCTAATGTTACTCGTATTGATATAGCTACTGGATCTGAGGCGGCTCTTGGTGAGCACAAAATCATTATTGATAAGATCGAGTTTGAAGGTGCTTACCTTAAGAAAGAAACGTTGTTATATGCGCTATTGCTTTCTTGGATGGCGCTGGGGGGGGCTTATTCTTTACATGAACTGCGTAATAATAGAGCTGCTTATGAAAAAGCGGAAAAACGCCATCGACACTTAGAGAAAGTGAATGGAACGCTCAGAGCCCAAAATTTCGAGTTTGCAGAGTTAGCTCATCGAGATGCACTCACAGGGGCGATGAACCGTCATGCCGTGCAGCATTGGCTCGAACAACAAACGAGGCAAGTACGTTGGAGTTATAACACACTGAGTATCCTTTACTTAGATTTGGATAAATTTAAGAAGCTGAACGATGAGTTCGGACATCAAATGGGAGATGATATTCTAAGAGAGTTTGTCATGGTAGTCGCGGGTTCCATCTACCCTGATGACCGACTTGTTCGTTGGGGTGGAGAAGAGTTCGTGGTTTTTTGCCCTGATACTAATATCGAACAAGCAGTGAAAAGGGCTGAGATGATTCGTAAAAATGTAGCAAATCACTTGTGGGTTCATGGTGAAGTATTAACGTGCAGTATTGGTGTCGCGCAAATGCAGAATGAACGCGTAACAGAAACCATGGCAAGGGCTGACGAAGTATTGTATCTAGCCAAACGTAATGGTCGAAATCGTGTTGAAGTGAACTACGGATTACTTAACTACCCCAAGTAAGCGTAAATAATGCGCTAATAGTTTAAATATTCAGTGTTTCTGTTGAAAAGGGCCGTTGTATTGAGCTTGTGAAAGAAAATACGACGGCTTTTTTGTATCTGACTGTCGCCGTTAGGCGTTTGGTTAGCTAGGTTGAAAGGGCGTTGTTGTTTTTATGTCGTATAGAGGCATATATTCCGAAGATGAGAAAATCTGAATCTAGCAATTTTAGGCAGTTTTACATGAATAAGAAGGTGGCCGACTGGCCACCAAGAGGAAACTGCTGAACATCACTTTATGAACGTTTAGGTAGTCAATTCGATTACCGTGAACAACAGTGTAGTACTCATCGAGTTAACGATTTTTACCAGAACATCCAAGCAAATAGGGTTAAGGCACCGATACAGGCAATGTTTAAGACTAATCCTATTCTCATCATTTCTTTTTGTTTGATGTGCCCTGTACCAAACACAATTGCGTTTGGAGGTGTGGCCACTGGCAACATGAACGCGCAAGATGCGGCGACGGCAATCAATGCCGATAGGATGACCGGAGACATACCAAGCGCTTCGGCAATGGTTGCAAATACAGGCACTAATAAAGCGGCGCTGGCGGTATTACTTGCAAACTCGGTCAAAAACACAACGAACGCAACCACGGCCAGAATAGTCAGAAGGATACCTGCTTGTTCTAGAAAACCTGACAAGCTGTGCGCTAAGAATACGCTTGTTCCTGTTACTTTCAGCACGTTACTCAAACAGATACCACCACCGAATAGGATTAATACGCCCCAATCGGTCGTTTTCTCAATATCTTTCCACTCAACGGCACGAGACGCACCCAGTAATAAAATTGCACCAATCGCCACAAGCGTATCGAATTTGGCGAAGCCACCCAGCATGGCGTTGATTGGTTTACTAAAAATCCATAACGTTACAGTGAGTAGAAAAATCGCCAACGTAATCATTTTTCCGTTAGTCCACTCGACAGGTTTATGCTCAAGCTCGAAGGTGTGGCTTAGATCTGGTTTCGTCATAGTGTAGAGGATGAGGATTGCGATTGGCATTAGCACCAATGAAATTGGTACGCCTAATTTCATCCATTCTGTAAAGTTTAAGCCGACTTCAGCTGCCGCAATTGCGTTTGGTGGGCTACCAACAAGCGTTGCAATACCACCAATTGAAGCACTATAAGCGACGCCAAGTAGCACGAATAAAAACGTACTGTGATTTTTCTTTGCATCCAGTTTCGTCATCACACCCAGTACGAGGGGCAGCATCATTGCGGTAGTCGCGGTGTTAGAAATCCACATTGATAGACCAGCACTGACTCCAAATAACATGAAGACGGCAACCGACATTTTCCCTTGCGCTAATGTCAATACTTTATCGGCAATCGCTTGGTCTAGTTTTTGTTTATGTAAAGCCGCTGCGAGTGCAAAACCACCTAAGAACAAAAAGATGATGGAGTTTGAAAAGTTGTTCAGCGCTGCTTGCGTGTTAAACACGCCTAAGAATACCGCGAGTAATGGTATGAGAAGCGCAGTAATGCTGACGTGAATCGCTTCAGTTAACCAAAGAATAGCAACAAAAACTAAGATGCTTAGGCCGGTTACGACTTGAGGCTCAAAGGGTAGGGTATTAAACAAAATAATGAACAGTATTATATTTGCGTTCAAAATCATGCTGTTGCGAGTGAAGAACCAGTTCTTCAATGTTACAGCGAGTGCGGTCATGGGTTGTGCTCCTTTTGCATTGCCTTTTGTCGGTTTTTTTATGGCAAAGTAACTGACTTGTAGTTATTTATTGATTAAATGTTACTTGGAATGTGTGTCGGAGTTTTGTCTGAATTGTAGAGCAAATAAGAAAATGTGATATTAAGAATTGGAAATGGGTAGGATACCACCCATTTGTTTTATAGAAATGTTATTAATTATGCGAAAGGTTTGGGCCTTTATTCGACAGGAACTTGCAAAGGTTCGTTTGGCTCTTTTGTTATTTCTTTTACTGCAATAATGGGCTCTTGAGGTCCAAGAAACTTTGGCTGCGTGTTAATGATGTAAAGATCTAAGAAAGCCTTTACGCGTGCGAGAAGTTCACGAATGCGCATCGATGTTTTTTGTTTACCTGTTGCTGGACCTGCTACGGCAAGACACTGGGCGTCAATGTTATAAGCACCAGCAATAAACAGTGCACGTTCACAGTGGAAACGTTGAGTCACAATCAGAAAACGGTCAGAAGCAAAAATTTTTTTTGCTCTGACAATCGAGTCCAGCGTGCGAAAGCCAGCATAATCAAGGTGAATCACACCTTCTGGCACTTCTGCTTTGAGCAAATCACGTTTCATTGTCCAAGGCTCGTTGTAAGAGCGATGAGCGTTATCGCCACTCAATAAAAACTGCTTTACCTTACCTTGATTGTAAAGCTCAATCGCTGCATTGATGCGATGAGTATAATACGTGTTAAGGATCTTACCGATATATTTACTGGTACCAAGAACCACAGCGACCTCGTGTTGAGGTATCTGGTCGTAATCTGTGAAAATGCTCTCTTGGGCTTGTAAGACCACCCATCGGTCGATGGCAATAACAGAAACAAGCAGACTAAGTACAGAGAGCGACAAAATCAAAGCGAGCCGAGGCCAAGAAAATTTCAGCTTCCACTTTGATCTTATGCGAGAAAACAACAAAACGTTTTATATCCTTAACTAAAAATGTAGCCCTCATCATATCTGATAGAAACGAAAAGAGAGAAGTCAATTTATGCCAAAATTTGGTTAGGATGATAAAAAATAAAAGCCCCTAGAGTATAGGGGCTAATTATTAAACTAAATGTCTAAATCTTAGAACGCGGTGCGTTTATAGCGGCGGTATACCGGTTGCCAGAATGACTGTTCAATCGCAACGTTCAATGCTTCATCCGTGATTTCTAGAGCGACCCCCTGCTCAATGGCTTTTTTACCCACGGCAAACGCGATTTTTTTCGATACAGAGTGGATTTCTTCCAAAGGTGGAAGTAAAGCACCGTGGCCGTTAATGGCTAAAGGAGAGCAAGTTGCTAGCGCTCGGCTAGATTCCATTAGCATTTCATCAGTCACACGTTTAGCGTTTACTGCTAGTACACCAAGGCCAATACCAGGGAAAATGTAGCTATTGTTACATTGCGCAATAGGGTAAGAACGGCCTTCATGTACCACGGGTTCGAATGGACTGCCTGTTGCTACCAATGCTTCACCGTTTGTCCAACGAATGATGTCGTTTGGTGTTGCTTCTACACGGCTTGTTGGGTTCGATAGTGGGAAGACAATCGGACGCTTACAGTGCTTGTGCATCTCTTCGATCACTTCTTGGCTAAAGAGACCTGGAGCACCAGACACACCAATCAGTACCGTTGGTTTGGCGTTACGCATAACGTCTAATAGTGAGAAGCCATTTCCTTCATTTTCCCACTCTTTTGTATTGCTGTGCTTTTGCACTAAACGTTGTTGGAAATCAAGAAGGTTAGGCATGCCTTCTTGCAACAGACCCCAACGGTCGACCATGTAAACTTGCGAGCGAGCCTCAGCATCAGAAATACCTTCTGATACCATCTGAGCAATGATCGCTTCTGCGATACCACAGCCAGCAGAGCCTGCACCGAGGAACGTAATACGTTGTTTAGACAGCTGAGTACCTGCCGCTTTACATGCTGCTAAAAGAGATCCTACCGTCACAGCGGCAGTGCCTTGAATATCATCATTAAAGCAGCACACGCGATCTTTGTAACGTTCTAGTAAAGGCATTGCGTTTTTCTGGGCGAAATCTTCAAATTGGATCAGTGCGTCAGGCCAACGGCGTTGCACTGCTCGGATAAACTCTTCCACAAATGCATCGTATTCAGCGCCAGTAATACGAGGATGACGCCACCCCATGTACATCGGATCAGCCAAACGTTGTGGGTTATTGGTACCCACATCAAGGACGATTGGCAGCGTGTAAGCAGGGCTGATACCACCACAAGCGGTGTAAAGCGAGAGCTTACCGATAGGAATGCCCATACCACCGATACCTTGGTCACCCAAACCAAGAATTCGCTCACCATCCGTCACAACGATAACTTTAACGTTGTGGTTGGCTGCGTTATTCAACAGATCATCAATACGGTCACGGTTCGGGTATGAGATAAAAAGACCACGACCACGCCGATAAATATTCGAGAAGTTTTCACATGCTGCGCCAACGGTTGGCGTATAGATGATAGGCATCATCTCGGAAATGTGATTTTGAACGAGGCGGTAGTAAAGCGTTTCGTTGGTATCTTGGATGTTGCGCAGGTAAATGTGCTTATCCATATCGCTTTCGAAACTCTTGTATTGCTGGTAGGCACGCTCTACCTGCTCTTGGATAGTTTCGGTGGACTCTGGAAGTAGACCTTCTAAGTTGAATGAACTACGTTCTTCAGCAGAGAATGCACTGCCTTTGTTCAAAAGAGGGGTAGCCAAAAGAGCTGGACCCGCATATGGAATATATAGTGGGCGTTTATCGTTGTTCATTGGGTGCCTTATGTAGGGTTGAAAGATGCGCACTAAATTTTAACGGGTTCACCATTTGGTTGTAAACATACGTTGATGCACATCAAGGTAATGTCGCAAAAAAACTCAAATACCGACGAAAATATCGGCAATATTTGTTGTTTAGGGATACCTAAAGCAGGATTTTTTTACTTGGGTATAATGTTCTGCATCACCAAATAAAATCCAATTTCTATGTTCCAACTACCAATCGATAGCTTACAAGCCGAGTTTGACCAACATGTGAACCACAGCCACCTCGTGGTGGAAGCAGAAACAGGCTCGGGTAAATCCACCCGTTTGCCTATGTGGGCGGCAAAATACGGACGCGTGCTGGTTATTGAACCACGTCGAATCGCTTGTACCTCATTAGCTGAGTTTCTTGCAGAGCAATCTGGTGAGCCAATAGGTTGTAAAGTGGGTTACGCGATTAAACTTCATGCCTACTTTGATCTCAATACTGAGGTCGTATTTGTCACTCCGGGCGTGGCACTGCGATGGTTTACGGAAGACAAGCTGGCAAGCTTCGATATTGTGATAGTGGACGAGTTTCACGAGCGCCGTTGGGACATTGATCTACTAACGGCAATGTTGAAGCAAGAAAATCAGCATCGTTTGATTGTCACCTCCGCGACGTTAGAAGGAGAAAAGCTCGCTTATTACCTTGATGCTAAGCGTTTGCGTTCTGAGGGGCGTTGCTTTCCTGTGACGGTGACACATCGTTCTCTAGACAGCCGTTACCTACCGAACAAGAAAGGCTGTGAAAGTGATATTGTTAAAGCAGTAAAAGAAGCACTAGTAGATGAAGAAGGCGATATTCTGGTGTTTTTACCAGGCCGAAAAGAAATTACTCAATGTGCCCAGATGCTACAGAGTCTCGACGATGTAATGGTAGTGAAGCTCCATGCTTCAGTCAGTGATCAAGAGAGGCATCGGGCCTTAACCAAACAAAAACAGAGGAAAGTAGTATTAGCAACAAACGTCGCTGAAACCTCGCTCACGATTCCTAATATCCGAGTCGTGATTGACAGTGGATTGGAACGTCGAACGATGCAGCGTAATGGACGTACCGCGCTAACGCTCACTCATGTTTCTAAGGCCAGTGCCGCGCAGCGAATGGGTCGGGCAGGCCGTGTTACCGAAGGGGCTTGTATTCGTCTATATGGTGAACATGCGCCTTTAGAATTAGTGACGCCTCCAGAATTGCACAGAGAAGAGCTCGTCGAACCTATGTTGGCAGCGGCTTGCTGTGGGTACCGCCTTTCAGAGCTCGCTTTTCTTAACCTAATCCCAGAAAAATCTCTCAATGCCTCACACCTCGCTTTACTCTCTATGGAAGCCATTGATGAGGATGGTAATGTCACACAGCACGGCCAAAAAGTATATCCATTACCGATTGATGCATTGTTTGCCGATCTTGTCTCTAGGATTCAAACTAAATCAGAGAAAGAAGCAATGATAGATTTAGCCGCTGCATTGTCTGTTCCCGCGCAATTTTATCAGCTACAAGGTGGCGAATCTGCGGAGATCTTGGCTCAAGAGGAGCGGTATGGTTGCGATGCCTCTTTGATAATTCGTCTGGTTCGAGGAGAGCAATTCCCTGGGGTTATTGTTGATGCCAACGTATTAGAAGAATCGCAAGGTTTGGCGAAACAGATGCGAGACGTGTTTGAACTGCCCGATCTTGATGTTGCCTCTCAATACAAACGTGATGCGTTCATTAAAGCCATTGCCGCTTTGCATTCCGAGCTTGTTTTCGTGCGTCGAACACGCCGAAGAGAGGCGTTAGGAAATGGCACATTGGAAATGTTGGTAGGGCGCAGCAGTCGTTTCCCTGATAAAGAAGAAGCTGCGTTAGTGCTCGATAGTCATAGCGTGCCGGGTAAAGGCGTTAAGCAAACGCTTAATCTTGCGTCGGTAATGGTGCCGATACCGCTGCGTTTGTTGCGCGAACTAGAGCTTGGCGAATGGCAACAAGGCGAAACAAACTACGACGAAGAAAGGCCTAGAGCAACTATGCACTTGGTTTATGCAGGAAGAACAATATGTACTGAATACCAGGAATTACAAGGCAAAATCGCCATTCAGTCCATCATCGAAATGATTGAAAAGGAAACCTTATTACCGGGGTTTGCACCTCTACGACAACAACAAATTCAACATTGGAAATTATACAACGCACTGGGCCTTAATGACCAAACCTCAGGTGCTCAAGCTCTTACGTCACTGACCTTTTCTAGCTGGTTGAGCGAGCAACTGGAAACGTTGGGTATAGAAAGTGTCGATGATATGGCCTTATTTGAGCCAGATGACTTGTTGTTTGATGGTGTTCCAGCATGGGAATACGATGACTTCGCTGAGCAGTATCCGCTCGAGCTGTTTCTTGCTGAACTCAAGCTGGATGTTAAATATTTTGTATCCCGAAAGCTTGTGCATGTGGTCTATCGAGGTGGTAACCGCAAAGGAGACCCAAAACGTTGGGAGTTACCACGTTGGGCTGGCTGGAAGGTACAATATAAAAAAGCCAGTCGTATTATCGATATAAAGTAGATGTTTTTAAAGTGGAATAAGAATTGCTAGGGGAGGCTTTCTCTTGCTGTTTATCGTCGAACAAGAAGACGATAAGGAATGATATTGCCGCAGATGGTTTAGTGGCAAAAGGATCATGATGAAGTATAAAGTAATTCCATTATTGTTGTGCCCCGTATTTGCGTATGGGAAAAATATCACTCACATTTCTACTTATGAAGATAACTACGTCTTAGGCACATACACCTCAAATATTAATCAAGGTGCTTATGAGGAAGTGGTATCTGAAATGGACTCTTCTTTACAAGACTTCGAAGTCAAATTTCAAATATCTGCGTCTATCCCATTTTATCGATTTAACTCGGCTACTGCGTTGGTCGGGTCCTATACTCAAAAATCGATTTGGCAACTTGGAAACTCTGATATTTCCTCTCCATTTAGAGAGACCAACTACAAGCCACAAGTTTTCTTAGCACATCAATCGAACATGCTTTTGTTCAATCACTTGGAGACTGGTTATAAGCACGAATCTAATGGCCAATCGAGTTTGCTATCTCGCAGTTGGGATCGATTATATATTGCCGCAGAACGATTTTCTGGGCCCGTTGAATATGGTGCTCACGCGTGGTGGGTGATCTCGACAGAAAATGATGATATGGAAAACTACTACGCGCCGTACGAGTTATGGGCAAAAGTGTATACCGGCGCTGGCGTTTTTAATACTCGAGGATTCTATAACTTTGCGGACGATAAGGGTGGAGTAGAACTGGGTTATACTTTTTACTTCAATGATATTCTTGGCGTATATCTTCAGGGTTATCATGGTTACGGTGAAACACTGATTGACTATGATCATTCACAGACTCGAGTTGGTCTTGGTATTAAGTTGGTGAATCTATAAGAATTTCATATTGTTCATGTCGCTTAGATGCTTTTTTTAGTTTGCCGACTGAAATATTAATCAATTGAATGCTTATATAGCAAAGCTGTACATTACTTGTTACAAGTCTGGTTTTGATATTTCCTTTTGCATATAAATTAAGGAATAAAAGACGAATGTTTTATATCCCATTGCTATATCAAAATAGTTGAACGATATTTGATATATCTCATTTTCGAGTGTCGGGGGGCATAGAATGGTTCAGCAAGGTAAGGCTTGTATTGAGTTCGATTACACTAGTTTTTTAGGGGCAACTGGCAGTAAGAAGTGGACCTTCTTAGAAGCGTTTGCCACTATCGCTCCCATTTTTGGTTTGATGTGGAAACACAACCTCGCAGAGGTAAGCCTACCTGAAGATCGCCTTTGGGATGCCGCATTAAAATCGATGTCTTCTCGTCAGAGCGATGAGTCTAATTTAGTTCGCTTGATGCAGTTAGCAAAACATGAAGGAATACATGAGTTACGTATTGTGATGCCATATGCGTTAGACATAAAACAGATAGAGTACATAGAGTCTCGAAGTCAATCAAAAGTAGAAGCGACGGAGCAAGATGTACTTAATATTAAATTCTGAACGCGGTCTTCTTAGCACTTACAAAAATTAAACTCTTGCAACAAATAAAACGCCCTACATGAAGGGCGTTTTTTTGTGTTCGGATGTCCTGTTCTTAAGGAGAAAACACGTGCCAGAATGAGACCAATAAAAAGTCCGCTTGAATGCGGACTGTTCTGGTTAGGCTACTACTGTTCAAATATCAGAGGTCGTTAGTCTATCAACCCATACTCTTTGCTCAGAATTTCAATAATTTCAGCTTTTGGGTTTTCACTTAAATGTATGGGTTTGCCCGTAATTTTCTCAGCGATACCGATGTAGGTCTTCGAAATATCCATCAAAGACTCAATAGGTAAAGCGTTGTCACGAGCAAGCGTTTCACGTTCCGGCATACGCTCTTTATTCAGCAGAATATCTGGGTCAGGGAAGTGGTTAAGGAGAAACTGACGGAAACCTTCTTTCGAGTTCTCAACAATATTTCCAGCTTGATACTCTTTCGCATCCCAAATACGAGAAGAGTCTGGTGTGCCCACTTCATCCATGTATATCAGCTTTTCATTGCCCGCCGCATCATGAACATATCCGAACTCGAATTTAGTGTCGACGAAAATTTGGTCAATTGCTTTTAGTGCGTTACTGATAACGTTAAAGCCTTCTTTTAATAGCTTTTCGTATTGCGCTATGTCTTTTGCACTTGAGAAGTTAAAGGCTTCGAAGTTGTCGACGATGTTTTGACGAGTAATATTCACGTCATCCGCTTCTGGCACATCAGGAATACCTTTTAGAATCCCTTTGGTGGATGGCGTCATCAACAGCTCTGGAAGTGCTTTGTCTTTTTCCAAACCCTCTGGAAGTTGAATGCCGCAGAAATCGCGTGCACCGTTGGCGTAAGCTCGCCACATTGAGCCTGTGATGTATTGACGACAAATCGCTTCAATTTTGACCGGTTTGGCTTTTTGTACGATCCAGACGAATGGGTGAGGGATATCCAGAATGTGGCTATCGGCTAGTCCGTTATCTTTAAATAGTTTGAACCAGTGATTAGAAATCGCATTCAGAGCAGCCCCTTTGCCCGGGACGCCTTTAAGACCGCCTTCTGCATGCCAAATACAATCGAAAGCAGATATGCGGTCACTGATTACCATGATTGCTAGAGGCGCATCTGGAGCAACATCGTATCCTTTTTCTTTGATTAGTCGGGCACTGTCTTTTTCAGTTAACCAATAAACTGAGCGAACTTTTCCGCTATGAACGGGTTTTTGTGTACGAATTGGCAGGTCATCATTGACGGCAAGTACTTGATTAGCAAGGCTCATTGAGACATTCCTATTATCTTAATCAAACGTCATAAAGAGAAGATACTCAGTGAAAGTATGCACTGAATAAAGCGAATGAGGGCATCATACCAGAACTATTTTTACTCGCCAGAGAAAAAGCAAACGTTTGCCTTTGTTTGGCAAGATAAAAACGCCTCCTTAAAGCTTAGAGAAGGAGGCGATGGAGGGGGGATAACGTCGATCTTATTAATGGTACTTATTAACTCTGCCTTCGACGAAAAAGACTTCGCATTGATAACGCTGAGCAATATCGCGAAGCATTGACTGATTCATCAGTGCAATTTTGGTTGATGCGACAACGGCGCTCGCATTACCAGATTGAATGGCTTTAATAACGATTTCGACTTCAGAAAAATGTTGTGAAGGCTTAATTTGAATAATATTTCTACAGCAAATGCTAGAGGCTGCAAGTTGATCAAAGTCAGGGCGAGGACACTCCGCAGTAAACATAATCCATTGTTTCTGTTGTGATAGATCGGCCAGCTTAGAAAGAAACTGATCCGAAACCGCCATCGGTTGAGTTGTTTGCGCCAATACGTTGTGACGAGAGTATGTATGAGATTGACTATGTAACTGCATCTTACTGTTCCTTTATACATGCTGTATGCTTGTACAGTAGTTTGTTTTTGATGGCTGATCAACAGTTTTTCTCAAATTATTTGTCGGTTTTATCTATAAAAATAAATTAAATTTTATTTAAGTTTATGAATTTATTGGGTTTAATTATTTTTTTAATATGTATGACAAAGATTAGAAATGTGAAGTGATTAGGATCTTAATGTGTTTTATACAGGTGCTTACTAAGTTGTATACAGTGTGTTTTTTAGTGGGGGTAAGAATAATGGGTGGAGTAGTAGAGTTCGCAAAGAAGATCAAAAAGCGCCTTTAAAAAAGGCGCTTTTGAAAATCAGTTCCGTTGATTCAGTCTTGCTTAACTTGCACGTTGCATGCGTTTGCGCATTTGCAATTCGCCTTGATTAAATAGGCATACGTCGATTTTTGCCATGTCGTAACAAGTTTTACATGAATGATGGTGTTTACCATCTAGATAATCGTGACGAATGACAAGACTCGGTTTTTTACACCAATCACAGGTGCCTTCTTCAGTGAACATTGATTTTCTCCCCACCTAGATTATTTAGCGTTGTTAGGTGTTATTTTTCGCCGAGTATTATGGCATAAAAAAGAGACTCAAGTTAAATGTCTGTTAATTTATTTGAGAGGGAGATCGATTGCGGACCTTTGTTTTACTGAGGTAAGAATAAAGCTGTCATTAGGTTGATGCTGGTTTTTACGATTGTGTAACATTTTGTGAGATAAGCTTAAAGGCTTGATTTAATCGTTTCATTTCTTCTTCACTTCCTCTAGCGTCAGGATGGTACAGCTTAGAGAGCTGTCGGTAACGTAGCTTAATTGCTGATATGCCAGGAATGGTTTGAGGTGTGTAGCCAAACATAGCGCATGCAATCGCCAGTTTATGATTGTCGGTATGAGTCTGGATTTTCCTAAACTCTTTGAAAACTTTCTCTAGTTGTCGCTTAAGTTGTTTATTGGTGAACTCCAACTCGTTGACCTTTGAATTAAGTTGTTGAATAAGGTTTGCTTCTTGGGTTTCGCGCGTCTTTCTGTGTTGTTGATGTGTTTTGAATCCAACTAAGCTGACGGTTGCAATGAATACTATCGCTCCAAACCATATTAACCATTGTGACACTGATGAGTTTTGGTCAGAACGTGTCGTTACCGTGCGCTTTCCTTGTGGTAAGAATTCCGCCTGTCTATCTAGCGCTTCTATTTCTGACACTTGCTTGGCCCGCAGTTGATTGAAACGCTGCTCCAAGTATTGATTATAGGCTTCTTCGGCTTTGGGGTTTTGAACCGCAGCGAGTTGATACCAAGCTTCCACTAATTGAGATGTTGTGACCCTGTCTTTATTATGCCGCACAAACTCGGCAAGGAGAAAACCACGATCAGTGGGATCATTTAGTGCGATGGATGCTAGCCAATAAAGTGCTCGGGTGTCGTCGATAGGGCCATTTTGGGCTTGAGAAAAGTCTCGGGCGAGTTGTTTTTGTGCAGGGATATAATTCTGGCTAGCGGATTGCTCTAACCAATAACGAATATCTGAGGGAACTGAGTTTGTCGATGCTGCTAATTGTTGTGCGTATTCGAATTGCTCAGCAGGGTCTGTAGGGCTTTGGGATGCGAAGATATAGCCAGAAAAACAGAGGCTCAATAAGCAGATAAGGGCAGTGATTCTGAAAGGCATTGATATGTCAGGCCTAACGGTTATGGTTAGGCCTGCTCCGATAATTGTTATTATTACCGTTATGGTGCTATCAAATTACTTCAGTGGCAAGATCTGGATTTCAACACGACGGTTGCACGCACGACCTTCAGAAGTTTGGTTTGAGCAAATTGGGTTACGTTCGCCATAGCCGCGTGCAATTGCACGCCCAGGTGCAACGTTTTGTGAGACTAGAAATTGACGAACTGCTTCTGCGCGGCGCTCAGACAACGTTTGGTTGTAAGACTCGCTACCAGTACTATCTGTGTAGCCATCAATCACTAAGCTGGTATCTGGGTACTCAACCAGAATGCGAGCCACTCCGCGAAGGGTGTTATGAATGCTGGCATTCAGTTGGTATGAGCTTGAAGAGAAGCCAATGCCGTTTTCCATACGCAGTAACAATTGTTTTTCACCAACTCGTTGAACTTGTACACCAGAGTTCAGCAAAGCACGACGTAGCTCTGCTTCTTGTTGATCAAAATAATAACCTACGCTAGCGCCAGTCGCCCCACCGGCTGCAGCACCAATGAGAGCATGTTGGCGGCGTTCTTTTGCGTCATCGCCCGTAGCTAGGCCGATAGCAGCACCAGTGATGGCACCAATAAGCGCACCTTGTGTGGTTGAGTTAGTTTCGTATTCACCCGTTGTTGCGTTTTGGCGTTGAGTGGCTTGGCAGCCAGCGAGAGCTAGTACTAGAGCCAGAGCAATAGACATCTTTTTCAAGGGAAATCTCCGTATAAAACTGAGGCGAAAGCATGCCTCATGATTAGATAATAATTATAAATGAATTGTTATTGATATGTGTTATGTAAAAGCAAGGCTAATAAAAAGAAGTTTGTAAGAAACTTATTTTCACTATCAACAAGATGCCCCAACGATGTCGATTTCTTTAAGGCGCAGCGAGTTAAAAGTAAATTCTGATTATTCAGATTGATTATCTAACATTTTCCTTGCTTGTTCGCCGCTAACACCACGGTTAACCGAAACTTTTCGACCTTTCTTCAAACCAACTTCGTAGTCTTCAGTTAGGTTTTTCATCGCTTCTCTAAGCTGCTGTTTAAAAGTTTCTCGGTCAATGTTTTGGAATTCTTTATCAATATAATCGTTGATTTTGTTTGCTGACTCTTCATCTGGTGAGATGATAGGGAGTTTCTCTATCGCGCCTTCTATCCAGCCTGAGACAAAAGAGTTTACGCGGCGTGTCACTTCTTGGGAGGAAGTTCCAGTGCCTGCAAAACTGTTCCGGAATTGTCCGGTACTCTCGTTCATTTCGCGATAAATAATATCGAAAGCAAACGCAGCAAAAATCGCACGGTCAGCTTCACCAATAAACTCAACACGTTTGAGTCCTTTATGATTCAGTAGTACGGCTTCAACTCCGAATTTGGTATTAATGCCACGGATCACACGCAATATAGTTGCACTGATATTTGTTGGTAACAGGTGGGAAGATTGTGTTTTCCCCATTCTGATAAACTCAATATCATCTTTATCCAAACCATATTTGAGCATGAGGCGGTGCGCCATCTTGATAGCGTTGGCAGCCTCATTAACGTTGGCGGAGTTGCCCAGTTCTAAACACTTGGCAATTTTTTTCAGAGCTTTTTGTTTATCCATCGACAACCAGTAACGAAAGCAGAAAATTCATGAAGTCAGACATATTACCTTTTTTGATATAAAAACGAAATACAAGGTGTCATTAAGGATACAGAGGCATAAATAAAAACAAGCCTCGCATGTGCGAGGCTGAGCGCTTTTAGGTGATCTTGAACAGGCTAGTTAAAATTGAGTGTTCATCCAAACGTTTTAGAAACCGAGCTGACTGAGTAAATCATCGGTGTTATCGGTTGAACTTTGAGGTTTAGATTGCTTTTCTGCCATGTTTTTACGCGTGGCTTCCAAAATGTCGTCAGGGTTTTCGTCCTCTGCGATTTCAAATTCTTCTAGTTGTATAAACTCCGTTTTATCCATCGCCAGCTCCAGGTAGAAAATGTTGTTATTCTCCGTAGAGAACGTCACACGACGCGCTTGAGGTCGGTCAAGGTTCGTGTCAACCTGCAGAATGACTTGCTTGTTGAGTGCGAGCATTTTAGGTTGGTTTTGTGTGATATTTGTTTGGAGTTCTTTGCGAATCTTATTGGTGAAATCTCCCACTAATTGATTCATCAATTCACCGAGAATATCGCCAACTTCATCAGAGGTATGAGAAATAGCCAATTCTTCTTCTGGCATACCCATAGCACGCATGTAGTTGGTATAAATCTCCAAAGCCGCTTTTGCAGTAAAGTTAATTACGACTAAACCGGTAAACCCGCCATCAAACAGTACAAAACAGCCAAAATCTGGCTTGAGGCTAGTTTTGTTAATTTTTTGCACCATTGCTGAATAATTGACTTGAGAAGAGGTGGCCGAAGTAAGAACGCCAGAAACTGACTGGCAAAGTTTGAGAAGGATATCTTCGGTTGTAACCACTTTATTTTTTTTCATTCTGAAAGCTCATCTAGAAACGCTATTTTCTCCCAATGTAAGGCATTAAGCGTTAAAAAATAAAGCATAAGTTTAATTATTGTATGGAGATTCTAATTTGCTCGTCTTTTTAAATGTTGTAAAGTGACCAAATTCAAAAAATATTACTCTACTTACTCTTTATGGTGGCTTGCTTTGTGATAGTCACCTTGTATAGAAGTGAGCAAACCAATAGATAACCCGAAGCTGATCGGATCAGCGCCGTAGGGGCAGGAAGCAAATGTTACCAAGATTACACTCGCAAACTGATGTTGATCCTCTTGTTCTTAGTTTTCTGAAAGAGCTTGAACAAGCCGGATTTACTGGTGATATAGAAAACCAATATTCAAGTCGATTAGCGGTTGCCACTGATAATAGTGTCTACCAACAACTTCCTCAGGCGGTTGTCCATCCCAAAACCACTCATGATGTTTCCCTGATAGGGAGACTAAGTAATAAAGAAAAGTACGAAAGAATTACCTTTTCTCCAAGAGGCGGCGGTACTGGTACCAATGGTCAGTCTTTAACAAAAGGAATTGTGGTTGATTTGTCCCGCCACATGAACCAAGTACTTGAGGTTAATGCAGAAGAGGGTTGGGTTCGTGTTCAAACGGGTGTAGTGAAAGATCAGTTAAATGATGCTGTTCGTCCTTACGGTTATTTCTTTTCTCCCGACTTATCGACCAGTAATCGTGCAACCATCGGCGGAATGGTCAATACGGATGCATCCGGTCAAGGCTCATTAAAATACGGCAAAACCTCAGATCATGTCTTATCGCTTCAAGCCGTTTTTGCCGATGGTTCTGTTTTAGAATCGGATCTCTCTCATGGTTACCCGAAAGACGGTGAATTTGCCGCTACTGCATTGCGCGTTACGGAATCGGTATGTCGTGAAAAGCGTCAACAAATTAATGATAAGTTCCCAGCCCTAAACCGTTTCTTAACAGGTTACGATTTAAAAAATGCGTTAAATGAAGACGATGATAGTTTCGATATCACTCGTATTCTGTGTGGGGCCGAAGGTTCGCTAGCGTTTATTACTGAAGCGAAGTTAAACCTGACGCCAATTCCGAAAGCGCGGACGTTGGTTAACGTAAAATACAGTAGCTTTGACTCAGCACTGCGCAACGCGCCATTCATGGTCGAAGCGAAAGCGCTCTCTGTCGAAACCGTTGACTCTAAAGTGCTTAATCTCGCGAAGCAAGATATCGTCTGGCACACCGTGAGTGATTTACTTACCGATGTTCCAAATAAAGAAATGTTGGGTATCAATATGGTGGAATACGCAGGTCAGGACGAAGAAGAAGTTGCTGCGCAGGTTGCGGCGCTGACCGCCAAGCTCGATACCATGTTGGAAACAGAAGAAGCGGGCATTATCGGCTACCAAGTCTGTAGCGACCTTGCGAGTATCGGACGTATTTATAATATGCGCAAAAAAGCGGTGGGCTTACTGGGCGCGACAAAAGGACGTGCTAAGCCAGTCGCATTTGCTGAAGACACTTGTGTTCCGCCTGAAAACTTGGCGGATTTCATTGTTGAATTCCGTGAGCTTCTTGACGGTAAGTCACTCAATTACGGCATGTTTGGTCATGTGGATGCGGGTGTTTTACACGTGCGCCCTGCGTTGGATTTATGTGATCCATACCAGGAAGCACTGATGCATGAAATCTCTGATGAAGTGGTCAAACTGGTGGCGAAATACGGCGGTTTGATGTGGGGAGAGCACGGTAAAGGCTTTCGCTCTGAGTATGGCCCGGAGTTCTTTGGCCAGGAGTTGTTCACCGAGCTGCGACGCGTAAAGTCGGCATTCGATCCACACAATAAAATGAACCCAGGAAAAATCTGCACACCGCTAGACAGTGGTGCAGAATTAGTAAAAGTGACAGGCACTAAACGCGGCTACTTCGATCGTCAGATTGATGTTCAGGTCCGTGACAGCTTCAAGCAAGCAATGGAATGTAATGGTAATGGCCTGTGTTTTAACTATGACACCAGTTCTCCGATGTGCCCTTCTATGAAAGTCACGGCAGATCGCCGTCACTCACCAAAAGGGCGGGCGGGGTTAGTTCGTGAATGGTTGCGCCAGCTCACTGAACAAGGGATCGATATTCTTGACTTAGAGAAGCAAACGCTAGAAAACAAAACCCCGATAAAAACCATGATTGAGCGTGTGCGTCACTCTATTAACCGTCGTCACGATTATGACTTTTCACATGAAGTTTATGAAGCAATGAATGGTTGTTTGGCATGTAAAGCGTGTGCGAGCCAGTGCCCGATTAAAGTCGACGTTCCGAGCTTCCGCTCACGCTTTTTAAACATTTATCACTCTCGTTACCAACGTCCAGCGAAAGATTATCTGGTTGCGAACATAGAGACTATGCTGCCGATGATGGCGAAAGCGCCAGGTGTCGTAAACGGTGTTTTGAAGCAGTCGTGGGTGAAAAGCTTAACGGCATCCACGATTGGGTATGTCGATGCGCCGTTGTTATCAGTACCTACCCTGAAACAACGAGTAGAGTCGCTGACAACGCCTTATGATCTGCAAGCAATCAGCGGTTTGTCTTCGTCTGAAAAGAGCAAGCATGTTTTAATTGTTCAAGATCCATTCACTAGCTACTACGATGCCGATGTTGTAGAAGATTTCGTGAAGCTATTGAAAAATATGGGCATGCAGCCGGTGCTTCTGCCATTTAAACCGAATGGTAAAGCGCAACACATTAAAGGCTTCCTACGTCAATTTAAAGACACTGCCTCCGATACGGCGAAGTTCTTGGCGATGGTCGCGGATCTGGATATCCCATTAGTTGGCGTCGATCCTGCTTTAGTGCTGTGTTATCGAGATGAATACGCTGAAGTACTGGGCAGTAAGCGAGGCGATTTCGAGGTGCTAACGGCTCACGAATGGTTATACCCGAGACTAGAAGAGTTCGAAATAGGTAAGCAATCAACAGAACAGGAACCGTGGTATCTGTTTGCGCATTGTACGGAAAAAACCAAAATGCCTAACGCTGAAAAGGAATGGGGTGCGATTTTTTCTCATTTTGGCGCTGTGCTCAATACCGTTCCCGTCGGCTGTTGTGGCATGGCTGGCACCTTTGGTCATGAAGTTGATAAAGTATCAATGTCAAAAGACATTTATAATCTAAGCTGGAAACCAAACTTAGAGGCGTTAGATAGTGAGCGATGTTTGATGACTGGTTACTCATGCCGAAGCCAAGTGAAACGTTTTGAAGGTATAACGCCCAAACACCCAATACAAGCATTGCTAACGCTTTTGTCATGAGTGTCGAAAGCCCATTAAACTGGGCTTTATGAACGTTGTAATAGTAAAGTGTGTACGATTGTTAAGGATATCAGTTTTGAGAAAACTAGAGCTTAGAGTTCCGCCTGTTGCTGTGTTCTTGGTCGTGGTTTTGGGGATGTACTGGCTGAAAGGTCTAACACCTAGCTTCATGATCCATGTCCCTTTTGTTGAGTTTGTTGTCGCGGGTTTGATTTTATTGTCAGGGCTGATCGGTATTGCCGCAATCTATGAATTCCGAAAAGTCAAAACGACCGTTAACCCAGTAAAGCCGGAGTCGGCTTCTTCTATTGTGAGGACAGGGGTGTTCGCCTATACCCGTAACCCAATGTACGCCGGTTTACTGCTACTCATCATTGCTTTAGGGCTGTGGTGGCAACATTTAAGTGTGATTGTGTGTGGCGCCTTGTTTGTGTGTTATATGAATAAATATCAGATAAAGCCGGAAGAGCGGGCGCTGGAGAGGCACTTTGGTGAACAATATATCGACTATAAGAATCAAGTGCGACGCTGGGTTTAGAGTTGGTTTGGAATCCGAAAGTTTTTAGATATAACGAGGTAATCTGTGGTGACGCTAACCAGGTTATGTTGAGTATAAAAAAGCGCCCAACAATACCTTATTGGGCGCTTTTTTATTGTTTGATTGCCACAGATTAAGCGGCCTTAACGCACTTTGCTAAAAACGCATCCTTACGCTCATTAAAGCGTTGTACCAGATCATCGACCGCATCTTGGTCGTAGGGTTTCAGCCCACTTGCAACCATGCGTTTGATGCCTTTTCCTACCAATTCGCCATCTTCTTTAAACGCAAAGTTTAGAGTGACAACACCGCGTTTTCCTTCGACATCGAATGTTGCGCCAGTGAAATCAACTTCAGGATGCGTTAGGTTTAAGTGAGAAAACTCCACTTCCATGCTTTCGTAGATAACCAGTGGACGTTGGCAGTTGATCATCATCTGCTTTTCTTCCATTAGTGGCACCATGATGTGCGGGAAGTTCATACCTGAAAACTGAACGTAGTTTGTGACAACATGCTCGATAAATTCGGGGTCGTGATTAATGTCACCTTCACGAGACATCCGCAAGTACTCTTTGCCTGCTTCGTCAACGACGGCGCTTTCTTTTTCACACTTATTCTCAATATGAAGTGCAACACCATCGTTGACCATGCCTGAAAAACTGAAGCGCATCTTTTGGCTAACGCCTTCTTTGCTGAGGAGAACAGCGAAAAGCAGATCGCCAGGGACGCAAAAACGTTTGTTGTCTTCATCATGAATGGGGTTGTAGTCGCCCGCTACGCGTTTAGCAAAGTGACTTGCTTGCTCACGAGTGAATTGAAACTGGTGATTAGTGCTTGAAAAATAAGGTGTTAGAAACATAATTTTTACGTAGTAACCAAAACTGTAGGGGATTATATGCGAATATCTGAGTAGCAATGGTCCATCCAGTGAAAACTTCACCGTATCTTAACAATGAGACACTATTTCGGCAGATAAATGTTTAAAAAACGCATGCTTAAGCGACTCTTTTATTTGTAGAAGGAATAAATGTACTACTCGGCTTGAACGATTCTACATAACGTATAAAGCAGTCACTGCTGAATAGCAGTATAGACACAAAAAGGCTCCACGTTTTAGGTGGAGCCTTTAACCTATCAAATTATTTTAGAATGAGACATTCACCGGGTCGGATTAAGAGACACTTGGCAATAGGTTCTCTGGCATTAAAGAGTTGTGAACCGCCAGTTTAAGTAGTGTGTTCGCTTGTTCAATGTCTGGTGCGAAGTAACGGTCTTTATCGTAGAAAGAGACCTTCTCACGCAGTATCTGCTTTGCAATTTCAATGCGCTCAGAAGATTTTTTTGGAGAACGGAAATCTAAGCCTTGTGCGGCAGAAAGGTATTCCACTGCCAAAATGCCGCGAGTGTTTTCGCCCATTTCTTTCAATCTTCGGGCCGCAAACGTCGCCATTGAAACGTGGTCTTCTTGGTTTGCAGAGGTTGGCAAGCTGTCGACTGATGCGGGATGAGCTAAGGTTTTGTTCTCACTTGCAAGTGCGGCAGCGGTGACTTGAGCAATCATAAAACCAGAGTTTACCCCACCATTATCGACTAAGAACGGCGGTAATTTCGATATAGCGCTATCGATAAGGAGTGCCATACGACGTTCAGATAAGCTGCCGATTTCAGCGATAGCAAGAGCGAGGTTGTCGGCTACCATCGCAACGGGTTCAGCATGGAAGTTACCACCTGAGATAATGTCATCATCTTCGGAAAATACGAGTGGGTTATCAGACACTGAGTTTGCTTCTACTTGAAGCACCTCTGCAGCACTGCGAATTTGTTGTAAACATGCTCCCATTACCTGTGGTTGGCAACGCAGTGAATATGGATCTTGTACTTTCTCACAGTTGGTGTGGGATTCTCCAATTTCGCTGGTGGTATCGAGTAGATAACGGTATGCGAAAGCCGCATCCATTTGGGTTCGATGACCACGAACGCGATGAATACGAGGGTCAAATGGACGACGACTGCCTAATGCTGCTTCTACTGACATTGCGCCACATACGGTTGCTGAAGCAAATAAATCCTCTGCAATAAATAAGCCTTCTAATGCAAATGCGGTAGAGGCTTGCGTCCCGTTAAGTAGTGCGAGGCCTTCTTTAGGTGCAAGTGTGATTGGTTCTAACCCTGCAATTTTTAGGGCTTCTAGGCCAGAAATGATGTTGCCATTGTGGCGAGCTTGTCCTTCACCTAGTAGCACAGTACTCATGTGAGCGAGGGGAGCTAAATCACCGGATGCCCCAACAGAGCCCTTTTTAGGTACGCAAGGGTAAACTTGCGCGTTGACTAGGTCGATAAGCATATTAATGACTGTTAAACGAATACCGGAAAAGCCACGAGACAGACTATTGATTTTCAATACCATCATCAGACGAACCGTTTCATCTGACATAAACTCACCGATGCCAGCGGCATGAGATAGCACGATACTGCGTTGTAGGGTTTCTAAATCTTCAGGCACAATTCGAGTATTTGCCAGTAGACCAAAGCCCGTGTTAATTCCATAAACCGTTCTATCTTCCGCGATGACGCGATCCACGACTTGCGTGCTTTCTTCAATGGCCGGAATGGCTTCAGGGTCCAAAGTAAGGTTGACTGGTGAACGGCTCACTTGGCGTAGTTCGTTTAAGCTAATATGACCTGGCTTTAGCGTTAAATTTAGCATCTCTTTCATCCTTACTTGAGCTTCTTCAGTTCTTCGTTGAGCATTGGCAAATCTAGCCCTTGCTCTGCTGCACATTGTTTAGCGATATCGTATCCCGCATCAGCATGGCGCATCACGCCGGTTGCTGGGTCGTTATGTAGCACGCGGGCAATACGTTGTGAGGCATCTTCACTGCCGTCACAGCAGATAACCATACCTGAGTGTTGTGAGAAGCCCATACCTACGCCACCACCGTGGTGCAGTGAAACCCAAGTAGCGCCGCCAGCTGTATTGAGTAGTGCGTTTAATAGTGGCCAGTCTGATACGGCGTCAGAACCGTCCATCATGCCTTCTGTTTCTCGGTTCGGACTCGCTACAGAGCCTGAATCTAAGTGGTCGCGACCAATGACAACGGGGGCTTTAAGCTCACCATTTTTTACCATTTCGTTGAACGCTTGACCGAGACGTTCACGATCTCTTAACCCAACCCAACAGATTCGTGCTGGTAAGCCTTGGAACTGAATACGTTCGCGTGCCATATCTAGCCAGTTATGTAGATGTGGATTATCTGGGATCAGCTCTTTTACTTTTTGGTCGGTTTTGTAGATATCTTCTGGATCGCCAGATAGCGCAGCCCAGCGGAAGGGACCAATACCTTCACAGAATAGAGGGCGAATGTAGGCTGGAACGAAGCCAGGGAAGTCAAATGCGTTTTCTACGCCTTCTTCCAATGCCATCTGACGGATGTTGTTACCGTAATCGAGCGTGGCGGCGCCGCGGTTTTGTAGATCGAGCATGGCTTGAACTTGTACGGCCATGGATTTTTTCGCAGCTTTAACGACCATTGCTTCATCTTGCAAACGTATTTCTGCCGCGTGAGACATGCTCCAGCCTTGTGGCAAGTAGCCATTGAGCGGGTCGTGTGCAGACGTTTGGTCTGTTACAACATCAGGCGTGATATTACGTTCTACCAATTCAGAGAAAACGTCTGCTGCGTTACCTAATAGCCCAACCGACACTGGTGTATTTGATTCTTTGACGATGGCCAGCGCTTCATCCAAAGATGTCGCTTTCTTGTCGACATAGCCTGTACGTAGACGGTAATCAATACGCGATTCATCGCATTCAACCGCAATCATAGAGAAACCCGCCATCGTACCAGCAAGCGGTCTGTGCGCCCCCCATACCGCCAAGGCCACCAGTCAGAATCCAACGGCCTTTTGCTTCGCCGTTAAAGTGTTTCTTCGCAACCGAAACGAAAGTTTCGTAGGTACCTTGAACGATGCCTTGTGAGCCAATGTATATCCAGCTGCCAGCGGTCATTTGGCCGTACATCATCAAGCCTTGTTTATCCAGTTCGTTGAAATGCTCCCAGTTAGCCCAGTGTGGAACAATATTTGAGTTAGCAATGAGAACGCGAGGCGCATTTCTATGAGTTGGAAATACGCCAACTGGCTTCCCAGATTGCACCAAAAGTGTTTGGTTATCTTCGAGTCTTTCAAGTACTTCAACAATCTTGTCGTAGCACTCCCAGTTTCGTGCTGCGCGGCCAATGCCGCCGTATACCACCAATGAATGTGGGTGTTCTGCCACATCAGGATCGAGGTTGTTCATCAGCATACGAAGAGGGGCTTCGGTTAGCCAAGATTTCGCGCGCAGTTTATCTCCGTGAGGTGCACGAATTGTTCTGCTTGTATCAAGTCGTGGATCTTGTCCCTGGCGCTGTGTCATTTCAGACTCCTTTAGTTTCTCGTGATGACCAAGTCCTTGCTCAGTCGTAATAATAAGTGGCATCGAGGATATGTTATGGTTTGTGCTGCTTCTCCGCCATGGCATTAGCGATGTCCCAGCACAAGCGGGCAGCTAGGCGTGCGGTTTGACTATCAACGTCATAATTCGGGTTGTATTCGGCGATATCAGCCAGCATGAGCTTATTTTTGTAATGGAGAATTCGGTCTAAAAATGGTGCGATTGTGTCGTAACTTACTCCTCGAGCCGCGGGAGCACTGACTCCTGGCGCGGTTGCCGCTGGAAATACATCCAGATCAATGGTCAGGTAGAGATAGTCACAGTCGTCGATAAAGTGCTGAAGCTGGGTTAGGTGGTAGCTATGGTTTAAGTAGCTGAGTTGATTATCTTCGACGTACCACACATTAAGAGCGTCCGCTTTTTCGAATAGCGCTTTGGTATTGCTGCAGCGGCTTACCCCCAAGCACGCATAGTGAAAATCCCAGTCGTTACGCTGGCAAAAATGATGAATTTGGTTGAAGGGGGTGCCAGAGCTTGGTCTGATGTCGGCGATGCTGCTCTCGAATGCGCGTAAGTCGAAATGCGCATCGAAATTGATGATACCGATTTTAGGCTTCTTTTCTGGATGGTGCGCTTTAAAATACTCCGCTAAGCCGGAAAAAGAGGCCCACGCAATCTCATGCCCACCACCTAACACGATGACTGGCGTATGAGGCAGTGCGCTTGAAATGGTTGCCGCACATAGAGATTGGCTCTCTTCCAGTAAGTCGTCTTCGCACACCACGGTACCTAAGTCATATAGTGGGACTTCTTGGTGCCATGCTACATTAGCGAGTGCTCGTCGGATTAAGTCTGGCGCTTTTTTCGCACCAATGCGTCCTTTGTTTCTCGCTACGCCAGCATCCGTAGCAAAACCCAGTAATGAGACGCCATGCGCAACGGCCCCCAACTCATCTGCTTTCTGGCGTTGAACCACGTGATGAATTCGCTGACCAAGCTTGCCGTCCTCGGCATCATGACGGCCTTGCCAATGAAATAGGGGAGAGTGTAGGTCGAATTGAGACATATTATTGGCCTCCGTGTGAAATGTATTCACCATTTACTATACGACCTACTAGACGTTTTGCTCCTACTTGATAGCTTAAATCAGCAGGGCTTTCGATATCCCAGATAGAGAAGTCCGCATCAAACCCTACTTTGATGGTGCCACGTGAGTTTTGATAACCCAGAGCTTTGGCTGCATTTTGCGTTACACCACGCAGTGCTTCTTGCGGTGTAAGGCGAAATAGTGTGCACGCCATATTCAGCATGAGTGTGAGATCAGAAAACGGTGATGTACCTGGGTTGACGTCCGTAGCAATTGCCATCGGCACGTTATGCTCTCTCAACAACTCAATCGGTGGTAACTGAGTTTCTCTTAGAAAATAAAAAGCGCCAGGCAGTAGAGTGGCGACAGTGTTTGAGCGAGCAAGTGCTTTAACACCTTGCTCATCTAAAAACTCGATGTGATCCGCTGACAGACCGTTGTATTGCGCAGTGAGGGCTGTACCACCGAGATTCGAAAGTTGCTCTGTATGCCCTTTAACCTTTAAGCCGTGGCGTTTTGCAGCTACAAACACTTTTTCTGTTTGTTCAAGATTGAAACCAATCGATTCACAAAAAACATCGACACTCGTGGCTAATTCTTCCTTTGCGACAACAGGGATTATGTCCTGACAAATGTGCTCAATATAGTCATCTGCACGGCCTTGGAACTCCGGCGGAATGGCGTGAGCGGCAAGAAGTGTAGTGGTGATTTTAACTTTGCGCTCTTGTTCAAGCATTTTGGCTGCACGGAGCATTTTTACTTCATCATTCAGTGTCAATCCGTAGCCTGATTTTACTTCCACCGATGTCACCCCACTAGCAAGTAAACCATCTAAGCGAGGGAGAGCAAGCTCAACTAATTGTTCTTTTGTTGCCGATCGCGTGGCATGTACCGTTGAAAGAATCCCTCCGCCTTGCTTAGCGATTTCTTGATACGGCACACCGTTTAAGCGCATTTCGAATTCGTTTGCACGATTACCTGCGTAAATTAGGTGGGTATGACAATCGATTAAGCCAGGGAGTACAAGTTTGCCTTGGAGGTCGATAGTTTGAGGATAATGTTGAGGTGATAATAGAGACTCGGTTTGCGGATTGTCTTCGCCATTGGCACAAGTACTGATCGCAACAATTTTTCCAGTTTGAATACCAATACGAGCTAGAGGCGTAGGGCGGTAACCTTGTTCTCCTGATTGCATTGTAACCAGACGTGCGTTTTGAATCAGCAAATCCATGTGAGTGCCCCTATTTATTTGTACTTTTAAATGTATATACAAATAAATAGGGCAAAACAGAAATGATGACAAGAGTTGTGTTGCAGAAGTGTGATCAAAACGTAGAGGGTGTTAAGTGGGTATGTTATTTAAAGGAGAACTTTTGAGCTCAGCTTGTATTTGTTGCCAGGGTGATAAAGCAATGCAGTACTGACCAGTTTGTCTTGGCTCCAAGTCCGTCGGTTGAGCAGTAAGCACGGCTCATGAGCCTGCATTTTTAGATCTTGCATAATACGACCATCTGGCATAATTGCTTCAACAGTATGCTCTATAGCGTTAAGTGGACAGTTATCTGAAAGATATTGGTTAGGGGTGATGTGAGTGAAGTCTTGGGTTAAATACAGTGGCGCATATTGGCGGTTTACCCAACGTAACTCTAATTGGATGGGAGTGTTGTTTTCATAGTGAATGATCTCACTATAAAACACTGTAGTACCGAGCATGACGCCCAACTTGGTCGCGATGTTATCATCGGCTTTTATAGCCACTTGTTTGAGCACTTTGCTGCGGTATTGTCGTCCTCGGTCACTCACTTCTTCAGCAATATTTCGAATATCTAACAGTGGAGATTGTGATTTTTCTACAGGAGCGCAAACAAACGTGCCGAGCCGAGGTCGGCGTTGCAGTTTTCCTTCGTTCACGAGGTCCCTGATTGCTTTGTTTACTGTCATTCGGCTGACGCCAAATTGCTCGGTAAGCTCAATCTCAGTAGCGATACGATGACCGACTATCCACTCTCCAGCATCAATTTTATCGAGGATAAATTGTTTGATTTGAATGTAGAGTGGTACAGACATAATGATTCCTTTATTTGACTATACAAATATTGCTTAATTTAGGTACGGATTGCAAATCATTCTCTCCAAACGGCATCGATAGGTTTGATTTGAAGGCTAGAATCTTGATCCTTCGTTTTATTACGTGTGTTGGGTTGTGATAACGAAATTCGCCTATATCCTTATGGTTTATTGCTTGCAGTGCATAACGCAATTGTGTAAACAAAGGAGCAACTATTTACAATAAAACGGTCGTAAAGGGAAGGCATGTTTAAGAAACTAAAAGCATCACTGGGGATTGGCTCAGCCAAAGTTGATACAATTTTAGATGAAATGAGCGTATATCAAGGTTCGACGCTGAAAGGGCATGTTCATATCAAAGGTGGGGACGTTGAACAGCAAATTGATGCCATCACTATTAAGCTAAATACGGAAATGAAAGTAGAAGTGGATGATAATGTGAGTTATCAAACATTCACTATCGATCAATTAAAAGCGGTTGAACCGTTTGTCATTCAGGCAAATGAAGAAAAGCAAGTTTCGTTTGAGCTTAAATTGCATGATGAAACACCAATTACGGCTGTCAGTGCGCTTAAGAATCAATGTCATGTATGGGTAGAAACAACGCTAGATATTGATTTTGCAATTGACCCTCGTGATCGTGATTACATTGAAGTGAAACCACTTCCTTGCGCATCACGTGTTATTCAGGCGATCGAGCAGGCGGGCTTTACCATGGTGAAAGCGGACGTGGAAAAAGGCTTCTTGCGTGGGAGCACATTTGCCTCTCGTTCAGGAATTTATCAAGAGCTTGAATTCCGCAATAATGGTTTTCTCTCCACCAAAGAAATTGAACTGTCCTTTATCTTAGAAGGGCAGGTTATGCATTGTTTGGCAGAGATCGACCGTTCGTTGAGCCTGGCTGGTGATCAATATCGTTCATTTACCTTGCCGATTAATGCAACCGATGCACAAGCTGCAGCAGCGGTTGCACCTGCGCTAAACCTTTAACTCTCTCAGCTTTCTGAGTTTGGTGAGAATAAGTATCGATATCCCAAGGTAAATGCGATATCGGTACTGTTGTCCATGTTTCTTGCATTCTCTACCGCTAAAAATTCAATAGCAGAGCTCTCCATTACATATCGATAGCCAAGTACAAGCTCGTTGGATGCATCAGCAAATTCTGCAGGTCCTTCTGTCGATCCTTGATACCAATGATACTCAACCACTAAGTGATGGTTTTCTTCTAACGCATAACGGTATCCCACCGCAGTGGCAACAGTATTATGTCGATAAGGCAGTTCAAGCAAGGCTCGATCATTTGAACGAAAAGTCATGCCTACCATCGAATAAAAAGCATGAGCATCATTCAAGTAGCTGTAATTCAGTTGGAAGCCTTGTTCAAAATTACTGCCTTTAAAGGCTGCGTGAGCAACATCATTAAAATATAGACTACCACCAACCGAGAGGCCGTGATGCTCATTCTGTAATACTTGATATTGCACGTAAGTAGAGATGTTATTGGCAAGTGTTTGCCCTTTAAAGTCATCTTCCAGTACATCATATTGCGGCATTGAGATGTAGAAACGATCTCTGGCTACTTTATCCCGCCCATTCTGTCCGATACCGAAAAGGTTATGGAAGCTTTTAGTCAGTCCATCTAAATGGTTATCGGCTGCGAAAACCCACCGATAATTGAGTTCCCATTGCCAACGGCTATTGATTTGCCACTTGCTGCCAATTTCGATTTGATTATGGTAGTAATCAAGAGCGTATTCATCAGTATGAGCCCATACACTAGCCACGGTTCCTGAGCCGTAGGCTTCTACTAAACCAGAAGGAAGGCTATGCCCAGAACGGAGTATATTGGTGTGACTCACCACTTGCATTGGTGATTGTGCGTAAGAACGTAGCGGCCCATACAGGTCATTTGATGCCATAGCTGGTACACAGCATATCGAAGTGCATAGAAGCACCATAAAGCGCGATTTGAAATAGATCATGATGAACACCTACATGCAAACTACTCAATAAAACAACTATATACCTAAATTGCACTTTGAGGTGGAACTAGGTGTGCAGGGTCTTGTGTTAGTCAATATGCATTAGGAAGTATTATACCAGTTGTGTATTCAAGTTCTATTGGGAGGGGGTAACTCCGTTTACAAGTGATGTGAGTCCTTAAGAAGAATCATCAGATTGTCGCGACGAGGCCTAAGGTTAAGTTCTTATGATAAAACAAAATCGCGCTTTGCAATCTAAATGTGAGCTAGGTACAATCTCACTTTTGATAATGGTCCGGTATTCGTGTTACCGAGAGGCCGTTATTGACTCTCAACTATTTTCCAACAAATAGCTTCTAATTTGAATAACATGTGTTGCTTGGTGTGCAACACCACTGTAAAGGACATAGCATGCCTATAATTACTCTTCCTGACGGCAGTCAGCGTCAATTTGACAACCCAGTATCGACAATGGAAGTTGCGCAATCGATCGGCCCAGGTCTTGCCAAAGCAACGATCGCTGGTCGTGTAAATGGTAACCGCGTAGATGCGAGTGATCTGATTGAAGAAGATGCAAGCCTAGAAATCATCACAGTTAAAGATGAGGTTGACGGTCTAGAAATCGTTCGTCACTCTTGCGCTCACCTCCTTGGTCACGCTATTAAGCAGCTTTACCCTCAAGCTAAAATGGCGATCGGTCCTACGATAGATAGTGGTTTCTATTATGACATCGACCTAGACGAGTCTCTAACGCAAGAAGATCTAGAAAAGATTGAAAAGCGCATGAAAGAGCTTGCGAAAACCAAGTACGAAGTTGTTAAGAAAAAGGTGAGCTGGCAGGAAGCGCGTGATGCGTTTGAATCACGTGGTGAACCATACAAAGTGGAAATTCTAGACGAAAACGTATCTCGTGATGATCGCCCGGGTCTTTACCACCATGAAGAATATATCGACATGTGTCGTGGTCCTCATGTTCCACACATGGGCTTCTGCCAACACTTCACACTATTGAACGTGGCAGGTGCTTACTGGCGTGGTAACAGCGACAACAAAATGCTTCAACGTATCTACGGTACGGCTTTCCACGATAAGAAAGCACTGAAAGCGCACCTAACTCGCCTAGAAGAAGCGGCGAAGCGTGACCACCGTAAGATCGGTAAACAACTAGACCTATTCCACATGCAGCAAGAAGCTCCGGGTATGGTCTTCTGGCACCACAATGGTTGGTCTATCTTCCGTGATCTAGAAGCATTCGTTCGTGACAAGCTAACAGAATACGATTACCAAGAAGTAAAAGGTCCACTAATGATGGATCGTGTTCTTTGGGAACGCTCTGGTCACTGGGACAAATACGCTGATGCGATGTTTACGACGTCTTCTGAGAACCGTGAATACGCAATTAAACCAATGAACTGTCCAGGTCACGTACAGATCTTCAACCAAGGTCTAAAATCGTACCGCGACTTACCGCTACGTATGGCGGAGTTTGGTTCATGTCACCGTAACGAACCATCTGGTGCACTGCACGGTATTATGCGTGTACGTGGCTTCACTCAGGATGACGCTCACATCTTCTGTACTGAGAGCCAAATCCAAGAAGAAGTAACAAACTGCATCAAAATGGTATACGATACATACCAAACATTTGGTTTCGATAATATCGTAGTGAAATTGTCTACTCGTCCAGAGAAACGTGTAGGTTCAGACGAAATCTGGGATCAATCTGAAGAAGCATTGAAACTTTCTCTTGAATCAATGGACATCCCATATGAGATTCAAGAAGGTGAGGGTGCATTCTACGGTCCTAAGATCGAATTCACGCTATATGACTGTCTAGACCGTGCTTGGCAGTGTGGTACTGTTCAGCTTGATTTCAACCTACCAGGTCGCCTAGGCGCTACTTATGTAGGTGAAAATAACGAACGTCTTGTACCGGTAATGATTCACCGTGCGATTCTAGGTTCACTAGAACGCTTCATCGGTATCCTAATCGAAGAATATGCTGGCTTCTTCCCAACTTGGTTGGCGCCAGAACAAGCAATTCTTATGAACATTACTGATAAACAGTCAGGTTATGTTCAAGAAATAGTACAAAAACTACAAAAAAGTGGAATTAGAGCCAAAGCGGACTTGAGAAATGAGAAGATTGGCTTTAAAATCCGCGAACATACTTTGAAGCGAGTACCGTATATGCTTGTAGTTGGTGACCAAGAAATGGAAGCTGGCGAAATTGCAGTACGTACCCGTAAAGGTAAAGATCTCGGCAAATTTAAAGTGGATGACTTCATTGCATACATCCAAGACGAGATCTCAAGCCGTAAGCTCAATCTGGAGGAATAAGCTATTAAAGGCGGAAGACGTGGCCAACAGCCGGTAAAACAAAACCCGCACCGTATAAACGGTGAAATTCGTGGTGTTCGTGAAGTTCGACTAACAGGCGCTGACGGTGACTCAGTTGGTGTTGTATCGATTCAAGAAGCCATTGCAGCTGCTGAAGAAGCTGGTATGGATCTCGTTGAGATCAGCCCTAACGCCGAGCCACCTGTTTGTCGTGTGATGGACTATGGTAAGTTCCTCTTCGAGAAGAGCAAAACTGCTAAAGAGCAGAAGAAGAAGCAAAAGCAGGTCCAGATCAAGGAAGTAAAATTCCGTCCTGGAACTGATATTGGAGACTATCAGGTAAAACTACGCAACCTGACGCGTTTCCTTGAAGAAGGCAACAAAGTGAAGGTAACAATTCGCTTCCGTGGCCGAGAGATGGCACACCAAAGCATCGGTGTTGACGTTCTAAATCGTCTTAAGGAAGACACTGCAGAACTTGCTGTAGTGGAATCTTTCCCTAAGAAGATCGAAGGTCGCCAGATGATCATGGTGCTAGCCCCTAAAAAGAAGTAATTAACGGCTCATAAAGTAACTTAAACCTAGTCGTTTAACACGATGACTAGGTTTTGTTCGCCTTAATTACATTGTTAATTAAACTACTACAATGCGGAGTTATTCATCATGCCTAAGATGAAAACCAACAAAGGTGCTGCTAAGCGTTTTAAGAAAACTGCTGGCGGTATTAAGTTCAAGCACGCTACTAAACGTCACATCCTGACTAAGCGTACTACTAAGAACAAGCGTCAACTACGTCCAAATGCAATCCTTCCACGTTGTGAAGTGGCTGCAGTAATTCGTATGTTGCCATACGCTTAATTCTTTTTAGTTATCAATCGTTTAGTTTAGGAGAAGCATAATGCCTCGCGTAAAACGTGGTGTACAAGCTCGTGCACGTCATAAGAAAGTTCTAAAACAAGCCAAAGGTTACTACGGAGCACGTTCACGTGTTTACCGCGTAGCTTTCCAAGCAGTTACTAAAGCTGGTCAATACGCTTACCGTGACCGTCGTAACAAGAAACGTCAATTCCGTCAACTTTGGATTGCACGTATTAACGCTGCGTCTCGTCAAAATGGTCTATCTTACAGCCGTTTCATCAACGGTCTTAAGAAAGCATCTATCGAGATCGATCGTAAGATTCTTGCTGATATTGCGGTATTCGACAAATCTGCATTTGCAGTTCTAGTTGAAAAAGCAAAAGCTGCTCTTTAATTAGCAGTTTAGGTTTAAGAAAAGGGGGAGCTTAGGCTCTCCTTTTTTATATCTTCGCATAACTCATCCCAAGGGTTTTCCCTTCGTATAATTGGCACACTCTCATCATCATTCCCCCCGCCTAATATCTAGTTCCGCTTTCTTGGTTTTATCTCCTCAACTTAAATGATAACGTAAATTGAATATTAACGGTTTGAGGAACTATAAATGATCTGCACAACGACAGAGACTATTCCAGGAAAAGATATCGTAGAAATACAAGGAGTGGTAACAGGTAATGTTGTTCAATCTAAACATATTGGCCGTGACCTGATGGCAGGCATTAAGAGCATCTTCGGTGGAGAGATTTGTGGTTATACCGAAATGATGAGCGAAGCGCGTAACGTCGCAATTCAACGCATGGTACAAGACGCAGAATATAAAGGCGCAGATGCGATTGTCGGTATCCGGTTGACAACCAGTTCAATTGTGGATGGTTCTTCTGAAATTTTAGCCTTTGGTACCGCTGTAAAACTTGCTAACTGATATGACTTGTAATAAATAAACGCCACGAACGGACATCATAACGCCATCCCATAAAGCTATCAAACTGGTTGGTTGATAAATTAATCAAAAAGATCGAGTGAGATAGATCGACTTCATTGTTTTGATTGACAGTTAGAGCGTTAAGGAAAGTTTATCGTTACTATCCGATATGTTTATTGTGGCATTGATAGATATATATGAGCAACTATCACTGCTTACTGTTTCTACTCAGGAGTCGTTACGTTGAAGTCATTTGACTGGGACACATATTTCGAAACTGGAATTGAAAAAGTTGATGAGCAACATCAATACTTAGTTGGTTTTATCAATAAATACGGCGAACTTTTGACGCAAAACAGTATTGCTTTAACGGATATCCAACTGGCGCTTTTTGATCTATCTCGATATGCCGAGTTTCACTTCAAGGAAGAAGAGAGTTTGATGCGAGAGGCTGGTATATATTCCGAGCACCTACATAGGCATATTCAAGTTCATCGCGCGTTTATGAGTGATATTATCAGCATGCAAAGCTTCATCAATGAAGAAAACAAAAAAGCAGCGAAGCAGTTGCTGGATTTTCTTATCCATTGGCTGGCGTACCACATTCTAGGAATTGATCAGAATATGGCGAAGCAAGTAGCCGCTATACAGTCTGGTATGTCACCGAAAGCAGCATATGATAATCAAGAAAAACAAGTAAATGCTTCAACAGAACCTTTGCTAAGGGCGTTAACCGAACTATTTTCACAAGTGTCTGAGCGTAATCGAGAATTGCTCAAGCTTAATTTGGTTCTGGAAGAAAAGGTTGATGAAAGGACGCGACAACTCTCCGACGCCAATAAACAGCTTGAATCGTTATCATTAACAGATTCTTTAACACAGCTACCTAATCGTCGAAACGCGATCAAGATACTAAAAACGTTGTGGGATGATGAGGACAGCAAAGAATGGTCTCTTGTTTGCGTAATGATAGATGCAGATTACTTCAAGCAGGTTAATGATACCTGTGGGCATGAAGCTGGAGACGTGGTCCTTCAAGCGCTCGCGCAAGCACTGACACACTATTTCCGCAGCGATGATATCGTTTGCCGTTTAGGGGGCGACGAGTTTCTCGTGATTTGTCCGGATACTGGTTTAGAGGGGGGATTGCATGTTGCCGAAGTAGTAAGAAAAAAAGTATCTGGTATGCAAGTATCAACATCAGTTGAATCTTGGCGAGGCAGCATCAGTGTGGGGGTAGCGGAGCGCCGAGGTGATATGGATACCTACACAGATTTAATTCGTGTGGCGGACAAAGGGGTGTATCTTGCCAAGCAGAATGGTAAGAACTGTGTTCGTTCCGTCCAAAATTAACTTAATCCAACGGAGATAATCCCTCCAAATGCTAATCACCAAAGAAACGTACTTTTTGTCTTATTCTTAAAATCTGGCGCCACTATATTTGGTCGATTCGTAAAATAGTCTCGATAAATGAGCGCCATTCCAAGAGACGCCGCCTTTATACTTTTTGTGTTCTTTTTACTCAATAACCTCTTCTTTTCATAATTCAATTTGGCATTGGTGTCTGGTTTGGCTACTATGTACAGCTATCAAAAAACCAATCACTCCTTTATGGACACTACCAGCAGGTAGATGAGGAAACGATGCAACATCTAGAAGAGATCATTGCTAGCGCGAGCACTGCAATTGAAGCTGCCGAATCGCTAGTCGCACTTGATGAAGTGCGTGTTCAGTATCTGGGTAAAAAAGGTGAGCTAACTGCTCAACTTCAAAGCCTAGGCAAACTACCACCAGAAGAACGCCGTGAAGCGGGTCAAGAGATCAACAAAGCGAAAGGCGTCGTTCAACAAGCTATCGCAGCTCGTAAAGACGCACTACAACGTGCAGAGCTTGAAGCGAAACTAGCAGCAGAAACAATCGACGTAACACTACCAGGTCGTCGTATTGAAAACGGTGGTTTACACCCAGTAACTCGTACTGTAGAGCGTATTGAGAAGTTCTTTGGCGAACTTGGTTTTAACACCGAAGCTGGCCCAGAGATCGAAGATGCATTCCACAACTTTGATGCGCTAAATATTGCAGCTGATCACCCTGCTCGTACTGATCACGATACTTTCTTCTTCAACCCAGATTTGATGCTTCGTACTCACACGTCAGGCGTACAGATCCGTACGATGGAAAATGGCAAACCACCATTCCGTTTCATCGCACCAGGCCGTGTATACCGTAACGACTACGACCAAACACACACGCCAATGTTCCACCAGGTGGAAGGCATGCTGGTTGATGAGAACGTAAACTTTGCACAGTTGAAAGGCATCCTGCACGATTTCCTATGTAACTTCTTCGAAGAAGAAGTAGAAGTACGTTTCCGTCCATCTTACTTCCCATTCACTGAACCTTCAGCTGAAGTAGACGTGAAAGGCAAAAACGGTAAATGGTTAGAAGTACTAGGCTGCGGTATGGTTCACCCGAACGTACTACGTAGCGTAGGCATCGATCCTGAAAAATACTCTGGTTTCGCATTCGGTATGGGTGTTGAGCGTCTAACGATGCTTCGTTACGGCGTAAACGATCTACGTGCGTTCTTCGAAAACGATCTTCGTTTCCTAAAACAGTTCAAGTAATCCAGAGGGTTCATCAACATGAAATTCAGCGAATCATGGCTTCGTGAGTGGGTAAACCCAGCGGTTACTACTGACGAACTCACTCATCAAATTACAATGGCCGGCCTAGAGGTAGACGACGTTCTTCCTGTAGCGGGTTCTTTCACTGGCGTTAAAGTGGGTCACGTTGTTGAATGTGGTCAACACCCAGACGCAGACAAACTTCGCGTTACTAAAGTAGATGTAGGCGAAGAAGAGCTTCTAGACATCGTTTGTGGCGCACCTAACTGTCGCCAAGGTCTGAAAGTAGCAGTAGCAACAGTTGGTGCTGTTCTTCCAGGCGACTTCAAAATCAAAAAAGCGAAACTACGTGGCCAGCCATCTCACGGCATGCTTTGTTCATTCACTGAACTAGGCATTGATGTTGAGTCAGACGGCATCATGGAACTAGCAGAAGACGCAGTAATCGGTACTGATTTCCGTGAATTCCTAGGTCTAGATGACGTAACGGTAGACGTAGATCTAACAGCAAACCGCGCTGACTGTTTCAGCATCCGTGGTTTAGCTCGTGAAGTTGGCGTACTAAACCGTGCTGACGTGACTGAGCCATCAGTAGAAGCAGTTGCCCCTTCAATCGACGATAAAGTGTCTATTGAAGTGAAAGCGCCAGCTGCGTGTCCACGTTACCTGGGTCGTGTTGTTAAGAACGTAAACGTTCAAGCTGAAACGCCACTATGGATGCAAGAGAAACTGCGTCGTTGTGGTATTCGCTCTATCGACCCTGTTGTAGACATCACTAACTATGTGCTTCTAGAGCAAGGTCAACCAATGCACGCATTCGATCTAGCGAAGATCGAAGGTGGCATCGTAGTTCGTATGGCTGAGCAAGGTGAGAAGCTAACACTTCTTGACGGCAGCGAAGCAGAACTAAACGCAGAGACACTAGTTGTAGCTGACCACAACAAAGCACTGGCAATCGCAGGTATCTTTGGTGGTGAAGAGTCTGGTGTAACAACTGAGACTAAAGACGTTCTACTAGAGTGTGCATTCTTTGCACCTGACCACATCCGTGGTCGCGCGCGTAGCTACGGTCTTCACACTGATTCTTCAATGCGTTTCGAGCGTGGTGTGGATTACGCACTACAAGTAAGCGCAATGGAGCGTGCCACTCAACTTCTCGTTGAAATTTGTGGTGGTGAAGTAGCACCTGTTGTTGCTGTTGAGTCTGAAGCAGACCTACCTAAGCCAAACAAAGTTGCTCTACGTCGCAGCAAACTAGACAACCTACTCGGTCATCACATCGCTGATGTTGACGTAGTAGAAATCCTAGAGCGCCTAGGTTTAACGGTTGAAGCTTCTGAAGAAGGTTGGGTCGCAGTAGCGCCAACATGGCGTTTCGATATCGCTATCGAGCAAGACTTGATTGAAGAAGTTGGCCGTATCTACGGTTACGACAACATCCCTAACCAACACCCAGCAGCAGCACTTAAGATGCACAACCACGTTGAAGCGGATCTTCCACTGAAACGCGTTCGTGATCTTCTTGTTGACCGTGGTTACCACGAAGCAATCACATACAGCTTCGTTGAGCCAGAGCAACAAAAGCTAGTTGTACCTGGTGTTGAACCATTAGTGCTTCCAAACCCAATTTCTGCAGACATGTCAGCAATGCGTCTTGGTCTTATCCAAGGTCTGCTGAACACGGTTGTTCACAACCAGAAACGTCAACAGCCACGCGTTCGTCTATTCGAATACGGCCTACGTTTCATCCCATGTGAATCTGCAGAAAACGGCATGCGCCAAGAGCCTATGCTAGCAGGTGTTATCGCAGGTACTCGCGGTGAAGAACACTGGGATATCGAAACTAACACCGTTAATTTCTTCGACCTTAAGGGCGATCTAGAAGCGATTCTAGAGCTATCTGCGAACGAAAAAGCGTACTCTTTCGCAGCACTGTCACCTGAAAGCAAAAAAGCTAACCCAGCACTTCATCCAGGTCAATCTGCGGCAATCATCGTAGATGGTAAAGAAGTCGGTGTGATCGGTACTGTTCACCCTGAGCTTGAGCGTAAGTTCGGTTTAAACGGTCGTACCATCGTATTCGAAATTGAATGGTCTGCAATCAACAGTAAAGTGATTCCAGAAGCGGTTCAGCTTTCTAAATTCCCATCAAACCGTCGTGATATCGCGGTAGTTGTGGATGAAGCGGTAGCATCTGGCGACATCGTTAATGCTTGTCTAGAACAAGGCGGTGAGTTCCTGAAAGATGCGAAGTTATTCGACGTATACGTAGGTAAAGGCGTTGAAGACGGCAAAAAGAGCCTAGCAATCGCTCTGACTCTACAGTCAGTTGAGCGTACGCTTGAAGATGCAGATATCGCTGGCGCGGTAGATGCTATCGTTGCTCACGTTTCTGAGAAGTTTGGTGCAGCTCTGCGTGACTAAGCGTTAGGCGAACTACCTCTTTTAAGAAACTAAAAACCCTGCCAAATTGGTAGGGTTTTTTATGTTGAGGATTACCTTATCGTTGCTCACGTGCTATGCCGCTTACGTTACCTCTGATAACCTCAAAAATCTGTACCAAATTAAGGGTAGCGCCTCAATCGAGAGTCGGGCCTGTCGTTTTTTCTGCCAATACACGCTAACGCCAGTTTATTAATAATTAGCTGAGTGAGAGGGTGTAGCTCAGTAAAAGCGGTAGCGTAAGAATACTGAAAAAGTTGCCAAATAGTACCATTGATGCCACTTTCATCGGTTCTATATTCAGTCTTTCAGCAAATAGGTAATTCATGACGGCTGGTGGAAGCATTGTGAAGAGCACCATCATCTGCAATTGCATCGTTGGAAGGGGTATTAACCAATAAATAAGTGCAAACGCAACAGCCCCGGTTGCAAGCGACTGTATGGTACACAATACGCCAATCTTTAAACCGTCCAATCTTAAATGACACATTTGCGCCCCTAGAGATAAAAGCATCACGGGTACCGCCGCTTGTCCAAGTAGAAAAGTCGCTTCGTATAAGGGCATCCACGCTCCCACCGCCGACACGTTCAGACACAGAGCCAACGAAGCTGCTAAAAAGATCGGCATTTTGATTATCTGCTTAAAAGGGTTCCCATGACTAAGCAGCATCACGCCTAAGCTGATATGCAGACACGCCGAGACGACAAATAACAACACTGCTGATGAGAGCGCAACTTCTCCAAACGTATAGGTAAACAAGGGAATGGCTAGGTTTCCGCTATTGCGAAACATATGTGGCGGCGCCCAGGTTTTAAACGAGAGTGACGTAAACCGACATACAGGGATCATGATCAGAGCAGGAACTAAAACCGCGACAATTGCTGCCAAAAGGAGTGGTCCCTGATTCGAGTTTAACGGCATGCTAGCGAGCGA
The DNA here is from genome assembly GCF_057784735.1 of Vibrio sp. TAP-3B. Classification (NCBI taxonomy): domain Bacteria; kingdom Pseudomonadati; phylum Pseudomonadota; class Gammaproteobacteria; order Vibrionales; family Vibrionaceae; genus Vibrio; species Vibrio sp. TAP-3B. Next base: position 1,052,368 of record NZ_CM173495.1, on the reverse strand, counting down.
AGAAAACACCAGCGCAGGTGTGAAAACTTCAATATTAATGCGGTTAATTGGACGAAAGTCAGGCTTGATGTAACGACCTACCAGATAGCCGACTCCGACGAGAGCAAAAACAGGGAAAAGAATATTTATGATTTGATTAATCATGGTCGTCTTAATTAGAGGTAAGGATATGAGTTCAAGAAGCCCTAATGACCACATTAGCAACCTTTGTATATTGCGTCACCGCTGGCCAGTGAGAAGCGTGGGTTAAATCAAGCTTTATAAGTACATTTTTACCGTTAGATAGTCATACCTTTAAGTCCATGCATTACGTGTCGAGTTACATACAAATTACTGAAATTACGGTAAGTTTTGTATCAAGTGCTGGTAAAACAACCCATCACTGACATTTTTGTTAAATAGTGATTAATGTTGATATAAACTAATTTATTAGCCGTTTTGACTAGGTTGGTTTCTTTTGTAAGATGAAGTAGAAACAAAAATATTAAAACCTTGGTGTTTAACAATAATTTTCATAATGCTATTCCATTGTTTACCAATAAAAAAGTTGGCGAAAATCATAAGCTTGTCATACACTTACCGATGTAACCCCGATATGTTGTTGAATTGGTAGGGTAAAACTGCTCTGGCGCTACACTAAGTAGCATTGTTTAAAATAGCTTTGAGGAAAGTTTTATGGCGCTCACAAAAGCCGAACTGGCAGAAAACCTGTTTGATAAATTAGGATTTAGTAAACGGGACGCCAAGGAAACGGTGGAAGTGTTTTTTGAAGAGATTCGTAAGGCACTGGAAAGTGGCGAACAGGTAAAACTGTCAGGTTTTGGTAACTTTGACCTTCGTGACAAGAATGAACGACCTGGTCGTAACCCGAAAACCGGTGAAGATATTCCAATTACTGCTCGACGTGTAGTTACGTTTCGCCCAGGGCAGAAGTTAAAAGCGCGTGTAGAGAACCTGAAGAAAGTACAGTAAGCCGAACAAATAGATCACGCGAAAGCATGGTCTTTTTGGCGTAAAACACGTGTCTTATACAAAGAAAAACCATCGCAACGCGGTGGTTTTTCTGTTTCTTGACGTTATTTTTTGGGATGCGTCTAAATGCTTTACAAGCTAGGAGGGTCAGTTATTTTCCACGCCTTAGCCTATCAAGCAATATTGCTAAATAGCGATTATGCCGCCTCTAAGTGAGTGGTTAAGTAAGGTTGCCACGCTTGTTGATATAAGTTCTTAGATTGGGTACGCATGTTTCTAATTGAAGCGAGTTCTAATTCGCTGAGTTCACGTTTCTCTATCATGGCTTGACGTTCAAGTTTCTGAACTTTCTCGTAAAGGTCATGCTCAGGACCATTTTTCACATTAGCTATTGCTTTTAAGTGCAATTGAACTTCTGCAACCAAATTAGTTTTAGGCAGGCGAACCAACAAATTTAAATCGCGATAACCAGAAGGACTCGGTTTTTTAAAGCGATTTTTAACTTTTACTATGGTTGTTTCTCGCTCTAAGGTTTCATAAATTGAGACCAAACTAGCCACATCTTCCGCAACAATGGTTGCACGAGCAAGATCGGTAATACGCTCCACTTTTCCATCCAGTTCTAGGGCTATTTTTGCTTCTGCACGTTGTTTGGATTTCACACCCGCAAAGTACGGCTGAGCATCATTAAGAAGTGCCGTACTTTTACAAATAGTTTCAAGTTCGAATTGTGCTTGGTGTGCTTTACTGTAGAGGATGTCGAAATCAGAGTATGGCTGTGTTGGTGTTGAGTCGATATTTTGAATGCCATATAAACCGCTGAGGCTGTGTTTAAAGAGTTTCGCGCAAACTTCGTCTTGATTAGCTGAACGATTTTGTTCGTCACTCGGTGGGGGGGTAATAGGAAGTGCGGCGAACGCCGGCGCACGGCTGAGTACCAAAAGCATCAATGCAGTAGTACGTAGAAATAAGCTCATTCACTCTCCTTAACTTGCATTCACTTAGAAAATAGGGAACATAAAGGTCGCTAAGATTGGCAAATTAGGTTCTAACTCATTAGTGGGGCCTTTGTGAAAGATCCCAAGGTTTAACTTTAACCTTAAAGTGGAATCGTGCATTAGATCACCATTTCTCTTTTCTTTATTCTGTTGTTTAGGGTAAAGACACCCTCTACTAAGGAACGATGACATCTTATCATCGCTCTATTAACTAAAGATGAACGACATAGACAAATTTGAGAAAATCGTTAGTCTTACGCCACAAAATGAAAATTAGCCGATAAGTAGAAAATAAAATGAGAGACCAAGAGTTTTGGCACAACAAATGGGCCAGTAATCAAATCGGATTTCACTTGGAAGATGTAAACCCACTACTACCTGCCTATTGGCCGCACACTCATCCAAAGCGTGAAGATAAAGTATTGGTTCCATTATGCGGTAAATCAGAAGATTTGATTTGGTTAGCAATGAAGCACGATTCGGTAGAGGGTGTCGAGCTAAGCCATATTGCTGTTCGATCCTTTTTTGCTGAGCACCTTTATACGCCAATGGTGACTCCGCTTAATGGTATGCACGAGCTGTATCAGTTTGATGAGCTCTCTATTTATACTGGGGACTTTTTTACAGCGCCAGTATCTCAAGCCGATATCATTTATGACAGAGCCGCGTTGGTGGCTTTACCGCAAGATATGCGAGAGGAGTATGTAGAGCGTCTCAAGCAACTTTTGAATCCAGGCGGTCGTATTTTGCTTGTTACACTCAACTATCCTCAAGAAGAGATGGCGGGGCCTCCATTTAGTGTGCCAGTCGAAGAGATTGAGCAGTTATTTTCAGGTTACAAAGTTACCTGTTTGAACGTAGATGAAGCTGATGAAAACCATCCTAAAATCGCCAAAAAAGGCTTAAGTCGCTTCTCTGAAGAGGTGTACTTAATCGAGAGCGAATAGGATTTCCTCGGTTTGTAAAGCGAAACAGCGCAGCAATTAAAGCTGCGTTATTTTTTGTAGGAGTGGAGCGCGTTTAATAAGTGACATTCACTTTTGACGCACTCTCAATAGCATCTTGAACGGCTTCTTCGGTCGTTTTACGTTGAGTAAGAACAACACCTAAGCGGCGGCGACCATCAATCTCAGGCTTACCGAATAGACGAACTTGCGTTTGAGGTTGAGCTAAGGCTTTGGTTAGATTGTTAAAGCGAATGCTTGTTGAAGTCCCTTGACCAAGTATTACGGCGGACGCTGATGGACCATATTGCACAATTTTATTAATCGGCATTCCGGTAAATGCACGTACGTGGAGAGCAAACTCTGACATTTCCTGAGAAATCATCGTGACCATGCCTGTATCGTGTGGGCGAGGAGAGATCTCATTGAAAATGACCTTATCGCCTTTAACAAACAACTCTACACCAAAGAGGCCGTAGCCACCGAGCGCGTTTACCACTTTCTCTGCCGTGTATTCTGCTGCTTTTATTGCGTTTTCTGACATGGCTTGCGGTTGCCATGATTCGCGGTAGTCACCATCTTCCTGACGATGGCCAATTGGAGCACAGAAATGAACACCATCAACAGCTCTGGCTGTCAATAAAGTGATTTCGTAATCAAAATCGATAAAGCCTTCAATAATGACACGCCCATAACCTGTGCGTCCGCCTTCTTGTGCGTGTTCCCACGCTTTTTGAATGCCGTCTTCGGTCTTAATAACACTCTGCCCCTTACCTGATGAGCTCATGACAGGCTTAACCACACATGGGATACCGACGTGTTCGACTGCACTTTTGAAGTCATCGTAGTTATCAGCAAATTGGTAAGGGGAGGTCGCCAAGTTAAGCGTTTCTGCGGCTAAACGACGGATACCTTCGCGGTTCATCGTGAGCTGAGTTGCTTTTGCCGTTGGCACCACGTTCAAACCTTTTTTTTCAAGTTCAACCAATTTATCAGTAGCGATAGCTTCGATCTCTGGTACAACATAAGTGGGTTGTTCTTGATCAATAATTTTTTCTAAGGCTTGACCGTCTAACATATCAATCACATAACTTCGGTGAGCGACTTGCATTGCTGGAGCATCGGCATAACGGTCGCAAGCAATGACCTCCAATCCAAGTCTCTGGCATTCAATCGCGACTTCTTTACCAAGTTCGCCAGAACCCAGAAGCAATACACGAGTAGCATTTGCGCTGGTTGCAGTACCAAACATAGTGTTCCCTTACAAAATAAAGTGATGAGATAGAAATTGCAGGGGATCATACTGATTTTTTTTAACGAAGCAAACGTTTGCGTTGTGGTTTTGATAATAATAACCCTGCAAAATATGCAGGGTTATTGGGCGCAGCTAGGAGAGACAGGGGTTACACGTTTGCAAAGCTTAAAGGAATATCAGGATTGATTGCTTCTAGTGTTGATTGTGTGTCCGCTAAGTGACTGATTTTCCCCTTAGCGCTTTCTGCTAAAGCGGCCGACTTAATATTATCGAAGGTATCGCTCGCCATCAGAATTTGGATTAGAGCTACCTGCAGTGGTGGCAGGCTAGGGTTGAACGCAGCATTCTCCGCATAAGCTCCCTGGAAAACACGACCACTTACCATTTCAAGAGCAATACCACTCATATTGTTAGTGTATGGTGAGTGACTCATATTCATTGCATCTACTGCTTTTTGAACAAGAGCATCCTCTTCATCGTAGGTAAAGTTGTGTTTATTACCATCCATAAGACGCAAGTTTATGCCGAGATCACCAGGACCGAATGCTTCTGGAAGATAGTTATGCAGAGATTTTTCTTCACGCTCAGGAAGTTGAATTTTGAGCTCTGCTGAAGTCGTCAGTTCGTTCATGAACTGACGACAGTGGCCACATGGGCTGTAGTTAATCGTGATGTCTTTAATACCACGTTCACCTTTCATCCAAGCATGGCTAATAGCACATTGCTCAGCATGAACCGTTTGTCCGAGTTGAACGCCGAGAAACTCCATATTTGCGCCAAAGTAAAGACGACCCGATAAACCACGAACGATTGCGCCTACATAGAATTCGGAAATTGTAGCGTAGGAAAACGCAGCGGCAAAAGGAAGCAGAGCAACACGAAGCTCTTTATCTGATAAGTCAGTAGCTGAAAGCAACTGTTCAAACTGTTGCTCTGAAAGCGTAGCATCAAAATCATCCGCTTGAATGATAGGAGCCAGTTGTTTGGAAAGTGCTTCTGGAGCGCTCGCTAGCGCCTGTTCAATGCGACTTTTCATGTTGAATCCTTGTTATTGCATGGATAGTTATTCTATGTAAAAGAGAGAAATGTTCTGTGCTACACGTCACACTGGTGAGTGTAATTGAGTTTTCTGTTACACAGTTTGAGTGAGCTCACACATGTATTCGATTGCATTCTCGTGAAGCGTTAACTCAGTCTCACTATCAAGTATATTAGCGTATATTCATATTCCAAGTAGCATCAATGTGCTATGACCACGGTTATGCTTGATTTAGGTCTATTTCTAAAGTGCTTAGAGAATCGCTATTTGGTCGTGCGCAGGAAGGTGGTGTTGATTAACGTTAAAGAGCTAAGGACGGAGGCCTGATAGAGGAGGACAGGCCAACTACTGATAAAACCAGACTGCTAAGGCAAAAAAACTTGGAGCTAAAAGAGAAGTGATGATGCCACATAAAACTAATGCTAACGATGAAAACGCAGCATCAACTGGTTGTTTCTCTGCGCAAGTGGCTGTGCCCAACGCATGAGATACGGTACCCATCGTTAAACCTCGTGCAATTGGGTGTTTAATGCCAATCAGGTTATAAATTGGGTATGCTAAAATCGCGCCTAGGAGGCCAACAATAAGCACTAAGATTGCAGCCACTGCGGCTTCGCCTCCTAGGTGGCTAGAGATTTCCATCGCAATCGGTGTGGTCACAGATTTCCCCAGCAAGCTTGCGATTAAACTGATATCTGCTTTAAAAGCAACGGCTATTAACGTTGTCGTCATCATCGACATCACGCTGCCTACCATGCAAGCAAATGTGATGATGCGCCAGTTCGCTTTAATTTGTGGAAGCTGTTCATACAATGGGTAAGCCAGAGCAACAACCGCGGGTTGAAGTAAAAAGCTGAGCCCTTTGTTATCTGTATAATAGGTTTCATAGGGTACATTTAGGTAGGTTAATAATGGAATTAATACCGCGATACTGATCAGCAAAGGGTTTGCTATTGGGGTATTAAGCTTGATAGCGATCTGACGAGCCGCCAGAAAAACTACCACAGTGACAATTAACCACATATTAGTGTTCCTCTTTTAGCAGGTAATCGAGCAGCCAAGCTAGGCTTACTAAGACAATGAGTGAGCCTCCAACAGCGCTAGCAATAATCGGCAGTGCGTTGGCAAGTAGTATATCGAAGTGCTGCATCAGGCCGACGCTAATCGGGACGAACAACAGGATCATATAGCGGATGAACAGCGTAGCCCCAGGTTTTACCCAATCGACTTTGACAACCCCCAGCGTCATGGAGAAAAACAATATAAGCATACCGATGACACTTCCTGGTACGGAAACGCCAGTGAACTTTTGAATGGCAATACCGATGCCAAGAGCTCCCATAATGAGGAAGAAGGAGATGAGCAGTTGGATCAGTTGTAAGAATCGGTCTTTAATCATTTCGGCAGCATATAAACGACAAGCACACCAGAAGGTGCGCTTGTATCAGGATAAGTTAGGAAGCGAGGTTCTCAACATAACGGTATACGGATTTTAATATCGTAAGCTTCTTTTCGTCACTTTCATGTTCGTGAACTAAGTTCTCTAAATTCAGCATGTATTCTTCGATTTGATTTTCAAATACTTCTCGGCAGTGCAAAGCCCAACGCCTTTGTTCTTGATCATCTAGCTTTCCAGGGAAGTTACGAGCACGGTAGCGGAACAATAATGGTTTTATGCGCTTATCGTCGAATTCAATATCCAGCGCGGCTAGGTTATTCGGGTCTGTTTCACGAATGATATCCATTGCGGCGCGATCTGCAGGAGAAAAGAACCCATTATAAAGTTGAGTATCAACGTCATCACTCTTTTCAAACTTACGTTCGATAGAAAACAGATTAATCAGCTTTTCTCGAATTTCAGGATGCTGACGAAGTAGTGCCAGGTTGGCTAAGCATTGCTGACGATCGATACCAATCTTTTCTGCGTTTTCAGACGTCAGTGTTTTTGCCGGCGCAAGAATAGGGCATTTGTTCAGGTGAACCAATTTGACTGGAACAGGCAATAACTCTCCCAGATCCTCACGTTTAGTGTAGAGCCTTTCGTGTAACTCTTCGGCAGATAGCTCAAGAATTGGTTGCGGATTTTTGGCTAAGTCAATCGTAATAACGGCGTTATTATTCGTCGGGTGCCACGCGACAGGTACAATCCAACTGGTGTATTGGCATTCGCGACCCAGCATGCCTGATACGTGCATCAGTGGCGTCATATTAACGATATCGACTAACTCGTTTAACCTACGTTTCTGACGCATAGAAAAGAAGTAATCAAATAGCTTTGGTTGAGCCGCTTTTACTTTTTTCGCCATTTCGATAGTCGCGATAACGTCTGCCATCGCATCGTGCGCATTACTGTGTTCGATACCGTTGGCGAAAGACAAGTGCTCTAATTTAAAGCTGGTAAAACCGTCTTCATTTTCTGGCCATTCAACGCCTTCTGGACGAAGGGCATGGCACGCTCGTAACACATCGAGTAAATCCCAGCGTGAGTTGCCGTTTTGCCAACTCCAAGCGTAGGGGTCAATGAAGTTGCGATAACAAGTATAACGAGTAACCTCGTCATCAAAGCGAATGCTGTTATAACCTAAACTGGTTGTTTTGGGTTTAGCAAGTTCAGCGTGAATTTTAGCGATAAACTCAGGTTCAGGAAGGCCTTCCTGAATTGTTTTTTGCGGAGTAATACCGGTAATAAGCGCAGCTTCTGGGGATGGGAGATAATCAGCGGGTGGCTGGCAGTACATGACTAACGGCTCACCGATGATGTTAAAGTTTTCATCTGTGCGAACGCCAGCAAACTGGCTTGGGCGGTCTTTTGCGGGATTAGTTCCCCAAGTCTCGTAGTCAAAGAAGAAAAAAGTTGGCTGATTATCTTGGTGCATTCTGCTTACCGTTTACGGAACCGATAACAGTATTAGACCATTCAACGCTTTGACTAGCAACGAAAGATGCAAGGTGAATTTTTGAAAATATTAAGCCGATGGCGAACCATCGGCTTAATATTTTACGTTTTATTGCTTGGGAAGTAGTTTGAGCTTTACGCTCGTGTTTCTTCCAATGCTGTTTCGCTTTCAGGTGACTTCAACACTCGGCTAGCAATCGTGCCAGCCGTCATTGAGCCTGATACGTTAAGTGCGGTACGAGCCATATCAATCAATGGTTCGATAGAGATAAGCAGCGCTGCAATAGTCACCGGCAAACCCATCGCAGGAAGAACAATCAATGCAGCAAAGGTTGCACCACCACCAACACCAGCAATACCGAATGAGCTGATAGTAATCATGCCAATCAAGGAAAGGATAAAGTGTAAGTCTAATGGGTTTATGCCCATACTCGGCGCGACCATTACCGCAAGCATAGCCGGGTAGATACCCGCACAGCCATTTTGACCGATAGTGGCGCCAAATGATGCCGATAGATTAGCAATCGCTGGTGGTACGTTGAGCTTGGTGATCTGTGCTTCCACATTGAGTGGGATAGTTGCCGCCGAGCTACGTGATGTAAAAGCGAAGGTCAATACTGGCCAAATCTTCTTAAAGAATTCCGTAGGGCTGACACCAACAAAAGAGACAAGCAAACCATGGACGACAAACATCAATGCAATCGCAACATAAGACGCAACAATAAAGCCAAGCAAGTTAAGGATATCACCCGCGCTTGAAGTTGCTACAACCTTAGCCATTAGTGCGGCAATACCATATGGCGTTAAGGCCATGATCATCTTCACCAAACGCATCACGATAGACTGAGCTGCTTCAACGAAAGTACGAATCGGTGATTCCAACTCTGTTTTCTCCATCATGACTTTGCGAGCGGCAATACCCATTAGCACACCGAAAATAACCACGGCAATAATCGACGTAGAACGAGCGCCAGTTAAATCCGCAAATGGGTTTGTTGGAATAAAGCTGATTAACATTTGAGGAATGGTCAGGTCGCTAACGGTACCTGCACGGCTTTCCAGCACAGCGATTCGAGCTGTTTCACGAGCCCCTTCGGTTAGGCCTTCGGCTGACAAGCCAAATGTTGTGGTAACTAAAATACCAATGAGCGCAGCAATCGCCGTCGTGATCAATAGAACCGAGATTGTCAGGCCAGAAATCTTACCCAGCGAGCCGCCTTTTTCTAGTTTAACCACGGCAGAGATCATCGACACCAACACCAGTGGCATGATAACCATCTTCAACAGACCCACGTAGCCACTGCCAACGATGCCAACCCACTCAAGCGTTTGAGAAATGGCGTCGCTACCTTCACCGTGAAGCAATTGTAAGGCGAGACCAAAAAGTGACCCCGTAACAAGGCCAATTAACACGAGGCGAGAAAGAGAGTGTTGTTTTTGTTGTTGGTTAAAAAGAAAGAATAATACGCCAACAAAAACTGCGAGAGAGGCTATCACTGCAAAATTCATAATCTGACCTTATTAGTCCGCCGAAAAGACCGACTGTTTGTTCTTTGGAGTTATTGATTGGCGCGTAAGATAACGCTCTGGATATAACTTTGAAAATGACAAACAGGTATTAGTTAGATCAAAAATGCATATAAACAGCAGTGATGAATTATGAGTAAATAGGACTTAGCATACAGATTATACTCATGGCTATTCGTAGGTGTGCAGTAAGTTGAGTATCTCCTGCCTTTGCAAATAAACCACCGAATCTTCTTGATAACTGAAAATTTGATAAATCATCGCTTTGGCGACATCTTCTGCATCAATCGGTAAAAAGTTGGACAACTTACCGAGCATGAGTGGGCGAATGACTTTAAAAATACCTTGCACTAGCTTCTCATCGGTACGAGGGATTTCACGTTGCCCAACAAGCGGTCCCGGTCGAGCAAAGACCACTTCCTCAAAGCCCATCGCTTTGATTCTTTGCTCCGTTTGTCCTTTACAAGCGAGATAATGGGAAGGGGATTGGCTGTTTGCGCCAAGGCTTGATACCACAGCTAAGCGTTTTACGCCGATTGTTTTCATTTGCTGCGCCACTTTACACACTAAATCTACATCCACATTACGTAGATTTTCTTTATTGCCCGCTTGCTTCAGTGTTGTTCCTAAGCAAATAAATCCGATTTGAGGGGGGGATTGCTGTTCATCCCATTGATGGATAGATAGATCGGCGTCAATGATAGGGACGATTTTGTTTGCAGGATCGGGGACATTGTTGATAGGGCGCCGAGAAAGGCAATATAAAGGACCAACACCTGATTGAGTAATAAGATTAGCGACTACTTTTGAACCTACTAAGCCAGTTGCGCCAGCAACAATCACGCAGGTGTTGTGGTTATCCATGCCATTCTCCTATCTGGAACACGTACCCAGCTATTGTATCTGATTTCATAGGGTTACATATACTCAAATGCTCTCAAGTTGAGTGCTTCTGCAAGAATAACGGCGCTTCTCAAAGAGAAGGTTGATTAGCACTGCCTCTCGTGCGCGCTAAAGTATACAATAATCTGCTTATTCAAAAGACTATCTATGTATAGATTACGATATAAAAACGTGACTCGTACTCGTTAACTAGATTAAACAGGCGCACACCCTGAATAAATCAAAGGAACTAAAAATGGATTACGCTTTTGCTGCAGAAATACAAGCACGCATAGACAATAAAACCAAGCCCGTTGGTTCTCTGGGGCAACTCGAAAAGGTAGCGTTACAACTCGCGCTTATTCAAAGCCAAGATAAACACAAAGCCGTGGAAAAGATTGAAATTTATCAACCTAGTATGTTGGTGTTCGCTGGTGACCACGGTGTGGCCGAAGAAGGGATCAGTATTGCGTCAAGCGAAGTGACTCAGCAAATGGTGGCCAACTTTCTCACCGGTGGCGCGGCCATCAATTGTTTCTGCGACATCAACGACATTCAATTCAAAGTGATAGATTGCGGCATGCTGACGCCGATGAATGTCCTTGTCCCAGAATTTAAGTCTCACCCCAACTTCATTGAGCGACGCTTAGGCAATGGCACGGGCAACTTAGCCAAACAGACCGCAATGTCGCAAGAGCAAGTGGCATTGGGGTTGGAGTATGGGACGAAAATCGCAGAGAAAACGATCCTATCTGGTTCAAACCTACTGATGTTCGGAGAAATGGGAATTGGAAATACCAGTTCGGCTTCGGCGTTGTTATCAGCGTTGAGTCCGTTAGAGGTTAATCATTGTATTGGTCTAGGAACGGGCATTAACCAACAGCAGTTGAATCGTAAGTATAAATTGGTGGCTCAAGGTGTTAATCGATGTCGAGGGCTCAGTACAAAAGCGATTTTAGCGCAAGTTGGTGGGTTTGAAATCGTACAAATGGTTGGGGCTTTTCTTGAAGCTAAACGACTGAAAACGCCAGTTTTAGTAGATGGGTTTATCGTTTCTGTCGCGGCTTATATTGCCACCTTGTTAGATGAAGATGTGCGTCATTACCTGCTTTTTGCTCACTGTTCTGAAGAGAATGGCCACAAGTTTGTGTTGGAGTATCTAAAAGCGGAGCCCTTACTCGATCTTGGACTGCGTCTAGGCGAGGGAACCGGAGCGGCACTCGCATTGCCGTTATTAAAAGCAGCAGCCCAGTTCTACAACAAAATGGCCAGTTTTGAGAGTGCAGGAGTAATGGTGTAGTGTCAGCAACTGAAAAAAACAATCAATCCTCATTACGTTACCAAGGTGAGTTGCTTCTACTGGCCGTCAGTTTTTTTAGCCGCTTACCCGTACCTCAAGATCTGCCGTACAGTGAAGAGCGCATGAATCAAGCTGGGCGCTATTTTGCCTTGGTTGGCCTGATACTTGGCGTGCTTTGTGCCCTAATATTCTCATTCGGGACACTGATTTTCCCACCATCGGTCGCTGTAGTATTAACGATGATGTTTAGCTTGTTGCTTACCGGTGCATTCCATGAAGATGGGCTGACTGATATGGCTGATGGTATTGGTGGTGGTATGACAGTGGAACGTCGTCTTTCTATTATGAAAGACAGCCGGATTGGTACGTATGGCGCGGCGACATTAGTCATGGCACTATTGGCCAAGTTTATCTTTTGGAATGAGCTTGCTCATTTGTCATCCTTTGGATTGATCATTGTGGTGGCTTATACTGCTAGCAGAGCTTTAGCCGCTACGCTTATTTATGATATGCCTTACGTCAGTGATAGCGATACCTCTAAAAGTAAACCTCTGGCGAGTAGGCAATCACCTTTAGAAGTGGCGATCTTGTTGTTGACTGGTGGCGTTGTAATGCTTTTACTTGGCACCTCGCAGGCCATTGTTATGACGTTGGTTCTCGTTGTCTTTCGTTGCATTTTCAAACGTTGGTTAACCAAGCGAATTGGCGGCTTCACCGGGGATTGCCTTGGTGCGGCGCAGCAATTAGCAGAGCTGCTTATTTATCTTACTCTTATTGCGTTTTATTACCTGCCATGAAGCAACTTATCTTAGGCGGAGCTCGCTCCGGAAAATCGACGTTTGCAGAACAAACCGCAAGACAGTTGTCTAGAACGACCCAAATCTCTTTACATTACGTCGCAACGGCGTTGCCCTTTGATGAAGAAATGCGAGAGCGAATTGCACACCATCAAAATCAGCGAGGAGCTGGGTGGCAAGAACATGAGTGTCCGCATAACCTTGCTGCGTTGCTTGCAGGTTTTAATAGTGATGATGTTGTGCTAATAGATTGCCTTACATTATGGCTCAACAACTGGATTTTTGAGCTAGGCGATGCTTGTTGCAATGAAAAGCTAGAAGCCGAAATTAAAAAACTGGAACAAGTCGTGATGGGGTCAAGTGCTAACTTGATCTTCGTCTCCAATGAGGTCGGCATGGGTATCGTGCCAATGGGGACTGTCAGCCGCCACTTTGTAGATAACGCCGGACGAATGAATCAACGATTAGCAAGAGCTTGTCAGCGAGTGACGTTTGTTGCGGCAGGCTTGCCACTAGTTTTAAAAGCCGAGACGTGAATCGACTTATCTTGCTGAAAGTGCTTTTAACTTGAAACGGCAACAGCCTTAGAGATGGAAAATGAAATCGTTCAATATTTACCTTATGCGTCATGGCAAAGTCGATGCCGCACCGGGATTACACGGGCAAACTGATTTTAAAGTGAAATTAGCCGAGCAACATCGCATTACTAAGGCATGGCAAGACAGTGGCCGTGTGGTTGGCGGGGTGGTGTCTTCCTCACTTTCGCGCTGCAAGGAACTGGCTGACCTTATCGCAGAGCCGCAGCTATTACCGATGATCGCGAAAGACGAATTACAGGAAATGGCATTTGGAGATTTTGACGGTGTGCCTTTTGATATGCTTACTGATCATTGGAAAAAGCTTGAGGCCTTCTGGCAATCACCATCTCAGCACACGCTACCGAATGCCGAGAGCCTGAGTACATTTTCTCAGCGTGTTAACTGTGCTTGGTCTCAAATCATCAACGATATCAATGATGACTTATTAGTTGTCACACATGGTGGCGTAATTCGAATGATTTTGGCTCAAGTTTTAGGCGTGGATTGGCGCAATCCGAAATGGTATTCGACGTTAGCGATAGAGAATGCGTCCGTTACTCACATAACCATAACCATCGATGACCAGATTTACGCCTCTGTTCGTTCGATTGGCGTACCTCTTTTAGAAAGTTAATATTAGGAGCGGTTGCCTTTAAAAGTAAAAACAATCAAGGAAGAAAAACGCCTCCAGTCACGGAAGTCGTCGGTTCTCAACCTTCTACCAACAGGAAAAAGGGAAGCTGGCTCAATTAAATCAAAGGAACATAACAAATGACCATACCGAGTTGGGACTTATCTATTGTCTATAACGACCTTGCCGACCCACGTATTCAACATGATATTGCTCTGGTTGAACAATGCATCGACCTACTTAACAAGCAATCGACCGATTGTGACAATGTTGAAGTCATGCAAAACGCGATTTTAACCAGTGAAGCAGCCAGTCGTTTAGCCGGCACAATTGCTAATTTTGCTAATTGTTATGCATCTGTTGATGCCACGAATACCGAAGCAAAAGCGTTGCTCGGACGCATGACGCGTATTTTCTCTGAGCTTTCTCAAGCATTCAGTCCGTTTGAGCTAACGCTGACTCACGCAGATGAAGCATTTGTTTTGCGTGTGTTAGACCACAAAAATCCAGATATTAGCGGACAAGCCTTCTCGATTTTGAATTTGAGAAAGTTGGCGGATACTCGCCTTAGTAACGCAGAAGAAAAACTGTTAGCAGCGATGAGCGTAGATGGTAAGTCTGCGTGGGGGAAGTTGTACGACAACCTGACTGGCTCATTAAAAGTACAGTTAAATTATGCCGATGGTAAGAGCGAAGAACTTGGTTTTTCTCAGGCAGCGAGCATTCTTTATGGGAGTGAGTTTGATCGCCAAGAAGCCGCTTGGCGAGGGGTGCAAAGTGCGATGCAAACGCACCAAGAGTCATTTGCAGCGATTTTGAATGCCCTTGCCGGTTGGCGTCTAACCGAAAATAAAAAACGCTCTACCAAGCGTGAAATACATTTTTTAGAGCCGAGCTTACATGCCAGTCGAATCCAAGCCGAAACGCTAGATGCCATGATGACGGTCGCAAAAGACAACCGTGATATCGGCCAGAAAGCGGGTTTTTTGATGGCTCAAGTGCACGGTTTGGATGAGATGAAACCATGGAACCACCTTGCGGCTATGCCTGCTTTACAAGGGAAAGCGAAGCTCTACGATTTTGATGAAGCGATTGATGTTATTTGCGAAGCGTTTGAAAGCGTGAATCCGGAGATGTCTGATTTTGTCCGGTTAATGGTTCAAAACGGTTGGATTGATGCTGCGCCGAATGCCAATAAACGTCTTGGAGCGTATTGCACTAAGTTACCAGCAACGCGTACGCCGTTAGTATTCATGACTTGGAGTGGCAGTCGTTCTAACTTGATGACACTTGCACATGAACTTGGTCATGCTTTTCATAACTGGGTGCTTCGTGATTTGCCGCTTTGCCAAACTTATTATCCAATGACGTTGGCAGAAACGGCGTCAATTTTCGCAGAAAATATTGTCCGTGATCATCTTATTTCTAAGGCAGAAAGCGTAGATGATAAGTTGGAAATGTTATGGGAGGAGTTGTCGTCAGCGTTCGCCTTGATGGTTAATATTCCCGTTCGTTATGAATTTGAAAAAGCATTTTATCAGCGTCGGCAAAGCGGTGAGTTGACCGCGCAAGAACTCTGCGACCTTATGTCTACTACGTGGCGAGACTGGTATGGCGAGGTTATGAGCGAACCAGATCCATACTTTTGGGCGAGCAAGTTACACTTTTCAATCTCTGGGGTGAGTTTTTATAACTACCCATATCTATTTGGTTTCTTATTCAGTAAGGGGATCTACGCGCAACGAGACAATAAGGGGGACAATTTCTACACCGATTATCTTAATTTGTTGCGTGATACTGGCAATATGGTGGCAGAAGAGGTGGTTGCAAAGCATTTAGGGATGGATTTAACTAAATCAGACTTTTGGCAACAAAGCGTTGAATTAGTGCGAGAAAAAGTTGATGAATTTGAGTTATTACTCGCACAACGTAACTAGTTTTTGGTGTATTCATAATTCACACGCCTGATAACGATAAAATTTGATCAAATCATAATGATCTAAGTCAGGGCTGTGGTAAAGTTCACAGCCCTAACACTTTGTAATTGTTTAAAAAGTAAACGCCTCAATGCTTGGTTTGAGTGCATGGCGCGAAAAGGTATCGGATTTTCGAGGGAAATGGTGAGTTCTACTCATAAGTGGGATCGCAGCAACAAAAATCCTTTGTACAATTTATTAACATACCCGCCGTGCTATTAAGGAGTAACGCATGACGAAGTCTCTCTTTCGCCAATCGTTTTTAACTGACACGTTAGATATTCATTTCGATGTTGCGCCAGCGGAACAGGTGTTATCTAACGGAGTAAAACTTAAACTCTATCAACGTGGTGTGCTAGAAGTTACCCCTGAGAATTATACTCAGGAGACGAAGAATATCATCATCTCTTGTGGGGTTCATGGGGATGAAACAGCGCCGATGGAACTGGTAGATTCAATGATTAAAGACATTGAATCTGGCTTCCAGACGGTTGATGCTCGTTGTTTATTCATTATCGCTCACCCAGAGTCGACTCTGGCGCATACTCGATGCCTTGAAGAAAACCTCAACCGTCTATTCGATGAAAAAGAACACAAACAGACGAAAGAATTGGTGATTGCCGACATACTTAAGCTGTTAGTCCGAGACTTTTATCAGGGAACCGATCCTACAACACGTTGGCATCTCGACTTACATTGTGCCATTCGTCAATCGAAGCATTATACGTTTGCGGTAAGTCCGAAGACGCGTCATCCAATACGTAGCAAAGCGTTAATGGATTTCTTGGATAGTGCACATATTGAGTCAGTATTGTTATCAAACGCACCGTCGAGCACATTTAGCTGGTACAGTGCTGAGCACTTTGGCGCACAAGCGCTGACAATGGAACTTGGTCGTGTGGCGCGCATTGGGAACAATGCCCTAAATAAATTGACCGCGTTTGATTTGGCTTTGCGTCACTTGATTGCAGAAACTCAAGCTGAACATTTGCCGAAGCCGTGTATTAAATATCGCGTGAGTCGTACGATCGTGCGTTTGAATGAAGATTTCGACTTCATGTTTGATGATAACGTCGAAAACTTTACGTCATTCGTTCACGGTGAAGTATTTGGTCACGATGGTGACAAACCTCTGATGGCAAAGAATGAAAACGAAGCGATTGTATTTCCAAATCGCCATGTTGGCATTGGTGAACGGGCGGCTTTAATGGTTTGTGAAGTAAAAACTCGTTTTGAAGATGGTGAGTTGGTTTACGATTAACTCAGCCCCAAGACACGAAACAATTGCAATTTACCGAGGCTTAACTGTAAGGTTAGGCCTCGTTCGTATTTATCGGTCATTATGGATTTTCAACAACTTATCCTAAACAAGGAGCGACGCTGGCAACGCAATTTTTTGATTATGTCAGTGGTGCTCGCATTGCTCTCTGCCATTCATTTAATGGTTGGAGAGATTTTTCTTTCTCCTCTTCACACCCTCTCCGCATTCGAACAGAAGCTATTATTCGATTTGCGCTTACCAAGGTTGGTTTCAGCGGCGATCATCGGTGCTGCATTGGCAGTTTCTGGGGCTACATTACAGGTATTGCTTGGCAATGTCTTGGCTGAGCCTGGAGTGCTTGGTATCTCTGGTGGTGCGAGCTTGGCGATGGTACTGGTCATGTTTGTATTACCAGTTTCGCCTACACCCATCATTTTTATGTTGGCGGCGATTGCCGGCTCTATGGTATTTACGTTTCTTTTGGTGGTCATTGCTCGGGCCATGCATCTCACCACCGCTCGATTGCTTTTGGTCGGGGTCGCATTAGGTATTTTATCAAGTGCAATTGTTACTTGGGCATTTTACTTTAGTGACGACCTCAGTCTGCGTCAATTGATGTACTGGTTGATGGGAAGCATTGGCGGTGCAAGTTGGTATCAACACACCGTTACTTTAGTGATGCTGCCAGTTTTGATCTGGCTGTGTTGCAAAGGCAAACCGCTCGATAAACTCATGCTGGGAGAAACCCATGCCACTCAGCTTGGTATTGATGTGCATCAAATGCGCTGGAAATTGATTTTGGCTATTTCTGTTTTGGTCGGTGGGGCTGTGGCTTTAGGTGGGATCATCAGCTTTGTGGGGTTGGTCATTCCACATTTGTTACGTTTGGCTTTTGGCACGGAAAATCGTTATTTACTGCCGCTCTCGGCGATGTCTGGTGCAGCTCTATTAGTGTTTGCAGATATCGGCGCGAGATTGTTGTTAGATTCCGCCGAACTACCGTTGGGTGTAATGACGACGTCTATCGGCGCGCCTATTTTCATCTGGATGTTGGTGAAGAGTCATGATGCACGTTAAGCACATTGCGGTAGGTCGCCGACTATTGCCACTTTCATTTGAATGCAAATTAGGCGAAATAGTGCACGTTGTCGGGCCAAATGGTTCAGGTAAAAGTACGTTGCTGTCCGCTATTTCTGGCACCTTAACCAAAAGGGATGGCATGAGTGGGGAAGTGATCCTTGGTGATAAAGACTTGCTTGCTTTACCTCTTTCAGAACAAGCGCACATTCGCGGCTATTTGTGTCAGCAATCTCGACCAGTATTCAATGTAGATGTATTTCAATGCCTTGCGCTATCGTTACCAAGTGGTGCTAACATAACGGACAGTAAAGTACGTGATGCGGTGAACATGGTGGTTGAGCTTGTTCAATTACAAAATAAACTGCATCGTAGTATTCAAACTCTCTCTGGCGGTGAGTGGCAACGGGTGCGGTTGGCTGGGGTGTGTTTGCAAGTATGGCGAAGCATCAATCCTTATTCGCACTTTTTGATCTTGGATGAACCTGCCGCGCCCTTAGATATTGCACAAGAAGGTTTACTTTATCACTTGATAAATACAATGGCGGCTCAGGGTATTGGTGTTTTGGTTGCCAATCACGATCTCAATCGAACATTAAAACATGCCGATAAAGTACTATTACTTAATAATGGTGTACTTCATTCTTCTGGTGATGCCAGTGAGGTATTAACAGAGGAGGGGCTAGGGGAAGTGTTCAAAACCCAAGTCAAAAAAATCATGGTCGAAGACAGACCATATTTGATCTTCGATTAAGATTTCGCGTTGATGTGAATCGAGCGCCCATTAATACAAAGTAGGCAATAAAAAAACGACCCACGAGAGGTCGTTTTTTTATCTTGCATACCTAATTGAACGCTTATTGAGTCAGCGGTTTTAGGTCGGCTGGACGGTAGTAAACGGATTTCAGTACTTTGCCTTTACGAACGGTTTTACCTTCAGATACGAAGTCTTCTGCGCATTTCGCGATGATGTATTCACCTTTTTGTACTGCCATCAGCTTGATGCCTTGTTCAGCATAGAATGCCTCAGTTTCAGCGTATTCTTGTTCGTTACGACACACTTTACTCATGTTGCTTGAGTGTACTTCGTCCCAGCACGGGATAAATTCGATACCACGGTTTACGGCCACGTTTAATAGCAGGTCGATGAGGTAGCTGATCGCTAGGTTGTCTTCTACTTTGCAGTGGCCAAGGTGGACTAGGCGGCCCATAAGGACATAAACGCTGTCTACAATTGCGTCAGCTTGCTCAGTTTTGCAGTCTGCTTCAGCTAACTCGGTCAGCTCTTCGATCGCTAAAGATGTGTGTAGCGTGTCTGCTTGTGCATCTAGGCTAGCAGCGTCTGCGACTTGTAGATCAAACGTGCTGCGGAATTCGGTGATGTCACGGTATAAGTGATCAAAAATCTCTTGGGTTAGCTTTGACAGTTGCATTCTAATTTCCATTGAATCGATTGAGGCGGCAATGATACCAAACCGTAGTTTGAACCCCAAGAGATGAGGCTTTAACTGACGATAAATCTGCTTCTTGGAGGCGCATGCTCTAATTAGCGAAACAGATAAGGGAAGAGGTGTTTACGTTCTTCTTCCGACAGCGCTGAAACGCGCGCGATATTGGTATCGGGAATCGACTCTGGGTCAGGGTAGTGCTTGAGAACTTTTTCCATACTCTCTTCACGGATCAAGTGAAAAATTGGATATGGCGAGCGATTGGTTAAGTTCTCGTCGTCTTCGGGTTCAGCCCCTCCAAAACAGTAATCAGGATGAAAGGTCGCGAGTTGGAAGGTGCCTTCCCAGTTTTGCTGTTTTATCAAGCCTTCTATCCAATCAATGAACATGTTGTAGTCCCAAAAGTCTTGCAACATGTTTGGGGCTACAACCAACGTCGTTTCAAGCTTCTCTGGTCCTGTATTACTGAGTTCAATCAGCTGCAATAAAATATCTTCTAGTAGTGCTTCTTCTTGTTCGGCTTCACTTACCAAGATTTTGATTTGCTTATTGCGCTGTGGTTTGGCGGCAAAAGGACAGAGATTGAGCCCGATTACCACATCATTTAGCCACTGTTCGACCTGCTGAGTGATCGCCTCGATATCGGTAATAGGTGTGTTGTGTGTTGAACGCGTTGACATACGACTTTCTGGTTTTTATTTAAGTAGCGTAAGCATAGCAGAGTCGGTGATCCAAGTAACCACGAGATGTTTATTCTACTTTGTAGTCTGAGCGACGGTTTAACTGCTCTTAAAACTGGCCGGATCGGTCGTTTTACCCATGCGTTTGCTTTCAGTAATGTGTTTTAAGTATGCGATAGCGGCAAACATTGCAAGATAGACTACGCTTCCGCCAATGAGAACGCTGGACCAGCCACCATGCTGCCAACAGTAGAGCAGTAAAAACCCACCAAAACTTCCGCCGATATAGTAGTGAACCAAGTAGAGAGCGGTTGCTGTTGCCTTTGCTTGTGTCGCACTTTTGCCTACCCAGCCGTAGGCTGAGCGTGTGAGTAAAGAAGGCGCCAAAGCTGATTAATAACAAACCAATAAACATTGCCGTGAGGTTTTCAACGGCGGCAATCCACATCCCTGACATACTCACAATCGCGCCCAAAAACATGCCGAAAATGGACGAGTAATGCTTACTCCAGTGGCCTGCGCAGCGAGAGGAGAATGTCCCTCCCAAATAACAGATAAAGATCAATGATGCTAAGCCGACAGGCACATTATGAGGTGCGCTAACCAGTCGAAACCCCATCACAGAATAGAGGTTTACAAACAAAGCGAAGTTAAGGCCACCGATAAGCATCGCGAACCACACTCGTCGGTTTCGGAAGTGACCAATGAGGGCTCGATTTTGATGACGTAAGCTACTTGATGAAGGCGTGAAGTTGTGTTGTGCGGGAAGTAAATAGTAAACACTGATCACTCCCATAAGGGTGATAGCCATCATGACCTTAATCGCAGTATCGACGCTGAAGTTGTCTGTCAATAACCCCCCACTGATACGTCCCGCGATACCACCGAGCGAGTTGGCTGCAATATAAGTCCCGATTGCCATAGAGAATGCGTGTTTGTCGAGCTCTTCGGCCATGTAAGCAACCGCAACAGCCGCAAAGGCCGCAAGTGCTATCCCGATGAGTGCGCGGCACACTACTAAAAATAAAAATGAATCGCCAAGTAACATTAGGCCAGAAAGAGCAGGAATAGAGAACAAGCCAGCCATCATAACGGGCTTACGGCCTATCGATTCAGACAATACGGCCATGGGAACGAGACTGAATGACAGTGCCAGTGTTGACGCTGCGAATAGCCAGTTCACTTGCGTTTCTGAAATGGCGAAAATTCGCGCAAAGGCAGGCAGCATTGGCTGCAATAGGTATAAATTGGAGAAAACTAAAAAGGAGCCAAGCGCAAGAGAGAGCGTAATACGTTTGTATTCCGGCGTACCAAAAGTGACCATGAATTCTGCCTAATCGGAGCAAATAAGAGAGATTGTGATCAATCTATCAGTTCATCTTGAATAAAAAAAATATATTAAAAATATGAACACTATATATTTTTGATCTAATGGAATCGAAGCAACTCAAACACTTTTTGGCGGTCGCAGAGCATCGAAATATCACTCATGCTGCTCAAGCTTTACATATCGCTCAGCCTGCTCTAAGTATTTCTATTAAAAAGTTTGAGCAGTCTTTGGGCGTGACGTTATTTCGTCGGGATGATAAAAAAATCAGTCTAACCAACGAGGGTGAAACCTTGTTGGTGCATGCTAAACGCGTCATTCAACAGCTATACGACGCACAACTTGCCATTGATGAGCTTAAAGGTCTGGAAAAAGGAGAGGTCCGTCTAGGGACACCTTCGATGATGGGCAGTTATTTTTTTCCTCGTATCGTGATGGCATTTAAAAGCCAATTTCCGAATTTAAAGCTGACGTTGGTTGAAGCGGGAACCCAGTCTATCCGTCGAATGCTGCTTAATGGACAGCTGGATATCGGTGTGATCAGCTGTGAGGATGTGCCGGATGATTTGGAAATCGACCATTTATTTACCAATCAAATGGTGGCCGTGGTGTCACCCGAGCATCAATTGGCTCAAAGGCAATCTCTGTCTTTTGATGTGTTTTTTGAGCACGACTTGGTTATGTTTCAGCACGGTTATTTCCATCGTGAGTTTTTAGATCAAGTGAGTAAAGAGCACGGTTTTACCATGAAATCATCATTTGAGACGAACTTATTGCCTTTGATCCTAAGTATCGTGAAGCAAGAATTTGCGATTACCGCATTACTTGAGTTAGTGACGCAAAATGAACAGGGAGTGGTCGGAGTGCCATTCGATCCGCCAGTAACGCTTGATCTCGCGTTGGCATGGAGAAAGCAGGGATATTTGTCTATTGCTGACCGAACATTTATCGAGTTTATTAAGCGCTACGTATAGCGTGATTCTGCCATCAATAAGAGCGTTAGAAAATTCTGACAGGGTGGCCTGACTTAAAGGGGAGATAACCCAGTGTCATTGAAAGAATTGAATTATAAGCGGTTAAAGTCCACATCTGGCAATGATTCAAAGCCAGGTTTTGCAAAGTAATAACCCTGCATCAGGTCGACCCCAATACTGCGTAAAAATAGCATCTCTCCTCGAGTTTCAATGCCTTCAGCTAAAGGTATAATATTCAGCTCCTGGAGCATAGTGACACAATTTTTAACGATCACCTGACGTACCGTATCCGTATCGATATTACGAATTAATTCCATATCTAACTTAGCAATATTCGTTTGAAAGTCAGCAAGCAGATTTAACCCAGAATAACCAGAACCAAAATCATCTATAGCGGTTTTAAAGCCAAACTTTTTATAGCTGTCAACGATATGCTTTATATGTTGGTTGTCTTCAACCTTTTCAACTTCAGTAAACTCAAACATAATTTGACAGAGAGGGAAGTGGTGCTCGTTCGCAGTTTGTAGTGTTGTTCGGATACAACGTTCGGGACGATAAACAGCGTTAGGTAGGAAATTGATACTCACCATTGTGGTGATGTTGAGTTTCGAGGCTAAAGAAATTGCTTTTATTCGACAGAGTTGATCAAAGCGGTATCTATTCTCGTCGTTGACTCGAGAAATGATAGAAAAAGCAGATTCGTTTTGTAAGCCTCGAACCAGCGCCTCATAACCAAATATTTGTTTAGACGAGCATTGAACAATGGGTTGAAATGCCATTGTAAAGTCGAAATCAAGCTCTGTACATTTGCCACATTGTTCGCAAGAAATCTCTTTATAATGTAATGGCTGGTTCATGTTGGAAGTTTCCTCGCTCATCGCGTTCGGCTCATATTGGAAGGACGGCTTTCATAGGGTGAAAGAGGGAAAGTCGTTTCTGCTTATGCTGATATTCTTTATATTATAATCTGTTACAAGACTTTGATATAGCATGATTGTGGAACATGTTGAGTTTCCACTCACTTCTTTATAGCGAATCGAATCATTTATTGCGTTGTCCATGTATTCCTATGAGCGATTGTATAGTTTTTCAAAATTCTTCGGATTCCAACCGATCATCACTTGGTCGCCGATTTTTAGTACTGGAAGTGAGCGTGCGCCAATCGCGTCTAACTCTTTTCTACCGCGTTGCATCTTAGCGTTGGTTAAGCGGTATTTGTAACCTTTTGAATCTAAGTACCTTTGTGCATCTTTGCAATGAGGGCATTTGTCTGTCACGTACAAAACAAGTCTACGCATACACCTTCTCTCCATTATCTTTGGGAGGCGAAGTTTAACCACCTTTCGTGATAAATGAAAGATGAACCCAAGGTGAAACTATGGCTTATCTCAGGTATATTTAGCGCCTTTCTTTTGTCATAGCAGACGTTACATCTATGCATCCGTCACTTCGATATATTCAAGGTTATCCGAAGAACATCACCGAACAGGTAAACTCACTGATAAAGAGTGGGAAGTTTATTTCTTGGTTCGAAAAACGCTACCCCACTAGGCACCAGGTCAAAAGTGACAAGGCACTCTATGAGTACGCGATGGCAATTAAAAATCGCTATATGAAGAAAGCCGCGCCGATCAGTAAAGTGGTCTACGATAAAAAAATTCACGCAGTGAACAACGCGCTCGGATTGCACAGCATAATTAGCCGAAATCATGGTGGTAATCTCAAGTCTAAAAATGAGATCCGTATTGCCAATGTGTTCAAGGATGCACCAGAACCATTGTTACGAATGCTGGTGGTACATGAATTGGCGCATACTCGGGAGAAGAACCACGACAAAGCATTTTACCAGTTGTGTTGTTATATGGAGCCGGAGTATCACCAATTGGAGTTTGATGCTCGACTGTTTATGATTTTCCTCGATTTAAAAGTGAACTCGAATGAAGAATAATAACCGTGGTGTGAAACAACACACACCAAAAGCGGCTAAGGCGAAGCAGGGTAAAAAAGCAAGTCAAGCACCCGCCAACGTGAAATCGCCACTAGAAAAAAGCGAAGTGGACTTTATTAAAATTGCCAAAAGTGGATTGCATGAGCGCAATGCCCACCGTGGTCGTTACGATTTCAAAAAACTCATTGTAAGTGAACCCAAGCTCAAGCCATTTGTGATCAAGAATCCGAGAGGGGAAGATTCAATTAACTTCTCTGATCCCAACGCAGTCAAAATGCTGAATAAAGCCCTGCTCGCTGCATATTATAATATTGAGTTTTGGGACATTCCAGAAGGCTACTTGTGCCCGCCAATCCCTGGCCGTGCAGATTACATTCACCGTGTGGCTGAATTGCTTGATGGCGAAGTCAAAGGTAAATATCCACACCATAAAGTACGTGCGCTTGATGTTGGTGTCGGGGCTAACTGCATTTATCCCATCGTGGGGGTTACTCAATATAGTTGGCACTATATGGGAAGTGATGTCGACCCGAAATCCATCGAGTCGGCACAAGCTATTGTGGAGCGTAACGCCAGTTTAAACGGCAAGATCGAACTGGTACAGCAAACCAGTGAAACCAACATTTTCCACGGTATTATTCGGTCCGCTCAACGCTTGGATGTGACGACATGTAACCCGCCATTCCACCGTTCTGCAGAAGAGGCGGCGATGGGCAGTCAACGCAAGCTGGACAATTTAAAAGCGAATCAGCGTAAAAAAGGCGTGAAACCTCTAGCTGACCAAGTGAAGCGGAGCAAACCAACGTTGAACTTTGGTGGTCAAAACGCCGAACTATGGTGTGAAGGTGGAGAAGCCGCTTTCATTCGTAAAATGGCCAACGAAAGCCAAGCATTTGCTGCTCAAGTATTGTGGTTTACCACGCTTATATCCAAGAAAGACAACGTCCGTCCGATGCGCCAACAGTTAGAGAAACTAGGTGTAAAAGCGATCCGTGAGGTTGAAATGAGTCAAGGGCAGAAAGTCAGTCGTTTTATGGCATGGTCATACATGGACAAGCAACAGCGCAAAACTTGGATTGAGTTGAAATAACGCCATTGATCTTCGAAAGTGTCCCTCCACAGGTAGGGGCATTTGTTGACTCTCTTAAATTACAATTCCGGCTTGTGCAAAACGTGCCATGATAGGTTTGTGCTGCTGCTGATACCAGCTTGCTGGCATGTTCAATTTTAGCTGGTTTTTTTCTTGTTTGCTTATCACAACATAGTGCAAAAACTCATTAATTGTTGCTTGCATTGCTCCAAAGCTCATCTCTCCATCTTTGCTCATGGTCTTCAACAACCCAACGATTGTTTCTTCAGCAATCAAGGGTTCAATAACCGCATTTTTCCGTGTTTTGATGGACTTTGAAGTGGGCAGTTTTGCACGTGCGGTTTCCCAACAGGCTTTGTTGGTTTTGCTGACGAGGTTGTGTTGGTAGCAGAAGTAGCTAAATAAAAATCGCGAAAGGTTTTGCCATCGTTGGGCTTGGACTTCTAGCCAGATGTGTTGTAGTTCGATATCGGCGTCGGACATAGTGGTGAGTCATAAAAGAAGAAAAGAGCCTAGTTTATATCGATTTGAGACAAACACCAAAAATTGCCAGTAAAGTATAAAATCGAATATGACTGGAGTCACTTGCGGTAGCTTAAAATTCAGCAATAAAATAAAAATTGATGTAGACGATCAACTGAAGGCAATGGCTCCCCTCGTACTCAAGAAGGGGAGCAGGTAAAAACGGCTAAGCCAGTGTGACTATTTCGCTAAGAAATACTTCACAAATTCTGAAATCTTCACCATATCATCAACGGCGATAAACTCTTCGGTTGTGTGTACTTTTGCCATGCCAGTAGAGAGGTTAACGGTTGTAAGCCCCTTCTTATTGAAGTTATTTGCATCGCTACCACCGCCAGTGCCTTTGGTAAACGCTTCGATACCCAACTCGGCGAAAGTGGCTTTGATGGCGCTGACGTGTGCGTTGTCTTCTTCGATAACAAACGCGTCGTAGGCTCGGCTAGATTCGATTTCGACCACAGCACCGTGTTTTTCACATACGGACTCTAGCGTTGAGATCATATGATTGACCTGAGCATCCAACTTATCGCCATTCAGAGAGCGCGCCTCAGCGACTATTTTGAGTTCTGCCATTACGATATTGGTCGCTTGTCCGCCGTTTACCATCCCGATGTTTGCTGTGGTTTCTTCGTCGATGCGAAGCAGCTTCATCTGGCTGATGGCATCTGCTGCGACCATGATGGCGCTGATGCCTTCTTCTGGTGCAAGACCAGCGTGCGCTGGGCGGCCTTTAATCGTCGCGACGATTTTCTGTTGGCCCGGTGCTGCCGTCACGATGGTGCCGATAGGGCCGCCAGTATCGAGCACGATCGCTTCTTTTGACATTACGTGTGTCATATCGAAGTATTGAGAGCCGAATAGGCCTCCTTCTTCATAGACGGTGAAGGCCAGCTCCAGTGTTTTGTGTTCTAGATTTTCGGCTTGGATGCAGCGAACGGCTTCCATGATGGCTGCAATACCCGATTTGTCGTCACCACCCAAGATAGTATTACCTTTGGAGCGAATGATGCCGTCTTCGATAATAGGTTCAATACCGATGCCCGGCGTCACCGTGTCCATGTGGCAGCTCATTAAGATAGAGCCTTCTTTTTTACCTTCTAAACGCGCATACACATTAAAGCCGTTCGAAATGTGTTCAGGTACGGGAAGTTTGTGAACCGTAAAGCCTAATTCGCCCAGTTGTTCAGCCAGCGTTGTTGCAATTTGTTTTTCGTTTGTTGATTCGCTGTCAATGCGTACTAATTGGCAGAAGTGTTCAATTAGACGTTTTTGATTGATGTGTGTCATTAGGATGTCTCTTTTTCTGGTCGAGATCGCTGCGCTGTGGCACGAGATCGAGAGGGAACAGGTCATTACTTATGACACAGCTAATTTTTAAGGGAACTGAGGTGAATCAATAAAGGGGTGTCCCTGACATGATTCTGACCAGTGAGTCTCACAAACTGCTTAAGTCATCACGAAAACTTAACGTCACTTTTTTTTGGGGGAAGTAGGTGGAGTGGAAATCAGTCGCCATCGACTCACCGCGTCCTTTTATTTTTAGAACAACGTTGCCATAGAAAATCTGTTGGTAACAAGTTGTTTACATATTTATCTCGACGTAAAGGCAAAAATAGAGACCTAATTAATTGAAAGTATTTCACTTATTTGGCTTTTGCTGCAGTTGTATAGATACGCACAGTGAGCGTAACAAATAATTTACAATTAGATGTGATGAACACGAAAATAGAGATTTACGTTCGCGTATTTCAATTTCTTACTGTCTGCGCCAAGTTAGAGAAATAAGGTCAAAAAAATGAGTGAGACAAGGAGAAGTCATAATGGCCACATATAATCCATTAGGCACAGACGGATTTGAGTTTGTTGAATATACGGCGGCAGACAGCAAAGGTATTGAGCAACTCAAAACCTTGTTTGTCTCGTTAGGTTTTGCAGAAATTGCCCAGCACCGTTCAAAGAAAGCGTGGTTGTATCGACAAGGTGAAATCAGTTTTATCGTCAACGCACAACCGCATAGCCAAGCCGAAGAGTTTGCGAAAGAGCACGGGCCATCAGTATGTGGGATGGCGTTTCGAGTCAAAGACGCAACCGCGGCAATGCAGCATGCGCTGGACAATGGCGGTCAGGAATATAAGACTGAAATTGGTCCCATGGAACTCAGTATTCCGGCGATTTACGGCATTGGCGAAAGCGTGCTTTATTTTGTTGACCGTTATGGAAAACAGAGCATTTATGATGTCGATTTCCGTTTTTATGCTGATGCCGATGAGCGCTTATCGCAAGCGGATGTTGGCCTTTACGAGATTGACCATCTGACGCACAACGTCAAACAGGGCAATATGGATGTTTGGTCCGGCTTTTATGAGCGGATCGGTAACTTCCGCGAAATTCGTTATTTCGATATCGAGGGGAAGCTCACTGGCCTTGTAAGCCGTGCGATGACTGCACCTTGTGGCAAGATCCGTATTCCTATCAATGAGTCGTCTGACGACAAATCGCAAATCGAAGAGTTTATTCGCGAATACAATGGCGAAGGTATTCAACATATCGCGTTAGCAACAGACGATATCTATGAAACCGTCAAAACGTTACGTCAGCGTGGTATGGACTTTATGCCAACGCCAGATACCTATTACGAGAAAGTAGACCAACGTGTGGAAGGCCATGGTGAAGACGTAAATAAGTTGCGTGACTTGCAAATTCTTATTGATGGCGCGCCAATGAAAGACGGCATTTTGCTGCAAATCTTTACCCAAACTGTTATTGGTCCTGTGTTCTTCGAAATTATCCAGCGTAAAGGGAATGAGGGCTTTGGTGAAGGTAACTTCAAAGCGCTATTTGAATCGATTGAAGAAGACCAAATTCGCCGAGGAGTACTGAACGATGCATAAATGGATCACATTTCCTCATCGGGAGGGAGTGTGCTCTAAACAAGCACATGCAGATTTCCCGAAAGAGGCAATTTTTGAGCGCGAAGCAGGCCGAAGCGGGTTCTTTGGTCCGGCGGCACATTTCCATCATCAACATGCGCCGACAGGATGGTCGGAGTGGGAAGGTGAGCTGCGTCCACGCGCTTTCGACTTCAATCTGGTCGAAAAAGCCAATCACATTACGCCTTGGGCGGTGCCACGCTTACTGCATAACAACGATTGTAAGATTCGTGTTTGGCGCATGGATGAAAAGATGGATTTTTTGGTGCGAAATGCCGATGGTGACGAGTTGTTATTTATCCACCAAGGGACGGCAGACCTTTACTGTGACTACGGGCACTTGCAGGTGAGTGAAGGGGATTATGTGATGATCCCACGTTCAACCAGCTGGCGCTTAGAGCCAAGTGAACCGATGTTCATTTTGATGATAGAAAACACCGATGCGGCTTATACCTTGCCTGAAAAGGGCATCGTGGGAAATCACGCGGTGTTTGACCCGGCGGTTTTGGAAATCCCGTCCATCAACGACCCGTTCCGCGCTCAATATTCGGAAAATCAAACACAGGTGCAAGTCAAACGTCACGATAAAGTCAGTGTGATCACTTACCCGTTTAATCCGCTGGATGCCATTGGCTGGCATGGGGATTTGGCCGTGGTAAAAGTGAACTGGCGTGATATTCGTCCACTTATGTCACATCGTTACCACTTACCGCCTTCCGCACATACTACATTTGTAGGAGCAGGATTTGTGGTGTGTACCTTTGTTCCTCGTCCGATTGAGAGTGATCCCGGAGCGCTCAAAGTACCGTTTTACCACAACAATGACGATTATGACGAAGTCTTGTTTTACCACGCAGGTGACTTCTTTAGTCGTGACAACATTGAGGCGGGCATGGTGACATTCCATCCAGCCGGCTTTACCCACGGCCCTCACCCTAAGGCATTCAAAGCGGGACGAGAAGACAGGAAGAAGTTTACTGACGAGGTGGCGGTAATGATAGATACGCGCCACGCACTTCAGTTTTCGGATGAGTTGGAGAAAGTAGAAAACCAAGAATACGTCCATAGCTGGCAAAAGAAGTAAGAGGCAAGAATGAAATTAGCAACCAAAAAAAATGGGACTCGTGACGGTTTGTTGATGGTCGTAAGCAAAGATTTAACCCGCTGTATCCCTGTCACGGAAGTTTTTCACCCGATGAACTTAGCGCCAACCATGCAAGTTGCCCTAGATCATTGGACAACTTTAGCGCCGCAGCTAGAAGCCTTATATACCGCACTGAATAACGGTACTGTTGCTGGGTTTGAAGAGTTCGAGGCGCATTATTGTGAATCTCCGTTGCCACGAGCTTATCAATGGGCGGATGGTAGCGCGTACGTCAATCACGTTGAGCTGGTTCGTAAAGCACGTGGTGCAGAAATGCCTGAGAGCTTTTGGACCGATCCATTAATGTACCAAGGAGGGTCTGATGCGTTTATTGGTCCTTGTGACAATATCGAATTTGCCAGTGATGAGTGGGGTATTGATTTCGAAGGGGAAGTCGCTGTTGTCACGGGGGATGTACCAATGGGCGCAAGTATCGCTGAGGCGCAAGAATCGATCCGACTCATTATGTTGGTGAATGATGTGTCATTGCGCGGTTTGATTCCTGCGGAATTAGCCAAAGGGTTTGGTTTCTTCCAATCCAAACCTTCCTCGGCCTTTTCTCCTGTTGCGGTAACGCCAGATGAATTAGGCGGGGCATGGTACGAAAACAAAGTCCACTTACCACTGGTGTCAACTTACAATCATGAGCCTTTTGGGTGCCCGAACGCAGGGGTGGATATGACGTTTGATTTTGCCGATTTAATTGTTCATGCGACGAAAACGCGTCCGTTATCAGCCGGTACCATTATTGGTTCTGGCACGGTGTCAAACAAGCAAGGTACGGAATACGGCACTTCTATTGTCGAGGGGGGCGTCGGTTATTCCTGTATTGCTGAAGTGCGTATGATTGAAACCATCCGCGATGGAAAACCATTGACCAACTTTATGTCGTTTGGCGACTCCATCAAGTTAGAGATGTTCGACGCAGAAGGTAACACTCTCTTTGGTGCCATTGATCAGCAAGTCAGTCAATATTTAAAACGCTAAAAGACACCTCGACGGGTCAACAGGACTTAGGAATAGCAAATGAGCGACGGCATGATTTTATACGGATATTGGCGATCTTCCGCGACATATCGAGTGCGTATTGGGTTGAACTTAAAACAACTGAATTATGAGTCCAAAGCGGTACATCTAGTGCGTAATGGCGGTGAGCAGCACAGTGAGCGTTATCACCACCTTAATGCGTGTGAGTTGGTGCCTGTACTGGTGGACGGAGACTTACACCTGAATCAATCGCTGACGATTATTCAGTATCTTGAAGAAAACTACCCTGATATTGCGGTTATCCCACAACAGTCACCACTGCGTTACCAAGCGTTAGCCATGGCTCAAGATATCGCGATGGAGATCCATCCCTTAAACAACTTACGAGTGTTACAGTATCTAGAAAGAGAATTAGCCTGCGAGCAGAAACGAAAAACAGCGTGGATTCATCACTGGATTCACACAGGCTTTGCTGCATTAGAAGAGAAACTTCAAAAGCATCGCAAATTGCATGGCGATTGTAAGTTTAGCCTGACAAGCTCGCCATCTATTGTCGACGTTTGTCTGGTACCACAATTTTATAACGCACAGCGCTTTGGTATAGATACCTCTCTTTACTCAACCATTAACGCTGTTGTGCAAGCATGTAATCAACTACCGGCTTTTATTGATGCGATGCCAGAGAACCAGCCTGACGCAAGCCAATAAAAGTAAAAGTACATGAAACGAATTTAATTTAGCTCAGGCGACGAGGCTCGCTTTATTCTGTACACATTTATGCTCTAAAAATCTCGTCATTATTACGGTCTAAAATCGATAGCTTTAGTTGCTCTAATAGTGGTTTCCCTTTACGCTTTGAGCAACTAGTTGTTTTTGGGCACACTTTATCTATGACCAACATTTTTATCATCGTTGTTCTTCTGGTTGTTTTCTTCTTTATTATTCAAAAGTACGTCATTAAAAATGATGATACGCGAGACTATCCATATCGCTCAAAAGGGCCTTTGTTAAGAGGTCAAGAAGGCGCGTTTTATAATGCTTTAAGAGCAGCAGTGGGTGAACATGCGGTGGTGTTTGCCAAAGTCAATATGTCGAGTTTGGTAGCCCCGAAAAGCACTAAAGACAAAAAGCAGTTTTTTGTTGCGAATAATCGCATCTCCAGAAGCTACTTTGATTATGTCATTTGTGATCCTAGAACGTTAGAGCCGCGTGTGATTCTTGAACTAGATAATGGACAAGAGTTAAGTAAAGGCAAGGTCGAGCGTCAGAAGCTACTGATTCATGTGTGCAAAACCGCTAATTTGCCCTTAATGGGGGTATCGATAAAACACAGCTACCAAGTAGGGCGCTTGCGACGCTTGCTTGCCGCGCACATTGACTTGATTGAGCCAGATAAAGAAGTTCGATTTTGTAAGAAATGTGGCAGCCCGATGACAATCAAAACGGCCACTCAAGGCGAGTTTAAAGGGCGACGTTTCTTCACGTGCAGTCGCCAACCTAATTGTACGTACACTGAAAATTATAATGTGGTGTTTGAGCCCGACGATGAATAATAGGGTGCATCACCATACAAAAAAGGCTTTGATTCCAAAAATCAAAGCCTTTTTACATTCATGAGAATGCGATTGTAGCTTACGATGGCCAGTATCCGGTCCTATACTTTGATAAAGCAAACAGAGTAGGCAAGCACCATGCGATATGAATGGATTCTTTCAGCGTTGTTAATTGCGTTCAATGCCAGCGCGATACCTAACCTAAAGCCGTTGGAGTGTGAGTTAATAGAAACACCGCAAGATCACTTCTTATTTTATCGCGAGCAAATGGTTTACCACAGCGAGCAGTTTGTCATCTTTCAAAACTTTAAAGGACGAGTCAGTACTCAGGTCGATGTAAAAACAGGAGAGCTCATTCGCACTACTTATATCGGCAAGCCGTTTGAGCCAAAATACCAGATTTTATTTGGTTCTTGCCCTAACGTATCGCAAACCTTACAAATATGGATGTTGAGTGAAGTGCCTTATGATAATTAAGTAAAGGGAAAGGGGGATTTGGCAATCACTCAAAGTGAACGGCCCTTTTAGAAGAAATGGGTGGGGTCACTAAAGTTCAGCAACATGTTGAAGTTATGGGGATTATTTAACAAAAGTGGTGAGGGAAACTATTAACTAGGGCATTTAGTGAGCTTGAACACAGATATAACATGTTTTTTGATATGAACACAAAATCATTGATCTAACTCCAAAATTTCGTTTCGAAACAATGTGCATAATCTTTTCTTGAAGTACTTATCTACGGTATGGTTCGTCTTTTTTGAACATATAGAAACAGTTAAAAGGCGTATCACTGCGGCTGGGGGATAAGACTCCTAACGCCAATGTTTTATGGCCAACCATCTCAGGAAGAGAAGTAGTATTATGCGCCCTTATCTCAAATACATTATTCCAACGTTCATTCCATTGCTTATCTGGTTAATGCCCTTATCTGCCTTCCCATTTGACGGCATGACGATCGTCCAACAGCGAGTTATTGCGATATTCTTGTTGGCTGCTTTATGTTGGGTGTTTGAGCCCATTCCGATTTACGCCACTTCGGTGGTTATCATTGTGCTCGAGCTGTTACTCGTCTCAAACAAAAGTATCGTGCTATTCCGTTTACAAGAAGGACAGGCCCATTTTGGGCAGCTTTTGCAATATAACGAGATCATGGCTACGTTCGCCAGTCCAATTATTATGCTGTTTCTTGGCGGGTTCTTTTTGGCCATGGCGGCAACCAAGTATCGATTAGATGTCAACTTAGCGCGAGTACTGCTTAAGCCGTTTGGGCAACAACCTAAATTTGTCATGCTAGGGTTAATGTTGATTACGGCTATCTTCTCAATGTTTATGTCTAATACTGCGACAACCGCAATGATGCTCTCTATTCTTACCCCCGTGATTGCGGTATTTGGCCCTAAAGATCCCGGCAAGATTGCTTTTGCGTTATGCATTCCCGTTGCTGCAAATATTGGTGGCATAGGTACGCCTATTGGCACACCACCAAACGCCATCGCGTTAAAGTACTTGGTTGGTGATAACTTGATTACCTTTGGTGAATGGATGATATTTGGCGTGCCATTCGTGATTGTGATGATGGCGTTGGCTTGGTTTCTTATTGGCTTCTTATACAAAGCAGAGCAAACGACCATCGACCTAAACATTAAGAGCAAGTTTTTGAAAACGCCAAAAGCGATGATCGTGTACGTCACATTCGCCGGTACGATAGCTCTTTGGTTGATGGGTTCTGTGCATGGCATGAACTCATACACAGTGGCGTTGATACCTGTCGCTGTCTTTTCTTTGACAGGCATCATCAACAAAGAGGATTTAAAGAAAATTTCTTGGGACGTGCTTTGGTTGGTGTCTGGCGGTATTGCACTGGGTTTGGCCCTTGATAAAACAGGGTTAGCAAAGCTGATGGTTCATAGCATTCCGTTTGATGAATTTTCTCCATATGTGGTTTTGTTTGGCGCGGCTTTATTGTGTTTAGTGATGGCGAACTTCATGTCACATACGGCCACGGCGAACTTATTAATGCCGATTATGGCGGCGCTTGGTACTTCGATGACTTCGTTGACACCTTTAGGCGGGGAGGTCACGCTGATCTTAGTGGTCACGTTTGCAGCATCACTCGGTATGTCGTTACCAATCAGTACTCCACCAAATGCTTTGGCTCATGCCACCGGCCATATAGAAAGTAGCCAAATGGCTCGTATTGGTGTGGTGTTAGGTGTTGTTGGGGTATTACTCAGTTTTGTAATGGTTTGGGTTCTGCACACCGTAGGGCGCATTGGATAAATCATGTACGAAACGAAGTTAGATGCGTTAGTGCAACGCTATTTTAATCACTTTGAACGTCAGTTGACGGTTTCGGCTGGAACGGTATTGATTGAGCAAGCGGGTTACAACGAGCGTTTGTATTACGTATTGTCGGGCGAGTTGGCCGGTTATTATGCCGATGATGAACAAAAGCCGATTCAAGTGTTCTCTGCGTCTCAAGGTGCGTTTATCGGTGTGCATAGTTTCTTTTCAGGAACATGGACTGCATCATCGACGGTCATTGCGCAAACAGATGTCGAGCTAGCATGGATAGAGCGTGATACGCCCGCGATAGAAGAAGATAAATACGGCCCTTTGACCACGCAGTTTATGACGGTGATGGTGAATGAGCTATCACGTCGTCAGCGCCGAGCAATGCAGGAGGCGCTGGCTAAAGAAGAAGCATTACAAAAGCTACATACCGCTGAACAAATGACGACATTAGGTCAGCTCGCTGCTGGTATTGCGCATGAGCTTAATAATGCAATTGGTGTGGTGAGCAGTAAATCCCAGCGCTTGGAGTCAGTGATTATGGAATTGCTGGAAGAGGTCCACCCAGAAGCCAGCCAGTTCTTTGATTTCGGATTAATGCAAGGGCAGAAGGTGTCCTCGAGTGAAGCGAGAAAGCGAGGCCGTCACTTCGAGAAATATTATGGTTTACCTAAAGACTTAGCACGAGATCTCGCGCGTGCAGTTCCAAATAATAGCCTTTCTGAACATTGGCTAAAAAGGCCAGAGGAAGCGATTCGGTTTTGGCAGATGGGCCGAGATCTTCACGATCTGCGTATCGCATCAAAACATACAGTCGGCATTGTTCGTTCAGTAAAGCAGCTTGGCAGAACCGATATCGATCTAGATGAAGCTTTTAACATTAACGATTCCATCAATCGGGCGCTTGCTTTGTTGCAAAGTGATTTGAGGCGAGTGAGTGTTCGTTTTAGTCCAGCGGAGCTACCGACATTTGTTGGGTCTCAAACCGAATTGGTGCAAGTTTGGGTCAATATCTTGAAGAATGCATGCGATGCACTGGGAGAGAGTGATGAGCCTGGTATTGAAATTCATACCAGAGAGAGTAAAGGCAAGGTTTTGGTTACTATTGCCAATAACGGTCCCGAAATCGATGAAGCCACACGCAGAAAAATCTTCCGACCCAACTTCACCACGAAAAAAGGCGGATTGTCGTTTGGGTTAGGGCTGGGGTTATCGATTGTTAAACGCATCATAGCCGGATATAACGGTTCAATTGTGGTAAAGAGCGATAGCGACAAAACTATTTTTAGAATCAAGTTACCAGTAGAGGATGAACATGGAGAAGCTTAATTTAATTTGCGTTGATGACCAACGAGAGGTGTTAAGCGCGGTTCTACAAGATTTAGAGCCGTTAAGTCAGTGGTTAAATATTGAAGACTGTGAGTCTGCCGATGAAGTGCTTGAGTTGATGGATGAGTTAGATGCGGAAGGAGACATGATAGCGTTGATCATTTCTGACCATGTGATGCCGGGTAAGACAGGGGTTGAGTTACTGACGGAGGTGTCAAAAGACAGCCGTTTTGTCCACACCCGAAAAGTGCTTCTTACTGGACAAGCCACTCATAGTGATACCATCAATGCAATTAACTCGGCGGGGATTGACCGCTACTTTGAAAAACCGTGGCAAGCTAGCCAATTAGTTGAATGCGTTAGAAACTTGGTGACACTATTCATTTTCGATATGGGATTGGATTACACGCAATACCATGAACACTTAGATCAAAGCGTGGTGTTTGAACGTCTACGTTAGCCAAGGTTTGTCAGGTTGTTTTCGCCACAGCCACTCAGTTCTGAAGCCTACTTTTTAGAGAGGGCAGACAATTGAACGTGGCTGTGCGGAATATTAAGAGAAGTTAACTCAGTGAATAGCGACTAGCACTCGCTACAGACAATGGCTTGGAGAACCAAAAACCTTGTAAATAGTCGACCCCCATATTAGCGAAAAAGTCATACATTTTTGCGTCTTCTATGCCCTCAATGACCACCTCAATATTGTTCTCCTGACACATTGTAATAAGAAACTTCAAATACTCTTGAGAAGAGCGGTTGGTCAGTGTTTTCCATGCCATCGACTTATCAATCTTTATTTGTGTCATTGGGAGATCGAAAAAGCTGTTTAATGAACTATAACCTGAGCCGAAATCATCGAGTGAAAGCGCAAACCCTAGCTCTCTAAGTGTGCTCAAAGGTGCAATAGCCGTTTGGTTATTATCTAAAATGAAGGTTTCTGTTAGTTCTAATACAATGGATTCTGGTGCTACGCCAGCTTTGTCTGCCATTGCTTTAATCTGTGCCGGAAATTCACTATTCATGAGCTGAAGGACAGAGACGTTAACGTTAACACGAACCTGGTTTTGGTATCGTTCACGGTAGTTTTTGATGAACTGACAAGCTTTTTCGAACACTTGGTAGCCCAGTTCGACGATCAAACCTTTGTTCTCTGCGACAGGAATAAACTCGTCTGGGTAAATTTCGCCAAACTCTTTACTACGCCAACGAACTAAAGACTCAAAACTGACCACTTCAGCATTTTTTGCATCAACGATAGGTTGAAACTTAACGCTTAAGGTCTGGTTTTCTAGAGCGCTTTTCAGGCCCTGTTCGATGAAGAAGTATCGATCAACCGCATATCGCGTTTTTTCACTATAAATAGCAACGCGATCTTTATTTTGTTCACGGGCGTACTGGCAGGTTCTTGCTGCTTTACGTAAGATCTCGTCAGCTGAGTGTGTTCGGTCGATACAAGGGTATAGCCCGATGCTTAGATTACTACCGAGGTACTGGCCTTCTTCAATCACGGCTTCATGGTAGGTTTGCTTAATGTTCTCGGCATAGCGCTGAAGGGTTTTTGTTGAGCATTCATCGTGAATTAAGATGGCGAAATCATCATCGTGTACTCGGTAAACGGAGCTATTCGGAGAGGGCAAATGACTCAGTGTTTGCAATAACTTTTCAACCAGACCATCAACTAACTCGCTCCCATATTGATTGAGGTACGATTTTATTTCTTCAATTTGAATGTAGCAAATAGATGCGCAAGAGTCGGCAGCTCGTACACCATCTTCAATGTCGAGTAGGAGACGAGCACGGTTTGCCATTCCAGACGCATTGTCATGAAACGCGACTTGGTGGATGTAGCTTTCCATCAGTTTTCGTTCAGAAATATCTCGATGGCTGCCCACCATATAGTGGCCATGTTCTGTTTCTTTTGTCATTGCCACGCCTTCTATCCAGACATATTGTCCATTGGGTTTACGAAGGCGATAGGTGGTGGTGGCCCTATTGTTATCCGTTTTGATATGAGCATCCACTCTTTTTGACAGCCTTTCTCGATCTAATGGATGCACTAAATCTAGCCAGTGTTCGAGTTTGATCCGACCTGCACTGATACCAAACTGCTCATAAAAGCTTTTATTGTAAAAGGCCATGGTACCAAATTCATCCATGTAGAAGAGACCTTCGTTGAATACATCAAAAATATGAATGAATCGTTCTTCAACGATTTTTAGGAACTCTCGGTCATTCTCTGAGGCATGCTGGTCAAAACGAGTGGTCAAGACATTTCCTCCTCGTACCATTTGGCACCATAGATGAGTGTGGGGTCGGATAACATACAGTTGATGTGTAGGATCACATTACTATCACAAAAAGGTGTATTCAAATCGGGTGACTATCATTTTATGGGTTATTGAGTTAATAGCATTTTAAGATTAGGCGGCTAATCATCGACATTTATAAAAATTAGTCAATAGTTAATATGATTTTATAAACACCGATTATTAATGCACTCCTCAGGTATAAATTATTTTGAAGAATTATATATTTATTAGAGCTTAATCCATACTAATATAAAGGATTTAATATGTAAATCGACGTATTAATCGACAGAATTCCCATTATTTGTAACCAATTTATAATGCTTATCAGGTTAAGAGCTGGGAGCTTTTATAATGTTCTCGTCACTATTTAGGTGTAGCAAATGTTACGTTATGGATTACGACCCTAAAATTTAATCAAGACCGCTGAAGGTATTAAAAAATTTGACACAAGTGGTGTGAAATATGTTGGGGTGGAGCAAACGTTATCCGAACAAAGGGGGCTTCAAACCTGTCGCGGACAAAATCACTCAACCAAACCCCTCTCAACCTTTGAAACCAGAAGTAAAATGTTTTTTACCCCGTAAATATAAACGTTATATCGATGTCACTATGTTCGACTTGAAAAATAGCGCGCCTTTCTCTTAGAGATCAATACAATCTACTGATTATGTGAATCCATCAGGGGCAAATATTCCCCCTTCTGAACTAAAAGATAGCGGCGAGCTCGTAACACTCCGTTATGTTATTCCTAATACCGCATAGACGTCAGAGCAAAGTTTTTTGCTTGCTATTTGGCTCACTTTATCGCTTAAAAAGCGAGTGTTTTGCTTGATAACCAGACTGGTTGACGCGTTGTTCGTTTCTACCTTATTGATAACATGAGATTCTAAAAATAATCACGGGCGCCAAAAGCAGCTAGAATAATAGCTCTAGATGAAAAAGGATTTCGTATGTTTAAGCACGCTTTATATCGGACTTACACTAATGGATTAAAATTAGCGGCGCATGTATTACCAATGCCGAGACCAACACTCTTTTCTGGACCTGGCTCGACGAATGAGTTATTGGAATCGATGACTGAGTTGGGGTTTGAGCGAATATTATTAGTCACAGATAAAGGACTAATGGAAATAGGAATGTCAGATTCAGTCGTGGAGATGGCGGCTAAATTTGGTTTGAGGCTAGAGGTTTTCTCGCAAGTAGAGTCAGACCCTACTTACGATCAAGTGGAGAGCGGACTCAAGGCGTATCAACATTTTCAGTGTGAAGGGATATTGGCATTAGGGGGCGGATCTGCAATAGACTGTGCAAAGGTAATTGCTGCAAAAGTGACCAATAAACGTTCTGTCAAGACACTCGCAGGGTTATTCAAAGTGTGGCGAACGCCAGCACCGCTATTTGCAATTCCAACGACATCAGGAACTGGCTCTGAAGTAACCATTGCTGCCGTAGTCTCAGACCCTGATACTCATCTTAAAACCCCGTTAATGGATCCAAAACTGGTTCCTTTAATGGCAGCTTTAGATGCAAATCTATTGGTTGGTTTACCTGCTAAAATGACTGCGGATACAGGAGTCGATGCGTTGACTCATGCGATCGAAGCGTATGTTTCCCGTAATGCTACTCAAGAAACAAAAGCTTACTCAATTGCCGCAATCAAGTTGATTTTTAAATACCTTCCTATGGTTGTTGAACGGGGAAGCGATATACGAGCTCGGCACAAAATGGCAATGGCTTCTTATTACGCTGGTTTAGCGTTTACCAAGGCGAGTTTAGGTTACGTTCATGCTTTTTCTCATACACTAGGCGCTAAATATGGTTTACCTCACGGTATGGCGAACGGCTTGGCATTACTGCCCGTGTTACGCTTTTCATTATCAGAAATTGAACCTCAACTAAAAACACTTGATGCAATGACAGGAGATAAAGAAGCGGGAGGCGAGAGCGCCCAGCGCTTCTTAAACAAGATAGAGTCTTTGTTTTTTGCTATCGAGATTGAACAGGCCACTAGTGTTATCAAGCATGAAGATGTTACATCTCTTGTTCGCTTGATACTGAAAGAAGCGCATTGGAATTATCCTGTTCCTAAGTTTATGAACCGTCAAGAATGCACTCGGTTATTATCAGATATAAGCGATCTGTAATTATTTATTTACACTTGTGGTTTTTTATCCTTACACATTGCTTGATCTTCTGCTTAATATCTTACAGTATCGGTATCATTACGAAGATGGTATTGGTTTCGGTACGCTCTTGCCCGATCTAATGCTGATAATTTCTATAATATGTAAAGATAACTATACAATGAGTCGTTCTAAAGTATTTGGTAGCACCTTAATTATTGCGGGAACTACAATTGGAGCTGGTATGCTGGCTCTCCCTATTGCCTCTGCGGGCATTGGTTTTTCTACCTCTCTCATCATTATGTTGAGTTTATGGGCTTTGATGGCATTTACTGCCTTGCTCATGCTCGAACTGCATCAGCATGCTGAAAGCAGTGCCACGCTGCATACATTAGCTAAGCAGATCCTTGGACAAAAAGGTAAGTGGGTGGCGAGTTTCGCCATGTTGTTTTTGTTTTACTCATTGTGTGCCGCGTATATTGCTGGTGGCGGTGCTCAGTTTGGTGATCGACTCACGCAATGGTTTGATCTTGATATTTCAGGTTCGACCTCGACCATCATCTTTACGTTGATTGTGACTTTGGTTGTTACCGTTGGTACGAGTACAGTAGATAAAGTGAACCGTGTGCTGTTTGCGATGAAGCTGGTGGTGATGGTCGTGGTATTGTCTTTCTTAGCTCCGAATGTAACCGAGTCTTACTTATTGAGTATGCCGATAGAGCAAGGTCTGATAGTCGCTGCTATTCCTGTTATTTTTACTTCGTTCGGCTTTCACGGAAGTATTCCTGCCATCGTAAACTACTTAGATGGAGATATGTCTTCTTTGCGCAAAGCGATCATTATCGGTTCTACAATTCCATTAGTGATTTACATTTTCTGGCAGATCGTCACTTTGGGTGTCGTAAGTCAAAATGTCTTAATCGAAAATGGCGGCTTGAGCGCGCTAATTGGTCAATTATCTCAGTCGGTTCATCAATCCAATTTAGGTAACGTTGTTGGTGTTTTCGCAGATTTAGCGTTACTGACTTCTTTCTTAGGGGTAAGTCTTGGTCTCTTTGAGTTTTTAGGCGATACGATCAAAGGCAATCACGATAAACCCAATCGTTTAGTCGCCGCTTTAATTACATTCACACCACCACTTGGATTTGCTCTTTTTTATCCGCAAGGGTTTATTATGGCGCTTGGCTATGCAGCCATTGCTTTAGCGATTCTGGCGATTTTCTTACCTTTGG
The DNA here is from genome assembly GCF_057784735.1 of Vibrio sp. TAP-3B. Lineage (NCBI taxonomy): Bacteria > Pseudomonadati > Pseudomonadota > Gammaproteobacteria > Vibrionales > Vibrionaceae > Vibrio > Vibrio sp. TAP-3B. The sequence goes on along the minus strand of NZ_CM173495.1, from coordinate 1,010,347 downwards.
CCATGGTGATCAAGGTGCGTCGTTCCGGTGAATTTAATGGCGAGTACCGTGTGCCTGGCGGGCAGGGAGCGTTGGTAATGACAGGTATTGCAGGTACAGGCATTGTATTGGCTCAGGTATTGATCACGCTTGGTGTTCTCCCTGCGCTTGGCTAGAGCTATTTTCAAAAAATATGGTCTTTTATCAAGCCAATGAGTTTTGCTCATTGGCTTTTTTAATCTGGATCAAACTACCGTAAGGTTTCCAAGGAAAAATTGGTGAAAATCTACCATTGTTTCGTACACTTAAATTGTAATATATCAATAATTTAAGTAGAGAAAACCGCTCAAAACTTATTAAAATTTCTGACATTCATGAGCGCTTTCTTCTTGTCTCTCTGCTTTAGTATGGAGGTGAAGTATGGCATACAGCCGTTTTTATCTGTTTGCTAAGCCGATCAATGAACAACTGCAAACGCTGAAAGATAGAATGCAGGTATACCTACCGTGCATTGACTGGGGGTCGTTTGCAAAATACCACCTTGCTCAAGATGTGATCAAATCCTTTGCAGAAAGTGAGTTCGACACTGGGTGTTTAGCTCATCACGTGTCGTCTTTCCGTAAACTGCCTCATCTCAACATTGCATCGAAAAATGCGTTACCTCGTATCGTTGATGATCTTCGCAATATGAACTATTGCTCTCGGGTTCAAACCTTATTGAAACAGGGTTATCAGTCTTCAGTGGCGACTTATTGTTATGACCAAAAAGCATTTACTGGCTTTGTTTTCTTGAACTCTGTTCAGCCTAATGCGTTTAAGCATCCAGAGCACTATACAGGCCGAGAATAATGTTAAGAAATAGAATAAAGGAGCTGAAATATTGACGGAAAGGAATGCATAAACAATACTGTTTTTATATACAGCTAAAGTTTGGAGGTGAAGTATGTTGTGGGAAACCCTTGAAAGAGTAAACCGCTTACGCCAACAAGCTCTTGCTAACCCTGATTTTGTTCAAGCAGCCAAAGAGCATGAACAAGCACTTCAGGAGCAAGAATGCCATTCTCAAACCAAGAAAAAGCGTTCAACTAAAGACAAGCAGGGTAAAAAACCGCTGGCGGATATTTATAAAGAAGTCGAGTTTGGAGCTGATGCTCGGCATTAATGACTCAGTTTTGGCTTTGCTCTTATGCTCATACGCCATAGCATAAACAAGTTGTCTATCATGTGAGGGCAATGTGACGACATTGCTCTCGCCCATCTAAACCAACGATCAGTGATGGTATTAACGTATAAATAAACAGCTCTGTTGTATTGCGGGGTATTGATTTAGAAATCTGCTTTGCGAACAAAGTGAGGGTTTTTGTACTTTTTGGGCGGGCCAAACGATGACACGACGAGTTTGTTCCACAGTATTTTATCAAACTCAGCCTTTGGAATTGAAGGGTAGAGAGTTTCCTCTTCTTCTCTCGCAAAGTTCATATACTGTTTTTTCTTAATGTGGTTGTATTTTTTCGCGACTTGGTTGTGTTTTCTCACCCACTCTAATTTGTATTGGTGGAGTACTTTTTTACCTTCATCCTCACTCATTCGAGAGAGGAATAGCCGCTTATAAGACACTTTTCTATCCAGCATTGTACGCATGACGGTTTGGATATACTTACCATGGTGCGTAATGGTGATGTCATTTTCATCAATAGGAGTGACACACCAGCCTTTAGGAAAAAAGTCTGGCTTCTTAAATTGTTTATTACGCTCCATTAATGCCTGATGTAAAACCAAATCAGAAGTGCCTCGGAACGTCTTTTGCCATTTACCGATACGAATTTGAATCGAACCAGGTAAACGATAGATGTTAGTAAACTTATCTTTGTCCATGGACTTGGGTCATGAGATTAATATGTATTATGAGAAAGTAGCCCTGAGTATCAGACTGAAGTAAATGGAGATTTTACAACGACCTTGCGTGATATAGCGAGGAGTTATGTCAATAATCGGTAAGAAATGAAAAATTAGTTTAGATTGTGAAGGAATGGAGATTCAATGAAGACTGAACAGGTTGAAGCGCGGTAAGTATCTTCCCACTTTGGAGAGTGAGTTGAAAATTAAGTTCGGGAGGCTGTGCCCTCCCGAATTTTAGTGATTTAGGAAGCGTCAGTGGCGGCTTGACCACTACGTTTAAATACGAATCGCCAGATAAATAGGACAACAGCAATGTAGGCTAAACCGACGCCCAAAGCCTGCCAGTGCAGGCCATTATACATAGCGATTGGCATAAGGGAGATGATGAAAATGTCAGTAATTGATCCCGGAACATAAGCAATGGCATAGTCATCCAATACTTTGCTGCGCATTTTAGGATCGACGATACGTAACAAGGCGATTCCCATTGCTACCGTGCCCGTGAGCCACCCCCAAGAGAAGATGCCTTTTTCGAACCAATTATCTCCCATAATGCGAGGTGCAACCCAAAAAATGAGCCACAAGGTAAACGCAATACCACCAGTCGCAAGTACAACCATTGGCATTAAGTACTGTGCTAACACTGTGATTTTGATGGCAGAGATACCAAAAATAATCAAGTAATCCGTACTAATGCCGGCGGCGTGTTTAAATGCGCCATCACAAAGGTAACGAGACGCTTTGGTTTGTTTTGCAATAATACGAACCAACATGCCTCCCAAAAATCCAGTTACAAACGTTGGGATCTGTACTTTGTCATGGAAGGCGGAAAGATAGTTTGCCGCAACGTATGAGAATCCCGTCACGACAACCACAAGTGCGGCATGAATCGCAAATGAATCCACAGACAGCGACGACATGGTATCTTTCATTACTGGCTCTTGCTCTGCTGGCTTAACCAACCCTTTGCGTTCATGTTCATCCATACTATCGAAAGTCGTAAAGCTACGAATCCATCCCATTTTCAACGCAAATTGAAGCATGAGCATGCCGACGGAAATTGAAATGAAGATTCCAACCGTGGCAAAGGTTAGACCTAAGGTAAAGCCATCTTCCCAGCCAAGCCCGGTGAAGATTTCTCCTACGACAGAAGCTGAACCGTGACCACCCATAAACCCAGCAGACATGGTAATTCCGAAGCCCGGGTTGATATCAGGCCAGAAGAATGTGGTTAGCGCTAAGCCAAACATGCCAGCAAACAGCCATTGCGACACGGATGCGATTTGGTTGAAAGCCCATAATGAACCGGCTCTTTGAGCCACTACTTTTGGTGATGGGACGTCTGTAGCTAAACCTAACGCAGAAAAAAGTGCAGCAGTTAACAGGCTTGCGTTTGCGGTAAAGGTTTCTGTCCATGGCAATACATTAAGTAGAGCAGGGCCAAAAATCAGGCCGAGTAATCCTGCCAGTACAGCAGACGGAATGTACATACGTTGCAGCAAAGGCATGTGTACGCGGATAACTTTTGCTGTGATCAACAGTAAGCCAGCGATGGCTAAGTCAGTCAGCATTAGACCTTTTGGCATTTTTTGTCCTCCAGTAAATGCATCCAAGGCGCTCATCCTTTGACCAGCCTTGATGAATAGGTAACTCCCAGCGGAAAAACCACGAAAATAGCCACCATTGCGGCATAGAGTCATGGCTGTTCTAATCAGCACTCAGGAGTACTCTAATATTGGTGCTGAAGACCATGCGATCTTCAAACATATAAAAATGAGTGCAATAGTTGTGAGTGATCACGAAGTGTTGAGAAATTTGAATGAACTTCTCAATCGCAATCATATCTGTTGACACTTCACTCAGAAAGGGCGTGTATCCTAGTCAGTTTGTTAGAGCAATGCAATTGAGGTTAATCAATATTTAGTACCCAAAAGTAGTTAGTTCGCATTAACCTTTTGATAAGTAAATATATTGATTAAGAAAAATAATTTGTCGAAATGATGATTTTGGACGATGTTGTATGTGATTAGCGGTGTTTAGAACAAAATGACTGAAGAATTGAGTGAAAGTAATAAGAAACTGGTTCAAAAAGCTGGGTTTTTTCACTTTTGATGTTGAATTCTATTCGGTTAGGATGACTTTCGTCAGCGATATTTTAGACAACGAAAATGGATGTTCGAAGTTCAGGTTAATCTTCTATGAGCGGGCCCTGTTAAATTCGATTGTCGCCAGTACTAAACGCAATGATCTGGCTGATTTCGCTTAGGCTTCGACCACACTCTTTTTGCCATTGAATAAATGCTTTGTTAGCGCTGGCGAGGGACTTTTTCGTTTCTTTACCACCTTCGATAATTTTGCAGTTACGTAAATAGGCTTCTACGTCATGAGAGAGAATAAAGGTATCGACGCCCATTTGACGTAAAGTATAAGGGCCTGTATTGCCACCCAAGCGGCTACCGTGTTTTTTCAAGTATGCCCAAAGGTCAGTGATTTGCTCTTGAGGCCAATCCGCGATCATTTTTCCAAATGAGCCGTATTCGAATGTTGCTGCGTGGATCATGTGGGCATTCGCAGGAATCGACATGACCTTAGTCAGATGACGGATAATTCGTTTGTCTGCCGCTTTGGCTTCCCACTGCTCATCAGAAAGCATCAACAATGGTTCGATTTTGAACCCGAAAAACACGGCTTCAAAGTTTGGCCATTTATTTCGCACAACACGCCATGAAATGCCACTTTGAAATACTTTCATCGAAAATGCTGCTAACCATCGGTCATCAGGAATTGCAGCTAAATCTTCTTTACTCAAAGGATGAGAGAGTAGCGATTCAAGTTGATCTTCACCGCCTTTACGCTCGGCAGCCCGTTGATAAATAGCGTCAAATTTTTCGATACTCATAAAAAAGAAGTTAGCCTTATTTGATGTCGATATGGGGTATACATACTACGCTTAAGTGGCTGAATCGTAAATTGATGGAGTGTCACAAATGAAGAAGGTTACATTAACGTTTGTTGGTGAAGGTTCGGATCGTGTCGCTGAAAAATTTTATAATTGGCTTGCTGATGGCGGGTTGGAAGATGGATTGATTGAAAACCTATCAGATCGAGAAGTGTCGGTGGTTGGCATCAGTGATATGGATAACGAAACTAGAGATATTGTGATTACCACAGAGATGAACTAACTCTTTTATACTGAATGGATAAAACAAAGCCCTTCGTTAAGGGCTTTGTGGCATTAGGCAGTCTGTAAAGTTAATGGTGAACTAAAGTTAAGCCATTTGGCAGTGCATCTCCGAATACACGTTTCGATTCACTTTCAGACAGCTCTTTTACTTCTTCAACCAACGAAACCCACGATTCAGGCACTTTACTCTGTTTTAGTTTCGCTAGGACTTGCTCACGGTACTCGTCTGAAATGTCGAATAGACGATCACCCGTTTTGCGACAAATCATTACGGCTGCGAATGCGACCATGGGTTCTTTTTGCCAATTCTGCCCCAACAGCTTAGGCAACCATTGTTCCGCTTGTTCGCGAGGTATGACGTTGTGTTGACTACCATATAACGGAGTACGAGACGCCAAACGTCCCACCGCCCACCAATGCGCTGGTTGGAACTGATTGTGGTTAGTGGCTTTACTTAAAAACCAAGTCGCCAGTAGTACTTTGTCGTCCACTTCTAAGTGTTCAAGAGATGCTGACAAACGCACCATTGATTCATAGCCCATCTCCTGCGCGGTTTTTGCCGATTGAGGGTTCTTCATTGCGCCGGGATGCAAGTATTTGGCGATGTCAGCCAAGATGGTTTCTTGCTGCTCTTGGTTCAACCCGCCAGCGATGCGACGCCAAAATACCCACCAATCTGTCCAGCCTTGATGGTTCTTAAATTGAATGTTTTGTTGATACAGTCCCCAAACTTGTTCAATACGCCAAGAGTCTGTGGGATCACCAAAGCCTGGGCGAAGTGAAAAACCAGCGAGACGAAGCCAGTTTTTTTCATGTTGTTCTGAGCGGCGACGACGTTTACGACCTTGTGCGAAAGTATCGAATAGTTGACGTAGGGTCGTAAAGTCCCATTCATCGCGTTTACCGAGTTTCTTCTCAAGATCTTTGGCTAAGGTTTTGATCTCTTTGCCTTCTGCACTTTTCTTGTTGCCGCTGTATAGGCGAGAAATTAATGCCTTACACTCGTTCAATCTCGGGTGAAGTTGAAATTGTTCTTCGTCGTCCGTTTGTTTGTTACGCACTTCGAATTCCAGTTCCCAACGTTTGCTGTCGTCTTCGGCGCTGACACACTCCATCTTAAGTGTGCCGACTTCTGTCAACTGACAAGCGAGTTGCACTTCTACACGCTCCTTTTGGTTGGCATGTAGAAGTGCACCGTCACCTTCTAGTGTGGTGATATAAGGAGGAAGAGGAGCAAAAAAATCCGGGTCGACATCGACCATTACGCCATTTTGAATCGTGGTGTTGTTGGTTAATGTATCGTGTGTCGAAGTCAGCAGGTTAAAACGAACTGGCTCACCAAGCGTTAAAGAAAAGCGGCGACCGCTTAAACGAATCTCATGCCCTTCTTCTGTTCCCTTTGCAAGTAGACACAGTGCTTTACCCATCTTGTTTTTCTCTTGCAGATGCAAGAAGTAAGAACGAGCGGCGCCACCACCGATTTTTAGCTGTGCGCCCCGACGTGCTTTACCAAACGCAACGGCACCAAGTGCGACGGACCAGTCCGGATGTGGGTTGTCTAATACGGTAACAGGAGCGCCTCGCCAAGCGGAAAGTAGGGCAGTGATGCGTTCTGTGACAAGGTCACTATTGAATACCCCCCCGTTTAGTAGCACACCAACAGGAATGGCGGTTTGTTTGTCGTCGTCAATGCCCAGTGCGGATCGAGACACTTGTTGATGGTGAGTGAGGAATTCGGCAACGTGTTTGCTCACGGCAGGGTCTGCAACGTAAGGAAGACCGAATTCAACCACTGCGCTGCGGCGTTTGTCTGGGATGGCTCTGAAATCTGAAAGCGGGAAGAAACCATCCAGAGCAATTTGATGCACCTCTTGTTTGCTTAGCGCAATACTTTGCGTGCCGCCAAGTAACTTAGAGCCGCTACCCAGCATCGTGATTTTCACTTCGTTTGGTGCGCGTGCTGAAAGCAGGTTTTCCTTCGCTTTACGCGTTTGTTGAATCAGTTTAGTTAAGCTCGCAGCGGTAAGTTTTTTATTTTGATTGAAGCGGCTTTCTGCCAGGTGTGCGAGTGCTAAGTCTAGGTTGTCACCACCCAGCATTAAGTGTTCACCAACGCCGATACGATTAAGGGTTAAATCGCCACTATTGTCATTATTTGAAGTAAAGCGAGCTTCAATCAAGCTTAAGTCAGTGGTACCACCGCCAACATCACAAACTAGGATGAGCGGTAGTTCCTTGAGCTCATCAGCTACCGTTTTCAGGTGACGCGAATACCAGTCGTAACACACTGCTTGTGGCTCTTCGAGCAAGATGATTTTCTTTAAGCCAGCCAGTTCTGCAGCTTCTAGCGTCAACTTACGCGCTGTTTCATCAAACGATGCCGGAACGGTGACGACGACGTCTTGATCTTCCAGTTTGTTGCTTGGATGGCGGTAGTTCCACGCTTGACGAATATGGTTTAGGTAGCTTGCACTGGCGATAACCGGTGATACTTTATCAACGTCTTGTGCACCAGCCCAAGGAAGGATGTCTGAGCGGCGATCCACCGCTTGGTGTGATAGCCAACTTTTCGCGCTGGAGACCTGACGGCCTTCTACTTTCGCGCCTAATTCACGCGCCCACTCACCGACGATCACGTTTTTGATATCGCCAGAAACTGGTTGGTTTTCCCATGGGAGTGTTAAGTCAGAAGGGGAGATTTGCCCCTCTGCTGGATGGTAGCGAAAAGAGGGCAGCAGCGGCTTACGAACCACTTCACCAGGACCTATTAATTGGTCTATTTCAAATAGGGAGACTTCAGATTGTTCAAGGTTGTCGGTGATTTCACAATACGCGACCACAGTGTTTGTAGTGCCTAAATCAATACCAACAAGAAAACGAGGAGATGTCATACAAACCTTCGTATATTTAAAAACGGCACCCAGTTGGATGCCGTTTGATTTCTACTTACTCTTCTTCATTTGAGTCGCTTATCGCGTCTTCGCGCACATCGAACTCAACATGCCATTTTTGACCGTTATCAGCAGCAATGGCTTCTAAGTAAAGTGTACCCAGCTCTGTTACGCGAGACGCTAAGGTGACCGGAACTACGTCACCTTCACGACGACCTTCAGAAACTGGAAGTGTGACTTGAATTTCAGGTAGTTCCTCAAGCTCGTCTGGCGCCCAATAATCGAGGTGCGTACCCGCGAGATCATCACGGCGCACAGTTGAACCGAAGAATTGGAAGTTGACCGGCTGACCGATAACCAGACCAAACTCTTGGCTTGGCACATCAACGCTTGAACCTTCTTCCATACCAAATGGGGCGATACACAGTGCTTCCATTGGTGGAGCCATGCCCGGGATCGCTGGCATGGCACTTTCGATACCTACATAGTAAGCCGACGCGATACCACCACGGATACGGACGCCTTGACCGCGACGAACCGATCCGTAGTAAGCTGCACCACTCGCTACCGCTAGGTCTAGGTCCACGCCTGTCAGACGTTTCGCCATTTCCGCGTCGGCTTCAAGTAGCCATTCATTGATCGTATCTTCTAAGCGAGTCGCAAGAAGCGTCGACTTAAGAACACCACCGTTGAATAAGATTGCAGTTGGTTTGATGAAGTCAGCCGATTGAGTTGCCTCTGAACCCGGCATTCCCGGCATATTCGCAAACGGATCAAAGTCTTGAGCCGGTGCTGACTCACTACCGCTTTGCGCGTTTGCTTGCTTAGACAAGAACGCGGCAATGTGACGAGTGATGCCCGCATCTTGTGCGTAAGGTAGACCCATTTTCGTTAGTGCACCACGGTTACGCTGAACAGGGTGATCAGTAATCGCCACTTGAGGGAAGAAGCCATCAACCAGTGTTTGTTGTACTTCTTCTTGAGTCAGTTCTGTTTTTAACGTTGCACCAAGCAGTTTAGAACCACGGCTAGGCACGACGATTGGCACCGCTTGCAGTTCGCTGTCGTTCAATAGCGCTTCTTTCGCATCACGACAGGCGTGCGTCATGGCTTGAACTTGCCATGGTTGCAGTTCTTTGCCTTCTTGCGCTAGCTTCATTTTTAGGCGGTAGGCAAGAGCAAGGTCCATGTTGTCACCGCCGAGCAGGATATGCTCACCTACAGCGATACGGTTGAGTGTTAGGTTGCCGTTTTCTTCAGTGACTTCCACTAAAGAAAGGTCTGTTGTACCACCACCGATATCGACGACTAAGACGATATCGCCGACTTCAACGTCGTCACGCCACTTGTCGTTGCTGTTATCAATCCAGTTGTAAAGTGCTGCTTGAGGCTCTTCTAAAAGCGTTAGGTGCACAAAACCAACGTTACGTGCAGCTTCTGCTGTTAGGTCGCGAGCCGCAGGGTCAAACGATGCAGGAACGGTGATCGTCACATCTTGCTCAGCAAGATTATGGTTTGGGTTCGCGTGGTTCCAAGCGTCTTTTAAATGCTCGAGGTAAAGCTCAGTTGCGCGAAGCGGTGATATTTTTTCTACGTCTTCTGGGCTACCCGCAGGAAGAAATGCATCACGACGGTTTACACCACCGTGGCAAAGCCACGATTTTGCACTAGCAACAAGGCGAATCGGTGTTTTTGAACCCAAGTTACGAGCGATAGCTCCAACCAGTGCTTTTGGCTCGTTTGACCACGGTAGCACGCGTGATTGTGGGCTCATCTCGTGTTCGTGCGGTTGGTATAGAAACGAGCCGAGTTGGCTGCGAGTTTCTACCGTGCCAGGCGCTGTTAATTGTGGGATAGGCATCACTTGTACACGAGCATCTTCATCGTGAGTGTCAATAAAAGACATCACACAATGCGTTGTGCCTAAGTCGATACCCACACTGAACTTAGGAGGCAGGTGTTCTTGTACCGTTTCTTGAAGGTGTTGTTGGCGTGAAACGTTTTCTTGGTTCATGTGTTCCATTACAGCTCAACCTCAGCTGGTGCGATCACTGATGGATCGTAGTTCTCTGCCAGTTTAGGTAACGTCATCGATGTTGCCTTCCAGCCTTTGTGAACGAGCGTACCGTGGAACGGCGCGCTACCAGTTACGTTGCCAGTTAAGCGGATTTCTTGTGGATTAAAGTCTTTTTCAATCGTAATGCGAGTTTCTTCGTCTTCGTTACGCACATGCGTCAGTGCCACATAGTCGTTCAATACTTTTTGACCACCAGTGTGAATAACGCGAGCAGCGGCACCGACTTCTTCGTCAGAGAATGAAGTGAGGTCTTCTTTTAAGAAATCGATAAGGCGCGCCTCTTGTTGCATGATAGAAAGCAGCTGCATTGCAGAAGCTGTTGAAGCGGTTGCGAGTTTCGATTCCACCTCCACGACTTTTTCAACGATTTTTTCTACTTCAACGACCTTTTCAACTTCAACGATCTTCTCAACTGGCTTTTCAACTTCGACGATTTTCTCGACCGGTTTTTCTACCACTTTCTCAATCACTTTAGACTTGCGAGATACCGCGATCAAAAGAAGCAAAACGCTCGATGCCGTTAGGCCAGCGTGGAGCATATCGAACGTTTGAGGAATTAGGTTCAAATCAATGTTCATGACATTTTCTCTTTCTATTGATGATTGGTGCTCAGCATTGGCTCATATGTGTTCACTAAAACGATCGTCTTTGCGATCTTGCACCAAGTTTAGACATTAAAATGATGACGGATGGTAGCATATTCAAGACTTAAGGCTGTAATAATTCGTGGATATACCGCATGGACAGGGTGAAAAATCAACAATTGGACTAACCATTATAGTTGTTGCTTGATGTTTGCTCGTTACTAAAGCTGTATTTCAGTAAAGATGAAGATCTTGAAAGCTTATACCATAAAATGGATAACCAACTTTACCTAAGTAAGAAAAACGGTCGGCATAGCGTGTCGATAGGTGATTAAATTCGAGTTTTATATGGCATTACGGTAAAATTTAACGCTTTGAAATTTATGTTAGGGATCAAGACAAACTATGAACCATAACCGTATTGTATGCTTCGATTTAGAAATGTGTTGCTGGAACGAGAATGGCGTTGGCAGCACGGGTGAGATCATCGAAGTTGGGTTAGCCGAAATAGATTTGTCTAAAGGCGAAATAGTCAAGCGAGCTCAATACTATGTAAAGCCTGAGTTCGATGAAGTCTCATTGTTTTGTGTGGAGTTAACTGGTATATCGCCACGTAAAATCGAAAAGCAGGGTCGCCCATTAGAAGAAGTGCTTAAATCTATGATCAAGAACTTCGGTGGTCGCAATAAGATTTACGCGTCGTGGGGTCGTGACGATATGATTTTATTGGAAGAGTGTAAGCAGAAAGGCATTGAAGCGCCGTTTTCAGAGTTCATTAACTTAGCGACGTTATACCGAATTCAAAATCGCCTTAAAGATAAGCGTATTGGCCATCGAGCTGCACAAGAAGCCAAAGGTATTGATTGGGAAGGTCGCCAGCACTCAGGTTATGTGGATGCGTACAACTTGGCTAAGCTTGCCTTGACGATGCTTTAATCACTGATATAACTCTTCGTTCGTAACAAAGTTTCCATTTAACTTATATTATTTTTTTGTCACAGTGCGTAGCGAGTTCAAGTGTCGTTGAATGCACGTATTTTTATAATACGACTGTTGGCTTAAAAAAACGCGCTGTCAGCGCGTTTTTATAACCGCTTCGTTACCCCAGCTGGATTGAAATTCAATCTCGTACTTATTTGATGTGTCTGCGTAACTACTGAGATTGAAGTTTCGCACGAATGAATTCACTGTGGTCGACATAGAGCAATTCTGCTGTTTTACGAATAACGGCTTCTTCTAGTGGATCAATTTCACCATCGGCATAGGCGACTTCCCACATACTCTGAATCAAACTGTAACGAGTTTCTTGAGTCAACTCTCTTAGCTGAGATGTGAAGTCGTACAACGAAGCAGAATCTTGGACTTTTTGCTGCGCCTGTTCCAAGAGCTGATTCGACTGTTCCTCATTTAATGAGAGGAGCTTCATCAGTAAAGAGCGTTTGGTTTCATACTCTTTTTCATCGGTTTTATAATCGGCCCCTGACACTTCACACAGCAAACAGGCGATAGCCATGTTAGGAGAAAATGTGTTGTTTTGGCTTAGGTCTGCGCCATCAATGAGTTGTTTGAATAATGAGGTTAGAGAATTAAACATACTGAACACCGAGCTATTGTCTATTTTGTTAACATGGTAATAGATACGGAAAATCTCAAGGTGTAGTATCAAATTTAGCGTACCGTTCACTCCTTAGGAACAATCAAAAGGTCAATAAAAACTCAGTTATCTCGACCTTCGGCACGAGTTGGCGGGAAATGAATTTCTTCGTTGTCACTTGTTAGGATACTAATTTGACTTGGTTTTCCCTGCTCATCTAAGCGCAGTTCACCGATGGCACTGTGATTCACCAAGCGATAAAAGTTGTGGGAGCTTGGGGCGCGTTTGTAAATCTTCAAACGCTTACGCTTTGTGAACCAGTTTAGCGGTGAGCGAGGGCTATATAGCATTCTGTCTAGGCCATCGCAGATGTTCAGCAGTTGCGTTGGAAATTGATTTTTAATCCCACTGCAAGTGATTTGATAGATGTTTGGGCTATTTTTTCGATAGCGCAGTTTGATGTCATACGCGAACGAGTAATGCACATCGCCTGACAGAATGACAAAGTTGGTCGGTGTTTTCGTGTGAGTGAAAATACTGATCAGAGTATTCGCGCTTCCAGGATGTGTCATCCAGTTTTCGGCGTCGACCATCAAAGGTTTTCCAAGCACAGTGACCACTCGTTGTAAGGCTTCTATAAACTTCACACCAAACATGGGCGCTGCAGAAACAATAATGACCTTATCTTGATGGACAAGCTCTTGATGGAAGTCAATCATGGCTTCCCAATCCATTAATCCTGACGGCTTGTTCATTTTCGACTCAGAACGCCAACGTCGAGTACGAGTATCTAAAACCACCACTTTTGGAGTAGTAGGGATGGTGTAATGCCAATTTTCAAAGCGGTATAAATATTGGATAAACGCATCCTGATCTTGTGACGAGTTCTCGCTGAAAAAACGTTGCGCGATGTTCATAAATTCATCATTGAATTTTTCAGGGGCGTTTCCCCATCCTTGGCATAGCCAATAAGCGATAAGACTATTACCAATAATACGTTTTGCAAAAGCGTTACTATATGCCGCTTGCTCCCAACCAATTGTGAGGTTCCAGTCGTCAGTGACATCATGATCATCAAAGATCATGTAAGTTGGAATATGCGCTAGTAATCGCTGAACTTTATGTAAACCCGCGATGAATTTTTCAATTTGAATTTTTTCGTCGCGCCACTGTTGTTGCCATTTTGGAGCGAGCGTTTCCCCACCGACAGTGAATCCACTTTCTAGCAAACGATCTGACTGAATAAGCTGCCACAAGGTAGGAGACCAAACCAATAAGTACATGGCGAAACATTCGGCAAAACTTATCAGGTGGTTCTCACATTCTTTTGCGCTGAAGATTGGTGTGCCACGATGAGGGAAAAACTTGTTGAGTAAACGGCCATCACTGGTATAGCGGGGCAACAACTTATCGCGTCCATAATAGCAGTTGGGGTGCTGATAAAGAGCGGTGGTATCTGCTATTGGCGCTTGTTCAAACTTTTCACCGGGTAAACCTAATAATGCGATGACCTGCTCAATTGCATCGAGTGTTGGACCGGCAACATGGTCAGCATAGATTTGGTCGCCACTCATTATAAGCATGTCTGCACGATCTTCGATGGCTTGAGAGGCTATTTTGTCATCTGCTGTTACTAAAGAATCTTTACTAAAATGGTGTGGGTTACGACAAGAACCATGCAAAACATAGTCGGCCTTTTCACTGATGAAAAATGTCACGCCTTGATTTGGGTTGTCATCTTGTTCATAAATGAGGTGCGGGAGCAAGTCTGCCAGCGAACCATTTTGGGTGATAATCTGATAACGAAGCGGTTGATGAGTAGGAAACTTGCCCTTCAACGTGAGTAAGTTTACCCAAGCGTTTCGACCGATTTGAAACTGTTCTGGTTGTTCATTTAGCGAAGATTGATAAAGGATATCGGCATTTTCATCGGTGATTTGCACCATGCCTTCTAATCGTTCGGTGGTGACAAGCCAAATGTTGATTTCAGTCGCCGTTACTTTGCGTAGGATAGGACCCGCAATAATAAGAGGAAGTGGAGAGTTTTCAGTCGTAGTCAACAAAGCTGGCAATGTAATTCCTTATTCGTTGGATGCTTCTTCTAATATTTCGATAACTTGAGAACTACTAAGTTCATGTCCCATAAGAAATAATCCTAACATCGCATCTGCTTTTGAAGCATTGTCACTGTCCTCGTCGAGGAGTTGTTGAAGTCGAGCTCGAATTAGGTCAATTTCATGCTCCACAAAACCACGGCCTTCTTCCTCCCCCTGATCTTCTTCTGGCGCATTATCAAAGTGTAAAAATAACATATCGCCATCAAGTTGAGTCTCTACTAATCTTTCAGGTAGCCATGCTTCTCCCATGACAATATCTGGGTCGGCTTCGGTTGGCAGGTTATTGAGATGAGAGATAAGTTCTGATGCTTTCACTTTTTACTTCATTATGTTTGATGTTGAACTAAGTTAGGGTGTATTGAAAAGTGCGATTAACTCTAACAAGTTATTGAGTCATTTTATAAAATGATGGGACTCAAACTGTCACGAGTATGACAACATTTATCATTGTAACGGCCAGAATCAAAAGAACATAAGCTTAAAACCGCAATTCATTGATGTTTGCATTTTTATTAACCAGTTTTATTCGTCATTTATGAAGAGATTAACTCTAACTACTCTCGCTCTATCTCTCGTGATGGTCACATCAACAGTGATAGTGTGAAATAAAAAAAACATGGGGTATAGAAAAAAATAGACGCGAAAGGTCGGATTTGTTGCTTGCTTGATTTTCACCCATCATGAATAGTGATGAATACGACAACGTTACTATCCACACTCAATTTTGTTTATCGTGCAAAAGTGAAAGCCGTTTGTGATGCATCTGATGGCGCAAACAGTGTTAGCCACATGAGCATCGACTCCTCATATAATATTCAAATTGAGGCAATGAACTGTACTAACGAGGAATTTGCCAAGCGTTTTTTCCTTATTCACGGGGAAGGACACCTTGAGGGCGACGGCTGGTTAGTGCTTTACGGTAACTCTTTAAAGGTCGAGGTAGGGAACGACATAGAAATCCCGAGCGATTTGGCCTTTAACGCGATGATAGAAAAGCTGGTGAGTGAGGGAAACCAAGCGTTAGAGAAACTCTACTTGGATGGCCTACATCGCTTGGATAAAGTGCATCGCTTAAGTCGAAAGAAAATAACGCCTCGTCGTTAATATCATGCACTTTCAATAGAAAGAGCAACACAAAAAGAGCGATTGGCGTTCACCAACCACTCATCGTTTTCATGCGATTTTAACTTATGACTATGCGAGTGTAGCAAGTTGGCCTTGTGCCTCAGTCATGCCTTTCGCTGCGGCTTCTTCACCCATGTTTAGCGCTTCTGCATAAATAAACTCTATATCGGTGATGCCAACGAAACCAAGTACCGTGCGTAAGTAAGGGGTAATGTTGTCCGTTGATGAACCTTTGTGGATGCCACCGCGTGTGGTTATAACGATTGCTTTCTTACCTTCAATCAAACCCTGAACGCCGCTCTCGGTATATTTAAATGTCACACCCGCGCGAGCAATCAAATCAATCCAGTTTTTAAGCTGAGTTGGAATCGTGAAGTTGTACATTGGCGCTGCGATAACCAACGTGTCTGCTGCTTTCACCTCTTCAATCAAGGTATTAGACAAATTCACCACGGTTTGCTGTTCCAGTGAAAGGTTTTCTGTTGCGCGAAGAGCTGTTGCTACCGTGAAATCTAAAACCGGTAAAGGTTCCGCCGCTAAGTCACGAAGAGTGAGTGTATCTTTGTCGACATTTTTGATGAATTCTTCAACCAGTTTATTTGACTGAGAGTAATCGCCAAGGATGCTTGATTTTAAAGCGAGTATACGAGACATAATGGGTATTCCTTAAATAAGTACTTTTGACTATGGCGACTATTATAAGCAACCCCGCTTTGTTAAAAAGCCTAGTTATCTGCTTAAGTTGTTCGAAAAAGTCGAATTGGCTTTCGGTTATCTTGTTGTGACTCTAGTGTGATACAATTCGCGCAGTTTTATGTAATGGAAAGAATAGGAAACGCTTTGACTTCGTCACAGCCCACAAAAAAAACTTCCGCTGAAGAGCAATCTGCGCCAACAAATGGCGAAAAAAAGCTCAAGCTCCTCATGCTCAAGTGAATAGTGCGGGATCACTACGCAAAGCATTGAATCAATGCATGATGCGTGACCGCTTCCGTTTAAGTAAACGGATCTCCGGTGCGAGTAAAATCAAGAAAGACGCGGCGCGTAATGCGGTATTTGATGAGATCGCATTAGATATTGCGCAATCCATGATGGTTGCGGAGCAACGTGGCAGCTTCCAGCCAAAAATTGAATATCCAGAAATTCTGCCAGTCAGCCAGAAACGGGACGATATCGCCAAAGCGATAGAAGAAAACCAAGTCATTATTGTCGCGGGTGAAACCGGGTCGGGTAAAACCACGCAATTGCCGAAAATCTGTGCTGAACTTGGTCGTGGAAAATTTGGTTTGATTGGCCACACTCAGCCGCGTCGTCTTGCTGCTCGTTCGGTAGCAAACCGGATTGCGGAAGAGATGGAAACTAAGCTGGGTGAGTTCGTCGGCTATAAGGTTCGATTCAACGATCAGATCTCAGAGAACACGCAAATCAAGTTGATGACCGACGGTATCTTGCTGGCAGAAATTCAGCACGATCGCTTCTTGAACCAATACGACACAATCATCATTGATGAAGCGCACGAGCGCAGCTTAAACATCGACTTTATTTTGGGTTACTTGAGAGAATTGCTGCCGCGTCGTCCTGATTTAAAAGTGATCATCACGTCGGCAACCATTGACCCGGAACGTTTCTCAAAACACTTCAATAACGCCCCAATTATTGAAGTCTCTGGCCGTACCTATCCGGTAGAAACGCGATACCGTCCACTAAGTGGCGATGATGATAACGACCGCGACCAACTAGAAGGCATCTTTGAAGCCGTTGACGAACTGTGCGATGAAGGCTTAGGCGATATTCTGATCTTCATGAATGGTGAACGTGAAATTCGTGATACCGCAGATGCATTGTCTAAGCGCAACCTAAAGAGCACGGAAATAGTCCCGCTTTATGCGCGTTTGTCAGCGGGAGAGCAGAACAAGATTTTCCAACCTCACGTAGGTCGCCGTATTGTATTGGCAACCAATGTGGCAGAAACCTCGTTAACCGTTCCCGGCATCAAATACGTGATCGATCCGGGTACGGCACGTATCAGCCGATACAGTTACCGTACTAAGGTTCAGCGTCTTCCAATTGAACCCGTCTCTCAAGCAAGTGCCAACCAACGTAAAGGTCGTTGTGGTCGTGTGGAAGAGGGGATTTGTATTCGTCTGTACTCAGAGGAAGATTTTGAATCACGACCAGAATTTACGGATCCGGAGATTTTACGCACCAACCTAGCGTCGGTTATTTTACAAATGACGGCATTGGGCCTAGGTGATATCCAAGCGTTTCCATTTGTTGAAGCACCGGATAAGCGTCATATTCAAGATGGTGTGCGTCTTCTAGAAGAGTTGGGGGCGATTAACGCAGACATAAAAGATCCGAAGAAACGTTTGACGGCAATTGGTCGACAACTTGCGCGTTTACCTATTGACCCGCGTTTAGCGCGCATGGTTTTGGAAGCGCCCAAGTATGGTGCACTTAAAGAAGTGATGGTCATTGCCGCAGCCCTATCGATTCAGGACCCGCGAGAGCGCCCGTCAGATAAGCAGCAAGCGTCAGACGACAAACATCGTCGCTTCTTCCATGAAGAGTCGGACTTCTTAACCTTTGTTAAGGTATGGGATTACATCCAAAAACAGCAAAAAGAGTTATCGAGTAACCAATTCCGTAAACAATGTAAGCAAGATTACTTAAATTATTTGCGCGTACGTGAGTGGCAAGATGTGTACTTCCAGATTCACCAATCCATGCGTGAAATGGAGTTTAAGCTCAATAATGAGCCTGCGTCTTACCATAGTGTGCACAGTGCTATTTTGGTTGGTTTGCTGTCTCATATCGGCATGAAAGATCAGGAGAAGAATGAATATCAAGGTGCGCGTAATGCGCGCTTCCATATCTTCCCAGCATCAGGCTTATTTAAGAAGCAGCCAAAATGGATCATGTCTGCTGAGCTGGTAGAAACTTCAAAGCTTTGGGGTCGTGTTATTGCGAAAATCCAGCCAGAGTGGATTGAGCCGCTGGCTAAACACTTAATTAAACGCAGTTACAGTGAACCACATTGGTCGAAGAAGCGCGCTGCTGTTATGGCTCATGAAAAAGTCATGTTATACGGCGTCCCAATTGTACCCAAGCGCTTGGTAAATTACGGAAGTATCGACGCTTCTGTTAGTCGTGAAATTTTCATCCGCAGTGCGCTGGTTGAAGGTGAGTGGGAGACTAAACATGCATTCTTCAAGCAAAACCGTAAGTTACTTGAAGAAGTCGAAGAGCTTGAGCACAAATCCCGTCGTCGTGACATTTTGGTGGATGACGATGAGCTGTTTGATTTCTATGACCAACGTGTTGGTACCGAAGTGGTGTCTGGTAAGCACTTCGATACGTGGTGGAAAAAGGCATCAAAAGAAAATCCTGAACTGCTTAACTTTGAAAAGGAGATGTTGTTCAAGGGCGACGCCAGCCATGTCACCGACTTGGATTACCCGAACTTCTGGCATCAAAATGGTTTGAAGCTCAAGTTGAGTTACCAATTTGAACCCGGCGATGATAGTGACGGCGTCACAGTGCATGTGCCGCTCCCCATCTTAAACCAAGTGGAACCAGCGGGCTTTGACTGGCAGATCCCGGGTTTGCGTCATGAGCTTGTAGTGAGCTTGATTAAATCGCTGCCGAAGACACTCCGTAAGAACTTTGTGCCAGCACCAAATTATGCGGACGCATTTTTAGCGCGTGTTACACCAATGGAAGCGCCGCTGCTTGACTCCCTTGAGAAAGAACTCCGACGTATGACTGGTGCCGAAATACGGCGTGAAGATTGGAACATGGAGCAGGTGCCAGAGCACTTAAAAGTCACCTTCCGCGCGGTGGATCATCGAAATCGTAAATTGAAGGAAAACAAAGATCTTCATGAATTGAAAGAAAGCTTGAAAGAGAAAGTTCAGGAAACACTTTCTAAAGTCGCGGATGATGATATTGAACAACAAGGTTTGCACACATGGAGCTTTGGCGAACTGCCAAAGGTGTACCAGCAAAAGCGCGGTGGTTACGAGGTAAAAGCGTATCCTGCTCTGGTGGATGCGAAAGATAGCGTAGCGATCAAACTGTACGAAACGGAACATGAGCAAGTGTCTGCTATGCGGGCAGGTCAGCGACGTTTAATCTTGTTGAATGTCCCGTCGCCAATCAAATATTTGCATGCCAACTTACCAAATAAATCTAAGCTCGGTCTGTACTTCAACCCTTATGGTAAGGTACTTGATCTCATTGATGATTGTATCGCGTGTGGCGTTGATAAATTGATCGAAGAGCAGGGCGGTTTAGTTTGGGAACCAGAAAAGTTTGAAACGCTGAAAGAACACGTTCGTGCTGAATTGGGTGATACGGTGGTGGACATTGCCAAGCAAGTGGAAACCATTCTTACGACTGCCTTTAACATTAATAAGAAATTGAAAGGGAAAATTGATTTCACCATGGCGTTTGCACTCTCTGATATTAAGGCACAAATTGAAAGCTTGATTTTCAAGGGCTTTGCGACAGAGTGTGGCTGGAAACGTCTTCCAGATATCCTTCGCTATATGCGTGCGATTGAGCGTCGTATGGAGAAGTTACCAATCGATCCAAACAAAGACCGGTTGCACATGCTAAAGATTGAATCGGTAATGAATGACTATAAAGAGTTGCTGAACAAAATACCGAAAGGTATGGCTATACCGGAGAACGTTAAAGAAGTGCGTTGGATGATCGAGGAGCTGAGAGTGAGCTATTTCGCTCAACAGTTAGGTACGCCTTATCCGGTTTCTGATAAACGAATCAAAAACGCGATTGATGCTTGTTAATCAATATGTACAATGACGCATAGTGTGTTTTAAACGGTTGATGATCGGCTGGTACAGTAATTGCTAGTAACATATTAAGCGTATTTCTAGTGCTTGGGAGGCAATAATTCGCCTCTCTTATATTTGTAATACCAACGGCTGAATAAAGCAGGCGTTGGTAATAATAAAGAGTAAATAAAGGTAGATGATGAAAAAAACTCTATTAGCAGTGGCGTTACTTGGCGCATCTTCTGCGGCAATGGCAGATTCTTGGGTTTACGGTGGTGCAACCGTTGGTCAGTCTGACTACAAAGGTGAGACTGATACGTCTTACTCTGTACATGTTGGTACTGGTATTCTGCCTCTCATCGGTATTGAAGCTGGTGTCACTCAACATGGTGAATTTAACGTAAATGGTCAAGACACTAAGTTGACGTCTTACTATGCAGCACTTAAACCTAGTATCGATTTCGGTCCACTACATATTTATGCGAAAGGTGGCCTCCACCAGTGGGATAAAGAAGTGAAAGGTGGTCAAAACGATGACGATTTCGATCTAATGTATGGTGTAGGTGCAGAATACTTCGTCTTTGGCCCGATGTCTGTTGGTGCAAGTTATACCAACTACACCGCTGACAAAGAGGACATAGGTACATTCTCTCTAAACGCGACACTGCACTTCCTATAAGCACCCTCTTTCGCAAGTCTATTTGAAAAAACACTGGCAACACGCTGGTGTTTTTTTGTCTGTAACTCAGAGAAACAACAGTCGAATCTAACCTATTGATTGATTAGTCTTAAAATGCCTACGACTTCCATTATCATGATGCCTGATAGGCTCGACCAATGCATTGCCACGAAGCGTTTCGCTAAACATTAACGTTCGCTTACTGAATACCGATAAAAAATGGGCGTTTGAGCTAGATTTGAGTGCAAGTCGTCTTCGTTTTTATTACTTTTATAGGTAATGAGAGAATCATTAGACGTCGTAGTTTCTGTGTTTGATTGCTTTGTGTATCTATGTCTCCATTTGTCTTGAAAATGCAATAAATATGATGCTTTTGCAAAATACTGTGATTGTTGCTAGTATTCGTCCGCTTTAAAACTTTAGAGTTCAAATTAATGGAGGGCGGTATTGGAGTTCTTCTCAATTGAGGAGCGTTTCAAATTAACGTTAAATTTGTATTTATGGATAATGCATTTAAAAAATATAGTATTGACACAACAGACTATCAGGTTGGACAAGATAACGTTCAAAAGTGGGGATTCGATATACATAACCCCGTCTTTGGTATCAGTGCAGGTCTCATAGCTTTCTGTCTCATTTCACTTCTTCTTGTCGAGCCAAGCACTGCTCGTGACGTATTAAACGGCCTTAAAAACGGAATTATCGAACAGTTTGATGCGTTTTTTATGTGGTCGACTAACTTCTTCTTATTGTTCGCTGTTGTTCTACTTTTCTCTCCGCTAGGTAAGATACGCCTAGGTGGTAAAGAAGCAACACCGGATCACTCAACTGTTTCTTGGTTGTCGATGCTTTTTGCCGCAGGTATGGGGATCGGCCTTCTCTTCTGGAGTGTAGCTGAGCCAACCGCATACTTTACCGACTGGTGGGGAATGCCATTAAATGCCGTACCATATTCGGAAGAAGCGAAATCTCTTGCGATGGGGGCCACCATGTTCCACTGGGGTGTTCATGGTTGGAGTATTTACGCACTTGTTGCCTTAGCACTCGCATTTTTTGCCTTTAACAAAGGTTTACCACTTTCGTTACGATCGGCGTTTTACCCAATTTTTGGTGACCGTGCATGGGGTTGGTTAGGACATGTGATCGATATCCTTGCCGTTTTATCAACTCTTTTTGGTCTTGCTACTTCGCTTGGTTTAGGTGCTCAACAAGCAACCAGTGGTATTAATCATGTGTTTGGCCTAGAAGGTGGTATTGGTACACAAATGATTGTGATTACCTTTGTTACCTTTATCGCGGTGCTATCTGTGATTCGCGGTATTGATGGCGGTGTCAAGCTATTAAGTAATGTCAACATGGTGGTGGCTTTCGCGTTACTTGTTTTCATTATCTTTATTAGTTCCGATACGGCATTGGTTTCTCTGCGTGATACGACTATGGCTTACATCGAAAATATTATTCCGCTGAGTAACCCTCATGGCCGCGAAGATGAAACCTGGATGCACGGTTGGACAGTGTTCTACTGGGCTTGGTGGGTTTCTTGGTCACCATTTGTCGGTATGTTTATCGCCCGCGTATCTAAAGGGCGTACCGTTCGACAGTTCTTATTTGCAGTGATTGTAATTCCAACGATAGTCACTCTTATCTGGATGTCTGTATTTGGTGGTATTGCGCTTGACCAAGTTGTGAATAATGTCGGTGAGTTGGGTGCGAATGGTCTTACTGATATTTCATTGACGTTGTTCCATGTATACGATGTGCTTCCATACAGCTCGGTGATCTCGATTCTATCAATTGTGTTAATTTTGGTTTTCTTTATCACATCCTCGGACTCTGGTTCACTCGTTATCGACAGTATTACCGCTGGTGGTAAGATTGATGCACCAATACCACAACGTATTTTCTGGGCGTGTATCGAAGGTGCTATTGCCGCAGTAATGCTTTGGATTGGCGGTAAAGAAGCCTTGCAAGCATTGCAGTCGGGTGTTGTCGCCACAGGACTACCGTTCACTTTTGTGCTGTTGGTGATGTGTGTAAGCTTGGTTAAAGGTCTAAGAACTGAGCTTTCAGCTTATAAATAACACGGCAAGACTTATTCTTTAAGTGTAATGCCGAGCGTAATGCGCTCGGCATTTTTTTTACTTTTCTTTTTAAGAAATTCCATTTACCTTAGTTACCCCAATTTCAGATGAACATATGTCTATCGCTAAACTGATCCTAATTCGAGGCCTTCCCGGCTCTGGTAAAACAACCTTAGCAAAACAATTAATGAAAGAGTTGGACGCTAAGCACTTTGAAGCTGATATGTTTTTTGAGGATGAGAGCGGAGAGTACCACTTCAATCCGGTTCAATTGCCTCAAGCGCATGAGTGGTGTTTTCAACAAACTCGAAAATGGCTCAACAAGAACAAAGTGGTCATCGTAAGCAATACATTTGTATGTCGTTGGGAAATGCAACGTTACCTAGATTACTGCAGCAAAAAGGCGATTGAAGTGGAAATCAGAGTGTGTCGCGAAGAATATAAGAGCGTTCATGATGTACCACCAGCGACCATAGAGAAAATGCGTCGCCAATGGCAGAATTAAAAAGTCACTGTCCCCGCCACCATTCACCACCAATGTCTTTCATGACTGAAAGAACCATGACGATCCCAAAGTAGAACGAGCTTATTAAGTACGTAGCTGTGAGCAAATCTGACTTTGGATAGAAAGCTCAACGTTAAGGTCGTCCATGGATGATTTTATAAGACATTAATCTCATAAAAACCAGAAAACTGGACGCGCTACAGATTCATGTCGACGTTGCTTAGGATGGTTTTCAGAACAAATGTACATCTTGTCTAAATTTTATGATTTTCTTTGTAACTGATGACTTATGTTATTGTGCTGAGTCGAATAATAAATAATGACAAATAGGTCATCGAGGGCAGTTGCGTTTCAATAAAGTTTTTTGAATAAGGTTTCCTTATGCCATTGAAAATGACTTTGATCGCGCTTGCTGTCCTGACGGCGTCTGCTCAGTCTCAGGCTGATACATCTCTCATTCCACAGGTTTCATTGGCTCAGACGTATCAAGATGGAATTGATGTCTCTGAGTACTGGTACAGCGAAAAACTGGACGGCATACGCGCTTATTGGACTGGTCATCACTTTGTGACTCGAAACGGAAATAGGATATATGCACCAAAGTGGTTTATTGAGTCTTTGCCAGACTACCCGTTAGATGGTGAGCTTTGGGCTGGCCGAGGTAACTTTCATCTGGTACAACAAACCGTACTCGATAAAACACCGGTCGAGTCTGCTTGGCGAACAATCGACTTTATGATTTTTGATATGCCGTATTCCGCAGGAGATTACCGTAAACGCTATTACAATATTAAGGACTTAGTGTTTGAGCTTGATGAGCCCCACATCAAATATGTTGAACACAGAACGATTAAAAATGAAGCTCACTTGTTTAACCAGTTAGATAAGATATTGATATCCGATGGCGAAGGAGTAATGTTACGTAAGGTTTCCAGTCGATACCAAGCTGGCCGTGGTAGTGATTTGCTAAAATTAAAGCGATACGCTGATGATGAAGCCTTGGTGATTGGCCATAAACCGGGAACAGGGCGGTTGTTAGGTATGGTAGGGGCATTATTAGTGCGTTTATCAGATGGAACAGAGTTTTATATAGGTAGTGGGCTCACCGACGAAGTTCGTCGTAAGCCACCAAAAATTGGGGCAACGGTGACTTTTAGATATAACGGTTTTACTCACACTGGCAAGCCTCGTTTTGCAAGGTTCTTGCGCGAGCGCGTTAAAGAGTAGACCGACCGCCAACAGTTACACCACACCGCTTGAAGAGAGCTTGCCAGAACTGAACATGTTTTAGGATCTGTGTTCTAAAAGCTTTATGTGCGTCTGTTATTCCATATGGATGTCCATGAAGTTGCATTCGCGACTCGACCAGTTGAATACCGCTGCTGATTTGCTGGTAAGTACTGTCTAAGTAAGCCAAGTAAGGTTGTACTTCTTCAACGTAAATTGAGTTAAAAACATTGTTTAAATAACGAAACTGAGTAGTGTCACGGTTCTCCCCACACTGCACATTACTTTGGTTTTGTTCGAGCAATTGTGTCGTGACATTCAACCAATGAGAGGCGTTAACCATTGAGTAATAAAGGCGACCCAGCAAGCGAGATTTTTCGATCTCTTCCTGATACTGAATAAGTGCGACATCGGGTAGGCGGGAAATCGTTTGAAGAGGCACATCGTACATTTCGCTGAAAAGGCTAAACGCATCACTGATGTGTGCCACATCACTTACGTCTTCGACTGATAACCAATCAGAAGCCGTTAATTGCTTTCGCATTGCATCACTACTAAGTAATACGTTATCGAGGTGCGTATAGAAGTGTTGCCATTTTTTTGAATACAGCTCTTCCAGAATAACGCGCTCGTCATTACTAAGATTAAAGTCCGTTAGGCAGGTATTCAGTGTTCTTAATAGCGAAGTCTGATAATCAAAGTCGTGAAACGCGTCCTGAACTTTGCCAAGTTGTGAATTTTTTTCTGCTAGTAGATTGAATAGGCCACATTGGCGTAGCTGATAACTCTCTAACAGACCTATTGATAACCTTGGAAGTGGCTCGAATAACGCGCGCTTTGAAGGGATGGTAATTGCCGGCTGTCCTACCATTGGAATGGTTGGAGAGTCCAACACATTGGCTAAACGATGGTGATATTTATCAAACACGGCATTTTCTGGGTTAAACCAGTTGCTACAGCTGCCAATAAGGAATGTTGAGAATAATAAA
Source organism: Vibrio sp. TAP-3B (assembly GCF_057784735.1). Lineage (NCBI taxonomy): Bacteria > Pseudomonadati > Pseudomonadota > Gammaproteobacteria > Vibrionales > Vibrionaceae > Vibrio > Vibrio sp. TAP-3B. The sequence continues at coordinate 984,617 of NZ_CM173495.1, read as the reverse complement.
ATGAGTCGCACAAAAATCCTTTTTTACTTCTCTATCTTTATTTGTGTAAAAAAGTATACCCGTATCACTGTTATTCGATTAAAAAAGCCAGCATTTGCTGGCTTTTATATTGAAATAATCTCAAGGAGCTTAAACCTTGTACCTTAAATCATCTTTTATTGAACGGAAAAATTTAACTGTATTTCTGGATCTTGACGGTGCATCCAACGCATCCTTATTCCTAGCATTATCGCTGCGGAAGACAGACCGATAATAATACCAAGCCAAAAACCTTGTGCGCCCATTGGGTCAACTATCCAGTCCGTTCGACCAAGGATATAACCCATAGGCAAACCAAAGACCCAGTAGGCAATGAATGTACGGTTAAAGATGGCACGCATGTCTTTATAACCGCGTAGCGCACCTGCTGCGATCACCTGAAAGGCATCGGTACATTGATAAACCGCTGCAAACAGTAATAACTGCATGGCAAGCGTAATGACTTCGGGGTTGTTGGTGTAGAGTTCGGCGATCAGTTCTCGAGATAACACGGTTAACACAGCTGTTAGTACAGATAAACTTAAACCGACCATGATTCCCACTCGAGATGCAACACGTGCACCGTCTACGTTTTCTTCGCCAAGTCGGTGACCAACTCGAATACTAACCGCAGCACCAATACTCATCGGCAGCATAAACACCAAAGAGGAGAAGTTTATCGCGACCTGATGAGCGGCAACGATAATCGGACCTAATGGTGACACTAAGAGTGCAACAACAGCGAATAGCGTCACTTCAAAGAACAGTGCGGCAGCAACAGGGAAACCAAGTTTAAAAAGTCGAACTTGCGCCTTCCACTGTGGGCGGTGCCATTCACCAAAAAGGTTGATACTCTTTAAACGTTCTGACGTGATGACATACATAAGAAGCAGCGCAAGCATTACCCAATAAACGATCGTTGTTGCAACACCGCAACCAACGCCACCTAGTTCTGGCGCACCAAACTTTCCGTAGACGAAAATCCAGTTGAGAGGAATGTTGAGTAACAAGCCGATAAAGCCAATGACCATCGCTGGTTTAGTTAATGACATACCGTCCGTAAAGCTTCTTAAGGCTTGGAAGAGCAAAAATGCTGGAACGGCTAAAATGACGGCATATATGTAACCCACCGTTTTCTCTGCCATGAGCGTTTCGACGGCCATGAACCCGAGAATAAACTGGGTTTGAAGCAGGACAACAATAATCGGAATACTGATCAACAGCGCTAAAACAATTCCTTGTTGTATTTCAAATGGGATTTTTGCTCGACGACCGGAACCATTTAGCTGCGCAACGACTGGTATCAATGCCATTAATAAACCCACACCAAATAAGATGGAGGGTAGCCAAATGCTTGAAGCGATAGAAACCGCAGCCATATCTGTGGCACCTACGCCACCAGCCATAATGGTATCGACAAACCCCATGCCTGTCTGAGCGACAGAAGCGATCAATACAGGAGTCGCCAGTTTTATAAGACTTGATGCTTCTTCTTTATAGCGATGCACGAAAATACTCCAGAGCGGAACAATAAGTTAAAAGAAAGGAGTGCTCGAAGACAAAAGACGTGATGCACTGATCTGATGGTTGATTTTAATCACTATAAGGTGAAAAAATGCCTCGGAGAAACTCCGCGCGAATGATAAACAATTGTATGTCTATATTCTATAGTTAGACAGCGAATAGTGAAGAACACTGAATAAACGTTTGCTTAGTTCATGATACGTTTATATTAATAGGTAAAAAATAATGTTTACAGGAATAGTTCAAGGTACGGCTAAGGTTGTCCAGATTGATAGGAAAGAGCGCTTTCAAACGCACGTAGTCGAGTTAAATGGCAAACTGAGTGAGGGACTAGAGATTGGCGCATCAGTTGCACACAATGGCTGTTGCTTGACCGTAACCCAAATAGTGGGAAACCTCATCCACTTTGATTTGATGCAAGCGACGTTAGCATTAACCAATTTAGGGGCTTTGGTGGAAGGTGACAGCGTTAACACTTATCAAGCTTAAATCATTGCATTGTGATTAAAAAAGTGAGTTTTTGATTTTTCATGTTATTTGAGTGCTACTACTTCAGTAAACGCTGAAGCTAGGGCGTGTTACCCTAGCTCATGACGCAAAGTATTATTGGTTATCAGAGTTTGAGAGAGCCTTTTGTGCTGCTTGACCGATAGAGTCAATGTCTGCGTTATTTGTCGCTAGAAACTTCTCAAACAGCGGCATTAAAGCTCCCATTTTTTCGTCAATAGCATCTCGCACAGTATCAACGATAACCTGAGTTCCACGCTCAATCTCGACGTTGATGTTTGAACCGCTTTGCTTCTCTTCGAAAGTAGTCATTCTGCGAGTTTCTGGGATCAGCCAAACATCAAACCAGCTTTCTTTTTTGTCAACGTCTGACACAGTAAGGCTTGCGCCATTCAAAGCAATGTAGCCTTTAGGGAAAATATATTTTAACCATTCGCGTGGAGCATTGATACGCACGCGGTAGTTATCATCGATTTGCTGAACGTCGAGCACTGAGGTCTTGAAATCAACATGTCCTGATAGTGGGTGTCCACCAATTTCAGCACCATCTTTTGCCGCGCGTTCTACGTTGATCTTTTGGTCTTGTTCGTATTCACTCAGCGTCGTAATCTCAAGGCTTTTCAGCATAACGTCAAACTTGCTCTAGTTCATTTGAATGAGCAGATAAGAGTATTTCAAGCTCTTCTTCATCTAACCATTGATTAAGTCCACCAGCAACACGACAAGAAGCTTGAAACGCCGCTTCCGGTGCTTGATATTGAATAGCATCAAGAACAGCACTTAACAGCCAACGGTTTGACGTGTCACGTTGAACGTGGTTCAAGTTAATCTGCATACCCAAGTACTCCTAAACGTGCTTTAAATCGATTAACGTACTTGGTTACGGTGTTGCGTGAGCATTTATTGTCACGAGCAAGTGAACTAATCGATTTGATACCTAGGCAGGACAAGATAGCCAGTTCGGCACTGGCTATCTCATCAAACCGTTCTGGTCTGCCGCCTTTCTTCATGTTATTGCCTCTATGTTGTAAATTTAGAATTGCTGTCTTTCGCACCAACTAGCACAGCAAACTAGCAGGAATTGGAATCATTCGGTGCATGAGAAGATGCATTTCTCATATGCAAGTATTTATATCGAGTTTTTGAGCAGGGATTTTTGAGCATGAAAAAGCCCTCGACGTGGTGCGAGGGCTAGAGGGATTAAAGTTTAGCGTTGATGATGAACTGTAGTTGTTTACTAGCGGCTTCTACGTTGTCTATTGCTAGAAATGCCGCTGCCTTTGATGTCTGGTCACAGAGCTTTTCTATTGCTTCAAGCTTGCGAATGGCTTCGGCGTATAGCTCCTTATCGATCTTGCCTTTAATAAGAGTTAATTTACCGCCTTTAGTGCTTGAACGTCGGTAGTCTTCTAGAGTCGTTAAAAACTGGCTGGTCAGTTGTCTTGTTTCTATCGCAAGAGTTTTAAGCTGCTTAGATTGATTGGCTTGATCGTTGGTGTCGCTAACGACTGTTTTCGCAAGTTGTTGCAGTTCTTCAAATGAAGCAACGAGAGCTGTTGTGTATGAGTTGATCTGGCGACTTAACTTAGTTGCTTCACTTGGCTCAAACAAGCTTGATAAAGCGCGTTCAAGCAGTAGGTTCAGTCTTTTGTTGAGTACTTTACCTGTTTTAGCTGTGTTCTTTCGTAACCATTTGCGAGCCGCGTCGATAGCACGAGATTCAGCAAGGAATTCGTCGAATGTCAGGGTGGTTGGTGTTGGTTTCATTTAAATATCTCCCGTGTTGAAGATATTTAGTTAAGTAATGGACACAATTATTTTCGACTTTAATAACTGTGTCCAAATTGAATTGATGATTATTAATTACTTGATGATCCAGTTCTGATCTTATCAAGTTGTGATTCAATTTCTTTTTCTATTACTTGTTTTAGTTCTTTACCCTTAGCAACCTTGTTTGTCCCGCCTAAAGTGTAATACTCATTTAGAACAATCTCAGTAGACTCTTTCAATGTTTCTTGTTCTATATTGTTCAAATCGAGTTGTGAAATGTTTTTCTGGTTAGGTCTAAGGGAAGCAGCTTCAATACACACAACGAAATATAGAATGTAAAACTTAACATCGGCAATTGTACTTGTTTCTAATGATTTTAAGCTACGGAGATGCTCTTCTACCACTCTAGCCAATTTAGCAACTTTATAGTAGCAATCTAAATCATTGTTTTTGTGGAAGAGAGTGTTATAAGACCTATCATCTTCTAGTAAAGTTGAAGGTCGTGCTCTGGCTGCGTCCGGCCTTTGCATTAGAGTAGACATTAAGCACTGAGACATAAACGGAACGCTGATAATCTCCCTTGGTTTCTTTCCTTCATTTTTGTAGAAATTTTTTCTTCTGTCGTAAAATAAACCTCTGGGCTTTAGGTATTCTTCAATTTGGCGATGGATCTCATCTGTAGCTCGGAGAGAGGACTTTGGAATTGGCGTTTGACTATTGGTCGCACGAATTATTTTGTCGCGACTTTCATCATTTTCAGGAACAATTACCCTCACAAGTATATCGCGTTGTTCTTTCTCTTTTCTATTTGGGTTGGTAGAGAAAAATCGATGTATCTCGGACGAAGTTTGTAGTCCGTTTACAATTTCTGGGTTGTGAATGATGAGCTCTTTACCCCCAGGAGCCGTAATCTCACTAGCTAATATAGTTACTCCGTTGTTTAACCACCAAAACTCTTCTTTCCCTACTTCAAGTAGTGTTTCTTGTATTTCTTTATTAACGTTTGTTTTGCCTTGGTAGTCACGAACATTGGATTCGAATATATGCTTAATTAGCTTTCCTTCATCATCAGTTATGAAATTGAAATACTCGACTAAGTTAGTAAGAGCTATAAACACTTGTTCTGACGTTGAAAGTGGACTTTCAGAGGCAACAAGTTTAAAACTATTATTAACTCTTTCTTGCGTTAGTTTTAATAGTTCATCGGCACCTAGAAAATCTACACTAACAATTGCACTTGTAAGCTTTGCCTCAATATCAGTTTTTAAGTCATCACCTTGTTTTAATACATTTGGATGCTTTTCAGTGCCTTTGGAAACGTAATAGACTCGGACATAGAGTTTTGGTCGTTTGGCAACTAGTGATAGATATACATCGCGAAACAGTTCGAAAGCAGTAAGTACTTGGTCATTATATCGACCCTCAAAATTACTTCGTTCAAACTCAAGGTCGAGTAGATTTTTTGTAAGTCGACTAAGCTTTAGTAAAGGATCTTCTTTGAATGAATTTTCGTATTTTGATTGAATTAGAATTAACTCAATGTCAGGGTTTTTCTTTACATTAACAAGTGACTCTGCGTCTGTTATAAGTTCACCATTGACTAGAATGTAGATACTATCGGCACCACCATCTAAGCTGTCACCTGATATGCCCGATGAGATTTCATCATAACTAAGCTCATAATCTTTGAGAATTTGCATTCCTGAATAGAATTCGAAGAATGTGTTTATAGAGTCGTGTGAGTTCATTTCATTGAACTCAGCACTCACTATTTGATCCAGTATTATTTGGTTATTATTCCTGCTCATGTAATCCCTGTTCAATATAGTTAAATGTCAAATACACTCTGTGGTTATAATGTTATGCATATCGATGTTTTGCAACAACGAGAAGTTAATGATCTGCGATATTTTTGACTTGTGATATTTTACGTACGCTAAGTAGCCGCTGTATATCACCTATGGTGATTTCTCGTGGTGACACGATTATGTCAGTCGGGTATTTGTAGTTTTTGCTTGTGTACTCGACAGAAACAGCATGAAAGCCGCTCTTAATGGCTTTTTCAACAGAAGCGTGTCTTTGGTATTGATTTGCTGATAAGCCCATAGAGAGAAGGACACGACGTTTGAAGACGAACGGTTCGGTTACGGTCTCTAGCAGTATCTCAAATTCATCTTTTTCTCTTGGTGGTGCTTTAATTGCTACAGTAACCAAGTCGGGTGCATACGCTTCAAGTGGGTAATGATGCTTGCCGTTTTTAATATCTTCTTCGGTAAAACAGACTTTGTCCAAGGCTTCGTTAATTGAACGCATGTCTAGAGCTTGGTCAGTGACCAATAGCTTTACATACGCTTTCTTTCTACGGTTTAACGGAGTAGGGATGTAATACCAATGTACTTTATTATCAATGGTTTTAACGGTTACTGTATCTTCTACAATTCTTATCTCTTTGACCAGCCGTTGAACAACTTCTCGTGCTTCCAACTTGTCTTCATCTGAACCGTTAATATAAGCTTCTTTCTTTTTACGCCAGTTCTTAACGTCGTCTAAAGAAATGAATGAATTTGAATGAGCATGGTTCTCTTGTTCGATAGTTAATTGATCATTAAGTTCTTGAATTTTAGTTGATAGTTCACTGAGACGGTCTTGATCAGCTAGATCGAATGCAAGTGGGTTATCAAACATTATCTTCTTCAATGTTGAAAGCTGATGTTGGTAAGCACCGATTTGTTGTTGAATAGATTCAATTTTCTTCTTGTCTGGTTCTACGGGTACTATCTGGTGTTCAGACAAACACGACAGTACTAAATGGTCTAAAAGTGGTTGTCTGGTATAGAAGCCACAAGCACACTCCGGTGAAGCGCACTTATAAACACCGCCACTTTCACGAGAACCAATAGCAACTGTGCCTTTACAATACAAACGACTGATACCACCAAGTATTGAGTAGCTAACACGACGGTTGTCATGAATTTTGTAGCTGTCTTTGATAGCTCGAATTCGGTGAAACTCATCTTTGGTACAAGCTGCGGGAAAATAGTCTTTCAATATGAAGGTAGAGTAGATTTTCTTCTTTTCGGGGTGTCTATTGGTTGCATCTAAGTCGAGTAACGTTATTTGTCTGTCGCCATAAAGACATTCGCTTTTAAATATGCTCGCGACAGAATCAACGGTTAGATCAACACCATTTTTTCTTAAGTAGTTTCTACACGTTACATTGCCTTTGCCATCTAATGCCATTTGGCAGATGTCTTTAGCAAGTTGAAATTTTTGCTCATCGATGTAACAAACGTTGTCTTTTGCGTAAGCGTAGAAGGGGAGTCCAGTTGAGACGTTGTAAGGGTTGCCACACGGCGCACGCTCACCAGCTTGGTACTGCTTAATACGTTTACGCATAGCAGCAAGCGTTATGGCTTGTTTTTTACGCGATTCTTCGCCTGCTAGATCGAAGCTAAGAGTAGCGAGTATCTGGCTAACAGAGTCATTCGGCTTGTACTCACGGTTGTCCATTGTCGTTAATATTGAGACACCGCTACGCATGATCTGAAGATATAACCAAAATGCATCGTCTAGGTTTGCGCGTGAGATACGGTCTAGAGCACGAACCAGTAGATAGTCACCAGCTTGAACGTCGAGATTATTCTTGTCAGCCATATCGGTCAGGAAGTCACCGAGCTTACCAGCGAGATTTTTTTGATGAAAAGCACTTCGACCGTGATCGGAGTATACTTTCCCAAGTTCTGCCCCGTATCGCTGGCAGTATTCGTTTATCATGTCGTCGTCAGTTTGCAAACCAAGCGATAAACCAGACTCGACCTGTCCTAATGTACTTACACGCGCATAAACGTGTATCTTCGGTGTTCTCATAAAGCCCTCATCATTTTTAATCATACTACCATGATTAGACTTTAATTAGGCAACATCGAGCGCGCAGCAAAATTTGGTGATGAAATTGGTGGCCACAATATGTCGGGCCATATTAGTTTGATGGCGGATATTGTTGACATTGTCGATACGCCAAATAACCGCACGATTTGGTTTAAACTACCGCAAGATGCAATGAAGTATGTACTCGCCAAAGGCTACATTGGTCTGGATGGATGTTCACTCACGATTGGTGAAGTCGAGGAGCGCCGCTTCTCGGTACACCTGATTCCAGAAACGCTACAAAGAACATTATTTGGCATGAGAAATGTGGGAGAGCGCGTTAACATTGAATTTGATCCACAGACTCAAGCTATAGTTGATACGGTTGAGCGAGTTCTGGCTGCGAAACAACGTTAGAATATGAAAAAGGAGCGATGTCGCTCCTTTTTCGAATTTAATTTTCTGTCATTTTTATTTTGGTTGTATTTGAGTTTTTATTCGTAATTATCATCAATAAACAATTCAACCTTCTCTTGTAGTTCATCTACACGCAAGTTTAAGTGGATTGCGTGGCAACATGCTGGGCAATCATCATAAAACTCTTGATCACCATTACTCGCATCTAATGTGATGCCGATCGAATGCCCACAGTGCGGACACTTCACATGTCTTTCAGTATAATTTTTCATGCAACAACTCCTAGTCTCGCAGGGCTTGGCAAACTTGTTATAGAAGTACAGCCCTAGACTTACTTTGCCTACAAGGAAAGAGGCACAATCTAAAGTTAAGTCTTCTTTGATATTAGGTGGAGTTGTTGCTAATTGAGTCGAAATAAGTACAAAACTTGACCCCAAACTCAACCTTGAACTTGGGGTCAATATCAGGAGTGATATGCCTCGATATTTTACATTTTGAAATGATTAATGCCTTCCAAATCAGTAAGAAATAATTTTATTGATCGTCTGTTGTGCTTGTTCCAAGTAATGGCCTCCAAATAAATTACAATGATTAAGAATATGATAAAGATTGTAGATGTCTTTACGGTCTTGATAACCTGGCAATAGTGGCATAACAGACTCATAACCTTGATAAAATGCAGTATTGAATCCGCCAAAAAGCTCCGTCATTGCGATGTCACACTCTCTATCGCCCCAATAGCAAGCAGGGTCATAACAAATAGGACCGAAAGCCGTTAATGCCGCATTACCATTCCATAAATCACCATGTAGTAATGAGGGGGCAGGGTTATGATTTGCCAAAAGCTGTTTCACGACGTCAATAAACTCTTCGATATCAATTAGGGTAACGCCTTTCTCTTTGAGTAGCTGTAACTGCCAACCAATTCGCTGCTCAGCAAAGAACACGCACCATTTTTTATGCCATTTGTTTGGTTGTAGGGTCGAGCCAAGATAGTTATCGGTATCAAACCCAAACTCTTTTTGCTCTCCCCATTGATGGAGTTGCGCCAGTTGTTGCCCGAATGCGAAGCTACTTTTGACATCTTCTAGTGGTTTAGTAGGGAGATAATTAAGGATAAGAAAAGAGTTATTCTTGGTTTTACCAACTAGAACAACTTCTGGGACAAAAAGAGTGGACGTTTCTCGTAACAAGTGCAGACTTTCTGCTTCAACTTCAAATTTAGATAAGAACTCACGGTCGTTAATTTTTACGAAATACCGTTGTTCACCGTCATTGATCATATAGCTTTCACTGATATCTCCACCAGACAGCCTTACTTTTTCGGCGATTTGATATTCGAATAACAACGTATCAGAAAGCTGTTGCGATATTGCTTGCCACATACAAAACCTCGCGAATCTATTTGACCACCAATAGTTTAGGATAAATAGCGAAGTGTTGACGCTAAGTTGAGCATACTTGAGCAAGAAAGTTTTTATTTTGCTAGTCAATTTATATAAATGTGAATCAAATCGCTTATAAGCCTATGATTTATCGACTTAGCATATGGAGCTGTACGTATACAACAGGTATTATTATTTTTTTGACATTAGTTCCATGGTGACATGAAAATACTTATATGTGATGACTCGGCGGTTGCAAGGAAGCTGATCGCTCGCTCCATTGTACAAGATACATCATTGCACCTTCTTGAAGCTCAAGACGGGCATGAGGCGCTTAATATTCTCGCAGAGCAAAATGTTGATATTTTGTTCCTCGATTTGACGATGCCTATGATGGATGGTTTTGAGGTTCTAGAGTTGCTACCTGTCAGCAGTTACCCCACTAAAATAGTCATCATTTCCGGCGATGTTCAAAAAGAAGCGAAACAACGTTGTATTGATCTAGGTGCGCTCGATTTTATTGCTAAGCCCTTGTCAGAAGAGCAGGTGATACCGCTTTATGAGCAGCTTGGGCTCCATTACGCATTTAAACCCATCGTTACTCTTAGCTCAGAGACTCAATCACGAGAAGAGATCTCTTCGTTAGCAAAGTTTCGAGAGGTTGCTAATATATCGCTCGGTAAAGGCGCAGCAATTATGGCTGATCATTTACAAGAGTTCATTCAGTTGCCTGTTCCCCATGTAGGCCCTTTATCTTATGGGGAACTTCATATGATGTTGGTGGATGTGATTGGCCGAGATGGCTCGGTTGCTGTCGCTCAACGTTTTGTCGGCGGTGGGATTCACGGAGAAGCGTTAGTTTGCCTTCGAGGTAAAGACATCAACCAAATCGGCGAAAAGTTAGGTTATCGTTTGGAGTTTACGCCACATAATGAAATTATTCTGAACGTCTCTAATCTCTTGGTTTCTTCTTTTCTCACTTCACTGGGCAGTCAACTTGATAAGCAATTCTCACTTCGCCAGCCAAACATCATTGACACATTAACTCCATATAATGAAGACCAAGGTAAGTCAGGCGAGCTCTTTACTATCGAATATACCTATATGGCAGAAGCACTTGATTTTGAGTGCGAGGTTCTGTTTTTAATTGACAAGCCATCTGTAGAAATTATCTATGAAATCATGGAGTTAATATAATGTCCGATATTGCGCTGGACATAGCCGACTTTCATTGGGTTACACAAATTTTAGATACAATGGACTCAGGACTGATCGTACTCGACCAAGAGCATAAAGTCTGTGTGTGGAACAGCTTTATGCAGTCATACAGTGGGGTGTTGTCTCGAGATATTCTCGGTGAAAGTCTATTTGACCATTTTGAAGAGTTACCTAGAGCTTGGCTAGAAACCAAAATTAAAACCGCCGCCGATCTCGAAACTCGTTCATTTTCTAGTTGGGAAAACCGACGTTACCTTTTTAAATTTAACAACTTTTCTCCGGTTTCAAACAGCATAGAGTTCATGTATCAAGACATCGTTATTACCCCTTTAAGGGCGCTTTCTGGGGAGGTGAGTCATATCGCGATACAAATAAATGATGTTTCCGAAACAGCGAGAAGCCGTATTCACTTAAAAGAAACAAATCAACATTTGTCAGAAATCAGTCGCAAAGACGGTTTAACAGGTTTATTCAATCGTGCTTACTGGGAGCAATCCTTAAAAGAAGAGTTCGCTCAATTAAAAGTAATCGACTCGCGATGCTCACTAGTCATTTTCGATATCGACCATTTTAAAAAGGTCAATGACACTTATGGCCACCCGACCGGAGACGAAGTTATTCGTCGTACATCTTCTTTGTTGAGAAAAACAGCAAGGAGCAGCGACGTATGTGGCCGTTTTGGCGGTGAAGAGTTTACGGTGCTGCTTCCTCATACGAACCAAGAGCAAGCTTGCTACTTTGCCGAACGTTTACGTAGAAGAATTGAGCAAGAGATCGTGAAAGTGGAAGATTTTTTGATTAATTACACGATAAGTATTGGTGTTTGCGAATATAAACCTTATTTTGAAACTCATACTCAATGGCTTGAGAATGCCGATGCTGCTTTGTATCGTGCCAAAGAAAATGGTCGTAATCAAACCTGCGTGCATGAAAGCGACTGAATAACAGACGGTTTCACTACACATTCCGTGCTTTCAATTTTTTGAATTAACGCATACCAGGTCGAAAATCATCCAGTTAGTTTGTGAATGTTTATTAATATGAAATAAGTTAATGAAATTTTCTCGGCATGTCTTACTATTGAAACTATTTCGCTTTCAGCTTCGAAGGCTTGCAATAAACGGAGAAAAACAGTGGTTGTAGAAACCGATGGATATCTCGCTCTTATCGAGCACTTGTCGCTAAATCTAGATATTTTTACGACTGAAATTGGCGATATTGGAACTGAAAGCATCGAAGATGTAGTAACCGACATGGTAGCTTCGAACATCATGGCTCTTTTTGAACAGAACCCAGAGCTTCACTCAAGCGTACGCTTTAAATTACTGAAAGAAGCCGATGCGGTAGTTGAAGACCTTGGCGAAGTCCTTGCTGGTGTTTGGAATAAAAAAGCAACTAACGAGCAGATTGCATTCTTAGATGAGTATATCTCTTTGGTAAAAAATCTGTTTGATACCGCTGTGGCAACGTACGACCGATCTTTATTGGATTAAAACGGCTTAAAACAAAACTCTTTCTCGTCGATTAAATAAGAAGAGTTACAATGTCACTCTTCTTATTTGCCAGAACTTAGAGGCCCAATAAGGGTTATCTATTCTCGAAATAATCACACCTTTTGACGTTGAGGCATGCATAAACTGCTTATTACCTAAGTAGATTCCAACATGATATATCGTTCGTCTTGTCTTAAAAAAAACCAAATCACCTTGCTTAGCGTCTATCCAACTCAATTCAACACCTTGTTTTGATTGCTGCCTTGTTGTCCTCGGTAATGAGTATTGATAAGCCTCGACAAAGGCCTTTTGAACAAATGCGGAACAATCAATACCAGATTTTTGAGTGCCACCAAGGCGATAGGGCGTGCCATGCCACTCATTATAAAATTGGAATAAATCTGGATTATCGGACAATAGTTGGTGAGTTGGCGTTATCATTTGATCTCGTTCACTAAAGTCAGGTCCTGACGAGCAGGCTGTTAATAGAGCACTTAGTATCAAAGGAAAATATATACGATGCAAATCATCCGCCTTCATCTTTATGGTTCATAACTGAAGTATTCATGCCATAAGCAATCTATGCATTGAAAATTATGGTTTGTTCCACTTCTGTAATGGAAGCATCACAAAGCTGACGCACTCCCAATAGTAACGCAAAAAAATACGTTTTTTCACTCTCACAGATTCACGCTGTCAGCGCAATATTTTAACTATCAGTACTGTTATATTTCTTTCTGTTTCTAGTTTCAAAGGAATGGATCAGATTGGAGAGTAATTTGAAGGCCTCTTTCAAAAAGCGCTGCCAGCACAAACTAACCCAAAATTTGGAAATGATTAAGATGCTGAACTATCGAATACAACTCACTGGGCCAAAACAGTATTCTTTCTTAAGTAACTCAAGAGAAGAGATGCTTCCTGCTTTGCAATCGAGCGATGATGTTAAATCGACGTTTATCGTGCCCGTTCAATATATTCACTAGTTGAGCAGCTCGCAGGGCATTAACAAGCGATGTTATATAAAAAACCAGCTGCATTAAACATAAAATGTAATCTGTACTTAACTATTGATAAAGCGAGGCGTATAGTCTTCATTTTTCTTCTTTGATGATTTAAGCGGCGAGGGTGTTCTGTGTTAATAAAACGACAGAGACCTTGTGATTGTCGACATAAAGGCATGATTGCTCTCAAAAATGGCGACAAGATTATAAATTGGTTGATTAGTTCTATATGCTCTTCGCCATTAATTAAAATAAGGAAACGAAGATGGATAAATTCGTAGTGTTTCTCTTATGCCTTTTTTTAACAATCGGTGGTGTGGCTCATATTTATGACAACGTTGTCGATGGTTTTTTACCGTATGATTTTGCCCCGCGTTGGTTAAATATCTATTGGAGTGTATTGGGCATTTTGGATTTGTTGGCAGCTTACCTTCTTATCAGGCATCGTAGAGTAGGACTGGTCTTAATGCTATTACTCCTAGTGACCAATGTTATTTTCAGTTCTCATGCGCAATACACATTGGAAGTTTTAGATAACAATACCGCTTTGCAAATGAAAACACTGTTTTTGGGCTTCTCGATCGGTGTCTCCATTTGGCTATGGAGCGCACGTAAGCACCAACAGTCACGCCAGATATTTCGTTAACTTTTAGTGCTCATTTATATAAATTAAGGATTATTAACAGGGATTCGTTATGAACAACTTTAAAGACTTGGCCAGTTTCGCCGCCTTGAGTGCATTAACAGGGTTAAGTTTTGGTACTCTCTTTTTTAGTCTTGTTTTTGTATATACCTCGCTTGAAACGGAACAAGAATTAAACATAAATGCATTAATTTGTGTTGTACTGGGAAGCATTGGATTACTTATTGGTGTCACTCAGTTGAATAAAAAGCGCCAATTGAGCGAGGGTTAGAATAATACGGATGAGCTTCCCAAGGCTGAACACCAACTGTACTGGTTACTTATCCTTATTTCTCCACTCTGCTTGATTCCTTTTCACTCTGTCGCTGTTCACGATAGCGAAAGGGTTGAGTGAGCAGTTTATCAAGCCTTTGTTCTTGCTTATCTCGTATTTCCGGAATTCCAATCACTACGCCATCATGACCTAATTCTGGTTGTGCCCGATAGGTGCCAAACCAGCGGTCCCATACCGAAAGAAAGAAACCAAAGTTGGAATGAGTTTCTTTGGCAATCACAGAGTGGTGTACGCGGTGCATATCTGGCGTAACAACGAGCTTCCTCAACCATGCATCAACAGGAAGTGGCAACTTCGCATTGCTATGATTAAACATGGCACTGGCGTTTAGTACTATTTCAAACACCACGATTGCCAGCGGGGAGACACCTAAAGCAAAAACAGCTCCTATTTTGACTACCATCGATAAAAGTATTTCAATGGGATGAAAGCGTGCACCAGTAGTGACATCAATATCTAAATCGGCGTGATGCATGCGATGGAGCTTCCAAAGCGGTTTTATTTTGTGGAAAACAATATGCTGAAGGTAAATGATGCAATCGAGGAATAATACCGACAAGATGATATTCAGCCAACTCGGTAGGGAAAGTAAGTTAAACAATCCCCACTGGTTCTCATTTGTAATTATGGCTGATTGAAATGCAGCAATCGGCATCACAACGGCGATAATAATACTATTGAGAGCCACAAGAGAAAGGTTGTTAGCCCAACGAAAAATCCGTGACACGCTAAGATTTTTCCGTGGTAGCGCATTTTCCCAAAAGGTACAAAGCAGCAATACCCCAATAAAAAAACCTAGCCTTATCCATGATGGGTCGTCAAACATCGTTTCTGTCATTGAGAGTTTCCTTTTTTCTTTACTTTGCCATAGACCGAGTATTTCGTTAAATGCTTTCAGAATTAAACGAGGGGCGTTGAGACCTTACCTTGAGGCTAACGCATTATCCCAGTAGAATCGCGTTCTATTTTTTACGTGGCATTACTACTCATGAGAATTCACGCTTTCCATCGCTTACTTCAGTATCGACAATCTATCTCAACGAAACCTTTTAATGCACGAGGGTGTAAAGTGGTTCGATGTCAATATTGTCAGGTTTCTGAGCAACATTGTCTGTGTGAATTACAGCCCAACATTGAATCAAATATAGCGTGCATGTTGATAGTGTCTGAAAATGAAGTGTTTAAGCCAAGTAACACGGGCCGCTTGATAGCTGATACGATTCAAGAAACGCATGTGTATCAATGGAACCGTACAGACCCCTCACAAGAAATGATCGCATTATTAGGCGATGATCGTTTCCAACCTGTGGTTGTATTCCCGGCTGATTATGTTGATGACTCGTCTCGTTTAGTTGACGATTTAAACTTCGAGCGTTTACAAAAACACCAAAACCAGGATAAGAAATGGCTGTTGATTTTCATTGATGGCAGTTGGCGCGAAGCAAGAAAGATTTTTCGCCGTTCAGAGTTCTTGCAATCATTGCCTGTCTTATCTATCGAGCCGGAATCTTTGTCAGAATACATCATGCGTCGCTCTGATAACGAGCAACACCTTTCCACCGCAGAAGTCGCAACCTTAGTTCTAAAGTTAGCTGGTGAGCATAAAGCTTCAGAATGCCTCCAGCTGTGGTTTGAAGCCTTTCGTGAAACGTACATGTTGACCAAAACCCGTGTTAAAACCGACCCTAATCGGCCTCATCTGAAACGTTTCAAAGCATGGATCAAAACCGAGAGCTGACTCTAAGGAATGAACTTTTGTTGATGGCTTGTTGTTCAACTTGCCTCGATGAGGAGATAAATCTGCATTTGGTCACGGTTTGCAGGCGTACAGATATGGATAATGCCAAAAGTTTATACTTTTTGACTCCAGTTAATGTTGGGAGTCGTTTAAGCATTTTTAGGAGAGAAGTACATGTATTACGGCTTTGATGTCGGTGGCACTAAGATTGAGTTTGGTGCATTTAACGATAAGCTTGAGCGTGTAGCAACAGAGCGCGTACCGACACCAACAGAGAACTATGCTCTATTGGTTGAAACGATTGCAGAATTGGTAAACAAGTACGATGCCGAATTTGGTTGCGAAGGTACTATTGGTCTTGGCTTGCCAGGCATGGAAGATGCGGATGACGCGACCGTTCTAACGGTTAACGTGCCTGCAGCAAAAGGCAAACCACTGCGGGCTGATCTTGAAGCTAAAATTGGTCGCAGCGTAAAAATTGAGAATGATGCGAACTGTTTTGCGCTTTCAGAAGCATGGGATGAAGAGTTACAAGACGAGCCTTCTGTGCTTGGGTTGATCTTAGGGACTGGCTTTGGTGGCGGCATGATTTACGAAGGTAAAGTATTTTCCGGTCGTAACCACGTAGCGGGAGAGATGGGTCATACTCGCCTACCTATCGATGCTTGGTTCCATCTTGGTGACAATGCGCCGTTACTAGGCTGTGGTTGTGACAAAAAAGGTTGTTTAGACAGTTACCTATCAGGTCGTGGCTTCGAGCTTCTGTACGAGCATTACTACGGTGAAGAGAAAAAAGCGATCGATATCATCAAAGCAAATGCTGAGGGTGAAGCAAACGCCGTCGAACATGTTGAGCGCTTTATGGAGCTGCTCGCTATCTGTCTTGCGAATATTTTCACTGCGACGGACCCGCACGTTGTCGTTCTTGGTGGTGGTTTATCTAACTTTGAGTTGATTTACGAAGAGATGCCAAAACGTATTCCAAAGCATCTTTTGTCAGTGGCGAAGTGTCCGAAAATCATCAAGGCAAAACACGGTGATTCAGGCGGTGTACGTGGCGCTGCCTTCCTAAATATCAAATAAATACTCGTTGAGCTGAAATTCAATCGCGCCAAAAATTTAAAGCCCTGTCGAATCACGACAGGGCTTTTTAGTTTTGATTGTTAAGCTGAACTTACTTGTTCTTTTTACCTACACCCAAGTTTTCTTTTTGAGCGAGAGTGATTTTAGTAAAGCCAAGCTTTTTGAAGTGGTTGTCGCGGTAGTTACGGACTGCTTTGGTGTCTGAAACCGCTTCGATTTGCTGTTCCATCTTTAGGTATTCAGAAATGTCGATCCCTTCAGCTTCAGCGACGGCTTCCTGAATGTTGCGGTGCTGTTGGTAAGAAAACGTCAGTTCTTTGTCTTCGTTTTTGTATGTGTAAAGAATGGTGCGAGCCATAGTTATCTCTCGAATATATTTTATAAGTGTCTTTAGCCAAAGCAAGTGACTCACCATAATATGGGGTGAGCAATCGGCCATCAAAATGCCAATGGTTAATGGTGTTGATTTCCAGTCACAGTGATAAACGAGATTGCTTTGTTAAAAACGAAAGGTCAGCAATGCTGACCTTTGCGAACGACTTTCTAGTCAAACTAAAAGTTAGATTCTGCCTTGAAGTGGGATAATTGTCACGCTTTCTCCCATTTTTACGCTATCGACAGCGGGCGATATCTCGATAAGACAATTCGCCTCACTCATTGAGCGCAAGATACCAGAACCTTGCTTGCCAGTTGTTCGAACCGTTAATCGGCCGGTTTCATCTAATTCATAAATACCCCGGCTGAATTCAGTACGACCTTGACGAGAACGCAGGTTCTCAGTAGCAATTGCGTTCACTTTCAGTGGTTTCCAGTTTTGTTCACTTTGCATCTTACGTAGCGCAGGTTCAACAAAGTTAATAAAGGAGACCATTACTGCCACCGGGTTGCCTGGCAAACCAAAGAATGGCTTATGATTGATTTGACCAAATGCCAATGGACGGCCTGGCCGCATGTTGATACGCCAGAAATCGATTTGGCCTAACCTATCCAGCGCTAATTTGATGTAGTCAGCATCACCCACAGAGACACCACCAGAAGTCATCACGACATCCGCTTGCGCTGAAGCGCTTTCTAGCGCCTCAATCATTCGCTGTTCATTATCTTCGAGAATACCGAAATCCAAGATCTCACAGCCGAGCTTTTCAAGCATACCTATAATAGTAAAACGGTTTGAATCGTAAATAGAATTCGCTCTTTGCTCTGTCCCCGGCGCTTGCACTTCGTCACCGGTAGAGAACACCGCCACTTTCAACTTGCGGAAGACATTTGCTTTGTCAAAACCTAACGAAGCGATCATGCCCATTTCTGGGGAGCTGAGGCGAGTACCAGCAGTAAATACCTCGCTGCCAATCGCGAGATCTTCACCCGCTTGACGCACGTTTTGACCTACTTTGATGCTCGCATCATCAAAGGTGACATTGTCACTCTTATGGGTCGCTTGTTCACGCATAACCACGGTGTCACCGTTAATCGGTGTTGGTGCACCTGTCATGATTTTCACCGCTTGGCCGATTTCTAAAACTTTATCATAGGCATGGCCAGCCATCACTTCTGCGACGATTTGGTAGCTATCGCGGTCAACATCATCACTGCGGATAGCATAACCATCCATCGCTGAATTGGTGTACTGCGGTACGTTTACTGGTGAAACGATATGTTCCGCAAGAACGCGGCCGTAGGCATTTTCAATTTTGCATGCTTCGACTTCTTCAACGGGATTGACCAACGAGAGAATCTTTTCTTGGCCTTGAAGCACGGAAAGGAATGCGGGAGAAAGAGTGTCACAACATGCGGCTTCTTTTTCTTTCTCATTTGATGCTGGTGCTTTTGCACCTTGAACGTATTGGAGAATGAACTGAGCGATGGCATCCAAATCATTGATGCTCATTTGCGGCAGTTCAGAATCGAGTTGGCCGCTGTCTGAAGCAATCGCGATGATGTTTTCATCATGAGGGTAGAGCCAAGGTTTGCCGACATCTTCGCGATGTAGTTCGATTTTAGGAAAAGCGATATTTTTGCAGCCCTCAACCAAGAGCACATCAAGTTGGTCTTCATCAAAGCGCGTCAGTAGGTATTCAAACTCGGCTTCGGCTTCTGGCGTTTCTGTCATTAACGCAAATCGGTTGCGAGATGCAATCAACATTTGAGATGCGCCAGCTTTGCGAAGGCGGTGGCTGTCTTTACCCGGCTGATCGACATCGAAGTTGTGGTGTGCGTGCTTCAGCATACCAATACGCAACCCCGCTTCGGTGAGTGTTGGCAGTAGTGCTTCTAGCAACGTAGTTTTACCAGTGCCTGAATAAGCCGCAAAACCAAGAATAGGAATATTTAACGTGTATTTCATGATTCTAGTTGTCCAAATTGTGCCAGTTCTTCTGGAGTGTTTAGGTTGACGAAACAGTTTGGTGAATCGCTGAAGTCAACGTAACTGGTGTTGCATTCTTTGTAGAGTAAGATGATTTTTCGATCACCTCGCTCGAGGAATGCCGTCAGTTTTGGTAGTACGCGTTTGTGGTATAGCGTGAACACTGGCTGTTGATGATCGCCATCATGCGCGACCAAAATATCGCTATCTTCTTTCGCCGCTTGGCAAAAGCGTTCAACTAAATCGGTATTGATTTGAGGGCTATCACAAGGCACAAAGCCAACCCAATCCGTATCAGCATGGACCAGGCCTGCGTGGATGCCCCCCATAGGACCAGGAAAATTTTTGAATTGATCGCTGAACACAAAACCAAACTTTTGGTAAGCCTCTTGGTTTCGGTTTGCATTAATGAGAATACGTGGAGTCTGTGGCGATAATCGTTCAATAACGTGTTCGATGAGTGGTTTTTGATTTAACTCGATCAGACCTTTGTCTTTTCCACCCATGCGGCTGGCTTGGCCACCAGCCAAAATGACCCAACTAGTTTGTGTTGGTTGAAGCATATGCGTTCTCTTGGGATGTTTCTTTTGGTATGACATACAACAGAGGAGACTCTATCAAAGTCTTGTCTTTAATCCACCACTGTTTTTTACATAGGTCGGTGAGGGCGTTGGCTTGATGGCTTGTCACTACGATGCTCGATCCTCTATCTAAAAGATCTTTAGCCATGACGACTAATCTTTCAATCGACTCTTTATCTAGTGATGCGCTCGGTTCATCCATCAATAGAATCGAGGGTTTTAAAATCCATGCCCGTGCCATTGCAACGCGTTGCTTTTCACCGCCAGACAGAACAGAAATGTGCTCATCTGCTAAAGTCTCTAAACCTACCATGCGTAGCGCGTTAATAACTTGAGCTCGCTTATCTTTTGGTGTGTCTTGTTGATATTTTACACCATACACTACGTTCTCAAAAACGGTACCGTCGAACAAATACGGAGATTGATGGAGGTAAATCACATCGACACGACCATTGCGGCGTGTTTGCCTTTTCAGCCACGTATCCTTTGGTGCGACCACGTTACCTGTCGAAGGTTTTAGCAGACCCGCGAGGATTTTAAGTAGGGTCGTTTTGCCCACACCATTGTCACCCTTGAGATAAATGGCATCGTTTGGTCCGATGGCGAGCTCTGGGATGTGAAAAAGCACACGCTCTTTAAAGCGCATAGACAATTGCTCGGCAGTGATTTTTATCGTCATAATACGGCCTTACGTTGGTTTGATAGCGAGTCGATTGTGGGGGTCATGTTCTTAGGTAGCCTTTGCCTCTCATGCTGGATAAGAAAAAGTTTAGTGCCAATGCTAAAGATAGTAATACAATCCCTAACGCTACTCCTTCTGCAAAGGCGCCTTTGCTACTTTCCATTGCGATTGCGGTCGGAATATTGCGAGTCACACCCATAATATTACCCCCAACCATCATTGAGCAGCCCACCTCAGTCACGATGCGTGAGAAACCCGCAATAATGGCTGCAAGTAGGGGAAAACGAGTTTCCCAAATCATTGTCGCTGCAACGCGAGGAATGGAAACGCCCAACGTAATCGCGGTTTCAACTGCACGTCGGTCACTAGATTGCAACGCTCCATGCATCATGGACACCAACACCGGGAAACAAATGATCATTTGGCCGAAAATCATTGCTTTTTGCGTAAAGAGCATTTGCCATCCACCCCAAGGACCTGCTCTTGATAGCAACATATACAGCAATAAACCAATTACCACCGTTGGTATTGCTTGCAGGGTATTGACGATCGAAAGCAAGAACCACTTACCTCGGAAGTTTGTGTAAGCAAGAACAAAAGACATCAAAATAGCAGGCAAGACCACCAAGGATATCGCCGTGATAGAAACGCTAAAGGAGACCGCCACGATCTCCCATAAGTTTGCATCAAAATTCACCAGTAAGCGAAGCGCTTCTACTGTTGTATCAGCAAGGTTCATATTGCGTTATTTGCTTTCTGCATTAGCAACAAACAGTTGTTTACCGTTGAGACGGAAGTGATTGATTAGCTCCTGACCGCGCGGGTTAACCAACCAGTCACTGAATGCTTTTGCACCTTGATAGTTAATTGTCGGGTAACGTTCAGGGTTCACAAGAATCACTTGGTAAGGGTTAAACAGCATTGCATCACCTTGGAATAGTATCTCTAAATCCAACTTGTTTTGATAAGCCAACCAAGTGCCCCGGTCCGTCATCGTATAGCCTTGCATCTCCGACGCCATGTTTAGTGTAGGCCCCATACCTTGACCTACGCTACGGTAACCGCCAAAGTTTGGTTCGATTTTGGTTTGTGCCCAAAAGCCCATTTCTTTTTTATGTGTGCCAGAGTCATCACCGCGAGAGATAAAGGTCGTATTTTGGTTTGCGAACTCTTTGAATACATCAAGAACAGACTGCTCATCTTTGATGGTGGCAGGGTCGGCTTTAGGGCCAACAATCACGAAATCGTTGTACATCAATTTGCGTGGAAGTACGCCGTAGCCTTTTTCGACGAATGTGTCTTCCGCTTTTGGTGCGTGGGTCATGACTAAATCCACGTCGCCATTTTCGCCCATTTTGAGCGCTTTACCTGTGCCCGCCGCGATGATATCGACTTTGTAGCCTGTGTCTTTTTCAAACTGTGGTAGTAGGTAATCCAGTAGTCCAGAGTGGTAAGTGCTGGTCGTGGTTGCTAAGCGAACGTGTTCTGCTTCTAGAGCAGAAAATGCAGAGTAGCTTACAAGCGTGATTGACGTTGCGGCCAGCGTTAGCGCCATTTTTTTCATTTTTAAGTGTTCCTTTCTTATGATTTTTGTGACTTCTAACATCATGATGATTAAGAAGTGTCCTAGGCCATCTTACGGGCTTAAATCACAAGTTACCTCAGGGGGACTCGAATATCTGAGATGACTTGGATACTTTTACATAGCAAACAAGATGCCAACCTATTACAAGGCCAAAATGTTCGATTTATGCGCGGATTCATGGACTTATTTGTACAAAAATTTGAGTTGGTACAAAATGTCGCACTTTTTGTAGGGTATCTCTGCTTTAACTTGGTACACTCTGTCCCATCGGAATCCATCTAGGGTAAATATGTCTACTCAATCCCATATTAGTACAAACCAACACTACAACGCTTTTTCGGTACTGGTTGTTGATGATGAATTAGGCATGCAAGCCATTTTAAAAAAAGCACTCGGTAAGCTTTTTTCTCATGTCGATACCGCAGGCAGTATCGAAGAAGCGGAGTTGCTACGTAATTCTCGCCACTATGATTTAATCTTACTCGATATTAATTTGCCTGGTCGTTCAGGGATTGAGTGGGAAGAAGCCTTTGAAGATGACGATAAACGCGCTGATGTGATTTTCATGACTGGTTATGCCGATCTGGAAATCGCCATTCGTGCACTCCAGCTTGGGGCCTCAGATTTTATTCTTAAACCTTTTAATCTTGAGCAGATGTTAAAAGCGGTGAGCCGCTGTATGGATCGTCGCTTGAATGAGCGCATGCAATATGCGATGAAACGTGACTATCAACGATATAACACGTCAGAAATCATCGGAGGTTCAGAGAAAACACGTCAACTCAAGCAGCTTATAACTCAATTTGCGCCATCTCGAGCTTCTGTTTTGATCGAGGGAGAATCGGGAACAGGTAAAGAGCTAGTGGCGAGAGGTCTCCATCAAGTCAGTGGACGAACGGGGCCCTTCGTGCCAATAAACTGTGGGGCGATTGCGCCAGAGTTATTAGAGAGCGAGCTGTTTGGTCATACATCCGGGGCTTTTACGGGAGCGAAGAAAGCTCGTGAAGGTTTATTCCGTGTCGCCAATGGTGGCACTTTATTCTTAGATGAAATCGGTGAAATGCCGTTAGCAATGCAAGCGTCATTACTACGTGTGTTAGAGCAACGCACGATCCGGCCCGTTGGATCTGAAAAAGAAATCAGCATTGACGTACGAATTGTCGCTGCGACCAACCGAAACTTACAAGACGAGGTGAATCAGGGCAACTTTCGTAGCGATCTGTATTACCGTTTAAATGTGTTGAAAATAGAAGTATGTCCACTGCGTGAACGTAAAACGGATTTGTTCGAGTTAGTACCTTTCTTCAGTAATATGCTCACTCGCGAGCTTGGCACGTCCTCGCCAAAGTGGGCGCATGAAGATATGGAAGCAATGAGTGAATACGATTGGCCGGGCAACATTCGTGAGCTCAAAAACCTGATTGAACGTTGTATTTTGCTCGGTAAACCACCTGCACATTACTGGCGAGAACTGAACAGTGGGCAGTCTTTTCCTAATGTTTCGATTACCGTCTCACACTCTGCTGAACTACCAACTTTTAAGGAAGGTAAAGAGTTTACGGGTGAAGGTTACCCAACCCATTGGACATTAAAAGAAGTCGAAAAGGCCCATATCCAACAAGTTGTTAACTTATATGAAGGCAATAAATCAGCCGCAGCACGTGAATTGGGAGTGGCCCGCAAAACCTTAGAGCGCAAATATAAAGAATGGGATTCTGAGGATGAGGAATATGACAACTAGCGTCCAGCAGCGCAAAGGGCTGTCGAAATGGACGCACCGCCTTAAAACGATGGTGCGCTATCGCTTATTGATCTTAACCTCTGCGCCTATTTTCCTCACTTTAATTGCCTTAATAGGCATCACCATTTACTGGTCAATTCATTACACATGGCAAAATGCGTTGCTTGATGTATCAGAGCGATTGGGAGTTGCGAACAACAGTGTGACATTGTTGCAGCAAAAGCAGGCAAATTACGTACGCGCGTTTGCCGATTCCTACGATTTTCGCATTCGTATTAATCAAGAGATGCCGCAAGAACAACTGCAAGTTTGGGTGACCCAGCAAAAAAAACGCTACGGGTTAGATTTTCTCTCTTTCCAACGAGTTAACTCGATGGAAAACAAGTTTCGTTTTATGGATCTCACCAAGCGCGAGTCCTTTTTTGATGTGCTCAATAAAGCAGAACTAGAACGGCTTGACCCCAACTTGGCTAAACGTTCTGAGGTGCCGATTCTCGCTGATGGAAGAGTGGAAGCTCGCGGTTTAGTTAGTCGGACGGTTATTCCTGTTTATAGCCAAGCCAACGACTTAATCGGTTTTCTTGATGGCGGCTTGCTCTTGAATAACAGCACCGTATTGGTTGATCAAATCCGTGATTTAATTTATCTCAGCGATAATGATCGTTTGCGCCCTGTCGGAACGTTGACGGTATTCCTAGACGATTTACGAGTCAGCACCAACGTGCCGTTGGATAGTGACCACCGTCTAGGGCGTGCAGTCGGTACGCGAGTGAGTACCGACGTTTATAACCACGTTCTTACAAAAGGTGAGCAGTGGGTCGACCGGGCGTATGTTTATGACGCGTGGTACATCACGGCTTACCAGCCAATCAAAGATCAGTACGATAATGTGATTGGAATGCTTTACACCGGCTACTTGATGTGGCCCTTTGTCAAAGCGTACATGACTAATATTGCTGAAATCAGCGTGATCACTCTGATGCTGCTATTGATATCGGGCGTGATTGTTTATCGGGGGTCACAAGAGCTGTTTAGACCAATCGAGCGTATTCACAAGGTAGTTAAGCAAGTTCAACAAGGTAAAGAAAAGCGCATTGGCCCACTGGGTTTAGATGAACACCATGAGCTCGCTCAATTAGCGAGACAATTCGATGACATGTTAGATGCGTTAGAACAACGTAAGAGTGAGCTAAAAAGCTCTGCTACACAGCTTGAAGGCAAGGTTCAAGAGCGAACGGCAAGCCTACGTGAAAAGACCAATGAGCTTGAGCTGCATATTCAATTACTTAATCAAACGCGTCATAAATTAGTTGTGCACGAAAAACTCGCGGCATTAGGCGAGCTAACGGCAGGCATCGCGCATGAAATTAATAACCCAACGGCGGTAATCCTAGGAAACATAGAGTTGATTCATTTTGAACTTGGTGAGGATGCGAGCCGAGTTCAGGAAGAGATTGATGCGATTCACGCACAAATTGATCGCATCCGAAATATTACCCGCAGTTTGTTGCAATACAGTCGTCAGGGTGGAGTGCAAGATGAGATCACATGGCAGCACATTAACCCCATCATTGATGAAAGTATTACGTTGGTAAAAACAGGGACTAAGAAGCGTGATATTGAGTTTGTGGCCGATCTGCGAGCGCATACATCTGTCGAGATCAATCGTCACCACTTGCTGCAAATTTTGGTCAACTTACAAATGAACGCTATTCATGCGATGAACGGTAAAGGTAAGTTAACCGTCATGAGCGAAGACTGGATCGAAGGTGGAGAAATAAAAGGCGCAGCGATCCACGTGACCGATGAGGGTTGTGGGATTAAGCCAGAAAATCTAAGTCGGATTTTTTCACCATTTTATACGACTAAGCGTGATGGAACTGGGTTGGGGTTGTCTGTCTCCCAAAGTACCCTTAGCCAAACAGGCGGTGAGCTTAAGGTTGAATCGGAGTGGGGGAAAGGCAGCACTTTTAGTATCTACTTACCGAACAAAGCTGAAATGTTGTTGGAAGTAACGAATATCGGCTAGAAGATCGAATAAGCAACAGTATGAACCCTAGAAAAGGATGAGTGACGATACTGATCCTTTTTTAATTTAAAAATGAGTTAAAGATCAGACTGCTTCATTCTGCGTGAAGGCTTAGGTCACGTTGCCAAATAATGAATTAATAAAAACAACACTTGCAGTCTGTAGCTCGAACAAGTACCGTTGCGCGGTTTTTCTCAATACACCCAAAGTACTAAGGTATAGGTTTTGATCTCCACAGCGAATATTACACAACAATTCGGCGCAAAGCCGTTATTCGAAAACATTTCAGTTAAGTTCGGCGAAGGTAATCGTTACGGCTTAATTGGAGCTAATGGTTGTGGTAAATCAACCTTTATGAAGATCCTCAGCGGTGAGCTTGAGCAAACCAGTGGTAATGTAAGTTACGACCCGAATGAACGTGTGGCGAAACTAAATCAGAACCAGTTCGCATACGAAGAATTTACAGTTATTGATACCGTGATCATGGGTCATAAAGAACTATGGGAAGTGAAGCAAGAGCGTGACCGTATTTACTCTCAAGCAGAAATGAGCGAAGAAGACGGCATGAAAGTCGCGGATCTCGAAGTTCAGTTTGCTGAGATGGATGGCTACATGGCAGAAGCAAAAGCAGGTGAGCTTTTGCTGGCGGTTGGCATCCCGATGGAGCAACACTTCGGCCTAATGAGTGAAGTGGCGCCGGGCTGGAAACTTCGCGTGCTTTTAGCGCAGGTCCTATTCGCAGACCCAGACGTTATGCTGCTTGATGAGCCAACCAACAACTTGGATATGGACACGATTCGCTGGTTAGAAGATACGCTGAACGCACGTAACTGCACCATGATCATCATTTCGCACGACCGTCACTTCCTAAATTCAGTATGTAGCCATATGGCAGACTTAGATTACGGTGAGCTGCGCATTTACCCAGGTAACTACGATGAATATATGACTGCAGCTTCTCAAGTCCGTGATCGCCTACTTAACGACAACGCAAAAAAGAAAGCACAAATTGCTGAGCTACAAACCTTCGTTGCACGTTTCTCTGCCAACGCATCGAAAGCAAAACAAGCGACATCACGTGCTAAGCAAATTGATAAGATCAAACTTGACGAAGTTAAAGCATCTAGTCGCCAAAACCCATTCATTCGTTTTGAGCAATCGAAAGAGCTGTTCCGTAACGCTCTGGTTATAGAAAACCTAAGTCAGGGTTTTGAAAACGATTTGTTTACTAACTTCAATGCCATCTTTGAAGTCGGTGAACGTGTTGCCATCATCGGCGAAAACGGTGTGGGTAAAACGACACTACTTAACACGCTTGCTGGTGTACTAGAGCCTCGCACTGGTCAATATAAATGGTCTGAAAACTCAAATATTGGCTACTATGCTCAAGACCACGCCCACGACTTTGCCGAAGACATGAACCTAACTGATTGGATGGGTCAATGGCGTCAAGAAGGGGATGACGAGCAAGTGGTTCGTGGCTTCCTTGGCCGTATGTTGTTTGGTCAAGACGACATCAAAAAGTCAGTAAAAGTCCTATCTGGTGGTGAACAAGGCCGTATGCTGCTTGGTAAGATAATGATGCACAAACCAAATATGCTACTGATGGATGAGCCAACCAACCACATGGATATGGAATCCATCGAATCATTGAACAATGCACTTGAAGAATACAAAGGTACGCTGTTCTTCGTATCGCATGATCGAGTCTTTGTTGATTCTCTAGCTACACGTATTCTCGAAATCCGTAAGGGTAAGATCATCGATTTCAAAGGCACTTATGCTGAGTATCTGAAATCACGTAGTGTGGATGAGTGATCGCGAATTAGGTAAAAGTAAAAAGACCTCATTATGAGGTCTTTTTTTGTGGCTTTAATCCTTAAATTGGCCCGTTAAGTAAGCGTAAATCCCAACGAGACCAAATGTAATGATCATCGAAAGCATAATGCCACTTGGTGTGAGCAAAAAATTCCACAGTTGGTCATTGTCCATCGTCCACATCCTTTGTGAGTCCGTATCGTTAGTTTATATCATCTGATGATTTAGCAAGGCGTTATTGCTCACCTTTTACATCAAACTCAACTTTCTCTACACCAGTGAATACTTGGAAGCGTAGACCTTTAGCGCGAGCGATGGTCGTAATACCAAATTGTTTCGCGAGGTCGAGTCCCATTTGTGTTACCCCAGAGCGAGAAAGAAGCACCGGAATACCCATTTGAGCGACTTTAATCACCATCTCTGATGTAAGGCGACCAGTTGTGTAGAAAATTTTATTTTCACCGGTTTCTTGTTCGAGCCACATCTCACCCGCAAGGGTATCAACCGCATTATGACGACCAACGTCTTCGACAAAAGATAACACTTCATTACCCTTGCAAACCGCACATCCATGCACGGCTCCGGCTTTTTTATACGTATCATTGTAATGAGTTAGTGCTTCTAAAGCGGCATAAACTTCCGATTGTTTCAGTGGTACTTGGGGAGCCTGATAATCCTCAAGCTGCTTCATGACATTGCCGTACATGGTGCCTTGACCACATCCAGATGTGACTGTTTTCTTTTTAAGTGCGCCTTCTAGGTGCTCAGTATTTTCTTTGGTTATCACCGCCGCAGAGTGCGTCTCCCAATCGATGATAACCGATTCAATCGCTTCAGGATCAGACAGGAAACTCTGGTTTTTTAAATACCCCAGCACCAAGGCTTCAGGACGCGACCCCAGCGTCATTAATGTCACCACTTCTCTCCAGTTTAGCATTACCGTTAGAGGGCGCTCACAGGCGATTTGTTTGGTAAGTTTTTCTCCATATTCATCGTAAACGTCGACTTCAATGGTTTGCAGGGGATTTTCACTGGTTTTAATAATATTTGGCTTTAGCACAGTCCTATCCTAGTCGTTGAGAGGGCGATTCACCCCATCAAATATCTTCGTTTATTTCACGGTTTACAAAGCAAGTCTCATTCCAAAATAGCGTTTACTACAAAAAATGCGAAGTTTTATATCCACGGCGCATTAAAACTGCGAGTTCGCAGTAATGACACATCAATGAATTAGAGTTTCGACTACTTTGGTATTTATGGTCTTAACTAACGAGAGTCCTGAGAATATGAGAGTCCTGAGAATAATTTTTGGCTCGGATATTGCTATCAAACCATGAAATGGTTAAAAGCAAAGGTCAAGGTGTCCTTTTCGTCTCCGTTTTTGGACCAAAATAGAAAGCTGGGTGAGCTATGTCGGATAAGAAAAATTTTGAAACAAAATACAAGAAAACTGAAGATGAGTGGTTGATTGGTGTTGAACTTGTTGAGCATGAAATCAGTACGGGGATTTGGGTCACCACCCAATGGCAGTTAACGGGATTTGCGCTGAATCCGACAGAAGAGACACCGCACGTTTGTTGGTTGCAACTGCACAAAGATGAACGCACCGACTACCGATTTAATTTAAGCTCTCAGCAACCTAAGCTTTTCCTAGTGATGGATAATGTTGAGTCTGGTGAAAAGCCAACAATACAGCTCTTGACGGCTTCGCAATCCGTCGCGGCTCAATACATGGACGGTGATAACCTAGTATTATCTAATGATATGCCATTAGCCGTTCAAGCGTGGATGGAAGCCTTTATAGGGCGTCATGGTGAGTTGTTAGAAACAAGACGCAAGAAACGTAAAGGAGCGGGGAGAGCAAATGGCAACTAGTTTTTTAAGCCGTTGGTCGAAACGTAAATTAGAAGAGTCCTCAAACTTAGGTGATGAAGAAATCACACCGGTTGAAGAAGAAAAAGCACCAGCGAGCGTGACTGAAACGCCAACGCCGAGTACCACTGTTTCCCTAGACAGCTCTGAATTCAATGAAGCCACTCAAGACACAACGACAGTCGTTGACATTGAAAATGAACAACCAGAAGAGGTGTCGATTGCAAGTTTATTGGTTTCTGAGGCGTCTGAAAGCATAAAAAAAACCGCACTGCGTAAGCTGTTTTTGTCTGAAGAGTTTAATGTCCGCGATGGGCTTGATGATTACGATGACGATTATAGTAATTTGAAGTCTCTGTCTCAGGAGGTCGCTGAGACTTTGCGTGATTGGGTGAAAGAGCAAACAGAAGAAGAACCGCCGGAAGAGCTCACTCAAGCTATTGATGCTGATAAGGAAGTTTTATCAGAGGATATTAAACAGGGCGAACCAAGCGCCACCACTCACCAAGGTGAAACAGATTCGGATAAAAATATAGCGCTTTCAAGAAGTGATACTTTAGAAGATAAATTGATGCCTGAAGACGTGGGACAAAATATACCACACAAACAATAGGTACATTTTGACTAAATACTCAATGAACCGGCTGAGACAAAATGTCTCAGCCGGTTTTTTTGTCCCTATAAATTGTCCGTCAAATGTATAAAATGCTGAAATTAAAAGCTTATTTTATTGGCACAGCACTTGCTAAACATTGTTTAATACCAATCTCATTGATATTAGCACTGAGCCACTGAGACTTTTCACCCATAAGTTAATCAGCAGAATCTCTGGCGCTAACTACAATGATAGATGGAAAAGACTATCCATATTTATAAATGGAATTGAGCAATGTTGAAAAAACTATTAGAACAAGCGACTTCCAATAACGGTAAAGCGAGGCACTACGCTTGCGAAAATACCGTAGAGTTGATGAACCTTATTCCACCAACCGTTAGTTATGAAAGTGGCGGTAACACCTTGATTGTTGGCCCAACTGCAATTATTGAGAGTGCAGCGGCGCAATTATCACAAATGAATAGCTTAACGCTGCTTTCTACCGATGGTGAAAAAGGGACGACCCAAGGTCTTTACTATGCAAACTCGGTGCAGGTTTCTGGGTTCCTCGGTACGTTCGAAGTCATTATCGAAAATAACGACTCGATCAACAACCTAGCAAAAGTAGCCATCAACAACGACTGTTTTGATATCGTGCTTGATCTTTGCCTTAACAGTTGTATGTCGGAAGAAGTGCCTGTCCCGGGGT
Organism: Vibrio sp. TAP-3B; assembly: GCF_057784735.1. Lineage (NCBI taxonomy): Bacteria > Pseudomonadati > Pseudomonadota > Gammaproteobacteria > Vibrionales > Vibrionaceae > Vibrio > Vibrio sp. TAP-3B. Next base: position 953,642 of record NZ_CM173495.1, on the reverse strand, counting down.
ATTATCCAGTAGGTCGTGGTTATCCAAAACTGGCTGAAGCGTTAGAAGAAATCCCAACACTGATGGGAACCTTCGATAAACCCAAATATTTCCGTTTAGATACTGATTTGTGTGCGCACAGTTCACGTGGCGTGAAAGGTTGTGAGCGTTGTGTCGATGCTTGTCCGGCAGGCGCGCTATCGAGTGAAGGCAGTGACAAAACAGGCCACCGCATTGAGATTAACCCGTACCTTTGTCAAGGCGTAGGGACGTGTGCAACGGCGTGCCCGACAGAAGCGATTCATTACGCATTACCAAACCCGCAAGATACGCAAAAATTCATTGAACGCACGCTTGCGAATTATGAGCAGGCGGGCGGTTTAGACCCTATCGTGCTGATTTGTAGCTCTCGTCATGAAACCTACAATGTGATGGCACTCAAAGCGCTACCAGATAATGTCATTCCAATTGTGGTAGAAGAACTGCCTTCGATTGGAATCGATACTTGGTTTGCCGCACTTGTGAACGGAGCCACTCAGGTTCTGTTTGCGGCTTCGCGTTATATGCCACAAACCATTATTCGTGTGCTCAACACTGAAGTGGGTATTGCTCAAGAACTTCTTGACCAACTTGGTATCGCAAAAGAAACCATCGATATTCTGTATCTAGAGTCGTTACGCGAAGGTGCACCAACCCTTTGTACTGAGTCTTTTGACTTGGCTTTAGGTGATTTGCCAGGCAATAAGCGTCAACGTTTGTTCACCGCATTAGACGCATTATCAGTATCTCGTATTCCTGTAGATAACATGGTGGAGTTACCTGCCAATGCGCCTTACGGCAAGGTTTCTTGCAAAAGCAAAGACTGCACGTTGTGTATGAGCTGTGTCGCGGTCTGTCCAACGCGCGCGCTGCATACCGATGGTCAATCTCCCTCGCTTAAATTCGTCGAGCAAGACTGCATCCAGTGTGGTTTGTGTGAAAAAGCATGTCCAGAAAATGTGCTGACGCTGACTCCCCAAATGAACTGGGTAAAAGAAGAGCGTCAGAAAGCGGTGGTGATTCACGAAGAAAAGGCGGCGGAATGCATTCGTTGTCACAAGCCTTTTGCGCCCCAGTCCATGATCGACATGTTACAAAACAAGCTTCGTGGGCATGCTCACTTCTCCGATCAAGCAGCTATTAATCGCATCGCGATGTGTGAAGACTGCCGTGTGGTCGACATGTTTGAGTCGATGGCTGAAGACCCAATGAGTCAACTGAAATATTAGGAGCTCACAGTGGATACACAACAAGAACAAACACTGAGAACTGAAATTTATCTCATGCTCTCTACACTTTTTCGGAGCGCGCCCAGTGAGGACGAGCTGGGATTCTTAAAGTTACTTAAAATTGAACCCTCCGAAAGCGCCATGCAAAAAGCGTGGCTCGCGCTACAACAAGCTGCGAATGAAGCAAATCGTGGAGCGGTTGAAGACGAGTATCAAGAACTCTTCATTGGTATCGGCCGTGGAGAGGTGGTGCCATTTGGTTCTTGGCATCGTACTGGCTCGATGATGGAAAAACCGTTAGCGGAAATTCGTCGAGATCTAGAACTGCTTGGCATTGAACGTGCAGAAAACGTGAAAGAGCCTGAAGACCATATATCGGCTCTCTGTGAAGTAATGGCGATGCTGACAGACGAGGAAGAGACATTACAACAAGCCGTGTTTAACAAACACATCGCGCCTTGGTTCCAATCTTTTACGCGTCAGCTAGAGAGCGCGGAAAGTGTGAATTTTTATAAGCCAGCCGCGCAACTTTGCGAGGCATTTTTAACCTTAGAACAAGTGCGCTTCAGCGTGAATACCAAAAGTAGTAAAAGCAAATTAAAAATTGATGTGAAAAACGTCACAGATTACGAGTAATCGGGTAGTACTTGGTCATATCGATAGAGAGGCATAAGTCTCCACAGATCTACCGTAAGGTAAGGAAGCAATGATGAAAGATAATAAAGAAATAAACACAAGCCGTAGAGACATCCTCAAAGGCTTCACAACGGCTGCCGTTGCTGGTGCTGTTGTTGCAGGTACCACGAAAGTGGCCGTCGCTTCAGAAAAGGTTGAGCCTTCTACAAAAGACATGAAGAAGACAGGGTATCGTGAAACTCAGCACATTCGTGATTACTACGACACACTTTAGGAGATAACGGATGAAACTTATCAAACGCTCCGACAGTGTGAGCAAAGAAACGAATCAGCTTGGCGTTTCTCGTCGTGCATTCATGAAAAACACTTCGCTTGCCGCTGGTGGCGCCGTGGTTGGTGCTAGTCTATTCGCACCGGGCATGATGAAAAAAGCGCAAGCGAAATCGATCGATCCAGAAGCGAAAACAGAAGTAAAACGTACTATCTGTTCTCACTGTTCGGTGGGTTGTGGGATCTACGCAGAAGTTCAAAATGGGGTTTGGACGGGTCAAGAACCTGCCTTCGACCACCCATTTAACGCTGGTGGTCACTGTGCAAAAGGCGCAGCACTGCGTGAGCATGGCCACGGCGAGCGTCGTCTTAAATACCCAATGAAGCTTGAAAACGGTAAGTGGAAAAAGCTTTCTTGGGATCAAGCCATTGAAGAGATCGGTAACAAGGTGATGGACATTCGTAAAGAGTCTGGCCCTGATTCAGTTTACTTCTTGGGTAGTGCGAAGCACAGCAATGAGCAAGCGTATTTATTCCGCAAAATGGCATCACTTTGGGGGACTAACAACGTTGACCACCAAGCGCGTATTTGTCACTCAACAACAGTGGCGGGTGTAGCGAACACTTGGGGTTACGGTGCGATGACCAACTCTTTCAATGACATGCACAACTGTAAGTCGATGCTGTTCATTGGTTCTAACCCTGCAGAGGCGCACCCAGTAGCGATGCAGCACATTCTGATCGCGAAAGAGAAGAACAATTGTAAGATCGTAGTCGCGGATCCTCGTCGTACTCGTACGGCGGCAAAATCCGATCACTATGTTGCTCTTCGCCCTGGTTCTGACGTGGCATTCATTTGGGGGGTGTTGTGGCATATTTTCGAAAACCAGTGGGAAGATAAAGAGTTCATCCGCCAACGTGTATTCGGTATGGATGAAATCCGTGCTGAGGTTGTGAAATGGACGCCAGCAGAAGTTGAGCGCGTAACAGGCGTAAGCGAAGAAGACGTTTACCAAACAGCAAAACTGCTTTCTGAAAACCGTCCGGGCTGTATTGTTTGGTGTATGGGGGGGACTCAGCACACCACCGGTAACAACAACACACGTGCTTACTGTGTACTTGAACTTGCTCTGGGTAACATCGGTAAATCCGGTGGCGGTGCGAACATCTTCCGTGGTCATGATAACGTACAAGGTGCAACGGATCTTGGCGTATTGTCTGATACGCTTCCTGGTTACTACGGCCTTTCTGAAGGTGCTTGGCGCCACTGGTCAAAAGTGTGGGAAGTCGATTACGAGTGGGTGAAAGGTCGTTTTGATGATACCGCTTACAGTGGTCAAAAACCAATGCACAGCGCCGGTATTCCAGTCTCTCGTTGGGTGGATGGTGTTTTAGAAAACAAAGATAACATTCGTCAGCGTGAAAACATTCGCGCCATGTTTTACTGGGGTCACGCTGTGAACTCTCAGACACGTGGTGTTGAGATGAAAAAAGCGATGCAGAAGCTCGACATGATGGTGATTGTCGATCCTTACCCAACAGTGGCCGCGGTAATGAGCGATCGTACCGATAATGTTTACTTGCTTCCTGCGACGACTCAGTTTGAGACTTACGGGAGCGTGACGGCATCTAACCGTTCTCTGCAATGGCGTGATCAGGTTGTCGAACCTTTGTTTGAGTCAAAACCAGATCATGAAATCATGTATCTATTGTCGAAAAAGCTGGGTTACTCAGATTTGTTGTTCAAAAACATCCGTGTAGAAAACAACCAACCTTTGATTGAAGATCTCACTCGCGAGTTCAACAACGGCATGTGGACGATTGGTTACACTGGTCAAAGCCCTGAGCGTCTAAAAGCGCATCAACAAAACTGGCATACATTCCACAACACTACGCTAGCAGCAGAGGGTGGTCCTGTTAACGGTGAAACCTACGGTTTACCTTGGCCATGTTGGGGGACACCTGAAATGAAACACCCAGGCACTCACATTCTTTATGACACCTCTAAAACGGTGGCAGAGGGTGGTGGCAACTTCCGTACGCGCTTTGGTGTGGAATTTGAAGGTAAAAATCTGCTAGCGGAAGACAGTTACTCAAAAGGCTCTGAAATCAAAGATGGTTACCCAGAATTCACTGACAAGTTACTTAAGCAGCTCGGTTGGTGGGATGATTTAACCGCTGAAGAGAAATCGGCAGCTGAAGGAAAAAACTGGAAAACTGACCTTTCTGGCGGTATCCAACGTGTAGCGATTAAGCACGGTTGTATCCCATTTGGTAACGCGAAAGCGCGTGCGATTGTTTGGACATTTCCAGACCGTGTGCCACTGCACCGTGAGCCACTCTACACGCCTAGGCGTGACCTTGTCACGGATTACCCTACATGGGATGACAAAGAGGCGATTTTCCGAGTACCTACGCTATACAAATCTATTCAAGAGCAAGACAAGTCTGGTGAGTACCCAATTGTTCTCACTTCTGGACGTTTGGTTGAATACGAAGGTGGCGGAGATGAAACCCGTTCAAACCCTTGGCTTGCTGAGCTTCAACAAGAGATGTTTGTCGAGGTGAATCCGAAAGATGCGAACGATCTTGGCTTTAGAGATGGTGACGATGTTTGGGTTGAAGGTGCAGAGAAGGGCCGTATTAAAGTGAAAGCGATGGTGACACGTCGTGTTAAACCTGGTTTAGCATTCATTCCGTTCCACTTCGGCGGTGAATTTGAGGGTGAAGATCTTCGCTCTAAATACCCAGAAGGTACACAACCGTATGTAAGTGGGGAGTCTGCCAACACGGCAACCACTTACGGTTACGATCCGGTTACTTTAATGCAAGAAACCAAAGTAACCCTATGTAACATTCGTAAAGCGTAAGGAGTCTAACCATGGCACGAATGAAATTTCTATGTGACACCAAACGCTGTATCGAGTGTAACGGCTGTGTTACTGCATGTAAGAACGAAAACGACGATGCACTTGAATGGGGCATTCAACGTCGTCGCGTTGTTACGCTAAATGATGGTGAAGCGGGTGAGAACTCGATCTCTGTAGCGTGTATGCATTGTACGGATGCACCTTGTATGGCGGTTTGTCCGGCTGACTGTTTTGAGTATACAGAAGATGGCATCGTACTTCATAACAAAGACTTATGTATCGGTTGTGGCTACTGTTTGTTTGCTTGTCCGTTTGGTGCGCCTCAGTTTCCTAAACAAGAAGCATTTGGTGAACGCGGCAAAATGGACAAGTGTACCTTCTGCGCGGGCGGTCCTGAAACTGAAGCAGGTTCTGAAGAAGAGCGTCAAAAGTACGGTGCGAACCGTATTGCAGAAGGTAAATTACCGATGTGTGCATCACTATGCTCAACGAAAGCATTACTGGCCGGTGACGCAGAGAAGGTCTCTGACATTTTCCGTCAACGTGTTGTTGAGCGCGGCGCGAAAAACGCAGGTTGGACAGACGGTAACGATCTTTCTTACGATGCGACGAAAAGCTAAGTAGGGAGAGGCACATGTTAAACACGCTTAAACGTGCGTCTCTAGTAATGCTGTCAATGATGACGGCATTACTTCTGACTTTTGCAATACCGGCTTCTGCAGAGGAGCAGTCTTCTAAAATAGTACAGCAGGAGATGACACAGCTCGCAGGAGCAGATTACTGGCGCCAAGTCAGAGAGGGACAAGAAGGCTATACCACATCACAATCACCAGAGCATGGTGTGTTAATCAGTAAACCTGGTGAAACTTGGTATATTCTTAAAGAAAAATGGATGTCTCCTGCTGGTGCTGTCGCGATTTTCGGCAGTATCGCAATGGTAATTATGGCTTATGTATTTGTAGGTCCGCTAATGCTAAGCAAGCCACGTACTGGCAAAAAAGTGAAGCGTTGGTCTCGTTTGGATCGAGCTCTTCACTGGAGTATGGCGTTTACTTTTTTAACGCTGGCCTTCAGTGGTTTGATGCTCGTTTACGGTAAGCATTTCTTAAAACCGTATGTTCCAACTGATTTTTGGGGCTTTATTGTCATGTTGGCGAAACAGTACCACAACTATATGGGGCCGTTGTTCTTCGTCTTACTGATACTTGTTCTACTGAAATGGTGGCGTAAGTCAATTCCAAACATGACTGACGTACGTTGGTTCATGAAAATGGGCGGTATGGTTGGTAAGCACAAAGGCACACACCCCTCTGCGGGGTTCTCAAATGGTGGTGAGAAGGCAATCTATTGGTTATTGATCTTCTTCGGTATTATCGCTGCGGTCAGCGGCTTGATTTTAGACTTCCCCATTTTTGATCAAACTCGCCGTGATATGGAGCTGTCGAACCTAGTTCATGCAATCTCAGCGCTAATTCTCATCTGTGGCTTTGTCTTCCATATCTACATCGGTTTGTTTGGAATGGAAGGGGCGCTAGAAGGCATGGTGACCGGTGAAGTTGATGAGACATGGGCAAAAGAACACCATGACCTTTGGTACGAAGAAGTGAAGTCTAAAGAAGCGATGGGCGAAGCTGAGTCAAAGCCAGCTGCAGAGAAAGGAGCGAAAACGAATGAACAAACATCATAACGGGATTTGGATTGCGTACATCCTGAGCTGTTTGACCCCGTTTACGTTTTTGGTCTCAGGCGTTATTGCAATTATCTATGCTGGTTACCGTTTAGATAAGGGAGAAGACAGCGAGGTAGTGATTTCTCACTATTATGGTTTGATTCGAACTTTCTTTCTTTATTTGACGTTTTTCGTCGTGCTAATTGTAACGGTTGCAACTTCTAATGGTGTTTTAATTGGAGTTAGCGACTATTGGGTACAAAACACGTTGATTGAAAATATTGCGTACTTCATCCCTTGGGTTGGAATGTTGTTTGCGACTTTAGCCATCTTTGTTTGGTTGATTCGTATGTTCCAAGGTATGCAGCAGCTACGTCATAATCAGCCACATAGACCGTCGACAGGGCCAAATCTTTAGTTAACCTATACTACTTAAAATAGCCATTAAAGATGGTTATGCCGTTCACTTAAAGTGAGCGGCATTGCTCCGCTCTTCTAGCAATTTCCTTTCTTCGCTTGCCCTGGAGGACAAAAGTCACCATTGCCTCGGTGTTTATCGTCATTCGTGCTGACTTTTACATCATCTATTTCGCCTTCAGCGTTGGTTAGCTAACAACTCGCTAAAGTCGTAAGTAATATAAGTGCCAGAGATACTTCTCGGATTGCGATTCCTCTAAAAATATAATTTTAACCGTGATCATTACGACCATAGTCTAATCCATATTACTACTGTTGCTATTATTTCAGTGTTAAGCTAATGAAAAAGAACGACAAGGATAAGTTATGAATTTCCCGTATAGAAATATTGTAGTACTTACTGGGGCTGGTATCTCTGCCGAATCTGGTATTCAAACATTTCGTGCTCAAGATGGTCTCTGGGAGAATCACCGAATTGAAGATGTGGCAACACCTGAAGGATTTGCTCGCGATCCGGACCTTGTTCAAAACTTTTATAATCTACGTCGTAAAAAACTCCAAGACGAAACCATATCACCGAATGCGGCACATAAGGCCTTGGGTCACCTTGAGGCTGAATTAAAAGGCAAAGTGACAGTCATCACTCAAAATATAGACAACCTTCACGAAAGAGGCGGCAGCCAGAATGTAATTCACATGCACGGTGAGCTTCTAAAAGCCCGATGCAGTGAATCGAATCAGGTCATTGAGCATAATGGTGATATTGCAACTGGCGAACTTTGCCATTGTTGTCAGATGCCTTCTCAAATGAGACCCCACATTGTTTGGTTTGGAGAAATGCCTTTAAGAATGGGGGATATTTACGCTGCGCTGGAAGAGGCAGATTTGTTTATTTCCATAGGAACTTCTGGTGTGGTATATCCGGCGGCGGGGTTTGTTCATGACGCAAAAATGCATGGTGCTCATACGATTGAAATTAACCTTGAGCCTAGTGCAGTAGAGAGTGAGTTTGAGGAAAAGCGCTACGGAAAAGCGAGCATTGAGGTGCCAAAATTAGTTGACGAGATATTGGCTCTAGAAGGAAAAGAAAGGACGTAACAAGTCCCACAGGCGAGAGCGCTTGCCTTGTAAATGAGAACAAAAAAGCGGCTCATAAGCCGCTTTTCATCTCTTTAAAACTAACGAATTAGTTGTTCACTTTTAGCTTTTGGAAGTACTCATCGTACATTACGCTCGCTTCGCCAACTTCGTTTTGCCATGTTCCGTTGTCCATCACTTCTTGTGGTGGGAAGATGCTTTGATCGTTAGCAAATTCCTTAGGGAGGAGGTCATGCGCTGTTCCAACTGGAGTAGGGTAACCAATCTCTAGAGCAATCTTCGCTGCGTTCTCTGGACGTAGTAGAAAGTCGATCATCTTATGGGCGGCATCTGCGTTCTTCGCGCCAGCAGGGATGGCAAGGCTATCCATCCAGAGGATAGTGCCTTTTTCGGGCCAGATGATGTCAATGTTCGCGCCTTCTTGACGAGCTATGTATGCAGAGCCGTTCCACAACATACCAAGAGAAACTTCACCGGCTAAGTATGGGTTTGCTGGGAAGTCTGAGTTAAATACCAAAACGTTTGGCATTAATTTCTTCAATTCGTCGTACGCCGCTTTGATTTCGTCTGGGTTCGTCGTATTTGGAGAGTAACCAAGCTTAGTCAATGCGATGTGGAAGACTTCACGAGAGTCATCCATTAGCATTAGTTGACCTTCCCACTTACTATCCCAGAAATCATCCCATTTAGTCACAGTCGACTTGTCTAGCATATCTGCATTGATACCAATACCGGTCGCCCCCCAAATATAAGGAATAGAATAGTTATTATTTGGGTCAAACGGTTTGTTTAGGAAATTAGTATCAAGTTCGGAAAAGTGAGACAGTTTCTCTTTATCGAGCTTTTGCAGCATGCCTTCTTTACGCATTTTAGAGACGAAATAGGTAGACGGTACTACCAAGTCGTAGCCAGAACCTTGGGTTTTCAGTTTTGCGTACATACTCTCGTTAGATTCGTATGTAGAGTAAATAACTTTAATTCCAGTTTCTTTTGTAAAGTCTTCAAGAACTTCGTTTGGAATGTATTCCGACCAGTTGTAGAAATACAGTTCTTGATCAGCAGCTATTGCAGGGGTAGCGATGAGCGTCGCTGCACATAGAGCGCTTGCGTAGAATTTACTTTTCATTTGTTTTCCGTTTTGTTTCGCGATTGGATAAATCAATACTAGTGGTAGTTATCAAGTTGAGCCAAATCGCATTAAGCACAAATCTGTTTATTTAGCTCGAACACGGTTATCTAATCGTTATGAGATAATAGAGCCAAACAAACCTAACAACGTACAATTATATCAGCCAATTACAAAAATAGGCAGCGTATTGCTACCTATTTTCTTTCAGTCGATGGCTTGTTATGTAAGCTTATTGTCCCGCTTTCAGCTTCAGGAAGTAATCTTCGTACTTGACGGTTAGGTCACCAACCGCATCTTGCCATTCACCTCGATCAAGGTCTTCTTGAACAGGGAATAGTGGTGCAACCTCTTTAAACTTAGCGTTCGATTCCGCCACGGCCGTTAGATAGCCAGTATCACGAGAGATTTGCTCTGCAATTTCAGGCCGCAGTAGAAAGTCGGTCATTTTATGTGCCGCTTCTACATTTTTCGCACCGGAAGAGATAGCAAAGTTATCAACCCAACCGATACCGCCTTCTTTAGGGAATACGAGTTTAAGGTTCAGGCCTTCATTTTGAGCAGCTGCAGCGCTGCCGTTCCAAAGCATACCAATACCCACTTCACCAGACATGTAAGGTGCGCCAGGGTTGTCAGAGTTGAAAACTAGAACGTTTGGCATCAACTTTTGTAGCTCAGCGTACGCTTCATCGATTTGTTTAGCGTCTTTTGAGTTGCCTGAATAGCCAAGTTTACGCAGAGCGATGTGGAAGACTTCGCGAGTGTCGTCCATCAGCATTACTTGGCCTTCAAGCTCGAGCTTCCATAGATCTGCCCAGCTTTGGAAGTCGTTTGGATCGTACATATCTGCGTTAATCGCTAGACCTGTAATCGCAACAACGTGTGGAACAGAGTAGCCCATTTTTTCATTGACGTTAGCTCCAAACCAAACGTTGTCCAAATCGTTTTGGACGGTAGATAGAAAAACAGAATGGCATGTAACCATTCTGTTTCGTGATGTTAACGGATATGGGTTTTACTTTACTTTTTCTCTTGCGAGCAACTGAGAAATTACGACAAGAATTAAAGAAACCACCAACATGACCGTTGCAAGAGCATTCACTTCCGGTGAAATACCCACCTTAACCATCGAGTAAATTTTCAATGGTAGGATTTCATACGTTGGACCTGTTACGAACGAACTAATAATTACGTCGTCCAGAGACAGGGTAAAGCTAAGCAGCCAACCTGCCGCAACTGCTGGTTTTGCAAGAGGAAGGATAATCTGTTTCAAGATAATCCATTCACTTGCGCCAAGATCTTTTGCTGCTTCTAACATCTTCACATCGAAGCCATTTAAGCGGCTGTATACGGTTACCACGACGAATGGCAAGCAGAAGGTGATGTGAGCAATTAACAGAGTAAAGAAGCCTAGCTGTGCGCCTAATACTAGGAACAGAGCAAGTAATGAAATCGCCATGACGATATCTGGAGACATCATTACGACAAACAGCATACCGTTTACTGCCCCTTTACCTTTGAACGAGTAACGGAATAGGGCAACGGCTGTTAAGCTACCAATGATGGTTGCCGCTGTCGCTGAAAACACCGCCACGTTCAAGGAGTGCCATGCCGCTTGCATTAAGCTGTCGTTGTTGACTAAGGTTTCATACCATTTGGTAGTGAAACCACTCCATTTCATACCAAATTTATTAGCGTTAAATGAGTTTACGATTAGTACAACGATCGGTAGATACAAAAATGCATAAACCAACGCCATAAAGCTAAATCTAACTGTGCGTCCCATTAGTTTAGCTCCACTTTTTTATTCAACAACTTGCCCGCTCGATAGTAAGCGTACAGCATAACTGCCATTGCAAAGGTGAGGGCGATACTCGTCGCTGCCCCAAATGGCCAGTCACGTGCATTCAATACTTGGCTCTTAATTACGTTACCGATCAATAAGTTCTTCGCGCCGCCTAGAAGGTCAGAAATATAGAACATCCCCAAAGCAGGCAGAAGAACTAATAAGCAGCCACCGATAATGCCAGGCATTGTTAAAGGCAAAATCACTCTGGTTATCGTTTGGAACTTGTTTGCTCCGAGATCTTTTGCCGCCTCGATGTATGTGTTGTCTAACTTCTCAATCGCTGAGTAAAGCGGCAGAATCATAAATGGAAGCAAAATATACACAAGGCCAATCATTACCGCCGTTTCGCTGTACATAATACGCATCGGCTTATCGATGATTTCCATTGCCATCAGCGACTTGTTCAAAATGCCCTGTGTACCTAGAACAATCTTTAGTCCGTAAGTTCGAATCAAAGAGTTCGTCCAAAATGGTACGATCACCAAAAACAACATAAATGGACGCCATCTTTCAGGCATTTTGGCTACGATGTAGGCAAATGGATAGCCAATCACTAAGCAGAACAAGGTTGCCACAATTGCCATGTAGAACGAGTGCATCAGCACTTTCGCATACAATGGGTCCAACAGACGCAGATAGTTGTCGAAAGTGAATGTCATTTCGATTAAGTTTGCTTCATCACGCGTTAAGAAACTGGTACCGATAATCATTAGATTTGGAACCAACACGAATAGTGTTAGCCAACCCACTACGACGGCAATGATCGCGTTCTGAAGATTAATCTTCTTGCTTATCATTGAGTACCACCTCCCAGCTTTCAACCCAAGTAATAGCGACTTTCTGGCCGAGTGAGTGGTCCACATCTGGATCATCTTCGTTAAAGAACTCACTCACCATTACACGCATACCTGAATCTAATTGAATGACAGAGTCTAACGTCATACCTTTATAAGTACGCTCAGTTACGTGACCTACAATACCTTTTTCTTCAGACTCTTTGATTTCTTCGATACGTAAGTCTTCGGGGCGAAGTAGTACTTGTAGTTTGTCGTCTTTCTGTGCTTCCTTATCGTAGTAAACGACGGATTCAACACCTTCAATTTCTGCGCGGATGCGTTTGTCATCGAGGCGCTCTAGCATGGTTGCATTGAACACGTTGATCTCACCAATAAAGCGAGCAACAAACAGGTTCTTAGGCTCTTCGTAAATCTCACGCGGAGAGCCATCTTGTTCGATAACGCCATCACGCATCACGATAATGCGGTCTGACATCGATAAGGCTTCCTCTTGATCGTGTGTTACAAAGATGAAGGTAATACCAAGTTGACGCTGAAGTTGCTTTAATTCGATCTGCATTTGTTTACGTAGTTTGTAATCCAGCGCAGAGAGCGATTCGTCGAGCAGCAGCACTTTTGGCTTGTTAACGACCGCACGTGCAATTGCGATACGCTGCTGTTGCCCACCAGAAAGTTGATGCGGCTTACGCTGGGCCATTTTCTCGAGACGAACCATGCGTAATGCTTCCATTACTCTTGGTTCAATCTCTGCGGCAGGCGTTTTCTGCATACGAAGACCAAAAGCGACATTGTCAAATACGGTCATGTGTGGAAACAGTGCGTAACTTTGAAATACGGTGTTGACGTGCCTTTGTTCAGCAGGAACCTGTGTTACATTTTGGTCATCCAAAATGATTTGACCGTTATCTGCCGTTTCAAACCCTGCGATCATGCGTAAAACTGTTGTTTTACCACAACCAGAAGGGCCAAGAATCGTCAGAAATTCGCCATGATTAACATCCAGATTTAAATTACCGATGATTTCCTTTCCATCGAAACTTTTACTAATACCAGATAAACGAATAACTGGTTTTCCTGCTTGCGGTTTTGCGTTCAACGTCTGTATTTCCCCCACGTTCAAGTTGGGCTTATTCCCACTGATGTGACACTAGCCATTCACTTTGAGGCGCGCATCATAATCACCAAAGTTGTGAAATTAAAGAGTTTTCTCATCTTGAAACAGAAAAAATTTTGCAGGAAAAAGTAATTATTCCTTACCATACTGTTTTATAAGATTAATTGGTATTTAAGCTCTGTTTGATAGTGTTACGCTTTATTCAACAATTGTTTTTAATTTCATACCTACTGAGTGGTCAATTATCAAGCACATAGTAGAGATTGCAAGGATAGGGTGTGAGTTATGGATGTTAGACGAGGAAAGATTTCTTTATAATGATGGTCAAATTAATTGACTGGTATTCCAGTAAAAATTTCACAAGTTAATCTTGGATAATATATGAACGACGATTTTGAGAAAGATTTCAATCTTGGGGGGAGTGTCGAACGAGCTTTGTCTGGCGACTACGAACTGAAAGCAGGTGCTGTTTTCAGTGAGGCTTGGCGAGCAACGATTCAACACTTTTTATCATTTTCTCCCGCCATTATTGTACTGCTTTTTGTCCAGTTAGGGATTTTCTACATTGCATTACAACTACAACTCGGCGACCCAAGTATTATTTTGGACGCGATAGAAAATCCTGAGTCTTTCACAAGCGATATCGTGTCAGCTATTTATGTCGCGAACTTTAGCTATGAGGTTATCAGCGCCCCTATCTATGCGGGCATCAGTTTGATGGCGATGAGCCATGTGGCTGGGTTAAAAACCAAGTTACGTCACGTTGGTAAAGGGTTACAATTTACGGTTCCAGTCATTTTAGCCACATTGATGAGTTTAATGCTTCAAGGGGTCGTGGGTATGATTTTACCGCCATTATCCTTATACCTATCTTTAGCATTTAGTCATTCTATCTTGTTAATTTGTGAGAAAAGAATTCCCCCAATGCAAGCCTTATTGCTTTCGCTTCGTGCTATCAACAAGAAGATTTTTGTTGTTGCAGGGCTTTTCTTGGGTGTGATGTTGATGTTTATTGTGGCAGCTATGTTCTACGGTATTGGTTTGATTTTTGTATTGCCGTTCTTTTTCCATTTAAAAGGGGTGCTTTATCGCGAAATGTTTGGTATTAAGCTCAAGATCGTAGCAGCACAGAAAAATGACAATGATCACGACGGTGATTCAAAGGTGTTTGATGCCTAAATCTTTAAAATTAATGAGTTTACGATTGGCGGCGACCTGTATAGCCGCCACTTTCATTTCCATAGGTCCGTATTTACACTACGAGCAACAGTTTAAATATGTTGAGAATCCTGATGTGCTGTCCGAGACAATTAAGCATGTCGATTTGTCTCATTTGCCATACATTGGTGATATCCCTGACTTCAACGCAATAAAAGACACCAAAGAGAAAAAAGCGGCGTTTTTTGATTTCTTGAGACCTAAAATAGCAATTGAGAATCAACGAATTCGCCATGAACGAGCGTTTCTTACCTCTTTAAAGCTAGGGAGAATCACTCAAGAACAAGAAGAGTACGCACAGCGATTAGCGGCTCTGTATTCTTTGCCTTTGAGCGACAACAAGGTTGATCAAGCGTGGCTGGATGAAATGCTTGTGCGAGTGAATGTCTTACCAGAAGCATTGGTTCTAACTCAAGCAGCAAATGAATCTGCGTGGGGCACTTCTCGTTTTGCTACTCAAGCGAACAACTTGTTTGGTCAATGGTGTTATAAACAGGGCTGTGGAATTGTTCCTGCGCAACGTGGTGCTGGCAAAATTCATGAAGTTAAAAAATTCGATTCTGTACAGCAGTCGGTTCATGGCTACTTTATGAATGTCAATCGAAACCCAGCGTATGCTGAACTGCGTGAAATCAGAGCTTCTCTAGCCGAAAAGAACAAAGACCTGTTATCGGTCGCAACGGCGTCAGAGTTAACTCATGGATTGCTAGCGTATTCTGAACGTGGCATTGCTTATGTACACGATCTTCGCGCTATGATTCGTCATAATAACGCCTACTGGACACAATAAAATAACGGATAAAATGAAAAAGTTAAGCCTAAGTCTATTGGGAAGTGCGGCGCTAATACTTGTATCGCCAATAACCCAAGCTCAAGAGTACATGTTCACGTACTCAAAGCTATACACTCAGCTAAAAAATAATACTAAAGAAGGCCACGAGGACGTTAAAGTGGGTGTATTTTTTGTCGACTCACAAACCCAACAGATCTGTACGATCGAAAAAGCGTGGATGGAAAAAGAAGAGCACTATGAAGAACTTGTAATTCCGGCTTCACAAGAACTTCCTTTACCCGTTGATAAGAACCTTAAATCAGCGAATCCGTTGGTTTTTGTGGATACCCCAACAGGTACACGTTGTGATTACTCTCTTGTTGTGATGACGAAAGAACCGTTACTGGGTAATGTATCGTACGAGCAGCTTTCTTCTATCATGCCTCAAATGCAGACAATGCTGGAAGACCTCGGAGGTATGTTCGCTGATTGGTTTACTCCTGAAGTCCAAGGCGTAACGATGGAATTTGCAAATAGACTCAACGCGAAAGTGATTTTCTCTGATGGAACTGAAAAACCGATAGTAAATGGTAAAATACAAGTGGCTTTAAGTGAAATTGGTGTAGGTGGGATGATGACATTACCAGAACCTACAATGAGAGTTCTGCCTTACTTACCAGATGCGAAGCAATAAACTTTCTTTCGTACGGTGAGAGCTGCTTTTTCGCAGCTCTTTTTGTATCTAACTACTAAATGATACTTAACAACACACTTCTGTTTGTTCAATATATTTTTATTACCTAACTATCAAGCAAGCATTTAATCCTGTTGTAAAAGCTCGTATAATCCACGCCCCAAAGAAACCACGTTAGGAAGTCCTACCGTCGATTTATCGGCGATTTGAGAGCCCGCAATGAACCAAAAAGATCCAAGAAAAGAAACCCTTGAATTCAACAAACTTCAAAAGCGTCTGAGAAGAAATGTTGGGAATGCCATTACTGATTACAACATGATCGAAGAAGGTGATGTGGTCATGGCATGTATAAGTGGTGGTAAAGATTCATTTGCGATGCTTGATATCCTATTGAATCTTCAAAAAGCCGCTCCAATTAAGTTTGAAGTTGTTGCCGTTAACCTTGACCAAAAACAACCAGGGTTCCCAGAACATATTCTGCCCGATTACTTTGAAACGTTGAACATTCCTTACTACATCGTCGATAAGGACACCTATTCAGTCGTCAAAGAGAAGGTGCCAGAAGGTAAAACCACTTGTGGTCTGTGTTCACGCCTACGTCGTGGTACGCTTTATTCGTTCGCAGAAAAGATTGGTGCAACTAAATTAGCACTCGGTCACCACATGGATGACATTGTAGAGACCATGTTTTTAAATATGTTCCACGGCTCTCGCTTAAAAGCAATGCCCCCAAAGTTACGTTCTGATGATGGCCGCAACGTGGTTATTCGTCCTCTGACTTATTGTCGTGAAAAAGATCTGATCAAATACGCAGAACATAAAGATTTCCCAATCATTCCTTGTAACCTCTGTGGATCACAAGAAAACTTACAGCGTCAATCGATTAAGGCTATGTTAATTGAATGGGACAAGAAGACACCAGGTCGTGTTGAGGCGATTTTCAAGTCAATTCAAAATGTAAGTCCAAGCCAATTAGCAGATCGTGACTTGTTCGATTTTGTAAACTTACCATTGGATCGTGACGGTGAGCGTGAAGAGTATCAGTTCAATGAAGCTGTTGTTTCTTCAACGAACATTGATGAGTCAATGTTTATCGACGTGACTAATATCTAACGATAAGCTTCAACAAAAAAGGAGGCCGAATGGCCTCCTTTAACTACTAAATCTTAAAAAAGCCCCTCAATAGTTAGTTGCTCTTTAATTATTGGGGGATTTTTATGAATATTAGGCTTGTGCTAATTGGTTAGGTTGCAGTATTAGGGTCTAGCGGACTAATGTAGCCCTTTGGTTTCAATGCTAAAACGTCACAATTGATTTTATCAATGACATGTTCTGCGGTGTTACCAATAAAGACAGCAGACAGACCTGTTCGCCCCGTTGTTCCTAAAATAACCATTGCCGCATTTAAGCGCTCAGCCGCCGCAGGGATGATATCTTCTGGCAGTCCTTGCTCGACAATGGTTTGCTCTTCATCTAAGCCGTGTTTTTGGCGTAAAGCCTTCATTGCCGTTAAGTGATGTCCACGGACTGCGTCAGTGTAAGTTGTTGGATCAAACTCGGGTAACTCTATTGTGATGTTTGCCGGAGTTACAGGATATGCATTAACAAGATATGGCTCGGCATCAAGTCGGCTAGTCATCTCTTTTAATCGTTCTACCATCGCGTCATTGAGATCAATATGAGTTGAGTTTTCCGATCCCACATGAACAGAAGCAAGAATATTCGCGTGTTCAGGCCAATCTGCATTTTTAATCAGAAGCACAGGGATAGGGCATTTGCGTAATAAGTGCCAGTCTGTTGGCGTGAAAATCACGGACTCAAGAACGTCGTGCTTACGCGTCCCTTTGATGACGAGGTCGTGATGGCCAGCATAAACTTCAGCAATAATTGCTTCGTAAGGGCGGTTGTGCCATACAACGCACACATCAAAGTCGAAGCTATCATTTAGATATGGTTGAGCAATCTTACGCATCCACTGTGCACGTTGATGGATAACCCCTCGACGCATAGCATCTCTCTCATCGATAGACAGCATTGACGTCATATCGTACGAGAAATCGTAAATGGATAAAAAGAAAGTGATTCGGCTTCTGGATACACTTTTTTGAGCCAATTGAACGGCTCTTGCAAGTGCTGGTTGCTCATCACTATTGATGTCAGCAACAACAAGAATCTTACTGTATATGCTCATAGCTAAGCCCATTTATATTGCAAAACCAACTACTGAATATAAATCAAATCAGTATTTTGGGGTACTCACTGTACATTCTTACTGTAGCTTAGTTTGGGGAAATTTTAGAGGACTTTTGCAGGGAATTTATAAGAAATATGATGTGGCTCATTTTCGAGCCACATCAATAAATAGCGTTACTTATTCTTTGGTTACACCAGCTAATTCCATTAATGAGTCATGGTCTAAGATAGTGATATATTTACCTTTTACACTTAAAATCTCGGACTTCTGGAAACGGCCTAACAGTCGGCTAATGGTTTCTACCGTTAAGCCTAGATAATTACCGATATCACCACGAGTCATGGTTAAGCGAAATTCTCGAGGGCTAAAGCCACGCTGAGAAAAACGAGTGGATAAGTTATAGAGGAAAGCGGCGAGACGTTCTTCGGCATTCTTCTTAGAAAGAAGCAGAATCATTTCTTGGTCACCTTTAATCTCATTACTCATCAAGCGCATAATTTGCTGACGCAGCTTAGGCATTTTTCCTGATAAGTCATCTAGGATCTCATAGGGAATTTCACATACCATCGACGTTTCAAGTGCTTGAGCAAAGCTAGGGTGGGAGTCCCCAGTAATAGCGTCGAAGCCGACTAGGTCACCAGCTAAGTGAAACGCTGTGATTTGCTCATCGCCTTGCTCTGTAATCGTATAACTCTTAATGGTACCTGAGCGAATAGCGTACAGAGATTTAAGCTCATCTCCAGCTTTAAAAAGCTCTTGTCCTTTTTGGATAGGCTTTTTACGCTCGATGATTTGGTCCAACTGGTCAAGTTCAGACTCATTCAGAGTGAATGGGATACACAGCTGACTAATGCTACAATCTTGGCAATGAATCGCGCAACCGCCTGATTGGACACGCTTTGTTGCAGGTTTTTCAGAAATCATAACAACCTTTCACTATTTGATATACATCAATATTTTAGCATCGCTTAATCCCAAAGGATAGCAAAAATATCGCTTCTAAAGCGTTTCACGTTATATGAAACCGAGTAACTCCATGGCCCCTACCGCGGTGTAAAAGCCGTAGCCAATGAGGATTAATGCAGAAATATTTCGAAATATTAACGACTTTTGTAATTTCTGGAAATAACTCGCACCGAAGCCAATCGCAAGCATAGCTGGAAGGGTACCGAGGCCAAAAGCCAGCATGATTAAGCCGCCGTCAGTAGCACTTCCAGAGACTGCCGACCATGTAAGTGCAGAGTATACTAATCCACATGGTAGCCATCCCCAGATAAAGCCGAACGGTAATGCATGAAAAGGATGTTTTAATGGCAACAAATTTTTGCCTGCAGGAGAAATAAACTTCCATATATACTGGCCAGCTTTCTCGATAATCAGTAAACCTTGCCACCACTTAGCAATATAAAGTGCAACCATAATCATAAATAGGGCAGCAACAAATCGTAACCAAGCCAGAGACTGGGTAAGTCCGCTGAGTTCAGACAAACTAGAGATGGTGCCGCCTACTAGCCCGCCGATTAAGACGTAACTGGCCAGCCGACCCATGTTGTAAAATAGAGGAATAAGAGAAGAGAACTTACTTTTTGGGGCACCCATGGAGAGCAATGACGCGATACCGCCACACATTCCCATGCAATGACCAGCACCAACGAGGCCAACCATCAAAGCACCGATGAAATCAGGATTCATATAATCTGGCTATCTTTTAGTATTATCAGGTTTTTCTTCTTCATCGAGCAAAATGTTATGTCCTTGTCGCTCAAGATCTTCAAACTGATCACTTCGTACCGCCCAAATAAAGACAGCTCCAGCAACGCAGACAAGAATAATAGCGATAGGAATTAAAATATAAAGGCTTTCCATGTTTGCTTTCTCTACTTATTTCTCTTTGAGTAGGCGCAAAGAGTTGGATACGACGATAATTGAGCTTGCAGACATGCCGACTACTGCAACATAGGGAGCGACCAAACCAGTAACCGCTAAAGGCAAAATTAACAGGTTGTAACCCAAAGACCAAGCCAAGTTTTCTCGAATAATCTTTCTTGTACGTAGTGCAAGCAAGCGTGCCTCTAGTAGCTTTTCGAGATTATCCCCAAGTAACGTCATATCAGCAGAAGCTTTAGCGACATCTGTACCACCGCCCATTGCCACAGAAAGGTGAGCACCGGCTAGAGTAGGTGCATCGTTGATACCGTCTCCAACCATCATCGTGATGCTGTCTTTATCTAGGCTCTTAAGAAACGCGAGTTTGTCTTCTGGTTTTGCTGACGCAACGACGTGATCGATACCAATTTCATTCGCCACAGGTCGGGCGTTTGAGAGAGAGTCTCCTGTTAGCAGTGTTGTCTTAATTCCTGCGTCAGCGAAACGTTGAATAAAGGCCTTACTTTCTTTTCGGATTGGGTCGCGGTAGTAAAAGCTAGCGACATGCTCTCCATCAACTGAAAGATAGACCGCATGACTTTCATCACTTTCTTTGCCTTGAACAAAAGCAGCACTGCCTATCTTAACGATTTTGCCATTCCATATTCCCTCAATCCCTGAACCAATCACGTTTTGTACTTCAGACACGACAAAGTCATCATTGACGTAACTTGCAAAAGAACGAGCGATAGGATGGTTAGCATGGGCTTCTAATGCTGCGGCTAGAGATAGACAATCTTCTTTTGGAAGATCACTCAGCACTTTTGTATCACAGATCTCAATATCGCCTTTCGTTAGAGTACCTGTTTTATCTACAACTAAGTGATTGATCTTACATAAGGTTTCAAAGACATGACCTTTTCGAAGTAAAATGCCAAAGTTCCCCATACGGGATGCTGCGCATGTTAAAGCCGTAGGTGTTGCCAAGGAAAGAGCACAAGGACAGGTCGCGACGAGAACAGATAACATAATCCAGAATGCATCATCTGGTTTTGTCTGATGCCAATAAAGCCAAGTCCCTGCAGAAATGATTAGAATAGCTCCTACAAAGTAGCGCGCCACAACGTCTGCAATCTCAGCGATTTTTGGTTTGGAATGTTGGGCTTCATCCTGTAAGCGTACAATGTTGGAAATCATCGAATCAGCTTTAGAGCTCATGACTTCAAGCTCAAAGGATTCATCACCATTGAGTGTTCCTGCGTAAACCGCATCTCCCTCTCTTTTGACCACATGGACTGATTCACCAGTTAACATGGATTCATCAATATGAATTCGACCGGAAAGGACGTGACCATCCGCGGGAATATGCTCTCCCGGAAGAACGCGAATTCGATCGCCAACTTTTAATGTTTTAACTGGGATTTGCTCTCCGTCTAACGTTGTCGCGATAGCTGGAATTAGCTTTAATAGGTTTCCACTTGCCGCCGCTGCTTTGCGTCGAGCGCGCATTTCTAAAAATCGGCCAACTAAAAGGAAGAAGGTGAACATGGAAATTGATTCAAAGAATACTTCGCCTTGCTCTGTAACGGTAGCAAATAAACTGGCAACGTAAGCAAAAATTAAGGCAATAGAGACAGGTACATCCATACCCAAAGTTCTGCCTTTTATGCTGCGCCAAGCGTTTAAGTAAAAGGGCATAGCAGAATAGAGCAGAACAGGCGTGGCAAATATCAAGCTTACCCAACGAAAATAGTTTTTAAACTCAGGCTCTAAATCGCCAAATACTTCGAGATATAAAGCGACGGCAAGCATCATTACTTGCATCGTAGCCAGACCCGCAATACCTAATCGGTAGAGGTATTGTTTCATCATACGATGATAAGACGCTTCTTGCTTATCGGCTTCAAATGGTGCGGCTTTATAACCAAGCTTATGGATCACCGAGAGTAACTCACTTAGTCGAACTTGAGTTTTATCCCAAGCAAGCAATGCGCGGTTTGTTGTTGTATTCACACGAATCGAAACAAGGCCTCCAACACTCGAAACTTGCTTCTCAATCAACCAAGCACAGGCAGCACAGGATACTCCGTCCAAAGAGAGGGTCACTTCCGAGGTGTTGTCTCGATTACGAACAAACTCTGATTGCAAGTCTTCATTATCGTAATGAATAAGCGCTTGAAGTTGCTCTGGGACTAAGTCCGCTTTTTCTGCGGGTGCCGTGCGGTACTGGTAATAAGAGGTGAGACCACTGTCTACGATAGTCTGCGCGACGGTCTCACAGCCAGGGCAACACATGTCCCGTGTTTCACCGAGTATCTCAACTTTAAAATCCGTGTTTTCTGGTACATCGTCACCACAGTGATAACAGGATTTACACATAGACTTTACTTACTTCATTAATGGTGTTGAGACGGCCGGGAATTCGACTTTACCTTGGATCATCCATTGTTTGTCATGGGGCTGAAGCTCTATAAACCACGGGCCTTGGATAGACTCTTCTGCGGTGAGTCGGTAGTTACCTGAAGCATCTGCCGTCACCAGCTTTGTAAAGTCTCGGTTTGGAAGGGTGCGATGGGTAAATGTTGCATTTAGAGCAGGGTAGTGAGTCAGCTTGCCCTTGGAGAAAGCGATCACCACGTCGTTATTTTCTGAAAAGATATTAGCGTTAAGACCGAGGTCACGAGCAACATTCATTTTGCTAATGTCAATGTTGATACCTTTGCCTTTTTTATAGTAATCCTCGGCAACGAGAGAAACGGAATTATTCGAAAATACGATCACAGTAACCACCGTCCATACTACAACAGTAAGAGGAAGAATGATTAGGAACCACGGCCAAAATTGTT
Source organism: Vibrio sp. TAP-3B (assembly GCF_057784735.1). Taxonomy (NCBI): domain Bacteria; kingdom Pseudomonadati; phylum Pseudomonadota; class Gammaproteobacteria; order Vibrionales; family Vibrionaceae; genus Vibrio; species Vibrio sp. TAP-3B. Next base: position 930,959 of record NZ_CM173495.1, on the reverse strand, counting down.
TATACCAAGGCTTTACCATAAAAATGTTCTCAACAGCTAAATGAAAAAATGTAAGGTTCTAAATCTAAAGGAAAGACAGCCCCTTGCATAGGGGCTGGTATTTATTGATATGTTACTGATTCTCGGAGTTACTTAAACTCCAGACATAAGAGGCAACGAGCTGAACTTTATCTTCACCTAAAATGTCTTGCCACGCAGGCATAACACCAGAACGACCATTCATTACCGTTTCAGTTACGGCTGCACGTGAATCACCAAATAGCCAATTCTGGTCTGTTAAGTCAGGGGCACCTACTGCTGGGTTACCTTTACCGTCCGTACCGTGACAAGCTGCACACACGACAAAGCGCGATTTACCTGCCGCTGCTTCACGTGCGTTCACTTTACGGCCAGAAAGGCTCAGTGTGTAACTTACAACTTCGCGCACACCTTGCTCACCAAGCGCATCTTTCCACGCAGGCATTTGACCAACTCGGCCATCCATAATGGTAGTGACGATGGCTGTTGGCTCACCGCCATATAGCCAAGCATCGTCAGTCAGATTAGGGAACCCTTTCTGACCACGAGCATCAGAGCCGTGACACTGAGAACAGTTTTGCAAGAACAGACGCTGACCAACCTTCAAAGCTTCTGGATCTTGCGCAATTTCAGGTATTGAGCGCAATCCATCATCATTATGGGCAAGCTTACGGAATGCTTCGCCAAAGTAGGCCTCTGCGTCATCCAGTTCCTTTGCGTATTGGTTTAATTGCTTGTTCTCTTGTGCTTGAGTGATCGCTTCTTTTGACTCTTCCAGTGAACGTACTGTTTGAGCCGAACTTTGCCAGTTCAAGAAACCTTTGAAGTTTCCTAAGCCTGGAAATAGAGCGAGATATACCGCTGCAAACACAAACGTGCTCACGAAAAGGTAGGTCCACCATTTTGGTAGAGGGTTGTTTAGCTCGCGAATACCATCGTACTCGTGGCCCATGTCATCCCCTTCCTCGACGCCCATTTTATCTTTAGCGCACCAAGTCAGGAGGATCGCACAGCCCACTAACGTACCGACAGTAATCACGATAATCCAGAGACTCCAGAATGTAGTCATTACTTCTTCACTCCTTGGTTATTTGGGGTCGTTTGTTCTTCGTCAGCAAATACCAAGTTGGCATCTTCCTCAAAACGTGCTTTACGTTTTTTACCGAATGCCCACCATACAATGCCGATAAAACTAGCAAAGAGCACAACGGTATAAATGCTATGAATTGTACCGAAATCCATATTACCCCCTTACTTCATTGCATGACCAAGAGACTGAAGATAAGCGATGATTGCATCCATCTCTGTTTTACCTTCTACTTCTTTAGCCGCATTCGCGATCTGTTCATCTTTGTATGGAACGCCGAATTGGTCGCGGAACACCTCAAGTTTCTTCTGCGTCAGCTTGCCATCTAGTACGTTTTCAGCCAACCAAGGGAAACCTGGCATGTTTGATTCTGGTACGAGTTCTCGCGGATCAAGCAGGTGAACGCGGTGCCATTCATCAGAATAACGACCACCAACACGAGCTAAATCCGGACCTGTACGCTTAGAACCCCACAGGAATGGATGTTCCCAAACACTTTCACCCGCTACCGAGTAATGACCGTAACGCTCCGTTTCTGAACGGAAAGGGCGAACCATTTGGCTGTGACATACGTTACAACCTTCACGGATGTAGATATCACGACCTTCCATTTCCAGAGGAGTGTAGACACGTAAATTCTCTACGCTCTCTGTTGTTTGTTTTTGGAAAATCAGCGGAGTGATTTCTACTAGCGCACCCCAACTGATAGCAAAAACAATAAAAATAGCCAACAAACCGACATTACGTTCTAGAATTTCATGGCGATTATTAGAATTATTACTCATTCTTAAATCTCCTTATGCCGGATGCGGAATAGCTTTTAGGCTTTCTTTAGGTGCACTTACTGTCTTGTACGTGTTGTATGCCATTAGGAACATACCAGATAGGAAGATGAAACCACCCAAAAAACGCACAAAGTAGAACGGATAAGATGCTTCTACAGACTCAACAAAGCTATAAGTTAACGTGCCGTCAGAGTTAACCGCGCGCCACATCAGACCTTGCATTACACCAGAGATCCACATCGCAACGATGTAAAGCACAGTACCAATTGTCGCTAACCAGAAATGTACGTTAACTAGGCCTACTGAATACATGCGTCCTTGACCAAATAGGCGAGGAACTAAGTGATATACAGAGCCGATAGAAACCATCGCAACCCAACCTAACGCACCAGAGTGAACATGACCAATGGTCCAGTCTGTGTAGTGAGAAAGTGCGTTAACCGTCTTAATCGACATCATTGGACCTTCAAAGGTAGACATTCCATAGAATGACAATGAAACAATTAGGAAACGTAAGATAGGGTCATACCGAAGCTTATGCCACGCACCAGACAGCGTCATTATACCGTTGATCATACCACCCCAAGATGGAGCAAATAAAACTAACGACATCACCATACCTAGAGACTGAGTCCAGTCTGGTAGTGCAGTGTAATGAAGGTGGTGAGGGCCAGCCCAAATGTATAATGAGATCAATGCCCAAAAGTGAACGATAGATAAGCGGTAAGAATAAACAGGACGTTCAGCTTGCTTAGGAACGAAGTAGTACATCATACCTAGGAAACCAGCGGTGAGTAGGAAACCGACCGCGTTGTGTCCATACCACCATTGAACCATTGCATCCACAGCGCCAGAGTAAATCGAGTAAGACTTACCAAGGGAAACAGGGATAGCCATACTGTTCACGATGTGAAGTACTGCAACCGTGATAATAAAGGCGCCGAAGAACCAGTTTGCCACATAAATATGTGACGTATTTCGTTTCACCAGAGTGCCGAAGAACACCACCGCATAAGATACCCACACTAACGCAATTGCGATATCAATAGGCCATTCTAGCTCAGCATATTCTTTCCCCGATGTTAAACCGAGAGGCAAAGTAATGGCGGCTGCCAGGATGATTGCTTGCCAACCCCAAAAGGTGAAGGCAACGAGTGGGCCACCAAAAAGACGTGTTTGGCATGTACGCTGTACAACGTAATAAGACGTTGCGAACAGAGCACTTGTACCAAACGCAAAAATTACCGCATTAGTATGCAGCGGACGTAAACGACTGTACGTCAACCACGGCGTATCAAAGTTTAGCTGTGGCCAAACTAATTGAGCGGCAATCAAAACACCAACAGCCATACCAACTATGCCCCATAAAATGGTCACAAGGGTAAATTGGCGAACGACTGTATAGTTGTAGTTTTGTTCAAGCTGCTTTACTTGGCTCATTTGCATGCTTCCAATTTCTAATTAACTACACTTTACTTTCAACACGACTTGCGTCGTAACACCACCCAAGTAAACTCAAGAATTTAAGTGTTATCATCACCTTATTTCTATTGCTGACTTTGATAAAAAGTGGCATTTTCAGCATGGCACTATACTTGAATTAACAATTCAATGACAGGGTAGTAACCTTACAGGGCCTCTGGAAATCATTTTTTATTTAAAAAGTTTGAAGTTTGTAACAAGGATATTAGTAATTATGCCGGCACAAAAGTTAACAAAGGCGCGACTTGCACAAATCTTAATCATGCTCAGTGTTTTAATCGGAGCCTTTTTCTGGCGGACCTTTACACACGAGACCATCAATACCATCGACTGTTCACAAAAAGAGCGATGTGATGTAACAATTGGAGAAGAAAAAATCACGATTAATCGTGACTCATCAGGTATTTCGATCGAAACGATAAAAAGTAGCACTCTGAAAGTTGATCAAAATCAATCTGGTGAATATGTTGTTCTTAGCGAAACCGACCAACATATTAAATGGGGTTCTATTTCGGAATCTAATAAAATTAGCTTTAAAAAAGACAAAAACATTATTGTCGTTCAGCTCTAAATCAGAACTGCCACGAGATAATTGTAACTTTTTGATGAAATACATACCGTCTTACTTAATGAAAATTGATCGGAATGGTATAACAACAGCGTGATATTCAATTATAAAAGCGTATGCATTGCCAAACAGTTTTTACTCATATCATCGATGAACATTTAGCTATCGACAAACTTCGTTCTGAATTGACTCAGGCAAGCTTGTCGTATGTCTTGCTTTACTACACAGAAGAGTATGATTTTAAGTCCATTCGTGAAGCTTTTCTCAAGTATTTTCCTAGAGTACCTTTCCATGGCGCAAGCTCTTGCCAAGCCGTTATGACGGAGGAGGGATTTCACTCTGGCCCCGTTATTGCGGCGTTTGCTATTTATGATTCAGAGTCACATGCTTATGGTACGGGGATTTCCAAAGACAACATAAGTGACAGCGTCTCTTTTGCGTTGGATATGGCGCTTAAGAGTGCAGGTCGAATCGGCGAAGTACCGAACTTGATCCTTCTCCATGCAACTCCAGGTCAAGAAGAGTCAATTATAGAAGCTATTGATGAGAGGTTTGGCACGCTTATTCCTATTATCGGCGGCTCTGCTGCAGATAATAACATTGAAGGTAAATGGTCAGTTATCACTGCTCAAGGTCATCAAACATCGGGCATTAGCGTCACTCTTTTTTACTCTTCCCAGCCTGTCGATATCGCTTTCAGCGCAGGGCACATACCTACAAATATCAAAGGGATAGCAACCAAAACTAATGATAGATGCTTACTTGAGATTGACCATCACCCAGCGTTAGATATTTATAGAAAGTGGACCAGTCATCAAGATAATCAGACAAATCAAGATGACCTTTTATTTACTAACTCCAGCGCATACCCGCTAGGTCGTGTGGCAGGTTACCTTTACGAACGACCATACTACAAATTATCCCATCCTATTCGCGAGACCCATGATGGTGGAATCGAACTCTTTACAAGAATAGAAGAGGGAGAAGAACTGACTCTAATGAAAGGGAGCCGTGATCACTTAGTAGCGCGTCCCGCCAAAGTTGTAAATGCAGCCTTCAATCAAAAGTTAGAAGAATCTCGAAAAATAGGTGTGATAAGCATCTTCTGCGCAGGCCCTATGTTGCACTTAATGCAAGACATAAACAGCGTCTGCGAACAAATTAATCAGGAACTAGAACACCTACCTTTTATTTGCCCGTTTACCTTTGGTGAGCAAGGGAGATTCATTGGTGGTGAAAATGGACACGGAAACTTGATGATATCATCAGCAATCTTCCATAGACCTTATGAAAGATAAATACATCGATATATTTCAACAGGAAGCGTTGCAAGAGGCGTTAGTCGATCTCAAGCAAGCTAGGCAAAGAGAGCGGTTACTTGTGGAAGAGAATAAAGCGATTCTCTCTGCAATATCTGCGATGAGCAAAGCCAAAAATATTAATGAGATATTTACCGAATTAACCAACGTTTTTAAGAAGTACATCAGTTTCGACGACTTTATTGTACTTACACGTGATGGTGAACACTATCCATTCAAAACCTTAATAACGACGAATAGCGTGTTTGACTCGGTTAATTGGTTACAAGGTGACGTAATGGATAGGGCTCTGAATGGTGAGTGTATCTTGCTATTTGAGCCAACAAAAATAGATGAGTTTGCTAATTTAAATAGCTTCGTCAAAAGCCACGTCAATTCAGTTGTTTTAACAGGTCTTCGCTCTGAAGTAACACAAACTGTTATCTTATTGGTTGGTGCTCAGAAAGGGCACTTCAGTATCGAACAAAAAGAAACGCTTAGGCGATTTAGACCCTTAATCGAACGCGCTGTCATCGATATTGAAACTAAAGAAAGGTTACAGCGTATCGTCGAGGTGAGGACAACTCAGCTTGCTAAGGCAAGAGAAGAGGCCGTGTTCGCTAATCGTTCCAAATCTGAGTTTTTAGCAATGATGAGCCATGAAATACGTACCCCTCTAAACTCTGTGCTTGGAATGTTCGATATATTAAGGCAATCAACGTTATCAGAAGAGCAAATTGACGCACTTAGCCAAATGGAGTGCTCAGCAGAATTACTTCTGGCGATAATAAGTGACATACTCGATTTATCCAAAATTGAGTCAGGCAGTTTCCAGTTAAATGAACAGTGGATAAGCTTAAAAGACACTGTCACTTTTGTTGTGTCTCAACAAAAACAAATGGCCAAGAAAAAGAACCTTCATTTTGAATTTCGCTGCACCGTTTCACACGATAAACAATTTTGGATTGATTCAACAAGACTCTCTCAAATCCTTTTTAACTTGATTGGTAACGCGATTAAATTTACCGATTTTGGCACGGTGAACATTTCTGTTTCTGAGCAAGATGACGAGCTCATTGTAACCATTTCGGATACTGGTATTGGTATTTCTAAAACGAAATTGGAATATCTGTTCACGGCGTTTTATCAGGGTGACAGATCAATAACCAGACGTTTCGGTGGGACAGGATTAGGCCTAGCAATAACAAAACACCTTGTCGAGATGATGCGAGGAACAATACAAGTTGAGAGTGAAGAAAGTGTAGGCTCTACATTCACGATAACAGTTCCTGTTCTAACTAGGAATAATCAGTGTCGTCCCGTTAAAATAGAGCCTAACCAACCAAATAAAGCAATGGATCTTCTTGTGGTAGAAGATACCGAGTCCAACCAGTTGGTCATAAAGTTGATCTTAAGTAAGCTTGGTCATAACGTACATATTGCAAACCATGGCGAAGAAGCATTAACGTTCTTAGAAGAAAACAGCAATTTGGTTGATATTATTTTTATGGATGTATCTATGCCGGTAATGGATGGTATTACTGCAACAAAGTTAATTCGTGAAAAAGGAATTCAGGTTCCAATCATTGCGTTAACGGCACATGCTTTAGAAAGTGACCGCGATAAATGTTTAGAAGCCGGAATGAACAACTTCATTTCAAAGCCAGTTCGAAGGCAAGATATCTTCAACGCAATACAGTCTTGTGAATAGCATTAATATAGCTCTTAACAATCGATAGATTATTAAGAGCTATATTAAGTATTTTATGGTAAATAACGATTATGTTTAATTGCTCTTCGGAGCACTGAGCGGAGGGGGTTAAGCTAGGTGTGTTAAGTGAAACTCATTTATTCATTACTTAACATAATATACATAATGCGCACTTGAGCTGCTCTAAATTGGTCAGTGAAAACACTCCATAAAGCATTGAAATACTTGGCAATCCTAGCCCGTTAAACTTTTTTGCAATGTTTTCCCACATTCCTTTTATGTGTGGATTTTCGTTGCGATCAGCGTGACATCCCAACAAAGCTATCTCTGGGTCAATTCCTGAATTCTCCGCTAGAAAAACTGCTTCTGAATCAGATATATAGCGTCTTCCTTTTCGCATTTCGCTGATTCTGGACGCGTTTACATTCAAATCATGTGCGATTTGCTTGTCTTGTACGTAGTTTTTCGCCTTTTTGTAGGCATCTAACAGCTCACTTTGATACATGGGACTACCTCCGTTTTTTTGATTTTAGCTTATTAGTTACGGAAATTCGCATCTAGTAATTACGAAAATCCGTAATTACACTTACGACAAATCGTAATTAAGACCGCCTCAGCTTGGGGCGTTTGCCCTTGACGCTTTCGCGCTTGGCTTTGGCGGTCGCTCTCAACTGGTCAAGGTGGTTGTTATGTCTCAAGTTAAATACGTTCTCTGTCAAGATTGTCTTAATGTTCTTCCATTTACAGTTGCTCGTCATATTGAGGAAGAATTTTGTTCTTGTGGTGGTCAGTTTTGTGGCTGTCCTTCTTGTGATACCGATGCAGCAAAAATTATAAATGCTGGCGTTGTTGGTGATGTAAAGAAATCACTTTCGGTCATTAAGTCTTTAAAGGCGGAGGTGTAATTATGTTAACCGTCGGAAACTGTAAAACTCTTTTAAAAGAATCCGGTTCGGATTTATCTCAAGTTTTTGTCGCTGTCGATTGTAGTGATTTTGATATTGTTTTTGATTTTGAATTTGATTGTGAACCTCAATTAACTCTCGTTCCTAGCCTTTCACCAACTGATTTCACCGCAGAAAGTTTTATTGAATACATTTCTTGTTTTGCTGAGCACGTCATTCTACGACTTGAATCTGGTGATGATGTTCGATTGCTTCGCGAGTTTTTTTCTGATGGGACGTTTCGTTTTAATCTTGTTGATGAAACTGCCGCTTTTGTTGGTGAGTTTTAATCATGCGTGAACTTGTTATTGATTTGGCATCAGGTAAACAGGAATGGATTGATTTTGTTCCTGTCCATTCTTGGGCTTCTTGTGAGCACATTCCTGACAACTTATTCGACCATCGTTTTGAGTACGTCGACCACACACGTAATCCCTACCCTGAGCACTGGACGCCGCCGCCAACTTATCACGAACAAATCGAGTTGGACTTTAATGTTTCTCGTTCAATGCTTATTCCATCTAGGGATGTTTCTTATCGTCTTGAGAAAAGCGGTTCGCCGTGTGATTTATTCTTTTCTATCAAACGTCACGGTGATTTCACTCGACACATGACACGCGCTTACACCGACATTCTGAAAACGCGCAACGCTTTAGAAGCGGCTCGCGCCGTTAATGATGCTCACACCCGTTTGACTGAGCACGGCTACAGCTACGCTATGTCTGATGAGCAAATTACCAATCTAGCTAAGCGCAAATCACGTGATTTTTCTCGTGTGTTAAGTGCGATTCCGCTTGAAGAATCACAAGCGCGTTTTGATAAAGCGTGTCAGCTTCTTGATTCATTAGGCTTGGCATTCTCACCTGAGCAAATTCAATACGCAGAAAACAACTGTGAGCTTTTCGCGTTGGTGAACCGTGCACTTGATGAGCATTGGCTTGTTCGTCAACTGCGTCGTAAATGTGCTTACGAGGTTGAATGTGCTGCGCGAGATTTAGCGCTTGTTCAACGCCGTAAGCAAGTTTACTGCTCGGATTTTTCTCTAAGCCGTCAACGTGACCGCAATACGTCTAACCGTATCGCGCTAGAAAACACGATTGCTTACGATGAAGCTGACCCGTCTAACTACTTCACACTCAGTGAGCTATCCGCTAAGTCGGTTTCTAACCCTGAGATTCGTCGCGCTGAAATGTTTGTTCGTCTGCGTGGCTTTGAGGAAATCGCTCAAGAGTCGAATCACGATGCGGTGTTCTTCACGGTCACGGCTCCGTCTCGTTTTCACTCTGTTTCTAAAGGCGACATCAACCCGAAATGGCTTGAGGCTGGCAAGCCTGACGCTAAAACGGCTCATCATCATTTGATGGGTGTTTGGCAATCTCTCGGAAGAGTCCTTGCGAAGAAAAAAATCAAGGTTTACGGGATGCGCATTGTCGAGCCTCACCAAGACGGCACACCGCATCACCACTTGTTGTTGTTCATGGAGAAATCCGCACGCAAATTTGTGACGTCTGAGTTTCGTCGTCTTGCTATGGCTGATTCTCCTGACGAAAAAGGCGCAACAAAATACCGCTTCAAAGCGGAAGTTATCGACTGGTCGCAAGGTTCAGCCGTTGGTTATGTCGCTAAATACCTGAGCAAAAACATCGACGGTCAACATATTGATTCAGACAAAGATTCGTCTTTGTCTGGCTCGGATGCGGCGGAACGTGTCGTAACTTGGGCGCGAGTGAATCAAATTCGTCAATTTCAATTTATTGGTGGTCCATCTGTCACGGTATGGCGTGAGTTTCGTCGTCTTCGTGATGAATTCAAAGAGGACGATGCTTTGTTAACAGATTTATCTCAAGACGAACACTTTCTATTAGAAAAGGTTCGCCGCTCTGCTGATGAGGGCGACTGGAAGGCGTTTTGTTACGCAATGGGTGGTGTGTTCGTTAAGCGCAAAGACCAACCAGTAAAAGCGGAATACTCCGTTTCAACCTCTATCGAAAAACTGATTGCTTCGGGCGGTGAATACTCATCGACTCGCTACGGCGATATGGCTCAAGCGCGTTTGAATGGCTTGATGTTCCATAAGATTTTTATCGCGACTCGCTTCCGTACTTGGAAGACCGAGAACAAAGAGCAATTCATCCGTGCTCAACAAGGCATCATGTCTAACGTGGTCGATTACTTCGACGCGCTAGAACGTGAAAAAGAATACGAGCGTATGTATGACGACCTTTACGAGCAATACGAAAAACACCTAGCGCTCTATGACGAAATGGAAGCGCTGTTGCTCACTGACCCTCAGGAAATTAATGCGTCGTGTTTGGTGGGCGCAGCCCCGCCCGACATGATGCATTAATTTCCCTTGGACTTGTGTCAATAACTCCCGCTTTCTTAATTAACTAACAAACAACGTAAAAATAAGGGCAAAACACTATGAGAATGGAAGGTTTAATTCTAGATGCTTCGGACATCGTTCAAGAAACCAAAACAGACCGTAACGGCGAACAAAAGCAAAACGGCAAGCTGCGTCTTATCACGACCAACCCAACGGACACCATTGAAGTGCGTGTTTCTCCTGAACTTTGGCAAAACGGTAAAGCAGGTGAGCTGCTCAAGCGCTGTGTGGGTAATCGCATGATGTTTGATGTGGAACACAAGAAATTCAGCTTTGGTAACGATGAGGGTAAACACGTCTCTATCGACGGTTTCCACCTTTACGCCCTACCTCAACTCAACGAAAAGTAAGGGCTAAATCATGACCGAGACGCAATTTTCAGAGCTAATGGCTCGACTCGATAACTTTCAGTTGATGGTGTTCTTAGGCATTTGCTTTTTGTTAGTTGCGCTCGGTTGGATTGTCGGAGGGCAAAGATAAATGCTGTCAACAGAGTTCATGCTCGGCTGTTTCGCGACAGCGTTTATCCTTGGCTTGTCGATTGGTTTCCACATTCTCGGATTCAAGAAAGCGGCTGAGGTTTCAACTTCATAAACAACATATAGGAAATAAACTATGGAAAAGCAAAGCAAAGTACGCGCAGCAATGGTTAAGGCTGGCGCAGTAGTAACAGCAAAACGTACGGCATTTGGTGGTGCACTTCTAACGGCGGCTTCTGGTGCACATGCGGCTTTACCGGAAGAGGCAGCCACAGCGTTTACTAGTTTAGGTACTTACGTTACTGACATGCTCGCTTCAACTTGGGGTATCGCTGTTCCATTAACGGTTGGCTTTATTGGCATCAAGCTATTCAAGAAAGGTGCAAACAAAGCAACTTAATTTTAATTGTTGCTTTATACACCCATTGGTCAACGCCTCCGAATGGGGGCGTTATTTTTTACAAGAAAGGTTTGCAAATGAGTATTAAACAAAGCATTGCGTTACTTGTTGTTCTTATGAGTGTTTCGTTTAGTGCTTTTTCTGGTATACAAATCACATCCGGCCCTTATTCTGGCTCTTATTTTGATAGTCCATCACATTATATATCTACTATTTCCGGTAGTTGCTTGAAAGGCATTTCTAGCTCATGGCGCAATGCTATAGTTACGGGTGGTACTGATAGGGGGAGTTATATTGAACTTAAATATGATACTTATTCTGATGCAGGTTCGACTTGTACTAAATTAAACTCTACAAGAAATTCACGCAATCATTTTTATTTAGCCGACGTTGAGCCTCCCCTTCCTTTTTGCGACCGTCCCGAAACCATCCAGCAAATGGATGATTTTCGTCAATCTTGTCTAGTTATGGGAAATGGTTTTACTGCTGATGTTTCCTGTTCTAATGTTGATGAAAATTTAGAAATGTTTTGTGATGCACCTCCCCCTGAAACTTGCGAACCTGGTTCTCCCTCTTTTCCTGCTTGTCTGGATGATGAAAATAAATGTGATGAAACTCATCCTGATTGGAATCCAGAATACGGGATGTGTTGTTCACCAGAAAATAACTGGTGTGATGTGCCTCCACCTGAGTCTTGTACGATTTTTTCACCTAACTGGCCTGAATGCTCCGGTGATACTGATATTTCACCTCCATCTGGTGGTGATTTGAATGACCCAACCAAACCGGACGGCGGCGGTTCTGGCAATCCAAAACCTGATAAACCGCAACCTGATGTCGAAGATACTCCCGATTCTCTTGCTGCTATAAAGTCCATCAATGAGGATTTGAACAAACAATTAACGAGTATTAATAACGATTTAAATAAAAACCAAGCGGAAACAAAATCCGCTCTGGATGCGCTGAAATTATCAACCGATTTAAATACCCAAACGATAGTTGAAGGTGCTAATCATGTTGCAAATTCTATTGATGACCAATCAAGTACTTTAACGGCGGTGGGTAATAAAACCAATGGATTGCTTACGTCTGCGAATAACTTATTAAATAATGGGTTTGGTCAACTGTCTAGCGACCTTGGCGATTTGCAGGAAACCAACGAGCAAGGTTTTGGTCAGCTTTCGGATAAATTAGACGATTTAAAACCATGTGTCCCCACTCCTGAGAATAGATACTGTGAAAACCCTCATGGCTTGAATAGTAACTTTTTAGGTGACGTATTAACTCAGGCTGATTCCACTGTTTCCGGTGCTTTAGGCTCTTATGAGTCGACGGTTGTTGGTGCGGCAAATGATTTGTTAGAAAAGAATATTACGGCTGATTCTGAGGCGCATATTACCGCTGTTTCCGATTCATTTATTAATTTGCTTCCACAACCTAGCGAATGTATGCGGCTTTCTTTACCAACTCTCAACGGTGGTAGCGTTTCAATTTCTTGTGAGTTCTCTCATAAGTTAAAAATGATTCTCTCCATTCTTATTTACATCTACACGATTAAAACGCTCGTTGAAATATTGCTCACTGAAGTGACGCCAGTTCCAAGTAATAAACCAAGTTCGGGGAGATATTATTAATGATTCAGCTGTTACCTATTGTTTCAGGCATTTCTGCCGCATTGCGTTTACCTGCTTTAGTCGCGTTTATTGCACAAATAGCGACGACATTGTTTGGTTGGTTCTTCATTGCGAAAGCGCGCAATGTCACGATTAACTTGGTGATTCTTACTCTCTTGATTGGTCTAACGCTCGCGCTAACTCTTGCCATTTATACGCTTGCGACTGGGCTCTCTTACATTACACCCCCGTTTTGGTCACAAGCGGCGGGTATGTTTATCCCTAACAATGCGATTCCTTGCGTGAGTGCTATTTACTCGGCGCGTCTTCTGCGTTGGGTGTGGGAATGGAAGTTTTACGCGATTGTGAGGGCGGCATAATGGCATCGGTCTATTTTGTTACGGGAAAGCTCGGCTCAGGTAAAACGCTAACGGCAGTCGGTAAAATTCGCGAAGCATTTCTTCGCGGTGTGCCTGTGGCGACAAACCTCGATATTAACTTGAAAGAAATGCTTGGACGCGATAAGCGCAATACTCGCCTTTATCGCCTTCCTGACAAACCTGAAGTGGAAGATTTGTTTGTGATTGGCTCTGCAAACAAAAGCTATGACACCAAAAAAGACGGCTTGATTGTACTTGACGAGTGCGGAACGTGGTTCAACTCGCGCACATGGAACGACAAAAATCGACAAAAGTTAATTGATCACCTTTTACATATTCGAAAGCTTGGTTGGGATGTCATTTTCATCGTTCAAGATATTTCGATTGTTGATAAACAAGCACGTCTCGCACTGGCTGAACACACTGTATTTTGTCGCCGCTTAGACCGTCTTCAAGTCCCTATCGTCTCCACTGCGGTGTCCGTTTTGACGCTCGGTCAACTCAAGTTAAAAATGCCCAAGTTACACGTCGGAATCGTCAAGTATGGTGACAATGCGAACTCACTCACCGTTGATAAATGGATGCTTTGGGGTACGGACTTGTATAGCTCTTACGACACTAAGCAGATGTTTAGGAATAACTATGAGGACGGCGTTTATTCATTATTACCGCCTTATTATACCCACGGACGTTACACTGTCCCGTATACGTTGAGAAATATCATGCGCATTACGAAAATCTATCTCCGTAAATACTCTCGATTCAGTGTGTTTGCGGCAGGTGTCGCCGTCTCGTTTGCGGTGTTTACCTTAGTTGGCACGCCGAACATGTCGACGGAACCCGAAACGACTCAAACGGCGGTACCTCGCGAGTCATTGAGTGACTTGCTCGACGGCTATCGAATCGAATCGTCAATGAATCCCCCAAATGTCGCCCCGTCTTTTGTATTGGTTAAGGACGATGTACGCCTTTCGTCTTCGCAACTCTACGTAAAGGGCTACACGGCTCAATCTAACGGCTCTTGCTCCATTACGGTTAGTGGCAACGGTCAATCATTTAAAGTCATGTGCTAGGGAATAAGGTGCGTTTTATGTCATGGATAATCGCAAAACTCATATCTTTTCTTTCAAAAAAACAAAAAGAATCTTATTGCGCCGTAGGCTCACTGCTTACGCGCACATTACTAATCATGCGCTGTGGTAAAGTTGAGAAACAAACAACGGCTTGTTCCAACTTTTCCACATCCAGCATTACCGCTTTACTGCTTACGTGCGCCCTATTCGGTTCACCTGCTTTTGCCGCAAGCTCTGCGCCCTTTGAGGCAAAAAACACACCGATTGGAGACTTTGCATCTTGGTTCTCGGTTCATACTGGGAACACCGTGGTGCTTGGTCAAGGTGTCACTGGTGAGGTCAGCTTTACCGCACCGGATTTAAAAGATGAGGACTATCCAGCCTTTTTCCTTTCCGTGCTTCGTGCGCACGGTTACGAGCTTACGCATGACCACGACGTTTTTACCATCATTGCCGATGCTAACAAGGTGGAGACGTTTGAACCCTCACAAGTAAAGCTGTACTTTTTTGAGAATGTTCGAAATACCAAGGTTGTTGATTTGATTTCTTCGATGCTTACTGCAACTCAGAATCAAACGCTGAACAACAAAGCGATTAAGAATTACAAGGTTGAGGTGCTACCGACCACAAATAGCATTATCGTGACTGGCTCTAAGAACCAATTGAAGCACATTGATGTGCTCATCAAAGGTATTGATAGGCCACAAAAGCAAGTCTTTATCGAGGCAGTAATTACCGAAACTGAGCTAGGTGACTCTCAGGAAGTCGGCGTAAATATGGACTTAGCACTGAGTGAGGCTGGCTTTGTTTCTCGGCCTACAGCAATCAAGAAAGCCGTTGATAACCTTCTTTTCTATGAGGGCGGTGATTTTAATGCGCTTATCAAAGCTGTATCAAAAAATCAGAATACTAAGCTCTTATCACGACCAAACATGTTCATTATGGATAGGGAGCGCGGTTATATCACGGTTGGTCAGAACGTGCCGTTTCTCACTTCGTCTGAGGTCACTGACGGCGGTAATCGAGTCCAGCAAATCGAACGTAAAGATGTGGGTGTATCACTTGAGGTAGTACCGCATGTGATTGGTGACCATGTTGTGTTGCAGATAATGCAAAAGTCCGACTCGGTAACAGATTCCTCTATCGCATCCGACATCATCACCAATACGCGAACACTGCAAACAGTGGTCAAGGTTAAAGACCGCCAAACGATCTCTTTAGGTGGTTTGATTTCCCAAGAGCAGCGCGACTCGGTAAGCGGTGTGCCAGTCTTAATGGATGTACCTTTACTTGGTGCTCTATTTCGGTCAGAAAAGACCAATACGGTCGATAAAGAACTTAAAGTAACGATACGAACAACAATACTTTAACCAATAAAAAAAAGCCCTTTAAGGGCTTTTTTTTGGCTCATTTCTTTTTTAATTTCGCAATGCATCTAGCGTATTTCACTAATTTCGACATTGTATTTCTGTCACTCGGTGATTGAATTTCAAGTAAGGCTATTCCGGTTAATATCTCTTGAGGTGTAACCATTTTTCCTGTTGGCAGTTCAAGCGTGTATTACGGGGGTAAATTCCACGGAACTATCAACTCTCTCCGTGTATCTGCAAGTGTAACGCGCCAGTGTTTGAGCGTTAGCGAGTTTTGCTATCATATTGCGAACCGGTATTCCTGGAACAAAACTATTTTTGCTATCATTAACCCATTTTTTACCTGGCTCGATCGATTAAAAATGCTATCATTACTTGTCCAGGCAAATTCTGCAGAAAGGGAAAATGATGGCTATTACAATTCGAGATACAGAAAAGCATGAGGAAATGCTATCCACCTTGTCTTCATTGACACGTCAATCAACAAAATCAAAAGCTCTTATCGAAGGTGGTTATACTGCTATAAGGTATGAACAGATGTATAAAGATGAAAAGGAAAGAAGAGAGCGTCTACAGCGTGAACTTTATGATTTGCGTAGTAAAGTTAACAGGTACGTTTCAGCTTTTAGCGCGCTCTCTGAAATTGAATAAAGGGGCTTAGTGCCCTTTTTTTATTTTCATTAGTGCTCTGACGTATTTCATGATCTCTTTTGCGATCATCAAATCAGGTTCTGCCCCTAGTTCAAGTAGTGCTATTCCCGTTAGTATTTGTTGCGCTGTAACAAATTGCCCCGTTGGTAGTTCTAATGTGTTTTTATGCATTTTGAAAAGCTCCCAGTCCTCGGAGGTGGCTAGTTCCCTCCCACTAGTCATTCTCATCAATCGTTTACACTCTGGCGGTATGCTCTGCCCCTTGTCCCATTTCTTGACAGTTGTCACACTTTTAAAACAAAGTTTTGCCGTCTCTTCTATGCTTAATCCGCATTCGAATTCACGAAAAATGTAATTCTTGTTCATTTTTCGAAAGTTTGTCATATACGCCTCGTTTATTAAACGAATTGGTATATAACGTAAGTTGATGATTATTCAACATAAGGTGACATAATGCGTACTTGGCATAAGGGTCAGAAGACCAGATTAGTTAGGCCATATTTGGCTTTTGCTACCTTTTCATCATAACGATGATTAGAACCAATCATCAACTTTAAAGCCGTGTTTGTGTATTCCGTTTCTATAAGCTCTTAAATCGAGAACGATTAGATATGTATTAATTAGAAGATATGTGTAATCGAATATACTTTTCTGGGAAATTATAGCGATAGCGTTTTCCTACCTTTAAGTTAGATTTTACATATCGACATACTTTTTTGTCGCCATTGCTAGTTACTCGCTTTATGGCTGCTTTCTTACTCTTGTGCTCCATTTCTATCATAACATCGCAGTAGCCTTGATAATCGTCGAATTTATTACTCACTTTTCTTTGGAGTTTCGTTTTGATTTTTTTCGCCAAAGGGTTCGTTTCCGCATCGTCAGCTAAAGCTATTGGCGACGTGCTAACAAAAAATAAAATTATTAAAGTTACAACGTAGCGCATTTTCATTCCATTTATATTATCCAATTGAGTCTTCTATCTTAATTATCTTATCTATGAATACGAAAATGGGACGCAACATTGCGTCCCATTTAACACTGTACAGTAATTGATATGTAGATTAAGCGCGCTTCTTTCCTTTGCTTGCTTTAAATCCTTGATGAGGGAAAACGTTTCTAATTTTTTGCTGGACTTTTTTAGGTACATTTTTACAAAACACCAATCTCATCCCTGTCCGCTGGTTGTACACTTTCATCTTGCCAGTAAACGGATTATGCTCACCGATATCTTTTAGGTTATGCTTAAATGATGGCGGTAAGTGCCCTTTTATTTTACTAATGTGCCCGTTATCAAAAGATACTTTGAGTATCGGTCGATCAACCGCAATTAACCAAAATATCACAATAGCAGCAATTAAAATTACGTATAACATATGACGCTCCCTAACCTAATTGGATAGCAACTTACTTAAATCTTCTTTGATAGAGGTAACTTTCTGGCTCGCTTTTTCGCTTCTTGAAGCCTCGGAAAGTAAGTATTCAATGGCATCAGAGAGCGTACATCCCAGTTCATTTGCTCTACTAGAAAGCTTTTCCCATACCCTGTAATCCAAATCTATGGATTTCTTCTTGGTATGAACTTGTTCTGCGTTGAAATGGCGCTTCCTTTTTGCACGAATAGCCTGTTTGAGTTTGTTCTCTATCTCTTCTGACATATGGTTTTCTATCCAGGCCAGTACAAGTGTAGGTTCGTGCTCTAGGCGCTTTAACTCTGCAACGGCAGACTCGGCTGCACTGGTGTCAATGTGGCGAGTAATAGCCTCCCCATCCTTCCATTTGTTTATCAAGTATTTCCATTTCCACCCGCACTCTAAATTTTCAAGCTGCTGATATTTCATCTGTTTCCACCTACAAAGATAGCCTAGTGACAGCGTAACTCAGATGTTGAAGTTCGGCAAACAAATACATTAGAAGTATCGATGCTGATCACTTATTTGTCTAAGCCTTATTCACCGAGTATTCTTCATTTTAGATAGCGTAAATTGGTGCTAGGGAGTTAATGCTCATTTCGTTATAATGGTAGCAATATTGAATTATGATGAATTTTAATGAACCAACTTAACTGGCAAGACGTTACTCCTTCGCTCGAACAATACGAAACGCTTTTAAAATCAACTCGTACACTACCTAAAAAGACATTTGTAGACCTTCAACCGAGAATGGCGGCGACAATATCGCGATTTTCAAAAATTTTCGGTTTAACACGTGTTTTACTTATCAATTGTGTGGACAATTCTATATACCGAGATTTTATAAGCGATTCTGTAAAGAATGAAACCTCATTGCCGGTAGTCACCACAGAATCTCTTGATGCCAAACTTCTATTTGATCGCTATAGCGTAGGTGAAAACGGTGAGACTGTTTTCCAGTCAGGGCTGCTTTCCAAAGCCGACAATGGTTATTTGATCGTACCTGCAAATTTAATTTTAGCTAATCCGGGATATTGGCCCAATATTAAATCAGCAGTTCAAAAGCATCCCATCGATCCATTGAATTTGAGCCCTACTCGTCTTGCGTCTTCTCCGATTTCGTCATGTCGCTATGATGTCAAGCTTATCGTAACCGGAGAAAGAAGCCAGTTGGCAGAGCTTGAGTATATTGATGAAGACTTCCGCTCAGGTTTCACTATGTATACAGAAGTAGAGGAAGATATTCACTTATCGCAACAAAACTTAGCTGATTACCTTAGTCTCGTTAACTGGATATGTTCCGAGTATTGCTTACCAAGTTTGGATGACAGCGCATTTAAAAGATTGCTTTTGGCTGGAATGCGTTATACCGAAGACCAACATTATCTTCCTTTGGGGGTAATGTGGCACTGTCAATTATTGAGTCTTGCGAGTCAGTACAGTTCAAATGAAGAGCTTGATTATGACGCGATAGATAGAGCGATTGATGACAAGTATTACCGTGAATCATACCTGCCACAACGTGCTGTTTACGACATTCTTGACGGGCAAGTGATTATAGAAACAACAGGTGAACAAGTCGGACAAATTAATGGCTTAACGGTGGTTGATATGTCAGGTCACCCAGTTTCTTATGGTGAACCTGCACGTATTTCATGCGTTATTCACTTTGGTGACGGTGATGTTTCCGACGTTGAACGTAAAGCTGAGCTTGGTGGTAATTTGCACGCCAAAGGCATGATGATTATGCAGGCATTCCTAAGCTCTGCGCTCAAGCTGGACGAACCGTTACCTTACTCTGCCTCTATTGTGTTCGAGCAATCGTACAGTGAAGTCGATGGTGATAGTGCATCCCTTGCGGAGTTATGTTGTTTGGTCAGTGCTTTATCAGCATCCCCTGTTAATCAACAAATTGCTGTAACCGGCGCTGTCGATCAATTTGGACGAGTACAAGCTGTTGGAGGGTTGAACGAGAAAATTGAAGGCTTCTATCAGGTCTGTAAGCATCAAGGTTTTACTAGGAACCAAGGTGTGGTCATGCCAACCAGCAACCTCAAGCATCTTGCTTTACATAAAGATGTAATAGAAAGTATCAAGAGTGGCGAGTTCCATATATGGTCAGTTTCTACCGTTGACGAAGCCATTCCTATTATTATGGGTAAACCATTTAGAGGTGAAGACGACAGCATTATTGGAAAAATTGCTGAACGTATTGAAAGTTTTGAAAGACATGAGCATACAGAAGGAATTGTGCAACGCATCAAAAACTGGTTTGTTTAGTACTGATCGGAGTTGTCTAGCGTACACGTGTTCACTAAGATGCACCTGTCAAAATTTGGAGTAATTGATAATGCAAAACAAACGTGATTCTTACAACCGTGATGATCTTCTTGCTTCGAGCCAAGGTGAGCTGTTCGGCCCTGGATACCCGCAGCTTCCTGCACCGAATATGCTAATGATGGACCGTATTGCTAAAATGTCCGAGACTGAAGGTGATTTTGGTAAAGGCTTGATTTTAGCTGAATTGGATATTACTCCAGATCTTTGGTTTTTTGATTGCCATTTCCCTGGTGACCCAGTAATGCCTGGTTGTCTTGGTTTAGATGCAATGTGGCAGCTTGTTGGTTTCTTCCTTGGTTGGGTTGGCGGTAAAGGCAAAGGCCGTGCATTAGGCGTTGGCGAAGTGAAGTTTACTGGTCAGATACTACCAACGGCGAAAAAAGTGACCTATGAAATCCACATGAAGCGCGTCGTGAATCGTAAATTAGTGATGGGTTTGGCTGATGGCCATGTATATGTTGATGGTAAAGAGATTTACGTTGCCAAAGATTTGAAAGTCGGCTTGTTCCAAGATACTTCAAACTTTTAATTATCAATAAGTACTCAATATCTTTTGAAAGACTCTCTCTGGGAGTCTTTTTTAGTTTTGTAGAAGAGTAAAAAAGGCTCCTGAGAGCCTTTTTGAATCCTTATATTTGTATGTGGAGAGTTATTTGTAGAGACCAGATTGTCTTTCATCTCTGGCATCACGCCAACCACCTAACCAATATGACCGAGCATCAACTTGTTGATACGGGCAAGCCTCTTGAGACCTTCCATTCAACCCTGCCTTATAGCCTTGAGATTGAGCTCGCTCTAGGCGATCACGCTTTTGTCTCTTCATAGTTAATTCCTCATACAGGTCCATTTACTAAGTAAAGCTGTTTAGTGAAACTTTGATGGAGTTTTTATGACTCCATCTATAAGAATCGATCAGATTACGTATTTTCTCAAGGCACAAAAAAAGCAGAGGCTCAAATGTGTGAGCCTCTGCTTGATTTAAAAATTACTGACGATTCTTTGACTATTTTCTACGGAACCCAAACAATCCAAGCATGGTCAAAGCCAACCAATCAAGTCCAGCGCCTTGACGTTCAGACGTTGTTTGTTCAAAAGAACGAGAACGAATATCTGCTTTATCTGCACCAAGTATCGGAAGCAGTTTGACCGCGACTACTTTCTCGGCATTCGCTTCACCGCTTTTACACAAAGAGTTATGCGCAGTACTGTCATACCCTCCTTCGCACTTAATCGCGGTAGCAGAAATAACGCCAGCGTCGTTAATATCTGTTGCGTCAATGATACGGAATTGGTTATTTGCTTCGGATTGGTCACCACCGTTGGTCAAATCATCTAAGAACCATGCTCTATTATCAAAAATAGCTTTGCGCTCTGCTACAGTTCCTGTTGAGTCATATGGATAGATAAAACCACGTTTACGGCGCGGCTTTCCATCGTCCTCACGAGTAGTCTCAGCGTCTAGTTGACCGACGATTTCATTGTACGCGTTAATCCCACCCATCTTACCGCCGGCGCCATTGAAGAAAATACCAGTGGTTGGATAAAATGCGTTTAAAGTATCTCGTACATCATCTACGATAAACAACCGATTTGGATAAGCACCAGCAGTAGCGATTCTTCGTTTCGCCTCGCCGATCGCGACAAAGTTTGAGTTGACATTCGTTAAGCGTGAGTTTGAGTGAATAGTATCCCCCCCCTCACGTTGTCTTGCACCTACAACAACTTTGCTTTCCCAAACTGAGTTTGCAACTGAACCTTGATCGTCCGCTGTTGCAACAAAGACAGTCGCGTTTAAATAGTTTTCATCAGCATAGGTATTGTAACCCACACCATAGATGGCTTTAATCTTGTCAGTAACATCATCACGTACAGTGACAAGGTCACGCATACTGCCTTGGGCAAGCTTTTCACCGTCTTTAGCACTTTTACTTGGCCAAGCTATTTCACTGACATTTCCACTTGCATCCCAAATTGCAGCTTTTGAGGTGTGATGCGAGCCATTTGTATTGCTTGCTGTTCTGGAAACACTACCTACTGTAAAGGTACCGTCTGTATTCCACGCGTGGCTTTGTACAACACTTGCTTGGCTGAGAATATTTGGCTTAATAGGCGAAACAACTCTATTTCGTGTTTCCAGTGTTGATGAGTCTGATGTGCTAACAACGCTTTGATTACCAATCGCTGCGCCGCTTTCTGTTAGATGATTAATAACATTGTTATATTCATTCGTGTAGGCGTCAGCATTGCCTTCTACAAAAGCTAATGCGTTAGAAGTGAAATCTTTATTTAGCTCTTTGTTCCAAGGCGCCCAGTTTACTGCAGCCCAAGATTCACAAGTGGAGTAACCAAGTTGGTTGAAGCAATAACTTTCAAAATCGTCAAACTCTTCTATGTTATAAAAGCCCGCGTCCATGGCAAACGGGATTTCTTCACGGTAGCTGTTACCATCGACTGCTTGCGTTGCCGATATCGGCGTTGTACGAGTCTCAAGCGCTAGTTTAAATTGCTCTGGTGTACAGTTCGCTGCAGCATCAAAGCAGCCTAAAGTGAAAGGTGAACCTGTTGAAGGATCTGTACCCGCATCACCTTGCTGAATTGCAACGCCGTAAGCCGTTTGGTAGTCACCGTTTGAGCCATGATCCTGAGGTAAAACCTCAACAACTTGATACAATGCCGCATGTGCATTCATTGTGGTGCCAACCATTATCGCAATGGCGGTCAATTTGAATTTATTACTACAATTCATTGAAATATTAACTATCCTGTTGCGTTGCTTCGAGTTCTTCCCATCTCTCGAATGCGATTTCCAACTCCTGCTCTAGCGCAGCAAGTTGTTCCAATACCGGTTGAGTCTGTTCTACAGGTTTTGCGAAGAACTCTGGGTTGTTCACTTGCTCCTGTAGGCTCTCAATATCCGACTCTAATTGTTCAAGTTTAGCTGGTAGAGCTTCTAATTCTCTTTGCAGCTTATATGATAACTTCTTTGTGTTGTTCTTAGGTTGGGCTGTTTTGGGAGTTTCCTCAACCACTTTCTCATTTTTCGTTGTTTTTTCAACCGATTGACGAACAGCTCTCGCTTGCTCGCGCTGTTGTCTTGCATCGTGATAACCGCCGACAAACTCTTCAATTATTCCGTTGCCCTCGAAGATCCAGCTTGTAGTCACCGTATTATCAACAAATTCTCGGTCGTGGCTTACTAGCAATAACGTACCATGATAGTTGGCAAGCATTTCTTCTAAAAGTTCCAACGTTTCGATATCCAAATCGTTGGTTGGTTCGTCTAGAATAAGTAAGTTGTTTGGCTTCAATAAGATACGAGCCAACAACAAACGGTTTTTTTCACCGCCAGACAGCGCTTTAACCGGTGTTCTTGCGCGTTTGGGGGCGAATAAGAAATCCTGAAGGTAACTTAGCGCATGACGTTGACGCCCGCCAACCATCACTTCTTGTTTACCATCAGCCAAGTTATCAAGCACCGTTTTTTCTGGATCCAAGATTTCTCGATATTGGTCAAAATACGCGACGTCGAGTTTAGTACCGCAATGCAGACGACCAGATTGAGGTTCTAGCTGACCTAATAGCAATTTAAGTACTGTACTTTTACCACAACCATTTGGGCCGACAAGTGCGATACGATCGCCACGCATGATATTAAAGCTAAAGTTGTCAACGATGGTTTTGCCTTCGTAAGCAAAAGAAATATTTTCAGCTTCAAAAACAATTTTCCCTGACCGTGAGCCATCATCAATATTTAGATTAACTTTCCCCTGCACATCACGACGACTCGAACGCTCTTCGCGAAGTTTTTTCAATGCACGAACACGCCCTTCATTTCGAGTACGACGAGCTTTAATACCTTGACGGATCCAAACCTCTTCTTGCGCCAACTTCTTATCAAATTCTGCATTTTGCATTTCTTCGACTCGAAGCATCTCTTCTTTTTCAATCAAGTAATTGTCGTAATCACCAGGAAAAGAGGCGAGTTGACCGCGATCTAAATCGACAATGCGTGTCGCCATCGATTTGATGAACGCGCGATCGTGAGAGATGAAAATGATTGAACCTTTAAAATCTTTTAGGAAATTTTCTAACCATTCGATTGTTGTAACGTCTAGATGGTTCGTCGGTTCATCCAGAAGCAATACATCCGGGTCACAAACAAGAGCACGCGCCAAGGCGGCTTTACGCTGCCAGCCACCGGATAAGTCACTCAATTTGGTCTCTGGACTTAACTGCAATGCTCCGAGTACATTTTTAACTCGGTCTTCAAAACGCCAAGCATTAGAATGGTCAAGCAGCTCTTGAGTCTTCGCTAAACGGTTAATGTTTTTCTCACTTGGATCTTGAGCAACAAGATCCAAAAGATCGTGATAGATCTTAAGTTGCTCGCCTACCTCAGTTAAGCCGCCAGAAACATATTCGTAAACAGTGCCTTCTTGATTAAGGGGCGGGTCTTGTTCCAGTCGAGAAACCACAACATCTTGAGTGACCTGAATTTTACCGTCGTCTAAAAGTATCTCACCAGCCAGCACTTTCATTAATGTTGACTTACCAGCGCCGTTTCGGCCGACTAGACAGACTCGTTCGTTTTCTTGCAAGGCAAACTCTGCGTGGTCGAGTAACGGATGATCTCCGAACGCAAGTTGTGCATTATGAATGGTAAGTAATGCCATTATTTTCCAACCAGTTTGTAAGTTGTTCTAAGTCGAACGGCCAGTTCAACTCAGAATCTTGATATTTTAATACAGGAATCGTGACGCCGTAACGAGAAAATAGATCATCATCAAACGCAATGTCAATAATATCCGTTTGTTCTCCTAACCCCGCCTTTTCCACTAAAGTAAATGCCATCTCACAAAGATGGCATCCCTCTGTGCTATACAATATCAGCACTTTTAATGTCCTTATCTTTACCTATTAATCTGCGTGAGTTACCAACCAACAATTGTGGATGTGCTTATTTCGCGCAAAATCTAATGGCAACGTTTGAGATGAAATATTCTGAGCTTTTAAGCCAAGTTCGGCTAGGGCTGCTTCATCCATCTTAAAGTGACGTTTGTTATTTGAGAAAACAATCGTGCCACCTTGTCTTAAAAGGCGTTTTAGATTCGTCATTAATTTAATATGGTCACGCTGAACGTCAAAAGATGTTTCCATGCGTTTTGAGTTAGAAAATGTAGGCGGGTCGATAAAGATAAGGTCATACTCGCCTTTTGCACCTTCTAACCATTGTAAACAGTCTGCTTGTTCATAATGGTGTTGTCGACCCACACAGCCATTAAGTTGCATGTTGTCTTTTGCCCAATTGAGGTAGGTATTAGACATATCTACCGTCGTTGTTGAGCGTGCTCCACCCACGGCGGCGTGGACTGTCGCACTGCCGGTATAAGCAAACAAGTTTAAGAAGTCTTTGCCTTGAGCCATTTCACCAAGTCGACGACGGGTGATTTTATGATCGAGAAAAAGGCCTGTATCAAGGTAGTCATGAAGGTTTACGATCAGCTTCACACCATACTCATGAACTTCTAATGTCTCTGAAACCTGTCCCAATTTTTGGTACTGACTACGCCCTTTTTGTTTTTCGCGAACTTTGAGTACGACTTTGTTTGCTTCTACACCAGTAACTTGAATAGTCGCGCGAATAATATCGGTTAAACGGCGCTTAGCTTTCTCTTCGGGAATATCTTTCGGTGCTGCATACTCTTGAATCACGATGTGATCACCATAAACGTCAATTGCAACGTTGTATTCTGGTAAGTCTGCATCGTAGATTCGGTAACAGTCTAGCTTCTCTTTACGAGCCCATTTACCAATCTTACCGATGTTCTTTTTAAGACGGTTTGAAAAATCGGGAGCGATTTGAACTTGCTTATTATCAGTTCCTTTGATTTCTTCAATACTACGAGCTGCAATTGTGTAGTTTTTTTGGTGACACGGTAACGCACCATTATTTAACTTAAATTGTTTCTCAGCGCGCATACGTAAACAGCTAAGTAGTTCATCGGAACTAGAGAAAATCGAGGCTTTGCAGCCACCGAACTCAGATTTAAGCTGTCCACCAAATGCAGTATACAATGCTATGAGGCCCGGCTCGGTACCCAAACGTTCACCATAAGGTGGGTTCGAAACGATAACCCCATTTTCGAAACCTGTTGGTCGAGTAATGGTCGCAGCATCGCCTTGAGCAAACTCTATCAGCTCTTCAACACCCGCTCTGCGTGCGTTTTCCTGTGCGACTTTAAGAACTCTAGGATCGTTATCAAAGCCATAAAATTTAGCGTCAACTTTTTTGACGCCGCGTCGAGCCTGCACACTCGCTTCCGATTTAATCTCAGCCCACGTTTCTGGCTCGAAATCCTCTAACACCTCAAAGCCCCACTGTTTACGCTTAACGCCAGGCGCCATATTCGCAGCCATCATGGCCGCTTCGATAAGCAGCGTACCCGAGCCGCACATTGGGTCGAGTAATGGCTGGTGACCATCCCAACCACAGCGCATGATAATCGCAGAGGCAAGCGTTTCACGAAGTGGTGCTCGACCGGATTCTGGGCGGTAACCACGTTGGTGGAGCCCACTTCCTACCATGTCTACACCAAGTAGCGCTTTGTCTTTATGTAAACGGACATGAACTCTAACGTCGGGGCTTTCTTTACTGATATTAGGACGCGGTAGTCCTTTGTTTTCAAAACAGTCTACGATGCCATCTTTGACTTTCATCGCCCCGTATTGACTGTTTCTAATTTCATGGTTTGTACCATTAAAGTCCACAACAAAGCGTTTTGAGCTATGAAATTGATTAACCCAATTAATCGCGGATGTGGATAGATACAAGTCCATGTCGTTGTTACATGTGAACTCAGATAAAACACGTACAAATCGAGACGCTAAACGGCTCCACAAACAACAGCGGTAAACTTGTTCGTTTGTCGCTTTAAATTTTACGCCTGCCTGTACTGGTTTCGCATTTTCGATGCCTAGTTTAGTCAGTTCTTCAACAAGCAAGTTTTCCATGCCATTTGAAGTTACCGCGAGATATTGATTCATAGTGTTCTTTCGCTGATAAAAATGGCTTCAATTATACCTGACTTTAGGATCAATGCCTCGTTTTTAAAGGCATTTTCCTATCTGTTAGAACAAACCCTCACCAGTTTTATAATCTGAAAGTTTCAACATTTTTGATTCTCACCACTTTTGCACAATCAACGACGTTCAAGGGGCGCAAGCGAAGTGAATACTTATTCTCAATACTCTTGGACTATACCAAGAGTATTGAGTGGGTGAAATTTACTTACATTTCCTCAATATAGAGGAATAAATGACGAAAATATAAGTGTCGCGTTGACTAATCCTAGGAATTATTAAGATGAAAAAAGTGAGATAAAAGTGACCAGCTTCATATTTACATGTTTAGAAAAAACACAATTGTATGAGCAATTAGGCTTAGAGGAGTAAAGAAAGAGACAAAAAAAATCGACCGATACGGTCGATTAAGGAAGACATAGGAACGAAACAAAGAAAAATAAAACTGATTTAGCCAACCATTGCCATCGGTGTGAGCGCTAATAAATGGCTTGCGCAAGCCATACGGTCATGCATCACTTTAATTGGTTGGCCGAACTGAAGTACTTTGCTGCCATCGAGAACAAACTCGTTCTGACCCGCATAAGCACACAAACTTGATGTTTCACCGGGCTCTAAAACGATAAATATACCTTCAGAGTATTGATTAGTGAGAAATACCATGCCCCCTTCTTCCGGCTCATAGCCAGTTGACTGGGCATCGAAAAACCAACTTTTAGGTTGTACAGGCTTGTGAAAACGCTGAGCTGCGACGCAATACAGTGTTAATTCAGCTTGGCGGTATTCATTGATATCGAGACAACGGATGCGTTCATTGAACGTTTGGAAAGCACTAGCGTCATCAACGGTAAATTCATTTTTAGAGAAGGCGCAGTTGACCAACAATTTTCGGGATAAATTGGTTTGGAAAATCATTTCCTCCCCTAGATCCAGCATTAAGAAAGCTTTCTGCTCATCATAATACCAATTCCATTTGTCGCTGGGTTTAAGCATTATTCCGTTCTCTCTTGATTAGTAAAATCAGTGGTTAAGAGGTAAGACGCTTAATTACCTACTCGTTATTTTTGATTTTACAAACCAACGGACAAAAAAAAAGAGGAAACAAGTTCCTCTTTTTTATGTAATACGTGCTGATTTTTCAGCAATTTTTAAGTAATACTAGAGATTCTTAACAATATCGCGTACAAGGCCAGGGCCGTGATAAATGAATCCTGTGTAAACTTGGACTAGCTGCGCGCCCGCCATCATTTTTTCTTTTGCGGCAATGTAAGAGTCCACACCGCCTACACCGATGATCGGCAGTTTATCTTCTAGTGTTTGATGAAGTTTACGAACTACCTCAGTCGAGCGAGATTGCACAGGTCTGCCACTTAAACCGCCAGCTTCGTTAGCGTGCTTCATGCCTTCTACCATCGTACGATCAAGTGTTGTGTTGGTCGCTATCACACCATCAATGTTGTTCTTTAGTAAAGAGTCGCAAATCTGGTTGATTTCATCATCGCTCAAATCTGGCGCAATTTTTAGCGCAAGCGGAACGTATTTATCGTGCTTTTCAGCAAGTTCCGCTTGCTTAGCTTTTAACTCAGAAAGAAGAGCATCAAGTGCTTCACCGTATTGAAGTGAACGCAATCCTGGAGTATTTGGCGACGAGATATTTACCGCGATATAGCCAGCGTACTCATACACTTTTTCCATACAAATCAAGTAGTCTTCTGTCCCTTTCTCTATCGGCGTGTCTTTATTCTTTCCGATATTAATTCCGAGAACGCAATCGAACTTGGCTTTTTTTACATTTTCAATCAAGTGATCAACGCCGAGGTTATTAAATCCCATACGATTGATGATGCCCTCAGCTTCAACTAAACGGAACAAGCGTGGTTTATCATTACCAGGTTGAGGACGAGGCGTTACGGTACCGACTTCAACGAAACCAAAACCCATAGCATCAAATGCTTCGATACATTCGCCGTTTTTGTCTAAACCTGCGGCAAGGCCTACAGGATTGCGGAATGTTAATCCCATGCATTCAACTGGACGAATTGGTAATTGCTGACGATAGAGAAGATCGAGTGGTGTGCCGTTAAAGCGTTGGAAGTTCTTGATTGCAAGATCATGTGCCTTTTCGGCATCAAGTTGGAAAAAGCCAGTTCTGGCTAAACGGTAAAGCATTGTGCCTCCGAGAGAAAAAAAGCTCCGTATAAACGGGGCAATATTATTTACTGTTTTCCATCGTAATTCAATGAAAATGAATGTATTAAGAAAAATCCAATATATTTTTTATACTTTTTATTTAAAAACAATCAATTACCATGAAATATCAACCGCCAAGTATATAGTAAATACTCGGAAGTAATCGATTTCAATGTCTTT
The DNA here is from genome assembly GCF_057784735.1 of Vibrio sp. TAP-3B. Taxonomy (NCBI): domain Bacteria; kingdom Pseudomonadati; phylum Pseudomonadota; class Gammaproteobacteria; order Vibrionales; family Vibrionaceae; genus Vibrio; species Vibrio sp. TAP-3B. Next base: position 901,515 of record NZ_CM173495.1, on the reverse strand, counting down.
AAAATTCAACTTGAGTTACGGTGTAACCTTATAGTGGCAAGTCATCTATAATAACGATAGAGAATAAAAAGCCCCGTTATTACGGGGCTTTTATCGGAAGTTTAACTCACCTATTCTTTCGAAGAACAGTTCAAGTTTAGAAGCACCAGCTCACGAAGTGCTACCGAGAATTTGGCAAATTCATGTACTGAGCCTACTTTAAACTCATTTAGGATACTTTCCCAACGTTGTAAAGATTGCTTATTGGTTATCATCCAATCATCCAGTGCTTTGATGACATCTAAGTCATCGGTGGCACATCCACACGTTATAACTTGTGCAGTAAGTTGACGTTGTTGCCAATCCAAATCTTCACGAAATGCCGCTCTTGCTAATGCTTGCCAATTGTTATCAACGGCTTGGCTATTAATTTGCTTCAAGAACCAATGCAACGATAGACGGTCTCCTAAATTGAAATACAGTCTTGATGCTTGCTCAACGGTTTTTCCTGTTTCACTCGCAACAGAAGAAATATCCAATGCGGATTGTAGGCTAGATAAACGAGCAACTTGGTGTGCAAGTTTCTCTTCTACCCCTCTTCTATCCAAACCTGAGCGAGTTCGTTGTGCTCTTCAACTTCCGATTCAACCAGCATGGTATCTAGTGCTTCGGTGATAATATTGACATCTTGTTTATAAATAGCAATCAACTCGCCCACGGTATACTTACTGCTGCGGTTACGAAGTAGCCAACGAGCAATACGGCGTAGCGCACGACGAACATAATACATAATTTCGTATTGAGCTTGTGCCGTTGCGATATTATCAAGCTCTCTTGTTTGCTTAAGAATGTCTGATAAATCGAAGATTTCACGCGCAGCACTGTAGGCATTTGCAATGTCTACTATGCTTGCCCCTGTTTCTTCTTGCAAGCGAGTGACAAAGTTACAGCCCATTTCGTTAACCATTTGATTTGCTAAGGCTGTCGCGATAATTTCTGCTTTCAGTGGATGGTTTACCATCTGACTTTTATAGTTACAACGTAACGCACTTGGGAAGTACTCAACTAGCTGTTTAGCATGGAATTCATCATTGGCGATTTCATCCGTCGCTAATTGTTGTTTCAGTACCATTTTTCCATAAGCAACCAAAACTGACAGTTCAGGACGCGTAAGTCCTAAGCCTTGTTTTTCACGTTCGATCAGGGTTTCGTCGTCAGGAATGTACTCCAATGCACGGTCTAAGTATCCTGCTTTCTCCATAGTATGGATGAATCGGATTTGTTCCTTAACAATGCCGACGCCTTGCTGTTCCGTCACAGAAATCGATTCTGACTGACGGTACGCATCATCTAATACAATTTCACCAACTTCATCTTCCATCGATTCGAGGATTTGGTTGCGTTGTTTCATGGTGAGATCACCATTTGCGACCAATCCATTGAGAAAGATCTTGATGTTAACTTCGTTATCCGAGCAATCAACGCCACCTACGTTATCAACGAAATCCGTGTTGACTCGGCCACCATTCAATGCATATTCGATACGGCCACGTTGGGTCATACCTAGATTACCACCTTCACCAATCACTTTTGCTCTTAAGTCACGGCCATTAATACGTAGTAAATCATTAGCACGGTCACCGACATCGGTATGTGTTTCAGTCGACGCTTTAACATACGTACCAATACCACCATTCCACAACAGATCCACTTTCATTTTAAGGATCATTTGAATCAGATCATTAGGAGCTAAAGAGGCTTTCTTAGTACCTAACATTTTCTGAATTTCCGGTGTCAATTGGATCGATTTTGCACGGCGTGAGAAAATTCCACCACCTTGGGAGATCAACTCCTTGTTGTAATCCTCCCAACTTGATCTTGGTAGATTAAATAATCGATTACGTTCTTCCCAGCTGGTGGCAGAGTCTGGGTTTGGATCAATAAAGATGTGCATGTGATTAAACGCAACTTGCAAACGAATATGCTTCGATAGCAGCATACCGTTACCAAACACATCACCCGCCATGTCACCAACTCCAATCGCAGTGAAGTCCGTAGTTTGACAATTAATGCCCATTTCACGGAAATGGCGTTTTACTGATTCCCAAGCTCCCTTCGCGGTAATTCCCATCGCTTTATGGTCATAACCGTTAGAGCCGCCAGAAGCAAAGGCATCACCTAACCAGAAGTTATATTCAGCAGATACTGAGTTCGCTAAATCTGAGAATGTTGCGGTGCCTTTGTCGGCAGCAACAACCAAGTACGGGTCATCTTCATCGTGACGGATGACGTTCTGTGGAGGAATCACCTCGCCTTCAATGATGTTATCTGACACATCAAGCAACGCTCGAATAAAGCGCTTATAACAGCGTTGACCTTCCGCAAAAATTTCATCGCGGCTTGTTAGCGATGGCTGACGTTTACAAACAAAACCACCTTTCGCCCCAACCGGAACAATAACTGTATTTTTAACTTGTTGCGCCTTAACGAGACCAAGAACTTCGGTACGGAAGTCTTCTTGACGATCCGACCAACGCAATCCTCCGCGTGCAACCTTACCGCCACGAAGGTGAACACCTTCTATATCTGGTGCGTAAACGAATATTTCGAAAGCTGGTACTGGTTGCGGAATTTCTGGGATCTCGCTTGGCTTCATCTTCAAAGATAACCAAGGCTTAGGCTGCTTATCTTCGTCCACTTGATAATAGTTGGTACGCAGCGTCGCCATGATCATATCGATATAGCGACGAATGATACGATCATCATCAAGGCTTTCCACGCGATCCAACTGTCCCGTTAATTTCTTGATAAGATCATTTTGTCCTTTTTCGCTGCCTTTGTGTCTTGGATCGAATCGTTTAGCGAACAGCTTTACTAGCCCAGTAGCCAAATCTGGATAATGAGTTAGTGTATCTTCGATATATTGTTGACTGAATGGGAAGCCTACTTGGCGCATGTAACGTGCATAAGCGCGAAGAATAGAAATCTCACGTCCAGAAAGTGAAGCACCTAGAAGCAACCGGTTGAAGCCATCGCTTTCAAGATTACCAGCCCAAATAGCAGCGAACGCTTGTTGGAAACGGTCGCGAGCTTCACGAAGATCAACGGTTCTTTCGCTCTTATGTAGCATGGAGAAATCAAGGATCCAGGACGTCTGTCCATTATTTTTCTCGATCTCGTAAGGTGATTCACCGATCACTCGCAATCCCAAGTTTTCTAACATTGGCATCACGTCAGAAAGGTGGATTGGCTCGTCACGATGATAGAGTTTTAAACGAACAGCTTTGGAATCAGCGCCCTCTTCTTGAGAACGGTAAAACAACATGCCTAATTTATTGTCGTCACTGAGTGCTTCTAAGCGTTCAATATCAGCGACCGCAGAACCCGGCATCATGTCTTCTTTGTATGAACGAGGGAAAGCCCTCATGTACTCTTTTGAAAGAGGCAGACCTTTACTTTCACCAAAGTTAGCGATGATGGACTCTTCAAGTCTGTCATCCCAAGAGGTAGAAACTTCCATTAGATTTCGCTCGATTTTTTTTACGTCTACGTCAATATTGTTATTGTCTACACGAACAATGTAATGCGTTCTCGCTAATGGGCTTTCAGAGAAGAACGTTGTAAATTCAACCTCTTGTTCACAGCCAAAGTACTGCTTAAGAATGCGTTGAGTTTGACGACGTAATTCCGTGTTGTAGCGATCTTTCGTGACATAAACCATGCAGCTGAAGAAACGACCAAACGGGTCTTTACGAACGAACAAACGCAGCAAGTCACGATCTTGCATTTGCACTACACCCATACCAACTTCCAGCAACTCTTCTTCATTCGCTTGGAGCAATTCATCGCGAGGGTAATTTTCTAGAATATTGTGAAGTGCTTTATATGAGTATGACCCGTGGCGGTATCCACTTGCCTCTAAGATTCGATGCACTTTCTCTCGGATCAGAGGAATGCTTTGCACGGCTTGGTTGTAAACTGCAGAAGTGTAAAGCCCGGTAAAGCGGTGCTCACCGATGACTTTACCATTTTTATCAAACTTCTTAATGCCGATGTAATCGGTATAAGCAGGACGATGGATACGAGATGCTTTGTTACCTTTTGTGATAATTAAAGCGTATGGTTTTTTCGCTTCTAATCTTGCTGAATCGGATAGATCGGATAATTTAATGCTGCGTACACGCTTGTCATCAGCAAATAAACCGAGCCCCTTTTCTTTTGCAGGTACCAATTCTGTTTCGCCATTAACCTCTGCTAAGTCATAGTCTTTATAACCCATAAAGGTGAAGTTGTGATTCTCAAGCCAACGAAGAAACGCGATGGTTTCATCCATACGATCCATTTGGATCGAAACGCGATCTTTATTCTTTTCCAGATCGTCGGTAACGAATTTGAGTTTATCGACCATTTGCTTCCAATCATCAACCACTAAACGAGTATCAGATAAGATTGTTAGCAGCTCTTCTTTAAGCGCCTGCATTTTTTCTTTGCTGGTAAGACGGTCTACTTCAATGTGGAATAGTGACTGAAGTACGCCCCCCTCACCGTTTATATCCGTGACTTGACCTTTTTTATCACGCTGTAACTGAGTAGGATTGTTTAGCATTAAGTGGCAAACAAGATCCAAGCGTGTGAGCGCCATTTTGACTGAGTCGACTAAAAATGGACTATCTGGAACAACGATTTCTACAATTGTGTGGGTGGATTGCCAGCCATGTCGACTAACGGCCGGGTTAAATACTCGCACCGAAATGTCTTCAGGTTTTTTTTCGTTAATATGATGCCAAAGACTGACAACGGCTCCATAAAGATCAGATTCATTTCGATGAATCAAGTCATTATCAGCAATGTTACTGAATAAGTGTTGAGCAAGTTTAGTTACAAGCGTTTGGTGAGGTAGTTCGAGTTTGTCATGAATCAGCTGGTAAACCTTTTCAAGCAAAACCGGCACTACATTTTCACGCGCGGTCATATTCACACTCCACATTAGAATTGTTGTTTTGTAGGGACTTAGTCGCTGGGTCGTTACCCTAAAAACTAAGCATAGGTAATGCATATACCCATTGTAAAAGCATAATTACAAATGTTTAACAACTAATCGTACTGATAAGAGGTGCAATCTTTGATTCTGTGACTAAGATTCCTAATTAACTCTCTACAAAAACGAGGCATCACAGAGTTTCTAACTTTAGAAACTTATTATTTTGGTCAATTGTTAGTCTAAACTGGCCTCTGATGCCGAGTTGATTAAGAAATGGTCTAAATTTAGCTGCGGGCAACTGCAGGCGTAAACCATTATGTGTTATGACTTGAACAACACTTGCAACACCAGAGTAATGAGATAAAAAAGCTTGATAGGAGATGTTGAGGGTAAAGTAGTAATGGGTCATGAGAAAATTAAGTAGAAAGTAAATTAGGGTGCTCGTGATGACCACCCTATTGTTTAGTTGATTATTCGTCTAGTGCTTTAGTCAATTTTTCAAATAAGTCTTTAGCGAGGTTATCCATACTTTTGAGTTTTTCAAGTTCCTCTTGAATCAAAGCTTGTCGCTTTTCATCGTACTTACGGAACTTAAGCAATGGATCAATCATACGAGATGCTACTTGTGGGTTGGAATCATTTAAATGACAAAGAATTTCTCCGGCAAATTGATAACCTGAACCAGACTTGTCATGGAAGCGAACTGGATTAGCATTTAGAAAAGATCCAATCAAACTGCGTATGCGGTTTGGGTTCTTTAAGCTGAATGCATCGTGACTCATGGTCGCTTTCACTTTCTCAAGCGCATTGTTTGCTGGGTTACTACCTTGCAGTGCAAACCATTTATCCATGACCAAACCATCGTGTTTCCATTTGTCGCTGTAATCCGCCATCAATGCTTCGCGGCATTCAAGCTGAGCCGTGTTCGCTGCACTCATCGCTGCAATCGTATCAGTCATGTTGTTCGCAGATTGATATTGTGCTTTCACTAACTGATTGCCTTTCTCAGTATGCGCTAAGTACTGCAAGCATTGATTGCGTAACGCGCGCTTCCCAATAGCTGCATGGTCAATGGTATAATCCGCTTGCTTAAGTGTATGGTAAGTAGCACTTAGCTCATCTTCCAACTCACAAGAAAGTGACAGGGTAATGCTGTTTAATACTTTATCGACAGCATCGATATCAACCTGTTGGTACCAACCGGTGATTTCATTGATCGACGGAAGCGATAGGACTTGAGCAATAAAAGCTGGCTCCAGTTTTTCATCGAGAATCACACCACGGAACGCATCAACCAACTCTTCAGAAAGCTTAATCTCCCCACCCGCTTGAATACGGCGTACGTTTTGGCGAATGTACTTCGCCAATAGCATTTGGCTTGCATCCCAACGAGCAAAATCGTTTGTTGCATGCTTCATCAAAAAGATTAACTCACTATCTTTGTAATCGTATTCTAATTTAACGGGAGCAGAAAATTCACGTAGCAAAGATGGGATTGGTTTTTCTTCTACGTTTTCGAATACAAACGTCTGTTTGTCTTGCTTAATATCTAGAACATTGTGAATGGTTTCACCGTTGATCATCAGAGGAATAGCTTGGCCTTTCGAATCATAGAGCTCGATATCAAATGGAATATGTAGCGCCTGTTTTTCTGCTTGATCGTATGTCGGTTCAGTAAATTGCTCTACCTTTAGCGCATACGTTTTTGCATCGGCATTGTATTCGCTATTTACACGCAGGGTTGGCGTACCTGATTGGCTATACCAGAGACGGAACTGTTGTAGATCGACACCAGTGGCGTCTTCCATTGCACATACAAAGTCTTCACAGGTGGCCGCCGTTCCATCGTGACGTTCAAAGTAAAGCTTCATCCCTTTTTGGAAACCTTCTTCACCCAGTAACGTGTGGCACATACGGATCACTTCACTACCTTTCTCATACACTGTTAAAGTGTAAAAGTTGTTCATTTCAATTACTTTTTCAGGGCGAATTGGGTGCGACATCGGGCTTGAATCTTCAGCAAACTGAGGTCCACGTATAATGCGTACGTTATCAATACGATTTACGGCGCGAGAGCCTAAATCCGATGAAAACTCTTGGTCACGAAAAACCGTTAAACCTTCTTTTAGGCTTAGTTGGAACCAATCACGACATGTTACTCGGTTACCCGTCCAGTTGTGGAAGTATTCATGTCCAATCACGGCCTCAATACCCAGATAATCACGGTCTGTCGCGGTTTGATCATTGGCAAGAACATACTTAGAGTTGAAAATATTTAGCCCTTTGTTCTCCATTGCGCCCATGTTGAAGAAATCAACGGCAACGATCATATAGATATCAAGATCGTACTCAAGATCGAATCGCTCTTCATCCCATTTCATTGAATTGATCAAAGAAGTCATCGCATGACCCGCACGATCTAAGTTACCTTTATCAACAAAGATTTCCAGATCGACATTGCGACCCGATATCGTCGTGTATTTATCACGTAAGACATCAAAGTCACCCGCAACAAGTGCAAAAAGATATGCTGGTTTCGGATGAGGATCTTGCCACTGCACCCAATGACGACCATTCTCAGCATCACCTTCTGCAATACGGTTACCGTTACTTAGCAAATACGGATAAGTCATTTTGTTTGCGATCACTTTGGTAGTGAACTTAGCGAGAACATCTGGGCGATCCAAGTAGTAAGTAATACGACGGAAGCCTTCTGCTTCACACTGAGTACAGAATGCTCCACCTGATTTGTATAACCCCTCTAGTGCGGTGTTTGCTTCAGGATCAATCTTTGTAATGATCTCAACCTCACACTCTGCAGGAAGATCAAAAAGCACGAGCGAGGTTTCTTTCACTTCATGATGTGCCCAATCTTCGCCATTGACTTTAACCGAACGTAACTCCAGCCCTTCACCATCAAGTTCTAATGTTGTTGATTCACCTTTTTGAACAACCTTAGATACTGCTGTCACGATTGTGTCGTTATCATAGAGGTCAAACGTGAGGTCGATGTCGGTGACTGAGTGAGATGGCGTTTGATAATCTTTACGATATTTAGATTGAGGAGCTTGAGCCATGTCCATAAATCCTTGTATTTAGAACAACAAAAATACCAAGCCACTAGGTAAAAACTTAGTGCTAGTATTACGATATAAGCCATTTTTAGGGATTGTGGTACCAGAATACAAGTCTTTAGCTTAAAAAACGGATCTTTTAGTATTCTAGATCCGTTTTCTGATCAACATTTAAACAACTAGACTTGATGTTATATAGATTAACTATTGTTAAGGTGTCACACGGTTCAGCACCGCGTACATATCCCCGTTCGAGTCTTCAATCGTTAATTTATTTTTGTTGAGTTGGTATGTCGTTCCATGCTCTCCATTTTCATACAACAGTACTAGATATTCGTCTTCCGTATAAAACACACCTTGTTTTACCGATTCTTCACCTGCTTCGTTAGACACTCTAAACATAAATACGAAGTCAGGCTGGAGAATCAAATCCATATGATTAATATTATTCGCAATTAATCCGTCGCCTGATACATGAGAGCTTGACCAAATACCAGCAAGCGTATTCGACAATCCCTTAGTAAAAGTTACCCCATTAAGATCGAGTGTATTGTGATTGTTCCGATACGCATAAATCTGCGGTTCATCCGTATTCAACCCAAGCACAATCGTATCTTCGTTGACATTGTAAAGACCTTGCCAGTGATCAACCGAGTAGTCTTTCTTCTGTATATCGATGGAAAATGTGTAATCTGAACCCAGTGTCAGCTTGATCGCACGGAAGTTTTCCGCCGACTCTTTAGGGTTTGGATTCATTAAATACCAATCGCCGATGAGAAACGGGGTATCGAAGTGACTTAATTCATCTTCCTTTGTGTTTTCTCCACTCAACACAGCAAAACAACAAAAGCTAAGTAAAATAAAGAACCATTTCATATCGGCATCCTTAGTTTTCTTTTAGCTTAGGCATTAGTCGTTATTTTCGCGATAATTTTGACATAGATCACTTAAATTGTTTGTACAAAAAAAGCAAATATCCCACTTGAGATTGGATAAAAACAAAAATAAAAGACATAAAAAAAGAGCGAGTCTTAATGACCCGCTCTTTTTTATAACGAATTGCCAGTAGTTATGACTGATTTTGAGCTTTAAGCATATCAACCATAACAGCAACAGACTCCTCTAAATAAACATCAGGCGCTGCATAGTCTTTAGGTACATCATCCAAAGTTTCGAATGCTTCCTTCCCTAAAGCGACTTGACGTTCATTGATGCGTTTTAAGCGAAGTGCTTCTTCCTTATCCGACTCATCTTTACGAATTTTTTCGTTTAGAGACAACATATTATTGTCTTTGTCTTTACGATATTTTTCGATGTCTTCATTGATGAAACGAAACTCCATTTCATCCGTAATACGCTTGTTATGAAGTTCCGTCAGGTTTGATACTAATGCATCATGACTTGAGAATGTTTGATACTTAGCTTTGTCAATTTGATCCCAAGGTAGTGCATTGTCTTCAACGCTTTCACCTGTCTCTGAAGCCTCTATTGGCGTTGGGTACGAAATATCTGGTGCGACACCACGATTTTGCGTACTTCCACCATCAATACGATAGAACTTCTGAATCGTGTACTGAACATAACCTAGCTCTTTATCGAACAGATCGTAAATGTGATTCAGTGAGCGGTGTTGTTGAACCGTACCTTTACCGAACGAGTTTTCACCAAGAATAATTGCGCGATTATAATCTTGCAGTGCTGCCGCAAAAATTTCTGATGCAGATGCGCTGTAACGATTAATTAATACGGTCAGTGGGCCGTCGTAACTCACTTGGCCATCAGTATCGGCATTCACCTTAATACGACCATAGCTATCACGAACTTGAACAACGGGCCCGTCTTTGATGAACAATCCCGTTAGCGCCGTAGCTTCGGTTAGTGCACCGCCGCCATTATTACGTAAATCGACAATCACACCATCCACATTTTTGGTCTTCAGTTTCGCAAGCAGTTTATCGGTATCTTTCGATAGGCCAACATAAAAACTTGGTACTTCTAAAATGCCAATCTTTTTATCATCTTTTTCAATGATTTCAGATTTAACCGCGCGATCTTCTAAACGAACTTTATCACGAACAATTGTGACAATGTAACTCTTAGCTTCATTCCCTTCAGGCAAGATTTGTAAGTTAACTTTAGTACCTTTCGGTCCTTTAATTAACTGGACGACGTCGTCCAATCGCCATCCGATAACGTCGACAATCTTTTCACCATCTTGTCCAACGCCAATGATACGATCCCCTTCACCCAGCTGGTTACTTTTAGATGCAGGGCCTCCTACGACTAACGAACGAATAACGGTGTAATCGTCTGTCATTTGTAGAACAGCACCAATGCCCTCTAGGGAAAGATTCATCTCTGATTGAAATTGTTCTGCATTACGAGGAGAAAGATAACTCGTGTGCGGATCGATTTGTCGTGCGAAGGCATTCATATAAAGCTGGAATGCATCTTCGTTGTTGGTCTGAGTGATTCGCTTCATCGCATTGTTATAACGCTTTTCTAAAACTTCTTTAATTTCTGGCCATTCTTTACCAGTTAGTTTTAGATTTAACGCATCATATTTAACGCGTTTGCGCCACAATTCGTTGAGCTCTGCTTCGTCTTTTGGCCACGAAGCCTCTGAGCGATCTAACTCAATCTCGTCATCGGTATCAAACTTGATCTCTTCGTCGAGTAAAGTGAGCGCATAGACAAAGCGATCAAAACGCTTTTGCATAGAAAGGTTATAAACATCAAATGCAATCTTGTTCTCACCAGCTTTTAGCTGGTCATCGAGTTCAATTGACCTATCTTTAAATGAATCGATGTCCGCTTGAATAAAAATATTTCTATTGTAATCAAGCAGTCCCACATAACGTTCGAAAATCGCTTTGGAGAAATCGTCATTTAGACTGAAGTGCTTATAATGAGATCGGGTAAATCGCGAGGTGACTCGTTTGCTGGCTGTTTCGTGCTGAACTTCAGGCGCGAGTACCGGCAAGTCATCTTTGTTTAGTTTGGCTTCAAGAGCCTGAGCTGATGCTGCTAACAATAAGCTAGCAGCAATCAGTGTCACTTTTGAACGGCAATTCATGCGTATCATGCGTAGGAGTATCTCCTTTATGCGCGCAAGTGCTCCGCTTTTACAACCATTTGAAGGCCGTTAGCAAGTTGAACACGTACATCATCCTTATTGATCTCAACAATGGTCGCAGCCATGTTTCCTTTGCCCATATTCACGTTTACTGTGTTGCCAACGGTGATTTCATCAGCGTTTAGTGCACGCGTTTCGACTGGCTTAGTCTCTTTAGGTTTGTTCGTACGACGAGGCTGTTGAGGCTTCTTAGCCGCAGGTTTTGCTTTCGCCTTACCCTCTTCACGAGCTTTCTGTGCTTGCTCTTTACGACGAGCCTGAACTTTCGCTTTGCTTTCTGCAAGCGTTATCTTTGCGTGTTCTACGTGCTCTTCTTCTAGCTCACCACAAGGGTTGCCATCTAGATCTACACGTACTGCACCTGGTTTTACACCGTGTAGGTAACGCCATGATGAAGTGTACTGTCTTAACGCTGCACGAAGCTGTGTTTTGCTTACTTTTTCGTCTTCACTTAAACGTTCCGCAAGATCTTGAAAAATACCAATTTTCAGAGGTTTTGCTTCACCTTCTAGAGTAAAGCACTTAGGGAAACATTCAGCAATATATGCGATAACTTCTTTGCTGTTTTTTAACTTTTCAGTCATGAGGGGTCCTGATTTGAGCGGATTTCCGCGAAGCATTAAGAAAAATATTCTCGTATTATAGTGACATGCCAAGGAAAAACCACACTCATGGGCTAATTTATATGTCGTTCGCGTGTGAATTAAGCAGCTTTTCTACTTCAGCCAAAAAATGCGTGAGACCTTGCTCGTCTGTTTCATTAAATCGACCGATAATTGGGCTATCTATATCAAGTACACCAGCGACTTCGCCATGGATAGAAAATGGGATCACAATTTCCGAATTACTGGCCGCATCACAAGCAATATGACCCTCAAACTCATGAACGTCGTATACTCTTTGTGTAGAGTTAGTTTGTGCTGCTGTACCACAAACACCTTGCCCCATAGGAATGCGTACGCACGCCGGATTACCTTGGAATGGGCCAAGAACAAGCTCATCACCTTTCGTCAGATAAAAACCTGCCCAGTTGATGTCTTCTAGCTCCATGAACAACAATGAGCTTAGGTTTGCTAAATTGGCAATAAAGTCTGGCTCAGATTCAATAAGAGCAACGGCTTGTTTGGTGAGTCTTTGGTATTGTTCTATGTTCATATTAACTTCCTACTTACTATTAAAGCTTCCATTCTCACGGTATGGCGCTAAAATACTGCCTACTTTATAATAGGACTTATTCTCAATTACAATGCTTCTTAAAAATGACACTATTAACCGTTCTTGGTTGATAACACAAGTAAAAAAGCACAAGTCCAAGCTAATCGCAGCGAACTTGGTCGCCGTTCTTGCAACCTTGATTAGTGTTCCCATTCCCCTTCTCATGCCTTTAATGGTCGATGAGGTTTTATTGGATCAGCCAGCGAAAGGCTTAGCCGCGATGAACGCCATTCTCCCTCAAGCATGGCAAACCCCAACAGGCTATATTTTCTTTACCTTATTTTTGGTCGTATTGATGCGTGCAGCCAGTCAAGCATTAAATATCCTCCAAAGTCGGCAATTTACCCTCGTTTCTAAGACTATTACGTTCGAGATGCGCAGTAAAATGATCGACAAACTGGGTCGCATCAGTATTCGTCAATACGAAACTAAAGGCAGTGGCGGTATTAACTCCCACCTTATCACTGACATTGAAACCATTGATAAATTTATTGGGTCTACGTTAGCAAAATTCGTTATCAGTTTTCTGACCGTGATTGGCACGGCAATTGTGCTACTTTGGCTCGATTGGCGACTCGGTCTGTTTATTCTATTAGTCAATCCTGTGGTGATTTATTTTTCACGTAAACTCGGTAGCATGGTTAAGCATCTAAAGCGAAAAGAAAACCACTCTTTTGAGATTTTCCAAAACCGCTTAGTGGAAACCCTAGATGGTATCTATCAGCTACGTGCAGCAAACAAAGAACGTGAATTTCTCCAGCAACTTAAAAATAGCGCCGATCAAGTTCGTGTCGATGCCGACAAATACGCTTGGCAATCCGAGGCGGCCGGTAGAGTGTCTTTTCTACTTTTTTTAATTGGGTTTGAGCTATTTAGAGCAATCGCGATGCTGATGGTTATGTTCAGCGATCTCACTATTGGGCAAATTTTTGCGGTATTTGGTTACTTATGGTTTATGTTATCCCCTGTTCAAGAATTGCTTGGTATTCAATTTTCTTGGTATAGCGCTAAAGCCGCATTAAAACGTATCAACGATTTATTAGTCCTTGAAGAAGAACACAGACCCATCTCTAAAGTGAATCCTTTCAGCGAAGACCAAGAAGTTGATGTGAAATTAGAGAACGTGAACTTTTCTTATAATAATGAAAATAAAATTCTGAATAACCTCTCCTTGCATATCCCTGCCGGCAAGAAGGTGGCTCTCGTTGGTGCAAGTGGCAGTGGTAAGTCAACCTTGATTCAGTTGTTGATTGGTGTTTACCGTCAAAACTCCGGTAATATCCGCTTTAATGATGAGTTAACGGATGATATTGGTTTTGAAGTCATCCGCGACAAAATTGCCGTGGTATTACAGCAACCTATACTATTTAACGACACCTTGAGGCATAATCTGACGCTCGGAGCGGATTTTGATGAAATGTCACTTTGGCGAGCACTCGAAGTGGCTCAGCTTCATGATGTTATTTCTCAACTCAACCACGGTTTGGATACACAAGTTGGTCGCAGTGGGATTCGTTTATCTGGTGGCCAACGTCAACGCCTTGCTATCGCAAGAATGGTGCTGAGCAATCCTCAATTTGTTATTTTAGATGAAGCAACATCCGCGCTTGATACTGCAACTGAAGCTGCATTACATAAAGCGTTAACGGAATTCTTACGTGGCAGAACAACATTAATCGTTGCGCACCGTCTATCCGCTGTAAAACAAGCAGATTTGATCTACGTGTTAGAAGATGGAAAAGTAACGCAAACAGGAACTCATGGTGAGTTAGTTGAGCAAGAAGGCTTATATCAAACCTTATACGGGGGCATACAGTCCCACGCTTAAATCGTTCAAGCTAGAGAGGTCGTTATGACCTCTCTGTCTAAGCACGCCATGCAACCTAATCATGTGCGTTTGTGTCAAGGGTGCGAACTGCCTGTCGATATTGTCGACTTACCTAATAGTAAACATGCCTACTGCCCACGCTGTGGGACGCAGTTATATCGCGGCGGCAGCCCTAGTCTTTCGGGTAATTTAGCCATTGCCGTTACCTGTATTCTGCTGTTTATTCCTTCTCACTTTTTCAATTTTATTAGCATCAGGCTGTTTGGCGTGATGATCCCAGCGACTCTGCCATCTGGCATGATCACGCTGATGGAAGAAGGGTTCGTTCTTCTCTCATTATTGATCGTGTTTTGTAGCTCGTTAGCACCACTGACCGTTTGTGTCTCAGTTGTAACCGCACATTTATCACTACATACTCGATGTTTCAAAGGATTGAGAATTTCGCTGTGGCTGATCCAACACCTTAAACAATGGGTGATGCTGGATGTCTTTCTTGTCAGCATCGCGATCTCTTGTTTCAAGCTACAAGATTACTCGGATATTTTTGTCGGTCCTGGGTTGATCGGTTTGGTTCTTCTGCAAGTTTTTACTGTTCTGTTAGTTGCCCGAATCAGTGTGCGTCGCTATTGGGAAGCATGGAAACCGGAAAATACTTACACGTTTGAGCATAAGGATGTGCATTGCCACGAGTGCCATTTATCCCAACCTGAAGGTGATAACTGCCGTCGTTGTCATCATGCGTTATACCATCGCAAGCCAAACTCGATTCAGAAAACTTGGGCGTACCTCGCCGCAGCCACGATAGCGATTTTTCCAGCAAACATAATCCCAATTTCAATTTTAATTACTAATGGCCAGCAGTTAGAAGACACCATTATTTCTGGCGTAGCGTCCTTAGCAAGAAGCGGCATGTATGGCATTGCTATTATTATTTTTGTCGCCAGTATTATTGTGCCAGTTATCAAAATACTTGGCCTTGCCTATATCATGCTGTGTATTCAATTCAAACGTTCGGTGTTTAAGAGACAGCGAATGATGGTTTATTTTGCGGTAAAGTGGATCGGTAAATGGTCGGTGATGGACTTGTTTGTTATTTCTATCATGATGACCCTCGTCGATCGCGGTCAAATACTCGATTTCACACCAGGGTATGGCGCTGTTGCTTTTGGAGTGGTGGTTGTGCTGACTATGCTCGCAGCAGAAAGTATTGACCCTAGACTTATCTGGGACCAAGACCACAAACAATCAGAAAAAGAGTCAATGAATGAGTGATCATAACAATTCTCAAACATCATACGTGCCGGATGTAAAGCGGAGCAAAGGTATATCTCCTCTTTGGTTATTGCCAATTTTGACGATGGTTTTAGCCGGTTGGCTTGTGGTTAAGTCGATACACGATGCTGGGCAACGTGTTCAAATATACTTTTCTGATGCCGCGGGGTTGGTCGTTGGACGCACAACGATCCGCTATCAAGGCTTAGAAGTGGGCATGGTGCGTGATATTAATCTCACAGAAGATCTTGGCAGTATTTATGTTGATGCCGATATTTACCCTGAAGCGACAAAACTACTCAACGATAAAACTCGGTTCTGGTTAGTAAAACCAACCGCAAGTCTAACGGGCGTTTCTGGGCTAGATGCCCTCGTGTCGGGGAATTATATCTCGATCCAGCCTGGAGATGATCAAGACTTCGAAACGACTTTTCATGCACTTGACTCTGCACCTACCGATTTACGTGTCACACAAGGTTTGAATATTAAGCTGAAAAGCCGGGATTTAGGTGGCGTTTCGGTTGGGTCTCAAATCGTTTACAAGAAAATTCCGATCGGCGAAGTATATAGCTACCAATTGGATGAAGATGCCAAATCAGTCAGCATTCAGGCCAACATTCAAGAGCAATATCGACACATCATTAATAACCGCAGTCGGTTCTGGAACGTCAGTGGGATTGGAGCAAGCATCGGATTTAAAGGTGTCGATGTTCAACTAGAGAGTATGAGCGCCCTACTCGGCGGTGCGATCGCGGTTGACTCACCTGACGATGGTGAACCCGTTGAAGAAAATACTCAGTTCCGTCTATACCAAGATTTAAAAACGGCAGGTCGAGGTATCGCGGTTAAAATAGCGCTGCCCGACGATAGTAAGATCAGCGGTGAAGGTGCGCCAATCATGTACCGAGGTATCGAAATTGGTCAAGTTACAGACTTAAGCTTGACTAAAGGCCGACAAACTATATTGGCATCTGCTGCGATTCAGCCGGCATTTAGTGACATGCTGACCTCCGGTACTCGCTTTGTTTTAGAAGAAGCGAAAGTATCACTCTCCGGTGTCGAAAACATTGCGAATTTAGTTCGTGGAAACTTTTTAACGATCGTTCCGGGGGAAGGCGAACGCTCTCGCCAGTTCAATGCTATTCGAAAAAACGAGTTCAATCAGCAACAAGAAAAGTCCATTGCGATTCGCCTCGTATCCGACAATTCGTTTGGGTTAGATAGCGGCGCCAATGTGCTTTATAAGGGCATCGTGGTAGGTTCAATTATCAAGGTTGGTTTGGTCGATGAGCCCCAAAAAACACAACGTGATGTATTTATGGATGTACTGGTCGATCATGAATACAAACACCTGATCAAATCGAATAACCGTTTCTACGTGACAGGCAGTGCTTCTGCCGAGTTGACCGAATCGGGCTTAAGCGTAACAGTGCCTCCTGCCAAACAACTGCTTACTGGCTCTATCAGTTTTGTGAGTGAAGGTTCACAGAGTATTCAAAAAAACTACCAATTATTCCAAAATGAATCCCTTGCAGCACTTGCCCAATACAATCAAAGTGGCTCAAAATCGTTAACACTATTTGCCTCTGAGTTACCGCCAATTTCTAAAGGCAGTCCACTGCTTTACCGTAACCTGCCCGTGGGTAATGTATCGAGTTTCCATTTGGTTGATGGTGGCGTAGTGATCAAAGCAACCATAGACAACCGCTTTACCCACCTTCTTACCGCGCAAACGGTATTTTGGAATCGTTCTGGCGTTGAAATCGATGCTTCACTCACAGGCGTAAGTGTTAAAGCTCATCCTTTGAAATCATTGGTCGAAGGGGGCATTGCTTTTGATTCCGTTCCGGGCGTAGAAAATAAAATCGGCCCGCGGTGGAAGGTTTATCCAGACCAGAAAGAAGCACGTAAATTTGGCCGAATAATCTCGCTCGAAACCGACGGAACTCAAGAGGTAGAGCAAGGTACACCTATAAAATACCAAGGCGTGAAAGTGGGTGAAGTCTCGCTGGTTGTGCCTAACTTCCGTCGCAAAATGGTTGAAGTCACCGCGCGAATCCTTCCGGAATATGTAGACAACATCGCGGTAGGCGGTTCTCGCTTTTGGCTGACAGAACCAGAGATTAGCCTTAGTGGCGTGAAAAACCTTAGCGCTTTGGTCTCGAAGTCGATCAATGTGGCACCTGGTAAAGGCCAAGCTAAATTTTCCTTCCCACTGGAAAAAGGATCAGACCATGTAAAAGGCACCATGTTTACTTTGCAAAGTGAACAGCGCGGCTCAGTTCAAGTCGGCACTCCGATACTTTATCGTCAAATGGACGTTGGCCAAGTCACCGGGGTAAATTTGGGTGAATTTGCGGACCGCATCGTCACCACTATCAAGATCAAGCCTGAATATGCTTACCTAGTTCGCCAAAACAGCGTGTTCTGGAATGTTTCTGGCGTTGATGTGTCTATCGGTATTACAGGCGCGAATATCAAAGCAGGAACGATTGATAGCTTAGTTCGTGGTGGTATTGCGTTCTCAACACCTGAACAAAGCAAAATTCCACCCGCCGCTGAAACAGGTCAATCTTTCTTTTTATACCCAAGAGCAGAAGAAGGTTGGACACAATGGCGTACGGCGATTCCAAAGCCTTAATACTTCAGCTAAACATCTTCCAAAGAGCAGTCATCGCTGCTCTTTTTTATTCGTTTCTGCCCTGCTTTCGTATATCATTTGCGGCAAATTTGCATACGAGGCTTCACCTTGCATCCTAATGTCTATATCCCAGAAGCATTTCTGGAAAAAATCCAAACTATCCTTCCTACTCACCTCAACATGGATGACTTTGTTGTTTCCTGTCAAAAACCGCTGCGCAAAAGCATCCGTGTAAACACGCTTAAGATCAGTGTTGAAGCGTTTCTCAAACGAGCGGAAGATAAAGGATGGAAGTTGTCATCAGTGCCTTGGTGTGACGCCGGCTTTTGGATTGATGCTGACGAGTCGGTTATTCCCTTAGGTAATACTGCTGAACATATGTCTGGCTTATTCTACATTCAGGAAGCGAGCTCGATGATGCCTGTATCCGCTCTCTTCATGAATGATGAATCGTATAATGCGGTTTTAGACACCGCCGCCGCACCGGGATCAAAGACAACACAAATTGCTGCGCTCATGAATAATGAAGGTGTATTAGTTGCAAACGAATATGCTGCGAGTCGTGTCAAAGTGCTGCACGCCAATATTGAGCGCTGTGGTGTGCGTAACTCGGCTTTAAGTAACTTTGATGGACGTGTATTTGGCGGTTGGCTTCCAGAACAGTTTGATGCCGTTTTACTCAATGCGCCATGTTCTGGTGAAGGCACGATTCGTAAAGACGAAGATGCGATGAAAAACTGGACGCAAGAGTCAGTTTTTGACATTGCACATACGCAAAAGGATCTTATCGAGAGCGCATTTCACGCCTTAAAACCGGGCGGCGTAATGGTCTACTCAACGTGTACACTGAGTACAGAAGAAAACCAGCAAGTGTGTCATCATCTCAAAGAGACATTTGGTGACGCGGTTGAGTTTGAAAGCCTTAGAGACTTGTTTGAAAACGCAAACGTAGCACTAACAGAGGAAGGTTTTTTACATGTATTCCCTCAAGTCTACGATTGTGAAGGCTTCTTTGTCGCACGTATTCGTAAACTTTTCGCAGTTGAAGCCCCAGAAGTGAAAAAGCGCATGGGGAAATTCCCATTTGCCAAAGCCTCCAAGAAAACATCCGAAGCCATTGCTCATCAGCTTTATAATGCATTGAGTATTGAACTACCGAATGACAGCTCAGTTTGGTTACGTGATAAAGATGTCTGGTTATTCCCTAATGCATTGGAGCCAATGATTGGCGAACTGCGCTTCTCACGTATGGGAATTAAAATTGCTGAAACCCATAAAAATGGCTATCGCTGGCAACATCAGGTCGCAACCGCTTTAGCGACTGGTACAGAGCAAAACGCTATCGAACTGACCATTGAAGAAGCACGCGAATGGTACATGGGCCGTGACGTTCGCCCACAAACGATACCTGAAGGAATAAACACAGGGAAAGGTGAAGTTCTCGTCACTTATCAAGGCGCTGTTATTGGACTTGGGAAATGGGTCAGTACCCGTATTAAAAATGGCCTTCCTCGCGAATTAGTACGAGATAAGAATTTATTTTAATTTAATGAAAAACGATAAATAAATGAAAAGCCATCGTATTTGCGATGGCTTTTTAGTTCAGAGGCATGAAAACCTCAGCGCTTACTAGCTATCCGAAGACGCTGTACTAAACTGAGTGTATCAAAAGAGTACTTTGATACGGCGTTTCTCTCTATATACACATTCACCAACCAACACATGGTTGGAAAGTTTAGCGCAGGCTCTGCGGAGCCGTTTCCCCTAGGCCCAAAAAAAGGAAGAGTTTGGGCCGCTTTTTTTTTGCTGTTGTAACTGGGTAAACCACCAGCTAACGAGAGGCGCTCCAGCACTCTGATTTTCTATGGAGCGAGACGAATACCGTCTTTTTCGATAACGATTTTACCTTGCTTGTACAAAGTGCCAATCGTCTTTTTGTAAGTTCCTTTACTTGTACGAAATGCTTCAAATATCGCTTCAGGCGCCGACTTATCGTTTAATGGCAGAAAGCCGCCCTTCTTCTCAAGTAAATCAAGAATCTTGCTTGAAAGATCGTCCATTTTCGCTACGCCTACTTTTTGTAGTGCTAGGTCAATTTTACCATCTTCACGAATTTGCTTAATGAAACCTTTTAGTTTTTTACCAATGTAAAGCTTACCGAAAACGTCTGATGGGAAAATCATGCCCCAATGCTTTCCGTTCACAATGGCTTTATAACCCAGTTGACTGCGCTCTGCGATAATCAAATCAACTTGCTCGTTTATCTCATAGTTTGCTGGGGTTTTGTCCAACCATTTATTGAACTTTGTTGTACCAACAATGCGCCCAGATGCTTTATCGGTATAGACATACACTAAGATCGTTTGTCCTGCAGAAAAGCGAGTTCGTTGCTCACTAAAAGGAACCAACAAATCTTTCTCTTTAATCCCCCAATTGACAAACGCACCCGTGCTGTTCACGCCCTCAATTTTCATCAGGCCCCATTCGCCAACTTGGGCGATTGGTTTGTCAATGGTCGCAGCAAGCTGACTTTCTGAATCGAAGTATAAAAATACGTCTACGTAGTCACCAACTTCAGTACCTTCTGGTACATGTTTGTTGGGCAGTAGGACAGAGCCGTATTCATCACCATCCAGAAATACGCCAAAATCAGCCTTTTTAATGACTTCTAAGCTGTTAATTTGACCAATTTTAATCATTGATTTTGTCTCTTTTAAAATTTACGTGGAATTATACCTAAACTAACAAAAAATTCAGAGAGAAAAGCAAATCGCTCTGTTATGCTGTTCTCGTTCAGCTATTTGCCCCAGTCACTCTCTTAGCAATATTTCTCTTACCCTATCCATAAAACAGTGAGGTAAGAACGCTTTAGCAAAGTCAGGAGCTTTCTTTGGTCACCGTCGATAAACAAGACTCAATAACGTTAAAAATCAGTCACGCACTCGCAAATAGCAAAAGTGTCGACCTTGATATTTACTTTTTTTTACCTGGTGAACTTGGTTTAAACGCCGATATCATCAGTGAGTCCGAATTCTATTACACTTCTATTACGCAGCAACGATCTTATTACAGTACCGAAATCCTTCTTCCGCTAGTCCATAGCCGACTGGCCAAACGTGGCCGATTATCAAATCAACAATATCGCGTGAGTTTAAGTTTATTCGCATATCAGTACGTTATTGCGTTAGATAAAGCCGTCGCGAGTTTGAATAAACAAGAAGTTAACTCGGTAACAGAAGATGAAGTAGATGAAGTGATCGAGCTAACGCTTGAAATACTAAAACGCTTAAGACGTTCTATCCCCTATGAAGAAAACTTAAAGCGTTACTACATTAATATCGATAATTACCTGTCTTGGTATACCGAACAGAAATTTCTGTCGTTGGTTGCTCACCTTCCACGCGAAGGCGATTACAGCACGATCAAAAAGCGTTTAATTATCTTATGTGAAAAAGAACAGGCACACAGAAAACTCAATAAGTACAACTCACCTAGAGTTGTCGAAGACGTTACCCGTCTCTCTAACAAAATGCGTTTGTTAAGACGTTTAATAGAGCACCCTATCATTCTTAGGGAAGAAACCGTTTCCATGGGTAACAACATCAAACGGGCAATCAAAGGAATTGCAACAGGGTTGGTGATGGTCGTGGTTACATCGACCGTGATTTTAGCACGTGATTACCTTGGGGAAATTTCTGCGTCGTTTATTATCGCACTGTCTTTTATTTACGCTCTGCGCGAGATATTCAAAGATGATTTGCGCGATGCGATGTGGCGCTGGATTCGTAAAGGCAAACCCAAGTGGCGTAAAAAGTACATGGATCCTACGACGAAAAAAGTGGTTGGGAAAAAATTAGAATGGTTGGATTATCGAACGCTTGCAAGCTTGCCGGATAAAATTCAAATTATACGTAAAAAACGTGTCGTTCAACGAGAAGAGCAAATACTGCACTATCACGAGAAAACCGAGATGGCAACTTCTCTATTTTTAAGTGGTTATGAGCAAACTCGCGAAACGTTGAATATTAGTTTACGACCTATCATCCGTTTGATGGATAAAAGTTCGAACCGCGTTTACCGGCTAAACGAAGGTCAAGTGACGAAGGAATCGGTAGAGAAGCGTCACCTGCTTAATGTGATTGTCAAAGAAGACAACCACACCGATGAGCCCGTTTATTATCGCTGGAAAGTCGTACTTAACCGTTCTAAAATCGTATCTATCGAGAAAATCGAACTCAATTAGAAATCGTTCTCTGAATTAAAACGATTAAGCAGCCTTCTTCTTTTGTTGAGCTGCTTTTTTGATCGATAACGTCAAAGAAAACTCAGCCATTGGCTCTGAACCATGCAGGGTTGGACATAGCGCAATGATTTTAACATCACGATTTACCCGTTCTCCGGTCGCCAAGGTATGATCAAGCATTTCATCAATGACATGACCATCGTGACAAACAAAATGCACGTCAGCTTCTGGTCGTTTTAAAAACTCGGCTTTAACCCCTTTAAACGCCAACGAGATCGCCTCGCCTTTTGCTTGCGCTTTGCTCATCGCAAGAAAACCACCAGCTACATCAGCGCCAACCGCTAAAGCACCAAAGTACATGCTATTTAGATGGTTTTTGGTTCTTCTCCGCAGGGGAATGCGCACTTCAACATGTTCACTATCAATCGCAATGATCTTAGGATGGCACAACCAAATCAGAGGCACTTTAGAAAAGCCAAACAGATTCAGATACAGGTTTGCGCGGCGTACAACTGATAACATTTTTGGTCTCCTTACCAATCTAGTCAGACCAGTTAATCAATCAAGCCTACTAATGTCAAAGAAATGTTAATAAAACCTCGATCTCCGCTGCTAATTATGCTTTCTCACGCTACGTTGTCACAAAGCATGCCCGGCGTACATGGAGCCACCATCCTTTGCCAGAGCTTTAAAGTAACCCTAGAACTAACGGTTATAAATTCAACTGTATATATTGATTTAGTGATCAGGTTTGATTCTTTACACATAGGCGCTCTAAATGAATACAACACCTTTGTATACAATTCGGTATTTCATCGCGAAGATTCCCGTGAAACGGTTTATTCCTGCCTTCAATTCCGTTATCTTTACCTCTTCGCAATAGAGAATAAAGCTATAACATGCCAATAAAAACAGATGAATTGAGAACCCAACCTTTGGGTCCAATGCCTACCCCTGCAGAACTGGGTAGTGTACATCCTATTACGGATGACGTTGCAGACCGTATCGCTCAATCTCGTCGTCAGATTGAGAACATTTTATCGGGTAAAGACGATCGCCTGATTGCTATCGTTGGTCCGTGCTCAATTCATGACACAGAAGCCGCCATTGATTACGCCACTCGTCTGAGTGCAATCCAAGATAAGTACAAAGATGAGTTATTTATCGTGATGCGTGCTTACTTTGAAAAGCCTCGTACCGTCGTTGGTTGGAAAGGTTTAATTACTGATCCTAACCTAGATAGCTCCTATGCACTTGAAACCGGCCTTCATAAAGCACGTAAACTGCTACTGGATATCAACAAACTTGGTCTGGCAACTGCCACTGAGTTTCTTGATATGATCACGGGTCAGTACATTGCAGATTTAATCACTTGGGGGGCTATTGGCGCTCGTACAACAGAATCTCAAATTCACCGTGAAATGGCTTCTGCTTTGTCGTGTCCTGTTGGCTTCAAAAACGGCACCAATGGTAATGTGAAAATTGCGATTGATGCAATACGTGCCGCTCAATCACCGCACTACTTTTACTCGCCAGATAAAAATGGTCGTATGACGGTTTACCGCACAAGTGGTAACCCTTATGGTCATATCATTCTGCGTGGCGGAGAAAAAGGCCCTAATTTTGATGAAGCGTCGGTGAAGCAAGCGTGTGATGCGCTCGCGGAATTTGATATTCCACAACGTTTGATTGTGGATTTCAGCCATGCAAATTGTCAAAAGCAGCACAGAAAGCAAATTGACGTTGCTCAAGACATCTGTAATCAAATTCAGTCAGGCAGTACTCGCATTGCGGGTATTATGGCAGAGAGTTTTATTATTGAAGGCAATCAGCCGATGACTGATATTAATAATTTATCTTACGGTCAATCCATTACTGACCCATGCTTGGGTTGGGAAGATACCACAACAATGCTAGATATGCTTGCAGACGCAGTAAAATCCCGCAAGTCCCTATAACACGATAATCAAGGAATCTTCATGCCATCGTTTGATATTGTTTCTGAAATCGATACGGTTGAACTACGTAACGCCGTTGATAATGCTAACCGTGAACTGTCTACTCGTTTCGATTTCCGCAACGTAAATGCGAGTTTTGAGTTAGTCGAAGAAAACGTAAAAATGTCTGCGGAAGGTGACTTCCAGCTGAAGCAAATGCGTGACATTCTACGTAGTCACTTGGCCAAGCGTAATGTCGATGCAAACTCGATGGACGCACAAGAGCCAGATGTCACAGGTAAGAACTGGCACCAGACCCTCCAGTTCCGCCAAGGTATTGATACGCCAACGGCAAAAAAACTGGTTAAGTTGATCAAAGACGCGAAGCTAAAAGTACAAGCCTCTATTCAGGGTGACAAAGTTCGTGTAACGGGTAAAAAACGTGACGACCTGCAAGCAACCATGGCAGCAATCCGAGAAGCCGAACTCGGACAGCCGTTCCAGTTCAATAACTTCCGTGATTAATAATATCTCCTACTCTTAGATTTAGAAATCACCGCCTAAGAATTGTAATAAAAAACGCCAGCGATAGATTCGCTGGCGTTTTTGAAGGTACGTATGTAAACATCATTAGATAACTAAATCTTGCCCTTGCAACAATAAAAATTCACTTGTCCCTTGAGGAATAAACACGCAAACGCGGAGGTTTTCGGTTTTAGCTTTCGCCAACATATCCGAAAGTTCAGCCGCGCTAGTAAAACCTTGTCGCTCGGCGTCCCTTCTTACCAATTCTAGAACATCAGCTTCACATCGCGTCGAATACAACGCGAGCTCAGTCTGCTGCATGTAGCGAACCGCTTTTATCGGTAGCATTTCTACATCTTTGCCAACTTGCACCCATGTACAACTGCCTTTTTCATCCAGTGGGCTTGTCATCGTTTGCTGGTAAATCATTTCTAGCTCTCGATTGTTGCGCGCATTTTCAACGTCAGGATTGGCAAAGAACTGCTCCCAAAATTTACGGCGTAAATCAACACTTGGTAATGCTTCTTTGATCGAATTGCGTTTTGAGTTAGCAAAGTCCGCCATCAAGCCCATATTCTGCGGCAAGATGGATTCAAGTTTTTCACGAATATTGCGGATTAAGACAGGAGATGCCCCACCGCTCGAAATAGCGATTTGAATACGGCCACGATTGAGCATCGAGGGGGTGATGAAGTCACAGTAAGGTTTATCGTCAACCACATTAACCAAAATTCCAAGCTCCTTTGCATCCTTAAAGACTTGGTGATTCAGTTCCGGATTGTCGGTTGTCGCCCATACTTGAATGAACCCTTGAGTGACAATGTCACTAGAGTAGAAGCATTGAATCCAGCGAATTTTATGCTCAAAGGCTAACTTAGACAGAAAATCAACCAAGGTGGGAGAGACGATAGTGACATCCGCCCCCGCCTTTATTAAAGCTTCCACCTTACGGCTAGCCACCTCTCCACCACCAACGACAAGAACGGGTTTATTAATCAAATCTAAGAACAGAGGAAAATATCGCATTTCAATCCATGATTACTCTAATTAGCTATTAGAAACTATGCTACCAAAAATGGGGCAAGCTCATCACCCTGTTTCGATATTACAAATAATTTTTGTTCGAATTTTTACTGAACTCAGCCAAGCTCAACTAATGACAGTTTTAATAACAACTTTTTATTCTCTTGTTTTGGACACTTTTCTGTTGATAGTTCTGATGCACCAAATTGGCCCTGAATTGCACTATTTACAAACAATTAACATTTCGTCATTCTAATCCCCAAGGCACTTTGTGAATTTTCTCAAAAATCCATTTAAATTATATATTTGAGAATTTACAGATCCTTTCCTACGCTTATAACTGGTTGATTTACCGATTTGCTGTTTCTTCGAAATCAATCACGTAGGACGATAATACTAACGAATTGGACTCGTTGTTTCAGGTCGCTCCTGATTAAACATGGATCATACAGGAAGGATACAAATGGCAAATAAACTAACAGTTCTTGCTTCCGTCGTAGCGGCTTCTACTGCCATGATGGCAACATCAGCTCAAGCAGCAAGCACTACTCTGGACAAAGTAACAACACAAGGTTTTATTACTTGTGGAGTAAGTACCGGTCTACCTGGTTTCTCCAACCCTAATTCAAAAGGTGAATGGGAAGGCATCGACGTAGAATATTGCCAAGCACTGGCTGCAGCCGTTCTTGGGGATAAAACGAAAGTTAAATATGTTCCCCTAACCGCGAAAGAACGTTTCACCGCTCTTCAATCGGGTGAAATCGATGTACTTTCTCGTAACACAACTTGGACACTTCACCGAGATACAGCGCTCGGCCTAAACTTTGTCGGTGTAAATTATTACGATGGTCAAGGTTTTATGGTGAAGAAAGAGCTTGGCCTTTCAAGTGCGAAAGAACTTGATGGCGCCTCTATATGTGTACAGTCGGGTACCACTACCGAGCTTAACCTAGCCGACTACTTCCGTAATAACAGTATGTCTTATAAACCTGTCGTATTTGATACAGCTGCACAAACCTCCAAAGGTTTTGACGCTGGTCGATGTGATGCACTAACAACCGACCAGTCGGGTCTTTATGCGCTGCGCTTGAACCTTGAAGACCCATCTTCTGCAGCGGTTCTTCCTGAAATTATCTCTAAAGAACCTCTAGGCCCGGTTGTTCGTCAAGGTGATGATCAATGGTTCAACATTGCTAAATGGACACTGGCGGCAATGGTGAACGCGGAAGAATACGGTATTACCTCTAAGAATGCGGACGAGATGTTGAAATCGAAAGATCCAAACATTAAGCGGATTCTGGGTGTCGACGGCCCTAAAGGTAAAGGCTTGGGTATTCGTGATGACTGGGGTTACCAAGTTGTCAAGCAAGTAGGTAACTACGGTGAAAGTTTCGAACGTACGGTCGGTAAAGGCTCGCCTTTGGAAATTTCTCGTGGTGTCAATGCGCTATGGAATGCAGGCGGCTTTATGTACGCGCCACCAATCCGATAAACGAGTTAATCAGGGCGGGTTACGCCGCCCTTTTTCTTGATTACATTAATCTGGATGAGTAAGGAACACTCATTGGCTGGCTTTAACCAAATGAATTTGAAATAGATGAAACTTGATCATTTAGAACCATCTATCGCAAGTGAATAAAAAGTGGTTGAACCGACACGGAAGTCACTTATTCGTGCAGAGTGATATCTATAATTAAGGTTTGAGGTTATCGCTGTATGAAACCGACAAAAGATGCATCGCCAAGTACGATGTCCAAACCAAGCGGAAGCAAGAGCCTGATTTATAATCCCGCCTTTCGTTCTGCTATTTTCCAGATCATTGCCATAACTGCACTGGCATTCTTCTTTTATACCATTGTAAGCAATGCCCTGAATAATTTAGATGCTCGAGGTATCGCAACTGGTTTCGGCTTTATGAACCAAGAAGCAGGGTTCGGTATTGGGTTAACTCTGATTGAATATGATGAAACTTTTTCTTATGGCAGAACTTTTATTATAGGTCTGTTAAACACCGCTCTCGTTTCATTTTTAGGGATTATCTTAGCCACTATTATTGGTTTTACAATGGGGATAGCGCGCCTATCTTCTAACTGGTTAGTCAGCCGACTCGCCACTGTCTATATTGAAACGTTCCGAAATATCCCTCTTTTATTACAAATTTTCTTTTGGTATTTCGCAGTGTTACAAGCGCTGCCATCCCCCCGACAAAGCATGAGCCTTGGCGAAGCGATATTCTTAAATGTACGGGGACTCTTTTTCCCTGCCCCTGTGATGGAAAACGGCAGTGGTATCGTTGTCGCTTCATTTATCGGTGGTGTGATTGCAAGCTTGTTAATTGCTCAATGGGCAAAGAACAAACAACGCTTAACTGGGCAGCAAACCCCGACGGGAAAAATTGCTCTTGCGCTCGTGATTGGGCTACCTTTGGTCGTTTATTTCCTTGCCGGCATGCCAATTTCATTAGAATACCCAGCCCTAAAAGGGTTTAACTTCCAAGGTGGAATTAGCATTATTCCAGAACTAGCGGCGTTACTTTTGGCATTAAGTGTCTATACCGCTTCCTTTATCGCAGAAATAGTACGCTCAGGGATTAATGCCGTGAGCCATGGTCAAACTGAAGCCGCAATGTCTCTTGGCTTACCGCGCTCAAAAACCTTGAAGCTTGTTGTTATCCCACAAGCACTAAGAATCATTATCCCTCCATTAACCAGCCAATATTTGAACTTAACCAAAAACTCCTCGTTAGCGATGGCGATTGGTTACCCTGATCTTGTTTCTGTTTTTGCTGGCACAACACTGAATCAGACCGGTCAAGCGATTGAGATTATTGCAATGACCATGGGCGTTTACTTAACCCTCAGTTTGATTACTTCTGCGTTAATGAACTTGTACAACCGTAAAGTCGCGCTGGTGGAGAGATAATATGAGTACACATAAGTTTCAACCTGATCTCCCACCACCCGCCAATACTGTCGGCTTGATAGGTTGGATGCGTCAACATCTTTTTAATGGGCTCATAAACTCTCTTGTCACAGTGATTCTTGCTTACGTAGTCGTCACAGCTCTTTGGAGCATTATCGACTGGGCATTGATTAGTGCCGATTGGTTAGGCTCTACGCGCGATGACTGTAGCCGTGATGGTGCATGTTGGGTATTCATCAGTGTCCGTTGGGAACAGTTCATGTATGGTTTCTACCCAGAAGCGGAGCTGTGGCGCCCTCGCCTGTTTTACATCACGCTGGCTATCTTTACTGCATTGCTCGCCTATGAAAAAACACCAAAGCGAACTTGGATTTGGCTGTTCTTCGTCAATGTTTACCCTTTCATTATCGCGGCCCTTTTATATGGCGGTGTCTTTGGCCTTGAAGTCGTCGATACCCATAAATGGGGCGGATTACTCGTCACATTAATTATTGCGCTTGTTGGTATCGTTGTGTCTCTACCGATTGGTGTTGTCTTAGCGCTAGGTAGACGATCAGACATGCCGATTATTCGAAGTATTTGTACAATTTACATCGAAATATGGCGTGGTGTTCCGCTTATCACTGTTCTGTTCATGGCGTCGGTGATGCTTCCGCTGTTTATGTCAGAAGGTTCAGAAACCGATAAGTTGGTCCGAGCACTCATCGGTGTAGTGATGTTCGCCTCCGCTTATATGGCAGAAGTCGTTCGTGGCGGTTTACAAGCAATCCCTAAAGGGCAATATGAAGCCGCAGATGCGCTTGGTTTAAGCTACTGGAAAAAAACAGGGCTGATCATTTTGCCTCAAGCATTAAAGATCACAATCCCTTCTATCGTAAATACTTTTATCGGCCTATTTAAAGACACTAGTTTGGTGTTAATCATTGGTATGTTTGATGTACTAGGCATCGGGCAAGCTGCAAATACCGACCCTGACTGGCTTGGCTTTGCCACAGAAAGTTATGTATTTGTCGCGTTAGTATTTTGGGTATTTTGTTTTGGCATGTCGCGTTATTCGATATGGCTTGAAAACAAACTTCATACCGGTCACAAACGATAACTCATCAAGATCAAGGACGTATTATGACTCAACAACAAGACTATATGATCCAGTTGAAGGACATGAATAAATGGTATGGTGAGTTTCACGTACTAAAAAATATCAATCTCGAAGTGAAACAAGGCGAAAAAATTGTTATCTGTGGCCCTTCCGGATCTGGAAAATCCACCATGATTCGCTGTATTAATCGTCTTGAGGAGCATCAAGCTGGTAGCATTTATGTTTCTGGTACCGAGCTGACTGATGATTTAAAGAACATTGAAGCGGTCCGCCGCGAAGTCGGAATGTGTTTTCAGCACTTCAACCTTTTCCCTCACCTAACCGTTTTAGAGAATTGTACTCTTGCTCCTATTTGGGTTAAGAAAATGCCAAAAGACGAAGCAGAGGCTGTTGCGATGAAATACCTACAACGCGTTAAAATTCCTGAGCAAGCAGATAAGTACCCAGGGCAATTATCTGGCGGTCAACAGCAACGTGTAGCGATTGCTCGTTCTTTATGCATGAACCCGAAAGTCATGTTATTTGACGAGCCCACATCCGCTCTCGACCCAGAAATGGTCCGCGAAGTTTTAGATGTCATGGTGGAGCTTGCCGAAGAAGGCATGACCATGCTTTGCGTAACGCATGAGATGGGCTTTGCCAAAGAAGTCGCCGACAGAGTCATTTTTATGGACGCCGGAGAAATCATTGAAGAGAACAACCCTGTCGACTTCTTTGAAAACCCCCAATCCGATAGAACGCAAAACTTCCTCGCACAAATACTGCACCATTGATGCCTTATTTTGTCGCAATTTATGATGACATCTACATCTATAGAAGCACTGATTTCAATAGAATCAGTGCTTTTTGTTACTAAAATCGAGAAACTGTGTGACAATCGGCTTACTTTGCCTAACAGTAATATTGTGTTACAAGTTACCACATACATAACACCTTATTTCTATTATTATTTTATCTTAGTTATGCATGGTTAGGGCTTGATTTTTTGAACTTTCAATCCCATAAATGTACTTATAAGAAAGTCTCTTATCGAGGAAGATTATGAACAGTCCAATGTTTACCCGCACTTCAACACAAGAAAGTGCTCTACAAACCAACAAAGTGTTGCGTAATACTTACGCTCTACTTTCAATGACGCTTTTATGGTCCGCAGGCGTTGCTGCCGTTGCAATGGCTTTTAACTTACCACATCCGGGCATCATCCTAATGTTGGTTGGTTTCTACGGTCTACTTTTCTTAACAGAAAAAAACCGTAACAACAGCCTTGGCCTTGTATTTACTTTCCTATTCACTGGTTTCCTTGGCTATACCATTGGGCCAATCCTAAACATGTACATTGGTGCAGGAATGGGCGACGTCGTATTAACCGCTCTTGGCGGTACTGCCCTGTCCTTTATGGCCGCATCTGCGTACGCACTAACGACAAAGCGTGACTTATCACTGATGGGTGGTTTGATGCTGTCTCTGTTTGTCGTGCTTGTTGTAGGTATGATTGCAAGCATCTTCATTCAATCAACGATCCTACACCTAGCAATGAGCAGCTTGTTTATCGTTTTCTCGACAATGGCGATTCTGATGACAACTCAAGGTATTATTCGTGGTGGAGAAAATAACTACATTTCTGCGACTATTACGCTGTATGTATCAATCTACAATATCTTCATCAGCCTGCTAAGCATTCTAGGCATCATGAATGATGATTAACTTGTCAGAGTGAATCTAAAAAGCCTGGAGGTATACTTCGGGCTTTTTTTATTTGTCGCAGAATAGAAATAAACCGTTATCTACCACTTTATTTAAATATCGTCAGCTACCTCATTTTTACCATCAAAACTCTGTTAAAGGTGAACGCCTTTGCATAGGCATTCATTTTTATTATTACTCACCCCGATAATTTTCTAACAGACTGAATAACTTCCCATAATTATGACTAAGAATAATTTAAAACCATAATTTGTATGCTTTTTCTGCGCTCAGGCAAGAAGTCCTAATTCTTTTGTTGAGAACATCCGTACCTGTAAGCTAATCTATAAACATCCATGACCACTTAGCGGATAAACGTTATGTTCGTTTACAACGGAAAAGAAATTGAAACTGATGCTCAAGGTTACTTGTTAGACCATACTCAATGGGAAGAAGGTATGGTTGAGCTTTTAGCGAAAGAAGAAGACATTGATCTTACCGAGGCTCATCTGGAGGTCGTACATTTCGTACGAGACTTTTATGAAGAGTTTAACACCTCTCCTGCCGTCCGCATGCTTGTCAAAGCAATGGAGAAAGCGCACGGACCTGAAAAAGGCAATAGTAAGTACCTATTCAAGCTATTCAAGAAAGGCCCTGCCAAACAAGCAACCAAACTAGCAGGCTTGCCAAAACCAGCTAAGTGCTTATGAGACTATAAAATTTTAAAGCCGCGGAACGGTTTATACGACGCCTCTTCTCGAGTCACGCTATCCACGGTCGCTGTCCGCGGCCCTTCTTGTAACCACTCTGAAAAGTCAGTAATTTGCTGCTCTGTTCCACACGCCAGCACTTCGACATCACCATTATTTAAATTCTTCGCGTAACCGGTCAAACCAAGTTTTAAACCTTGATGAGATGTATGGTAACGAAAGCCAACACCTTGAACATGACCTTTTACTATAAATCTCTCACACTTTACATTCATCGTTGTACCGCTTCTTTTTATTGAGTGATATATTCATTTCATCTATTCACCCCACTAAGGATAGTGGGTTTTTGTACGGTTATAATAATTATGAAAGAAATTCCATTTCGTTGGATTGATAAGTATCTCATTCACTTAAAAATCCAAGAGAAGTTCTACTTACTCTTTTTTCTTCCCGTTCTCGCTCTCGTTATGCTCACTCTTGTTCTCAATAGTGCAGCAAATACTCTTATTTCAGGAATGTACCAAGAAGAACTCGTGCTGATAAAAGGGCTAATCGAAGCAGGTAACCTTTCTCAAACACAAGTATCCAACTTACTAGCTAGCTCTGAGACCATTCGATTAGGCTCTGGTTCAGACTCAGTGTCAGTCCTGAACGGCGCATATAGCTTAGTTGCCAATCACGAACTTTCGTTGTGGTCAGCGCTTTCTGTAACTCAAATAAGCCTTATTTGTGTCGGCCTATTCATTTTAGCGTTTGGTGTTTACTACATTATGACGTTCATCGGTGGCGCTATGTTTACCATGAATAAGGCTTTAAACACGTTAGCGGATGGGGATTTAACCGCGCGAATGCACTTTTTCCCTGTTCGTGACGAGTTTAGTGAAATTGCTATTACTATCGACAAAGTGGCAGTGCGTGAACAAAAAATGGTTCTCTCGATCCAAGAATCTGTCGCGTTGATGCAACAGATAAGTGCCGACTTAAACCAATCCATTCATCACAGCTCTGATATATCGAACACCCAACAGGAACACTTAAACTCACTGGCAAGTGCCACCGAACAAATGGCATCAACCATTCGTGAGGTTGCAACATTAGCGCATGACTCAAGTACACAGACAGATGACGCACGAAGTGTTGCACAGTCTGGGCAAGTTAAAGTTGAAAACACGCTTCACTCCATTTCGGAGCTGTCTACTGAAATTCAATCTGCTTCTAAAGCGGTAGAAGAGCTAGACGCGAATGCTGCGCAAATTGATGAAGTGGTTACCACTATCAACGCTATTTCAGAGCAAACTAACCTACTCGCATTAAATGCAGCGATTGAAGCCGCACGTGCGGGTGAGCAAGGTCGGGGTTTCGCCGTTGTCGCTGACGAAGTTCGAGCATTGGCTGGACGAACTCAACAAGCAACAGTAGAAATTCAAGCAATGATCGAATCGTTACAGCGTAACAGTCAATCTCTAACAAAACTGATGGAAGTAACGGTAAACAATGCCAATGAAGGCCAAACTTTAATGGCAGAAGTAAACCATGAAATCGGCTCACTAGCAGATAAGAATCAGACCATCTCTGACAGTAGTATCCAGATCGCGACTGCGGCCGAAGAACAAGGTGTCGTGGCAGACAACATCGCGTCTAGCGTTGAAGATATCCGCATTCAAGCAAACAACGTGTGTAATATGATCAGCACGACGTCGCAAAACGTAGAGCAACTTCGTGCGCAAAGTGACACGATGGAATCTCTCCTTACAGGCCTCAAAGCTTAAAACCTATCTCTCTAGTTATAAAAACGGTCACTTAGGTGGCCTTTTTTATGGCTCGCATTTTATCGTCTACCTCTAACATGTTCCCATAAGTCTACAATTAAGGCTTAAGCAATGGCTTGGACTGCTGGCTGATGTTGCTTTTGCCAGTAACATCCCGGACAATACGCCCCTTTCAAAATTCAACAAGAGCTACAAGAAATGACTGCTGCTATCTATTTGGTTAAAGGTCGTGAGAAATCGGTTAAGCGAAAGCACCCTTGGATTTTCTCTAGAGGTATCAATAAAGTTGAGGGTGAACCAAAACTTGGCGAAACCGTTGATGTATTCACTTACGATGGAAAATGGCTAGCAAAAGCCGCGTATTCTCCGGTTTCTCAAATTCGTGCTCGTATTTGGAGTTTTGAAAAAGAAAATATTGATAAAGCGTTTTTCGTTAAGCGTTTGAAACATGCACAACTTCTCCGTGAAGACATCATCGAGCGAGATGGCCTTACTGGTTACCGTTTAATTGCCGGAGAATCAGATGGCCTTCCGGGCGTAACTATCGACCGTTACCAAAACTTTTTTGTATGTCAGTTGTTGAGTGCCGGAGCCGAATACAATAAGCCCGCTATCATTGAAGCATTAATCGAATGCTTCCCGGAAAGCAATATTTACGAACGCTCTGATGTGACCGTTCGTAAAAAGGAAGGCTTAGACGAAACGACTGGTGTTCTGCATGGTGAAGAACCTCCGAAGTCTGTCGTTATCGAAGAGAATGGCGTAAAAATCAGTGTTGATATCGTTGGTGGCCACAAAACTGGTTTCTATCTAGACCAACGTGATAGTCGCCAACAGTCGATGAAATACATGAAAAATAAAGAAGTTCTCAACTGCTTCTCTTACACTGGCGGCTTCGGCCTTTATGCTCTTAAAGGTGAGGCAAAGCGCGTAATTAATGCCGACGTTTCTCAGCCAGCACTCGACACTGCAAAACACAACGCAGAATTGAACGAATTTGATATTTCGAAAAAGCGCGCCGTGTTTCTAAACGCAGACGTATTTAAGCTGCTTCGCGAGTATCGTGACCAAGGCACAAAATTTGATGTTGTGATTATGGATCCGCCTAAATTTGCGGAGAGTAAAGCGCAACTCAACGGCGCTTGCCGTGGTTACAAAGATATCAATATGTTAGCCATGCAAATTCTAAAACCGGGTGGCACGTTGCTAACCTATTCTTGCTCGGGACTAATGGATCAAGTGTTATTCCAGAAAATTATTGCAGACGCTGCCTTAGACGCGAACCGCCAGGTGAAGTTTGTAGAGCGTTTTGAGCAAGCAGCGGATCATCCAACTGATACTGCTTATCCTGAAGGTTTCTACCTAAAAGGCTTTGCATGTAAAGTGCTTTGACACCGCTTCAATGGCGTTGTTAAGAAAAAACGGAGCTTTTCGCTCCGTTTTTTCTCTCTTCTATTATTCTCTTAATTGCTCAAGATTAGAAATCAGACTATTGGCAATATCGGCTGCAGAAGCACCATCAAAGTTAACCTCCAACTGTTGTCCATCTTTGTTGATGGTTAAGGTTGAGTTCCCGGAGCCTTCAGTTATAGACAAGGATATGCTATTCACTTGACCAGAAAAATCACCAGACTCAAAGTCATCAAGCAATGCCGACATATCGGTGCCAGACACATCATCAAATAGATCTCTTAGTTCAAGTTTATCACCTTCTGACGCATCAAAGTCTGTCACTGAGTCCACAGCATCATCCATTTGAGTCCAAACAAAGGTATCTTCATCGCCTCCACCAGTAAGGATATCGTAGTCTAAACCTCCGATTATGATATCTTCACCTGCATTACCTGAAATAGTATCCTCTCCTTCTCCACCAAGTAAGATATCGGCACCTGCTGTACCGATAAGCGCATCGTTATCATTTCCGCCCACGCCTGGAACACTGCCAGCACTGCCGGTGACAGAGACAGTAAGTGCACCTATATCAAAATCACCGTTTGACGATTCAGTTCGATAAGAGATTCTCGCACTGTCTCCATCATCCAAATTATTTGACGGGATAAAGACCAATTGATTGTCTACGATGAGCACTTGACCTTTACTTGAATCAACCACTGCGTCAGCTAATGTCAATGTGGCTGCGTTGTCGTTATTGGTGTCGTTTGAAAGCACATCAACCACTATTGGTGTGCCTTCAGGTGTAGATGCAGCATCATCAACGGCCTCGACAGAATTTGGCTCTAAATCAAACGAAACGGTTTCTACAATAGTATCTCCATCACCGTCTGTTAGTACATAATCGAAATCAAACTGTGTTGCAACTGCAATCGATGAAGCAAAGAAGGTGTACTCCCCAGTATTCAAGTCGATAACCACAGAATTTTGACTATCTACTACAAGCGTTACTGTTTCTTCAACAATATCAACAATCGCCGTTGCTCCTGTATTGTTGGCACCATCATCCACCGTAATGGTTGTGCCATCAAACATCACCGTAATACCTGTTGCACCACCATAGTTAAACGACGATACATAACCACCATCAGCACCAAAGAATGACGTACTTCCACCCATACCAGACGAACCTAAAGCGCCTGTAATTGGTGTAACGACCGATTGGATAAGTATCGCTGGAAGGCTATTGATATCCGGAACAATTATTGGTGAAATTTGCTTATCTATAGGGTTGTTCGCATCATAGGCAACTGGCTCTAAGAACTGAGTCGACGCCCCACTACCAATACCATAAGCAAGTCCTGTTACATTGTATTGCTCTAGCTGCGCTTCCCAATCCGCCTGTTCTGTCGCATTAATCT
This sequence comes from Vibrio sp. TAP-3B, assembly GCF_057784735.1. Taxonomy (NCBI): domain Bacteria; kingdom Pseudomonadati; phylum Pseudomonadota; class Gammaproteobacteria; order Vibrionales; family Vibrionaceae; genus Vibrio; species Vibrio sp. TAP-3B. Next base: position 864,665 of record NZ_CM173495.1, on the reverse strand, counting down.
GATTCCCAGGAGTGTTAGGGTTACCATCCGACAGGAAATAGCTGAGGTTGTTTGCGTCTTCAAGTAACTCAACATTACCCCATACGTCATCTTCGACAGCAAGTGCAATGGCATCGTCATAGTCCGTACCACCACCTGCAGTTAAACCATTGATCAGATCGATAGCTTGATCAACATCCATCCAAATTGTCGTTAAATCATTAGGTAAACTGTTATCTGACGATTCATTACCACTTTCACCAAGAATATTCGCGTTACTACTAAAAGTCGTGATTTGAACTTTGGTATCTCCAAGCAGTTGATATTCTAATAACAATGCTATCGATGCACTTTTCAGCACATCAAGACGCGAAGTAACGACATTAAAGCTCGAACCCGTGACAGAGTCCCATCCCATCGAACCTGATACGTCTAAGATTAACTGAACATTGGAGCCAGTTGTTTGCATGGCATTAACGTCTTCGACAACCATTTCAGCAAATGGTGAATCATCTTCAATGGCGACTGTAGCGGTTGCTGAGCTAGTAACACCGAACGCATTTGATGCAATAACAGGAACTTCTAAATCTATCACATCTTCACCACCACCATCTGGGTGATCGACTTTTCCTAGTAACTCAGCCGATAAATTGCCTAGTTCATCAACCGACACCTCGATAATAGGCTGACCGCTTGCGGAACCTGTTAGTGTTTTATCGCTGTTCGATAATGTCCAAACTAAGGTGTCCCCACCACTTGAGATTAGTGCCGTTGGAAGACCCAATGTCACACTCTCAACCGTAGAATCTAAATTAAGTGTGTCGGTATCATTAATGGAATCTGTTGTATCAGTGAAACCTGCCAATGCGGCACTGTCGACATTCGCGTCGGACAAACCTTCTTCAGATACGCTCAACGTTACACCAGAAATCGTTGGTGGTATCGCTGGATTAACCGCAAATGATCCAGAAACACTATCTCCATCGGCATCCGTTACTGTATACCCAAAGTCGATATAACCATCACCTATTGGCTGGCTGAGTGGCTCGTACTGAACGAACTCCCACTTACCTGTACTCGGCGTAAACTGCACTTCGAACGCAACAACATTATCCGTTGAACCAACTAAGCGATTAAGGTTTTGCGGATCGACGCTGACCGTAATATCGTCACCATCTGCGGTCTTTAAACCAGACTCTGCACCTGTTAATACTGTTGTTCCTGGACCATCAGCACCGTAGGTAGAACTAATCGTTCCTTCTGCAGACGCGATCGGAGTGCCGCCATCAGAACCAATAAAGGTAATGGCTCTAACAGTAAAGTCACTATTATCTTCGATATTCGAAGCATTACCATTACCCGTTGCTTCCAGAATGATCTGGTCGAAACCACCTTGTTGAACACTAAAGTTTGCTGCGAAATCGCCACTCTGAGCATCTGAACTAAATGTTTGCTGGGCAATCAGTACGCCATCTCGATAGAATGACGCCAGCCCTTCTTCTAGTTCACCACCAAACATTTTGGCAAATTCAATTTCAGCACCAAATGCAACTTTATCGCCTAAATCTATAATGAGTTTTTCAGATACTCCTTGCTCGTTAGCAAAGCGGTAATCGATCTCGTTATCCAATGGGAAGCCGTTATCACCTGAACTTTTAACACCAATACCATCTGAAGACTGATTGATTTGTGCAGCACCAAGCGTAACCGATTCATCTGAAAGAAAACCTTCAGCTGTGACTACAACATCACCAAAAGATCGGCTGAAAGAGTCTGACCCATTACCTATAAAACTAACTTGCCCAGTAATAACATCAGGGATATTCAGGTTTGTTACATCTACAGCTTGTACATTGTTAGGAACCGATGGGCGGTCATCTTCAACGACAATGTTTAGGCTTTCAGACGTTGTGCTTTGACCGTCACTGACTGAAATCTGCAAATCAAAGTCAATGATATCTTCAACATCGTTCACCGGATGATCTAGTGGTTCAAATAATGTGACGGTGTAACCCCAAGATCCTTGTCCTGAGACGGCAGGTTCAGTGAGGACGACTGTTGCAACAACAGCCAAACTCGCAGTAGAAGCCGTCAATGTTTGATTATTACTGTTCCATACCCAAGAGATCGGTTCCCCGCCCGATGTAAGCGTATTTGGACCAGAAAGAACTACGGAAACATTTGCGGTATCAGGGTCTCCAACCGTAAATGTTCCTGAGAAACTGGCAGCATTTACAGTGTCGGTAGGTGAACCAGTATTGTCAGGAATACCATCGGTTAAACCTTCTTCCGAAACAACAACATCGATGACATCAGAGATAGTCGGAGGTGCATCGTTGTCGATAATGGTTGCGTTACCGAGATCTGAGCCTGATACAGGGCCAACGCCGACAACAGAAACGCTAAAGTCCTCATCTTGCTCAAATATTGCATCATTTACAGTATCAATGCGCACATCGAACTCGGTTAAGCCAGCTGGAACCGTGACTACGCCGGAGGCGGGAACCGTGGTCCAGCCTGATCCAGTGTTGTATTCCAAGGTGCCTAGATCCCCTGCTTCGGTATCGCCGAGGTTTAAGCCTAACTCGACTTGAACCTCCGCTTCAGAGGCGTTCGATAAGGTGACTTTGAAGTTGGCGGTTTCCCCTTCGTTAATCGTGCCTGCATCGCTGATGGACACCATCGGACGGTCATCATCTGGATCCTGACCGGGGCCATTGCCGTCATCGACGATGGTCGCTGTGCCGGTGTCGCTGCCTTGCACCGCACCCACTCCCGTGACATCCACACTGAAGTTTTCTGCGCCTTCATACACTTCGTCGTCAATCGACGCAATACGTACATCGAATTCCGTCAAGCCAGCTGGAACCGTGACTACGCCGGAGACGGGCACCGTGGTCCAGCCCGAGCCGGTATTGTATTCCAAGGTGCCGAGATCCCCTGCTTCGGTATCGCCAAGGTTTAAGCCTAACTCGACTTGAACCTCCGCTTCGGAGGCATTAGTCAGTGACACGACAAAATTCGCCGTCTCTCCTTCATTAATTGTGCCCGCATCGCTGATGGACACCATCGGACGGTCATCATCTGGATCCTGACCGGGGCCATTGCCGTCATCGACGATGGTCGCCGTGCCGGTGTCGCTGCCTTGCACCGCACCCACTCCCGTGACATCCACACTGAAGTTTTCTGCGCCTTCATACACTTCGTCGTCAATCGACGCAATGCGCACGTCGAATTCCGTCAAGCCAGCTGGAACCGTGACTAAGCCGGAGGCGGGCACCGTGGTCCAGCCCGAGCCAGTATTGTATTCCAAGGTGCCGAGATCCCCTGCTTCGGTATCGCCAAGGTTTAAGCCTAACTCGACTTGAACCTCCGCTTCGGAGGCATTAGTCAGTGACACGACAAAATTCGCCGTCTCTCCTTCGTTAATCGTGCCTGCATCGCTGATGGACACCATCGGACGGTCATCATCTGGATCCTGACCGGGGCCATTGCCGTCATCGACGATGGTCGCCGTGCCAGTGTCGCTGCCTTGCACCGCACCCACTCCCGTGACATCCACACTGAAGTTTTCTGCGCCTTCATACACTTCGTCGTCAATCGACGCAATGCGCACATCGAATTCCGTCAAGCCTGCCGGAACCGTGACTACGCCGGAGGCGGGAACCATGGTCCAGCCCGAGCCGGTGTTGTATTCCAAGGTGCCGAGATCCCCCGCTTCGGTATTGCCGAGGTTTAAGCCTAATTCGACTTGAACCTCCGCTTCAGAGGCGTTCGATAAGGTGACTTTGAAGTTGGCGGTTTCCCCTTCGTTAATCGTGCCTGCATCGCTGATGGACACCATCGGACGGTCATCATCTGGATCCTGACCGGGGCCATTGCCGTCATCGACGATGGTCGCCGTGCCGGTGTCGCTGCCTTGCACCGCACCCACTCCCGTGACATCCACACTGAAGTTTTCTGCGCCTTCATACACTTCGTCGTCAATCGACGCAATGCGCACATCGAATTCCGTCAAGCCTGCCGGAACCGTGACTACGCCGGAGGCGGGCACCGTGGTCCAGCCTGAGCCAGTGTTGTATTCCAAGGTGCCTAAGTCGCCTGCTTCGGTGTCGCCAAGGTTTAAGCCTAACTCGACTTGAACCTCCGCTTCAGAGGCGTTCGATAAGGTGACTTTGAAGTTGGCGGTTTCCCCTTCGTTAATCGTGCCTGCATCGCTGATGGACACCATCGGACGGTCATCATCTGGATCCTCGCCCGGGCCATTGCCGTCATCGACGATGGTCGCCGTGCCGGTGTCGCTGCCTTGCACCGCACCAACCCCCGTGACATCCACACTGAAATTTTCTGCGCCTTCATACACTTCGTCGTCAATCGACGCAATGCGCACATCGAACTCGGTTAAGCCTGCCGGAACCGTGACTACGCCGGAGGCGGGCACCGTGGTCCAGCCTGAGCCAGTGTTGTATTCCAAGGTGCCTAAGTCGCCTGCTTCGGTGTCGCCAAGGTTTAAGCCTAACTCGACTTGAACCTCCGCTTCAGAGGCATTCGTCAGTGACACGACAAAATTCGCCGTCTCTCCTTCATTAATTGTGCCTGCATCGCTGATGGACACCATCGGACGGTCATCATCTGGATCCTGACCGGGGCCATTGCCGTCATCGACGATGGTCGCCGTGCCGGTGTCGCTGCCTTGCACCGCACCAACCCCCGTGACATCCACACTGAAATTTTCTGCGCCTTCATACACTTCGTCGTCAATCGACGCAATGCGCACATCGAACTCGGTTAAGCCTGCCGGAACCGTGACTACGCCGGAGGCGGGCACCGTGGTCCAGCCCGAGCCAGTATTGTATTCCAAGGAGCCGAGATCCCCTGCTTCGGTATCGCCAAGGTTTAAGCCTAACTCGACTTGAACCTCCGCTTCAGAGGCATTCGTCAGTGACACGACAAAATTCGCCGTCTCTCCTTCATTAATTGTGCCCGCATCGCTGATGGACACCATCGGACGGTCATCATCTGGATCCTGACCGGGGCCATTGCCGTCATCGACGATGGTCGCTGTGCCGGTGTCGCTGCCTTGCACCGCACCCACTCCCGTGACATCCACACTGAAATTTTCTGCGCCTTCATACACTTCGTCGTCAATCGACGCAATGCGCACATCGAACTCGGTTAAGCCTGCCGGAACCGTGACTACGCCGGAGGCGGGCACCGTGGTCCAGCCTGAGCCAGTGTTGTATTCCAAGGTGCCTAAGTCGCCTGCTTCGGTGTCGCCAAGGTTTAAGCCTAACTCGACTTGAACCTCCGCTTCAGAGGCATTCGTCAGTGACACGACAAAATTCGCCGTCTCTCCTTCGTTAATCGTGCCTGCATCGCTGATGGACACCATCGGACGGTCATCATCTGGATCCTGACCGGGGCCATTGCCGTCATCGACGATGGTCGCCGTGCCGGTGTCGCTGCCTTGCACCGCACCAACCCCCGTGACATCCACACTGAAATTTTCTGCGCCTTCATACACTTCGTCGTCAATCGACGCAATGCGCACATCGAACTCGGTTAAGCCTGCCGGAACCGTGACTACGCCGGAGGCGGGCACCGTGGTCCAGCCCGAGCCAGTATTGTATTCCAAGGAGCCGAGATCCCCTGCTTCGGTATCGCCAAGGTTTAAGCCTAACTCGACTTGAACCTCCGCTTCAGAGGCATTCGTCAGTGACACGACAAAATTCGCCGTCTCTCCTTCATTAATTGTGCCCGCATCGCTGATGGACACCATCGGACGGTCATCATCTGGATCCTGACCGGGGCCATTGCCGTCATCGACGATGGTCGCTGTGCCGGTGTCGCTGCCTTGCACCGCACCCACTCCCGTGACATCCACACTGAAGTTTTCTGCGCCTTCATACACTTCGTCGTCAATCGACGCAATGCGCACGTCGAATTCCGTCAAGCCAGCTGGAACCGTGACTAAGCCGGAGGCGGGCACCGTGGTCCAGCCCGAGCCAGTATTGTATTCCAAGGTGCCGAGATCCCCTGCTTCGGTATCGCCAAGGTTTAAGCCTAACTCGACTTGAACCTCCGCTTCGGAGGCGTTCGATAAGGTGACTTTGAAGTTGGCGGTTTCCCCTTCGTTAATCGTGCCTGCATCGCTGATGGACACCATCGGACGGTCATCATCTGGATCCTCGCCCGGGCCATTGCCGTCATCGACGATGGTCGCCGTGCCGGTGTCGCTGCCTTGCACCGCACCCACTCCCGTGACATCCACACTGAAGTTTTCTGCGCCTTCATACACTTCGTCGTCAATCGACGCAATGCGCACATCGAACTCGGTTAAGCCTGCCGGAACCGTGACTACGCCGGAGGCGGGCACCGTGGTCCAGCCTGAGCCAGTGTTGTATTCCAAGGTGCCTAAGTCGCCTGCTTCGGTGTCGCCAAGGTTTAAGCCTAACTCGACTTGAACCTCCGCTTCAGAGGCATTCGTCAGTGACACGACAAAATTCGCCGTCTCTCCTTCATTAATTGTGCCTGCATCGCTGATGGACACCATCGGACGGTCATCATCTGGATCCTGACCGGGGCCATTGCCGTCATCGACGATGGTCGCCGTGCCGGTGTCGCTGCCTTGCACCGCACCAACCCCCGTGACATCCACACTGAAATTTTCTGCGCCTTCATACACTTCGTCGTCAATCGACGCAATGCGCACATCGAACTCGGTTAAGCCTGCCGGAACCGTGACTACGCCGGAGGCGGGCACCGTGGTCCAGCCCGAGCCAGTATTGTATTCCAAGGAGCCGAGATCCCCTGCTTCGGTATCGCCAAGGTTTAAGCCTAACTCGACTTGAACCTCCGCTTCAGAGGCATTCGTCAGTGACACGACAAAATTCGCCGTCTCTCCTTCATTAATTGTGCCCGCATCGCTGATGGACACCATCGGACGGTCATCATCTGGATCCTGACCGGGGCCATTGCCGTCATCGACGATGGTCGCTGTGCCGGTGTCGCTGCCTTGCACCGCACCCACTCCCGTGACATCCACACTGAAGTTTTCTGCGCCTTCATACACTTCGTCGTCAATCGACGCAATGCGCACGTCGAATTCCGTCAAGCCAGCTGGAACCGTGACTAAGCCGGAGGCGGGCACCGTGGTCCAGCCCGAGCCAGTATTGTATTCCAAGGTGCCGAGATCCCCTGCTTCGGTATCGCCAAGGTTTAAGCCTAACTCGACTTGAACCTCCGCTTCGGAGGCGTTCGATAAGGTGACTTTGAAGTTGGCGGTTTCCCCTTCGTTAATCGTGCCTGCATCGCTGATGGACACCATCGGACGGTCATCATCTGGATCCTCGCCCGGGCCATTGCCGTCATCGACGATGGTCGCCGTGCCGGTGTCGCTGCCTTGCACCGCACCCACTCCCGTGACATCCACACTGAAGTTTTCTGCGCCTTCATACACTTCGTCGTCAATCGACGCAATGCGCACATCGAACTCGGTTAAGCCTGCCGGAACCGTGACTACGCCGGAGGCGGGCACCGTGGTCCAGCCTGAGCCAGTGTTGTATTCCAAGGTGCCTAAGTCGCCTGCTTCGGTGTCGCCAAGGTTTAAGCCTAACTCGACTTGAACCTCCGCTTCAGAGGCATTCGTCAGTGACACGACAAAATTCGCCGTCTCTCCTTCATTAATTGTGCCTGCATCGCTGATGGACACCATCGGACGGTCATCATCTGGATCCTGACCGGGGCCATTGCCGTCATCGACGATGGTCGCCGTGCCGGTGTCGCTGCCTTGCACCGCACCAACCCCCGTGACATCCACACTGAAATTTTCTGCGCCTTCATACACTTCGTCGTCAATCGACGCAATGCGCACATCGAACTCGGTTAAGCCTGCCGGAACCGTGACTACGCCGGAGGCGGGCACCGTGGTCCAGCCCGAGCCAGTATTGTATTCCAAGGAGCCGAGATCCCCTGCTTCGGTATCGCCAAGGTTTAAGCCTAACTCGACTTGAACCTCCGCTTCAGAGGCATTCGTCAGTGACACGACAAAATTCGCCGTCTCTCCTTCATTAATTGTGCCCGCATCGCTGATGGACACCATCGGACGGTCATCATCTGGATCCTGACCGGGGCCATTGCCGTCATCGACGATGGTCGCTGTGCCGGTGTCGCTGCCTTGCACCGCACCCACTCCCGTGACATCCACACTGAAATTTTCTGCGCCTTCATACACTTCGTCGTCAATCGACGCAATGCGCACATCGAACTCGGTTAAGCCTGCCGGAACCGTGACTACGCCGGAGGCGGGCACCGTGGTCCAGCCTGAGCCAGTGTTGTATTCCAAGGTGCCTAAGTCGCCTGCTTCGGTGTCGCCAAGGTTTAAGCCTAACTCGACTTGAACCTCCGCTTCAGAGGCATTCGTCAGTGACACGACAAAATTCGCCGTCTCTCCTTCATTAATTGTGCCTGCATCGCTGATGGACACCATCGGACGGTCATCATCTGGATCCTGACCGGGGCCATTGCCGTCATCGACGATGGTCGCCGTGCCGGTGTCGCTGCCTTGCACCGCACCAACCCCCGTGACATCCACACTGAAATTTTCTGCGCCTTCATACACTTCGTCGTCAATCGACGCAATGCGCACATCGAACTCGGTTAAGCCTGCCGGAACCGTGACTACGCCGGAGGCGGGCACCGTGGTCCAGCCCGAGCCAGTATTGTATTCCAAGGAGCCGAGATCCCCTGCTTCGGTATCGCCAAGGTTTAAGCCTAACTCGACTTGAACCTCCGCTTCGGAGGCGTTCGATAAGGTGACTTTGAAGTTGGCGGTTTCCCCTTCGTTAATCGTGCCTGCATCGCTGATGGACACCATCGGACGGTCATCATCTGGATCCTCGCCCGGGCCATTGCCGTCATCGACGATGGTCGCCGTGCCGGTGTCGCTGCCTTGCACCGCACCCACTCCCGTGACATCCACACTGAAGTTTTCTGCGCCTTCATACACTTCGTCGTCAATCGACGCAATGCGCACATCGAATTCCGTCAAGCCAGCTGGAACCGTGACTACGCCGGAGACGGGCATCGTGGTCCAGCCTGAGCCAGTGTTGTATTCCAAGGTGCCGAGATCCCCCGCTTCGGTATCGCCAAGGTTTAAGCCTAATTCGACTTGAACCTCCGCTTCGGAGGCATTCGTCAGTGACACGACAAAATTCGCCGTCTCTCCTTCATTAATCGTGCCTGCATCGCTGATGGACACCATCGGACGGTCATCATCTGGATCCTGACCGGGGCCATTGCCGTCATCGACGATGGTCGCCGTGCCTAAAACGGGGGTATTTTGCTCATCAGTACTTCCTGAAAGTGTGAAGGTTTCTGGACCTTCGAGCACGGAGTCATCTACAGAGTCTAAAGAAACGGTAAAAGTGCTCTCGCCAGAAGGTATCGATACAGTAAAAGCACCGTTCTCATCGACTTGAACCTCCTCCGTTGAGCCATCAGAAAAGGTCACAAGTACCGTATCATCAATATAGTCGACACCAACTTGGTCAGATAAACCACCAGTAGCGGAATCATCTAATAACGAAAAATTGATGTTGGTATTGTCTTGAATTGGCTGGCTCAGCGTAATATCAAAGAAAACTCGATCACCCTCATTAACTACCGGGTTCGAGATATCCTGAACAAAGTTTGTCTCGGGTAATGGCGCGTTTCTCGCTTGAATATATTCAAGTAAAGAGAGTGCTTGAGTACTTGACAGTCCAATACCATCAATACCGCTTGTCTCAAAATTGGTACTTGCTAGTGATTCGGCACCAATTCGATCTACCGCGCCCGTTGTCTGCGGGCTAGACCCAATATTTTCACCCGCTGCAGTTTCAAACTCTTCACCAAGCTGAGTTGGGTCATCTCCACTCGCTATCGCTTCAATCAGTGCAGTAATATCATCGGTTACATTTATCGCGCTGCCTTGCGGTGTCACTTGTTCGATGACAAGCTCTGAAGTGTCTGAAACCTCTTCAATAATTAATTCCCCGGGTTGAGGTAATTGTCCTTCTTCTAAGATTCTAATTTCCCCATCCAGCCCGATAACTACTATGTTGCCCATTAATGAGCTCAAAGTTAGTCGATCCATATCTACCTCACCCCAATTCAAACCAAGTTAAAAGTTTGTTACTTCTACATTTACGTCTATAGTTTAGTCAAAATCATTATATTTTCGTTATATGTGTGATTTATATTTTCGTTGTATGTGTGACTGTAAATAGTTAAAGCGATTAATAACTCAAGGGGTGAGGTTATTTGAAAGCCATGAATTACACAGGTCGTGAAGCGCTATGATATTAAGAATTCAAGCTTTTCTTCTGTTTAATCCCACTGAGTTGCTAAGCAATATTTTCCACATGGTCTAGGATTTAAAGGGAGAACCTTTGGATTTTTTTTGAATAAAAGTCTTGGTTTAACAGTCGGTTGAGATATTACTTATCCAAACACTGTTTTTTACGATATTTCATCTCATTTTTGAGATAAAACTGAGGTGAAATGGCAAAAGCAAAACAAATTTTTAGGAGAATTACCGTGAAATGGAACCGACTAAATATTGCTTGCTGCTGTAGCTTAATAGTGTCTTTACCCGTTTTCGGTCAAACTTTAGAGCAAGCTGTGGCATTGACGTTAAAAAATAACCCAGATATTAAAAGCGCATTTAACGAATTCACTAGTAGACGCTATGTTAATGAAGCTTCTTCTGGCGCTTACTTGCCTTCCATCGATTTAGATGCAGGGATTGGCTATGAAGGACTTGATCCATCCGATGAGGTCGGTCGTGGGGACACCGACTACACTCGGAAGGAAGCTTCTGTGACATTAACCCAGCTCATTTGGGATGGCAGCGCAACCTTAAATGATATTGACCGAACCGCAGCTGATGCAGAATCGGTTAGGTTCCAACTATTGGCTGACGCATCAGACAAAGCACTGGAAGTTACTCAAGTGTACTTAGATGCGGTCAAAGCCTATGAAATTTTGAAACTTTCTGAAAACAATCTTGCGGTCCATAAAGATATTTATGACGACATTAAAAAACGCGTAAATTCAGGTATTGGTTCAACAGCGGATTTAACTCAGGTTGAAGCACGTTTAGCCAAGGCGCATGGTAACTTAGCCGCAGCGCAAAATAATTTATACGATTCACATACAATGTTCACTCGCTTGGTGGGTCAAACTCCGCAAGGGCTGATCTTTCCTAGAGCCGATCAAAACTTTATTCCATACACTGTTGATGAAGCGGTAAGTCTAGCCTTTGAACTGCACCCTGTCGTTCAAGTCTCGCTCGCTGATGTAGACTCCGCAAAATTTCAGTACAAACAATCTAAAGGGGTTAACTACCCAACTATCTCGATTGAAGCGTCTCAGACATGGCGCGACGACGCTGATGGCCTCAAAGGCCGAAGTGATGAAACGCTTGCGATGCTACGCTTGCGTTACAACTTATTTAACGGCGGTAGTGATGCGGCGAATTCTGAAAACTTCGCATACCAATTGAACAAAGCAAAAGACTTGCGTGAAGGCGCATATCGAAATGTTGAGGAAGGATTGAGGCTGTCTTGGAGTGCACTGGATTTAACGCTCCAACAAAAAGAGTTTTTATCCGATCATGTTGATTCTGCATCAGAAACGGTCATTGCTTACGAGAAGCAATACCGTATTGGTAAACGAACATTACTCGATTTGTTGAATACAGAAAATGAGTTATTTGAAGCACGTAAGGGTTACGTCGATTCAAAGTACGCTGAGCAGTATGCAAAATATCGAGTGATGAATGCAACAGGTCAGCTATTGAGCGCTTTGAGAGTCGAAATGCCTAAAGAATGGCTACAAGAAGTGGAGTATTAATGATGAAATATATAACTATTATTGCACTATCATTGGTACTTTCAGCTTGTAGTTCATCCAATAATAATGGGGACGAATATGAGTACATGGCCACTCCGCTCGCCGAACAATGGGCTGACCATTTAGACGATGACGGTGACGGCGTGATCAACGAAAGGGATTTATGCCCAGGCACACCGCTCGGAGCAGAGATTGACAATGATGGCTGTGGTTCCTATGTGGATTCATCACAAGAGATGCAAATCCGTGTTTTGTTTGCTAACGATTCTGACAAAATTAATCCTATTTTCTCAAAACAAATTCTTGAACTGTCGAATTTCTTGAAAGAGTACCCAGATACTTCAATTGAGATCCAAGGGTATGCCAGCAAAACAGGTAGTGCAGAACACAACCTCGATTTGTCCAAGCGTCGCGCAGAGAATGTGCGAAAAGAACTGTTGAGCAATGGCATCAGTGGCAGTAGAGTGACTATCGTGGGTTATGGAGATACGGTACTAGCAACACAAGGCACAGATGAAATTAGCCATGCATTAAACCGTCGAGTAACAGCAACCGTTATAGGCTATAAAGGGGAAGTGAAAAAAGAGTGGACTGTTTTTACGACTCTTCCTAAGAGCTAAACATTGAATCATACCGTGAAAAAGAAAGGTCAGCACATAACGTAATGCATGTAATTTAGGTTAATTCTCCCTTTTTATAAGGTCTCGTTGCATAGCAACTGGGCCTTTCTTTTTAGGTTCTGTTAACCGTATTATGCTTTAGGAATCGGCGCTTTAGTGTTAGTCTAACCGCGTAATAACAATGAGAGTTTTGAAATGAGCAAACTTACATCAGATATCCAAGCAAACCTTGACCTTTTCGTTGCAGAAACGAAAGAAAGCCACTTAGTTTGGGGGCTACGTAATGAAGAAGGTTGGCTATCTTGCGATTCAACTGAATTCGAAAACAGTGAAGTCATGCCTTTCTGGTCTTCTAAAGAAGATGCAGAAACACATAATGTTGAAGAATGGGCTGATTTTACAGTACTAGAAATTCCGCTAGATATCTTTGTTGAAGATTGGCTTCTAACTCTTGCAGAAGATGGCGTTCTTGTTGGCACAAATTGGAATGCACAGCTAGAGGGTAAAGAGATTGAACCCCAAGACCTCGCTAAGCTATACGTAAGCTAGTTTGTTCTAACTTTGAAAGTAGCGGCATTCGTTTTTAGTCTGAATTTTACAGACCTTCGACTTCCTGCTTTTGAACCAACGACTGCATCACGGCTTCTTTGTTACTTAAATAATCATCGAGGCCTGTTTTGCGTAGGTCGCAGGCTGGGCAATCCCCACAACCATCGCCGATAATACCGTTGTAACAAGTTAACGTGGTTTCACGAATCAGTTGCAATGCATCGTATTGGTCGGCCAATGCCCAAGTTTCAGCTTTGTTCAACCACATTAATGGCGTTTTGATAATCAAGTTACGATCCATACCTTTCACTAGCGCCGCGTTCATCGCTTTAACGAAGTCATCACGACAATCAGGGTAGCCACTAAAATCCGTTTCGCATACACCCGTTATCACCGCCTCAGCACCGATTTGGTAAGCATAAATCCCCGCAAGGGTAAGAAATAGGATATTACGCCCAGGAACAAAAGAGTTTGGCAAACCATTCTCTTGCAATTCATGTGATACAGGAATGTCATCACGCGTCAAAGAGCTGATCGCAAGTTCATTGAGCAAACCGACATCCATAACTTTGTGTGCCACCACTCCCAGATCTTCCACCACTTGTTGAGCGACCTCAATTTCCAGTTTGTGGCGCTGGCCGTAGTCAAAGGTGACTGCATGAACTTCATCAAATTCTTTAAGAGCTTGAACCAGACATGTTGTCGAATCCTGCCCACCACTGAAAACAACGACGGCTTTTTTCATTTCTCTCTCCGGGCTTAAGCAATATTTAGGTATTTATGAGTTTGAACAGACAAGCGCCAATTACGAGCAATACATGTCTCAATACACAATTGGGTTGCGCGAGGCTTCTGACTTATAGGCTGTAATGCAATCACCGTATTCGTGGCAACATTCGCGTCTGCTAACAATGCATCCAGATGGTCGATGTCTTTATGAGTCCCGACGGGATGTTTGATCTCATTAGCACGTTCCAACGCACTGTTAAGTACAGGCAGTTTAGCTTTCATGGCCACTTTCGGTGACACTGTCACCCAAGTGTTTTTTGAAGTGACCACCTCTGACGTTCCACTCGTTTCGATTTGGCATTGGCACCCCATATCTTCAAACGCATTGGTTAAAGGCCGTAGATCGTAAAGGCAAGGTTCTCCACCAGTAATGACTATGTGCTTGGCGTTAAAATCCTGTTTTTTATATTGCTCTACGATGCTCTGAGCAGATGCAACACACCAAGTTGGGGAGTCTTCCTTCTTCACCAAAATATCGCCAATCTGACGTCGGTCACTCTCATCAGCATACCAAGTCTGTTTGGTATCGCACCATGAGCAACCTACCGGGCACGCTTGAAGGCGAATAAAAACGGCAGGTATTCCAGTGAAAATCCCTTCCCCTTGGATGGTCTCAAACATCTCATTTAGCTTATACAACGTGAACTCACTCAACTCATCATACTTCGAGGCGAAGACCATAATGTAGAGGCGTGTCTAGGTCAATTTAAACCAAAAAATTAATTGTTAAAATAGGTCATTTTGTAGTTTCATAGTCACCGTCGACTTAAGTTTGTTGGTCATATTTCGGCCACGCTAAGTTCTGCTAAAGTTCCCAAAGGTTTAAGGTAAGAAATGATGTACAAATTGATCGCATTAGATATGGATGGCACTCTCTTAAATAGTGACAAAGCAATTTCTGAAGAAAACAAACAAGCGATCGCTAAGGCTCGCCAAGCTGGAGTTACTGTTGTGCTGGCTTCAGGCCGTCCATTAGAAGGAATGCAAGATAAATTGGATGAATTGGATATTCGCTCCGATAAAGATTTTGTTCTTTACTACAATGGCTCCATGGTGAAAAACGTAGGTACGAATGCCATCATCCACCAGCAAATTATTGATGGTAAAGCAGCAAAATTGATTGCGCGAAAAGCCAAAGAACTAGGTGCATATGTGCATGCATTTAGCCAAGTTCATGGACTAATCACTAATGAAAGCAACCCATACACCGACATTGAGGCGAAGATCAACGGCCTGACTGTGACTGAAATGAACTTCGAATTTCTCGAAGATGATCACCCTATCATCAAAGCAATGATGGTCGCAGAGCCAAGTAAGTTAAAAGAAGTGATTGCCGCGTTACCACAAGAGCTCCGTGAAGAATTTACCATAGTGCAAAGTGCAGCCTTCTTTTTAGAGTTTCTCAATCCGCTCAGCAACAAAGGCATTGGTGTCTCAGCAATTGCAGAGCATTTGGGCATTAAAGCTGAAGAAGTTATTTGTATGGGTGATGCAGAAAACGACCACCACATGCTACAATTTGCTGGATTAGGAATCGCGATGGAAAACGCAATGGATGAGACTAAGAAAATCGCTGACTACATTACAGCAAGTAATGATGACCACGGTGTGGCCAAAGCGATTGAAAAGTTCATTCTAAATGTATGATTTGCTCAGTATCTAGAAATCGCTCCTCACAATCTTGTTACGATTGATACAAAGCCTTGCAAGTAAGCAAGGCTTTCTTTATTTGAAGTACACGAAAATCATCATGTTCCTAATACATAGATTGCTGTTTCTCATGTGTGAGCTTTCTCGCCAACAGAACAAACAACAGCATCAGCAATGGATAATGGAACGTCGATAATACCAACGACCATAAGCCGCTATATGATATTGCCGCAGTGAAATACACATACAGTTGCTCAGCTAAAAGTAACAATAGTGTGATAAAGATCATCTGACGAGAATCTAACTGTACTTTTGATTCTTTAAACGTCATTACCAGCACAGAGGCTGTGATCAAAATAGCGAGCCAACTACTAAATACAGGCAATGGCCAGATAAAAGCAATGACCGCAGTCATCGCCGTCATTGTGAACCATACCCCTTTAGAACTCAGCAGTTGATCAACATTCACCTCTTGGTTTGTTTCCAAACGTAAAACGTGCCAAGCCACTAGGCTTCCTAATAGCGCGCCAAACAACATATCTAAAATGAACGCCGAACCAAGGAAAAACTTGCATAAGATAACCGTAAGAGTGGCAACTGACACAACCGCCGCTGTACTGTTAAAACCAAGCTTATGAGTCCTTTGGAGCAAAAAGGTAAAAACACAAAACCACACCGCAATAGGTAAACTTGGAAAACTAAATCCAAAACTATGTGCAAGCTTCGCCATTGGCATATACACATGTGGCCGAGGAAGTGAAAAGCCCTGTTGCGCGACGAGTACCATAAGGGATGTTGCGCTAATAGCGAAAAAGAGTCGGTATACAAATCGACTGTCAAAGCGCATCATGATGAAAGGAAACAAAACCAGTAATATGACCGGTTTTGTCAGCGCCACAACGAAGTTAGCAACTTGACTCGCTGTCTCATAACTCTCTTCTGAGAGAGCCCTGACCCAACTTTGTAACCCAACTAGCCATACCAACTCTATTTGACGGAATGACGGTGCGGACTCAATCAACTGAGTCACGTAAGAAACAGGTTGCGTTGTGGCTTGCTCAAAAAATTGAATTGCTTTAGGCCATTGGGCAGGATAACGATATAACGATGCAGAAAGCTCTGCTGGGTTAAGCAGCATGGCGGACGCAACCTCAACGCCGTAGTGAGGTGCAAACCAAATAGGTAATTCATTCCCTCCCAAGGAGTTATTCATTGAAAATGCAATGATCTCTGAATCCGAGACACAATCGTAATATATAGCCGTCTCTGTTTGACCTAACGTTTTACCAACGGTAACCACCAGTCCGGTTTCTTCCCACGTTTCTCGTTGAACAGCAACTTTCGGGGACTCTCCTTCGAGAACCGTCCCACCAGGCAAAGAGATTTTATTGGTCAATACCTCATGGACCAACACAAGCTTATCAACAGTTCGCACCACACATAGCGCGCCTTTTACACCTTCAGCGGGTGACTGCGTTGCCGCAATTGAAGATACAGGTAACAGAATACAGAAAAGGGCGAAGGAAAATAACTGTCTCAACACAGGGTATGGCCTTAAATAAAGAGAATCATGACCAATGAATAATGACAGCTAAACCAATCTTTTTCGACAAAAATCAAGTAACGAGTGATGCAAAAGAGATAGACCTAAAAGTTCTAATTTGATTAATCATTGGAAAAGGTCAATAAGGCAATTCTGTATGCCGATTTTCATTCGCCGCTAATGGCTTTCTTAGGCAATGAATGTGATGCCCAAACCCATGCTTTGCATAAAGCGATAACGCCCCTTGATTAAAATGCCACACCTCTACATACATCTGTTTCGCACCGTAATCGATAAAAGTCGACTCGATTTTTTCAATAAGTGCTTGCGCGGCCCCTTGATTACGAAACTCTGGTGATACATAGAGCTCATCCACACTTCCCATCATGACTGGTTTACTGACTGTAGATCTTAACTCACAAAAGTGGCCTGAGATAAAACCAATGACCTCGTCTTTCCATTTCGCCACATAAACCAGACACTCCGGATTATCGAGATAGCGAGCAATGCTTTTCTCTTGTTCAATGTCCTCAGCGGTTTTGAAAAGCTCAGGTGATTGCATATGATGCTCATCATGTAAATCGAACATAAGATCGTTAAGGGGTTCAAGGTCGTTAAAGCACGCAGATTTAATTACGAACGCAGACATACTCAGGTTTAGGTTTACCAATGATTGAATGACAATAGTGTGTGAGCAAAACCTCGGGTTGGCAAGCTGCAAAACCACGCTCACAAAAATTTGTTCTGTTAAAACCAAAAAAGCCTCTGCACTTAATGAGCTTACAGAGGCAGAACCAAATCACAGAGTTAGAGGATAAGAGTTTTGGCTAGAAGTTTGGGGCGAGTTACCCAGCCATACTTAACGTCGCAATACTCTTTCTATCTCGTTTAAACTGCTTGGGTCATCAATCGTCGATGGCACGGTGTATTTTTCACCATCAGCGATTTGACGAATCGTTCTACGCAAAATTTTACCGGAGCGCGTTTTCGGTAAACGATCGACCACTAACGCATGTTTGAAACAAGCTACCGCTCCAATTTCGTTACGTACTTTACCGACTAATTCACCTTCTAGGTCTAGTTCATCGACTTTGACTCCATCTTTCAACACAACAAAGCCAAGTGGGAGCTGTCCTTTAAGTTCATCGTGAATACCAACAACAGCGCATTCTGCAATCGCCGGATGCCCTCCCACAATTTCTTCCATTTCGCCTGTCGACAAACGATGCCCCGCGACATTAATCACATCGTCAATACGTCCCATAATAAACAGGTAGCCATCTTCATCGAGATAACCACCATCACCTGAGACATAGTAACCAGGGAATTGGCTGAGATACCCTGTCTCAAATCGGTCATGGTTACGCCACACCGTTGGCAGACAACTTGGTGGCAACGGACGTTTTAGCGCAACAAAACCTTGTCGGTTTGGTCCGACAGGCTCGCCAAGTTCATTCAGTATCTCTACCTGATAACCCGGAATCGGTTTGGTTGAAGAACCCGCTTTAACAGGCATCATTTCAATACCCGTTGGGTTACCGGAGATAGCCCAACCTGTTTCTGTTTGCCACCAGTGGTCAATAACCGGCTTGCCGGTTTTACTTTGTACCCATTCGAGCGTCGGAGGATCCAACCGCTCACCGGCCATAAAGATAGTTTTTAAATGCGACAAGTCATACTGTTTTAAACACTCACCTTCAGGGTCTTCTTTTTTAATCGCGCGGAACGCCGTCGGTGCGGAAAACAAGACATCTACTTTGTATTCATCACATACGCGCCAGAATGCGCCCGGATCGGGAGTTCGGACCGGCTTGCCTTCAAACAAAATCGTTGTACAACCGTGAATAAGTGGGGCATAAACAATATAAGAATGCCCGACTACCCAACCGACATCGGATGCCGCCCAAAATACGCCGTCTTGTGCAATATTATAGATAACACTCATTGAATACTTCATGGCTACTGCATGGCCACCATTATCACGCACTACCCCTTTCGGCTTGCCTGTGGTGCCCGAAGTATAGAGAATATAAAGTGGATCTGTTGCTAACACTGGTACGCATGCATGTGGCAGGGCTTGACCGTATTCTTGCTGCCAGTCTAAGTCTCTTTCTTGACTCAGATTAGCTTCGCATTCTGGACGTTGCAGGACAAAAACTTTTTCAGGCTTCCAGCGGCTGTCCATAATGGCTTTATCCACCATTGGCTTGTATGGGATAACCTTATTGATCTCAATCCCGCAAGAAGCGGTCATGATGACTTTTGGTTCTGCATCTTCAATGCGCACAGCCAGTTCATTTGGCGCAAAACCACCAAATACGACCGAGTGAATCGCCCCTAACCGAGCGCAAGCGAGCATCGCCATCGCGGCTTCTGGGATCATCGGCATGTAGATGACCACTCTGTCGCCTTTTTCTACGCCTTGATTGGCTAGCATACCTGCGATTTTGGCGACTTGATCACGTAATTCTCGGTAGGTGTAAGCCTTTTTGCTGCCCGTGACTGGCGAATCATAAATAAGGGCTATATTACCACCTCGACCTTGCTCGCAATGGTAATCCAGTGCTAACCAGCAGGTATTCATCACACCATCAGGAAACCAACGTTCAATCCCATTGTCATCGGCTTTCAAAATGGTCTTAGGCGATTCAAACCAGTCAATGCTCTCCGCTTGAGCACGCCAAAAACTCTCCGGTTCGTTTTGCGCCCATAGATATTCTTTTTCGTATAGAGACATATTGCTTCCTCCAGAATGTCCTGACATCACACTCTTTCTATTCAAAGACATTGGAGGGAACACGCACAAAGCCCTCCATCAGTATTCTCGCACTTCGGCTCATAATGGCTTTCTTTACCACCCAACCTTGCTCAGTTTGCTTGGCTTTTGCACCGACTTTCAGCGTTCCTGACGGGTGACCGAAAGTGACCGACTCTTTTTCACCGCCACCAGAGGCAAGGTTCACCAACGTTCCCGGAACACAAGCCGCTGACGCGATCGCAACCGCCGCTGTTCCCATCATGGCATGATGAAGTTTGCCCATCGACAACGCACGAACCAGTACATCAACATCGGATTCATTGACTGCTTTTCCGCTCGAAGCAACGTAGTTTTTCGGCGTTGATACAAAAGCAATCTTAGGTGTGTGCTGGCGGGTTTGCGCTTCTTTCAGGTCAGAGATTAGCCCCATTTTTAACGCACCATGTGCACGGATGGATTCAAACATCGTCAATGCAGCCTGATCATTATTGATGTCATCTTGCAGTTCAGTGCCTTGATAACCAATCGACTCAGCGTCAATAAAAATGGTCGGAATGCCCGCATTTATAAAAGTGGCGTTAAACGTACCTACGTCCGGCACCACCAAATCATCGACCAAGTTTCCGGTTGGGAACATGCTGCCTTCACCATCAGAAGGATCGACAAAATCCACTTGGATCTCTGCCGCAGGAAACGTAACACCATCGAGTTCAAACTCTCCGGTTTCTTGCACAAAACCATTCACAATCGGCACGTGAATCAATATGGTTTTGCTGATATTCACCTGCCAAACCCGCACAGTGACCATTCCGTTTTCAGGAATACGATCTTGTGGAATCAAACCAGCATGAATGGCGAAAGGGCCCACTGCCGCAGACAAATTGCCGCAATTACCACTCCAGTCAACGAATGGCTTATCAATCGAAACTTGTCCAAATAAGTAGTCAACATCATGTTCTTCTCGGTTGCTGCGCGAAACAATCACCGCTTTACTCGTGCTAGAAGTTGCGCCGCCCATGCCATCGATTTGCTTTGCATACGGATCTGGGCTGCCGATAACACGTAATAATAATTTGTCACGTGCTTCACCAGCCACTTGCGCTTGTTGTGGTAAATCTTCAAGACTAAAAAAAACACCTTTACTCGTACCGCCACGCATATAAGTAGCGGATACCTTGATTTGGCTTTGGCTTACGTTATTCATCTCCCGCTCCTATTGCGCTAAGAAGTCTTGAGCAAAACGCTGTAATACACCACCCGCACTATAAACATACAGTTCATCACCCGTATCTAAGCGACATGTGACAGGAACGTCAACTTTTTCTCCGTTGCTGCGTGTGATGACCAAAGCCAAATCGGCGCCGGGTTTAATCTCACCAATCACGTCGTAAAGTTCAGTACCATCCAGCTCTAACGTATTACGATTGATACCCGGCTTAAACTGCAGTGGCAATACGCCCATACCAACCAAATTAGTACGGTGAATACGCTCAAAACCTTCCGCTACAATCGCCTCTACGCCGGCTAATCGAACTCCTTTTGCCGCCCAGTCACGGGATGAACCTTGACCGTAATCCGCGCCAGCCACAACAATGAGTGGTTGTTTGCGATTCATGTAAGTTTCTATCGCTTCCCACATGCGAACCACTTTGCCTTCTGGTTCAATTCTCGCTAGAGAGCCCTGCACGACTTCGCCGTTCTCCTTCACCATTTCGTTAAACAGTTTCGGGTTCGCAAAGGTCGCACGTTGCGCGGTTAAGTGATCGCCTCGGTGAGTCGCATAAGAGTTAAAGTCTTCTTCCGGAACGCCCATTTTGGTTAGGTATTCACCTGCGGCACTGCTCGCCATGATCGCGTTTGATGGCGATAAGTGGTCAGTCGTTATGTTGTCGCCTAAAATCGCCAAAGGACGCATACCAGATAAAGATCGTTCACCCGCTAGCGCGCCTTCCCCCTCTTTTTGCCAATAGGGCGGACGACGAATATAGGTACTCATTGGACGCCAATCGTAAAGCGGGTTGGGATTTTGCTCTTGATCATTCAGTTTGAACATCTGAATGTACACCTGATTAAACTGTTCCGGTTTAACGTGCTCACCGACAACGGCATCGATTTCTTCGTCAGTTGGCCACAAATCATTAAGGTGAATAGGCTGACCATGTTTATCCGTGCCCAGTGAATCTTGCTCGATATCAAAACGAATGGTTCCTGCCAATGCATACGCCACGACCAGCGGTGGCGATGCTAAAAAAGCTTGTTTCGCGTAAGGGTGAATTCGGCCATCAAAGTTACGGTTACCAGAAAGCACCGCTGTCGCGTACAAGTCGCGGTCAATAATCTCTTGTTGGATTTTGGGATCCAGCGCGCCGCTCATGCCATTACACGTTGTGCATGCATAGCCAACAATACCAAAACCGAGCTTTTCTAATTCTGCTAATAAGCCCGCTTCTTCAAGATACAAACGTGCCACCTTTGAGCCCGGCGCAAAAGAGGACTTAACCCAAGGCTTGCGCACAAGGCCAAGCTCATTGGCTTTCTTCGCCACAAGTCCGGCTGCGACCACATTTCTTGGATTACTGGTGTTGGTACACGAGGTGATCGCAGCGATGATAACCGCGCCATCTGGCAACTCACCTTCTTTTTGTTCCCATGACCCAGAAATACCACGCAGTGCCAGCTCTGACGTTGGCAAACGGCGGTGCGGGTTTGAAGGGCCAGCCATATTACGACTGACGGATGATAAATCGAACTCAAGAAAGCGCTCGTAAACCGCAGTATCAAGATCATCGGCCCAGAGTCCGGTCTGTTTCGCGTATTTCTCTACCAATTCAACTTGCTGGTCCTCACGACCCGTCAGTTTGAGGTAATTGATGGTCTGCTCATCAATATAGAACATACCCGCTGTCGCACCGTATTCTGGTGTCATGTTCGAGATAGTGGCACGGTCACCGATAGTCAGATCTCGTGCCCCTTCACCGAAGAATTCGAGGTAAGCAGAGACAACCCGCTCGTTACGTAAAAACTCAGTAATTGCGAGAACAATATCTGTTGCGGTAATGCCTGGCTGGCGTTTACCGGTCAGCTTTACACCCACGATGTCTGGCAGACGCATCATCGACGGACGACCTAGCATCACAGTTTCGGCTTCCAGCCCACCGACACCAACCGCGATAACACCCAGCGCATCGACGTGCGGGGTGTGACTGTCAGTACCAACACAGGTATCTGGATAAGCAATGCCCTGCTTCGCTTGCACCACTGGCGACATTTTTTCTAAGTTGATTTGATGCATGATGCCGTTACCCGCAGGGATCACGCTCACGTTTTCGAATGCTGTTTTACACCACTCGATAAAGTGGAAGCGATCTTCATTTCTGCGATCTTCAATCGCACGGTTTTTCTCAAATGCGTCAGCTTCAAAGCCCGCATGTTCTACCGCAAGTGAGTGGTCGACAATTAACTGAGTTTCGACCACGGGGTTTACTTTTGCAGGATCGCCGCCCTGCTCTGCAATTGCATCGCGCAGGCCGGCTAAATCAACCAATGCTGTTTGCCCAAGAATGTCATGACAAACAACACGTGCAGGATACCAAGGAAAATCCAGATCGCGTTTGCGTTCAATGAGCTGTTTAAGGCTGTCTGTTAATCGGTTTGGCGCGCAGCGGCGTACCAGTTGCTCTGCTAACACTCGTGAGGTGTAAGGGAGCGTTTCATAAGCTCCCGGAGTTATACTGTTTACGGCTTCGCGGGCATCAAAGTAATCCAGTTGAGTTCCCGGAAGCGACTTTCGATATTGGGTATTGATATTGATGTTCATAGTTTGCTTCCATCCAGTCTGTATATCTTCCTTCACCATCGCTTTCCATTGCTCCAGAAACGTCGTGATGAGAGGATCTCCTTCCTCTGCAAAGAGAGAAATACAGAGGAAGGAGATGGCGGTCAATCAAAGCAAATACATACTCTGATTGACCTTCGCGCTAGCGATTCTCGATAGGCACCCAATCCTGATGGTCTGGGCCCGTGTAATCCGCACTTGGACGAATAATGCGGTTATTGGCACGTTGTTCATACACGTGCGCCGCCCAACCAGTTAAACGGCTCATGACGAAAATGGGCGTGAATAGTTTGGTCGGAATGTCCATAAAGTGATAAGCCGATGCATGGAAGAAGTCGGCATTACAGAACAAACCTTTTTCACGCTTCATGACCGATTCCACGCGCTCGGACACTGCGTATAGGTGCGTGTCACCCACTTGCTTCGACAGCTCTTCTGACCAACGTTTGATCAGTGCATTGCGAGGGTCGCTTTCGCGATAAATGGCGTGACCAAAGCCCATGATCTTGTCTTTGTTGGCGAGCATTTTCATGATGTTGGCCTCTGCTTCGTCTGGCGTGTGCCAATCTTCAATCATTTCCATCGCGGCTTCGTTTGCGCCGCCATGCAAAGGACCACGGAGCGTGCCTATCGCTGCGGTAATACAAGAGTGGATATCTGACAATGTCGATGCACAAACGCGGGCTGAAAATGTTGACGCGTTAAACTCATGCTCTGCGTAAAGGATCAATGAACAGTGCATCACCTGTTTGTGCAACTCGGTTGGTGCTTTATCGGTTAGCAGTTTAAGGAAATAACCACCGATGCTATTTTCGGTCTGATCTTCTGTGTCGATACGTACGCCGTCATGACTGAAGCGATACCAGTAACAAATGATGGCAGGAAAAAGCGCCAGCATACGTTCCGTCGAATGCAGTTGCTCATCGAAGCTCATCTCCTGCTCTAGGTTCCCTAACACAGAGCACCCTGTACGCATCACATCCATTGGATGAGCAGTTGCAGGAATCAGTTCTAACGCTTGTTTAAGCTCGGCTGGAAGGCCACGTAGACTTAGCAGGTATGTCTTATAAGCATCGAGTTCTTGCTGACTCGGCAAGTGACCGCGTAACAGGAGGTGCGCCACTTCTTCAAATTGAGCGTTGTTTGCAAGATCTGTAATATCGTAACCACGATAAGTAAGACCAGTTCCCGTTTGACCGACAGTACATAAAGCGGTGCTTCCCGCGCTTTGACCACGAAGGCCTGCGCCGCCTAATTCTGCTTTCTTTTTCTGCAGCTTGAGACATTGTTTGAACTCCTTTTCTGTCTGTCTTTGCTCTCTTTGGAGCGTTTTTTAGCCAGACGAATTTCACGTTATTGGATTAGATATATTCCGATTATCTCTTCAAATAATTTCTTGGGTTTCCGTTTATTCTTTGCTTCGCCGTTATTTCCCGTCAGAGAATAACTGGTCAAGTTTGTCTTCGTAGTCATGGTAGTTAAGATGTTGATACAACTCTTTACGTGTTTGCATTGAGTCAACCAATGCTTCCTGATTACCCACTTCTAAAAGGTGTTTATAAACCGTTTCTGCGGCTCTGTTCATAGCACGAAACGCACTAAGTGGGTAAAGCACCATGTCCACTTTTGCTTCCGCTAACTCATCACAACCATATAATGGCGTCGCGCCAAATTCCGTAATGTTCGCCAAAATAGGAACATGCTTACCAGTTGCTTGTTCAAGCGCGTTAGAGAACTCAAGATATTGGTCCAGCTTGGTCATCGCTTCAGGGAAGATCATGTCCGCCCCCGCTTCAACACACGCAATCGCACGTGCAATTGCACTGTCCATACCTTCAACCGCAAGCGCATCAGTACGTGCCATAATCACGAAACTTGCATCATTGCGTGCGTCAACCGCGGCTTTTACACGGTCAACCATCTCTTGTTGGCTCACAATCGCTTTGTTAGGACGATGACCACAACGTTTCTGTGCGACTTGGTCTTCCATATGAACCGCTGCCGCGCCCGCCTTTTCCATTGCTTTGACCGTACGAGCAATATTAAAGGCACCACCAAAACCCGTATCAATATCGACCAAAAGTGGTAAATCACACGCATTAGTAATGCGGTCAACGTCAACCAGAACATCATTTAGCGTAGTGATTCCGAGATCCGGCAATCCGTATGACGCGTTTGCGATACCGCCGCCAGACAAGTAAATCGCTTGATGCCCCAAGTTCTTCGCCATCATGGCGCAGTACGGGTTAATAGTGCCGACAATTTGCAGCGGATTGTTTTGTTCAATGGCGAGTCTGAACTTCGCGCCCGGTGTTAGGCTCATGACGAATTCCTTCTAGTCTTTGTCTAAACTTTCTGTATGTATAATTTGTGATTGGATGAGCTTTCGACTTCCTGAGATGTGTCTTCTCATCAGCATTTCTGCAAGCTCTTCATCGCGATTACGGATGGCTTCCAGAATGAATTTGTGTTCGGTGAGTGCCTCATTCGGGCGAGATTGCGCACGTGGCGACTGATAACGGTACATGCGTAGCAAGTGGTAAAGTTCATCGCACAACAGGGAAATTAACTTACGGTTTCTACTCGCTTGAATGATGCGATAGTGAAAGTCAAAATCCCCATGCTGATGGAAGTAAGACGCCCCTTCCACTTGGTCAATGTGCTCTGAATGTGTCGACAACAGCATCTCTAAACTCAACAACTCTTCTTGTGTGATATGACGAGCAGCGAGTCTTGCAGCCATACCTTCCAGTGCTTCGCGAACCGAGTAAAGCTCTATCAACTTTTCTGGGGAAAGTGTCGTCACTCTTGCGCCCACATGAGGAATACGCTCGATAAGTCCTAACCCTTCCAAACGCATCAATGCTTCGCGCAAAGGGCCACGGCTGACTTGATATTTCTTCGCCAGTTCGGGTTCCGATATTTTATGACCAGGCTTCACATCGCCATTCACAATCACTTCAATCAGTGTTTCTGTCAGCGTTTCTGACTTGGTGTGCTCTTTCTCAGAACCCAATACTTTATAACGAGCTTTCAACTCAGCGTTCATAATCAGACACTCACTTAATCGACATCAAAATGTCTACAATTTCTTAACCTGCATTTAAAGTAGTCGATCGAAGTGTCGATAATCAAGCCAACTGTCGACAATTTAGACTAAGGTCGTAGATAAAAGTGCTTTAAGTGACGATTAATTGCTTATCTACTACGTAAAAATAGAGACAAATAAAAAATTGTCGACAATGTGGTCATTAAGACAAAGTGTAACTTTAAATAGAAACAGAGCTCGCCTCCGTCTACAGAACCAAGCAATGAGGCTTATTTGACCATTTGCTACTATCTTTGCGCCAACAAATTGAGTACCGTTAACAACATTAGAACAAAAAACACACAAAGGAACATGTATGCAAATGGACTTTGCCCTCTTGTTCGCTGCGGGCGTGGTTGGTGGGATCATCAATTCCATTGCCGGAGGTGGAAGCTTTATTACTTTTCCAGCCTTAATGGCCGTTGGCGTGCCGCCTATTATCGCAAATGCGACGAACACCTATGCCGCATGTGCTGGTTACATCAGCGGTGCTATCGGGTTTAGAGAAGAGATCCTTAAAAATAAGCAAGAGTTACTGTTTACGGTATCTTTTAGCCTAATTGGTGGTGCGTTTGGTGCTTACCTGTTGCTCAATACACCTGAGTCACTATTTTTAGAGGCCATTCCTTGGCTGCTTTTGTTTGCGACTGTGCTTTTTTTGACCGGATCACGGTTAACCATGACGATCAAGGCCGTCACAAAAGAACACAAACACGCGGGTGTATTAGGCGTGATAGCGTTGGGCTTATTGTTGGTTGGAGTATCCGCATACGGCGGTTTTTTCAATGCCAGTTTAGGGGTTGTTGTACTGAGCTATTTAGTGGTGGCGGGTCATCAAGACATTAACTTAATGAATGGGCTAAAGCTGCTTGTTTCTACTTGTGTATCGCTCATCGCCATCTTAATTTTTATTGCGAACGGTTCAATTGATTGGAGCAAAGGCAGTATTGTTATGGGAGGAACTTTGCTGGGGGGGTATCTCGCGGCGCGGGTTTCTCGTCAGTTAAACCCCACTCATGTGAAAGGGTTTGTCACGGTTTCTTCAATCCTCATCACGATCTACTTTTTCATTGATGTGTACACTTAACCTCGCTCTTCCATCCTAAATTAGATAAATAAACACATAAAACGCCATCTCGTAGATGGCGTTTTATATTAAGTAAACAAAGAGGAATGATTACTCAATCAAACCGATTTCTTTATAGTATTTTAGTGCACCTGGATGAAGTGGTGCTGATAAACCATCCCTGACCATTTCTTCTTTCTTCAAGATAGAGAAAGCAGGATGAAGACGACGAAAATCATCAAAATTTTCAAATACCGCTTTTACAACGTTATAAACCACATCTTCAGAAACGGCAGTAGAAGAAACAAACGTAGCACCGACACCAAATGTCTGTACATCGTTATCCGTACCACGGTACATGCCACCCGGTACGCTGACAACGCGATAGAAGCTGTTGTCTGCGACCAGTTTTTCTACATTAGGCCCCGATACCGTAACGATATTGCTATCACACGATGTGGTTGCTTCTTTAATGGCACCACTTGGATGACCCACCGTATAAACCATGGCATCGATTTTGTTATCACACAGTGCTTTTGATTGCTCTGCGGCTTTAAGCTCTGAAACAAGCTTAAAGTCATCATTGCTCCATCCATACTGCTTCATTAATACTTCCATAGTACCGCGTTGACCTGAGCCCGGGTTACCGATATTGACTCGCTTACCCTTTAAGTCATCAAACGTTTTGATGTTGGCATCTTTACGAGCAACGACTGTGAACGGTTCTGGGTGTACGGAGAAAACAGCACGTAACTCTTTAAATGGTCCACTGCTCTCAAACTTACTGCTTCCATTGTAAGCGTGGTATTGCCAGTCAGACTGTGCGATACCCAGATCCAGTTCGCCTGCACGGATAGTGTTGATGTTGTATATTGAACCGCCCGTACTTTCGACCGAGCAACGGATACCATGCTCTTCACGAGATTTGTTTACCAAGCGACAGATAGCCCCACCTGTTGGATAGTAAACGCCCGTTACCCCTCCGGTACCAATCGTGACAAAAGTCTCTTCAGCTGACGCAGCAAAGCCTGTAGTTAACGCTGCCAACGATGCAGCAAGTGCAATTTGTTTGAACTTAAACATTGAACATCCTTTTACCTGTGTTTGTGACCGTTTAAGTATAGCAAGCGTTAACAATTTGATAACGTTTGATTTCGCAACATTGACCTCAGTATGCTTTCGTTAACTCTGCAATCTATCAGGCGGCTCAAAATCACATCAACAAAATACCTCGCATACTTAATGTTAGCTATTGCAGTATCGTTTCTAGAAAAATGAAAAATATTAGTACTTAACCGGACTTCAATGGCGTGAACTTGACACAAAAAGAGCACCAATATCAGGTGCTCTTTGATTTGAAACCTAGTTTACAAGCCGCCTTCTTGTTGCGCCTGTTTTACCAATACCTGTCGTTGAGCTTCCTTCTCAGATATCACTTGTTTGTCCTTATGTACTTCCTGATTCAATACTTCTGGAATGAAAACAAAGTACTTGTTAAGAGTCATCGTTAGAACCTCAATTTGCTATTAATCACCTTCTTGGTCAATGGAAGCAACATCAGAAAACACGTTTTCTTAGCTCCTTGTCGCTGGTTTCAAATAATAGAGGATGTTTATTGATGACACATCCTACATGCGCGGGCCAATTATAGGAGTAGCTTAACGGCTTACCAAGCACTCTTTTTCATCGTTGATACACCTTAGTTTCATTATTAGAAATGGCTCAATATCGATTGTTCACTAAATTTTTGTTTATAAAGGATAATAATTTTTAATACTCAGGGATGAGATTCAACCTAATAACGTGCAAGCATTACAACAGACATGAAAAAGAACTCGCTTAGCTCACTCTCTCTTTTGGTAAAAAACGCTTAACGAGTCGTCAAAAGCTCTATCGAATACACAATTAAATGCACATACATATAAAACAGCATATCAATCTGTCTACCGGTTCAATATTTAACCTTTTTTGAGAAATCTTTAGCCACTTTTTTGGGTGTAATCGCGAAGAAAAGTAGACAATAAAATGTAAGTGAAATGAATCAATTTGACGCGTTCTCACTCTTGTCTATCCCCACTCTATTTGGGAGGCCTATATGAAAAGCAACAAACTTGGTCATGTAATGACTTTCAGCAGAATGTTTTCCTTCATTGCTTTTTTGACCGCAACGTTCGCATGGGTTCTAAACATGTATGCGCTCTTTACCGTTTCCGTACTGGCGATTGTTGTTAGTGTCACCTTCTATCTCAAAGATAAGCTTTACCAACATAAAAGCCATATCAGTGAAAAAGAGCACCTAGGCGCTAAATAATGGATAAAAAAAAGGATGCCGCGAGCACCCTTTTAGATTGTCTTAAGTCACTTAAACGTATTATACGTCGTAAGTGGTAGACGCTGTGTTACCGCCTGTACCAGTCCAGTTCGTGTGGAAGAACTCACCACGTGGACGGTCAGTACGCTCGTAAGTGTGAGCACCGAAGTAGTCACGTTGAGCTTGAAGCAGGTTAGCTGGTAGACGAGCGGTTGTGTAACCGTCTAGGAAAGATAGCGCAGAAATCGTACATGGCATTGGGATACCAGACTCTAGAGATTTCGCTGCTACTTTACGCCATGCTACTAGGCTGCCTTGTAGGATGTTTTTGAAGTACTCGTCAGAACCTAGGAACGCGATGTCTGGATTTGCTTCGTACGCATCACGGATGTTGCCTAGGAATGCAGAACGGATGATACAACCACCACGCCACATTAGTGCTACGTTACCGTAGTTTAGGTCCCAGCCGTTTTCGTTCGACGCTTCACGCATTAGCATGAAACCTTGAGCGTAAGAGATGATCTTAGAAGCCAGTAGAGCTTGACGTAGTGCATCAACCCATTCTTGCTTGTCACCTTCAACTGGAGTGATGGTCTTCTCAAACAAAGCTTCAGCTTCAACACGTTGGTCTTTAAGAGCAGACAGGCAACGAGAGAATACAGACTCAGAGATTAGAGTTAGTGGGATACCTAGGTCTAGTGCGTTGATACCCGTCCATTTGCCCGTGCCTTTTTGACCAGCTGTATCTAGGATTTTCTCTACTAGCGGCTCACCGTCTTCATCTTTGTAGCCAAGGATGTCAGCAGTGATTTCAACTAGGTAGCTGTCTAGCTCAGTCTTGTTCCAGTCAGCGAATACTGCTTGCATCTCGTCAGCAGACATACCTAGGCCATCTTTCATGAACTGGTATGCTTCAGTGATAAGCTGCATGTCGCCGTATTCGATGCCGTTGTGTACCATCTTAACGAAGTGACCCGCACCGTCGTTACCAACCCAGTCACAACAAGGCTCGCCAGCGTCTGTTTTTGCAGAGATACCTTGGAAGATAGGCTTCACCGCTTCCCACGCTTCAGCCGCGCCGCCTGGCATGATTGAAGGACCGAAACGCGCACCTTCTTCACCACCAGATACACCAGTACCAATGAAGTGGATGCCTTTCTCACGACAATGCGCGACACGACGGTTAGTGTCTGGGTAGTTCGTGTTACCACCATCAATGATGATGTCGCCTTCGTCTAGAAGCGGGATTAGGTTTTCGATGAACGTGTCTACAACGTCACCAGCACGAACCATTAGCATCACTTTACGTGGTGTTTCTAGCTTCTCTACTAGTTCTTCTAGAGAGTAAGCACCGACGATATTGGTGCCTTTCGCTGGACCTTCTAAGAACTCGTCTACTTTTGCAGCAGTACGGTTGTGCGCCACAACTTTGAAGCCGTGATCATTCATGTTTAGGATAAGGTTTTGTCCCATAACTGCTAGGCCAATTACACCGATATCACCTTTCATTATTTCTCTCCAATTGTCTTTCATTGACGAGCAGCAAGTTACGCAATTTTCGCTGCTGCGTCCAAATCTAAATACCATTCTGTTAATCCCTCTCTCGAGTGGATCTTCGCTGCCGGATATGAGAGCGTGTCAGTAATAGAATTGCTGATCTCTTCCACGATGTCGGCTTTACCCGCACCAAGTACCAAGTAACTCACACGTTTCGCGGCTTCTATAACGCGAACGGTCTTAGAGACACGCAATTGGCCTGATTCGGGATGAGATGCCACAATGGCAAGATTTTCATCATCGTAATTGGTGTAGCCAGGAAATAGAGACGCAGTATGGCCATCTGCTCCGACACCCAATAAGATCCAGTCGAATACTGGCGTACCATTTTCTGTTGGGATTACGTCTAACATCTCTTTGGCAAAGCGTTCTGCTTCTACTTGTGGATCATTCTCACCGCGGATACGGTGGATGTTCTCCGCAGGAATGTCTACTTGGCTGAAAAGCAGCGCATTGGCTTCGCCGTAGTTGCTCTCCGCATCGTCAGGAGCCACGCAGCGCTCATCTCCCCACCAGAAGTGTAGGTTTTGCCATTGAATGGCTGTCGCATAAGCGTCTGACGCTAGGAGTTTAAACAACATTTTGGGAGTGCTGCCGCCTGAAAGAGAAATGTGAACAGGTCGGCCCATTTCGCTAAACGCTTTCATGTCGTTCGCTAAGCTTTCTATTACTCGCTCCGCAGTTTGATAAATCTTGTGGTTGTTCATAGTTCACAGTAGTCCGTATCTGTTAAGTTTTTACATGGGAAACGCCAAGCGCGATCGTCACGCTCTAGCAAATTATCTGACTCTTTAGGGCCCCATGTTCCACATGCGTATCCGAAGAGTGATTGCGGGTCTTGTTTGAAATCAAGAATTGGCTGTACGTACTGCCAACATGCTTCCACCGCATCACTACGTGCAAATAGCGTAGCATCCCCTTTTAGGGCATCAAGAAGAAGACGCTCATATGCCGTTAGCATTTGCGTTTCTTGAAGGTCAGCGTAATGGAAGTTCATTTTGACTTCCTTCGCTTTAAAACCCGCCCCTGGCTCTTTCAAACCAAAGCTCATCTGGATACCTTCATCTGGCTGAATCCGGATGATTAACTTATTCTCTGGGGCATTTTGACCAAACACTGGGTGCGGTGTTTGTTTAAAGTGAATCACCACCTCAGTCACACGAGTCGGAAGACGCTTACCTGTACGAACATAAAAAGGTACGCCATTCCAACGCCAGTTATTAATGTACGCTTTCAAACCAATGTAAGTCTCAGTACGAGAATCGTCCGCTACGCCTGGCTCCTCTCGGTAACCACGTAAACTTTGTCCTCTGACTTCTGAAGCCGTGTATTGACCTAACACTAAGTCGTTACGCAGGGCGTCTTCGTCCAATGGTTTTAGACACTGAAGTACCTTCACCACTTCATCTCGCATTGAATCTGCATTGATTTGTGCCGGTGGCTCCATACCAACCATCGCCAAGACTTGTAGCAGGTGGTTTTGGAACATATCTCGAACCGCGCCAGAATTATCGTAATAACCACCGCGTTCTTCAACGCCCAAGAACTCCGCACCTGTGATTTCCACGTAATCAATGAAGTTACGGTTCCATAACGGTTCAAACATTGCGTTTGAAAAACGGAAAACCAATAAGTTTTGAACGGTTTCTTTGCCTAGGTAGTGGTCAATGCGGTAAAGCTGATGTTCTTGGAAATGTTCATGGATTTCTTTATCTAAAGTACGGGCAGATTCAAGATCATAACCGAATGGCTTTTCAATGATCAGACGTTTCCAGCCGTCCTCTTCGTTATTTAGGCCATGAGCGGCAAGGCTTGCAGGAACCACACTATATAGACTAGGAGGTGTCGCTAAATAGAAAAGTGTATTACGTTGCTCAAACTGGTATTCGTCGGCTAGTTGGTCTAAACGAGAAGATAGCTTGCTGTAATCTTGCGTGTCAGAAGTGTTAATAGCTTGGTAATGCAGATGGTTAATGAATGCATCAAGCGTTTCTGGCTCAGTTTTTTCCATTTCCTGAAGTGATTTTTTCAACTTCTCGCGATAAGACTCGTCACTGTACTCTGTGCGACTTACTCCCAGAATCGCAAAGTTTTCTGGTAGCTGCTTATTCGCGTAGAGGTGGTATAAAGCAGGAATTAACTTTCGGTATGTAAGGTCACCCGAAGCACCAAAAATAACGATGCTACTTTTTTCTGGTATTACCATCATCTTTCCCTTTAAAACTAGGTACTTATTGTGCGCCTGGATACGGCTAAAGGATAAGCCAACCCTATCAATGGCACCTCAAAATAGAAAATTGGCCTTACCTATTACGTTGATAGGTAAAGTCTATAGGCCCACAGAACCTCAAAGTGGCGCTTCTTGAGTCTTTGCGAAAACACGACGTCACGACGTATTGAGGTCATTTGGGTCACTTATGTCTCAAGAGTACAAACTGTACTCAGTGGAGGAGAGTCCGACACGGTGCAGTATTGTCTACGACTATTTGATTTACATCAACACTTGCCAGTGCAAACGTTTAAATAAGTTACACATAACATCATAACCGATTGTATTTAATCAATAAAAAAGCCTAATTAAAGTTAGCTGAAATTTAAACAAAAACGCTAATTTGAGCAATATTTATCCAGCTTTGCAACCCATTACAAAGTTAACGAGACCGACTCAAAACCTATTTTTAATTCGCCTATATGATAATCATACTCAATTAAGCATAATGACGATACTATCAATGCGGAACCATCCTGAAAACAGCTTCTTTATGTGTACTCATGACCACTTTTATTCACTGCATCACCGCTCAAAACTCACATTAATGCTGGCCTACATATCGAACATTTCTGCTTCCTCGAAGCGAATAACTCAGTGCTCCTTGAGCCGTTGATGTGATGCAAACAACAGCAAGTTTAACGGTTAGTTTATGGCCGTGATGAAACATAAAACGACCATTATTGACTGAATTCAGCATTCGCTACCAACCTAAAACCCCATACATAATTGCCCCCTTAAAGCGTGATCATAATCACGGTCATTTCAGGGGTTTTTGAGGCTTTTTTAGACTTTACCACGTATACTTTTTAGTCAAAGAAGCCTGTAAGAGTTTCAACATGGAAAGCAGTTAAGCTGGAAGTCTGTTAAACGCTCAATATTTGATGTCATTTATTTGAATAAAAATAAAATACAATACAAATACTGACTATATGACAAGGACTTAGATACCATCTAAAGCTGAACAAAAAACTATAGGTATAGATACATTTATAGTTAAAAGGAATACCGAACATGGAACGCGATACATTTGGAATTTGCCTGAATAAGGCCATGCTGTCAGAGAATATATATTCAACTTTTACACACGTCAGAGCTTATGAAAATAACGGAGGCAATACTTCTGAACTCAAAGTATTGTTATCGTTCCCTCAAATGAGTGGTAAAGATTTATTGAATACAATGCGTGGTTCTCGCCAACTTGAATGGCGGGCAGAGTTTCACTGTCCATACCCATATATTAAATGATTTTTGACTCCTACGCGGCCCGCTATACTCATGAGCTGGCCGCATGGTTTTCCACCTAATTCTTCCCCTCTCCACTTAACAGTGTGAGTCGAATCCTTTATATTAGAGTTATTACTCTACAAACAAAGCAGCCACTATGAAAAAAACGGAAAAGTTTTGGATTCTGGGTTTACTCAGCAGCTCCATTTCTTTTACCTGTCATGCGGCACCTATCACCTTTGATACTGCATGGCAGTTGTTATTAGAAAACAACTACTCTCTCAAGGCTCAACGCTCAAACGTTGATAATTATCAATACCAACAGAGGGCGACAAACCACCTTAACTGGCCTCAAGTGACCCTTGGTGCAAATTACACGCGTTTAGATACCGACATCACGCTGTCAGGGAAGCAAATACTTGATAGCACCGGGGCAAATATTATTATTCCGCCAGCCTTTCAACCTATTTTTGGTACACTGTCGAATACGACTTCGACCATTACTGAACGCGATATTTTCTCTTCTTCTATTCGGGCAATTTGGCCGATTTTTACTGGTGGCCGTATCTCTGCGGCACAGTCAGCAGCAGAAGGAAAGACGGATGAAGCGCAAA
The DNA here is from genome assembly GCF_057784735.1 of Vibrio sp. TAP-3B. Lineage (NCBI taxonomy): Bacteria > Pseudomonadati > Pseudomonadota > Gammaproteobacteria > Vibrionales > Vibrionaceae > Vibrio > Vibrio sp. TAP-3B. The sequence goes on along the minus strand of NZ_CM173495.1, from coordinate 828,915 downwards.
GCCAGCTTTTGATGGAACAACAAGCGCGTTTCGAAGATTTATCTAAATATTACTTCTCGGTTGTACTCGCAAAAGAAGTGTTAACAACACGAAAAGCGGTTGAGGCAGGATTAAAGAAACACCGAAATTTTGCAATTAAACTCGAGGAGCAAGGACAGATAGCGCATGTAGAGCGTCTACAAGCAGAAGCCTCACTAGATAAAGCCTCCGTTGAAACCCGTAAAGCAGCAAACGACTTAAGCATTGCTCAAGCCGCGTTGGGTAAACTTCTGGCTCAAGACGATGCCATCGAACCCATAGAGTCGCTATTCATAAATGAGAATCTCCCACCTCTCACTGCTTTTATTGATCAAACCTTGCTCACCTACCCTGGACTTGAACTTCTTGATGCCAAACACAAACAAGCATCAAGCTTAATCAAAGCAGAAAAAGGAAAATATTATCCTGAGGTTTATTTGTACGGCGATTACAACTTGTATGAAGATGACTCGTTGGCAAGCCAAATGAAGCCAGACTGGTTAGTTGGTGTCGGCGTAAGTATTCCGTTGATTGAGTCAACAGGTCGAAGTGAAAAAGTAAAAGCCGCGCAAAGTGTGGCCTCACAAGTTGATTCATTAAAATCTCAGGCAAGACAAGACTTGTCGTTATTAGTGCAAAAAACGTATCTCCAAGCACAACAAGCCATCGACGAAGTTCAAGGGCTCGAATCAAGTATTACGCTGGCAAACGAAAACCTACGTCTACGAGAAAAAGCGTTTACTCAAGGACTTTCTTCATCTCTAGATGTCGTTGATGCACAACTTTATGTCGCCAATATTGAGACACAACGCTCAGCAGCGCGTTTCCGCTATTTGATTTCTTTAACAAAACTGTTGGCTCTTAGCAGTGAAATGAACAACTTCGAACAATACCAACATACCGCTTATATCCCTGCTTCAATATCCAAAGAGGTGAAATAAACCATGGCAGCGAAATCACTAAAACCTGTTTTCCTATCACTTTGTGCTTTGGGTATCGTCTCTTGGATTGGCTATCAATTTTATCAAGCCTATCAGCCAGCACCCGTTCGTCTCCAAGGGTTGATAGAGGCTCAGCAGTACAGTATTTCTTCTAAAGTGGCGGGCCGTATTGATGAGGTAATGGTTCGCAAAGGTGATAAAGTTGAGAAAGGGCAACTTATCTTTACGCTTCATAGCCCTGAAATAGAAGCGAAGCTAGAGCAAGCAAAAGCTGGTGAAAAGGCGGCAGATGCTTTAGCGCAAGAGGCAGAAAAAGGCGCCCGTGAACAACAAATTCAAGCAGCCAAAGATCAATGGCTGAAAGCCAAATCTGCCGCGGATTTAATGGCGAAGACTTACAACAGAATCAATAATCTTTATAAAGATGGTGTCGTTGCAGAACAAAAACGCGACGAAGCATTAACCCAGTGGCAAGCCGCGAAATACACACAAAGCGCAGCGTACCAGATGTACGAGATGGCAAAAGAAGGCGCTCGTAGTGAAACAAAAGTCGCGGCGGCTGAAAAAGCTCGTATGGCTTCTGGTGCTGTCGCAGAGGTTGAAGCGTATGCCAAAGATACGCAAATCTACAGCTGGTTTGATGGCGAAGTTTCTCAAATATTGCTTCAAAGTGGCGAGTTAGCACCGCAAGGTTTTCCTGTCGTTACAGTTATTGATACGCAAGATGCTTGGGCAACGCTTAACGTCCGTGAAGATCATCTAAAGCACTTCAACAAAGGCTCAACCTTTAACGCATATCTCCCAGCTTTAGACAAAAGTGTTGAGTTTAAAGTAATGCATATTGCCGTAATGGGTGACTTTGCCACTTGGAGAGCAACCGACGCGTCTCAAGGTTTTGATTTGCGCACGTTTGAAGTAGAAGCTCGTCCAACTCAAGCGGAATCTAAGCTGCGCATGGGCATGAGTGTTGTTGTTGAACTCTAATCACAACGGGTGGACTTTATGACGATTAAGATTTCACAACGGCATATCTTGCGCCGAGACAAGTGGTTACTATCGTGCATCACTTGGGTGCCGCTTTTACTGGCTATTACCATATGGGGCGTATTCTCAGCAGGTATTGCTCGGGATCTACCAATAGGTGTCGTAGATTTACAACACTCCCAACTGTCCAGAAAACTGACCCAATTTTTAGATGCTTCATCTAGCTTAGCGGTAAATTATCACTACACCAGTGCTACTGAAGCAAAAAACGCGATGATCGAAGGCGATATTTACGCTTATGCGGTGATTCCACCGCAATTCGATCAGGAGATTTTTCAGCATCATCAGCCTCAGCTTTCTGTATTTTACAACAGCCAATATATTTTGATCGCAAAGTTGGTCAACTCTGCTGTTGCACAAGCACAAGGATATTTCGATGCTCAGCTTGAGGTGATGAATAATTTGGCGCAAGGGAATACCACAACGCTTGCTGCCACGGGCCAAGCCGTACCTGTTACAACTCAGATCACAGCCCTATTTAACCGCAATAACAACTACGCTCAGTTTTTGGTTACCGCGATCGTTCCAGCAATTTGGCAGATTGGTATCGTTGTTAGCACCATTTTGATCTTAGCGGCACATTTTCGTATTTACGCTGGGAAAACGCAGTTTGAGTTTCTAGGCGACAAACCATACGCAAAGCTGGCTTTTATTTTGAGTCGATACATTCCTGTATTTATGCTGCAAGGCGCACTTTTTCTTTATTGGTTTTATCTCTTACTAGATTGGCCAATGGCGGGCAGCTTCATTGTCATATTGCTGGCTCAGTTAAGTACAATAATTGCCTGCATGATTATGGGAGCGTTATTCTTCTTTTTATCAATGGATCCTGCCCGCGCTATGAGTTTTGCAGGCGCCTTTACTGCGCCTAGTTTTGCCTTTATGGGGGTTACTTTCCCAGTCTCTGACATGAATACGCTCGCTTACGCTTGGCGGTCATTATTACCCATTACCCATTACATTGAAGTGCAGATCGGCCAAGCCAGCTATGGCGAATCCACAGTAGAATCTTTACGTACTTTATGCCCGATGATTGGCTACGTTGTGCCTTTGATACTAACCGCCGCCTTAATGAGTAAATACAGAACGGCTGCACTTAAGTGTCGAAGCGAGGAGGCTGTATGACATTATGGCAACTGCTTAAAGCGGAAATTCGATCCGTTCTGACGAATCCGGTCGTGACATTAACCGTGTTTGGTGGGGTGGTGTTCTATTCGTTTTTATATCCTCTGCCTTACGCGCAACAAACACCACGTGAACAGCCAATTGCAATTGTAAACTTGGACGGTAGTCAAACCAGTTTGACACTTGAACGTATGGTCGATGCGACTCCACAAGTACGAGTGATGACTCGGTTTCATACCATTGCAGATGCGAAGCAAGCTTTTTTTAATCGTGATATTACTGGCTTCTTAGTCATCCCTGAGCACTTTTACAAAGACCTGATGCTAGGTAAAAGCCCTACCCTCGCTTATGCTGCTGATGCTTCTTATTTTTTAGTTTACGGGACCGTAGTTGAAGGTTTAGCACAAGCTGGCGGAACGTTAGGCGCACAAGTGAAAGTCAGTAAAATGGTGATTAATGGCGTACCACTGAGTATGGCTAGCCACAACTACTCCGCAGTTAAGCTGAATATGAAACCAACGTTCAACCCAACGATGGGATACATCGAATATGTGGTTCCTGCAGTGTTTGTGCTGATCTTACAACAAACGCTGATAATGGCAGTGGGATTACAAACCGGCTCACAGCGTCACGGACGTGGATATTGGTCTCAAGTATCAACGGGCTCATTGATACTGGTACGAACCCTTGTCTTTGTGGCGGTCTACTACTTGCTGAGTGCCTATTACTTGGGGTTCAGTTTCGAACGTCTGAACGTTAACCATATCGCTAAAGCAGGTGAATTGCTCACTATGCTGTTGCCATTCTTGCTTGGATGCTGCGGTCTAGGCTTTTGTTTGGGCTACTTATTACCAAGACGAGAATTAGTGACTTTCGTAGTATTAGTGAGTTCAATGCCACTAATTTTCTTAGCTGGCTTTATCTGGCCTGTGGAATCAATCCCTGCCCCACTGCTTTGGTTGGCCGACTTAAGCCCAAGCACATGGGCAATTAAAGGCTTTCTGGCACTAAATCAAATGGGGGCTACGTGGCAACAAGTGGCTGAGCATTGGACGGGGCTTTGGGCTCTGACCGTTCTTTGGGGAAGTGCGGCATATTGGATTGCAAGACGCAATTCTAAACCAGTTGTGACGGAAAGCATAAGCTAGCTTTCAGACTAAATATTGGGTCTAAAAAACAAAGGAGCCACTTTCGAGGCTCCTTTTGTTCCGTGCTTTTAGAAAACAGATGTAATACTTAAGCAACATCATCCATTGATTTTTTCCCTTGAACTGGCGGGAAAAACTCATCATGCAATGCACAAATCGCATGTTGATATTCTTTATCACTTACGACGAACTGAACGTTTACGTTTCTCATTGATGAGTGCAGCGCAACCGGAGTCACGCCGTTATTCATTAGAGAAAGTACACCTTTAGCCAACGTTTTGTTGGTGTCGATTTGAGAACCAATGGCTGAAATCAGCGCAACCATGCGGCCTTTTATCGAAGCATTTGGATAACGTTTCTCTGCTTTATAAAGCACTTTGTTCAAGCTATCCGTGCTGCCAACTAAGTAGTAAGTGATTGAGTTCGCATTCATCTCTTTACCGACCAAACTAACGCAAGCATCTGAGATGATCTCCATTAACTCATAACTTACATTATCCGCTTTCCCTACCATTGCTTGGTCGAATAAATGCAGTGCGAATACTTTTTCTTTACCCGCAATAATTTCAACTTTGTCTTCTTCTGGGCGGTAGCTTGAAGAAATTAATGTACCTTCATGCTCAGGTTCAAACGTATTTTTTATTTGCAGCTCAATACCACTCTCACGCAAACCTGCTGCCGCATTCGGGTGAATTGCTTCCATACCAAGGTTAGCAAGTTGGTCTGCCACATCATAGTTTGTACTACCTATTGGCAATACTTTTTCAGGGCCGACGACGCGAGGGTCTGCAGAGCTCAAATGATATTCTTTGTGAATTACCGCTAAATCCGCTTTTGTGATGGCGGCAATGCGGCTAAATGTCATCTCACTATAACCTCGGTCATAGGTATGCATTAGCCCTTCTTTACAGTAAGCATAACCAGTAACGATTGGCAGTTCTTTTGACACATCAATATCAGCAAATGCGTCGCTAATCGATTCTTCAAGGCTTCTTGGCGCTTGATTATCCCAACCGGACAGGTCAACGAACTTAGCGTTAATACCCATATTTTTTAGCTTCAATGCGGTGTTATAAGCACTGTGTGCCTCTCCAATAGACGAGAGAAACTCTCGAATTTGAGGTAAATATTGGCGCAATGAAAACTGACCGTACTGACAAGTTTCTAGAATATTCGCAATACAGTTTTTTGCTTCAGCAATTCGTGAGCGGATAAATTTATCTGCGCGCATACGGCTCATTGGGTCTGCAAAAATATTTTCATTCGTTAATAACATACGGCTTTCTACGTATGTTAAAGCTTCTTCCCATTTATCATCACGCTTTGCGATAAGTTGATATACGCCTGGTTTGCTGGTTTTTTTACATTCTAATAGTGCGTCGGTCATACCGCTGTATGCAGATACAACGAAGATACGATTGTATGGCGATTTGGGACGAAGAATAATATTGTCGAGAACAGCATCAAATGCTGTCATTGATGTACCGCCGATTTTTTCTACGGTAAATGTCATGATAAGCCTTTTTTTTGATTAATAATTTTAAAAGAAAAGAGATATGAATGTGAGGCGACAAGCGCCTCACATCAGCCGGTTAGTCAACGAGAGGGTAAACACCATTTTCATCGTGAACTTCAGCGCCGGTAATAGGCGGGTTAAACACGCACGCCATTACCATTTCTTTATTCTTATATGCTCTCAAGTAGTGCTCATCGTGTTTATCAAGGATGTATAGCGTTCCCGGTTTAATTGGGTAAGTTTCCCCGCCTACGACTTCAATCTCACCCTCACCACTCATACAGAAAACGGATTCTAGGTGATTCTGATAGTGAATATGCGTTTCAGTATCTTCATAGATTGTTGTGATGTGGAAAGAAAAACCCATGTTGTCATCTTTTAACAACATACGGACACTTTCCCAGTTATCTGACACAACACGTCGCTCACTATTGCGACACTCATCGAGCGTTCTAACGATCATAGTTAATAATCCCTATTAAGATGCTTGTTTGAAATGTTTCGCAGCGGTGGTTTCTACTGCGCTTTCAAAAATGCTTAGTCCTTGGTCTAGCTCTGACTCGCTAATCGTTAACGGACAGAAGAATTTCACGACTTCGTCGTCTGGGCCGGCTGTTTCAATAACCATGCCGTTGCCGAAACAGTCTTTCGCAATTTCTGAGGCCATATCGCCGTTAATGCATTCAATACCGATCATCATGCCGCGACCTTTTTTCTGCACGAACATTTGTGGGAAGCGGCGCACACAGCGATTAATAACATCGCTTACTTTTTCTGAACATTGCTTGATGTGTGTTTCAAAATCATCGTTAGCCCAGTAAATTTCTAATGCTTTAGCCGCCGTAATGAACGCGTGATTATTGCCACGGAACGTGCCGTTATGCTCCCCTGGTTTCCACTGGTCCAACTCTGGCTTAAGTAGCACAACCGCCATTGGTAAACCGTAGCCGCCAATAGATTTAGACAAGGTCACGATATCTGGCTGAATACCTGATGGTTCAAAGCTAAAGAACGTACCAGTACGTCCACAACCAGCCTGAATATCATCGACAATCATAAGAATGTCATTTGCTTTACAAATTTTACTTAAACGTTGCAGCCATTCATTCGACGCTGCATTCAAACCACCCTCACCTTGTACTGTTTCAAGTAGCACAGCTGCTGGTTTGTCCATTCCCGCTGAGTTGTCGTTAAGCATGGTTTCGAATAAAGCCAAGCCATCAACGCCTGCATAACCTTCAAAAGGAATACGAGTAACGTCATTTAAGCTTGAACCATTACCTTGTCTGTGGTGTTGATTACCTGTTGCCGCTAATGCACCTGCTGTACAGCCGTGGAAACCATTAGTAAATGCAACAACACTACTTCGACCTTTCACTTTTTTCGCTAATTTAAGCGCTGCTTCAACAGCGTTAGTACCTGTTGGCCCGGTAAATTGAACTTTATAGTCCAACTTACGTGGTTTTAGGATGTAAGTATCTAACGCTTCAAGAAACGATGCCTTCGCTTCTGAGTGCATATCCAAACCGTGAGTAATACCGTCCATTTCAATGTACTCAAGTAACGCTTGCTTAAGCACCGGATTGTTATGTCCGTAATTTAGAGATCCCGCTCCAGCAAGGAAGTCTAAGTAGCGTTCACCTTGTTCTGTTTCCAGCCAGCAACCTTTCGCTTTACGAAAGATAACTGGAAAGTTGTTTGAATATGAGCGTACGTTGGATTCCTGCTTTTTGAAAATATCCATGATGAGACCGTTTTTAATTCCTATTGTTTGAGTTTATTTGAGAGGAATGCGATACAAATACTCTGTATCGTGTTTGCCTTTAAAGTGGGCTTCTTCATCCAAAAATGTGCTTACTTGGCCATGATTGCCGTTCATCGCATCTAATTTTTTGAACAATGCCCAAGAGGCTTTATTTTCTTCCGTGATGGTTGTTTCTACCGATTTAACACCGCTTAATTCCTCTCTAATGAGAAGTTCTTTCAACATGCGGATAGCTAAACCATTACCTCTAAAACGAGGAGAGACTGCAACTTGCCAGATAAATAAAACGTCTTGTTCGCTTGGTTTCTGATAGCCCGAAATAAAACCTGCGATTTCGCCTTTGTGCTCAACCAAAACGCTGGTTTTGCTAAAGTGCGTAGACTGTAGAAAATTGCAATAAGAAGAATTCATGTCCAATGGGGGACAGTCTGCAATTAAGCTGTAAATGTCGTCACCATCAGAGATTTTAGGTTCACGAAAAATCCATTTTTTGCTTGGGCTCTCTCCAATCTCTGGATAAAGGACCCAAGGTGCTGATGTGATCATGTGCAAATACATATCCTTTGAGGTCTAATTAAATTTCCTTTTTATTATGGGCATTTCTCGCGACTAAAAATCAAATATTCGGGCATTTTATCCGCTTTTTTGTGATCTAGATCACAAAAACAAACCAATCAGCCAAGTCTTTAAATCGTTCGATGTCTAACTTATTAAAAAGTCATTTAAATAAACCGTACAAAAAACGCACAATAAACTATAAATTTTCAGCACGTTCATTGTCATCAAAACTTGATGACATAAAAACGGCATGCTTTCGCATGCCGTTTTTATCAATAATATTGATAGACTCTACTTCACTTTTTCCTAGTTTTACTTTTTACTTTTGGCCGCGGTTCATCCATTAAGCCTTTCACCAGAGAAACTGTGGCAACGAGCAATACAATGGTAAATGGTAAGCCAGTGGTGACGGCCATCGCTTGAGCCGCAGCTAAGCCACCGCCAAGCATTAACGCAATTGCCACTAAGCCTTCAAATGTACACCAGAATACACGCTGAGGCGTTGGTGCATCGACCTTACCGCCCGCGGCGATTGTATCAATGACTAGGGAACCTGAGTCTGACGAAGTGATAAAGAACACAACAACCAGAACAATACCGACAAGAGAGGTGATCTCTGCGAAAGGCATAACATCCAACATTGCGAATAATTTTAGTGGTAATTCGGCCTCAAATACCGCTTGGTATCCGTCATTAACGTATTGACTAATCGCCGTTCCACCGAATGCAGTCATCCAAAATACACATACGGTAGAAGGGATCAAAATCACACAAATGATGAACTCACGTACAGAACGTCCACGAGATACACGAGCGATAAACATGCCCACAAATGGTGACCAAGAGATCCACCATGCCCAGTAGAATGCAGTCCAACCTTGAGAGTAGTTTACATCTTCACGTGCAAACGGCATTGAAAGCGCTGGAATGTTCGTCACATAGGATGCAATATTTTCGAAGAACCCCGTTAGGATGGCCAGTGTAGGGCCAACAACAATCACAAATAGCAACAACAATGCAGCTAGGACCATATTGATTTCTGATAGACGCTTTACACCACTATCTAGCCCTGCCACAACAGAGATTAACGCAAGGGCAGTGATGACAACGATCAGTACAACTTGCGTTGTGTTTGTCATTGGTATATCAAACAAAAAGTTCAAACCTGTCGCCGCTTGAGAAGCACCATACCCCAATGATGTGGCCAAACCAAACACGGTCGCGACAACAGCCAATATATCGATGATGTGGCCAGTCCATCCCCATATGCGCTCACCGAATAATGGGTAGAAAATCGAGCGCATAGTCAGTGGCAAACCTTTGTTAAACGAAAAGATAGCCAAACCAAGAGCTAATAATGCATAAATTGACCAAGGGTGAAGCGCCCAGTGGTAAACAGTCGCGGCCATACCTAACGTTGATGCAGCACTTGCATCCCCTTCTGCACCACCGAGGGGAGCCCAGTCAGTACGGACGCCGTTTTCGACACTCACGCCACCAATCGCTGAGCTAAAGTGAGACATTGGTTCCGACACGCCGAAGAACACCAAACCGATGCCCATACCAGCCGCAAATAACATGGCTAACCAGCCAGCATAAGAATAATCCGGCGTCGCTTCTGTACCACCGATTCTCACACGACCAAGTGGCGTAACAATCAGCAGTAAACAAACCACCACAAAAACGTTACCAGACGCCAAGAAGAACCAATCTAAATTGGATACCAGCCATGATCGTAAGCCCGCAAAAAACGGTTCTACTTGTTGACGAAATGTCAGTGTCGCCACAACGAATAGGATGATGGCCATCCCAGAAATTGCAAAAACACGGTTATGAATATCAAGACCAAAAGGCCCTACTTTTAACGCGACATTATCCTGACCAATTTGGTAGTCAGTGTCTATCGCATTTACCTTTCCATCGGGGCGTTGAATGCCTCCGTTATTATCATTATCGGTGCTCACGGATAATCTCCTTAAAAATACGTGACCAAATTTAAATTACTTTTGTCGGAGTCTGAGTGATGTAACATTGGCATCACTACCAAGCACAAAGCACATATTCAAGTAAAAAACATATTCTAAATTAAGGTTTGTTTGTTTTTCTTCGTCACAGACCCTAGCTACTCTAGGTCACAATCATAATCATCTCCCCATAAATCATTGCGTTTTGTTCTTTAATGATAAACAACTTTTATTGCCAAATCGAAGAAATGGGCATGCTTCGATCAAAGTGATATTGCAACTGCGCTTGAAACAACTCAGCGGTTGCAAGAGCATCAGTCAATGCATGATGAGGCTGATATGCTGGAAGGCCGTAGCGCTCTCGAGCGTGCCCTAGCCTCACTGAGCCAGGCTTTTTACCTTTTAATTTGTTGAGAACTCCCATGCACTCTCGACGCTGAATCGCATATTCAATATCTAGTGTATCAACAACTGGAAATTGTATACCTTCACCAATACAGTTAACTAAAGCGTTATTAAAAAACTGCCGTTCGATGTTTTTATAATGGACCAACACAACCTTGCCTGCGAGTGCATCTAATATTTCTCCCAAAATTTGGGGCAATTGAGGTGCGTTTTTGACTTCAGAATCTGTAATCCCGTGGATCACAACCGATTCTTGATTGAGCTCACGATTAGGATTGATCACCCAATGCGCTGAGCCATTACATTGAACACGATCAATGTTGAATGGCACAAGACCTATCGTGAGAATCGCATCTTCTTCGGCATTCAGACCCGTCGTTTCAAAATCGACCGAGACAAACGGCACTTCTTCTAAGGGAGTGCTACCACTGACCATAGGGGTTGAGTAGTAACGTTTAAGCCTTTCGTCTTTTGCCTGTGCAGCGAGTTGTTTGAACAAGCATGACCACTCCGGTATTTGAGCTGTATTCAGCAGCGGTTGCTCTTTCGTTCTACTTGTCGAGAACCACATCATTTACCACTTCTCTGGTAACGGAACTTAATAAAGTTCTGGGCATTACTGAAGATCTGAAATGCCGCTTTTAGATTGCGTCGCTCAAACTCAGACATGTTTTCTGGTTCTATATTATTATCAGGCTCATCGCCATTCTCGATGTCTATCGCTTGGTGACGAATGCGAACCATGTAAATCAACTCCATTGCATCTCTCAAGTCCATTCCTCGTCCTTTGGGCAGTATCCCAGCATCGTTAATATCATCCAAACGATCAAACGAGTTTTGTGCACGGGAACCAATAGCAAGCGAATGTACTCGTATTAAATCTGCAAGTGGTGCCGTACCTCTTCGTTTCAAGTTGATAGAGTTGCGGTGTCGACCATCTTTTTCCATGACAAAGTCTTTGAAAAAGCCTAATGGCGGTGTCCTGCGTATCGCGTTATAAGCCATACAAGCAAGGAAACGATTATTTCTTTTTGCTCGTCGCACAATAAAACTACTCAACTGTTCGGCCCACTTCACACGCCCGTGCACACCCAAGAGATCAAAGAATATATTGCTATTCAACAATCTTTCTGGCGTTGGGTTGTCAATCCAGTTGCCAAAACACTCTTCCCATTCTGCACGAGTTTTACGCCACTCCGGATTTGTCGCCATGATACCTCCGGTACAATAAGCATAGCCGCATGCCGCTAATCCATCACAAACAAATTTGGCAAATTTCTCGAAGTACTCACCATGTTTTTCTGCATCGTAACTATTGTCGAGAATAAGCGCGTTATCTTGGTCAGTCACAATTAATTGCTCATCTCTGGCCATCGACCCCATGGCCACGAGACAATACGGTATTGGAGCAGGACCAAACTCCTGCTCCGCCAACTCTGCTAATCGTTGCTTGAAGCTGCTCCCAATAACGGACATTGCTCGACCAATCATATGGGCGTTTGCATCTTCGTTAACCATACGAACAAAACAATCTTTGACTTGTTCAGAGACTAATTTCAAATCTTCAACACTGGTTTGCTGAAATATGGAGCTGACAAGCAGCAAACTGCTTTGAGATTCATAACGAACGATATCTGTCATGCCGATAATACCAATCGGCTTTTTATCTTTTAAAATAGGAAGATGGTGGACGTTGTAGCGCAGCATGGTCAACATGGCTTCAAAAACGTAGGCGTTATAATCTAAAGAAACCACGTCATAACTCATGACCTCACTAACAGGCACATTGGTATCAATACCTTGGGCTAATACGCGAATGCAAAGATCGCGGTCAGTAAGAATGCCAAGCAGTTGTTCATCGTCCTCTTCTGTTAACTCTTCAGCTGGTCGAACAATCAGCAAAGACGTGATGTTTTCTTCTGCCATAAGTATCGCGGCTTCCTGAATGGACGCGGTTACTTCTAACGTTATCGGTTCTCTGGCAAGTATCTTACGTGCCTTTGCGGTAGTAAAATCATTACCTTCAGAGCGGCTTGAAATAGCAGTACGTAGTCGCGCACTGTCTTCCAGTTCCATGTGGTCTGCAAAGTTTTCAAATTCATCACAGAGCTCATTAAAGATAGTTTCAGGAATACAGTAAACCAAGGTATCTTCTATTGCTTTGGCTGGCATACGAACACGATTGTTCATTAGCAAGCCCATCTGGCCAAAAAGTCCACCAGCATCAATTCTGTTATACAACTCACCTTTACGTCGATAGATCTCTACCGCGCCGCTTCTGACCATATACAAGTCGTGAATCGTGTCTCCAGAGTTAAGGATTTCAGTCCCTTGCCGAAAGTACGCAACTTCAGCATTGAGAGCGATGTTCTTCAGATACTCCTCTGGTAGTTCATCGAAAGGTGGATACTGGCTAATGAAGTTGAGCACTTCTAACTGTTCGGCTTCCATTCTTTATTCCATACATTGCCTAAACTACAGCGATAAATATCACCAAGAATTAAATCAAGCAATAAATAAATCTAAGATTAACAATACTTAACTTATTTCGTAGAACAAAACACCACCCAACCATTAGACCTCTAATAGTTTTAAGTCTAAACCACAGACCAGGCCCTCTCTATAGATATGCACCCATACTGACTTGAAATGTTCTGATAAAATTCAAAATTAATTCACCCTATTATTATGCTTCTGCTGAAACCACCACACTTAAACTATAAGCCATTGTTTTTAAATTAAATTAAATCAATAAAAATGTGGGACTTTACTTATGCGTCGCATGTATTCCAATACAATTAACATCATCGCATTCGTTGAAATTTGAACTAAAATTAATTAGAGTACAAATCGTTAGACAGTTATAAACACACAAAAAAGGACAAATAACATGGATCCCATACTGGAAGTTAAGGGACTGTATAAAGTGTTTGGAGAAACGCCTGAAAGAGCTTTCTCACTTATCGAACAAGGTATCGATAAAGACAATATATTTGAACAGACAGGTTTAACAGTCGGCGTAAACGATGTATCTCTCACCATCAATGAAGGTGAAATTTTTGTTATCATGGGCCTCTCCGGCTCGGGAAAGTCCACCCTCGTTCGTCTTCTCAACCGACTTATTGAACCTACCAAAGGGAATGTTTACCTGAAAGGTAAAGACATTGCCCACATCTCTGAAGATGATCTGCGAGAAGTTCGTCGTAATAATATCTCGATGGTATTCCAAAGTTTTGCGCTCATGCCCCACATGACTGTAATCGAAAATGCAGCATTCGGCTTAGAGCTTGCCGGCGTCAATATTAATGAACGTAATCAAAATGCTCTTTCTGCATTAGAACGTGTAGGCCTAGACCCTTATGCAGAATCTTTCCCTGATGAGCTTTCTGGCGGTATGAAACAGCGAGTTGGCTTAGCGAGAGCTTTGGCTTGCGACCCTGATATTCTGTTGATGGACGAGGCATTTTCAGCCCTCGACCCACTGATTCGTTCTGAAATGCAAGATGAACTGATCCGACTGCAAAACGATGATAAACGTACGATTGTATTCATCTCTCATGACCTAGACGAAGCAATGCGCATCGGTGATCGTATTGCCATTATGCAAAACGGTGAAGTTGTCCAAGTTGGTACGCCAGATGAGATATTACACAAGCCTGCAAATGATTACGTGGAAGCATTCTTCCGTGGCGTAAACATAGCAAGTGTATTGACAGTAAAAGACATCGCTCGTAAAAAACCAGCGGCAGTCTTCAAAAAGTCTGAGCATGATGGACCAGGCTCTGCAATGCAGCTCCTGATGGATCATGACCGTGATTACGGCATTGTTGTCGATAAATCTAACCGATATTCCGGCATTGTGTCTCTCGACTCACTGCGCTTGGCTCATAAAGAAAACCGTTCTTTAACCAGTGCACAATTAACGGACGAGGTCACTCTTCAGCCAGACCAATCAGTTAATGATATTTTGGGGTTGGTAGCTGGCGTTCCTTATGCCGTACCTGTAGTAGATGAGCAAGGTAAGTACTTTGGTGTCGTGACTAAATCACGTCTTCTGCAAACACTAGATAAGGATTAACACGATGTCATCAGAACAAACTAATAATGATCCCTGGTCGAACACTACCCCTGCTCAAGATGATCCTTGGTCGCAAGGTACAGGTACAGAAGCTACGCCAAGCAATGACTGGCTAAGTTCAGAGACCGTGGAACAAGCGCCATTCGATATTATGAACCCGTTCCAAGATGCAGTATTGCCACTCGATACATGGGTGGAGTCAGGCCTAAACTGGCTAGTAGAACATGGTCGTCCGGTTTTCCAAGCGATTCGGATTCCAATCGACTTTATTCTGACCTCATTTGAAACTGCGCTGGTATCGACACCCGCGCCGATAATGGTACTAATTTTATTCTTGTTAGCGTGGCAATTTTCAAACGTAAAACTTGGTGTCTCAACCTTCGCCTCTCTTATCTTTATTGGCTTGATTGGCGCCTGGGCGCAAGCCATGACAACACTGGCACTGGTGCTAACCGCCGTATTTTTCTGTTTGTTAATTGGGTTACCAATGGGAATATGGTTGGCGAGAAGCAACACTGCAGCTAAGTTTGTGAGACCAATTTTGGATGCCATGCAGACGACTCCAGCGTTTGTTTATCTTGTTCCAATCGTTATGCTATTTGGTATTGGTAACGTACCGGGTGTTGTTGTAACGATCATTTTCGCCCTGCCTCCGGTCGTGCGTTTAACGATTTTGGGTATTCAACAAGTCCCTGAAGAGCTTATAGAAGCAGGTCACTCCTTCGGTGCAAGCAAGAAACAAATGCTATATCGAATTCAATTACCATTAGCTCTACCTACTATCATGGCGGGTGTGAACCAAACCTTGATGCTTTCGCTCTCTATGGTGGTCATTGCGTCCATGATTGCTGTAGGTGGTTTGGGCCAAATGGTATTACGTGGTATCGGCCGACTGGATATGGGGCTTGCCGCTGTTGGTGGCTTGGGTATCGTAATTCTCGCAATTTTATTGGACCGCATTACTCAAGTTCTGGGTGTAAATGCGGGTAACACCAAGCTCCGTTGGTATCACACAGGTCCTGTTTCATACCTATTAAAACTGAAAACAAAGACGAACCAAGACGATCTAAAACTTAGGAGAAACATCAATGAATAATTCATGGAAGAAAGCGCTCTCTATGGGAGCATTAAGCACTGTCGCATTTTCAACTTATGCTGTGGCAAGCGAATTGCCAGGAGAAGGTGTCACTGTTCAGCCTGTTCAATCGACTGTTGCTGAAGAAACGTTTCAAACTTTAATTGTAAATCGTGCGCTGGAAGAACTTGGTTACGATGTAAAACCAACCAAAGAAGTGGATTACAACGTCGGTTACACCTCTATTGCCAAAGGGGATGCAACTTTCCTAGCAGTAGGCTGGTTCCCTCTTCACGCTGACAAGTACACCATGTCTGGTGGTGATGATAGTTTCTTCCGCAAAGGACGCTATGTCAGTGGTGCAGCCCAAGGTTACCTTATCGATAAAAAAACCGCTGAAAAATACGACATCACTAATATTGGTCAGTTGAAAGATCCAAAATTAGCAAAACTCTTCGATGCGAATGATGATGGTAAAGCAGATCTCACCGGTTGTAACCCAGGCTGGGGTTGTGAGTTAGTGGTTGAGCATCAACTTGACACTTTCGGCCTTCGTGACACCGTAACTCATAACCAAGGTAACTACGCAGCAATCATCGCAGATACCATTTCTCGCTATAAAAAAGGTGACCCGATTCTTTACTACACTTGGACACCATACTGGGTAAGTGGTGTATTGGTTCCGGGTAAAGACGTAGTTTGGTTAGAAGTGCCATTTTCTTCATTGCCTGGCGAGCGTAAAGACATCGACACTACCTTAAAGAACGGTAAAAACTACGGCTTCGAAATGAACTCGATGAGTATCGTGGCGAACAAAGAGTTTACCGAAAACAACCCAGCAGCAGCTAAGCTGTTTGAAATCATCAAACTTAACATCAATGATGTGAGTGCACAGAACATGATGATGAGCCAAGGTAAAAATAGCTCAGCAGACATCGAATCTCACGTGAATGGTTGGATCAAAGCAAACCAGAAGACATTTGATGCATGGGTAGAAGAAGCGAAAAAAGCGGCGATGTAAACTCTATCAACTGATTCTGCTTATAAAAACTTTAGAGCCAACTGACACCATCAGTTGGCTCTTCTTTTATTTTCTCTTTCCACTCTCTACGCTCACCACTTGCGAAATGGCACTCCACCAACCCACATTCAAACGCTTTAATTGTCGATTTAAATTTCATTTCTTAAGAGTTTCTTAAGTTTTGCGCTTTACCTTACGGGTAACAGACAAAACAAAGGAAGCGCTAATGAAACACTATGCATCAAATTTAGCAAAGGGGTTTACACTAGAAATTGTCTACTCCACACACCCATTGTGGAAAATGTTATTGAGCATGAGACAACATACGTGACTGTGTACAAGGGTTAGACGGTGGTGCAGATGATTATCTGGGCAAATCTTTTGCACTAGAAGAATTACTCACAAGATTACGCGTATTGATTCGCCATCAATCCGGTAGCACGTAAGAAGTTTATGATGCAAGGCATTACCTAACCACCTTTCCTCGTTGATGAGTAGCCCCACATTATAATTCACATTTATTTCACGCTTGCTTTGTTAAAAACAACACAAGATAACAAAATTATTCGAATAACTATGAGAAACGTGCCAAAAAGATCCATTTGGGGACCATTACAGCCTATTGTTGTTTTTTCCTTGTTTTCACTCGTTTTTTTATCTGCTTCACGCATTGTTCTCGCTTCGTGGCAACTTGAACGAATTGATACTTTAAATGACTTCTTTTATATACTCGCTCAAGGTATTCGTGTCGATGTTGCTACATTGTGCTGGTTATTTATTTTGCCTGCCCTCCTTTCAGCCCTTTTGCCATTAAATAAGAAGATTGGCGGATGTTGGAAGTGGCTTCTACGCCTTTGGATGGTTGTTGGACTTTGGCTGATTGTGTATATGGAGCTCGCGACTGCACCATTCATTCAGGAGTACGACTTACGTCCAAATCGCCTATTCGTTGAGTATCTAATCTACCCTAAAGAAGTAATGAGTATGCTTTGGGCTGGTTACAAACTAACGCTTTTTATTGGTGGTATAGGTACGGTTTTAACACTTTTTCTTGGTTGGAAATGGAGCAAAAAACTGACCGACCGCGCACAACAGGTCAACTGGAAATGGCGGCCACTATTAGCAATATTTGTTGTTCTTCTTGGCGTTACTGGTGCGCGATCATCACTAGGTCATCGTCCACTCAACCCTGCAATGGTGGCATTTTCCAACGATCCATTATTAAATGACCTAGCACTCAACTCTTCATATTCATTATTGTTTGCCATAAATAACATGAAGTCAGAAAAAAGCGCTGAACAGTTTTACGGCAAGATGGACAACCAAAAGATGTTGGAGTTAGTGCGAGCCTCTTCAACTAAATCAGACTTTGACCTGACTTGGTTACCAACGATGAACAGTAACCCCGCGATATATCAAGGTAAGCCGAAAAACTTGGTGATTTTGCTGCAAGAGAGCTTAGGCGCACAATTTATTGGTTCTTTAGGAGGCTTACCACTTACACCCAATCTTGATGAGTTAATGGCAGAAGGCTGGCAATTCACCCAAATGTACGCCACAGGTACGCGTTCTGTGCGGGGCATTGAAGCCGTGACAACGGGCTTTCCACCGTCGCCTTCTCGTGCAGTTGTAAAGCTGAGCAAAAGTCAGACCGGCTTCTTCACCATTGCCCAGCTACTGAAAGATCAAGGTTATCAAACCGGGTTTATTTACGGTGGCGAGGCCAACTTCGACAATATGAAGACCTTTTTCTTTGGCAATGGCTTTGACCAAATTGTGGAAGAAAAAGATTACCCAAAACCAAACTTTGTGGGCTCTTGGGGGGTAAGTGATGAAGATCTTTATAACAAGGCGGATGAAGAGTTTAACCGCCTTTCAAAAAGCGACAAACCATTCTTCAGCTTAGTATTTACATCCAGCAACCATAGTCCATACGAATACCCCCAAGGTAAAATCGATCAGTACGATGCAAAGTACATGACCCGTAACAACGCCGTGAAGTATTCAGATTACGCTCTGGGCACCTTCTTCGACAACGCAAAGCAATCCTCCTACTGGGATGACACTATTTTTATTGTGATTGCGGACCATGACGCTCGTGCTTCTGGCGCTAGCCTTGTTCCAGTTAAGCACTTCCACATCCCTGCGTTGATCATTGGTAAAGACATTCAGCCACGCAAAGATGACCGTCTTGCAAGCAATATAGATATGCCGCCAACGCTGCTTTCTTTAATTGGTATCGATGCGAAAACGCCAATGATTGGCCGCGATTTAACCAAATCAATAGCTAGGGAGGATGAGCGAGCAATGATGCAATACGACAAAAACTTTGGTTATTTAACGCGCGATAACTTGGTTGTACTTTCTCCGGGCGGAAAAGTGTCGACCTTGGAGTACGACTTTAAAAACCAAACAATGAAGCCATTGGACGTCGATGAATCTGTAATTGAAAGAGCCAAAGCTCACGCGCTATTTGCTTCTAAAGCGTATCAAAACAACTGGTACTCTTCGAAACATACTAATTAACCCCCTTTTATTCGCTGATATAACATGACCTAAGCTCATGCCAGTACATGAATACCATTGGAGTTTAGAGGCCTAAGTTGCAGGGGGTAAGTCCGTTCTCCGACCCATTGCATTACGATATCGTTTGAATTGCTTCTCAACCATTCCCATTCAGACGTCAATAAATTAGACTCGAGTAAACACCAGCGGCTGTATGAAAAATAAAGGAATGCCCATGAGCTCAAGTATGATCCTTAGTGACTCCCTCATCGAAAGTGGACGCGATATCCCTCTTCAAGAACTTCTGTACGCCAAGCGCGTCTTGGATAACTACATGGCGGTGGCTAAAGAAAGTAGCCCGCTTGAGTTGCTCACTGAGATGAAAGTCGCGGCGAAACAAGTGGAGTATTTCACCACCACGAGCAATCCTTGTGAAGCCCGCAACGTTATTAGCGCAATGATTGAAGAAATAGACAACGCTGAATCTTTTGAATCATTCAAAGCGCTCGCTCGCCGGCCATCTCAGGCATTAAATGAACTAATTGAAGATCGCGCCCAGCTGATTAAGCGTGAACGAGAATTACTCCTCGCATCGGGTTATGATGCATCACGTATCTAATCTTACGTAAAAAAGGGGCTCAATGAGCCCCTTTTTGTTCTCACTTAAGCCAGAGTTGCTTATAAACCCATGTCTTCTGTGAGCGCTTTGATCTGCTTTAGGTCAAGTTTATAAACTTCAATCATCTGATCAATCTGACTTAAACGCGAGTTTGCTTCATCATGCTTATCACACGCATCTGATTTTACATCCCAAGACTTACCTTCTAGGAATACGTCGCACTCTTTTTTCAGCTTCTCTATTTTAGGCAGTAACTTTGTACGCTCTTTCTCGAGAGACTCTAACTGTTGTGAAACTTTCAGCTCTTTTTGGAACACTTCACGTGAACGCTCAAAAATAGTCGCTTGCATATCAGTCTGACGACTTAGCTTTTCGTTTTCAATCTTTGTGGTATTGATTTTATCTTTCTGTTGTCTCACTTGAGATTCCAGTGACAGATTGACTTTCTCGAGTTCAGTTAACTGCTTTTGTAGTTTCTTGAGCTCTTGTTTGTGCGTTACTTCTTTCGCTGTAAGAAGTTTATTTAGTTTGTCTTGAAGTTCTTTATCTAGGCTTTCTTCACGTACTGTAACTTGAGAAACTAATTGTTGTTTATCTTGCGTTAGTATTTGGTATTTTTCTTCTAAAACGCGGTAGGTCGATTCCCACTTATTCGCCGTTACTATGGAACCGACAAGACCTCCAAATGCTAAGCCTAATATCGCAGCAATCGCGATATAGATGTGAGTGCGTTTGTCACGTTCTTCAATGACAACCACGTCGTCTTGTTCTTCCATATTTTTCTGAGAACTCACCGTCTGTTACTCCAAGGGTTCTTTGCTTTTGCTTTGCTAGCGAATCAACTCCGCAAACATAATCGATGCGGTATAAATCAGGAATGCGCCAATTAATGTTATGACGGTCGCTTTTTGAACTTTTTCATTGGTTCGATAACGAAATAGCACAAACGCTACTGCAATCAACATCGCAATAACTAACAATCTGGTCATACAGCCTCCTTGTCCATTTGTGAAAATTTGCCTAAGTCTATAGACAATCCCGCAAAAATTCATTGTAACCTATTTGTACGCTTCATAAGGTCAACTTAGCGTAGATTTTAAAGTAAGTGCTCCGCTTTTAAGCAATTTTGTGGTCTTAACTGAATAACTTATTTTTGTCCTGCTGTAATGCATTCATAGGAATGAAAGTTTTTCTTTAGTTATTTTTATCCCAAATGAGTGCTTTATGCAGCCGATAACCTTGATATCGGCGCTGACTCAGCCCAAACGACCACATTGGTTGAATTCGTTGGAAATAAATGAATACAGAGTGTTGAAATAGCCCAAAAACATGATAAAGTTCACACGTTAATGATGGCCAGCATCATTAACTAGCCTTTACTCATTTGATTGAGTAATTGTTCCGATGAAGACTGCAGGAGAGTAGTTATCAATCAAAAGTTAACATTTGATTAGCATAACTCGCCGAAGAATTAACTATTTCAGGTGCTACTTAGGTAGCGGGGACTGTTGTTGGAGGAACCTCTGGAGAGAACCGTTAAATCGGTCGCCGAAGGAGCAAGTCTTGCACTCATGCAAGGTGAAACTCTCAGGCAAAAGGACAGAGGAGTGGAAAGTTACAACCTGATTATTTTGTTCGGCCCTCCCGCCTTCAATAAATAGCTCAGTTCGATTAGAGATCATTGATTTCGTCCTTTCCCTCTTCTCCTTAGTTAGTTGTTTTTATTAAGGGGAAATCATGAACGACCTACAATCTTTACTACAAACCATAGATAACCTTGTCTGGGGTCCACCGCTGCTTATTTTGCTTGTGGGCACCAGTGTTTACTTTACTTTTAGCTTAGGTTTGATCCAATTTAAACACCTCCCTACTGCGTTAGCGATGGTATTCAGTAAAGATAAATCATCTGATAAACAAGGTGATGTTTCTAGCTTTGCAGCACTTTGTACTGCACTATCTGCAACTATCGGTACAGGTAACATTGTCGGTGTTGCAACTGCAATCAAACTTGGTGGACCAGGTGCCCTTTTTTGGATGTGGCTTGCTGCTCTGTTTGGAATGGCAACCAAATACGCTGAATGCTTGTTGGCGGTAAAATACCGTCGTATTGACGATAAAGGCCAAATGATCGGCGGTCCGATGTACTACCTGCAATATGGCGTTGGTTCAAAAACTCTTGCCATCATGTTTGCGGTATTTGCTTTGGGTGTCGCTTGCTTTGGTATTGGTACGTTTCCACAGGTGAACGCGATTCTGGACGCCAGTGAGATATCTCTCGGTGTCGACCGTGAGCTGTCTGCGTTTGTACTCACTTTTTTGGTGGCAGTCGTTACCTTAGGTGGTATTAAGTCAATTGCAAACGTGGCAGGTAAAGTGGTCCCAACAATGGCGGTGCTCTATGTATTGGCGTGCTTAAGTGTGATCATCATGAATGCCGACCAATTGCTAAACGCCGTTGAGTTGGTATTGGTATCTGCATTCACATCCTCGGCAGCGACAGGTGGCTTCTTGGGCGCAAGCATCATGTTGGCTATCCAATCGGGGATTGCACGTGGCGTGTTCTCAAACGAATCCGGTTTGGGTAGTGCACCAATGGCGGCGGCGGCAGCGAAAACAGATTCTTGCGTAAAACAAGGTCTGATTTCAATGACGGGTACTTTCTTCGATACCATTATCATTTGTACGATGACGGGTCTTGCTTTAATCCTGACAGATGCATGGCAAAGTGACTTCGCCGGTGCAGCGATGACGACTCATGCGTTTGCGGTTGGCCTAAACGCCGACACATTTGGACCAATGCTGGTGTCTATCGGCCTCATGTTCTTCGCGTTTACGACCATTCTTGGTTGGAACTACTACGGTGAACGTTGCGTGGTCTTCCTTTTTGGTACCAAAGCTGTGCTTCCATATAAGCTAATCTTTGTTGGTTTGGTTGCTTCAGGCGCATTCCTCCACTTGGATATGATCTGGCTGTTGGCTGATATCGTAAATGGCCTAATGGCGATTCCTAACCTCATTGGCTTGATCGCTCTACGTCACGTCGTGTTGGCAGAAACAAAGCTGTTCTTCAGTCCATCGACTCAACCTGATGACATTGACGTAGTGAAAGTGTAATTCAATAACCAGTTGTTACTGGCTGCTATTCAAACAAGTTGGAAGCTGTAAAAAAACAAGGCCCGCAGTTAAACCGCGGGCTTTTCAATAAGTAGCTTAACGCCTAACGCGACTAAAACAGCACCGGTCGTCCCTTCCATCCATTTCATAAATCTGGCGTTTTTTAGTAAGTTTTTCGCTGAGTTTAATGCTCCCGCTAGGCTACATTGCCAGACCATCGCAATGATAAAATGAACAGACGCCATCATCATTGATTGCAGCAAAGGCGACCCTTCTGGGTTTACAAACTGCGGTAGGAAAGCCAAGTAAAATACCGCGGTTTTAGGGTTCAATACATTCGATAGAAACCCCTCTCTGAACGAACGTTTACCATTAAAAACCTCATGGATTTGATCTGTCACTGATATGCCTTTATTCGGTGACATCAGTGTCTTTAAGCTGCTTAAGCCTAACCAGATAAGATACGCTGCACCAATCATTTTGACGATTTGGAACAATTCGGCCGATTGAGCGAGGATCGCTGAAATCCCTACCGCTGAAAAGAACGCATGCACAAACAAACCAAAGCAAATACCTAAACTGGTCGTACAGCCATCTTTTAAGCCAGCTCGACTGGTATTACGAATAACTAAAGCCGTATCTAAGCCTGGGGTCAGCGTTAAAATTGTGATGGCAATTAGAAATGCCTCAAAATTTAAAATATCCATATTATTGTGATCATTGATTGGTAATCGGATACCAATACCGTCAATCTAGGTTATTCGCAAGCTTCTTTTTTATGAGATCTATACAACTGGATGAATCTGTGGAGAATGAGACATCATTATTTGTTAATAATTAGTAAATTAGATAACGCAACCTAAAAGAAACTTGAGTGCCCCCTTAATAGTATTTAGTGGCCGGTTAGAGGGGTTAGGAAAACAAGAAATAAGAGTAGTCACATGAATGCATTTACAAAACTCGTCGAACATTCAAAAAAAGTCGCCAATTTTGACCATCTGTCTGCCATTATTGGCTGGGATCAAGCTGCCGTTATGCCTTCGGGAGGTGCGCAAGCCCGCTCCAATGCGATGGCTGAACTCGACGTACATATCCACTCTCTCATGACTCAACCACACCTTAGTGATCTCTTCGACCAAGCAGAAGAAGAAACATTATCAGCCAACGAAACAGCCGTTCTGCGTGAAATGAAACGTGGATGGCAACAAGCAAATCTATTACCTGAATCGTTAGTGCAAGCTCAGTCTCTCGCAGGATCAAAGTGCGAGCATGCATGGCGTACACAACGTAAAAAAAATGACTGGCTAGGATTTGAAAAAAACTGGGCCGAAGTCGTCAAACTTTCGCAAGAAGAGGCTCAAATTCGGTCAGAAGCCAATGGCACAACGCCCTACGACGCTATGCTAGACATTTATGAACCAGGAACGGATTCGGCTTCATTAGATCAACTTTTTTCTGACGTAAAAACATGGCTTCCATCGCTGATTGATGAGGCGATTGAAAAACAGAGATCAAATCATACCTTGCTTCCTAATGGTCATTATCCGGCTGAAAAACAGAAAAAACTTGGCTTAGAAGTCATGAACTTACTCCAATTTGATTTTGAGCATGGTCGACTTGATGAGAGTGTCCACCCATTTTGTGGCGGAGTACCTACAGACGTACGCATCACGACTCGTTATGATGAAAGTGAATTTGTACAATCATTAATGGGTATCGTTCACGAAACGGGTCATGCTCGCTATGAGCAAGGATTACCAAAAGATTTCGCGGGAACGCCTGCAGGTCAGGCTCGCTCAATGGGTATTCATGAATCACAGTCTTTATTCTTTGAAATGCAAATTGGTCGAAACCGCGCGTTTATTGAACACCTTGCTAAGCTTACATCGCGCCATTTTGTAGGCAACGAGTTTTCACAAGCAAACCTAACTAATATCTATACACACGTAGAAAGAGGCTTTATCCGTGTAGACGCTGATGAGTTGACCTACCCTGCACACGTTATTCTTCGCTATGAAATAGAACGCGACCTAATGAATGGAGTGATCAAACATACCGACGTGCCTGAGCTGTGGAACGAAAAGATGAAAGCCTACTTAGGCCTAGCAACAGAAAGTAATTTCAGAGACGGTTGTATGCAGGATATTCACTGGACGGACGGAGCATTTGGTTACTTCCCGAGCTACACCCTCGGTGCGATGTACGCAGCTCAGTTTATGGCGGCGATGAATAAAACGGTGGATGTCGATGAATCCATTAGAAGCGGAGATTTAAGTCCGATCTTTACTTGGCTTTCAGAGAAAATTTGGAGCAAAGGAAGTTTGCTAACAACGGATGAACTGGTGAAGCAAGCGACGGCGGAGACGCTCAATGCGCAACACTTCCAAGCCCACTTAAGAAGTCGTTACCTATAAATTCGGAAACAATTGAAAGCAGGTTCTCCAGCAATCGAACACCTTTTTTATCGTGATAGAAAACAGAGAGAATTGGATGTAAATATTTGATTAAATAGGAATAAAAAGCCCAAGGCATCTCCTCCTTGGGCTTTTCTGTATTTATTGCGCCAGAACGGGGATCAATTTGGGTTTATACAGGCAGTTTTCACCGTCCGGTCTCGTTTTAAAACGGCGATGTAACCACATATATTGGCTCGGGCTAGCCATAATCGACGATTCCACTATTTTGTTGACAAAAATCGCAGCGCTCTTAAGGTCATTTTTTGGAAAACCGTCAACGGGCGCACTAATGGTCAATGTATAATGCCCATTCTCACCCCTTACCATAGTAAAAGGTACAATCGCGCAATCCGTTGCATCTACTAGTATACTGGTGCCTGTTGTTGTACAAGCATTCTTAACAGCAAACAGAGGAGCAAACGTTGAACGTCTAGCGCCATAATCATGATCGGGTGCGTACCAAACACGCCCGCCTGATTTCAATGTCTTCAGCATCGCTTTAACGTTTTTACGATCGATCAGAGTACGGTTAGAACGCGAACGCCCTTTGTATTGAAAGTAATCGAAACACGGATTGTTGTTGGCGCGATAAACCCCCGTCCCTGACTTTTTAATGCCAAACGCACGAGCACCTAGCTCTAAGTTCATAGAATGGACAGCAAGCATTAACACGCCTCTACCCGACTTTTCTAACGCTTCTAAGTGTTCCATCCCTTCAATCGTAACGTGTTTATTGACTCTTTTATCGGGCCAAAACCATGCCATTGCTGTTTCAAACAACGCGATGCCGGTGTTGTCGATGTTGTCTCTTAAAATCGCCTCGCGTTGGCTTTCTTTCATGGTTGGAAAACAGAGCTCAAGGTTACGCCTGATCGTAACTTGACGCTTTTTCATGATACGCATGGCTAAACGACCGATACCACGACCCAATGCTAATTGAATTTTGAAAGGAAGGAGACTGAGTAGGTACATCATTCCAATGATGGATAAGGTTCCCCAATAACGAGGCAATAGAAATTCAGCCTTAAATTTAGGCATTTTGTATTTATTCATGTGAGTATCGTCAGATGTGCCCATCTATTATAAGTAATTAAAAAGTAATGATAATTTGTTAAGCTTTCTATCATTGATAGCGCTTACTGCATAAATTAAAGCGCGCGGGTTTGATAGTTCTTCGACACACTACACAATAAGAACCTTGCAGGAACATGTAGAAAATGTAAAAGCGGCAAAAAATGAGCAGCCACGGTAACATCGATTGGAGCAATTGATCTACTCTCTTTGTGAAAGTTGGGATAGATATAACCGAGTGCTTTCCAGATCTTGAATTTAGTATCAGCCTCGCTAAATTTTTATCCTCAAAGAGCCGCCATCACAAAAATAATCAGAAAAAAACCGCAATGAATTTAAGTAAATAAGACCGTTTTCCAGTGCCACTTTTTGGCACTTGATTACAACACCCCACGCTCATCTCCTGACAACTTTACAACCGATTTCAAGTTAATCTAGGCCTTAACCTTGGGATAAGGTCAAGATTCGGAGTGCAATCGCTAATTACAGGCAGAACAATGCGAACACTGCGTACGATATATATCCAGTGGGAAAGAAGTCCCCTATTTGTTTAAACACCACTATCCGTGTCCAACTGTTTTTGATAACAGGTTCACTATCGTTACTCCCATGATAATAAACCCAATTCCAACCAACGCTGGTAAATCAAGCCGCTGCCCATAAACAAAGTAACCAACGGTCGCGATAAGCACAATCCCAGCCCCACTCCATATCGCATACACGACACCGACAGGCATCGATTTCATCGTTACAGATAATAAAAAGAAAGCAATGCTGTAGCCGACCAATACAATCGTACTTGGCATCAATTTTGTAAATTGCTCTGTTTTGGGAATATAGGAAGTAGCAATAACTTCACACACAATTGCTATCGATAACGCCATCATCGGCGGCATAGAAACAAGCATTTTGAACATAAGGCATCAACGCTCAACGGAAATGGTAACTGACAATATGTCAGGATATTAAGCCGCGCATTATACCCAACTCATCTCATGATGCTACACCGATATCAGTGATTAAGCGCCATCGCCTTCTCCTAGCCCTCGACGAGATGGAGCGTGACGCACTTTCTGGTATTGTTGAGAAATAGCAAAATAGATGTGCATATCAATCGGCTCTGGTGTATTGAGCAACATCTTACCCACTTCACGTTGAAAGTGACCATAGTTACCTAACTCATCCGTCAACCCTAGCTGCACGTACAATGCTTCATTGGCGAACATTCCATACGCATACTGATAATGACTCAGATCCTTACTCTTATCATAACCAAGCTCCTTAAGGGCTTGATCAATCTCTTTCGGCGCATAAGTGTCTTTATCGCCAAACGAGCGCAGTAGCACGTTAGGAACCTCTTGAGCGATGCTCTGAATTTTTGTTTTTCTCTTAAAAATACCGAACATAATGTCCTCCACTGACGATGTTGACTGATATTTATATGTGCGCACACTCATGCGCTGACTATTTTCTTATTATGGTTCATGAATGAGGGACTAGGTTGCTATTTAAGCTACTTTTGTATACTAACTTGATCTCATAACCACCATCAAACAGTACTCACGGCTTTTCAAACAAATCTGACCAGAAACTCTGCTCTAATCACAATCATATGACCACGCATGAACGGTGAAGCCTAATAGCATCAAGACCCGATTTAAAAGTCATATTTCGTGTCGACATCTAAACTTAATTAAGTTAACTTTAGAAGTATAGACGTCTACAATAGCTTCACTTAGGGACTTAGGGAGAGAAAGTCGTGCCAATTAGAATTCCAGACCAATTACCAGCTACTGATGTACTAAGGACAGAAAACATCTTCGTCATGAGTGAGACGCGTGCCGCGAGTCAGGAAATACGACCTTTGCGAGTTCTGATCTTGAATTTGATGCCCAAAAAAATAGAAACTGAAACTCAGTTTCTACGCCTACTCTCAAACAGCCCACTGCAAGTAAACGTCGAACTGCTTCGCATTGACAACCGTCCAAGTAAAAACACGCCAACCGAACACTTGGATACTTTTTATCGACAATTTGAAATGGTAAAGGGTAAAAACTTCGACGGTATGATCATCACCGGAGCACCGCTTGGATTAGTTCAGTTTGAAGACGTTATCTATTGGGACCACCTTAAAACGATTATGGAGTGGGCAAAGGATCATGTCACGTCCACTCTGTATGTGTGCTGGGCAGCTCAAGCAGGCTTAAAATTACTTTACGATCTTCCAAAAAAAACACGTAAAGAGAAATTGTCTGGCGTCTATCATCACCAAATTCACAATCAATTCCATCCTATTTTGCGTGGTTTTGACGACTCTTTCTTAGCGCCTCACTCACGTTATGCTGACTTTTCACCGCACTTTTTAGAAGAGCATACCGATCTGGATATTCTCGCGACGTCAGATGTCGCGGGTGTTTATTTAGCGACAACAAAAGACAAGCGAAATGTGTTTGTTACCGGCCATCCCGAGTACGACTCTCTCACATTGCACAACGAATATGTTCGCGATTTGAGTGAAGGCATGGAACCCGCTATTCCGGTCAATTATTATCAGAATAACAATCCAGATAACCCTCCGATTGCGAGTTGGAGAAGTCACGGACATTTATTGTTCTTAAATTGGCTTAACTACTGCGTTTACCAACAAACCCCTTACGACCTTGACCACTTTAGTGAGGAGGCTTTCACTAAAGACGATTAGAGCTTTACTAAGCATGTGAACTAAGCCGCCATATCACGGCTTTTTTATACTAGTTTGCAAACCTGATCGCATAGTAATTTTTCCTCCATGGGCTTTTGCTGGGTAATTCATATTATGCTGTGAGATTCAGGGATGTAGGGACGAAGAATGAAAACAGTTAAGTTAAGTGCACTTATATTGATATCTCAAGTTGCACTCGTAGGCTGCGTCACTGTAAACAAAGATGGCGGTCTCATAGCAAAAGCGGATCCGGTGGAAATGGCAGAGTCACGTATCGCTCTTGGTCTTGGCTACTTAGAGGGTGGTAATATGGTTCGCGCTCATGACAATCTACAGCAAGCTTTAACTCACGCGCCACAGTACTATCGAGCTCAATTATCCATGGCTCATTACTACGAAACCGTTGGTGAAGATTCCAAAGCCGAAAAAATGTATAAACGCTCGTTACGCCAACACGCTAAAAACGGCAACGTACTAAATAATTATGGTACCTTCCTTTGCAAACGAGGCGACTTCCAAAAAGCAGATCAAATGTTTAATCGTGCGATTAAACAACCCTACTACTATCTCATTCCTGCCAGCTACGAAAATGCCGCATTTTGCGCATTAAAATCGCAAAATAGAGATAAAGCACAATACTACTTCGCTCGCGCGATTGACCACGATCCCCACAGGCCCAGTTCTATTCTACAACTTGCTAAGCTAGAGATTGAGGAAGGGAACTACACTGACGCAAGAATAAGATTGCTGAGATTTAACCAAACGTATGGCATCAAGAAACCCTCTTTACAACTAATGATTCTATTAGAGCGTGCGGCAGGAAATGAATCACTAGAGCAAAAATATCAGAAACAGTTAGAGCAGATGTCTTAATTCTAGCCAACGAGAAAAGCGATACCCAAATAATCTAAGATGTTTGGGGTATATATTGGCAGCCTGTGGATCAAGTGGTTAATTTGGCTTGGATTTATTGTTACCTTCATTTTTCAATTGTTTCTCTCTACGTCGTAACGCTCGGAAAAACTTTGATTCCTCGTGATGCCACCCGATAACACTGATAGGGAAACCAACGATCATCATGATAAAAAAATCCGCGGGTAGCTGCTCGAATATGTCATTAAATGAATGCAGCTCCCCAAAGATAAACAACCCTATAACTTTACCGAGCAATAATGTACAGAAAATCATAAAAAATGATTTCATGATGTAATGCCACTTACCTTTCTTACGTTCTTCTCGCCAATAAACGTACTTGTGTTCGCGGTTGTACATTTCTCCCCCCTCGAAAAGTGACAATGTCACTCAGAATAAACATTACGGTTAAATGCTTTCGTCGCACGTTAATCATAGTGTGAATCAGAAGTGAGTGCTTGGACAAAGGTTGATATCACCTAATCGCGGTTAGGTAAGTATATCTCCAAATAACCTCAAAATACTGAGTTTACGAGAATGACAGGTTGTTCAGGCGGCAGATAGTTTTGAGAGCGTCCTAATGGCGTAAAGGAACAGTGTTAATGCTTTCTAAACACCCAAATTGGACCAATCAACAGAAACTGAAAGTCTTCAAAAAAAGAAGGCTTTTTACCCTCAATTTTGTGACCAATGAACTGCAATATCCATAACACGCCAAATAAAAGCATGGAAATATGTAACACCGGAAGCGCCAGTATTTCCAATGACCAGATCAGGCTAATGCACGCTAGCGTGTAACCTAGCATCATCATAAAAACGCTGAGAGAAAGACGATAATAGAAGGCCCACACGGGCACGACAGCTAACCAGACCCAATTAAGCTCGAAACCAAGAATGGGGATTTGAGGGATTGACCAGATGAGTCCGACGATAGAAAGATAAATACCCGGAACGGCAACAGTGTGGATTTTTTGATTAATTGGGTTTTGATGGCTCTCACCATAGTCCTTTAGCCATTCAGATAGTGCTCGCATATTGCTTCCTTTTTTCGGCCTACTTCTTTTTATATAGCCCGAGGTTGAAAAAGGTGCGAATTTTTAGTCACTGCAATGTTTACACTTCTCTCTTTTCTGGTTCCACTTTGACTCTAACATGTATCACTCGAATTGGGGCAATAACAGCTTTAACGCTTGGTTAATCTGCTCTTTCTCATCGCTTGCCAAGCCCTGAATCAGCGCCTGCTGAACTTCAACATGTTCTAGGATTAACTTATCGATTAGCATTAAGCCTTTATCGGTCAACTCAACCGTAACACTGCGTCGATCTTCTTTGCTGTGTGTTCTCGTTATGAACCCTTTCTGTTCCAGCTTATCTAAGCGGTTCGTCATTGCTCCCGAGGTAAGCATCATCGACGCAATCAGTTCAGAGGGAGTAAGACAATATGGCGAGCCAGCTCGACGTAAGGTAGTCAAAACATCGAATTCACCCATTTTAAGATCATACTTCTTGTGCAACTCGGCAACGCGAGCTTCCATATGCTTGGCGATCCTCATTAGCCGCCCCATTATTGCCATCGGTTTTGTGTCGAGGTCTGGCTTTTCTTTAGCCCACTGCTCTACCACTTTATCAATAGCGTCCATTACTTCTCTCCAAGTATTGCTTAATATTTATTTTAACATAAAGATACTTTACAAAAAGCAACCTTGTCTATACCTTTATAGTTAATTACCTCAATGTAAAGATATTTGACATGAATATTCTACTTGCAATGATCCCTGCCTTTTTCTGGGGAACCACTTACGCGGTAACACAATTTACGGTACCGGACTGGCCCCCAGTTTTGCTGGGCGCGCTAAGAGCATTACCAGCAGGTTTGTTATTATTGGCAATAAAACCGTCTTTCCCGAAAAAAAGCGAGTGGAAAGTGCTGCTTGTGCTGGGAACCATCAACATCGCTTGCTTCTTTGGCCTCATTTTTGTGATGGCGTTGACGCTTCCTTCCGCTATCTCTGGTGTTGGTATGGTTTCGGTACCTGTATTTGCTATGATTTTTGGTTGGGCAGTATACAAACGCCAGCCAACTGTTATTCAAGCCGTAAGCGGAGCCACGTTGATTGTCTTAGCTTGGTTCTTATTTGACCCGAGTGCTATTACGTTAAATCCAATGGGCTTATTAGCGATGGTATCAGCCATTATGTGTATCGTAATAGGCAGTAGCGTTACCAAGTCCTTAGGGACAAAAATGCATTGGTGGACGGTGGTGACATGGCAGCTGATTTTGGGGGGAGTGATCATGTCCATCGCAACGGGTGTGCTTGCGATAACTAACCCAGCCCCATATGTGAATGCTGTCCAAAATACATCAATGACAAACATTCTAGGGTTACTATGGGTTATCGTTCTCAACACTGCTTTAGGTTATGGTATGTATGTGTGGTTACTGCAGCGCATGTCTGTCGTTGACTTCACATTTGGTGGTATAGCAAACCCCATCGCTGGGATTTTTTCCGGTCTACTATTACTAGGCGAGACCTTCACCCCTCTTCAATACAGCTTGATGCTAGGCATGATTGTTATGTCATTGCTCCCGCAACTGATTGCTTCTGTAAGAACCAAAAAACAAGTGCTGTCTCCCTAACAAAATATATTAACGCCCGAGAATAAAGGCGGGCGTTCTGAAATTTCTTCCTATTGAGCAGACGCAGAGCCCCCTTCTTCATCAAACACGCCTCTAAATAAGAAGCGTGTTTGAATCCGCACACCTTGCGTTAATGCTGCTTCTCTTGCGAACTTGGAAGCTGAAGACATATCGCTCCGGCGCAGAACAACGCGAACACTTGTACCCCCCATCCTGTTTGGAACTGCCTAGACAACTCGACCGACAGAATAAATATGAGAGGGAACAATGACGCTAATAAGAAACCACCACCTTGCATGATCACACTAAGTGCATTTGAATGCTCGATACTCTCATACCTTTCTAATGCAAGCAGCATGCAAATAGAAAAGGCTCCTCCCAAGCCAGCACCACATAGTACCGCCCAAGTATAGGCATAGAGCGTTGGCCACAACATAACTCCCAGCATCCCTACAATTAAAGAAGCCAGCATCAATAACAACCACGCACGTCGATCACCTTGTTTTTTTATAATTATCGGAAGCGCTAATGCACAACCAGCTTGTACCATCGATAATACAAGGATCATGTGACTACTTTGCTCTGGTGTGAAGCCAAACTTCTGATAATAAGGAGGTAACCAGGTTACAATCGACGCATACGCCCCGTTGACCAATCCAAACAAAAATACTAGTTTCCAAGTACTTCGTTGGTAAAAAAGTAATATCCAATTGGATCTTCCACTTTGAGAGAGTTTACTGCGAGGCAGTATCAGCCAAGTTAATATGAATGCAACCAAACATGGTAATGCTAACCAAGCCATACTTTGTTGCCATGTTATACCCTCAGTAATTAACGCTTGCGTGACGAGTGCCCCTAATGCCCCGCCAACCATTAGTGATGCTGAATAGCAACCAACCACTATCGGCATATTTTTTTTAAAGTGCTGCTTGATCAGGCGTGGGACACAAGACTGAATCACTGCAACTGCTCCACCACAAATGAAGGTTGAGAGTATTAACACCGACCCTTCCTGGGCAAAAATTCGGATTATATTTCCTAGTGTTAACGTTATTAGTGCAATCAACAAATAACTGATTTTTTCCGCTAAGAATGGAAATCGCGTGATAATTAACGCCCCCATCCCCATCAGAGCCATCGGGATTAAGGTCAAAAATGATGTTGTGGAATAGTTTAACCCCGTGTCTTGAACAATTTGTTCAATTGCAGGGCCTATCGCCACCAAAAATGGTCGTAAGTTTAGTCCAATCAATATGACTAAAACAAAAACCTTTATAGACCGCATATCAAACGTATATTTACTGAGCACTTTCAAAAAAACACCTTACTGATTTTTTTTAACCGCGAAATTTTACGCTGTGATCTTGATCTTATTAAATTATTTTTTTAAATAACAGCCATTTAAAAATCGAATAATATTTTATTTTCTATCATAAAGTGATAATTTTACAGACAATGACAAGATAAAAACTATAAATAATGAGCATCATGTATCATACGAATAAAGCAGCTAGGCTAGTTATAGTGTTATTTTTAGCCATTTGATCGTGGATACTAGCAAGGAGCCTAGAGATGAAGTTAATCCACCCGCAGCTATTACTGACTTACATCGCGGTATGTGAAACTGGAAGTTTTACTCGTGCAGCAGATAGAATCCATAACTCTCAGTCAACCATCAGTCAACAAATTAACAGATTAGAGTCTATCATCGGTGACAATCTATTAATTAGAACATCACAAAAGGTCAAATTAACGGAGAAAGGAGAGTTTGTTTTACGCTATGCGCACCGCATTATTGAGCTCAATAACAGCATGCTGGATAGTTTAAATGCGACATCCGAACAAACGATCATTAAAATTGGCGTTCCTGACGACTTATCTGTCGACGTTACACGTGCAATTATGTCTTTTCAGCGCACAGATAACGTTTTATTTGAGTTCACTTCAGGCTTAAGTAACGATCTATACCAATCCTTCTTAACTGGAAAATATGATATTGTTCTAGCAAAGCAACCCATGCTTGGGAACGCGTTTGCTTATAGACATGAGCCCTTAGTTTGGCTTGATAGTGCTTCTGCACCTACCTTTCATAACCCTATTGTCCCATTAGTGTTATTCCCAACGGGTGCTTTGTACCGCGACCATATTCTGTCATCACTAGACAATTTAGGTTATAGCCACCGAGTCAATTACTGCAGTAGTAATTTATCCGCTATAATGACGGCGTCCGCTGTCGGCTTTGGTGTTACTTTGTTACCACAGACGTGCAAAACTCACGAACATGTCGTAGTCGATGAATTGCAAGCCTTGGCACCAGCAGATGATCTATATCTAGGGCTGTATATTAGTGATATGCACAGTCCTGTTTTGAATAAAATAGCAATTACATTGGTTCGATTATTTGAACTGGAATATGTACACTCTGGAAAATTTCACATATAAATACAGTAAATAATCATATGGATGTTATTAAAATTTCAGACCCTCTGTATAAAGAACTAGAAGCCAAATCTAGACTTTGTACCAAAGTTCACTCTATATTCAATTCTGCATGTAATTTAAGCAGCGACTTAGGTTTGATTTCGGTAGTGTGCAAGAATAAACGAATGAACCCTCGCGCGATGATGATCAACGACGAGGCATGGTTTCAAAGCTTACTACCTAATCAGATCATTGAAGTGGTTTTTAAACAAGATACTCACCTGCAACATGGTCTTCATCTACTGCTCCCCCCTCAGTCAGTGACTTTATTCTCACCTTATCTAAGTAGCGAAGTAGCCTTCCCCAATCAAATAAATAAGATGGTTTATGAATATTTAAATAAATATCAAAAAGAAATGGGGATATATTCTATATTAGGTCAGAGTAGAGAATTTCCTATTTCTTCAAGCGTTAACTATTATTCACCCATGCTGTTTAATTACTTCCTACCCCGTATGGATGACTTTATTGAAGCGCTAAAAATACAATCCTCATCTATCGATTTAACAAATTTTCTCGGCTTTGGTTCTGGATTAACCCCCTCCTCTGATGATCTACTCGTCGGCTTACTGTCTGTATTAGACAGTCTCAGACACCCATATTTTTCAATATTAAGCTCCGCATGCCTCAATTCACTTGATAAAACGACCGACGTTAGTCGTGCAATGTTATTCTCAGCCTGTGATCAACAATACAGCCAAGAGATCGTCGAACTGTACTCCGCTATCAGTAATAGTGGAGATATAGAGGGAAAGATAATCAATCTATTAAAGATTGGACACACCTCTGGGCATGATACTTTATGCGGGATATTTATTGGTCTAAAGCTATTTCGATGACATATCCCTAGAACTTTGTCTTCAACGTCTCCCCCTAATGCTCAATCGTAGGCAACTTACAAAATGATGTGGACACTCATCATGCCTTGTCACACTACTTGCCACACTAAAAGTGAGGCTCGAACCTTATCAAGGCTTTCGATATGTCATGTGAGCCATAGCACACACGCAAGTATTGCTGCCTATTGAGCGATGGCAAGAAAGCAGAAACTTACTAACAGTAAAGACGGTAAACAAGAAAGGAAAGTTTGGCTTAAGATACAACAAAGCCCGCTGAAAAGCGGGCTTTGTATAAAATTTGGTGGGTCCGGGCGAACTCGAATCGCCGACCCCTACCATGTCAAGGTAGTACTCTAACCAACTGAGCTACGGACCCAAATTTTAATTCCTAACCATTCAATTCAGAATGGTGCGTCCGAGTGGATTCGAACCACCGACCCCCGCCATGTCAAGGCGATACTCTAACCAACTGAGCTACGGACGCATTTCTCTGGAACGAGAGGGATATTAGCTATAAGCTAACGAGGGTGCAAGCACAAATTCACGAACTTTGAATCGTTTGGCGAAAATATAAACTCTACCGCGGTTTTCAGATAGTTTTCGTGATAATCCTCGGCTCACCTTTTTATAGTGACGGCCAGCTCTACCTGACCAACCATTTCATTACCAACAACCGTATGGTTTAATTTTGATGTGATGCTGCTAAACCACTTTTTCGTTTCATCATCGCGGAAATCCCACAACGCTAATAACTGAAGGCGCGCACGCTCTTAATGCACGAATTCAGTTGTGAGAAAACTGACGACGGGGGATACACTTTATTAATAACTCCATTTATCCCGATATTACGTACAACACCGTATTGTAGTGCGAGCCTTTCACCTCTTCGTCATCGAGAGTTTGATATCTTATTGGTATCATTGGCAAGGTCGTTCATCTAGGAGCTTAAAATGAAACACACTCTCTCTTCTAATCATTTTATCAAGATAGGTTTGATATCGATCATCGCCTTATTGAGTGGCTGTACTCAAGGTGATTGGCGTACCGCAAGCCGAGAGCCTGCTGGTATCGCGCCAAATCCATCAGATGTAAAACAGGCTGTGATTGAGTTTTATGCTGCAGATGCATTTGGGTGGCGTGGTTGGTTTGCCGTACACACATGGTTCGCTATCAAACCTCAAAATGCGACTGAATATACCGTATATGAAGTGATCGGTTGGCGGGTAAATCGAGGACAACCAGCGTTATATCAATACCAGACAGGCACACCTGATCGTTACTGGTATGGCGCTAAACCAGAAAAAATCCTCTCGATACAAGGCGAAAAAGCTCAGCAACTTATCCCGCAAATAGAAAATGCAATAAGCCAATACCCTTGGGCGGAAGAGTACACACTATTTCCTGGCCCCAATAGCAATACCTTCCCTGCTTGGGTTGGCAAGCAAATCCCAGAGTTAGAACTTGACTTGCCGTTTCGAGCGATTGGCAGTGGTTACGCCAGCGAGTAAAAGCGAGATCATCAATACGTCAACAACATGGGTGTACAGTGCCACGTTAATCAATCGCATTTAATTTAAGTCAGGACTTAACTCGATTCTATTTCTTCCGTTATGTTTGGCTTTGTAAAGCGCATTATCAGCGTCTTTCATTACAGCAGCGATGGGGATATCATTCCCCTTCCAATGGGAGACTCCGATTGATACCGTCAATTTATCAACCACTTGAAAATCATAATGCTCTACTGTTTTTCGAATCCGCTCTGCGACGTCAACCGCGTGGTGAACGTCTGTATCCTCGAGGAACATCATAAACTCTTCCCCTCCTGAGCGGCACAGGTGGTCATTCGCTCTGGCTTGTTCTTTCATTAACTGAGCAAACTCTTTGAGTAGATGATCACCAACATCGTGTCCATAGTTATCATTAACACGCTTAAAGTGGTCAATATCTAGCGCTAAGAGTGAGAAGGCTTTGTTTTGTTGTCTAAATAACTCAAGTAGTTTTTCTAATCCACGTCGGTTTAACAACCCTGTCATCGCATCAGTAAGCGTATCTAACTGCAGTTTATCTATGGTTTTAGAGACGATACCAAACGCTTTAAGAAAACTGCTCTTCAAATTCGATGCTTCAAAATACCAAGCTTTGACCTTTTTAAGTTCATCGATTGATGAAGAGTGCTCTTCGACTCCTCTTACCGCCCCCGCTAACTGCCATAATGGTTTTGAGATGAGAACAGAAAAAAGCCAAATCAGCAAAAGAGTCAATAAACCGATAGGAATCGATTTGAAAAAGACGTTCCACATTTGCTCGTCTAGTACTGATAACGTAATAGATTTCGAACGTTGAGCAACGACTCCCCAACCTGATGCCTCAACCGTTGAATAGCCAGCAAGCATTTCTATATCATTTTCGTTAGTTATTGTTTTGTTGCCACTCTTCCCCATAACCACAGCGTTAATGGCCATATTATGGTCAATCACCTCGCCGATTCTAGATTTATCTGGGTGATAGATCAGCGTTTTATTCTCATCCACAACATAGAGATAGGAGCCATCTTTATAGGCATGCTGATTAAGCAACGTCCCTAGAATGTTGTTTTGTTCTAAGTAAATTGTACCGCCTACATAGCCGAGATACTGATTAGATTTCGAAAATATCGGGTACGATAACGTTAACAGATAATTCCCTGCTGGTGATATAAATGGCTCGGTGATAATCGGCGCTTGGGCGTTCAAAGACTGACGTTTTCTTTCCCCAGTCAATGTAACTCCTTTAACCTGAACCGTCTCCGGTGATACCGAAACAATCACTCCCTTAGCATTAACGATAACCACAGAATTAAACGATTTTGTTTGCGTCCTCAATCGCTCGGTTTCATCATCAATAAACTCAGTGTCATGCATCTTCCCATTCAACAGATTTGCGCTGTATTTTAGCTGGGACATTGAGCTTTCTATGAAAGAGTCTGTCATCTCTGACATCTTTTGTGCATAAACACGATTTGACTCTAACGTGTTATTGACTATCAGCTCTCGCTGTACAAGATAAATTGAATAAAATGCGTTGAGCAAAGTAACAAACACACTAAACACGCACAGTATTACAATCAGGTTTCTAAGGTTAATTTTTTTTCTAAAAGACATCTGCTAACTGCCAACGTTGATGACTACCCGTATGAATGAGTGTATAGGTTATATGAAATAGCTTTATTTTTCAGGTTGTAATTGCGAGTACTGTTAATACTCCGTTTAAACCGGATATTAAGTATGTTCCTATCTACACTGCATACCGATGTTCATTGGAGGTGCTTGATTCTTTGGAGAAAGAGCGTCAAGCTATACCTCATGAAGATGATACGGAATCACGCACCCAAACAATGTTTGAACGTCAGCACAACGCCACTCGTGATGACAACGTTCGTGACCGTATCAAGCCCGTGCTGCTTGCTTCTTAAAGATTATGCACCACCATGATTTATCATGCGCTGCCGATCTAACCAATCACTGCCTATCGTCATTTTAAAGACGATGAAAAGTTTGAACGCGCTAGCCCTAACACGCTGAATTGATGAGTTATCTTGCTACCATGCAGACCATGGTGCTGGTTGAACATCATTGCAACGTCATCTATCACTAAATTGTCGTACATATAAAAGATCAGTTTGACTCTTATTCATCCTCGTTAACCAGTATGAATAAGGTCTGCATCCTGGTGGTGTTGGCTAAATATGCCCAATCGGCTCTCTTTAACGTGGATATCCAGAAGCAACAAGCTTTATTAATGTCGATCATGCCATTAAACCGCTGGCTATTACCGCAAGGTGCTTGGTTGAAACAAAACGAATGATTGACAAACAGTGTAACGGTTCAACGTTGTAATCTCTCTGAACCGGAATAGTGAATAAAGTCTGCAAGCCAATGCAGCTAACATAGAGAAATGTTATAAAAATCATAATGTAAAGGAGTATATATGACAGATTCAAGGCTTAACGTTGATGTAAGTGCAAGCCTTACGATGGTTGTTGTCTGCTTTATTTGGGGAATGCAACAAACCGCCATAAAATCTATCGCGGATGATGTCGCCCCCGTACTGCAAATCGGATTTCGTTCTTTTTTGGGCGCTCTGCTGGTCTGGATAGTGATGACAGTTAAAAGAAACTCGCTTAAGCAATCCAAAGACTATGTTATCTCGGGAATCGTGGTTGGAACTCTTTTTGCTCTCGAATTTTTATTTGTTGCAGAAGGATTAAGATACACATCAGCATCGCATATGACGGTGTTTTTATACACCGCTCCCATTTTCGCCGCGGTGGGTCTTCAGCTGTTTAATAAAAACGAAACACTTGCCGGAATGCAATGGTTTGGTATCGCGCTTGCCTTTTCCGGTATTGCTGTGGCGTTTATATCAAGAGATGAGATGAATAGTCACGAGATGCAAGATATCTTGCGGGGAGATATCATGGGGCTTATCGCTGGCTCTCTATGGGGGGCGACGACGGTTGTTGTTCGCTGTACTCGTCTTGGTCTTGCTTCCGCTGAGCACACCTTATTCTTTCAACTGGGCGGAGCGGGATTATTGCTGTTAAGCTATGCAGCCGTGACTGATCAACTTACCTTCTCTCTGAATTATACTGTTTCTATCAATTTGTTTTTGCAGGTTATTTTTGTCAGCTTTGCTAGCTACTTAGCTTGGTTCAGTTTAATTAGAAAATACAAGGCATCACAACTGGGGGTTCTCTCGTTCATGACTCCTGTCATCGGCGTACTGGCCGGTATTATCATTCTTAACGAAAAGGCGCATGCGGGATTCGTTTGGGGGGCAATACTGATTTTAATCGGTGTGATGATCGTCAGCGTCTGGCCTTGGCTCTACTTAAAAATAAGGGCGAGACCGACCAACTCGTAACGGGTGTAGACTACAAAAAGGGCTCTCGCTCTGTTTTGTAGTCTGACTTCTGTTTCTTCCTGCCATTGTTGATGAACTCATTTTCAATTAGGCCGTCAAGCACCGTATCTTCAGCTTCACTTTAACAATACATTGCTCATTCTGAATGAACAAAACGAACCCGTTAACCAATAAACCAATAAACCAATAAACCAATAAACCAATAAACCAATAAACCAATAAACCAATCATTTCACGACTAAAACAAATATCTGTTATCAATCCACCATAATTCGACGCTTAGCGCTTCTCAACAAATCACTGGCTTGTTTTTATTGAGTCTCAGTGAAAATTGTCATTAAATAATGCCAGTTATATCAGTTAGATCAGTTAGATTTCTTAAACATATCAAGGAAAGACAAATGCCACATATACATGACACGATTGTCGCGTTGCAACACAGTAGCCCTGCGCAGAAGGAATTTTATCAAGCCGTAGAAGAGGTCTTAACTTCCCTCGCCCCATTGATTGAGAGTAATCGTCAATATCAAGA
Source organism: Vibrio sp. TAP-3B (assembly GCF_057784735.1). Taxonomy (NCBI): domain Bacteria; kingdom Pseudomonadati; phylum Pseudomonadota; class Gammaproteobacteria; order Vibrionales; family Vibrionaceae; genus Vibrio; species Vibrio sp. TAP-3B. Next base: position 787,487 of record NZ_CM173495.1, on the reverse strand, counting down.
ACAATCCATAATCCAAAGAATAATAGAGCCTGAAAGACAGATCATGTTTCGTGTTCCTTGGGTAGACGACGCTGGTAATGTTCAAGTCAACAAAGGGTACCGTGTCGAGTTCAGTTCAGCACTCGGTCCGTATAAAGGCGGTTTAAGATTTCACCCATCAGTGAATGCAAGTATTATTAAATTCCTTGGCTTTGAACAAATTTTTAAAAATGCGCTCACAGGCTTACCCATTGGTGGTGGTAAAGGTGGATCTAACTTCGACCCGAAAGGCAAATCTGATGGCGAAATTATGCGTTTCTGCCAGTCTTTCATGAATGAGTTATACCGTCACATCGGTCCTGTTACGGATGTTCCGGCTGGAGATATCGGTGTCGGCGCTCGTGAAATTGGTTACATGTTTGGTCAATATAAACGTTTGACCGGTCGCTACGAAGGCGTATTAACCGGAAAAAGCCTACTTTGGGGTGGCTCTCTCGCGAGAAAAGAAGCGACAGGATACGGCACCGTCTATTTTGCGAACTGTATACTAAAAGACCGTCAAGATTCATTAAAAGGTAAAAAATGCTTAGTGTCTGGTGCAGGTAACGTCGCCATCTACGCGATTGAAAAACTCTACCATATGGGCGCGACCCCGGTTTCTTGCAGTGATTCAAGAGGCACCGTTTACCATGAACAAGGCATCGACCTTGAGCTGCTAAAACACATCAAAGAAGTGAGACGTGCCAGCTTAGAAGAGTATTTGCACACTTACCCAGAAGCAGCTTATACACCCGCTGGTGATTACCCTAATGATGGTCATGCTGTTTGGCGCTATCGAGCGGATGCCGCGTTCCCATGTGCCACGCAAAACGAGTTAACGTTGGCCGATGCACAAGCCCTTATCGATAACGGATGCCAATTGGTTTGTGAAGGCGCTAATATGCCAAGTACTCAAGAGGCGGCCAATGCCATTGTCGATTCCAATATCGCTTATGGGCCAGCAAAAGCGGCAAACGCAGGCGGCGTAGCCACCAGTCAACTTGAAATGGCTCAGAATGCGAGTATGCAGAACTGGACTTTTGAGAAAGTCGATGCCCATTTGCAAGCCATCATGGAAAACATTTTTACTAGTGCAAATGAAACGAGTAAGGAGTTTGGTCAACCGGGTAACTTAGTGTTTGGTGCCAACATTGCTGGCTTTAGAAAAGTGGCCGATGCAATGATCGAACAAGGTATCGTTTAAATCAATCGCCACCTTCTAGGAAGGTGGCGTTATACGACCGAATACTGCGATTGATAAATATCTGAGCACTTGGTTTATACTCAACTAATTTCAATCTGCTTGGTTCCGCGAGAATTACTTTATTCAACGATCGAATCATCGGATGAGCTTAAATTAACACTCGTTAATAAAGTCTGAGACCTAAACCTTACCGTTATAAATTCGCCCCCTCCCCCCCAAAAAAAAACACATGCCTTCAGCATATTTCATCACCAAGCAAATGACCCATCATGTGTGCTTACGTATCTTTGACTTCTGAAAAATTCAAGAAAAACTCAAGCCAAAGACAACGCATTGAATCCGCCCCTTGAAGTTATTGATCATATACATTCAATTGCTTACAAACCTATCATCATCCAAACGTGATCCCTTTCAAAAAATGTAATAAAGCTGAATTAAGGGGAAAAATGTCCGCTCTTTTCGTTTGCGTTTATCAAATTATAGCGAGGAACAATAACGAAAATGGAACAACCCTATGTCTACAATAATGAGTTTAATCGGCATTGCCTCGCTGATACTGATAGGATATCTGTGCTCAGAAAACCGCACCAGTATCAACTTCCGTACTATCCTTCTCGCACTCTCTATGCAAATAGCGCTTGGCGCTTTTGTCATGTACGTCCCAATAGGGATGAGCATTATTGAGTCTCTGAGTCATGGTGTGAACGACATCATCGCTTTTTCAAACGCAGGCCTTAAGTTTGTCTTTGGTGACTTGGCTGACTTCAGAGTCGGCTTTATCTTCGTCATCAATGTCCTGTGTGTGGTGATCTTCGTTTCTGCACTGATTTCCGTCCTGTATTACTTAAAAATCATGCAACTTGTCATCAATACCATTGGTGGGGGGTTATCGAAGGTGTTGGGAACCAGCAAAGCGGAATCACTTTCAGCCACAGCCAATATTTTTGTTGGACCAATCGAAGCGCCTTCCATGGTTCGACCGTTAGTAAAAAACATGACTCGCTCAGAGCTATTCGCTGTCATGACCGGCGGTCTTGCCAGTGTGGCTGGTGGCACGATGGTTGGCTACATCAACTTAGGTATTGATCCTAAGTACATTCTTACTGCCTGTTTTATGACTGCACCAGCAGGTTTACTTTTTGCCAAGTTATTATGCCCTCAAACCGAACATGACCTCGTCAACAACCAAATTGACATCAACTCAGCCGATAAACCAAAAGGTTTGTTAGAAGCCATTTCGGATGGTTCGAGCATGGGGATGAATCAGGTCATCGTCGTTACCGCGCTGCTTATTTCCTTCGTCGCGTTAATCGCTCTGCTCAACGGCATCATCGGCGGTATCGGCTCAATGGTAGGAATCGACGCTCTCACACTAGAAACCATCATTGGTTACCTCCTCGCTCCATTGACCTTTTTGATGGGGGTCCCTTGGTCAGAGGCCATCACGGCAGGCTCGATCATTGGTCAAAAAATAGCGATCAACGAATTTGTTGCTTACATCAATTACTTAGACATTGCGCAGCAACTGTCAGAAAAAACACAAGCCATCGTCGTGTTTAGTTTGTGTGGCTTCGCCAATATTGGCTCTCTTGCGATGGTCGTTGGTGGTATTAGCGCCATGTGCCCTGATAAGCGCGATCTCATTTCGTCTATTGGGCCACGTGTACTGCTCGCTTCCATCTTGGCAAATCTTATGTCTGGCACCATCGCGGGCACACTTATCTCTCTCGGCTGATTTTAAATAAGGAACAACTATGTCTACTCCTCATATCAATGCAAACGCAAACGACTTTGCTGAAACGATTATCATGTCTGGCGACCCGCTAAGAGCCAAATACATTGCTGAGAATTTTCTAGACGACGTTCGTGAAGTGACCAATGTGCGTGGGATTCTCGGCTTTACTGGCACTTATCAGTCGAAACCCATCTCTGTGATGGGACATGGTATGGGCGGCCCATCCGCCTCGATCTATTTTCACGAACTGATGACTCACTATGGCGTCAAAAACTTTATCCGTGTCGGTAGCTGCGGTGCCATCTCGGATGATGTAGAACTGAAAGATTTAATCATTGCGCAAGGCGCGTCAACGGACTCAAAAATAAACCGCATCCGTTTCCGTGATCATGACTTGGCGGCATTAGCCAACTTTGAATTGCTGCAAGCCTGTTACCAAGTCATTCAGTCTAAATCGGTTAAGCACAAAGTCGGAAACGTCTTCTCGTCCGATTTATTTTATCGTCCAGATGAAGATTACTACCACCTGATGGAAAAATACGGAATATTGGGCGTCGAGATGGAAATCAACGCACTCTATGCGCTTGCCGCAGAACATAAATGCCGGGCTTTGGGCCTTTGTACCGTTACCGACCACATCACCCAGCAGCAGCATCTTAGCTCTGATGAGCGTCAAACCGGCCTCAACGATATGGTTGAAATCGCATTAGAGACTGCGCTTACGCTGTAAGCTCACTACAAGTTTCTCTATCACAAACCAGAGGCTACGGCGTCTCTGGTTTGAGTTTGACAACAACAATAACTTGGAATCACCATGAAACGTGCAATTCTCGGCTCCGTTTACCACACCCCTACACTCGGCTCGTTCGAACAATTAGAAAATGCTCTGATCGTTTTTGATAGCGAAACAGGATTGATTGAAAGCGTAACCAACCCTGATCACACGGATTACGCTGCTCAAATTCGTCATTTTAAAAACCTCGGAGGGCTTGAAACACTCAAGGCTGGTCAATATATCTTGCCAGGGATGATCGACCTGCATATTCACGCCCCTCAATGGCCACAAGCCGGCAAAGGATTAGACTTACCGCTTGATCAATGGTTACAAACGTATACCTTCCCACTCGAAAGTCGCTATCAAGATATTGAGTTCAGCAAAAGTATTTACCCAGGGCTGGTCAATACATATCTGTCTCACGGCACAACAACCGCGGTCTATTTCGCGACGGTTGATGTGAAATCATCGACTTACTTAGCACAAGAATGCTTAAGCCAAGGTCAAAGAGCCTTTGTGGGTAAAGTCGCGATGGATGAAAGCTCGATGTGCCCCGACTACTACATGGACGATGGCTATCAAGCCTCAATCGAATTGACAGAAACCTTCATCCAAAACGTACGTAACTTGGATGGAAATCATGGACTCGTCGAGCCTATCGTTACCCCACGCTTTGTACCGACTTGTACCAAAGAAGCGATGCGTGGCCTAGGTGAATTAGCGAAAAAGTACCATTGTGCGGTACAAACTCACGCGAGTGAAAGTGACTGGGCCAGAGACTTTAGCGAAGAGAAATATGGCAAAACAGACGTAGAACTCTATGAGGAAGCCGGATTACTAGGCCCAAGAACGTTATTAGCGCATTCAATCTTTTTAACTAAAAATGACTTGGATATTGTAAAACGTCATCACTCATCGCTTGCACACTGCCCTCTATCCAATACGTTTTTTGCCAACGCAGCGCTACCGTGTCGCGAACTATTAGATACCGATATCCAAGTCGGCCTTGGATCAGATATCGCGGCCTCTCCTTATCCATCACTGTTTCGCTCATGTTTCGATGCTGTTACGCATTCCAGAGCACGTGAAAATGGCGTTGATTACACCTTATCGAGCGACCAACGTGGCACCCCAAAAGCCAGAATTACACTGCTAGAAGCTTACTGGATGGCAACCGTTGGTGGAGCTAAGAGTCTAAAACTCAATGCAGGTACAATCCAAGCCGGTCAACTTTTTGATGCGATATGCATCGATACTACCCATGAAGAGCTCAACATCTTCCCTAGCCTTGATAGTACTCAAGATATTTTCGAAAAAATCATTGCCTATACGGATAGAAACCATATTATTAAAGTCTGGGTAAATGGCCGAGCTGTTAAGCAATTGAGTTAATAATGCCCAAATAACCTCAATACACAGGTTTGAGGTTATTTGAGAATATGCATGATGTCCCCTTTACCCATATTTTTAAGATTAGGGAGTGTCACATTGCAACATGTCGTCTCGGTGCTTGAATCATCTGGCGCTTACAAACACAATTATGATAAAAATGTGTATCTTTTAAAACAGTCGGTCGCGGTTCCGTCGTTGATCTTTTGTATTAACGCTAACCTAACTATTTCTTATATAAACAGTAACGGCAATGAATTTATTTTAAAGATTGAAGAGAATTACACCGGGTTTATTGGGGAAATGGAGTTTTTCCAGAAAGATAATCACGCCTTATTTAACGTTAAATCTAATCAGCCTGGCAGTTACTATAAACTCACCAAACCTCAAGTATTAAAAGTTTTATCATCAAACCAAGACGTTTTTTCCGATCTAATGGAATTAATGACTAAAAGATATAATACCAATGTCAAAAAACTGATAGAAAGGCTCACCCAACCAACAAGAACCAGTATAGAAAATCAAATTCTTCAAGCCCATAACCTCGCAGGTCAAGGTTATTTTGAATTGTCTTCAACCTTGAATTCAAAAAAATTAGGTATCACTCCTCGTACTTATCGACGAATTATTCATGATTTAATTAGTGAGGGAATATTAGAAAAATCAGGAAAACGCTACAAATTATTAATTGAACTATAAATTCATAAGGGATATAAACACGCCGCCGTAACAGTGCGGCAGTGAATACCTTCCCTTTATCGCTAAACTAAAACATAAACACCCCGTCCCCCACTCGCACACAACCAGCTTACCCCCCCAATAAACCCTAATAAATCATTGATTAGTAGAGCTTTTATACCAAACAGAAGCTTCTCATTAATGAAACCTCAGTTTGCACTCACGCCTTAGTGACGCTGCTCCACACTTCAGAATAAATGCCGTTATACCACCCGTTATCCTGTCGTAAGATACACAGGATTAATTAATTATAACAAAAACTAATATAACAATTTAAGCCGCTTGCGCGGGGAGAGCATATATGCTGAGTAATTTAAGATTAGGCTATAAAATATCCGCTGGATTTGCCTTGGTATTAGGGCTTTTAATTATTGTAGTGACAATGAGCATGATCGCATTTAAACGCGCCGATGATGGATTGGATGATTACCGTGCATTATCAATACAAGGTAACTTGCAAGGGCGAGTACAAACCCACCTGCTGCTGGCACGTATGAGTGTTAAGGACTACCTGATAGGTCATCAACAAGAAGACTTGACCAAATATCAAAAAGAGTTCAAGGCGCTACAACAATTGTTAGCCCAAGCACAACAAGCATTGGCTGGCACCGAACAAGAAAAGGAACTGCAAGATGTGGTTCGCTTGCTCAAAGATTACGACCAAGCCTTCGTTCAAGTGACGGATTTAATCCGTCAGATCTATGTGGTCAATGACGCAGAGCTAATGCGTGACGGTGAAGTCATGCGGGAGCGTATTGCAGAACTGCTAGAAACCACTCGGCTTAGCGGCCAAATGCCAGCTTACTATGTGGCACGCTCTATTCAGGAGCACATTCTCACCGGACGTTTGTTCTTAGTCAAATATTTGCAAAACAACCGTAACGAGGATTTTGCCATGGCGATGCAAGCGATGAATGCCTCGGTGGATAAAAAAGTCAAACAGCTCTCTTCACTATTAACTTCCGGTGCGCATCGTTCACTTTTTAACGAGTTTGTTACCGCGCACGATAACTACATCACCGAAATGCAAGACGCGCAGCGCTTAATTACTGAGCGTAACCAGCTCGTAGCCAATACATTAGACATCCTTGGTCCACGCATCGCTGATGAAGTTGAACAGGTTAAGTTGCTCATCATCGACGCAATGAACCTGCACGTCGCTAAATTAGAACAAAGCAATCATGATAGTTTGGCAATGATGCTGATGATCACTCTCGTGGCGCTAGGCAGTGGCATTGTTGTGGCGTATTTCATTATCCGCAATATCACCCAACCTATTTCTTTGGCAGTGCAAGCCGCAAACCGTTTGGCTGAGGGCGATCTGACGCACAGCGTAACGAGCACTCGGAGCGATGAAGCGGGTCAATTACTCACCGCGATCGGAAACAGCAGCGAACAGCTGAAAGCGATGATCATGACCATGGCTGGCGCCAGCGGTGAACTGTCGTCGGCTGCTGAAGAGCTAGCGGTCGTTACCGAGCAGACTTCCAAAGGCATTATTCAACAGGAATCTGAAACCGAAATGGTCGCCACAGCCATGAATGAAATGGCCTCAACCGTTCACGATGTTGCTGATAATGCACAAAAAGCATCACAAGCGGCCACGCAAGCCGACAAAGAGGCGGAGTCCGGGACAAAGGTGGTCGATCAGACGATCAATGCCATTCATACCTTATCAGCGCATGTAAACGACTCGGCTCTCAAACTCGGTGGGGTAGAAAAACAAGTACTGAATATCGGCACGATTCTAGATGTCATTCGAGGTATTGCCGAGCAAACTAACCTGCTAGCACTCAATGCCGCGATTGAAGCTGCACGTGCGGGAGAACAAGGACGCGGATTTGCAGTGGTTGCCGATGAAGTTCGCTCATTGGCGGGGCGCACTCAAGAGTCCACCGCAGAAATTCAGAACATCATTTCTCAACTACAAACAGGCACTCGCGAAACCGTGGCGGTAATGAGTGAAGGTAAAACACAAGCCGATTACTGTGTCGAACATGCTGGTGAAGCTAATAATGCCCTAGAGACGATTAACGGTGCCATCCGGGTCATCAGTGACATGAATATGCAAATCGCCAGTGCAGCTGAGCAACAAACCGCCGTTGCTGAAGACATCAACAAAAATTTGGTCAATGTCAAACAAATTGCAACTGAAAATGCAGCGGCTTCGGATGAAACCCGTGGTTCGAGTTTAGAAATTGCGCGATTGGCTGAGCAACTAAACCAAATGGTCGTACAGTTTAAAATCGCCTAGCTTTACTTTACGCACCGCCTACGACTTTTGTAGGCAGTGCGTAATGCTTGCGCCACGGGGCTTTGGGTAGCTTGTAGCGCAAGCGTTAGTTTTACTTGGTGGCCGTTTCGAGTGCGAGTATCATCATATTATCAAAAGATGTCTGTCTCTCTTCTGGGGTTAACTCTCCACCTTTTACCACGTGATCGGACACGGTCAGAATACTTAACGCTTTGACACGATTTTTCGCCGCAATAGAGAACAGAGCAGCAGACTCCATGTCTAATGCGAGGATGTTCATCGTTTTTAGCGCTGGCATTAGGTAATCAGGGTCTTCATAAAAGAAATCATTGGTAAAGATATTACCGACTCTCACATCGATAGACATCGACTCAGAAACATCCCAGCAATTTTTGAGCATAGAAAAGTCAGGTGCAGCCGCATAATCATATCCCGCAAATCTTGCTCGGTTCATCGCGTTTCCGGTGCTGGCGGCATTAGGCACAATGATGTCTCTTAGCGCGATATCTTCAGCAATCGCACCGCAGCTCCCCACACGAATCAACTGTTTGACCCCATACTCATTGATTAATTCGTTGGCGTAAATCGCCATTGATGGTGTCCCCATCCCAGAGGCTAAAACTGACACTGGTTTACCTTGGTACGTTCCCGTAAATCCAAGTACATTTCTTACGTCGCTCACTTGCTTAGCATCCGACAAGTAGTTTTCGGCAATAAACTTTGCTCTTAGCGGATCTCCTGGCATTAGAACCGTTTCAGCAAAAGCACCTTGTGGTGCATTAATATGAGGAGTCATGACTATCCCTTTTTTGTATATATCGGACCCATAATTCTACGTAATTGTAGATGAAAAAAAACGGACAAGTGTCCGCTCTGCTTAGGAAAGGTAACAAGCTCGATGTTAATATAACGACGCGAGAGGCGAGGTTTTTCATCAAGCCCGATATCTTGGAATATTTGGTATAGAAACATGGACAAACTGAACGCGTCGCATATAAAAACACCACCTCTCAGAGGTGGTGTTGCAGGTAATCATGATAGGAATATTAATAGTATTCCATACTCACTAAATTGGTAATCGTCGTGCCCGAACTGCCGGCAATGATTTCTGGTAATTCATCTAATGCGCCAATGGCGGCATTCCCCAAGCCTTTAGAGACAAATTGGCAAACTGCATCAATTTTTGGCGCCATTGACCCCGGTGGAAATGAATATTTGCTTAACTCTTGTGGGCTCGTCAATTTGATGGCTTTTTGATCAGGTTTACCATAATTAAGGTACACCGCACCATCTGTAAGAATAATGAACAAATCGGCTTCAGTTTGCTCTGCCAGTAGCTCTGCCGTTAAATCTTTATCAATAACACATTCGACACCCACCAGCGCCCCATCTTCTGCTTGGAATACCGGGATCCCCCCGCCGCCACAAGCAATGACGGTATTACCAGTTTCTAGCAAACGAGTAATTTGCGCCGATTCTACGATATCTTGAGGTTGAGGCGATGCCACAACGCGACGGTAATAGTCACCATCTTTCTTGTAGATCGCCGCTGGATTTTCAGCGCGCAATGCTTCGATTTCACCATCACGGTAGACCGGACCGACAAACTTAGTTGGGTCATCAAATGCGTTGTCATTAATATTCACGCATGTCTGAGAAAGCATCGTTGTAATACTTAGGTTATTGTCTGCGTTGAACAGCTCTTGCTGAAGCATATAACCAATCATTCCGCAGGTTTGGGCACCTAACACATCCAATGGATAGGCCGTTACTTCCGGCTTTTGCTGCTGATATTGGCTGTTTTGTTCCATCAGAAGTCCCACTTGTGGGCCATTCCCGTGAACAATCACCACTTGATGCTGCTTGGCCACTTCCGCAATTGCGGCGGCGGCTTTTTTAATATTGATACGCTGATTGGCGGCCGTCAATGGCTGACCTCGTTCTAATAATGCGTTGCCGCCTAATGCTAAAACAATTCTCATCGTTATTCCTCGATTAATAAGCCCCATCGATACCCAGAGCACGTTGAATGTGCTCCAAAGTAATCATGGAGGAATTGCGCCAGTGGAATCACTGGCGCAATGGTTGAGTGTCAATACTTGTCTGACTAGATCTTATTAGCGAACGCCAATAAGGCTTTTTCAAAACACTCCAAAGGAGGATTGGTAATACCACAGCCTATCATGCCGACACCCGGCTCTTTATGAGCAATCGCCGTGTTAATGATAGGAAGAATCCCTGTTTCAAGCACTTTACGAATATCGATGCCCGATGAAGCACCTTTGAAGTTCAACAAAGGAATCGTGATATTAGGGTTTGTTTTGGTTGTAATTTCATCCATCTGAATCGAGTAATCAATCGCTTCTGCCACCGTGCCGCCAACCAGCGCAACGATAGCGGGCGCCGTTGCCATCGCGAAGCCACCAATACCATAGGTTTCTGTGATCGCACTGTCACCGATATCTAGGCCGGAGTCTTCAGGCTTGTAGCCCGCAAATAGAGGGCCAACCACTTTCTGCGCCGGACCAGTAAACCAAGTAAACCCTGGCATACCGCTGATTCGAATACCAAATTCCACACCGTTACGTGCCATGGTGGTTACGAGGGTGCTGTTTTCAATGCCGTGCCCTGCATCCAAAGCACATTTACACATCGCCATCCAAGTCGGGCCTGAGAAATAGTCACTTGATGCAATAAAATCAAACACTTCACGCTTCTGTTCAGTCGTAAAGTCAGTCTGTAGAATACGTGGTGTCAATGCTTGAGCCAGCAGAGCCGTACCAGCGTTGTTGCGGTTGTGACACTCATCACCCATGTGCAGTGCTTGTGCCAACATCAGACGCAGATCAATCGGCTCACCGATTTCCATCGCCGCTTTGAGCATTGGACCGAGCAAATCACGCATCCATAGTAGACGCTCCACGACACTTTCATCGTTAGCGCCCATACGCAGAATCTTCGCCATCTGCTCACTGAGGTTGGTGTAAACTACGTTTCCGTACGCTTGGTTTTTCACAACATGCATATACATTGATGCTGAAGTGACACCCGCCATAGAACCCACGCAGTCATGCTCGTGACAAGGCGAGAAGGTTATTTCACCTGAGCCTGCCAGTCTAAAGGCTTCATCTAGATTATTCGCTAAACCTTCAAAAATCAGAGCACCGGTAACCGCACCACGCATTGGACCATTCATATCTTCCCATGCAACCGGTGGACCCGCATGTAAAATAGTGGTTTTGGTCATGCCAGGTACCACATCAATTGCGCGCTCGTACCCTACTAGAACAGGGTGTGAGTTAATGATGCGATCGACTGCTTGTTCATTCGCGGCTTCGATTTTAGCGGCAATTTCAGGTTGCGCCAATTTATCTAGAGCATCGATGACCGTTTGATTACCACCCGCAATTGGCTGCCAGCTCACTTGAGTTACTGGCGCTTGTTGTTTCTGAATGTCCTGCTTGAAAAACTCCAAACCCACGTTAATCACATTCAGGCCTGAAAACAATTGTTCGACTTTGCTCATCTCTTATTCTCCTTTGCTCACAAATCCACGTGCCAGTAGTCCGGTGTTTTGGCTGCTGCTAGAGATAGTGACTCCCGCTTGCGCCAGTTTCTCGATCTGTTCATTCATGTCCGGAGTGTCTAAATCGGTTCCGAGGACATAACCGAGAATTTCCAGATGTTGACCACGCTCTGCGGCTTTCTGTTTTGCTTCAATAATGGCAGGAAGCGTTACGCCTACTGGGTCTTGGTGGGAGCCGTAACCAATCACAAAATCAAGCAATATCACGCCAACTTCGGGATCGTCGGCTTCTTTCAACAAGCGATCAATGCGTGATGATGGGTCAATCATTGGGTGCGGACGGCCGTTAGTGAAATCATCATCACCAAAGTCGATAAAGGTATGCGCCTGACTAACGTCAATATCTGCCAAACGCTGTTCTGGTTTTTTCGCGATATTGCTGTAAACGTCGGAGAAGTGTTCACGAGCTAACATCATGGACTCTTCACACAAAGTACCGCCACAGAACAAACCACGGATGTATTTTTGTTCAGGTGCTAATTTGGCTTTAATTTCTTCAATTAATGGTAGGTTAAGCGCACGTTTGTTGATCCCAGCTTCATCCACGCCAGCCAAAATCACCGATTGCAACGCCGCTTCTTTCGTGGTTTTAGCAAAGTGTGCGCCTGCTTCAACCACTGGCGCTTCATCCCCGCCTAGCAGACAAACCACGACAGGTTTAGACATGGATTTCACTTGTTCAAGCACTTTGGCTTCAACACTTTTCGCTGCTGGTTTAGAAACAATCAGTACGATTTCAGTATTAGGATCGGCTTCAAGAGCACGCAGGCCGTCTAACATCATGACACCGCCTACCGCTTCACTCAGATCGCGACCACCCGTGCCAAGCAGTTGGGTAATGCCGCCACCAAAATCATGAATACGCGCCGCGACTTCTTGGCTACCCGTGCCTGATGCCCCCACGATACCGATATTGCCAGCACGGACTTTATTCGCAAAACAGAGGCCCACGTTATTGATGATCGCAGTACCACAGTCAGGCCCCATCATCAGCAGCCCTTTGTCATGAGCGAGCGTTTTCAGTTCAATTTCATCTTCTACTGATACGTTGTCACTAAACATCAACACATGCAGATCATTATTCAAGGCAATCAGCGCTTCGCGCTTGGCAAACTCACCAGGTACAGAAACAATCGCCAAATTGGCATCAGGTTGTTGTTTTAACGCGCTTTTTAACGTTGTAAACTTCTGTTCTTGTGCGCCACCGAGGCCAGTTGAAGACTTATCGCCGCCTTTTAATAACTTTTCGACTTCTTCCAGTGTTTGTTCACACACTTCTTCGCTCGCCGCTTTCACGACAATAAATAAGTCACCGCTATTGGCCGTACGAATCTCATCGTCCAATAGACCGACATTATCCAATACCCCCTTGTTCATGTCGGTTGCCATGGCAACAAACGCCTGTTCAACATCAGGTAATTCGTTGACTTTTGTCGACAATGCCATTAATGACACTGAATCAAAATAGTTATTTTTTTTGACTATTACTTTAACGACCATGTTCGCCTCTTTTTATTTCCACTTTATTGAGATAATAGTGACGCTAACTTTGTCACTATTAGCTCAAAGTTTTAATAATTAATTAATTCGTTTTAATTATTCCGGTTAATACATGATTATTTTTTAATTAAGCAATTGTTGCTTAACATCTAATAATTCACTGCTGTCATCACAAACATCAATTGCATAATTGATCACCATTAATGCTTGCTTGTTTTTACCCAGTAATTCTAATGATTTGCCTTTATGCAAATAATAAAGAGCATTGGTATAATCATGAGTAATTGCATTTTCTATCGCACATACGGCTTCGCTATGTCGTCCTAATGAACGCAAACTGTTACTCAAATGGAACGAATAATCATAACGACTTGGCTCCGCGGCCAGTAACTGATACATGGTCTCGACGGCCGTTTGATGCATCCCCAACTCTCGTAAATAGTTCGATTTGTGATAACGCACAAAAGGCGAACGAGGATTAGCTGCAATGCCCAAATCAAATTCTGCTAACGCTTGCTCACTTTGTTTGGCTAAACGATAACTATTGGCAATATATAAATGAAACTCTGCCGGATTATCGCTCAATGATAACCCCTGGCGATAAGCGTCAATCGCGTCTTGGTAACGCCCCAACTCCATCAACACGTAACCACAGTAATAATGGTAGCCCGTTCGGTCGGTAAACTCTGATGGCTTAGCGGTCAATACGCCAAGAGCATCTTCATATTCAAACGCCGCTAAATGTGCTTTCACCTCACGCAGCGCCGCGCTTTCGCTTGCTCGTACTGCTTTGGCATCCGTCATTAACGCCACCACACGAGTTTGTTGTCGTGCTTTAGCGTGTTGCAATGCGCTAATGCCATCGCGATCTTTAAGATGTTGATCGGCACCGGCGGATAACAGCATGTCGATCACATCGCCGTACAAGTACCCGCCATCACCAAGCACGACCGCCTCCAAAAGAGCAGACCAACCCAGTTTATTCGCGTGATTTACCGGAATCCCCGCCGCGAGGCTCACTTGAACCGTACGCAAGAAGCCCTTTTCACTGGATGGTAATAACGGAGTACCACCAAAACGGTTAATACTGGTGACATCCGCCCCGTGTAACAATGTCAGTGACAACAGATCATGGAAGCCATTAGCGCCAGCACACAGATATGGTGTCAACATGGTGACATCACGCGCGTTTACGTCGGCCCCCCGCTCCAGTAATACCTTGACCATCTCAATATTGTTATTTTGCACCGCTATCATCAACGGAGTGCAGCCATTATCATCACGACTTTCAATTGATGCACCTGTCTCTAGCTGTTGAGTTACATCATCTCGTGAACCCGCCTTAACCAGATCGTGCAGTGATAGTGAAATATTGCTATTCATAATGCTTCCTTTACACCGTTTCAGACTGTAATTTTTTTGCTTCTAATTCTTCAGCAGTACTTTCTTTGAGGTTGTAGAAGTGCTTAACACCAAACAGCCCTGCCAGCATTAAATATGAGTACACAAACATCATTGACTCAGGTTGTGCAAAGCCAACACCGTTGGCGTGAATAAAGCCAATAATGGAGAGGAAAGCCGCAACCAGTGCCGCAACTACAGCTCGCAGCGGCGTATTATTGATGGAGAACACCACCATACAACCCCATAACAAGCTAGCCAGAGGCGCGCCGTTGCCTAAACCCACCATGCCTTCGTAATAGATACCTTTAGCTGCCAGAGCATCGATGCCAACTTCATGCGCGTTAGTACCTGCGGTCGCTAAAGTGTTTTTGAACATGGTCAGAGCCCAATATCCGACCCACGGGAATAAACAAACAAAGATAGCTGGAACTTCCAGTTTTGGAGACTCACGTACCACCTGATTAGCAGTAACGATACCGATGTATACAAGGATTGGCGCGATTGCAGCACCCGGGATTAGACTCAGTAACAGCGCGCCTAGACCAAACAACGACACGAGGAACACGATGATACCGTTGAATAAGGTATAACCGATACTGGCCCCCATCTGTTTGTAAGCCGCGTGACCAACATATACAGTCACAGGGAATGGATTACCTAAGAACGCCCCGATCATGGAAGAGAAACCATTGACCGTCATCACTTTACGAGTTGGGTAAGCATCGCCAGCCGCATCAGCACTTTCAATGTTTTCTAAGTCAAACACATAGTTGGCAAGACCCAAAGGCACCGCTGAAGCTAAGTAAGGTAAAGCATGAGGAATACCTTCGACAAAATCATCGATGTGCAAACCTGGAGGGTTAAAACCTACGTCAGACAGTGCAGCAACAATCGCTTCTGGCGACTGCAAACCAAATGCCCAAGCCAGCACGGTGCCAGCAATAATCAATAACAAACCAGTCGGGATTTTAGGAAACAGTGGGCTAGAGCCAAACCAGTTAATAAAAATCAGCCCCAATACCACAAACGAAACGACTGGCGTTGAGAAGGCTTGTAACATTGGGTTTAAAGCCAACAAGGTCAAACCTAACCCCGCTAAACACGACAGCAGCACCGTACGCGGGACGATGCGACGGATCGCGTCACCAAAGAAAGAGCCGATAAGTAGAATCATCGCTTCAACAAAACACCACACGAGAGCAATCTGGATAGCAAATTGTGCATTTTGTGTGGTTTGGTATACCGGCATGATAACCAAAAATGTGACGGTAAAAATGGAAGGAGCGCTTGGCCCTGAAGGTAACGCTGTAACGTCATCACGACCGGTTTCTTTTCTTAATTTGTAAGCAAACCACGCATAAAAAACACTGGCACACATAACGGCAAAGCCGAATGCAGGCGCAACTTGCCCCATAACAAAGTCTTTGGGCAAACCAACCACAAAAAGCAACAAGCCCATCATGGTTAACAAGTTAGTTAAGTTATTGGTAAATAAGCCGAAAAAAGCGGCCCAGTCGCCTTTTCGCCATAATTGAGTCATATCCATAATCATTTCCCTAAATTTAATTAACGTTATTATTCACACCGTTAAAGCAACATTAAAGCTAGCAAGTTTGGGTACGCTTTATAAATTAATAAAATGGATGATGGCTATCTGAAGTAATAATAGTCACCAACAAACACCACTCCACTTAACATTTAATTAACAAAAATGACGGCATTTGTGTTTTTTATGTGATAGTGAACAAATTTCAAAAATAATCCCGTCGATGTTATTCGTTTTATATCCATGAACTTAATCACAAAAATAAAAGAGATGGTGCTTGTTAGGTTATTTGATAAGTAAATGAAGAGCATTAATTATTTAAATTAGCAGCATAAGTCGAGTAAGTGTATTTATAAATACCACTCGTTCAATACAGGCTCCAATGACCTTGTCATGCCTTATTTCCGGCTTTTAAAACAACTGGTCTACAGCCTAACTGTTTTGTCAGTGAGGTATAACTACAACTAAAGTTTAATAATTAAAAAAATGCCATATATTGAATCAATGAAGCGCATACTGAACGACTGAGACATGTGATTTATATCTCACCCGTTCATTAATATTCCTGTTTGGATATTTACCGCTGAATTAACCTACTCTTTAAATAACTGGTTTATTTTTCCGCCCCATAAAACACAACCTAAATCACAAAAACAACCGACATGGTTATTGTTGCCAGTATGATAATAAATTGGATTTTGATGGTTAACCTGATGCTAATGAACCTCTGAGGGCCCTTACTTTCTTGGATTAGATTCCCATAATGGCACTATCACTATAGACATTAATGGCAAAAACGTTAAAAATAAAAATATCAATAGCACTTGTAACTTAGATATCGTTTAATCTCATTTATTCGACTGATGATGAGCAAAGACAAAAACCAATAACCGTCCAAACTTAACCACATACTCAGACATTTACGGTGATATAAAAAGTTCAATATCTTTAATTATTAATTAGTAAGATCGTTTTACTTCCAGATAAACACCTGCATGTATGCAACAAACCACCATGCTCATGAGTTTATATTTTATTGCTTTTATCATTCGCATCTAAATATAAATATCGCGCAATGCAAATAGATAGTTATCATTTTTTGATCAGCATCTGATTATCTTGATGCTGCGCATTGGGCATCTCTTATAAAAAACACAGTCCAAACTAAGAGGACTCAATGGGAATTATTTATGTCTAATTGGAGTATCAGAAACAAACTTTTACTCGCACTCGCTTGTTTAATGCTTGTGATAATTGGGGGAATTTTTTTATCTATTACGTTATCACTGAAAGAGGTAACGACAAAAACCACCGATTTTTCGGCTAAAATGCTCGAAGAGAACACTGTAGAAACCATAGCGTTCGCGACAAAGAGCGCGGAAGAAGAAGTAGAACAGTACATCAACTCCGCATTAAATCTCGCAGAGGCTTTATCTTCAACTCTTGAAGCAACATCGTTAAAAAATGATGGTTACCCTCTCGACAGGAAACAAGTCGAGGCCATCACTAAAGAATTGCTCGTTGACCATCGTGAATTCAGCGCTCTGTACACCTACTTTGAACCTAATGCTTATGACAGTTTAGACGACCAGTTTGCTTCTCGTGGCTTAAGCCACAGCACGGACAGTGGTTCTTTAGAAGTCTATTGGTATCGAGATGGTTCAGAGGTCATTCAAGAGCGTATTACCGATTCAGATGAAAAATACGACGGTAGCCTTAACGAGTTTGGTGAGCGCAATGCAGAATGGTACCTATGCAGCCTAGAGACAAAAAATATCTGTATCTTAGAACCTTACCGCGAAGAGGTTAGCGATGGCATTTACCAACTGATGACCAGTATCACCTACCCTGTTTTAGATGGTAATACTTTCTTGGGGATGGTTGGCATTGACATATTTTTGCCAGAATTACAAAAGTTAGTCACTCAACTCTCTGACGGCCTGTTTAATAACCAAGGCGAAATGCTCATCATTTCTGAGCAAGGGACGATCATCGCTGATAGCGCCTTAAGTAATGCTGCAGGGCAATCACTCAAAGCGGTGAATCCAAAATTATGGGCGCAAATAAAAGACGTCAATAACCAAAGAGAGCGGAATACTCAAGATTCATTGATATCGGTGAGTGAAATTACACTAACAAAATCGTCAAAATGGACTTTAGTTTATCTCCTGCCTAAGTCTGTCGCATTAGCCGATTCCATCACCTATCAAAAGATACTCACTTCAAGCTTTAATGAGATTAATTCGACATTAGCCATTCAAGCACTCATTGGTTTGATCCTTGCGCTTGTTGTGATTAGCGTGATGCTCACTAGCTTTACTAAGCCATTGGTCAATATGAGTAAGCACTTTCAAACTCTTGCCAGCAGTGACGGGGATCTGACGATAAACATTCCTAGCCAGAAGCATAAAGAATTGGATGAAATGGCCACCGGCTTTAACAACTTTATTGATAAATTCAGAGCCATGATTGCGATAATGAAAAGTCAATCTAGAGACATAGGCACGAATTCCGAGTCTCTGTTGCAATCCTCCAATGCTTCAAAACAAGCAGCACAAAGTCAATCTTCTGAAACCGACAGTATAGCAACAGCAATGAACGAAATGGCTGCGACTGCGCAGGAAGTGTCTGTCCTCGCTCAAAACACCTCACAGGAAGCCAATGAATCAGACAGGTTGTTAAATAAAAGCTTAACCATGTTTACTAAAACGCTTTCAGATATTCATGTGGTTGCCAAAGATATGGATACCGCGTGTGAAAGGATGTCGCAAGTGGCATGCAGAAGCGAAGATATCTCAAAAATATTGGACGTTATTAGAGATATTGCAGAGCAGACCAACTTATTAGCACTGAATGCGGCGATCGAAGCTGCCCGTGCTGGTGACACTGGACGTGGTTTTGCTGTGGTTGCAGATGAGGTGCGCAACCTTGCTTCCCGTACCCAACATTCGACCGAAGAGATTGACGCGCTAATTCATAGCTTACAAACTGAAGTTGATAGCACGGTAAATCAAATAGAAATAAATAGAGATAAAGTATCGAGTGCGGTTAAAGATGTCGAAAGCAGCAATCAAAGCTTACAAGATATGACGAGCATCATCGGTAGTATCACAAGTAACTCAATGCAAGTGGCGACAGCTGCTGAAGAGCAAAGCTCCGTGACCGAAGAAATCAATCGCAATATCACCGCGATAGTGGATACAGGACGACAACTTAATCATCTCTCTGAGGAGGTTGAAACCATTAGTCAAGAGATGGAAAGCTCAATTTCTGAACTCGATAAACAACTCAATATGCTTAAGTCATAAGTTCCGCGACCGCAATTCACCCTCCCCACAAACCCCGGCTGACTGAATAAGCTGGGGTTTATTAACACTCAGATTTAGCCTTCATTACTATACGTTGGTTTCATTCATTGCATTACATGGAGTGACTAACGTATACATCACTTAGATCTCACTTACATATCAGTGGTATAGGTCTTATTTTCAAAAGCAAATTCTCTATCTATTTGTACTTGTTACACAATCGGTGTTTAATACCTTTAGTTCAATTTTCTAGCCAGTAAAGGTTCTCTATGGCAACGATCAAAGATGTCGCGAAAGAAGCCGGTGTTTCTGTCGCCACGGTTTCACGTGTGATCAACAAATCCCCCAAAGCGAGTCAACGCTCCATCGACTCCGTGACCAAAGCAATGAAACAGTTAGGTTATCGTCCCAATGCTGCCGCTCGAGCATTAGTCAGCCAAAGTACCACGACCATGGGCGTTTTGGTCGGCGATGTGTCCGACCCATTTTTTGGCTCAATGATTAAATCCATCGATCGCATCGCACACAATAACGGCAAACATCTTTTGATAGGCAATGGCTACCACAACGCAGAAGATGAACGCCAAGCGCTCGAATTACTCATTAATAGCCGTTGTGATGCCATTGTCATTCATTCTAAAGCCTTATCGAATGAGGAGCTGGTCAGTTACGCCAATGAAGTAAAAGGCATGGTACTGATAAATCGTCATATTCCACAATTAGCTGAGCGTTGTATTTCCCTCGATAACCAAAAAGGCGCGTACATAGCAACAGAGTATTTGATCCGTCATGGGCATCACAAAATAGCGCATATCGCGTCCTCTCATCACATTGAAGATACCCAAGAGCGTCAACAAGGGTATCAAGCCGCACTCAAAGAACATGGCATCGAATTACCCAAAAGCTATATCGAATACGGCGAGCCAAATAGTGACGGAGGCGAAGCTGCAATGACTAACCTGTTAACCAAATCACTCGAATTTACTGGCGTGTTCGCCTACAACGACTTTATGGCGGCAGGTGCTTTAGCGGTGTTGAAAGAAAATGACATAAGAGTGCCAGAAGACGTCGCGTTGATCGGTTTTGATGACGGGTTAATTGCGCGTTTTGTTCATCCTGGCTTAACCACGATTCGCTACCCGATTGAGATGATGGCAGAACGTGCGGCACACCTCGCCTTAGCCTTATCACGTGGTGAAATTATTGAAGAAGAAACCGCTATATTTAGTCCAACGCTAGTGCGCAGAAACTCGGTATAAGCGTCTTACCACATGCGGAAACAGCGTTGATTTCAGTTTGAAATATCGGCGATTACGTGCAGAGGGGCGTAATCGAGGCCAAACAAGCGATCAACTTGCGCAAGGTATAATTCCGCAGTAGCAACGGCATCACTGAGTGCGTTATGGGCTTGATACTCAGGTAGTTCATGCCCTTCCCTAATTGAGCTTAAGCGCCAATCAGAACGGACAGGCCGTAATTTTTCACGGTACTGCTCAATTTTTAACGTATCCAACCATATTAAGGGCAATGTCGGTTGTTCAAACTGCGCTCTGACATAGCTCTCTAAAAAACGTTTTTCCATTACGCTGCCATGCGCAATGAGAATTTTTCCCGCCATCGCATCAAACAGTTGAAAAAAAGCCGCATGTTCATCGATGCCGAAAGTGTCTATTGTTTCAGGCCTTAAGTGGTGGATTTTTACCGAGTCGGCAGTTGCGGCAACTGGCTGATTGATAATAACGTGTCGAGCACTCCCCAAATGAATCTGATTTTGGCGAACTTCAACCCACCCCATACTCAAAACTTTGTCTTGTTCAGCATCAAAGCCGGTGGTTTCGAAGTCTAAGACTAATGTATTGAGGGACTTGATATCAGCGACGGCACTGGGCAACGGCGTGCGCAACAGCGCATTCAGAGATGCTGGTAAATGCGCCGTTTCAAGGTTATTACGCTCGGTTTCTAACTGCGCAAAATGTCGTGAGTATGAACGAAACATATTAGGCACCAAACTTCATTTTTAACGCATCTTGATAGCCGCCAATAATTCGGAATGCATCTTTTAAATGCTGTCGTTCAAAGCTGCCAAACCGGTCAGGAAAGATTAAGTTTGTCACGCTGAGCCCCTCTCGCAGGCACTTCAGGTGATGAGAATACCTCATTTGCGTGACATAACGGTAGGTGCCAATTAAATCCTGATATGAGTTTTCGTTCAGAACTCCATGCTCAAACGCGAACTGAATTCGATCCTCCGTAGAGAGCGTTCCTCCCGCCCCACCGCTGAGCGCATAAATTCTCGCAATATCCACCAGCAAGCCAATCGCCGCTTTTTTTATGTTCAGCGTTTTTCCATCACTATGGTCACTTTCTAAGACTAAGTTGTTAAATATTCCCAGAGGCGGGCGATCCGTGAGCAAGTTTCTCACCAGTGCCGACATCAAACGTGGGTTATTTTGAATACACTCGTTACGATAATGGTCTATTTGATCAAACAGGCTCTCATCCCCCGCGATAAAGCGTATCTCTAAAAAGACGTTTAAGTTAAGCAGCAAATCGTATTCAGGGTTATTCGCCCATTTACGATAGTATTGTTTCCAAATAAATAGCGGTTGATTCCATTTTGAAGTGGCCGCCATAAAGCGTCCACTACACAGTGAATATCCACAGGCGGCTAACCCTTTACAGACATACATTGCCAAGTGCTGAAAATAGAATCTATCAGCCTCTGTGGCGGAATCTTCGAGCACCAACGCATTATCTTGATCCGACCCTAAATGCACTTCACCTCTGGCATGCGACCCGGCGGCTAACCATGCGTATCGACAAGGTGGGGTCCCGACCGTTTGTTCTGCCAACTTGAGTAATTGTGATGTGAAGGCATCATAAATCATGCTAAGTACCTGGCCGATAATAGTAGCAGGTAAATGCGCTTCGACCATCGCCTCGAATACAGACTGACGTTCATTCGTTAAGCCGGTGAGTGCATCTAATGTGTCACAATAACCAATTTTCTCTATCAGAAAGATGGCTTGAACACTGTGTTTTTGAATCAATTGTTGCGGAGTAATTAAGCCGACTATCTGTTTATCGTGGTTAATCAGTGGGACATGTTGAATGTTATGTTTCATCATAAGGTGAACGGCAGAGAGAACCAGTTCATCCTCTGTGAGCGTTTTAGGCTCAGCGGTCATGATATCAACAATAGGCCGAGAGACATCCATCGCCTCCGCCACCACACGATTGGTGATATTTCTCTCACTGACCATTCCAATTAATGCTCTACCTTCTACAATCAGCGCACACGAACAGCCTTGATGAGCGCGCATTTTTTTTGCCACGGTTTGGATGCTCATATTCGGACTGACTAAAACAATATCTGAGAGTGCCACTTCTTTTACCGTCTTAAAATACAGTCCCTTTTCAGCCTCAAGCAATTCAGTATTCACACTGGATTTAAGCCGATGATTCGCGTCAATCGCGAGCTGGTCAGCAACCGACCCAAGGTGAGCCACTTTACTCAGTAATCTGGCATAGTTAAATTTATAAATCAGACAGCTTTCAACGGTCACTATCTGATAATTGTCTTGTTCTAAGTTAAAACCGAAGACATCATTTTTGCCTAATCGAGCCCTCAGGTTCCCGTTGGGTAAGCGCTGCTCAATCACCCCTGATCGGATAATATAAAGATTCCGCTCTTGCGAGTCGTTCAGTGAAATATGTTGCTCTTTTCCCCAATAAAGAATATCAGCATCAGTGGCAATACTGTCTAGGATGTCATCGGGAATGCTAGAGAATGGCGCGATCGTTTTTAGAAAAGAAACCACATTAGGCAATAAGGTAGAATCCATAGGTACTCCGTTTATACCCTAGATGTTCAGAAATTGTGCGAGACAAATAAAAAAGCTCCGCCAGTATATAGCGGAGCTTAATCAACGGTCTACTTACCAGAATAGTGCATAGAGAACGGTCAGCACGATCATAATTCCGTAAGCCGCGATATTGAAGCTGCGATCAGTGGCAAACATAGATGCCGTGACACTGATACCTTTTGGATCATCATCGTGAACAGAAGTACTCAAACTAGTTAGAGCAATCACCACAATGGTAAACAGCAGCGTGTATAGCATCTGGTTCATAAATGGCATCGCAATTGGCATAAACTTCAAGAACAACGCAAAAGGAATAGATGCAACAACACCAATAATGGCACCTTTGCTGGTTGTTTTCTTCCAGAATAGACCTAGCAAGAATACGGCTAGAATGCCCGGGCTAACCAGACCAGTGTACTCTTGAATATATTGGAATGCCTGACCAATACCACCTAGCATTGGCGCAATAAAGCAAGCAATAACCAGCGCAATAACGGCAGCTGAACGACCCACGTTCACCAGTTTATGGTCACCTGATTCAGGGCCAATGTACTCTTTGTAGATATCCATGGTAAAGATAGTCGCTGTCGAGTTAAGCATAGACGCTAACGAAGAAACGATCGCAGCGGCTAGTGCTGCAAAGACGACTCCTTTCACACCGACGGGTAGGAATTGAGTCAACCAAGGGTAAGCTTTATCAGCATGTGCTGCACTTGGCAGGTTGGTTGCGCCCACCTCACCAAGGTTGGCCAGTAGTTGGGCATCAGAAGTAATGACGTAAGCAGCAATGCCTGGAATAACCACTAGGAATGGCACGATCAATTTCAAAAATGCCGCAAACACAATACCTTTTTGTGCTTCAGCGATCGACTTAGCAGCAAGGGTTCTTTGAATAATGTATTGGTTGAAACCCCAGTAATATAGGTTAGCAACCCATAAGCCACCAATCAGTACCGCGATACCCGGCAGGTTCATGTACTGTGGGTTACTTTGATCAAGAATCATCTCAAAGTGGCCAGGTGCTGCGTCGACCATTTTTGACATGCCGGCCAACCAACCGTCATCACCACCAATATAGCTAACCGCCATAAAGGTCGTCATGAAACCACCAAGGATCAGGAAAAACACCTGAATAACATCGGTCCAAACCACCGCAGATAAACCACCGTACACCGAGTAAACCAAAGCAAACAGTGCCAAGCCCACAATAGAGTATATTAACGGGATGCCTAAAATGGTTTCTAGCGCCAAACCACCCAAGTAAAGTACCGAAGTCAGGTTGACGAAAATGTAAAGTGAGATCCAGAAAATCGCCAAAATGGTTTTGAGCTGCTTATTGAAACGCTTTTCGACAAACTCAGGGATGGTGTAAATCCCCTTTTCAATAAAGATAGGTAAGAAGTATTTACCGACGATAACCAGCGTGATGGCAGCCATCCATTCGTATGACGCAATCGCTAATCCAATCGAATAGCCAGAGCCGGACATACCGATAAACTGTTCTGCTGAAATGTTTGCAGCGATCAGTGACGCACCAACCGCCCACCAAGGAAGGGATTTACCTGCAAGGAAGTAATCCTCTGTACTTTTTTGCACTCCTTTCTTGTCACGGGACACCCAAAGTCCCACACCAATAATAATTGCGACATAAATAGCAAACACCATTATGTCGATGGAGCTTAGCCCATGTTCTACATTAGACATTTGTTTCATCCTATAGTTTGTTTACGTCGATTAGTGTAAACGTTACCACAAAAGCAAAATGCAACATAAATCACAGATATCAGCACAATCTCGCAATAAGACGCACAATGCGTGAATGATCACAATTATTTAGCTTGATATATTTATCAAAGTAGAAAAACACAACACGGCAATGTAAACGATAACAAACAACGCTTGGGAAAGGAGTAAATTTAGAAAAATAACCGTTATTCTCAAACCACATCGACGCCTCGTTTAAAGTAAACCAGAGTCGGTATTTTGAGAATGGATAAAAGATAGATGCTCAATCAGCGCCATTTGTTTGCACAGTGGGCTATGGGGTTTCTGGCTTGAGTTTTTTGCAAACTCAACCCCACTTTGAAGTGAACAAGGCCTGTGGTTTCGTGAGTGAAATGGCGGAGAATTTCCGAAGGATTTGATGATGAGATCGTGTAATAACACACTTTCGAAGGATGAGTTGCCTTGGCTCACAGGGTTTGTCACGAGTTTTAATTAAGAATATTAGCTATTCACATTATTGTCGCACCTGCAAACCAAGTCACTCTTACTATAAGACACCTTGAAGTCATTGACGCATACAAGGTGGATTAAAGCTTTTATCTCGCGTTTTTAGGCGTTGCCATGCTTTTCACACCATTACGGCATAGTAAAAAGTACCCCAGTGATGCCATCAGAATTGAGTCCAGTGATGGGATGCCCGTTAGTGTAAACATGTCATTAACGGTCGCAAAGCCAACCAAAGAGCCGATTCCCCACGCGACGAATGTCATTGGCTTGATTGCCTTTTCCGTTTCAAGCAGAGCTTGGTCGTAGCCTTCGCGGCGATTCATAAAGAAATCTGCGATATAAATACCCGCAATAGGTGGCGTCGCAATTCCTAGGAATAGTAGGAAAGGAATAAACCACGCCATGATCTCCATGCTGCCGAGTACCGTTGCTAATAGGCCTAATGCGACGGTGATCTTCCACTTAGGAATTTTACTTAACAGTGTCGATACCACTAATGTGCCTTGGAACATATTACCGGCGTTACCAGTGATACAAGCAAATACCAGTAAGACAGCAGCAGGAAGCGTCGTTCCAATCACCGCCATGGCGCCGAGCAATGAGCCCTCAGAAGTAAGCGAGCTAGGTACTGCGCCGACAAAGAACAGCACTGGATAGGCCAAGCCAAAGGTTAATACACCGGCAATCGCTGCGTGCTTGCGATTATGAACAAAGCTACCGAAATCTGGCGCAGTCGCGACTAACACGATAATCGTCCCGACAACTGAAGAGACTGCCGCACCGAATGGGAGTTGACCCAGTTTCTCTGTTGCGACTACATCGCTGCCTGTCGCCAGGAACAACACCACAAACATAAGAACAACAATCACAGGCACGGCCACTTTAGACACTTTGCCCAGTATTTCAAAACCAAACGCCGTGGAAGCAACAAAAATAACACAACCAATGGCGACTAATACCGGGATCGGCACAGACACACCAAAACTACCCAATACATCATGAACACTGTGACCAAACATATTGGCCGTAACGGCAATCCAACCAAATAAGCTGATCGCCATGATCACGTTAATGGCGATGGCTCCTTGATTACCAAAAGAAAACTTTACGATACCGTAAGTCGGCAACCGTGCTTTTTGGCCGATAGAAATGTTGATCACCGCCAGAACCGTTAAGATAATACTCCCGATAGCAATAATTAACGCGGCGTTGCCCAGTTCAAGCTGGCTACCCAAACTCGAAGAAGCCAACAGCACAGGGGTAATCAGGATACCCAGTAGAATCATGGCAATCTGAATACCAGAAGCGGTAGTCGGAGCGTCATCACTTTTTCTATTATTACTCATAATTCAAAACCTTTTGTTCGATTTTTATTATTGTTTCCAGTCATCTCAATGTAGGGACTAGCGATGAAGCTAACGAGATGACTGGAATCAGATGATGGAAGTTAGCTCAATGTTTGCGTGTATTTGCGCCAACCACCGGTATGGGTAATTTCTTGTTGGCCCTCAACTAAGCAAGGTTCGCCAAGTACGCCGAGTATCTCGCTGCCATCGGCTAAAATGACTTTACCAATCGAGAGACCCGCAGGTTCATTGCTCAGTACCGTCGCAAAAGCGTCCATTGGTAGTGACCAGATTTCTAAATCGACAGAGTTGTTCTCTTCGGTGGTACGAATCATTGCTGGGTGATCATCATTGATTGACCACAATCTATAATGCTTATCGGTGACATCTTCACGCACGAATTCTGCCCCAACGTTAATTAAGTTAGGATTAAGTTTTAAGCCACGCATTAGTGTGCCGTTTACTGCTAGTAGCGTCGTTTGTGTTGTTGACATGGTGCTCTCCAAAAAAGCCCAGCGCACTGGGCAAAATAAAATCAAATTACTGACGAATCCAAGTGCCTGTTGTACCGTCAAGCGCTTGTGAAAGTGTGTTAGCTTGGGTGATTAAACCTGCGCCTTGTGGGTTTGAAGCGATAAATTTCAATAATGCTTCAACCTTTGGCTTCATCGAGCCTTCTCCAAACTGACCTTCATCACACAACGTCTGTGCTTGCGCAGGCGTTAAGTTATCAAGCCATTGCTCATCTGGTTGCCCAAAGTTAATCGCGACTTTTTCGACCCCTGTCGGAATGATTAGCATGTCTGCCTTGAGCTTTTCGGCCAATAATGCGGAAGCAACGTCTTTATCAATCACAGCCTCAAGACCCGTGAGATTGCCTTGAGCATCGCGCTCTACCGGAATACCGCCGCCGCCACAAGCAACCACTAAAGCACCGCTTGCGACTAAGTTTTCAATGCTTGAAAGCTCGACAATCTCAAGAGGTTGTGGACTTGCGACACAACGACGCCAACCGCGTCCAGAATCTTCCATAATGCTCCAACCTAAGGTTTCAGCATTTTTTTCTGCCACTTCTTGACTCATAAACGAACCAATAGGTTTATTAGGCTGAGCGAAGGCGGCATCGTTTGGGTCCACACACGTTTGTGTGACTAAAGACACCACTGGGCGTGAAAGATTACGGCGATTCAATTCGTTGGCTAAGGCTTTTTGGAACATATAACCAATGGCACCTTGGGTATCGCCTACCGCGTAATCAACCGGTACGGGTGACACTTCATGTTCCGCCAACTCTGAGCGGCGAAGAATGAAACCGACTTGAGGGCCGTTACCGTGTGTAATCACTAAGTCCCAGCCACGCTCAATCATATCAACCAAATAACCGACGTTTTGCTCAACGGTATGGTATTGATCGTTAATCGAGCAGTGCTCGTTATCATCAATTAACGCATTGCCACCAAAAGCGATGACAGCTAAAGGACGTTTACTCATAGTGATTCCTCTGTATTACGTTGAGCGTCTAATGCACGCAGTGCATCAACAAAACATTGCATTGGCGCGCTCGTAATCCCGGCACCAATTTGGCCAATACCCGCCTGTTTATGAGCGATACCCGTATTGATGATTGGGAGCACGCCGCTATCTGCGACTTTACGTGCATCGACCCCAGCAGCAGTGGGAGCAAAGTTCAGTGCAGGCAAGGTAAAGGCAGGATTATTGCCAATCGTAATCGTCTGCATTGAGCGGCTGTTATTAGTGGCATCGTCTGGCGTACCACCAACAAACTTGACGATTGCAGGAGAAGAAGCCATCGCAAAACCACCAACACCGGCGGTTTCCGTAATCGCACTGTCGCCTAAGTCTGCCGCGGCATCTTCGACGCTAAAGCCAGGAAAGAACAACCCATTAACTGGATTGGCTGGCGCCTGGAACCACTGGTTGCCCGTCCCAGAAAGTTGAATGCCGAAGTTAACGCCATTTCGTGCCATTACGGTCACCATGGTGCTATTCGCTACGCCTTCAGCGGCTTTCAACATGCTTTTGCACGCCGCCATTGAAAGGTTGAGGAAAAAGTGATCGTTACCAGTGATAAAACCGATCACGCGTTCAAGCTGACTTGGCTCAAGCTTTGCCGACAACAACGCTGGAAGCAGTTGCTTCAACAATAACCCTGTGGCAGCCGCGTTACGGTTATGAACTTCATCGCCCATGTGCAGCGCTTGCGCCATAATTGGCTTAAGCTCTAGGCCAGTCATTTGGCGTACTGCCGCTTTCATCGCTTGCGCAAGCTCAGTTCCCATCCATTCAAGACGTTCAATCACATCGCGGTTATTGGCACCAAAACGCAGAACTTTACCTAGCCCTTCGTTAAAGTTGGAAAAGACGCGCTCAGTGCCCGTTTCAGTTTGGTTTTCGACCACCCAAACTGGCATTGAACGACTGATGATCCCCGCCATCGGACCGACGGCATCATAGTGATGACAAGGTTCAAAAACGACCTCTCCAGAGTCGATCATAGCTTGCGCTTGTTCGATGTCTTCGGCCCATTTTTCAAATACAATCGCACCAAGAATCGCGCCTTGTACTGGTCCACACATATCAGCCCACGCAATCGGTGGCCCCGCATGTAGGATCAGTTTGCGCTCCGCTAAGGTGGGAATCGCTTCACCCGCTAACATCACATCAACAAGTGTTGGTTGGGCGGCTAAGTAACGCCCCATCGCGATCTGGTTCGCTTGCTCAATATCAACCGCATTGGTCAGCTCAGCAAGCGCTAAGCCTCCTGCCATGTCACCATTTGCCGGCGGCTGCCAATTCAGGGCAATCGCGGTGCCGCCTGCACGGTCTATATTGGTTGCAAAGCTGGTTAAACCAGCGTTAAGGACCGTCAGTTTTTGATTGAATAAAGCTTTCATTCTGCTCTTCCTTATTGATTTTGCTGGTTAATGATAAGTGTTGCGAACTCTGCTGCTTGAGCGTTGCAGTCAGCAATGATGACACCTTGCTCAGTTAACATTTGGCTGATTAGTTCACGTGATTGGGGATCAGAATCCGTACCACAGACATGCGCAATGAATACCGGAAGCTGGCCTTGCTCTTTTTTCAGCCCTTCAATCACTGCAATCAACTCGTCTAGTGGCTGCTCCGATGCGCCGTAACCCAACACCACGTCAAATAGCACGACGGCGGTTTGTGGATCGCGAGCTTCTTGAATAATGCGTTGGTTGCGCAGTGTCGGGTCAATCATTGGGTGCGGACGACCTTGAGTAAATTCATCGTCTCCTAAATCAACAATGGTGTGACCCTGACTTTCCCAAATGTTATTTAATGAGTGGTAGGCGGTCACCGGCGTATTGGAATACCCCGTAATGTCTGCCTTATCGCAAATTAACTGAGCTTCAAAACAGAAGGTACCACCAGCAAAAACACCACGAACATAACGCTGCTCTGCGTTCAAAGCTTCGGCATGGGCAAGCACGGTACTTTTGGTGGTTGGTGGGATGCTTTCAGGCGCATTAACGGTTTGATCATTCAGTAGTGCAACCGCGACTTCAGCGGAATGTGCTAATGTCTCCGCTGAGTAAACGCCATCGCGCTGAATATGCTCGTCTGATGCACCAAGGAAGTGCACCACCACAGGCTTCACTGTCGACTGGGCCACTTTTATAATACGCTCGGCAATCTCTTGTGCTGGCGGTTTTGATATCAGCACAATAACGCGGGTTTGCTCATCTTCAATTAATGCTTGTAAGCCCGTCAACATTGAAATACCACCGACCTCTTGGTGCAAATCGTGACCACCGGTTCCTAATGCTTGAGAGATACCAGCGCCTAGTTGGTGTACGCGACACGTTGCTTCTTGTAATCCGGTCCCCGACGCAGCAACGATACCGATCTCACCTTGGCGAACCACGTTTGCAAAACCCAATGGCGTACCATTAATGATGGCGGTACCACAATCCGGCCCCATGACGATGAGGTTTTTCTTTTGTGCTAATTGTTTAATTTTCAGCTCATCCTGTAATGGCACATTGTCACTGAACATCATGACGTTAAGGCCAAGGTTGAGCGCTTTGATGGCTTCCGCTGCCGCGTATTCACCAGGGACTGAAATCAGTGCTAAATTCGCGTCTGGATTTTGCTCTAAACCTAAAGCGAAGCTCGTTAGAGGCTGAACAAAATCGCTTTTGCTGCTCGCTTCGTTGCTATGTGATGTCAGCTGTTCTTCCGCTAACGCGATCGCTTCATCGCACGCTGCCTCTTCACCTTTTACCGCAATCACTAAATCGTTTGGTTTCGCACTAATGTCAGAACCAAAGCCTGCATCAGCCATGCGGCTCAAGTTAGCTTCGGTGCCCATGACAACCGACGCATCTTCAATTCCGTCGAGTTTATTTAATTGTGCTGATAACTGCATCAAAGAGACTGAGTCCTGATACATATTTTCAAATGCTTTATATTTAACTGTCATAAATAACCACTTTTATTGGCATCAATAATAGATCAATAACTAATTAGGCATACGATTGACTAATATTGATTGAGTTGTAATTGATGAGCTCCAAATAAAATACCCGAAACAATGTCACAGCCGGAGCTAGAACCTATTTCAAGTACATTATGTAATGCTTTTTCCACTTCACTCTCTAAAGTGGAAGTAAAAATTGAATAAACTAACCATAAAACGGGTTGGGAAAGGTCGCCTTTACTCGCTTGCTGCAAATAATGAAGACTCACCTCGTTTGTCTTCTGCCAGTTTGACTGACATGACTTAACCATCGTAGATAACACCACAGAACAGGTATGGCTTAACTCTGCAAATTCTTTGCTTACGTAAGTAAGTAAAGCAAACACACCGCATATAAAATCATCGCCAGATGGTGTTAACCCCTGCCCTTTCCCAATATTCTCTGTAATTAACTCAGGCTCAGAAAATAAGTCAAAATTGAAATAAAGTGCTTTCTCTCTTAAGTATTCAAGATGGCTTTTAATATTTAAGTTATCACTTTCATTTTTATTTATATGTTGCGTAAAACAACTTTCTAAATAACGGATGTTATTAAGTAACCGTTTTTCTTGATACTCTCTCGGCTTCGGTGGATGGCACCACCATTTCGCGCTTCGGCTATCAATCGTGAGTAGAGGCTGAGCCTCAAAACGCAAAATACCGCCACGATAATAGACCCTATCCTTCGCTTGACATTGTTTAAAGATAGGCTGACTTGCCATTGCTACCTTTAACCCACAAGGCGTATTTGGCAGAGAAAGATCAAGTAAGGAAACCCATGGTGCAGTTGGGTCATTGGTGACAATGTTGATGGCTTTATCAAACACACTGTGAATATAGCCATCAAACGCCTGTACTGGGTATAGGTTCCCTTTATCGTGAGCGAATAACATCGCTAATTAACGATTATTTAATCGCTTCCATGATCGATTTTGAGTTTGATACCCAACCAAAAATACCACCTTGTGCTTTGATCATATCTAGGGCGTATTTTTGGAAATCTGGGAAGTAAGAACCGACACAATCTTCAGGAATGATGCATTCATAGCCGCGGTCGTTCGCTTCACGAACGGTTGTGGTAACACACACTTCTGTCGTGACACCACAAACGATCAGCGTTTTGATGTTACGATTTTGTAGAATTAAGTGAAGATCCGTTTGATAGAATGCGCCCTTACCAGGTTTGTCGATGATCGGCTCACCAGCGATTGGGTATAGTTCAGGAATAATGTCATGACCTTGTTCGCCACGGATCAGAATTCGACCTTTCGGTCCCATTTCACCGATGAATGTCTTACCACCACGCGTTAGCTTCGCCGCTGGGCAGTCCGTTAGATCAGCACGATGGCCTTCGCGAGTGTGAATGACCGTCAGGCCAGCTTCACGGGCCGCTTCAACAACGGCCATGCACGGCTCAATTGCAGTACGTACCAATGAGACATCATTACCAAGTGCTTCACCAAAGCCACCGGGTTCAACGAAATCACGCTGCATGTCGATCATGACAAGAGCTGTTGTTTTAGGATCAAATTCTAGGGCAAAGGGTTCAGCATTAAATGACTTAATCATAACTATCATACCTTTTGTTATTAGTGTTTATTGACGCTCTTTTGCGTACGTAAGGAGTGTATAGTGGCGGTGAGAACAAAAAAAGTGAGAAAATAAGGGCTCAATCATCAAAATAATTGACCAATCAATAGAGGGGTAAGACCTGTATCACATCAACCACACGGTTGCTGGTGATAACACTACAAATAGTAAAGCCCACTGATAACTCAACGAAGTTTTTGCATCAAATCATCAAAATTTCGCGTCATTTTAGTGCCAAAAGTGAGAGCTTGGTTGGACAACCACCGCAGAAAGCAACACTTAACGTAAATGGGCTTTTACTAGTGAGCGAGATAGTTAGTTAATTGGTACGCTCATCTATACTAGCTATGCCAATTGAACTTATGTTCATTCTTAATCAGATAGTCGACACACCATTCCAGCACGGGGCTTTCGCGCTGAGCATGCCAAGCATAAAACAGTTGCGTCGGTTGCTTATGCTCTATGATGGCTTTTTTCAGTACCTTACCTTGGTTGAGCTGTTCTTTAATCCGATGGTGAGGGATATAACCAATCCCAATGCCGTCCTCAATCATTTGAGTTGCCGTGGTTAATTCAGGAGCGTAGATCATGGTTTGCCCAGTAAGTGACCATGAGATTCGTGGTGATATATGTTGCGAGGTATCGCGAACCACCACGACCGGATAGCCGCGCAGTTCTTCGGTGGTCAGAGTGCCCACATGAGAAGCTAACGGGTGGGTTTGGCCAACAATAAAATCCCACTCGACAAGGCCGATGGCATGATAAACAATACCTTCCAATTTAGGCGGGGAGTTTGGCGCACCGATAACCAGATCAGCACGACGTCCATACAGAGCATCCCAACAGCCATTATACACTTCGGTTTTGATCCCTATTTGTGTCGCAGGGAAGTGTTGGTTGAGTTGACTCACCAGCTCGGTAATGCCTCGGCGATTAATAATATTGTTGATCGCAATATCAAACGAGACATCGACACCACGGCTAATCATGGTGCTGTTACGTACCAGCTCTTCAAACGAATCTAACATCCAGCGGCTTTGTTCAATAAAGTAATGCCCCGCTGGCGTTAACCTCACTTGTCGCCCCGTACGGTCGAACAAAGTAAAGCCAAGCTCTTGCTCGAGCTTCTTCACCGTATAGCTTACCGCGGAAGGTACTCGGTTTAACCGCTCAGCAGCGACGGCAAAACTGCCAGAATGGGCAATGATATGAATAGTTTTTAACGACTCTTTCGATAATGGCATAGCAACAATCACAATATAATAATCGTCTCTAATATACCTAAATTCTAGAAAAATTGCTTTCAAGTTTATCAATAGTGATAATAAATTACACAGTGCGGGTCGAGGGTATGATTGGTAGTCGCGCCATTAACCTGATAACTCTCTATTAAAAGAGGAGCCGGAAATGCTTTTCTTGGAGAGAAGGAGAAAATCTAACAACCAAATAAAGTGGTGTCACTTCACTTGGTTCTTAGTGTTGACCTGACGATAGATATTATTTTGTATTTGTTGTGGGTATAGGGGATAGCAGAGCTTCCAACTCTTCTGGGGTGAGTATGTCTCTGACGCTTAGCATTCTGCGCTCGTCATCGAGTGCTATTTTGGTATGATTAAGTAAGTACCTTTTTTGCATTGGTGTTAAGTCTTTGAGCGACTCAATCAGAGCCCTAAAATGGTGATTGTTCATTGCCATACTTTCCCCCAAGTTTAAGCCTTTTAATTTGTTTTATTCCATGTTTTCAGTAAGCAAAGATGTGTTGACTATTGGCTGCGCCAGCTGAATATTAACTATAGTTACATCTCGACGATTTGCCGCAGTATTCTCTTTATCTTTTCTTGGACTTTGATGTAACGGTCGATATACATTTATTGACGATCAAACCGTCGTTACTCAAGCAGCATTAATAAATGGAGGGATACGGAATAAGTGACGCCGTAACGCAGGAGGGGAAACTTGAGTTAGGGCAACTTGTGGCATTCCCCTATATTGAATATACCAATAAAAGGGTTAATCCCTCACTGATTGAGTGACATCACAAGTTGCCTCAGGCCTTTATCTAATTAGAAGCTGACTTTATCTTCATCAAAGTAATAACGTGCTGGCGCGATATCCATACCGCCAGTCACAGGCAAACAGACCCCAGTAATGAAGCTAGCAGTATCACTTGCTAAAAAATTCACCGCATGAGCGATATCTTCTGGTTCTCCCATCCGTTTGATCGGTTGAGTAGATAAAAAGTTATCGATGAACTCGTCGTTTAGATTCTCTTTGACTGCATTCGTCGCAATCATCCCGGGTAATACGGCGTTACAGCGTATATTATATTTAGCGTATTGAATTGCGATTTGACGAGTCATATGGTTAATCGCATTTTTAGCCGTACCATATGAAATACTGGACATTTCTGCACTCAATGAAGAGAGAGACGAGATGTTCACGATACTTCCTGCTCCACTCTTAACCATATGTGGCACCACGCATTTGACCGGAATAAAAACACTGTTAATATTTGCCAACATGTTTTTTTCCCAGTCTTCCGTTTCGGTATGAGCGAGGTCACGATCTTTCTTCAGATCCACACCACCGAAATTATTGACAAGAATGTCTACTTTTCCTTCCTGATTAATGACTTGCTCTATCATTGGTGGATAGGTAGTCTTATCAAAAGCGTTAAAAAATAGACTGTAGGCAGTCCCGCCACGCCGATTAATTTCTTCAACGGTTTGCTCAGCAAGTTTTTTGTCCCAATCGGCAACAAACACTGTCGCCCCGCTTTGGGCGAGGTTTAATGAACATGCTTTACCAATACCATCGGCACCCGCGAGGATTAAAGCAACTTTATTGTTTAACGTTGTCATTAGCTCTCCCTATATGTTGTCTGAAGGTCGAAAACCATTGTTTCATATACTATAAATATTTTCACCTCTATGGACCAACGTTGTCACCGATGGAGCTAACAGCACTTTAATTTCTCAAAAAAATAAACAAACACGCCCTTTATAATAAAGATCGCGTTTGAAAAAATGGTTGTATGATTAGCTTCTCAGCTATGAGGACCACCTTCCCTAATACTTCGTTATGCCACAGAATTAACCATCGTTTTTTGTTTCATTCAATTGACGAAACTCAGCCCAAATTTTTGCACAATCGTCACGATTGTCCTCAATATGGACCATATTTAATGTCGATGTGTCACTGCCGTCTAAATAATCTCTTAGCTGCTGATCTGAAAAACCATGCTTGGCCGCGTCTAAGTGGGTAGATGCGTAGTAACATGTTTTTATCCCTGCCCATAGCATCACCGACACGCACATTGGGCATGGTTCGCATGTCGCATACATCACACAATCTGACAGGTCTAAGGTATCCAGCTTCTTACACGCTTCACGCACCGCAACCATCTCTGCATGACCAGAAATATCCATGTCTTTGAGCACCGTATTGGCAACTGAACAAACAACCTCTCCATTTCGTGTTAGAGTCGCACCGAAAGGTCCCCCAGTGCCTTCACGCATACCTTCAATAGTGGCATCGCACGCGAAGTGAAAGTACTTATCCATATCTTTGTTTTCTTTTAAGTTACACATGATATTTCTCCGTCTTACAAATAATATGAGTAAGGTTGATTTAGGCATTTGTACGAGCACCAACCACTAAAAATTAAGGCTCGCAAGAACCTTCAACAAGTACTCTGAATCCATCGCACACATCGCTCTTTTATGTTCAATACTCGCTTTCAAAGTCGTCTCACTCTTCAGCATGTTTAAACACATCTGTCTGATCCTTGCGAAGTTCTCAGCACTCTCTTCCGCTCGTTTTCGGCAAGCGTCTTCGCCAAATGTCGTATCTAGACTCCAGTGCATCGACTCAACTAACCAATGTGAACGCGTTGAATCTAACAATTTCTTAGCATTTAAATCCTTCGAACTAATGTAGTATCTCCCCTTGATTTCTGACTCTTTCGCCACGGCTTTTTCTTGTCTTACCGAAACGACGATACCCATTGTTTTTAGCTCTGGCCAATCCAACTCTAAGTCACCTAAAACACTCAAATCTGTGTTCGTTAATGCCAACCTGGTTTCTTGTCTGCCACGTGATTTTTCTTGTGTGCTGTAAGAATCACCATCATGGTTTTGTAGCATGCTCATCTCGAAATAATTATCGAATGCTTGCTCTAAACGACCTTGATTGCCTTTCACCGCCAACAAATAATCTGCGTTTTTATTTAGTACTTTATGAGCAATTTTCTTTTGGCATCCCATCGCATCAATAGTGACCAAACAGCCTGAAATATCAAGCAGCTCGAGCAACTCTGGGATAGCAGTGATTTCGTTGCTCTTTTCGTAAACTTTATGTTGCCCAAGACTTACGCCATTTTTAGTCGCAAATGCGTTCACCATGTGGATTGCGCCAAGACCGCGAGAGTCATCATAAAAGCCTCTAACGGTTTTACCGTCAATGGTAATGACTTCTCCTTTTGTTAGTTCACAGCAATCCTTCATCCATTCAATAAAGCATTTTTGTAGACGAGTCGCGTTAATCATTCCCATCGCTCTGGCTATGGTCGATGTGGAAGGCACACCATGACTAAAATCGCCAAATCACTTCAAGAAACCCAACCTAGCTTCACCATATAAACTCATCGCTTTCCAGTCATCTTGGCCAGAAAGTACAGCGAAAATTGTTAACAGAATGATATCAGTTAACTTGTATTCGACTTTGCCTTGTTGTCGGTAATCTGGAATGATATCGAAACGCATAAAATGCATAAATGGGTGCTGGTTACTCATTGTTGGACCTCCAATTTGTTTATGGAGGTATTAAAAACACTGAAAATGATCTACAAATCGATCTTTGACCAATTAACTTTTATGTGATGGTGACAACTCATGATATTCAAAAATTGAGAGCTCACTACACTACGAAGCCTTTAAACATGGGCATGTTCGTGAATTTTCCCTAATACCTAAACCACCGCATACCACCTTAATCACTAAATTCAACGCATAATAAAAATGCCACGCGTTGCAAATCGCTCTTAAACAGTTTGTTATGCGGTTGCTCGCAAACTTCAATTTTATCGTATTCTTACACAAAATAAGCAACAAAGCGCACAATTCAAAATTACTCCGAGCACTAAAATATCAGCACCAATACTGGTAATGATAAGAAGTAAGTTTATGGCAGTAAAACACACACCTACTGGAATCGTGCACAAGGGACAAAAAGGAGGTACTACTGGATGTGGATTTGACACGAAGAAAGAAGCATCTCATTGGACAGATTCACACAGTAAAATCACATGCGACAAGAACGGTTGCAAAAACTAAATAGATTTAACGGGCTAGTTTGCATTTGCTAGCCCTTTTGACTTCTTACCGCTGGTGACCCCCACAAAAAGTAGATAGTACATAACTACATACTTTCGTACTCAACGGGACTGACTTGTCCCAACGCTGAGTGTCTTCTTCTTCGATTGTAAAAACCTCTATGTATTCGAAGATGCCCATTCGGGCTTCTTCGATAGTTTGATAATCTTCTGCGTAGATTAACTCGACCTTCAGTCGACTAAAGAACTACTCCATCACCGCATTGTCCCAACAATTACCCTGACGGCTCATGCTCGGTACTCCTCCGTGCTTTCGCATGAAGTCCTGATACTTGTAAGCTCTATATTGTACACCTCGGTCTGAATGGACTAAGACGCCTTTCGGCAGCTTACATGACTTAGACGCTATTCTGAAAGCATTAGTGATCAGCTGCTCGGTCTGGTATCTAATGACCAAACCACGATCCGTCTTGAGTGAAAGTCTAAGACCGTTGCTAGATACAGCCAACGGCTCTTCACCCAGATGTAAGTGATATCTGTGACTGAAATGGCAAACAAAACCGTTTGAAAGTTAATACGTGGTTTCTGAAAAACGAAAACTTGGGCAAAGCTCTAGACGAAAATAACGCAGAAATTTAGCCCTAAACTTCTACTTTGGCTGCGTTTTTCTCGTTGGCAACTAACGCCGCGTTAAGTAGTGAGCAACACCACCACCCTGCCTAAACCATTGTGCCGTAAACACTAAATTCAAAGCAAACCAAAAATGCCGAGCGTTGGGAATCCGTCTTAAACGCTTTTTATGGCGCAACTCGCAACGCCAGTAGCAATATGCTACAATTGTATTGTTAGTTAACTATATTAGGAGAAACATCATGGCGACTGCAAGTGTACGTATTGATCAAGAGCTTTTTGATAAGGCCTCGATTATGGCTAAAGCATTAAATCGTACGACACCAAAACAAATTGAGCACTGGGCAAAAATTGGGGAAATGATGGAAGACAACCCTGATTTACCCTATGAGTTTGTAAAACAAGCGATTATTGCAAAAGCAGAGAAAGAGGCTGGTAAATTAGAGGCTTACACCTTTGACTAAGATTACCAATATCCTGCAAACACCGACCTTTAAGAAAGCAGTTAAGAGGCTACATAAAAACCAGAAAATGGACTTAGATAACGCTATTCGAGAACTGCTGAAAGATCCATATGTTGGCGAACAAAAAAAAGGCGACCTTTCATTTTTGCGAGTACATAAGTTCAAGATGGTCAAACAGTTAACTTTACTTGGTTATAGCTATGAATATGGAACTATGACCTTAGAACTGATGGCGCTAGGTTCTCACGAAAACTTTTACCGTGACATAAAAAAAACCTATTAACGAGTATGCTGGTACCAGCATACTCCCCTTTTTACTTCTATTCTAAAAATCTAGTTAGCGCCTGAGCCATAACGCCTTGTTAAGGGGTGAAGCACGCAACACCGATGCTACCGCATACCGCCTTAACCACTAAAACCAACGCATAGTAAAAATGCCACGCGTTGCGAATCCGTCTTAAAGCGTTTGTTATGTGAATAAACTTAAGTCAGTATCCGATGTCAAGAATCAAAAACAACGTAAGCAAGAAAGTAGACCAGTACCATATACTCGCACGCCATTGACGAACTATTAGCACTTGATATAGGAAAGCAAAAAATAAAGCCAACTCTAAGAGAAACTGAAAAGGTAATATCAGAAATCCGTAAGCTAATCCGTATAGCGAAGCCTCTCCTGCTCTCCCATCACTACTCACCATACTTTCTATAAAATGCTCAAAAAACAAGTAAATAGAATGGTTTACCGTTAATAAAACTAAAACAATATTCACTATGCTCATGCTCCAAAACTTCAGTTTGAAACATTATTAAGATCGAATCAGACGCTATCTAGCATCAAATATTAAAAACTCGACGTTAACCTCAATTTTGTTCACATAACGCCCAATTAAGGTGTGAAGCACGCGACCACTACACTTAATTTGACCACTTTAAACACTGAACTTAACCCAAACCAAAAATGCCAAGCGTGCTGAATCACTCTTAAATTGTTTGTTATATGCGTGCTACAATGAAGCAACCAAAGCATTTGTTGAAACCACTTGAGCAAACGGAACACTAAGCGCCGCCATATAAGCAGCCTGGACGTCAGAAGCCAAGACTTGCTTACCGTCAAACTCCAAGCTCTTTGTTGCACAACCATCTGATATAACAGTGCATTTATAACCCAAATCAAATGCTGCTCTTGTCGTTGTATCAATACACATATGTGTCATTGCACCGCAGATTACAAGCTCATCAACCCCTTGTGAGTTAAGAAGTTCATTTAAATTAGTTTCTCTAAATGAACTAGGATAATTTTTAACAATCACTGGCTCACTCTCCATCGGCTCAACTAGTTCGTGTATTTTGCAACCAAAGGTATTTGGTATGAAGAAGGTTGCACCTTCACGCGTTGCTATGTGCTGAATATGAAAAACTGGTAACTCTTGCTCTCGAAAGTAAGAAAGCAGTCGAGCACAATTGCGAGCTGCATCTTCCATGCCCTCCAATTTCATAGCACCACCTAAGAAGTAGTCGTTCTGTATATCAATTAGCAATAATCCTTTACTCATAATTTTTCCTAGCCTATTTACTGATTTATAGTTGAAAGCATATAACGCCTTGTTAAGGGGTGAGCGACGCAATACCGAAGCCGCAGTAAACGCCTTAAACACTAAACTCAACGCACAGTAAAAATGCCACGCGTTGCGAATCCCTCTTGAACAATTTGTTAGTTGCCAAGCCTAACACGTTGATTTTAATTTATTATCGCTTTGTTACCACCGAATTTTCGTATTTTTGTGGACTCAAATCAGGCGTAGTTTTAAAGCGACTGGCACTGAAACCACGTGAACAAACAACGCCGTAGAAAACGAACTGGCAACACCAAAAAGCGCTTTTGGAAAGGTAATGCCACAATGCTGACTTTCAGCCAGTAAATCGGCTTCTGCAATGGCAAACAAAACCGCTTGAAAGTTAATTCGTGGTTTCTGAAAAACGAAAACTTGGGCAAAACTCGAGACGAAAACAACGCAGAAATTTAGCCCTAAACTTCTACTTTGGCTGCGTTTTCCTCATTGGCAACTAACGCCGCGTTAAGTAGTGAGCAACGCAGACCACCAAACTTAACCTATTGTGCCGTAAACACTAAATTCAAAGCAAACCGAAAATGCCGAGCGTTGCGAATCTGTCTTAAACACTTTGTTAGGAGATTGTTCTCGACATGCTATAAAATCTCTCGTCAGCGCTATCAATTACAAATCCAACTCTTTTATAGAGGTGGAAAGCTGGACTAATTTTAAATACACGTAATCTAAGTCGAATAGAGCCTGATTCAATGGCTAACCTTTCACATTCAGAAAGTGCTAACGCACCAATACCTTGATTTTGGCATTTTTCGCTGACTTGCAAGTCACGGATGTAACAATCATCGTTATCAAACGCCAAACGAATTGCCCCAACAACCTCACCATTGAACAGAATATCGAAGTTATTTAAATCATGGATTTGAGCTTCTATTTTTGAGCGATCCCAATCAACAGAGTAATGCTCGTAATATGAACGCATGTTTAAGTAAGTGATTTTAGCCGAAGCTGATAAATCTTCTGTTTGTTGATACGAAACCATTGAATCTCCTAACGCCGCGTTAAGTGGTGAGCAACGCAGACCACCACACCTAACCCATTGTGCCGTAACACTAAAGCTGAACCAAACCGAAAATGCCAAGCGTTGGGAATCCGTCTTAAACGCTTTGTTATGTGCTTTTCTGCTTTCGTGAAAGATTTTGATACCGCCATTCACCTAAAAACCAGACAATAGTGTTAAGCGGAATACAAACTGCCAACACAAGCAACACAGTCGTAGGTAAGTCAGTGAAAAATATTCCCCACCGGCTCTGGTTTGTGAAAAATGCAGCACCAATAAGCTTACCGAGGACGAGCGCACCGCCGATGATGAGAGTCTGAATGAATATGTAATAAACCGCCCCTTTGCGCCGTTTACTTTTCCATTGTTTAAACCATTTATCTTGAGCCTCTGTCATCTTACTCCCCTCATATTAGCATCTGCTTTATCTAGCCTAGTCATATGAGATTACCATGCCATTTACTTGGAAGTTTATACGAGTAATGTCCCGATTTTGGGCTAGCACATAACGCCGCGTTAAGTGGTGAGCAACGCTACCACCCTACCTAAACCATGGTGCCGTAAACACTAAAGCTGAATAAAACTGAGAATGCCAAGCGTTGGGAATCCGTCTTAAACGCTTTGTTAGCACAAAGTAAAACGATGAGTTTAACTCCAGCCATGAGGCATACTTTCATTATCGCTGTACTCTGAACCACAAACAGTACACTTGAAGTAAGAGATGTTTGATTTAGAGCTGTTTTGATTGAGTAAGACGCTAAACACAAAATTAAGAATTCTATTTTTTGGATTGTTTTTTTCGGCTTTTTGGACTTCAATCTCTGAACTACTTAATCTTCGATGCATTGTCTTTTGATTACACTTACTGCAGTGTAACTCTGTTCCA
This sequence comes from Vibrio sp. TAP-3B, assembly GCF_057784735.1. Lineage (NCBI taxonomy): Bacteria > Pseudomonadati > Pseudomonadota > Gammaproteobacteria > Vibrionales > Vibrionaceae > Vibrio > Vibrio sp. TAP-3B. The sequence continues at coordinate 744,552 of NZ_CM173495.1, read as the reverse complement.
TTATCAGACATATAAACCTTCCTTGTATGAAAATCTCAATCTGTGTGTTAACGCCCAATTAAGGTGTGAGGCACGTAATACCAATGTTGCCGCATGCCACCTTAAACACTAAAACCAACGCATATTAAAAATGCCACGCGTGCCGAATCACTCTTAAATTGTTTGTTATATTCATTTTACTGGCTTTAAAGTTTCTTTGAAAAAACGAGCAGTCCAGAGCAAAAGTTCAGGGTCGTTTCCCAAGAAGTTACCACCATTTTCAAACGAGTATCTGCTGTCAACAAATACGTTATCCAATACTTTCAAGACCTCTTTTAAAGACCGGCATGATATGTTGCATTGATGTTTACTAAACGCTTTACATAATTGATATTGCACTTGAGTTTGTAGTTTTGTGAATACTACGTATAGCTCATGCTTCTTTATATAAACTTCACTAAAATCTTTATACAACTTTGCATCGCCGACCTCGCAAGTAAGCTTAGTTCTTGATGAAGCATTAATAGACTTTAGGTATAACTCAATCGAAAATGCCAAGTTTGCATTGTATGCATAATGAAATGAAGATATTTCAACTGATTGTTTCTCAGCTAGCTCACAGAGAGATAAAAATTCAGTCGCACTTCGGTACACATGATTGTTTGCTTTGATCATCAAAACCTCAATGAATATAACGCCCTGTTAAGGGGATGATGACAATCTTTAAAAAACATCTAAAACAGACACTTAACTAAGAAAAAACATCCAAAGCCATAAGGCATGTAGCAAATATGTAGCGATAAAAGTGAACAAAGCAAGCACTCTACCAACATGCTTTTGGACAGAAACGATTTAGAACTGATGCTCTAAAGCGCTTCTGTCAGATTAGGTAAAGTATGTTGATTCCTTGATCGTTTGTTAGCAGTATAACTAGCGGATGTTTAAGAACTTTCTATATGAAAGGTGTATAGCCCAAACAAGTTTATTGTCTCTATTTTCAATTGTTTTGAATAAATCAGGATTATCACAATAATGTGTAAATGTTCTAACATCCTGCTTGTGAGAAATTAAACCAAGCTTGTAAAGAAACGCACTTAGATCTTCTGTAGATTTATATTTAATACCATCTACTGTCGGAATTTCATCACTATCCCGACCTCGAATATAGTGAGCTTCAATTACGTCATTCAGTTCATGATAAGTATACTCTTTATCCCTCGCCCTAAAGCAATCAATTAATGCATCAAGTTCAGAGAACTGATGTTTATGCTCCTTGATTAAATCATGCTTACGGTTTTTTCCGAAGTTTTCGAGGATTTCATCAATATGACGGAACTGAATTTTACGATTTCGAGAGTTTGAGCGCTTAGATTGAATGGCAGACATACGACATAGTTGTCCCATCCATCTTGGACGTTTATTGGAGAACGCCGCGATAGCCTCCCAAATTGAAGCATCTTTTTTACCTTTCCATTCAATTGGTGTATCAAATACAATTTGAAAAAGTCGACCATAATTACTTGTATAAGAGAGCTTAGCTTCATCGGAGTCTGGATGATTTCTTTTAACGTATGACAGAATCTTATTAGCTAACATATCTCTCATATGCCTGTTAGTCCAAACAATCTCAATTATATATTGCTCCCATTTATCAAGGTCTTCCAAATGCCGTAAATTTAACCATACATCCGACCTAACTGTTGAGCGTATATTGAGATTTTTGGTATTGAATGCCAATGAACGTATTGCACTAAAAAAAGAACCTACTCTCGCCTGATAATCTTCCGTGTCAACGTACTTAGAATCTATATCATCGATCAGCATCCAAACCTTAGAGTTTTCATTTTTAGCTTGGTAATTTGAGAGAAGAGTTTCTATTTTTTCTGGGATATTGGCTTTTAGTTCCGCATTAACCAAAGGGATTTTCCCTTTAACTCTTGCCAATAGCCCGCCAATAAAGTTTTTGCTTTTTAAACCATCTAGCTCAGCGCTTTCAACCATTGCAATCTCATCACTGGACAAAGCAAAGCCTATCTGACTTCCGATCTCGATGATTACTTTTTTACAAATAATTCTTTTCCAATAGTTTTCTAGATATGCTTGATCTTTTGAAGAGAAATCACCTAAGCCCAGTAATTCGTTTCCTGTGACCCTTATTACTATTGGTTCATCATATTCAGAATCGTTTTTTAATTTGTACTCCAGACGAGAAAGTAAAGCTGACTTACCCATACCTTTTCTGGCACTTACAACGCTTAATCTATTCTCTGAATCAAAGAAATCATAGAATTCATCATTATCAATGTAGTAAGAGTTAAGAACATCTAAATCTTCGTCCTCTCCTGCCCCATTTCCGAATAACTTGACATCTCTTATATCTACAACTATCATCATAATCCTCTTTTATACTGCTAACGCTGAGAACAGTTGCAAAATATTTGGTGCGTCATTTTGCTCTGCAAAATGCGTGACAATTATTTTGTCAATTGCTTCGACTTGTTAAATCGAAATTACTCCTCCGCTTCCAGCTCTGGTTTTGATACTACGACTAAATCTTTCATATCATTATCTATCAATAACGTATTCAACTCATCTTCACTGATAATATTCCTTGAACGAATAGCACGAATTAATCTAGGATATTCATTACTATCAGTAATTTGGTTATTTTCCGAAGCAACTTCAATAATTTTCCTTACGTGATCTGGTGTAAAATTAAAGACAAATGTTATAGTTTCTTTTACCCAATCGTTGGCTGAGTAAAAATTACCTGATTTACCATATATTTCAATCATCCTATTAATTATTCTATCATCCATATCGAATGGTATGATATCTACCAACTCTGACATAGTTGATTTCTTAAGCCTTTTTTCAGCAGAATTTCTCACAGGTTCATATTTAATCAAGTACTGCAGATCATCAATATATTTTTTAGGCAAATCACGAACGAAGGTGTTTAATTTAACCTTAACAAAATCTTCCAGATATTCCCAAGAATCGTCTAACCCCATAAGTAAATCTGTTGCAAATTTTAAATTTTCATCGGGAACTTTAGAAATTATTTTTGATAAATCTTTTCCAAGGATATCATCGTAACTCTCTTTGTGAAGTTCTTTTATAGCTTCCAAAACTGAGTATAATCGATATTTTATTCCTTGTTCACATTCTTCGCTCAATGCTTTTTTTATAAGAACAACCATAAAGTTCCGTAATAAACTATATCGAGGTTTATTTAGCGGACTATTTTTAACAGTTAGCAAAATATCTGATTTTGATGTTGGAAAAAACTTTGACTCAATTTCTGCTACCAATTTGTCTAAAGCATATTTCCCTTGAGACGGTGGATACTGTAAAAGGTGATTTACTGCGGAATGGATATGCAACCGTGCCAGTTCAGCCGATGGATTGAATATATCACCTTCTAAATTCATTGAAGGATGAGCGCATCGATTACGATCTTCTTGTAACCTTTCTAAATCGATACTCTCTGTATGTGAAATTAATTCTAGCTTATCTCTTGCTACACCAATGATGTCTCTTTCTAATTGCAAAAATCTGGATATGTCATTAATTCTTCGAGCTTTCTCTATTTCCTCGACCTGTCGTTCAGCTTCTTTATCACCTAAGGACGAAAGTTCTTTAAACTTATCAACAAGATCAAACGTCACAGCAATCCATGTGGAAACTATCGCTGAACGAAAGGCTCCAGATTTATAACAATTCACAGCTTCTTTTATGTATTGAAGCGCTTTTTCATCTCTACATTTTAAAACTAGCTCATCTAGATCTGCTAAAGGAGATGCCATATTTTCCTCTTCGATTTAACAGTGCTTTTTCAGCAGACATTGTCTTTATAATATTTTGAGAAAATACAGATACCATAGCAGCAACATACTGTTCTATAGGTCTTATTCTTCCTTCCACTCATAAATGTCTGTATAATCATAATTGCTCAACTAGGCTCATAATCTGCTATTAGTATATGTAGGTCAAGAACTTACATAAGAAAGTGGTCGGGAATCTTGAGCTAAGCAGTTTTGAGGCAAAGATGAGTCAGCACTAATTTGGCTGACTCAAGGGTGGACAATACTACTAAATCATGCAGCGTCACTAAGACGAAGGCTTTCGTAATAGTCTTCCGCTAGAGCGGTCATTTTGAACTCGGCATCTACTTCTGCGACCTTTTCAACAGCATCTTTAATTTCATCTAGACCAACATTAAAGAACTCCTTGCGAAGGTTGACTGCGTTAACACGTTGAGAATGAAATTCACGGTGCAAGGCTGTTTCGAGTGTAGGCGCATCATCAGTATAAATCATGGCATGTACGTCAAATGGGAATGGTACACTAGCGTCACCAAGCTCTTTTACCCTGTCCATAGGCTCTAGCCTGCGGGTTAAACCTATCTTATAAACATCTTCTCCAAAAGAACCAATGTTACTTATCACGTACACGTGGCCTTTACGAGTTTGTTCAGCCATACTCTTAGCACGTTCTTCTTTGGCTTCAGCTTCGGCTAATTGCTGCTCTAGAATTGCTATTCTTTGCTCCATTTCACTACGTTCTTGTTCATTCGCTTGAGCAAGCTCTTGTTGAGCTTTATCAAGAAGATTTCGATACATTTTTTCTTCTTTCTCTGCTTCCGCAATAGCCTTTTCAAACTCCTTTATGGCTCTCTGCTCTTCACGAATTTGCTCTTTGATAAGCTTCTGTTCGGCAATTTCTTCCTGCTTCTTCAGGGTATATTGATACTGAAGCTTACATTCTTCGAATTTTAGTTCGATGTAGTCGATATTAAAGCCACACTCAAGTGTCGCAGCCGACTTTTCTAGATTGTTTGCTAGTTTCTCGATTCGCTCGAGCGTCCGACCAAACGAGCTTGGAGATATCTTGCCAATAAGCATGTCACATTCAATATTAAATGCTGTTAGCATCAGCTTAACTTGACCATTAAAAATTTTCTTATTGAAAGATTTGTCACTAGAAATAACCGTCGTGTCTGGGAAGGTGACTGCGGTCTTCGCTTTAATCATGTCTTTTTGCTGCTGCCTAATATCTTTGATCTCTTCAGCATAGCGAGTAGATGTTTCATAGAGATATTGTGGCATTTCGAAATGACCATGGGCAGTATATTCATCGAGTCGTGAATACAAGTCTATCCCTCCCATTAGCTCATTCAGTTCCAGTTCGCATTTTTCAATACTGGCATTAAGTTCATTAAGAGTGTTTTGTGCAGCGTCAAGAGACTCTTGCTGTTCTTGAATACTAACTTTAAGAGAATCACCTTGTCCTTTTAAAGCTTGAAGACCGGCAGTTTCAGCGTTAATTTTGGAAAGCGCCTGCTTTGCTGTCTCAGTAGTGTGTTGTAGTGATTCATTTGCTTCCTTTAAGGCTTCATGCTCTTCTTGGGCTTTCGTTAAGGCTTCCTCAATTGACTTGTACTGTCCAACTTTTTTATTCACGGAGCGTTTCGTCACTACATAGGTCAGCAAAACTGCTAACAAAGATATGCCTGCCAATATCAGTAAATTATTATCCATTGTTTACCTTAAAACCTCTTGTATGAATTGCTTTCTAAGGGCGGCTCGTTCTTCGCAGCGCTCTTGGTATTCTTCGCTTGCATTTGACTGAGCATTCTTAAATGCTTGCATTGCTGCGGATTTCTGTTGTCTTACTTTTCGCTTTAGTTCTCGTTGAGCTTCACGCACAGCTCTTTCATGCTCTCTAAGTGCTTGAGCTTCAGCACGTTGCCGAGTTTTCTCTCTGCGCTGAGCTTCACGGGCTGCTTGTTTGTTGGCCCTATCTATAGCTTTAACAACCCTGATAGCTGTCCTTAGACCACTTCCTCGTCTGGCCAATGCATTTCTCCTTTGAGCAAATTAAAATTATTCCTGCGATGCTAGCACAACCAAATTGGAAGAGTTGTTATATAAATCAAACAGATTGCATAATCTCTATAGCTTAAGAGTGTTAAGTTGACAATTAGCGATAATTTCGCACAGGCAGAATAATCCCTTGTTTTGGGTTAGATAAGTACCTGTAATGATTGCATTAAGATTAATGGCTAATGAAGCCAATAATTCGCTTTGGAACAGAAAGTTCTATATTCATGAAAGTTCTGCCTTTACAACTTTCTTTATCTCATCTACGTGAAATATGCCCTGACTATAATAATACTGTAAGCACTGAGCGCATATCAGGTTATAAACATAATTACTCACCCCGCCCTTACAGCGGGCGCATGGTTCATTGGGCGAACGACTGCATTTTGTATCTTCAACTTTCCTAGCGATCGTCTTTCTCTGCTTTTTATAGGGTTTATGGCGCTTTCTAACAACTTCAATGACACTAATGCTTGGCTCCGGCGGTTGTGTATTTGATTCCTCAACCATGGTTTTAAGCGTTGCTGTTAGTTGCCTTTCTCGGGTAGCGTAGCGCGCATGGCTTAACCAACGTCGACATCCATCTTCAAATACATACGCTAGTACCAACTCTTTAAACGAGTCATATTCCTGTTTTTTGAATTCATGGTAAAGCTGCTTAAGTGGCTCTAGGTCAATATCTAAGATAGAGAGCTTTCCTCTCTTATCAGGGCTGTAACTTGGGCGTCCTTGGTAGCTAAAGTGTATGCCGATAACGTATCCATTTATGCGACATAGGACGTCAACCTCACTATAAGGTCCGCTAGGCTCAACCTCGAACTCTTCAAATGTCAGAGTACGCTCTTGCGTTACGTAACCAGTAACAATCTTAGTCCGGTCATACTTATCTTTTTCAGACAGCTCTATCTTCCATTCTGGCGATTGAATCTCAAAGGAGGTAAGCTCTCTAAGCGATTGTTTAATGACTAGCCTTGCCACCACACAAAACGAGTAATCACACTCTATTTTCTCATTTTGGTCTTCTTGCGCTTTTTTGTCGTGAGCAAAGTGATGTGCTTTTTTTTCGGGGTCGCCCTTCCTAGCAACCAATACTTGCTTACAACTTGGGCAGATACACCCGCAAGCCCTTCCGCGATCTACTTCGCTAACATCATAGTACTTGCCATCTTTTAACCCAAAAGGGATTAACATAAATAGCCTCAACAATATGGTTACAATGTCATCAATGATTCTTATCGAGAAATAGGCTAAAGCACTGTTGGGATCAAGCGGTTGTCTTTACAAATGGGAAATCAAACGCATAAAAACGAAACGTCCATACCTAATTGCATACCGAGAACGATGTTTCTATTTTCTGAAAGTCAAATAAGTTACCCCACCTGCCCCACTTAATATCAATTCAAGTGGGGTAAGTGGGGTAAGTGGGGTAACTTTGGCTACTTAGTGAAATGCGTGTTGAGGGCGTACAGTCGGGAAGCAATAACGGTTTGAGCCATTGAGCATTTTTTTCTCTAACTTGCCCTCTTTGACCAGTTGATTCAGTGCTTTGCCAATTACATTCCCTTTCGACCCGTCTGTGTTCAGAACTTCACATATCTGCCTGGTCGATAGCCACTCCCTCGCCTTACCTGCGCATTCGACTAAATGGTCGTTTAACAAGTTGTACCAAGTGCCTTTATCTACGTATTTTGCCGACTCTTGTGATACTTGCGATTGTATCTCAGGTGACAGCATCCAAGGATGACGTTCAACCATGAACTTGTGTTTCACTTCTAACCAAAATTGGCGTAGCTGCTCAGGCTCTTTTAAGGTCAGCTCTCCGGTGGCTTGATATTCCCAACCCAGTATTTGATTCAGCGTGTCCATATCCGTCTCGCCCACAAGCTCAATGACCGCATAACGGGTATTTCCAGTTTCGTCTTTTAAAAAGTCCGTGCCGTTTACCGTCGCAATTAGGTTGGTTTGACGGTCTTTTTTAATATCATTGCGCGCATAGGGTGGACGCACCGTATCACAGGCTCTCGTTATGAATGCTTTCAATGCCCCTTGGCAGTTCTTTGTTGAACGTTCTAGCTCACCCAATTCCACTATCCATGAGCGGATCACCGTGAGCACGCTGTCTTTGTTGTCAGGGTTTAGCTCTGCACCTTCGAGAAAGGCACTCGGCATTACATTGGCAATACGCTCAACAAACGCGGTCTTTTTGTAAGATTGCTCACCTTGTAAGACGGGCACGAGCTTAGATTTAAAATTACGAACAAAGAGACATGCTACACAGGAAACCAACCAGTGTAGCAACACGGTGTTAGAGAGCGTTGGATTCTGTTTATCTAAGCAGTTGAGTACCGCCTCCACTCTTGGCTTTCTATCCCACTCACCATCAAGCCAATCCGCGATTGGATGGTAGCTGCTATCTTGTGCAATGGCGTTAAAATGATCATCAATGGCCGATTTGGGTAATGAGTAAATCGACGCCAGAGAGACGAGCTCACTTCTGACCATATCAGGAAAACCGATACAGATATTGTCTTTGAAGATATCGGGCTCTAACGTCATTTTGTTGAGCTTTGCTTGATAGCCGGTGCTCTTAAGCAGTTCTCTCAGGTTATCCGCCGTGTTTAATACGATTTGTTGTCCCGACTCTTTATATCTGACATGAGGGAACTCTGGGGCAGCAACGTCATTACGCATGGAATCCCTCCCCTTGCAGCAAGTGGTCACGTTTAATGTGGCTGTCTAACCATTGGTCTAAATCTTCTTTGAGATAGCGAACGGCACGACCAATTTTAATGAAAGGCGGCGCTGCCGTTCGGCTCTTGCGTTGTCCTTCCATTCGAGCTTGGCGTAAAAACGAACGGCTCATGCCGATGTAAAGTGCAGTTTCTTGTTCTGTGTATACACGTTTATCCAGTGGGGATTGAGTCATGTTGATGTTTCCTCTTGTTCATTGAGGTTTCAACTTAATGACTGCAAACGTCATATGACGTTATCAACGACGATGACGACGACGTTTTATCCCAGCGTTCTAATTTGCCGTCTCACATCGACCAATACATTCTTTCTGAATGATTCGTAGGACATGGTATTTTCATTATCTCCGCGGCCAAACCACGTCACAGAGTCCTGAGTAATACTTTCAACCAGCGTATCAACATCAAACTGACGGTTAAACTCGTTTTCTCTCACATCTTGTCTTATGGTGTTCCAAACCTTATCCGCTCTCGCTTTAGGATGCAGTTGTAATACTCGATAGGCTATTTGTGCTATCGGATGGATTGGCATCGGTTGGGTAACCGAATTCAACCGAATAGTAGTGGGTGCTTCAACCACTCCAGTGCAGTGACTAGTAATAGGGTTAACCGTTAAGCCTACCGTTGCCTCAGTAGTATCCACCGCTTGGCAACCGCCATTCATGAGTGCGGCTTTACCAAAGACACAGACAACCTCCTCCATATCAACCCGTATTTGAGAGGGTTTAACCGTCAACGTATCGGTTGAAAGGCGCTGACCACGCTGACTTGGGTATTGCTCAACATACTGATGAACCTTTTCATCGTTTAAGATCTTCGAGGCTCTCGTGATGAACTCTCCAACCACGCTTTCAGTGATTAGGGAAGCATTAACCGCCGTATAAGCAAGGAATGCTTTGTTCGGTTGGTTTAACGCACTCGATAAGTACTTAAAGTCCGCTTGTAATACGTTATCAAACGCATCCGTAACCGAACGCCAACGGTTGATCCCATGTGGCTCAACCACAATGACGTGTTGAACGGGTACTGGCTCTAACGAAAGCGCAAACTGTTTAGATGGTCTGTCCGTCAGTTGAACAATGCCTTTATAGTCGAAGATGGCCGCAACACCTTGACTAGATGGATGAATAGCCCCAAGACGTTGAGCAGAGATCTGCGCATACAAACTCAGCTTCTCTTCTTCAATGGCTTCCAGTATGTCCCACTTGGTTAAATAGGTTTTATCACAAGCTTCCTCAAGCCTGACATAACGGCGTTTAAACTGGCTCACTTCAATCCCTCCTTGAATTAACACCACTTAAACACCGAATTACAGCACTAATACCACTGTATAAAAAACCATGCCCTTGATAATTCGAGTGATATCTCGATTTACTTTGTAACCTAACCAATTAGATTCACCGCTGCCGCTTTATGCTCAGGGGCTAAATGTGCATAGCGCAACGTCATCTTGAGATCCGCATGTCCAAGAAGTTCACGCACAATATTCAAATCGACGCCCGCCATTACCAGTTTGCTTGCAAAATGATGCCGCAAGTCATGGAACCTGAAATTCTCAATACCCGCCTCTTTCAATAATGATTGCCATTGATATTGAAAGAACTCTACGGGTTGGTTATTCGCTACGAAGACATAATCGGCATCAGAGTTTTGTGCTCGCCAACTCTCTAGTAGATTAAGCACCGTATCGTTAAGCGGTATCGTTCGAGTCTTCTTTGATTTGGCATTTTCAGAGCGAATGGTTAAATAACGATTGGGGAAAGAAACATACTCCCATCGTAAAGTCTGAAGTTCGCCTTTTCTCATGCCTGTATTCATAGCGGTGATCACTAATGGCTCTAAGAAATCAACGAACATGAGAGGCTTCTTCGTTCTATCGGACGCTCGAATGCTTTGATTTCGGTTTTGAATACTATCCAGTAGACGCTGTTCTTCTTCCTTAGATAAATATCGTATTCGCGTATTATCCTGCTTGATGAGTTTCACGCTGCTTAAATTGTGACTATCTATGAACTCCCACTCAACGGCACGATTGAATGCCGCTCTAAGGCGATTGACGCAATATTCTATCGTTGAGGGTGCGCGGCCTAGCTTTCTGCGTTCGGTGATCCACTGCTGTATATCCCAAGCTTTGATCTCATCCAATGGTTTGTCTAAAAGGTGGGTAAAAGAATTCGCAATGCAAGAATAAGCCTGACTCGCCCGTTTTGGATTCATTGAAATTAAGTAATCTTTATAGTGTTCGGAAAGAAACCGACCAAGCGTGAGACTTTTGCGCATCTCTGCCTTTTTCGCTTCATGACGAGATTCTTGGATATCCACCCCGCTCGCAACTAATCCTGCTTTCTCTTTGACTAAATCTCTCGCTTGAGCGGGTGTGAGTGAATCCGACGAGCCAATGAAGTAATTTCGTTGTTTGCCATTGAAACGGTAGTAAAAGTAATACTTGATTGCGCCTTTGGGTGAAATACGAGCATGAAACCCGCTAATTTCCGTATCATTAAGCCGCCCCTGAACGACGGTAAGTGCTTTGATTGAGGTGTTGGTGATCTTCTTCTTAATGGGCATGCACAAGTCCTTTGTGTAGCTGATATGTAGCAAAATTATTGTACATACACCCATACCCACGAACAACAAAGAACAAACCAGATTCATATAAGTACATGTTTTTATGCGAGTATTAGCTCATTCTTGTTCATTGGTGTTTACTGAGAGTTTTTACTCATTCCCACTGTTAAGGGGTGAGCAACGCAATACCGAAGCCGCTGCATATCACCTTAATCACTTAAACCAACGCATAGTAAAAATGCCACGCGTTGCGAATCCCTCTTGAACAGTTTGTTAGCTTTTAATACCGCCCCATTCCATGGAACATTCCACCAAAAAAAGCCATTAAAAGACCAAAAATTATACTCAGAATTATAAAGGCGGGGATTGAAGCAATAACCAATTTAACCATAAAAATAACCATCGACATAAAAGGCATTTTTACATCTACAACAGTAACTTCTTGTTTATCATTTTCTACAGACATAACCATTTCCTTATCGCTAATAATAAGCAATTAGTTTAGAACACTTGGTAATTTAATTCTTTGAGGTGATTATTGTTTATCTTGAAAGCTAACGCCGCATTAAGGTGTGAGCAACGCTACCACTGAATCTAAACCATACCACCGTAAACACGAAACCCAACCTTGAACTGAAAATGCCAAACGTTGGGAATCACTCTTAAATGCTTTGTTATGAGTGAATTATGGCTTAACGCTGATTTCTTTTAATACTTTCGCTGGGTTACCACCAATTACGACATTGTCTCCAAAACTCTTCGTTACCACTGCACCAGAGGCTACCACCACATTGTTCCCAAGGGTCACACCAGGGTTGATAACCGCATGACCACCTATCCAACAATTGTCACCAATGGTTATTGGCTTTGCTAACTCTAAACCACTGTTCCTCTCGATTGGGTCTAAGGGATGTGTCGCAGTATAAATTCCAACTTGAGGTGCAAGTAAACAGTTCTTACCAAATTTTACTTCCGCAACATCCAAAATCACGCAGCCGAAATTAGCATAGAAATTATCACCAACATGAATATTAGAGCCATAGTCACAATTGAAAGAAGATTCGATGTGAATATTGTCACCTGTTGTGCCGAACAAGTGCTTAATTATTTCAACACGCTTTTGTTGAAACTCAACAGAGGTTGTATTCAACTCTTCAGTTAACAATCTAGCGTTCAATCTTAGCTTTAATAACTCTTCATCACTTGGATCATAAAGCTCACCTGCTAACATTTTTTCTTTTTCTGACATTAAACTTGGACTCCAATACCAATTTACTCATAACGCCTTGTTAAGGGGTGAGCGACGCAATACCGAAGACACAGTAAACACCTTAAACACTAAACTCAACGCACAGTGAAAATGCCACGCGTTGCGAATCCCTCTTGAACAATTTGTTAGTACGCTACTCCAAAGCCTTTGGCACACACCAAGGTGTTGAAATATAGCACGAAACTTTTGGCTAAAAACACAGAAGTTAAACGGACAGTCGCCAAACTCGAACCCACTCTCAAAACGCAAGTTGGCGAGAAGAAAAACACACAAAACTGCCCAACTTTCACCGCATTCAAATTAGCAAAGAATTCGATCATCGGACTTGAACAACCACGCCAACGAACCGAATTTACGATGAAAAACCAACCACAAAAAAGAAGCCGCGCCAAAGAAATAGCCTGTGAGTGAGAAACCGTAAACGGTGAAATAAACGCAAGCACTCCACATATAGTGCCACCGGAAAGGACGTGAAAGGCACATTTGTTCAGGTGTAAAGCTAGAAAGAAAAACCGATAAACACCGAATTTTTGACTATTGATGCCAACCCAGTACTAACGCCCTGTTAAGGTGTGAGCAACGCAATACAAAAGCCGCCGCATACCACCTTAATCACTTAAACCAACGCATGGTGAAAATGCCACGCGTTGCGAATCACTCTTAAACAGTTTGTTAGGTTTTGGGCTTATTCTCCCAATGACCCCCAATCTGTTAGATTTAATTGCTTACGTCTAATGCAGTAGAAGGTTGCCATAATAAAGCCAAACAAAGTGCCAGCAAGTAACGAGATGAAAACTGCTTCTAAAACAGGTTTACCTAGCTCGTTCCACACGAAAAACCATTGAAAGATCCCCCATACAGGAGCAAAGAAAGTCGCACAAAGCATAACGTTTGCAAAATAGCTTTGGTAATAAGGTGGCGGAAAACACATTCCAAGTTTACGTAGCCACTTTACAATCGGTGGATTGTAGTTCGACTTCCAAACGCCTTTATCATTTAACTCTTTGTGAGCAAGTCGTAGCTTCGCTTCATAATCCATGATCTAAAATCCTCGAATTCGATGTTTCCCGCGGAGAAATCTAACGCCGCGTTAAGTGGTGAACAACGCCAACCATCAAGCCTAAACTATTGTACCTTAAACACTTAAGCTGATATAAACGAGAGCACCAAGCGTTGTGAATCCGTCTTAAACGCTTTGTTATGTGCGTTTTTTAACTTTAAAACGAGACCGCTCTTGATTAGAAAGTTCCAAGTTTTTTAGCTGTGCTTTCCTCATAGAATCCTCAACGGGATAAACTTCGATCAGCCAATGACGAAAACCGTAAAAACCGAGAAATAAACCTATTGCAGAGAAAATGGCGCAACCGAAAGGTAGAAACTTCCGATCATTCTCAATTATTTCTATTTTCCGTTCTTCAATCGCAATACGATAATCCTTGTCAGACTCAGACAACTCTACATTTGATGAAATAATCGAAATTTTCTCCAACGATTCGAAAACAGAGTCATTGAATCGGTACGTTTGATATCCGAGAAAATACAGACTTAGGATAAATATCACCGAACCAATTATTGCCATCAATTTGTAAGGATTGTCCGTAGGGATACTCAATGTAGAGTTCATAATGCTCCTTATTATCTCCTAGCACATAACGCCCTGTTAAGGTGTGAGCAACGCAATGCCGAAGCCTCCGCAAACCACCTTAAACACTAAACGCAACGCATAGTAAAAATGCCACGCGTTGCGAATCACTCTTAAACAGTTTGTTAGGAATTAATCTTCGGCAAACACAATCGAGCCTTTTCCGGCTGTAGATAACTGAACTAACTCACGCTGAGTTTTCATCGCTACACCTGTCAAAGTCAAAGTTCCGCCACCACTTTTTGCTGCAATCGCTAACTGAACAAGCTCTTGTTGTAGTTTACTTCCCGCAGCTAGCTTAAAACTTGCGCCTGCAGTTAACAACTGAACCAATTCATTCTGTAACTTAGTTTCAAACATACTATTTCCTTATAATTCCTAACGCCGCATTAAGGTGTGAGCGGCGCTTGGCTATACTTGAGCGAAGCGAAACTGCCAAGCGTTGCGAATCACTCTTAAATGCTTTGTTAGTTGCACAATGCGCACTGAATTTTTTGTTTATTTTCAGTGATATATTTTATGTCATTTAGATAAGCTTGAAGATGACCTTGCTCTATGTTTTCAGCAAAGGTTTCATTACCATTTTCAGCTTCTCTCCGCATGAACAAAACTAAAGCCTGTAATCGCTCAATCATTGCGTCCGCTAGTTGATTTCTTTCGGACATAGTTGCACCGTAACTATCACAGAACAACTTAGCTCTAGTTACCTGCTCAGAGATTGTGCCTAACTTATCATTGCTGTCAGTTTTGAAAGGCGACCAACAATAAACTGAATATGCTAAATCCCATATTCTTGGTGCAGGGTGCGCAGTATCAAAGTCAAATACACCTACAACTGTGTTCTCGGATAGAGCAACATTATAAGGGGTAAAGTCACCATGACAGATAACTTCAAAAGGCTCTCTTGGCTCTAGCATCCACTTGTGTGCATTGACATCTACTTGTTCCAAAAGTGGCACAGTTGAGTCATGTATTTTACGCAATAGTTTACCTGCTGATATGAGTGCATCCACAGTCGCAATTGCACCGATTAGAGGGTAGTTATAAGTATTACCAACAACAAAACTTAGGACTTCCTGTTCTTGGTTAATACCAAGAAATCTTGGAGATTCAGCTACATTTTCGCGCTCGAGGTGTTTCAAAATAAGGTGAATTGTAGGACTCCACGGCTGAAGAGGACGATAGACAACTTCACCATCTCGATATATTGCTGATTCTCTTCCACCTGATAATTCTTCCACGAAACCTCCTCGTGCAACTAACGCCCTGTTAAGGTGTGAGCAACGCAATACCGATGCTCCCGCATACCACCTTAAACACTAAACGCAACGCATAGTAAAAATGCCACGCGTTGCGAATCACTCTTAAACAGTTTGTTAGCCGCTCATTCCCAAAGGCTATTGCTTACCCAACAAGAACTTACGCAAATCTCTCTCTGCACGCATAACAAACAGAATAAACACTTTGTCATCGTCTTGTTTATAGAAAACACGACATGGATTAACGACAACTTCACGATAACTTAAATGTTCTAGCTCGGGTGGAATACGACCTGACTCTGGGAAAGTTTGTAGGCGTTCGACTTTGGAGAAGATCGTTTGTACTAACTGCTTTGCAGCTAAGATATTTTCAAGTGCGATGTATTCAGCGATATCATTGAGGTCAGATAACGCTGGTTCAGTCCAGATTACTTCAGCCATTTTGACATTTTGTCCTTGGCTTCATCATGACTTACAACTTTACCATCAGCTAGTGCACGCTCACCTCGTGCAATACCCTCAAGAATAGCTAAACGATTTTGCATAAATTCGTAGTCATCAACATCAACTAGATACGCAGATGGCTTACCATGCTCAGTAATTAACACTGGTTCTTTGGTGTCGTGGAGATCGGCGAGGATCTTAGTTGCTTGACGTTTGAGTGATGTAACTAGTTCTACTTTCATGAGAGCTGCTCCAAAGGAATACTAAAGTGATACTATGCTATCACTTTGAGTATAGCAAGCTCCATGACGGCTAACGCCGCGTTAAGTGGTGAGCAACGCCTACTACCCTACCTAAACCATTGTGACATAAACACTTAAACGGAAGAAAGCTGAAAACGCCATGCGTTGGGAATCCGTCTTAAACGCTTTGTTATGGGCAATTTAGACGCGCCTGATCATCTTGATATGAGGTACGCCAGTGCTCTTAGCCACATAAGATTGACCTGATGCCTGAAAGCCCAATTTTTCATACATTGATACGGCATGTAGCCTAGCATTTAAGTATATTTCTTCAGCACCCTTTTCGAGTGCTTCATGTGTCAGTTTTGTTAGAACTCTAGTGCCTAAGCCCTGACCTTGCATACTCGGGCGGACGACCATCTGAGAAATCTTAAATCGTCGGGGGCTTTCTTCGCTTAGTCTGCCATATGCGCACAATGAACCATTATTTACTACTGCAACATGAAGACTGCTGCTTTCAAGCCCATCAAACATTATTTCTCGAGGAAGACCAGGAGTTCGAAAGAACAAGTCGTACCGTAAATCCAAGGCATCTTGATATAGATCATCCGTACTTTCTAAGTGAATAAGTTCCATTTTATCTCCTTGCCCATAACGCTAAGCTAAGTAGTGAGCAACGCAATACGAAGCCACCGCATAACACCTTAAACACATAAATCAACGCATACTAAAAATGCTACGCGTTGCGAATCTGTCTTAAGCGCTTTGTTAGTTTGCCACCGCGATGAAACCAAGGTTTAGCGCCAAGATGCTGAATTAACTATGAAACTACTGGCTTTGAACACAAAAGTAAAACGGGCAGCTAAGAATTAAAATACAACCGACAAACGCACTTGGCTAAGAAGCGACATGCGGAATATAACCACGGTTTGAAGCGCTTTAACTGACAAAGGATTCGTTCGACTAACCTGACAACCAAATGTGACCAAGCCATTTGTTAACGAAATTAGTCCCCAAAACAAAGAAAACGCACCAACGAATTAGCAACAATGTTAGAACCAGTAAGTGACTAACGCACCGCAAACGCTTCCAACACAGTGCCACCGGAAAGTTCGTGAGATTGGAAAACGAACAGGTGTAAAGCATAAAAACCGGACTAGGATCTTAGACTACAAACGCTTTTCTGCCCTTTGCAAACTAACGCCAAGCTAAGCTGTGAGTGAAAGTGTGCCAAAATTAGAGCGAAGCGAAAATGGCACGCGTTCACGAATCAGACTTAAGCGCCTTGTTAGTTGCGCAGTTAAGTTATTCGTTGTGAAGTATTGAAAACACCAATTGCAATGAGACAAATTACCACGGTAATTAATCCAATATAATTGACCTTAATTTTGTCAGATTCTTTGGAAGGATACTTTCCTAACGTAAAGGATTTGGATACCACAAAACCAACACCGTAGAAGAAAAGTTCAACGACTCTTATCTCAAGAACAAATTTTATAGCAGCACCAAAAAGTCTAAGTACTGCATTTATTAAATCATCCATATCTAAACCTTTCTAATTAGCAACTAACGCCCAATTAAGGTGTGAAGCACGCGACCACAGAACTTAATTTGAACACCGTAAACACTGAACTATACCCAAACCAAAAATGCCAAGCGTGCTGAATCACTCTTAAATTGTTTGTTATATTTGGAGTAGAGAGTCCTGGCTATTTAGCAGGATATAGAGCATCAATAGTATCTATAATCCCTTCGATTGGCATTGAGTATGAAGGCCCGTTATGGCGGCCATCTTTATAGTGTATTAGATATCCGTCTTTGACTTCTAACCACTTGTTATCAATTCTAGCTTTACCGCCTGTTTCAATAAGTGAACGAAACTTCAATAGCTTAAATTCAGATGTGAACCTATAACTCATATCGAAACTTTGGTCTGTTTTCACTTTAAACTCAAAAATCTTCATCATTACCTCAGAAAATATAACGCCGCATTAAGTGGTGAGCAACGCAGACTACTGGACTTAAAGCATTGTACCGTAAACACTAAATTCACAATAAATCAAAAATGCCGAGCGTTGGGAATCCGTCTTAAATGCTTTGTTATGTGCGTAGCCGAATCTTGCGCTTAGTCAGGAACAATTATTACCCCTAATTGCTCCAGTAACTGCTCCTGTTGCCACGAGCATATTTTTACACCTGTAAGATCAATCTTTCGAGGATCTAAACCATTAAGTTCTGAATGACTTAAATCACAGCCTTGTACTCTAAACTGTTCCCAGCAGTCTGCCGAAAAAACGCCACGACTTAAATCTGATTCTTTAAATGAAGCGCCTCGAAGATTTGCACCAATCCATCTATTTTCGAACAGATCACACTTTTCAATAAGTTGCTGCTCAAAATTGGCATAGGATAAGTTACAACCTGTTATGTATGCAGAGCAAAAGTACATTTTATTCGAAACCTGATTTACAAAACTAACTTGGCTAAAATTTGCCCCTTTAAGATCACAATCTCTCAGTTCAATACCAAAGCAATTTGCCCCCTTAAAATGGGACATTGAAAGCTGACAATCTTTAAATGAAGCATCTCGGAGATCAGCATAAGAAAAATCGCACCCTTCCAGTGCCCCCTGCTCTATGAAAGTACAGTTAATGAACTGTGAATCTCGAAGGTTTGACCGCTTAAAATTACAATGTATAAAAGTACAATTGCTAAAGATATGTTCTTGCAAATTCTGATGTGAGAAGTTTA
The DNA here is from genome assembly GCF_057784735.1 of Vibrio sp. TAP-3B. Classification (NCBI taxonomy): domain Bacteria; kingdom Pseudomonadati; phylum Pseudomonadota; class Gammaproteobacteria; order Vibrionales; family Vibrionaceae; genus Vibrio; species Vibrio sp. TAP-3B. The sequence goes on along the minus strand of NZ_CM173495.1, from coordinate 725,762 downwards.
CTTGATTATATAATTGCTTTGATTTTTCCATGCTGTAGCTCCAAAAAATATTTGATTTGAAGACTACCATTTACCTGAAAGTTCTCAAGAAAAACAAAACCAATAAAAACAGACACTTAAAACACCCCGTTTTAGCCAAAATAAGGCATCAAAACGGCATTTTAAAGGGTGCCAATTCAAAACAACCGATGCGGCCAGCTAGAAAAAAGTTTTAGTGAATCTGATGGGTTTTAGAGAAAGCACATAACGCCTTGTTAAGGTGTGAGGCACGCAATACCGAAGACTCCGCATACCACCTTAATCACTAAAACCAACGCATAGTAAAAATGCTACGCGTGCCGAATCACTCTTGAACAATTTGTTATGTGCGTTGCTCGATTTCTGCTTTATAGAGCTCTAAATCTACAGCTATCTCCCACAAGTAACCATCTGGATCAGAGAAGTAACCTGAAAAACCACCCCAAAACACAGGCTGTCCTTGTTTGACGATTTTTCCACCATTATCCTCAGCTTTTTTCAGCAGGTTAATAACTTCACAAGACGAACTAACATTTCTAGCCAATGTAATACCGGCAAAACCTGAACCATTTGGTTCAACACCAACATCTTTTGCTAATTCGGATTTGGGATACAGAGCTAATTCCGGACCATCAATATCCATGAATACAATCTCATCAGATTGATAATCTGTGCGTTCTAATCCAAGCACGGCTTCATAGAACTTTGCGGAAAACTCGATATTTGATACACCCAATGTAATGATTGACAGTTTTCTCATTTTATCTCCAAGCACATAACGCCGCATTAAGGTGTGAGCAACGCTACCACAGCACTAAACCAATGCGCCATAAACACGAAACCCAACGATGGAATGAAAAATGCCGAGCGTTGGGAATCACTCTTAAATGCCTTGTTATGTGACGTTTCTCAACCCCATATGCTTAACGATATTTGCATACAGAAGAGCAGTCCAGAGCAAGAACATGCAGATTTCGATCGGACTTGTGGAAACCAGCTCACTTTCCGCCCCGAATGCAGAGTGATACATCAGTACAACAAAAATCATAGGGAAAAGTAAAACCGAAAATCTAATTGAAACTACAAAGCTGATACTGAAATAACGACCCAAAAAGTCTTGGCCATTTTCACCGCCATTCGCCCTGTAAGCAAAGTAAGTTCCTAAAAGTACAATAATAACATTTAGAGCAGCTTCGACTTGAAGCCATAAATTCAGTTTCCCTGAATTTTCCTGTTGAAAGTACTCTAACGCTATAATACTAAACACGATATAAATAAGGGCGTATTTGAACCTGTCTTTCTCTGTTAGTCGCTCAGCGACGATATCACGTTTGAGAGACTCAATATTCCAGAAATACATTATGTGCCACCTTTGTAATAACGAAGACTATTAGGGTATTACTATTCACATACAGCTTTATATGCAACTAAATCTCACGTGCGAGAGGTCTCACATTTTACTCGGGTCACATAACGCCTTGTTAAGGTGTGAGGCACGCAATACCTAAGCTTCTGCATACCACCTTAACCACTAAACCTGACGCACAGTAAAAATGCCACGCGTGCCGAATCACTCTTGAACAATTTGTTATGTGCGTTGCTCGATTTCTGCTTTATAGAGCTCTAAATCTACAGCTATCTCCCACAAATAACCATCTGGATCAGAGAAGTAACCTGAAAAACCACCCCAAAACACAGGCTGTCCTTGTTTGACGATTTTTCCACCATTATCCTCAGCTTTTTTCAGCAGACTAATAACTTCACAAGACGAACTAACATTTCTAGCCAATGTAATACCGGCAAAACCTGAACCATTTGGTTCAACACCAACATCTTTTGCTAATTCGGATTTGGGATACAGAGCTAATTCCGGACCATCAATATCCATGAATACAATCTCATCAGATTGATAATCTGTGCGTTCTAAACCAAGCACGGCTTCATAGAACTTTGCGGAAAACTCGATATTTGATACACCCAATGTAATGATTGACAGCTTTCTCATTTTATCTCCAAGCACATAACGCCGCGTTAAGTGGTGAGCAACGCAGACCACTGCACTTAAAGTATTGTGCCGTAAACACTGAAGCTGAGGCAAACCAAAAATGCCGAGCGTTGGGAATCCGTCTTAAACGCTTTGTTATGTTCGTAATTTACAGCGTACGCCTAACTTCAAAAGCCACAGATTTAGAGGAAGTAATAGTATGCTACCAACTGCCCATAAAGCATCATGTAGATAGGGAAAAGCAACTCCACCTTTTAGCAGATTCAGCCCAAAGACTACTTCTAATAATCCACCAATCAACAGAAGAACGAAATACAACGGGATATATATTACCGAGACTATCCATTGGAATATTTCAACTGAAACCATGTCGTTATGAAGCAAATACGCCCAAAAAGCTTGAACAGTTGATAAGATGAAAGCAACTAATATCATTCCTTGATTTCTCATTTTTCACCTTAGAACATAACGCCGCGTTAAGTGGTGAACAACGCCTACCACCAAACCTAACTCATTGTACCTTAAACACTAAAACGGATTTGAGCGGAAATCGCCAAGCGTTGTGAATCCGCCTTAAACGCTTTGTTATGTGAAATCCTGCCATTAGAGCTGAACTCCCAGTGACTTTAAAGCTTGCTCACATTGAGCTGCACTTACAAACTGAATAGCTGACATACCGACTGCCTCTGCAACTTTAACGTTGTATGACATATCGTCAATGAACACGGTTTCTGAAGCTTGTAAATCATGTTGAGAGAGTAGTGAGTGGTAGATTTCTGGTTGAGGCTTCAGTAAACCGACTTCCGCAGATACTGTTGCGCCATCGAACAAATCCCAGAATGTATAGCGTGCTTTTAAGTGAGATACAATTTCATGCACATTATCTGTTAACGCTAATACGTTATAGCCTGCAGATTTACAGCGTTTAATAAGGTCTACGGAACCGTAGATTAGGATTTGTGTTTGCTTCACATAATAAAAAAGGCGTTCACATTCTAGTTCGGTTAAACCTATGGCTTCTTGGTACTGAGCTTTTGCGTCACTTTCAGTTATCTGCCCCTTGTTCAAACTTAGCCAAATTTCAGACTGAAATATTGATTTTGCTTGCTCTTCGAGAGAGTTTTTTTCACCAAAAGTAAGCCTAATGATCTCCAAAGGAGCCCAACGAACAACAACATTACCGATGTCAAAAACCACATTTTTTATGTTGTCAGAACTCATTTTTTACTCCTTTCACATAACGCCGCGTTAAGTGGTGAGCAACGCAGACCACCCTACCTAAACCATTGTGCCGTAAACACTTAAGCTGAAGCAAACCAAAAATGCCGAGCGTTGGGAATCCGTCTTAAACGCTTTGTTATGTGAATACCTATCGCGCGCCAAGAAACGGCAAGTTTTTTCGGTGTTGATATGTTAAGGCAAGCTCTAAGCATTGTTTGAGATCTAATACTGGCAATGGCTCTGATAAGCTTAATACGATTGCTCTATTACCTTGAAACTGCAATACATCGCCATGCAACTCTCGAAATGTGTCGACAAGTTTCGTTTGGCAGTTGAAGAATATATAATAGCTGTTTGGTGACTTTAATTTCCAGTCAATACGAACTGGGCTACCCGTCATTACGCTGTAACTTGGCTCACCCCATTTCAAAGACTCTTCAACTTCACCTAAGTCTAAGTCCGAAGAGAGTTTTAGGATTAGAGAACGCAACTCTTCGAGCCGAACTCGAACATTTGCTGGGTATTCGTCGAAACGATTTTTGACTACCTTGTCCACTGATACCTCCAATTCACATAACGCCGCGTTAAGTGGTGAACAACGCGACCACTGAACCTAAACCATTGTGCTGTAAACACTTAAGCAGAATAAAACTGAGAATGCCAAGCGTTGTGAATCCGTCTTAAACGCTTTGTTATAACCGTTTTTCCATGCGTATAAGACCCCAAACCTCACCATCGAAAGAACGAGAGCCATTTTCATGCGATGTAACGGTAAAACCAAGAGACTCATAACAATTTCTCGCAACTATGTTTCGTTCAAATACGGCCAGTGATAGTAAGCTAGCGCTGTATTTTTCTTTTGCTAGCTCGATTAACTGACCAAGCATGAGCTTTGAAACGCCCTTTCCGCGAAAGTTGTCTGAAACAAATACGCGGAAAATCCTAAAGTGCGACTCGGAAACTTTGAAGAGTTCAACATAACCAGCACTCTGATCTGAGACAATGAAAATAAAGGGAAACACATCCGCTTGGGAACAGTGGTTAGAAATTTGCACTGAATCCAATGGAAACTCAAAATTTGGACCGCCCCATTGATAATTCAATTTATCCGAGTCGATCCAACCGATTAGCAGATCATGATCTTCCTTTTCAAATGCTCTAAGTTCCATTTTCCCTCTAAGGTTATAACGCCCTGTTAAGGGGTGAGCAACGCAATATTGAAGCCGCCGCATACCACCTTAAACACTAAAACTAACGCATAGTGAAAATGCCACGCGTTGCGAATCCCTCTTGAACAGTTTGTTATACCACTGTCTCAACGTTTTTCACTGAATGCCATCTCACAAACAGCCTTTTTACAAACATCTGGTATTCAACAATATCGTCTTCACATAATGGAATAGGTCGAAACTGTTCCGGGGGAGCATGAGAAATTGCGTTCCTTAGGTTTGCCCAAAGTAGCAACTCGTCGATCTCATGTTGCTCGATTTGATAGCCACTGTTAACTAAAGCTTCTAGTTTTGACTTAAGCCCGAACAGCTTCTTGGCATTTTTATCTACAAGCTGATAAGTGATAACTGCTTCAATTAATCCCTGAAGCCTCCAGAGAGCAAACTGCCAAAGATACTGATTATCGGTATAACGATAGTAAGCAACATCATCAAGAATATCATCCGCAATTTCAGAGCTTTCACTACGAACCCTTGCGGCTTCAGATTCATACTGATGATTTCGCGCTTCTATCATTTCACGCACAATTGATACTGCATGATCGAAGTCGGATTCAGTTACACCATAAACCCAGTAGTCATTCTCTGTCAGATTTTTTAATTGCTCACGCATTTTATCTCCGAAGTGGTATAACGCCGCGTTAAGTGGTGAACAACGCAACCACGAAACCTAAATCATTGTACCGTAAACACTTAAGCCGATTTAAACTAAAAATGCCAAGCGTTGTGAATCCGTCTTAAACGCTTTGTTATATGCGTAGTTTCAACTACATAAAGACTGCTTCAAGTTTGTTTCCATCAACATCTCGGACAAACGCCGCATAGTAAGTTTCACCGTACTCAGGACGCAAACCTGGCTTGCCTGCACACGAACCACCAAGCTCCAATGCAGTAGCATAAAACTGATCAACGGCATCTTGATTCGGCGCATTGAAAGCAATGTGAGTACCATTCCCCGAAGATGCAATATTTTCACATGGACAACCGACCCAAAACTCAAAGTTTTCCCCGTAGGCAGCCGCTACATTTTCGATGTAATGAGAGCGTTTTATGAACAACGCGGATAGAATTGAGTCGTAAAAACCCACGGCAGATACCACATTTGAAACACCAACTGAGACGTGATTTAAAATCATTTTAAACTCCCTTTTGCTCAAAGATTTTGAAAGCATATAACGCCCTGTTAAGGGGTGAGCAACGCAATATTGAAGCCGCCGCATACCACCTTAAACACTAAAACTAACGCATAGTGAAAATGCCACGCGTTGCGAATCCCTCTTGAACAGTTTGTTATACCACTGTCTCAACGTTTTTCACTGAATGCCATCTCACAAACAGCCTTTTTACAAACATCTGGTATTCAACAATATCGTCTTCACATAATGGAATAGGTCGAAACTGTTCCGGGGGAGCATGAGAAATTGCGTTCCTTAGGTTTGCCCAAAGTAGCAACTCGTCGATCTCATGTTGCTCGATTTGATAGCCACTGTTAACTAAAGCTTCTAGTTTTGACTTAAGCCCGAACAGCTTCTTGGCATTTTTATCTACAAGCTGATAAGTGATAACTGCTTCAATTAATCCCTGAAGCCTCCAGAGAGCAAACTGCCAAAGATACTGATTATCGGTATAACGATAGTAAGCAACATCATCAAGAATATCATCCGCAATTTCAGAGCTTTCACTACGAACCCTTGCGGCTTCAGATTCATACTGATGATTTCGCGCTTCTATCATTTCACGCACAATTGATACTGCATGATTGAAGTCGGATTCAGTTACACCATAAACCCAGTAGTCATTCTCTGTCAGATTTTTTAATTGCTCACGCATTTTATCTCCGAAGTGGTATAACGCTTTCTATACGGCTATTTGCCGCCTTTCAAGCAAGCTACCGCCCTCTTTCTCGACAAAATAAATATGAATGTTAGCACTTACCTACATGAAACAAATAGAAAAATAGTATGGATATGTGTGTTCGAGCGCGCAATTAGACGGCTAAAAGAACGTTAATTTTGAGAAGAGTGATAAATTATCAAAACTGTATAAATAAACAGGTAAAGATAACAATGAAAAGTCAGTTTTTATTGAGTGTTAAAGAACATATGATTACCCGTCACTATGCCAACAAAACAATTGATAGCTACTTATTTTGGATAAAGCGCTTCATAGCTTTCCACCAGCTTGCACATCCTTCCACATTAGCTGAAGACGATGTTGTTCAATTTCTTAGCCATCTAGCTGTTAAAGAAAAAGTCGCAGTAAAAACGCAAGCTTTGGCACTTAATTCAATCTCTTTCTTATACAGAGACTACTTTCAAACCCCTTTATCCCTTGATATGAGGTTTCAAAAGTCACTAACTGAGAAGAAACTACCTGTTGTACTAACACGCGAAGAAGTCAGAAGGTTCGTTCAGCATATGGATCCGAAATATAAGCTACACACTCAATTACTTTATGGTTCAGGCCTTCGAGTGATGGAATGTTTGAGGTTAAGAGTTCAAGACATTGATTATGACTATGGCGCTATTCGTGTATGGCAAGGAAAAGGAGGAAAAAACCGAACGGTCACGTTAGCAAAAGAACTGCACGAGCCACTTAAAGCGCAAGTAAGTCTCGCGAGAAATTATTATTTTAAAGATCGGCACATGCCAGGATACGCGGGGGTCTATATTTCTGAAGGATTAAGACGCAAATACCCAAAAGCAGAGTTGGATTTTAACTGGCATTTTTTGTTCCCGTCAGCCAAGTTAAGTATTGATCGAGAAACTGGAGAACTAAGACGACACCATATCAATGAAAGTGCGATACAAAGAGCGGTAAAGCGTTCTGCACAAGATGCTGGAATTGAGAAAGTTGTGACTTGCCATACACTACGGCATAGCTTTGCAACCCACTTATTAGAATCTGGGGCTGACATTAGGACCGTTCAGGAACAGTTAGGACATACCGATGTTAAGACAACACAGATCTACACGCACGTCATCGAACGAGGTGCAGGCGGTGTGTTAAGCCCACTATCGAGTCTTTAGGCAAAACAAAGCCACCTCAGAGGGTGGCTTTGGTAAAAAATAACTTATTGACGGACACCGAGTTTCACATTGCCTTTTGAATCAAACCAAAGCGCTTGTGAGCGACGGCGTCCAATTAATATCGGACCATCGTCATAAAAGAGAAAGTTTTTCCAATGCTTTTTAAAAATCGACCATTTTGTTTCGATTACATTGTACTTCTCATAGCAAAAGTACACGGTCACATCATCTTGCCAATCAATATGAACTTCTACTTCTTGTGGCATTTCTGGCTCATCCGATTCCCATACCGCCATCCAATCGACCGTTTTTGACCAATTAGGCTCATTCATAGGCCAATCTTGGGAGCTTAAGTGATCCATATCTGGACTTTGGGCACTAATATTCTCTTTCCAAAACTGAGCTGATCGCGCTTGGCTCATTGGTTTTATTAACGCTAAGTCTTCTTTTGGCACCGGCATTGACTGGTGAGTAAAAATCCATTTTCTTTGGTATTCGTCCAAAGGCAAATAAGACATTCAGTCTCCTTTATTACGACTTCAGCCAACCTTTTATAGTGGCATTTTCAATCAATTTTTGGCTTTGTTCCATAAGGGAACAACGCCAACTTCAATTCATTTATTAATAGTAAGCACTTGTTCACGAGTGACACCATGCGCTTTCCAACGTTGACCATCATTATGATCGTTCAAGAGCACTGGAATCAACCGTTCGAGTGCTTGAGCATCTTCTGCGTCATCACACTCTGCAACTTCAAATTCATGTTATAGCGCGAATAGTTGTTGGTCTGGTTCTCTGCAAGCTTGCCAAACAAAGCTTCTGCGGCTTTTCTAACCATCCCATACTAATGTTTCTCTTGTTGCCAACTTGGATTAGTTAATGACGCTAACACATGGTCTTGCCATTTCCCATTGATCAAAAGGTAGTCTTTTGCGTAACCTTCTTTACTAAAACCAACGTGCTCTAACACCGCCTCACTTCGTTTGTTATGCGGCATATAGCCCGCTTGGATGCGATGTAGCTTTTGGACATCAAACATATATTCGCAAGCCATTTTTAAACCGCGGCGCATATAGCCATGGCCTTGTGCTTTTTCTGCCAAGGAGTAGCCAACGTTGCACGAATAAAATGGGAATCGACTCAGACTGCTAAGCGAGATCGTACCTAACATCTCACCTGAGTTTGCATTGATCAACAAACAATAATAACCAAGCCCCATACGGTGCAACTCGTTAAGTTTAATGAGCCTTTTTAGCCAACCATTGACAGAGTAAAACACGTCATCACGAGCTGGTTCAAATGGTTTTAAGTGCTCTCGGTTAATTTGGAAATACTCGGCAATCATGTCGGCGTCGCCAATCTCAGCAGTACGCAGAAGTAAGTCGCCGTCCTGCTTATGAACGGCGATGGATGAGCTTTTATCTTCCATTACAAATGACAATCCCCGTTTACCATCTGACTCGATTTAATTCTTGCGAATCCCATAATCACGCAGTTTATTGGCGATAGAAGTGTGCGAGACATTCAAACGTTTGGCCAACTTTCGGCTTGAGGGGAATGACTGATATAAACGTTCCAATATCTGGGATTCGTAGTCACTCATTATCTCATCCAGAGAGCCGTCGATGTTGAGAGTGATGTTGCCGCCACCTACTGTCTGCGGCTGTGGTAAATTAAAGTGTTCAGCTTTTAACAAATCGCCATCCATTTCAGTCAACGCGCGCAGTACCATATTGTCGAGCTGGCGCATATTTCCAGGCCATTGATAATTAGCTAACGCATCCACTAACCCTTCATCAAACTCAGGTTTATCGATACCAAGTTGCTGAGCATGCTTAGCCACAAATAAATCCAGTAATGGCACGACGTCGTTTGAGCGCTTGCGTAAAGCTGGGATGCTTAACGTCAACACATTTAAACGGTAGTATAAATCTTCTCGAAACAAGCCTGCTTCAGATAATTCAGCCAAGTTATGTTTGGTTGAAGCGATAATGCGGACATCGGCGTGCATCTCGTCTTCTGCGCCCACACGGCGGAAGTTACCATCTTGGAGAAAACGAAGAAGCTTAATTTGCAGGTGTGAACTCATCTCACCAATTTCATCAAGAAATACCGTGCCACCGTTCGCTTGTTCGAAAATCCCTTTGTGCCCTTGCTCATGATTGAATGACCCCGGAGCATGGCCGAATAGTTCTGTTTCCGCGACATCGTCCGGCATTGAAGCGCAGCTTAATACTAAGAACGGTTTGCTCGCACGACTTGAGCGGCTATGACACGCTTTAGCTAGCATTTCTTTACCAGTGCCAGTCTCCCCTTCAATCAATAGCGGTTGATCAAGTACGGACAACTTTTTGGCTTGGTTCATTAATGCTTTATGGCGATTGGACAACCCAACAAAATGTTCAAAACCAAGTGGGTTGTGCAGTGGTAGCGCTTCTTCAATTTTGGCGACTTGTTGATTAGAACGAATCGTCATAAGAGTACTGGCTAAGGTCGAGTTTTGTGCCTCATCTCGGATATAAACAGGCATAAGCTCAAGAATATAATCTAAGCCATCAATAACGAGATTTTCTCGTGTACGACCATTAACGCCTTCCGTCCAACGAGAAAAACGTACGCTTGGTAATAAGGTACCAATTGGAGTGCCAATCACTTCTTGCTTGTGAAGCCCAAGTAGTGACAAGGCAGACATGTTTGCCATATCAACGGCGCCTCTAAGATCAATGGCAAAAACCGGATCAGGCAAATTGTCTACCAATGAGAGCAGCTCAGTGTTGTGGCGCTCCATCGGCATAAACTGGATTTTACGTACGTCTTTCACCCCCGGTATACGGCGGATTTCAGCCATCAATTCACTGAACGTATCAAAGTCAATATCTGGGCAATTTAGATAGATAATGCCGCTGATGTCGATTTCGATACCACGTAAATCGATACTTTTTGACGCTAAAATATCGAGTAATTCTCGGGTTAAGCCGAGTCGATCTTCACATAAGACTTCAAGACGCACTGAAAATATCCCAATTCGCAACTGTCAGGAAAAGTTGACAGTAGTTTCTACCATGCTTGGTATGGCGTCAAGCAATCCTACCTATCAAAGGTGATATTCGTTACGGTTTCATCGTAATTGATGCAACTTTCGCCGCTACGGCTTTGCGAATCATCCCGAGTTTTACTTGACGCTGCGGGTACCAAGGTAAAGGACGAAGTAATGTCATGGCTTTTAGACCTAATCGAGCGGTAAGAATCCCGACACCAAGTCCCTGCCCTGCTCTTGCTGATACTTTCCCCGCCAAATCCATCGACATTAAGTCCATGCCTGCATCTATGGCTAATTCACTGGCCCCCGCGGCGGCCATGTTAACGAATACCGCTCGCAATAACTTAATCCGCGAGGCATAGCCCAACTCAACGCCATACACTTTGGAAAGATTATCGATCATTTTAAAGTTGCGCCACGCCACCAACAGCATATCGGCGGCCGCCAGTGGGCTGACTGCCACTAAAGCCGCAGACTCAGTGGCGTGCTGAGACACGATCTGCGTCGCTAGCTTGTCTTGTTGGCTGACGACCATTGCGTCATACATGTCGAGAATTTCTGCGTCACTGTGCGCCGGATTGATGCTGTTCTTCCATCGATCAAAACCTGGATTTTCTGCCAGTACGCCACTTTGTTCGGCCACTTTCTCGCAAAACGCTTTACCTTTGCCGACACTCTCGCTCTGCACGAGAAGTTCACCTTCTTCTTGGATACTAAAATGATTTCTTAGTTTTCTCAGTTTCCACAATTCTTTACCTATTGCGGCTAAGCCCAAAGAAGCGATCCCTGTGATAAACCCAGCCCAACCTAACGCTAACCAATCAGAGTTTTGTATCGCTGTAACAACGGAGTTCACCGCCTGCCACCCTAGCAAACCTGCAAAAGCGCTAAATATTCCTGTTGTGAACCATTTTCGTCCTGATTTTGGACGGATCACATGCTCAAGTTGGCGTTCTGCTCCGGTTTCTGCTTGCTCTTCTTTCATTTCAACTGGCACAAAGGCTTCATTTCGACCAAAGGCCTTCTGTGCGGTTAACTCTAGATCGTCTGATTGCACCTCTTTTTCTAATGCCTTTTCAGAGAAAACTTGTTTTTTCTTCAATTCACTCATGCCAACTTGTCTCCAATCAGGTAATCCAGCGCTTTATCCAAGCGAATGTGTTTCACTGGCTCATCATTTGTCGAAGGCATCGGGCGGAACGACGTAAAATCAAAACCACTGTTTTGCCAGTAAGCTGCATTAGGAAGCTTTTTAGGCACATCTCCTGGGAACATCGTCATTGGTTCACCATCTAATGTGACCCCTTGTAACGCTGGAATGGTTTGATCTCCAGACGCAATAAAACCTGTTGTGGTTGCCTGAATAGAAGCGATGCTCATGCAGCTCATCTCAATATTCTCGTAAGCCGCTGTTTGCCACGCCGGATGCACCATTTGTTGCAGTAAAGACACCAAGTTGGGATGCTGGTCAGGCGTAATGTGATCGGCTTTTGTTGCCGCGAAAAGTATTTTGTCTATCTTTGGTGAGAACAAACGACGCAAAAAGCTGCTGCGACCATAACGGAAACTACGCATGATTTGTTCGAGTGCTTGGCGCATATCGTAAAACGCTTCATCACCGGCATTGAGCGGCTGCAAACAATCTACCAGTACAATCTGGCGATCGAATGTCGCAAAGTGATGCTTGTAGAACGCCTTCACGACTTTCTGCTGATATTCATGAAAGCGCGCTTCTAGCATCGCCAAGTTGCTGCCTTTCACTGGCTTGGTTTCTGAGTCATATCGACACGGAAAGAATTGCAGCACGGGCGCACCTGCAAGTTCACCCGGCAGGACAAATCGCCCTGGTTGCACCCAGTGTAGCCCTGCGTCTTTACATGCATGAAGATATTCTGTGTAGCAATGTGCCACCTTCTCTAACTGCTTTTCGTTCACGTCGGCAGAGAGATCTACATGGTCCAATTCGGCGAGCCACGCTTGCGCTAACTCGCCACGCTGCCCTTTAAGTGCGTCAAATTGAGTTTGCGACCATGTCGCGAAATCCATACCCAGTAACGGTAAATCAAGCAGCCACTCTCCAGGATAATCGATGATATCGACGTTCAAAACTGCCGTTTTACTCAATAGCTTTTTGGTGGCTTTGTTTGGTTTATATTTCAGCGCTAAGCGAATCTCGCTTACATCGCGCGTTGGTACTGGCCATTGAGGAGGGGTAGCATGTATCTGGCTCATGGCTTCATCATAGGCAAAACGGGGGACCATCATATTGGCTTGTGGCTCTCGTTTCGCCCCAATAAGACGCTTGTCTCTTGCCGCTGTCAACAAAGGCAAATTATCGTGGGTGGCCGTGTGGAGCAGCTGATTAACAAGTGAAGTAATAAACGCCGTTTTACCCGCGCGAGAAAGCCCTGTCACTGCGACTCGGACGTTAGAGTCCATACCTCTGTTGATAAAGTCATTCACTTCTTTCTTAATTCTTTTCATTGCTGTTCTTTATCTCATCCACTTTGTGTAGCTATAAACATTCAACCTGTATGAGTTTAACTTTATATACCTTAATTAAAGATGAACAAAGTATTCACGCTCAAATGGCCAAAAATAGAAAAAGCCCCTGAAAACTTCAGAGGCTTAAACTTTTGATCTTTTATCGCTTTACTTCCCATACCGTCACGACACATACGGCAAAGCAAGTTATAGGCCCAATATGGTTTAATCATTCTCGATCAGTTTATAGATAACAAATAGGGCAATTTCCAGCATCAGCCATAATGCACAGGTGATGGTGACATATTTACCATTAAAGATACTGATACCGTGAAGAATTAAGTCGTAGCCAACAAAGCCGCCTACCACTACAGCAAGAATAATTTGTAGAATCTGAATAAAACGAGGCATGCGGTCTCCTAATTATTGTTTGCATAACATTGAATTGCTATACCTAATTATATAGACAAAAAGTGCAGTTTTCGCTGCACTTTTCCCAATTGTTTGCGATTTAAATCAGCACTTTGTCACACTCTCTCTATTGAGCACTGCAAGATTACTGTTTCCTTTACGCTTCCATTTCCTGAATTTTCACTTTCCAAGTATCTGGACCGACTTGGTGGGCATTCACACCATTCGAGTCTACCGCAACCGTGACTGGCATATCTTCGACTTCAAATTCGTAGATCGCTTCCATGCCTAAATCTTCAAACGCAACAACACGAGATTTCTTAATTGCTTTTGACACAAGGTACGCCGCACCGCCTACGGCCATTAAATAAACCGCTTTGTGGTTTTTAATCGACTCTACGGTCGCAGGACCACGCTCTGCTTTACCAATCATCCCCATAATGCCGGTTTGTTCTAACATCATATCAGTGAACTTATCCATACGTGTTGAGGTTGTTGGACCTGCCGGACCGACAACTTCGTCACCTACGGCATCAACTGGGCCTACGTAATAAATAAATTTACCGTTGAGGTCGACCCCTTCTGGTAGGCCTTCGCCACTTTCTAACATACCTTGAATCCGTTTATGCGCAGCATCACGGCCGGTCAGGATTTTACCAGATAGAAGAACGGTTTCGCCTGTCTTCCACTCTTGTACCTCTTCTTTCGTTACCGTATCAAGGTTAACGCGACGCGTATTTTCGCCCGCTTCCCAAGTGATGTCTGGCCAATCGTCTAGTTTAGGTGGCGTTAGCTCTGCTGGGCCGCTGCCGTCAAGCGTGAAGTGTACGTGACGAGTCGCCGCACAGTTCGGGATCAAACAAACAGGCTTAGAAGCCGCATGCGTTGGCGCGGTTTTGATCTTCACATCAACAACGGTCGTCAAACCGCCAAGGCCTTGCGCGCCGATCCCAAGCTTGTTCACGCGGTTGAAGATATCCAGACGAAGTTCTTCCTCTGCGTTTTGTGGGCCACGATCGATAAGCTCTTGAATATCGATGTGTTCCATTAGCGATTCTTTTGCCAGTACCGCTGCTTTTTCAGCCGTACCGCCGATACCAATGCCAAGCATGCCTGGTGGACACCAACCCGCGCCCATGGCTGGTAGCGTTTTTTCTACCCATTCAGCAATGTCGTCAGATGGGTTTAGCATTACCATCTTGGTTTTGTTTTCAGAGCCGCCACCTTTGGCCGCGATCTGAATTTCAACTTTATCGCCAGGAACCATATTGATGTGTACGACAGCTGGCGTGTTGTCTTTGGTATTTATACGTTTACCAGCCGGATCCATAAGTACTGACGCACGCAATGGGTTATCTGGGTTCGTATAAGCTTGTCGAACCCCTTCATCTACCATTTGCTGAACCGTCATGTCCGTTGAGTCCCACTGCACGCCCATACCAATATTGACAAAACAAGTCACGATACCGGTATCTTGACAAATTGGTCGATGGCCTTCGGCCGACATACGCGAATTGATTAAGATTTGTGCAATCGCATCTTTCGCGGCTTGGCTCTCTTCGCGGTGGTAGGCTTTTTCAAGGGCTTGAACAAAGTCTAGCGGGTGGTAGTAAGAAATATACTGTAGCGCATCAGCGACACTGCTGATCACATCCTGCTTGCGTATTACCGTCATTACATGCCTCGTTATCGTTATGCTTCCATTATTGGCTTGGCTTCAATCGTGTTTGTTGAGCTTATTGCTCTTTTGAGTGAGCTTCGTTTTTTATAAACAATTGTCGAACGGCTGATATCGACACACGAAACATTGAAGTTGCCTGCTCGTATAGTTAAAACCCTCTCTGACCCCTTTGTATAGAGGGAGTTTGGCTATACAGGGGAATATGATACTCTTGCCGACCATGACATGCCATTCAGTGAACGATCTCTTTGTCACAAATTACACAAATGAACAACATAGACAACCAATTCATTGATTTTAAAGCGTTAGATTACGCACCCGATCTTGCTCTTTACCTTTTTTCATGTATTCAACACAAGCCTTGGGCAATGTTGCTGCGCTCTGCGTCAAAAAACCATATTGATAGCCGTTTTGATGTGCTCGTTGCTAACCCAATCGTCACGTTAGAAACCACTTCGAAAAGCACGCAAATCATAACGCCATTCGATGAGGTGGTCTCTTATGATGACCCTTTTGCTCTTCTGCAGCAGTTACAACAACAGTGGTTACCCCATGTTGAAATCAGCCATGAATGGGATTTGCCTTTTGTTGGCGGCGCGCTCGGTTACTTTAGTTACGATTTAGGTCGGCGCGTAGAAACGATGCTAGAACTGGCCGAAAAAGATCTCAACACGCCAGATATGGCAGTAGGTCTGTATGAGTGGGCCGTCGTTATTGACCACCATCTCAAAAAAGCCTGCCTAGTCGGTCAGAATATCGAGCAAGCTTGGCAGTGGTTAAGCGAACAAGAAGCTGAGCAAACCAGTGACTTCACTTTAGCGGGAGAGTGGCACTCCAATATGACGCAAGAAGCTTACTCGTCTCGCTTCGATAAGGTTCAAGAGTATTTGCTCAGTGGCGATTGCTACCAAATCAACTTAGCACAACGCTTTAATGCCCCTTATACAGGCAGTGAATGGCAAGCCTATTTGAAGCTCGAATCTGCCAACCAAGCGCCTTTTTCTGCGTTTATTCGCATGCCAGAATCGTCAATTTTAAGCATTTCACCAGAGCGCTTTTTGGAACTCAAAGATCGCGTGATAGAAACCAAACCAATTAAAGGCACTCGCCCGCGTAACGCCGATCCAGAACAAGACAAAATCAATGCGTTAGACTTGCAAACCGCAGAGAAAGATCAAGCAGAAAACCTGATGATTGTAGACCTATTGCGTAACGACATTGGCCGTGTGGCATCATCGGGGAGTGTGCATGTTCCAAAGCTGTTTGATATTGAAAGCTTTCCTGCCGTTCATCATTTAGTGAGTACTATTCGCGCGGATTTAGATAAGCAATACGCCCCTGCGGACTTGTTGCGAGCCTGCTTCCCTGGCGGCTCGATCACGGGAGCGCCAAAAGTTCGCGCCATGCAGATCATCGAAGAACTAGAGCCGCATCGCCGCAGTGCTTACTGTGGCAGTATCGGTTATATTTCTCGACATGGCCGTATGGATACCAGTATCACAATTCGCACACTCGTGGCTGAAAATAACACCTTGTATGCGTGGGCGGGTGGCGGTGTGGTCGCAGATAGTGATTGCGCCGCGGAATACCAAGAGACATTGGATAAGTTGTCCAAAATTCTTCCTGCATTGCTATAGCACAACTTAGCGGATTAGAGTGTGCCACAATAAATTGGACAGGTTTATTGTTGTATATGCTCTGGGCCAAAGGTATGGGAAACCTGACTGACATTCACGGCCCGTTTACTCAAACCTTTATGACCATCACTACCGAGCCCACTAACTCTCTTGGTGTTCACGCATGTTTCATCGTGTGAGGTATATAATATGGGATGGATGAGATAAGTAAGGGTTCAGTTTGATTATTGATAAAACAAGGTTATTACAGAATTTTCAATTGCGCCTTCCAACGGGCTATCACCAAGAATCCCTTGCCCGCTTGAAGTTTATGAAAGAAAAACCGCTACGAAATGCGGCGGTTCTCATTGGTTTTGTAGAGCGCCCTGAAGGTTTACAAGTAATTTTGACCAAAAGAGCGACGCACTTACGCCATCATCCAGGACAAATTAGCTTTCCCGGTGGAAAGTTTGAAGCCGAAGATATCCACTTGATGAATACTGCGTTAAGAGAGACGAAAGAAGAGATTGGTATCGAGGATGAACACATTCACGTATTTGGTCAGCTTCCAACACTGCCAACGATTAGCCAATTTAATGTGACACCATTTTTAGCCTTTATTTTCCCCGACTATAAAACGCATATTGACCCAAACGAGGTGGAGTCTGTTTTTGAGGTGCCTGCAGACCATATTTTAAATCCGAAAAAGCTGTATAGCACCCAATTTGAACTAAAAAGAAGCAACCATCGTATATTTGCCATCCCATATCGACAGCATTTCATCTGGGGCATGACGGCTCAAATCATCGAATCCATGCAAAAACACATCATTTCTCACTGAACAATCCTTCATATTGATGCTTTTATTGAGTTGAACATTATGTGCATCAATATTATTAGAATGTTACTTCATAAAAATTCATTCACATTAGTTTAATTTTCAACTTCAATCGCAATCGTTTGCAGTGAAATAAATTTACACAATCTCACCTATTGATAAGTTTTTCTAATCTCATTCATTAGCAGAAATCACGAGTAGCACATCATTTTCGTGATAAAAACCAGATTTTTGATAAATCATTCAATAAGCGCGAGCAATACATGATTCAGATCTAATTTTCATAGTGTAAAATCTTGCAAAATCGCTCTCGAATTATTTCCTGTTCCCAAAACGAGTAACTCAAAAATGAATACAACTACTTCTGCGGTTTCGACCGCACAATCACCTAGTAAGTTTTCTTACAAAGACTTCACCTGGTGTCTGTCATTATTCGGCACGGCAGTAGGTGCAGGTGTACTGTTCCTTCCTATTAAAGCGGGTGCGGGTGGTTTTTGGCCATTAGTAATCCTAGCCCTAATCGCTGCACCAATGACTTGGTTCGCACACAAATCTCTCGCTCGCTTCGTTCTTTCAGCAAAAAAGCCTGACGCGGACATCACTGACACTGTAGAAGAGCACTTTGGTAAGACTGGCGCCAACCTTATTACTTTCGCTTACTTCTTTGCTATCTACCCAATCGTACTTATCTACGGTGTTGGTATTACAAACACGGTTGACTCGTTTCTAGTTAACCAAATTGGAATGGAGTCCATTCCTCGCTGGCTACTGTCAGGTGCACTTATCACGGCAATGACAGCGGGTGTAGTATTTGGTAAAGAACTGATGCTGAAAGCAACATCAGCAATGGTTTACCCTCTCGTATTCATCCTACTGGCCCTGTCTATTTACCTTATCCCTGGCTGGAACACTTCAATGGTAGATGTATCACCAGACTGGAGTGCAATGCCTGCTATCATTTGGTTAGCAATCCCTGTTATCGTGTTCTCTTTCAACCACAGCCCTATTGTCTCGCAGTTCTCTAAAGAACAACGTCGTGTATACGGTGACGGTGCAGTTAAGAAAACAGACGCTATCACTGGCGGCGCAGCGATGATGCTAATGGGCTTCGTGATGTTTTTCGTATTCTCTGTTGTACTTTCTCTTTCTCCAGAGCAACTAGCAACAGCACAAGATCAAAATATCTCTGTTCTTTCTTACCTAGCGAACGTTCACGAATCACCACTGATCTCTTACTTGGGTCCACTGGTTGCCTTCGCAGCAATTACTTCTAGCTACTTCGGCCACTTCTTAGGTGCTCATGAAGGTCTAGTCGGTCTGGTCAAATCTCGCTCAAACTCATCGGTAAGCAAAATTGAAAAAATGTCGCTTATCTTCATCGTAATCACAACTTGGGTTGTGGCTATCGTTAACCCAAGCATCCTAGGTATGATTGAAACAATGGGCGCGCCAATGATTGCGGCAATCCTATTCTTGATGCCTGTTTTCGCGATGCAAAAAGTGCCAGCGATGGCGAAGTTCAAAACTTCAGCACCTGTGCAAATTTTCACAGCAATCTGTGGTTTTGCGGCGATTACTTCTGTAATCTACGGCGCTCTTTAATCATTCCGCTCCACTGGGCATGATTAATCCAAAAATATAACGATAAAATTAAGCCTCCCAACTCCCCTTGGGAGGCTTTCTTCTGAGGTAATCGATATGATTAGTGTTTTTGATATCTATAAAATCGGTGTTGGACCTTCAAGCTCACACACTGTAGGCCCAATGAAAGCGGGCAAAGAGTTTATTGATGACCTTCGTGCAATGGGAAAACTGCGCGACATCACTAAAATCACCGTTGACGTTTATGGATCACTATCACTGACAGGGAAAGGTCACCACACAGATATCGCGATCATCATGGGTCTTGCAGGCAACTCCCCTGAGAAAGTAGATATCGACTCTATCCCGGGCTTTATGGCTCGTGTAGAAGAAACTGAACGCCTTCCTGTTGGCATGCACTGTCATACAGTATCGTTCCCACGTGAAGGTGGTATGAACTTTCATAAAACCAACTTGGATCTGCACGAAAATGGCATGCAGATCCATGCATGGATTGAAGACGAAAAAGCGTACTCGAAAACCTACTACTCTATCGGCGGTGGTTTCATCGTTGATGAGGAGAACTTCGGAAAAGAAGTTGAAAATCCAATTAAAGTTCCTTACCCATTCACTATGGCTGAAGAGCTGGTAAATCAATGTCGCGAAAGTGGCCTATCTATCAGCGCGCTAACCATGAAGAATGAACAAGCTCTCCACTCTGATGAAGAGACTCGTACTTACTTCGCGAACATCTGGCGCACAATGCGCGAATGTATGGATCGCGGTATGAACGAAGAAGGCATTTTGCCTGGTCCACTACGCGTACCTCGCCGTGCGGCAGCCCTTCGTCAGCAACTGCTTACTTCAGAAAAAACCACTAACGACCCTATGTCAGTGGTTGACTGGGTCAACATGTTTGCTTTTGCCGTTAACGAAGAAAACGCAGCAGGTGGTCGTGTTGTAACTGCGCCAACTAACGGTGCGTGTGGCATCATCCCAGCGGTACTGGCTTACTATGACAAGTTTATCCAAACCGTAACTGAGAAAGACTACATCCGTTACTTCGCAGCTTCTGGTGCCATTGGCGGCCTTTACAAGCGTAACGCGTCTATCTCTGGTGCGGAAGTTGGCTGTCAGGGCGAAGTAGGCGTGGCATGTTCAATGGCAGCAGCTGGCCTTGCTGAACTTATGGGTGGTAGCCCAGAGCAAGTATGTATGGCGGCAGAAATTGCAATGGAGCACAACCTTGGCTTAACCTGTGACCCCGTTGCAGGTCAGGTGCAGGTGCCATGTATTGAGCGTAACGGCATTGCAGCAGTAAAAGCGATCAACTCGACTCGTATGGCACTACGTCGTTCTTCTGCTCCTACTGTCTCTTTAGATAAGGTTATCGAAACCATGCTGGAGACAGGTAAAGATATGAACGCGAAATACCGTGAGACTTCTCAAGGTGGTCTCGCCATTAAAGTTATCTGCTAATCACTTTTAGTTCATAACGTTACTGACGCTAAAAGCGTACAAAACCCGAGCAATGCTCGGGTTTTTTTATACTCTAACATTCACAAATCACCGATAAAACAAAGGCAAACTTATCGCTTGCCTTTGTGTCGAAAACTTAATAATAAATTTAATTTACTCGCCTTTGTATATACACCCTGCTGTACAAGTTTCTTTAATCTCGACTTTACTTAGCAGCGGTAGACTTGGCTTAAGTTGTTGCCAAATCCATTTTGCCAATACTTCACTGGTCGGGTTTTCCAGACCTTCAATATCGTTTAGGTAATAATGGTCCAGACGATGATAAATTGGGTTGAATGCCGCTTTGATTTCTGCGAAATCCACAACCCAACCAGTATGTGGATCGACCTCACCTTCTACATAAAGACGAACCAAAAAAGAATGTCCATGTAAACGACCGCATTTATGCCCTTCAGGCACGTGTGGCAAGTGGTGTGCCGCTTCAAACATAAACTCTTTGTACAATTCTGTTTTCATCTTGATTCTCAGGCTTAAAAAAACACGTCATACTAAGGAATTCACTTCCAAGAGACAAGTACAACCCAATACAGACATAGTCCATGCTCTTGGCCGTTTCTGATGTTAATCATTATCGCTTCCGGCTACTGCCGTATTTTTGTCGCCTGCCAAACATTTGATTACGCCGCACTCACATCACAATTACATATTCCCAACATGAGTGGAGTCACAATCATTCATTTGGTTGTTCGCAGTATGCATTTATGTGCATTAAGATTGCGCCGTTCGTTCCAATTACACTTATAAGAATATGCACTCAACTATCACTTTTAAACTCTTGCTCACGTTAATCGCTGTCTTCAGTTGCGTTTTAGCCGCCTCCACCGCTTACCAATACCACCAACAAAAAACGTTAATAAAGGATGTTCTTAGTGAACAGCTTCATGATAAGGCCAGCAATTATTTTGATAGCCTGAACATGATGATGCTCACTGGGACCATGTCACAGAAAGAAACGCTCAGACAAAAAGCACTTGCCCAAGAAGGCATTGAGCAAGTTCGAGTGTTGCGTGCCGAGGCCGTCACCACGCTCTATGGGCCAGGAAAAGCAAGTCAACAACCTGTTGATGACATTGATCAACGAGCCTTAAATGGCGAACTAGTCATTGAACCCATCACAGCCGATTGGGGAAAAGGGCTTGTTGTCGCACTGCCAATGAAATCCAGCGAAAATTATCGTGGTACTAACTGCGTTGCTTGTCATGTTGCGCCTGAAGGCAAAGTGCTTGGCGCGATCCGCTTGGAATACAACATGAACCACGTCAATTCAATGATCAATAAACAGGCCATGTTCGCGATGGGCATTATGGCTGTTATTGCCTTTATCGGTTTTCTTATCACCATGGGATTAATTCGTAAGATCATTGTGCGCCCAATTCAAAAGACGTCTCAATTTATGTCGAATGTGAGCAACACTAAAGACCTCTCACAACGACTCACCCACCAGCAGAATGATGAGGCCGGCCAGCTCTCGATGGCAATCAACTCTTTTATGGACACCGTCTCTGAGAGCTTAGAGCGTGTGCAAGACACCTCCCATTCCCTTGCTGGCTCCGCTGGGCGACTGACGAATGTGGCTCAGTCAACGGATAAAGCCGCGAATAACCAACAATTAGAAACCAGTGAAGTGCAAAGCAATATCACTGATATGTTGCAGCAACAAACCGCCGTTGAGAACTCGACGATCGATGCTACGACGTTGGTCAATCACACCGTCGATCTCGCCACATACAGTGCGAGTCAGGCACACAGCGTGAGTGAGGACATTAAGAATTTGGTCAGCGATATTGATGGCGTGCGCGAAAAAATCACATCGCTCAACCAGAGAACGGAAGAGGTTTCGTCCATTCTTGGGTTCATAAAAGGCATTGCAGAACAAACCAACTTACTCGCCTTGAACGCTGCCATTGAAGCAGCACGCGCGGGTGAGCAAGGTCGCGGCTTTGCAGTGGTTGCGGATGAAGTACGAACGCTTGCTTCCCGCACCGCCGAGGCCACCAGCAACATTGAGCACATCATTGCACAGTTCCAACAAGGCAGTGAAGAATCGCTCTCTTCCGTCGATCATGTTTGTCAGTCTGCTCACCAACGTTCTGTTGATGTCGAGGCTCTTTCAGCAACAATGCATAAGATGGTGGATGAAATGCACCAAGTGCTCAAGCATGCAGAAAATATCCAGAGCCAAGCGCAAACAACATCGGATGTGGGTACACGTATCCAAACGAAAGTTGATGTGATTACATTACACGCTAACGATACATCGCAATCGGCATCCCATACTCGTGATATCAGTGTCGATTTAGAGCACCTTTCAGAGCGGTTGGAGCAATTACTTAATCAATTTACTCTTTCGAAAGAGCAAAGAGAGGATAATTAGAAAAATTCTCCCCTTCAAAATGAATATAAAGGTTGAAGCTGACGATTTGACAGGTAATATATTCGGTTGAATCTGTAAAATGCGACCCAACTCAGCGCTTAGTTTGTTTTTTAAACAAAGTTATTATGAGACAAGCACTTTAATAAGCATTGCGTTGAATTTTTACCTCAATGGAGAATATTAAAAAAATGACTTACGCGCCTGTATCTGACGTACTACGCGGTAAGCTAGCAGTAGACAGTGAAGTTACTGTTCGCGGCTGGATCCGTTCACGTCGTGATTCCAAAGCTGGAATCTCTTTCCTTGCCATATATGACGGCTCTTGTTTCGACCCGATTCAGGCCGTGGTCCCAAGTAATCTTAATAATTACGAAGACGAAGTACTTAAGCTAACAACTGGCTGCTCTGTTGAAGTAACGGGTAAGGTTGTAGAGTCTCCTGCGAAAGGTCAAGATTTCGAGCTGGCCGCCACTGGTGTGAAGGTTGTAGGCTGGGTTGAAGACGCAGAAACTTACCCAATGGCAAAAACACGTCACTCTATCGAATACCTACGTGAAGTTGCGCATTTACGCCCGCGTACAAACGTAATCGGTGCGGTAGCACGTGTACGTAACTGCCTTTCTCAAGCGATTCACCGCTTCTACCACGAGCAGGGTTATTTCTGGGTTTCGGCTCCGCTGATCACCGCATCAGACGCAGAAGGTGCTGGTGAAATGTTCCGTGTTTCTACGCTAGACATGGAAAACCTACCTCGCACTGACGCTGGTAAAGTGGACTACAACGAAGATTTCTTTGGTAAAGAGACATTCCTAACGGTATCTGGACAGCTCAACGCAGAAGCTTACGCTTGCGCACTGAGCAAAGTTTATACATTTGGACCGACTTTCCGTGCTGAAAACTCAAACACAAGCCGCCACCTAGCAGAATTCTGGATGGTTGAGCCTGAAATTGCATTTGCTGATCTGGATGACGTAGCCAAACTTGCTGAAGATATGCTGAAATACGTATTCAAGGCCGTTCTTGAAGAGCGTCGTGATGATTTGGAGTTCTTCGCACAACGTATCGACAAAGAAGCATTAACTCGTCTTGAGAATTTTGTTTCTTCTGATTTCGCACAAGTCGATTACACAGATGCAATTCAAATCCTGCTTGAATCTGGTCGCAAGTTCGAGTTCCCAGTTGAATGGGGTATCGACATGTCTTCTGAGCATGAGCGTTACCTTGCGGAAGAACACTTCAAAGCGCCAGTAATCGTGAAAAACTACCCGAAAGACATCAAAGCGTTCTACATGCGAATGAATGACGATGACAAAACGGTCGCCGCGATGGACGTTTTAGCACCAGGCATCGGCGAAATCATCGGTGGTTCTCAACGTGAAGAACGTCTAGACGTTCTTGATTCACGCATGCGTGAGATGGGTGTCGACCCTGAACACATGAACTGGTACCGCGACCTACGTCGTTACGGGACGGTGCCGCACGCTGGCTTCGGTCTCGGCTTCGAGCGCCTAGTCTCTTACGTGACTGGTATGGGCAACGTTCGTGATGTGATCCCGTTCCCACGTACTCCACGCTCTGCAAACTTCTAATTCTACGCAGTGACACAGAATCAAAAAGACCTCCTAAGTGGAGGTCTTTTATTTGACATTCACATAAGCTCGAATAAGCAATACCTTCTTTACGACTATTCCTCTTCCAAGTCCGCTCTTACTGCGTACTTCACGCCAACGATACACAAAGCAAGCATCACAAAAGGAATCACCGCCGCCGTGTATTCGGTCCATACCTTATGAGAAAACGACTTCGCTAAAATTAAGTGAGCAAAAACTAATAAAAACGCGCTAAAGATAGCTACGGCTATCAACCTTAATTCATGTTTAACCAACTGTTTTTTCATCATCATCCCTATCAGAAATTCTAGTGATGATTGAAGCACGGCCCAAATAAATCACTCTGATACAATTGGAATGAAAAAAAGCTAAACAGTTGGTTTAGCGAAGCAGATCACCTAACTTCTTGATTGCACTTTCTAGTTTTTGATCAACAGGGAGTGAAGTGTTTAACCTTAAACAGTTCTCATATTGTCCATCCATGGAGAACAACTGACCGTACGCGACCGTCACTTGCTCACCGAGTAATGCTTGATAAATGGCTTTACTACGTTTACCTACGGGCAGTTGTAACCATAAGAAATAGCCCCCATCAGGAAGATGAAATGTGACCTCCCTAGGTAAGTACCTCTTGACCATGTCAGCGAATACCTGTTGCCGCTGTTGTAGCGTCTTACGCAACTTTCTTAGATGATTGTCATAGCTGTCATTTTGCAGATAATGCGCAACCCCCTGTTGAATGGGCGCACTCCCCGATAACGTCGAGATTAATTGAAGTTTTTGCACCGCCTCATTAAAGCGTCTATTCACAACCCACCCTAATCGATATCCCGGGCATAAGTTCTTAGAAAAAGAACCGCAATGAAGCACGCGGTCTTGTGAATCATAAGTTTTCAAAGAAGTTGGTTTCTCAATATCAAAATGCAATTCAGCGTACACATCATCTTCAATAATGTAGACATCGTATTTTTCTGCCAAGCGCACCACTTGTTCTTTTTTTGCTTCAGATAAAGAGGTCCCGGTTGGGTTATGAAAATTCACCATCAGCCAACACGCGCGCACATCATGTTCAGAAAATGCTTGTTCAAGATGATCTAATGAGTGTCCGTACTGCGCATCTACAGGTATTTCAATCACCTTTAAACCTAACCGCTCAACCGCCTGAAGAGCACCATAAAACGTCGGTGATTCGATTACCACCGTATCTCCTGGTTGAGTGACGGCTTGTAAGCTAAGGTTTAAGGCTTCCAATGCACCAGAGGTGATCACAACATCATCATGAGTGAGAGAGTTGCCGCGCTGAATATAGCGCTGTGCAATTAAGCGCCTGAGTGCTTCGAATCCTGGAGGTAAGTTATCTAAAAGCGTATCCGGTCCCATTTTACGACCCGAGCTGGCTAGATTGCGGTTGAGCGCTTCAAGAGGGAACAGACAAGGTTCAGGAAAGGCAGAGCCCAAATGAGTCATATCAGGCGTCGCTTGGTGCTTTAAAAAAGCATACAATTCATCATTCAGTTTGGTGTCTGCCGTATTGTTAGTACCATTCGCACTTTCGACCCGTTGCTGCTTTGCAGTCACATAATAACCCGACTGAGGTCTTGCTATTACCCACCCTTGTGCTTCTAACAATTGATAGGCTTGTAGTACAGTACCTGTACTAATTGAATAATTGCGACTTGTGACACGCAAAGAAGGTAATTTTTCCCCTGCCCTCCATGTATTCTTCTGAATCTGCGCTTTGAACAATTCGGCCAATTGATGATATCGGTTCATGTATCCCTCTTTCACTTGCGAACGCACCTTAGCATACTTCGCACCAGCATTCTGATATCGCAACGATCAATTTAGCAAGGTTATCGATAGCAATTCGCGATACAAAAATGCGGCATTATGTTCCATACTTTCAGTCGTATGACTTTTATTTCAGGAGGAAACGATGAAAGTTTTTACAATGGACGACCTCTCATATCGTGGCGCACACAAAGGTGTACATAGCTGGAACCACCCTGGCAGTAAAACCCCTTATTATTGGCATCCTGACTGGTTGCATATTGCCGAAGACGCATTAGGTGAACACAAGAAAGTCGACCTAGAAGTGCCCGATGGCGAAACGGCGACAGAAGAACACGCAAAAACCGCTATTGTTAAACATATTAATGGCGAATAACTCATCACGCCCAAATAAACTGCCGTCAATGCTGGACTACGGACGTCAAAACGAATGCCCACATCAAGGCGAAAAGTGGTAAGAAAATCAGAGACGAAATGTTGCTGAGTGAGAGGTGTGTATCGTCATGAGCGAGCTACCTGCAAAATAAATTGAGATTTGTCACATTAATTCTTATCACGTTTGTTACATTTATATAGGAATGGTGATGCACACCTCAACTCATAAATTATGAGAGAAAACACAAATGACGAAATATAAAGAAGAAGACCTCAAATACAAAGGTGAATCCAACGGCGTACATTCTTGGAGCTCACCTTCAGGCCAGCCTTATTACTGGCATCCAGATTGGCTACACGTAGCAGAAGATGCGACGGGTTCACACCCCAAGCAAAAGCTTGAATTTAAGAAGTCTGAAGTACCAACAGAAAAGCACGCATTAACCGCGATTTTGAAACATATGAATGACTGGGCAACCGATAAACTTTCTTCTAACCCGGAGATTGAAACCAACGCGGTTGAGTCAGAGATTGAACTAAAAAAATAGGTTCATCGTAAAAATGCGAAAACTGAAACGGTAGTCAATGGTACAATTTTGTCGCTAAACAAAAACAGACACAAACTGCCGTTTTTTATACCCACTTATCCTCCTACCTGCACTCCGAGAAAGCTTTAGATAGTCACGATACAATTACATTCTCTAAATAGTCACCATTACTCACAATAAGCCAACCGCCCTTGTGGGCTACATACGCTGTACTAAAATAATAGGCTATGAACCTAATCGTTCCTATAAAACATAGGAAGGTATATACTTTGGGGAATAAGCTAATTTATCGATATGCCAAAGCAACACTAGGTAGTATTGGGAACACCTGATGTTAATGAGAAAAATGGACGCACCGCATGATATGCAGGTAGGTGCATCATTTAAAACAAGAAAACACGGTTACGTCATTGTTGTAGAGTACTACAATACTCATACCGTCATTGTAGCTTTTGAAAATACAGGAAATATACGTGCAACGACTGCTGCAAAGCTTCGTAGTGGTCAAGTTTATGATCGCTCCGTTCCACCTCAATCCTTGATGGTGGGTGAAAAAGTTGAATCAGTTAAATACGGGCTGCTTACTATTACTCAAGTCGAGGCTGATAATATCGTCGTTCTCGAGGACAGTCTCGGTAAAGAAGTTCGCATGTTAATGGCTTCGGTACAAAAACTTCGTGAACGGACTGATACCGAAGAAGATACTCATGAAGCTGTTATAGCACCTACGTCATTAACCGCACTGACTAAGCGAAATAAGAAAACCAAAGACATCAACAGTCTACTTAAAAAAATGCTTACAGATTACGGTAAGTAATTATAAAGTCATTAAGCGACATGACTATCTCGCCTACCCCATCCAAATTCTAAGCCGCATATTTTATTTAATACTCAATTCAATAGAAACTTTTAATAATTAAAAAACCACCAAAAACAAGATCTGCGTCACAAGATCAATCTGACTTTGTGACGAATAACCCATCAAATCAACCATGTCTTAGCTATTCTTTTCTCGTCCAATAACAGAATAAGACAATATTCTTAATTACACCCTACAGGGAAATAATATTATGAAAAAAATAATGGTTGTATGCGGTAACGGTCTTGGTACCTCATTAATGATGGAAATGGCAGTTAAAGAAGTTGCTAAAAAAATGGGTCTAGAAGTCGAAGTTGATCATGAAGATCTTTCTTCCGCATCATCAAGCAAAGCTGATATATGGGTTGCAGCCACAGATGTAGCAAGCCAATTAGCCGATCAGGGTAAACAGAATATTGTGAGCCTAGCCAATATTTTTGATAAAGAGTCAATTGAAGAGCAATTACAAAAATTTGTGTAAGGAATAGTAGTATGGCGAATTTCTTTGAGTTTATGCTGGGCATATTAAAAGAGCCCGCAATCATGGTCGGCCTTATTGCATTTGTAGGCTTGGTTGCTCAAAAATCCGATGTTTCAACAATTCTGAAAGGCACTGTTAAAACAGTTATGGGCTTCCTTATTTTAGGTTTTGGTGCCGGAGCCCTAATCGGTGCGCTAAATAATTTCTCTATTGTATTTATTGAAGCGTTTGGTGTCAGTGGTGTTATTCCAAACAACGAAGCGATTGTTGCACTGGCACAAGAAGCATTTGGCTACGAAATGGCCCTTATCATGTTCTTTGCTTTCATGGTGAATATTCTTCTCGCGCGATTTACTCCGTTAAAATTTATCTTCTTAACCGGTCATCACACCATGTTTATGTCAATGCTCGTTGCAGTTATCCTGTCAACGGCAGAAGTCAAAGGTGCGGCACTGGTAGCGGCGGGGTCAATCATTGTAGGGTCTTTGATGGTTATCATGCCCGCACTTGTGCAGAAATACACTGAAAAGGTTATGCAGACTGATCAACTCGCTATGGGTCACTTTTCTACATTCTCATACATCATTGCGGCTTTTATCGGCTCTAAGTTTGGTGACAAATCGAAATCAACCGAAGATCTGAAAGTACCGAAAAGTTTGATGTTTCTACGAGATACGCCAGTAGCCGTTGCCGTTACGATGGCGATATTCTTCTTATTCTCATCGATTTTTGCTGGCGGTGAGTTTGTAGAGTCTATCTCTGGAGGTCAGAACTGGGTCGTGTTTACGTTTATGCAATCTTTGGTGTTTGCGGGAGGTGTGTACATTGTACTTCAAGGCGTGAAGATGTTGATTGCTGAAATTGTGCCAGCCTTTAAAGGCATTTCTGACAAGCTTGTTCCAGGAGCAAAGCCTGCTTTGGATTGTCCGATGGTATTCCCTGTTGCGCCCAATGCGGTACTGATTGGTTTCTTATCTTCCTTTGCCGCCGGTATTATTGCCATGGCAATACAAGGGGCGCTGGATTTGACCATTATCGTGGCTGGTGTCGTTCCTCACTTCTTCGTTGGTGGCACCGCAGGTGTATATGGTAATGCCATGGGTGGCCTACGTGGTGCCATTTTAGGTTCTTTTACTCAAGGGCTGTGTATCTCGTTTTTACCAATGATGTTGTTACCAGTACTTGGGGGCTTAGGTCTTGAAGCAACGACGTTTGCAGACTTTGACTTCGGTGTAGTAGGGCTAATTCTTGGGTGGATTGTTTCATGAGTATTTTTAATTTAATTGGCGATAACAGCATTGTTATTTCTACAGAAGAAAATTTAAGTGTTGATGCAGCATTAGATCTCACCTGCTCTAGATTAATTGAACAAGGCAAAGTTGAAAAAAGCTACCTAGAGGCGATTAAAAGTAAACACAAAGAAATCGGGGCGTATTATGTACTAGCCCCTAAGATTGCCATGCCACATGCTCGTCCAGAGGATGGTGTTAATGAAGCTTGTTTACAAGTCACTGTATTTAAAAATGGCGTTGACCTAGAGTCGAAAGATAATGGTGATGTGTATTTCTCGATAACTCTTGCAGCATTGGACTCGGATAGCCACATTCAAACCATTGTGGCCTTATCTGAGCTATTCCAAAATGATGAGGATATTGATGCAATCATTTCTGCAGAAAGCAAAGAAGATATTATCGAGATACTGAAGAAATATTAACGATTAACTACCACTGGTAAGTAATTAAGCCCTCAAATATACGAGGGCTTAATTTTTTAGACCTTTAACGCGCCGCTTCAATTCAATCTTAACTAACATTAACCGATGGGTTGTGACTTAATTCGTTCTATCGCATGAATGAGTATCTGGCAGTATCCCTAAGCCACCAATCCCTAAATTGTATGAATTCGAAAGAATGAGCAGCAACTATAAACTTTAAGATTTTTTGTCAATAAATAAGTACATTCGCTTAGCCAAAATTGCATATTTGAACGTCTGACTACTCTCCCTCGACTAAAGCCCAGAAACATGCACAAAAGATCACCTGCGCCAGTGTAGATATCCTTTTTATTCCTTGCCTAGCTGACGTTTTCATAGCAAAACTCTAATTATGTTAGATTTTCGTTTCAAATCGCAATTTTTTCAGGTTTTCTTTTCATGAACGGTTGTAACGAATATGGCTGAAAGGTATAAATATCACCAGACCCCTTCGATTAACATGGATGAAGATTATGTTTGAAAAAGTAGTTGCCGCTCCGGCTGACCCTATTCTTGGCCTGACTGAAGAGTTTAAAAAAGATACTCGTGCTGAGAAAATTAACCTTGGCGTAGGAATTTACAAAAACGAGCAAGGTGAAACACCAGTTCTTACGACTGTCAAAAAAGCTGAAGCAGCACTCATCGAGACTGAAACAACCAAATCTTACCTCACTATTGAAGGGACAGCAGAATACGGTTTAGCCGTGCAAAAACTGTTGTTCGGTTCGGATGCTGACATTGTTGCAGAAAAGCGTGCAAAAACAGCACAAGCACCCGGTGGTACTGGCGCACTACGCGTTGCTGGTGAATTCATTAAACGTCAGCTTGGCGACGTAAAAATCTGGATCAGCAACCCAACATGGGCGAACCACAATGGCGTATTCGCTGCGGCAGGTATCGAAACTGCACAATACAGCTACTATAATGCAGAAAGCAAAGATAAAGACTTTGATGCGATGCTAAGCGATTTACAAGCGGCAACGGAAGGCGACATCGTGCTTCTACATGGCTGCTGTCATAACCCTACAGGCATCGACCCAACTGCCGAAGAATGGGAAGCACTGGCCAAGTTGGTAGCCGAGAAGAACCTTCTACCTCTGTTCGATTTTGCATACCAAGGTTTCGCTAAAGGCGTAGAAGAAGACGCTGCAGGTCTGCGTATTTTTGCTAAGTACAATAAAGAGATCCTCGTAGCGAGCTCATTCTCAAAGAACTTCGGTTTGTACAATGAGCGTGTCGGCGCATTTACGCTTGTAGCAGAGTCAGAAGAAGTGGCAACAACGGCTTTCTCACAAGTAAAAGCGATCATTCGTTCTATCTACTCTAACCCACCAGCGCACGGTAGCGCAGTTGTGACTCACATTCTAAACAACCCAGCACTACGTGCAGAATGGGAAGCAGAAGTCGCAGAGATGCGTGATCGTATTCAAGAGATGCGTGAGCTATTTGTTGCGACACTTAAGTCAGAAGGCGTAGACGCAGACTTTAGCTTTATTGAGCGTCAAAATGGCATGTTCTCGTTCTCTGGGTTATCAAAAGAACAAGTTAACCTCCTTAAAGATGAATTCGCAATCTATATTGTCGGCTCAGGTCGTATTAGCGTTGCTGGCATGACTAAATCAAATATGGGCCCACTATGTAAAGGGATTGCAGCAGTTCTTTAAGTGGCGTAAACCCATTATCAGAAGAAGCAAAAGGTCAGCATGTGCTGACCTTTTTATTTATCATGACTTAATAAATGAACTTTAAACTCAAACCCACTTCATTAATATAGTCCGAGCTTTCGCCGTTGTAATCAGTGTCTCGAAATTGGTAAAAAAGCCCACTGCCGATAACGTCATGCCACTGATAATTAAACCCGATCTTGACGTTATTTTCGTCGACGATATCACTTCGATTTACTTCCACTTCTGCCGTTGCGATGAGCTTCTCACTCAACAAGTAGTTGACACCTACAGTAACAGCCTGGAGCAGTTCACTATCGGAAGATAACGTATTATCTGTTTTATCATTGGTTGCTTTGGCTTTGATTGCACCAACCCCGTATGTAGCGTAGATATCGAATAGCGGAGTAATACCTTGACGATACCCACCACCAACTAACAAACGGTCAATTCGGAGCGTAAAATCATCCGGATGAAAAAACTGTGCCGAATAATCAACATTAAACAACCAATTATTGGTAAACAAATAATTGCCGCCAAAATTAACTGTGGTCGCGTTAGAGTTATCTAACCATTCTTCGTTCGTGGTGCCTGCACCGACATCAAGATGAAGGTGCTCGTAACCAAATTTTTCACCTTGATCTACAGCTGAAGCGCTACTCACTACAGGTAAGACTGAAAGTAGCCCAAACACTAAACTTCTCACCATTCAACTTCCTTTTATGAGAGTTATCTAAACTTATGAGAACTATCTAAACACGATATGATGCTAAGACTTGAGAGTCTACATAGTAGTTGAAATGCTGATTTCTTGCCGTGCGGTATGTCAGAATCTTACGACTGAGTATGAAAAACAAGGATCGAATAAGACTCTGTTTTAAAACTAAGTTAAGATTGCTTTATTATTTGCGAACCAAAAGGCACCTTGATGGATGCAGAACTTCTCGAGATATATAACTTTCTCGCCAAGTACCCCCCGTTCAATGAACTCCCAGAAGAAACACTGAACAAAGTGACTGAAAGCGTCGAAATATCGTACTACCGACAAGACACACCTATCATCCATTTTGGTGATTATATTCAGGATCTTTATGTGGTAAGGAGCGGTGTTGTAGAAGTTTATCGACGTAAAGGGGAGCTCTACAACCGTCTTGATGAAGGTGACCTATTTGGCCAGATGGGCATGCTAACTAATAACAAAGTTCGTTTTCCGGTCAAAGCCATTGAAGACTCTTTGCTCTATTGTATCCCGGGTGATGTATTCCAAGAAATTTACGATTCCTTTGACTCATTCGCAGACTTTGTTGAAGTAGAAAACAGCGCACGCTTACGACTTGCTATTTCAGAAAACAAAGATGCGAACGACCTTACCACATCGAAAGTGAAAACATTGCTAACTGGCGATGTACATACCATCGATCGCGGTCAAACGATACAACAAGCCGCTCAATTAATGGCAAATGATAACGTATCTGCCCTGCTCATCGTAGAACCTGACTTTGTTCGTGATGAAGACGACCCTCAGTCGCCTGTACTAGGTATTATTACCGACCGTGATTTGTGTACACGCGTGTTGGCAGAAGGGCTATCACCGCAAGACGACGTGTCAAGTGTGATGACGACCGAGGTAATGTCTCTCGACCACAATGCCTACATCTATGAGGCGATGCTGACCATGTTGCGCTACAACGTGCATCACCTTCCGGTGGTCAAAAATCAACTACCGATTGGCATTATCGAAACAACGGACATCGTCCGTTACGAATCGCAAAACTCATTGTTATTGGTGAGCAGCATTTTCCAACAACAAACCATTGAAGATTTAGCCGTGGTTGCTGAAGAGGTAAGCAGTAGCTTTGTGCGCCTGGTCAATGAAGATGCCAACTCTCACATGGTCGGCAGTGCAATGTCAGTGATTGGACGAAGCTTCAAACAGCGTTTATTGGAAATGGCCGAAGAAACGCTTGGTCCCCCTCCCATCCCATACTGCTTCCTCGCCCTTGGCTCTATGGGACGAGATGAGCAACTGTTGGTCACAGACCAAGACAACGCCATCATCCTTGATGATACTTATCAAGAAGAAAAGCACGGTAAATATTTTGAAGCATTAGCAAAATACGTCAGTGATGGGCTAGATGCTTGTGGATACAAATATTGTACTGGCGATATTATGGCGACAAACCCAATGTGGCGTATGACTCGTTCCGAGTGGGAAGAATGTTTTGCTGATTGGATTGACAACCCAAACCCGAAAGCACTACTCAACGCTTCTATCTTTTTCGATTTATATGGCGTTTATGGCCGTTTAAAATGGGCTGAGCAGTTAACCAGCTTTATTGTCCGCCGAGCACGTAAAAACAACCGATTTTTGGCTTGTTTGGCTCGCAATGCTCTTAACCGCACCCCACCTCTCGGTTTCTTTAAAGACTTTGTGATGGAGAAAGACGGCAGACATAATAACTCCATTAATCTCAAACGTCGTGGCACGGCTCCTTTGGTCGATTTGATTCGTGTCCACTCCCTAGCTGTTGGCTCCCGAGCACAAAACTCGTTCGAGCGTCTTGATGACATTATTGACGCCGGCATTTTGCCAAAAGGCCGCGCTCAAGATTTAAAAGACGCGTTAGAATTTATTTCTATGGTTCGCATTCGCCACCAAGCAACGGATGTTGAGCTGGGTATAGAACCTGATAACAACATTGAACCAGAAAACCTCTCTGAATTTGAACGTCGAAACCTAAAAGATGCTTTCCAGATTCTAAGTAATGGTCAGAACTTCCTTAAGTTCCGTTATCAAGCTAACAAGAATTTTAAGTGAGGTTTGCATGATTAAGAAGCTCTTTCAAAAGCCGACAATTCAATGGCCGACTAAGTTTGAGCAAAAACTTGAGCTTGCTAAAGATGAGAATTTAATCGCGTTTTATAGCAATAAACTGCCTGATCCAGAAACACCGATTTCCGAAATTGAGTTCGTCGCTTTAGATTTCGAAACGACTGGTTTAAATCCAGAAAAACACGACATCATTACCATCGGTTTGGTTCCATTCAACCTGAAACGCATTTTCTTACGTGATTCGCGTCACTGGAAAGTACGACCTCGAAGAACGCTGGATGAGGATTCGGTTATTATTCATGGCATTACTCATAGCGACCTCATTGACGCTCCTGACTTAGGGGATATTTTAAGTGAGCTGCTACCGTGCTTAAGCGGCAAAATTGTGGTGGTACATTATCGCCGTATCGAGCGAGAATTTCTCGATATCGCCCTCAAAGCACGTATTGGTGAAGGGATTGAGTTTCCCGTGTTAGATACGCTTCATATCGAAGAAACTATCCAGCAGAAACGTATAAGTTCATTATGGGAACGGTTAAAAGGGAAAAAGCCCGAGTCTTTGAGACTTGCTCAGTCGAGGCGTCGCTACGGCTTACCAGATTATACCCCTCACCACGCGTTAACGGACGCGATTGCCACTGCGGAGCTACTACAAGCGCAAATCGCCCATCATTACAACGATGATAAGCCCATCGGCGAATTGTGGTTGTAGTGACACCCGGTATAGAACCAACGTGATAAAAATAAAAAAAGGAGCCATTTCGGCTCCTTTTTTGTTAGGTCAATTCACGCCACTACAACTTAAAGCGTTTGATCTCTTGTTCTAGCTCATGAGAAAGCTCAGAAAGATGCGCGGCTTGCTCTGCGGCTTGGTGAGCTTCTGTCGACAACTCATTCGACACGTCTCGGATACCTTCCGAGTTTCGAGTTATTTCTGTTGTTACCGATGCTTGCTCTTCTGCTGCAGACGCGATTTGCGTCGCCATATCATTGATACGTTCCACTGCGGTGTGGATCTGCGTCAGACTTGCTGCTGCCGAGTTCGCGTCATCAACACTTGTGTCAGCTAAGCGTCGACTATCACCCATGATACCAACGGCTTTCCCTGTTGTACCTTGGAGCATCTCGATGGTTTCTTGAATCTCTTGAGTTGATGCATGTGTACGTTGGCTCAATACACGAACTTCGTCAGCCACAACCGCAAATCCACGACCTTGGTCACCCGCACGAGCAGCTTCAATTGCCGCATTAAGTGCAAGTAAGTTCGTTTGCTCAGCAATACCTTGAATGGTCGATAGAATCGTATTGATGCTGTTACCGTGCGCTTCTAGCTCTTGGATAACATTGGTCGCGACTTGAACTTCTTGTGCTAAGTTCTGGATAGAAACTTGTGTCTGTTTGACTTGATTAGAACCATGTGAACAAGCTTGAACCGCTTCTTCAGAGTTGCTTGCAGTGCTATCTGCATTACCAGCGATCTCTTGCGTTGCTGCGGCCATTTCATTCACCGCTGTTGCAACCATGTTGATTTCATCTTGCTGGTAAGAAATACGCTGACTACGCTCTTCAGCCTGCTGTGCTGTTGTACGAGCCTGCTCAGATAACGCCGTGGATACATGGCTTAATTTGGTTACCATCGTATGCATATTACCTACAAAGCGGTTAAAGTTTTCAGCCAACTTACCGACTTCATCATCGCTGCGTGGTTCTAGGCGTTGAGTCAGATCGCCGTCACCAGATGCAATTTCTTCCAGTGCAACTGATACACGGTTTAAATCACGGAATAGGAAGCCAACTAACCAAGAAACAGCGAGAATCACCACAATGGTGATCATTACCGCAGCAATCAACAAGTCACGCAACAAAATAGCATGGCCAGCTTCTTCGGTTGCGCGATCCATTTCAATCGCGAACATCCAATTCGTACCAGATACTTTGTTGAAGTAATACATCTTCTCTTTGCCTTTGATGATGGTCTCTTCAATTCGACCTTCTTCAGCCGCGCGCTTAATTTCCTCTTCAGAGAAATCTGTTAGCACGCTGGTAATGGGCTTAAGCGTTAAACTTTTATCCGGATGGGCAAGGAAAGTACCTTCATTCATATCAATTAACATAGCGCGAGCATTTTTACCCGCATCTAAGTTAATCACGTCACTGATAAGTTGATCGATCAGTACGTCTGCCCCTACCACTCCAATAAACTGGCCATTTTTCATGACTGGCTCAGCAATGGTCACGAGAAGTGCATTCGTAATTGCATCTTGATAAGCGGCAGTGATGATCTGCTTACCGGCTGCATTGGCATCTTTATACCAAGGACGGGTGCGCGGATCATAATCAGCACGGTTACGCTCAGGATGAGAGCGATACATGTCACCGTTAGGCGTACCTAGGAATATATCGTCAAAACCACCAGATTTACGAGCTTGTTGTAAGAAAGGCACAACATCTTGCTCTGTCGAGTAGTCGTTGAATGCCGTAGCAATATCTTTGCGGATATTGACCCAATCAGAAATTCCTTCTGACGCCGTTGTACTTAGGCTTTGTGCACGTGAATAGACACCTGAACGAGTCTGATCAAACAATTGACCAGCCGACAACCAAGTAAGTGCTGTTGCCATCACAACAACAGCAGAAAGGCTTGCGCCAATAAGCTTTTGTTTTAATGATAAATTCATATTTATATTTTTTGAGTTGGGAGAACAGTTAAGGTGTGTGAATAATACACACTTTTTCATGACTATTCATTAAATTTAAAGAAAACACAATAACACATTAACTCTTTGTAATGCTTGAACTTTAATGTGACATTTTTTTGTCTGTGCGTCATAAAAACCACACAAAAAAAAGCCAGCGATACGCTGGCTTTTAACTATTTGTTTCTCAGACAAAATGACTGAGTTACTGACGCTCGGTTCTCATTCCCATTAATAAGCTTACACACATTGCAAGCAAAACAAAGGTGAATGGCAATGCTGTTGATATTGCACCAGCCTGTAGGGCCTGAACTGCTTCCGAGCCACCAATCCATAGTAGAGCAACCGCAATTGCACCTTCCATGAATGCCCAGAAAATACGTTGCAGCACAGGTGCATCCACTTTACCACCAGCCGTGATGCTGTCGATGACCAGTGAGCCTGAATCTGAAGAGGTGATAAAGAATACCAATACCAGAACAATCGCAATGATAGATAGCAAGCTACCGAATGGTAAAGCATCAAACATCTGGAACATAGCCAGTGAAACATCGGTTAAACCATTAGCGCCCAAGTCACCAACTTTGTCGACAACTTGCTCAATGGCCAAACCACCGAACACTGACATCCAGATCACCGTCACTGCGGTTGGTACAAGTAATACAGCAGTAATGAACTGACGTACCGTGCGACCACGAGATACACGTGCAATGAACATACCGACAAATGGTGACCATGAAATCCACCAAGACCAGTAGAACACCGTCCAACCTTGGAACCATGCTTCATCAGTCCGATCAAACGGCTGACTTAGTGGGATAATATTTTCTATGTACGCCATCAGCGTCGTAGGAATTGAACCCAAGCTTGCAGCCCAGCCAATTAACCCAACGAGAATCAGTAGTAAAAAAGCCACGACCATGTTGATATTACTGATGACTTTAACACCACCATCAATACCGCGTAACACAGAAACAACCGCAAGTAGAGTGACAACAGTAATAACAACAATTTGTAACCCTAGACCGGGCTCCACACCAAACACATGGTGAATACCGCTTGCTGCCTGTTGAGCACCAAGGCCTAATGATGTTGCTAAACCAAACAGCGTCGCTAGTACGGCTAAGATATCGACAATGTGCCCTGCCCAACCCCATGCACGGTCGCCCAGCAGTGGGTAGAAGATCGAGCGCATTGATAACGGTAGGCCTTTGTTGTAGGCGAAAAATGCTAAAGAAAGTGCTACAACGCTGTAGATTGCCCATGGGTGAAGACCCCAGTGGTACATGGTTGCACCTAACGCCAACCTAGCCGCTTCTGGTGTATTTGCTTCGACGCCTAATGGGGTTTCGTACCAACCCGTAAAGTAAGCAACCGGTTCTGCAACACTCCAGAACATCAAGCCGATACCCATACCTGCAGCAAAAAGCATGGCAAGCCATGACATAAATGAGTAATCAGGGACGGCATCCTTACCACCTAAACGGATTTTACCCATTGGGGAGACGATAAGTGCCAAACAGAAAATAACGAAAATATTACCTGCAATAATGAACAACCAATCGAATGAGCCAATGATCTTCCACTTAAGCCCGTCAAGTACCGTCTTTGCGGTATGTGGATCTAACACTAATGCAGCGACAAGAAACAGCGCAATTAAACCTGCACTAATACCAAAAACAGGATTATGAACATCAAAACCCCATTTTTGAACGTTGTCCTGACCTACCGTATAGTCGGTACTATCGATACTGTACTTATCTATACCTTTTGTCATCGTTCCTCTCTATTTTTGTACTATTTTTTACGCACCAAACAAAAAATCATTCGAACACGATACGTTTTGCGCTTCGTGAAAGCGCAAGATCCTATCACTTGAAACGTTTTTGTCTATCTTTCGCTATGAAAAAATCCGATAACTTACTTTTCAAGTAGAAATTTCCTCAACCAAAAGTAGAAACCTTTGCCACAATAGTTAGACCACAAATATTTATTGCTATAATAATTTAGGTCTTTCTATTGCACATGCATGACGCAATGAAAATAAAGTAAAGAAGCTACTTAAGATTGTAGCGGTAATTTTTGAAGACCCCCCTTTAAATAAGGGCGTATTTAAGTTAGTGTCGCCTCATTAAATGTACCTTACAGACTGGATGAAAAAATTGGAAAAGTACGAAGAAGTATTGGTCTCGATTCGTCAGATCATCCGCGCTATTGATTTACATTCTAAAAAGCTGAGCAAAGAATCTGGATTGACCGCTCCACAGTTAATATTAATGCGTGCTATCAACGATTTAGATAACGTAACTATCAAACAGTTGTCTAGCCACACGAATATGAGCCAAGCGACCGCGACGACGATCCTAGATCGCCTAGAAAGAGGCCTGTTCGTTGAGCGCCAACGCAGTGTTCAGGATAAACGTAAAGTGCATGCTGTATTGACCGAGAAAGGCCAAGAGGCATTAAGACAAGCACCAACTCCATTGCAAGAACACTTCATTCGCCGATTCCAAGAACTAGCAGAATGGGAACAAACTTTACTGCTTTCTTCAGTTCAGCGCATCTCAACTATGATGAACGCTGAAGATTTCGATGTCGCCCCAATGCTAGAGCTCGGTAGCATTACAAAATTAGATTAAGTTCTTCTTCTCCACCGAGTGCTCGCATTCAGCGAGCACTATTCAGTTAGCCCCATCTCAAACGCATACTTCGCCAACTCAGCCGTCGAGTGCAAATCCAGTTTATGCTTGATGTTATGCCGATGTGTCTCTACCGTTCGATAGCTAATACTCAATAATATCGCGATTTTTTTGCTGCTGTTCCCTTGGGCGACTAGCTTAAGTACCGCTTCTTCTCTGCGGCTAAGAGGATTGGTTTTTTGGTTGGCAGGCAAGACTTCTTGAGTAAATAACGTCTGCGTGACCGACTCACAAAAGTAAGTCGAACCTTGATTGACCGTTTTGACCGCTTGTACCATCTTGTCGGCCGAAATCTCCTTCAACATATACCCGACCGCACCGGCTTGCATTACTTTCATGATGTACTCACGATTGTCATGCATTGTCAGCATGAGTATTTTGCTCTCTGGCCGCTCCTCTTTGATAACGCCCGTCGCTTCAATGCCGTTCATTATGGGCATGCTGATATCCATAAGAATAACATCCGGCCTGAGGTGCTTCGCGACCTCAATCGCTTCTAAACCATTACTGGCAGTGCCGAGAACCTCAATATCAGGCTCCAACTCCAAACGTGCCATAAATCCATCTAATACCACTTGATGATCATCGACAATCACCACACTAATCGGTTTATCCATAAACTAACTCATCCAAATTCAGCAGCACGGTAATTTCTGTCCCTAATCCAAGTTCACTCATAAGCTCAAACTCCCCACCTATAAACTCAACACGTTCTTGCATGTTTCTCAACCCAATGCCTTGCTGATGCACGGCTTGGTTGACCACAAAGCCAACACCATCATCACGTATGAGTAATTGCAGCATATTGCCCATTTTTTGCAAAATAACGGTGACTTTTTTCGCTCTAGCGTGTTTTTCAATGTTATTCAGAGATTCTTGAGCGACCCGGTACAAGGTGGTGGCCACTTCCGAGGTCAATTTATACTGTTGGATATCAAAGTGATTTTCGATATCAATTCTGGAGTGCGAATGAAAGTCCTGCAATAAAGTCGTCAATGCTGCCTCTAAACCAATATCATCCAGAGCACTCGGGCGCAGTTGGTGGGAAATATGCCTCACCTCGTTTATCGCCGTCACCAAGGACCGTTGTGATTTGTCTAGGTGCGCTTTAAGCTTTTCATCTTCCAATCGGTGACTCATTAAATCCAAATGGCATTTGCTGGAGACTAACAACTGATTAATGCCATCATGGAGCTCACGCGCAAGATGCTTTTTCTCATCCTCCTGAAACATAACGGTTTTATGTGCTAACTCTTTGAGGTTTTTATCGGCAAGGCGATGTTCATGCAAATTAATCGCTAAAGTAAGAACAATGATGACTGCCACCGTCACGGCTAATATCATCACTACTGAGAAAAAGGTTGTTTCGATGTTTTGATTCACAGCAGCGCGCATATCGGCGATCTCTTGGCTCACATCTTCAATGTACAGCCCTGTGCCAATCATCCACTCCCACTTTTCAAGCCAAGCAGCATAACTGAGTTTGGGGACCACCTCTCCTGTAGAGGGTTTTTGCCATAAATATTGGTGAAATCCACCACCCGATTGTGCTTGGTATAACAATGCCTCGATTAAACGGTCTCCATTTTCATCTTGTAAATGAAGCAGGTTTTCTCCGACTAACTCAGGCAAAACGGGATGAACGAGGTTAGTACCGTTTTTGTCGTATACAAAAAAATAACCATCCGAGCCGTAACTTAAACGATTTAAAATGGCCTTCACACGTGTTTTAGCGGTAGTTTTCTCTAGGGTTTGATCGTTATAGATATGAGAGATCGAATCAAATGCTACGTCTACGGTATCTTTTAACGCCGCTTCTTTTGATTGGATCAAGTTTTGATGAAAAATTTCTACCTCTCTAGTACCAAGCGTTTTGGTTTGATAGATAGAAATCCAACTGATACTGGCGGACACCAATACCACCGGTATCAGTGTTAACAGAATTAATTTTGCTTTAAGAGGCATCCCTTCCCTCCATGAAAC
Source organism: Vibrio sp. TAP-3B (assembly GCF_057784735.1). Classification (NCBI taxonomy): domain Bacteria; kingdom Pseudomonadati; phylum Pseudomonadota; class Gammaproteobacteria; order Vibrionales; family Vibrionaceae; genus Vibrio; species Vibrio sp. TAP-3B. The sequence continues at coordinate 683,404 of NZ_CM173495.1, read as the reverse complement.
GCTGCCTATACCCAAAATAAACTCAAGACGCCGAGTTCAGAACAACCGAGCATCTTGAAGTTATTTGGATATAGTAATCATCAGCAGCTTATCAACTTGCTTTGAAAGGTGAAAACTCTCAGTTCACAAAATCGCTTTTATTCCCACCCATTGTTTAACTCATGCCATAAAAGCCTGGAAAAAAGAGCAGTGAAGCCAGCACAACAACTTGAATAGCGATAAACGGCATTACGCCTTTGTAAATATCTCGCGTTGTCACGCCCGTAGGTGCTACGCCTTTTAGATAAAATAAACTGAAACCAAATGGAGGCGTTAAGAAGGACGTTTGTAAATTCATCGCAACAAGTATCGCAAACCAAGTCATGTTGATCCCCATGAGTTCAGCGACAGGAGCGATTATCGGCACAATGATGAAACAGATCTCGACGAAGTCTATAAAGAAGCCCAAAATCAAAATCACAACCATAGTGATAATAAGAAAACCCCATTTATCACCCGGTAACTCCAGCATCCATTCTTCAACTAGGTAATCACCACCCGTGTAGGTGAACGCCATGGAAAACGCTGTCGCCCCAAGTAAGATAGCAAAGACCATTGCTGTCACTTTAACGGTTTCTTTCGAAGCGTCGTAAACCATCGACCAACTAAACTGCTTATACAGCAATGACAATACTATCGCGCCAGCACCACCAAGCGCAGCAGACTCGGTCGGTGTTGCAATCCCAGCGAAGATAGAGCCCAGAACCACGATAATTAATGCCAATGGTGGTATCACGGCTTTCAGTGCCTTAAACACCTCTTGCTTACGGCTGATAGACTCATCACGTTCAATCGCTTGCGCCGCTTGAGGATTCAACTTGGCATAAATAAGAATGTAGATTACATAGGCGACCACTAAAATAATACCTGGCCAGATAGCCGCTTGGAAAAGGTCCCCGACAGGAACCCCAAGAACATCACCAAGCAGGATCAACACGATAGAAGGTGGAATAATTTGACCTAAAGTGCCGGACGCACAAATGGTTCCACATGCCAACCCTTTGTCGTAATTGTATTTCAGCATGACTGGCAACGAAATCAACCCCATTGCAACCACTGATGCCCCAACCACACCCGTTGAGGCGGCGAGCAGTGCACCAACCAATACGGTCGAAATCGCGATACCACCACGTACGCCTCCGAACAGACGTCCCATGGACTCGAGCAATTGTTCTGCCAGTTTCGTTTTCTGTAACACCAACCCCATAAAAACGAACAGTGGGACGGCCATTAGCACCGTGTTTTCCATGATGGATTGAATACGATATGGCATGAACGCAAACATTTCTACGCCTTCAGCCCAAACACCGAAAATCAATGCGATCCCACCAAAAGTAAACGCAACAGGGAACCCGAGTAGAAGCGCAAATAACGCGACAAAAAACATCACTATACCGATCATCATGAATTCCTTTTACGACTTACCGTTATTACCGGCATAGATAAGATGAGGGTTAACAATTTTATTAATCGAATGCAGCAGCAACCCAATGCCACTGACCGCCATAAAGAAAAACGACAGCGGTATCATCGCTTTAATAATCCAGCGATAAGGCAAGCCGCCAGGATCGCCGGACGTCTCCCCTAGCGCGTAACTTTCTTTGGCAAAATCGATACCAAACCAAGCCACCAATAAACAAAAAGGAAAAAGAAAAAAAAGTGTGCCTATGATGTCGATGACCGATTGCGCTTTGTAAGACAAGCGTTCATAAAAAATGTCGACTCGTACGTGACCACCCGATTTAATCGCGTATGGGACCCCAAGCAGAAATACCGCAGAGAACAAGTGCCACTCCATCTCCTGAAAGGCAATCGACACGTCATTGAACACGTATCTCATCACAACGTCGTACACCACGTTTGCTAACAACAAAATGAAGAGGATACTGGACAACCACCCCAGAAAATCACCGAAGCGGTTAAATAGTCGCTCAATATAAATAAGGCTTCTCATTCCGAACTCCGTGGAACGTGTAGGTGTGCTCCACTGTGTTATGGAGCACTTTTTATATCAATCACCGTAAGTCTTGCGGGTCATCCAAGCTTTTGAAAACACGAGGTAACGACGTTGAAGCCTTTGATTGTAGAATAACTACTTATCGAAAAGTTCTGCCTTAACCTTCAGTATTCTTTCTACCAATGCCACACCACTTACTTTGATCAGTATTTGCAATCTTCTCAACGAAAGTTTTTCCTTGAGCTTAATTCAGGCTAGCCATGCCAAGGCTAGCCCGTTAGTACAATACTTATTGTGCTTGGCTGTTTAAGTAAGCTCGATGTGAGATATCTGACCAAGGGCGAACTTGTTTTAAATAATCCGCTTGAGACTCTTGAATCTCCTTTGCCAGAGCATCTTTGTCTGCGTGCTCTTGCAGCAAACGATCATTTGCCTCTCGTAATGCAGACACCACTTCTGGCGGGAAGTCTTTTACTTCAACATTTGGATATTCCGACTGGATAGAGGTCCAGTTTTTACCACTTTCGTGTTTAGACTGGGTGTACATGTCGTAAGCGGCCGTTTTCATCGCTACCTGCAAAATTGCTTTCAGATCGTCAGGTAGTCGATTCCAAGTACGCTGGTTGACTAAGAACTGAAGCTCTGTTGCAGGCTCATGCCAACCTGTGTAGTAATATGGCGCGATTTTGTGAAAACCCATACGTAAGTCTAACGATGGGCCAACCCACTCCAGCGCATCGATTGTACGGCGCTCTAACGAAGTATATAACTCGCCCGGTGCAATGTTGGTTGGTTTTGCACCTAGCTCAGCCAAGATCTCACCAGCAAAACCCGGAATGCGCATTTTCAAACCTTTAAGGTCTTCAACGGATTTGATCTCTTTTTGGAACCATCCTCCCATCTGTGTATCCGTATTACCGCCAGGGAAAGACATTAGATTATGCGGCGAGTACACCTTTTCCATCAGTTCCATACCCCCACCGTAATAAAACCACGCATACTGTTCTGTCGGTAGCATTCCGAAAGGCATAGAAGTGAAGTAAAGTGTGTTTGGAACCTTTCCTTTCCAATAATAAGAGGCCGAATGGCCCATGTCGTATTGGCCAGACTTAACCATGTCAAACACACCAAAAGGCGCTTTGTGTTTGTTAGCAGAGTCAATACGGATTTGAAGGCGCCCGTTAGACATCTCCTCTGCCATTTGTGCCATATTTTTCGTTGCATCCCCAAAAATTGGGAAGTTGGGGCCCCACGTTTCAGCAAGCTTTAAGCGGTAGACTTTTTCAGCCGCACTCACAGAAGTCGTCACGACAGTCATAGCTGCGACGACAGCGGTTATTTTGAGCACTCGCTTCAAAGATTTTTTAATTAGACTCATTGTTCACGTCCTTTATCACCAGAGTTATCGTTGTCATCCATTTCAAGGATTAGGTGTATTCGTTATAAAAGATGTAACAATGTTGTCCAATGCGAAATAAGCATGAACACTGAATTTCGCTTTTTACTAAAAGACTTATTATCCATTAGTATTACGTATTAATACGCAATATATAAATAACACCATATCTCTATTTAAATAAAATCAATAAATTGGAATCTTATTCTGGAGCGAACTTCAAGAAGAGTACGTACGTATTCTTTCATTAAAGAATTTACATAATATTAAAAAAAACGTGACAAAACCCTTATCTAAACCTCTAGAATTGAGTTTGCTGAGATAAAGAAAGCCAGAAGTTAAGGCAAAAAAAATACCCCGACGATCGTCGAGGTATTAGAAACAGAACGGTAGCGATAATCAAACTGCTTTGTAAATAACTTTATTACCTGCTAACTGCTCTTTTTGAACTAGGTTATCTTCAAGAAGCTTCTTCAGTGCGCCAGTAGCCCAGGATGCCGCTTTAGTGTCTTCTTGACCTGCAGCTAAACCGATGCCTTTAGGGTTGATGCCTTCAGCATTTGCTACAACGATGTCTAATACTTGTTGTTGCTTAGGAGTAAGGGCAACATCAACAGTTTGCGCTGCAGCTACTTTCTTCTCAGCTACTGCTTTTTCCACAACAGGTTTTGCTGCTGCTTTAGATACTACAGCTAAGTTAGCTACTGTCGCTTTAATGCGTTTTTGCAGTTTCATCTGCACTTTACGCTTATGAGCAAGTCTCATTGAATATTTCTCCAGTTCACTGCATCTCAGCAGGGATGAAAATTTGAAGCGCGTTTTATATCAAAATTTACAAACAATTTGTAGGTTTTAGCGGCGAAACGCGATGAAAAATGCGCACAAAGCTTAGAACGTCTACAATTTAACCAGTTATTTTGTGAACGGATTTATTGAATACTGGGTATAAAGACAGAGGTTTCTTTGCTCGCCTAATGAATAAAAGTGCATAAAAAGAAACGGAAGTCTTCACGCTAGTGTTCAACGAGGATAAAAGCATGCAAACGCTTCATCTGACAAATTCACACTTCAAATCTGACTCCCCGATCAATAAACTGATTTTGTTGCTTGTTGCACTGATCACTCTGTTTTTAGTGATACTGTCACCTGGATGGAAACAAGCAATATTATCCGTGATGTTGATGACCGTGATTGTTGGCTTCGCCATCTTGATGATCAAAAAAAGCCAAGTCGCTTTCACGCTTACCGCTTCACACTTTCAACAACACTTATTCAAAGGTGGATGGGTAATACGCTGGCGAAACGTTGAATCGATTGGCATTTGCAGTTACCAACAAGATGGATGGCACCAGCCATTGCCTTGGATAGGGATACGTCTAAAAAATTATTCGCCTTATTTAGATTCAATTTGCCCACGTATAGCAACTGAAATCCTCTTAGGTCAGCGCGCGTTACTCTATTTAGGTGCGAGACAAAATCAATGTGAAGAGAAATTTGAAGATATGGTGCTTGACCCCAAACCTTATATCAACCGCAATGGGGTCCAATACAAAGGTCTACTTGCCATGTTGGCCAATAGGATGAAATATCAGCGAGGCTTTTACGGTTATGACCTGTTTATTTCTGCCAGTGACCTCGACCGAGAAGCGGAAGAGTTTGTGGGATTGACTCGACGATACTTAGCGGCCGCCGAGCCAGATTAGTGCTAACTGACCGTCATTCGGAACAGGCTTTAGTAGATTGGCATCTCATCGGCAACAAACGGGTTTGTTTTGCGTTCATGACCAAATGTGGATTGCGGACCGTGACCAGGTATAAACGTGACATCATTACCCAATGGCCAAAGCTTTTCTTTAATCGAGCGAATCAAGGTATTAAAGTCCCCTTGAGGAAAATCCGTACGACCAATACTACCATTGAAAAGAACATCACCAACAAATGCCAAACGTGCTTCTTCACTATAAAGAACCACATGACCTGGTGTGTGCCCCGGAGTATGAAGCACCTTTAATGCCTGCCCACCAAACGTGACAACGTCACCTTCATTCAGCCAGTGGTGTGGTTCAAATGCTTCAGTCAGTGGGAAACCAAACATCTGGCTCTGCCCTTCTAAACCTTGCAGCCAGAAATTATCTGCCTTGTGAGGGCCAACGATCTCAGGACTACCGAGCATGGCTGCCAGCGGTTCTGTGCCCCCGACATGATCCAAGTGACCATGTGTGAGCACCAAATTGACGACCTCGACACCAAGCTCTTTGATCAACGTTGCAAGCTGCTTTTCATCACCGCCTGGGTCAACCACAATGCCTTTCATTGTTTCATCACACCAGACAATTGAACAGTTTTGAGAAAAAGCTGTCACTGGGACAACTTGATATTTCAGAGCCATAGAAAACCTATTTCCAAACAAATTTGCGTTAAAAACTGCGGCAACTATGACACTAACCCTAGGTGACTTCAAGACTTGCAGAAGCCGCTACATCACTTACCAAGAGCGCACCGCCCCGGTGTCAATATGTATAAAATCACTACTTGGGTAGTAACCGACACCACCTGCTTTCAAGCTTATCGCAGCATCACGAACATCGGACAATTTCACACCATCGAGACGGAAATCTATCGCCCTACCTTCCATATGAAGACTCTTCTTTGCTACTCCCGTAGAACCTTGACGTAGAGAAGCGTTGGTCACAGGAGCGCGGTAACCAGAAATCACGACGACTTCAGATTCAGTACCAATCAACTTTTGAATTTGAGTAATCTGGTCGAATAAACGTCGATCCATTGGATGCACTTCATTACGTCTATGATCACGACAAAACTCATTCAGCTTTTGTAATTCATCATTGATGTAACCTTTACCATCGAAGTAACACGTTTCGAGTAGCTCTCCAGTATTAAGGTTATTCATCGCCAACACGCGCGGTTTATCCGGAAGCGAAGCCCATGAAAGGGCTGGCATGGTAGACGCTAATACAACGCCACCAGCGGTGATTTTAAGGAAATCTCGGCGGGAAAAATTACGACTTACCATTTTAAAAATAATGCTCAGTAACCAAATAGGCAGCGGACATTACCCAAACCCAATCGTCACGTCAAACGCATAAACGTGACCAGCGTTTAGTAAAGCCCAGTTCAATTTTGGTTAATGATTGAACGATAAAGCTATTTTCTCTTTTGTAAATTTTCGTTAAATTTTTTGAGTGTATCAACCTCGATGATCGTATTGATAAATATCGTCGCGGTAATAGAGCGTCCCTTCTTCAAGCCATGCTGTTTGATAAATAATATGCACTTGAATCCGCTCTGCCAATGGAACCGACGTATTTGGTCGGTTAGCGCTTTCTCGCTTCTTCGCCAAGCGGGCTTCTAGCCCCTGTGCTTTAAACAAAAGTTCAGCAAGCTGATCGGCATTTTCTACGCGGACACAACCAGAACTAAACGCTCTTCTGTCTTGCTCGAACAAGTTTTTACTAGGCGTATCATGCAGGTAAATGGCTTGAGGGTTTGGCATGTTGAATTTATACAACCCTAATGCATTGTGAAAACCGGAAGTTTGTCGCATCCGATAAGGGAATGCTCTTGGGTTCACCGTCGCCCAATTGATGGTCGTAGGGTCGATAATTTGGTTGGATGTCCAAGAGTGGATGATTTGAATGTTATGTTCCATCAAATACATTGGGTTGCGTTTCACTTTCGGAATGATGTCTTTCACCATGATCTTCCATGGCACATTCCAAGTTGGGTTTAGAATAACGGAATCTAATGTCCCGGTCATAATGGGGGTTTTTCTTGATGCTCTACCCACCACCACTTTAGATTCAAAGAGGGGTTGGCCATCGTGCCAGTAAGTCACTTCGTAACCAGGAACATTGACAAATACCACGTTGTCTCGCGCTTTGGACCAAATCCGCGAACGTTCGGCATTCAACGCCAATAAATGTAATCGTTGTTGCGGAGAAAAGTTTATCCATCGAATTGTATTAGGGCCGATCACACCATCTTGTTTTAAGCCATGAATTCGTTGAAACTCTTTTACAACCTGTTCTAACGTCTCATCATAGCGTTGCGTGGTTAAATCTAACTGGCTGACATCTACCCCTACCACTTCCATTCTTTCAGCCAGCAGCGGCTTATTTTCTAGTGGATCACCCACACGTGCTAAACCTGTTTGTTCATATAGAGGGTATTGATATTGAGTATGTTCTAATAGCGATGAATAGGCGGAGTAAAACGTCTCATCCATTTGCAATGGAGAGCGAAGACTCGCTAGAAATAGGCCAAGCTTACCTACGGTGATTTCATTACTAAGCACTGACAGAATGTCGATACTCGGTGCAGGAAGCGTGACATGAGCTTGTTTTGCAAACAGCCAGCTGACGCCTGTTTGAGGGAGTTGTTCAAGGTAACTGAGATACAACAGCAGAGAGTCGGTCATCACCAAATCAAAGTCGAGGTTATCCCCTTGCCATTTCACTTGATTTATTCGGTAGAGTTGATTTTCAAACTCTTTAGTGACATCAGCAAGCGCAACAAGATTCATTTGAAAAATGAGCTCTTCCACATCACTTTCATTTTCCCAATTCAGGCGATAGTTGGTACTTTGATATAATCGATCAATCACCTCTGGGTAATGGATCAGTTTTTCTACTGACAGCTGTTGCACTGCTCCCTCTTGCTTCGTTTGGGCTGAAGCTTCAAAGGAAACTGCGACAGACGCGCTAGAAAAACTGCAAAGCGGCATCATAAGCGCCGTCATTATTAAAACTCTAGCAAACACTGAAACCACCCTTGCGTTACTTGAACCACAATGAAAAGTATGGCAAACATCTCACCGCTTGCAGGTTTAAAATTAAGAATACCGCAAGGTAAATTGACGCTACTTCTTCAATATCGGACGATAACTTGACCTTTTTTAAACGATTTTTGACCAGTGATTATCCCATTGGATACCACTAAAAATCGTGCTTTTAAATTCATTTGGCCTCTGCTCAACGGCTTTACCTGCACCTGAGCTTATCCTAAATTCATCTCCGTAGATCACGACACCTGATGCATCAGGTAGTGCATTTAATTCCACGAGCTTGCCTGTCCCCTTTGACCAAATACCGTAACAACTACCAGGTGGCGATGTCGCCAGTATCCAATCTTCTGTCGCGGCAATACTTGCAACGTAATGATTGAAACGCGCCCATTCTTCAGGCTCTGCTTGCAGTGTTTGCATCTCGCCACCCCGGGTATGCATAGCAAGAAGCGCAGGGTATTCATCAGGTTCACCACGATATTGCTGCCCGCACAGTACGGTTTCTGAGCCATCATGGGCTAAATGGCGAATACTGAGCTTGTGATCCGGTAAAGAGGCTTGGTCAAGCAACGCTCCATCTTGTGACAAGTAGCTCAAGGTTGGCGTCATGCTTGCTAAGTTTAGCGGTTCGCGACCATTAGTATGCACACCACCAACACCAATCGCTAATGTACCGTCGGGCATCATGATCACTTCATGAGGGCCAATACCAAAGTTCGTTAATTCATCAATCTTTTGATATTGTTTTTGTACATCATAGACACCAATAATCCCTCGGCTTGTGCCCCGCTCTCCTTCTGTTGCGAACAAATAATCACCATCGTGAGAATAAACGCCATGCCCATAAAAATGCCGCTCTGACTTTGCGAGTTGAAGCTTAACCATTTGCTCGGTGCGATAGTCAAATACCATAAAAAATGTTCCGGGGCGGCGGCCAAATACTACCGCATGTCCTTGCGGATTAGTGGCCACACCGTGTCCGCGATCCGGAATCGGCAGCGTTGAAATCGGCATACCATGCTCATCCGCAACCACCGCTGCGTATTTATCACGCCCGATGATCGAGCAGCCAATCAAAGCTGGTTGTCGATAAGCAGTAGAAGCACAGCCAAAAGGCATAGCAGGAACTCCAGCTCCAAGCAACGCCGCTTTTAGTAGCGTTCGTCGAGTTTGATCAGTCACCATCGGTTGCATTAAATCCTATGACTACGCCAAGTTCGATAGCAACCTCTTCATGGATAAGGTATTTCAGTTGCTCAAGCTTGTTATATTGTGACAACACCATGCGATAACCATCTTTAGTTTGCAGTGCCGAAAAAAGGCTTGCCTCTTCAGGCCACGTCTCTAAAGTCAACTCAAACTGACGCGCAACACGGTTCGCCAACGGTGCTTTATCTTGCTTTCTTAACAACGCATCCAAACCATTACCATTCGCAAAATAGAGGACCTTTAAGCTTTCAAGGTTCGCCTTTAAATTTGACAGTGACGTTCCCGAGCGCCAAGACTCAGAAAAATAGGGGCGAGGCTGGCCAATTTTCGCCAAGGGCCGGCTTAATTTCTTCATACTGTAATCCAGCTGATTAGAAAGCAGAGAGATGTACTCTGACTCCCACTCTGTCAGCTGCATTGATTTCCAAGGGTTTTGTGCCCAAGCCGTGGCAATGACCTGCGCTTTATTGTGAAGGTTTTCAGCGATAGCCATGCCCGTCATGCAAGTATTGTGATTTGTAGCAAGCGTCGATGCGTTATCGTAAAGTAACCACTCCAACCCGCCTAAACCTTGCACTGTCACGCTTTGAGCTGAAATTTGGTCGGCTGTCCAGATGAGATTCGATTTGGTTAACACCGACATTTTACGCCCTGTGGTGTTTTTCTTGTCGGGCCAAAACTGAACGCTCCATCCTTGTTTTAACGCGGTCGCTGGGCCACGCTCTTGACCTTGGAGTGCCATCCAAGCGAGCATGGATTGATGCCATTGCAGCTTCGCAGGTACATCATCTTTCATCTCTGAAGAACAATAAGCAGTTAAGTCCCGTTTTAGCTGAGCGGTTTGTGCTAAAAACTTGTGTGCCGATTGAAACTCAACTTCATACACACCTTGAGAGATATGACTCGTTGGATCAGGCTGAGCACCATTTAAGTTTGTGCTCGATTGGCAACCCACCAAGCCTACAGTCACGGCGACCGTACTTGCTAACATCATTTTTTTCACGGTCGATTCCTTATAAGGAGTTCAAAAATGCAATCAGTGCATCACGCTCTTTCTTACTAAGCGCTAATACATTTTGTTTTGCCGTTTCAGCTTCACCACCATGCCAAAGTACCGCTTCCATTAAGTTACGAGCACGACCATCATGTAAAAAGTACGTATGACGGCTCACTTCTTTGGTATAACCGATTCCCCATAGCGCTGGCGTGCGCCACTCTCGGCCATTCGCAAGATACTCAGGTCGGTGATCCGCAAGCCCTTCTCCCATATCGTGGAGTAACAGGTCGGTATAAGGATGGATCTCTTGTTCAGACAGTGCTGGTAAACCATTGCGCTTCGCCGTCTTCACGTTGGTCTTGTGGCAGCTTTCACAACCAGATGCAGAGAAAATCTGCTGCCCTAACTGGATATTAGGCTCGTTGACATTACGACGAGTCGGTACCGCTAGGTGTTGACTATAAAACTCAACAAAATCGAGAATGTTTTGACTGACTTCCAGCGCCCCACCATTTGGCATATCGTCACAAATAGTTTGATTCGATGTGCAATTTTGCTGAGGAAATAAGTGGCTCGTCAAACCCACATCACCATTAAACGCCGCAGCGTTTTGTTGCATCAGTGTCGGTTGTCCGGCTTTCCAGCCAAAGCGGCCAACTGCCAAGTCTCCTTTTTCGATGTCCCAGACTCGATTAACCTTACCTGAAATCCCATCATGGTTGACATCTTGCTCATCCGCCCAAGCAAATAGCGTTGCGTCTGGAATACTTTCTAGTAGTCCTAAACCGATCATCGGCGGCGCAACACGGGCAGAAAACTGGGTATCAGGATGCATCTCACCATAACCCAAGTGGGTAATTCTCAAATTTGGCTTCCTTAATGTAACGGTCGTGCCATCTTCGAACTGTACCGGAACATCTGTATAGGTAATGTCTATCTTTCCTTCCGGTTTTTGATCTTGAAGAGCAAAGTCTTGCAATTGATCACCATAGGTTGGTTCCGGAATCACACCATTTTTGATGTAAGCTTGCTTTTGCTCCGCTGTCATCGCTGGGATGCTTAAACGTACTAACATTGACACTGCATGAGTATCGCCTGATTCCGGCGGATGACCGCGACCATCTTTGATATGACAGTTTTGGCAACCATTGGTATTAAACAACGGCCCTAATCCATCACGCGCATCAGTAGAAGCAGGTGCTTGCACCCAAGGGTTTCTAAAAAAGCTATTGCCTACACTGAAATCAAGACGTTTGCTCATTGGAAGATTGGCAGCTGGGAGCGAATAGGCGTTTGCGCCTTCTTTTTTAACACTGGTTTTACCGCCAGACCTAACGTCGTAAGCCATGGCAGAACAAGAAAGGAACACGGCTATCGCCGAAATTAAGTATGGTTTCATATCATTGCTCAAAAAATACAACAGGAGGGATGCCACGAGCTCAAACAATAAAGGGTTCAAAAAGAACCCTTTATTTATTTGGTTGTCGGATTAAAACTCGTGATCAGCAGTATCTGGACTTAGGCTATCGATACCGACAATACCCGCGGCGCGTTCAATGGCGCCCGTTTGAGCGACTAGCGACATGATTGCGTCATTCACTAACGCGTTACCTTGCGTATTGCCTGCTGCAATCAACTGGTCGAAATGCTGGCCATTCTTTTCAGCAGATGTGACAAGCTCACCAACTTGATGGCGTGTAACGTCGAATTGCTTCTGAATTTCTTTTGCTGCTTGCTTATCTTGCTGCGCCACTAAATCGGCAATGCTTGGCCCAGAAAGGAGCGTGCCATCTTCACGTTTGTACAAGCCAGTGTAAACGTTATAGATGCCTTGCTCATTGTAGTAATGAGAATTGTGCGTATTGTCAGAAAAGCAATCGTGTTCATCTTCTGTCGAGTTCGCTTCTAAAGCCACTTTCATACGCTCACCCGCCAGCTCACCTAACGTTAGAGATCCCATGCCGAATAGCATCTTACGTAACCCATTATCGGCAGAATCAGATATAAGTGCTTGGCGGTAATTATCTTTGATATCCGCAGACCACTGTTTTTCCATCCATTCCAGATCTTGCACTAGAAGATCCGCTGCCGCTTGTAGATATTCACCACGGCGATCGCAGTGTCCATTCGTACATTCAGCGCCTACAACGAAATCCGTATAAGCACGCTGGCCTGCGCCAGCATTGGTACCGTTCAAGTCTTGACCCCAAAGTAGAAATTCAATGGCGTGATAACCTGATGCTACATTCGCTTCAGATCCCCCAATTTCGTTCAGGTTTGCGATAAGTTCTGGGGTGATCTTTGCAATGTCGAGTTGAGAAGCGCCAATCGTTAAACTGGTATTCGCGATAATATTTGCCGCTGCACCTTCGTTACCCAGTTCATACTGGTAGTCAGTGGCCACGTAATCGATTAAACCTTCATCCAGTGGCCAAGCATTCAATTGGCCTTCCCAATCATCAACGATAGCGTTACCAAAACGAAAAACTTCAGACTGTTGGTATGGAACGCGAGAGTCAAACCACGCTTGCTTTACTTCTTCAAGCTTTGCAGCAGACGGAGCGGTTAGAAATTCATCGATTTTTTCATCAAGTACCTTCGCTGTCGTCACTGAATCAGCGAAGACCGCGTGCGCAACATCAGCATAATGTTCGACAACTTGTTGTTTCGTTACTTGAGCCGCCACCGTAGAACCACTGGCAATGAGAAATGAAGCCGTTATAGATCGGACTAACACGCTTTTTGCATTCATTAGGAGCATCCTTGTTGAACAATTTATTTTATTGATTAGTAGTGCTAATTATTCTTATTTACACTTAGATTGGCAAGATAATACAAATTTACAATTTTTTTGCAACTCCCAGATACAAAAAAAGCCTCATTATTATGAGGCTTTCAAATATAAAAAACTGATTTTCTCTTTTATATTAGAACTTTAGCTTATGCTTTCCGTGAGAAACCTTCGCTTTAAGGTAATTTTCATTATCTTTTTTAATATGTGCTGACGTATTGACAACCTCGACGATCTCAATGCCATATTCTGCTAACTCACGAATTTTTTTAGGGTTATTCGTGACGAGTCGAATCTTGCTTATCCCCAACGCTTCCAACATTTGCGCAGCTTCGGTAAAGTCTCTAAGATCATCGTCGAAACCTAAATGGTTGTTCGCTTCATAGGTATTCATTCCTTGGCTTTGCAAGCAATATGCATCAATCTTGTTGTATAGACCGATACCACGCCCTTCTTGACGTAAGTAAAGGATGATGCCGCCGAACTCGCCCATTCGCTGAATGGTTTCTTCTAGTTGCTCACCGCAGTCGCAGCGAGACGAGTGAAAAACGTCACCAGTGAGACATTCTGAATGCATTCGTACTAAAGGCGTTTCTTGCGTTTTATCCGCTTGCCTGAAGATAACTGCCACATGCTCTTTATCTGTCTTCAGGCCATGGAAAGACAGGATTTCAGCATCGATATTACTTTTAGCCCCGACTTTAAAATCTACTCTGGCACGTACTTCAGCCATATCTATACTCACTCGATTTATTGCTTGATGCGCTTGATGCGTGTTCGTTATTATTGCGTTCATGGGATTCACTCATTGCTTCTCAACTATGGGGATTGATACCGTATTTTTCAATATAGAGATCACAATTGAATGAATCATACTCTCTCAGGCCTGCAAAGACGATGGTGACTTCGCGGCGCTGATGAAATGTTATATTATAACATTTTCGCAAAACTACAATAAAAAACCCCAGACAAATTCTGTCTGGGGTTTTTAAAAAGTAGGGGTTAGGAAAGAGATTTAATGCGTTTGGCTACGCTTCCAAACCGTAAGCTCTATCCATACTGCTTCGAGTTCTTGAATTTCCTCGTCGGTTAACACGGCGAGAGTCGAAGTGACTTGAGGCAGTTTCGGTGTTTGCAATGCACGAATCTGCGAATAGAAGTCCTGTTTTAACTGCGATATAACTGAATCCACTGCGTACACCTACTTAGTTCTTTTATTACTTATCCAGCTCAAATCTGATAGCTTGCTAAATACGGAGCCTTCATCAATCGTTGAAAATGATAACACTCTGCTTGTTAAGTGCACAATTTATTTTCCATAGTGGAATAGTAATCACATTAATGACGCTTTAACATTCGCTTCGAAAATAAGACGAAAAGGATAAAAAATAACACAGGAAAGATCCACAATATCGTCGTTGCATAATTAAATGGAGGTTGATATAGAACGATATTCCCATACCGCTCGACTAAGTAATCTTTTACTTCTTGCTCACTACTTCCTTCGTTCATCATAGAGTAGACCTTTAGCCTCAAGTCTTTCGCGGCCTGTGCGTTTGATTCTACAAGGTTTTGGTTTTGACATTGCGGACAACGTAAGGTCTTAGCAAGCGACATTGCTCTCTGCTGCAATTCAATCGAATGGAACTCAAATAGATCTACATGTTGCTTTATTGGCTCTCCTTTAGTAATGGGAGAAAATAACGCCAACATGAAAATAGTGATATAGAAATATTTAAAGTACGACATTAAAATACCCTGAAAATAGCGAGTTCCATTTATCAATACTTAACTTGCCTCTATATTGAGCAAAACTATTGCAATATTGGCATTATCGCTAATACGGTAAGTATTAATAGAGACAACGGAAATACCTACCGCGGTTATGACCTTATTCGCTAGCTAAGTAATGTTGGTCGGCGCTCCGTTAGCAGCGGAAGATAAAGCTCTCATCGAACCTTATAATGATGTCTTTGAACAAAACCATCCTGAGCAATATCACTCTTGGAAAACGA
The DNA here is from genome assembly GCF_057784735.1 of Vibrio sp. TAP-3B. Classification (NCBI taxonomy): domain Bacteria; kingdom Pseudomonadati; phylum Pseudomonadota; class Gammaproteobacteria; order Vibrionales; family Vibrionaceae; genus Vibrio; species Vibrio sp. TAP-3B. The sequence continues at coordinate 668,196 of NZ_CM173495.1, read as the reverse complement.
CTTCAGAAAGCCAACATATCGAAGATGCTTTAAGCGAAGATCCAAACATGGTGATTATGTGGGCAGGCTATGCTTCGCCAAAGATTACAATAAAGCGCGTGGCCACTTTTACACTATAGATGATGTACGCCAAACCTTACGTACTGGTGCGCCGAGCGATGAAAACTCAGGCCCAATACCGATGGTTTGTTGGAGCTGAAAAAGCCCCGACGTTGCGCGCGTGATAGAAGGGCGTGGTGACGATGGTTACTCTGAAGACAAATGGGCCGCTTGGGGGCTGAAATCGTCAATCCTATTGGCTGTTCAGATTGTCACGATACGCGTTCTGAAGGGTTTAAGAAAGGCGAGCTCGCGCTGGCATTAACTCGCCCGTATGTAGAGCGTGCTTTCGACACCATCGACAAAAATGTTGACCAACAATCTCGAACTTACCGTCACAATTGCGTTGATACAGGTACAAAAAAGCCGAGCGTTTAAGGCTCGGCTTTTAATATTAGAATAGCGAAAAAAGATTACTCTTCATTGCCTTCTTCTGCATCATCGACGGCAGGGGTTTCTGGAGCATCCTGTTGCGCATTTGCTTCAGTTGACTCAGTGGCTTCCGTTTCTTCACCACCTGTTAGCTCTGCTTCATCGATTTCTTCGATGCGCTGTAGGCCAACAACTGACTCATCTTCTGCTGTGCGGATTAACGTCACACCTTGAGTATTACGACCGACTTGACTAACTTCAGAAACACGGGTACGAACTAAAGTACCAGCGTCGGTGATCATCATCATCTCGTCGCCTTCGTCGACCTGGATCGCTCCAACTACTGGACCGTTACGCTCAGAGACTTTGATTGATACCACACCCTGAGTGCCACGACCTTTTGTCGGGTACTCATTAAGCGCGGTACGTTTACCATAACCATTCTCTGTAACCGTTAGTATGTCGCCTTCATGTGATGGAATGATGAGAGAGACGACTTGGTCATTTTCTGCCAGTTTCATACCACGAACACCTGAAGCGGTACGACCCATAGGACGAACCCCTTTAAACCTAATTTCAGGCTGACCGTTCTCATCAAGAACTGGGTTACCATTTTCATCAAGTACAGGAATTTCTTCTGCCTCTTTAAAGCGAACAACTTTACCCGCTTTCGAGAACAGCATGATTTCATTTTCACCATTAGTGATATCAACACCAATTAATGAATCATCATCACGCAAGTTAACAGCAATTAGGCCATTTGAACGTACGTTGGCAAATTGATTCAACGGCGTTTTCTTAACCGTACCGTCACCTGTTGCCATGAAGATGAATTTATCTTCTGAGAACTCACCTACGCGTAGGATAGCCGTGATACGTTCATTTTCTTCTAGTGGAAGAATGTTCACGATAGGCTTACCACGGGCAGTGCGACTCGCAAGCGGCAGTTGGTAAACTTTCAAGCGGTATGTTTTACCACGGGTAGAGAAACATAAGATGTTGTCGTGGGTATTCGCCACTAGAAGACGATCAATATGGTCTTCATCTTTCATCCTCGTTGCGCTCTTACCTTTACCGCCACGGCGCTGTGACTCGTAGTCGCTCAGTACTTGGTACTTAACGTAACCACCGTGAGACAGCGTAACTACGACGTCTTCACGTGCAATCAGCTCTTCCATGTCAATGTCATGGCTAGCTGCTGTGATTTCTGTACGACGAGCATCGCCAAAGCCATCACGAACCAATTCTAACTCTTCTCGGATCACTTCCATCAAACGCTCAGTGCTCTCGAGAATGTGCATTAGCTCCGCGATTTCTTCTAGAAGTGTTTTGTATTCACCCAGAATCTTCTCGTGCTCTAAACCTGTTAGTCTGTGTAAACGTAGGTCTAGAATGGCTTGTGCTTGTTGCTCTGTTAGGAAGTACTGACCGTCACGGACACCATATTGTGACTCTAGCCATTCAGGACGAGCGGCATCAGTACCAGCACGCTCAAGCATTACCGAAACATTACCTAGATCCCAACCGCGCGCGATAAGGCCCGCTTTTGCTTCAGCAGGCGTTGGGGCTTTACGAATAAGTTCAATGATTTCATCGATGTTAGCCAGCGCAAGCGCTAGGCCTTCGAGGATGTGCGCACGTTCACGCGCTTTACGTAGTTCGAAGATGGTACGACGAGTCACTACTTCACGACGGTGATCAACAAAACACTTCAACATATCTTTCAAGTTGAATAACTGTGGCTGGCCGTTATTTAGCGCCACCATGTTGATACCAAAAGTCGTTTGCAGCTGAGTTTGAGCGTAAAGGTTATTCAGAACCACTTCGCCCACAGCATCACGCTTACATTCAATAACGATGCGCATACCGTCTTTGTCAGACTCATCACGTAGCGCGCTGATGCCTTCAACTTTCTTATCTTTAACTAGCTCTGCTATCTTCTCAATCAAGCGAGCTTTGTTGACTTGGTAAGGAATTTCACTGACAACGATGGTTTCTTTACCATTTTTCTCCACTTCGATATCAGCTTTTGAGCGCATGTAGATTTTGCCGCGACCTGTTTTGTACGCGTCTACGATGCCTTTACGACCACTGATAAGTGCTGCCGTTGGGAAATCAGGACCAGGAATGTAATCCATTAATTCATCAATCGTGATTTCTTCATTATCGATGAATGCGAGGCAACCATCGATCACTTCGCCAAGGTTATGTGGCGGGATGTTGGTTGCCATACCTACTGCGATACCAGAAGCACCGTTGACCAATAGGTTGGGAATTTTTGTCGGAAGAACCGCTGGGATCTGCTCAGTACCATCATAGTTAGGTACGTAGTCTACGGTATCTTTTTCTAGGTCAGCCAAAAGCTCGTGGGCAATTTTTGCCATTCGAACTTCGGTGTAACGCATTGCCGCAGCAGAGTCGCCATCAATCGAGCCAAAGTTACCTTGACCATCGACCAGCATATAACGAAGTGAGAACGGCTGAGCCATACGTACGATAGTATCGTACACAGCACTATCACCATGAGGGTGATATTTACCGATCACGTCGCCGACAACACGGGCTGATTTTTTATATGGTTTGTTCCAATCGTTGCCTAGTACGTTCATCGCGAATAATACGCGGCGGTGTACTGGTTTTAGGCCATCACGCACATCTGGAAGAGCACGACCCACGATGACTGACATCGCGTAGTCTAGGTATGAACCTTTAAGCTCATCTTCAATGTTTACGGGCGTGATCTCTTTAGCTAAATCGCTCATAGAGCCATTATCCCTCTATTATCTGATCGTAATTACGATACGTGTAAGGTGCAAAAATATAACACATAATGCACCAGTTCGGCATCACTTTCCCTCTCCTTTTATCAGGTTGTGAGTTTGGTTATGAATCAAATGTCGAGAATTTGCACACTCATCCCATATCTTTCTGATTAGTGGTTATATTTCGGCCAGTATTGAGCAAAATAGGAATCAACACGTGCAAACCGAGATTAATCTGTTTAATCCTGAACAAACGTTGGAGTATACTGACCCCCTCTAAAGGACTCAGATTGAACGTTGTACAACCATGATGACTAAAGCACAGAACGTCGACCCTAGTGAAATTAAAAAATTCGAGGACATGGCTTCTCGATGGTGGGATTTAGAAGGCGAGTTTAAACCGCTGCACCAGATTAACCCACTTCGTTTAAACTATGTACTTGAGAAAGCAAATGGCTTGTTTGGTAAACGTACACTTGATGTCGGTTGTGGTGGTGGTATTCTCGCAGAGAGCATGGCAAAAGAAGGTGCCCTTGTGACCGGACTCGACATGGGCAAGGAACCATTAGAAGTTGCACGCCTGCATGCATTGGAGACCGGTACTCAACTTACTTACATCCAAAGTACGATAGAAGATCATGCGATAGAAAACGCCGCAACCTACGATGTGGTAACTTGCATGGAGATGCTAGAACATGTACCAGATCCCCTCTCCGTTATCCGTTCTTGTGCAGCACTGGTTAAACCGGGTGGACACGTCTTTTTCTCGACCTTGAACCGAAACATCAAGTCGTACTTATTTGCGATTGTCGGTGCAGAGAAGCTGCTAAAGATTGTTCCTGAGGGCACTCATGAGCACGAAAAGTTTATCAGACCCGCTGAGATGATGAAGATGATTGACCAGACCGATCTAACTGAAATGGGCATCACAGGGCTACATTACAACCCTCTAAATGACACTTATAAGCTTGGTCATAATGTAGATGTAAATTACATTGTCCATACTAAAAAAGATTAATACCACGTTGTGTTAAAAATACTTTCCTTGATTGACATCTCTTGCGAAAAATGAATCAAAATTGGTAGCACAAAGTTGCTACTTTTTTGTCTTTTTATGGATAAAATTCGTGCTCTAGCTTCCATTTTGACTAACCCATTTTTCGTAGGTAAAAACGGTCAAAGATCAAGGAGATTTTTTTTACATGCGGTTATTTATAAACCGATCTGAAAACCTTGCTTTTAAGCACTCAAGTCTGCCCTTTTCTCATCGGTTAGTGCTCACTTACTGATTTTTTTTATTTTGTTAGTTATCCACAAGTCATCCCAAATCTGTGCCTTGATAAATCAGTGTAATAGCTCTATCTTGTAACCCGAAATCAAATCAACCCCTATATGTTGTGCTTGAGCTACAATATATGGATAAAATATAGATAGACTTTGATCACAAAGCCGCCGCAAGCTTTACTCATATGGCATATAAACAAACAAAAATACGGCTTTTATCAGTTTTCTTAGGGAAATAAAGCAGAATGAACCAACAACTTACCGTCACCAAACGTGATGGCCGTAAAGAAAGTATCGATCTGGATAAAATCCACCGCGTTATCACTTGGGCTGCAGAAGGTCTAGATAATGTCTCAGTCTCCCAAGTAGAACTGCGCGCTCACATCCAGTTTTACGACGGCATCACAACGACAGATATCCACGAGACTATCATCAAGTCTGCGGCAGACCTGATCTCTGAAGAGACTCCGGATTACCAATACCTAGCAGCTCGCCTAGCGGTATTCCATCTGCGCAAAAAGGCGTATGGCCAATATGAGCCACCTACGCTTTATGACCATGTGTCTCACCTTGTCGATTTAGGTAAGTACGATCAACATATTCTAGAAGACTACACAAAAGCAGAACTCGACGAACTTGATGCGTACATCGACCATAAACGCGACCTAAACTTCTCATACGCGGCAGTTAAGCAGCTAGAAGGTAAGTACTTCGTACAGAACCGTGTGACGGGTCAAATTTACGAGAGTGCTCAGTTCTTATATATCCTTGTCGCTGCGTGCCTGTTTGCGAAGTATCCAAAAGCGACACGTCTTGATTACATTAAGCGTTTCTACGATGCGACGTCGACATTTAAGATTTCTCTACCTACACCAATTATGTCTGGTGTGCGCACCCCTACTCGTCAGTTCAGTTCATGTGTTCTGATCGAGTGTGGCGACAGTCTTGATTCCATCAACGCAACAGCAAGCTCGATTGTTCGTTACGTCTCTCAACGTGCAGGTATCGGCATCAACGCAGGTCGTATCCGTGCGCTAGGTTCTGAGATCCGCGGTGGGGAAGCATTTCACACAGGCTGTATTCCGTTCTACAAATACTTCCAAACCGCAGTAAAATGTTGTTCGCAAGGTGGTGTTCGTGGTGGCGCAGCGACTGTATTCTACCCAATGTGGCACGGCGAAGCTCGCTCTCTAATGGTGCTTAAAAACAACCGTGGTGTAGAAGAGAACCGCGTGCGTCACATGGACTACGGCGTACAGCTGAACAAATTGATGTACCAACGTCTGGTTGAAGGTGGCAATATCACGCTATTTTCCCCATCGGACGTACCTGGCCTATACGACGCATTCTTCGAGAACCAAGAGGAATTTGAACGCCTATATGTGAAATACGAAAACGATCCTTCGACTAAAAAAGAAACGGTTAAAGCGATCGAGATGTTCACATTGCTAATGCAAGAACGTGCATCCACAGGCCGTATCTACATCCAGAATGTTGACCACTGCAATACGCACAGTCCATTCGACTCTGAAGTCGCACCCGTTCGTCAATCGAACCTATGTCTGGAAGTTGCACTTCCAACTAAACCATTGACTAATGTTGAAGATGACTCAGGTGAGATTGCGCTATGTACGCTTTCGGCATTTAACCTTGGCTCGATCAAGTCACTTGACGACTTCGAAGAACTGTCTGAGCTTGTTGTTCGTGCTCTTGATGCATTATTGGACTATCAAGATTACCCACTACCAGCCGCATACAAATCGACCATGAACCGTCGTACACTAGGTGTTGGTGTGATTAACTTTGCTTACTACCTCGCGAAGCATGGTGTGAAGTACTCCGATGGCAGCGCAAATGGCCTGACTCACCGTACGTTTGAAGCAATGCAATACTACCTATTGAAAGCATCGGTAGAACTCGCAAAAGAGCAAGGCAAATGTCCTTTATTTGATGAAACGAACTATGCAAAAGGCTTATTGCCGATTGATACGTATAAGAAAGATATCGATCTAATTTGTGACGAAGAGCTGCACTATGACTGGGACGGCCTACGTAAAGAAATTATGAAACACGGCCTACGTAACTCAACACTGACTGCGCTAATGCCTTCTGAGACGTCTTCTCAGATCTCTAATGCGACTAATGGTATTGAGCCACCACGTGGTTACGTCTCTGTAAAAGCATCAAAAGACGGTATCTTGAAGCAAGTTGTACCAGAATTCACTGAGCTGAAAGACAATTACGAGCTGCTTTGGAACATCGGTTCTAACGACGGCTACCTACACCTTGTGGGTATTATGCAGAAGTTCGTTGACCAAGCGATCTCAGCGAATACTAATTACGATCCATCTGGCTACGAGACGGGTAAGGTTCCAATGAAGAAACTGCTTCAAGACCTACTGACTGCATACAAATTTGGAGTGAAGACACTTTACTACCATAACACTCGTGATGGTGCGAAAGACGAACAGAAAGATGCTGTTCAACCACAAGATGACGATTGTGCAGGCGGCGGTTGTAAGATTTAATCTTACCCACTCCAACAATTCGTAAAAAACAGACTATCGAAAACCTCCTCTTCATGGGGAGGTTTAAAAGGAATTGAGGCATTATGGCTTACAGTACTTTTAACCAAAAAAAGAATGACCAGCTCAAGGAACCTATGTTCCTTGGTCAATCAGTAAACGTTGCTCGCTACGACCAACAAAAGTTCGAAATCTTCGAAAAGCTCATCGAGAAGCAGCTTTCTTTCTTCTGGCGCCCAGAAGAAGTTGACGTATCGAGCGACAGTATCGATTACAACAAGCTACCTGATCACGAGAAGCACATCTTTATCTCCAACTTAAAGTACCAGACGCTGCTAGACTCTATCCAAGGTCGTAGCCCAAACGTAGCGTTGCTCCCGCTTGTTTCTCTGCCAGAGCTAGAAACTTGGATTGAGACTTGGTCCTTCTCTGAAACGATCCACTCTCGTTCATACACACACATTATTCGTAACATCGTCAACGACCCGAGTGTGGTATTTGACGACATCGTAGAAAACGAACATATTCTTAAGCGTGCGAAAGACATCGCGCACTATTACGATGACTTGATCCAAGCAACGAACGATTACCACCGTTACGGCGAAGGTGATCACGTTATCAACGGTGAAACGGTTAAAGTCAGTCTGCACGATCTGAAGAAGAAGCTATACGTCTGTCTGATGTCGGTTAACGCATTAGAAGCAATCCGTTTCTACGTGAGTTTCGCTTGTTCATTTGCTTTCGCTGAGCGCGAGTTAATGGAAGGTAATGCAAAAATTATCAAGCTCATTGCTCGTGACGAGGCCCTTCACTTGAATGGTACTCAACACATGATCAACCTACTACGTAATGGTCAAGACGATTTCTCGTTCATTCAAATTGCAGAAGAAGCAAAACAAGAGTGCTTTGATCTTTTCAAAGAAGCAGCAGAGCAAGAGAAAGAATGGGCAGAATACCTATTCAAAGACGGTTCCATGATAGGTCTAAACAAAGACATTTTGAGCCAGTACGTTGAGTACATAACGAACATCCGTATGCATGCGGTTGGACTTCCAGCGGCGTACCCAGAAGCAACAACCAACCCAATCCCATGGATTAATGCTTGGTTGTCATCGGATAACGTTCAAGTTGCACCTCAAGAAGCGGAAATTTCTTCGTACCTTGTGGGCCAAATTGACAATCAAGTAAGTGTGGACGACTTTGAAGGGTTTGAGCTGTAATGCCAACGATCAAAATCAACAAACTGATAAGCATCGAATCCAATCCTTCCAATACGATTTTGGAAACCATGGAGCAAGTAGGCTTACTACCAGAATATAATTGCCGCGATGGCCACTGCGGTGCTTGTCGCTGCAAATTAGTGTCTGGTGAAATTGAGTATGTTGGTTTTGCAATGGCTTACACACAAGGTGATGAAATTCTGCCTTGTATCTGTAAAGCGAAATCTAACTTGTCACTCAGCGGCGTTAATTATGCGATGAAAGAAAAGCGCGCATAACAAGCACTGTAAAAACATAGCCGAAAAAAGCCAAGGCATTGCCTTGGCTTTTTGTTTATTTAACTACGATGCTGAGCATGTTAGCTAAAGCGCACTGCTTGGGATGTGCATCTCTTTTATTCTTTCTAAAAACGCATAATGCGCAAACATCGGTTTACGCTCCAAGTAGCGGCGCAGCAGATCAAGTGCGGCCGTGCTGATAACTTTAACTTGATCATCTCGGTGATACTTTTTAGATAGCTTATACACCGCCCCCCACTCGCCTGACGGAGTCGATAACGCAATAGAGAATATTCCTTGATCTATTTGACCAGTCACCAGAGATAAGTCAGTCGCACACTTTTCACGCGTTGCACCCGCCAAAGCAAAAGTTGCAGCTAATGGATCACCATTATCATTAATCGCTTGCGTATGATTTGATAATATCCAACCATGTCCAAACTGCTTTTCTGCATTCTCGTCACCATTCAACCAATAGGTTAAATACCCTCCACTACTCTTTTCTGATACTGATAGCGTTAAATCCTTATCAACCAACAACTGGCCAGCATGCTCAACCATAGGCACATCGATACTGACCGTATTCGTTTCTAAGTGCCCATTAATAATTTGCATCAGCTTTAAACGCTGCTCCAATTGATCTACGGGACCGAACAGTTTGACTTCGATAAAAGGAAGATAAGAACGATAACCCAACTCGTATCCTTGAGGGAGTTTAAGTTGATCGAGTTTATCCGAAATAACGGACTCGGATAAACCAAATGTGTAAATACGACTGCAACAAGCACCTTCCACCTCAGGAAACAACCTTCTTAAATCGGGCAGAACTTGCGTCTCCGCCATCAATTTAAACTCACTGGGAACACCTGGTGTGAAGTAAAAAACCGCATCATTAATTAGCATTTTAAAGCCACATGCGGTACCTATTGGGTTGTCTAATATCTCTGCTGTTTCTGGTAGCATAGCTTGTTTTAAATTGCTATCGGGCATTGGGATACCACGTTTAGCATAAAGATTTTCTAAACGTTGCAGCCACTCTTTGAATAGCACGAGTTTACAATCTGCCGCTCTTGCGGCGGCAGCAGCACTCATATCATCCGAGGTTGGTCCAAGGCCACCATTAACGATAACAACATCATTGTTAAAACTCAGCATTAAGAATTCTTCAATCAAACTCGACTGCTTGTCACCGACGGTTGAACGCTTTGTTAAACCAAATCCATGCTGATAAAACAAGCTCGACAACCAAGCTGCATTGGTATCAATAATATCACCGTGAAGCACTTCCTCACCGGTACTAAGCATTGCTATTTTCAAAACTGACTCCTGAATATAAGCACAATTGTATTTTTGATCGTGGTGCTAATACCTAAGTGACACCAAGTTACAGGACTCAGAACATTAACACTGGTATCTTGAGGTTACTTGTTGGGTATCTACCATTTTCTTTTTTATTAGACGGATCTCTGAGAGATTTGTTAGGGCTAAATGAAGGTCAAGTATTTAAATGGTTGATGTTTTAAGAGATAATTGTGAGCCCGATCATCACACCCACTAACTCGGAGACCTTTGTGTCAAAATCATCCATGCTCAAGAAGACTATAACTGGCCTTTTCTTGACTTCGTCAGCGCTTGCAAACGCAAGCCAGTATGGCCTGACCAGTCATGCAGGGTTTTCTAACACACCTGATTGCCTCTCAGGTTACTGCGAAACAACGACTCTGTACACCTTCGAAGCTCAAAATCATAGTCTCGCTTTTGAACAGCATAACGGTGATTCATTAAACCTTGATGCAGGTCTTCAACCTAAGCATCTAATCGTTCCTCAAGACAAAGATTGGGATTACCTGATGGGTCAAACCTATACGATTCTTGGTCTTAGCGTTGCAACCGTCGGGATGATGACTTTTTTACCAGAAAGCATTACCAAATGGGATGAGGAAGACCGCGACATGAGCCAGCTAGGCAGTAAGTGGAAAGACAACGTATCCAGCGGCCCTGTTTGGGATCGCGATGAACACTTCCTTAACTATGTCATGCATCCTTATTTTGGTGGGGTTTACTATACTGCTGCGCGCCACTCTGGCTACAACGAATTTGAATCGTTTTTATACTCTGCAACCATGTCGACATTCTTCTGGGAATACGGTGTTGAAGCATTTGCAGAAGTCCCGTCATGGCAAGATATCTTCATCACTCCATTTTTTGGTGCCATTGTCGGTGAGATGATGATAACCGCAGAGCAAGATATTATTGCTACTGGTGGGGAGGTGATGGGTTCTGAAACGGCAGGTGATGTTTCACTCTTCCTCCTCAACCCTGTAGGCCACATTCACTATTGGGTTACAGATGCATGGGGCGGTAGTGCTGAGTTACAGTTCAACTCCTCACCTTGGTTTGGAAATCAAGATGTCGCAAAATTTGCGATGGATGCAGGCGCAAACTATGACAGCCAGTTTTATGGTGTCGAACTAAAGGTCACGTTCTAAGCGTGTTGATATCATCTTGATGAAGAGCAGCCACTTGGCTGCTTTTTTATGTCCCGCGCATTATTTTGATCATTTACATCACGAATTAGTGTGAAAATTGACTTTCATCAAGCATAACTCCCTTCTAACACCTACACTGAATAAAAGGATTTATTCCAATAACTTAAGCAGTACGTTTAGTTTATACGCACTGCACCGGAACCTTATTCTAGGAGGGGACATATGAACACTGTATTTATCGTGAACTTTGTCGGTCAAGCGTCACCTGCGACCATCAAACAGCTTGCTGCAGTCACTCATGAAAATGGAGGTAAATGGCTGATCAGTAAAGTTAACTTTATAGAAGATCAAGTCGCGGGCGTTATCAAAGTTGAGCTTCCTGAAAAAAATGCTGACATCGTTAAAGAGGCGTTCTCTTCTTGTCAAACCCTAGTGGTTAAGTTTGTTGATTCAGAGCCCTACTCACACAATGAAGATACCATTTTCCAACTTCGACTCGATGCTAATGACAGATCTGGCATCGTGAACGAAATTACTCATATCCTTGATAAACAAGGAATTTCTATTTTAGACATGGATTGTCAACGTGTATTTATTGCTAGCGGTGGTGGTGTCAGCTCAAGCCTATTTAGCGCCAAGATGGCAATTAGACTGCCGAGTGAACTAGAGATTGACGACGTTGCGAACGAGCTAGAATCCCTAAGTGAAGATACGCGAGTGATTCTTGAAAGCTAGTTACAGCCAGATAAAATAAAAAAGAGCAGCCACACGCTGCTCTTTTTTATTAGCATCAATAATATCTCGCTTACTTAACTGCCCATTGAGAAAGTGAACGTTTGAAATCAGAGTAGTCAAATTCGTTCAGCTTTTGAAGCTCACCATTCGAGCGTTCACAGTAGACCGAAGGCATACGTAAACCGTTAAACCAGTTCAACTTAACCATGGTATAGCCTGCGCTGTCCAAAATGTGTAAACGTTGGCCGATCTCGAGAGGCTGTTCGAAGTTCGCCACACAGAACTGATCCCCAGCAAGACAAGAACATGAACCAATCACATACTCGTGCTCGCCTTTTTCGGATGCTTCTAGAATGGACGCTGGCTCGTTGTAGATAAGCGTATCCAACCGGTGGGCTTCTGTCGCCGAATCCACGATCGCGGTCTTCTTCATGTTCTCCACAATATCAACCACAGTTACGACAAGATCGGTTGTCTCGGTGATGATCGCTTCTCCCGGCTCTAGATACATTTGCACGCCGTGTTTTTCTGAGAATGCTTTTAGCGCTAAACCCAACTTCTCGATGTCGTAGCCCTGCCATGTAAAGAACACGCCGCCACCCATGCTTACCCAGTCCAGCTTATCTAGGTACTCGCCAAACTGCTCTGAAATAGCATCGAGTAAGCAGATAAACGCATCCACGTCTTTATTCTCACAGTTCATGTGGAACATCACGCCATCAATACCATCAAAAATCTCCGGTTTGATGTGATCAGCCTGAACGCCAAGGCGAGAGAATTGACGAGCTGGGTTTGCTAAGTCTTGTCCTGCGTAGCTCACACCTGGATTTAGGCGTAAACCAATCGATGCTTTACCTTCAACGATATGACGGTAAGCCGCTAGCTGTGGCTGAGAGTTAAAGATCATCTTGTCACAGATGTCCGCCACGTCACGGACGTCATCTTCGCTATAACCCACACTGTAAGCGTGCGTTTCGCCGCCAAAGGTTTCGTAGCCAAGCTTCACTTCGAATGGGCCAGAGCTGGTTGTCCCATCTAGGTATGGCTTGATAATGTCGAATACGCCCCATGTTGAGAAACACTTCAGCGCTAATACAAGCTTCACACCAGAGATGTCTTTTAGCTGTTTTGCTTTCTCTAGGTTCTCAATCAGCTTGTCTTCATTGATCATGAAGTATGGCGTTTTTAGTTCGTTTTGTTGCATTTTGATACCTTACGTCCCTTTGCCTTAGCAAAGGCACGATAAAATCGAACAAAGCCGACGCAATCGCATCGGCTTAAACGTACAAATAAGAGTCGCTAAGTTCTTATTTCAATTTATGGATAACAGGTTGTCCTGGCTTCAGCTCCTGAACATGCCAATCCAGACCAATAGATGGCATGGTTTCTAGGAATGGGTCTGGATCTAGTTGTTCCATATTGAACACGCCTTTGTCTGCCCACTTGCCACGGAAGAACTGCAAAGCCGCAGTGATCGCAGGTACACCCGTAGTGTATGAGATAGCTTGATGCTCAACGTCTTCGTATGCGACTTCGTGATCAGCGTTGTTGTAAATGAACACACTGCGCTCTTTACCGTCTTTCTTCCCTTGAACCCAAGTACCGATACACGTTAGGCCAGTGTAACCAGGAGCTAGTGATGTCGGATCTGGCAGTAACGCTTTAAGCACGTGTAGAGGTTGAACAACCGTGCCGTCGTGAAGCTTTAGTGGATCTGGGCTTAGTAGACCGATGTCACGCATTACATTGAAGTAATTTAGGTAACGATCACCGAACCCCATCCAGAACTCAATACGTTTCGCTGGAATGAACTCTTGCATAGATCGAACTTCGTCGTGCGCCATTGAGTACACTTTATGTGACCCACAGTTCGGGAATTCAAACTCAAGCATACGTGAGTGACAAGGTACTTGTTTCCACTCGCCGTTTTCCCAGTAGAACGAATCGCCTTGAATCTCAAGCATATTCGTTTCTGGGTCAAAGTTAGTTGCGAACTTCTTACCGTGGTCACCTGCGTTTACATCCATTACGTCGATAGTATCGATTTCATCGAACAGATGCTTCACTGCGTATGCGGCAAACACCGAGACTACGCCCGGATCGAAACCGGCACCAAGAATACCTGTGATGCCCGCCTCTTCAAATTTCTCACGGTAGCCCCACTGCCAATCGTAAGCTTGAGGTACTTGTTGGCCTTCAGAGCACAAATCAACCGCAACAGATGTATCAAGGTATGACACTTTAGCTTGGTAACATGCTTCCATAATAGACATGTTCACCCAAGGAGGACCTGCATTGATCACTAGGTCAGGCTGTACTTCTTTAATTAAAGCAACTAAAGAATCTACCTCGTCCGCGTTTACCGCACGAGCTTCTAGTTTCTTAGTTGAATCTTTCAGATTGTTTTTCTTCTGAATCGATTCGATGATTTTCTCACACTTACCTACGGTACGTGATGCGATTGTGATATCACCCATAACGTCGTTGTTTTGTGCTGCTTTATGTGCAACTACCCAGCCAACGCCGCCTGCACCAATCTGTAGAATTGCCATAGTTTTCCGTTACCTTTGTTAAACTAGCTCTGCCGCTAGCGTATTGATTTTTGAGAGCAAAGATTCAAAGTCCGCCGTCGTCAGACACGGGTTCAAAATCGTAAATTTCAATGCAGTTTTATCGTCGACAATGGTTTCACCTAATACCGCAATGCCACGTGTTAACGCTTCTAAGCGCAACGTTTTATTCAGTTCATCAAGATCCGCTGATTCATGTGTCGCGCGGAATAGAACCGTAGATAATGATGGTTCAGCCAACAACTCAAAGTGCTTGTTATCTCGAATCATGTCCGCAACTTCAAGCGTCTGATCAAGTAAATGATCATACATATCGCCTAGAGATTTTGGCCCCACGCTTTGCATCGTCATAAACACTTTTAGCGCATCAAAACGCTTCGTCGTGGCGATAGATTTATCCACTAAGTTCGGTAGTTCGTCGTGTTCGCGGTTCAAGTAGTCTGCATGATGAAGCAGAAACTTAAAGTTAGACTTATCATTCAGCAACAGCGCACCGCAACTGATGGTTTGATAGAACAACTTGTGGAAGTCCACGCTGATGGAGTGTGCACGCTCACAACCTTTCAGACGGACTTTTTGGCTACTTAGAATCAGAGCTCCACCGTATGCACCGTCGACGTGCATCCACATGTCATGTTTCGCTGCCATATCGGCGATAAAGTCTAGATCATCAATAGCACCGTGATCCGTTGTGCCCGCTGTACCGACAATTGCAAATGGGATTAAACCTTCCGCTTTTGCCTGATTTAGAACTTCGTCTAACTTAGTGACATCCATCGTTCCATCGGCATGAGCATCGACGGTCATGACCGCTTTTTCACCCAATCCCATCCAAGACGCTGATTTTTGAACCGTGAAGTGGGATTTTTTCGAACATACAATACGCAGCTTGTCTGCGTATTCAGGAAGGCCAAGCTTTTGAATTGAGTGTGCACTGAGTTTGTCGGCAATCCAATCACGCGCAAGCATCAAACCCATTTGGTTACTTTGTGTGCCGCCGCTCGTGAAGATACCGTCCGCTTTTTCACCTAACTCGTATTTATCACATAGCCAGTTCACAACTTTCTGTTCAACATAAGTCGCAGATGAAGCTTGATCCCATGAGTCCATTGATTGGTTCAAAGCCGCAATCATTGCCTCTGCGGCAATAGCAGGCATCAATGGAGGAGTATGCAGGTGAGCGATACAATCTGGATGTTGAGTAAAAATCGCGTTTTTCGCGACCAACTCGGCTGCATCATCAATAACCGTTTTGAGAGGCGCATTTTTATTGTCAAGATCAACAGCATGGATCGCTGCTTCCAATGCTTTTGGATCCATACCTGAGTATGGTGCAGCAACCTGTTCAAACACTGATTTCATTGCAGTCGTGGTGTGATTCATCACCGAAGCAAACTCATTGCTGCCCAACGCTCCAGTGTGGATGAAATGCTTGTTCCATTCATCTTGTGGCTGAGTTTCGATGTGACTACCGCCAGCGGCTAAAATCGCGTCTTCAAATACACGTAAAGCAAAGTCGATTTGCTCAAACGAGATGATAAGAGGAGGAAGGAAGCGAATTACTGCGCCTTCACGTCCGCCTTTCTCAACGATCAAGCCACGCTCAAGTGCTGCGCGTTGAATGGAAAGAGTGAGTTCACTATCCGCTTGAGGTTCGCCAAATTTATTGAGATCACCGTTTGGATTTTTAATCTCCACACCAAGCATCAAGCCTTTGCCACGTACCTCTGCGATACAGTTCACGCGCTTTTGAATGCTCTCAAGACCGTAGCGCAAGTACTGGCCCGCAATATTGGCATGCTCAACCAGATTGTCACGCTGGATAATTTCTAAGGCTTTCGCACCAGAGACCATGGCTAACTGATTGCCACGAAACGTACCTGTGTGTTCGCCCGGGCTCCAAGCATCATGCTGCTTGTTGATAACCAATAGTGACATTGGTAAGCCACCGCCAATAGCTTTTGATAAACACAGGATATCTGGAACAATGCCTGATTCTTCAAACGCAAAGTTGTAGCCAGTTTTACCAACACCACATTGGATCTCATCGAAGATCAATAAGATACCGTGTTCATCACAAATACGGCGAAGCTCTTGTAGCCAGAATGCTGGTGCAGGCACCACACCACCCTCTCCTTGCACTGGCTCAACGATGATCGCAGCAGGCTTCATAATGCCCGATTCATCATCGTTTAGCAGGCGATCGATATAGCGAATACTTGCTTTCGCACCTTCATCACCCTCGAGTCCAAAAGGACAACGCAGATTGTATGGGAAAGGCATAAAGTGGACGTCTGACATTAAACCAGTTCGACGCGCTTTCGTACCTAGGTTGCCCATCATGCCCATTGTGCCGTTAGTCATACCATGATATGCGCCACGAAAAGCAAACATGGTGTTGCGGCCAGTAGTCTGCTTCGCGAGCTTGATCGCGGCTTCAACTGCATCGGCTCCAGACGGGCCACAAAATTGGATAACGCTGTTCTCGCTAAGCTCTTGAGGAAGAAAAGATTTAACAGATTGAATAAACGTTGTTTTTGCTGATGTTGCAATATCTAGCGTCTGATATGGCAGACCGGAATCTAATTGCTCTTTCAGAGCTTGGTTGATTTCAGGATGGCTATACCCCAAAGCTAGAGTGCCCGCCCCCGCAAGGCAATCTAAAAAGATCTGTCCACGTGTATCTTCAACCAAGCAACCAAAGGCCTGTTTGATTGCGATTGGCAAGCGACGTGGATAAGAACGTACTTCAGATTCATGCTCAGCCAGATCAATCAATACTTGATCTGGCGTTAAGTCATACGTCCCCTCAACGATAGGAACCTGAGACGAAAAAATGTTTGCGATATTGCTATCGACTTCAAAGGCAGTGCTCATACTACATAATCCCTTGAATTATAATAATTCTATATCCTGTATTAATAATCATTGGAATGAAGTTACAGGAGGTGTGAATCCCCCTCCATATTTGTCAGTACATAAATGACAAAGACAGAGCATCCGCCACGGTGCTTGTGACTTTATATGTAAAGGGATTAATCAAGGTTCCGTAATGCACCCGTTTTGTAAAACAGGACATTTCGGCAGTATGAAGCTGATTAGTGTGTGTTTATTCAAAGATTTCAATGTTGGGTTTCCCATTAATATGCTGCGTTTACAGCATTAGTATCCCGTCTATCGACAAAAGGCTTTGCCGATACCTACCCTACGCAGTGTCACAATCAGCTTGAATGGTCACTACGCGTATCCCCCAGAGATCAAGCGTTGTTAATTACGCTCCGAGATTGCGCGCGAATTTATCACAAAATAAAATCTTCTGGCAACGATTTTCCATATTAGTAACAGTGATGTAAATCACAACAAAGTCCCCCTTAGTGAGATTTTAACATTCGTACTCATCCACCACGCTTTTCTTCTTTTCTCAAACACCTGTTATTTAAACACATCTCCCTAAAATATCAGCGCTGTGAACCGTGAACCAAAAACGGCTTATGAATATGCCACTCTTTAATCGTAGAACATTATTTACAGTATCCAAGGCATTTAAAAGCGCTGGTATTCACGTCACGACTTTGCCTAAAGCGTGAGTCTTTATTCACAGAACCTTGATTGACCAAACTTAAACTAGCCGATGGGTATGACCTTGGAGTGACGTGACTATGGCTAGAATTAACAAGAATATGAGTTAATGAGCTAAAGGGGCTCAGTGCTTAACGAAATCCATTACGGAGAAGAAATTTGAGATTTGAAGAAACACAAAAAAGGCCCAACATTTTCATGCTGGGCCTTAAACTTGGAGCGACACACGAGGTTCGAACTCGTGACCTCAACCTTGGCAAGGTTGCGCTCTACCAACTGAGCTAGTGTCGCATTTAATATGAGATGGTGCCCCGGGCCGGACTTGAACCGGCACAACGCGAACGTCGAGGGATTTTAAATCCCTTGTGTCTACCAATTCCACCACCAGGGCACACAAATATTCTTTGTGATGCCTTTACAGAAAAGTAAAACACCATCTGATACCGCTAACGCCATATCAATAAAATTTGGAGCGACACACGAGGTTCGAACTCGTGACCTCAACCTTGGCAAGGTTGCGCTCTACCAACTGAGCTAGTGTCGCGTTTATTTTCGAAAGCCATTCACTCTCAAAAGAATAATGGAGGCGCCTCCCGGAGTCGAACCGAGGTCCACGGATTTGCAATCCGCTGCATAGCCACTCTGCCAAGGCGCCTCATTATAAGAAAATAAACTTTCTTATCAACACCCGTTTGAGCATTGCTCTCTTGGGTACGGGATGCATTCTACGGATTCGAGCGATCGAGTCAACACTATTTTTATTTTTTTAAATCGTTTGACTAGATTTTGTTCGAGAGGCAGTAGATTGTTTAGTTTTACTACTAAAACACTCTTAAATACACTTGTTTATCATAGAGTTTTCACTATGTCCTACCCCGCCAATAGAGAGAGGAAACTACTTAAGCCTTCATAATCGGATGGCTCAATGACTTGAAAGGCTCCAACCATGAAAAACAAGACTTAGATCACATTGAAGTGATAAATACAAAAAAGCAGGCTCATTAGCCTGCTTTAGAACATCTCTATTTAATGATGCTCTTCGTTCAACAAATCATCTTTTGCGGCAGCTAAGTATTGAATCATCGACCAATACGTCAAGAAGGTTGCCACATACAGGGCAGCAAAGCCAAGCCAAACCATCCAATCATCATAGCGCCATACCAATACCCATAGAGCGAACATTTGTGAAACTGTCTTCACTTTGCCAACCCACGATACCGCAACGCTAGCTCGCTTCCCTATTTCAGCCATCCATTCTCGCAATGCAGAGATAATAATTTCTCGGGCGATCATTGTTACGGCAGGGATAGTCACCCAAATAGAGTGATAGTGTTCTGTTATTAAGATCAATGCTGTTGCCACCAGCACTTTGTCTGCGACCGGATCGATAAACGCCCCAAAACGTGAAGTTTGGCCAAGTTTACGAGCCAACATGCCATCTAACCAGTCGGTAAAAGCTGCTACCCAAAACACCATTGCTGCTGCAAAAGGTGCCCATGAATAAGGTAGATAAAAAACAACCATAAAAACAGGGATTAAGAACAGTCTAAGGAGAGACAGAATGTTCGGGATATTCAAACGCATTTTATTATTCTCTTACACATTGCGGGTTAATGTTGCGGGATTTTCCTTATTGTTTCAATGCTTGGAAAATAATTTCTGCTAAAGAGTAACTAATTCCCGGTACTTTGGCGATTTCTTCAACACTTGCTCGTTTAAGTTCTTGTAACCCCCCCATGTATTTAAGCAAAACTTGACGCCGTTTTGGACCAACACCTTCAATCCCTTCTAAAACGCTCGTGCGTCTAGTTTTCCCCCGCTTTGCTCGGTGCCCCGCAATTGCGTGATTGTGGCTTTCATCACGAATGTGCTGAATAAGGTGAAGCGCAGGGGCATCGCTCGGTAAATTAAGCTCTTTCCCCTCTACGGTGATTAAGGTCTCCAAACCAGGTTTTCGCGTCACGCCTTTTGCAATACCAATCATAACCGGTCGCTTTGGCCAATCTCCCCAATAACGAGAAATAATTTCGTGCGCACGGTTTAACTGGCCTTTACCACCATCAATAAAAATAATGTCTGGGATTTTCTCCACATCCAACTGTTTCGAATAACGACGCTCCAGCACCTGCCCCATAGCAGCATAGTCATCACCTCCTGTGATTCCCGTAATATTGTAACGACGGTATTCTTGCTTTACTGGGCCTTCACTATTAAAGACCACACAAGATGCTATCGTGCTTTCCCCCATGGTATGGGAAATATCAAAGCACTCCATGCGAGCAATCGACTCCATATTCAATGTTTCACGAAGTGCATGGAAGCGTTGATTGATCGTCATCTTATGATTGATTTTTGTAGTAATCGCGGTCAATGCATTCGTGTTGGACAACTTCAGGTAGCGCGCCCGTGAGCCCGTTGGCGATATATGAAAGTGAACCTTACGACCAGCAACTTCACTTAATGCCTTTTGAATTGGGACGATATCCTCAGCTAAATCTGGGTTCAAAATAATGCGAGAAGGAATAGTACGCGCTTCATTATGACTCAAGTAGTATTGCGTCAAAAAGCTATCGAAAACTTCCTGCTGGCTGGTATTGTGTGGGATTTTAGGGAAATGGCTCCGACTACCGAGCACTTTACCTTGCCGAATCATCAATATATGAATACATGCGATGCCATTTTCTAGAGCAAAACCGAGTACGTCCATATCGTCCATGCTGTCTTCCGATACGTATTGTTGTTCTTGGACACGTCGAATCGCTTGGATTTGGTCACGAAACTTAGCCGCCTCTTCAAAACGCAACTGTTGACTCGCCACTTCCATCTTCTCTATTAACTGCTTAAGTACCTGTTGATCTTTCCCTTGTAAAAACATGCGCACAAATCCGACCAACTCCGCGTATTCCTCATCTGAGATAATGGTGTCAACGCATGGGCCTGCACAACGGCCAATTTGATACATTAAACAAGGACGGGTACGGTTCGCATATACGGTATCTTCGCATTGGCGCACAGGAAAAATCTTTTGCAGTAAATGTAAAGTCTCACGCACCGCTCCAGAATCAGGATAAGGACCAAAGTACTCGCCTTTCCGTTTCTTCGTCCCACGATGCATCGACAACCTTGGATGCTTGTGACCGCTGATAAAAATGTACGGGTAAGACTTGTCATCGCGTAACAGAACGTTGTATTTCGGCAAATACTGCTTAATGTAGTTGTGCTCTAAGATCAGTGCTTCCGTCTCAGTGTGAGTCACTGTGACATCAATTTTGGCGATATTACTGACGAGCGCACGCGTTTTTTCACTGTCTACCTTTTGCCGGAAGTAGCTGGAAAGGCGCTTTTTAAGATCTTTGGCTTTGCCTACATAAATAACAACAGCCTCGGCGTTGTACATTCTGTAAACGCCGGGCTGATGAGTTACTGTCTTGAGAAAGGAAACCGAATCGAAGGGAGGAGTCACACTATAAGGTCTCGGTATCCAACATTCCGTGGCGGATCGCTAAGTGTGTTAACTCAACGTCACCATTAATATCCAATTTACTAAACAACCTATAGCGGTAGCTATTGACTGTTTTTGGACTTAAATTAAGTTGCTCAGAAATATCCGTTACTTTTTGACCTTTTGTGATCATTAGCATGATCTGTAATTCGCGCTCAGATAGATCTTTGAATGGGTTTTCAGAAGCTGGAGAGAATTGACTCAAGGCCATTTGCTGCGCGATCTCTGGGGAGATGTAACGCTGCCCACTCTTAACCACACGAATCGCGTTTACCATTTCGTCAGGACCTGCACCTTTGGTTAAATAACCAGACGCACCAGCCTGCATCACTTTGGTTGGAAACGGATTCTCTGTATGAACGGTTAGTACGATGATTTTTACATCTGGATTTACACGAAGAACTTTTTTAGTGGCTTCTAAACCACCAATTCCTGGCATATTCATGTCCATTAAAACAACGTCAGCATGATTGCTGCGACACCATTTTACTGCTTCTTCACCGCTGTCAGCCTCTCCTGCTACGTTCATTCCACGGACGTCTTCAATAATACGTCGTATCCCTGTGCGAACCAGCTCGTGATCATCTACAAGGAAAACATTTATCAAACTTGTATCTCCACACTTTGTATTGGTTCTGCACCCACATAACCATTGTTAAATGTGGATATCAGCATGATTGCCTATATAATAACGTAATCGACAAAAAATTGCTTTATATGAATATGTGCTGAAACGCAAAGTTTAGCAAGAACTTATTTTTATATCTGGTCAGTCAGACTTAATTTGCATATCTACCACAAAACTAGCCGCGTAAAAATCATCATACATTTCAATTTAACTGAACTTAAAAACGGCCCCTCTCCCAGCTTAGCGCTTATTAGCAACGAGTGTCGCTTAAAACTTGTCACAACGCCCAATCGATATTTAACAATATTATCAATAAGTTACTGTTTTGAAGGTTTGTATAGGAACTGGTCTCTCATATATAAACCAAATTAACACATCCAATGAAATAACATTTGCAAATGCAAATCGTTTCATTAAAATCACCGCCGCAATTATATTGCAATCAAAAATTGGATATAACTTCTTAAATATCAGGAAAATATAATGAAAAAGCTATTAGCAGTGGCAGCACTAGCAACTCTTCCTCTTTCTAACGTTGCGTTAGCGGATTCAGACATCGGTTGTGGTTTAGGTACTATGGTTTTCGATGGAAAATCAGGCAAAGTGTTTAAGGTATTGGGAGCAACGACTAACGGTACGTCTGGTAACCAAACATTTGGTATTACTTTCGGCACTTTAGGTTGTGACGGTAATGGCACAATCACATCAGCTCAAAAACTAGCGTTATTTATCGATGGCAACATGGACAACCTAGCTCGTGATATTGCGAAAGGTGAAGGAGAAACTCTTGCTACTCTTTCTGAAGTTTGGGGCATCCAAAAAGCTGACAAAGCAGCATTCAATCAAATGGCTCAAGAAAACTTTGCGAAAGTATTCAAGTCTGAGAATGTGACTTCACAAGAAGTATTCGCTAACCTAAACAATCTGGTTGCGGAAAACAACGCACTAGCGACTTACACTATCTAAGCGCTTGTTCCGTTATAAAAGAAAAGTGCCCGTTTGGGCACTTTTTTAATGTCAATTTTTTGCGGTATTCAATGAAGCTCTCTTTTTGCACACGCTTTCTGCTCATTTCATCAAGCGTACTTTTACCATCCTTGTCTGTACAAGCTAACAGCTTAGATTTTCAACAGCTTGCACAAACCTCGTACTGGCTAAAATTAGGCCATTATCTTCCAGCAACACTCAGCCACTACAAAAGTACTGTCGACTCGCCAGATTTTTTCCTCTCTGACGAAGGAAAAACCAATCCAAAAGCTGAGTTAGTCGCATCATTTAACGCTTTTTATCACGCAGATGAAGCGACTCAAGCTGAAATGCGTTGTCACTACCCTGCTCGCTTTACATGGCTAGAAAAGCAACAAGGACGCTCGGCCGTCTTAAACTGTCCAAAGATGGAAGACTGGAAAGCAGTGCTAAACCCTGCGGGCATGACGTTAGTCTTTCCTACTGCATTTATGAATAACCCATCTTCAATGTTTGGCCATACCCTACTGAGGGTAGATGCTAAAGATCAAACACGACATAAAGAACTGGTTGCTTTTGCAGTGAACTTTGCGGCCGAGCCTCAAACCGATGACAACGCTGCACTTTATGCCCTGAAAGGCTTAACAGGTAGTTACCCTGGGCGATTTACCGTGATGCCATATTATCGCAAAGTACGTGAATACAACGATATTGAGTCTCGTGACATATGGGAGTACAAACTCAACTTGTCTGAAGACGAAGTTAATCGAGTTCTATTACATCTCTGGGAAATGCAAAAAGCCGAATTTGATTACTACTTTATTGATGAAAACTGCTCTTATCAGTTGCTTGCTCTTTTGGAGCTTGCACGAGATGATCTTTCCCTTGTCGATGACTTTCCAGGTCATGCAATCCCATCAGATACGGTCGAAACACTTGCGAACAATGGCCTTTTAGATGAACCTAAATACCGCGCTGCTTTTGGAACTCGCTTACTCCACCAATTAAATGAAATCGATGAAAAGCTGTTTGAGGCGGCTATCAAAGCCAAGCAAGGCGAGTATCCTAGTGAAACAAAGTTTACCGCTGAAGAGCGCGCTGCAATTTTAGAATTTGCCTATGAGTGGCTCAATTATGAACTCTATGATGAAGGGCTTGAACGAGATCCTACCGCCAGACAGCTTACTCAACTTCTCTACCAACGCAGTCGAATTAAAACAGACTCGCCATTTTCTCCCGTCCTTGCTCCAAATGTTTCACCTGAAAAAGGGCACGCTTCTGCTCGTGCTGGTTTAACTTATCAATATAATGACATCACCAGCAATCGCGTGAACTTTCAATGGCGCGCCGCTTACCATGACTTACTCGACTCGCAAGCTGGCTTTATTCCAGGTGCAAAGATTAGCTTTCTAGACACGGCTTTTAGCATTGACCAAAATGCAAATTCAAGGTTAGAAAAGCTACATGTGTTGGATGCGATGGCTTTAGCACCAGGTAACAAAGTTTTTGACAGTTTGGCTTGGAATATCCGCAGCGGTTTCGATCGCATGCCTGATAAGAACAAGCTCGCTGGACGGTGGTTTGCGCAAGGTGGGGCTGGTAAAGCGTGGGGGCAATCCGACAAACTCCACTTATACACTCTCATCTCTGGCGAAATAAGTGGAGGTGAGTTAACGAATTATGACTTTACTCTCGGTGCAGGCGTCGAGACAGGCATCCTATGGCAGGCTAGCATCAATCATCGCATCGGCATTCAAGGTCAATATTTGCACCTGTTGGATTCACATACGGATCAAAATGCGAAAGTGACTGCCAGCTGGAACTGGACTCTTAGTCGAAATTGGGCGATTCGTGGCGAACTCGAATATCAACATTGGTCTCGAGAAAATACCTCAGCAAGCCTCGCCGGATACTTTTACTACTGAGTTTTTGCTAATATCCTCTATTAAGTAAAAGGCTACACGACGTAGCCTTTTTTAGTTCTATAGGAAGTGTGTCGTTGACAGTTCAGCAAGGTTTTTTACTAACCCGTCAAGCTCGGGACTTTTCAGGAAAAACTCAAATTGATCTTTGGGTTTCCACAGAGAATGGACCCGCAAATTTAATGATACAGGAAGAAAAGCCTGTCTTTTTTATCGAACAAGATAAACAGACTCAAGTTGAATCCATCGCTAACGACAGCAATATCCAAGTAGAACTCAAGCCTTTAGCGCTCGCGAGTTTTGACCTGACTCTTCTGAGTGCTTGCTACTGTCACACGATTAAAGAATCTCACACGCTTTCCAATCTCTTAGCCAAAGAAAACATACTGACTCTAGAAACTGACATCAAGCTCGCAGATCGCTTCTTAATGGAACGATTTATAAAAGGCAGCATTGAGTTTACCGGTCAATTTCAAACCAAGTCGAATCACACCAAAGTGACACAAACGCAATGTCGTCAGGGTAAGTATATTCCTTCTTTGCATGTGGTTTCTCTCGATTTGGAGTGCTCTGAGAAAGGCATCCTTTACTCTATCGGATTGGACAGCCCTATGGATTCACGGGTCATTATGGTCGGAAAACCAGAACCTGCAGACACTGCGATACAATGGGTTAAAAATGAGAAAGCTTTGCTCGAAGCGTTAATCGTCTGGTTTAAACGATTTGATCCAGATGTCATTATCGGTTGGAACGTCATTGACTTCGACTTCCGTCTGCTTCATAAACGCGCAGAATGGCATAGTATGAAGCTCATGTTAGGAAGAGCCGACCAAGCGAGTTTTTTCCGTAGTTCTGCTCAAAGCCAGCAAGGTTTTATTTCTATTCCCGGGCGAGTAGTGATGGACGGCATCGACACACTGAAGACGGCAACCTATCACTTTCGCTCTTGGTCGCTTGAGTCGGTTTCTCAAGAACTTTTAGGTGAAGGCAAACAAATTCACAATGTGCATGACCGTATGGATGAGATCAATCGCATGTACCGTTCGGATAAGCCTTCTCTTGCCAAATACAACCTGCAAGATTGTGTATTGGTGAATAAGATCTTCGACCACACTCACCTACTCGATTTTGCGATTGAACGCTCTCGCCTGACTGGGGTTGAACTTGACCGCATCGGTGGCTCTGTCGCCGCGTTCACTAACTTGTATTTACCGCAGATTCATCGTGCTGGGTACGTTGCTCCCAACTTACAGCCAGAAAACTGGATAGCTAGTCCTGGTGGCTACGTAATGGACTCAATACCGAACCTGTATGACTCCGTATTAGTGTTGGACTTTAAGAGTCTATACCCTTCTATCATTCGTTCATTCTTGATTGATCCAATGGGCCTCATTGAAGGCTTACAACTAGAAATTGGCAAAGAAGAGTATCAAGCCGTACCGGGTTTTCGCGGTGGGCAATTTCACCGAACTAAGCACTTCTTACCTGAAATGATCGAAAAACTTTGGGCTGCGCGTGATGTAGCCAAGCAGAACAACGAAAAAGCATTTTCTCAAGCTATTAAGATCATCATGAATTCGTTTTATGGTGTATTAGGCTCATCAGGGTGTCGTTTTTTCGATACTCGCCTCGCATCCAGCATCACAATGCGCGGACATGAAATCATGAAGCAAACCAAAGTACTGATCGAAGATCAAGGCTATCAAGTGATTTACGGCGATACAGATTCCACCTTCGTTTCTTTAAATGGTGCCTACAGTCAAGCAGACGCAGATCAAGTCGGACACCAACTCATTGAGTACATCAATACTTGGTGGAATGAACATCTACGCGAGGAATACAACCTCACTTCAATGTTGGAAATCGAATACGAGACTCATTACCGTAAATTTCTTATGCCAACCATTCGTGGTGCAGAAACCGGTTCTAAAAAGCGCTATGCTGGATTAATAGGCGAAGGAGCACATGAGCGCATTATCTTTAAAGGGCTTGAAAGCGCACGGACCGACTGGACGTCATTAGCACAAAAGTTTCAAAACACACTTTACAATATGGTTTTCCACGGTGAAGACCCAAGTAACTATGTTCGTGAGATCGTTGAAAAGACCAACCACGGTGAGTTTGACGAACAATTAGTCTATCAAAAACGTCTACGCCGAAAGCTGCATGAGTACCAAAAGAATATCCCACCGCAAGTTCGCGCGGCACGTTTAGCCGATGAAATAAACACCAAACTGGGGCGCCCGCTACAATATCAAAATCGAGGCAAAATCGAATATATCATCACAATAAACGGTCCTGAGCCTTACGAGTACCTCAACAGTCCTATTGATTATCAACATTACATTGATAAACAGTTAAAACCTGTGGCTGATGCAATTTTACCCTTTATCGGAACCAATTTTGATCGGCTTTCAGCACCGCAAATGGGTTTGTTTTAACCGATGCGAAATTCAGTTTTCTGATATTGCTTGACCAGCCAACCACCAAACGCGTCGATTAAACCAATAACAGAACGTTTAGGGATCGCGCGGCCAGATAGCAAAATCCCTAACCGCTCTATCTCTAGTTGCTTTTCAGGATGATAAGTCAAAAAGACCTCACCACACTGAATAGGATCGTCAAACCAGCGTTTATCTCAATACATAACCAATGAGTAAGATGCCCTCAATAATTTTTTCGCAATCACTGCCTGAGCTATCCCTTGCTCTTCTGCTGTCTTTGCTTGGGCAATTTTCTTTCGATAGACAATAACCCAATCTTCTATATCCATATTCCAATGCTTGGCGATTTCCCAGCTCGGGACATAATCACCAAAACAATCGGCTAAATCATCACCGTATACACAAACACAACAATGTTTGAGCATGAACCCCCACGTAAAGATACTATCCAGATTGGCGACTTCGCTAACCAATGCTGTACGAATGGCTACACCGTTGACTTGAGGGTGACTTTGCTGCGCACGCCACTTAATCGTATTGAACAAAGTTACTCGGTCAGTTTCAAATAACGACTTGGTCACGACGACTAAATCTAAATTCGATTTTCCTGCAACGGCTGTTTTTCTCGCGACACTGCCATAAACATAGACACTATGCAGATTTCGCCCAAGCCCACCTTTAAGGCAAGTAATGGCTTCTCTGATTAAAGGAGAAAATTCTGATTGAAAAGGCTGCTTTGGGTCAATAACGGGCAGGGACATGAGTGAAAACGTGATCTCAGGTTATAAAAAGACGATGCGTAATATGTTCTCCCACCATAGGGTCTGAATCAAGCCCAATGATGCGTTTAATGATGGGAGTGAGGGCAACTTTCTACGATAAATTTTAATGCTAGGTGGTTAACTTAGCGCTATAATCAGCGAGTTTTGCTTAATAAGTATGAATAGGAATATACAATGCCAAAGGCAAGTGAAATCAAAAAAGGCTTCGCCATCGAGTCGAATGGTAAAACGCTGCTAGTCAAAGACATCGAAGTAACGACTCCTGGTGGTCGTGGCGGCGCTAAGATCTATAAAATGCGTTGTGCAGATCTCAACACAGGCGCACGCGTAGATGAACGCTACAAGTCAGATGACGTTGTTGAGACAGTAGAAATGAACAAGCGTGCTGTTATGTACTCTTACGCTGATGGCGACGAGCATATCTTCATGGACAACGAAGATTACTCTCAATACACCTTCAAACATAACGAAATTGAAGATGACCTACTGTTCATCAACGAAGACACCCAAGGTACCCATGTGGTTTTAATTAACGGTTCTGCCGTTGGTTTAGAACTTCCTGCTTCAGTTGAATTAGTGATTGAAGAAACGGACCCATCAATCAAAGGGGCATCAGCATCTGCCCGTACCAAGCCAGCCCATTTCGCTTCTGGCCTTGTGGTTCAAGTCCCTGAATACATCGCAACGGGTGACCGTGTGGTGATCAACACGACTGAACGTAAATACATGAGCCGAGCATAAGCATGCCTGATTTAATTTCTTACGACGATGCCATCGACGCCGCGTACGACATTTTCCTTGAAATGGCCCCTGATAATTTAGAGCCTGCTGATGTAATTCTGTTTACTGCGCAATTTGAAGATCGTGGTGCCGCAGAGCTTGTTGAAACAGGCGAAGACTGGGTGGAGCATATCGGCTTCGAGATCGACAGAAAAGAGTATGCAGAAGTACGAATTGGCTTAGTAAACGAGGAAAGTGACGTACTTGATGACGTATTTGCTCGTATGCTAATCAGCCGAGACCCAGAGCATAAATTCTGCCATATTCTTTGGAAACGCGATTAACATTCCCTTTGCCGTGAATAACAGCACCAGCCTCGCGCTGGTGTTTTTTTATCTATTGGAAGCGCCTGCTCTTTGTATCTCGCTTGGCATTCTGTTCTTATACCTAACAATAGATAAGAAAAAGGCCTGCCACTGGGCAAGCCTTTCTAATCTTTATTTTTCACTATCAATTAACGATGTTTGTTACGTGCGCCTGTTACACCAGCGTTGTTCTTTGGCTTGCGGCGAGCAGGATTATTACTACGGCCCTTAGGCGTGTTCACACGTTCTTCGTGGCGCTTAACTGCACGACGGATTTTTTGACTACGTGCACGTTCACGCTTACGAGACGTATTGTCTTTGCTAAGGTCAAGCATGGTCTCTTTCTCTGGGCGAAGCTCTACAAGCTCACGCAGGTAGTTTACTTCTTTCAGATCAAGTTCCATCCAACCACCACGAGGCAATTTCTTATCAAGGAAAATATCACCATAACGTACACGCTTTAGACGACTTACAGTACACTCTTGTGATTCCCATAGTCGACGCACCTCGCGGTTACGGCCTTCGTTGATCACTACGTAGAAAGTGTGGTTCATACCCTCACCACCTGCATACACAACATCTTCGAAGCGAGCTACACCGTCTTCCAGTTCGACACCTTTTACTAGATTACGAACTTTTTGTTCAGTTACTTCACCGAACACTCGCACTAGGTATTCACGCTCAACTTGGCGGCTTGGATGCATTAGGCGGTTTGCCAGTTCACCATCTGTAGTGAAAAGCAATAAACCAGAAGTATTCGCATCCAGACGACCAACAGAAATCCAACGAGAACCACGAATCTTTGGCAGGCGATCAAAAACTGTACGACGGCCTTCTGGATCGTGACGAGTACACAACTCACCTTCCGGCTTGTAGTACGCCAGGACACGACAGATCACTTCTTCTTGTATCTTTGCAGATACAATGTGACCATCGATACGAATCACGCTGCTCTCATCTTCAAGTCTTTCACCAAGTTTAGCCACTACACCGTTCACGCTTACGCGACCAGATTTAATTAACGATTCAATCTCACGACGAGAACCGTGACCAGCACGTGCTAATACTTTTTGTAACTTTTCGCTCATTTATCTACCTATGTGTCGTCTTCACAGACGTCTAGACCAAGAGTGGTCTGTATTTTGCTAATTACCCACCTCGTGGGATTTTGGGTCAGGCATTATACGTAACTTTCTTGCTTAATGTAAACGAAATCCACGCTATTTACCAAGCCAAATCTACGTATAAAATCGCCGTTCTCTGCGACTTTAGATCTCAACCGATCAACCGTCCTTTGCTTACTCACTAAACCAGTTAAAATGAAATAAAAAATATCTATATTTTCGTTTTGATTTTAATTGAGTTGGTTAAGACTTGAAAAAACCTTAGCACCTCAAACGCAAAAAAGGAGGCACATAGCCTCCTTTTTCTTCTCTTTCTTATCGCTTATTCAAAAGGGCTGGGGTCACCAGAACCCAGACGAACCACAACAGGCTCACCGTCGCTAAAATCGATAACGGTTGTTGGTTGCTCGCCAAGGTAGCCACCACTAAGAATCACATCAACCGCATACTCAAGTTTATCGCGAATCTCTTCTGGATCTGATTCCGTTACGTCACTACCAGGGAGAATCAACGACGTAGACATCATGGGTTCGCCTAGCGCTTCTAAAAGATCCAGCGCGATTTGATTATCAGGCACACGAATGCCGATCGTCTTACGCTTGGCGTTCATCAAACGACGAGGGACTTCTTTCGTCCCTTTAAAGATAAAAGTGTATGGACCCGGCGTATTATTTTTCAGTAGCCGGAATGCAATATTATCCACACGCGCGTACAGAGAAATCTCCGATAAATCACGACACAACAAG
This sequence comes from Vibrio sp. TAP-3B, assembly GCF_057784735.1. NCBI lineage: Bacteria > Pseudomonadati > Pseudomonadota > Gammaproteobacteria > Vibrionales > Vibrionaceae > Vibrio > Vibrio sp. TAP-3B. Next base: position 637,084 of record NZ_CM173495.1, on the reverse strand, counting down.
GTGAAGTTATGTTTGTCATTCAAACGACGGATTTGACAAATACGTTCTAGCGCCTGTTTGTTCTCCAACTGACAGCCAAGTGCGTATCCTGAGTCCGTAGGGTAAACCACGACACCGCCGTTGCGAATGATTGCTACTGCTTGATTAATCAAGCGAGCCTGTGGGTTTTCTGGGTGAACGTAAAAAAACTGGCTCATTGTAATTCCTCATTATCGAGCCTCTCGACTCTATATTCTTATTTGGAGATTGAAGTCGTTTTACTGAGCAATAGCCAGCGAAGGATCAATACCCCAATCTTTCCAAACTGGTTCTACGCCTGCAGGCAACCAGAGGTTTCTTCCTAACTCCATCCAAGGTGATGGATAGTGGAAATCACTGCCTTGAGACGCTAATAGATTGTATTGTATAGCATAATCAGCCAAGTTTCGCCTTTCTTGTTGCGCTTGCTGCGGCTGCGCTACTTCCATCGCATCACCATTAGCTTCTACAAACGCATCGAGAAGACGCTTAATCCACTTCGCTGTCAACTTATATCTGCCAGGATGCGCTAATGTAGCCAGACCTCCAGCCTTATGAATGGCGTCGACCGCCTCTTCCATCGTGCACCAATTAGGCGGCACATACCCCGGATTATTACGCGTTAAATACTTTTTAAAGACCATTTGCATGGTTTTCGCATAACCATTGTCTACCAACCATTTGGCAAAATGCGCACGCGTAATTGGCGCATCGCCCGCAATTTTCTGCACTTCTTCTAAAACACCTTCACGTGTCACCTTTTGCAAACGTTCTGCAATCAGCTCAGCTCTCTTAATACGATGCTGTTGCTGCTGTTCTATTAGCGTAACCAAAGCTGAATTTTTAGGATCAATATTCAAACCGACGATATGAATATCTTTATTCTGCCAGACCGTTGATATCTCAATGCCATTAATAATTTTAATTGGCAAGTTATTGTCCTTCACGTGCTGCTTAGCCAACGCTAATCCGTCAACCGTATCGTGATCTGTGATCGCCAAAAACTCGATATCAAAACTCAGCGCCCTATCTACCAGGTCTTTAGGATCAAACCGACCATCCGAGGCTGTGGTGTGGCTATGTAAATCAATTCTCATATTTTTGTCGTTTTAAAGCTGTTTTGGGGTTGACTTTTCACTCCCGCACTAGTTAACTAGTACACAAATACGAAGTGCATCATTTAAGGTTTACCATGTTACAAGAATTTAACCAAAACCAAAAAGCGAAAGTTACGATTTGTCTGGATAAGACAAGTTCATCAGAACTTGCTTGGTGGCGCATTTGGACAAGTTCTTGGTGGGCAAACGTATACTTCTAATTTAAAGAAACAAACGTTACAAAGCCCGCTACTTCAGCGGGCTTTTTTATTTTGTCGCTCTACTCACATTTCACTGCCTTAAGATTTACGGATAAGGATAACTCTTGATTGGGAGAACGTTTGCTTTATGCGACTATGTATTTTAGGAAGATTTAAACAGCAACAAGGAGGTCTTGTGAACAAGGCCATAGAAATTAAAAAACTTGGACACATAGAAGTGTTAAACGCTTCTGTTCCTTATACTCAAGACCCAACGCGCTTATTCCATACCATTTGTGAGAACAAGACAGATAGCTTGCTTTTAGAGTCTGCTGAAATCGATTCAAAACGGAATTTAAAATCCCTTTTAATCGTCGACTCTGCTGTCCGTATTGTTTGTTACGGTCATAACGTCACCATGCACGCCCTCACCGATAACGGCAAAAATTTACTGACACACCTGAACCACAACGTGCGCCATGAAATTGCGAATGAATTTGATGGCGAAACACTCACACTCACATTCCCTCAGCCAGGCGATACCCTTGATGAAGACTCTCGTCTACGTGAAGCCTCTTCGTTTGATGCGCTTCGCTTAGTCCAACACAGCTTTGATATTTCAGATCACGGCAAACACGCACTCTTCCTTGGTGGCTTGTTCGCGTATGACTTAGTGGCGAACTTTGAACCGCTTGGTAATGCAGAAACAACCAATCAATGTCCAGATTACGTTTTCTATGTGGCGGAAACCTTGTTGGTGGTTGACCATCAAAAGCAATCTTGCCAACTGCAAGCCACTCTCTTCGTCGATGATTCACAGAAAACAACCTTAGAAAATCGCATTGCCGCCATCCGTTCACAATGTACGTCCCCAAAGTACCTTCCAAGCGCACGTGAATTAACCAATATTGCGGTACAACCAAGTGTTACTGACCAAAACTTTTGTCAGATCGTTCGTCAACTAAAAGAGTACGTAGTGAAAGGCGATATTTTCCAAGTGGTGCCTTCTCGCCGATTCACGCTAGCTTGCCCTTCTCCACTCGCCGCTTACAAAGAACTAAAACAGAGCAACCCAAGCCCTTACATGTTTTACATGCAAGATGAGCTATTCACTTTATTTGGGGCCTCACCAGAAAGTGCATTGAAGTACGAAACCGAGACCAACCAAGTTGAGGTTTACCCCATCGCGGGGACACGCCATCGTGGTAAACGCCCAAATGGTGACATTGACTTTGACCTAGATAGCCGTATTGAACTGGAGCTACGTAGCGACAAAAAAGAAAACGCAGAACATATGATGCTGGTTGACCTCGCACGCAACGATGTGGCTCGTATTGCACAGGCTGGTACTCGTCACGTGGCCGACTTATTAAAAGTCGATCGTTACAGCCATGTGATGCACTTGGTGTCTCGTGTGGTTGGTCAACTTCGTGAAGACTTGGACGCACTACACGCTTACCAAGCTTGCATGAATATGGGCACATTAACGGGGGCGCCTAAGATTCGTGCAATGCAGTTGATTCGTGACGTTGAAGGCGCGCGTCGAGGCAGCTACGGCGGCGCTGTAGGCTACTTAACAGGTGAAGGAACACTCGATACTTGTATCGTCATTCGCTCTGCTTATGTTGAAAACGGCATAGCACAAGTTCAAGCCGGTGCTGGTGTGGTGTTTGATTCCGACCCGCAATCCGAAGCGGACGAAACGCGTGGTAAAGCTCAGGCGGTAATCTCTGCTATTCAAGCGGCACACTCTTTACCTGACACGAACAAGGAGTAGCAGACAGACATGGCCAACATCATATTCATCGATAATTTTGACTCGTTCACCTACAACCTTGTGGATCAGTTCCGCTCGCTAGGTCACTCAGTCAAAATTTACCGAAACAACATCCCAGCAGAAACCATCGAGCAAGCGGTGAAGGAGCTTGAAAACCCTGTGGTTCTGTTATCGCCCGGCCCTGGATCACCGTCAGAAGCAGGCTCAATGCCAGAGCTTATTCAACGCATGAAAGGCAAAGTTCCAATGATCGGTATTTGTCTTGGTCACCAAGCGATTGTTGAAGCGTACGGTGGCATCGTGACTGGCGCTGGCGAAATTATCCACGGAAAGGTCTCTATGATGGAACACCAAACCCATGCGACTTACGCTAATTTGCCATCACCACTCGCAATAGCCCGTTACCACTCTTTGGTGGCAACGCACATCCCAGATAGCTTAACGGTTACCGCTGAAGTCGATGGTCTAACCATGTCGGTTGTGCATGAAGAAGATAAAGTATGTGGGTTCCAGTTTCATCCAGAGTCAATTATGACAACGTACGGCGCTACCTTGTTAGCGAATGCTATCGAATGGGCACTAGAGAATGACAACACATAGGGAAATGGGCAGAGGCATTATGGAATCAATTATCAATAAATTATACGAACAAGAGTCACTGACTCAAGAAGAAAGTCAACAATTGTTCGACGTTATCATTCGTGGTGAGCTAGATCCTATTTTGATGGCATCCGTTCTAACCGCATTAAAAATCAAAGGCGAAACACCAGATGAAATCGCAGGCGCAGCAAAAGCGCTGCTGGCAAACGCAAATCCATTCCCACGTCCAGACTACGATTTCGCTGACATCGTCGGCACCGGAGGCGATGGTCATGACACCATTAACATTTCAACCACTGCGGCATTTGTCGCCGCTGCGTGTGGTCTAAAAATCGCCAAACACGGTAACCGCAGTGTTTCAAGCAAGTCGGGGTCTTCTGATCTTCTCGACTCATTTGGTATTAACCTAGCAATGACCGCTGAAGATACTCGTAAAGCCGTCGATGATATTGGGGTCGCATTCCTATTCGCTCCTCAATACCACGGGGGGGTTCGTCATGCGATGCCTGTACGTCAAACCATGAAGACACGCACTATCTTTAACATTCTTGGTCCATTGATAAACCCTGCTCGCCCCAATCTCGAGTTAATGGGCGTTTACAGTGAAGAACTGGTTCGTCCTATTGCAGAAACCATGCTACAAATGGGTATGAAGCGCGCCGCTGTCGTGCATGGTAGTGGGTTGGACGAAGTTGCAATTCACGGCGCAACGACCGTCGCCGAAATCAAAGACGGCAAGATCACCGAATACACGCTAATGCCAAAAGATTTTGGTTTAGATGCGCACCCGCTGGAAGCGATTAAAGGTGGTGACCCTGAAGAAAATAAAGCCATCATCACCAACATTCTGACAGGTAAAGGCACCAACGCACAATTGGGCGCGGTAGCGGTGAACGTTGCATTATTAATGCGTTTATTCGGCCACGAGGATTTGAAAGCCAACACGCAACAAGCGCTAGAGGCGATGAATTCTGGTAAGGCTTACCAATTATTACTCCGACTTGCCGCACACGCCTAAGGAATTGATGAAGATGACTGCTCTCAACACTCAACAAGTTGGCAACTTATCCGAACACGTCTCGAAAAAAGAAGCTGAAATGGCGGAAGTGCTTGCCAAAATTGTGCGAGATAAATACAAATGGGTCGCAGAACGTAAAGCCTCACAACATTTGAGTACTTTTCAGTCGGACTTGCTCCCATCTGACCGCAGCTTTTACGATGCGCTGAGTGGCGAAAAAACCGTGTTCATTACCGAGTGTAAAAAGGCGTCCCCGTCAAAGGGGTTAATTCGTGAGCACTTCGACTTGGACTACATCGCTTCAATTTATAATCACCACGCAGACGCGATTTCTGTTTTAACTGATGAAAAATACTTCCAAGGTAGCTTCGACTTTCTGCCACAAGTACGCAAACAGGTAAAACAACCTGTATTGTGTAAAGACTTTATGGTCGATACTTACCAAGTATACCTCGCTCGTCATTACGGTGCCGATGCCGTCTTACTGATGCTTTCCGTACTTAACGACCAAGAATACCAAGCTTTAGAAGAAGCAGCCCATAGTCTGAACATGGGCATCCTAACCGAGATCAGCAACCGAGAAGAACTAAACCGCGCGGTTAAATTGGGCGCTCAAGTGATCGGCATCAACAACCGTAACCTGCGTGATCTCAGTACCGATTTGAACCGAACCAAAGAACTGGCACCGACTATTCGCAAGCTTGCACCAGAGGCGACTGTCATTTCGGAGTCCGGTATCTACACCCACCAACAAGTTCGTGATTTAGCGGCATACGCCGATGGCTTTTTGATTGGCAGTTCCCTGATGGCGGAAGAGAACCTAGAGCTTGCGATACGTAAAGTGACACTAGGTGAAAACAAGGTGTGTGGCCTAACTCACCCTGATGATGCCGCCAAAGCGTACCAAGCAGGCGCCGTATTTGGTGGGTTGATTTTCGTTGAAAAATCCAAACGGGCTGTTGACCTTGAAAGCGCACGCCTAACCATGAGTGGCGCGCCTCTCCATTACGTCGGGGTATTCCAAAATCATGACATCGACTTTGTTGCTTCTGTGGTTACCTCACTAGGTTTAAAAGCGGTACAACTGCACGGTCAAGAAGACCAAACTTACGTAAACCAACTTAAAGTGGAACTACCAGCAGGCGTTGAGATCTGGAAAGCTTACGGCGTCACTGATGCAAAACCAGCACTGCTTGCTGACCACATCAATCGTCACCTTTTAGATGCCCAAGTAGGTAACCAAACAGGTGGAACAGGTCAAATGTTCGATTGGTCACTGATCGGCGATCCCAGCCAAATCATGCTGGCAGGAGGGTTGTCACCAGAGAATGTGCGCCAAGCAGCGGCATTAGGGTGCTTGGGGTTAGATTTAAACTCTGGTGTTGAAAGTGCACCAGGTAAAAAAGATTCACAGAAGTTGCAAACCGCATTTAATGCCATTCGCAACTACTAAAAATTACGAGAAGGAGTATCACCATGGCAAAATTGAATGCCTACTTTGGCGAATACGGCGGTCAATACGTTCCGCAAATACTAGTGCCAGCACTGGATCAACTAGAACAAGCATTTATCGATGCACAGGAAGACCCTGAATTTCGCAGCGAATTTATGACACTTCTTCAAGAGTATGCAGGTCGCCCAACCGCTTTAACTCTGACTCGCAACCTAACAAAAGGTACGAAAACCAAGCTGTACCTCAAGCGCGAAGATCTCCTTCATGGCGGTGCGCACAAAACCAACCAAGTGCTGGGCCAAGCCCTATTAGCAAAACGCATGGGTAAAAATGAAATCATCGCAGAAACGGGAGCGGGTCAACACGGCGTGGCCACGGCGCTTGCATGTGCCCTGCTTGGGCTTAAGTGTCGTGTTTACATGGGCGCAAAAGACGTCGAACGTCAAAGCCCGAACGTGTTCCGTATGAAGCTAATGGGCGCCGAAGTCATTCCTGTTCACTCAGGATCTGCAACACTGAAAGACGCATGTAATGAGGCTCTACGTGACTGGTCTGCCACTTATGAAGATACGCACTACCTACTGGGTACGGCAGCTGGCCCTCATCCATTCCCAACCATTGTTCGAGAATTCCAGCGCATGATTGGTGAAGAAACCAAGAACCAAATCCTGGCTCGTGAAGGTCGTCTTCCTGATGCTGTTATCGCGTGTGTGGGTGGTGGCTCAAACGCTATTGGTATGTTCGCTGACTTTATCGAAGAGGAAAACGTTCGTCTAATTGGGGTTGAGCCTGCAGGTAAAGGCATTGACACCGACCAACACGGCGCACCACTCAAGCACGGTAAAACGGGGATCTTTTTTGGTATGAAATCACCGTTGATGCAAGATCCCAATGGACAAGTTGAAGAGTCTTACTCTGTGTCAGCAGGCCTAGACTTCCCATCTGTAGGCCCTCAGCACGCGCACTTACTCGCTATTGGTCGCGCGGAATATGATAACGTGACAGACGATGAAGCTCTAGAAGCGTTCCAAGAAATTGCACGTAACGAAGGCATTATCCCTGCACTTGAATCGGCTCACGCGCTAGCACATGCATTACACATGGCACGTGAGAACCCAGAAAAAGAACAGCTATTGGTCGTTAATCTCTCTGGACGTGGTGATAAAGACATCTTCACTGTACACGCCATCTTAGAAGAAAAAGGAGTCATCCAATGAGTCGTTATGAGAAGATGTTTGCGCGCCTAAACGAAAAAAACCAAGGGGCATTCGTACCATTCGTTACCGTCGGCGATCCAAACGCAGAGCAATCTTACAAGATCATGGAAACATTAGTTGAGTCTGGCGCTGACGCACTAGAGCTCGGTATCCCATTCTCTGATCCACTGGCAGACGGTCCAACAATCCAAGGGGCAAACATTCGCGCTCTGGACACCGGAGCCACGCCCGAGATTTGTTTTGAACAGATCGGAAAGATTCGCGCAAAATACCCAGAACTCCCAATTGGTCTATTGATGTATGCCAACTTGGTTTACTCACGTGGCATCGAGCACTTCTACGAACGTTGTGCAGAAGTTGGCATTGATTCCATTCTGATTGCAGACGTACCAACCAATGAAAGTGCAGAGTTTGTTGCCGCCGCGCAGAAGTTTGGGATTCACCCTATCTTCATTGCACCACCTACCGCCAGTGACGAAACACTAAAACAAGTTTCTGAACTGGGTGGGGGTTACACTTACCTACTTTCTCGTGCCGGTGTTACAGGTACAGAGACAAAAGCAAACATGCCGGTTGATCATCTACTGGTGAAGCTGAACCAATACAATGCCCCCCCTGCATTACTCGGCTTTGGTATTTCAGAGCCAGCCCAAGTGAAACAAGCATTAGAATCAGGCGCTGCAGGTGTCATCTCAGGTTCCGCTGTCGTTAAGATCATTGAAAAAAATATTGATCAGCCTCACATCATGTTAGACAAACTGGCTGGGTTTATTTCCATGATGAAAGCAGCCACACAGAAGTAAAAATTCTTGATGTAATAAAACACCAAACGCCTGCTTAATTAACGTGAGTGGGCGTTTTTTCAACTCAATGACCCATTCCACTATCATCGCCATTCAATGCCAGCACCTTTCAAATCACCCGTTAACATAACGCTTACAATTGGCCAAGCGCTCAGAATGTAAAGTGATTAACATTTCATCTAGCCAAATCAGAAAAATGCGAGCCCATAAGCTCATTATTACAAATATCGATCAAATTTATCGTGCTAGTTCATAGAATTCAGGTTGAACGCTCCATGCCCATTAATGTGTTTTTTCACAAAAGCACATTATCACCCAAAAGAATAATCAACAGTAAAACTAATATTAAAAATCAATAGCAAACGATTGCTATTGAGCAAAAAATTAGCACCAATCAATAAAGCATCGATTAATTCATCAATAACGCCCTGCTGCATATTGCCAATTGTAAATGAAAAGTGTACAAAGCAAGACGAGATAATTATCCACAAAACAATTATTGGGTAGTGGGTAATTTTAGGATTTTACATTTTATTAGCACGGAGGTTATGTAAGTGTTAAAAGAAAAGGGTTTACTAAATAACATTGGCGTACAAGTCGTTATCGCCATGATTGTGGGCACAGCCGTTGGTGCTGCTATGGGTCATGATGCGACTGTATTTGCTCCTTTAGGCGCTATCTTTATTAGTTTAATCAAAATGCTGGTTATCCCTTTGGTTGCTGTCGCTTTGATTTCAGGTGCAGCAGGCCTTGGTAACAGCCAGTCAGCTGGTAAAGTTGGCTTAGTCACTTTAGGTTATTTTGGTTTAACCTCCGCCTTAGCCGTTGCACTTGCGCTATTCATGGGTGAAGTATTCCAACCGGGCATGGGCATCGACGTTTCCGGCGTTGAAGGCATGTTCTCTGCAGAATACGCTTCAAAAGGTGAACTACCTACTTTTTGGGCCACCATCACTGGTATGATCCCAACCAACGTTTTTCAATCACTAAATGAAGCGAACATCCTGCAAATTCTTGTTTTCTGTATGTTCTTTGGTATTGCGATTTCCAAGCAAACAAAAGAGCGACGTGAGCCAATTATCAATGGTGTTAACTGCATCGTCGATGCAATGGTTTGGATGATCAACAAGGTTATGATCATTGCACCGCTAGGCGTATTTGGTTTGATGGCAGAAGCAGTGGGTACGTTTGGTTTTGGCGCGCTGATGGTTGTGTTCAAACTGTTCGTTGTTTATATCGCAGCAATCCTGATCTTTGGCTTTATTGTTTACCCAGCAATGGTTCACGTGTTTACCAAAACTTCAGCGAAGAAATTCCTCTCTTCAATGAAGAAACCACAAGCGGTTGCACTTTCAACTGCCTCTTCGATGGCAACATTACCTGTGACAATGGACACTTGTGAGAAAGAGCTCGGCGTGAAAAATTCAACAGCGTCATTTGTTCTGCCTCTGGGTGCGACCATCAATATGTCGGGTAATGCAATCTACTACGGTTTAGTCGCTATTTTCTTTGCACAGCTATTTAATATCGACCTAGGTATGGGCGCTTACATTGCGATCATCATTACTTCTACATTAGGTGCGGTTGGTCAAGCAGGTGTTCCTGGTCCTTCTTTCTTAGTCGTGGCGGTACTACTGGCGGCAGGTATCCCAATCGAAGGCCTTCCACTACTGTTTGCACTTGATCGTATTTTCGACATGATTCGTACTGCGCTCAACATCACTGGTGATGCGGCCTGTGCGGTCATTGTTGATGCTATGGTTGAAGAGGAAGCTGCCGAGGTTGAGCTTAAAAAGCAAGAAGCTTAAGCGCTAATCAAAACACGCAAGCCGCTCATTACGAGCGGCTTTTTTGTCTATGCTTTGTATTACGCCACTATATAAAATAAACCCAAACGCGTGCTAAGCATAAGCTATCGCCCATATCACGACCGCTTTTATCCAATGGTTTCGAAGTATTCACATTGTGTTAAATTCCGCTAGACTGTCAGCAACTCAATAACTAGGTAATTTTGCCATTATGAAGCAGATCCTTGATTTTATTCCACTCATTGTCTTCTTTGCTCTGTTCAAGATGTATGACATCTACATTGCAACTGGCGCACTTATTGCCGCAACCGCAATTCAAGTTGTGTTGACATTTGTACTGTATAAAAAAGTTGAAAAGATGCAGCTAATCACATTTGCTATGGTGGCTATCTTTGGCGGTATGACCATCTTTCTGCACGATGACAACTTCATCAAATGGAAGGTGACGCTGGTTTACGCTGTGTTTGCGATTGGCTTAGCTGTCAGCCACTCGATGGGGAAATCAGCGATAAAAGGTATGCTTGGTAAAGAAATCACCCTTCCCGAACGAATATGGACGCGCATTACTTGGGCATGGGTGGGCTTTTTCTCATTCTGCGCAGGCTTGAACATTTATGTAGCGTATAAGCTGCCACTAGACGTGTGGGTTAACTTCAAAGTATTTGGCTTACTGATCGCCACGTTCGCCTACATGATTGCGACTGGCTTTTACATTTATAAGCACATGCCAAAAGCACAAAAAGACAACCCATCCGATGTGTCGATAGATGATTAAAAACTCAGTTTTGCTATAATCTGCGCCAATTTACTAAAAACAGCGACCCGAAGGTCGCTGTTTTGTTCAACGTACCAATAAAACGGATAATACATAATGCAGGGGTCTGTATATTAATGCTTTCACAGACCACTCTCGCAACTCCAGTATATGTGGTTATTTAGGTACAAACCGTATTGGCGCTTTATTTGAGCGCCCTCTAAGATTTAGGATGTCACTATGAGTCAAGAATTTAACTCTCCGAAAGGTCAGCTACTCCTTCGTACCCTTGCAATGCCCGCTGACACCAATGCTAATGGCGATATTTTTGGTGGTTGGATAATGTCTCAGCTTGACTTAGCTGGTGCAATTCTAGCAAAAGAAATTTCTTCTGGTCGTGTCGTTACCGTATCCGTTTCGAGTATTACCTTTAAAAAACCGGTTGGTGTGGGCGATGTGGTTTGCTGTTACGGCGAGTGTACCAAGATTGGTCGCACATCCATGAGCGTTGATCTGGAGGTATGGGTAAAGCCAGTTAAAGAACAAGGTGTTGGCGATAGATTCATGGTATGCGATGCCACGTTCAACTACGTAGCCATCGACAGTGAAGGTAAACCACGCCCGGTTCAGAATTAATCTTTTCGCAACTTTATTGACCAAAGAGAACCTCACATTTGCCACTGTTCACTTGTGAGAGACACAAAAAAGTCGTTAAATTAACACGTTACCCTATTAATTAAGGAACTATGCTATGTGGTATGTCACCTTTTCTCAGGACGTCGAGAACTCGTTGGAAAAACGCATGAGCGTTCGCCCTCAACACTTACAGCGTTTGCAAAAACTGCAAGATGAAGGACGCCTGCTAACTGCTGGTCCAATGCCAGCGATCGATTCTGATAATCCTGGAGAAGCTGGGTTTACTGGTTCGACTGTCATCGCTGAGTTTACTTCTTTAGAAGATGCCCAAGCATGGGCAGAAGCCGATCCTTACGTTGCGGTAGGTGTTTACGACCATGTGATCGTAAAACCGTTCAAAAAAGTGTTTTAATTTATGAAAAAATTACTGTGTCTTTTCCTCGTTTGTGCCGCGCTCATTGGCTGTTCATCGAACAATGATGTTCAACGCCAGTTAGAGCTTATGGCATCAAACCGAGCGGGGGTGCTGTCTGCTGGATTACCGCTGAAGTATGGCCCATTGCAAATCATGAGAGTCTCTTCTAACAAGAATGTTGTAGAGATGATGATGATTTATAACGACGGTGCGTTAGGCGCCAAACCACTAGACCAAGTACTTAATACCAGTATCTATACTTATTGCAGCGCCCCAGAGATTCGTAAACAAATTGATATGGGCTTGATGTATCGGATTAAAGTTCGTAACTCTCGCGGTCAATTAATGGCGGATGAGTTAGTGTCAGGGCAAACCTGTGCTCAGCTCAAATAATCGCCGCCATTCGCTTTTACTAGGACACAAATAATCAACGGTGAAGGCTAGATAATGTGACCAACCACCTGTCGCCAAAATTCAAAAGCGGAGATATCATTCTCCGCTTTTTCGTCTTCGCCATTCTCGGTTACGCCAGCTCAGTACGTAACTTTTTAGCGGCTGATACCAAGTTTGCTAACGCCGCTTCCGTTTCTGCCCAGTTACGCGTTTTTAACCCACAATCTGGGTTAACCCAAAGACGCTGAGCCGGGATCTTTTCTGCCGCTTTTTTAAGTAATCCTTCAATCCATTCTTCCGTCGGAATATTGGGTGAATGAATATCGTACACACCAGGACCAATTGCATTCGGGTAGTTAAACGCTTCGAATGCTTTCAGTAGTTCCATATTCGATCGCGAAGTTTCAATCGTGATCACATCTGCGTCTAATGCTGCCACAGAGTCAATGATCTCATTAAATTCGCTGTAACACATATGGGTATGAATTTGTGTTTCTGGTTGAGCACTTGCAGCCGAGATCTTAAACGCATCCACTGCCCACTGTAGGTATGCTTTGTGATCGCGTTTTTTGAGTGGTAGACCTTCACGAATGGCTGGTTCATCAATCTGGATTATATTGATACCCGCATCTTGTAAATCAGACACTTCGTCACGTAGCGCCAATGCCAATTGTTGAGCAATTTTTTGACGAGTGACGTCTTCACGTGGGAATGTCCAGCACAGAATCGTCACTGGACCTGTGAGCATGCCTTTCATTTGCTTGCTGGTCAGAGACTGGGCGTAGGTCGACCATTTAACTGTTATTGGCTTTTCGCGTTCAATATCAGCAACCACAATAGCAGGTTTAACACAGCGAGAGCCGTAGCTTTGTACCCAACCAAATTTCGTCGTTTGGAAACCAGCTAAGTTTTCTGCAAAGTATTCGACCATGTCATTACGCTCAGCTTCGCCGTGTACCAGTACATCCAGATCAAGCGCTTCTTGACGTTTCACTGCATCTGCGATGTGTCCTTTGAGAGCATCAATGTAATCAGATTCAGAAAGTTGGCCAGAGCGATAAGCACTACGCTGAACTCGGATTTCTCCGGTTTGTGGGAAAGAACCAATGGTCGTTGTCGGCAGCAATGGCAAACCTAATACTTCAGCTTGATGTGCGGCACGCTCAGCATACGGAGCATTGCGCTCTGAAAGTGATGCCGTGATACTGTTTAGACGCGCTTGTACTTGAGGCTTGTTCACATGCGTTGCCGTCTGACGCGCTTTAATTGGCTGACTGTAAGCATCACAAGCCAGAATGGCACCTTGATCACCATCTAGTGCTTTACCAAGTAAGGCCACTTCTGTCACTTTCTGTTTTGCGAAGGCAAACCAACTCTTCACTTCTTCGCTCAGTGCCGTTTCAAGCTCTAAGTCTACTGGACTGTGCAGTAAAGAACATGAGCTTGCCAGCCAAAGTTTATCACCTAACTTGTCTTTTACTGGCTGTAAGCGCGCAAGTTGTGCACTTAGATCAGAACGCCAAACGTTGCGACCATTGATGACTCCAGCAGATAACACCCAATTTTTAGGTAGTTTAGCCACCACTTCGTCTAGCTGATCGGGCGCTGAAGATAGGTCAACATGTAGGCCATCGACAGCAAGATCAACAATCTTGTCTAGAGTGTCGGTCACCGCATCGAAGTACGTGGTGAGCAGCACTTTCACATCGCTACGAATCACTTGGTAAGCCAACTTAAAAGCGTCCGCCCACTCGCTCTCAAGTTCAAGAGCCAAGATTGGCTCATCAATTTGAACCCACTCAACTCCTTGATTTGCCAATTTAGCCAAAATCGCTTGATATGCGGTTAACAATCGCGGTAGCAAGGTTAAACGGTCAAAACCTTCTTCGGTTTCTTTACCCAAATATAGGTAACTTAATGGGCCAAGCAAAACTGGTTTAACTTTGTGCCCGGCCTTTACCGCCTCGTTCACTTCCTCAAACAACTGAGGCCAACTGACTTCGAACACATCGTCTTTACTGAACTCTGGCACGATATAGTGGTAGTTAGTATTGAACCATTTAGTCATATCAGACGCAGCGGCACCTGCACAGCCGCAACCGGTTTGGGATTGGCCGCGACCAACCTTAAATAAAGTATCAAGATCAGGGAAACCATCTGCGTGACGCTTTGGCACGTGGCCTAAAAGCAACGTTGTGGTGAGTACATGATCGTACCAAGCGAAGTCACCTGCGGTGGTAAAGCTTAACCCTGCATCCGTTTGCTTCTGCCAGTTTTTAGCACGCAGATCCGCCCCTACTTTCTTTAATTCAGCCTGATCAATTTCACCACGCCAGTATTTCTCCTGGGCAAATTTAAGCTCTCGTTTTTCACCAATGCGTGGATAACCTAGTATGTGCGTTGTTGTCGCCATGTCCCTATTCCTTATTCCTTATTCAGTATGTTTGGTCAGAGCACCTTTCTCTATTTAAAAAGGCGTCTGGATGGCTAAACTATCTCTCTTAAACACGGTTTGGACAATGTCCATTTATTCAACTCGTTTATTAAAAAAATTCATACTGCCCGATCTCACTCGCAATTAGGCTAAGACAGTGGACGTCTAGACGTTTACATATCCACCTTTTATCGTTAAGTTAGAGTTGTTCATGGCGAACCACAAAGGATGAAAGGAATTCATGATAGAGCTAAAACATTTACGGACACTGACTTCGCTTAGGGATACCGGTTCTTTGACCGCTACCGCCACCGCCTTGCACTTGACGCAATCAGCGCTGTCTCACCAAATCAAAGATCTGGAATCTCGCATTGGCGGACAACTCTTTCTTAGGAAGACTCGACCAGTCAAATTTACCTCTGAGGGCGAAATACTATTACGCCTCGCGGAAGAGATCTTACCGAAGCTAGCGAAAGCAGAAAATGAATTAGCAAGCCTGAAAGAGGATGTGAACGGTCGGCTGCATATGGCGATTGAATGCCACTCTTGTTTCCAGTGGTTGATGCCAGCATTAAGAGAGTATCAACTGGCTTGGCCAAGTGTGACCTTAGATTTTTCATCCGGCTTTGGTTTCGAGCCCCTTGCTGCTTTGTTAGCTGGCGAGCTCGACTTGGTCATCACTTCCGACATTCAACCACGCTCAGAAGTCCACTACGAGCCTTTATTCGATTTCGAAATGCGTTTGATCACATCCACCCGCCATCCTTTGGCCGACAAGGACGTCATTGAACCGCAAGATCTTATCGATCAAACGATGCTTTCCTACCCTGTTCAAAAGCAAAGATTGGATGTGGTTAAACACTTCTTACAACCTGCGGGCGTAGAGCCAGCCAAATGGAAGCAAGCCGACAATACGTTGATGTTAGTACAAATGGTATCAGCAGGATTAGGCGTAGCGGCACTACCAAACTGGGCAATTTCTGAATTTTCTCGCCAAGGACTTATCACCAGCAAACCTTTTGGTAAAGGACTCTGGCGACGTTTATTTGCAGCAACGCGCAACTCAGAAAAAGACAAACGTTATTTACAGGCCTTCTTCGCAACCGCAAGACTGCAATGTAAAAGCCACCTTGACGGGATCAAGATGGCTTAAGAGTCTAGCTCTAAGATGGGTTAGCGTTCATACGCTTTAAATTGATTGGTAAGTGGGTCGTATTGATAACCGAGCGTATCAAGCTTGCCCACGACCGATTCTACGTCCATTTCATAAACTGAGACTAACTCGTCAAAGCTGTCACACTCCAAGCGCAGTTTTTCGTTGACGATACCTAGTAAAATAATGCTGTCTAGATTACCTACATTGCTTAAATCCATCGCGACACTCCTCTTCGACAACTATACATACAGCGTAGACATAATTGGGTAAATTTAAAGTGAGGCTGGTCTTAAATCATGCCGTCAACATAGCCTTAAACAGCGAGTGAAAATAGACCTTGTAGACTCGTCATTGATGATAAAGCAAGCAACAAAGCCACACTCAGTTGTATTTTTTCTGGTGCTTTATGAGTAAAAATATGCCAGCACCAAACGATGATAGCAGAAATCAACATTGCCAAAGATAATAGAATCGGCTGCGTCGCGGCGTTCAGTGTCGCTTCATCAAGCTGGTAAGAAGAAAATAGCGTAGCAATCACTAAAAGCATACCTGACACAATCCCCGCGACGGGCAAAATTCGGTGAAAAGCTTGTAAACGACTGCGTGCAATCGTAAGAAGCAGTTGAGAAAAAGACGCCCCGAGAAACAACACCATGAGAGCCATGGCAATCGCGGCAGGCCAATTCGGTTGTTCAAACACTTGGATACTCACAAACGCAAAGGCCAAACCGTTAGCTAGGTGCATTGCCCATAACGGCCCCTTATCACGCGTTTTCTTTGTTTGAACCTGCGAATAAAAATAGAATATCGCAAATACGACCATAAAAGCTTCAATACGCAGTGAGGCAACGGCCAACCATAATACCGCCACGGCTGGTAACATTTTGTGCAAACGACCTCGTTGACCCGGACAGACATCGCCTTTGATCAAAAGCAAAGTCAGTAGCGCTTGTGCGCCAAATAACATTGGAGGGAAAGTAACCAGCAATTGTTGAATCATATTGAATGCGAGCTCAAAAGTCGTTTTGGGACGGCGATAATAGCAAATCACCCATCGTCAAACCACCTAAACACAACGTGCCTTTTATTTTACATCACTCACAGCCCTCACCCCTTTTCAATCAGACTCATGTTCACGATTCACGGTATAACCATAACGCTTTCAAGGTGATATTAAACAGAAAGCCACCGATATAGCGTTGATACTTTTACAAACCAAATAAAGTCGATCAACTAAGCTTGAATAGATGAGTTTGGTATAGATACCTAATCCTCAAATCGCTATAATTCGCGCTCCCCGGAACAGAGAACAAAATATGACCAATAACATCAATCCTATTCATGAGTACAAAAAATACTGGGCCGAGTGTTTTGGTACGGCACCTTTCTTGCCGACCAGCCGCAAAGAAATGGATGCCCTAGGATGGGATAGCTGTGACATTATTATTGTAACGGGTGATGCCTACGTGGATCATCCGAGCTTTGGTATGGCTATCATTGGCCGTCTTTTAGAAGCACAAGGTTTTCGAGTCGGTATCATTGCTCAACCTGAATGGCAAAATAAAGATGCGTTCATGCAACTTGGTCAACCAAACCTGTTCTTCGGGATCACTGCGGGTAACATGGACTCCATGATCAACCGTTACACCGCAGATAAAAAACTTCGTCACGATGACGCATACACACCAAATAACGAAGGGGGCAAACGCCCAGACCGCGCGACTTTGGTTTACTCTCAGCGTTGTCGTGAAGCTTATAAAGAAGTGCCTATTGTTTTAGGTGGTATCGAAGCCAGCCTACGCCGTGTTGCGCACTACGATTACTGGTCGGATAAAGTTCGTCGCTCGGTACTATTCGATGCAAAAGCAGACATCCTACTTTTCGGTAACGCAGAACGCGCACTTGTAGAAGTAGCGCATCGCATTGCAAATGGCGAAGACATCAGCACCATGACGAATATTCGTGGTACGGCCGTGAACTTGCCAGCCGCGCCAGAAGGTTACACGGTTATCGATTCTTCTCGCATTGAAAAACCTCGTAAAGAAGCGTTCGTACCCAAGAACCCTTACGAAGTAGAAACTCAGTGTGAGACTAAGAAAGATGAACCACCAGCCGCACAGCCAATCACGATTCGCCCATCGCGCCACGATGCTGCGACAACTGCGGTTCGCTTGCCTTCGTTCGAGAAGCTAAGAAATGACCGTATTCTGTATGCCCATGCCAGCCGTGTGTTGCATTTAGAAACCAACCCATACTCTGGCCGCGCCTTGCTCCAACGCCACGGCGATCGTGAACTTTGGGTAAACCAAGCGCCAATCCCGTTAACAACCGAAGAGATGGACTTTGTGTTTGGCCTGCCTTACGCACGTGTTCCTCATCCTATGTATGGCAAAGCAAAAATTCCAGCGTATGACATGATCAAAACCTCGGTAAACATCATGCGTGGTTGTTTTGGTGGCTGTTCATTCTGCTCCATTACCGAGCACGAAGGTCGGATCATTCAAAACCGCTCTAAAGAGTCTATCATCAACGAGATTGAAGAAATTCGCGACAAAGTTCCGGGCTTTACCGGCACGATTTCCGATCTTGGTGGCCCTACTGCAAACATGTACCGTCTGGGCTGTAAAGATCCAAAAGCGGAAGCGAACTGTCGTCGTCCTTCTTGTGTATTCCCGGGCATTTGTAACAAGCTAAATACAGACCACAAACACACCATCGACCTATACCGCGAAGCGCGTAAAGTAGAAGGGGTGAAGAAAGTGATGGTCGCATCTGGCGTACGGTACGACCTTGCGATCGAGTCTCCCGAATACGTGAAAGAGTTGGTGACTCACCACGTTGGAGGCTACTTGAAGATCGCACCAGAACATACTGAAAAAGGCCCTCTGGATCTGATGATGAAACCGGGCATGGGCACGTATGATCGCTTTAAAGAGATGTTCGAGAAGTACAGTGCAGAAGCAGGTAAAAAGCAGTACTTAATCCCTTACTTTATCTCTGCACACCCAGGTACAAAAGACGAAGACATGCTAAACCTTGCGCTGTGGCTGAAGAAAAACAACTTCGAATGTGATCAAGTACAAAACTTCTACCCATCGCCGATGTGTAACGCAACGTCGATGTACTACTCAGAGACAAACCCTCTGAAACGTGTAAAGTACAAAAAGCGTGAAGATATTCCAGTGGCTAAGGGTGAGCGTCAACGCCGTCTACATAAAGCCCTGCTGCGTTATCACGATCCAGCCAACTGGCCGATGATCCGTGAGGCACTGGCCTGCATGGGTAAAAAACACCTCATCGGTGATAAACCGACCTGTTTAGTACCTGCGGAAGATATGGATTCCCAAACCCCCGCACAACGCCGTAAGTCAGGCCGTCACGGTGCAAACCGTTTCGCGACTAAACACACCAAAAATCAACCGGGGTTCGGTGGCCACTTAAACAAACGCCCAGAAGGCGGCTCACGTGATGAAAAAGCATCAGGTAACCGTAACAGTTCAGGTAAAGTACAAGGCGGGCAACGACCAAATAACAATGCTCAACGTCCGAACGGCAAAGGTGCAAATCGCCCTGCTGGTAACAAATCTCAAGGACAAGGTCGCCCACAAGGTCAAGGACAACCAACTGGCCAGCATAAGCCAAAACGTCGTTAATTCACTAAGAGTTAACCAGCCAACAAAAATAAAAAGGCTCCAGAAATAATTCTGGAGCCTTTTTATTTTTACCCGACTTTTATCTCAACGACCTTGTCGGCAGCGAGCTCTGTTAGGTTATATGAAGGATACAAACTCGTTTAACTAAGCAAGCTTAAACTTGCTCATCTCACCATGAAGATCACTGGTCTTCGTCGTTAGTTCGTTGTTGATGTCCACCGATGACGACATGATATCCATCACCTCTTCTGCCACCACTGCAATTCTAGTGCGTATACATCAGGATTAATTGATAGATAGTGAAAAAAGCAGTTTCACATTTACATGAACCCTCACTACTGTATTTTGGTTACACATTGAACGCAGACACAACGATAAAAGAATCATTGTCGACAACTTTTTCACACCAGTAGTGAATAATGTTCGTTAAGATTGACAGTCGAATGTATCGAAATTGGGTAAGAATAAATGCAGCGTGTACTTTTGGTGGAAGATAATCGTGAAATAGCGGGAATGTTGTTCGATTATTTTGAGTGTGCTGGCATGCAACTCGATTACGCAGATAATGGTGAGTTAGGCTTAAAACTGGCGATGGATAATGCTTTCGACATCATTTTGCTTGACCTTATGTTGCCGCGCATGGATGGCCTAACGCTGTGTAACAAGCTACGAGATGCGGGCAATAACACGCCAGTATTGATGCTGACTGCGCTCGATAGCCGTGACGACATGCTGAAAGGCTTCCAGCATGGTGCCGACGATTACCTAACAAAACCGTTCGACCTCGATATTCTTAAAGCGCGTATGACCGCATTAATAAAGCGTTACCACGGCACGGTTGCCTCGACCAAACTTCAGTACGGCGAAGTGTTTATCGATCAAAAAACACATCAGGCTTATCGTCAGAACAAACTACTGGCATTAAACCCTACTACTTATACGATACTGGAAATGCTGGTGAAGAGCGCTCCTGACGTCGTCACGCGTGAAGCGATCGCTTTTCGCTTATGGCAAGAAGATGAGCCAAATAACGACGTACTGCGTAGCCACATTTATCAACTTCGGGGCCAGCTCGACAAGCCATTCAAAGAACATTTGTTGAAAACCATTCCCAAAGTTGGCTTTCGCTTGGAGTCGAAAGCGTGATTCGTCGTTTATTTAACAACACGAGAACTCTGACCGGACGCTTGGAACTGTTCTTCTTGTTGGTATCGATTGTGATTGGTCTACTCTGTTTTGCTCTGGTCAGTGGCGCCCTGCTTTGGTCAGAAGATCGTGTCGGTGAACGACGAATTATGATCGACAAGAAAGAAGCCATTGAGCATTTTCGGAGCCACCCAAGTGATGGCATGATAAAACTCGACTTGCTGACCACCGCTTACAACGATATCAGTCTGGTTCCTGAAATCTATCAACCCTTTATTCAAGATAAAAATTACTTTCTCGCAGAGGTCGCTGACGAGCCAGACACCCGCATGATTTACATGAGCACCTACACGCATGATGGCGAGGAACATCCAATTATTTTAATTTCTCTCATCGATGAAATAGAGATCACCTCCACCGAATTTGTGTATGTCATCTTGATAGTACTGGCGGTTGTCACGGGACTACTGCTCATTTTCGGTGCTCTCTTATCGAGATTGTCTCAGCGTTTAATCGAGCCAGTCAGTGCGCTAAAGTCCCAATTAGATAGACATCAAGGCGACACTACTCAAAAGTTCGTTGTTCCTGACGGCTCAGCCAATGAGTTTCAAACCCTAGCCAATCAGCTCAACGAGTATCGAAGCCGAATCAATCAAGTGATAAAGCGGGAGCAGGCCTTTGCGCGCTATGCGAGTCATGAACTGAGAACCCCCTTAACGGTAATGAAAGGCTCAAGCAGCATGCTAGCGAGAGGTCCTAGCACTCCCTTTCAAGAGCGTCAGATCGGTCGTATTCAAGGTGCAACAGAGCAAATGTCGACAATGGTCGATGCGCTGTTAAGCCTCGTTCGGTATGAGCGGAATGCCAATGACAACCCCACTCGCATGATATCCGAGCAAGAGCTCCATCACATTGTCGCACTCAGCCAAGCGCAAGCGGATCAAAAGTCGCTCACATTTAACATCTGCGTATTAGGCCATCCGCGAACCAAGGCGACCACTGCGGTACTCAATATTATCTTGAGTAATTTAATTCGCAATGCCATTGCAGTCACGTCTGCGGGAGCCATTCATATTACGATGACAGATAGCGCGCTGTACGTTCGAGATGAGGGCGAAGGCTTCTCTGCGATCCCTGATGCGGAAGGCCATGGTTTAGGCCTGATGATCGTAGATGATTTGTGTCGCCGTTATGCTTGGCAATTCACCCTTAATACGCACCCCAATGGGGGCTGCGAAGCGAGCATTGATCTGTCCATTGAGAGCACCGAATCAGAGCCCAAGCACAACCCTAAAGCGAAAACTCCTACAACCTTCATTCAATAACGGGTAAACTGTGCCACCTTTCAACTGGCAAAGGTGACACGGTTCATTCCGTCAGAATCAATATGAAACTCTCAGAAAGCCCCATCACCCAACATCGCTTTAATGGACATACGTTTTTTCTAAAACGTGATGACATGCTGCACTCTCATTTTTCTGGGAACAAAGCGCGCAAGTTTATGGCGTTAATGGAAGAACAAAATCCGCACATCACGACCTTGATAAGCTATGGGTCTGCTCAATCTAACGCTATGTTCTCATTGGCGGCCTTAGCCAAAATTAAAGGTTGGGCGTTTGAGTTTTATGTTCACCGCATTCCACCTTGGCTGAAAAGCCTCCCCATCGGTAACTATCGCGGCGCGCTCGACTTAAGCATGCAAATCACCGCGCTGCAAGACATTGGCAGCCCTCTTCATCCTAGTGAGTACATTACTCAAGTTCGCGGACTGGATGATTCGACTTTGTTCATTCCAGAGGGAGGACGTTCGTACCTTGCAGAATCAGGCATCAAACAGTTAGCGCGAGAGATTCTTGATTGGACGCGAGTTAGAAGTAAACAGCAGTTTGCTGTAGCACTGCCTTCCGGCACAGGTACCACCGCCTTGTATCTTCATAAACATCTAAGCCCACATGGCATCGAAGTACTCACTTGCCCTTGTGTGGGAGACGCCAGTTACTTAACAGAGCAGTTCAACCAACTCGATGAGCGTAGTCATCCGACCGTTTTAACGACGCGCAACAAGCACCATTTCGGTCGTTTATACGAAGAAGATTATATGACTTGGAAAGCGCTTTATGAGCAAACCGATCTCGAATTTGATCTGCTTTACGATCCATATATGTGGCAGTGCCTAACCCCATGGTTGGAAGAGAATAGTGACAAAACATTGATCTATATTCATCAGGGAGGGTTACTTGGCAACGAATCGATGCTGCCAAGATATCAACGAGAGTTCGAGTAACCGACAAGTTACGTGGCACTTGATGCGCCGTTAGTGGTAAGTGATTATTTAATCAGCGTCAGGATCTCTTTAAATTCTGGAGCTCGACAATCTTCTACCATCTCATATAAGCACATTTCCAGACCCGTTAACACCACGCCATGCGCGGTTAATTTCGCAAGTGCCAACGCTTTATTTGTCGAGGTACGAGAAGAAATACAATCGGTCACCAACTCAACACGATACCCAAACTGACGCAAAGCGCTCGCGGTCTGATAAACACAAATGTGCGCTTCAATACCACAAACTAACCACGTATCGACGTTTGCATTCTCTACAGCCAGCTTAAACGTTGCCTCTTTGCCTCCATCAAATGTGTACTTAGTAATAGGCAAATGTTCTTTTTCAAGCACTTCACGGATTGGCTCCACCGTTGGCCCCAACCTTTCTGGGTTTTGCTCTAGCCAAAGAATAGGCAACTTCAGCGCTTTGGCACCTTTAACGAGTTTGGTGATATTTTCAATCAGTGCATCACTTTCATGCATCAATGTAGCAAGCTTTCCCTGAATATCCACCACAATTAAGCCGGTGTTTTCTTTCGATAACATTCCTATCTCCTATGTTGAGCGACCACAACAAATAGTACCCAATTAGTTGAGTAAAGATAATGTATCAGACTCCATAATGTTGGAATAAAAAACATGAAAAAGATGACGGTTGCTCACACTCTTCAACCAGCATTGGGGGAGAAAAGGACGCCACATAACAATAACCCCCTCGAGTTTCCTCGAAGGGGTTATATTGTTATGCCTAAGCGTATGGCCAGGGTTTATTAGAGCCCTACCGTCATATGTAGACTGTAAAACAGACCACGACCTACCAGCTCTGATGCTAAGATCAATACCAGAGCCACGGTTAAGTTGACTGGATTAACACTCGACTTATTCACCATTGGTAATACCCAGATGAATAGGCCTGCCAACAGAAGTCCTACTTGTATAGCAAGGTAGCTTCCTAGACCATTCACTAGATCTGACGCCTTAACAATAGAGCTTTGGATGTCGCCGACTAGATTCATTTTACCGACTATCACTATCAAGCTAATCGCGACCGCGACAATCGCAAGGATAACCATATTGCGATCGACCGAGAAGCGGCTGTCTTTAGCTGAAACGATCACCAATTGTGATAACAGCAAGCCACAAACCACCATGGTCATCACGAAGCTTAATGGTGTGTACATATTGAACCAAGTTGGTACCGTATTAATCATGTATACATTGATCATCGAATACATAAAAATACAGCCAAGCACCATTGCGCCAATCATAAGGACTTTTTGAGCGCCCGCGCCACCTTTCTTCAATACGGATAGCAGCCATTGTAGTCCGCCTACAGCAAAGAAAGCCGCACCAAAGAACACCTCATTAGATAACCAAGCCGAACCCAACTGGTTAAACGAATTAAATGCCCTTAATGGTGATCCCAAATGAGTCGTCGAGAATAGAAACCCGAGGCCCATGATCGCCCATAAAGCAAACATCGGCACTTTGTAACTATTAATTTTCTCTTCATCGAACCCCATGACTAACGAGCGAGCACTGATCAGTAAATAAGCGCCAACCGCCGTTTGCGCTAATACCGTAAAGAAGATTAAAGAATACTCATGGAAAATCATCTTAAACCTCCTTCGGGTTAGCTAGGAAACCAGTGGTATCGCCCGTTGGTTTAGCATTCTTGTTTAACTTAATCACGATATTTGGCAACGTAAGATGTGATGATGGTAATGGTGCCACATCAGCGTTGACACCATACTTCTCTCGCAACACATGGATTTCACCAAACTCGAGCGCACGCAGTGGGCATGATTCAACACACATCGGTTGTTTGCCTTCCGCGACACGTTCATAACAACCATCACACTTGGTCATGTGCCCTTTTTCGGCATTGAACTGTGGTGCGCCATACGGGCAAGCATTGCTACAGTGTTGGCAGCCAATGCAAATGTCTTCATCGACGACCACTAAGCCATCTTCTTCTCGTTTATGCATTGCCCCTGACGGACACACCTTCACGCACGCTGGATTTGTACAATGGTTACACGCGATAGACAAATAGTAAGAGAAGACATCATTTTGAATCCACGTATCCCCATCTTGGACAAAGCCACCGCCAGCGTATTCATATACGCGGCGATAATTACGCTTCACATCCAAGTCCCGATAATCTTTACAAGCAAGCTGGCAAGTTTTACAACCTGTGCATTTACTTGAATCTATGTAAAAGCCGTATTGTTTCATCCTGACCTACCTTATGCTTTGTTCGCTAACTGAATATCCACCAAATTGGTGTGTTGAGGGTTACCCTTCGCTAGTGGGCTAGGTCGTTGGGTGGTTAATACGTTAATCGAACCAGCATGATCGATTTTTTGTCCATCAGGCGCGTACCAGGCACCTTCGCCTAACGCAACGACATTCGGCAAGATACGTGGCGTCACTTTGGCTGGTATATGCACTTCACCACGATCATTAAAGATGCTCACCATATCGCCATTTTTGATTCCACGAGCCTGAGCATCGATAGGGTTAATCCATACTTCCTGACGCGCTGCTGCTTTAAGCAAAGCAACATTACCGTAAGTAGAGTGGCAACGCGCTTTAAAGTGAAACCCTGTTAGCTGCAATGGGTACTTCGCCGCCAGTGGATCATTGTGACCCTCAAACGAGTCTGCATAGACAGGCAGTGGGTGAATCGTTTCGTCTTCTTTTAGCGTCCACTCTTGGGCAATTTTCGCTAGTGTCTCTGAGTAGATTTCGATTTTACCACTCGGGGTTGAAAGCGGGTTCGCTTCAGGATCATTACGAAAATCTTGATAGGCGATGTAATCACGTTGATATTGACGCTTATAAATCCCCAGTTCTTTCATCTCTTCAAAAGTTGGCAGAGAAGGATCTTGCTTGCGAGTTTCTGCATACAAATGCTCAACCCACTCTTGCTGTGTTCGACCTTCAGTAAACGCTTGACCAACCCCCATACGCTTAGCAATCTCGGAGCACATTTCATAGATACTTCTTGCTTCAAACTGAGGCTCTATCGCTTGTTGTGCATAGATAAAGTAAGGCGCATTCGATGCTTTACCGTCCATCGCCCAATCGTCCTGTTCCGAAGTGGTTAAGTCCGGCAAGATAATATCGGCGTATTTCGCGGAAGAAGTCATGTGGTTATCGATAACCACAACCATTTCACAAGCTTTGTCATCTTGTAAAATTTCATGCGTTTTATTGATATTCGCATGCTGGTTTACTAGGCAGTTCCCCGCGTAGTTCCAGATCATCTTAATCGGGTTAGCTAAACGCTCGGCGCCACGCACACCGTCAGTTTTATCTGTCATCTCATGGTGACGATAAATCGCATCGGTCCACAAGAACATGGAAATAGAGGTTTTTACTGGATTAGGAACTTTAGGGAAACGAACAAAAGGAATATTGATGTCACTTTCGCGCGCGCCCGTCGAGCCACCCGTGACCCCAACAGAGCCCGTCAGTAGTGACAACATAGCGATTGCACGTGATGCCAATTCACCATTCGCGGTACGTTGTAAACCCCAACCTTGATGAATCGCACATGGTTTATTCGCGCCCATTTCACGGGCTAACTTGATAATAGTGTCGACAGGGATGCCGGTGATCTTAGAAGCCCACTCCGGCGTTTTCTCAACGCCATCGTCACCCAAGCCTAAAATGTAGGACTTGTAATCACTGTTTTTTGGTGCTGAAGCTGGCAGCGTTTTCTCATCGTAACCAATACAATATTTATCTAAGAAAGCCTGATCGACATAATTCTCAGTGATCATGACATGAGCTAATCCCGCAACTAACGCTGCATCGGTCGATGGACGGATTGGGATCCATTGGTCTTCACGTCCGCCGGCTGTATCGGTATAACGTGGGTCAATAATGATGGTTTTGACATTAGACTTGTTTTTACTCTCGACATAGTGGTGAATCAAGCCACCACCTGACATACGCGTCTCAGCCGGGTTATTACCGAACTGAATGTTAAGCTTCGCATTTGCCAAATCAGAGAAGGAGTTATTCATCGCCCAGCCACCGTAGGTGTGACTGAGACCTTCCGCTATCTGCGCCGTAGAGTAATCACCATAGTGGTTTAAATAACCACCACATAAATTCATCAGGCGAGCGATTAACGTAGATGCCGGCGGCCAAGATTTAGTCACCGTACCGCCAAGCGTGCCCGTACCGTAATTTAGGTAGATAGAATCATTACCGTAATCTTTGATAAGACGTTGCATCGTGGTCGCAATTTCATCGTAAGCTTCTTCCCAGCTGATACGCTTAAATTTACCCTCACCACGTTTGCCAACCCGTTTCATTGGGTATTTAAGTCGGTCTGGGTTATACACTCGGCGGCGCATTGAACGGCCACGCAAACACGCTCTTACTTGTGGGCTGTCACCAAAAACGTCTGTACCTGTGTTGTCGGTTTCAACGTATTTGATCTCGCCATTTTGCACGTGCATGCGTAGCGGGCAGCGCGAACCACAGTTAACCGTACACGCACTCCAAACCACCTTCTCGTCACTCGTAACGGATTCTGCAGCATTAGCAGGGCTGGATTTAAATGGTAAACTGATACCACTAGCCAAAGCAGCTGCACTCCCCACCGCAGAAGTGGCTTTAATGAACCCACGACGAGTCAAGTTCATCAAATCAGATTGCTGTTTATTTTTTGTCATAATTATATGCCTTAACATTGCTTACCGATAACACTTTAGGGGTAATGACGTGCTAAGAAAATGACGACCACAATCTCTATTGATATATGTCAAAGTTAGTATGAATTTTATTATAAACTGTCACTTTCTTTCATTTTTGAGATGAATTCTCAGCAATATTCTGGAGAATGTCTAAACACTTCGCGAGATTAGAGCATCAAAATGAAAAACATTATCAATACTGGGAAACTTTTGGGAACATTGTTCTACCACAAGCGTAATAAAGCCGAAACTATCGAACTGGTTAGCGCACTAGTCTCAGAAAATGTTCTTCAAAATGAAACGCTGATTGCACTTTCATCTTTGGATGCAGAACAACTTGAACATGACTTTAGCGTGTTATTCGAAGGGATGGGATTCATGCCGATTCCACCTTGGGGGTCAGTGTACTTAGACAAAGAACAAGTCTTATTTGGCGCGTCAAATACTCAATATCGCCTATTCTTACAACAGCACGGCATCGCCTTAGACTCAGAGCAACGTGAACCGGAAGATCAGTTCGGTTTAATGCTATTAGCCTACGCGTATTTGCTTGAGCAAGGCAACGCCAACGCCGCGCACGAGCTAATTGGTCAACACTTGATGCCTTGGGGGAAAACCTACCTAGAACAGCTGAGTGACAAAGCACCAAACTTGTTTTATCAACTATTAGCTAAAGATGTGTTGGAATGGCTAAACTTTTTGCTTCAAAAACAAAGCATTCATGTGTCGCAAAAGAAGATATATTTAGATGAACGAATCGATTGATAATAGTCGACGTGGTTTTCTGACTCGTTTTCGGCAACCAGTAAAACAGGTTCAACAGTCAGAGATCACTCCTCGCTCAGTAGCTCGTCCACCTCAGGCTGTGGACGAGGCTTTATTTGAACGTCTGTGCGATGGTTGTGGCGACTGTTTAAAGGCTTGCCCGAACAGTGTTATAGAACTAGGCGATCAACTCGCTCAACTTAACCTCGATTATAATGAATGCAGTTTATGTGGTGAGTGCGTCAAAGCCTGCCCTACTGATGCACTCCATACTGCTATGACAATAGATATCAACTTACGTCCGCACTTTACTCAAAACTGTAATAACTACCTGCAGATGGAGTGTCAGCAGTGTGCCTCTGCTTGTCCACAGAACGCGATCTCTATTCAAGCCGATAAACTGCCACACTTAAATCACGAACTATGCAATGGTTGCGGCCAATGTCGAGCCAGTTGTTACGCCAGTGCTATTGTAATGCAACTGTACAATCATCCTCGCTGACGCATACATTCTGATATTCTTGCCCATATTCCAATTTGACGCGTCAGCGAACTAACGAGCCAACCAAATTCTTGCCAATATTCCGACAGGAGTGGTCACGCCGGTGGTGATGGAAGATACCTTGCCATTTTTCAAAATATAAAGCGTTGGTGTGACATTCACTTTCCATGCTTGCATTATTTTGCCTTTGGGATCGTTTATGTTGTCAAAACGATACTCTTTTGACTGCATAAACTGTTCAACGCGCTGATCTGGCCCAGAAGTTCCTGAAACACCAACAATAGTATAATCATCGCTAAGCCAGCTGACACTTGGGCTAACAAACTTACATGCTGGACACCATGTCGCCCAAAAATAGACGACCACAGGCGCTTCATGACTTTGAGCAATCACATCTAAGTATTCACCATTCGTCATGACTGCGCTCAACGGCGGTGCCTGCTCTTTAGGAATATCTTTGGTGCGGTACCAATCGATGGCAACCGATATCACGGTGATCATGAGTACCATTTGCAGCACCTGACCAAGCCAGTACTTCAGTGACTTGCGTTTTTTTTCTGCGTTCACAGACTCGTCTCCCCGTTTGCCTGTTGCATGGCTTTGACCACAAGGTTGTCAGTCAAAATCACGGGTAAAGGGATACCTTCAGGCGCCGCTGGACCATATACGATATTGAATGGCACACCATAACGCCCATGCGATCGTAAAAAGTTAGTCACTGAGTCATTTGGGTGTGTCCAGTCGCCTTGTAATGGTTCCACATTAGGGCTTTGTAATAACGAATAAACGGGATCTTGCAAAATGACACCGATCTTATTCGCTTTACATGTCACGCACCAATCTGCAGTCACATTCACAAATACCACCCGTCCGTTATTGACATGTTCTTCAATTGTCGCGTCAGACAATGTTTGCCACGCAAGATCCTCAGGAAGCGGTTTCGCCCACTGATTCGCGGTGACACTGCCAAGCAATAAGCCACCTGCAATGATCACCAACGACGCGGTGCTTGAGACTGCGAACGCCTTATCGCCGTATACTCGCTTTACCCGAGCCATCATCACTATCAAGGCGACTACCGCAATTAAAGCCACCCATAACACCGGAACGTGGTTCGCCATAAGAGACAACAACCAAACGCTGGTTGCCAACAGCATGATGCCAAACACTATCTTAACGACATGCATCCATTGGCCAGGTTTTGGTAACTTCAACGCAATGCTCGGAAAAACCGCAACCAAAATCCAAGGCAGGGCCATGCCTAAAGCTAGCGCAGTAAATGTCGCAAACAGCGTCAGCACATCTGCACCCAATGCAAAGGCGACGGCGGTGCCTAAAAATGGCGCAGAGCAAGGTGTCGCAAGTAACGTGGCAAACATGCCTTGAACATAGTGGCCGATCAGAGAGTTACCACCTTTTGACGCCAACCAAGTGTTGGTATCAGACGAAAGACGAATTTCAAACAGCCCTAACATATTGGCGCCAAATAGACTGGTGACGACTACCATCCCCCCCAAAAACCAAGGGCTTTGGAACTGCACCCCCCAACCGATGGCGTTGCCGGTCAACTTTAACGCTAAAATGAAGCCAGCCAGTAGCCAAAACGAGGTAAGAATCCCCAATGACGAGGCTATAAATTGCGTACGGATTTGACGACGCTCAACCCCCTGTGCCGCTACGATACTGCTGAGTTTCATGCCAAGCACCGGAAGAACACAAGGCATAATGTTCAAAATTAATCCACCTAGGAGTGCCAATAAAAATACACTCGCTAAAGAAGTCGTCGGTAATGACGCGGCTATCGGCTCTGCTTTTGCTTGCGTGACTTCTTCCACCAGCAGGTTGGCATCTTTGATTGAGACGAATAAAGACTGATCATTAAGTTCCACATCACCAAGCCACGTATCAACCACATAATTCGCCGTTAGGCTATCGCCTTCTTGATCAATAGCCTCCAACTTGAAGCTGTAGTCGCGAGTTGCTTCATCGACACCATCGACCAACACTTGCGGATTATCCCAACCTTGCGTGTTCGTTAGCTTGATTTGCAATTTTGATTGTGCCGCATCCCAACTTGTTTGTGTGACGTCAACAAATGGTGAAGATTGCGGGACGCGACTCACGGCCTGGGCATAACTGAACATCACGTCTTCATCGATGTTTAACTCTGAAGGGTGAAACGTCAGTTGCATTGGATAGTCCGTTAACACACAAATGGTGGTGCAGGAAGACAAGGTTAACACTGCATCAAGTTTGACCGGTTTGGACATGTCTTCAATATGCAGCGTCATCGGAAATAAGGTATCGCCTTTATAACCGAGCGTTTCTATACCCAATAATTCGAACTTTTGAGGATACGGCCATTGCCAATCCACTTTGGTTAGGTTTTGTGAGTTTTGCCAATCAATAGACGGGGCGATCCCCCCTTCCCCGGGTGATCGCCAATAGGTTTTCCAATCACCCGTTAACTGCACATCCAAATAGCCAGTGAGTGTTTTTGCCTGTGGATCTTGCTGGCCTGTCAATACGAAGCGGGTTTTGACAGGCGGGTGCTGAGGATTGGTCATCCAACCGGTATCGGGTGTCTGAGCAAAAAGTTGGAGAGAAAATAGATTCAAAACCAACGTCATGATGAATATCGACGTTGTTCGAATCATTGTTGTCGTGTGATTCATAGTGATTCCTAATTAAAAAACAAATGTAATACGTGGCTGACGGCATTGGTCAGAAATCACTTGTCATTCTCGGAATACACAAAAAGTTAGATGGACTCGATACTTGTATCGGATTGGTTCCGTCCATTGTCTTGCGCGGGTAACAACACTACCGCGCCAAATAGCGGATACCAAAATCCCAACGAATAATACAACAATGAACGCCTCAAGTTGGTGCTGAGCAAACTGGATTAACTTTTCAGACAGCTCACATTGACTCAAGTCTTTGCCTTTATCTGTTTGGACGACATAAGCGTCATCCCCCACTAACATCGAAGGCGAGATCGTTTCATAATTTATTGAACATGATGATGCCAAGCCAGAGTTTTGCATCAAACACACGACAACGACCCAGCCAATCATAGCCAGTAGCCATTTCGCCCGTTTGTTGGACGAATTATATCGTGAAGTCAATAAACTCATAATCAATCAGAAACAGATAAAAACGTTGAAGATAATACCCAAGTTGCCGTAAAGCTCAAGTTGTATATACCTAATCGCGTCAAGATACAGGGTTCAAATCGTGGCCGCGCCTGTCAACCACGTTATTCTTACTGAACCAA
Organism: Vibrio sp. TAP-3B; assembly: GCF_057784735.1. Classification (NCBI taxonomy): domain Bacteria; kingdom Pseudomonadati; phylum Pseudomonadota; class Gammaproteobacteria; order Vibrionales; family Vibrionaceae; genus Vibrio; species Vibrio sp. TAP-3B. The sequence goes on along the minus strand of NZ_CM173495.1, from coordinate 604,922 downwards.
ACCTCTTGAGGTTAGTTGACTATGGTTATTCACACATCATCAAAGTGCTAGTTTACCGTAAATATACGCCAGTTCTGCCACCGTTTTCGCTGAGAATTTTTTCAGCAAATTCGCACGATGCACTTCTACCGTTCGCATCGCAATACACAACTCATCGGCAATTCTAATGTTGCGTTTTCCTTCAATAATCAAACGCAAGATATCTTTCTCTCGTGGCGTTAACGATGCGTAAGCGGCTTTCGCTTCGGCCATATTAAAGCTTAATACCGACTGCGCCTGACCTTGTATAATCGCTTGCGCCAACGCATCACCTTTGACGGGCTTTTGGAAAAAGTTCACTGCGCCAGCTTGCAATGCATCAACCGCCATTGGCACATCACCATGCCCCGTCAAGTAAATGACCGCTAACGGACTATTAGCCTGATTCAATATTTGATGCACTTGTTGACCACGCAGGTTAGGCATTCGGCTATCCAGAATCACACAACCCGCGTGATGGATATCGACTTCATCCAGAAAAGAGCGTCCATTAGCAAACGTCGTCACCTCAAAATCATGTTCTTCTAACATAAATGCCAGCGAATCACGTACTGACTCATCATCATCGACCACATATACTGGCAGCGGATTTTCACTATTGCTCATCAAATGTTCCTTTTAAGGCATTAGGGTTGTCGACCCTCGGTTTGATACGGAAAGACAAGCTCAACCAAACAACCATGAGGCTTGGCTGATTGGATAACCAACTCTCCCCCGTGCATTTCCATCACATCACGGCAAATCGTCAAGCCGAGCCCAAGCCCTTCTTGTTTACTGCTCACAAAAGCTTGCGTTGGGTTGTCTTGCTCTAACCCCGTACCATTATCCAACACTCGAATACAGAGTCGCTTAGCTTGATAGTCAGTATGAAGCGCGATTTTACCTTGATAATCTGACATGTGATATTTTTCTTGAAAGTCGACGCAAGCATCAATGGCGTTGCTGATCACATTGACCAACACTTGCTGAACCCCAACCACATCCGCCAATAAGGGACGAGCCTTTCCCTCTGTCGTGGTCACCATAGATACATTTTGCTTTTGCATCCTAAAATGGAGCAACTCTATCGTGTCTTCAATTAACACATCCATGTTACACGGCGCTTTTTCGACACTGCGTTTGCGGATTAAGTTTCTTAAACGCTGAATAATCGCATCGGCTCTTTCTACTTGTCCCTGTATTTTCTCGAGCACGGGTACAATATCTTGATGCGGACGTTTCTTGGCCAAGCGTAACAGGCCGCCTTCGCTGTAATTGCGAATCGCCGCCAACGGTTGGTTCAGCTCATGAGCAAGGCTGCTGCCGATTTCTCCGACGATAGCCACTCGTTGTGAATGCTCTAGCTGTTCGCTTTTTTCTTTCAATCGCAATGAAGTCTGTTCAAGCGCTTGCTTACTCTTGCTGAAGCGGTACTCAAGCCAAAAGTGGTAAGCATTTAACACAATCACAAAAATGAACAATGCCCATGCCCACTCCTGATGAGTGCGTAGCCAACGTAAAGCGTCTTGCCACCAAGGTTGTTGTAGCGGGTGAAGATCTAATGCCTGATAAAGCTTATCAATCGTCAACAAGCTAACGGGAGAGGTCCATCCCGATGCGCCTGCGGCGATAATCGCAGGATGTTCCGGCGGCATGGCGAGCAATTGCTGCGCTACTCTTTTCGCTAGTAGCGAAGCGCCTCGCTCTGTTTTAGCAAACGACCAATTGGGATAGAGAGACGTGGAAACGGCGCAAGATGACCATTCGCTTGACTGTGGGTTCAGAACCCGAAAACCGCCTGGCTGTAACAGCCCTTCCCTTTGCATCTGTTCTAATAAACAAGCCGGAACGACGGCAGCTTGTACATTGCCATCGCGCAGCTGGTACAAGTTTGCATCAATAGGGAAACCGAGATAACGAACATCCGCGAAAAAATCGTTCGGATCGAGTCCCATTTCTACGATTTGGTAACGCAACGTCAGATAGCCCCCAAAAGCTTTTTCCGAGACCGCAGCCACTGGCAATCCCATGACGTCTTGCAATGATTGATAAGAAGAGTTAGCACGCACCACTAACGCAGAACCAATGCCGTAATTCGAGTTTTTCGGCGCGCGACTGGTCAGTGTCGCCATCCAAGAAAGCGCATATTGCCGACCCAATCGAACGGCTTGGCCAGGGTTGGTTAAGATGAAATCCATGCTTTGAAACTTCACCGCTTCTCCCATCTCATCCAAATTGAGCGGATGAAGCACAAAATGCACATCAGTAATTTGCTGATTTAACCAATCGATGGTTGGCTGCCATCGCTGCTCTGCGTAAAGGTGGCCACGTATCGCTAAAACGCCGATGTCGGCTTGCGGCTTAACGTCGTGCTGTGGGCCTTGAATGGTCGAGGTAGCTTGAGCCACAAGCGAAAATGCAGCCAAGCAAAGAATCCAAAACTGAAGCAGCGGCGGTGCGTTTTTCATGATGAATCAAATCGTTCCGTCGAAAGTGTGCCGCAAGGATAGCAGCAACGCAGCGTAAACCACATTTGTTTTAGATCAACTTTGGTCTGGGTATGTGGAAATCCACTATATCAGCATCACGACGCATTTCTCACAATGGATGCAGTCAGTCAGATTAAATACAACTAAGCAGGTGAGTTATGGATTCCACCAAACGTCGCTTTCTCAGCGCCGTCACAGCCGGTGCGGCGCTGATCCCCGTCGCTGGTATTGGTACCGCAACCGCGGGAAATGTTATTCGAAATAACCAATCCGCCGACCGAAAAGGACAGGTCGGCAAACGCTATGCCATGGTCATTGATTTACGGAAATGTGTCGGCTGTCAAGCTTGCACCGTGGGTTGCAGTATTGAGAACCAAGCGCCTATCGGCCAATTTCGTACGACGGTGAAACAGTATGAAGTCATCCTCGATGATGGTTCCAAGGCCACTAAAGAAGCCAAAGCCTTTATGCTGCCTCGCCTCTGCAACCACTGCGATAATCCGCCGTGTGTGGCGGTTTGCCCTGTTCAAGCCACGTTTCAACGTGAAGATGGCATCGTCATGGTCGATAACAGCCGCTGTGTGGCCTGTGCATACTGCGTGCAAGCATGCCCTTATGACGCTCGCTTTATTAACGAAGAAACCCTAACCGCAGACAAATGCACCTTTTGTGCACACCGTTTAGAGCAAGGCTTACTGCCTGCTTGTGTGGAAACCTGTGTCGGTGGTGCTCGCGTTATCGGTGATTTAAATGATCCAACCAGCGAAATTCGCCACTTAATTGCGAAGCATCAAGATGACATCAAAGTGCTTAAACCCAACGAAGGCACTAAGCCACATGTGTTTTATATCGGAATGGATGAACGTTTTACTCACCCTGTCGATGCGCAACCCGCCATTTATGACCCACAAGGAGAGCACGCATGAACATCACTGAAGTGTTAATCCAACCTCAAGCAATGGCTTGGCTACCGTGGGCTGTGCAATATTTCTTCTACATCGGCTCGGCTTACGCTGCCGCTATTTTGTTCTTAATTGCTTTGCTGTTTGAACAACATACCAGCCATCGACTTCGTGTCGCCTTGGTGCTGACTTTAGCCATCGGTGCTATTGTCGGTCCACTGGCCTTAACCGGGGATTTGCACCAACCCGGGCGTGCGTGGCATTTTTACGCCCATATCACGCCATGGTCTTGGATGTCCTTAGGCTCACTCTTTCTGCCTGTTTTTTCTGGTTTAGCGGTCATAACCGCGTGGTTGTATCTGCGTCATGATCTTATGGCTTTGCGCCATCAACCGGGAAAAATATTGCCGCTGTTATCGAAATTGTCACTCGGTGAGTGGGCAATCACACGCAGAACCATGCTTATGGTTTCTGGGGTAACCGTGTTTTCTGGCCTAAGCATCGCACTCTATACCGGGGCTGAAATTGCCATCGTTCAATCACGTTCTTTATGGCATCAACCAGCATCACCCATTCTTTGGTTCATTACCGCATTTATGGGCGCTATCGGCTTTGCTTTACTGATTTGGCTACTGATACCTCAACAGTCAAAAAACCTCACTGCGGGTGATACTAACTTACTCAGAAAAGCGTTAGTCATTAGCGGCGTGTTGACTCTGATACTCCTGCCGATTTGGGCTTCTAATAACGCGACCTTTTCTCTCTACTCAAGCGAGCAGTGGGTCAGTAACATTGCCCTACTCACTTTTATCACCTTAGGTTGCGTATTACTCACGCTTATCACACTACGTGACAATAAAACCTCCGCCATTACATCGACGAGCTTGCGACGCACTATGGGGGTTGCTTGCATATCGTTGGTTGCTTTAACCAGTGCTTGGCTGGTTCGTTGGGTCACGATCATGGAAGTACAAACTATCGCCAAATACGATGCAGGACTTTATCCATACCAACTGTCCATGGATGGTAACGGCTGGATAGGCATTGTAGGCATGCTCGGGTTGTGGCTTGCATTGGCTTTACTCGGCTCAGAACTGATTCAACCTAAAAAGAACACCGAAGCAAACGCGACTTCACTCACCTTAACTGAACGCTAATCGAAGAGGATTTCATTATGGATAACAAACGCCGTCAGTTTTTGAAATCAGGCCTTGCTGTGGGTGGGCTTGGCGCATTCGCTGCAGGTTATGCCACAACCACCAAACACATGGTCGAAGGTGCACTTGAAGGCACCGCAGGTAAAAAGACTCGTGACATTCACCACGGCAACTCCCTTGAGCCAGAATACAAAGTCAATAACAAGGGCAATCTGATCCCAAACCCAAACCAGCGTGTTGCACCCTCAATGTGTTTTGGCTGCTGGTCGCTGTGTGGTTTGCGTGTTCGCGTTGATAACCGCAGTGACGAAATTTTGCGTATCAGCGGCAACCCATATCATCCGCTTTCTCACCAGCAACACATTCCGTTTGAGACCCCAGTAAAAGAAGCGTATTTGAGTATGGCGGGTGAGTCTGGCCTCGAAGGGCGCTCAACCGCCTGTGCTCGTGGCAATGGCATGTTAGAAATTCGTAACAGTCCATATCGCATAACCCAACCACTGAAACGTGTTGGGAAAAGAGGCGAAGGTAAATGGGTCCCAATTAGTTATGAGCAATTAGTAGACGAAGTCGTCGAAGGTGGCGATCTCTTTGGTGAGGGTCATGTTGACGGTCTACGTACTATTCGAGATTTAAACGCTCCCGTGGATCCAGACAGCCCAGAATATGGCCCGAAAGCGAACCAGTTGTTAATGACTAACGCAGGGAACGAAGGCCGAGACGACATCTTCAAACGCTTCGCTTTTAACAGCTATGGTACACGTAACTTTGGTCACCATGGATCTTACTGCGGCTATGCGTTCCGTGCTGGCAGCGGCGCATTTATGAATGACTTGAAAAAGTTCGCCCATTTAAAGCCTGACTTCGACAACGCAGAATACATCATTTTCATTGGTATGTCGCCAGCCCAAGCGGGCAACCCATTTAAGCGTCAGGCTCGTCAACTGGCGAAGGCGCGAACTGAAGGCGAGTTGGAATACACCATCATCACTCCAAGCTTACCGGCAGGCTCATCTAGTTTAGCGGCCGGTGACAACAACCGCTGGATACCGATTAAACCTGGCACCGACTCAGCACTGGTGCTTGGCATGATCCAGTGGATCATTGACAACCAACGTTACAATAAAACCTTTTTATCTCAGCCGGGCGCTAACGCCATGAAGCGAGCGGGAACAGCACACTGGTGTAATGCCACGCATTTGGTGATAAGCGATGAGCAGCACCCTAGAAACGGCACGTTCTTGCGTGCGTCCGATCTTGAACTGGCGTTTGAAGGCGAAGCACTGTCTGATTCTGACCCGTATGTTATTGTCGATCAACAAAGCGGTGAGTTTGGTGTTCATACCCAAACTGATGAAGCGGCACTGTTTGTCGATAAAACCGTGACACTGGCATCGGGTGACGTTCAAGTTAAATCTTCCCTGCAAAGACTCAAAGAAGAGGCGTTCAAATACAGTTTGGACTTTTACAGCCAACAATGTGACATCGCGGTGGAACAAATCATTGAGTTAGCAAAACGATTCACCAGCCACGGTACCAAAGCGGTTGTCGATACCCACGGTGGCAACATGCACACGAACGGTTTCTATAACTCATTTACCATTATGATGCTCAACGCCTTGATTGGTAATATCAACATGAAAGGTGGCGCGATGGCAAAGGCGGGAGGATACCCGACTTCTGGCAATGGGCCTCGCTATGACTTCACCAAATTTGCCGGCAAGGTTGGCCCGAAAGGCGTCTTCCTTTCGCGTAGCAAATTTCCGTACCATAAAACCAGTGAATATCAACGTCGTGTCGCAGCAGGCGAATCTCCTTACCCGACTCGCGCCCCTTGGTACCCGTTCGCCGCGCCTCTGCTTACTGAGCATTTATCTGCGGCCATTGACGGATACCCATATCGTGTAAAAGCGTGGATCAATCATATGGCGAACCCGATGTATGGTGTACCCGGCTTAAAAACGTTGTTAGAAGACAAGCTTAAAGATCCAAAGCAATTAGGATTGATTGTCTCAGTCGACGCGTTCATCAACGAAACCACCGCTTTGTCTGATTACATCGTACCGGATACCGTGACCTACGAAAGCTGGGGAATGGCAACTCCTTGGCATGGTGTGCCAGTGAAAACCGTCACCGCTCGTTGGCCGATTGTTGACGCTCGTACAGAGAAAACCGTCGATGGTCGCAGTATCTGCTTAGAAAACTTTCTGATTGATGTTGCGAAGAAAATGCAATTAGGCGGATTTGGCGATAACGCCATTCAAGACGCGCAGGGAAACTGGCACGGACTTCATAGTGCGGAAGATTTCTACTTACGCTCTGCGGCTAACTTGGCTTACGTAAAAGGCGGGGTACATGAAGTGTCCGCCGAAGATATTGCGTGGTCAGGTTTGGAGCGTTTGATCCCAAGTATGCAAAAAACATTAACCCCCGACGAAATGAAACGCGTGGCGTTTATTTTTGCGCGCGGCGGTCGCTTTGAAAATGCAACCGAGGCATATCAAGGCGAACAGATGAAACATAAATGGACACGCCCTGTCGCGATTTGGAATGAGACCGTCGGCAGTGCAAGAAACACCATGACGGGTCATTTTTACACTGGCTGCCCAACCTGGCACCCACAAAAGCTGGCCGATGGTACACCGTTAGATGAGCAATATCCAAGTTCAGAATGGCCGTTCAGTTTAACCAACTTTAAGTCCAACATTCACAGTGCAGTATCGAATTTATCGCCAAGGTTAAACTCCATCAAAGGAGTTAACCCAGTTTATATTCACCCTATCGACGCAGAGCGCGCAGGTATTGAAACCGGTGACGAGTTTATTATCGAAACTCCGTCAGCCAGTACTAAAGCTCTCGCGATGGTGGTCAGTGGTATTCGCCAAGGCACTCTCGGTTTTGAGCACGGATTTGGACATACGGAGTTAGGACAGCGTTCACACTGGATTGGAGAGCAAAAGCAGCCCGTGCAAACGCGCAGCCAAGACGGCGTAAACATTAACGACATTGGTTTGGTTGACCCTACCCGAGAAGGAAAAGGCGTTTTACTCGACTGGGTCGTCGGTGCCGCCGCACGTCAATCCTTACCCGCAAAAATCTTCAAAGCGTAACAAAGCAAATAAGGGCAGCGAATTTGAGCTGCCCTTTATCGTTTTTTATTGGGGATAATCTATAATCTAAGCAGTAAGCCAATAAGGGCTCGCGTTTACCCTGACTTTCTAAATATGTGGAAATCCACAATACCCTTACTTGTTGACAAAGCCGACAATCTTATTCCCAAGTGACTTCAAGAGGCAGGATAAAGAGCGTTATCTTGGCCCGCAGACTTTGTTAACGACGCTGGATTTAGTACCACAAATCGTCACATCATTGTCGCGTGTGTAATCCGAGCCACCTTCGCTGAACCAAGCATCTTGAAGCCATTTGGGAATATAAATAAAAACAGCAAAGTGAGTCAGCATGTCAAAATTTATTCCTGTGGTAACGGCCTGTTTACTGTCGACCACAATGGGCGCGAGCGCCTCATCAATTCCAGAAAAAGCCCAAACGTGTAGTGGATGCCATGGTAAAGATGGTATGGGTCAAGCCAACATCGCCCCTATGATTGCCGGATTAAACGCCGACTATCTCAACACTCAGATCGAGCTATTCCTCAGCGGGGAACGGCAAAATGTCGTCATGCAAGGCATGGCTAAAGAACTCAGCGATCCCAATGACCGTAAAGCAGTGATGGGATATTTCGCTAGCCTGCCAAGCTACGAATTCACTAATCCTGAGCAGCGCGGAGACCAAGCTGATATTCGCAACCCTTATCGTCAATTGATTTTCCAAGGAGATTGGAACCGCAATATTCCTGCGTGTGCAACTTGTCATGGAGCAAGCGGTATGGGGGTCGACAAGTTCCCCCGCCTCGCCAGCCAACATGCCGACTATTTAAAAGCACAATTGATGGCATGGAAAAACGGCACTCGCAGTGGTGATCCTCTCAATATGATGAGCACAATCGCGAAGAATCTCACTGACAAAGAGATCGAAAACCTTTCCTACTACTTTGCCTCATTACGTTACTAGGAGCAGACATGAAACGTTTCTATTCTTTGTTAGTACTCCCTATCCTTTCTGTTGCTGCGATGGCGAACGATCAATTACCCGACCGACAAACAGAATTACCTGCCGTTAAAAAAGAAAATCATGGTGAGTATTTACAACCTCGTGCTCTCAGTACCATTCCTAATACGGAATTTGGTGAACAAGTAAAACGCGGCTATTCGTTATTTGTGAATTCTCAACAAATGCGCGGGCAATATATTGGCAATGAACAAAACTGCGTGAACTGCCATATGGAAGCTGGACGCAAAGCTAACGCAGCGCCGTTGTGGGCAGCGTACATGGCCTACCCGGCTTATCGTAAGAAAAATGATCGCGTCAACAGCTATGCAGACCGAATTCAAGGCTGTTTTGAGTACTCGATGAATGGCAAAGCACCGGCTTACGACTCACCAGAAATTGTTGCGCTTAGCGCTTACGCTTATTGGCTGTCAATGGGCGCACTACTTGATGGTCATGGCATGAGTGATGAGCCCATTCCTGAATTAGATGCTAAAGCATTACAAGTGGGTGGCAAAACGGAAAACTTCCCATTACCAGATGCAATTGCTCAAGCACTACCAATCGAAGAACGCAGTAACCTTACTGGACGTGGCTACCCAAAAATCGCCGCACCAGCTCAAGCTCCATCCCCTGAACGAGGCGCTTTAGTGTATAAAAATAACTGCGAGACGTGTCATCGCGCCGATGGTTCGGGCATCAAAGGCCGTGATGGGCATTCGTATATTCCACCGCTTTGGGGTGAAAATGCCTACAACTGGGGCGCTGGTATGCACCGCATTAATACCGCGGCTTACTTTATTTACGAAAATATGCCACTTGGAAAAAGCGTACAACTAACCGAGCAAGAAGCATGGGATGTCGCCGCGTATGTTAATAGTCACGAACGTCCTCAAGACCCTCGCTTTAAAGGCAATGTCGACGCGAACGCAGAGAAGTACCACCAGCATCAAGGCTATTACGGAAAAACGCTTAACGGAAAACAGTTAGGCTCGAACGCATTTGATAGCGGAACAGTAGACTAGAAAATCGCCAACGCCCTGCCCAGAGTCTCTGGGCAGGCTTTGCTATTCCTCCCTAAAGAAAGACAAAACAAGCGTGCCTAGTGAAAACAGAGTATTCTTAAGGCAAATGAACCCAAAACCTTTCCGATGAGTATTCAACCTAATTCACGTCAGTTAATTTCTTGCGAAGAGTGCGGCCTTGTCGTTCGCATTCCTGAACTTGATCTGGGACAGAAAGCTCAGTGTCCTCGATGTGCGCATTCACTGACAAAAATTAATGCCAAGCCTTATCAAAGCGTGATTGCGGTTTCATCCGCGTGTTTGATTATGCTGCTACTCAGTATCGCCTTCCCCTTTATGTCGTTCAGTGTGCAAGGCCTATCACAAGAAATCACGTTGCTACACGCAGCAAAAATGCTGGCAGAATTTAAAAATGCGCTTCTTGGCATCCTACTACTGGCCACCGTCGTCGTGTTGCCCGCTATCTACGTAGGATTAATTTTATTTCTCCATTTTGAAGCTCTAAAAACACGCAAGCATACGCCATCTAAACGGCAGCAAAGGATGGCAAAAGTCTTATGTCGGCTTCTGTTTCGGGTCGAACCTTGGTTGATGGTCGATGTGTTCTTAATTGGCGTTTTGGTGAGCTTAATTAAAATCGCGTCTTTGGCCGATATTGGTATGGGCAGCTCATTCTGGGCGTTCTGCGTTTATGCTCTGTTAGTGGTGAAGTGTATCTCGATGGTCGATAAAAATTGGCTTTGGGGGCACTTTATTCCAGCCATCACACCACCTAGTGTAAAAGAAGGTGATACCCACCATGACCATAATCACATTGGTTGCCATACGTGTCATCAACTTAATCCTATTGAAGATAAAAAACGTCAACACTGCATTCGTTGTGAAAGTCCGATTCATAAATACAATCCCTTAGACAATTTACAAAAAGTATGGGCTTTATTGTTCGCCTCAATCATTTTTTATATTCCGGCAAATCTCTACCCAATGATGTATACCGTTAGCCTTGGTCAATCGGAAGGCTCAACCATTATGGAAGGGGTCATTTTGCTATGGCACCTCGGCTCTTACCCGATTGCAATGGTGATCTTCTTCGCCAGTGTGTTTATTCCGATTGCTAAAATGTTTGCGCTCGCCTGGCTGTATTTTAGCGCCCAAAGAGCGCAATACCTTCCACCTGAAGAGAGTATCTCGCGCTTAAAACTATACCGCCTCACTGAATTTATTGGTCGTTGGTCAATGATCGATATTTTTGTCGTCGCCATTTTAGTCGCACTGGTTCAACTACAGAACTTAATGGCCATTTATCCAGGCCCTGCCGCACTGTCTTTTGCTGCAGTGGTCATTTTTACTATGCTTTCTGCAATGATTTTTGACTCACGTTTGTTATGGCCATTACCACAAAGCGAAGTGCAGGAACCCATATCAGATAACTTAAAAGAGAACGCAAAATATGAGTGATGAGAACAACGTAACCGCTCAGATCAAACCGCAACAGCAGATTTCAGCCATTTGGCTCGTTCCAATCCTCGCGCTAGCAATGGGAGCTTGGATGCTGTTTCAATACATCGACAGTACAGGCCCACAGATTACTTTACAGCTACCAACCGCAGAAGGCATTGAAGTCGGCAAGACCGAAATCCGCGCTCTGAACGTAAAAGTAGGACTGATCACTGACGTCACATTAAGTGAAAACTACGATCACATCATCGCGACAGCGCAAATGAACAAAGACGCAAAGCGCATGTTACGAGATGACACCATGCTCTGGGTTGTCAAACCTCGTATTGGTCGTGATGGTATTTCTGGTTTGGAGACATTGCTTTCTGGTGCTTATATCCAATTGCAACCCGGTAGCTCTCAGGTCGAAAAAGAACAGTTTACGGTGTTAGACATCCCTCCCGTAGCCTCGCCAGATGCAGAAGGGTTACGGATTGTATTAACGCATCGTGAAGCCGGTAAACTTAGCGTTGGTGACCCTGTGATTTATAAAGGTTTTACCGTTGGCCGCGTCGAAAAAACTCGCTTTGATGTGGATACTCGTCGAGCCATTTATCAACTCTTTGTGTTTAAACCGTACGACAGTTTAATTCGTACTCGTACCAAGTTCTGGCTGAATTCCGGCGTAGATTTGCAGTTAAATTCAGAAGGCTTTGAGGTCAAGTTCGGCTCACTAGAAAGCATGCTAACCGGGGGCGTAACCTTTGATACGATCCCGGGTATTGAATCTGGCGAACGGCTCACAGACGACATGACCAACTTCCGCTTGTATGACGATATTAAACAACTGCGTGAAGGGATGTACGACGACTACATTGAATTTGTTATGTTATTTGATGAGTCTGTCCGCGGTCTTAAACGTAAAGCGCCTGTAGAATATCGTGGTCTTCGCATTGGTACTGTCACGAAAGTGCCTATGCGTTTACCAACGCCAGAAGAAAACTTATCTGCGAAAAAGATCCCTATATTGGTGCGTATTGAGTTAGGCCGGGTATACGGTGACTTACAACCCCAATCCTTGCCGATGTTCAAGAAAAAACTGAAAAAGGAGTTTGCGCGAGGCCTTCGTGGCACCTTAAAAACGGGCAACTTGTTGACTGGCGCTCTCTATATTGATGCCGATTTTTATCCCGACGATGAGCAATATATACCAAGCGAGTTTGAAGGTTTGGAAGTATTCCCGACCATGCGCGGTGGTTTTGCTCAGGTTCAACGTCAAGTGAATGACTTCCTCAATAAGATTAACACCTTACCAATGGAAGAAACACTAAGCTCTCTCAATTCAACACTAAAAACTTCGGAGAAAACGTTGGCTTCAGCCGAGCGCGTTGCGAACAGTATTGATAAACTTTTAAGTCAAAAAGAGACTCAAGAGATCCCTGCTGATATTCGCCAAAGCTTGCAGCAGTTGCAAAAAACACTCGATGGCTATGGACCAAACTCAACCCTGTACAGTGAAATGGAAACCACGCTCAGAAAGCTAGAAAGTGTGATGACGGAGTTTAAACCTGTACTGAAACAATTAAACGAGAAGCCAAACTCTCTTGTGTTTGGAGAAGATGAAATCAGTGACCCAACCCCAGTTAAAGGCCAAAAATAATGAAACGAGTATTCTTTTTGTCTATCGCACTATTGGTCGGCCTTACGGGTTGCAGTAGCGCTCCAGAAACTAAAGGAGCTTTGTACCTTCTACCTAAGGCGGAAGCTGTAACGCTGAGTAATTCTGATATTGCGCAGCGCCCTGCATTAGTTGTTCGTCCAGTGCAATTGGCAAGTTATTTGAACGACAATGGTATCGTTTATCGCACCTCTGAAACGCAAGTTATTCAGGCGAAACACAATCAATGGGCGCACAGCATTTCTGAGCAAATCACTCAACGAATCGTCGCGGAGCTACGCCAAAAACAGCCCCATTACTGGCCGACTGAAATGAACAACCTGTTGGATCAAAGCGATGAAGCAACACTCCAACTTACGTTAAATAAGTTTAATGGCAGTTACAAAGGTAATGTCGAAATTGAGGGCGAATGGTTACTCATTAATGCTGAAGGTAAGGTGGAAAACAGTGCGCCAGTACAAATCTCTCAGCCTCTAAAAGAGGAAGGCTATGAAGCACTCGTCGACGCTTTATCCATCGGGCTGGACAGTTTGACATCGGACATTGCCAAACAAATTTAAGTTCAATATCAATTTATGGGAAGCAAGTTGCTTCCCTTTTCCGAGGCTTTCATTTTTGTCGCTGCTAAGTTGTGGAGTTACAACTTGTAGCGATCATCAATGACCGTTGTCTCTGGGAAGGTTTTACCCTCGTCCATCGCTTCCTCCGTCTTTTCTTTTACTTTGGTGTCGATCCAGAAGTTGCCGATATCCATTGGGTGAAGCACCCATTCTGTCGCTTTAGTCATGCCATCTTTAGGAATGTTAACCCAGCGCCAATGGGCAACTCGAGAATAAGGCACCATGTAACCAGGAACGATGATATTTGCTTTACTGACATAGTTTTGGATTTGATGCGATAGCTCGTAACGCTTCTCCTGATCAAACTCAGAGTCGTAGGCTTCAATCAACTTGTCCAGTTCAGGACTGCTGTAGTTGGTATGAGCATTCGTTTGTGGTCGATTCGCATTATCAGAGTGTAGGTACTCCCAATATGCTGGGACCTCACCAGAACCCATATTCAAAAACGCTAACTGGTGCTTTTTCTCAAGAATGTATTTAAACGCCGATGAGCCATCAACCAAGTTTAACGTGAACTCAAGACCCGCGAGTTTTGCTTGTTCTTTCAGGTACGCAATACGCGGTGTCCAAGAATTGTATCCATAGGTGATAGCAAAGCTCAAACGTTGACCCTTGTCGTTGACACGAATACCATCTGCGCCCACTTTGTCAAAGCCCGCTTTTTCAAAATGTTTAACCGCTGCATCGGCGTCAAACTTAGGCGGCGTATGGTTAGGAGCATCATATTCGCCGTGGCCAAAACCGAGTCCATGTGGCTTGCGTGAATAATCTCCACGCATGATATTTTCAATCATGCCGTCATAATCGGTTGCTGCCATAACACCTTTGCGCACTTCTAGGTTATCCAACATCGGCATTGCTGTGTTCATCCAAAGACCACCAGCCCCTTGTGGTGCTTCATTAAAGCCCCAATATTTTTGGATATAGCCTTTTTTATACACTTCACTATCGGTCTTATCATGCCAAAAGTTTGGTAGTACCATTTCGAAATAATCAAGACTTCCCTTCTCAAAATGCTTCATCGCAATATCAGGATCGCGAATCACCTTAATGCGAACTTTTTCTACGTTGTAACGGTTTTTATAGTAGCGGTTGTTATATCCCCACCAATCTTCGCCCACGTGTTTGAAGGTAACACTCTTACCTTTCTTCACTTTGTCTAGATAGTATGGCGCTGCCGTTGGCTCAGCTTTAAAGTTGAATTTTCGGACGAAATTATCCGGCATGCCATCGTTATTTGCGTCCTTTTCTCCTTCAAAGAAGTGTTCCGGACGAGGCTGAAAACCATTACTCGGCATATTGATCATCACCATCAGTAAATCATGGCTTTGAGCAACAGCAAGATTCACCTTGATCGTGTAGTCATCAATCTTTGTAACGCGAACAATGCTGTTCGTGAAGAAGTCGTTGTACCACGGGTCAATAATGTCTTTTGACCTGTAGTACTTCATCATGAAAACATAATCATCTGCGGTAATCTTTTCGCCATCAGACCATTTTGCCGTGTCATCAAGTCTAAAGAAAACCGTTTTGTTATCTTCTTCGAATGCCCATGACTTAGCGAGTTGCGGTATCCATTTCCCAGTATTTGGGTGTCGCTGAGCAAGTTTTGGCGAGCCGTCCATCAGGTATTGACGCAAACCAGAGTTCGCATCAGGGCCAACGCTACGTAACGTCTGCGGAAAACTTGAAATATAAGTACGGTAGGTACCATCACGGAAGGCGTTTTCAGACGCAAACAGGGGTTCATTGTTATTTGAAATCCATTCAATACCAACTGGCAACTCTGCCGCATTCAGTTGAAAACTGGCAGCAGTCAATGTTGCGAGCACTGGCAATGGCCGTTTTTTAGCCATATTTCTTCCTTTTTGCTTCCGAGCTAAGATCAATACAAGGGAAATGGCATGTTAGCCGTATACTTAAGATAATAGAATACAAACCTAATAATTGACTAAAATGCGCCCTTCAGAAATGAAAAAGGTGAAGCACTAATGCTTCACCTTTACTAGAGGATTAAAGTCAATTACATATTCGCTAAGCTTTCATTAATTGACTTTAATATCTCTTCAGGTTCAACAGCTTGCGTTATAGGACGGCCAATCACAAGGTAATCAGAACCGGATTGGATAGCGTCCACTGGCGTCATGATACGGCGCTGGTCACCTTGCTCAGAGCCTGCTGGTCGGATTCCTGGTGTAACTAACTTAAAGTCTTGACCAAGTTCGCTCTTCAGTAATGACGACTCTTGCGCTGAACATACGACACCGTCAAGACCTGCGTTCTTCGTCAGTGTTGCCAGACGAATCACTTGCTCCTGAGGCGCAACATTCAAACCAATACCTGCCAAGTCACTCTGTTCCATGCTGGTTAATACCGTCACACCTATCAGCAACGGGCGATCTTTACCATAAGGCTCTAAAATCTCGCGAGAAGCCGCCATCATTCGCTCACCACCGCTGGCATGTACGTTCACCATCCATATGCCTAGTTCAGCGGCCGCACGTACTGCTTTAGAACATGTGTTTGGGATATCGTGAAATTTTAAATCCAGAAATACAGAAAAACCACGCTTGTGAAGCTCACGTACGAAATCAGGACCAAATAGCGTAAACATTTCCTTGCCTACTTTTAGACGGCATGACGCAGGATCAACTCTATCTGCAAACGCAAGCGCATCTGCTTGGTTATCATAATCCAGTGCGACAATAACTTTTTGGTCGATCATTTCATCTCCTAATTATTTTGGTTCTTGTTAAATAAAAGGTTAAAAAAATGCAGCGGACAGAGAGCCTGCCTGCTGCATCAAAGCTATTCACCATCCAATCCTCGGATTGGCTTGATCGTCCCCCATCCTTTACAGGAAGGACAATGCCAGTAAAGAGAATGAGTAGAGAAGCCACATTGCCGACATCGGTAGTGCGGTTTAACTTTTAACTGTTCTCCAACCATCGCTTGTAAGGTCGAAAGGCTGTCTTTCGCACGACCATCTTCTGCTTCTGCAATATGATAATCAATCAGGCGATAAAAGCCTTTCATGGTTGGATTCTTAAGCAACTGTTTAGTAAGCAACTCTTGCGCAGAGCCGATACTTTCATGGTGAGCCACCAACTGTGCCAGCATTAATTCAGCAGACACTCCTGCTTTTTTATCAATGCAGGTCCTTAGAAACTCGACCAGTTCATCTTCTTGCCCTAGATGGTGGTAGCATTCCGCAATGGTAGGTAACACATCGCTAATGAAGTCCTTATCTTGCTCAAGTACACCTGTTAGGTACTTGATGGTATGCTTGTAATCTTCAGACTCTAAATAAATTCGACCTAGAGAAATACTCGCTCGCACACATTTAGGATCTTCTGATAGCGCCTTTTTAAAATGCTGCATTGCTTTGTTAGTATTACCATCAGCTTGATCTAGCATGGCAATCTCACACCAAAAGTGCGCGATATTTGCACGTATTCGAGAGCGCTTATTGCCCATTTTCGCTAGTTGATTAGCATAATAAATCGCCTTTTCCCATTCACGCGTTTGCTGGTAAATGGTAACAAGCTGCTGAAGCGCGCCTTCTTTATGATCAGGCTCTTCGACTAGTTGTTCAAAAATTCTTTCTGCACGGTCTAAAAAGCCAGAAACCATGTAGTCTTTCGCTAGTTGCTGAAGCGCGAGGTTTTTCTGGTCCAGTGTTAGCCCTGAGCGGGAAATGAGGTTTTGGTGAATTCGAATTGCACGGTCTACTTCTCCACGAGAACGAAAGAGATTACCCAACGCAAGGTGAGTATCAATTGTCTCGTTATCAACTTGGAGCAATTCAATAAAATGATCTACGGCTTTATCTGATTGATCAGAAAGAAGCAGATTAAGACCCGTCATGTATTGACGAGAAATTTGATGAGATTGCTTCTGCTTGTCTTGCTGAGCGCTGCGATGTCCCATGTACCAGCCATATGCAGCAGCTATAGGCAATAACAAGAAGAGTAGTTCAAGCATTAAAGTAAAGCCTTATCCTTATGCCTGTTTTTCGATGGCTGACTTATTCGCCGTTTTTTCCGCTTCAGCAGGCTCATATTTTTTCAGTTGTTTTTTCAAACGACGAACTCGCAGCTGAGTCTTTAGTTGGAGACTACCAAAGATCATCCATGCTAAAGCAAAACCAACGACAAATACCACGCCTAATAATGTTGATAAGTGGAACTCTCCTTTTGCTAGAAGATAATTAAAGGTCACAAGTTCTTGGTTTTGCGAACCTAATGCCAATGCAATTAAAAAGAGAGCTAAAACAACAACGATTTTTATAATTTTCATGTTACATCACCCTTCTAGGAGTAAGTCGGTAAGATTATGCAGGAAAATACTTCTTCAGACTACGTATATTAGCAATAATCTATACCCAAGTAACCTCAAGATGCTTAGTTTATAGACACGCCTAGAAGTTAAAATTATTTGAGTGTCGACACCTGTTCGTAAAACGGTCAGAGCCAATACAAGTAAAATATTCTCGTTGGATCATGACTTCGATGTTGTTTGGGCATATTACAAAAAAAGCGGCATACAAAAAAGTATGCCGCTTTTTCTGCAAACTAATAAGAGTGCCTTAGCCAATATTGACACGCTCACGAAGCTCTTTACCTGGTTTGAAATGTGGAACGTATTTACCTTCCAATTCCACTTTATCGCCTGTTTTAGGGTTACGACCTACGCGAGGCTCACGGTAATGAAGAGAAAAACTGCCAAAGCCTCGGATCTCGATACGATCACCACTCTCTAGCGTAGAGGCCATGTGCTCTAAGATATCTTTTACAGCATCCTCTATCTCTTTCGCTGATAAATGTGTTTGCTCAGCACAGAGTCTTTCAATCAGTTCAGACTTAGTCATAGTTGCCCTCTTTGAGTATCTTTATCACTTATTATAGTAAGTAATACTAATTCCAACAAACACTTGCTAACAATTCCAGACAAATTTTACGCAAAATGCGCAATGAGGAAATGCCTTTTATTAAGATAGTTTACCGTCATTAGTATTACTACTTAAATATGCTCAAATATAAAAAAGGAGCCTTGCGGCTCCTTTTTTGCTTAAGCGAGTATATTATTCGCCTTTAGCTGCTTTGAAAGCATCAGCCATTGCGTTACCGAAAGAAGATTCATCTTGCTTGTTAACAGATGCCATTGCTTCTTGCTCTTCAGCTTCGTCTTTAGCTTTGATAGATAGGTTGATTACACGGTTCTTACGGTCTACACCTGTGAACTTAGCTTCAACAACATCACCAGCGCTTAGGATTAAAGCAGCATCTTCTACGCGATCGCGAGATACTTCAGATGCACGGATGTAACCTTCAACGCCTTCTGCGATTTCAACAGTAGCACCTTTAGCGTCAACTGCAGTTACAGTAGCGTTAACTAGAGTACCTTTCTTGTTATCAGCAACGTAAGCATTGAATGGGTCATTTTCCATTTGCTTGATGCCTAGAGAGATACGCTCACGCTCTGCGTCTACCGCTAGAACAACTGCAGAGATCTCGTCGCCTTTCTTGTACTCACGTACAGCTTCTTCGCCAGCAACATTCCAAGAAATGTCAGATAGGTGAACTAGACCGTCGATGCCGCCTTCTAGACCGATAAAGATACCGAAGTCTGTAATAGACTTGATCTTACCAGTAACTTTGTCGCCTTTAGCTTGTGCTTCAGCGAATGACTGCCATGGGTTAGCTTTACACTGTTTCAGACCTAGTGAAATACGACGACGTTCTTCGTCGATTTCAAGAACCATAACCTCAACTTCGTCGCCAACATTAACAACTTTAGATGGGTGGATGTTCTTGTTAGTCCAATCCATTTCTGAAACGTGAACTAGACCTTCAACGCCTTCTTCGATTTCAACGAAGCAGCCGTAGTCTGTTAGGTTAGTTACGCGACCAGTTAGTTTGTGACCTTCTGGGTAACGCTTAGCGATTGCTACCCATGGATCTTCGCCTAGTTGCTTAAGACCTAGTGATACGCGAGTACGCTCACGGTCGAACTTAAGAACTTTAACTTGGATCTCGTCACCAACGTTAACGATTTCAGATGGGTGCTTAACGCGCTTCCAAGCCATATCAGTGATATGTAGAAGACCGTCAACGCCACCTAGGTCAACGAACGCACCGTAATCAGTAAGGTTCTTAACGATACCTTTAACTTCAGAACCTTCTTGTAGAGTTTCTAGAAGCTCGTCACGCTCAACGCTGTTTTCAGATTCGATAACAGCACGACGTGAAACAACTACGTTGTTACGTTTTTGGTCAAGTTTGATAACTTTGAACTCTAGCTCTTTGTTTTCTAGGTGAGCAGTGTCGCGGATTGGACGTACGTCTACTAGAGAGCCAGGAAGGAAAGCACGGATACCGTTTAGTTCAACAGTGAAACCGCCTTTAACTTTACCGTTGATGATACCAACAACAGTTTCAGCTTCTTCGTAAGCTTTCTCAAGTACGATCCAAGCTTCGTGACGCTTAGCTTTCTCACGAGAAAGTTGAGTTTCACCGAAACCATCTTCAACAGCGTCTAGAGCTACATCTACTTCAGCGCCAACTTCAACTTCAAGTTCGCCAGCAGCGTTCTTGAACTGTTCAGCAGGGATAGCAGATTCAGACTTAAGACCAGCGTCAACAAGAACGAAACCGTTCTCGATAGCGACTACAGTACCTTTAACGATGCTGCCTTGTTGGAATTCTGTTTCGTTTAGAAACTCTTCAAAGAGTTGAGCAAAAGATTCAGTCATTTAGTTAATCTTCAATAAATTAAACTTCCACGGGTATCCTACCGCATGGGGTTATTAAATTCGCCAGTCATCATCCTTGCGACCAACGCTCTTAGCCTAACCGAGAATCATTACTCAGCTAGCTTCGATTCGATATAGTGTAGTGCCTTTTCTACCACTTCGTCGATAGTCATCGACGTAGAATCTAGCACAAGCGCATCCTCTGCAGGGCGTAGTGGCGCCACTGGGCGGTTACGATCTCGATCGTCACGCTCTTGGATCTCGCTTAAAAGGTCAGGAAACTTAACATCTAACCCTTTCTCTTGCAACTGTTTAAGGCGTCGATTTGCACGCTCTTCAGCGCTCGCATCAAGGAAAATTTTCGCTTGTGCTGCAGGGAATACAATTGTCCCCATATCACGACCATCAGCGACTAGGCCCGGAGCAGCCTCAAAGGCACGCTGACGGCGTAACAGTGCTTCGCGAACACGTGGTAGTGCCGCTACTTTAGACGCTGCCATGCCCGTTTCTTCTTTACGAAGTTCACTTGATACATCTTCGCCTTCTAAAATCACCTTAACTAGGTCACCTTCAGCGACAAATTGAACGTCTAGGTGTGTTGCCAATGGGACAAGCGCGTCTTCTAACTCAGTGTCAACACCATGATGAATCGCAGCAAGGGCAAGTACACGATAAATCGCACCAGAGTCTAAAAGTTGGAATCCCAGCTTTTTCGCTAGCAACATACACAAAGTGCCTTTACCTGCACCACTAGGTCCATCTACGGTTACAACCGGAGTTTGAGAGGACATGTTCTTCTCCACCTATAATTTTCAGCAATTCGCTCGGTTTTCGAGGCGCACATTATACGTGCAATCGCCTCTTGGAGCGAGGAAAAATATCGTGTAAGACATCCACCCAATACGTAATTGGATTTATAAAGTGGCTTAAAGCTCAATGAATAACGGCGAGAGTTTCCCCTCGCCGTTTACAAATTCAATCGCGGTTAAATTCGTTTAAACAATCGGCTTTTGACCACGCTCTGCCAGCTTTAAGATCACGCTGTCAGCGACTTTGCCCGCGACACCTGCTAGCTTGTCTGCCAGTTTTTTCTTTTGAACATAATGCACAGCGAGTACGGTTTTCTCTTTGCATGCTTCAACGACAATATCATCAGATGTCGTGATGTCGTCGACTAAACCCAGCTCTTTTGCTTGTTTACCAAACCAGTGCTCACCAGTGGCTACTTTATCTAGGTTTAGGCTCGGACGACGCTCACGGATGAAGTCTTTAAACAGAACGTGTGTTTCTTCAAGCTCTTGCTTGAACTTATCACGCGCTTTATCGGTATTCTCACCAAACATCGTTAACGTGCGTTTATATTCACCTGCGGTTAATTGTTCGTACTCAATGTCATGCTTCTTCAATAGTTTATTGAAGTTAGGAATTTGCGCGATAACGCCGATAGAACCCACAATCGCAAATGGCGCAGAAACAATCTTATCTGCTACACATGCCATCATGTAACCGCCACTTGCTGCAACTTTGTCAACAGAGATGGTCAGAGGAAGACCAGCGGCTTTAATACGGTCAAGTTGAGAAGAGGCGAGACCGTAACCGTGAACCATACCACCGCCAGATTCTAGACGAAGCAACACTTCATCACCTTCACGTGCGACAGCAAGAATAGAAGTGATTTCTTCTCGTAATGAGTTCACTTCTTTCGCATCGATACTGCCATTAAAATCGAGAACGAATAAGTGAGGTTCACGTTTGCTATCTAGTGCCCCCTCTTTACTCGCTTGCTTGATCTCTTTTTCACGAGATTTGTTTTTCTCTTTCTCTTCTTTCTTGACGGCTTTATCGCGCGCCTTAATGAAAGCATCGTCATGTAAGTGATGCTCTAACTGCTCAACAGATTGTTTGTGTTGTTCCGAAAGATTGGTAATCTCTAACTCCCCTTTCGCTGCACCCGACTTGCCACCAGCCGATTTCACAATAATGAGTAGAACAATTATCGCGGCAACAACCGTGATGATTTTGGCCAAAAATAGACCATAATTTAATAAAAATTCCAACGAGAGCTCCTTTATCTCATTCTAGGTTACGTCGTTATGTTACGCAGAAACATCAGCGAGAAGGCAACGAGTTTTGTAACCACTTGTTCTGATTGATAGCGTTCGGATAACATACCTAACGAAAGTTCTGGAATTGGTATAACACATGAATTGGTGTATTGTAACCATCTCGTCACGATTACCAAGATTTTCCATTGAAGAACAGACGTTTTTAGCGTCAATTAACTATCATGGACCCTCTTACAATAATAAGGATTTATCACCGTGAACTACTCTGTTTCAGCTGATGCCCTAAAAGGTAAAGTCATTCTTGTTACTGGTGCTGGTAATGGCATCGGCCGTCAAGCCGCGCTTTCTTACGCCGAGCACGGCGCCACTGTTATTCTCTTAGGCAGAAATGTTCAAAATCTTGAATCTCTCTATGATGAGATTGAAGCAGCTGGCTACCCACAAGCCGCTATCATTCCTCTTGATCTAAAAGGCGCAACGAAACAACATTACATTGATATGGCGGAAACTATTGAGGGGCAATTTGGTCGCTTGGATGGGCTACTACACAATGCGGGTGTACTGAGTGCGTTGTGCCCATTTGAGCAGCTCAACGAAGAAGACTTCGATGACATCATGCAGATCAATGTGAAAGCGGAAGTTTTGATGACTCAAGCACTACTGCCTGTGATGCGTAAATCAGAAGCGGGTCGTATCGTGTTTACCTCGTCAACCGTTGGTCATTCTGGCCGTGCTTTCTGGGGCGCATACGCAATCTCTAAATTTGCTGTAGAAGGCATGATGCAAGTGCTGGCTGACGAGCTGAGTGATACACCAGTCCGTGTTAACGCGATTAACCCTGGTGCAACCCGTACCCGTATGCGTGAAAAAGCATACCCAGGTGAAGATTCGAATACTCTAAAAACACCACTGGATATTATGCCACTGTATCTCCACCTTATGGATCCTTCAGTGACAAATGTAAACGGTCAATGCATCGATGCACAGCCGAAACGTAAGTGATCCCCCTTACCTAACTAACCTCGTACAATTGATTTAAGAGGCAGTAAATGTTGCCCGAGCGCAGAACCCAGCTTAGCTCAACTCAAAAAGTACTAAATGGTGAAAGGAGTTCTTGAAAAAAGGGAGGCTGTCCCTCCCTTTTATACCTAAAGCCTATTTCGCATCATTTACAAGAACAAGTCGCAGTCTATCTTGTGCTGCTTCAACTAATAAGTCGGGCTGGAACTTAGAAATCAAACGATCACAGCCCACTTTTTGCACCATCGCTTCATTAAAGCTGCCACTTAGTGAGGTATTTAATGTGATAAATAATTTTGACATTCGAGGGTCATTACGAACTTCGTGAGTAAGTTTGTAACCATCCATCTCCGGCATTTCCGCGTCTGTAATCATCATCAGTAGTTCTTTTTCAACATCCTTACCTTCATCACACCAACGCTTTAGAACCGTCAGCGCTTCTAGGCCATCGCGACACTCGATGATGTTCATGCCCAATTGGGAAAGCGTATCGCGAACCTGATTACGAGCCGTAGAAGAATCATCCACAATTAAAACATTACGTCCGACCATTGCTTGAGAAAGCTCTTCATCTAAAATATCGGCTGAAATCGTGACATCGTAATGCACAATTTCCGCTAATACCTTTTCAACGTCAATAATTTCAACAATCTGAGAAGCATCAGCATCTCTGACTTGGGTGATAGCCGTTAGATAATTAGAACGACCAGATGTTGACGGTGGCGGCTGAATTTCTGTCCATGCGGTATTAATAATATTCTTAACTGAACCCACCAAAAAACCTTGAACAGTACGATTGTACTCAGTCACGATCAGATTTTCTTCTTCCGCTTCACCACGCAAAGCAGGGAAGCCAATAGCACCGCGTAAATCAATGACAGGCACCGCTTCACCTCTTAGGGAGGCTACACCACGAATGTTATAGTGAGAGCCAGGAAGCTTGGTCAACGGTGGAAGCTTAATCACCTCTTTGACTTTGAACACATTAATAGCGAACAATTGACGACTATTTAAAGTGAACAGCAGAAGCTCTAATCGGTTCTCACCAACTAAGTTTGTACGCTGATCAACCGTATTTAACACTCCGGACATACTACTACCTAAATTCTGGATGATTATTGTTTTATTCTAAACCGATGCGTATACCACGAGGTTATATACCCAGATAATTTCGTGGTAAATGGTTTAACGAAAATGGCCTTGGAAATGGGGGCTATTCCGCTAGGTTACTTTGATTAAGGAAAAATCACTGGTAACACTCTGGCTCTGTAACTTGGAATCGTTTGGGTATATATATTCAGTGAGCTTTTTAAGAAATTACATGAATGGCACAAATATAGCAATGTAGCACCACTCAGATTCCTCCTTGGCGTATAATTGAAGTCAATACATCGTCTTACTTTTCGTTTTTATTCACGATATGAGACGCACGATAACCTCACTTGGGAGTCGAGGCCAACTTTGCTCGATTGAGGGGCAACTTTTTATTTACTGGCTTATCGTGTCTTCCGAATGTTTGAACAACTTTACCTTTGAGAGAGCGTTTCGCTCAACAAGTATTATGCCTTAGATTAAGCATGCGCTTTCTCTTTATTAGAGTCACAGTGGCTATCAGTTAGCAGTTAGTCTCTTCAATCAGTTCAGCGATTAGTCAATCCGCTGAAGTTTACTTTGTTAGACCACCATTAATTGACGACGCTGAACTTGGGAAACGTGCATAAAAAATCCGATAAACACTGTTTATCGGATTTTTACACACACAAAGGACCGTTCAATTATTCTGACAACTATTGACTTAGCTGAACGTCATGAGAGCGAATACTCACCTTTTCTTCTTTGCACCTGAGAATTAATCCCCAGCAAACATATAGCCTTCTCCGTGAACCGTCACGAAAATCTGTGGGTTCTTTGGATCAAACTCCATCTTGGCTCGCATACGTCGAATCAAAACGTCAATGGTACGATCATTCGGCGCGTCCACTCGATGACTAATCATATTCAAGATACGCTCACGACTTAACACCTGATTCGGGTACGACGATAACGCGACCAAAAGTTCATACTCCGCTTTGGTCAGTTTCACGGGTTCGCCATTACGGCTTAGTGCACGGCGCTGAATATCAAATGTCCATTCTCCGAAGCGAACAATGTGTTCCTCATTGGCTTCTGCCGTTTTATTACTACCGTGACGGGCTGCTGAAATACGCCACAGTAGATTCTTAACGCGAACCAAGAGTTCCCTGAGTTCAAAAGGTTTTGTCACATAATCGTCAGCGCCCATTTCTAGACCTACGATTTTGTCAATGCTATCCGTGCGTCCTGTTACTAATATGATGCCAATATCCGACTGGCTACGTAGTTCGCGAGTAAGCATCAGGCCGTCTTCACCCGGCAGGTTAATATCCAACATAATAAGGTCTACATCACCCGCTTGCAGAACTTCGCGCATCTCTGCGCCACTTTCTGCTTCGCTAACTTGATAACCTTCATTTTGGAAATATCCCGCAAGCTTACTACGCGTTACAACATCATCTTCTACGACTAATACGTGATAGCTCATTTACACCACTTCTATCTTCTTATTATCCAAGACGTATTCTATTCATAACTAGTAACATTTCTAGTCATAGATACATTAAAAAGCAAGATTTAGCGTTTTTATTGATTCAAAACAAACTTACCCACCACCATTAACAAATGAACATTTTTTGCTATAAAACATAATAATTATAGTTACTGCTATTCATTTTAATTGATTACACTTAGGGAATATCCCTAATTGACCTTATGGTGCACGACTTAAAGCATCATTCAGGAGCCCAAAAATGCAAGAAGTGAAAGCTTTTAATGAAAAACGCGCTGAAATTTACTGGTGGTTTTCGAGCTTGTTCGCCAAAGAATTAACAAACAAAGAATTGAAAACTTACCACAGTGTTGAAATTCGCGGTTTTTTAGCGGGTTTAGGTGAAAATGAATCCCTTAAACCTGCCGTTGACAGCCTTGTTAACGCATTGAATCGCCTACAAGATCGTCAAGACGCACAACTAGAGCTTGCCGCAGACTTTTGCGAACTGTTCTTAAAGACGGAAAAATACGGCGCCCTCCCTTACGCTTCAATGTACATTGGTGAATCAGGCTTACTCAATGACAAACCAGCGGAAGAGATGGAAAAATTAATGAGTGAATTTGGCGTTCAGGTTGATGTTAACCTCAAAGAACCAGCCGATCACTTAGCCGTTGAGCTCGACTTTTTAGGCAACATGATCATCCGCTCTAATGAACTAGAACAAGACAAACATATGGAAAAAGCGTTTGTTCAACAAAACTGCTTCATTCAACAACAGTTGATGTCTTGGCTGCCACAATTTGGACAAAAATGTAAGCAGCTCGATGAATTCGGTTTCTACTCAAGTGTTGCGCAACTATTAATTGCATTTTGTAAACTGGACAGCACTTACCTTCTTGGTGAATAATCGCCGCCTGTTTTAAGAAGCCCTCAAATCGGGCTTCCCATATTCGCAATGACTTCAAGATGCTTGGTAGATTATTCGTTTGCTTTTAATCTAACGCAAAGACACCCGGTTACTTAGCAGTCATAATGTGACTTCAAATACACAAAACACTGGTTGAAAGCATTGCTAGTCAGCCCACATAGAGCTAAAATGTGAGCGCAAACGATTAAATATGATTTATATGTAAACCGCTAAAATATAGCGGTTTTTGTGTTTTCTTAATGGGCTGATGACGATTTATCACCATATAGAAAAAAATAGAACTCATCGACCAGTTGCTACACACTTTTTTGCCGCTCTTAGGATAACCTCTGCCAAACACACTCAACATGAGCGTTTATAACGCTAAGTGTGAAAACGATTCTGGTATTGAGACACTCCATCACGGCATTTTTAAGTAGCTCGATACAGGACACCATTTATGGCCACTATAAAAGACGTTGCTCGCTTAGCCGGCGTTTCTACGACTACTGTTTCTCACGTTATTAACAAGACACGTTTCGTTGCCGAAACAACTCAAGAAAAAGTAATGAAAGCCGTTGATGAGCTTAACTACGCACCTAGCGCGGTTGCTCGCAGCTTAAAATGCAACTCAACGCGCACTATTGGCATGTTAGTGACTCAGTCCACCAACCTATTTTTCTCTGAAGTAATTGACGGTGTTGAGAGCTACTGTTACCGCCAGGGTTACACTCTGATCTTATGTAATACAGGTGGCATTTACGAGAAACAGCGCGACTACATCCGCATGCTAGCCGAGAAACGTGTAGATGGTATCTTAGTGATGTGTTCTGACCTGACGGAAGAGCTAAAACAGATGTTAGACCGTCATGCTGATATTCCTAAGGTCGTAATGGACTGGGGTCCAGAAAGCTCTCAAGCTGATAAGATTATGGATAATTCAGAAGAAGGTGGCTACATTGCAACCAAACACCTGATTGACAACGGCCATACGGATATCGCTTGTCTAAGTGGTCATTTTGAAAAACTCGCGTGTCAGGAGCGCATTGCTGGTTTTCGCCGCGCAATGACAGAAGCAAAGTTACCCATAAACGAAGATTGGATTCTAGAGGGCAACTTTGAGTGTGATACCGCCGTGTTGGTTGCAGAACAAATAACGGCAATGGACAAGCGTCCAACAGCCGTTTTCTGTTTCAACGATACTATGGCGCTGGGCCTTATGAGTCGTTTACAACAAAATGGCATTAAAGTACCTGATGATGTATCTGTCATTGGTTATGACAATATTGAATTGGCGGAGTACTTTTCACCACCACTTACGACTATTCACCAACCGAAGCGTCGTGTAGGTAAAAATGCATTCGAAATTTTACTTGAACGAATCAAAGATAAAGAACATGAGAAACGTGTTTTCGAAATGCAACCTGAGCTTGTCATTCGAAATACCGTGAAAAAACTGAACTGATATTAGCTTTAATATATAAAACTGGATCCAAGCGCTCTTACGAGCGCTTGTTTTTTAATAAAAAATAACATTTACAACACATTTTCTTGCTTATAAAATCGTTAATAGTAGGATAACTTGCTGTTTTATTTGGATGTGACTCAGTCTTGCCCTTCTTATTCTTTTAGAGTAAAACTTCTTCTTGAATATGCACAAATATGCACTAACTCACATTTTTACTGAACCAACATCACACTTTCAAGCGTAAAGTGTGATGTTAATTCAATATACAAAGTATGATCCAACTGTCACGCACAGGGCAAACCATCCGAAAGGATGGGACGCAAAGCCTCCGGCCTGAACCATCGTATACGATGGAAGGTAGCGGGGTTACCGATGGCAAATATGCATATAATGAGTTCACCCTTTATTGACATTGTGTCTGCATGTATTTGCTAACCTCTCGGACCTGATTTTTGGTGGCGTAATATTAATTACACCGAGATAACACATCATGGATAAACCGATACTCAAAGACTCTATGAAGCTATTTGAGGCACTTGGTACGATCAAGTCGCGCTCAATGTTTGGTGGCTTTGGTCTTTTCGCCGATGATACGATGTTCGCACTAGTTGTGAATAATCAACTTCATATACGAGCTGACCAAAAGACTTCATCTGATTTCGAGAAACAAGGGCTAAAACCATACGTTTATAAAAAGCGTGGTTTTCCAGTCGTAACTAAGTACTACGCGATTTCCAGCGACTTATGGAGATCAAACGACCACTTAGTTGAAGTAGCAAAGCAATCCTTAGAAAATGCAAAAATGGAAAAAAAGCAACAAGCGACAAGTAAACCTAACCGCTTGAAAGACTTGCCTAATTTGCGACTAGCTACTGAAAGAATGCTTAAGAAAGCTGGCATCGAATCGGTAGAAAAGCTAGAAGAAGAAGGTGCGCTTAATGCCTACAAAGCGATAATAGACACACACTCCGCCGCTGTGAGCATTGAGCTCCTCTGGGCACTAGAAGGTGCTATAAACGGCACTCATTGGAGTGTAGTTCCTCAAACTCGTCGAGACGAGTTGATTAGCGACCTTCAATAGAAATAAATCGCTAACCATAGAGTAAACCGCAGATAACACTGCGGTTTTTTTGTGAAATTTTTTCGGACTAAAATCTGTCTTATAAAGCATACCCAAGTGGAGCAAAAAATATGAATAAGAAACTGATTTTAGGTCTTACCCTATTAGCGCTAATCATCTTTTTAGGTGTGAACTTCAGTCAATACCTAACCCTAGAAAATGCTAAGGCACAACAACAACTACTGACCGCTTACATCGACCAAAACTTCGTGTTTTCTGCGGCAGTTTACTTCTTCGCTTACATCCTCATTACAGCATTTTCCATTCCTGGTGCAACAGTTGTCACTTTGCTTGGTGCGGCTCTCTTTGGGTTTTGGGCAAGTTTATTACTGGTTTCTTTTGCCAGCACAATGGGGGCGACCATTGCATTTCTAAGTAGTCGTTACTTATTGCATGATTGGGTTCAAATCAAATTTGGAGGAAAGCTCACTGCTATTAATCAAGGCGTTAAAAAGGACGGTGCGTTTTATCTATTTTCTCTTCGCTTAATCCCTGTATTCCCTTTTTTCTTGATTAATCTGCTAATGGGATTAACGCCAATGTCAGTCGGCCGGTTCTATCTGACGAGCCAAATTGGCATGCTGCCAGGAACGGCCGTTTACTTAAATGCAGGCACTCAATTAGCCACGATTGAAACGTTATCTGGCATCATCTCTCCCGCTGTCTTAGTGTCATTCGCATTATTGGGACTATTTCCAATTATCGCTAAATGGATTATGAATAAGGTAAGACCAATACCCAACCAACAAAATGGAAGCTCTTAATGAAGATATTTATCGCTAAGAACCCTGCAGAAGCACATATTGTATGTGAATTGCTAAAAAGCGAAAAAATCTCCTGCGAAGTTCGGGGAGAAGGTATTTTCGGTCTAAAAGGAGAATTGCCATTTAGTGATGATACGGACCCTTATGTTTGGTTACTTGCTCCTGAACAAAAGTTAAAAGCAATCGCAATTGTGGAAGCATACCAAAAACAATCACGCCGACATGAATACCCTGATTGGCAATGCCCTAAGTGTTTAGAAGTGAATGAAGGGCAATTTGGCGCCTGTTGGCAATGTGGGCATCAAATAGGAGAACCTTAGCACTCTCTCCTGCTCTCTCGTTTCATAATTTAACTCTACACCGCCAAGCTTTGCTGCTTGATAAATGCGATTGAGTACTGATTGAAGTCTTCAGGGCGTTCAACATTGCAAACATGTCCGCAATTTGGAATTTCACGTAAGACACTAAACTTATGCGCCGCAACCATCTCTTTCACGGGTTGAATGAACATATAGTCCCGTTCTCCCATTAAATAGAGAGTGGGGATTAGCAGTTCTCTATCTTTAAAGTATTTCATTAGCGGGTTGACATCTGCAGCCAAAATAAACCAGCGTTTAAACTCTTTTTGACAAAGCTTCTTAGCCTCACGGATGAAAAGGTGTCGAGATTCACGCTGGTTTCGCTGCGGCATAACGATATAGGCAAACAACCTGTACAGCCACATGTAGGGCAAGATATGCTTGCAAAAGTTACCAAGCTTAACGAGTATTTGCGAACGGGTGTTGAGTCGCGTGATTGCGCCTCCAAGCACCATTGAACGCACGCGACCCGATGAAAGTTCAGCCAAGTTACGGACAATAATGGTACCGAGAGACATCCCGACAAAATGCGCAGACTGGATTTTTAGGTAATCTAAGACCTTTAAAATGTCTTGAGTGACTTCAGTGAAGGTGTAACGATTCCTAATCAGCTCTTTCAGTAACTGGTTTGACTTTCCATGACCTCTTAAATCGATAAGCAGCAGATTAAAATGTTGCTTATACGCTTTGATTTGCTTAAACCAAATTGAGGAACTGCCCCCCGCACCGTGCACGAATACGACCCACTCATTACTCGTAGGGTGCAGATAGGTTTTATGAAAAAGTAGCGGTTGAGTCATATTCCGGTATAAAAAATCGTACTATTGAGCAAAATGTCATCCTACCACACTCCGTTTAATCAAGATAATAAAGGCACCTTAATCAGTGCCTTTATTATAATTTAAAGTAAACTCGCATCAATTTAACGCCGAGCGATAAAGGTGCAAATACGCTTCTGCGGCCTTTCTCCAACAAAAGTCCTGCTGCATTGCATGTAATTGAATTCGTTTTACTTCAGGAGGGTTTTGAGCATAAAGTAACAGCGCTCTCAACATAATCAGCAATAACGCCTGAGGCGTTGGCTCATAAAAAACAAAGCCTGTCGCGTGAGAAGGGTCAACATCATAATCATTTACACTGTCTTTTAGCCCCCCAACCCCTCTGACAATCGGCAATGTGCCATAAGCCATACTATAAATTTGATTCAAACCGCACGGCTCAAATTCTGAGGGCATTAAAAAGAAGTCTGAACCGGCTTCCACTAAATGTGCCAGCTCGTTGTCATACGCTTCAACAAACACGAGCTTTTCCGAAAATAACGCAGCGACATCTTTTAACTGTGCAGCAAGAACAGGGTCACCAGTTCCAACGACGACTAATTGTACATCATGCTTCAAAAAGTCCGCCAATACTGGCAATAAATAGTGAACTCCTTTTTGCTGGGTAAGACGACAGACCATACCAAACACTGCACAGTCTTTTTCTATGAGACCTACACGTTGCTGCAGCACTTTTTTACAAGCACTCTTGCCTCTGGCCATACTTTGGTCATTAGCGCTGTAATTCACTGGTAAATACACGTCGGTCTCGGGGTTCCACGCACCGTAATCACAGCCATTCAAGATGCCAACTAAGTCCTGCGCGCGCTGCTGGAACTCCCAAGCCATCCCATGACTACCAAGCTCAGTTTTTAGTTCTTGTGCATAAGTCGGACTAACAGCATTAATTTTATCCGCGCTCATCACTCCTGCTTTAAGCATGGTGATATGTGTTGCGCTCACCGCAGCATCTGGCACATTTCGGCAGTGAAACTCCGGAAGACATTGTATATCGTCATAACTAAATACTCCCTTGAACACCGCATTATGAATAGAAATAACACTGCGTGTATTAGCAAAGAACGGATCTTCGCCATATCGATGTTTTAATAAAAATGGCACCAACCCTGTATGCCAATCATTGGCATGTACAATGTCTGGCTGAAAACCTACCTTAGGGAGCATGTCTAAACAAGCTGCACTGAAAAAGGCAAAGCGTTCACCATTGTCTGGGTAGGCTTGATTATTCTCAGCATACATCGAAGCACGGTCAAAGTAAGGTTGGCAATCAATCAGATAGACAGGGTTATCACCAAGCATAATCCTTAAAACTCGATACTGTGTGTGTGGCCAAGATGTTAACTGCGTTTCTAGTACCAATTCGGCATCTGCTAACTTTTCGATACTGCTGTACGCAGGAATGATAATTCTTACATCTTGCTGAAGACTTTGAAGGGCTTCAGGCAGAGCCTTGGCTACATCAGCCAACCCTCCGCTTTTTATCAACCCTTCAACTTCAGACGCGACAAACAGAATAGACAGATTGCTAGTAGCCAACTCGCGCTCCTTTAGGAATGACGACAATCCCTTCCTCTGACACATGGAAGTGTTTCTTATCTTCTTGGAGATTCACACCAACTTGAGTGCCAGGAGCAATATCGGCATCCTTATCGACAATAACACGACGTAAAACACAGCCTTCGCCAATTTTCACATCACCAAGAAGTATACATTCGCTGATATCGCAAGCCGATGCAATATTACTGCGAAAACCGAGCACTGACTTTTCTATTCTTGAGCCTCGTACATAACTCCCATTACATACCAAGCTATCGATGAACTGAACTCGACCGTTATCTGAATCCTTAAATGTAGCAGGGGGAAGTGGCGGGTAATATGTATGAAGTGGCCATTTGCGGTTGTATAAAGAGAACGGCGCATCTTTCGCCAGCAAGTCCATATGCGCTTCCCAATATGCATCGATAGTACCGACATCACGCCAATACACTTCTTCTTTCTCACCGCTTATTTTGTTGGTACTGAAGTCATACACAAACACATCCCCACGAGGGAATAACTTCGGAATAATGTCTTTACCAAAATCATGAGATGACGCTTCATTGTCTGCATCTTCCATTAATTCAGAGAACAAAATATTCGCTTCAAAGACGTAATTGCCCATCGACACTAGTGCGTGATTAGGGTCACCGGGTATCGACTTGGGATTTACTGGCTTCTCTTCAAAGCCTATCATGCGACCTTCGCTATCAACCTCAATAACACCAAACTGAGAGGCGTCTTTGAGCGGCATACGCAGTGCTGATACCGTTAACGATGCTTGTTTCTCGCAATGAAAGCTCAACATTTGTTTGATATCCATTTTATAGATATGGTCTGAGCCAAAAATACACACTTGCTCAGGCTCTTCTAGCTCCATAAAACGTAAATTTTGATAGATAGCATCCGCAGTTCCCTCGTACCAACGCTTACCTGTACGCATTTGGGCAGGAATAGGATCGATAAAACGGTCAGTGATACCATTAATGTTCCAGCCTTTTTTTAAGTGATGGAACAGGGATTGTGATTTAAATTGAGTTAGAACATAAATGCGCATGAGATCCGCATTTACAAAATTATTTAGAGCAAAATCAATCAATCGGTAGCTACCACCAAAAGGTACCGAAGGTTTACTGCGAGATTCCGTTAAAGGTCTCAAACGAGAGCCTTCACCGCCAGCAAGAATCA
This sequence comes from Vibrio sp. TAP-3B, assembly GCF_057784735.1. NCBI lineage: Bacteria > Pseudomonadati > Pseudomonadota > Gammaproteobacteria > Vibrionales > Vibrionaceae > Vibrio > Vibrio sp. TAP-3B. The sequence goes on along the minus strand of NZ_CM173495.1, from coordinate 570,902 downwards.
TTCCCAAAACACCAGCCATTTGTTGTTCTCCATATCGTTATAGCTTGGATTTGGTATTCACTTGAATGAGTATTACTCGGGGAGTCAAGCGAATACGTTGTTGCACCCACATCCTGAGTTTCTCAGAACTCTTACAATGCGGATAAAAGAGCTATGGCACTTCCAGTATGCGAGCATCCATTATCTTTATATTTCTTGACGCAAACAATGCATACAATTGCACTAGTTCTTATAACAAATTATCTAACCAGTCCCTAAATTACAATTTTAAATACGCCATTCTGTGTTCCATGCAAAAGTTACTTATTCAAGACGATATCTTGGTCACATAAGGATAAAGCAACCGATTACATTCTGAGAACGACTGACGAAGGCTTTTACATAAAAAGGGCTTTGACCCTCCGTACTCAGCTTGATGTGGAAAGAGCGGTTTAAGGGCAGAGGTTCTAAAGGTAAATTATAAAAATAAAAAAAGGAGGCAGTGATTCCACTGCCTCCTTTTTATTCTATTAACGTGTTCTATGCTTTCGTTTTTTTACGTTTATCTGTAATTTCCCACTTACCATCGACAAAGAGTACTGTCCAGCCACTTGGCTTACCATTCTCTTCAGAACGTACATAGTTCTCTTTTGTCTTGCGACTAAAACGAACAATCGCAGGACGACCATCCGGATCTTCTTGTGGTGCTGTCGCTAAGTACTTAAACTTTTCTGGTAAACGATCTTCAAAACGAGCCAGCTCAGACACTAGCGGTGCGCGAGTTTCACGAGATTTCGGGAAGTTGCTTGCCGCCATAAATAGACCTGAGGCACCATCACGAAGAACAAAGTAAGCATCCGAGTTTTCACATGGTAACTCTGGGAAGTGTACCGGATCTTCTTTCGGTGGCGCCACTTCGCCGTTTCTTAGAATCTTACGAGTGTTCTTACAGGTTTCACTGGTACAATCCATGTATTTACCGAAGCGACCGTTCTTAAGCACCATGTCTGAACCACATTTGTCACATTCAACCACGGGACCATCGTAACCTTTTACTTTGAACTCACCGTATTCAACAAGGTAGCCTTCACAATTCGGGTTATTACCACAAACATGCATCTTACGCTTGTCATCAATCAGGTAGGCGTCCATTGCCGTTTCACAGATAGGACAACGCTTCTTAGCACGAAGAGCCGCAGTTTCAACGTCTTCTTCTAGAACATTGATAACGCCATCTTCATCGCCTAGATTGATCGTGGTTTTACAACGCTCCTTCGGCGGTAGCGCATAACCAGAACAACCGAGAAATACACCAGTAGAAGCCGTGCGAATCCCCATAGGACGACTACAAGTCGGGCATTCAATATCTGTCATGACGATGTGGTTTAGCTTCATCCCGCCTTCTGACTCATCCCGCTCGGCTTTTTCTAGATCGCCAGTAAAGTCAGCAAAGAAGTTATCCAGAACCGCTTTCCAGTTCACCTCACCTTCCGCGATTTGGTCCAGTTTCTGTTCCATACGTGCCGTGAAGTCATAGTTCATTAAATCGTTAAAGCTGTCATCAAGACGGTCAGTAACAATTTCACCCATTTTTTCAGCATAGAAACGACGCTGATCAACTTTTACGTAGCCACGATCTTGGATCGTAGAGATGATCGATGCGTAAGTCGAAGGACGACCAATACCACGCTTTTCAAGCTCTTTCACCAAGGCCGCTTCTGTGAAGCGTGCTGGTGGTTTTGTAAAGTGCTGTTTAGGATCAAGTGACTCTAGCTTTAGCTTATCGCCAAGTTGAACCGCAGGAAGAATTGTATCTTCATTTTTGCCCATTGGACGTTGTACACGAGTCCAACCATCAAACTTAAGAATGCGACCTTTTGCTTTAAGTGTATATTCCGCTGCTTTTACGCTGATAGTCGTTGAGTCATACTCTGCTGGTGTCATCTGACACGCCACGAACTGATTCCAGATCAATGAATAAAGCTTGTGTGCGTCAGCATCGACACTTTGTAGGTCTTCTGCTTTAACACCCACATTTGAAGGACGAATCGCTTCGTGCGCTTCTTGCGCCCCTTCTTTGCTGCCGTACTTCAACGGGCTTGCTGGGAGATACTTATCTCCAAATTCAGAACTGATGAGGTCTCGTACGGCATCCACAGCCTCAGCACTCAAGTTCGTCGAGTCTGTACGCATATATGTGATGTAACCCGCCTCATAGAGACGTTGAGCTAGCATCATGGTCTTCTTAACGCCGTAACCTAGACGTGTACTTGCTGCTTGTTGAAGCGTAGACGTGATGTAAGGTGCAGAAGGCTTACTCTTTGTCGGACGGTCTTCACGTTTACATACTTCATAACTCGCGTTTTCAAGCACAGACATCGCTGCTTGTGTTTCCGCCTCATTAACAGGCTTGAACGCTGCGTCATCTTTCTGAGCAACAAGCAGTTTGAAATCAGCGTTATCTTTGGTCTTGGTATTCGCGTGAATATCCCAGAATTCTTCTGGTACAAATGCATTGATTTCGCGTTCACGCTCAACCAATAACTTCACCGCTACAGATTGTACACGCCCTGCCGACAAACCACGCGCAACTTTCTTCCACAATAATGGAGAAACCATAAAGCCAACAACACGATCCATAAAGCGACGTGCTTGTTGTGCGTTAACACCATCCATATTCAGCTCACCTGGTGTCTGGAATGCTTGCTGAATGGCATTTTTTGTAATTTCGTTAAAAACAACTCGTTTGTATCGCTCTTCATCGCCACCGATGATCTCACGAAGGTGCCATGCGATAGCTTCTCCTTCGCGGTCTAAATCGGTCGCGAGATAAACGCAATCTGCATCTTTAGCGAGTTTTTGTAGTTCGTTGACAACCTTCTCTTTGCCCGGAAGGATTTGATAGTTCGCTTCCCAGTCATGATATGGGTTAATCCCCATTTTTTTGATCAACGCTTTACGGTCTTTCTCTTTTTTAACGCGTGCTTTCTCTTCCGGACTCATCCCTTTTGTTGAGATGGCTGCGGCTTTTTTCTCACCAGTGCTTTGACCAGCCGTAGGCAGATCACGCACATGACCAACACTAGACTTAACAATAAAGTCTTTACCAAGGTACTTGTTTATCGTCTTTGCCTTGGCTGGTGACTCCACTATAACGAGTGATTTACCCATAACTGACTCTAACGTCCTTCATAATAATGCGGGTAGAACCCTTTTAGAGGCCACCCGCATAATGTTATATTTCGTTGCTTCTTTTTTACTATTGTGCGAGATGAAAAGAAGATCAACTGCTTTTTTGAAATTCAGATCCGATTGGTTGACAATTCATCGTCTTTGTACTTCAAAGAGACAGAGTTCTGAATGGTATTGAGCGGCATATCTAAACAGGCAAACTTTACTATCGCTAATCTAATACAATAAATTTTGTTATTCATCACAAAATAGTTTTTTGTACATACAATCGAACCTTGGAATGCTTTAAAAAGCAGACACTTTGTCCGCGTAATTTGTCTATAAAACTTACTCCAACCAAGGCTTACTCACGATGTTAAATTAAGCATGCAAATCCTTGTTAATTATGGGTATACTTCCTCATAATTAATGTGTAATGAATGATGATAATGTTATGTCTAATAAAAAATTTATTGAAGAATTCGACCTTCTTTTAATCGCTAACCAAATTATCCAAGAACACGATGACTATATCGAAGGTATGCGAGCCACAAGCGTAGTAGAAAAGGACGGTGTCTTGGTATTTAAGGGGGAATACTTCCTTGATGATAAGGGCTTACCAACCTCCAATAGCACTGCAGCATTCAACATGTTTAAATTCTTAGCTCACCACCTTTCAAAAGAGTTTACCCTGAAGAAATAGCAAAATGATCGTCTGAAACAAAAAGCCAGAGCTCGATAGCTCTGGCTTTTTTAAGCTTATACACTTAGCAACTAAGTGACGTAAGCTTTTCGAAATAATCTGGGAACGTCTTCGAGGTACATTTAGGATCGTTAATCGTTACAGGTGTATCGCTCAGAGCAATCAATGAAAAACACATTGCTATGCGATGATCATCGTATGTGTCGATAGCTGCGTGCTTCAGTTTTGGAACAGGCTTAACAATAATGTAGTCTTCACCTTCTTCGACTTCTGCACCAACTTTACGTAACTCAGTCGCCATCGCCGCCAAACGGTCGGTTTCTTTGACACGCCAGTTGTACACATTGCGAATAGCAGTGCTACCTTCAGCAAACAGTGCGGTTGTCGCAATCGTCATTGCTGCATCAGGGATATGGTTGTAATCCATATCGATGCCTTTTAACTGGCCAGCACGAGCAATCACATAATCGTCACCCCACTCAATCTTAGCGCCCATTTTTTCTAGTGCATCGGCAAATTGAATATCACCTTGAATGCTATTTTTACCAATGCCAGTGACTTTAACTTCCCCACCTTTAATCGCGGCAGCAGCCAAAAAATAAGACGCTGAAGAAGCATCCCCCTCGACTAAGAAATTACCTGGTGCGATGTATTGCTGACCTGAAGGAATAATGAATTCTTGGTAGTCATTGTTGATGACTTTAACACCAAACTGTTTCATGATGTGTAAGGTGATATCAATATATGGTTTTGATACCAGTTCACCTTCAATCTGGATCCGGACTTCGCCTTCTGCTAATGGTGCAGACATCAAGAAAGCCGTTAAAAATTGGCTAGAAATAGAGCCATCGATAGAAACAGTGCCTGCTTTTAGGCCAGTACCTACTATTTTTAGTGGTGGAAAGTTTTCGCTTTCAAGGTATTCGATATTTGCCCCCGCCTCTTGCAGAGCTGTAACGAGGTGACCGATCGGGCGCTCTTTCATACGAGGTTCGCCAGTCAACACATATTCACCTTCACCCAAACACAAAGCCGCTGCCAATGGCCGCATGGCTGTTCCAGCATTCCCTAAAAATAATTCTACAGGTTGTGATGCTGAAAAAGGGTGACCAAGACCTTCTACGACACATTCGGTTTTGTCTTCAGATAACTGATACTGGACACCAAGTGTCGTAAGTGCATTTAGCATATGACGAATATCATCGCTGTCCAGAAGGTTCTTCAACCGGGTGGTGCCTTGGGCTAAAGCAGCCAGTAAAAGCGCTCGGTTAGAAACACTTTTAGAGCCAGGAAGGTTAACTTCCCCTTGGATTTTGTTGATGGGTTGTAACGTTAAGCTTTCCATTAAAAGTTGATAATCCTTTGTGCCCCAATACGCTATTTTATAGAAGGGCTAAACCATTTTTCGTGAATTCAGACTACCCAAAAAAACACGACAAAACCAGAACAAATCTACGCTAATTTATGAATAATTAGTCAGCAACTTATTCGTCCTCCAAGCATCGAGTTAATAGGCTATATCCACGCGAACGCCGTCATCAAAATACAAGATGCGCACCTCGTCACCGCGGCTAAACAACATACTCTTATCCAGATCCTGAATAACGTTGATGAGTTTGTCTCCCTTCACTTTAATGAGCAACTCAACTAGTTTGTATTCCACCGTATACTGATAGTTGCTTTGGTTCTGTGCGACTGCGGCTCCAGCTAATGCACCAACGGCTGTTGCTACTTCCCTACCCGTTCCGCCACCAAATTGATTTCCGACTAACCCACCGATACTTGCGCCAAGCAGCGTTTTCCAACCATTATTTTTCGATTGAACCACTTCTTGCTGAGTGATATACCGAACAGAGTCAACCTTTCCATAAACAACTTGATTAACGGGTTTGGCAACATTTCTTTCGTATGCTGCATTGGCGAAAAGTGGCAAAAACAGTATGATCCAAGACCATACTTTCACGATATTTCTTGAGTGGGTCATCATAAGCTCCTCAGGCTCTAATGTTGGTAACGACTTCTTATGGCAATTTACTTAACTGAACTCGATGATAAGTTCGACTTTCCCTCACCATATGAAGCTCTCGGTGATCCAAATGGTTTACTCGCGTTTGGCGGCGATTTAGCTCCCATGAGAATACTAAATGGCTATTACCAAGGAATTTTTCCTTGGTATGGTTCTGGTGAACCTATACTCTGGTGGAGCCCTTCTCCTCGTGCGGTATTTGACCCTATGACGTTCAAGCCGTCAAAAAGCCTGAAAAAATGTCTGCGAAGGCATGGCTACAAAGTAACTATCAATTTTGCCACAGAACATGTAATCAAGTTGTGCTCATCAACGCGTCCAGCGGAGGAAACCTGGCTCAACGAAGAGATGCAAGCCTCCTACATTGAACTAGCAAAACTTGGTCATTGTCACTCAATAGAAGTATGGCAGGACAATTCGTTAATTGGTGGATTATACGGCATCAGCGTCGGCCAACTCTTCTGCGGCGAATCAATGTTTAGTCTGAAAGATAACGCATCAAAAATCGCCTTGTGGCACTTATGCAACCACCTAGCATCAAAGAAGGGTCAATTAATTGATTGTCAGGTAATGAACCCTCACTTGGCTTCGCTTGGAGCTTTTGAACTTGAGCGAGACGATTTCATGCAAAAACTACTATCTTTAAGAGAAAAACAAACCACATCAGGTACCTTTGAGCCTCAAGTTTTGCAGGATTCAGTATGAGCACGGATCTACAACAAATTCGAATTGGGTTAACTAATAATCATCCTTGTAGTTACTTGCCCGAACGTCAAGAACGTGTAGCTGTTGCGCTTGACGCAGGGTTACATACCGAACAGAATTATCAATTATTACTGGCAAACGGTTTTCGTCGTAGTGGCGATACAATCTATAAGCCTCACTGTGAACATTGCAACGCTTGCCAACCAATTCGTGTTTCTATTCCTGACGTAGCGCTATCAAAAAGCCAAAAGCGACTGCTTAGAAAAGGACAGGCTTTCCGTTGGGAAATGAAGCACCAATTGGATCCGGAGTGGTTTGATCTTTACAGCCGTTATATTTGCAAAAGACACAAAAATGGGACCATGTACCCGCCTAAACGCGATGAGTTTTCTCGTTTTGCTCAAACCAACTGGCTAAGCACTTTATTCTTACATATTTATGATAAATCAAACCAATTACTTGCGGTGGCTGTAACCGACGTAATGGAGCAATGTTCAAGTGCATTCTACACTTTTTTTGACCCAGATTACTCGTTATCACTTGGCACATTAGCCGTGCTTTACCAGATAAAATACTGCCAAGAAAACAAGCAACAATGGCTATATTTGGGTTATCAGATTGATGAATGTCCAGCAATGAACTACAAAACGCGCTTTCAACCCCACCAAAGGCTAGTAAATCAGCGTTGGCGAGGGTAGAATACGCCTCAACTTTACATAATTACCATTTAGCGGCAAAATAGAGCTCGCTAATATTGCCTAATTTCTAAAGAGGATTAAATGGCTAAAGAAGACGTAATTGAGATGCAAGGCGTTGTCCTTGACACTCTACCAAACACTATGTTCCGTGTTGAACTTGAAAACGGTCACATTGTGACAGCTCACATCTCTGGCAAGATGCGTAAGAACTACATCCGTATCCTAACGGGTGACAAAGTAACTGTAGAGTTGACTCCATACGACCTTACAAAAGGCCGCATCGTCTTCCGCGCTCGTTAATTTCTGATTTTCGGATGCAAATAAAAAACGGAGCTACTTGCTCCGTTTTTTATTTGTGGGCAAAACAGAACATTGCCAAAACGATACGTAATACCAATAACGTTAATACAAGTTACAGGTACTGGCAAAAACTTGCGGAGCAAAAATCTCGTCCTGCAAACAAGTTACTTATACTTTTATCAAGCTGTTTCATACGGAGATGATGTGAATAGGTAATTAAAAAATGAGTACAAAAAAAGCGTGCGGTATTACTCGCACGCTTTTTTTAATTTGAATCATGCAATTAGTGTATTGCAGTCTCTTTCTCATTTAAGTATTCAAACTTAAGTGTATCGTTAACAAGTGTTACCTTCACAGTACCACCATCAACCAATGACCCAAACAGCAATTCGTTGGCCAACGGCTTCTTAAGCTGCTCTTGGATTACACGTCCCATTGGTCGTGCGCCCATGGCTTTGTCATAGCCTTTATGCGCTAACCAATGACGAGCGTCCTGTGATACCTCCATCGATACACCACGCGCATCCAGTTGAACTTGAAGTTCAACAATAAACTTATCGACAACTTGGTGGATAACACTTTCATCTAGGCTATTAAACCAAATGATGTTATCTAAACGATTTCGGAACTCAGGTGTGAACACCTTCTTAATCACTGCCATCGCATCATGGCTATTATCTTGTTGAATCAAACCAATCGATTTCTTCTCTGTTTCTGCTACCCCGGCGTTAGTCGTCATCACAAGAATCACATTGCGGAAATCTGCTTTGCGACCATTGTTATCCGTCAACGTACCATTATCCATTACTTGCAATAATAGGTTGAAGATATCTGGGTGTGCTTTTTCGATTTCGTCCAAAAGAACGACCGAGTGTGGGTGTTTGATCACGGCATCGGTTAACAACCCACCTTGGTCATAACCCACGTAACCAGGAGGCGCACCAATCAAGCGGCTGACAGAGTGACGCTCGCCATATTCAGACATATCAAAACGCAGTAGCTCAATACCTAGTAACTTCGAAAGCTGCACTGTCACCTCGGTTTTGCCAACTCCTGTAGGACCTGCAAACAAAAATGAGCCAACAGGCTTGTTATCCACACCTAAACCCGCACGTGTCAGTTTGATGGCCTCTGACAGCGCATCAATTGCGTTGTCTTGACCAAATACTAGCATCTTCATCTTGCTATCTAGATTCTTCAAGATATCTTTATCTGAAGAAGAAACCGACTTTTCTGGGATTCGCGCCATTTTGGCAACCATCGCTTCGATATCAGCAACACCAACCGTTTTTTTACGGCGACTAGCCGGAGCAAGACGGCTTCGAGCGCCAGCCTCATCAATGACATCAATGGCTTTATCTGGTAAATGGCGTTCATTGATGTATTTCGCCGAAAGTTCTACCGCAGCACGTAGTGCTTTATTGGTGTAACGTACTTCATGATGAGCTTCATACTTCGGCTTCAAGCCCATCAAAATTTTAGTTGTATCATCCAATGAAGGCTCTACAACGTCAATCTTTTGGAAGCGACGGGACAACGCGCGCTCTTTCTCGAAAATGTTGCTGTATTCTTGATAGGTAGTAGAACCGATACAACGCAATTTACCGCTACTCAACAGTGGCTTGATCAGGTTTGCAGCATCAACTTGCCCACCAGACGCCGCACCCGCACCGATGATAGTATGAATTTCATCGATGAACAGAATCGCATCTTCCTCTTTTTCAAGCTGCTTTAAGATCGCTTTAAAGCGCTTTTCAAAATCACCTCGGTACTTGGTGCCGGCTAGCAGCGAACCAATATCCAAGGAGTAAATCACACTATTTTGAATGACTTCAGGGACCTGTCCTTCTACGATTCTCCAAGCAAGACCTTCCGCGATCGCCGTTTTACCAACCCCTGCTTCACCTACTAACAGAGGGTTATTTTTACGACGACGGCAAAGAACTTGAATCGTACGCTCTAACTCTTTATCACGACCAATAAGTGGGTCGATATTTCCATCTTTCGCTACTTGGTTAAGGTTTGTAGCAAAGCTCTCCAAGCGCTCCTCTGAGTTTGCCTCCTCGACACTTTCTGAACTGAATGAGTCTGAAGAAGGGTCTTCACTTGCACCTGACGCTTTGGTAATACCATGGGAGATAAAGTTAACAATATCTAAACGGGAGATGTCATTTTTCTTTAACAAATAAGCAGCATGCGACTCTTGTTCACTAAAAATAGCAACAAGCACATTTGCACCTGTTACTTCATTTCTACCAGACGACTGTACATGAAACACAGCGCGTTGTAGTACGCGTTGGAAACTTAAGGTCGGCTGAGTTTCACGCGTCTCATCGCTATCAGGGATAAGCGGTGTTGTTTGATCGATGAATATATCAAGCTCGTTGCGCAAAGCGTCAAGATCCGCTTTACAAGCTAGAAGGGCTTCCTGGGCTGCATCATTTTCTAACAATGCAAGTAGGAGGTGTTCGACAGTCATAAACTCATGGCGTTTATTTCTCGCCCGAGCAAATGCACCGTTAAGGCTTGACTCTAGTTCTTTATTTAGCATACGTACCTCCCGAAAAAACAACTTGGGTAGCTCGAGCAAGTCTTCTTCTACGCTTGCTCCATAGTGCAAAGTAGCGGATGTTCATTTTCCCTTGCGTACATCGTCACTTGCGCTACTTTGGTTTCGGCAATTTCCGCGCTATATGTACCGCAGATTGCCTTTCCTTCATAGTGGATCTTAAGCATGATTTGAGTCGCTTTATCAATATCATGTGAAAAGAATCGCTCAAGTACCTCTATGACAAAATCCATAGGTGTATAGTCATCATTGTTGAGTACAACGTTATACAGCTTGGGTGGCTGAACTTTTGTACTTTCTTTCTCCAGAAGATCAGAGTCTGGAGTTACCCATTCAAAATTTTTACTCATGGCAATTCAAAGATATCGTATCAAAGGGTTGATGTTTTTGACCTATAAAAACAATCTAACACAAGCATGCTGTAGGGTGTAGTAGGCGTGGCACCGAATTCGAACTTTGATAGATAAAAGTTACTACCTAATATAAAGATTAATGCACGTCTTACGGGGGCGCAAATAAAAGATTCTTGTCGACAAGCCATAAACTTCTACTCATGAAATACTTACTTTTTTATCATTTTGAATCAGATCAACACTCAAACTAATTCCCTGCCTTAGCTCACACTTCATCACTGAAAATCGGTTGATTATCATACCAACTTCATTTTTATTCAGTCAGATGATTTCACTAGCATAAGCAACTCGAACAGTATGGCTTTTTGACTATCCCCCTCTTTGCAGGCTAATTGACTAAGCCTCGGCGTATACCTAAAAAACTGTTTGGAAAGTTATTGATATCAACTGTGATTCGTTTTCAATTATGTTCCTGTTTGTGGCTTAGGGATATTGACTACATGGTTTCATTGACTACAGTGGAAGGTGTTGATGCATAAATCATCATTTTGGATCAATTTGTTTTAAAGCAGCTTGGTGAATGTGATTTCTCATTAACTAGTAGACGTTTGTTAGCGACCGCTGGCAATGGTAGTACCAAGTTAAAGGTATAACTTGGTTGTTGTAACGAAATCAGTAAAAGATGCATGAGGGATGTAAAGCATGACTACAGGTACAGTAAAGTGGTTTAACAATGCCAAAGGATTTGGATTTATCTGTTCAGAAGAAGAAGAAGGGGATATCTTTGCCCACTACTCAACTATCCAGATGGACGGTTATCGTACACTGAAAGCAGGCCAACAAGTCTCATACGAGGTTGAACAAGGTCCGAAAGGTTGCCACGCAAGCAGCGTCGTACCAATCGAAGGCCAAACCAAATAATCGCTCTCGCAACGTCGATTTCACGTTATGAAGAGAAAAAACAAACCCGCCAGTTAAGCGGGTTTCTTGCTTTTTTAAAGCTTAAAAAACACGCCGCGCCCGACGTGTTCAATCAACGTTATTTGTTGATGATGGCGTTAAACGTTTCGCTAGGGCGCATCACTTTCGAGACAAGTGCCTTATCAAGTAAATAGTACCCACCTAGCTCACCTTTCACGCCCTGAGCATTATTCAGTTCTGCAACAATTTTTTCTTCGTTCTCAGCCAAAGACTTAGCAATTGGTGCAAACTCTGCAGCAAGCTCGGCATCATCAGTTTGCTCTGCTAGCGCTTTCGCCCAGTACAGCGCTAGATAAAAGTGGCTACCACGGTTGTCCAACTCACCCACTTTGCGTGATGGGGACTTATTGTTGTCCAAGAACTCACCCGTCGCTTTATCTAACGTATCCGCCAAGACTTGTGCTTTAGGATTATTTGTTGCAACACTCAGGTGCTCTAACGATGCAGCAAGTGCCAAAAACTCACCCAAAGAGTCCCAGCGAAGGTGGTTTTCTTTTTCGACTTGCTGGACGTGCTTCGGAGCAGAGCCGCCAGCACCTGTTTCAAATAAGCCACCACCGTTCATCAATGGAACGATAGATAGCATTTTAGCAGATGTACCCAACTCTAAAATTGGGAACAAGTCTGTTAGGTAATCACGCAGAACATTACCCGTGACAGAAATCGTATCTAGACCCGCTTTCATGCGCTCTAGTGAGTACTTACAAGCGTCAACAGGAGACATGATCTTAATTTCTAGGCCGTCAGTATCGTGATCAAGTAAGTACGCGTTTACTTTTTTAATTAGCTCAGCATCGTGTGCACGGTTTTCATCTAACCAGAAGACGGCTGGAACACCCGTTGCACGTGCACGTGTAACTGCAAGTTTCACCCAATCTTGGATCGGGGCATCTTTAACTTGGCACATACGGAAGATATCGCCTTCTTCAACCGCTTGCTCTAATAAAACGTTACCCGCTGTATCGACTACGCGAACAATTCCTGTCGAATCGAGGATGAATGTTTTGTCGTGAGAACCATATTCTTCCGCTTTTTGAGCCATTAAACCAACGTTAGGCACGCTACCCATTGTTGTTGGATCAAAGGCACCATGCTCTTTACAGAAGTCGATAACCGCTTGGTAAATACCTGCGTAGCTACGATCAGGAATCATCGCTTTGGCATCTTTCTGCTTACCATCTGGTCCCCACATTTGACCAGAAGAACGAAGCATCGCTGGCATAGAGGCATCAACAATGATGTCACTTGGTACGTGTAAGTTGGTGATACCGCGATCAGAGTCAACCATCGCGAGTTCTGGCTGAGTCTGATAAACGGCTTGAATTGCAGCTTCAATCTCTGCTTTCTGCTCTGCTGGTAGTGTCTCAATTTTCGAGTAAACGTCACCAATGCCATTGTTCACATCAACGCCAAGCTCTTCGAATAGTTTACCGTATTTATCAAATACCTCTTTGTAGTAAACTTTAACAGCATGACCAAAGATAACAGGGTCTGACACCTTCATCATGGTCGCTTTCATGTGTAGTGAAAGAAGCACGTCTTTTGACTTCGCGTCCTCAATCTCTTTTTCGAAAAATTCAACCAGCGCCTTCTTCTTCATTACTGAAGTGTCAATGACTTCTTTATCTAGCAATGGGAAAGCAGATTTCAACTCTTTAACTGCGCCATCATTACCGACGAACTCGATTTTAACCTCTGTTGCGCCAGAGATGGTTGTCGACTTTTCACTACCGAAGAAATCGTCACCCGACATACTTGATACATGTGATTGAGAATCGGCTGACCACGCCCCCATTGAGTGTGGGTTTTTCTTCACGTAGTTCTTAACAGAAAGTGGCGCACGACGGTCTGAGTTACCCTCACGAAGTACTGGGTTAACTGCACTGCCTTTAATCTTGTCGTAAGCCGCTTTGATCGCTTTTTCTTCGTACGTACTTGGCTCGTCTGGATAGTTCGGTAAGTCGTAACCTTTTGCCTGAAGCTCTTTGATTGCGGCTTTTAGCTGGGGGAGTGAAGCAGAAACATTAGGAAGTTTAATGATGTTCGCGTCTGGTGTTTGAGCCAATTCACCAAGCTCTGTGAGCGCATCGCCAATACGCTGCTCTTCTTTTAGATGCTCTGGGAAGTTAGCGATAATTCGACCTGCTAGTGAAATATCACGAGTATCTACATTGATGCCAGACGATGCTGTGAACGATTGAATGATTGGTAGTAATGAATGAGTTGCTAGCGCCGGCGCTTCATCAGTGATGGTGTAGATAATTGTAGGTTTTTCTGTAGGCATGAAATTTCCCTATTTTAATCAACTTGTTGGCTGATCAACTCAGCGTCTGAGTTGGTTTATTGACGCATTGCTGCGCGTTAGCAGTACATTCTTCTTACTAACGCCACATGCGGTTCGCACTCTTTGTTGTCGTTTGAAGCTCTGGGCTCTGAATCCATAAGTGCACTGATATAATTAAACAAATAACACGAAATAGTCTATCATTCTATGCGCGTTTGTTAGTTTTAGGCGCGCAAATCATATCCGATCATAGGAAAACTTAAAACTTTCAAACACAGTTCATTTACATTTTTGTAGGGTAGTTAACATGTCACCTCGTCCAGGCCATGAAAAAGGTCATCGTAATCACCATTCAAAAACCAGCCATTTTAAACGTTCTGCCTCGCGCAGTGGTCAAGAAGTTCTGGCCCCAAAAGGGCGTCACCCTACTCGCTCAACCAGAAATCACAGATCCAAGATCGATCCTAAAGATCGTAAAGTGATTATTTTTAATAAGCCTTACGACACGCTAAGTCAGTTTACTGATGGCGAGGGACGTAAGACTTTAGCAGACTATATTCCTGTCAAAGGCGTCTATGCAGCGGGTCGGTTGGATCGTGACAGTGAAGGCCTAATGGTGCTCACTAATGATGGTGTATTGCAGGCCAAACTAACGCAGCCTAAATCAAAGTCACCGAAAACATATTGGGTACAAGTCGATGGTGCCCCACAAGAAGAAGAGTTAGATAAGCTACGTAAAGGCGTAGAGCTCAAAGACGGTATGACATTACCTGCCCAGGTTGAAATCATGTCAGAGCCAGCGATTTGGGAAAGAACACCTCCGGTTCGATTTCGCGCTAATATACCAACAACTTGGCTTGCCATTACCATTATTGAAGGAAGAAATCGCCAGGTCCGCCGTATGACCGCACACATCGGTTTCCCAACACTACGTCTGGTACGTCACTCAATGGGAAATATTGTTTTAGAGGGTCTTCAGCCAGGAGAATGGAAAGAAATCACTCTCTAGAATAAAGCGAGATAAAAAAACATAAAATCAGACAAGCGTCTGGTTTTATGTTTTCTCGTTGGCAATAAACCCAAATAACTCAAAACAACCCTAAAAGAACCTGTAATGACACTTTGTTCGTTGCTTTGACGCCATATCTACGGTGTATATTGAAGTCATTTAGGTATAACAACTATTGTTGTTTAATCCATTTTTTAAATTCTTGACGCTCCGTATCAGACATTTCTAGATAAGCAATCTTTGCTTTAGTCATAGAGGACGTCACTTGGCGGTTATCGTGGTTCACACCACCAGCTTCAATCAATTCATTTGTAGATAAGTCCACTTTGCTGCCATTTACAAAATAGATGCCATTGGCTTGATTGTACTCCAAGAGTTGCTCATCAAGGTTTGAGTACGGGAAGGCTCCTTTCTTACCTAGCATTTTGTGTTGAGTGTATTTGATCGACTGGCCATTGAGGTTCACTTTCCAGTCCATTTTATCTTGCTCAAATAGCTTCTCTGCTTGGCGCTCCTTTCTAAACGCAGGCATGTCGATATAAAGCTTACCTGCTCCGAGATCCAAATCGATAATATACGGTGCCGACTTCACTTGAGTGCGTTTATCTCCGCGACCAATGCCTTTATTAACTCTCACTACCAGTTGGTTATACCCTTCTGTTACAGTCAAAGGGGTATTCCACTCATCCGCCGCGATACCATTCACAAACAAAACCTCAACACCTTGCGCTGTGGTTACAACGGCTGACATCTTAACTTCATTCGTCGTTTCTGCATTCACTGCTGTCCCCATAAAAGCAAAAGCGAATAGCGTTAGCCAAGTCTTTAATTTCATTTCTTAATAACCTTCAAATCAGTGAAATCCATCAGTTTAAGGAATTCGATACGGAAAACCATCATTTTCTAACGAGCGTAGACGTCCTCTCAATAAAAAACCGAGCAGCACGCTCTCAACATAAAAACGCATACTATGGTCTTACATTTTGTATGATAAACATTCGCATATTCATCATACAAAAAAGGCCGCAAATCTGCGGCCTTTGACTGTATTAATCTAAATACTAGATATTAGAACGTGTAGTAAACACCGGCTAATACTAGAGTATCTTTGTCAGCTTGGAAGTCTGTTCCGTTTACTTCTACCTTACCAGCTAGGTCATCTTCCTTCACTGAGTACTCAAGGAATGCTAGCAGATTGCTAGTTAATGCGTAATCAGTACCTACCGTGTAGTAGTTACCCTCTGCATCGTTATCACCGTCTGTAAAGCCGAATGACGTGTATAGACGAGCTTCGTTCATTTGGTAAGACGCTGATGCTGCGATTGTATCAAGGTCGTTGCTGTTCTTCTCTTCAAGGATGTAAGCAACTGCGGCTGCGAAGTTATCCATATTAAAGCGAGCTGACGCACCCATAACGCTGTATTCAGAGTTATTATTTTCACCCTGATCTTGGTAAGTAGCACCAACTGTGAACAGGTCGTTGATTGCGTATTGAGCAGATAAACCGAACGCTGTATCAACATCTTCATCTTGATTTAGGTAAGTGTCAGCAATAACAGTCAGGTTGTCGAAGCTACCTTTTACAGATACTGCATGGCCATCGCTTTCTAAAATGTTTAAAAAGTCATCAGCATAACCGTAACCTTCGTTAGTGTTGTCGATAGTGATTGCGTCTAGAGAATCACCGAAGTCACCAACTTCACCAAGTGCTACACCCCAGTTTTCACCGAAGTTCGCGCCAAAGTATAGATCGTCTGTGCTTACAGAGTAGTTGTCATCGCCATAGCCAAAGCCGTTACCATTTTCGATTTCAAAAGAACCAAATACAGTAACATCGTTGCTGACTTTATGTTGAGCATCTACTTGAACTTTTGCCCATAGGTCAACGTCTGCATCAGCTTTCTTTGTCTCACCATTTACTAAGTCTGCTTTTTTGGTGCTTAGGTAATTATCGATTTCACCTTTAAGATTGAACGCTGTAGTACCGTCGTCGTAGATGTTGCCTGCTGCTAGTGCAGATGTAGAGATGCCTGCAACCGCTAGTGCTAATAGAGTTTTTTTCATAATAAATCCACTGCCTTTTCTTAGTTCGGGATATCCTTGTCCGGTTCCCTTTTTATATGTTTGAGTTAGAGCGTTAACAAAAGGTTACGCACCCCTTCTCAAAATCTTGGCGTAGAGTGCAAAAGATTATTCTGCCTGTCAAACTCCCTAAACATCAATATAAAAAAATAAAAATACAAATAAAAAACAAACACTTAGATGATTTACCTTTATTTATGCGACGAACATCTAAACAATTACTTAGCTTTGCAGTAATTAACATAAAGCTTAATAACTAAAACTTTACACCAAAACCAATCAAAAAAATAAATTTATAAGGGATATTATTTGGCAAAAATGGCTATTTTGAAGTTTTATATTTTTCACGTAGTGAAATTAATTTCATTTAGATAAGGTTCAATGTTTTTTTGTGAAGAAGATCTATTTTCCTCAGAAAAGCATTCCGTTTTGTGAACTACTGAACATCTAGTGATGTGTGCTACTATTCGCCTCCAACGCATTTGAGGCTCGTATGCTGACCAGTAACATTCAAAAATCGATTCGTAATAGCTATCAAAACCTGCAAGATCAACTTGATAACTTTGTTCCAAGAAGAGCACAAAACTATCTTGTCGCTGAAATCGCAAAAACGCTTTGTGGTCAGTATCATAAATCCAACCGAGTACTGGTTGCAGAAGCAGGAACAGGGATCGGCAAGTCACTCTCCTATTTGATGGCCGTCATTCCTATTGCTGTTCATAACAATAGAAAGGTGGTCATCTCAACAGCGACTGTCGCCCTACAAGAACAGCTTATCAATAAAGATCTTCCTTTATTTCGTCGAATTACCGACCAAGAATTCTCATTTATTTTGGCGAAGGGCCGCCAACGTTATTGCTGTGCGGAAAAGCTTGCGACAGCCAGTGGGGTTGATGGTGGCCAGCTCGCGATGTTCGAAACGAAACCCAAGAAAAAAGACCTCGATTTACTAGAAACAATGTATCGTTCTCTTGCCCAAGGTAAGTGGGATGGTGATCGCGACTCATGGCCAAAACCGATTGACGATAAACTATGGCAGCTGATCGTCAGCGACAAGCACAGTTGCAACAACAGTTTACCTGGGCATCGTGGTTGCCCATTTCAAAAAGCACGCTCAGAACTTGATAAAAATGATGTCATCATTGCAAACCACTCGTTAGTGATGGCAGATGCTGATTTAGGTGGCGGCGTCATTTTGCCAGAGCCTGAAAATACCATGTACGTTTTTGATGAAGCCCATCACCTACCACATGTCGCACGCGATCATGCATCCGCCTCTGCAAGTCTAAAAGGCGCTGCAGCTTGGTTAGAGAAGCTGAATCAATCGATTAGTAAATTTTCTTCTCTGGCCGATGAAAAACGCGTGGTTCGATTCCGTAATGATCTACAAGAATCCGTTCAAAGTCTCATCCCTGCGTTGAATCAACTGACCAAACAATTCGACCCCGAACATTTTGAGGAAAAAGTTTTTCGATTTGAACACGGTGAACTACCCTCTTGGCTAGAAAACCAATCGAAAGAACTAAAACAATCAAGCAAAAAAGCGAACCAAAGTGTAGTTAAAATCTCCGAGCTGATTGCAGAAAGAGTAAAAGATGGTGAACTGTCAACCAAGCTTGCAGAATCCGCACTCGCCGAATTAGGTTTTTATATTCAGCGATTGGATAACCTGGCGCAAGTATGGCACTTGATGGCTGAACCCACTCGCGAAAAAGGCGCGCCTTTAGCGAGATGGTTAGAGGTGCACCCAGACCGTGAAGGTGACTTCATTGTTAGTGTCTCTCCACTTGAAGTAGGATGGCAACTCGACCAAAAAATTTGGAGCCGTTGCATTGGCGCGGTATTAGTGTCCGCGACAATGCGCGCCTTGAACTCTTTCCATTACTTCTGCCATCAAGTTGGCATTGATGGCAAACCAGAATCTGGCACGCAATTTTTGGCACTGGCTTCACCGTTTGACTATCAAAATCAAGCAGAACTGCTCATACCAGCAATGAAGTATGAACCACCAGCACCTCAATTTACTGAATATCTTATCGATATATTGCCTAAGTACTTGGAAGACAAGAAGGCTAACTTGGTATTATTCTCCTCCTATTGGCAAATGAACCAAGTAGCGAAAGCTCTCTCTTCAGGGTTCATTAAGCAAGGTTGGGCTTTGCAAGTCCAAGGCGAAAGTTCTCGTCAAGAAATCATCAAAAAACATAAAAAACTAATCGAATCAAATAAAACCAGCATCCTATTTGGTACTGGTAGTTTCTCTGAAGGGTTAGATTTGCCTGGTGAACTGCTTGAAAACTTGGTGATTACTAAGATTCCATTTGGTGTCCCGACCTCTCCTGTCGAACAGGCTCATTCTGAGTATATCGAAAAGAAAGGCGGCAATCCGTTTATGCAAATCACGGTACCAGACGCGAGTAAAAAGCTGATTCAGAGCGTAGGTCGATTACTGCGCAAGGAACGAGATTCTGGTAGAGTAACAATCCTTGATCGACGCCTAGTGACAAAACGCTACGGACAAGCCTTACTCGACTCACTGCCTCCATTTAAACGTAAAATAGAACATTAGAAGAAACACCATTTATGGAAATGATTGAGCCAACCATGCTGTTGGTGTTGGCGCTTGTCGCTTTTATTGCTGGATTTATTGATGCGGTTGCAGGCGGTGGCGGCATGCTAACGGTACCTGCGTTACTATCCTTGGGCTTACCGCCTCATATCGCCCTAGGAACGAACAAGTTAGCGGCAACATTTGCCTCTTCAACTGCAGCATTTACTTACTACAAAAAACGCTTGTTTCGACCTCAATGTTGGCGGAGAGCTTTTGTTGCAACCCTGATCGGGGCCGCCTTGGGGACTCTTTTTGTGGATGCGATCAGCACTGACTGGTTAGAGAAGGTATTGCCTCTGATTATCTTAGCGGCTGCGCTTTATACGGTGTTTCATAAAACACCGAAGTCGACGCACCAAAGCCCAACGCCAGAGCCATGCCCCTTACTCAATAGAAAACAGTACTTGCAAGGTTTTTCAATTGGCTTTTATGATGGCTTAGCGGGTCCTGGTACTGGTGCATTTTGGACGGTCAGCTCCATGGCTCTTTATCGCCTCAATATCCTGCTGGCTTCAGGATTAGCAAAATCGATGAATTTTACCAGTAACTTTACGTCACTGATCACTTTTGCTGCTCTTGGGCACATCAATTGGATGCTAGGCTTAACGATGGGCGTCTGCTTAATGGCTGGAGCGTTTGTTGGAGCACACTCTGCTATTCGCTTTGGCTCAAAGTTCATTCGTCCTGTGTTTGTTACTGTCGTCAGCGTACTTGCCATTAAATTGGCTTATGACGCATGGTTTGTAGGTTTTTAATGAATATTGCTCAGCTTTCCGAACATTTAGAACAAATGGCGAAACAAGCCGCGATACTTGATCGCCAAAGAGGCGAACATCATGTATCACTTTTTGATGAGCGTCTGTTTCATTGTCGTTCTCGATTATTAACGCCTTGTGTAAAAGAAGCAAAATCAACATTGAATGCCATCATCCGTGAACAAGAGGAAGAGAAGCTAACGGCTTTACGTGCTGAATACCTCACAGAACGGTTAGTCGCACAGATCGGTGCAATACAACGGGAAATCTCAACCACGAAAATTCGTAAGAACGAGATCAAACATAGCAGCCACTTTCGAAAACCAATCAATGTGTTATACCAAGAACTCGCTCAACACCAAGAGTGGGCAAGGCGCTTGCGAGAGATGGTTTTAGAAAAAGAACGGGCTGTAGAAACGTCACCAAGTTTTATCCGAGCTGAAGCGCAAAAGACCTTGCTAGCCACAGAACAACGACTGGCACGTTGCGAAGCCGCTTTGCTCAAACTTGAAAACCAAATCACTCACAGAGAAAAACATCAATAATGTCAGATCAACCTATCTCCCCTCTTGATGAAGCCCCAGAAGAAATCAAACTGGCTGTCGATTTAATCTATTTGCTTGAATCTAACGACATTACTCCTGAAGCGGCCCTTAATGCATTAAAAATTGTGCAATCGGATTTAGAAAACAAAATAAAAGCTAAGCAGTAAAGTCTCTACATTCTCCCCTCTCTTCTTTCGTTGAGAATCATTTGCAGTGCAAACGTGCAGTGATACCATCCATAAAAAGTATGCCCTTAATAAGGATAAAAAATGAAAGTAATCAGCTTTAACATCAATGGTCTTCGTGCACGACTGCACCAACTCCAAGCGCTTATCGATAAACACCAACCTGATGTTATCGGCCTCCAAGAAATTAAAGTTCACGATGACGCGTTCCCGATTCAAGATGTCGAAGCCATGGGTTACAAAGTGTATTTTCACGGTCAGAAAGCGCATTACGGTGTAGCGATGCTTTGTAAACAAGAGCCAATCAGCGTACAAAAAGGGTTTCCGACCGATAATGAAGAACATCAAAAACGCATGATTATGGCAACGTTTGAAGATGATAATGGTGGCAAGGTTACGGTTCTTAATGGTTACTTCCCTCAAGGGGAGAACATCAGTCACGAGACTAAATTCCCTTACAAGCGCCAGTTCTATAAAGATTTGATGACTTATTTAAACGATCACCATAGCAATGATGAACAGTTAATCGTGATGGGCGATATTAATATCAGCTCTATTGATGCTGATATTGGCATTGGTGAACTAAACCGTAAACGCTGGTTAAAAACCGGTAAGTGTTCGTTCCAACCTGAAGAACGTGAATGGCTGAAAACCTTGTTAGATTGGGGCTTTGTGGACACTTTCCGCCAGCTATACCCACAAGTTAATGATCGTTTCTCATGGTTTGACTACCGTTCACGCGGCTTTGATGACAACCGTGGCCTACGGATCGACGTCATTTTAGCGACCCCTTCCCTAGCGCAAAAATGCATTGAATCTGGTATCGACTATGAGCTCCGTGGCATTGAAAAGCCTTCCGACCACGCCCCAATTTGGTCGACATTCAAATAGTACATAGCTATAGGTTGGTTCATTGCATTGCTAACCTCTAGTAAAAAGGGAGACAATGTCTCCCTTTTTGTGTCTGCTAAATAGCTGTTTGAATTTAGTTAAGTGGCCAAGGCGCTTGACCGTCGATAACGACTGGTATTTGAGCAAATTCATTCAAACAGTAGCCAGTATTACTACTTGCAAAGTAAGTGAGAGGCATTGGCGGTAGATTCAGCGCCACAACCTGCTGTTTTGCTTTTTCCGAGAAAGAGAAGCCCCACATATCTAAATAGCTCGTCATATCTCGCTGAGCAACGGAACTCAGAGCAATAAGCAACCAATCATTGTTTGAGATGCTGTTTGCCTCCTCACGAGAGTAATTGGCGAAACCAATACTCCATCGTCTCTCATTCCAAAGCGCATCATCCGATTTTAAGCGGTTAAACTCACGCTCGATCAGGTGCAATCGCGCCAATAAATGCCAACCATTTTGCAGTTCGCCTTCGTACTGCGTCGCCATCATCATTTGAATATAAACACGAACGCCCCAACTCCAACTGGTTTGATTTTTCTCTGCCATATGCGCATTTGGATCCGCTTGGGTTCGGCTAGATTGCAGTAGTTCAAACTGGCCTTTGAAGTCCAAGCTTTGGCAAGTTGAAACTTTCCCCGTATTCTGGAAGAAACGAGACTTACTATAATAAGAGTAATAGTTAGTCGTTGAGTGCCCTTCCCAACCAGAAAATCGGAATCGACCTTTTTCTAAGCCATGACCTAGCTCATGTAAATCACCGTGACCAAGCGGGCTGAATGCCCAATATGCATCATATGGGTTGCCAGAACAGCCGTAGCCACATGTTGCTTGGTCAGCATTCATATGCTTCACCATATCAATGTTAGCGATTTCCCAGCCTTGATTTTTGGCATATTGGATAATTTCTGGAACTTCATTGATACCCGGCCCTTGGAAACCAGCTAGCACATGTGGGTAATTGTGGGCATACTCTTCTGTCGCAAGCGCCATTGCGGCTGGTGTCGACCACGTTGCATCGTTAACAGATTCAAGCATTTTGTCTCGCTTAGCGTGCACTTCAAATCCAGGCGTGATCAACTCAGCCCAATCGAACAAGTTTGCCTCAAGCTGTTGAATAAACGTATCGTTGTTCTTCGCACTTCTCCATACTGGATGTTGCGCTACATGGCTAAATGTTAGCTCTACTGGCACATCATTGTTGTCAAAGTGAACTTGGATCGGCCCACCATAAGGTGAAGTTAGAGTGATGGCTTCACCCAGCTTCACTTCATAGGCGAATGAAGTCAGCATTTTTGGTCGAGTGTAACCATCTTTGCTGAACTCATGAGTTGCGCCACTTCTTAAGCTGTTAATGACAATTTTGGTCGTCACATCATTGCTGTCATTACGTGTGACCGTAAAGGTTTCCCCGGGAAGCGCATACACACCAGCGGAGCGGAAGTTACGCTTTGATTCCATATTAATCGTAGCACTGATTCTCTTCACTTCAGAGCCAAACTCACTGCGACTGAAGTTACCCATATTTGGCTGTTTGGGATTAACGTTTCGGCTGTTGTATTGCACGTAATCGGCAAAGTATGACTTCAGGAACTCGGTCGTTTCAGTTGATTGCTTGTCCATTGGGAATGTTATCGTTTGACGATAATGATCCGCCAGCAACACCATAAGTTTTTCGTATTGGTAGCCGTCTTGGTCAAACAATGAGAGCTTTTGTTCATCATGCTTTTTCAGCCACTGCCGAATACTGTTTGCTCCAGCATAAAATTGACCATCCATATTCGCAGTATCAGGGCAAGATTTATCATCGCACTGTGACAAGTCAACATTGAAATTTTGAGATTCAAAACGAGACAACAACGCTTGTTGCGTAACCACAGAATCCGGCACAACGTTCATTAAGGATGAAGGCGCCCAATCGACTAAGCCTAACTTACGCCAGTAATTATCTCCCACGTAATCAACATGAAGTCTTTCCAAAACGTCTCGACCAAGCTCAGTTAATCCGCCATCCCAATGCAGATAGAGAACAGGAATTTTGGCTTGCTCAGCGTAAGACAGCGCATCCAGCACCTGCTGGTTGCTGTCTCCTGAGCGCAGATGTTGCGACAAAATCAACAAGTTCGGTGTATTCGTCTTCAAACAGCTAAGTAGCTTCGAACCATCACACTGATTAACATCGTTAACATCCAACTCTTGTGAAATATTATCTTTTAGCCAATTGCGCGTGGCTTGCTCATCAGGGAAGTAGTGAGACTGATCCATTTGCGCAATCACGACGTTTGATGTCGAGCCGTTAGAAAGCCAAGTAACTAGGTTATTTAACCATTGAGTCATCGCTGCATTAGAAGAATCAGGAAAACGTTGCTTGGTGCGAAATGGGTTACTACCTAATACCGCGTAACGTTGACCGTTGGTCTGCTCTCCTGCAACGCCAATTGACAAGGTTTGGTCTTTGTAACCGCTTGCCATTGCCTTATTAGTCATCAAAATCGTGCTGTTGAATCCATACTTAGGTGCCAAAATCGCAGCATCATGAGTCGGATCCCAATACAAACCAGATAGTTTTTTCGCGATAGCGGATTTAATCGCGTTAGCCTGCTTTTTATGTGCTTCGACGACCTGACGACTTTTGCGGATGAAATCGTTCGGTTCAGAAACGAATAGTGCATTGCCAGTTTCCAACGCTTGTTGAACTGGCGTTGGCGTTGGTTTTACTTGGGTATTTGATTGTGACTCTCCCCCACCACATCCAGTGGCGATGGCGGCAAAGCCCAACGATAGAATTGTTTTTTTCACTTTTACTCACTAAACAATGGGTTTATCCAAGTTTAATGTAAATACTCTAGGTAAAGAAATTGTCTTTTAGATCAAATAGAAAAGTAGGGATGAAGGTATCAAAATGAAGGTGTAAAAAGTGGCACCTCTATAGGTACCATTTTAAATCAATGACTAACTGAGTGGGCGAAGATATGCCAGAAATCGTTTTTCTGCGAGTTTAAAGCACCATAATATAATAAAGGTCAGTGCCATGTAGAAAAGCCCCGCTGTCAGAAAAGACTCGAATGGGGCGTAATAACGTGAATTTACTAAGCGCGCAGCTCCAGTTAGGTCCATAATAGTAACGATACCCGCGACCGCACTACCGTGCAGCATGAAAATAACTTCATTCGAATAAGCAGGCAATGCTCTACGTAGGGCGCTTGGTAAGATAATACGCTTATATGTCATAAACCTACTCATCCCATATGCTTTGGCTGCCTCTACCTCACCTTTTGACAAACCATTAATCGCACCGCGAATAATTTCTGCAGTATAGGCCGAGGTATTAAAGATAAAGACAACCAACGCACAAAACCACGCGTTTTCCCATAATGTATCTTTTACTGGAAAAAATTGGTCCATACCGTAATAAATCAAATACAACTGAACCAATAGTGGCGTACCACGGAAAAAATAAATGAAACCCCAAGAAGGCAAACTCAGTAAGTAGTTAGTGCTATTGCGTGCAACGGCTAGCGGAATAGAGACACACAAGCCAACCACCAGCGCTAACCCCACCAACCAAACGGTCGTCCAGAGCCCTTGGAGGTAGATTGGCAAACTTTCGATTATCAAAGAAAAATCCATGACTTACCTCGCATGAATACTGAACTTGCGCTCAACAAGTTTAAGTAAACCTGTAGAAACGCTGGTAAATAATAGGAAGATAAGCGCAACTGCCATGTAAAAGGTAAACGGCATTTTCGTCGTCCCAGCGGCCAAAGAACTTATTCTCACCATGTCATCTAAACCAATGATAGAAACTAACGCCGTGGTTTTAAGCAGTACTAACCAGTTATTCCCAAACCCAGGCAATGCATGACGGATCATCTGAGGTAACAAAATTCTTCTAAACGATAAAATAGAGCTCATGCCATAAGCTTTTGCGGCTTCTAGCTCGCCTTTATCAACCGCCATAATTGCGCCGCGAAATGTTTCTGCCATGTAGGCACCAAAAATAAAGCCTATGGTGATCACCCCAGCGATAAACGGACTGACGTCAATATAATCGGGCAAGTAAGAAGTCCATTCATGGTTTGGATCACTAGAAGAAAACCACTCGTTGAGCGTTTCGTTGATAGAGTAAAGGCTGTTGTTTAACAGTATTTGCCCACCAAAGAAAATCAGCATCATCAGAACTAAGTCCGGAATCCCCCTAATTATGGTGGTGTAAAGAGTCGCAATCGCTCTGGCCCACTTGTATGGTGCTAACTTAGCTAACGCGCCGGCCATACCCAGAATGACAGCAAGCAGAAGGGAAAGTACAGCGACTTCTATGGTTACCAAAGCCCCTTTTAGGATGGAGGCTTCATATCCTTGTAAATCCAGCATAGGTGAGTTCCTAATCCCTAAAACTCAAAATCGACCGTTGACTACTTCTAGGAACAAGCCAACGGCCGTTTAATTACGGTTTATTCACCGTAAACATCGTAGTTAAAGTATTTACCTGCAATTTCTTGGTAAACCCCTTTCTCACGTAGTGACAATATCGCCGCATCAAGCTTTTTCGTTAAATCTTTATCTTGTTTACGGACGGCAATACCAAAGCCCTCACCAAACCATTTAGGATCAGTGAGTGACGGGCCAACAAATTCGTACGCTTCACCCCCCGCCTTATTAAGTACACCTTCTTCTAAAGCAGATGCATCACCCAGCACTGCAACAACTCGTCCACTAGCAAGATCTAGGTAAGCTTCATCAAAAGATCCATAACGAACGACCTCAACTTTGTCACCGTAGTTGTCTGTGAGGTATTTGTCGTGAGTCGTCGCGCGTTGCACTGCGATTTTCTTACCATCTAGGTTATCAAAGTCTAGGTTCGCACCTTTTTTAGCGATAAATTTGTTTGGAATAAGCGCGTATTTCCCCGTGAAATCCACTTTCTTCTTACGTTCTGTGGTAATAGACATGGCAGCAATAATCGCGTCGTACTTTCTCGCAAGTAGTGACGGTATGATGCCATCCCAATCTTGAGCAACAATTTTGCATTTAACTTGCATCTCTTCACAAAGAGCATTCGCCATGTCGACGTCAAAGCCTTGTAGAGATCCATCTGTTTCTGTCCAGCTAAAAGGAGGGTAAGCACCTTCAATGCCGAAGCGAATCGTTTTCCATTCTTTCGCTTGAGCGACCCCTGATATTGCCGTTGCAGCCAATGTTGCTGCTAATAACCACTTTTTCATTTCCATACTCCTGTGATTGCTATTTTATTGGTTTTGTTTGTTGTGTTGGCTTAGGTGGCAAAAGCCTGCCGCCTGAAGAATATTAATAGATAGAGGAAATAAACTGTTGTAATCGTTCTGAATCTGGTTCTGTAAACAGCTTAGCTGGTTTTCCCTGCTCTTCCACTAAACCCTGATGCAGAAACATCACATGATTAGAGACGTCGCGAGCAAACGCCATCTCATGCGTGACAACCAGCATCGTTCTTCCTTCATCTGCCAAATCTCTCATTACTCCTAGCACTTCCCCAACAAGTTCCGGATCTAGTGCTGAGGTTGGTTCATCAAATAACATGACTTCAGGATCGACTGCCAATGCTCGAGCAATGGCGGCACGCTGTTGCTGACCACCAGATAGATGTCCAGGGTAATAATCTTTACGCTCATACAGGCCCACTTTCTTAAGTAATGCCTCTGCATTTTCAATCGCTTGGGCTTTTGCTATCCCAAGAACATGAATAGGAGCTTCGATGACATTTTCTAGTACAGTGAGATGCGACCAAAGATTAAACCCTTGAAACACCATCGCAAGACGAGAACGAATGCGTTGCACTTGCTTTTCGTTGTCAGGTACAGATTCACCAGCACGATTATTCTTCATTTGGATAAGCTCACCGTTCACCCAAATTTCACCTGCAGTTGGTGTTTCTAATAAATTGATACATCGAAGGAAGGTACTCTTACCAGAACCGGAAGAGCCAATGATGGAGATAACATCCCCTTTGTGTGCGGAAAGAGAAATTCCCTTAAGAACTTCATTTTGTCCAAATGTTTTGTGCAGGTCTTTTATATCTAGCGCTGGTACATCATTCATGCGCCCTACTCCCTGTATTTCTATCACTGCTAAGGGACTCCGCCCTTTCTAATTCAGTTCAAATTAGCACCACCCCCTGAAAGTTGCAACAAATTATTAACCCGAAAACAATGAATAAAAATTCACAATAATTAACTTTAACCTCACTCAATGGTTATATACTTTCTCACCTGTGAATATTCACTACAAAAAAGCCCCTTTTAAAAGGGGCTTGATAAATTTAAAAAGTGTTAATTGAAACGAGTTACGACTAAAGAATTTGAATGACGCAAAACCACTTCGTTTTCTAAATCTTCTTTTTCTGAAGTAAGAATACCATCTAAATCTGCATCTAATTTAGGCTCCGACGCTGCGCCGTTAGAGAAGAAACTCATAAACATCTTAGAATCAATTTTGCTATCTTCACTCAACACAACTGCTGTACGATTAAAGTTGTCTGTTGACGAAACTTTCAAACCATTAATAGCAGATGTAGGAAAGTTGTAATAGTGCAGTTCTGGAACAACGACTGAATCGCTATCACTCTTAGTGAAAATGCGGTGTGTGACTTTATAGTCACCAGAAGCAGCAAAGTAAGCTACGCGAGTAAAGCCTTCTGTAGCCGAGGTTAAGCCCATACCTAAATCGATCACCGACTCTACGCTTCCTTGCATTGATACACTTGGTTTTGTATTTGGCAGGTTATCAATATTTAAGTAAGAGCTCGGATCAACATCAATATCCCATCCATCAGAGACCGTTTCGTTAAGTAGAGACTCCCAACCATTAGCTTGATTCTCAAAAAACGCCATGTAAACCCAAGTTTCTTTGTTCGTTGAGCTAGGACGATTATATTCAACGGTTGTGTTATCTAGTTCTAACGCATCATAGGCAAAGCCGTTAGTAACAAAACCAATGTGAAGCGAGTCGTAAATATAGTCAGACGAAGAATAAATTCTTGACGTATTATCAGCTCTTACTAAGGCGATCTCACCAGTACCCCACGAACCAATACCATACTGGTAAAGCGCTTTGTCGCTTGAACCAGATTCATACTGGAACAACGCCGTTGGCTCACCTTTAAGCCCTATTAGCTCATCTGTAGGCAACATATCAGAGTTAGGAGATGTGAAAATAGCGGTTTGCGAGACAAAGTTGTAATCTCCACCACCTGACTCAGCATTTCGATAATCTAAGTTCGTAAATTTTTTGCTTGTTAAGTTTCCGCCTGTAAAGCATTGATTCAAAGGGATACTGTTAAGAGCAAAAGTGGCATTACGCAGCTTTCTGTCTTGTAGAAACTCTTTTGAAAATGTGTTTACGCGAGCTTCCCTACCGTTAAACTCTATTGCTTGAAACGTTACAAAGCCGCCGTCAGGGATATCTTCAAGATAGAACTTAAAGTTATCAGTGGTTGGTTTAATGAAGTCTCCAGATCTTTTGCCATCAGCATCAGAGTAATAACCGATAACATAGTTAGTCACTTGCTCTTTTGACGCTGCGCTATAGGTTAAAACCATTTCATCACCGTTCAGCTCAGTTTTGTGGTCATACACCGAACAACCTTTCGCTGTTGCTTCACTTTCAATCATTGTTGCTGGTATAGCAAAATCAAAAGTAAATGCCGTTTTCGGCGCAGGGTTGCCTCCGCCACCTCCGCCACCTCCGCAACCAACGATTAACCCCGAGATGATAGCCACAAGTGGCATTACTTTACGTTGTTTCATGTCTTCTTCCTAAACTGAGCGGCAATGATTAACCCAAAATCGTCTTTGTTCAGTATTTAGCAAGAATAAAGCCAGCTTTATCGTCAATATTAATACTCCACTTAATGCTTATAAGATAACCAATGTTAAAACTTCTAATTTTATGCAACATGTGTAATTAATTTACACCAGAGATCACCGTCACATTCTCATGTTAGACACTTTATGTAGTTTTATTTCACATCTATTCTTAAAGTGATCTAAATCAATCACCAAAAATGACTATCTTGTTAGACTCCAGCCAAAAGATGAGGATTTTTTTGTGCCTCAACACAATAAGTTATTAGCTATGCTTAGGCACAATATCGACGTGCAACAAATCTAATAACAGCTAGCATAAGCGTGCCGCAGGATGCGGGCTAACACAATTGAATGAAGAATTCATAACTTTAAAATATATGAGGAATCTATGTCAGACGCAGTTAATAAAGCGCACTCTGATTCAGATATCGAGACCAAGAGCTACCGTGAGCTTCACCGTCCAGCATCTGAGTTCGCAAGCCGTTCAGACTACCTAGACCACGAACTACAAATTATGAAGCCGCGTCGTTTCGGCTTAAACTTGCCAGGTCGTGACTTCCGTTTTGAGCTTGAAGATCTTGTTCCTGCACTTGCTGGTACCATTGGCATTATCGCCATGTACTCAGCAGTAATGATGTCTTGGGCTGAGGGCCTTACCGCCTCATGGGATCATATCAATCTAGGTAAAGACTTCGCTATCGAAGTTGCACGTGTGGAAATGCTAATCCCGGCACTTCTTTTTTGTATCATCTCTTCGGGTTTCCTAAACCCACGTGCAAACCTTGCTGGTAACCACGGCCCAATGATTCCTTTGATAGGCACCATCGCATTGGCGGGCGCTCATCCCCTTGCTCTAGCAATTCTTATCGGGGTGTTTGGTCTAATCTTAAGTTTCTTAAAAGGCGGGTCGAAGCTTGTTAACCTCACGTCCGAAGGGACGGCAGGTGGCTTACTTATTTTCCTTGGCCTGACAGGTACCATGAGCCAAATTACTTCAATCCAAGATTGGGCTGTTGGGCTTCAATCTTCAACGGTTGAAGCGGGTAGCATGGGGTACGTGGGTCTGATTGTACTTGGCATCACTGTTGCGATTTACGCATACCTTGCAAAGGTAAACAAGCGTTGGTTAGCCATTCCCGTTTGTGCATTCACAGGCCTAGCAATCGCTTTAGTTCTTGGCGCAGGTTTTGACATTAAATTCGAAACAGAAATGGGTATACCAAATCTAAACCCTGTTTACTGGTGGGGCAGCACAGAAGAAGGTTGGATGCTTGGTCTACCAAACGTAGAACATTTCATCGCCTCTCTACCCTTTGCGATTCTAGCAGTAGCAATGTGGTCACCTGATTTCCTAGGCCACCGCATTTTCCAAGAACTGAACTACCCTAAGAAGACTGAAAAAGTGCTCATGGATGTTGATGACACGATGAGTATGTGTTCTGTTCGTCAGATGGTAGGTACGGCTGTCGGTGGCGGTAACATCACTTCCTCTTGGGGTACTTACATGATCCCTGCGGCCATTGCCAAGCGCCCTATTCCTGCTGGTGCGATTCTACTTGGTTCGTTCTGTATTGTCGTTGCGATTCTGGGCTTCCCTATGGATGTTGCGGTATGGCCTCCAGTCATGCGTGTTGCACTTCTTGTTGGTGTCTCTCTACCTCTACTAGAAGCAGGGATGCAAATGGTTCGTGACACCAAAGACTCACAAGCAGCTGGTATTTGTATCTTCGCTTCTATCATGACCAACCCTGTACTGGCTTGGGCACTAACGATGTTCTTAGACAACAATGGCCTAATCGGTGACAAAGAACGCGCTTCACGCCTTTCTTTTGCTGACAAGATTATTATCCCTATCTGTGTGTTTGCCATTTGTTTGGTCGCTATGCTTGCAGTTGGTATGCTTGAAGGCCAATATGGTATTCAGTCTTGGTTGTAATGCCAATCGCTCAAAAAATGTGTGGGTAGCGCTAGTCGCTACCCTCTTTTTATCGAGATTGTTGAGGATTTATTGATTTAGTTTAAGGTTTACAAAAAAATTTTAGTTTAACCTCTAACTGTTGCTTAAAAAGAGAGACATTTTAAATAGTGACAATATTTATAGTTTTATGATCCGGTTATTTAAATTTAAGACTATAAATATTGTTATTCATAAGAGTGTACTGTTCCCCTCTTCAATTGGGGATAGCTGGCTCAACGGCGAAGCAGTACGTATTTTTTTCTACTAAAAAGGTAGGTATGTCATGGCAGAGCAATTTGCTAAAGCTTGGGAAGGTTTTGCTGCAGGCGACTGGCAAAACGAAGTAAACGTTCGTGATTTCATTCAGAAGAACTACACTCCGTACGAAGGCGACGAATCTTTCCTAGTTTCTGAAGGTACTGAAGCGACTAACAAGCTTTGGGCTAAGGTAATGGAAGGTATCAAACAAGAGAACGCGACTCACGCTCCTGTTGATTTCGATACTTCAATTATCTCTACCGTCACTGCTCACGATGCAGGCTACATCGAAAAAGATCTCGAAACGATCGTAGGTCTTCAAACTGACGCTCCTCTAAAACGTGCGATCATCCCTAATGGTGGTATCCGCATGGTTGAAAGCTCATGCAAAGCCTACAACCGCGAGCTTGACCCACTAGTTAAGAAAATCTACACAGAGTACCGTAAAACACACAACCAAGGCGTTTTCGACATTTACACTCCAGAGATCATGAAGTGTCGTAAGTCTGGCGTATTGACTGGTCTTCCTGATGCTTACGGCCGTGGTCGTATCATTGGTGATTATCGTCGTATTGCTTTATACGGTATTGATTTCTTAATGAAGGACAAATTTGCTCAATTCTCATCTCTACAAGAGCGCTTTGAGAATGGCGAAGATCTACACATGACGATGCAACTTCGCGAAGAAATCGCAGAGCAACATCGCGCTTTAGGTCAAATCAAAGAGATGGCAGCGAAATACGGTTTCGACATTTCTCGTCCGGCAGAAACATCGCAAGAAGCCATTCAATGGACTTACTTCGGTTACCTAGCAGCGGTTAAGTCTCAAAACGGTGCAGCAATGTCTCTAGGCCGTACTTCTACGTTCCTAGACGTGTTCATCGAGCGCGACATCGCTGCTGGCCGCATCAACGAAGAACAAGCTCAAGAAATGATCGACCATTTCGTCATGAAGCTACGTATGGTTCGTTTCCTACGTACTCCTGAGTACGATGACCTGTTCTCTGGCGACCCAATCTGGGCAACAGAATCTATGGGTGGTATGGGTCTTGATGGTCGTACGCTAGTGACTCGTACAAACTTCCGTTTCCTAAACTCGCTATACACCATGGGTCCTTCTCCAGAGCCAAACATCACTGTGTTGTGGTCTGAGAAACTACCTGAAGGCTTCAAGAAGTTCTGTGCGAAAGTATCAATCGATACCTCTTCAATCCAGTACGAAAATGATGACCTAATGCGTCCAGATATGGAGTCAGATGACTACGCTATCGCATGTTGTGTATCTCCAATGGTTGTTGGTAAGCAAATGCAGTTCTTCGGCGCTCGTGCTAACCTTGCGAAAACCATGCTTTACACCATCAACGGTGGTGTGGATGAGAAGCTAAAAATCCAAGTGGGTCCAAACATGCCTAAGATCGAAGGCGATGTTTTGAACTACGATGAACTTTGGGACAAAATGGACCACTTCATGGATTGGCTAGCGAAGCAATACGTGACTGCGCTAAATAGCATCCACTTCATGCACGACAAGTACAGCTACGAAGCTGCGCTAATGGCTCTACATGACCGTGATGTTAAGCGTACTATGGCTTGTGGTATCGCAGGTCTATCTGTTGCGGCTGACTCTCTGTCTGCAATCAAATACGCAAAAGTTAAGCCTATCCGTGACGAAGACGGTCTAGCGATCGATTTCGAAATCGAAGGTGATTACCCTAAATTCGGTAACAACGACCCACGCGTTGATGACATCGCATGTGAACTTGTTTCTGTATTCATGGGCAAAATCCGTAAGCTTAAGACTTACCGTGATGCAATCCCTACTCAGTCAATTCTTACTATCACTTCAAACGTGGTATACGGTAAGAAAACGGGTAACACTCCGGACGGTCGTCGTGCTGGCGCTCCATTTGCTCCAGGTGCAAACCCAATGCACGGTCGTGATGAGAAAGGCGCTGTTGCATCACTAACTTCAGTTGCAAAACTGCCGTTTGCTGACGCACAAGATGGTATCTCTTACACTTTCTCTATCGTGCCAAATGCACTAGGTAAAGATGAAAATTCACAGCGCGCTAACCTTGCTGGTTTAATGGATGGTTACTTCCACCACGAGTCTGGAATTGAAGGCGGTCAACACCTAAACGTGAACGTTCTTAACCGAGAAACTCTAGAAGACGCGGTTAAACACCCTGAGAAATACCCTCAGCTAACAATTCGTGTCTCAGGTTACGCTGTTCGCTTTAACTCTTTAACTACAGAGCAACAAGCTGACGTAATCGCACGTACATTCACTGAGTCTCTATAAGACCATAGCGATGTAACGTTTTAGTGATATAAAAGGGCTGATGCGATGAAGCATCAGCCCTTTTTTTATTTCTTGAACGAAAGTTGTGATATTACGAAAGATTTTGCCCACATTCTTACGTATGATGCGAAAAAAATTAGTAAATAAAGTATATGAAACTCAGTAAATTAATTGTTCTTACTCTTCTTTCACCGGTTGCGATGGCATCCACTAAGTCTACGCTTTCTTTCACTCTCGACAATGACGGTATTTTTGGTGTTGACCAAGATTACACCAATGGCATTTTCCTCTCCTACGCAACGGGCCAACTCAAAAAAGAAAACGAGTGGAAATGGTTGAGTTTAAATAACCCAGAACAATCAAATATCGATAAAATAGAATTGGTTCTTGGCCATAAAATGTGGACACCGAGTGATATCGAAGCTGACTATCCTCTTGCAAATGACCGCCCATACGCTGGTTACTTGCATACCGAAATCAACTATCTTTCTATTGCTAATGATAAAACCGTTCGCTATAACTTGACGGTTGGGGCGACTGGCGAAAGCTCACTATCAGAAAAAGCGCAACAAATTGTTCACGGCATTACTGGCTCAACCGACCCGCAGGGTTGGGATTACCAAATCGATGATGAAATAGCGTTTAGTGTTGGCTACCGAGCTTTCAATAAACTGATGCGCAGCGATAGCCAAAGCACGCAGTGGGAGATTACCAATGTTAATGACATTAACGTGGGTAATTTCCGCAGTAACATCTCTCAAGGAGTGATGTTTCGTTGGGGAACACACTTAGCCAACAGCATCGGCGCGGCGAATATTAGTGCAGAAAGTCCTTTTTCTGCCAGCATGTTGGCAAAAAACACATCGAGCTGGTTTTTATATACCGGGTTTGAGGGACGATATAGTTTTAACGATATGACCATCGAGGGCGATCGTTCTGGAATTCCTGAACCATCAACGCCATACGACGTGACACTGCAAAACTGGCAAGCCAGTGCCGTTGCGGGTGCAACTTGGTATAACCAAAACTATGGCGCGAGCTTGGCATTCACCGTCAAAACGTCAGACTATGAAGAGTCTCAAACTGACGTGTATGGCACGGGATCGTTCTCTGTTTTCGCCTTTTTCTAAGCGCTAAGCTATCCACTTTATTAATATCAACCTTCAATAGACAATCAAGTTATGGCTACTTTAATAAATAAGCGTGCCCTATTCCTAAATAACTTTATGATGCAAGGTTCAATTCACCCTAACAGCCTACAAAGCTGTTTTAACCCTGCTTTTTGTAATAAAATAACAGCCAGAATTCATTAGTAATGAGAGCACAAGATGTCAACAGCTGGTCGTATTCACTCATTTGAGTCATGTGGTACCGTAGACGGACCTGGCATTCGTTTCATCGTTTTCTTGCAAGGTTGTTTGATGCGCTGCAAGTATTGCCATAATCGCGATACTTGGGACACGCATGATGGCAAAGAAGTGACGGTTGAAGAAATCATTTCCGAAGCGAAAAGTTACCGCCACTTCATGAATGCATCCGGGGGTGGCGTTACTTGTTCTGGCGGTGAAGCAATGCTTCAACCTGAGTTTGTACGTGACTTTTTCCGTGCAGCTCAAGCTGAGGGCATCCACACTTGTCTGGATACCAATGGCTATGTTCGTAAACACACTGATATCATCGACGAAGTGTTAGACGCGACCGATTTGGTGATGCTTGATATCAAACATATGAAAGATGAAGTTCACCAAGATCTTATCGGCGTGTCTAATAGACGCACATTGGACTTTGCTCGTTACTTACAGAAAATTGGGAAGAAAACTTGGGTTCGTTATGTTGTCGTACCGGGCTATACGGACGATCCAGAGGCCGCTCACATGCTTGGTGAATTCATCAAAGACATGGATAATGTCGAGAAAGTGGAGTTACTTCCATACCACAAACTGGGAGCCCATAAGTGGGAAGCGCTGGGCTTAGAATACCCATTAGAAGGGGTAAACCCTCCTTCAAAGGAAACCATGGATAATATCCAGTCGATTCTTGCTCAGTACAATGATAACGTAAAATACTAAACCGACTTCAAACCGAAACTCTTTAAAATACCAGCATAATGCTGGTATTTTTATACTAAAAATATAGGTGAAGGCGATTACACAAAGTTCGCAGCAAAGGAAGAAACATGGATTGGTTTAATTTAGGTTCGCTGGTCGTCATCTTTTGGGTAGTACTCGCCCACTGTCTAACCGATTGGAAAAAAGTAGTTTGGCCCAAGCTTGAAAAAGAAAAAATATTTCAACACCTTGTGTTAGCAACATTATTTTTTCTTACTATCCTGTGGTCTGCACAAGCAGGGGTAAAAGAAGGGCTGCAAATTCACTTTCTCGCCTTAACGACTGTAACCATGATGTACGGTTGGCGCATGGCTTTTCTCCTCAGTATACCAGCGATGTTAGCTCATCATTGGTTGCATGATATTTCATTGCTATTATTACCCACCTCTTTAGTGCTTTCTGCCCTAATCCCCATATTAATCAGTCACTTAGTATTTATTTTAAGCTATCACTACTTACCGCGAAATCTCTTTGTTTTCATTTTCGTTGCGGGTTTTTTCAACGGCGCAATAACGGGTAGTTTACATCTCCTGATTAATTCATTTTACCATCTGTCTGTTGGTCATTATGATTGGGAAGTTATTCAGCATAATTACTTTATTTTTGTGCCTCTGCTCGCCTTTCCAGAAGGTTTACTCAATGGTATGTCGCTTGCCGTACTGACGGTTTTCAAACCCGAATGGCTCAGAGTTTTCTCCGATAAAGACTACATATACAACCACTATCACAAAAAGTAGCTCTTCGCCTTACACACCTTGGCTGGAATCAATCATTCTTGTCATTTTTTCATATTAAATATGTATTGAGATCATGTTTCACTCATGTCTTAAGCGTTAATCTAAGCACATTAAAAATATATTAGATTATTTAGTGAGGTCACCATGGAAATGTCAAACGCTCAACGTCTGATTCTATCAAACCAATACAACCTAATGTCTCAGCTTGATCCAAATAATGCGGCGAAATACAAACGTCTGCAAACGATCGTAGAACGCGGTTATGAATTGCATATGCTTGAATTAAATAAAGATTTTGGATGCCTTTCAGAAGCTGAGTGCCGCGAGATCATCGACATTATGGAGATGTACCATGCAATGCAAGAATCTCACAATATGCTAGACACAGAAGAGTGCAGCAATGTGGATCAACGCCGAT
Source organism: Vibrio sp. TAP-3B (assembly GCF_057784735.1). Lineage (NCBI taxonomy): Bacteria > Pseudomonadati > Pseudomonadota > Gammaproteobacteria > Vibrionales > Vibrionaceae > Vibrio > Vibrio sp. TAP-3B. Next base: position 533,421 of record NZ_CM173495.1, on the reverse strand, counting down.
TACAGTTCCTAGGATTTGATATAGCAACCGAAGTACAGCAAGTGCACTACGTTCGCTTCCTGATCGATTCTGAGGGGCTTTACCCACAATTTGATAAAGCAGACCACCACTTCAATAGCCAAATGCCGATGCTGGATAAATACCGCCGTATGTTGCAAACATGGCGTAACTGCCCTCGCCAATACCACCTATGTGAAAACGAATTGGCACAAATTTTTAGTGCATAAATCAAAGCTTCAGTAGTAAAAGTAATAAAAAACCAAGTGAGAAGGCTCATTTGGTTTTTTATTTTACCAATTAAAACACGTAAGAGACCCCTAGGGTGCCCGTGGTTGCGATACCTCGCTCTAATATTGGACTGTCCGCTAAGTCACCATCTAAGTTAAGATAGCGAATACTGCCCGTTAACCGGACCTTTCGCGTTAAATGCAAATATGCCGAAGCACCTATAAAATAGTGGCCATCCCAGTCTGCGTCGAACGCTTTGATACTACTTCTCTGTTCTTCCGCTTTCGACACACCATAGAGGTGATCATTAAGCTTCTCTGAGTTGTACGCATAACCTATCGAGGGAGTGACTCCCCAGCCTCGAAAATGCAACGGTAAACGCCATGCTAATTCTGCGTACAAGCCATTGTGTTGGTCTCCCACATCAGTACCTGCTGATGCCTCCAAAGTACCAGCCTTAGTGTTAACCTGATAACTCACACCAGCAAGAATGGATGCTTTTCGTTCGTCTAATAGTCGAATCTTCGCATTATCAGAATCTTCTGGCTTGAGAGTGCGAGGGTCGTAAGCAAGTCGAAAAATGACATTCCTTTCAGAACCCACAGGCAAAAGACGATAGCCTGCACTAAACCCCCGAAAAAAAAGATGCTCACCTTCATATCCGATTAATGGAATCACCGTTGTATTATAATCAGTATCTTTATAAACAGCAGGAGAGTAAGCCACGGCCCCTCCGATCGACCACGATGAACCCGCTGCTTGCGAATAACTTGAAAAAAACAGAGCGGAACTGATAGTCAGAAACAACATTTTACGATGTTGCATATTAGCCTTATCACTTTATTGCAAATCAATCCACCAATCATAAGGACTTAATCAGTTTAATACAATGTTCAAAACAAACCTTGACAGAATAAATAACTAATCAGTCTTCATCGTCATCCCCGTGAATTAATGGGATATAACATTTAAAAATATCATTATGCTGCGGTCAAAAAAGCGTATGCGAACATACCATCAATACTTATTAAACCTCGCTTTAGTTGGTCCGATTTAGCACATTTTCATGATCTTATTTTTTAATATGACGAGCACTCTTCCCATCAAAAATATCGTTGTTGATACCGTAGTAAATGGAAATAAGCACATAATCCTAAAGCAAAATCGACAATTGCCATCTACGCTTAACTTGTTAGGAATTTGTTTTTAAAGCGGTGGTAATCGAAAGGGGAATTGCTATGAGTATTTTTGATCACTATCAATCAAGATATGAAGCTGCAAAAGATGAAGAGATGTCGTTACAGGAGTTTCTCGCTCTATGTAAGGATGACAAAAGTGCTTATGCGAATGCAGCAGAGCGCCTACTGATGGCAATTGGCGAACCAGAGATAATTGATACGGCGAAAGATCCAAGACTAAGCCGCATTTTTTCGAATCGTGTTATCTCTCGTTATAAGACCTTTAAAGACTTCTATGGAATGGAAGACGCAATAGAACAGATTGTTTCTTACCTAAAACATGCGGCTCAAGGGTTAGAAGAACGTAAACAAATTCTCTACCTGCTCGGCCCTGTGGGCGGTGGTAAATCATCGCTTGCTGAAAAGCTCAAAGCACTAATGGAACTAATGCCAATCTACGTACTAAGTGTTAACGGAGAACGTAGTCCCGTGAACGACCACCCTTTCTGTTTGTTTAAAGCCACTGAAGACGGCGAAATCTTGAAAAAAGAATACGGTATAGAACAGCGTTACCTGAGATCAATAATGTCGCCATGGGCGGCAAAAAGATTGCATGAGTTTGGTGGGGATATCACCCAGTTTAAAGTAGTCAAAGTCCGCCCTTCTATCCTCGATCAAATCGGGGTCGCTAAAACTGAACCAGGTGATGAAAACAACCAAGATATTTCATCATTGGTGGGTAAAGTTGATATTCGTAAACTCGAACATTACTCACAAGATGACCCAGATGCTTACAGTTACTCTGGTGCACTCTGTAAAGCTAACCAAGGTTTGATGGAGTTCGTAGAAATGTTCAAGGCGCCAATTAAGGTGCTACACCCACTTTTAACCGCCACCCAAGAAGGCAACTTTAACGGTACAGAAGGCCTTTCTGCAATTCCATTCGATGGCATGATTCTAGCCCACTCAAACGAGTCAGAATGGCAAACATTCCGCAATAACAGAAATAACGAGGCCTTCCTCGACCGTGTTTATATTGTCAAAGTGCCATACTGTCTACGCGTGTCAGAAGAAGTGAAAATTTATGAGAAACTGCTTGAATACAGCGAATTGTCTACCGCGCCTTGCTCACCAAGCACGCTCGAAACGTTGGCACAGTTTAGTATTCTTTCTCGTTTGAAAGAACCTGAAAACTCATCCATTTTCTCTAAAATGCGCGTCTATGATGGCGAAACGCTGAAAGATACAGACCCGAAGGCGAAAAGCTATCAAGAGTATCGTGATTATGCGGGTGTCGATGAAGGCATGAATGGCCTCTCAACACGTTTCGCATTTAAGATTTTGTCACGCGTATTTAACTTCGACCAAACCGAGGTGGCAGCCAACCCTGTGCACCTATTCTATGTGATAGAACAACAGGTTGAACGCGAACAGTTCCCGACAGAAACCGCTGAAAAATATCTCGAATTTTTGAAAGGTTACCTTGTCCCTCGCTACGTCGAATTTATTGGTAAAGAGATCCAGACCGCCTATCTCGAGTCTTACTCTGAATACGGCCAAAATATCTTTGACCGCTACGTAACATACGCAGACTTCTGGATTCAAGACCAAGAATATCGCGATCCAGAAACTGGGCAGCTGTTTGACCGATCTTCACTCAATGCAGAGCTAGAGAAGATCGAAAAAACGGCGGGTATTTCTAACCCGAAAGATTTCCGAAACGAAATCGTTAACTTTGTGCTTCGTGCGAAAGCGAATAACAATGGTCTAAACCCAGTTTGGACCAGCTACGAAAAACTGCGCACAGTAATCGAGAAGAAAATGTTCTCTAACACTGAAGAGCTGCTTCCGGTTATTTCATTTAATGCGAAAACCTCTTCTGAAGATCAGAAGAAACACGACGACTTTGTCGCTCGCATGATGGAAAAAGGATATACCGAGAAACAGGTACGTCTACTTTCTGAGTGGTACCTACGAGTACGTAAGTCATCCTAATCAAGTGGTTGCGTTAGGTCGCTTGTGAAACATGAAGAGGGCTATTCCATGGCGCAATTTATAGACCGAAGGCTCAATGGAAAAAACAAGAGCGCTGTAAATCGACAGCGCTTCTTGAAACGCCATAAAGAGCAAATTAAAGAGTCGGTAGCAGACGCAGTGAATCGACGCTCGATTACGAATACAGAAACGGGCGAAGATGTATCTATACCACACAAAGACATCAATGAGCCGACCTTTCATCAGGGCAAAGGAGGGGTACGCGAACGAGTACATCCGGGCAATGACCAATTCATTACTGGTGATAAAATCGAGCGCCCTAAAGGTGGAGGGCAAGGGAGCGGATCGGGCGAAGGAAATGCCAGTCCAGACGGAGAAGGTCAGGATGAATTTGTATTCCAAATATCGAAAGATGAATACCTAGATATTTTGTTCGAAGATCTCGAACTGCCGAATCTAGAGAAGAATCAAATCACAAAAATTACTGAATGGAAAACGCATCGCGCAGGTTTCCAAACTGCTGGTATGCCTTCTAACATCGCCATTGTCCGTTCACTTCAACAGTCACTTGCTCGGCGAACTGCAATGACAGCAGGCAAGAAACGCCTCCTTAAAGAGCTAGAAGACGAACTTGCTCGTATCAAAAACATTGAACCAGCTCAACAGTTTGAAGAGAACCGCTTGAAAACGGAGATTGAAGAACTACGTAAAAAAATCGAAAGTGTACCGTTTATTGATACCTTCGATTTGCGCTTTAAAAACTACGAGAAACGTCCGGTTCCATCAAGCCAAGCGGTTATGTTTTGTTTGATGGACGTATCTGGTTCTATGGATCAAGCCACGAAAGACATCGCAAAACGTTTTTACGTTCTGTTGTACCTGTTCTTAACTCGTACGTACGAGAATGTCGACGTCGTCTTTATTCGCCACCACACTCAAGCGAAAGAAGTGGACGAACACGAGTTCTTTTACTCGCAAGAAACTGGAGGCACTATCGTATCCAGTGCATTGAAGCTCATGGATGAGATCGTGAAAGAACGCTACCCAGTTGATCAATGGAATATTTATGCTGCGCAAGCATCCGATGGTGACAACTGGGCGGATGACTCACCGAGATGTCGTGATTTGCTTGTAAACAGGCTCCTGCCCAATTGTCAGTACTATTCATATATTGAGATCACCCGCCGCTCTCACCAAACCTTGTGGCATGAATACGAAAAACTCACTGATGAGTTCCCAAACTTTGCCATTAAAAACATTCGCTCTGTGGAAGATATCTTCCCAGTCTTCCGTGAACTATTCAAAAAAGAAACGGCGTAAGGAGGCTAGCGATGAATACTGCAACGAAAAACTTCTCTGGAGAGACGCCAAAAAAGCGTAATAGTAAGATACTACCAGATGGCCCTGATTGGACTTTCGAACTACTTGAGCGCTACCACAAAGAAATTAAACGTGTCGCGAAACATTACCGTCTCGACACTTACCCTAACCAAATTGAAGTCATCACTTCAGAGCAGATGATGGATGCATACTCAAGTATCGGTATGCCCATCAATTACAATCACTGGTCATTTGGGAAAAAGTTCATCCAGACGGAACAAAACTATAAACACGGCCAAATGGGCTTGGCGTACGAAATCGTCATTAACTCCAACCCATGTATTGCTTACTTAATGGAAGAGAATACCGTAACGATGCAAGCGCTCGTGATTGCACACGCTTCTTACGGGCATAACTCTTTCTTCAAAGGCAATTATTTATTCCAAACATGGACGGATGCGGGTTCAATAATCGATTACTTATTATTCGCTAAAAAGTACCTTGCAGAGTGCGAAGAACGATATGGCGCTCAAGAAGTAGAGCGATTACTCGATTCCTGCCACGCATTAATGAACTTCGGTGTGGACCGTTATAAACGACCAGAGAAAATTTCCATTACTGAAGAAAAAGCCCGACAAGAAGAGAGAGAGGCTTATCTCCAGTCTCAAGTTAATGATTTGTGGCGAACAGTCCCGAGGGCGAAGACCAAAGAAGAAGACATAAAAGAACGTTTTCCAAGTGAACCTCAAGAAAATTTACTCTACTTTTTTGAGAAACATGCACCACTTCTCGAATCGTGGCAGCGCGAAGTTGTACGTATTGTGCGGAAAATCAGTCAATACTTTTACCCTCAAAAACAAACTCAGGTAATGAATGAAGGGTGGGCCACATTCTGGCACTACACCATCCTAAACCACCTTTACGATGAAGGCCTTGTGTCCGAAAAATTCATCCTTGAGTTCTTACATAGCCACACTAGTGTGGTCGCCCAACCTCCATATAATAGTCCTTACTTTAGTGGGATTAACCCTTATGCGCTCGGGTTTGCGATGTTCCGAGATATAAAACGAATTTGCGAAGAACCAACTGATGAAGATAAGGAATGGTTCCCTGATTTAGCAGGAACAGATTGGCTGGACGCCGTGCACTTCGCAATGCACAACTTTAAAGATGAGAGTTTTATTAGCCAGTATCTGTCCCCCAAACTCATGCGTGACTTCAAGTTGTTTGCTATCAATGACGACGACCATAAAAACTTTATCGAAGTGGCGGCTATCCACGATGAAATGGGCTATCAACGCATTCGCGAAACTCTGGCAGCTCAGTACAATTTAGCGAACCTTGAGCCGAATATTCAGGTGTTTAATGTCGATGTCCGCGGTGACCGCTCACTCACTCTACAATACGTGCCGCACAATCGCATTCCGTTAGATGAAAGTCACGAGGAGGTATTGAAGCACGTGTACCGATTGTGGGGTTTCGACGTGGTTTTACAGGAAGTTAAAGACACTGGTCATCGAGAAACGCTGGCAACTTGCCCTAAACGTAACCAATATGACACGAACATCTAGAACTTGTGGACTTGTTAAGGTTAAATTTCATTCTAGATAAACTCGTTTAGACAAATCGGATTAAACCTCCCCCTTAAAAGCAAAAAGACTCCTCATGTAGGAGTCTTTTATTATCTTTGGCAAAACATAAATTACGTTATTTTCGTCACTATCGCCCTAACTGCTTCGAGATCTTCTGGGGTATCAACACCGGCTGCCGGCGACTCTTTTGCAACCGCCACATGAATCTTCTCGCCATACCAAAGTACTCTTAGCTGCTCAAGGCACTCAATTTGCTCTAACGCGCTTGGAGCCCAGTTCACATAGGTATTAATGAACCCCGCACGATAAGCATAAATTCCGATATGACGCATTAACGGGTTTGCTATCGTTTTGTCTTGTTTGGCGAAGTTATCGCGATCCCAAGGGATCGTCGCTCGACTAAAGTACATCGCATAACCTTGCTCATCAGCCACAACTTTAACCGCGTTTGGATTGAACACTTCATCCTCTGAATCGATTTCCACCGCTAATGTGGCCACCGGAGCCTTACTATTCGCTAAGTTATCTGCAACCTGACGAATGATAGATGGTGGGATCAAGGGCTCATCGCCTTGTACATTCACAATAATATGATCCGCAGGAATCGCCATTTTTTCAACCACTTCAGCCAAGCGTTCTGTGCCCGACTCATGATTCGGTGACGTCATACACACTTTGCCACCAAACGACACGACGGCATCAGAGACACGTGCATTATCGGTCGCGACGATGACGTTGTCCGCCCCCGCTTGTAGTGCTTGTTCATAAACCCATTGAACCATTGGTTTACCGCCGATATCTGCAAGCGGTTTACCCGGTAAACGGCTCGATGAATAACGTGCAGGAATGACAACCGTAAAAGACATCAGCGTCCCTCATCCATATTCATAGTGCGAGCTTCTGGCTCAAGCAGAACAGGAATGCCCTCTTTGATCGGGTAAGCAAGACGATCTAATTTGCAAATCAACTCTTGATTACCTTTGTCGTACGTCAGCTTACCTTTGCACACAGGGCAAGCTACAATCTCAAGCAGACGATGATCCATAAGTCGCTTTAACCTCTTTTATTCTGTTTAAAATTCGCTCTGCATCGTTTGGTTCAAACTGGGCAGATACAGGCAGATACCACCAATTTTCTTGCGCGTACGCACTGCATTTAACGGCATCTTTTTCAGTCATGATGACATTCGCTCCTTGTAGAGCCAATGCTTCTAATTCTTGTTGGTTAAAATCCTGATGGTCTGCAAACCCCTTAGTGATTTTAACGTCTGCATTCAGTGTACTTAATGTATTAAAAAACCTCGGAGGATGACCAATGCCAGCAAACGCAACGAGATCATTTAACGCAGATACTTCCACTTGTTGATGAGTTTTAAGATTAATGGCTTTTGAAGGCGAAAGTGTCATGGCGATCTCGCCTTGGTGAGCCAGCCCACCGTTGATGATGATAAAATCGACTTCATTCAACCTCTCTACACCTTCTCGCAAAGGGCCAAGTGGGATCAAGCTTTCATTACCAAACCGTCGGTTACCATCCACAATCACTAACTCAATATCACGAGCCAACGCATAATGCTGCAAGCCATCATCCGCTATGATGATATCGACACCAGACTCAAGCAATGCTTTCACCGCCTTTGAACGCACAGGGTCAACCGCAACAGGCGCACCAGTACGACAATGAATCAGCTTAGGCTCATCACCACAATGTTTCGCAGGTGTATTTTCTTTTAGTATCAATGGGTAGTGCGGCGCCTTTGCCCCATAACCACGAGATACGACTCCGGGCTTAAAGCCCATACTTTGCAATTGCTCAACCAGCCATATCACAACCGGTGTTTTACCATTACCACCCGCGGTAATATTACCAACGACAACAACGGGTACCGGGGCTTTATAAGGGCGCTTTTTGCCTGTGTGATACTGTTTTCGCTTAGACTTACTTATCGCACCAAACAATACACTCAATGGCCACAAGAGCGGCCATAAGAGATATTTGAGTGGGTGATTGCCAAACCAGACTTTTTCAATCACCGTATCTATTCACCAAATTGAATGCGATGCAACTGTGCGTAAGCACCATTTTTTGCAATAAGATCAGCGTGATTACCGCGCTCAACGATAGCACCATCATCCACCACAAGAATTTCATCCGCTTTTTCAATCGTCGACAAGCGGTGCGCGATGACTAACACCGTTTTGTCTTTTTGCAGCTCCTCTAACGCCGCCTGAATCGCGTGCTCAGATTCGGTATCCAAAGCAGAGGTCGCTTCATCAAGGATCAGTACAGGCGCATCACGTAACAGCGCGCGAGCAATCGCAACACGCTGGCGCTGACCTCCGGATAAGCTCGCACCGTTGTCACCAACCATGCTATCCAAGCCATTGTCCATTTTATTAATGAACTCCATAGCTTGCGCTAATGTCGCCGCCTTTTCTATATCACTTCGCTGGTACCTATCCTCGGTTGCGTACGCAATATTGTTAGCAATAGTGTCATTGAACAAATGTACGTTTTGCGAAACCAACGCAAATTGCTCACGTAAATTCTTCAGTTCGTATTCGCGAATATCGCGACCGTCTAACATGATAGAACCGCTGTCAACGTCATAAAAACGATTGAACAAGTTCGCAATGGTACTCTTACCCGAACCAGAGCGCCCAACCAACGCCACCGTCTTCCCTCGGGGAATATCAAAGCTGACGTTTTGCAATGCAGGTTTTTCTGCCCCCACATAAGTGAAAGTGACATTTTTGACTGAAACATCACCTTGCGCACGTTCAATGGTGTATTTGCCTTCGTTTTTCTCTGGTTCAAGATCAATCAAAGCAAATAACGTTTGGCTCGCAGCCATACCACGCTGGAACTGAGAAGTAACATTAGTTAGTGCCTTAAGCGGACGCATCAGACCAAACATCGCAGAGAAAACAACAGTAAAGGTACCTGGTGTCAATTGTTCCTTGATAGAATCAATGCTCGCTAGATAAAGAACCGCAACAATGGCAAATGACGCAATCATCTGAATAATCGGGTTAGCGGCCGCTTGCGCGGTCACCAACTTCATGCTTTGTTGACGCATTTGGTTACTGACTTTTTCGAAGCGTTTACGTTCGATGTCTTGACCGCCGTAGCTCAATACGACTTTATGTCCCTTCAGCATCTGCTCTGCTGACGCCGTCACATTGCCCATCATCGTCTGCATATTTTTGGATATTTTTCTAAAGCGTTTAGAGACAACGCCAATACTCCACGCCACGACTGGTGCAACCGCAAATAGCACTAAAGATAGCTGCCAGCTGTTGTAAAACATCAGAACTAGCAAACCAATAATACTGGCACCTTCTCGTACAATGCTGACTAACGCTTGGCTCGTCGCAGCTGAGACTTGCTCTGAATCGTAAGTAATACGAGATAAAAGGTTACCCGTTTTTTCTTTATCAAAGTAAGACACTGGCATGTGCATAAAGTGATTAAACACCATGCGACGCACCTGCATTACGACGTTACCAGACACCCAGCTCAAGCAATAAGTGGAGACAAATCCACTCGTACCACGAACGAACATCATGACAAAGATAATCAATGGAAGTATGCGTAAAAAATCAGACTCGGCATTCCCAAAGCCTTCATCTAGCAAAGGTTTTAGCAGGGAAATCATATAGGTATCTGATATAGCATTAATAACTAATGCTATGACTGCAACGATAAGACCGGTCTTATATAGGCGAATAAATTGCCATAGACGTTTAAACGTCTGCCAAGTCGTTTCATCAGTATTTATCGACATAGAAGTGCTTTGTTTTCTTAGATTAAGGCTCTCATTCTACCCCCTTCCGCAGCATCTGCCTATACCAAGGCTCAAATGTATCACCACGTTTGGTTTCAAAACGCCAATTATTATGATTAACCAAGAAGCTCACCTGACCGTGTTGCCCTGTATCAAGCCAGGTGACACCACGCCTACGATAAGAGGAGACTACCGTTTCGGCAGGCATCCCCCATCGATTATTTTTCGCTAACGAAGCCACCGCCACGCTAGGCGAGACCGATTCCAGAAACCGAGGGTTTGATGAGCTTTTACTGCCATGGTGCGGAACGATCATCACATCACTAGCCAACTTTTCTGGTTCCCTGAGTAACATCCATTCACTGATGGCCTCAATATCACCAGTAAGAAGCACACTAAATTGTGATGCAGGGTCACTAACACGCAACACACACGAGTGCGGATTATAAGCGCGCTTAACAAGTTCGGGAGGCCAAAGTACTTCGATAGTTAGTTCCTGCCAGTGCCAATAGCTACCTCTGATACAGGGTTGATAGCTAGCAAGGTTTTGGCTACTGATCTTATGGAGAGGAGAAAAGTATTGCTCAATTGAGGCACGCCCACCAGCATGATCATTATCGAAATGACTCAGGATCATTGTGTCGATGGTTTGGTAGCCTCGCCGATGCAGTAAAGGCGTTATCACTTGTTCTGCAATACTGCCGTTTTGCCAAGCTTTGCCGGTGTCGTAGAGCATAACTTTACCCGATTTCTCAATGAGGACCGCCAGACCATGACCAACATCTAGAACATCGATACGCCAGTTCTGTTCGCGATATTGCGACGATATTTTGATGCTTATGACAACGCCCAACAGTACACACCACGCATACACCGACATGAAACGCTTAAGCATCAAACACGCACTCACCGCAATGATAAACCATGTCATTTCAATACTAATGGGTTGCCAAGAGCCTACCGCATAGTGTGTTGAGGCACTTAACGGCCACAGTGACCAGTCAACCAACTGCCATAGCATCTTCGCACCCGCTTCAATAAAAAGTGAAGAGAACAGCGCCAAAAACATGAAAGGGACGACGATAAAGCCAAACCACGGAATAAAAACCAAATTATAAACGATGGAAACAAGACTGAAGCCTGAAAAAAAATAACCACTAACCGGGACAATAAACAAACTTAGAACTAGCTGACTGAATAGCAAAACCTTTAGTTTTGCAAACCAACTTCCTTTCTGATGCCGAACCAAATTGATCGCAACTAACACTGCGCAAACCGACAAATATGACAACCAAAAACTCATGCTGTATGAAGCAAAAGGTTGAACGAACAATTGCAAAGCCACCGCCAGCAACAGGACTCGCCAAGGAGTCCAATGTACTAGCGTGTATTTGAGCGCCACATAAATAATACAGACTGAAACAGCGCGAGTGGTCGGCAATGAGAAATCGGCTAGCCACGCATAAGAAATGGCGAACAGTAGCCCACTTAAACTAGGTAATAATTGATATCTGGGTACAACATAGCGCACTGCGTTGCCAACAACTAAGCCGAAAGTGAACGCCATACCGATATGCAGACCAGAAATAGAAACCAAATGCAACAAGCCACTATCTCGAAGTGCTTGCCAGTCCTCCTTCAATAACAAAGAACGATCGGCAAAAGCTAAAGCATTAATGAGAGAAAAGTGATTGAGAGAAGAAACATCATCAATGACATCAGCAATAATGGTTTGTCGCCAAGAAGTCGTGCTACGAATAACCCAAGTTGCATTTTTATCGGTCACCGCACGCGCGACCACCCCCTTACCCATCGATTGTTTTTCGGTGTCGAATCCCACTTCATTTCGTAAACCAATGATCGGTTTTAACGACACGGTCGTCGTAAACTCACTGTTAACCTCGAGTGGAAAAGACGTGATAAGACGGAGTTTAGGTTTAAGAAAAGGTAACAGAGTTTGACCATTAATCCGCTTTAACACCACGATGCCTTCATATCCATGACTTATTTGCGTAAAAGGGCTGTCAACTTTACCAATTATGTTAATATTCTCCCCTACTTGAAAAAGGGCTTGTCTCTGATACTCCATGACATTGCCGTGGACGACGACAATCATAAAGCCCACAATTACGCCTATGCTAATTAAACCGCGACGTAATTTTATTATTGAGCCTGTGGTTATTATTCCCAGCAGCAACCAACGCCAACCTGGTATTGTCGGCCACCATGCTGACGAGATAACGCTTGCTACAAATAACGCCAAGGTCCAACTTTTTTCTGAGAGAGTCATGCTGTCCTATGCCTAGAAAGCTGATAAAACGCTTCATACCAGATCATGAATTGATCAAACGCCAAAAAGCATTGAAGGTTTTCGGTAATGTGTTATACAACCCGAACCTTTGGTGTTTAAACCGTCGTTCGGCGTCTGGGGCTTTTGCCGTTGGTCTCTTTATGGCGTTTGTTCCGCTTCCTAGCCAAATGATCCTAGCCGCGGGTTTTGCAATCATGCTTGGTGTCAACCTACCTCTCTCCGTCGCTCTGGTCTGGATTAGCAACCCAATCACAATGCCTGTACTATTTTATTTCGCCTACAAATTAGGCGCTGTCGTGATGCACGTCCCTTCACAACCATTTCACTTTGAGTTGTCATGGGAATTTATTATGCAGCAAATGAGTACGCTCGGGCCGCCTTTTTTACTAGGCTGTGCTATCTGCGCCGTGACCTCAGCCGTCATTGGCTATTTTGGTATTCGTGGCCTTTGGCGTTACTCTGTGGTGCGCAGTTGGCAAAAGCGCAAAATAAGATAAGGCGTCAATGCATAAAAATCAGCATGTTGAGTAACGGTTGAGGGGCATCTAACAACTAAAATGAAACGAGATGTTGCTCAAGTAGGGTAAAGACAAAAAAGGACCGAATTCGGTCCTTTTTGTTTTTGTGAATGGTTGGTCATGTTGCCAAATCATTCACGTTCATAAAGTTCAATTATTTTGAGCTTAATACCGCGGCGGGATTTAGTTTCGCGGCACGCGAAGCGGGATACCAAGTCGCAAGCAAACTCAGAACGATGGCCGTCATAGACACTAAAGCGACATCTGGCCAGTGCAGCTGTGAAGGTAAGAAATCAACGAAGTAGATATCACCGGATAAGAATTGATGTCCTATTAACCCCTCTAACTTTTTAATGACTGGGGTAAGGTTTAACGCGACCAATACACCAGTTACGCTGCCGACTAGACTACCAAATACACCAGATAACACGCCTTGCCAGACAAAGATTTGTTTGATCAGGCTATCTTTTGCGCCCATAGTCCGCAGGATCGCAATTTCTGCCGCGCGATCTTTTACTGCCATCATGAGAGTTGAGACAATATTAAAACAGGCAACCCCAATCACCAGTACCATGACCAAATACATAATGGTGCGCACAAGCTGAATATCTCGATATAAAAAACCAAACTTTTGCTGCCAGCTTTTCAAATACACATACACATCAACAAGGCTTCCTACTTCTCGAACAATAGAAGGGGCATTGAGTACATCGTCCGTTTTAAGCGATATTCCCGTCACGCCATCGCCCAAATTCGCGTACAGCTGTGCATCATTTAGCGGTACGAGTGCAAGCGTGTGGTCGATTTGACCATTCAAGGTTAAGAACCCTGACACTTTAACCCTCACACGCTTAGGCGCTTGTACTTTGTTGGCGCTCCCCGTTTGAGGGATCATCAACGTGATGTAATCTCCTACGTCAACGCTTAGTTCATTCGCCACCCCTCGACCTAAGATCACTTGCTGTTGGCCCGCATAAAAATTCTGCCATGCGTCTCGGTCAATATAGTCTGCCATGCTAGAAACAGCTTGTTCAAAAGCAGGATCAACGCCACGGACTTCAATCGCTTTTAGCTTGCTGCCCTTTTCAGCCAATCCTGTGAAACGCACGTAAGGCGCTGCGGCAACCACGCGTTCATGCCTTAAAGCTTGGTTCATCGTTTTAGTGTAGTGATGAAGTGGACCATTGACGCCTTCCAATTCACCGTGTGGGATCACAGACAGCACACGCGACTGCAGTTCACGCTCAAAACCATTCATTGCCGAAAGGCCGATAATGATCACGGCAACACCCACCGCAATCCCAATTGTTGACGAAAGAGAGATGAAAGAAACCATCTTATTGCGCTTTTTCGCGCGACTGAAGCGACCGCCGATCATCAATGCTAAAGGTGAAAACAAAACTAGCCCTCCACCACGGTTTCGGTCATCAAACGATCCACAAGCAAACCATCTTGCATATCCATTTGACGGTCCATCTTTGCCGCCAGTTCTTTATCATGCGTCACAACCAAAAACGCGATGTTCGATTCTTGATTCAACTCTCGCATCAGATCATAAATCGATAATGCAGTATTATGGTCAAGGTTACCTGTCGGTTCATCGGCGAGCACTAAATCTGGTCTGTTGACCAAGGCTCGGGCAATAGCCACACGTTGACGTTCGCCGCCCGAGAGTTCCGATGGTCTATGCTCCATACGGTGACCCAACCCCACCTTCTCAAGCAATACTTTTGCTTCATCCTTTGCTTTCGCAACTTTCACGCCACCAATCAATAATGGCATCGCCACATTTTCAAGCGCGGTAAAATCAGCCAATAAGTGATGAAATTGATAAACAAAACCCAAGTGCTTATTACGTACCGCGGCTTGTTTATTTGAGCTCAGCGCTGATAGATTTTGCCCTAAGAAGTCGACGTCCCCTTGAGTAGCGTCATCCAATGCTCCCAGAATATGCAACAGCGTACTCTTACCCGAACCAGAAGAGCCCACAATCGACACCAATTCACCCTTCTCAATATCGAAGCTGACACCTTTCAGTACTTCCGTATCTAGCGAACCTTCTCGGTAGACTTTACGAATATCACGACATTTTAATAGCTTATTCATAGCGAAGTGCCTCAGCAGGTTTAACAGAAGATGCTCGATAAGAAGGATAAATCGTAGCAGCAAGGCTGAGAGCAATCGCCAACACCACTACTAAAAGAATTTGCCGTGAATCAATCAAGATGGGTAAGTGCCCACCGAAGCTAAACAAAGCAACGCCTGCAGACTCAAGAATCGCATTCAGATTAAGAGACAGGGCTACGCCGGCGATGCCACCAACAATCGCACCAATCACACCACTGCTTGCACCTTGTACCATGAAAATCGTCATTACTTGAGATTGAGTCATACCCTGCGTTTTCAAAATCGCAACTTCCGACTGTTTTTCCATCACCACCATGATCAATGCCGAAATGATATTAAACGCGGCAACCCCAACGATTAAACCCAACATTAATCCCATCATGTTCTTTTCCATTTTTACCGCTTGGAACAACTCACCACGTTGAGCACGCCAATCGCTCCATTGCCACCCATCAGGCATAGGCTTATCGGCAAAATCCGTCACCATGAATGGATCAGAGAAAAATACGCGCCAGCCGGATATGGTCTCTTTCGGTAAACGCATCAGCTTAGACGCGTCTGTCATGTTAACAACCATCAACTGCCCATCAACATCCGAACCTGTATTGAAAATACCTGCCACAGTAAAGTTACGTTGACTAGGAATTCGGCCAAACGGCGTAAATTGCGTCGCGTTAGTCACCATCAAACGAATCTTATCGCCCATAGACACTTTTAATGAACGCGCTAAGCTATGCCCTAAAAAAACCTGATATTCCCCGGCTTGAAGCGATGACAATCGGCCAGCGATTAAATGATGGCTGATCGGATCGCCTTGCTTAGGTTCAATACCGATTAAGTAGCCCGCAGTCAGCTGCGCTGGGCTTTGAATCACCGCTTCACCGCGTACAATGGGCTCTGGCTTGGCGACACTCGACATATTTTGGATGAAAGCTGGCGCAGATTCCGTGAGTAATGTTTTGCCACCTTGTTGTGAAACCACAGCATGAGGCAATACACCGAGAATTCGTTCTTTTAACTGCGCTTCAAAACCGTTCATCACAGAAAGCACCGTCACCAGCGCCATCACACCGATCGTGATGCCTGCTGTCGACATATAAGAAACAAATCGGCTAAATTTATCTCCAGAGCGCCCCCGAAGATATCTCAAACCAATAAATAATGAGATAGGATGATACATATAAGACAAACCAACTGGTTGTTTTGGTATAACACGATACTTTAGCGGGTTATCTTACCTTACTCTTCTTATGAAGAAGACAAGATAATCGCCAAATTTGTCAACGACATGCAATAAGTCTGCATTTAGGCCAAAAAGTTCAGGCACAATTCGGGTAGACTTGATAACTTCATTCAGTTAGCGATAATCAGTGCCCTATTTCTCTGTTTTCGTTAATTCCAACAGAGCGCGCTCGATGGCAAAAGGACCGACTACATGACAGAGCAAGAATACTTTATTGTTCACCATAACCTAACCATTAACGTGGAAGCGTTAAGTGCGGACTTTGCTTTGCCAGATGAAGAAACCTTTGTTTCCGAAATTCCCGCGCCTTTTATTGTCGCCAGTGAATTTAGCCACTTAGACATGCTAGCAGAAAATGCACGTTTTGAATTAAAAAACAAAGACTTGAAGCATGTCATTAGCTTACTTGATACACAGAATTCCAAACTCAACCTCTTGCTAAGCTTCATGCTTTCGCAACAAGATGAGATTGCACTGAGATTTCAAACGACCCAATTCGGCGCAAGTCAGTTAAGCTACCGCGCCGATGCCGCGCTCGAACCTCAACAGTTAGTGCGTGTAAAGTTGTTCCTAGATCATCCCGCAGCTGCGATTTACTGTTACGCTCAAGTAGAAGAATGTGCCTCTTCTGAGCAGGGTTTCATCATCACTCTTAGGTATAAAATGCTCAGAGAAGCCGACCAAGACTTACTGATCAAAGCAGCTTTATATCAACAACAAAAACTTTTACGTCAGCGCTCAATGGAGCGAGATAAAAAATAACTCCTATGACAAAAGCAACGATTCTTTCCGTCACCAATCCTTCTGAGCGTGGCGACAAAAAACAGCTAGGTAATCTACCGGGCGCGGCTCTGCCTTTGGCGATTGCTGAATTAGCAAAACAGCACACGAGTCACTCGTTACTCGTGGTGCCCGACCCGCAAATCGCCTTAAAACTGCAAGCAGAAATTGAGCAGTTTACCGATCATCCCGTAAGCCTTTTCCCTGACTGGGAAACTCTGCCTTACGATAACTTTTCTCCGCATCAAGAAATTATTTCTGAACGTATTGCGCGCCTTTACCAACTGCCAAGCCAGCGTAACGGAATTACCATTGTGCCGGTCAGTACCGTTCTGCAGCGCCAGTCTCCACGTGATTTTTTGTTACAGCACACCTTAATGGTAAAAACGGGCGATCAATTTTCACTCGAAAAGCTGCGAGTGCAACTAGAGAATTCTGGTTACCGCCATGTGGACCAAGTATTTGGACCGGGTGAATACGCGAGCCGAGGATCGATTCTCGATCTTTACCCGATGGGCAGCACGGATCCTTATCGCATCGATTTCTTTGATGATGAGATTGATACCATTCGTACGTTCGATCCAGAAAGCCAACGTTCGATTGAAGATATTCAGCAAATCCAATTATTGCCAGCTCATGAGTTCCCGACGACCAAAGCAGCGATTGAAGACTTCCGGACTCGTTGGCGAACACAATTCGAAGCCCGTCGCGAACCAGAATCTATCTATATGCAGGTTACCAAAGGAACATGGCCTGCCGGCATCGAATATTGGCAACCACTGTTCTTTGACCACACGGAAACCTTGTTTGAATACTTACCAGAAGATTCACAGATCATCACTTATGGCGATATAGAATCAGCGGTAGAGACATTCTTAACAGACGTTGAGTTCCGATACGACCAGAAAAAAATCGACCCATTGCGTCCTCTGCTCGCACCACATCAACTGTGGTTGAAAAAAGACGAACTGTTCAGCCAGTTAAAGCAACTACCAATGGCTCAATTAAGCCTTGAGAAAGTTGTTAAGCGTGCTGGTCGACAGAATCTAGCCGTTCAGTCACTAGCAGAACTTGGCGTTCAGCAACAAAATAAAGAACCACTCTCACGTCTTCGTCAATTTAGTGAACAATTCACCGGGAAAATCATCTTCTCTGTGGAGTCTGAAGGTCGTCGTGAAGCACTGACAGAACTGCTGCAAGGCATTAAAGTTCGCCCCGTCGTGCATCCGTCTTTTTATCAAGCCTTAGAGTCAAACGACCGCTTCAGTCTCATCCTTGGCGCGGCAGAACACGGCTTCATCCACGACGAGCTGAACTTCGCATTCATTTGCGAAAGTGACTTACTTGGCGATCGCGTGATCCAACGCCGCCGCAAAGATAAAAAAACGGTCAACAGCGATACGGTCATACGTCATCTTGCCGAACTGAAACCGGGCCAACCTGTTGTACACATAGACCACGGAATCGGTCGTTATATTGGCCTGCAAACGCTTGAAGCCGGCGGCATGAAAACCGAATACGTCACTCTTGAATATCAAAACGACGCCAAACTCTATGTCCCTGTTTCGGCACTGAACCTGATCAGTCGTTACTCTGGTGGCGCAGAGGATACAGCGCCACTGCATAAACTCGGTGGAGAAACATGGGCCAAAGCACGCCGTAAAGCAGCAGAAAAAGTTCGTGATGTGGCAGCCGAGTTACTTGATGTCTACGCCAAGCGTGAACTAAAACCGGGCTTCAAGTTTGAACTAGATCGCGGCCAATACGCGACTTTCAAAGCAACTTTTCCATTTGAAGAAACTGAAGACCAAGCAATGGCGATCAACGCTGTGCTATCGGATATGTGTCAAGCGAAAGCCATGGACCGTCTAGTTTGTGGCGATGTGGGCTTTGGTAAAACGGAGGTCGCGATGCGGGCTGCGTTTGTCGCGACAGACAACAGCAAGCAGGTTGCAGTATTAGTACCGACCACCCTACTCGCTCAGCAGCACTTCGAAAACTTCCGTGACCGCTTTGCCAACTTGCCAATCCGTGTCGAAGTACTTTCGCGCTTTAAATCCGCTAAAGAGCAAAAAACCATTTTGCAAGATGTCGAAGACGGTAAGGTCGATATCGTCGTCGGTACACACAAGCTGCTTTCGAGTGATATTAAATTTAAAGATCTGGGCTTGTTGATCGTCGATGAAGAGCACCGCTTTGGGGTTCGTCAAAAAGAAAAAGTGAAAGCAATGCGGGCCGATGTCGACATCCTCACGCTCACAGCAACGCCAATTCCACGCACCCTCAACATGGCCATGAGCGGCATGCGCGATTTATCGATCATCGCGACACCACCCGCCCGCCGTTTGGCCATCAAAACTTTTGTTCGACAAAGAGAAGAGCCTATCGTCCGTGAAGCCGTGCTACGTGAAATTATGCGTGGTGGGCAAGTTTACTTCCTGCATAATCAGGTCGAAACGATAGAAAAAACTGCTGAGGACTTACAAAAATTGGTACCAGAAGCTCGGATCACCGTCGCTCATGGTCAAATGCGTGAGCGCGAACTAGAGCAAGTGATGAACGACTTCTACCACCAACGCTTCAATGTTTTGGTGTGTACGACGATCATCGAAACCGGTATCGATGTACCAACCGCCAATACCATTATCATGGATCGTGCGGATAACCTCGGTTTGGCGCAACTGCACCAATTGCGGGGCCGTGTTGGTCGCTCTCACCACCAAGCTTATGCTTACTTATTGACACCACATCCCAAAGCAATGACTAAGGACGCGATTAAACGCCTCGATGCCATCGCCTCATTGGAAGATCTCGGTGCGGGCTTTACGCTCGCGACGCACGATCTTGAAATTCGTGGCGCAGGTGAACTGCTAGGTGACGAACAAAGTGGGCAAATTCAATCGGTTGGTTTTACACTTTACATGGAAATGCTTGAACAAGCAGTACAAGCGCTGAAGGAAGGGAAAGAGCCCTCTTTGGATGAACTCCTTCGCGAGCAAACTGAAGTTGAAATGAGAATTCCAGCCCTATTGCCGGACGACTACATTCCTGATGTAAACACACGCCTTTCGATGTACAAACGCATTGCCAGCGTAACGAACAGCGAAGAATTGTCGGAACTAAAAGTCGAACTTATCGACCGCTTTGGTTTACTGCCGGATGCAGCCAAGAATTTATTGGTTGTCTCAGAACTGAAATTTTCCGCTGCTAGCCTAAAAGCGAAAAAGATTGAAGCTTATGATAAAGGGGGATTTATCGAGTTTTACCCTGATGCTGACATAAATCCTGCGTATTTGGTTAAACTGCTGCAATCACAACCGCAAAAATTTGCAATGGAAGGTCCAACTAAGTTCAAGTTTAGCGTACCATTGGCGGACCGACGCAAACGCATTCAGTTTGTACAAGACTTACTGAATGATTTTAAACAGAACTTATTACCAACGAGCTAATAGTCGAATGAGAATACTGATCCCGTTATTACTTCTATGTGTCTCTATGCCCTCTTGGGCACAGCGTCAGTTTGATATTGAAGTGATCATTTTCAAGCGAGCAGTCGACGTAGAAAACACCACTGAAGCTTGGCCCAATCAACTGCCAAAAATCGACATGGTGAATGTCGGCAGTTTAGAGAGTGAATCTTACCGTCGCTCTAAAGGCGTTACGCTGCTGCCTCGTTCTTCTTTTCTTCTAAACGAACAGGAATCGGCACTTAACAATCACGCGGGGTTTAAAGTACTTAAACACGTGGCGTGGCGTCAAGGTGACCAAGGTAGGTCTAGTGCGCCTATCTTCCGCATCGTTGGTGGGCGTGACTTCTCCAACTCTTATCTTCCTGACGGTAGCCCTATTAATGGCAGCAACCAGACACTTTCTCGCGACGGTTACAGTGAAGAAACTATCAATGGTCCTCTGTATGAGCTAGATGGCAGACTCCAAATCTATGTACAGCATTATCTATTCGCCGAGACAACTCTAGACCTTCGTGAGCCGAGTATTCGAGAAGTACGTTTTGAGCCAACCTCAATAGAACAATCAACAAACCAGCTTGGTGAAGTGGACGGCAACGTTCAGGTCGGCAACTTAGCGGAGATATCACCGACAATAACGGAAGAAAAATTCCTCAAAAGTTACCGAATGGATCAAAAGCGTCGTATGCGTAGTAGCGAAACTCACTATCTAGACAACCCATTGATGGGAATGATCATTCAAGTTCGTCGTGTTGAATAAACGCTAACAAAAACCAAGCGCAGCACCCAGTATTTCTGCGCTTGGTTTTATCTCGAATTTAATATCAATCGCAGTAAATAACGAATCATCCTCACTGATTACCAATACGCCATCACGGCATTATAATTTTTGGGTTGATATAACATGGAAGCTGTATCAATTCATGAGTCCAGATTTTGAAATCATTGCTCCTCGCTTAGCGCTGAAACTCATTCCTTCCGAAGACGCTCATACGTTGCAACGTTTGCTCTCCGAGTCCCCGTCTCTTCACCAATGGCTTGATTGGTGCGATGCAAACGTCACTTTAAAAAATGCACAAGACTTTTTACTGGCGACTCGCTTAAATTGGGTGAAAACAGAAGCGTTCGGTTTCGGCATTTATGAGCGGGAGACTAACACGCTGGTTGGTATGGTAGCCGTTAACGAGTTCTACCATACTTTTAACATGGCCAGTATGGGGTACTGGGTGGCAGACCGCTACCAACGGCAAGGTTATGCGCAAGAAGCTGTCCGAGCATTAGCCGAGTTCTGCTTTGCTAAACTGAATCTCACACGCTTAGAAATCGTTTGTGACCCGAACAACTCCGCGAGCCAAACTTTGATCGAATCCGTCGGTGCGCAAAAAGAGACGATTGCTCGTAATCGCTTTATTTTCCATGGTAAGCCTAAAGACGGCGTCGTCTACTCTCTACTACCGCATGATTTGACTAAATAAAAAAGCCACCGATGCGGTGGCTTTTTTCTATCTACTATAAATATCAGTGTAATTTCAAGTTAGGACGAAGCACGCGGTTAATGCGACCAACCAGCATCATCAAACCTGTCTTAATAATGCCGTGCAGTGCCACTAAATGCATTCGATAGAGCGAGATATAGACCACACGAGCAATACGCCCCTCTACCATCATAGATCCTTTAGTTAGGTTGCCCATCAAACTGCCGACAGTCGAAAAGCGACTTAGAGACACCAATGAACCGTGGTCTTTGTATACGTAGTCTTTCAGCTCGCGGTCGTTAATTTTAGCCACAATGTTACTGAATGCTTGGCTTGCCATTTGATGCGCTGCTTGCGCTCGAGGTGGCACAAAAGAGCCATCTTTCTGCGTACACTGGGCGAGATCACCAATAACGAAAATATCGTCATCACGTGTCGTTTGTAGCGTGTTTTTCACTACTAGTTGGTTAATGCGGTTAGTTTCTAGGCCAGCAATATCTTTAATGAAATCTGGCGCTTTAATACCTGCCGCCCACACCATTATTTGCGCTGGGATTTTTTCACCATCTTTCGTCGTTAACCCATCTTTCTCTGCCTTTGTTACCATCGTAGCCGTACGAACATTTACACCAAGCTTTACTAATTCTTGGTGGGCCGCAGAAGAAATTCGTGGAGGAAGCGCAGGTAAAATACGCTCGCCAGCTTCAATAAGATTGACGTTTAACTTACTAGAGTCCAAGTCACCAAACCCATAAGTACGCAATTCTTTTACTGCGTTGTGTAGCTCTGCAGAGAGCTCAACACCAGTCGCACCCGCACCAACAATCGCAATGTCCACTGTACCGTTACCGTTTTTTGCGTGCAGTTTTAAGAACTCATTGTTCATTTCACGGCGGAAACGATGCGCTTGCTCAGGACTGTCTAGGAAAATACAGTTCTCCCGAACTCCAGGAGTATTGAAATCGTTTGATGTGGAGCCTATCGCCATCACTAGAATATCGTATTCTAGTTCACGGCTAGGCATAAGAAGTTCACCGTGTTCATCTTTAAGCTCACTTAAAATGATCACTTTACGTTCACGGTCAATGTCTTGAAGGCTACCCATTTGGAAGTCGAAGCTATGATTTTTTGCATGAGCGCGGTAGCTCAATGCGTCAACACCTTCATCCAACGAACCGGTTGCTACTTCATGTAACAATGGTTTCCATAAGTGGCTCGCTTTACGGTCAACTAACGTGATTTTCGCACGATTCTTACGACCAAGAGTGCGACCGAGCTTAGTTGCCAACTCAAGGCCACCAGCACCGCCACCTACAACGATAATGCGTGTCACAATGATTTTCCTCTACAAAAATGAATATATGGGGTTCAGCTCGATACTTTACTCACCGTCTTTCTGTGGCATGCATCCAACCGATGAATTTTTGGTTGTTAGAGGTGTCTCAATTTATTTGGATTAAAAACTTCGCCTGATTTTTCTTTATTTATCAATAAATTGATAAAAATCAACAGACTCATCTGGCACGCATACGACGCCAGAATTTGTGGGCAAGTTTCTTACTCGCTCTCAATTTTTTTTGATATTTATCAAATTATTTTAGTTTGGTTCATTATATAGAGCCATACTTTGAAGGCAACCAAAATCCTTATAACGTATACGGATTGACTATTTTTCGACTACTTTATAACACAATGCCCGTGCCACAGAATGAATCAATCACAAAACAATAAGAAAAGCACAATATTGAGGTTTCGACATCGCGAGAATGTAAGCTTCGAAAGGGAACAAAGAGGAAGTGATACCCTACACCAAAATATCGTCAAGATACTTGGAAATTAGTGTTCGAAGAGTAAAACAGCACTTCACCAAGTGCTGTTTTACTCAATACAAGCGCTAAGTATTTTTGAATTCTTTCATCATCTGTAAGTGATGAGAAATTTTTGTAAACTTGTGAGATTGTGTTTCATCCCAAATAATTGGGTAATATTTCTCTAATTCGGCCGCTGTTTTTTCATTATCATGAACTTCATCATCTCTCGACAAGATGACTAAACAATGCGTCTGATTTTTAACGCGGAACTGGTCGACACATTTCGTTGCAATATCTTCGTATTCTTCAGGGCGATCTATCCGTCCAGCCATGTTTTTCCCTGGGTGCAAGTTCGGATTGAACATCACTTGTTTAATGCCGCAGAGAAAACCAATGCGCTCTGACCAATACCCCCCTAGACCGACCCCACAAATTAATGGATCAGGATCGTCGGATTGCTCAATCACTTTCGACACCTCTTTAAGAAGATGTTGCATGTCGTGCTTTGGATGAAGTGTGCTGTAATTAATGAAACGTACGTCGTCGTCGATGAATTGCAATTGAAGCACTTTTTCGTGGTTACCTGGGCTTGTACTATCAAAGCCGTGCAAGTAAATAATCATATGTACCTCTCCCTGTATGTCGCTGGTACTTGCCTTAAAACTACCACTATTTCCTTATACTTAAAGGGGGAAATATTACGGATTCTCAAAACAGTGATCTTCTATACACAATGCGGCTTTACACTCATGTGCACTGTTTAAGTATTGCTCATCCTCCCACAATTTATAAGCGAGTAGATACCAAAGCATCGCCATAACTAGCGTTCTTGGTTGCCACGCCTGCACACCAGCTAACCAAATAGAGGGGTCTTCGATGTCTCGGAGTTGGCAATATTGTGTCACTGCGTCTTCAATGGGCGCACCAGCAACTTGTAAAGTCAACGTCAAATCCAGCCTAGGATCGGCTAAACCAGCGTATTCCCAATCAATCACTTTAACACCATCCGCCCCTCTAACAAGGTTATAGCAGCCTAAGTCAAAGTGGCAAAGCGCTAATGGAACGGTATCGATACTCGGCTCCGTCCGCCACTTCAAGTACAGAGATTCAAACTCTGTTCCAGCATATTGATCATCAAGTTCAAGCCAATAGTGATCAATACGTGCGATGTACGAGAACGGAACCAACGGAATTGTACTGACCGGGTGTTGATGAATTGTTACTGCTATCGTCAATAGCTCATTCAACTCAATACCTAAGTCCGTTAATACTTGCCCTTCTAACCACTGCACCAGTAAACCTTGTTCGTGCACAAAAATCGGTTTTGGCCCAATATTGAGTGAGGAAATGGCATTCAGCACCTGATATTCGTTATGACGAGAAATCGAAAAAGCCTTACATACTTGACTGGTCGGGCGCCAGACATATGCAAGGCCTTGAGAAGATTCCAACCGCCAACAACGGTTGGTTAAGCCGCCCGTAACGGTTTGTACTTTTACTGGGGGCTCAGTAAAGAAGCCATCGAGAGCATTAAGACTCGGGTCTAACTGTTTTGCTGGTTGCCAAGAAAACCATGCCATTGATGACTTCTCCCTCGTTATCGATTAAAGACCAAATAGGCTCTTCGATTGCGCTTTACGGATTTCCGTTTCATCTGCCCATTCAATCAGACCTGTTTCTAAGTCCATTAGGCGCATTGTCATCTTATAGTATACGTCTTTATCGCTACCCGCATTTTTTACGATGCTTGATAAGTTGCCGTAAAGCATGTACTGAGCACCGACCATTTTACCAAACTGAATTGCAGTACTTTGGTTGACTAACTCATCCGTGTTTTGGAAGTTAAGTTGTTCTCGCACAGACTCCACTCGTCCCATATCAACAAAACGAAATTTACCTGAATTCAACATCTTCGTTGAAATAGTGTCAGTGATAGACTCCGTATCAATATGCTCACTGGTTTTGTTCTTAATGCGCTCAACAAAAACGATAGGACGTTGGTCACGAGTAATTGCCGCGACAGAACCCGACATCATCATGCTATCAACCATTTCAGCTGCAATGGTTTGTAAATCTGTTGAGCCAAAATCGATAGTCGTGGTTTCTGTTGCTTGCGCATCGCCGTAAGAGACTTTGTTAGAACAGCCACCTAAAATGACGGCAAGACCTAAAAGAGCAATAATACTTTTTTTCATGAGAGTTCCTTAGTTGTTCAATACCAGCGCATCGTTAGCGCGGCAGCTGCGGCAGAGCCGTAAGTTTATTAAAGGCGTGTTGACCTAATTATCTTGTGCTTCTCTAATTTGAAGACGAAATTGTGTGCCATTTGGATTTACAGTCACTTCAGACAACGTGACTTGCTCAAATCCTCGTACAATCATTTTTCGCCACGGACCAAGCTGGGTATTCACTTCCAACCCATTGTTGTCATACCAATAGAAGCGGTAAAGAATATGCTGGTCACCTTTATAGTTACTGCTTAGTTGCACCACCCCACGTGGACGATCATCAACGTAAGTGGTGGTGATGTTGTCAACTAATAAGCGACTACCCAAAACGTTATCATTAAAAAATACTTTTTGCGTTTGACCATCAATTCGGACGCCTGCAGTATTTGCTGCGCACCCGCCCAAACCAATGACCATTATTAAGCCAATAAGCCATGCTTTCATTACAGTCTCCCTAGCTGTTTATGCCACACGGTTGAGTGTGCTCCCTGACGGGATACCCATACCAATGTAGTCTGCTGTGCAGGCACTTCAAACTGATAGGTTTGATCACCCAAGTTTAAACTTTGTGTTCCCGGTTTCACGACTTGTGAAGCCGTTTTGACTTGCGCAGGCAACGTTTGCCAACTTCTCGTATCTGGCTGCTCGGTCAATGTGTTCCATACGTTAAAAAGTATGTTGCCCACATCATCGCCTTTTTTTGCTGCCTCTTTTCGGATTCGATCTTTTGCCCAAACACGAAGGGCTTGACGAATCACCATCGTTGTCAGGCGCTCATGGAGATCATTTTGCGCCATCGCATTAACATCAGTCAGCGTACTGGAAGGCAATGCCTGACCATTTAAAACCAAGTCATTAAAGCGTTGAGCGCCCCGATTCGGATAATAAGGAAGTGCTAACGAATAAATAGCTCCGTTATCTCGACTGTCGTAAATCGGTAGATCAATACGCCAACCTTTCAAAGCCTCCACAACGCCTTGTTCATAAATGACGATGACTCGACCTTGAGACTGAGTTAACCCAGAAGGTGCTTTGCCATACCGCTTTTCCAGAATACGTAAGTCTTCACGCATGCCTAGTTTCTTAGCGGCGTACAACGTGCTTTCAACAACTTGTTTGTTGTCTGGCATCACAGCGAGTGCTCGTCGGTAATCAACATAAGCACTGTTTAAATCTCGTGACGCTTCATATAACAAGCCAGAAAGATAGAACAAATAGCCGTTTTGTACTGCGCTTAGTTTTTTACCAGCATCAGGGTAGCTCGCCAACACACTACCTAAATTGGCAGACATGCCTTGCTTTTTCAGGTCTTTTTCTGCTGCTTTTAGTTCTTTTTCACGCGCCTTTCTGGCCGCTTCCTGAACTTGATTGGCTCGACGCACTTCAACAAGCGCCCCTTCCAAATCGTTTTTCTGTAAATAGTTTAGCCCGAGATAAAGGTGCAGAAAGCCAAGTTCATAATCGGCGGGATGATAATCTTGGAGATTGTCGTTCACTGCGAGAGAGCCGACGCTCGTTGCGGTTTCTGACACAGAAATAGTCGCGCGATCTTGCTGAACACGAACGGCACGATCACCATTTTCCAGCGCTTTCAAACTCGTCGGGTAATCTTCAGCAAGAAAAGAAATACGGCCCTTTTCAAAGTTGCCAAGTATCTCGCCACCCACTTCGCTCGATTGAAGTTGTTTCGCTTTCGCATATTCCCCTGCAACAACGGCTTGATAAACTTCTTGGTTCTGGTTGCTATAGTGGCTAAACAGATTGCCCGCAGACAAATTCGCGCAGCCAGAGGCAATTAAAGCCCAGCTCATCAGCCCTAACAGCTTTACACCTAGTTTCACATTTATCTCCACAAATGTGTCATTCGACAGGAATAAGAAGTGGATGAACTACGCCACCCACTTTTTAAAGCTTAGCTCAATACCATTGGACCTAGAGGACGACCGCCTAATAGGTGCATGTGAATATGGTAAACCTCTTGGCCACCGTGCGGGTTACAATTAACGATCAAACGGTAGCCGTCTTCGGCAAGGCCTTCCTCTTTGGCTAACTTTTTAGCCACGGTAAACAAACGCCCCATCATTGCCTCATCTTCAACTTCAACGTCATTCGCTGTCGGGATCAACTTATTAGGAATAATGAGAATATGGCTCGGCGTGCGCGGGTTAATATCGCGAAAAGCCGTGACTAAATCATCTTGATAAAGAATGTCTGCCGGGATTTCCTTACGAATAATTTTACTAAAGATAGTTTCTTCCGCCATGAGGACTCCATTTTATAAGGGTGGGTATATTCCATTTAGTATGCGCCAACCAAAAGCGGAGCTCAATAAAAACAGTGTTCACTTAACATTATTAACCAAACGCTAAATAACGAAGCTTGTTTTGTCGTATACGTCATAAAACGTGCATCACAAACTCAATACAATCCAGTAAATTTTGTTACTTTTTAAGACAATAGAAATTTATGTTGTCTACTTTTGGGAGGGGAAGCTCACTTATGCGAGGTTCAGTTATTAAACGGATGTATGCCGGCTTTGCGCTGATCATCATCTTATTTGCTGTCACGATCACTATCATGATGGGGGGAATGAGTAACATTTATGGTAAATTCGAAACCGTTTCTAAATCGTCTTTACCGCTCGTATCACTATCTAACCAAACCAGCGTTGAGCTGCTTTCTGCCGACAAATCTTTTAAAGACTTCCTGACTACAGAGAATAAACAACGCATGGACGAAATGCGTCAGGAATTTGCTAAATCTCAACAACGTTTCGAATCCGCATTGACTCAGCTAGAAACGGCAAGCCAGATCTATCCTTCTCTTGCCGAACCTTTTGCAAAACTCAAAACTTTGGAACAGAGCTATTTTACTGAAGCGCGTGAGGCAATGGACAACTATGAAGCAATGTTCTCTGCGCAAGAAGACGTGCAGAAATCGACACGTCGCTTCCAAAAGCTCAACACTCAACTCTCTGTTGGCCTAAAGGAGTACGTTGCGGATCAATCGAGCATTTCAGTCAAAGTGATAGCAAAAAGTTACTTCATCAAATTGAAGGATGCTGAAGTCATCACCTCAGACGCTTTAGCCAGTTCTGACCCTGAATTTGTGACGCAAGCTGTAACGAAAAACCGTAAAGCAGTGACGCATTTAAACTATGCCTTCCGTGGCTTGGTCGCACAGCTGCCTGCATTGGAAAAAGCCTTTGGTGATTCAGTAAAACAGTTTACGCGAGATGTAGGTATGCGCGGCGGGGTGTTAGATCAACACAACAGTTACCTCAATGCACGAGCAGCGTTGTACGATAATATTGCCAACCTTGCGAATAAAGTCGATTCCACCATGGCAATTCTTGAGCAATTTACCACTACGGCGACGGATAAGCTGAATCAGTCTCTGGCTGACGCTGGTGATATTTACTCAGCCGATGTCACAAAAGCCATTGTGATTGGCGTTATTGTAGTGCTATTGGCTACCGCTATTGGCTACCACATCGCACACAGTGTGCGCGAACCCCTGACTCGTATTCTAAAAGTACTCGAAAGCCTGACTGAAGGTGACATGACTCAACGCATTGATATTCGTTACAACAACGAGTTCAGCCGCGTTGGTGGCCATATCAACTCTTTAGCAGACAGTTTGCATGAGGTTCTGGTTAAGCTCAATGAAGCATCAGACAATCTCTCTTCGACGGCCTCAACCAACGAAAAAACGTCGTCTCAGGCGCAATCTAAATTAAGCACTCAGCGCGAGCAAACCGCCAACGTGGCAACCGCCATGACAGAAATGTCGCACTCGGTACAAGAAGTGGCTCAGAGCGCACAAGGCTCCCTAGAGATGGTGCAACGTGTAGAATCTGCCTCTGAAGAAGGTAGACACGTGATGAGCAGTAATATTTCGACCATCAACCAACTAGAGACACGCTTAAATGAATCTGTTTCTGCGGTTTCTGACCTGCAAAAAATGAGTGGTAAAATTGGCTCTATTCTGGATGTAATTCGCAACATCGCCGAACAAACAAATCTGTTGGCGTTGAATGCTGCAATTGAAGCCGCTCGAGCTGGTGAACAAGGTCGTGGTTTTGCGGTTGTAGCAGATGAAGTCCGCGTACTGGCATCAAGAACCACCCAATCAACGACAGAAATTGAGTCGATGATCAGTAATTTACAGTCAAGCTCTCAATCAGCTAACCAAGTGATCCAAAGTTGTATGAGCGATATGGAAATGTCTATCGAGCAAGCATCAAAAGCGAATAGCTCGATGGAAGAAATCCAAGCGTTAATCATCGAAATCAGCCAAATGAGTACTCATATCTCACAAGCGGCTGCCGAGCAAAGTGAAACGTCAACAGACATAGCACGTAACATCGAAGATATTAATAATATCGCAGATGAAAGCTACCAAGCGATGTCCAGCATTGCACATACCAGTGAGTCATTAACTCACTTAGCTCATCAACAGAACGAATTGGTTCACCGATTTAAATTATAAAAAAATGATAATTTCGTGCACTAATTAGTGCAACCAACTGTATAAGGGCGACTTTTTGTTAAGTCGCCCTTGTTTTTTGTCGGCCGTGTCTACATATGGTTAATATGGCTTGCTCATCCCCTTGCACACCTCTTTCGAGCGGCCACATTAAAAGGAAAATCTATGGCTGTTCATGTTGGTATTATCGACCAAGACCCAGTGAGATTGGTCACTCCTCTTTTAGACAATCGCACCTTAAGTACACATATCGTCTTTATCGGAGATAAAAGCCAAAAACATATTTTTTATCGACTGAGTGCCGTATTAGAACAGCGTGAGATCACCTCGGAATTTTTTGAAATTCCTTCCGCAGTAAATACCTCTTTGATTAAACAATCGATTCAGAAGTTAGCCAAAGATCTACACGAACGCGGCGAAGACGTAAAACTGAACGCCAGCGGTGGCCTCCGTCACCGATTATTATCTGTATACGAAGTTTTCCGCACTTATCATTGGCCAATATTTGTTGTCGAACCAAGTAGCGACAAGCTCTGCTGGCTATATCCTGATGGCAAAGAAGACACTCAAGTCGAAGACCACATTAAAATTTCCGACTACCTTACTATTTTTGGTGCTCGTGGCGAATTCCACCATGTCGATTTACCACCTCTTCTTGATAAAAAGCTGTATGAGCTTGGTGAACGTTGGGCATCTAACGCACTCGAGCTTGGCCCTGGCTTAGCGACACTCAACTACCTCGCCACGACGTGTCGTAAGGAACAAAAGTTGGATGTAGCGTTATCTGAGAAGCAACAAGGCTATCGTGAGCTCAACATGCTGATTTCTGATTTAGTCGAAGCTCAAATCGCGACCTATGAGAATGGGATACTGACGTTTGCAGATGAGGATGCGCGACGTTTTTCAAACGGTGAGTGGCTCGAAACACTGGTTAACAGCACCGTCAAACAGATTCAGGACACGATGCCGACCATTCAAGATCGGTCATTGAATGTACAAGTCTACCGTAAGCTTGGTGAAAGCGAAGTGCGTAATGAATTGGATGTGGCCACGGTAGTCAACAACAAGCTGCATATAATCGAGTGTAAAACCAAAGGCATGCGTGATGATGGCGATGATACCTTATACAAACTTGAGTCGCTGCGGGATCTACTAGGTGGCCTACAAGCACGTGCCATGTTAGTCAGCTTTCGTCCGCTTCGTCATAACGACATTACTCGCGCAGAAGATCTTGGTTTGGCGCTCATTGGCCCTGATGAGTTGAAGGATTTAAGAACACACCTGACCGCTTGGTTTAAAGATGCGGGTGGCTCTGACGAAATTTAGCGAATCACGTGACACTCAAATAATGTCAACAACCTGAGCTTGCGGACTTATCCTCCGCTCAGGTTAAAAAGAAATAAGTTTGAGAACAAGGCGACACTGTTCCATTAATAGCAAAAACCAGAGGCGAGCGAGCCTCTGGTTTTTTATGTGTGTTTAAAATGCCAATTATTGCGAGTTAAAGCATTTTACGTGCAGCTTCTACTACCACTTTAATTGAACGAGCTTCCGTTTCTTTCAATGTTGAATGATCTGGAATCTCTTTTTGTGTACGGTTGATGATGACCCCCGCGACACAACCTGCTTTTAAACCAGAGCTTGCACACATGGTCAGAAGTGTTGCAGATTCCATTTCGAAGTTTAATACACCCATGTCTTGCCACTCTTGCATAGAGCCTTGGAAGCGTTTAACCACGCGACCAGAGAACGTATCGTAACGCTCTTGACCTGGGTAGAAAGTATCACTTGATGCAGTCACCCCCATGTGAACCGTCGCGCCAGACTCTTCTACGGCAGCTTTCATTGCGGTTGCCACTTCAAAGTCAGCAACTGCTGGGAATTCCATTGGAGCAAAGTGTAGGCTCGCACCATCAAGACGTACGGAACCTGTCGTCACGATCATATCGCCAACATTAACGTGTGGTTGGATAGCACCCGTTGTACCCACACGCAGGAAAGTGCGAACACCAAGTTGCGCCAACTCTTCTACAGCAATGGAAGTAGATGGACCACCAATACCAGTCGAACAAACCACAACAGGTTTACCGTCCAATTCTGCACGGTAAAGCGTGTATTCACGTTGACTCGCTAAGAATTCTGGGTTCTCCATTTGTTCTGCGATTTTTTGCACGCGTGCTGGATCACCAGGAATAATGGCTAGAGTCGCCCCATTAAGATCAGCTTCAGTAACACCTAAATGGAATACAGCTTGAGACATAAGTCGCTCCTTGTTGTGGCTTATTTTATAAACAATAAGCTCATTAATCAGTTATTGGGTACAGATGCACTGTAGCGAACCTTTCATTGATATAGAGTGATCAAAATCACAATGAGAAAATGTAATAAAATCGCAATTTCAAGTAAAAACAGACTTCATCACACTTTTAACTCGAAATCTCATCCCGTTGCATAATAATAGGTGATTATCAAAACTAACTCTTCTCATAGAACCAAACATCTCAACGTTGTTTAAGAATAAAGCCCGAGGCAACGCATGCCTATGCCTCAGGCGGGTTATCCCACTCGATAACTTACTTTATTTGCTTGGATTCAAAGCGAAGCAGTCGCAACGCGTTCAAGGTCACTAGCGCGGTGGCACCACTATCGGCCAGAACCGCCACCCACAATCCAGTGATGCCCAGTAAGCTGGTTACCAAGAATACTCCTTTCAAGCCAAGTGCCAATGCGACGTTCTGACGAATATTATTCAATGTCGCGCGCGATAACTCTATCATTGCAGGCAATTCGACTAATCGGTTGTGTGTTAACGCCGCATCTGCAGTTTCTAGCGCAACGTCAGTACCGCCTCCCATGGCAATTCCTATGCTAGACGCTTTCATCGCTGGCGCATCATTAATACCATCACCAACCATAGCGACAATGTGTTGTTTAGATAACGCCTCAACGTAACGCACTTTATCCGCCGGTAGCAGACTGGCTTGATAATCCAAACCAATTTGGTTAGCTATGGCTTGCGCACTACGCGGGTTATCGCCAGTTAACATCACGGAAGTCACC
The DNA here is from genome assembly GCF_057784735.1 of Vibrio sp. TAP-3B. Classification (NCBI taxonomy): domain Bacteria; kingdom Pseudomonadati; phylum Pseudomonadota; class Gammaproteobacteria; order Vibrionales; family Vibrionaceae; genus Vibrio; species Vibrio sp. TAP-3B. The sequence goes on along the minus strand of NZ_CM173495.1, from coordinate 499,813 downwards.
CCAAGCTCCCGAAGGATTGCAATCGCCTCTTGAGCGTCCTGACGTAAGGTGTCCTGCCATGCAATTATGCCGATAACTTGGTCGTCGTAACGTACGATGACCACCGTCTTTCCTTGTTGCTCTAACTCAACAACGTGCTCTTCTGTTGCTTGAGACAATGAGAAGTTGACTTTTGAAGGCGCGCTAATTTGAACAAGTTTTCCGTCTACGTACCCTGTAATTCCAGAACCGACTTGCGTGGTTTTATCTGTCGCCTCCGGAATGCTTATTCCATGCGCCTTTACTTTGTTCACTAGCGAGACGGCAAGAGGGTGACTGGCTCCGACTTCAATAGATGCAGTGAGACTCAGTAACGTCTCTTCGCTCACTTCAAAAGCCAACACATCGGTCACTTGAGGTTTACCTTGAGTTAAGGTGCCTGTTTTATCGAACGCGACAGATTCAACTCTACCAAGTAGTTCTAATGCAGCTCCCCCTTTGATTAACGCTCCGCGCTTCGCTCCTGCAGCTAAACCAGACGTAATCGCGGCCGGTGTTGAAATAACTAACGCACACGGACAAGCAATTAGCAATAAGGCCAAACCTCGGTAAATCCATGTTTCCCATGGTTGGGCGAACAGCAAAGGTGGCGTAATGATGACGGCCAGTGATACCAACATCATAAATGGTGTGTACCAGCGACTAAATTTATCTAAGAAACGTTCCAGTGGCGCCTTACGAGACTCTGCTTCTTCAATCAAATGAAGGATCCGGTCAATCGCGTTTTCACCTTGACGAGAAGTGACTTCCACCTGAACCACTTTGTCGACGACAACAGCACCCGCCATAATTTTGCTGCCCTTTTCGTGATCTACTGGCACTGACTCACCAGTCAAGGCACTTTCGTCAAAGCTTGCAAACGCGCTTGTTAACACACCATCGGCGGGTAAACGCCCACCCGGTGCGATTTCTATGATATCTCTAGGTTCAAGTTGTGCAGCCGGTACTTGTTTTCGTTCTCCATCGACAATTACGGTCGAGTTTTCTGGAACCAAATCCATCAGTGCTTGAACGCCACTTCGAGCGCGAGATGATGCGTGCGCTTCTAACTTTTCACCAATAAGGAACAGCAGCAGCACCATCGCCGCCTCAGCGGTTTCACCAAGATATAACGCACCAAGCGCCGCTACACTCATTAATGTTTCAATCGCAAATGGCGTACCGCTACGAGCCAACTTAATCGCTTTCATTGCAATCGGGTATAAACCAAACAAGCACGTCAAAGTGAATAACCAAGCGCTTATTTGCGGATCGATCTTAGAAATTACCGCCGCGACAGCCATCGCGCCAGAAATTGAGAGAATTTGGATGTTATTTTTTACGATCCCACGCCAGCCTTTAACCGCTGTATTTGGTTTTGGAACACCTAATGAAGAAAGCGGAAAACCCGTTTGTTGTGCTGTATGTTCAATCGCAGATGTCAGTTTATGATCATCAAAATCGACGACCAGTTTTTCTGTTGCAAACAGGACTTTGGCTTGGCTAACACCTTTCAAAGACGTAATGGCTTTCTCAAGTTTTTGCGCACATGAAGGGCAATCCATACCTGACACAAGCCACGAATTGCGAATTGGGGAATAATTCTCCCTCGAGGGCTCTTCTTCCTCGCCTGGGTCGGCGCTACAGCTCTCTTCACTGCAACAGGAACTGTCGGACACTTCTACGCCTGCTTGAGAAATGTTGAGTGAAGATTTGACTGGTGCACAGCACGACTCGCTCGCACTAAAGGGCACCGCAGTTTTGATTTTTCGAGATTGGCAACCTTGATGTTTTGTACACATAATTTATTTTCCTTACTGGTATAGGCTTTGTACCTGTGACCAAGGATAAACCTTAGAGTCAGCTCCAAGGTCAAGTTTTTTTTGATGAAAAGTTATTATTGTTGTTGGTGAATACAAAAAAAGACGCCGAAGCGTCTTTATCGATAGAACATGGCTGCCAACTAAACAGGGTGTTTGAAACAATCACTGAACGTTATTCCAATCGCTCTCAATACATCTCGCCTAGTGATGACCCCAACCAGCTTCCCTTTATCATCCACAACTGGGTACATTTTAGGCTTACCGACTTTCATCATATCCGCCAACTCAATAATCGACATTTCCGGCGACACCGACAAAACATCATCATGCATACATTCCTCTACTGTATGCGTGTCTTGGCAGTAATAACTCGCTTTCACCAACTTATCTAACAAATCTTGCTCTGATAAGAATCCAACAACCTTTTTGTTCTCATCAATGACGGGACCACCTAGTGTTACACTTTGCATTACCTTGTTCAAAGCAGCCGTGAGTGACATATTTTTAGTAAAGGTCACCGCTTGTAACGTCATGTAATCTTTTACTTTTAATGAATGCATTCTTATCTCCTTAGCGGCATTTTTATTGCGGCCTTTAGGTAAGTGTCGCCTAATTTTCTGAATTTACTAAATGGAAATGAGTAATTTTATTCATAGATGCAGACTATTGATCTCTATCCAAAATCATTTATTAAATGGTGACAAAAGAACTAGTTGCCTATTTGTCCCCTTCAAAGTCAGTAAAATAAAAGCAGAAACATTCATTAGGTAAGTGCAAAATACAAAAAAGCCAGTCAACACGACTGGCTTTTTTTGTTATTCAACTCGCTGGATTAATCTAAGTGTGCTGGCGGCGCATATTATCTAGAATAATGCCCGTGGCCATCGCCACGTTGAGTGATTCCGCACCACCGAATGCTGGAATAGTAATCTTATTCGTTACAAATTTCGCGGCGTCTTCGCGCACGCCGTGGGATTCGCTGCCCATTAACAGGATACCTTCTGCTGAGAATTCAGTGTTATGTACACTCTCCCCTTCCAAAAACGCGCCATACACAGGCAACTGAGCTTGCTGTAAGTAACTGGGCAAATCCACTTGGCTCACTTGTACGCGGCCAAAACTTCCCATGGTGGCACTGATGGTTTTAGGGTTATATGGGTCAGCACAATCTGTACTCGCAACAATGTGTTCGACCCCATACCAATCTGCAACGCGGATGATCGTACCTAAATTGCCTGGGTCAGAAACACCATCAAGCGCGATCATCAACCCTTTGGTTGGTGGCTCTTTGACATTGGGAATCTCAACGACCGCTATTGCCGCGTTATTGCTTACTAGAGTGCTCGCTTTCGTTAGCTCGTCTAAAGACGCTTGAATACAATCGAAACCACTCAGCTTTTGAGAGTTGTGTTGTAAGAACTCCGATGTAGCAAAAATGTGTTTGACTCTCAGCGGACTGCTCGCTAACTCCAACACATTCTTTTCACCCTGAACAAGGAATAAGCCATGTGCTTTACGCTGTTTCTTTTGACCCAAAGCACGAAGCAGTTTTAATTGGTTTTTTGAAATCATTACAATATCCTGGGTGACAATGATTATTTGACGAATGTTACACAAGCAGTCTTCACGAGGCTTGGATACAAAGCGAACGTGATTATAGATTAAAGCAGACAAAGCCAAAAGAGGCAGCAGAAACGAAAAAGCCCTGCGATCAACGCAGGGCTTTCAAGGTGATGCCTGCAAAGTAAGTTAGCATAGTCCGAACTAGCTTTCAAACAGCTACAAAACTATTTGCAGCATAAGTTCGCATAAAATTGCATCAAAAGCTTGCATATTTAGCTAACGATTTAAGTTCAACGTTGTAAAATTACCACATTATAATCAGTCCCTCGAGGACATAGTGGACAACATAGTGGACATGTATGTAACAAACTTTTGGACATAAACGCGTTAGATTAATGACTCTAACGCGCTTATCTGAGATTAGATAAAGTATCTTGAAACCTTAAACACTTGTTATACGCGTGGTTGGTCTGCCACTGAACCCTTAGCCAGACATTTAGTGACGACCAAGTTTTGATACCAATTGTTAAACACCAACTCAAAGTCTTTCAAAACGAAGCTACCAAAATCATAATTTCGATACTGCTGACACAACGCTAAAAGTTGCTGACCATCACTAATTGGGAGCTTAAAACGAATAAGAGAACTATGAGCTGTGACCAATTTATAACGACTATCAAAAGTTACCCTTAACCCTGCGTCACTTAGTTGAGTCCTAAGGTTATTTCTGAACTGCTCTAAAGCGTTACTGGTAGGAAAACCTTGAAGCACAATACAATTGGGAGATGCACTAACACCATGATATTTTATTTCTATCAGTTGTGTTGTTTTCAATACCGAAATGAATATATCAGCATACGCCTGAATATTGATTTCGTTTAGATCGAATTTTGGAACGCATGAAATGACCGATAAAACAGTAAGGTGAAGCTCATCAAGCGGATGATAATACTGATTAGGTTCAATTTCTCGCACTGCTTGCTGAAATTTGATGATTTCATTGAGGACAGCACTATTACCCTGCTTTAAGTATGCTAAAGCTGTGATACCCCTACGAGTATCACTAGTAGTGTCTAGTAAATGAGCGTCTAACTCATAATCATTCTGAACTGTCGCCTGCTCAAACCTTTGCCACATCTGATCATAGATACTCTGAATCATAATTCCCTCAAAAAGCGTATAACGCTTTCTATGCGGCTTTTAGCCGTCTTTCATATTCCTATGATGCAACCTTTTTAATACCACATCAACGTGTAATCAATAGGTTAATGAAAGTTAACGGAGGTTAGATTGCATGATGCCTTATAATTTCAGAAAAATGCTGCTACCCAAACTCCTTCGGATAACTTTTGATAGGGGAAAGTACTGTGAACTAAGTGAGCGAGAACTTTTGATCTGAATTGTTTTGGGGCACAAATGAGTCAGCTCAGACCAAGCTGACTCGAAGATGGACAGAACCTTCTTAGAGTAATCACTTAAATTAGCAAAATACGGATAACTTTAAGTATGGACACTCTACAAACCAAACGTTCTGGCCTTGAACAAAAAAGATTACTAAAAAGTTATCAATGCTTCACAACCCGAAGTAGAGCGGTTACGAATAGAGAAGCTCCATTGATATCTTCGACATAAATCTTCAACGATTAGTAACCCTAACCCATGTCCATCTTGGTTAGGCACTTCATTTAGACCCGAACCATTATCCCGAATAATTAATGAGTCTGCGGATACTTCTAGGGTTATTGTTCCCTCCGGAGTTGCGGCAATTGCGTTCCTCAATAAGTTTCCTACCACCATATTAAGCACGGCTGGCGCTGCTTTGATCGATGGGCTTTGGATAAACGTCAGTTCAACATCGATATTTTTATCTTTTGCCTGAGCACTGTTGAGCTCAATGATGTTCTCAAACTCGTCTTGGCTTACCTTTCTCTCAACAGTTTCATCTTCACTGCGTTCATAGCGCACAAGTCCTAACAATGCATCAACCATCGTGGTCATCTGTAACGTGGCTTCATTTATACGAACGACCTGCCTCTTTTGGAAATCGTCAGACACCTTTCGTTCTAACAAGTTACTCGCGCCTTTTACTATGGTTAACGGTGTTCTCAGTTCATGGCTGGCATATCGGGCAAATGCCTGTTCACGCTTTAACAAACTATGAATGTCATGACGATATTGATTGAGCTGATCCGCTAAAATCTGAAATTCACTGGCACCACCTGTAGGAATATCAAACACATGAGCGCTATTACCGCTTTGTTCAGTTAATTGCTCTATCAAATGATTAATGGGAGTTATCAAGCGTTGCGTTAAACGATTCAACAATAGTCCGAAGACAAGCAATAACCCAGCAATACTAGTGATCACTATAAGACTGGCATACACTGTTTCATATACACCAAATTCAATTTGATTGATATCAGATAGCAATATAACGGGTTTTCTTTCTCCATTATTCGTGTAGTAGCTAAAGTAAAGCATGAGTGATTCGGCTCCATATCCGACCTCACCAACATAATAATCTCTGCCTTCAAAGTACTTATGGAATCTTGAAGGAACCAAACTGATATCATTATAAGCATGAGTGAGAACGTCTATGGAGATTTCACCATTTTCTCCATCAATAAATCGCTGTATTGCTTCATTCTTATCTAGTTCAATACGGCGCTCCCCAACTCTATCTTCAGACCAATTTAAGGCAGCAAAAAAAATCGTGTAGCTGACTAACCCCATTACGAGGGCGACAATCGTAAAAAATATCGCCAATTGACTCGTTAGGGTGCGAGTGCTGGTAAAATTAGATTGCTTCATTATGCTTTCCCCAATCGAAAACCCACTTTGGGAACCGTAATCAACATGGAGGTAGCAAATGGCTTATCTAACTGAACTCGCAACTGATAGATATGACTGCGCAATATGTCATTACTGGGCTCATTGTCTTGCCAAAGCATACTCGTAATCTCATTGCGCGTGACAATATCAGGAGCACGTTGGCAAAGTAACTCTAATATTGAGTAGGTCGTTGGGTTTAAATTAAGCGCAATACCTTCACGATAAGCTTTATGGGTCTTCTGATCGATATGTAAGTTACCAAACTCTAAGTGCGTTTCTGTCACTGTGCGTCGGTAGCGTTTGATTAACGCTTCTAATCGAGCGCCTAGAATGTCGAGATCGAACGGTTTAGTTAAGTAATCGTCTGCTCCATATTTGAAGCCATTTAATATATCATTCCGGCTATCCAATGCAGTTAACATCAGCACTGGAGTTTCATTCCCAGCCTCTCTAAGCTTCTCACAGACCGTTAAACCGTCCATGCGTGGAAGCATAAGATCCAGGATGATGGCATCAAATTCTATTTCTAAAGCGAGTTTAAGACCGAGCTCTCCATTGTCGGCATAATCAAGTTCAATTTTTTCACTTTCGAAGTAGTCAAACAAGATCCCAGCAACTTCTCTATTGTCTTCTACTATTAACACTTTTTTCATATCAGCTCGTTCTTTATCTTATGCATATCGGATAGTTATATGCTTAGTTCTCAGTGATTTTGAAAGACCGAAGACAATCGCAGATCATCATTACACGTAGAGATAGGAATGGTCTTTTAAAAAGGCTATGTTCCCTTTAATTGTTGCTGAAGACTTAACATCCTGTTTTCATTAAGTTCTTCAGTAACTTCCATGTAACGGTGCCAACCAAGGTAATGATCTAGGTACTTCGTTGCTACTCCATGGAATCGCTTCATCCATTCTTTGGTGCGACTGTGATAAGCATTCACATTTTGAACATGAAAAACTCGGTCAATGACCTTTAATCCTGCGGATATATTGAGTTGCTTATGCACTAAGTCATTGTTAAGGCATAAACTAATGTAAGACTTATGGCCATCAGTACAGAGCACACTATCTTTTTCTAGCTTGCCTGCTAACTCTTTGGCTAGTGTTTCTTCTTTTACATCAGGCAAGATTGACTCAAACGTGTGCTTACCTCGGTCTCTGACCGTTAAAACTGGAACCCAATCCTCCTTAGAGCGACCACGCTTATGCGCTCTCATTCCTCGTTTTCTTGGTTTACGTGTTAGCTTTTTTGAGCCTTTTTCAGAGTACGGAAATAGAGTTTCATCTGCTTCAATGATCCCCTCAAGCTTTGATGCGTTTAGCGTTGCAGGGAATTCAAGGAAGCGATGACGCCAGCGAAATGATGTTTTCAGGTTGATACCACACTCTTTAGCACTGACACGCAGCACTTTACTATCAAGCATACACTTCATGTAGTTAACCCATTGTTCTTTGTAACGCAATCGAGCAAGAGGCGTACCTGTCGTAGCGACAAATGTTTTTAGGCAGTTTTTGCAGCGATATCGCTGCATATCATTAACCTTGCCATGGCGATTTATGAGTGAACTATGGCAGTGAGGGCATTCAGGGGAGTCAACGACTCTTTGTTCAAGTTCACGAATGACTTGCGAGACAGGTTCAACCCCTCTCAAGAATTGTTCGAGTAGTACAGATTGATTATCGGTGAGCTTGGGTAGCAGTTTTATAAGCTTGTGGAACTGTGACTGAAGCATAGGAGTTCCCTCCAATCGTTGCCTACTTTAAGTATAACAACAGTTAAAGGGAACATAGCCTTTAAAAAATTTGACCCGAAGCTTTTGTTCGGGTCAAAAATGAATCACTATCTAAATTCACTATTAGTTAGTTATTAGCATGGGAATACCATCCCTTTTTATAAGCCATACTGCCAAAATTAGCATAGGCATGCGCTTCCTTGGTCAGAGCTTGATCAAGCTGAGTCGCGATAAGTTTTTTACCATCTACCAAGAAAGTTTTTGGTGTTTTATCAGGTTGAAAAATTACCGCCTTGCCATTTTTAATATACGCAAAGTTCTTATCATATTGCAGCATTGCTCTCAATTGAGAATCATCTAATGGCTTAGTGAAGTCGTTACCCAGCATTGGGTGCTCTCCGGAAGCTCCTATCAATGACAGGAGTGTTGGGGCAAGATCAAGCTGGCTAGCTAGCCGAGCATCCTCTCGATGCTCCACATCGTTGCCAAAAATAACAGCAGGGATATGGAAGTGACCAACGGGGACTAAACTCGCACCAGACACACGGGAATCATGATCAGCTACAACCACGAATATCGTATCTTTCCAGTATTCCGATTGTTTTGCCTTTTCAACAAATTGTCCCAAAGCATAATCAGAATATTTAGCGGCATTATTACGAGTTTGTTTTTGACTGTCGTACTGTGAAATTTTTCCATCTGGATAATCGTACGGAGAATGATTCGACGAAGTAAATACAAGGCTAAAGAATGGCTTACCTTGTTTATGTAGCTCGGTGAATTCTTTATTCGCTTGATCATACAAATCTTCGTCAGATGCGCCCCAAGAGCCGTTAAAATCTATTTTGTCGAAATCACTGCCTTGAACAATATCTTGAAAACCATTACCTAAAAAGAATGTCTTCATATTATCGAAATGCGCTTCACCGCCGTAAATGAACTGTGTGTTGTATCCCTGCTCACCAAGAAAACTAGCTAAAGTAAAAAAGTTTTGCTGAGATTTGCCTAGCTTAACAACAGAGCGTGCCGGGGTTGGGGTAAACCCAGTCACGACAGCTTCAATCCCTCTAACAGAACGGGTACCTGTCGCGTATAAGTGGGTAAAGTTCCATCCCTCATCCATGATTTTGTCTAGATTAGGCGTTAGTGGCAATCCTCCCAGCTTTCCTACGTATCTCGCTCCTAAGCTTTCTTGCAGCAAAATAACTAAATTTTTCTTACGATTAGGAAAACTAGAGGTATGCATCGTTTTCGTTGGAAGAAGAGGATAAGAGAACTCAGCATATGGGTTTTGTAAAGTGCTGCGAACTTGATCAAGCAGCTCATCTTGCCCGAGAGCACCATAAAATTCAGCACTCGACATTTCACTTTTTGCTTGTTTCCACGCAAATGCAACTGAATAAGCAGAATTTAAACTGAGATCATTTAACAAGTGATCCGTTGAAAATGCCACCAATGCCGGGTTTATCGGGCGATGTTCTAATGTACCACGGGCACCTAGAATAAGAAGGCACGCAATAGCTAGTTGCATCGCCAATTGCTGTATAAGCGCCCCTTTGGTCTCTGTAGGCCAAACAATATCGAACACTTTACTCAACAATCGGGCTGCGATGAATAGCCCTGCTATGGTGACTAAAATTTCTATTTTGTAACCCGAAATCAGCATCGAAAAGACTTCTTTTGGGTAGACCAGATAATCGATAAACAATCGGTTTGGACGCAAGTCATATTCGAGAATGAACGTGGGAGTAATCAGTTCAAAGAACAAAAACAACATGCAGCCACCCACTAAGTAAACTTTTAGAGGTAGGCGAAGGTAGTGAGTCGCTTTTAGCAATGTTGCCAGCATTATCAGCAACAATGCTGGTACTAGCAAATAACACACTGCCGAAATATCAATGCGAAAACCACCGAGAAAAATTTGGCCATAATCAACAGAGGCAAACGCACGCTCACTCTGCCATAACGAAAGCATCAATCGCGAAGCACTTAACAATATCAAATCAATCAAAGCAAAGCACAGCACCGGCAGTAATGTGCCCATTTTTAGTTTTGAATCGTCATTGCTCTGCGTTGAAATTAGCGCAACCATAGAACCGTTCCCCAAATAGCCAGAGAACAAATCATGCTCAATAGTACTAGAGCGGAACCAATGTTCTTAGCTACGCCAGATAACGTGTGATACTCCAACCCTACTCGGTCAACCACTGCCTCAATTGCGGTATTCACCATTTCGGCAAACAGCACTGATACCATGCCCAACATAATTAATAAGGTATGCATCGCGGGTAAATCCAGCCAAAATGCAAACGCAGATAGAGGTACAAAAAGCATTAGTTCTTGTTGGAAGGCAGCTTCGTTTTTACAAAGCCATTTGAAGCCGTTAAAGCTATGGACAAAGGTATAAATAATACGATGAATACCTTCACGTTTAATGATAATTTCTTGTTGCATGTTTACGGTACTCTATAAAATGGTTATGAATCTAAGCGGCAGCTGTATGTGATATCCAGTTCTGAATCTTGAACTTCTGTCTGAACACCATACACTCCAAGCAAGCTATGAAATAAGTTGTCGTGTGATAATGTGTATTTCTGTGCTTTTTCTTTAAGACATTGAGTACTTAGCCCTTTTTGCTGAGCATACTCTTCTGGCATCCACATTAACCAAGGCACTTGTGTTTGCTCCTTCGGTGCTATCGCATAAGGTGTACCGTGCAAATACAGCCCACCTTCACCCAGTGATTCACCATGATCAGAGATATAGGTCATCATGACGTTATAGTCGTTCGACACGCTTTTCAGTTCATCAATCACTTGGGATAGTACATAGTCGGTATACACCAGTGTATTGTCGTAAACATTAACGATTTGCTTGTCGTTACAGTTTTCAATGTCGCTACGATTACAAGCAGGTTGGAACGGTGCTTGAGCATTAGGGTAACGCTGCCAGTAAGTCGGGCCATGGCTACCTATCGTATGCAAAACCAACAACTTGTTACGAGAGCCATCATCGATAAACTGTTTGGCATCTTTAAGCATCGCAACATCAAAACAAGTTGGACCGTTGCAATTGTCATTTTTAAGCGATGCATCGATGGAAATGTAAGTTAGATTTTGAGCGACACCTTTATCGCCACCGTCATTATCAATCCACATGACATCAACTCCTGCGTGTTGAAGTACGTTGAGTACGTTATCCTGAGCAGCTGCGCGGGGTTTATTGAAAGAATTGCGAGTCATATGGGAGAACATACACGGAACGGACAAAGCTGTGTAAGTGCCACACGATGAGACGTCCTGAAAAGCAATTAAGTCCATATCTCTCGTGTACGGATTGGTATCTCGATCATATCCGTTATAAGCAAAGTTCATTGCTCGTGCAGTCTCACCTAAGACGACGACCATCAACGTTGGTTTTCCGTTAGCAACTTCAACCACCTTCGCATCTGTACCTAACGTTTGGTAAGCCAGTTTAGTTTCGAAATAGGTTTTCTTAAGGTATTTCGCGCCATTGTAGATGTGGGCAGGATTAATCATTTTGTTTAAGTAACTATTATTGCGGCCTACTGAGGCGTAATCTTTGTAACAAGTCTCTGCAATAAGACCAATACCAACGACAGCGACTAGAACAAGACCAACTCTGGAGAGAAGAGCATGTTTCCAATTTTGAAACGGTGTTATACGAACGGCGGCTATGAAGCCACAAGGTACGACACCAAAAGCGAATAAATAAAAGGCTGTCGTATAATTGAGGTAGAAAAAGGCTTCAGATGAGTTAGTTTCAAACACACTTTCCATCATAGTGGAATCAAACATGGTCTGAAAATTTAACGCCGCGTACAATGCGACAGCAGAGGTAAATAGCACAAAAAACATAAACGGCTTAAAAATGTAAGACCAAGAAAATGCTGAGAAAATAATAATAAATGCACAGGTCAGTAACACCGGCGCGGTATAAGGGAAGACAGGATTAGAAACGTCTGAACTCAAATTAAAAATAGTTTTCAGTACGGGATAATTCATCACAGTACCAAAATATACAGCACATAATATAACGAGTGTTGTCATATGCATCGGAATGCGGTACGTAGGCAATTTTTTTATTAACATCATCAATGATAAACCTGGTGATATTTCTTATGGACATAGGAATTTAGCTATTTCAGAACTAGTGAATAAAATGGAACAGACTTTCACAATTCTGAGGTAGGGTTAGTATTGCAATTGATGTGTAAAAAAATTGTCGACAACGGTATTTCTGGTGCACCAGCTTTCCTCTCACTGCCTGATTATATTGAAACTTAAGCCTGCATCGCATCACTGGTATTTTTTGCTATTAGCGACTTCGAATGTCTTGTCGAGATATTAAGTACCTGTGAATTCAGATAAAGATAAGTTCTAGCCGACTCAATTAATGTAATGGCATATTGGAGTTAGAAAATCCCAATAGTTTCGGTTCTATTAAAGATAACTGACACTAATCAGTTAAAACTAATCTAGTAAGAAGAGCTCAACGGACTTCACTTTAAAGAAGACCCCAAACTATCATCACTTTGATTAGAAAAATTAGGTCTATACAACGCCAGAAAGAAGCGCCCTAATTCTTTGGCTGACAAACAATGGGGCAGAAACGTGCTAGCTGTAATTTTGCTATCACAAAATGTAATGAATAAAGCCGATTATAAAAAACCATCAAGCCTAAACTTGATGGTTTTGCTTCTAACTGCTTGTTCAGCAGGTCGGTTGCTTTCTTCCTGACCTATTCTTAGCTGCCTATGCGGCAGGACACGGGTAGTAGAAAAGGGGTACTCAACACTTGAAAATTCTTAGCTGCCTATGCGGCAGGACACTGTAGAATATAGTCTCTAACCATCTGATTCTGCGTGCTTAAAGTCACAATTCATCAAAATAACCTTTTTCTTCGTGCTTTTGTAAGTGCTTGTTTTTATTTATCTAAAAAACAGCTTTAGAGAAAGGGTCAAAAACGTAACTCAGGTACCGTGCCTTTTCTTTCTTGATTGCTGGCTAAACCATAGCTATTAAAGTTTGCTGCACCGCGCTCACCGACAAACTCCTTTTGTACAAACAACATATAATCTTCCCCAGATGAACCGCTGGAGATTGGTATTCGATGGAAGCTATCGACGACACGCTCTTCATTAGTGACTGGTAATGATGTTCCAGCATCAAGTAGTTCGGCTCTCGCCATGCTACGTTTAATTCGACGTTTCTTGGAACCCAGAAAGCTTTTCCCAATCGTTTGATTACGGGTAAACCTCACCTCTAAAGCATTGTCTGGTACCTCACATACGCTGGAAATCTCAAATAAACCTTCATTTACCATCAAAGAAAAATAGGGCTGAAAAGAGAGTCCAGTCATCATCTCTTTATCTTCCGCAACAAAGGCTATGGTTTGACCAACCGTAGATTCATTCCAATCAGGGAAGCTCACGCCTATTTTATTGATGGCTTGTCGGTTATTGACCATAAACAGATGCATTTGAGATATACAACGCCCTGCTAACAGCTCACAGTCGGCTTGAACAGGGGTATAACGTATGTAGAAGTAGTAACGCTTCGTCATAGTCATCCTTACTTCGCTTTGGAGCAATTGAAGAGACCACCCTTGATCAAGACCGACATAATAAAGTGCACTTCATTTGGGATGGTCTGTGAAGCTGTCATTGTCTCAATCCAATTCTCTGTATTTCTGACTAATTGGTAAAAGTCATTTCCATGGGAAACATGTCGCCTTGCTATAACGTATTCTCGATCTGCCCCATATTCGTTCACTCTTAATGGTTTATCTGCTTCTTCATGCCACCAATCGTCAATCGATTGCAATGCTGCACCAATTTTCTGACCATGAAAAGCAACAGTTTCTTCTCCGTTCAATAATTCTACGGTAGCTAACTGCTTAGTAGGAGCACCATCTTCTCGATCATCCAAGAACTCTTGGCTTGGGTAAACCTCATCCCCCCAACCGACTCCAATTTTAGCTTTAACATCCATGTAGAAATATTCGGTTGGGTCAGACAGGGCTCGCGTCAAATAAGTTGTAAGTTTTTCTAGGCATTCCGATGAAGCTTCATCCCAATGACCATACCAAGAAAGCCTTGTTACATTCTCGACAATCAAGGTTTGTGAATCACTGGTGGTCACCTCTATCGACAATGTTCGACACTCTCTGTTTCTCCAAAGCCAAGTACCAAGCAGAATGTTCTTCGCGTATCGTAGAGCAAGTTCCTGATACCCATTGAGCTCTTCATATGTTTTAGCCAGTAACAAAAGTTTAGAGCGCACTTCATCATCACTACAGGTATCTGGAGTTAGAGAGTTAGCTCGAATTCGAAGAGGGAATGCACAGTAGATATCATCAACACCAGGTTTGACATAACACTCTTCGATGAACTGAGGGTTGGAGTATGCTAAGTCTTGTGGAGCAACATTCTTTTCTACGAATTTGCCCCCTTTATATGCTTCTGCATAACCACCTTTTGGTGCGCGCAACCTAGTCCTATCAATTTCAAGGGGGCACATCTCACCACTTTTAGATAGATAGTAGAAATATGCTTTGCCAGCAGAGAGTGATCGAACGTAGTTCAGCTGAGTGCAAAGTTCCATAAACGATTAATCCCTATAGTTTTTTATAAGAATAGTTTCGCTACTGCATTCTATCGACCAAAAGGCATGGTTGAAAAAGTGATCTCTTCCACTAAAACGTACTTCTATCGGATTTACTTTCTTAGCTAACCCTATCGCATTTTCTGCATAGGCGTGACAATCGGTGATCGAGTTGCACCGTTTAGTTGGACGTTCTAACAAATGGTAGCCAATCGAAACCGGCAAATTATCAGCGTCTTTCGTTATTAAACACTCTAGTTCATCAAAGCTACTCGGCTGGCTCTCACTTGGATATAACCATCGCCCGTATGCTGGTAACCCTTTCAAAACATGGAAAAGCTCGCTCCTGCTAGTAAAGGTTCTAAGCCACTCAATCTGCGCCGATAGTTGTGGTTGGTATAGCCCCCCTCCGGCGAAAGCAACGGGAAGTGCCGTTTTAAGAGCTGATTTAAAGTCTGATATTCTACTATCACTATGAACTCTAATAACTAAATCTATTTCTAGGTCCGCCAATCCTTCACTACGAATGGTTGGCCGTTTAGCGTTCGAAATCGTTCTAGCTTTGGCGACAGAGTTAGGTTCGGTAAGTTTCGCTGTCTGTTGAATGTTCTCGCTTCGAACATAAAAAGAGAAACTCGAAAACTCAAACGGGGAGTCACAATTAACTAACTTATTAAACTCTCTTTGATAGAGGTGCATAAAGCCCCAAATAGCCGTCAAAGAAGGAACACCACACATATATGGGCTACTCATTGCGACCGCATCTTGCGCCCTCATTGATGACAAATAGATATACTGCTCACCCGTTACCTTATCTTCATTGCCATTTGGTTTACTGATTTGTTCGAGGATCCATATGATTTGGGCTTTGACGACCTGCATAAGCTTAGGGTGATAAGCAAACTTTGCGGCATACTTATTATTCTGAAACGTGAGATGTAAGCGGCGATTAAACTCACTAGCTAAAGAGCCTAGACCCGATTCTGGTAGCACTAAAAAGGCTTGAGCTAAAGTGTCATCATGTTCCAATTGCTGTTGGTTGGGGTCAGCGTCAACGATATCTCTTAACTCAATTAATGGAAGCATCCACAGGGCTACCTGCTTTCGCAATATCTTACTTCTAACCTTACGAGCGCTCTCCCTTTGCTTCTGTGTTTTTGATGGCTCTGAACCAATTAGATGATTTAACACCTGACAGATTTTAGCGTTAGTTACCTGATAGTCATCAAAGTAGTGGCCATTCTTTTTGCGACTTTCAGTTAATGTCCCACCTTGCGCTGGTTTGACGTCTAGCGGGTAGTTTAAGACTTTCATATGCCCACCTAAACTGCCACACAGGTTCCCGATACTTGCCGAGTTTGGCAGCGATGAAGACACAAAACTGAGCTTACTTTCCTGACTTCGCGATCTCGCCTCTAACTCGCTCTGAATAGCATGACTGACCACAGGGGTGACCGAGACATAATCATCCTCCCATGGAAACCGTAGTTGCTTGCTGTGAGTATTAACACTAACAGGGAAGCTATTTTCAGGTAGCTGTTCTACCATTGTGTTTTGTAAGCGAGCAAGAGACTTAACACCCAAACCAAACTCTTTAAGCAGATCGAGCCAAACAGGGGTTTCTTGCTGAATAAGTGAAATAAGACTCACGGACTGTGATTGCCAACGAAAAGGATTCAATAACCACAATGTATGGCGATACACTGCAGAGTTATGCGCCCACCCCAAGCGTTGCTCTAATACTGCGCTTGAAATAAATGCCTCGGTTGTAGTAAGAGGTTTTGCAATTATCCGCTGATCTTTAACTCGGCAGTCTGGAAACTTGAGATTATGAGTATGGAACCATTTGATTTCACCAAGGGACGCCTCTAGGTTCTCAGCCGCTTTTAAATGCCTTTTAGCTCGGGCAACATCCAACCAATCCAAGCATCTATCTGATTGATGGCTTGAACTGAGATTGAGCAAGATCGTTAGCGCTTCTTTTTCACACCCATCAACACAGACATCTTCCGTATAGGGCATGAACATCTTCTTTAAAGCAGACTGCTTTACTGCTTCGTCTTCAATTGTTAATAAGTCACTTAATTTCGTCATAATTACCACTCAGGTAGATACACACTTAAACCATCACTTTCAGAGCTCATTCGAGTCAACTTTGTTTCGATGACACTTCTTAAAGTAAACGCCGATTCATGACTCGCTATCTTTGTATGCATTCGCGGCCTGATCGCGGCTTTAATCTCACCAAACTCATACAGCCGATACACTTCATCCGTTGTACAAGAGAGCAATGTGGAAGCTTCTAAGGGGCTGAGCAGTACATCACCGATATTTCCTTTAGCGCTTGAAGGCACTGTTGCCACTAGCTTTGTAAAGTAAGCTAACACCTGAGTAAGTACGATATTGTGACTCAGCTGCCGACTGGGTAACTGACGGCAATCTTTAAGCAGAGCACCAAAGGCTTCATTGAAAAATACCTTCTTCCAATCTTTTACTCGAACGAGTTCTGCCTTCTCTTTCAAAGCATCGAAGTCTTGCCACAATGAGGTTGGCCAAGAGCCGCAGTATTCGATGAATGACTCAAAACTGAGGTTATCGATATCGCCATAACGATTTACATACCAAAGTAAAAAACCATCGCGCTCAGATAACGTCATTTCTCCCTTTAGTAATCCCAAGGGTTTTGAATCATTCCCTGACAACCATTGAGCAACTAATACCTCAACCTCTGGCGCATCTTCGACTGGCGAGTTTCGGAGTTCAAAACCACATTCACATTGGCTAATACTCCCGGTACTTTGGTATTCAAGCCTCGAACTACACTCAGGGCAGTGATGAATCAGTTTACAGCCATGATGTTCACAAGCTTGGTGAGAGATAAATTGCCACTGCTGGCGAATGTAAGGAGCTTCGTCAATACACAGAGGGCATATAGGCGTGAAGCGTTTGCGAAGAAAAGCATAAGGGTAATCAACCCCAAATCTATGAACAGCTTTGTATTGCGGAGAGAATTGAGCTTTTGAATGCGATAACGCTAGGCGCAGTACACCAAAGTTATTGAGCTTTAGTTGGTTCTCAAGGTGGATAAGAACCCGCACCCGCATTTGGCTTGTGGTTTGAGCGTGGTAGATATTGACTCGGTTGAGCTCTAAGGGGAAAGCACCAGCAATCGCTTCATGCTGATCCATGGTGTCGAACCAAATGTCTTCTGCGAAATGAGAAAATCGCTCGTAACCTTGCTCTTGCGATAAACGCAAAAAGAAGCTTTCAAGCGATTCATCAGAATAAAGTTGAATGTCTGTATTCACATGCCACCTAAAACTTAGATTTTCTAAGTTTTAGTATCGGAGATATTTCATGCATTGCAACCATAGAGGCCAATATATTTTGAAAAAATGCCTATGAACTCATTCAAAATACGACAGAATCTCTTGGTTATCACAACTATGATGCGAAAGAGCTAAGAAAATTCTGCCCCAAAACAATTCAGATTAAAAGTTCTCGCTCACTTAGTTCACAGTACTTTCCCCTATCAAAAGTTATCCGAAGGAGTTTGGGTAGCAGCATTTTTCTGAAATTATAAGGCATCATGCAATCTAACCTCCGTTAACTTTCATTAACCTATTGATTACACGTTGATGTGGTATTAAAAAGGTTGCATCATAGGAATATGAAAGACGGCTAAAAGCCGCATAGAAAGCGTTAGCTGCTTATGGAGTTTAAATGGCGGATTTAAAACAACCTTTAGATATTATTGAGCTTCTTAAAACGGTAGGTCCATACGCCGTAGCGTTAGGGACGACTGCTTTTGGATATGCACAAACTAAACGTGTTGCTGAAATCACTAAACAAAAAGATATAGAACTTGCACAGCTTCAACAAAGCTCGATTCGAAATACTGAAAGACTTAAAAATCAGCAAGTAGCATCAACACAGTTGCAAAAAGTATTGAGTCCAGTTTATGCCAAAACTGAGGTGATTTTACACAATTACAGTGGTTTAATTGCTAAGGAAACAGATGCTAAAACGTTAAAAGGTGATTTTGCCAGCCTAGTTTTAGACGACTATATTTCATTTTCTGTCGAAAGCAGAAAAGTAGCCTTGGCTGAAGCTATGGCAATTTGCCAGATGCTTCAAGATCATAAATCTTATGAACTAGTCGTTCGGTTTGAGTCTGCGATTACAAAAGCTTTAGGGTTAATCAATTTTTCAGGAAATCGTTCTGGTCAAGATCATTTAAATGAACTTGAAGAAGCGAGGCGTGAATATGCTCTTTTATACGTTAGTATATTTTATAGAGTGTCGAATACTGAAGAACGCAGCTAACAAACGCCTCAAGCGAGACTTCCAACGCTCGCCACTTTTGGCTTTAATGAGCTTTGAGGTTGCGGCTGGTTAGTTTTAGTCTGGTTGTTTGCGTTGTCAGCCCCTTAGGCGGGCGTTAGCACTCATAGGAGTATAAATTGACAATTGGGTATAAGTTTGGAGATATGCAAGATCAGCTTTACGAATTAGCTGAAGAACTTGGTGAGATGTCGAGTGAAAAGTTGACTGAAATAACAAAGTCCATTGCAGAGCCAATGCTCAAGAATTACCTGAATTTTTCATCTCAAAGCTACCAAAATACATTGCTAGAAAGGCGTGAATTTGAGTCTCTTAATGTAGAGAAGTGGGAGCAAGCATTTAGTCTGTTCGACAGTTATATACAATTAGCATTTGAGGTTGTTTCTGAATATAGAAAACACAATGAAGAGTCTGCCGAAAAAGCTGAAGATCATCAGTTCATAGCGTTAATTCAACTTCATGCAAAAGCAATTCTAGTGGCTCGTGAAACTCAAGCTTTAGTTTCAGCGGGTTTTGCGGATGGGGCTCTGGCTCGTTGGCGTACATCGCATGAATTAGCTGTTTGTGCGAGAGCTATTGCTTTATCTAAAGAATCGGGTTTTAGATTTCTGTTGTCTGAGCATGTAAAAAATGCCAATGGTATGCGCTGTTACGACAAATATCATCAGCGTCTAAATCATGCTCCGTTTACTGAGGAAATGCGGGAAGCAAACTTGCTTCGAGAAGCGGAAGCATTAGCAATTCTCGGTGAGGATTATGGTAGAAAAGGCGACTATGAATGGGCTAGACCTTTAGCCACAGATAATGGCATCGGCAAAAACAAATATATATCATTAAAGACGTTAGAAGAGTTAGTTGGTCTCGACCACTATCGCCCCTATTTCTCTTGGGCATGTGAAAAAAACCACGCTCCGTCTAAAGTTAACTATGCGAATTTGGGTACCAGTTGTAACGAGCAAAATCCCTTATTTCTAGTTGGCGCTAGTAGTTTTGGTCACTTGGAGCCTATTGACTGTACCGTATTATCGCTACTGTTTACTACAACAGCGTGCTTAACACCGTATCCAAGTATCGACACTATTGTGTTCAACCATGTGTTGGCTGACTTCGCAAAACAAGTTTCACAAGCGTGCCTTGTTGTTGAGAATGAGTGCTAACAAGTGTTTAAGGTTTCAAGATACTTTATCTAATCTCAGATAAGCGCGTTAGAGTCATTAATCTAACGCGTTTATGTCCAGATCTGTGCTGGCTCATTTATGCCCCATTTTCAGTTAGAGTAGGAATTCATTCACATCCTGCTCATCGGGCTTTTCCATACAAATACTAATAGAAAGCCTCGAAGCATGTTGGCACATGAAGTCAGGATGATTGACTCACATTTTCCGCACACAAATATCTCGATTGTGACATTTGCTCGGTTACACGAGAGTAGATATTAGTTATCTTATCAGTTTCATATTTAATGAGACGGTAGGGGCGGTAAATGGAACAAATTTCACTAACTTACATGCTAATAGGAGCTATAGTAATCTTGCTTGTTGTCGGGCTTTTTTGGGTAAGAAAGTCTTCAAAGCTGAGTCAGAAACTGGCAGTTACAGAAACTCAATTATCAGAGGCAGCAACAACAATCGAAGAGTATAAAGAAAAATACTCTCAGATATTTGATATTGAAGCTGAGTGCGAGCAAATCAAGGATCAGCTGAAAATTGACAAGAATGAGATAGAAGAAAAAGCGAGTCAAGCCTTACGCGAAATCGAATCCAAGAGAGACGAGGCAATTACGAAACGTCAATCTGTTGAAGAGCAGATCAGTGAACTTCAGGTCGACTACAAAAGTAAGAAAATCACTTATGACTCTTTAACTAAGCAAATCGCCATATTCAGCGAAGATATTGAGCTTATCGAACTCGGATTCTATGAGCCAAAGTTCGATTTTGATGCATCTGAAACATTCAAAGAAGAGATCAAGAAATGTAAGGAGTGCCAGAAAACCTTGTTGAGAGAGAAGTCTTCCAGTGGAGCGATACACTGCTACCGTGAATGGGCTGTCGACGGTTCTCGAACCGAAGGCAAGAAAATGACCAACAAGAGTATTCGTCTCACCGCAAGAGCCTTCAATAACGAATGTGAGGCAGCTATTGCCAACTGTACGTGGAAAAACGTTACAAAGATGGAAGAACGTATAAAGAAAGCGTTCGCCGCAATCAACCAGCTAAATGAACCGAATGCCATATCTATTACAGAGCGTTATCTCAAAGAAAAGTTAAAAGAACTCCAATTGACTTACGAATATCGTGAAAAGAAACAACGCGAGAAAGAAGAACAGGCGGAAATCAAAGCACAAATGCGTGAAGAAGCAAGAATAGAGGCAGAGATAAAAAAAGCAGAAGCGGAAGCTATAAAGGAAGAAAAACGTTATCACAAAGCTTTGGATGCTGCGAGAAAAGAGCTTGAAAAAGCTAGCGACGAAATGAAATCAGAACTAGAAAAACAGATTGCACAGTTACAGGCAAATTTAGAGGAAGCAGAGCGCAAGCACCAACGCGCTCAATCAATGGCGGAGCAAACTAAGCAAGGTCATGTTTATGTTATTTCTAACATTGGATCGTTTGGGGAAAATGTCTACAAGATAGGCATGACCCGTCGATTAGAACCAATGGATAGAGTGAAAGAGCTTGGAGATGCTTCAGTACCGTTTACCTTTGATGTACATGCAATGATTCATACTGATGATGCTCCAACTCTAGAGAAGAAACTTCACGATAAGTTTGATACTCACCGATTGAATATGATTAATCGCCGTAAAGAGTTTTTCAGTGTCTCGCTGGAAGAGATCAAACATGCGGTAAGTGACTTTACCGAGCAGTCTGTGGGGTTCATTGAAACAGCGATTGCACAGGACTATTACGAAACACAAGCGATGAACAAACAGCGCCTAGCAAGAGAAGGAAAGTTAGAAGGAGAAGAGTTATCGTCTTCCAGTGCTCTCCCCAAATTTGCTGATGTCTTGTAGAGCGCCTTATAGATTTTACTGAAAGGGGCATACAGTAATTTGAAATGTCCCACTTCGTGACAGCCTCTTCAATCTGGCACGATTATGCCCCACTCTGTTGTAGCCTCGAATGTAATACACATTTTTCCAATGTGCGTTTGGCTTACTAAAATTTATAGACAAAGTTTGAATGTTGGACTTTCTAAAATTATGCGCCATTTTGCAGTCTAACTTCCCATACATCTAGCTAACATGCTGATTATCAATTGAACTACGATAAGAAAGACCGCATTATAGATGAATAAAAGACGGCTAGAAGCCGTCTAGAAAGCGTTATATTGGTATCAAAGTTAGGAGTAAAAATTGTTCGAAGAACTGTTAGATCTTGTGGAAGAAAAACTCCGAAAAGATGGTAGTGATCCTGGTTACGAGTCAGTCATTGATTTGGCTGCGTCTTTATTAATTGAAGATATCAATGAGCAAGAAGAAGGTAACGTTAAACGTGTTATGTCTGAGCATGACGCTTTTATAAATAGAAATCGTAAAAGGTGGGCTCTAGGTTTCACGAAGCTGCATATGTTAAGAGAAACTTGCTTAGAGGCTGGTATGAACTTTCAGCAGCAGTTCATAAAAATCCCTAAATATGAAACTGATGAGTTGATTGGCGTTTTCATGCGTCAGCACGCTCACGCATGTCGTATTTCAGGGGAAATAATCCACCTTTTAGAAGGTGGATATCCTGATGCTGCTCTGGCTCGTTGGCGTACTTTGTATGAAATGGTTGTTACGTGTCTAGTGATTAAAAAATGTGGACGTGAAGCAGCTATTGATTATATCAAACATGGAATGGTTCAAACTGCTGAGGGAATTGAAGAACACCGAAAAACGGCGGATGCAATGGGGCAAGAAACTTTTTCAGAAGAAGAGGCAAAGCTTTACGCTGATCTTAAACAAGCAATAACCAATGGTGACTCCGGGTGGCATTGGGCTAGAAAACACACTGGTTTTAAGCAAATTGGTAAACTACGTGAATTTGTAGAGCTTGATAAATGGTCTCATAATTATAAGCTAGCTAGTCGTAACGTTCATTCTGACTATTACGAGATGGCTTCCTTATATGCGATGAGAGAAGCGAAGCATGATATGTTACTTTGTGGTCAATCTAATTCGGGGCTTACAGAACCTGCACACTTTACAGCAATTAGTCTTGCGCAAATTACTTCTGTCTTTTTGACCACCTATATTGAAGATGAAAATAGCGGGCTGGATTACAAGGACTCTGCTTTGTTCATGAAAGTGATAGACAATTATGTAAAAGAGGTTGGAGAGGCATTTATAAACATCGAAACCCAATATAACAAGTGATTAAGGTTTTAAGATACTTTTTCTAACCCGATGTGCCTCAGAAGTTACAATATCTCTAAATCACTTTTGTCCAAAGGACGTGTTGACGTCGATCTCGACAAACACGTCCTTGCCCCAAAGTAATTTAGAGTGAAAGTTCACCTCCATCCTGTTCCTGCAGTTTTCCATACTAAACCTAATCCGAAAACCTAAAAGACAATCCGTCCCCGATTTTTATAGAAACTTCGTAGTATAAATCCATCATGAGGCTAGATTACAGAAATGTCATCTATGCGTCAGTTTGCTGAAAGTACTTATTCGTATAGTAAATATGGGACTAGATAAAACTGAAGTGAAGTAGCGGAAGTGCTGAGAGGAATAACGGATGACTTTTAAGAAAGTAATCGCAATCTTCGATGAACAGCGATTAGATGCAGTGAAAACTAGCCTTATCAAGCATGGTGTAACTGGCTTCACGGTCCATGAAGTGTATGGTCGAGGGAAGTATTTTGATGCCATAGATGAGCAACATCTTATTAAACATATCCAGCTAACCATCTATACCATTACTGAGCATGCAGAAAAAATAGCCAAGCTAATCGTTGATACTGCGTATGTTAATGCGGACGCGGAAGGATTGGTTGCGGTGGAAGCCGTAGATGGCCTTTATCGGATCCATACAAAACAACCTTCAAAGGCCGAAGAACACAGATTTCATGGGGAAGAATAATGGCAAGGCAATCACGTTCTTTTTGGACCACACCGAACGGTTGGGGTGCTATCGCTCTGATTGGCGCTGCGAGTTATTTTCTTATAACCGAACATCGTGAGCATGTTTTTGAGTATTTTCCATACCTCATTCTTTTGCTCTGTCCTGTGATGCATCTTTTTATGCACCATGGTCATGGCCATCATCATAATGATGTTCACCATCGAGAATATGGGCAACGAGATGAATCGTCTTCAGATAGAGGCAAAGATGGTCATATGGAAGAGAGCTGGCGTCTGACTAAACACAAATCTGAAGACGAGGACGAGAATCATGAGCGAAGGAAGTGATTACGGGCTTTGGGGCTTGGTACTGATGAACTCAGCGATCTTCATCTTCTTTGCATTTAGTTTTGTGAAACCGAAAAGCCAAACGGACTGGCGCAGCTTAGGTGTTTTTTCAGCATTTATTGTCGCTTTGTTTACAGAAATGTACGGGTTTCCATTAACTATCTATTTATTGTCTGGTTGGTTAACGGAGCAATTTCCCAATGTTGATTTTTTAACACATGAAAACGGACATTTATGGCACACGTTGTTCGGTTTTGAGGGGGATCCCCATTGGGACCCGATGCATATATTAAGTATGTTCGCTATTTTCTTTGGATTCTATATGTTAGCAACCGCGTGGAGTGCGCTTCATCGGGCGCAGCAGTTACATGTTGTCGCTAAGGAAGGGTGGTATGCCCGTTGTCGGCATCCGCAATATATCGCTTTTATCCTTATCATGCTGGGCTTCTTATTACAGTGGCCAACTATTCCGACCCTGATTATGTTTCCAATTCTTGTGGTTCTATATGTACGTCTTGCTAATCGCGAAGAGAAATACTCAATACAAGAATTCGGTGATGAATATCTTCAGTACATGAAGCTTACTCCCGGTTGGTTTCCTAAACAGCTTTAGATTTTTCAGACAAAAATTATTTAAGGAGAATCGTATGAAAACGTTGATTACTACCATTGCAGTCTCGGCCGTGTTGGCATCGACACCTATTGTTGCCAGTGCGCATCAGGAAAACCACGGTGCGCAACAAGGTGGAATGGCGATGGGAATGATGAGTGGCGTTCAAATGGATGTGATGCACAAACATATGCACGAAATGCAATCGCTAATGGCAAGTATTAAGCAAGAAAGTGACCCTGAAAAGCGTGAGCAATTACTACGAGAACACCACAATAGTATGCAGGAAGGTATGCATATGATGATGGGAGATACGAGCGCACAGCATGATCAAATGAAGGTCGATGAACGCATGAATATGATGGAACAGAGGATGGGCATGATGAATATGATGATGGAACAAATGCTGGAGTCGGATGAAATACATCAACAGCAGAGTCATGGTCATGAATAAAGTTATCTCCAATCTGATCCTGACTGGGCTATTTTTACGGTAACGGAACCTATTGTGTCGTAATTTTTAGCTCTTCATAAAGGTTGATTAGGCATGAAAATACAAATAAGGCAACTACGGTGGGGATGGCTTCTTACCACCCTTGTATTAGTCGGTTGTGATATGTCGGTTAGCCACATGTATTCCACAGTAGATAAGAGCCGCACATACCCTACAAACGGTGAACAGATCTATTTCACCGGAAGAAGTCAAACCGGAAGCATGATTGCTTATCAAGGAGGGAATATGCGCGCTCGGATGCATTTTACTGCTTGTGCCGACTGCCATGGCGAGCAACGCGAAGGTGGTCGGCGGATGTATCCGTCTTTCTGGCAGAAGCCTCCTTCATTGAAAGCCGAGGTTTTGTTTGGCGAACATAGTGATGGACATGGCGATCATCCGGCATACAACAAAGAAAGTCTTAAACAGGTGATCACCTTTGGTGTCAACCCGTCCGGAGAGCATCTGGATTCGACAATGCCGCGTTGGATGATGAGTGAACAGGATCTAGATGATTTAGTCAATTATTTGGCCGAAGGTACTTCGGGGACAGAGGCGCAGGATCACTAACCTTTCTAGTGGGTTGTATCAAGCCTCAATAAGCAGAGGAGGTTCAAGTGAACAATTCTCATATCCATAATGAGCATGGCGTAACGTGTGAGCTAATTATCGATGGGGCGACCTGCGCCAGTTGTACCCGAAAGATAGAGCAAGCTTTATTGGAGGTAGATGGCGTAGACAATGCCACAATGAACTTTGCTTTACGTACCGTGACAGTAACGGGAAGCGCCTCTCCTGAGATGTTGATAAAAGCGGTTGAGCGTGCGGGGTATAACGCCAGAAGTGGCGAAGAAGCAAGCGATGAAGAGTTGCTTGACGACAAAGAGCAAGCAGACTGGGCATACTACAAGCGCTTGATACGAGAAATGACAGTCGCCTTGTCAATTGGTATTCCTTTAATGCTCTACAGTATTGTTGTCGGTGAAATGACAGTCACAACAACCACAGAGCGAATTGCATGGTTTGTCGTCGGATTGCTGACTTTAGGCGTAATGTATTTCTCGGGTAAGCATTTTTACATTGGTGCATGGAAGTCTTTTGTCAACCATAGCGCTAATATGGATACCCTCATTGCACTAGGTACTGGAACGGCATGGCTTTATTCCATGGTCGTGGTTTTTTTCCCAAATTTTGTACCGGAAATGGCACGCCATGTCTATTTCGAAGCTTCCGCTATGATTATTGGCTTAATTGACCTTGGTTTAGCCCTAGAGATAAAAGCTCGGGGGCGAACATCAGAAGCGATTAAGCGGTTAATTGGCTTACAGGCAAAGACGGCTCGGGTAATTCGAGATGGTAAAGATGTTGATATTGCTATTGAGGAAGTACTGCTTGGTGATAACGTCAGAGTCAGGCCGGGAGAAAAGGTTCCAGTGGACGGGGAGGTACTAGAGGGCCACACCAGCATAGATGAATCGATGCTGACAGGCGAACCTATGCCGGTCGAGAAGACCACTGGTGATAAGGTGGTCGCAGGAACGATGAATAAAAGTGGGTCAATCTTATTTGAAGCAACTAGGGTTGGTAAAGATACTGCGTTGGCTCAAATTATAAGCATGGTGAAACGGGCACAAAACTCAAAACCGCCTATTGGACGCCTTGCTGACGTCATCTCTGCTTACTTTGTTCCCGTAGTGATGATTATTGCCATCGTCAGTTCCCTTATGTGGCTCAACTTTGGCCCAGCCCCCGCAGTCGCTTTTGCTACAGTATCTGCTACCTCTGTGTTAATTATTGCCTGTCCTTGTGCTCTGGGTTTGGCGACACCTATGTCTGTTATGGTTGGGGTCGGTAAAGCAGCAGAAGCCGGAGTATTGATCCGAAATGGTGAGGCTTTACAGACATCGTCAAAAATAACCGCCATGATCCTTGATAAAACCGGCACGATAACGTTGGGGTCGCCTAAAGTGACCCGTATCTATCTGGCAGAAGCCTCTGATGAAAATGAAGTATTGCAACTGGCTGCCAGCCTTGAGGCAGGTTCCGAACACCCATTGGCGTTGTCGATTGTTGAATCAGCCAAAGATCGGGACTTGGTTCCTGAACAAGCTGAGAAATTTCAGGCGATAGCCGGACATGGAGTAGAAGGCGTCGTCCGTGGACATCGGTTGTTTTTTGGTAACGAAAAGCTGATGCGCGATCAGTCAATTGATATTGAACCACATATCGAAACGGCTCAGCTAATGGCCAAAGAAGCGCAGACTCCTATTTATCTTGCTGTCGATGGTAAGCTGGCTGCCATCATTGCCGTATCCGATCCGATCAAGGAAGACTCCATCAGTGCAATCAAGCGATTGCAGAACAATGGTATCCGGGTTGTGATGCTCACCGGCGACAATAGGGCAACAGCCAAAGCCGTGGCCGAAAAAGTGGGAATTAAGGAGTTTTTCGCAGAAGTCTTGCCAGAAGATAAATCGAATAAAGTTGCAGAGCTACAAACGGAGGGAGAAATTGTTGGCATGACCGGTGACGGTATCAATGATGCTCCTGCTCTGGCCTTGGCCAATGTTGGCTTTGCCATCGGTACAGGAACCGATGTGGCCATTGAAAGTGCTGATATCACATTGATGCGAGGCTCCTTACACGGTCTTGCGGATGCTATAGCGGTAAGTAAAGCAACGTTGCGTAATATAAAACAGAACTTATTCGGAGCGTTTATTTATAACGTCGCTGGTGTTCCGTTTGCTGCCGGACTGTTTTATCCGTTCTTCGGGGTGCTGTTAAATCCTGTAATCGCTGGCGCGGCAATGGCATTCTCATCATTAACCGTAGTGAGTAATGCAAACCGATTACGGTTGTTCAAGGCAAAAGAACATTAACGGGAGGGAGTGACATGATAATAATTAATCTACTCGGGCTGCTGTTAATAGGCTTAATTGTCTGGTGGTTTTGGCTGTATAAAGCAAAAGAGGTGACGGCGGATGAGGGAGTGATCTCGATAAAAGTTGAAAACGGTACCTATGAACCATCACGTATCCGAATACAGGCAGGTAAGCCTACAACATTACGGTTTCTGCGCAAAGATGCTTCACCTTGCGCTGCGACCGTGGTATTTGCCGACTTTGATATTAGTGAAGAGCTGCCACTGAACAAAAATAAAGATGTTTATTTGCCTCCCGGATCACCAGGAGAATATAGCTTTACCTGTCAGATGCAAATGTACCGTGGTACGTTAGTTATTATTGATAAAAAATGAGGTGTCGGCGCTGACCAAAGACTGATAAGAAGAATAGGGCTGGATATACATGCCTTAAAGTCTCAGTATTAGTATGGTTTTTATTCGATCCTATTGACCTTTCCCTAGGGGAAGGGTTTATATTTTTAAGTGAGTTTTGTAAATCGATATTGTATCGGTAATTGAGAGGTTGTGATGCTAAAACCGCTGCACACAATTTGGTTGACTGGGCTAACACTGGTTGCTTTAGTGCTCTCCAGTATGCCTGTTAATGCATCTCTTAATTTACCAGTTCTAAATCAGGCTGGTGCGCAGCCGTCACTCTCTCTATCACATGATGCACACATAGATTGTTCATCATCACAACATGAGACTCTCGCTGTAAAAACTGACTGCCATGACACAGCAAATAGCGATGTTTCTGCGCATCAATGCTGTCCCGCAAGCTGTACGGCCAGTTATCCACTCATATCACAAGTTATCGTTAGTCATCATCAAACCTCTCGTTTGATACCTTTCCTTGCAGACACTGTCGAGTGTGTAAACTCGGTTACTCGTTCGTTATACCGACCTCCAATAGTCTAAATCCCTCAAGGGCTATCGCTCTGTCCATCGTTACATTCACAAGCTCATTCTAAATAGCGCTTGTCAATATAACCTGCTCAACCACGTCATTAGTTTAACGAACACTTAGTAGCCGTGCTTATAAGCGCGAGAAGGTAACCTCATGAATACCAGAATATTTTTAGTCTGTTTTTCTGCCTTTCTATTAGGTTCTCATGCACTGACAGCATTTGCCCATGAAGGTACGAATCACACAAAGGAACAAATGAGTGTAGAAGAGGCAAACCAAGATGTACCGGCATTAACATTGGATTCCGCAAAATTTAAACAAGCAGAAACGCTTTTTCGTACCGTTGGTGGTTATGGCTGCAGCGCCTGCCATGGTCTGTTTGCACAAGGGGGTGGTAACGTGGGAGGCAATATACGAGACCACTCATTAAGCCAGATAAATGATGCGCTCAAAAATGAACCGACAATGCAGCTCCTGAATAATGCGCTTAGCGATGGAGAAAAGTATCTGTTGGCGGGATATCTGAAAGCCTTAGGTAATCTACAGCTCATTGAATGGACGATAGATGGTGACGTTTCATACACCGAAGTAAACGTCGACAAAAGCAATACTAATCAACTGGTTATTTTAAACAAAACCTTTGAAACCCTGGATTTGACGTTGAAGCCGATTGGATCTGGCCGTGCATTGTCAATTGAACCTTATGAGACCAAATCCTACTCATGGACCGCAAATGCCGGTGATTACAGATTGAAGTACAAACAGCATGTTCTTGACATGCATGTCATGTTCTAAAAAATTAAGGGAAATTTGATGAAAAAGTATCTTAACATTACAGCAATTTCAGCACTTGTGTTTAGTGTAAATGCCTTCGCTAACCCAGTCGTGGAACTTTATAAATCACCAACTTGTGGTTGTTGCAGTCAATGGGCGGCCACAATGGAGAAAGAAGGCTATCAAGTCAACGTTCACAAACAACACAACTGGGATTCAGTGAAAGCGCCTTTCAATATGCCTAAACAGCTTAGCTCATGCCATACCGCGATTATTGATGGCTATATGATTGAAGGTCATGTGCCAGAGGCAGAGGTAGCCCGTCTTCTAAAAGAACGTCCGGCAAATATATCAGGCATATCAGTACCAGGAATGCCTCGTTATTCCCCAGGTATGGCTCGTGATGGAGAAGCATATAAAAACTTCAACGTTGTCGCTTTCGATAAAAATGGTAAACCAAGCCTGTATAAAAAATATGACTAACCTGCCACTGCCTAAGAATTTTGGTATTGGCTTATAACATGGAGAATATATTATGAGTTGCTGTAATCGACCTCCTGCAGGAGGCCCCAACAATAACGAAATGGGTTCTATGCTTAAAGGGATAGGTGTGTTGTTAGTCTTGATCTTAGCGTTAGCTTATTTCTTTGGCTAGTGTTCAATTCTTTATCAGGCAACAATCCGGCCACTTACATACTACTGGCCGGATTGTTCTTGCCATGAGACATAACTAACTCGCGGAGCGCAAGGTGATTTGGAAGGTCGTGTGTTGGCCTTTAGACTTTACATTTATCTCACCATCATAGGCGTGCACAATTGATTGAGTGATGGATAAGCCTAATCCAGCGCCAATGCTCCCCAGATTTTGGCGTGATTTATCTGCCCGATAAAAACGATCGAAAATATACGGTAAGCTTTGCTTAGGAATCTCGTCACCCTGGTTACTGACTGATATTGTTAAGTGTTTGCCGACTTCTTGTACTTTAATAATGATCGTCGAATGAGCATAAGCATGGCGAATGGCATTAGAAAGCAAATTGCCCACGGCTCGCTCAAACATATTCTTATCCATGTAAAGTCGCCCTTTACCAGAGCTTACTATCTGCACTTCGGCATCATCAGCGAGTATCTCAAAATAATCCACTAGGCGAGCAAGTTCCTCATGCACTGCGAACACTTCGTCATTGCGATGTATTAGCTTGTTTTCTGCTTTCGCGATGTACAGCAAATCATTGATGGTCTTAGTGATGCGATAGAGCTCTTCCAACGTTGAGGCTATCGCATCCTGATACTCTTCTGGTGATCGGCAGGCTCCCAAAATAACCTGGTTTTGCGTCGTAATATTGGTAAGTGGCGTTTTTAATTCATGGGCAATATCCGAAGAAAACTCGCTTAACCGACGAAACCCCATCTGTAATCGATCGAGCATTGCATTGTGCTTGTTTGCCAAGTCTCGCAGTTCTGTTGGCAAAGAATCAGGATCGATACGGATCCCCATCTGTTCTAGCGAAACTTGCTGAATGTGCTTATTAAGTCCAACGAGCGGTTGAAGCCCTCGCTTTACGATAAAGCTGCTAAATACAGAAGAGACTAAAAATGCAAAGCCAAGTAACCAGAATAGAATCCAATTCAACTTGTCTAAAAATAAAAAGTGGTGATTAATACTCATACCAAGCACGACCACATAATCGCCCGTCTGAAATGCAAAGGCACGAATATTAAGCGAATCTTCGCTCCATTCTATCGCCCGGTCGTTGTTTAAAATTTGTGGCGAGCTGAGGGTATAGGCCCGAACTTGAGGAATCGTTAGGCTTGAGTTTTGATAGATAGCGTTTTTGCCTTTAAACACCCACATGTAGAGTGGGGTACTGTTTGACTGTTTAAATATTGATTCTGGCGACTTTTCTAAATCCTTATCAATGGCATTAAACCTACTGGAGATATAGTTGAAATCTTGAGTGTAAAAGTGGCGTTCTATCGCATAGTGGAGAATGAAAGCCAAAGAAAAATAGGTGACAAGCGTCATACCAATGAACATCAGCACGAGCCTGTTTTTCATAGATAAAGGGAGTGAAAGTTTAGGCATCGGGGATATCTTCTAATTTGTAGCCCATTCCTCTAATTGTGTGAATCATTGGTTTATCGAAAGGTTTATCCACTTTACTGCGCAGGCGTTTGACCGCCACATCAATGACATTGGTATCACTGTCAAAATTCATATCCCAGACTAACGAGGCAATCGTGGTGCGAGAAAGCACTTGTCCAGTTTTTCGCATCATCAGTTCTAATAAGGCATATTCTTTGGCAGTAAGAGGGATCGAGTGTCCTGCTCGCGTGGCAACCCGTTTGATCATATCCAGCTCCAAATCCGCTACGCGTAATATTTGGGGCGAAGCGACCACCTGCGCACGAAATACATTTTGAATTCGTGCCATTAGTTCAGCGAACGCATAAGGTTTTACCACATAATCATTAGCGCCTAGCTCGAAGCCACGTACACGATCTTCTACTTGTTCTTTTGCTGTCAGCATAATCACTGGCGTGTGAATCCCGCTACTACGCAATGTATTAAGTACCTGCCAACCGTCGAGTTTTGGCAACATAATATCGAGGAGAATCAGATCATACTCTTCACTGGTCGCGTGGTAGAGCCCATCGACACCGTCGTGCACTAAGTCCACTACATACCCAGACTCAATCAACCCCTTTTGTAGATATTCTCCGGCTTTATGTTCATCTTCGACGATCAGTATCTTCAAGTTAACTTACCTATGGCATTAGCGGGATGGGTAAACGCTCAGTATAAATAGATAAAAAAGAGCATGATGTGAGCCACAGTATACTCTTTTCCATTGACATGACATTATTGATTATCACGACGTTCTACATAATGCACTTTGACGTTCACCTTACCCAGGTACTCCAGTTGACCATTTTCATTCATGCGCTCTTGTACCGTGACGAAACCACCGTCTTTCAAGTGAGTGCTTCGTGATTTCACATTGAAGGTCAAAATATTGAGCTCTTTGTTCAGTTCGCTCGCTGGCAACGATTTAAGAGTATTAAGTTCGGATAACGCTTGTTGATAAGCTTCATCCGACGATGACGTTGGTGCGACATAAATCGTTTTCATCTCTTCACGGCTAACGTAGTTGCCCGCCGCGTATAGAGGTTGCGCCAATGCTGACGCGCTGGTCATTGTCATAACAGTAACGAAAAGAGCCGTTTTGATTGTGTTCATGTTTTTATCCTTTGAGTGCTTGTTTTCAGTGTTGACATTATTGAATATCGCCTCTGACACCACCCTTTCAGTAAAGTGACTTTTTTGTCATGAAAGGTAAGTTTTTAATCATGAGCAGGGACAACGGGATTTGTTATATAGGGGGCTTAAAGACTGGAAGCAAATTTGATTAGATTCAATCAAATAGAGAGTATAGCGCGTCCAATTGTACAAGAGTATTGTAAGAGTTTTCTGTTTGATGCAGAGATCTATTGCCCCGGAACCTGATATAAAGCCCGCTGATTGCGAACTATAATTATATAAAGTACCAATCGAGCCAATCCATTATGTGTCATGTTTTACTCGCTCTTCCTTTATTAGTACTGCCAATTTTTTGGTTGGCTCCTTTATCCATCGCGATTCCAGTCTATGGCCTGATTTTTACGATTTCTGTGATCATCTATTGGCTTGCCTATCGCGCGATGCATTTACCCGTTGTTACGGGGGCTGAAGCTCTTCTTCACCAAGTGGGGACAATAGTCGGCATAAAGAACGGGTTATATAAGGTTCGTTTAAACAATGAATATTGGAATGCGCTTTCTGATGAGCAGTTACAATCAGGCGAGCATGTCGAGGTTTGTTCGGTTCATGGAAATACGCTGGACATTAAACGTAGTAAGAGTTGAGTGATACATTGCCAAATGTAACGTCCAGAAATACGTTTATTGATTCCTCCTGATTTAGAGTTTTTACCACTGAAACCCAAAAGGTGATAAAAACCATTTCTGCTATTGGCTTACGTATTTATGTCAACCGCTTATCTGTTAATTTCTTGTCTTAAACTTGCTTTTGCCCCATTCCTTCTTTGCAGCAAAGATACTACTATCAACTGTACTTACGTAGCCTTAATAAAACCTATCTCTGATGAACGGTGGCAGTGTGTCAGAGCGATGTGTTGCCTTTAAGAAATTAATCAGTTGTTCTTTGTTGTGTCTGGATTCATAAATTGAAGCAATAGCCAAAAGACTGCATCATTGAGAGCTGAACGTTCCAATCGTCATATTCAGTGCTAAGTCGGTCATAAATAATATGAGGAAATTGAGTTGGTAGAAGCAAAAACTATCGGGTTGTTCTTTATTACAGCAGTAGCAGAAATATTGGGGTGTTATCTACCTTATCTCTGGTTGAAAGACGGGAAATCTGTCTGGCTTTTACTACCAGCAGCTCTATCCTTAGCACTATTTGCTTGGTTACTTTCTCTTCACCCAACAGCGGCTGGTAGGGTTTATGCTGCTTATGGTGGGATTTATATTTTTGTAGCAATACTATGGCTGTGGATAGTTGATGGTATTCGACCAACTTTATGGGACATAGTAGGTGTAACGGTAGCGTTGATCGGCATGGCTATCATCATGTTCGCACCACGGCACGTATAACAACGTTGATTTCTTCAACCATTGAAACTTTTCAACGTCGGGGTATGAGCAAGCACTACCTCAGTTTTGCCCCGAAATGAGTTAGCTCGCTTTGCTATCACACTTCAATAACCTTTAATTTGACCAAATTTCTCTCATCTATGTAACATAATTTATGTATATAGCGATTCGCTCTTGGACTCAGTTTATAGGGATACTATGAGTTTAAAAATAACCACACAAAAAGTTGATACATGGAAGAAACGTATTCAAAAAGATGGCATCAAAGGTTCAACATACCTTTGTCAACAAGGTGGAAAAGTCTGGATTTCTGCATCGGTAGACCACCAAGCTGTCTGTCTTAAAGTTTTGGGCAAAGACTCTGGAACAAGTTCTCTGGATAGTTACTTGCGATGGGATGATGTTAGTTCAACCGACCTAGTTGAGTTGCTATTTCAAATAGAACTGACGAAGTCATAAGTCGAAGCTCAGGTTTATCTAGCAGAGGTGCGTTATGAAAAGAGTAAAAAATGCAAGATACCCATATTTTCTAAGGCAAAATGAGTCTCTGATTAGTCGTAACACCAAGTGCTTGTTTTTCAACTTGTGGGATACGATGACAGGAAATCGGGACTACATCGGATTGGATTATGACGATTATCGACGAAACTGGTTTAATCAAGTTAACCATAGAGGCAATTTGATTAAGTCGCTCGGCCCATTCCTAGAGCACGGTACAGTACAAGACGCACTAGACACGTTGGCTCAGTCAGATGACTTCACTGTATCTAGTGATGATATTTACCTAGTGTGGAAAAATGTTTCTGAAACGATCGATGAGATTTGCCCATATAACGCCAAGCATCCGTTAGTTGAGGTAGAGCGAGAGCTGGCCAGAGCGCATAATTCAAGATGAATTCTGCTTGCTTTTTTGGGGTGTAGCCAAGTAGAAATTAGTCCTTACTAATTTAGGAGAGACTGTACCTCACTTTTTCTGTCCAGAGCCTTCTCAGTGGGCACCTTTCTGAATCAAAAATGCCCCTTTTCTTCTCAACGCGAAAGTCCATTCACAATCTTTGATTGTATGTTTGCCTTACCTGTAGTTATCCGAGGGAGTGTCGAAGTAAGCTTTTTAAAAAGTATGCGTCATTTTGCAATCTAATATCCAATGCTTTTCATTAACCCATTGATTATCAATTGAACTGTGATGGGAAAGGCTGCATGATGATAGGAGTATGCAAAGCGGCTAAAAGCCGTATAGAAAGCGTTATGTTCTCCGAGAAATTTGACAAGGTAAATCTTTATGAGTACTCAAGGTGTATACATTTATGCGGATGAATCTGGTCATTCGGGAAAAGAGATATTCAAAGAGCAGTCGGCTCTTTATTATCAAGGAGCTGTACTGATTGATCGTGAAATAGATTCGTTAGTAGAGGGAATCATTGCAAGCTACTGCGAAGAGCATGGCTTAGAGCGGTTACATGGCTTTGAACTTGGTGAAGAAAGAACTAATAAACTGTGCATTCAACTGTTAGACGCCTTAGATCAGCAAAATTGGGAGTTCCACTATACGATTGTACAGAAAAGATACTTAGCTCCGACAAAGTTTGTTGACACGATTTTTGACTGCTGGGATAACCCAGCTGTGCCAAGAACATGGTATGTCGTTGACCTACTGAGGCATTCTATTTGTTTAGTCATTGATGACATGATGTATGATGGTCTGGATGAAGACTTCTGGCGAGCATATTTGGCTGATGATCTCGAGGAGCTTATGGCTGTGTGCAGAACACTATTAGTACGCTCTCAACAGATACCAGATCAAAGGCTAAAGCAAGTCGTATCCGAAAGCTTGGCATATGCTATCGAAAACCCGCAGCTTTTCACGTTGATTTCAGCAAAAGGGAAAAGTGCGTACAAAAAACAAACCCCTAATATGGTTGCGTTTTCAAGCTTACTTAACTCGATACATGGATTTTGCAATAAGTTAGATTTGGGCGTTAAACAGTTTGTCCATGACCAAAATGATGAGTTTCGTGGGACGATGCGAGAGTTTCATAAATTGTTCTTTAAATTTGAACAAGAAGAAACTTCTTTTGGCGGTGTTCCTACACTTAAAGACTTTGGCTATGATATTGGTCAGTTCATGCTTGAGTCTTCTAAGAAGTCATATGGCTTACAAGTTGTTGATTTATTCTTATGGTTGTTACAGAGAGATGCAACAACACCAGAACTACAAGCAACTAAGGCTAGACTACTTGATAACTCAGTAGACTTTGTAATTTCTAGGCATATGTCAGTGAATATCGTTCAAGCTCGTTATCATCAGGTAATGACTTCTCCATTGTCGCAAGAACAGCTCGCAAAAGGTAAAGAGTTTTCAAGGAAGCTCGAAGAACAAAGACTTAACGATATGCAAAAAAAGTTACGAACATAACAAAGCATTTAAGAGTGATTCGCAGCGCTTGGCAGCTTCGCTTCGCTCAAGTGTAGCCAAGTGCCGCTCACACCTTAATGCGGCGTTAGGCGATAGAGTTTAAATAATGCAATCAACAGACGATAAGTATGTTAATCATCAAATATTCGAAGAGCTGAACTATTATGCACAGTTTTACGAGTATTTATCTGATGCAGTAATGAGTTTTTCTACTGCTGGGACAAGTGCAATCATGAGCATAGATACATATGTTTTTATGTCTATGAAAGGCACAATTGAGTCAATAAACTTGGTACTAAAAGATGGAAAGTTGAATGATGCTTATGCTCTTTTAAGGAAGTACTACGACTCGGTTATGGTTAATGCATATACCAATTTATATCTAAATGACAATGCAGGTAGAGCTGATTACTACATTACAGAAATAAATGACTGGTTACATGGTAAAAAACCATTACCACGAATGCCGAAGATGTCTAAGTATCTTGATAACTCGGAGTTTTTGTCTGAGCTAAATACATTACTCAAATTAGATAAAAGATATGAAGGTATTAGAGACCGTTGCAATGATAATATGCACTACAACTTTTTTGCATTACTGATGCTCAATGAAGGTAAAATTCATATGAAATCGCGCCTTCATCATTTAGAGCAACTCAGGTTAGATGTTCGTGATGTGTTTATTTTAAATATGTCATACATACTGACAATAAAAGAGAGCTACATGATGTCATCGGATTATGTGGATCACTTAGAAGTAGGTATGACTCCACCCGAAGGTTCACAATATTGGGTTGCTCCATTCATACAAGACATGGTGACGGATGTTCTTTTTCAGGAACGTCCAGATATATTTGAGTTGCTAAAAAGCAAGACATGTATGGACTTGGCTTGAAAAATCGCCTAACAAGCTTAAGACGGACTGCAAACGCGTGGCGGTTTTGATCTGATTTGGCTTTAGTGTTTACGGTGTACTAGTTGAATGTCGTGGTAGCGTTGCTCACCACTTAAGCGGGCTATGTGTTAGGAGGAAAAATGGAAGATGTGGTTCTTTTCAAGAAAAAGTTATCAGATGTCTCCTTAAATTTTACAGTATATACGGAACTGTTCGATAGCCCCGAAGCCGTTGAGGCGATGAATCAATTTCATCCTTTTATCTTCGGCAATTATCAAAAATGCTTAGTCGATGTTTTATATTTGGAGTTAACTAAACTAATTGACCCTCAGGGAAAAAGTGGCAGTAAAAACTTATCCTTTGAATTCATGATTGCTAAAACTAGTGACGAGCATCAAATTGAACTGCTATCCGATTTAACTGAGTTAAGTAAACTGTTTGAGGAAGTTAACTTAAAGAAATACCGCAATAAGATCTTAGCGCACAATGACGTAAGCACTCTACGTGGAAACAAGGTTCTTGAGCTTGAGGTTACAGTTTCTAAGTTAGAAATAATCCTTAATAGTTCTTGGGCGCTATTTGGAAAAATCGAGTATTACCTTGGTATTACTGACCGCCCATATCAGACCTCGTCTTATATAAAATTACCCACTGGTTCATCTGTCGAAGAGTTTGTAGGTAAAATTAAAAATCGCGCATAACAAGAGATTAAGGTTTTAAGATACTTTTTCTAACCCGATGTGCCTCAGAAGTTACAATATCTCTAAATCACTTTTGTCCAAAAGTTTGTTGCAAACGTGTCTACTATGTCTGTGATCACCGAGCGGTAATGTTATTGATTATCTAGGGCACAAATTATTGGAGCCGAGAGTATCTCAAGCCGCCGCAGTACTACTTGGTTACCCTTGCAGCGGGCCCGATTACTGGAGAAGTGCTACAGGTAAAACACTGAAAGAGATTGAAGCAGAATCTATTTAGATAAATGCGGCGATAACTCGCTGTTTAAATTGGCCTAACCTCAGTTCATCAAATGCTAAAGTAAACCCTGCATTGTTTGAATTAATCATATCTGAAATTTCTCCCCAACCGAGTAAGCTTGGTTGGGATCGATTAGGTTGAACGCTTTCCGATGCAGTACTTGATGGTAGGCGTTTTTCATCAATAGCATCCGGCACGTTATTCTCTTGTTTAATGTACATGCAGCTATCAGGAATATCCTGCTCAATTCTTTCAGCAAACCCAATCAGACTTTCTTCAGCAAAGGTATACAACCACGCTTCTTGGTTGGGGGAATCATTGATTCTTAAAATTCGCCCGAGCACTTGCCTGAAGTAAAGTTCCGTTTTTACCGAGCTCATATGACAACAAACCTGCAGCCTTGGAATATCCGTTCCTTCACTTATCATCCCAACACTGACTATCCATTGAACCGTTGAGTGACGAAAAGACTCAATTTCATGTAACGGATTATCATGATGATAAGTCACTATGCATGCTGATTGATTAAAGTGCTCAACAAGTCGCTTTTGAATGTCTTTAGCGTGCTTAATAGAAGAGGCGACCACCAAGCCTCCAGCACTTGGGGACTCTTGCCTTATCTGCTCTAACTTTTGGCAACCGCTATTTAGTATGTAATTCATAGCGTCTTCGTTGTGGATGACGCTTTGGTAAGAGACATCGGATTGTTTAAGGCAATCAAGAATAGAGGCGAAGTGTTGATTGTCACTGCCAGCTTTAACGCTTAGGTGTTCATTATCGATTAAAACGATTTTAGGGCGGCGGCATACTTTATCTTCAACGGCCTGTTGCAAGCCGTATTGATAATCGCAAACAACCTTGCCATCAGGGTCGGAATACTCAGCCATGACAATCGGTAGTCGATCAGAACGCCAAGGAGTGCCCGACAGCGCTAATGTATAACGGGCAAAACCTTGGATCTTCGAGACAATTTCTAGCCCCCATGAATTTGACCGCCCCTCATCATCAAACGAACAATGGTGGATCTCATCAAATACGACTAAGACTCGATATTTACTGACTGTGTTCCAGAAGTTCTCATCTAAAAAACGGATCGATTGATAGGTGTAAGAGCCCCCAAGAGAACCCAAACCTCCATTAAAGGAACATTCGAGCTTCCATGAAAAGGTCTTTTTCATCCCTTCCGCAACAGTCAGAGAGGGCGAGAAGCACAGCACTAGGTCAATCATGCCTTGTTCAAATAACCGACCCGCGACCTCGGCGGCCATAACGGTTTTACCCGCTCCAGGAGTCGCTTGGCAGAAGAAGTGTGAATGCTTGTTTAACGTAAATTTCTCGATAGCTAGAGATGCGCACTCGGCTTGCCATGCTCTTAACATTGTGGAGCCTTGCTTTGGGCGACTTGCATCCAGTTGGTTAGTGCATTAATTCGGCCTAATAGCTTGGCTGAGCGCTCTCTTGCCGCATTAAATAGCGGCTGCATATCTTGCTTGTTGTTTGGAAAACGCGTGAACAACGATTGGTATTCCTCAATCTCGCCTAAAGTAATCGCTAGTTCGCCTTCATGCTGTTTCTTCTCTCGCTCTAGTGCATTTAGAGAGCACTCTGGAATTTGAATATCCGTTGAGTCGACCTTAGCTTTCCTATTTCGACCCGATCTCGGCTCAATTGTGAGCGCTTTGAATTCGTTAGTTTGATGGTAGCGCTTGTCTCTTCGAGACCCAATGACAGAAAGCCAGCCTTTCTCCTCAAAAGATAGAAGTTGCTTATAAACATACTTTCGAGCGTCGTCCTTGCTCGGGAAGGTTGAAGCACTGTTTAGCAAAGCATCCCTAGCTTCTGTGACGGAGAAATTATCCATCCCTTTCTCAATCAATAGGTTAAACATGTGAGGGTTAATTCTGGTTACTTTCTTCATGTGACTCTTACAGGTAATAAAAACTTAGGATTGCTAAGTATACAAAAATCAGTAAAACTTAGACAATCTAAGTTATCTAAAGGTTGAAAAGAAATGTGTAAGTGCAAAAAGACAACCCCATCCCTGCGAGGCTCAAAGCTGCGCGTAAAAAAGCCAAGATCACCCAAAAAGATTTAGGGGTGAAAATTGGTATGGAGCAGAGTTCTGCTAGCGGTCGTATGAATCATTACGAGAAAGGCAGGCATGTACCTGATATTGGTACGCTTGAACGTATGGCTGAAGAATTAGATGTGCCGCTAAACTACTTTTTCTGTAGGAGCGAATTGAGCGCTGAGTTAGCGTGCGCAATTGACAAGATGAGTGATGAAGAGAAGGCGGTGTTGTTGGAGAATCTGAATAAATAACAATGTGCGTATCACTGAGCTTTTAAAGGTGTCTTACTCAGCAACATATGAACTGGTAATAAATCAGTAAATGACCGACCTATTAATCGGTCTTCTTTAAATTGAGCACCTTTGTTGTACGAAGTTTCTGTTTTCAGTTCTACTAGCTTGAGTTCTGTTAACTTACACTCGAAAGGATTCTGTTTCGCATAAGGGTATTTAGTATCAAAACAAGCCGATAATAATGGCTTATCAATCGTATCCTTTGAAGATTGCAATGCGTTGAGTAACGCATCTGCAAGAAAGTGCTTCAGCACACGGCATTCTCCACGGCAGACTGAGAATAAAGGTAATAGAATTTCATCCCCAGTTAAGTTAGGCCGTTTTTCAAACCCCATTCTGCCTGCAAGTCCAGCAACAAAGCTTGCAAAATGCCGTTTCCCTTCTGCATCAGGAATATAACTTTTGTTATCGGCTTCGCTCAGCTTAGAAAGGTGAAAATACCTTAAGTGTCGCTTCCAGCCTAAACGAGAATTCCATTGGTCTTCTTCAGCGAGCATAGTCGCATAAGGCATACCTACCAATACAAATGAAACTTGCGCTTCCTCACTTATCATCTTAAAAGTATTCGCTATTGTTTGTCGTTCATTAGCATCTTTGAATTCCATCAGTTCCTGAACTTCATTAACAATCACAAGCTTCACTTTTTTTTCAATTAAACTTTTGATAACTCCTTGTTCTAACGCTCCTTCCTTGTATGGTCTCCTGCGGCGGCTAGAGGCTCGACTATCTAAGTCAATTAATAATCTTTCTAACGTATTTTGCTCACGAACTTTACTTGGGATGCGAGTTTTTAATACTGGCATTTCAGCCCAGCGGCTCCCCTTAGTAGCAAACCTTGCAACATAATTATCAATCATCGCCGTCTTGCCAACTCCTGTATCTCCCGTTAACAATAGTGACTCTTGCTCCCCTCCAAGAGAGCTGTTCAGTACCATTCGATCAAAGACGTTATAAATTTCCGTTAACTGAGGGTACTCTAAGAAACACTCTCTAAAAGATGTATATTGCTCTATTTGAAGATCACTAAGTATGTTCACTAATACCCCTCTATATCGCTGAGGTCATCACTAGCTGTACCAATATCTATTACTTCTTTTGGTACTTCACTGATAGGTTTAGGTGACGTAGTGACAATGGTGCTAGGCCCTTCACTACCAACACCTCTTTGCTTTGCTATTTTTGAAGCATGAGTGGTTTTAGGAAGTGCCGATTTTTTGGACTTAGAACGACTCATACGTTCTATTGCTTCATCCATAGCCCTATCCAAATACAATGACGCATCGGCTAATGATTCGTCTTGCTCTCCCAAACGGACTTTCAACCTTCTTAAACTGTTAATTCGTTGATGTTCATATAAAGATCGGCCTTTTGTATAACCCGTATGATCGACTGCTGGGACTTTGATGTATCTCTTCTCTTCCTCAAGGTAAACGTAAATCGAGCTGATGTCATTTGGGTCTGTCTTGGTTTTCACATAAGCGCTTTTTCTTGCACGACTAGAAAATTGCTTACCGTACTCTTCCAACTCATCAGATTGGTATTTGAGAGAATGCAATTCAATAGCACCTCTTCTTATAGTCCGATGGTTTACAACTCCAAGCTCAATCTTTAATTGCTCTG
This sequence comes from Vibrio sp. TAP-3B, assembly GCF_057784735.1. Lineage (NCBI taxonomy): Bacteria > Pseudomonadati > Pseudomonadota > Gammaproteobacteria > Vibrionales > Vibrionaceae > Vibrio > Vibrio sp. TAP-3B. The sequence continues at coordinate 456,862 of NZ_CM173495.1, read as the reverse complement.
CTTCCGGGCCTTCACAAAAGATTATCGTTCCTTGCGACTCTGTCCATTTCTGGTAAGGAACTCTCTTATACCTCGTGTCAGCTTTTTTATGATAAACGTCAATAAGCCACTTATGTAACAGCTCGAGAAAATCAGACACATTAATGACAGCGTCTCGCTTCGGGTTATAGTCTTTTAACTGAGTAGGGTTGGTGAAGGTTTTTCCTGGGAAACGACTAAATAGTTTCTTGTAGAAGGTATCAAAAGACTTTTCAACACCAGCTTTTCGCCACGGTTTACCACGTTGATTATATTGAATATCTGTTACTAATGGCTTTAATGCTGACTCTAGGCTATCACTCCAAAACTCCGCACCGTTATCCACTATCAAATTTGTAATTTTTCCGTAGCAAGGCCATTCAGATTTAATGCTTGGGTACTTTTCTTTAACCCAATCCTTCTTAAGAACTGAATTAAGAAAAGCTGCTCGTACTGTCTCGTAACTAGGGTCTCTATAATTGACAGAAAGACCAACAATGCAAGTGGAGTATCTATCATAAAGTATTGTTAAGTGTGGTCTGCCAAGAGGAAGCTCCAAATCATCATCAAGTAAAATCACAGGAGCTGTAGTGTGATCTATTTCTACATATTCCATTGGCCGCGTTGCCGGAATGATTGACCCAACAGTCTTAAACTTATTATCAGCATATCGTTTTCCATAACGAGCTAAAGCAACTTCATAGGGAGGTAGTGCATTTACACGATTGTAAAATGTCCGTTGGGAAATTGGCGCTATTTTAACTTGCTCTAGTTGTCGGTTTTCTTCAATAACTCGATATTTGTAGTACTCATAGGCGGTATTGACCGATACTCGCTCTTTGGTCAGAAACTTGGTTTGAATCGCTTCTGTAACTAAATCAGATGAATCGTTCTTTAGTTTTCTGTTTCCTTTTTTGCTATGCCCAGGAATAAGAGACGCTACATCTTTACCTGACTCGTAATAGAGCTTTTTCCAATCAGCTATCGTTCTGGATGACGGGACCGAAGTTTTCTTCAATAGGGCATACTCTTCCAAGAGCTTATCTAGGTTTTTGGGCGTCCAACCTCCTTTTACGCGCCTTTCCAAATAACGAATTAGATCCAAACGAAACAGTGCCGTCTCTTTGTTTGGCAAGTCACCAAATGCTAATTCAAGATTTTCGTCTTCTGCTAAAAATTCTGTCGAAAGCGTTTTATCATCAGCTACATCATTGTCGAAGCTATTAAATTCATCACTAAAACCAAAGAGATCATCACTCATTGGCTAGCACCAAACAGAATTTTCTAAATCAAATTTTTTCTGATTAAAATCTGTTTGTATTTCACCTGAAGATAGCCAGCACAAAGCAGCTGTTAATGTTTCATCTGGAGAGATTTTAAGTTGGTGTGAAAGATGATGAAGGGTCACGCTTCTATTAGCTTGAACAAACTGAAGTACATGTTTTTGAATATCAGTGATTGTACGAATCCCTGAATAGCCATGGAGTAATTTAAGGTTACTAAGTAGAAAACCAGTTCGAATCTGCTTCTCGGTCACTAAGATGAGCTTTTTTCCATACTCAGCTTGAGCAACAAGCTGCTTTTCTTTAAACCTTGCTCGAAAATCTGGTTTAAGGATCTGACTTGAATGCTTTACTTCAATCAGAGAAGGCGTATCTATGCTATCGAAAAGCTGAAAGTCTGGTGTGTAGCGGCAGTAGCGCCCATTGAAGTAGTACTCAAACCCATGTGGCTGAGATTCATATCTAACTATTTGAGGATTGTATTCAGCATGAAAACAAAAATCATACTCAAGCATGGACATTGTTCGAACAACTGAGTCATTTTTCAAACTCATGAATTTACAAATGTTGTGAACAGCTGATGATTTTTTGGTTTGGTCGTACATAGCAAAAGCACTTTTGTTGTAAACCTACAACAAAAAATAGACCATGAAGACTTAGGATGCAAATAAGAAAAGAAGCCTGCAATTTATGCGAACATATATTGCAGGCTTCACAAGGGGTGGGACCCCAGCCACATCCCGGCACACAAGTCGCCCGCTGCGGCTGCTTCCTTCCGGACCTGACCGAGTTCACGAGTTATTGTTGCGAGAGGACCAGAGCCCCATAATTCTTTTCGAGAGGACTTGCCTCAATCGATGGGGCGATTATTCAGTATCAGCCTTCATAATGCAAGAGTAAAACTCTTGAATTTCACCATTTGATTATCGTTTGGACAAAACTCGATCAATTCACCATTTTAAGATTGAATAACATAATCTCTCAATGAGGAATGAGGAGGATACGCAATAGTTGGATCATAATTCGGCTTGTTCATCATTGCTACGCAAGATGTAGTCTGTCATCCATGCGGTTCCCAACAAACAGAGCCAGACAACAAAAACTGGATTGGGTACCTCCGACGTTGGACTCACAACTAAAGCCGCAAAACCGACGGTTGGTAGTGTCCAACAGAGTAACTTACTCCAGCGGATTGAATGCTCGCGTTTAACCAGTGCCTCGATGGATGACAGCATACCAGTCAAACAGAGCGCGACAAGCACAGCATAAGGTAAGTCAGCAATCCATAATGGAACTAGTAATAACATCGGCCACCAACTGTGCTTATTAGAGGGGGTCCAGTGTGTTATTGACCACCACATAACCAGAACTAGGATCGTTTGAACGACGGTAATCCATGCAGAACCATCAAGCTTGCCCCCTTGCTGGGTCACCATGAGGCCAACCTGTAAAGTGACAACAATTAAGCCAGTGGTCAGCAACACGCCTAGAGAGCTCCTTCGAGAAAAGACCACCATTAAGAGTGGGAAGAGAATCAGCATACCCACTGATAAAGCGATGGGTTGCATTGAGAGCGTAGCACCAAAAGCCATCATCGCTCCCAACAGCACCAAACCGGCAAATCCACCTTGTGGCAACATCCATAATGCGGGGATCATTAGAGCAAGAACCGGGATATCCCCTTCGCTCAAACTCATCGCGCGTGCACACACCACAACGAGTAAAATCGTAATGAAAAATTGAAGTGTCGATAAAATCATAGCGCCTCCTGGCTCACCCACCTACTTGGTAACTCAACGACAAAAAACTGGGATTCTGAAAGTCGTTAATTGGGTCTAGATTCAAGCTTAGCTTGTGTTGGTTTTACATTGTTTAAAATCCATTGACATCAATGTACTACTAAAAATAAAAAGATGAAATTATTATCAAAGTCAGCAGCAGGTACGATTCAAGACAAGAACTGTTAGTAAAATACAAGTCAGGTGGATTACTATTCCTTGGCAATTCACAACAGACACTTTGAGTATGGACCAATTCTTGGCACAAATCTTTACTGTGATTCACCAAATTCCAAAAGGGAAAATATCGACCTACGGCGAAATAGCTACGATGGCTGGCTACCCTGGCTACGCAAGGCAGGTCGGCAAAGCGCTCGGAAACCTGCCAGAGGACAGCAAATTGCCATGGTTTAGAGTCATCAACAGCCGAGGAAGCATCTCACTCAAAGGTCGAGACTTAGACAAACAAAAAGAGAAGTTAGAAGCGGAAGGTATAGCAGTGTCCGAGAGCGGTATAGTATCGCTCAAAACATACAAATGGCAGCCTTAGACTGCCATTTTTGTTCGCGATTAAATAGAGATTAACGCGTCCCCACTAAACGAATGTCCAACTGGTGGGTTTGTGCTTGATCAGTGATGACCGCGTTGTGCGTATCACTGATAAAACGCAATTTACTATCCACCTCAATACGTGCACGGACACTATAGCGATGGTTAGGTTTAATTTCGTTACTGTCGTAGTTCAATTCAAACGAAAAAGGAACTTGCTTACCCTGTGTTTCGAACGTTTGCTTTGCAAGAACCTTAGCCGGTGCATCGGCCAGAGACACATCTTCTAACGAAACGGTAACTACAGCGTTTGGTGGCAAAGCAATGCGTTCACGGTAGGCCACGGTACCTGTAATGGTCTTCATTGACGATTCAGCAGAGGCCATATTTGTTGTTTGAGAAGATTGGCATCCCACCAACACTGCACCAAAAAGTAAAGATGAAACAAGTAGTAGTGTTTTTTTCATATATTCCTCAATGAGAATGTTCAACCGAGATAAGTATAAGGCCGGAATATAAAACTGTCTGCTTCCCGTGTGCTTATTTGACAATAGTTTGACTGAGTTAAATTTATCAAACAATGGATTTTGTTTCATAATTGTAACGGTACTACTTTTAAGTCACTCAACAGCTCTCGCTGTAGTACTTCACAAGAGTACGAGTGTTAAGGTAACTTGGGATGAAAAATAACGGTGAGGAGACACAATGAGTAAACCATTACGAGAATTGCTCAGCCTACTACAACTCGAAAAGCTAGAAGAAGGCTTGTTTCGTGGTCAAAGTGAAAACCTAGGTTTACCTCAAGTTTATGGTGGCCAAGTCATTGGACAGGCCCTTTCTGCAGCACGTTACACCGTCGAAGCGACGCGAACGGTGCACTCCTTTCACAGCTATTTCCTATATCCTGGCGATCCGGAAAAACCGATTATATACGACGTAGAAAACCTGCGAGACGGCCGCAGCTTCAGCACCCGGCGCGTTAAGGCGATCCAAAATGGTCGCCCTATTTTCTACCTTACAGCGTCATATCATGGTGATCAGCCAGGGTTCGAGCATCAAAAAACAATGCCAGACATTCCTGGTCCGGAAAACTTTGCCTCAGAGAGCGAGCTTGCCAGCCATATTGCAGAGTTTCTTCCTGAACGGTTACGTAAGACTTTCTGTGGTGAAAAACCTATAGAGACGCGCCCCGTCACCGTTATCAATCCGCTCAAACCTAAAAAAGCAGAGCCAAAACAGTATTTATGGATTCGTGCGAACGGGGAAATGCCAAAGAATCAACTGATTCATCAATATTTATTGGCCTACGCGTCTGATTGGGGCTTCCTTGTCACCGCGATGCATCCCCACCAAGTATCCTTAATGACGCCAAATTTCCAAGTCGCGACGATTGACCATTCCATCTGGTTCCATCGTCCATTTAACATGGACGAATGGTTGTTGTACGCAATAGAAAGCCCAACGGCAAGCAACACTCGAGGCTTAGTACGCGGCGAAATCTATAATCAACAAGGCCATTTAGTTGCCACCGCGGTCCAAGAAGGAGTCATGCGCTACACTAAGTAAACTCGACGGGCATAATGAAGCTTTTGTAACGCTCTTGTGCCCAAACGGATCCAGCTATGGCTAATTACCTCCATTGATTGGTAACTCTGTCGTGTACTTGATCGACTCCATGGCAAAGGTCGACGTCACATTAGACAGCCCCTTTACACTATTGACTAGACGCTTATAAAAATCATCGAAACACTTCATATCTTTGACCAATACCTTCATCATGTAATCGTACTCGCCAGCCATCCGATAAAATTCCATCACCTCAGGAAAATCACTCACTGTTGTAACAAAGTGGTGATACCAATCTTCTGAATGATCGATGGTTTTAAGCTGAACGAAGGCAATAAAAGACAGATCAAGCTTCTCCGCACTGAGTAATGCCACACGCTTTTCAATATAGCCGTCATCTTCGAGCTTCTTTAGCCGCTTCCAACATGGCGTCGTCGTCAGATTGACTCGCTCTGCTAACTCACTCAGTGATAACGTACTGTCGTTTTGCAGCAAAGAAAGTAGCTGCCTATCTATTTTATCTAAACTAATTTCCACAAAACCATACATAAGGAGAAAAACTTTCTCCATAACCGTCAATTAAAAGCAACTATAGCAAAGTTTTTCTTTCATTTTATAGGTAAATTATCCCTATCTAATTCCTATTTATCGATTCCCAAGGAGAGAGGCTATGTGTACTGACCACAATTGGATCAACAATGCCGTGCGTAAAATCGAAGCAGACTTTCAACGCTCTGCTGATACTCATTTATTTAAACTAGACCTACCCTCTCTCGACGGTATCGATATCTATTTGAAAGATGAAAGCACCCACCCTACTGGTTCTCTGAAACATCGACTAGCACGCTCACTATTTCTGTATGCGATTTGTAACGGCTGGATCGGTCCAGAAACCACCGTGATTGAAGCCTCTTCTGGTAGCACGGCGGTGTCCGAAGCTTACTTTGCTCGTTTACTTGGTCTGCCGTTTATCGCGGTGATGCCAAAAACCACAGCACGCAAAAAGATCGAACAAATTGAATTTTATGGTGGTAAAGCGCACCTTGTGGAGCGTTCTGATCAGATTTACGATGAATCAAGACGTCTGGCCAGTGAACTAAATGGTCATTATATGGACCAGTTCACTTACGCGGAACGTGCCACCGACTGGCGAGGCAATAACAACATTGCGAACTCTATCTTCAACCAAATGAAATTAGAAGATCACCCGATCCCAAGCTGGGTCGTAATGAGCCCTGGCACTGGTGGGACATCTGCCACCATCGGCCGCTTTATCCGCTACCAAAAGTTTGACACTCAACTTTGTGTGGTAGACCCAGAAAATTCCGTCTTTTATGACGCTTTCCAATCAGGCAATGCAAACTTAAAAGGCAACTGTGGTAGTAAAATAGAAGGCATTGGCCGGCCACGCGTAGAGCCAAGCTTTATCACTGGCGTAATTGATGAAATGCGTAAAATTCCAGACGTAGCAAGCGTCGCAACAGCGCATTGGGTATCTCGGTTGATTGGACGTAAAGTCGGAGCATCAACTGGCACTAATCTTTACGGCGTACTTCAGATTGCGTGTGAAATGAAACAACGTGGTGAGACGGGATCTATCGTGACATTATTGTGTGATTCAGGTGAGCGTTACTTAGATACGTATTACGACTTGGCATGGGTAAAAGAGAACGTCGGTGATATTCAGCCTTATCTCGCTCAACTTGAAGTGATTCAAGCAAAAGGCTGTGTCGAGCCAGCGTGCCATGACCCTATAAACATTTAACCATCATACAGCCGATTAATAATACAGCCCGCGATCAAGCGGGCTGTTGCGTATCTCATCTTCAGTTCGTTGAATTATTTCTTTTGACGAGCTTCAAAAGTAGCCAATCGTTCTGGTGTTGCCGCAGGTGTAATGATCCACTAGTATTGGATAGACCAGATACAGCAACCTGGTGTTTACCCTCACCCAATCATCACCTCACTCTGATAATTCGTATCCTCACTTGACCGAGACTGACTATGAATCGCTGAAGTCCCAAAAGACTAAAGACGCTTGATCTAAGGTTAGGTGAAGGTGGTAGCATTTGAGAATGCAAACGGTGATGAGGTATTTGAAATAGGATTCACGGATGCGATCCTCAAAACCATTACTATAGATAGACCAAAGAATGAATGAAACTGGCCTATCGATTGAGTGCTTGATTGCATCAAATCACCCTGTAGACTGTAACAGGAAAAAAAGTAGTTTGAACAAGGAAAAGATTGTGGCTCAATTTAAATACAAGCAATTGTCTCAAGATCAACAAGATAAGCTCGACGCAGCAGCATTTCGTCGCTTATTAGCACATTTAGATGATCACAAGGAAGTTGCCAATATCGACCTAATGATCTTGGCAGGCTTCTGCCGCAACTGTTTCAGTAAATGGTATGCCGCAGAAGCAGAAAAGTTAGGTATTAATCTGGACTTAGATGATGCGCGAGAACGCGTTTATGGGATGACTTATACTGAATGGAAGACCAACCATCAGCAAAAAGCTACTCCTGAACAACTAGCAGCATTCGAAGCTCGCCAAGCGAAAAAAGATTAATAAGTGTACGGACTTATACATAATCTGACAGCTTAGGTGGGGAGAATTCAACATAGGGTGCTATGGATATAATAGCCCCCATATGATCCTCTCCCCTCTGGTACATCAAACCCACACAAACCGCCCACTCATGACGTCTTTTCAAAATAGACTGAGCCACTCAAAAGTTACTTAACTCAGAATGAACACAAATGAGCCAATCGACAAACACCCGCCGACCTTATGTCAGGAACAGCACATCGTGAGCAGAAAAGTCGAGCTGGCTAGTATCAGCAAACCCATACCAGTTCTATCTTTATCAGAGTAATTGGCTCCGCTTCCGTGCAACATGACTGGTATACTATAAGCAAGCTTTATCAAGCAGAAAATTTGCTCTAGCTCAACAAGTCTTATTGTGCACAGTCACGACCTTGTATCAAAAATTGACCGATGAGCATCATCCATACTATTGGTTCAATCAATATTAACATCAGTCACTGTTACGTTTTCTGCTACGGGTGAACGGTTCGTCCTTTGGTATCGTGACGGAGTGCTTTCTTCAGTTCTGCTTCGACATGGCCAGGCGATTGTGTTTTCGCAGATATCAAACGGTACATCGCTGGGATGACGAATAAGGTGACTAACGTTGCAAATCCCATCCCGAAAAAGATAACCGTACCGACGGCAATACGACTCTCATACCCCGCCCCTGTCGACAGTATCAACGGGATCGCACCAGCAAGTGTGGTAAACGCCGTCATCAGGATCGGACGTAAACGACGTGCAGCTGCATCAATGATCGCTTTTTCAAACTCAGCGCCGCGGTCACGTAATTGGTTGGCAAACTCTACGATCAAAATACCGTTCTTCGTCACCATACCAATCAACATGATCATGCCAATTTGGCTGTAAATATTCATCCCTAGGCCCATGACGACTAAACCTAAAAATCCACCAAACACCCCCATTGGAACAGTAAACATCACCACCAAAGGATTGACGAAACTTTCAAACTGAGCCGCCAAAACTAAGTAAGCAACCAGTAACGCTAAGGCAAACACAATAGCAACACTGGCTTGGTTCTCTTTAAAGTCTTTCGACTCGCCAGAGTAGCTCACCGAGATATCACTCGGTAGATTGTCTATCGCTTGTTGATCGAGGTAGTTCAATGCTTCACCCAAGGTATACCCTTCTGACAAATTGGCGGAAATTGTAATCGATTTCTGCTTATTGTAGTGAGAGAGACGAATGGAAGCCGCGACTTCTTCTATCTTGGTCACTGTGTCTAATGTTACAAGCCCGCCATTGGTGGTGCGCAAATAAATTTGGCTCAAATCCGCCGCATTATTGAAGCTGCTTTCGTCACCACGCAGGTACACATCGTACTCTTCACCACGCTCAACATACGTAGTTTCACTTTTACCACCGAGCATGATTTCCAACGTATCAGAGATGTCCTTTACACTGACGCCAAGTTCTGCGGCGCGCTGTCTATTTACCGTGACCAATAGCTCTGGCGTTTTCTCTGAGTAATCAATTTCTGTCCCTTCCATCATGGGTGACTCTTCTGCCTTATTCTTGAGCATATCCGCCCAAACCAACAACTCACCATAATCAGAGCCACCCAGAACAAACTGAACGGGCTCACTCGAACCACCTTTAAATCCTGGCATAAACGGAAAGACTCTCACGTCAGGCATGCCTGCTAACGCACCTCGAACCTTACTTAAAGCTTGTTGAGCCGTTACATCACGTTCATTCCAATCGTCAAGAATCATGATCACAAAACCTGTTTGGTCGCCTGCCTGCCCACCAAACGCTGGCGTTTGAATACTGAAAGACTTCAAATAACCTTGGCCTAAGAGTGGCATGAGTCTGTCTTCAACAATATCCATGTTTGCTGACATACGGTTGTAGGATGTCGCATCAGCACCACGCACAAAGGCAAAAATTACCCCGCGATCTTCCTGTGGGGTGAGTTGCGCTGGCACCTGATTCATTAGGAAGTAACTTCCGCCCATGCAAGCCAGTATCACAAGAGGGGCTGCCCAACGAACTTTCAGTGCGCCTTTCAACGCGGCTCGGTAACCGTTCTCCAACCTGCTGAATAGGCGATCAACAACTTGATTAAATCGGTTTGGCTTTATATTAGCTTTAAGGATCTGGCTCCCTAGTACAGGAGTTAGCGTCAGAGCAATCAAAGAAGAAAAGATCACCGACATTGCTAGCAATACCGAAAATTCAGTAAAGAGCAAGCCAACCATACCATCCATAAAGGAGATTGGCAGGAACACCATGACCAACACTAACGTCGTTGCAATAACTGCAAAACCGACTTCACGTGTGCCTTTATATGCGGCAAGCAAAGGGGACTCACCACGTTCGATATGATGGAAAATATTTTCTACCACAACGATGGCATCATCCACGACTAAACCGATGGAAAGGATCAGCGCCATCAAAGTGATCAAGTTGATCGAAAAACCAAAATAGTAAGCGGCAATGAAAGAGGAAATCAGTGAAACCGGAACCGTAACAGCTGGTATCAATGTTGCCCGCGCTTGGCCGATAAAGATGTATAACACCAAGATAACCAAGCCACCTGTAATAAATAGTGTGTTGTATACTTCTTCTATCGACCGCTCTATAAACACCGTGGCATCGTAATCGATAGCCAGACGGGTTCCATCTGGTAAAAACTTCTGAATACGATCCACTTCGGTACGCACCAGCTTTGCCACTTCAAGCGGATTAGCATCAGACTGAGGGACCACCCCCAAACTAACATTCACAACACCATCACTTTTAAAGGTCGAGTTTTCGTTCTCCGCACCGATAAACACATCCGCCACATCTTTCAAATAAATGGGCGTATTATCGCTCGCGCGCTTAACCACAAGATACTGAAAGTCTTCTGGCGTATTATAACTACGAGCAGTTCGAACCGACATTACCGTCGAGTCATTGCGAACTTCACCGCCAGGACTTTCTAGGTTTTCGCTGCGAAGGGCGGACGTAATATCCGAAGCGGTCACTGCACGGCCAGCCATCAATTCAGGCTTAAGCTCAACGTACATAACTTTGTACAAACCACCAGACAGATCAATAGAACTCACCCCAGAGATCAAGCTGAAGCGGTCCATTAACACACGTTCCGCATACTCCGTCAGCTGAGTTCGATCCATTTCTGCTGAGCTAAGATTAATGTATAGCGAAGCCTGACCTGACCCGTTATTTTTGTAAACTATCGGATCGTCCGCTTCATCAGGTAATGAACGTTGGGCTCGAGCAACAGCATCGCGAACATCGCTTACCCCGGTATTGAGATCATACCCCAACTCAAAAGTAATCGTGATACGCGAACTGCTGTTGCGTGTTGTAGAACTGATTTCATCTATGCCACTGATACCTGAAAGCTGATCTTCCAATACGGAGGTGATTTGGCTTTCGATGATGGTGGCCGACGCCCCTTCGTAACGGGTACTGATAGAGACTACCGGACTTTCAATATCTGGCATCTCACGTACCGCAAGCTTGGTGAACGAAACAAAACCAAATACACACAACAGCATGCTCAACACCAACGCTGCGACTGGGCGTTTGACCGAAACGTCAGAAAGTAACATTAGTTTTCATCCTTAGCCGATGCTTGGTTAAGGTTGGTGGGATTGGCTGATTTCGCTTTGGAAGGGACGACAATTTCTTTTACCTCTACACCATCACGCATATTAACGATGCCTTGAACAACAATCTTATCGCCAACTTCGACACCCGATTCAATAACAACTTCGTTGTCAACACGAGCACCAAGAGCAACCTCTTGCCGTGCTGCTTTATTGTTGCTATCAATGACATATACATAGCGTTTAGTACCTGAATATTCTAACGCTTGGACAGGAATAATCGGCGCTTCAATAGCCGGGAAAGCCAATGAGGCATTCATTAACATGCCCGGTTTTAAACGATTTTCAGGGTTATCAAACTCAATACGAACACGCAAGTTGAGAGTTTCAGCACTGATCCGAGTGTCAATCCCCGTGACTTTGCCTGTAAACGTTTTGTTATCCCATGCACTTGTTTTGGCGACGACTTCCATGCCAACAGAAAGCATTGATAAATATCGCTCTGGTATTTGTAAGTCTAACTGCATCACGGAAAGGGCATCGAGTGTCAGAAGTTCAGTCCCAGCACTCACCATTTTTCCGCGGCTAAAATCAATAAAGCCCACCGTCCCCGAGAAAGGGGCTGTAATATGAAGATCGGCTAGGTTCGCTTTGGCTGCATCAAGGCGTGCCTGCGCGATTTCTACGCTGGCTTTTTGCGCGTCGATTTCCGTTTGAGTTATCGCATTTCGCTGTACCAAACGCTGGAATTCTTTTAGCTTGCGTTGTTCATCTTTAAGGTATGCTTTCGCTTCGATTAAAGCAGCTTGGGCCTTATCATCGTCCAATTGGATTAATAATTGTCCCTGTTGCACGTTTTGATTCGCTTTTACGGCGATCTGATTTACTTTTCCAGCGACTTCAGACGCGACAATCACAGATTCTGCCGCCTCTAATTTTCCGATAAGCGACAATGACTGGTTGATGTTATGTGTTTCTACTTGCTCAGTCACAACGGTGACCGCTGATGGCCCTCGCATCGCAGCCAACGCTGCAGGAGAGTTCATTAATATAAAAAACGATAAAACAGATAAGGATAAAGTGGCTTTCATGCTCATGATATTGGCTTCTAAAAGAATAAACTGATGTCATTAAACTACTCACAGTTTACCAATAGATACGTTGTCTAACGTCAAGTAGTGTAAATTCAAGTAAAAGAGTATTTTTGTTTTGTTTAAAGTACATACAAAACGCTGAATTTCTACCACCCTTGCCCAAAAAGACAGCATTCAACGTAAAAACGCCAGAAAAACGCTTTACAGCCTGAGCGAGTTTGCTATGATTCGCTCCGCACTTGGGAGATGAGTTGGGAAAACATCTTACTAAGTATAAAAATACCCTGGAGGGGTTCCCGAGTGGCCAAAGGGAGCAGACTGTAAATCTGCCGGCACTGCCTTCGATGGTTCGAATCCGTCCCCCTCCACCATATTTCTTCTTGTGATTGCATCATGAGAAACAACTTGGAAAGTTGTGTTGGGAAAACACTATTCAAGTATAAAACACCCTGGAGGGGTTCCCGAGTGGCCAAAGGGAGCAGACTGTAAATCTGCCGGCACTGCCTTCGATGGTTCGAATCCGTCCCCCTCCACCATATTTCTTCTTGTGATTGCATCATGAGAAACAACTTGGAAAGTTGTGTTGGGAAAACACTGTTCAAGTATAAAACACCCTGGAGGGGTTCCCGAGTGGCCAAAGGGAGCAGACTGTAAATCTGCCGGCACTGCCTTCGATGGTTCGAATCCGTCCCCCTCCACCATATTTCTTCTTGTGATTGCATCATGAGAAACAACTTGGAAAGTTGTGTTGGGAAAACACTATTCAAGTATAAAACACCCTGGAGGGGTTCCCGAGTGGCCAAAGGGAGCAGACTGTAAATCTGCCGGCACTGCCTTCGATGGTTCGAATCCGTCCCCCTCCACCATATTTCTTCTTGTGATTGCATCATGAGAAACAACTTGGAAAGTTGTGTTGGGAAAACACTATTCAAGTATAAAACACCCTGGAGGGGTTCCCGAGTGGCCAAAGGGAGCAGACTGTAAATCTGCCGGCACTGCCTTCGATGGTTCGAATCCGTCTCCCTCCACCATATAAAAAATCCAGCTCATTGAGCTGGATTTTTTCGTTTCAGGGCTGGTGAACGTCAACGTATGATTAGATCACCCAAGATGCGATGCTGATTTAGGCGACTTCTAATGAATTGTATGTAGTAATACGCAGTAATCCTGAACTGTATGTTAGTTTAGAACGATGCCTCTCGCTTTCTTAATTGGACTATCAAGCGATTGACGGAAAGATAAAAGTCCATCGCTATACATCAGATACAAAAAATCCCGCAGGGGGTGCGGGATTTTTTTAAGACTAAATTGGTTTAAAGGTGACTAGCCTTGAATACCAACAATCAACCAAGGCGCGTTAGGTACAGTAAGATCACGCTCTAGGTGCCAAATATCTTCGATACTCTCTTCGACGCCTTCAACGGCGTCACGGTAACGACCACTGAACTGCAAACTTAATTGTGCTTTATTCGCGTCATAATCTGCACGTACAATTTCAGCATCAACATACATGACATCCGTGTGCTGCTCACCTTCTAGCTTCGCTCGTTCTGCTTTAAGATCATCCAACAAGCTTGGAGAGACATACTCTTCAATGGTTTCTAGCTGATTGTGGTTCCAGGCGCCTTGTAAGATTCGGTAGTGCTCACGAGCACCATTAACAAAAGCGGCTTGGTCAAAACCTGGTGGGTAATTGTGTGGTACATCACTTTGAGACCCAAAACCAGTAAAACCACTTGTATTTGAGTTTGGCTGCTGTTCAAAGTTTTGCATATTAGGTTGCTCAAACTTAGACGTGTTACCACCAAATGCTGGTTGATGACGATGCTGGTTCATGCTGCCTTGCTTTGCACCTAACATGCCGCGCATCAACTTAAAGATGAAGAAGGCAATCAAACCAATAATTAGGATATCCATAAACTGGATACCTTCAAAAGCACCACCAAAGAAAGCAGCAAGCAGTCCACCAGCTAAAAGACCACCAAGGAGACCACCCATCAAGCCTTTTTTGCTTGAAGATTTTGCCGTCTTCTCTTTACCGATCGTATTAGTGTTTTGTTGCTGTTGTTTAGGCGCAGGGGCAGTTTTGTAACTCTTACCAAAAGACTTACCACCACCAAACCTTTTCGCTTCTGCGATAGGTGTTACAGCGACAGTAAACATTAATAGAGCAACAATAGAAAATAAACGTTTCATCGTTATCCTTAAAGTTAACATATCTAAGGTGGTGCCCTATCAATACGAAACAATTATGGTTTCAAACAGTAGCACGCCAAAGATGATAGTGAGGTTATCATACTCTGTATGTCAGTTGATGAAAATAGCCTAAAGAAGCTGACATGTATCAGAATATTGCCAAGTCTGTTGGCTTGCACTTGATTGCGTTATTGACGGTTAATAAGTAGCTGACTATCATATTGAACAATGTTCAATAAACCAGTTTGAGAGTATGGCACGCAGAAACGATCACACTAGAGAAGAGTTAATAAATTTGACGCTGACCACAGTCAAAAACTTTTTAGATGAGCACTCTTACCACGAGCTGAGCCTGCGTAAAATCGCTAACATGATTGGCTATGTGCCGAGTACACTTGTTAACATTTTTGGTAATTACAACATATTACTGCTGCATGTTGTCGCCCAAACTTTAGATGAATTAGCGCAAGAGGCTCAAAAAGCCACAAATAACAGCAAAGATGCCCACCAAGCTCTATTTGAACTCGCATACTGCTACCATGATTTTGCTCAAAAGCACCCTTACCGCTGGCAACTTGTTTTCGAACACAATATGAACGGCGCACCACTCCCTGACTGGCATGCGAAACGGATTGATGGTATGACTGGCATGCTTGAGTCATTACTGGCTGAAATTGCACCCCATCGAACAGAATCTGAAGTTGTGAAAGCAAGCCGCGTATTATGGTCTGGCGTGCATGGTATTACCTTGCTCAGTGTTGATGATAAGTTTTTCTCTAGCGAGCCTGTTGATGGCAAAGAATTGATCGGTAACTTGCTGTCTAACTATCTCACTAACTGGTAATAAAGGGTTATTCATGTCATCCGACAGACCGTCGTTCTTGCTGACGCAACGAAAGTTCTTGCCCTATTTTATTACTCAATTTTTTGGCGCTTTCAACGACAACATTTTCAAAAACGTTTTATTGCTGTTTGTTGCTTTTGCGGGTTCTAGCGCGTTGCCAATTTCAAGTAACCTGTTCATCAACTTAGCCGCTGGCTTGTTCATCCTGCCATTCTTCTTATTTTCTGCGTCAGCAGGCGTTTTAGCCGACAAATACGAGAAGTCATGGTTTATTCGTAAGGTAAAGCTATTTGAAATCGCCATTATGATCTTGGGGGCTATCGGCTTTATTACTGAAAGTTACGGCGTGTTGTTGCTGCTACTGTTTTTAATGGGCACTCAGTCTGCATTCTTTGGCCCTGTCAAGTACGCGCTCTTACCACAAAAATTAAACGCCAAAGAGTTGGTACCGGGCAATGCCCTAGTTGAAGCGGGCACTTTTATCGCCATCCTGATTGGCACACTAGGAGCAGGCCTCATTGCATCTGCCGACAATGCTAAGTACCTTGCTGCGCTTTGCGTGGTTATATTTGCGGTGTTGGGTTACTTGTCGAGCCGTTCTATCCCCTTTGCCGCCGCAAGTGCTCCCGAGCTTAAGTTCCATTGGCAACCGTATCAACAAACTAAGCACACCTTGTCTATCGCCAAGTCTGATCGGATTGTATTCCAATGTATTATGGCGATCAGCTGGTTTTGGTTTTTAGGCGCAGCGTACCTGACTCAGTTCCCAAACTTCACCAAGGTGTATCTGAATGGCACAGAGAGCGCGGTTTCTTTCTTACTCGCATTATTTTCTATTGGGATAGCCCTAGGGTCGCTAGTTTGCAACTGGATCTCTAACCATCGGATCGAGATAGGTATTGTGCCTATTGGCTCGCTCGGGATTACGATATTCGGTTATTTAATGGCCACATCAATCCCAAGCGAATTACCTCAGTTTAATACATTCGTTGACTTCTTTAGTTATGAGCCTTTTAGGCCGCTCTTTTTCTATCTATTAATGATCGGCGCTTCAGGTGGACTATTTATCGTACCGCTTTACGCCTTAATGCAATTCCGAGCAAAAGAAACAGAACGTGCGCAAGTTATCGCTGGGCTTAATATTTTCAACTCTCTGTTGATGGTAGGGAGTGCGCTATTAGGTATTGTGTGCCTAAGTGTGCTTAAAATGTCCATTCCACAGCTGTTCGCTTTGTTGGCCATCCTGAACTTTTTAGTCGCTGCTTACCTCTTTTTGCAAATCCCAGTCTTCGTCGTGCGCTTTGTGGTTTGGATGCTCACTCACAGCATTTATCGAGTGAAGCACAAAAATCTACATCATTTGCCAGAGCAAGGCGGCGCATTGATCGTATGTAATCATGTTAGCTATATGGATGCTTTACTGCTAAGTGCGGTGTGCCCACGATTAATTCGCTTTGTCATGGAAGAAGATTATGCCAACCTGCCACCGTTAAGACGCTTTTTACGTCGAACGGGAGTGATTCCTATTTCAGCGAATAGCCGAAGCTCTATCAGACGTGCATTTAGTGATGTAGAAACTGCATTAAACGAAGGCCATCTCGTCTGTATTTTCCCAGAAGGAAAATTGACGTCTGACGGCGAAATGAATGAATTTATGCGTGGTATCAATATCATTCTTCGTCGCAGCCCTGTTCCCGTGATTCCTATGGCGTTGAAAGGCTTATGGGGTAGCTATTTCAGCCGAGCGAAGGGACGAGCTTGCCGAGGTTTACCAACCCGATTTTGGTCTAAATTGGAAATTGAAGCTGGCGAACCAATACCACCGAGTGAGGCTACGGCCAACGTCATGTTTAATAAAGTTCATCAACTCCGTGGCGATTGGCGTTGATGGTAAAGAGAATGAACGCACGTTTAGAATAGCTGAACGTGCGTTCAAGTCATTAATACAAATTGACCATGAACGATGAGATATACTCTCGGTTTACTCACAACAACGAATAGTAAGCCTTGAATAAAAAATACCTCCTGTTTGGATTCGCGTTACTCTTTTGCTTAAGTCCTTTTGTATCCTCTCCTATTGCTCTGGTTCTCGGTTTTTTACTCACCAGTTTTGGCTTTGTGCCGTCCCAGCTTCCTATCGCCTCTTTCACTAAGAAATTACTTTCCTACTCTATTATTGGTTTAGGCTTTGGGATCAATTTCGAACAAGCACTTACCGTCACATCGGACGGTATCGGTCTAATTATTGCCACCATAGTTGGTACGTTAGCTATCGGCTCGGTTATCGCCAAAGTAATAAAGTTAGAGCGTACAACGGCTTACTTAATCTCTTCAGGTACAGCCATCTGTGGTGGTAGCGCGATTGCGGCCGTCGCGCCTGCAATTAGAGCAAAAGATGAGCAAATAGGGTTGGCACTGGCGACTGTATTTGTGTTGAACTCTCTGGCGCTATTTATTTTTCCGCTAATAGGTCATGCTTTAGAGCTAGATCAGCACACATTTGGCACATGGGCGGCAATTGCCATACATGACACCTCTTCTGTCGTTGGAGCGGCATCGGCCTACGGTGAGCAAGCACTTACCACTGCTACCACATTAAAACTGGCACGAGCGCTATGGATCATTCCTGTGGCATTACTCAGTGCTGTTATTTTTTCACGGGGAAATGACGACAGTGGATCGCGTAAGCTAGTGATCCCTTACTTTATTTTCTGGTACTGTGCAGCTATCGCTTTCAGTGATTTATTCCCACAGTTTGAGGGGGTGTACCACGGTATATTCACCGTTGCAAAACAAGCACTGGTGGTGTGCTTATTTTTGATTGGCTGCAGTATTTCGACTTCGACGTTGAGAAGCGCGGGAGCGAAGCCATTATTATTTGGCGTGAGCTTATGGGTATTAATTTCAACCACCTCACTAAGCTGGTTAGTTTTTAGGTAATTGTCTTCGGTTAGTTGTGCTGCGATCATATCTGATTAAGTTTGTTATTCTTCAGTACAAACATCAGTGCGAACGCAATCAAAAAAGCCGTCAGTTCAGCCAAGGAACGAGTCAGCCCTTCGCTGCTGACAGCAATGCAGATTTGCAGCACAACCGCTACCACTAATGTCATTTTGACCATCCTGAACCTTATGCCTCTTTCCTGTCTGTCTTGAGGCACAATTATGATTCAGGGTTATAAGGATACGAAATTCTCTTTCCGACTAACACATAGCGAAATTGACTAATACTACGTCAAGGACAACAACCATTTTTTCACCGCTTTACGAGAGACTTTAATTCCACCTTCCAATAAGTCTTGTGGCATTAAATGATACTCAATCGGCCATTTGAATTTTTCTAATCTCGCCTGTAGATGCTGTTCATATTCAGCCTTGGTGAGCAAACCGTCTGATTGAATCACAGCAACCGGACGATGACCAAAATCAGCATCCTCAACAGGTATCACTATGCTTTGAACAATGCTATCCATTTGGTTGAGCGCGGCCTCAACCTCTTCACAATGTATATTCTCACCGCCAGAAATAAACTGGTTGTCGGCACGACCGATGATCTTTAATTCATCCCCCTGCCATTCTCCTAAATCTTTACTATCAAACCAGCCTTGTTCATCCAACAACAGGGTAACTTGACCTTGATAGAAATACCCTGCCGCGAGCGTTTTCCCACCGACCAAAATACGCTGATCCACCAGCTTGACCTTACGGTTTTTTAATAAGTGCCCGGCACTAATCACATCATCAACTTTCTTTGCCGTTACGGTGGAGGCCGCTTCTGTCATGCCGTAACCCAACCATGCCTCAACCCCCTTTTCTGTGGCGCGTAGTGCCAGCTCGTGATCGACGTGACTGCCGCCCAGTAACACATGAGTTAAAGACAAGTCTATCTTGTTACCTAACAGACGTTTAAGCTGCGCTGCAACGAGCGAAGCATGAGAAACACCTTGGATATCTTCTGCTAATTCCCCGTCGCCTACTTTCAATGTTGCACCCGCAAATAACCAACGGTAAACAATCGCCAAACCAGAAACATGATAGAGAGGAAGCGACAGCAGCCAAGTGTCTTGTTGAGTGAAAGTAAACTCACTCAGCAAGCCTTCTGCTGAAGCAAAGTGTTGTCGATGCGTGTGCACCACGGCTTTGGGGAAACCAGTCGAGCCCGAGGTGAAAACCACAGAAGCGAGCCGATCATGATGATACCCATCTTCAAGTATTAGATCGCTGTTTAAATTCAGCACTTCTGATGTGCTAAGCACAGTCGCATTCAAGGATTCCAGTTCATGAGGTGTAAACGTCGAAGCACAGTCCTTGGCAAACCAAATGAATCGCGTTTGTTCAGGCTTATAGAGCGTAGTGAGTTTATTTTGTAATGAGCCTATCGGTTGGAGCATGGTTAAGGCAGAAATCGCACCAAGCTGCTGAGAGGCGAGATAAAGTAGCAAAGTCTCCGTTTGGTTTTTACCGACTAAGGTCACCACATCACCACGAGTCACACCTTGTAGGTTCAAGTAGTGCGTATATTGATGAATCCGTAACGCGAGCTGTTGCCAATTTAACGTTTCTGACGATGTTTCAAGTGCAATAGAAAAAGGGCTCGTGTGAGCCCAATGGTTCCATGGCGCCATCGCAATATTGTCTATGCTGAATGCCACACGATCTCCTGTTGGGTTAGAGGAACAATAGGAAGTTCACATTTTGGCCAACCCTGTTCTAGCTGTACTGTGAACAAACCAACAGTATCCAAACCGGGAACTTCATCAGGTAATTGCCATTGAGCCAATCGCGCCAGTTGAGTGAGACCTAAACTGGACTCAATACTCGAACTGATGACCGCTTTAATCCCCAATGACTTAGCCTTATCTATCAGTGTAATACAGAAATCCACCGACCCAATGAGTGTCGGCTTAATAATGATCGTTTTCACACCGGTCAGATCCTCTAGACAGAAATCTTCACGGCGAACCGCATCTTGCAGCGTTTCATCCCAAGCAATCGCAATGCCAGCGTTAATCGCAAAAGAAAGGCTATCCCCGGGCGAACGACACGGCTCTTCCAAGAAAGTAATCCGCTGACGCAACGACGGGGTAATGTATTTCGCAAACTGCTGCGCTTTTTCTGGTGTCCAAGCGCGGTTCGCATCAAGTCGAAGCGTTAATTGAGGAATCGATTCAAGGAACAGATTCACAAGCATGCCGTCACGAATTGGCTCATAAAGCCCGACTTTCACTTTCGCGACTTTCTCACCTTCCATTTCGTTCAGCTTTGGAATGAGCTCGTCTGGGTCGCCAGTGCATAGTGGCGCTGTTTGATACTTACCTTGTTGGGGTAAACCACCAGCTAACTCTAACTGTGCCATCGATAAACCAAACGCGACCGATGGATACATGTTGGCGTAATCCACATCCAACCCTGCAACCCAACGCTCCGCTTGTTCTTGTAGCTGAATACCAGCATCTTCGGGGCTCTCTAAACTAAAACCAGGAAGAGGAGCGACTTCTCCAAGTCCGATTTTGTCACCTTCTGAAAGCGCAACAACATAACCAACACGTTCAGTTAGCTTATTATCTCGCAGGATGACACCACTATCCATGGGCAAGCTATAACGATAAATTTTCGCTTCACGCATAATTCGAGTCCTATGTAATGCCGTATATTTTGAGCGTTCTGACAAGGAACTTCATCAGCCTCCCAGAGGGCGAGGCGCTCAGAAAAAATGGAACAGAGGAGCTAAAACACTCCTCTTTTTATACGGATTATGGGTTACGAGGGAACTTATCGAAATCTGGACGACGTTTCTCGTTAAAAGCATTACGACCTTCTTGGCCTTCATCGGTCATGTAGAACATCATTGTTGCGTTGCCTGCAAGTTCTTGTAGCCCCGCTTGACCATCACAGTCTGCATTCAATGCCGCTTTCAAACAGCGTAGTGCCATTGGGCTGTGTTGCAGAACTTCACGACACCAACGCACGGTTTCTTTCTCTAGATCCGATAGTGGTACAACCGTGTTGACCAAGCCCATGTCTACCGCTTCTTGAGCATTGTAGAAACGACATAGGAACCAGATTTCACGTGCTTTCTTCTGGCCTACGATACGAGCCATGTAAGACGCGCCCCAACCACCATCAAATGAACCCACTTTAGGGCCCGTTTGACCAAACTGTGCGTTGTCCGCTGCAATGGTTAGGTCACACATCATGTGCAAGACATGACCGCCGCCAACCGCCCAGCCGGCAACTGATGCGATCACAGGTTTTGGACAAGTTCGAATATCGCGTTGGAAGTCCAATACGTTTAAGTGGTGTGTACCTTGGTCGTCTTTATAGCCGCCGTAGTCACCACGGATCTTCTGGTCGCCGCCAGAACAGAATGCGTCTTCACCTAGACCTGTCAGAATGATCACGCCAACACCAGAGTCATAACGCGCATCTGCCAACGCATCAATCATCTCTTTTACGGTTTGAGGGCGGAATGCATTACGCACTTGAGGGCGTGCAATGGTAATTTTCGCGATACCATCTTCAGATTTATGGTAGTGAATATCCTCGTATTTCTCGCCGCAATCTTTCCATTGAACCGGAGCGTAAAGTTCTTCTTCAGAAATGCCTACTGTTTTAGCCATGGTGATTCCCATTGTTCTCGTTACTCTCACCAAAGTGAGATTGAATTATTTGCTTAATATGCATCGCAAATTGTTGAGGCTGCTCTTGATGGACGTTATGCCCTGCGCCTTCAACTTGTCGATACGCCAACCCGCTACGTTGTGCCAGTTGGCTAAGTTTTTGGTCTTTCGCACCACACAAGTAATACATCGGTATGTTCTGCTTTTTCAGTGTGGGCAACAAATACGCCTGCTTGGCTAACGATGTTGCCATCAGCATGCCCGCGACCGCCGAGCCAAGATTATCACTTCGCTTCGCAATTAATGTTTGTCTTTGCTCATGGTTTAGTGAAGAAAACACCGCTTGCTGATACCAATCGTTCAAAACACGTTCAAGTGGTTCAGTTTTGAAACGCTCTGCCCAGCGAGCATCATTCTCCAATCTCACCTGTTTCTCTGACTCAGTTTGAAGCCCGAAGTTTCCCCCTTCAACAATTGCGCCCACAATATTGAGATCTGGGAAGCATTGATTGGCAATACCATGCATCGCAATACGGCCACCCATTGAATAACCTATCAAAATAAGTGGTTGTTGTGAGAGAAATAATAAAGATAATGTGGAATTAAGAAGTTTGCAGCAGTCATCGAGATCGTTGCACTTTGTAAACTGACTGCGACCATGACCAGGAAGGTCTATAACGACTCGTTCAAACTGAGTCAGCCCATCCAAACAAGCTTTCCAATCAGCACCATTTCCTAACAAGCCATGCAAAAACACCAGAGTGGGAAGATCACCACTTTGGTGTTTTTCAGTTGGAGAGAAACGCTCAGAGTGAAGCATGCAGGCTCTTATTAAATGCCTTTATCAACTCTGCGGCTTGGCTTGGTGGGGTTTGGACTTCCACCAGCAGTGTGCCTTGGTCGCCCGACAGATGCTCGGCAACCATTGCTTGATACATTTCTAACGTAGTTGGCTTCTCATACTTTAAACCAAACTGTTTGGCTGCATGTTCAAACTGATAACCGTGGGGCATTTGGTAGTACGCAGTGCGATGCTCCTGAGGCACCGGTAACATATCGAAAATTGCGCCACCATCATTGTTTGTGACCACAAGCACCGTCGGCAGTTTATTGTGAGAAAACAGCGCCAGTGAATTGAGATCATACAATGCTGATGTGTCACCGATATACATCAGTAACGGATTACCTTTTGCTCGTTGCACGCCTGATGCGGTAGCAAACAAACCGTCAATTCCTGACGCGCCTCGATTAGTGAACACTTCTACATCATCAAGTTTGCCGTACATATCGACAAGTCGAACAAACAAACTGTTACCCAAAAAGACATCAGCGTTTTTAGTGCGCTCATTGATGTCTGCTGCCAACGCAATTTCGTCAATGGTAGAAACAGAATAAGATAGGAAGGCTTCTTCGATACGTTGATGAACTCGCTTGACTTCATTCGCTAACCGATCAGCCCAACCAGCGAATATTGACTTCTCAAAACTAACGCGAGAAACCCAAGCTTGAGGAGGCTCAACCCAGTGCATTTGCGCCAGATGATTTTGGTTATTACGGTCCATACGCGGCGAGATATACCAGTACTGAACGTCTTTACTTTGTTGATTTTGCGAAACTTGTTTATCAATCCACTGGTTCAAACGCTTGGAGATGATTCGGCTACCAAATTGGATAATAAGTTCACAAGACTCAAACTCGTTTACGAACTCGGGAAGTTGAAGCCATACATCGTAATGCGCCCAATCCGAACGGAGACCACTTTGCGGGTCTGCCAGTATCGGCCATCCCATCTTTTGTGCAAATGCCTGCGCCGACTTCGCTTGTTCAAGCGGTAAGCTGCCAATCACAACCAAGCCTTTTTTATCCGCACAAGACGGGATGTGCGCCTGTGACAAGTGGCTAAAACGCTGGGTATAAGTACCACTTCCTTTTCGCCATCCGGCTACCGAGTCTAAGTAAGTTTGATAATCCGCTTTTGCGCCGTTGGAATACAAAGGCTCTGGAAATGCACAGTTAATATGAACAGCACTGCCTTGCAGTTGCTGAGTAAACATCACTTCGTCAACAGAGGTCAGCAACCAATTAAGCGATGTTGTTAAAGCTGGGCTTGGTAAATTCAAGCTGGCCGAAACATGATGCGAAAAAATACCCAACTGGTTAATCGCTTGGTTTGCGCCACAGCCAACGAGCTCCACCGGACGGTCCGCAGTGAGCAGCACCAGCTTTTCACCAGTAAGCCTAGCCTCCGCAACGGCTGGTAATAAGTTCGCCACTGCCGTACCAGAGGTAACGATAATTGCCACCGGCTCCTGAGTGGCTTTCGCTAAGCCAAGAGCCATAAAGCCGAGACCACGCTCATCAAAATGAGTATGGATGGAAAAGTTCGGCTGGTCTGCGGCCTCAAGAGTGAGAGGGGTAGAACGCGAACCCGGGGCGATACAAACATGCTTAACGCCAAATCGCTGAAGCTCAATCAATAGGGTTGCTGACCAAATTCGATTGAGCACCGCTTGGTCATGATTCATGATGCGACTCCCAACGGCGGATGATCAGAAATCAGCGTAAGCAACGTCGACATTTTCTTATCAAGTTCTGCCCACTCATGTTCAGCAACGGATCCTGGCACAATACCAGCCCCCGCAAACAGTTGTACTTGGTCACCGAGCACAAGCGCGCTTCTGATCGCGACACAAAACTCTGCTCGTTCATGGCTGATGTAACCCATTGACCCCGCATACCAGCCGCGCGCAAAGGGCTCATTATCAAGAATAAACTGCATGGATTCTTGTCGAGGTAAGCCAGCAACCGCCGCCGTCGGCTGAAGCGCCGACAGTAACTGAACACCGTTGACCCCCGCCTTTAGGTTGGCGTGGATATTTCGTTTAAGATGCTGCACTTTTCGTAGCCTAACTAGCCTTGGCTCCGTCTCTACTTCAATAGTTTCGGAGTGAGGTGACAAGCGTTCGATAATGTCATCAACCACATATTGGTTTTCGTTGAGGTTCTTTTGATCTTGGGATAACCAATTCGCCAACTGCATATCTTGAGTGGCGTTGTCACCTCGGCCGATCGTGCCTGCCAACGCTTCCGTGTGAAGTTCATGCCCTATCCGAGAATATAAACGCTCGGGCGTTGAGCCCATAAAACTGTGCTTGCTGTCTAGGCTTAACATAAAGTGGAAGCTATGATGGTTATTCAAATAGCTTGCTTTAAGCAGTTGCGCCGCACTCAAAGTATTGTCAAGTTGCACCGTGGAACGACGCGCCAATACCACCTTTTTAAAATCATCATTCTCAATGCCCGTCAGCACTTTATGCACTAACTGGTCCCACTGAGATTTACTTGGAGTATGCACAATAGAACGAATATGCGAGGAAACTGGCGATAACGTCGCAACCTCACAGACGAGTTTATTCAACCCTGTTAGGGTACAAGCCTTGTCTTCTGAAATATTCACGGCCAGAGACCATTGCTGATCCAATCGAATTAACTCAATTTGAGGCAAAAAGAAGAAAGAAGGCATACAGCGACGATTCTTCTCATGCTGGCCATCAAAAGAGCGTCCACCCCAGACCCGTTGCCCTTCACCTAGAATGGTGTAAGCCGGGCCTGGCTCAACAAAGGCGTGTAATTGCCCTAGTGCAACGACCTCTTCACGAGTATCGCGGGACTGCCAGTAAAATTTAGGGAAAAGGGGTTGTGCATCAAGCCAATCGATAAATGAGAAATTAGGTTTCTCGCTCAGGGGCTCGACCAGACGTGTTTGATTGCCTTCCGCTTGCTGAACTCGCTCGATAATTCTCTTTACGGCTTGATGGAACTGTGACAAATCAACCTCGTAGTAGGTGAGGACAAATGGTAACTGACGGCTACTCTAAGTTTAGACCTAAAGCAAATCAAGGTCGTATGCGATCTTTTGCAAAATCCTGTGATAGTAAGCGAGCAAAAACCAACCAGCACAACGATAATTTAAAGATATATATTCTAATAAAAAACAAATTATTGTATTTTAATAAAGAAATTAACGAATTTTTAGGAATTGTACAATGCAAAATATCGGGATGTCGTCAAAACTCGATAATGTCTGCTATGACATTAGGGGTCCTGTACTCAAACATGCTAAGCGCATGGAGGAAGAAGGGCATAAAATCCTAAAGCTAAACATTGGTAACCCTGCCCCTTTTGGTTTTGACGCCCCTGACGAGATTTTAGTCGATGTGATTCGTAATCTGCCGACGTCTCAAGGCTATTGTGATTCCAAAGGTATTTACTCTGCTCGTAAAGCGGTTGTTCAACACTATCAGCGTAAAGGTATCCGATCTCTAGATGTCGAGGACGTGTATGTGGGCAACGGCGCGTCTGAACTTATTGTTATGGCAATGCAAGCGTTGTTAAATAATGGCGATGAAATGCTGATCCCAGCGCCAGACTATCCGTTATGGACAGCCTCGGTGGCATTGTCTGGCGGCAAACCAGTCCATTACCTATGTGATGAGCAAGCGGATTGGTATCCTGATTTAGACGACATCAAAAAGAAAATCACGCCGAAAACTCGCGGTATTGTGCTTATCAACCCCAATAACCCAACCGGTGCCGTATACAGCCGTGACTTCTTACTAGAAGTGATTGAAATCGCTCGTCAGCACAAATTAATCATTTTTGCAGATGAGATCTACGACAAAGTTCTGTATGACGGTGCAACGCATACCTCTGTGGCAACATTAACTGAAGATGTCTTGGTCATGACCTTTAACGGCCTATCCAAAGCTTATCGAGTTTGCGGTTTCCGTGGTGGGTGGATGTTTTTAACTGGGCCCAAACACCTTGCCCAAGGCTATGTGAATGGTTTGGAATTGCTTTCCTCGATGCGTCTTTGTGCGAACGTACCGATGCAGCATGCCATTCAAACTGCGCTAGGAGGCTATCAGAGCATCAATGAGCTGCTTCTACCTGGCGGCCGCCTGCTAGAGCAACGTAACCGTGCTTACGAATTAATCAATCAAATTCCTGGTGTCTCTTGTGTCAAACCGAAAGGCGCCATGTACTTATTCCCTAAAATTGATACCAAGATGTACAACATAACCAATGATCAGCAAATGGTATTAGACTTCTTGAAACAAGAAAAAGTACTGTTAGTACAGGGGTCAGGTTTCAACTGGCCGAAGCCAGATCACTTTCGCATCGTAACGTTACCTCATGTTGAAGATCTTGAAATCGCTATTGGGCGCTTCGAACGCTTCTTATCGACTTACAGCCAGTAGTAATTAGTGTTCAACTCTCATATGCTTAGAGGAACTCCTAGTGAGTTCCTTTTTTACACCAGAAACGGAGAAAACCATGAAAGAGAGCCATTTTTTCGCCCACCTGGCTAGAATGAAGCTGATCCAACGCTGGCCATTGATGCGCTCTATATCACCAGAAAACGTTTCAGAACATAGTTTACAAGTTGCTTTTGTCGCTCATGCTCTCGCCTTAATCAAAAATAAAAAATTCGGTGGTGCTCTCAATCCGGAGCGCATAGCCATTCTCGCAATGTATCATGACTCCAGTGAAGTTCTTACAGGGGACTTACCGACCCCCGTTAAGTACTACAACCCGGAAATTTCAAAAGAATATAAGAAGATAGAGGCAGCCGCAGAGCAAAAGTTGCTGTCTATGTTACCTGAAGAATTTCAAGATAATTTTGCGCCCTATCTGCTTTCTCATTCTGCTCACGAGGACGATGCTAAAATCGTCAAACAAGCAGATTCACTCTGCGCTTACCTTAAATGCCTAGAAGAGTTAAGTGCTGGTAATCACGAGTTTGCCTTGGCCAAAAAACGTCTTGAAATCACCTTACAAGAGCGCAAAACACCAGAGATGGATTACTTTCTCAATACTTTTGCACCTAGCTTCGAACTGTCGCTGGACGAAATCAGTTAGCCTACGGAGAGACAAGTGTCGTTTGAATTACCCCCACAATGGTTAGCACGCCATAACGATGAACATAAGATCCGCCGTGACGATCACCGCAGTCCATATCAACGTGATCGAGCACGAATCCTCCATTCGGCGGCCTTTCGACGCTTACAAGCTAAAACACAAGTACACGGAAATAGTTTAGAAGATTTCCACCGCAGCCGTTTAACACACTCTCTAGAAGCGGCACAATTAGGGACAGGTATCGTTGCTCAACTTAAGAAAAAGCAGTCCGAATTCCGTGACTTATTGCCTTCGGACAGCTTGATTGACTCCTTGTGTTTAGCCCACGATATCGGCCACCCTCCCTATGGCCATGGCGGCGAGGTCGCGCTCAACTATATGATGCGTGAGCATGGTGGCTTTGAAGGCAACGCACAAACATTTCGTATTGTCACCAAATTAGAACCTTATACCGAGCACTTTGGCATGAACTTATCCCGCCGCACTCTGCTTGGCTTGATTAAGTACCCAGCCTTCATTAGTCAAACTCGCTCCGTCAAATTACCTAAACCAGCCGAGCATCAGCGCAAACTAAAAGCTAAGGAATGGAGCCCAGCCAAAGGCATTTACGATTGCGATAAAGACTTGTTTGATTGGGTAATAGCACCTCTTTCTAACAACGACAAAGCACTGCTTAGTCAAATGCGGTCTAAACCAGAGTCAGAGTTTGGGCACAGTAAGACACGTTTTAAATCACTCGATTGTTCCATCATGGAGCTGGCGGATGATATTGCCTATGGTGTGCATGATTTAGAAGACGCGATCGTACTGAGTATGGTAACTCGCCAACAATGGCAAGAAGGAGCAGCGAGCCAATTGGCCGATTGTGGCGACCCTTGGTTTGAAGCACATATTCATTCCATCGGCCAAATGCTGTTTAGCGGTAAGCATCATGAACGAAAAGATGCGATCGGCGGAATGGTCAATGCGCTGCTAACCAGTATTTCAATCAAAGTCGTGGATGAGCCGTTTAGTAATCCATTGCTGTCTTGGAACGCGTATTTAGAGCCGCCAATGGCCAAAGCACTCGATGTACTAAAACACTTCGTGAGTCAGTATGTGATCCAAGTCCCGCAGGTCCAGATAGTGGAATACAAAGGTCAACAAATTATTATGGATATTTTTGAGGCACTAACGGCAGATCCTGAGCGCTTACTGCCAATTCACACCAGAGATCTTTGGTGCCAGGTAAATAATGAAAGTGACCAGATGAGAGTCATCGCTGATTATATTTCCGCGATGACCGATGGCCATGCACAAAAACTGCACCGTCAACTGTTCTCTTCCATCGTGCTTTAACAATCAATCAATCTTTCAGGTAGTTTTTTTCAAATACGCCCGGAGGCATCTGGGCAATTTGAAACTCAATCATCTTCTCAAATACATGCAACAGTGGGGTAAAGTCCCTTTCCGGCTCTAACAGGCTAAGGGCATGATAACCCGCCTCAACCGTTGATAAGCTATTCTGTGATGGCGCCTTACGGATCGTGTAATGACCTCGCAGCTCTTGAGGTAACTTTACCGTTGGCAAACTGTGTAAGTTAGCTGAGAGCAGCCAGATCTTATAAGCTTTTCTCCATGTCCCATCCAGCAAAATAAGCCGCACTTTTTGAGCTTGGGAGCTCACATTGTTCGTCAATTCTGAAAGACACAGAGATTGATCAGACGGATAAAGAATAAAATGCTGATAACACTCATCGGCAAGCAATTTGTTTAAAATCGCATTGTTGGAAAAGTCTTCACCAATCAAACAAGTACAGTTGTTTAGGCTCAAATTGAGAATCCGTGCCGTACCAAGTGAACGATGTTCTTCACTCACATGCTGAAGAATGATAAGTTCCACCTCGCTTATTAGCGGTATAATCCATTGGCAAATACAAGCTTTGCGTGATTTTCCACATTGAGAACAATAACGAGACATAGAGTGAACCTTTATACATTGCTGAGCATCATCAGCATTATCTGTTTAATACTTCAATTCGAACCAATGGCAAGCCTAACCGAATGGCACGCTTACAATATACGTCATGGCGAATGGTGGCGAATCGTAACAGGAAACCTCACACATACCAACTTTGCACATTTAGCCATGAACTTGACTGGGTTATGGGTGATTAGCTTTATTTTTCGCCCAAGTACCCGTAACTTCCTGACCGTCTTCTCGCTAATTTGTACGTTTGTTGGCACGATGAACTTATTTACGAATATGTCGGTATATGTTGGCTTATCCGGAGTGCTACACGGATTATTCGGTTTTTGGGCACTAAGGGAGGTATTTGAAAGCAGAAGAAGCAGTGCACTATTAGTTGCTGGCCTCATCGCTAAAATTGTATGGGAGCAACTCTATGGCCCTTCTGCCAGTACTGTTGAAATGATTGGTGCTCGTGTTGCAATCGAGGCACATCTATTTGGGGCCGTTGGAGGACTCGGAATGGCGCTACTAGAAAAAAGCTTTCACCGTCGTCTATTTGGATAGATTAGACAAAATCCCGAACCACGTAAGAGAGTCGGTTCGGGAAACAATGAGACAAAAATGGCTTCAATCCCAGCTTACGCCAGCTCAAAAATATTCCTTCGTCTACAGTAAAATACGGTCTTCGTTTTTCTTTACTGTCACTTCACCGATACCTTTTACGCTCGTCAAATCAGCGGCGGTCTTAAAAGGTCCGTGCTCAGCACGATACTCAACAATGCTTTGCGCTTTCTTTTCACCAATGCCTTTCAGCATGGTCGCAATCTCTTCTACCGAAGCGGTATTGATATTTACCGTAATTTCAATTCCTTCATACTTGTCAGTAACAGAGTCTGCTGCAAAGCTAAATGGTGCAAATACACACAAGCACAACGTCAAAATCCATTTCATATTGAACATACAATCTCCAAAAGGTAGTGGGCTAATACTCGGCCACAGTAAATAATTGATCAGAAATAGCGTAGGAAAATACTTGAGAACAAGGCAAAAATCTTGATAAGCCATGACTTCTACAGCCAAAAATTTTTAACGTCGCTATCGGTATTTTAATAATCTAGAAGATCAAGTGTTTACCACAACTGATATAACTTAAACGCGCATTAATTTAAGCAATGCATGTTGAAGATTGAAGTTGATAGAGACAAAAATAAAACGGGCCGCTTATGCGGCCCGTTTTGGTTAACATACAAATTACATCATTAGTGTTTAGTTGCTCACAATAAAGTACTCAATATCAGTATTGGCGCGGAGTACGGCTAGTACAGAAGAGAGGTCTTGCTGAGAAGAGGCGCGTTGCATTTGCATTGCCACCTGTTCTTCTAGTTCGCTATCTAACTCAGTACTGACAGCATCAAGCTCGATGATAACAATGTTGCCTTCAAGATCTTTAGACTGACCATAAACTGGCTTACCATCAACTGGTTTAGCCATCGCGAACACCGTTGTTGCCAACGGATCACGGCGATCCACAGTTTCTTGCTCACCAAACGCTAGGTTGTTTTCAGCCAGTACTTCTGTATTGCCTTTTTTCAATGCCGCTACAACTTTTGTTCCAAGTTCCAGTGCATCTTGCTCTGCTTTAACACGAGATAGTTCTGCAACCACCTGATCTTTCACTTTTTCAAGCGGAAGAATGGTTTCGTCACGCATATCTTCAACGCGAACGACAATGATGTGCTCTGGTGCGATTTCAATCGCTTCAGAGTTCAGACCATCCTCTTTCACTTCAGGGCTTAAGATTGCTTGCATGACAGCAGGGGTACGAAGCACTTCCGGTGCATCAATTTGAGAGATAAAGTCAGTCGTCTTCACCTCCTGATTAACCGCTTGAGACGCATCGTACAGAGAGTCAGGATATTCAAACGCTACGCGTTCAAGTTCGTTTTGTAACTCATAGAACTGGTCAACTGCTTGTTGGTCGGCCATCTCTTGCTTGATTTCAGCAGATACTTCAGAAAACGGCTTCGCCACAGAATTTTTTAGCTCTTCAAGCTTGATAATATGGTAACCAAAATCTGACTTCACTAGTCCAGAGATATCGCCTGGGTTCTTAAGCGCAAATGCTGCATCTTCAAAGGAAGGGTCCATCACATCACGCTCAATCCAACCTAGGTCACCGCCGTTTTCAGCACTTCCAAAGTCATCAGATTTTTCTTGAGCAAGTGTCGCAAAATTTGCGCCGGCATTGAGTGCGTCAAGTACGGCTTGTGCTTTCGCTTCGTCATCACCTTCAACAAGAATATGCGCCACGCGACGTTGCTCTTCAGAAGAATATTTATCTAGGTTCTCGTCGTAATACTTTCTAACGTCTTCGTCAGATACTGTAACCTGCTTTTTCAGTGCTTCTGCAGAAAGCTCGATATACGCAACTTTAACCTGCTCTGGACGAGTAAAGTTATCTGGGTTCGTTTGGTAGTACTCTTGAATTTCTTCTTCAGTCAACTCAATATTTTTTGCAAACTCAGCAAGGTCGATAGTGACAGTGCGAATATCACGAGTTTGAGTAAACAACTTACCTTCTGCCTGTACTTCACCTGGTAATGTAAACTCACTTGTCTGCAATGCATTAAGCAGTTGCTCGCGCACCAATTCACGACGCATATACTCAGCGAAAGTGTCTGGAGAGAAGCCTGCACGACGCAGAGATGCTTGGTAGATATCTTGGTCGAATTGACCGTTAGATTGAAATTGAGGCATTTCCAGAATCATACTGCGCACTTGAGTATCGCTAATTCGCAGACCTAATGCTTCGGCTTGTTGGTCAAGCAAAACATCATTAATCATTCTGTCGAGCACTGACTTGCGAAACGATTCAACGTATGCAGGGTCAGCTAGCATTTGAGAGAAGTAGTCACCCAATTGAGTTTGCATGCGATTACGCTCGTTTTGGTAAGCCATCTCGAACTCACCTCGAGGAATCTCGGTATTGCCGACTTTCGCTGCAGAATTGTTGTTACCACCAACGATGTAGCTACCTACACCTGCAAATACGAACGACAGGATGATAAGTCCAAGGATTATTTTGACCGCGATGCTATTCACGCCCTCGCGTAGTCGATCCATCATAATTTAACTGCTCTCCACAACTGAAGCTACTGCTTCTATCTAATAGAAATAATGGCGCAATAATAACAGAAAAAGAAATGCGCATCAGTATGATGCGCATAATTTAAAAAAGTTCGGCTCGAAGTTTGTAAATTTTTGTTCGAAACTTGCTGCTTGAGCAAAAAGTTAAGCAAAGAGCCGATTGCCGAAGTCACGCTCTAATTAGTTACAAGCGTCTTTTAGTGCTTTACCAGCCTTAAAAGAAGGTACTTTGGCTTCTGCGATTTGGATTTCTTCACCCGTTTTTGGGTTACGACCAGTACGTGCAGCGCGAGTACGAACACTGAATGTACCGAAACCAACCAGAGCAACTTGCTCACCAGACTGAA
Source organism: Vibrio sp. TAP-3B (assembly GCF_057784735.1). Lineage (NCBI taxonomy): Bacteria > Pseudomonadati > Pseudomonadota > Gammaproteobacteria > Vibrionales > Vibrionaceae > Vibrio > Vibrio sp. TAP-3B. The sequence goes on along the minus strand of NZ_CM173495.1, from coordinate 423,373 downwards.
GCGTGCCACTTACTGCTTCGATGAGTGCATCTAGAGCACGACCCGCTGACGCTTTAGAAATGTCTGCATTTTCTGCAATTTGTTCGACTAACTGAGTTTTATTCACTGTAATTTCCCCTTGTGTCATCTGTGATTATTTTTTTGATGACTTTCGTTCCATAATTAAGAAAACATGCCTCACCCCTTACTCATCAAGGGCTGACAGCTATCGAAACTAACTTAGCGCCCAAAAAAAACGCTGACAAGCCTTTTTAGACTTATCAGCGTAAACTTTTACTTATTTTTGCTGCATATCACTATTTTTCAGCTTCAAACTCAACGCCCGTCGGGTCTCGCTCGAGTGCAACTTTCAGTACTTCATCAATCCAACGTACCGGAATAACTTCCAGATCAGTGATCACGTTATCAGGAATCTCTTCCAAATCACGTTCGTTATCTTTTGGGATCAATACCGTCTTAATACCGCCACGATGTGCCGCAAGTAACTTCTCTTTTAGACCACCAATAGGTAGAACTTCACCACGTAAAGTGATCTCACCGGTCATCGCCACTTCAGCTTTAACAGGGTTACCCGTCAAGCTCGATACCAATGCCGTACACATAGCAGTACCAGCACTTGGACCATCTTTTGGTGTCGCGCCTTCAGGCACATGCACGTGGATATCTCGCTTCTCGTAGAAGTCAGCGTTGATACCCAGCTTTTCTGCACGAGAGCGAACCACCGTCATCGCAGCTTGGATAGACTCCTGCATTACGTCACCAAGAGAACCCGTTTGTGTCAGCTTACCTTTACCTGGCATAGACTGTGTTTCGATCGTTAACAGGTCACCACCCACTTCAGTCCAAGCTAAACCTGTCACTTGACCAATGCGGTTACTTTCTTCTGCTTTGCCGTAATCGAAACGCTGAACACCTAAATACTCTTTCAGATTATCCATCGTAACCGTTACCGACTTAAGATCGCTATCCAGTAAGATATTCTTCACTGCTTTACGACAGATCTTAGAAATCTCACGCTCTAGGTTACGAACACCCGCTTCACGCGTGTAGTAACGAATGATGCCAACAATCGCTGAATCTTCAATAACGATCTCATTTGGTTTCAGACCGTTACGTTTCACCTGTTTTTCAACAAGGTGACGTTTCGCAATGTTCAGTTTCTCATCTTCTGTATAACCAGATAGACGGATCACCTCCATACGATCTAGCAATGGTCCTGGGATGTTCATCGAGTTAGAAGTTGCCACAAACATAACGTCGGACAAGTCATAATCCACTTCTAAATAGTGGTCGTTGAACGAGTTGTTCTGTTCAGGATCTAACACTTCTAGTAATGCTGATGCCGGATCGCCACGCATATCTGAGGACATTTTATCGATTTCGTCCAGCAAGAACAGTGGGTTTCTCACCCCCACTTTCGACATTTTCTGAATCAACTTACCTGGCAATGAGCCAATATAAGTACGACGGTGACCGCGAATTTCTGCTTCGTCACGTACACCACCCAGAGCCATACGAACATACTTACGACCCGTCGCCGATGCAATTGAACGACCTAAAGAGGTTTTACCCACGCCAGGAGGACCAACCAGACAAAGGATCGGACCTTTTAATTTATTGATACGGTTTTGCACTGCCAAGTATTCGAGAATTCGTTCTTTGACACGGTCTAAACCATAATGATCTTCGTTCAGAATTTCTTCTGCTTTCGCAAGATTCTTCTTAACTTTAGAACGTTTAGCCCATGGTACGCTGACCATCCAATCAATGTAGCTACGTACAACCGTTGCCTCGGCAGACATTGGAGACATCATCTTGAGCTTTTGTAGCTCTTGCTCTGTCTTCTCGCGCGCCTCTTGAGGCATTTTCGATGCGTCGATTTTTTCTTGTAGCGCTTCAAACTCGTCTGGCGCGTCTTCCATCTCACCGAGCTCTTTCTGAATCGCTTTCATTTGCTCATTCAGATAGTACTCTCGCTGAGATTTTTCCATTTGTTTTTTAACGCGACCACGAATGCGTTTTTCGACTTGTAGAAGATCAATCTCTGATTCCATCTGGCCCATCAGAAATTCCAGACGCTCAGTCACTTCAACGATTTCAAGTACTTGTTGTTTATCTACTAATTTGAGAGGCATGTGCGCTGCGATGGTATCCGCTAGACGCGCGGCTTCATCAATGCCATTCAGTGATGTGAGAACTTCTGGTGGGATCTTTTTGTTTAGCTTAATAAAGCCTTCAAATTGATTGATCGCACTGCGAACAATCACTTCTTGCTCACGCTCTTCCAATTCTGGTGTCACAACGAATTCAGCTTCCGCTAAGAAGAAGTCGCTTTCTTTAAAGTGATCAATTCTTGCTCGTTGCTGACCTTCAACCAGTACTTTTACTGTACCATCAGGGAGCTTCAGAAGCTGGAGAATGGTGGCCACCGTACCCACTTCAAATAGGTCGTCAACCGTAGGCTCGTCAGTATCTGCTTGCTTTTGTGCCACAAGCAGAACTTGTTTGTTGGTTTCCATCGCCGTTTCTAGACAGCTAATCGATTTCTCACGACCAACAAACAATGGAATAACCATGTGCGGGTAGACCACTACGTCACGTAGAGGTAATACCGGGATCTCGATACGCTCGGAACGTTCCAAGTTCATAAAATTCTCTCTTCCGCTTTCACGTTTAACGTATTACTTAGGCAGTATATGGGGGCTAATTATTTGGATTCAATAAGAGAAATAAAAAAAGGAGGTAATTACTTACCTCCTTTTTATTTATGGCTATATTTATTCTGCGCCAGCGGCCTGATTATCGGCATTGCTATAAATAAGCAATGGCTCTGACTCACCATTAATGACTGATTCATCAATCACGACTTTACTAACATCTGTTTCAGATGGTAATTCGTACATGGTTTCAAGAAGCACACCTTCAAGAATTGAACGTAAGCCACGAGCGCCTGTTTTACGCTCCATTGCTTTTTTCGCAATAGCGCGAAGCGCATCTTCACGGAATTCTAGTTCTGCGTTTTCAAGTTCAAACAATGCTGCATATTGCTTAGTTAATGCGTTCTTCGGCTCACATAGGATCTGAATTAACGCTTCTTCATCAAGCTCAGTTAACGTTGTTGTCACTGGTAGACGACCAATAAATTCTGGGATTAGGCCGTATTTGACCAGATCCTCAGGCTCAACCTGAGAAAATAGCTCGCCTACTGTCTTCGATTCATTCTTAGAACGAACTTCAGCACCAAAACCAATACCAGTACCTGTCGCCACACGCTGTTCAATCACTTTATCTAGGCCAGCAAAAGCACCACCGCAGATGAACAAAATCTTAGACGTGTCCACTTGGAGGAATTCTTGTTGAGGATGCTTACGACCACCTTGAGGTGGTACTGAAGCAACCGTACCTTCGATAAGTTTCAATAGCGCTTGCTGAACACCTTCTCCCGACACGTCACGCGTAATCGATGGGTTCTCAGCTTTACGAGAAATTTTGTCAATTTCATCAATGTATACAATGCCGCGCTCAGCTTTAGCAACATCGTAATCACATTTTTGCAGAAGCTTTTGGATGATATTTTCAACGTCTTCACCCACATAACCCGCTTCGGTCAGTGTTGTCGCGTCTGCCATTGTAAATGGCACATCCAAGAATCGAGCTAATGTCTCAGCAAGCAGCGTTTTACCGCTACCTGTTGGACCAATAAGAAGAATGTTACTTTTACCAAGCTCCACACCTTCACTCGTTGTATCACCATTACGTAAACGCTTGTAGTGGTTATATACCGCAACTGCGAGCACTTTTTTCGCGTAATCTTGCCCTATCACATATTCGTCAAGGTGCTCACGGATCTGTTTAGGCGTTGGTAACGCTTCAGACTCTTTCTTAGGGAGAACATCCTTGATTTCTTCGCGAATAATATCGTTACATAAGTCGACACACTCGTCGCAAATGTATACTGAAGGACCTGCAATTAGCTTGCGAACTTCGTGCTGACTCTTGCCGCAGAAAGAGCAGTACAGCAATTTACCGCTGCCACTTTCTTTGCTTTTATCTGTCATTCGCTAACCTCTTAGCCTTTACTCTTCATGAATCAGTGTATATCAAATTTAGCCAAAATGCGCTGGCTAATTACTCGCCGCGGTGGCTTAACACTGCATCCACAATACCGTATTCCACAGCCTGCTCTGATGCCATGAAGTTGTCGCGATCGGTGTCGCGCTCAATCACCTCAAGAGGTTGGCCTGTATGTTCTGCTAACAGCATGTTTAACTTCTGTTTAATGCTCAGAATTTCCTGGGCATGGATTTGGATATCAGAAGCTTGACCCTGGAAACCACCCAGTGGTTGGTGGATCATCACACGAGAGTTTGGCAGTACGTAACGCTTACCTGGCGCACCACCTGCTAGCAGGAAGGCCCCCATAGAGCATGCTTGCCCCATACATACAGTGCTTACATTTGGCTTAATAAACTGCATGGTGTCGTAGATAGACATACCCGCAGTCACGCTGCCGCCCGGAGAGTTGATGTATAGGAAAATATCTTTATCTGGATTTTCAGATTCTAGGAAAAGCAGCTGAGCCACGACAAGGTTTGCCATGTGGTCTTCCACTGGACCCGTTAAAAAAATCACGCGTTCTTTAAGCAGACGTGAGTAGATGTCGTAAGAGCGTTCGCCTCGGGAAGTTTGTTCAACCACCATTGGCACTAACGCGTCCATAATTGGCGACATTGCATTTTTTTCTTGGTAGCTCATATTCTTATGTCCCTAAAATAAATGGCCCGGATGATGCCTATCATACGGACCATTGTTAGCAGAATAGTTAACGTTAAGTCAACCTCCTACGCTAGATATTGCTTATTAAGCAGCAGGTTGTTGCTGATTAAGAAGCTCGTTAAAGCCTACTTCTTTCTCAGAAACCTGTGCTTTAGCGATGATCGCGTCGATTGCTTGTTCTTCTAGAGCAACGTTGCGCATATTGTTCATCATTTCTTCGTTTTGCTCATAGTAAGCAACAACTTCTGATGGGTCTTCGTATGCAGTAGCCATATCTTCGATTAGCGCTTTAACTTTCTCGTCGTCCGCTTTTAGCTCTTCAGATTTGATTACTTCACCTAGCAGAAGACCAACTACTACGCGACGCTTAGCTTGTTCTTCGAACAGTTCACGTGGCAGTTGTGCCGCTGCTTCTGGGTTACCACCGAAGCGTTGAGCCGCTTGTTGACGTAGAACTTGGATTTCTTGCTCAATAAGTGCTGTTGGTACGTTGATGTCGTTTTGCTCAACGAGACCGTCGATAGCTTGCTCTTTGATGCGGTTTTTAACCGCTTGCTTCAGTTCGCGCTCCATGTTCTTGCGAACTTCAGCTTTAAGCGCTTCAACACCGCCTTCGGCTACGCCAAACTTAGCAACGAATTCGTCATTTAGTTCAGGTAGTTCACGAGCTTCAACTTTGTTTACTTTGATTGAGAACTTAGCTACTTTACCTTTTAGGTTTTCAGCATGGTAGTCTTCTGGGAAAGTCACGTCGATGTCGAATTCCATACCAGCCGTTTTGCCTGCGATACCGTCTTCGAAACCTGGGATCATACGTCCAGCACCCATTTCTAGTGGGAAGTTCTCAGCTTTACCGCCTTCGAACTCTTCACCGTCAATAGAACCAACAAAGTCAATGCTTACGCGCTTGCCGTCTTCAGCAGCTTCGTCAACTTCAACCCAATTTGCTTGTTGTTTACGTAGAGTGTCAATCATCTCTTCTACGTCCGCATCTTTCACTTCTGTTTTTGGCTTTTCAACAGTGATGTTTTCTAAGCCTTTTAGTTCGACTTCTGGGTAAACTTCAAAAGTTGCAGTAAAAACTAGGTCTGCACCTTCTTTGTTTTCTACAGGAGCAAAAGTAGGAGCGCCAGCAGGGTTAACCTTCTCTTTCACGATCGCTTCGATGAAGTGACGTTGCATAACCTCACCTAACACGTCTTGACGTACAGCTTTGCCGTACATCTTAGCAACCATTTTTAGAGGCACTTTACCCTTACGGAAACCATCGAAACGACGGTTTTTAGCGATATTGCGTAGTTCAGCTGTTACAGCGTCTTCGATGTTTGCAGCTGGAACAGTAATGTTTAGACGGCGTTCTAGGCCCTCTAGCGTTTCAACAGTAACTTGCATTATTTATAAACCTCTAAAGTGGCTCGGTTTTCCGAGCGTATGAGCGGTACTCTGCGGAGTACACGCTTCATCCTTGTGTAGTGTTCTGTCCGAACACCTAATTTAGAATCGAGCATCGATGCCGTTTATCAGCACCTGACTAATCAGTGATATCTTCGGCGAAACTACCAAAGGTGCCTCCTATTAGCCTCAGGACAGAATTTTTAGACGCGACATTCTAGCGATCTGTCGCTACTCTGTCGAGCCAGTAGCCACTATGTGGGCATTGTCTGCGCTAAATTCTCGAATACTGTCCTATTTTTTATTAAAAAATGGGATTCAAACAGCGCTAGCATATCTAGAATGGGGACAATAGCGACTTTTTCAAGAGAATCGGCTGGTTTTTTTATTGAAAACCGTAAAAAGAGATCTTGCTCTTGTTTTATTCCACCGAGTTGAAAACTAAAGCCCCATTTTTACCACAAATCATTAACATTCATTACGTCGGCAAAGAAAAGGTTTAAGAAATATAAGCATGCCATAAGAGATCGTATTCTACTGATTATTCAACTTATATTTCTTATGTGCCCTCATCGGCAGCCGTAAGATTTCTCCGAGTAGAGAGCAATTATAGCCCGATAAACACTAATCTCAGATTGTGATCACGAGCAGATATCTAGAATCGAACAATGCAGCCAATAAAGTAACAGCCGTCAAGAACGGTTATGTATCTGATGCTGACACCACTAAACCTGAATGTACCTGAAAAACTTTCGCCGATAAATGTATCACTATCAAATAGATAAATACCTGTACAAATAAAACGTGGCTAGCGGTTTGTCGTTATATCCAAGTTGAATCATAATTTTTAATAACGGCCTCTTTATGGTTCATATGGATATGAATGAGAAAGTGAGAATACCGATCATTACCAATACTGTATTGGTGGAGGGTCATTATCAAGAAGAAAGGCGCTTTGGCGAAGAGCGCCGCAAGAACAAAAAGAAGTGGCCTTGGTATGAGCGCAGAATATATCCCGACCCACGAAAACCCAAATGTAAGCCGATAGACGAAGAGGTGTGAACAATCACACCTCGACTGCTGACAATGAATCTATCATTGAGCTTCGTCAGGTACCCGAACCGAGCTGCTCTCTCATTTTATCACGATAAAATTAAGCGCCTTCGTTATGTAATTCTAGGTTTGCAAGATCTTGTTGGATTTCTAGCTGTGTCTTCGCGTCATCGTTGCGAATACCATCTAAAAAGTCTAGATACTTCTGATCGATATCACCTGTCACGTACTCACCATTGAAAACCGATGTATCGAACTGGTTAATGTCTTGGTTACCAAAACCAACCGCTTCAACCAAATCTTCTAAACGTTGGTAAATCAGCGCATCCGCGCCAATCTGTTTACAAATAGTGTCATTGTCTCGGCCATGTGCGATCAGTTCTGTTGCACTTGGCATGTCGATTCCATACACATTCGGGAAACGCACTTCTGGCGCAGCAGAAACCATAAATACTTTGTTCGCGCCCGAGTCACGCGCCATCTCGATAATCTGTTCTGATGTTGTACCACGGACGATGGAGTCATCAACCAACAGTACATTTTTACCTTTGAACTCAGAGCGAATCGCATTCAACTTTCGACGTACGGACTTCTTACGCTGTTGCTGACCCGGCATAATAAATGTCCGACCTACATAACGGTTTTTCACGAAGCCTTGGCGATAGGGTTTATTGATCGCTTGAGCAATCTGCAGTGCGATATCACAAGATGTTTCTGGGATTGGAATGACCACATCAATATCAAGCTCTGAGAAATCTTCACGGATACGTTCGCCCAATTTCTTACCCATCTCTACACGTGCGCTATAAACCGAAATCTTATCAATGAATGAGTCAGGGCGAGCAAAATAAACGAATTCGAAAATGCATGGGTTGAGCTTAGGGTTGTCCGCACATTGTTTCGTGAATAACTCACCATCGAAGGTAGCGTAAATAGCTTCACCAGGTGAAACATCACGAACAAAATCAAAACCAACTGCATCCAGGGCAACAGATTCAGACGCTACCATGTATTCAGCTTTACCATCCACTTCGCGCTTGCCCAGACATAATGGACGAATACCGTTTGGGTCGCGAAAAGCGATCATGCCGTGGCCGATAATCATTGCTGTCACAGCGTAAGCACCACGAATGGTACGATGCACATTGGTGACAGCTCGGAATACATCTTCTGTGGTGACGTTTCCTTTTACCGAATCAATTTCGTGAGCAAGGACGTTGAGTAGGACTTCTGAATCTGAAGTGGTGTTGATGTGACGGCGATCTTTCTCGAACAGCTTTTGCCGAACTTCATGTGCGTTGGTTAAATTACCATTGTGGGCAAGAGTAATACCGAAAGGAGAGTTTACGTAGAAAGGCTGTGCTTCTGACGAGCTCGAACTGCCTGCGGTTGGGTAACGAACGTGGCCGATCCCGACCTCCCCTTGTAAGCGCTGCATGTGTCTTGCTTCAAACACATCGGTAACTAAACCATTCGCCTTACGCAGACGAAAACGATTGCTTTCTATGGTACAAATACCAGCGGCATCTTGGCCACGATGCTGTAACACCGTTAACGCGTCATAAATAGACTGGTTTACAGGCGTTGTGCCCACAATTCCAACAATACCACACATGTCCTAATCCTCGATTTGCGACAGTAGCTGGCACTACTAGATAGTGCCAGACAGAAAACTCGATGTTGCTTGTAAATGCTCGAAAAATGGCGCAATCACACGTTGAAACTCAGGAAGCAACTGTGATGCATTCCACCAATCCGAGCTTGGGAATGCCGTAAACGCATCCATAAAAAACAGCACCGCAGAAACGATTAACACCCCACGTAAACCACCAAATACCATCCCAAGAAGTCGGTCAGTACCTGACAGCCCTGTTTTTTGTACCAGTTGACCAATGACGTAATTCACCACTGCACCAACTACCAAGGTTGCGACGAATAAGGCCGCTATTGCCGCTCCGTTTCGAAACATGTCGTCTTCGATGTTGGTGAAGTACACCGCTAATTTGGCATAATAATTACTGGAGATAAAAAATGCTCCAAACCAAATAACCAAAGACAAGGCTTCTTTAACAAAACCGCGAACTAAACTGATCAGAGCTGAAAGTCCGATCACACCTAAAATGATAAAATCTATCCAATTCATGCTTTCTTCATCTTAAGTTGGCGCGCATTTTAACAGAAAAAATGCTGACGCAAACGTTTTCTTATGGATTTAATGGCTTAAATTTAAGCAACTGACCTTTTGAACCTGTGATTTTTTGTAATTCCTTGACCTGTCGTTCAAGTTTACTTTTTGACACATCAGGACCAACAATCACTCTTGTAAACTCGTTTTCTTGCTTCATGTGAGCTTGGTAACCACGCTTTTGCAAATCGGCGACAAGCGCGACAGCGTTTTCGTGGTTTTTGAGCGCCATCAACTGAATAATCCACGCAGAATCTGCGTATTGATTTTTTTCTTCAACGGGGCGCGTTGCTACCTCTACTTTTTCTGATTGTTTAGTAGCTTCTGGTTGCGAAGGCTCCGTTAACTCTGGCTTAGAAACAGCGAGCTGGGTGTCTTTCGACCCTTGCACTACGGCTTCAACAGGGGAGTTCGGTAACGCAATATCATCTTCCACGGGCTCTAATATTTCGAAGTTTTCCACATCACTATCAAGCTCAGGCTTGATAGGTATGCTGGCAAACTCTTCTTTATAGTGCAGTTTCTGACCATCTAGCACATCTGGGAGAACAATCACTCCGACTGCGACTAGAATGATGGTACCGACTAAACGGCTTTGGAATTTACTTGCCATCAAAATACCTTTGCTTATTTATTCTTTGATTGCCAATGTTCCAATACCTCTCCAACAGTATGGAATGAACCAACCACTAAAATGACGTCTTCTTGTTTCGAGCTTTCTCTCGCATGTTCAAATGCATCAACAGGTGTTTGGAACTGAGCTTGTCCATCAGGTAAGTATTGGCACAGCTCACCAGCTGTCGCCGCTCTCGGTCCGGTTAACGACGCTGGATACCATTGTGTTGCAATTGGAGTTAGCGCTTCAATGGTTGCTTGAATGTCTTTGTCATGCAGCATCGCGACCACAATATGGATATTCTTACCCAAATATTGGTGCTTCACTTTCTCGACCAAGTATTCAGCAGAGTGCGGGTTGTGTGCAACATCAAGTACGATCGTCGGATCGTTCTGCAGCACCTGCATTCGACCCGCAAGTCGAGCATTATTCAAACCATTTACGATGTTTATGTCACTGATTTGCAATTCTGATGCACCCAACGCCATCAATGCCGTCGCCGCGTTTGGCAGAGGAAGAGATGGGATAGGTAAGTCTTCTAACCCAAATGCCCCGCAACTCCACTTCCACCCGTTCTCCGTTAACTGATAATCATATTGAATACCAACTTGGAAAAACTCCGCGCCTATATCATCCGAATGTGCAGCTACGGTCGCTGGAGGCGTTGATTGACCACAAATTGCTGGTTTCCCTGGACGGTAGATCCCCGCTTTTTCGAAACCAATCACATTAATATCGTCACCCAACCACTCCACATGATCGATGGCTAAACTCGTGATCACGGAAACATCATGCTCAACGACGTTCGTTGCATCTAAGCGACCACCAAGGCCCACTTCGAGCAATACAACGTCAACTTTTTCTACTTGAAAAATACGCAATGCGGCTAATGTGCCAAATTCAAATAAGCTTAGGCTGATATCGGCGCGCTGTTTTTCGATGTAATCAAATACTTCACAGTGCTTGCTGTCTTGTACATCGACACCGTTGATGCGTATACGCTCGTTATAGCGAATAAGGTGGGGAGAACTATACACGCCTACAGAGTAACCAGCGTCTAACAGAACCGCTTCCATTAGTGCACACGTTGAGCCCTTACCATTGGTGCCGGCAACGGTGATAACAATAGGAGCAGGTTTGGTGAGGTTGGCTTTGTTTGCCACCGCTTGGACGCGGTCTAAGCCAAGGTCAATTGCTGAAGAATGAATATTTGCTAAATAGTCAAGCCACACCTCTAAAGAGGATGTGGCTTGAGGAATAGGATTTTGGGTCATCTAACTGTAACCATCAAATTCTTTGGTTTATGTTAGTTGTTACTTTACCCTTTTTCGTCGACTTCTGGTACAGAATATGGTTCTTCATTTGGAGATTCGTTAACCGAAACGACCAAAGGAGATTTATGGTTCGTCATCTTAGCGATTAAACCACCGACACGTTGACGCATCTCGCGGCGGTCAACAATCATATCAATCGCACCATGCTCTAGGAGGAATTCACTACGTTGGAAGCCTTCAGGAAGGTCTTCACGTACTGTCTGCTCAATCACACGTCGACCAGCAAAACCGATCAGAGCTTTAGGTTCACCAATATTGATATCGCCTAACATTGCCAAACTCGCCGATACGCCACCCATTGTTGGATCAGTCAGTACCGAAATAAATGGCAAGCCTTTCTCAGACAAACGCTCAAGCGCAGCACTGGTTTTCGCCATTTGCATTAGAGACATTAATGCCTCTTGCATACGTGCACCACCACTTGCCGAGAAACAAACCAGCGCACAGTTGTTTTCAATTGCCGCATCGACTGCTTTAACGAAACGAGCACCGACGACAGAGCCCATTGACCCTCCCATAAAGGAGAATTCAAACGCACATGTCACGAGTGGCATGCCTAGCAGCTCACCCTGCATTACAATAAGCGCATCCTTTTCACCACTGTTTTTTTGTGCTGCTGAGAGACGCTCTTTGTATCGCTTAGAATCTTTAAACTTCAGTTTGTCTTGTGGCTCAAGTTCAGTGCCTAGTTCAACATGATTGCCTTCATCTAAGAATGTTTCCAAACGACGACGCGCTTTCATGCGCATGTGATGGCTACACTTAGGGCAAACTTCTAGGTTGCGCTCAAGCTCTGCATGGTATAAAACCTGCTCACAAGAGGTACATTTAGTCCACACCCCCTCTGGGATTGAAGCTTTACGTGAACTTACAAGGTTACTTTTCTCTAAAATCTTTTCAAGCCAACTCATGGAAGACCTTTTCTCTCAAATCTTACGCTGTATTACGAAAGATATAAATTCGACATAATAACGAGGAATTAAACCATATATTGCCGCTACTGTAGATAAAAAACTGGTTGTACCTATTTTTGATATCGTCAACAACGGCCTCTAGGCTAAACACTACCGACATTTTGGAAGCAGTTTGTGAATTTAGTTCAAATTATTTGGTAAAAACAGTGGACCAATCGGAACTTCTGGTAAGCCAAACTCTTCAGGATAGTCCACGTCAACCAAATACAAACCTTCAGCTTTCGCAGTCGCACCAGCCAGTTTGCGGTCTTTGGCCTCTAACAACCACTCAATCCACTCTGGACTTTCTTCACCACGTCCGACTTTTATCAAGCTCCCCGTGATGTTACGTACCATATGATGCACGAACGCATTGGCTTTGATATCAATAACCACATAATCTCCATGACGCGTCACGTTTAGATGCATCAAGTTACGAAATGGGCTTCGAGACTGACAATGCGCCGCTCGGAATGAAGTAAAATCATTTTCACCCAACAGGTATTGACCCGCTTCGTGCATTGTTCTCTCGTCTAACTCACCATGGTAATGGCTAACCCCTGAGTTGAGGATACCTGGACGCAGAGCATGATTGAAAATAATGTAACGATAACGACGCGCTGTCGCTGAGAATCGCGCGTGGAAATCATCTGATACGTGTTTCGCCCAGCGAACCGCAATATCGCTTGGCATGTTCGCGTTTGCACCCATAGTCCAAGCTACCATTTTTCGACTTACGTTGGTATCGAAGTGAACGACTTGCCCGGTACCATGGACCCCTGCGTCGGTACGCCCCGCACACTGCACTTCTACGGGATGATTGGCGACGACAGATAACGCTTTCTCTAGCGCCTCTTGAACACTTTCCACATCCCTTTGGCGCTGCCAACCAAAGTAGTTTGTACCGTTGTATTCGATACCTAATGCGATTCTCATCTTAACCTTCGAACTCTAAAATGGGGCGGGAAGTATATACGTAAGTCCTTCCAGATACAAAAAGGGCAGCTAACGCTACCCTCTTTGATTTATCGACCATTAATCGCGTCAATGAGTCCCTTTGCTTCACGGCGAATATCATCTTCACCGTAAACAATCGCCTCTTCTAGCAACTTAATCGCCCCTTTAGGGTCATTCATTTCAAGGTACATTTTTGCTAAGTCGAGTTTTCCCGTGGCTTCTGCGTTGGTATCAACATCAACATCACCGATATCACCAATCACATCAGGAAACTCATTTAACCCAACGTCCAGTTTTAAGTCTTCCTCTTCGAAATCGTCGCCTTCTTGGTCGACTTGAGCCATCAGCTCATCAATCGTCATGAATTGAGTTTTCTTCGGATCAAAGTCATCCAAGTTATTTTGCTCAGCCCAATCTTCTTTCGTGATTTCAGGCTGGCTGAGTGCATCCATCGAATTCCAAACGTCACGCTGGTCTTCAGGTACTTCTTCTGTTTCGCTAAAAGCAGAACTATTCGAAGCTGGTTTGAAACCATCCCAATCATCACCGACATCAAGCATCGTCTCAAAATCCATGCCCGCACTAGCGATAGTGTCGCTATCGAGCTTGCTATCAAACACTTCTGATTGAGCATCTTCTGCAAGCAAGTTCGCCATTGCTGATTCGTCAAAGTCACTTATCGATTCCTGATTTGGAGTGACGAGATGCGACTCGGGTTCGGCATCAAAACTATTCTGCTGGGCGAAGACATCAAATAAGGCATCATGATCGTTATCTGCCTGAATTATCGGTCTGGTTTTTTCTGGCGACTCTGCTTGCTTCAACGAACCTTCATTTGTCAAAGAAGCCATGACGTCTTCTTCATTAAACTCTGGAAGGTCGTGGTCGTCAAAGCTAAGATCTTCGTCTTCATCAGAGGTTGGCTCAACGTCTGCCATTTCAGAGTCAGACAATTTAGGCTCATCCGCCATCGACGCCAGCGCATCTTCTTCGCTGAACTCTGGCAGTTCAAGCTCATCAAAGTTGAATTCGTCTTCCGCTTCAATAACCGGTTCTGTTTCCGCGTTTTGAGGCTCAATTAAGTCAACCGTTTCGGAAGCCGATTCGTCCGCCACAGACGCCTGCGCATCTTCTTCACTACGGGGATCAGGCAAATCGAGTTCATCGACGTTGAGATCGGATCCCGCTTCGGTAACCGCCTCTACCTCTGAGCGTTGAGGCTCATTGCCAACCACAGCTTCTTGCTCGTGTTGAATATCAGTTTCCGGCTCTGTTTGGTCCAGTAACCAATCTTCTTCTTGTGGAACACCGAATTCATTCTCCATCATGTTTGGCGTTGGAGTAAATGCTGGCGCCTCTTCAGCTTGTGGCTGTTGTTCTACTGCTTGATCTACAGGCGACTCCGGTGCGACTTCCTCGTCGAAGCGCTTATCGTCTTGAAGGGCATCTTCCACGTCGCTCTGCGGCTCATCAAGTCGCCCTTCTGGCTCTTCCGAGCCGTCAAATAATGCATCTAGCTCGGCAGCAAAGTCTGCACTTTCTTGTTCTGTCGGCTGAACGTCTTCACTGTTTGATTCAAATACGTCATCCAGATCATTCATTACAGGATCGTGCTTTGGAGAGTGTTGTTCTAACTCTCCTGAGAGCTCATTGTTATTTAATGGTTCAACTCGCTCGGTTTCAACCGTTTGCTGCTCTTTCTCGTCTGGCTGACTTTCACTCACTAGCGCATCAAGGTCTAGGCCGGATTCAACTTCTGGCTCTTGTTCAATTTGCTCTGGCTCAGTCGTCGGAGATGGTTTTCCTTCAGGTTCAAGTCCATCAAAGCCAAGTGACGCTAATAAGTCTTCTTCATTTGATGGGTCTTGCTCGGGTTCTTCATCTTCTCGAATCAGATCATCAAATGGATCCTGCTCGGTCGTGGTTTCTGTTTCAATTTCTGGAGTAATGTCTTCACCGAGCAATTCATCCAGTAGATCCGTGCTATCAGCATCCAACTCTTCGATGCTGTCATCGCCTTTGAAACCAGAGAGCGCTTCTAGTTCATTAAGTGGGTCAAACTCTTCATCGTCTTCATTTTCATCAAAGTCAACAAGCTCATCCAACAGTTCAGTGCTGTTTTGGCCAAGACTGGTATCATCATCGCTTGTGGCAAGCTCTGGTTCTTCTGGTTCAGACGATTCAGTGACTGACGGTTCGTATTGGGCCAATAACTTATCAATATCATCATCAGATGCTTCACCCGCGGTAAAATCATCCTCTGATACTGACTGTTTTAATGCCGGTTTATCAATATCGAGATCTAAGTCGTCACTACCAAGCTCGGCAAACAGATCATCAAGCAGAGCTTGATCAACACTGTCGTGCGACATCTCTTCTGACGGCCCATCAGTAGCAAGTAGCTCAGCAAAGGCATCTTCTGATAGAGAATCAGCATTAGTGCTATCATTGTCTGAGAGATCAAAATCAGTCTCATCATCAAGCACTGCTAATTCTGGCGCAACCTCATCAAGTGCACGCTCCATTTCTTCTAAGCCAAGTGCTTTCTCTGCTCCATTGACCTTGATACCGTTGCTCGATGATTCAAACTCATCCGAACCTACTTCAAGGTTACCGTCGTCACCGATACCTGCAAATGGGTCATCATCCCCTTCTAGATTAAAGTCGAGCTCTTCGTCGTCAAGGTTAGCAAAGACATCCTCTTCTATCTCTGGTGTCACTTCTTGATCAGTCAGCTCCTCGGCGTCATCATTCGCGAACAAATCATCATCGAGCGTTAACTCTTCATCAAGTTCATCCGTTCCCGTTAGGGCAATCGGTGTCGCTAATGGATCGGTGTCTTGAGTACCCTGAGTTGCTGACTCTTCACTTTTCTCTTTAGAGCGACGTCCTAATAACATAACCACTAAGAAAGCCAGTAATGTTCCAGGAATAAGAGCTGCTAAGCCAACTAACCAACCGTTGGACAACATTTTATCCATCATACTTGGCTGCATACGTTGCTGTTCGGCAAGACGCTGGCGTTCTTCTTCCAGAAGCTTTTCTACCTCGGTTCGAATACGCGCTTCGTCATTAAGCTCATTTTTCAACGTTTCAACTTCGCTTTGTACCTCTGACAGCATCAAACGTAAGCGATGGTTTTTCTCTTCTAGTGCTTCCAATTCATGTTGAGAACCTTGAAGCTTGCCTTTCAGTTCGCTGACCTGCTTTTCGCCCTGTGGAGATGTGTTCACAGGCGGAACTGGCATGACAGGTATCGTTTTTTGAATAGGATCTGGCTGTACAGGCGCAACGGTTTTTGCTTGAGGAGGCTCAGATTTAGGCACCACCTTGATTTGGGTTTTTTCTGGTTCCGCCACTCGTTCTGTTGGCGCTGGTTTATTAGCGGGCTTAGGTTGTTTTAAGCGTGCCTCATGCGCCTTCATGATGGCAACGGCTTGTTCTGTTGTCGCGCTTTGCACTTGCTCTAATGAAGGGACACGAAGTCGGCTTCCAGGAATTAGCTCATGAATATTCTGCTTATCAAACGCTTGAGGGTTAATGCGATAAATGGCGAGAAGCGTTTGTTGAACGGTAGCACCACGTGAAGGCCGCAATTCTGTAGCAATCGACCATAGCGTTTGGTTTTCACCAGTTGGGCCAAAGAAACGTGAAGGCTGGGTATTGATAGGAGGAGTCGGTAATGCTCGCTCAATCTCTTCAGCATAACTTGGAGATGATTGCACTTCACCAGACGGGCCGACAAGACGAATTCCTTCGGCTTGAACCACTGACGATGTCTGAGTCGCGCTCATCAACACAAGGGCTGCTAACAAACGCTTATAATTTTGACGCATAGAAGGCTCAGTTTTGTGCTAAATATAATTTAAAATAATGATCGGACAAATATATCGGATATAGGATGCAAAACTATAGCCTTGAAGATAAAATTTGTGTGGTTCTCGCCATATTCGTACTAATCTCACACAATTTTGTTCCATTCGTACAAAAAAGCCTCACACCGTGTGAGGCTTTGAAGTGAGTCGCTGAATTCGCTTAGTAGTAATCGCGGATCAGTACTTCTGCGATTTGGACGGCATTTGTTGCTGCACCTTTACGTACGTTATCAGCAACCACCCACAAATTAATACCACTATGATGACTAATATCATTGCGAATTCGACCAACCATGACATGGTCTTTACCACCCGCATCACGAACTTGAGTTGGGAAGTCATCGCTCGGGAAAACTTCAATACCTTCCGTTTGCTCAAGTAAGCTGGTTACTTCTTGTGCGTCAATTTGTGAACGAGTCTCGATGTGCAGCGCTTCTGCGTGGCCGTAAAATACTGGTACACGAACACAGGTAGGATTCACGGTGATCGTTGGATCATTGAAGATCTTCTGCGTCTCCCACACCATTTTCATTTCTTCTTTGGTGTAGCCGTTTTCTGTCATCTGATCGATTTGAGGAATACAGTTAAATGCGATCTGTTGAGAGAACTGCGCCTTATCAGCTGGAAGTCCGTTCAACAATTTTGCCGTTTGACCTGCCAGTTCATCCACCCCTGCTTTACCCGCACCAGATACCGATTGATAAGTCGATACGTTAATACGCTCAATCCCTACTGCATCATGGATTGGCTTTAGTGCCACCAGCATCTGGATAGTCGAGCAGTTTGGGTTTGCGATGATATTGCGGTTACGGAATTCCGCAATCGCTTCTGGATTAACTTCTGGCACCACCAAAGGAATGTCGAACTCGTAACGGAAGTGTGACGTATTATCGATGACGATAACGCCCTCATCTGCCGCTATCGGCGCCCACTTTGCCGATAGCTCACCACCCGCAGAGAAGAATGCAATGTGAACCTGAGACCAATCAAACTCTTCTACGTTTTGTACTTGGATAGTTTTACCATTAAAGCGGTAAGCCTTGCCTTCACTGCGTTCACTTGCCAAAAGGTGGATTTTATCCACTGGGAATTTACGTTCTTGAAGCACTTCTAAAATTGTTTCACCGACCGCACCGGTCGCACCAAAAATGGCAACATTGTATTGCTGGCTCATTGACTTACCTCAATCTGAAAACCTAATTCTGCTAATGGGGCAAGATTGCATTTTTGGTTACCCATTAGCGTGACAGCGCTGTATTCACGGCGATCCCAGTAGTTTTTACGCATTAGGTCAAAAGCGCCTGGCTTACTGATCTCACGACGGAAAAGAGCGTCATCTCTACGCACATCATAGATTAACTGCGTGATGTTATGCAGTGTTGCTTCATCCCAAGCTCTGTCCAATACCATTGTTGGCACAGGCGCGGTTGGCAGCAAATCACTGGCGTGCGCACGTAATTCGTTATTTAAGAACTCACAGTAACTGTTAAAAATCATTGTGGTACCGCGAGCTTTCCCTTCCAAGCCATAGCCTGCAACGTGAGGGGTGGCGAATGCTAGCAGAGGCAGAAGCTCCATATCAACCTCTGGTTCAAATTCAAAGACGTCCAGCGCTGCGGTGAAACCGTCGTTTTTCAACAGGCGTTGCTTCAATGCGGCGTTATCAACGATTGGACCTCGCGCGGCGTTAATCAAAATTTGATCACCACGAAGCGAGTTTAAAACGGTTTCATCAATTAAATGATGAGTTGGATATGGACCATCTCTGGTGATTGGCGTGTGCAGTGTAATGATGTCTGAGCTTTCAATCAGCTCTGTTAACGGAGTGAAGGTGCGAGGGTCTCCCTCTTGCTGTTTGAATGGGTCATTGATGAGTACCTTAATGCCCATACCTTTCAAACATTTCTCTAGGTAGCTCCCCACTTGACCAGCACCGATGATACCAACGGTTTTATCAAAAATAGAAAAACCTTGTTGTTGTGCTAGCACCATCATCACACTAAATACGTACTCGGCCACGCCAACTTTGTTACATCCTGGCGCTGCCAGTGAAAGAAATATCTTTTGCTTGTAAAAGCGCTTGGTCAACATGATCCATGCCTGCCGTTGCGGTACCGACAAACTTAAGCTTGCTTGCTTTGCTTAGTAACGCTGCATTGACTTGGGTTACGGAGCGAATCATCAGCGCATCGGCATCCATTAGGTCATCCGCGGTTAAAGTACGACCCGGTTTTAGAATCACTTCACCGAGTTGGCCGAAGAGCTCTTCAGCGTACGGCATATTTTCATCAACAATAATTTTCATAGCGCCAGCGTTTCTAAGATCCATTTTTAAGAGTTTGTATCCCGTCAAAGTCTGAGGGGATAAGGGGTCTGGGTACAGAGATTGTGCCCTTTTCCCTGAGAATCTCAAGAAATAGCGTAACCAAAACGGAAAATTAGAAAAGAAAAAGCCCGGCTAAAATAGCCGGGCAAAGTTCCAGAACAAAAGGATCCTATCCCGCTCTCCATGGGATAGAGTCTGCGTCTGTTCGATCAGTGTCACTGATCAAGCTCTGGAAACTGCTTTATTGGAGTCAATATCACTTTGCGTCAAGGCTCCAATACATTCAGTTAACCTTGGTATTTTTTAATAACCAAAGTTGCGTTTGTGCCGCCAAAGCCAAAACTGTTTGACATCACAGTCGTCAGTTCTGCATCGCGAGCTTCTGTCACGATATCTAAGCCTTGAGCTGCTTCGTCCAAGTTTTCAATGTTGATGCTTGGAGCAATGAAGTTTTTGTCTAGCATTAGCGTAGAGTAAATAGTTTCATGCACGCCCGCTGCACCAAGAGCGTGACCTGTCATTGCTTTTGTCGCAGATATTGCAGGGCTCTTTTCACCAAATAGTTGTTGAATAGCGCCAAGCTCTTTTACGTCACCGACTGGCGTCGACGTACCGTGCGTATTAATGTAATCCACACCATCAACGTCTTGCATCGCCATCTTCATACAACGGATCGCGCCTTCACCTGATGGTGCTACCATGTCATAGCCGTCTGATGTCGCACCATAACCGACGATCTCACCGTAGATTTTCGCGCCACGTGCCAGTGCATGTTCAAGCTCTTCGATCACCAGCATGCCGCCGCCGCCAGAGATCACAAACCCGTCACGATCGACATCGTAAGTACGTGAGGCTTTATCTGGTGTGTCGTTGTATTTCGTTGATAAGGCGCCCATCGCGTCAAACATCATAGTCTGAGACCAATCAAGTTCTTCACCACCACCGGCAAAAACAATGTCTTGCTTGCCAAGCTGAATCAGCTCCATCGCGTGACCGATACAGTGTGCTGATGTTGCACAAGCGGAGCTCATTGAGTAGTTCACACCACGAATCTTAAATGGCGTAGCTAAACAAGCCGAAACCGTTGATGACATCGTGCGAGGAACCATGTAAGGGCCCACGCGTTTTACGCCTTTCGCACGCATCGTGTCTGTTGCAACTGTTTGGTTGTATGCAGAAGCACCACCAGAACCAGCAACGATACCGGTGCGATCGTTTGAAACTTGATCTTCTGTTAGGCCAGCGTCTGCGATTGCCTGCTCCATTGATAGGTATGCATAAGCCGCCGCATCACCCATAAAGCGCATCTGCTTACGGTCGATGTGCTCCGCTGGGTTGATTTTCAGATCACCCCATACTTGCGAACGAAGACCGTGTTCTTTGAACTGCTCAGATGCAGTGATGCCAGATTTGCCCGCTTTAAGAGACGCTAGAACTTCTTCGACGTTGTTACCGATACTTGAAACAATACCCATACCGGTGATTACGACTCGTTTCATTATGACATTCCTATAATTCAAAAATCCGCTAGATGATAACTAAGATAGTCAACAAAAGTGGTCAGCTTTCCCATAAATTCGTACAATCGCCCCATTCTTACCGCGCCAAATCACAATTTGCACCATTATGACTTCAATAAAAAACGCAGAACTTGGTTGGAACGAAGCTGGTACTCCGGTTTCAGACCAATTTGATGATGTTTACTTCTCTAACGTAAACGGTCTTGAAGAGACACGCTACGTTTTCTTAAAACAAAATCACCTCCCAGAGAGATGGCAGACGTTCGAACAAAGACGTTTTGTTATTAGTGAAACGGGATTTGGCACTGGATTGAACTTTTTAGCTGTGTGGCAATGGTTTCGCGAATTTCGCCATAATTCCCCAGAAGCACCACTCAAAGAGCTGCATTTTATTAGCTTTGAAAAATACCCTCTAAGCAAAGCCGACTTAAAAAAAGCGCATGAAGCGTGGCCAGAATTAGCTGAATATGCGAAAAAGCTGCAACAGTACTACCCAGCAGCGGTGCCTGAGTGCCACCGCATTGTGCTAGAAGATGGCGCCGTCACACTCGACCTTTGGTTTGGTGACATCCAAGACTGCATGCCACAAGTACCTTACACAGAGCACGGCCTGACCGATGCGTGGTTCCTTGATGGCTTTGCACCCAGTAAAAATCCAGAAATGTGGAACCAACACTTGTTTGATGGCATGGCAAAACTGGCGAAGCAAGACTGTACGGTCGCGACATTTACTGCCGCGGGCTTTGTTCGTCGCGGCCTGAATGACGCTGGCTTCACCATGAAGAAAGTCAAAGGCTTTGGTACCAAACGTGACATGATCGCCGGCTCAATGGAGCAGCGCAACATGCACTCCAATCACTTACCTTGGTTCCATCGAACAGCAGCAACAAACCATGACTCGATTGCCATCATTGGAGGTGGCATTGCGAGCGCGGCATTAGCGAAGACGCTGGTTCGTCGTGGTCAAAACGTGACGCTTTATTGTAAAGACACGCAACCAGCAAAAGGCGCATCGGGCAACCGACAAGGCGCAGTGTATCCCCTATTAAATGGTCCACATGCTGGTGTCTCTCGCGTCTTTGCCCCCGCCTTTTTATTTGCTCGCCAGTTTGTAGAGCAAGCAGCAGAAAGTATTGAGTTCGACCATGACTGGTGCGGCGTCACGCAATTGATGTGGGATGAAAAATCCGCAGAGAAGTTAGGAAAAATGCTGAATGGTAATTTTCCACCTGAATTAATCCACAAGTTATCTGCTGAAGATACTACGGCGAAAATCGGTTTACCCATTGATATGGCTTCGGTGCACTACCCTCTGGGGGGCTGGTTATGTCCTGCTGAACTGACTGGCGGCTTAATTACCCAACTGGAACAAACGAACCTCTTCAGTGTTCAATTTGAACATAACGTAGAGTCATTAGAATGGAGTGATACCAACCAACTCTGGGCTCTGACTGCGAATGCTCAGACATTCGAACATTCTGTCGTGGTCATCGCCAATGGTCATGAATTTCAAGCCCTAAGCCAAACGGCGGATCTACCCATGGGCAAAGTGAAAGGACAAGTAAGCCATGCTCCAGCAACAGAAACGCTATCTAAGTTAAAAACCGTGCTGTGCTACGACGGTTACATGACACCAGTTAACCCGAGCAACCAACACCTTTGTATTGGTGCAAGCTATGACCGCAACCACTTAGATTATGAGTTTGATGCAAGCGCACAAAAAGATAATGCGAAAAAACTCCTCCAATGCATACCAAACCAGCAATGGACAAAAGAAGTAGATATCAGCAACAATTTATCTCGCCAAGCCATTCGTTGCGTCAGCCGCGACCATTTGCCTTTTGTGGGTAACGTGAGTGGCTTCGAGACTATCAAGGCACAATACGCCCATTTACAGGGCAAGAAACAAGACCAAGTAGAGACGATTCGCCATTACCCTAACCTCTTCTGCTTTTTAGGATTAGGCTCGCGCGGCTTGAGCTCTGCGCCACTATTGGCTGAAGTGTTAGCGTCGCAAATATGTGGCGATCCTCTACCACTGCCTGTTGATGTATTAACTGGCCTTCATCCGAGTCGGATGTGGGTACGCAAATTACGCAAAGGTAAAGCGATTACGAAACTTTAATCGACGCGCAATATCGAGGTTCCCGCTCACGGCTGAGCACCGTGTTCGGGAATCTGAATCTGGTTGGCTTTACGCCAATTTCGCCACCGCTTGCTTCACTTGCTCTGCGACTTCCTGATTCAAAACCTGACCCGCTTCCACATCAAAATTTTCATAGAAACTTGGTATCGATAGCGACGCTTTCACCTCCGCACCAAAGAACTGTGCTGCGCCCGTTGCTGCAGCTAATACGCTTTGTGCCCCTCCAGGCCCCGGAGACGTTGCAAGGTAAACCGCTGGCTTATTTTGGAACACGTTACTGTCTATACGCGTCGCCCAATCAAATAAGTTCTTGTACGCCGCCGTATAAGAGCCATTGTGCTCTGCGAACGAAACAATAATGGCATCAGCCTTCGCTAGGTCACGCAAAAAAGCGCTGGCTCCTTCTGCTTGACCAATTTCTTTCTCTTTGTCTTCACTAAACATCGGTACTTGATAATTATTCAAGTCCAAAACTTCCACTTCAGCGTCTTTGATTTGGTTCGCGGCGTAAGTTGCCAGCACTTTGTTGATTGAAGTTGAGCTAGTAGAAGCGCCAAATGCGATAATTTTCATGGTTGTCGTCCTTTGTTCAGGTTTCATACTAAGCAGAATAAAACTTGAACAGTTACGCTACAACCACAAAAATTTTATGGAGAGAGTCAAATTTTTCGAAATAAATGCAATCTTTAAGAATAGGGAAGATATTGTGGTTCGGATCAAGCTTGAGCGTGGAGCTCTTGCCATAAATCATTCACAATACTGCGATCTGCAGGGCTAAGCTCTGTACGAGCTTCTTCAATACTGTGCGTGATACGAGATTTGAGTTCCTCGATATCATTAATGCCTTCTTCTTCACAAGAGGCCGCAGACAGAGAAATGTGACCGCGTAGATAACCACCAGCAAATAATTCATCATCAGATGCCGTTTCAATGCGCGCATCAATCAACTCTAATAGTTTTTCTTCAAATTCAATAATCATGGTGTATCTCGAGGTTACTTAGGTATAAAGTCAGACGTTTCCAGCGGCTTAGTGTGGTAGAAAGCACGTAATGCTTCCGAGAGCATTTTTACCCTAGGCGGCAGTCCTGCTTCCAAAATACCTAACACTTCTTTATGCACTTTTTGCATAAAACCAAGCCTATCTGGTTCAAAATCGCCGTGTAGATTGTCACAACTGACAGTAAAAGGGAAGCCAGCACTTTGTGCCAGAATCCATTCGTATGCTTGAGGGCGCACTTCAACTTTCTCAAACTCAGCTTGAACTTCGGCCGTGCGTCCATCGGGCTCATACCAATAGCCAAAATCTTCTAATAAGCGACGTTCTGGACCGGCGACACACCAATGAGCAATCTCATGCAGTGCCGAAGCATAAAAACCCCGAGCAAAAATAATCCGATGATGAGGATGTTCATCATTCGCTGGGAGATAAATGGGCTCGTCACCACCTCGCTCTAATTTAGTATTAAATTGGTCTAAAAAGGTGTGATTGAAAATGGTGATCAGGTCTTGGTATTCGTGGGTCATTGTCGAGTCTGTACTTCAATTTGACATTCGCTGCATATTGTTACTGTTTTCACTTATAAGGTAAAGGCTGTACCACAGTTTTGGTTATTAGTTGAATTTATCTGAATGTCGCTTTATCCATATAATTTCTCATTCGTCAGCGCACCGATTTACTACTACACTCTCGCTTTATTTTAATGCCTCTCAAACTACTGTTTTATAAGCAATTTGACTATAGGCATGTTGTGGCTTTTTATCACTTTTTAAGAATGATAGAGCCTTTTGTAAGTGTTGTTACTGCTTCTACCCTTCTTTTGTAGAACGTGGTCATTGTTACTTTGAGTGTTCCGATATGTTGCTAAGTGTGTTGTATATCGTTGGTATCACGGCTGAAGCCATGACAGGTGCGTTAAGCGCTGGTAGAAGAAAGATGGACTGGTTTGGTGTCATGTTAGTGGCAAGTGCGACGGCTATTGGTGGTGGCACTGTGCGAGACATCTTATTAGGGCATTATCCTCTTGGTTGGGTAAAGAACCCAGAGTTTTTGGCAATTACGTGTGTTGCTGGCGTGCTAACGACCGGTTTGGCTAAGTGGGTCATCAAGTTTAAAGGCTTATTCATCCGCCTTGATGCACTTGGTTTGATCGTATTTAGTATTATCGGTACTAAGATTGCTATGGACATGGGCTTGCATCTCGGGATCTGCATGGTGTCTGCGCTCGTCACCGGTGTATTTGGAGGCTTACTTCGAGATTTAATTTGTCGTCAAACGCCGTTGGTATTGCACGAAGAGCTTTATGCGTCTGTCGCTCTTATTGCATCTGGTCTGTACTTAACACTTTTAGAGTTTAATGTAACCGATGTGACGGCCACCAGCATCACGCTTGTTACTGGTTATATGTTGCGTATGGCGGCAGTTCGCTTTAAATGGCGTTTACCTTCGTTCCATCTAGAAACTGAAGGTTCCATCCACTGAGTGATTTTTATATTAGCCAAGACTTAAAAGGCTGCTCATTGAGCAGCCTTTTATTTTCGTGAAATTCACAGCTAAATTTAAATCATCGGCGTTTCTGTTGTGACGCCATGGTTTTGGCCACGGTGACGTAACAAGTGATCCATCACGACTATCGCGAGCATCGCTTCTGCAATGGGCACCGCACGGATACCAACGCATGGGTCGTGACGACCTTTGGTAATCAATTGAGTTGCTTCACCTTCTTTGGTGATGGTGTCACCCGGAACGGTGATACTTGACGTCGGTTTAAGCGCAATATTTGCGATGACATCTTGCCCAGTAGAGATCCCTCCAAGAATGCCACCCGCGTGATTACTACCAAATCCTTGTGGTGAAAGTGGATCACGGTGTTGGCTGCCTTTTTGGTTGACGACATCAAAGCCGTCACCGATCTCTACGCCTTTTACTGCGTTGATGCTCATTAAGGCATGTGCAATGTCCGCATCTAAGCGATCAAATACAGGTTCACCCAACCCCACAGGCACATTAGTTGCGACAACCTGAATTTTGGCACCAATAGAATCACCCTGTTTTTTCAGGTCACGAATGAGTTGATCAAACGCCGCGACTTTGTCTACGTCTGGGCAGAAAAACGCGTTGTTTTCGATTTCATTCCAATCGACTTTATCGATAGAAACGTCACCCATTTGTGACAAGTATGCACGAATTTCCACACCGAACTCATCTTTCAAGTATTTCTTCGCAATCGCACCGGCCGCGACACGCATGGCGGTTTCACGAGCAGACGAACGTCCGCCTCCACGGTAATCACGGATGCCGTATTTTTGATGATAAGTATAATCAGCATGCCCTGGGCGGAACTTGTCTTTGATCTCAGAATAATCTTTAGACCTTTGATCGGTATTTTCGATTAAGAGTCCTATTGAAGTTCCTGTGGTTTTACCTTCAAAAATGCCAGAAAGAATTTTTACTTCGTCCGGTTCACGACGTTGTGTGGTGTAGCGTGACGTGCCGGGGCGACGACGGTCAAGATCAGTTTGCAGATCTGTTTCTGTAATTGCTAATCCCGGAGGACATCCGTCTACGATACATCCCAGTGCGATACCGTGACTTTCCCCGAATGTCGTCACTCGGAAATGTTGTCCGATACTGTTTCCTGCCATTACTTCCTCAAGTTTGTTTCGCTACGCCCGTCAAGCCAAGGCGCAACTGCTTTCAATTCTTCATGGTTTCATAGTGGCTTTATTACGTTTTGATGTAAAGAATAAATGCGCATAAAAAAACACCGAGCACAGGGCTCGGTGTTTCGATATTTCGCTCACAATATTTTAGTCTTTATACAGTTTGAACTCTTCTGCACATTCCACTAGTTGATCTCGCGTCAGCATAAATACACCATGACCACCGTTCTCGAATTCGATCCAAGTAAATGGAATTTGTGGGTATTGTTCCATCATGTGAATCATTGAGTTACCAACCTCACAGATCAAAATACCACTGTCAGTTAGGTAATCCGGAGCATTGGCTAGAATACGGCGAACCAATTTCAGACCGTCAGTCCCGGCAGCAAGGCCAAGCTCTGGCTCATGGGTGAACTCGTCTGGTAGGCTGTTCATGTCCTCTTCATCCACATATGGTGGGTTAGACACAATCAGGTTGTACTTCTCTTTTGGTAGGTCACGGAACAAGTCTGAACGGATTGGGAATACTTGTTGCTCCATACCATGGTCTTGAACATTTTGCTCAGCCACTTGCAACGCATCTGTAGAAATATCAATTGCATCGACTTCTGCTTCTGGGAATGCGTGAGCACATGCAATCGCGATACAGCCGCTACCTGTACACAGATCCATGATGCGAGCAGGCTCTTCTATCAACCAAGGTTGGAACTCAGCTTGAATCAATTCACCAATTGGAGAACGAGGCACAAGTACACGCTCATCGACGAAGAATTCCAGACCACAGAACCACGCTTTGTTGGTAAGGTAAGCGGTTGGGGTGCGCTCATTAATACGCTTAACAACACGCTCGACAATACGCATACGCTCGCTGGTGGTGAGACGAGAGTTCAAGACATGTGGAGGCACATCAATCGGCAAGTATAAGGTTGGTAGAATAAGCTGCACCGCTTCATCCCACGCATTATCAGTACCATGACCGTAAAACAGGTTCGCTGCATTAAAGCGACTTACCGTCCAACGAATCATATCTTGAAGGGTATACAGCTCTGACACCGCCTCTTCTACAAAAATCTTATCCAAAATTGCCTCCGAAAAGCGCTACAATACTGCTAATTAAGTTTATGAATGAAATTGTTTACCTAATGAGCAAAAAAGACACCGAATACGATGACGATTTCGCCTTGTTTCAGGAAGCAGTACAGGGCGTAAAAAAGTTGCGACAGGATACCATAATCCAGCGACCAAAAAAAAATACTAAACAAAAAGAAATCAAGCGCTCCAACCGTGAAGCGAGTGACTCTGAGTTTTATTTTTCCGACGAGTTTGTTCCTCGATTAAATGAAGAAGGTCCGACTCGTTATGCTCGTGACGACGTCTCCACCTATGAAGTCAAACGTCTACGTCGTGGCGTGTATACTCCTGACGTGTTTCTCGATATGCACGGCATGACGCAACAAGAAGCAAAACGTGAACTCGGTGCGATGATCGCTTATTGCGTCAAAAACGAAATTCACTGTGCGTGTGTTCAACACGGGATTGGTAAACATATCTTAAAAAAGAAAGCACCGCTCTGGTTGGCTCAGCACCCAGACGTGATGGCGTTTCACCAAGCGCCTCTTGAGTTTGGTGGCAATGGTGCCTTGTTGGTCCTACTCTCAATACCAGAGAAATAATTCACGTCAAAACAAAAAAGGGCAGGTTAATCCTGCCTTCTGTTTCGCTGCATGACATTCTGACTTACGGTGTTATGTGCCAAAGTACTTCACCGCGTTGTGTTTGCGGTTCGTATTCAATGCACACCAAACCGGATGTCGGAAACATGGGGGGCGTCATTTCTTGCACAAACTCTGATGTGAGATAGCCGACAAGCGGCAAGTGAGAAACAAGCAGTAACGACTCTAGCTTTTCTACTTCAATCAATGCACTCACAAAATCAAATACATGCTCAGATTGACCATATGGCGTAATATCTTCACAAGTGTCGATGCTTTTTGCGTCGAAGTGGGCGCTGATCTCCTCCCATGTCTGCTGAGCTCGCAGGTACGGGCTCACCAGTACTTTGCCAAATTGAGCAACCCCTTGCTCTTTACAAGCTCGGGCTACGGCTTCTGACTCTAGTCTGCCTCTTTGGGTCAGTTGTCTTGCTGCGTCTGAATCTGCAAAATGCTCGGCTTCGCCGTGACGCATAATGAATATTTTCATGTTATTTCCTAGGGATAGCTAACGCTACCAAAAGGTTGAGTGCTACCTTTATAAGATAAACGAGGCTAATTTAATGATGACGAAACAAAAATACTGATATAATTATCTGTTCATTATACCAATTCGCTTGTTAAAGATAGCGACTTTCTTAACAATCTATCAAAAGAATATACCGAGTTTATCATTGTCATTAATCGTTTCATGAACTTGGTGCGTTCAACACAAACCGTTCTATTCCCATATGCAAATGCATGGGCCTGTGCAAAAGTCTTACAAAGACCAAAACGCGCCAAGCCGTATTTATCAAAACGCAAACTTTGCACAACCCCACTAGGGATTCATAATTACTGTAATGCGAAATCTGGAGACGCGTCGTGCATCTAAGTCCTAACGATTCAAATCAATACCGCTACATTACGTTGAGCAATGATCTGCGCGTACTGCTGATTCATTCCGATACTGCTCAACAATCAGCAGCGGCTCTAGCAGTGAACGTTGGACACTTCGACGACCCCAATGAACGCCAAGGTCTGGCACATTATTTAGAGCACATGCTTTTTTTGGGTACGGAAAAATACCCTAAAGTGGGCGAATTTCAAAGCTATATTAGCCAGCATGGAGGAACAAATAACGCTTGGACGGGGACAGAACACACCTGTTTCTTTTTTGACGTCGCCCCCAGTGCCTTTGAAAATGCTTTAGACCGATTCAGCCAATTCTTTACCGCACCACTGTTTAACGAAGAAGCGTTAGACAAAGAGCGTCTGGCCGTTGACTCGGAATACAAACTCAAACTCAATGATGACGCTCGCCGCTTATATCAGGTCAATAAAGAAGTCATCAACCCCGCCCATCCATTCTCTAAATTTTCGGTTGGGAATCTCGAGACCCTAGGTGATAGTGACGGAAAATCCATTCGTGATGAAATTGTCGCATTCCATC
The DNA here is from genome assembly GCF_057784735.1 of Vibrio sp. TAP-3B. NCBI lineage: Bacteria > Pseudomonadati > Pseudomonadota > Gammaproteobacteria > Vibrionales > Vibrionaceae > Vibrio > Vibrio sp. TAP-3B. The sequence continues at coordinate 393,435 of NZ_CM173495.1, read as the reverse complement.
ATTCTCAATACTCTGCCGATCTCATGACGCTCACACTGTTTGGTCCACAATCGCTTGATGAACAGCAAGCGTGGGTAGAAACCATGTTTTCGCAAATCCCAAATCACCATTTACGTGGTAAATCGATTGATGTACCGATTAGTACCAACGACAGTACCGGGATTTTAGTTCAAGTTGAACCAATTAAAGAGTTTCGCAAGTTAATCTTAACCTTCCCGATGCCAGGTATGGATAAATATTACGGCATTAAACCGCTCTCCTACTTTGCGCATTTATTAGGCTATGAAGGTGAGGGTAGCTTAATGATCCAACTAAAAAACGAAGGGTGGATTACTTCGCTTTCTGCAGGTGGCGGGGCGAGCGGCAGCAACTATCGTGACTTCACCGTAAGCTGCACATTAACGCCAAACGGCCTCGACCATGTTGACGATATCATTCAGGCGGTTTTTCAATACCTCTCCATGATAAAACAAGATGGCATGGACGAATGGCGCTACCTTGAAAAACAAGCTGTATTAGAATCAGCATTTCGCTTTCAAGAGCCTTTGCGCCCAATGGACTTGGTCAGTCACCTTGTTATCAACATGCAGCACTATCAGCCAGAAGATACTATTTATGGTGATTACAAAATGGCTGGCTATGATGAAGAACTACAACGTGCGTTGCTGCAATACTTAACCATCGACAATGTTCGCGTAACACTGATTGCAAAAGGGTTGGAATACAATCGCACTGCCGAGTGGTACTTTACTCCGTATTCCGTCACGCCTTTTAGTCAAGAGCAACGCCGCTTCTACCAACAAATCGATCCTGGCTGGCAGTTCCTCTTACCTGATAAGAACCCTTATATTTGTTATGGCTTAGATCCAATGCCATTTGAAAATGGCAGTTCACTGCCGGAGTTAATCGAAGTTCTCGACGGCTTTCGCCTATGGCATTTACAAGATGATGAATTCCGCGTGCCAAAAGGTGTTCTATACATTGCCATTGATAGCCCTCACGCCGTTGCGTCCCCAAAAAACATTGTCAAAACGCGTCTTTGTGTGGAAATGTTTTTGGACTCACTCGCAAAAGAAACGTATCAAGCCGAGATAGCAGGAATGGGCTACAACATGTACGCTCATCAAGGTGGTGTCACCTTGACTCTCTCTGGGTTCAGCCAAAAACTGCCTCAGCTGCTAGAAATGATCCTGCATCGTTTCGCTGCTCGGGAGTTCAGCCCTACTCGCTTTGAGACTATCAAGCAGCAGCTACTGCGTAACTGGCGCAATGCCTCGCAAGATCGTCCTATTTCCCAACTATTTAATGCACTCACGGGGCTACTTCAGCCCAATAACCCTCCTTTTGCGACATTAGCAGAAGCATTAGAAGACATTGAAGTCGATTCACTCTCGGTTTTCGTCCAATCGATTCTTGCTGAGTTGCACGTCGAAATGTTCGTGTACGGTGATTGGCAACGTCAGCAAGCGCACGCTATGGCAAAAACATTAAAAGATGCGTTACGAGTAAAAGAGCAACGCTATGAAGAAGCGCTACGTCCACTCGTGATGCTTGGTCAAAATGGTAGCTTCCAGCGTGAAGTGCACTGTAAACAACAAGACTCAGCGGTTGTGATTTACCACCAATGCGAAGATATTGAACCACGTAATATTGCGCTTTACTCATTGGCGAACCACTTAATGTCCGCGACGTTCTTTCATGAGATTCGCACCAAACAACAACTTGGTTATATGGTGGGGACGGGCAATATGCCACTCAATCGCCATCCGGGCATAGTACTTTATGTGCAGTCTCCCAATGCCGCGCCGTCTGAACTGGTCACGTCCATCGATGAGTTTTTAAATGCTTTTTACATGGTGCTTTTAGAACTCAACGATTATCAATGGCACAGCAGTAAACGCGGGTTATGGAACCAAATATCAACACCGGATACAACACTCCGTGGGCGTGCTCAGCGTCTTTGGGTTGCAATTGGTAATAAAGATACTGAGTTTAATCAACGAGAAAAAGTTCTGGCTGAGCTTAAGAAACTGACAAGAGCAGACATGATTCGCTTTGTTGTTAATGAACTTAAGCCTCGTACAGCGAATCGGTTGGTTATGCACTCTCAGGGTCAAGCGCATTTAGACGCACCTCGCATTCACTTAGGTCAAGAAATAGGTTCTATTGAAGAGTTTCAACTCAGACCAAAAGACTGTGGTTTAGGGTAAGGCTAATCAGCTTAAGTTAGCTCTCAGTCATAATGCAGGAAATACTGAGAGCAAGGAAAGATAAGCAAGACAAGAAAAAGTAACTACGTCTTAAGTATAAAAAAGGCTTGCCAGTGCAAGCCTTTTTCTTTACCGAAGCAATGTTTAGTAGAACGTGGTCCCTTCACCAGCTCGAGTGAGTAAGCCATCACACGGTGCGTAACGATCGCCATACTTGGATGCAAACTCGTTCATTTTCTCGACCAGTTCTTTAATGCCAAACTGATCCATATAACGGAATGGACCACCCAAGAATGGAGGGAAACCGATACCAAATATCGCGCCAATATCACCATCACGTGGCGAGCGAATGATGCCGTCATCCAAACAGCGTACCGCTTCATTCAGCATTGGTAGTATACAGCGCAGCGCAATATCGTTATCGCTCAGCTTAGATTCAGGCTCGAGCTTAAGCAGCTTGTAGACGGACTTATCAACTTCCTTCTTCTTGCCTTTGTAAGTGTAGAAACCTTTACCAGTCTTTCGGCCTTTACGTCCATCGTTTAACAAGACATCGAACACGTCAGGTCCTTTGAACCGCTCACCTAGCTCGTTGACCAAAATCGGCATGATCTTCGCGCCAATATCGACACCAACTTCGTCAAGCAAGGTAATCGGGCCGACAGGGAAACCAAAATCAAGCAGCGCCGTATCAATCTTTTCGATCGGTTCGTTAGCCAGCAAAATATGCGCCGCTTCGTTCATGTATGGCGCAAGAATGCGGTTCACGTAAAAGCCCGCTTTGTCTTTCACTACGATCGGAGTTTTACCTTGCTTCTTAGCAAGTGCAACGACTGTTGAAATGGTTTCATCTGACGTCGTTTCATGCGGAATCACTTCCACCAACGGCATTTTTTCTACCGGGCTGAAGTAATGCAAACCAACGACGTTTTCTGGACGCTCGGCTTTTTCTGCAATTTTGTGGATTGGCAACGAAGAAGTATTGGTCGCAAAAATAGTTTCTGGTTTGGCATTCGCTTCAATATCCGCCACCATTTTTTGCTTAAGATCTAAGTCTTCAAAAACCGCTTCAATTACGACATCAATATGTTTAAAGCTGGTAAAGTCGACACCGCCAGACAGTTGCAGCATTTTCGCTTGCAGATCGGCTTTGGATAGAATACGGCGTTTACGCTGTTTCTCAAATAACTTGTGATTGTAGTTGAGTGCGTTTAGAACGCCATCGTTGCTGACGTCTTTGATGCGAACAAGCACCTTCGCTTTTGCAACAGACACATGGCTGATTCCTGCGCCCATCAAGCCGCCGCCCAGCACGCCAACTTTATGAACTGGCGCAGGTTTCGCATCCGTACCATTTTCTTTCTTCATTTCCGTTGTCGCAAAGAAGATCGAACGTAGCGCTTTTGATTCAGAGCTCATCACAAGCTCACCGAAGCGTTTCGCTTCAAGCTCTTGACCTTGGGCGAAACCTTTCTCTAAACCATGCTGAATAACGTCTAAAATCGCGACCGTTGCAGGGTAGTTACCACGGGTTTTCTGGTTAGTTTTCTTCGCTGCCTGTTCAAACACAAACTTGCGCCCTAACCCGCTACCCGACATCACTTTTTCTTTGGTCGACTGCTTTTTCTTGTCTTTGTTTTTACCTTTTTCGATAAATTGCTTCGCAACATCAAGCAAAATAGTATCAGGTACGCAGGCATCGACCACACCCAGCTTTTTGGCTTTCTTTGCACGAAGCTGTTTACCCGTCAGAATTAAGTCCAATGAAGGTAACAAGCCAATCAAACGGGGCAGGCGCTGAGTTCCGCCAGAACCTGGCAGTAAGCCAAGCTGTACTTCTGGTAGGCCTAAACGCGTTTTATCTGAATCCGTACAAACACGATAATCACATGCAAGAGCCAGCTCTAAGCCACCGCCCAAACACGGGCCATGAATCGCAGCAACCACGGGATATGGTAAGTCTGATAGCTGCTGGAATAGCTCTTGACCTTGCCTCGCTAGTGCTTCTGCTTCACTTGCGGTGGTGCACGCTTCTAGCATGCGAACATCGGCACCCGCGACGAAGTTGTCCGGTTTTAGGGAATGGATGATCATCCCTTTGATGCCACTGGCGTCTTTTAGCTGAGCAAAGATTTCTTTCATTTCATCAGCAAAAGCTGCCTGCAGCGTATTCATTTTTTCATTAGGTACGTCAATCGCTAACCAAGCAATGTTCTGCTCATCAACTTTTAGACTAAATGCTTTTTGCTCGCTCATTACTCAACCTCCAGAATCATTGCCGCGCCAAGACCACCCGCTGCACATGCGGTATTCAATGCAATACCGCCGCCACGGCGTTTCAGCTCACGTAGGGTTTGCGTCATCATGCGCGCACCTGTCGCCGCGAATGGGTGACCATAAGCGATTGAGCCACCCAGCACGTTGAACTTATCCATGTCGATTTCACCGATCGCTTTCGAACGGCCTAGATTCTCTTGAGCAAACTTATCTGAAGCAAACATCTTCACATTCGCTAAGGCTTGGGCAGCAAACGCTTCGTGCATGTCGATCAGCGTCAGATCAGAAAGCTCTAGACCCGTATTTTCCAACACTTTCGCCGTTGCGTAAGAAGGCCCCATCAACATGTCGGTTTCAACACCAATTGCAGAGAATGCATAACCTCGGATATAACCTAATACCTCTAAATCGAGCTCTTTCGCTCTTCCCTCGCGCATTAACATCACTGCCGCGCCACCATCGGTTAACGGTGTGCTATTCGCCGCAGTAACACTGCCATACTGACGGTCAAATGCCGGACGCAATTTTGCGTACCCTTCAACCGTTGAGTCATGACGGACATTATTGTCTTCTGCAATCCACTTTTTGTATGGTTCTGGGAACGCCGTCATCACTTCGCCTTGGATTTTGCCTTCTTTCCAGGCCTGCGATGCTAAAGTATGGGAACGGTGTGCCAATGAATCTTGATCCGCACGGGAAATACCGTGCGTTTTAGCCATTTGCTCAGCCGTTTGCCCCATTGACAAACCAGTAGAATATTCAGCTACCGCAGGTGGTACGGGCATTAAATCTTTGAAGTTCAGGTTTTTTAGGATATTAAGTTTTTGACCTAGCGTTTTTGTCTTGCTCAGAGCAAGTAGGTTAGCGGCAAGTTTCTTTGACACACCAATCGGCAGCACGGAAGAAGAATCCGCACCGCCCGCGATGCCAATATCAATGTTTCCTGCCATGATGCTTTCTGCAACGTTTACCGCCGCCTGGAAACTAGTGGCGCACGCGCGCGTCACACTATAAGCATCAGTGTGGACATTCATCCCCGTTCCAAGCACAATTTCTCGTGCAATATTCGGTGCTTCAGGCATTTGTATCACTTGTCCAAATACCACTTGTTCGATTAACGTTGGATCAATATCTGTGCGAGCAAGCATTTCGCTTACTACCATTTTACCTAAATCCACCGCCGGCACTTGGCTAAATTCCGTGCTTTGACGAGCAAAGGGCGTTCGAAGCCCTGCGACAATAGCAACACGTTCACCATTACGTGTTTTTACTTCCTGCTTGCCCATTGTTTCTCCTTAAATACAAGAGGTCTGACCTGATTTATTGTAACCAAGTTGTTAAATTTATCAAACGTGCGTTTAAATAAACGTGAAGCAAGTAGATCAATCACTTTAGTGCATTGATTATTTTGCAATATAACCTGATTAACTATAGAGAGTAATAACGACGGGAAGTGCGCTTAAGATAAAATTGAGGCAAAAAAAAACCACACAGAACTGTGTGGTCGGAATATCTATAAAACAATTAACTTACGCCAATTGAAAATTAATCAGTTTCCTGATTAGGAGAAAGTAAAGTCAGCCTTCAAAAGGAAGTGTCATCTTGCTCAACATGCTAGTCGCAATGACTAACGAGATGACAAGATGTACTATAACCCCTTCACGGCTCGATATTTTGAAATAGATCAATTTTATAGTGATTTTACGATCACTGAATGCATCTATACACGAATCACTCAGCTCTCCGAACGATGGCTAAGCGCGCACTTCACGCAGCCCTCTTCAAGATGCGTTGCGGTATGACCCCGTAGTCATGTGAATCGTTGATAAATCGTAACTCATACTCATTTAACTAAGTCATTGATAAATAGATAATGATATTATTAACACCTATTACCATCGCACGTATGCCTATTGGTGGCTTTTGCGTATAAACTTGATATATCACCCAATGCTGTCTTAGCGATATTGGGCAGTGAGGAAATCTGCTCATAAGATCGATAAATTCGCAGAGCGAGGATGGAGGCTCCTGTGGCCATATTAACAATGTTTGGAAAGAAAAAGTCCAACAGTCCGGTCAACTCTGATATGGACAAGCAAAGAAAATACGAAGCGCTCGTCCGGGGTTATCACCGAGACTTGTACCGCTACGCATACTGGCTGTGCAAAAATAAAGCCGTAGCCGAAGATTTGGTTCAAGAAACCTGCCTTAGAGCTTGGAAGTCTCTCGATAGTCTTCAGGATGAAAAAGCTGCCAAATCTTGGCTTATTACCATACTAAGACGAGAAAATGCGCGCCGCTTCGAACGCAAACAATTTGATTTAGTGGATATCGATGATTATGGCAACGATGCTAAGGTCAGCGATGATCCTCACCATCAACAAGAGTGGCTGCAAGCACAAATCATGAAATTAGACGTTGAATACCGTGAACCGTTATTTCTGCAAGTTGTAGGAGGTTTTAGCGGAGAAGAAATTGGAGGCATCCTCGATTTGAATAAAAATACGGTGATGACTCGACTATTTCGTGCTCGCAATCAGCTGAAAGAGATGTTGGATTCTCAAGATACTAAAAGAGGACAAAAAAATGGATGATTTAGAATTTCGTCGTCGTATTTTGTCGGATCCAAAACAGAAGGATGAGGAGATTCTGCAAGCTTTGGCTGGCAATGAGGCCAATAATAAGTTTGCTGATGACGTTTTGGGTCTCGACACAAAGATTAAACAAGCCATGAATGTGGATGTTCCTGAAGATCTTGCTGATAAGATTCTGTTCAGTCAGACATCCAGCGTGCTTGATGACAAGAAGGTGGTTAGACCAAACTTTGTGCGCAAAGCGATGGCGCTTGCGGCTTCTGTTGCTTTTACCGCTGGATTACTGGTTGGCCAAATAAATTGGGGCAACGTCCTTGTTTCTCCAGCGCAAGCCAGCCTTGCAGATACCGCGATTAAACACGTGATTCATGAAGAACCATTTATCCGACATATAAATGAAGGCGTTCCAAGCTCGCAAATTAACGCCAAAATGTCTCCGTTTCATTATCAGTTTAGCGAGAACTTCCCATATCACGTTTACTATTTAAATCACTGTGGTTTTGGTGACTCTAACGCCGTGCACATGGTATTCCAAGGCCCCAAAGGTAAGGTTACGCTATTTATGACTGGTATTTCGAGTGAACAAAGTGTCAACTTTAACCAAGACGGTATGACAGGAATCGTCCATCCCATCGGAACTTCTAGTCTCATTTTAATTGGAGAAGGCAGTGAAGATGTCGATGCTATCGCCAACACCCTTGCCCCAATGATCAAACCCATGTAAGACATTCGATGCTACCAAGTTAATATCTAAGAAATGCCGCTAAATGTTCCTATTTGGCGGCTTTTTTATCCATGATAAACCATTCACTCATTAACCCTTAACATTTAGAGCTAAAGCTCTAATTTATGCAATTTGAGAGCAATTTCCCTTCATTTAGACATCATTTCTGCAATTTTTATTCACTTTTATCCAATGGTCGGATTTGTCTAACTCCTTGTTGATACTACTATCTGCGCAACTGAGCAAAAGCTCAATTTATCGTCCAAAGAGACGAATCTAATAAGGAAAAATAAATGACTCAGAACACGCGTCTGTTTAACAAGACTCTCCTAGCCGTCACGGTAGCTTTTGCCTCAGGTCAATCGATGGCAGCAGGTTTCCAAATCAACGCCCAATCAGCAACAGGCATCGGCCGTGCATTTGCTGGTGATGCAGTAATCGCAGATAACGCCTCTGTAATGGCTCGTAACCCAGCAGCCATGGCGCTATTTGATAAAATGGAACTGTCGCTTGGTTTTGAAAGCATTACTTCCATGATTGAAGTGAAAGATGCGAAATACTGCGGCGCATCGTGCCAAGCTGTACCAACACTTTTCAAGTCCGTTGACTCTAATTATGATGATGCTGGCGATACTTCTATTGCACCGAACATTCATCTAATCGTTCCTGTTAATAACAAGTTTGCATGGGGCGTAAATGCTTACTCTAACTTCGGCACTAAGACAGAATTCGATAATAGCTTTGCTGCAAAAGAATATGGTGGCTTAACTGACGTTAAGAGTTTCAACTTAGGTTTAGTAGGTTCATACCGCTTAAATGATCAATGGAGCTTCGGTGCAGGCGTAGACCTAATCTACGGTCAAGGCACCATGAAACGTGAACATGCGGCACTAGGTACGCTAGTTAATGTCGATGAAGCTGATGGTTGGGCGGTAGGCTTCAACGTTGGTACTGTGTTCGAGATGGATGAAAACAACCGTTTTGGTCTTGCATACCGTCACAGCCCAGAAATGGAAGCGAAAGACGATAAAGGCCAAAAGATAGCTTTGCCGCTACCAAGTATGGCCGAGTTCTCAGGTTTCCACAAAATCCAAGACACTCCCTTTGCCGTGCACTACAGCCTCCAATACATTGGCTGGGAAACCTTTGATCAAATTGAGTTCTCTAACCTAAAAGGTTCACCTTTAGGTTCAACGTACAACAAACAGTATCAATGGCAGGACGGTTGGCACTACGCCATTGGTGGTACTTACTACCTAAACAACAACTGGACACTGCGTGCTGGTTATATGTACGACACGAGCGCTCAAGCTGACTTAACGTCTGTTTCCGTTCCTGATTCAGATCGCCAATGGTTCTCTACTGGCTTTACTTATCACATTAATAGTAAATCAAATGTCGACTTTGGCTTTACCTACCTAATGGGTAAAGATGTTGATGTAAATGAATCAACACCGAATCCAATGTACGACCCAAGTGACGCTCAAAGCCCTCAGAACATCTCGAGCTTGTCAGCAACAACACGCGCGGATGCAATTCTATTCGGCTTACAATACAGCCGCAGCTTCTAAGTTCGCAGTAGTGAGTGAATAGAAAAAACACTCGATATAAAAGACTGGATTACCAGTCTTTTTTATTATCTACCATTTACTGCCTGCTTCATTTGAGTGAACACCTGTACTAAAACTGGCAATTATGACGCACAACTGTTCGCTGAAATTCCTTCACAGTGTTTTCACAGTTGGATAAATCCACTAGATAAAATCTCATGGACAGACAATTCAACTAAAAACACGATTTTATCGGATTTTCATTTTTAAAGTGATCACTCTAAACGTAAACTTTGTCCCCACGTTATAAACAAATCAGCGAACATAAGAATGAAAACCAATAAGACTCTTCTATCTACAGCAGTGGCACTGAGCCTACTTGGCACTACAAGCATGGCTAACGCGGCAGGTTTCCAACTTGCTGAATATTCAGCAACAGGCCTAGGTCGTGCATACGCTGGTGAAGCAGCAATGGCTGACAACGCAAGTGCACAATGGCGTAACCCTGCCATGCTAACTTATTTGGAAGGCACTCAAGTGTCCGTTGGTGCAATCTATGTAAACCCAAACATTGATGTGAAAGGTGATGTAAACTTCCACGGTAGCACTTCTTCTGCATCTTCAGATGATTTCGCCCATGATGCAATCATTCCAAACTTCTACCTATCCCACCAATACAATGACAAATTCGCGATTGGTTTGGCATTTGGCACCAACTACGGCATGGAAACCGACCTCGGCAAAGGCTTTGGTGCCTCACACTTCGGTAACGAAGCAAGTGTAACCACGATGGAAGCGAACCTAAACGCCGCCTACAAAATTCATGAATCAATCAGCATTGGTGGTGGTGTTCGTTACATCCTCGGTGAAGGCAGCTTTGGTGCGACAACCCCACAAATAAACGCACTAAACCAACCTCAAGGTACCGCTCTAAAATACATGGAAGGTGACGATACCGCTTGGGGCTGGCAAGTTGGTACTGCATGGCAGATCAATGACAATAACCGTATCGGTTTCTCATACAAGTCCGAAGTTGAACTGAAGCTTGAAGGCCATGCTGAAGGTCTTGGATTTGGCTTTGGTACCGTTTACCCAAATAAGACGCGTGATAACGGCTATATGTACCTAAACCTGCCTGCAACGGCTGAGTTGGCAAGTTTCCACCAAGTAACAGACCAACTGGCGCTACATGCAAGCTTCAACTGGACGGATTGGAGCTCTTTCGAGAAATTGGAAGCACGTTTAGATACCGCTGGCACGCATATGGTTAAAGTAGAAAACTGGGAAGATAACTATCGCTTTGCTGTTGGTGCTACTTACCAACTTGAACCAAAGTTAGCGCTACGTACTGGTATTGCTTATGATACGTCTGCGGTAAGCGATAAAAACCGTACGATCACTATCCCAGAAACTGACCGTACATGGCTAAGCATCGGCGCAACCTATGATTGGAATAAAGATCTGAGCCTAGACGCCGGTTTCACATACATCATCGCGAAAGATGCGCCAATCGTTGAATCTCGTGGCTACTCGTCAGACGACGCTGCAGAAGCAGTCGGCGGTCAATTCGTTGGTGAAACGACAGGTAATGTTTGGCTAATTGGCGTTCAAGCAAACTACCGCTTCTAAGCAAGCAACAAATACAGAAAAGGCTTAGCATTGCTGCTAAGCCTTTTTTATATCTTGCTATTACGTGCACAAACGCGTTTAAAAGTCTTCTAAATATTCATCTAAGTAAGCTTCTTCTTCAACGTTTATTTTTTCAACAGTCTCTCTTTCTGCTTTAAAGTTTTGGCGCTGAATATAAACATCACGCGTTAGAATGTATGCGTCTGGTGAGGAATCTAATTGCGCCTCTTGCGGAACGAGCAATGCACGCTTCTCCATACCTTCAAACGCCCACTTCCCTAAGCTAGCCCAAAAATTCAGATAAGAAAGAGGGAGATACATACCATCGACGGTATCAGTCACCTCACGCAAAGAGTAAGGACCATAACCTGGCAGCATAAAAAATGGGCCATTGCCGACCCCATAGTGGCCGACGGCATCACCAAATGCTTTTTCATCGTACTTTGTAATTCCCGCTGCCGTTGCGATATCAAGCAAACCGAAAATACCAAACGTCGAGTTAATCCAAAATCGATTAAAATGATCCACCGCCTTAGTACCGTTTCCCATGATTAAATTATTCACCATGCTAGATGGCTCATCTAGGTTGGATAAAAAATTGGCGATACCAGTACGGATTGGTACTGGCGTATAGTTCACATACGCCAGTGATACTGGGCGTACTAAGTACGGATCTAAATAATCGTAGTTGATATCCCACATCGTGCGGTTAAAGCCTTCCAACGGATCATACACATCAGAAGTCGCTTGATTTGTTTCTTCTCCGCTTGCTGCTTCATCCGGAGCAGTTGAACAGCCAACCAGTCCAACGGCTAACAGTAACAAGAAGATGGATTTACCTTTTTTATACATTTTCTTTTCCATAACGACTATTAATGTACCTAAGTTACCCAGTTAACTGTGTACGTATGTTAAGCAATGCACTTATAAAGATGGCTTAGGTATGGGAATAAATAAAGGCCAGCTAATGCTGGCCTTGGTCATTCTACTCGAATGGTTAAAATCATACCACTGAAGGCGATTGATTCTAACCCGAGGTTATGATTCAGAGACAAGGGTTAATTATTGATATTGTTGGTCAATACTCACCTCAACAGGTTGACCAAATTCAACAACCTCGCTTTCCCCGTGCCAATCTTGATCACGCGTTGCTACGTTGCCATCTGAATCGATTCGTACACGTACAATGAGCTTTTCTAGTGATGACAGCTTTTGACCCTGCATCATGGCATTGCCATCGTCCAGTACTACCGTACGAGGAAAGGTACCGAGTGGATAACGAGCCGCAGCAATAGGCATTGGCGAACCATCCGCTTGATGAACAGACACAATCAACACTGCATTAGGGTCAAGTTGTGCGTTTGGCGCTACATTGATGGTCACTGAGACGCTCTTGCCTGGGGCAACCGCTTGGCCCATTTGCTTGCGAGCACTCTCAATACTGCGAGACAGCATTTCATAACGGCTATCTTCAGGGCCAATCATTTGTTGCATGATGCCCCAGTATTTAACCGCCGCTGGGAAATCTTGACGCTCAAACGCATCAAAGGCCAACAACGAAAAGACTCTTAGGTCAACATAATCCTGTTGCATTAGTTTCCCCAGTAACGAGCGTGCTGTTGCTTGTTCCATTTCCTCTTGAGACAACATCAAAGCTTGTGCGTACCCCAACATGACATCAGGATCTGTTGGCTGTAGACGATATGACTTTTCCATCGCGTCGATAGCCGTCGTCACATCACGATTTGCCAACGCTATACGACCCAGTAGTAACCATCCCGTTGAATCTTCCGGTTGGTAATGCAGACGAGTACGCAGCGCCAACGTCAGATCTTGCATTTCTTCATCACTTAATGGTTCAGAGGATGCTGACATCAACTTTTTCGACAGTTCAGGCAGGCTTGCGGACACTCCTTGCCATTTTACAATATCGTCCGACGCACCAAACTTATAATACAGTCCGTAGCTCAACACGACCGTGAGAATCACTGAAGGCACTAATACCGCAATAGGAGAAATTTTTGTTTCCTTACTCTCTTGATCTCCTGGAATATCATCCAACAGAGATTGTTTGAGATCAGAAATCAAATCTTCTTGGCTCTCGACCAAGCCTTCTTCCGTTTCTTCTTGAAGCTCAGACAAACGGTCTTTATAAAACGCTTTATTAAGCTCATCGCGCAACATCTCATCGTTGTTCGCTTTCTGTTTTATTAGTGGTAATGCCACTAATGCACAAGCTATTAGCGTTAGAACAACGGTGGAAATCCAAAATAGTGTCATTACTTCTTATCTCCGTCGTTCTCTTCTTTAAGCAGTGCTTTTAAACGCGCTTCTTTTTGCTCGTCCCATTGCTCGCCACTGCTCGTAACGGCTTTAACTTTAGACTTGCGACTGCGCAGTACAATCAAACCAAAACCGCCCAATACAACAGCCAGCGGGCCAAGCCACAAAATTGCCGTCGCGACGGTAAAGGGTGGGTTATAAGTCACGAAGTTACCATAACGCGCAATCATATAATCAACGATCTCTTCTTTAGACTTACCGTCTTTGGTCATTTCATAGACTTTATGACGTAAATCTTGCGCCAATTCAGCGTTGGAGTCCGAGATCGTGTTATTTTGACATTTAGGGCAGCGCAGCGTGTGACTTAACTCTTTGAATTGCTGCTCTTGTTCTAGGTTCTCGAACTCATACACTTCAATTGCCGCGTGAGCCGCAAGTGATAACGTCATTGCCGCGAGAACGGCAAGGATCAATTTTTTCATTGCTTCGCCTCCTCAACCAATTGGTTGTAAAGCGGCGCTAGCGTGTCCTGCCAATTACGCGAGTTTACGTCTCCCACATGGCGGTATCGGATAACGCCATTTGCATCGATAATAAAAGTCTCTGGCGCGCCATAAACTCCAAGGTCAAGACCTAACATACCGCTACCATCAAACAAACTTATCAAGTACGGATTGCCTAAATCGTTTAGCCAACCAATAGCCTTGTTGCGATCATCTTTATAGTTCATACCGATGATCTTTACGCCTTCACTCGCCAGTTCATTTAGATACTTATGTTCAGCGTAACAAGTTGGGCACCAAGTCGCCCAAACGTTTAAAAGCAAAGGCTCACCTTTAAAGATCGATTGGTCGTATTGCTTACCAGGCTCCGCCAAATCTTCTAAGTGAAACTCCGGAACCGGTTTCCCAACCAATACTGATTCCAGCTTCGTTGGATCATCGCCGCCTTGGTTACGTACCAACTGGGTGGCGAAGATAGCCGCTAAAACCATGAAAGCGATCAGCGGGATAAACAAGATTTTCTTATTCATATTACGCCTCCTGCTCTTTTGACTTTGCATTTTTCTTTGAGGATTTACGGAAGCGGTAGCGCTTATCTGAAATCGCTAATACTCCGCCTAAAGCCATAATTAAAGAACCAGCCCAAATCCAACGAACAAACGGTTTGTAGTAAATACGTACTGCCCAAGAACGGTTGTCATCCAAGCGCTCCCCCATGGCAATGTAAAGATCACGGCTAATACCTCGATCGATGGCAGCCTCTGTCATCATAGACTTGGCCGTGCGGTAAAAACGCTTCTCAGCATGAAGTGTGTTGACGTAGTTGCCATTGTGTGTCACTTCGAAATCCGCGATGTACCCATCATAATTAGGGCCATCTTTATCACGCAGACCAGAGAAATAGAAATCATAACCTTGGATCTGGAACTTCTCCCCCGGCGCTAAACGAACATCACGCTCGATGCTGTAGTTTTGCACCATAGCGATACCAATCACCGTGACAGCAAGGCCGATGTGACCCAACATCATGGCCCAGTGGCTGCGTTGCAATTTACCAACACCTTCTATAAAACGGTGACGGTGTGTCGCACGCTCGTATAATTCGAAGCCATGCATTGAAATGATCCAGATTGACATTACCCAACCGATGTAAGCCATCGTTGAGAAGAAGTCTGCAAATAGGAATATACAAATCGCTGCCAACGTGAAAGAAAGCACGCCAGAAACTATCATTGGCTTAACGAGTTTTGACAGGTTATCACGCTTCCAACGTATTAGAGGGCCGATCCCAAGTAGAAATGCAAATGGTATCATTAACCACGCAAACAGCATGTCGAAGAATGGCGCACCAATAGAGACTGATCCCAAGCCCAATTGCTTATGAACCAATGGTAGTAACGTCCCGACCAAGACAACCACAAGCGCAGCAATCAAGAGCACGTTGTTCCCTAGTAGCGCGTTCTCACGCGACACTAAATTGAAGCTGCCTCGCACTCGCACCGATGCACCTTTCAGCGCAAATAGCAGCAGAGAACCACCGATGACAAAGACCAAGAAACCTAGGATAAACATACCGCGTGATGGGTCTGACGCGAATGCGTGTACCGAGATCAAGATGCCGGAACGAACTAAGAAAGTGCCTAACAGACTCAATGAGAACGCAGAGATGGCCAGCAGTACCGTCCATGCTTTAAATGTGCCGCGCTTCTCAGTGACCGCTAGTGAGTGCATTAGCGCCGTACCAGCTAGCCATGGCATGAACGATGCGTTTTCAACGGGATCCCAGAACCACCAGCCGCCCCAGCCAAGCTCATAATAAGCCCACCAAGAACCGAGTGCGATACCTACCGTTAAAAAGACCCATGCCGCGGTTGTCCATGGGCGAGACCAGCGCGCCCACGCCGTGTCAAGGCGACCCGTCATTAAAGATGCAATCGCAAATGAGAAGGCGACCGAGAAACCTACATACCCCATGTAGAGCATTGGAGGGTGTACGATCAACCCCGGATCTTGCAGAAGCGGGTTCAAGTCTCGACCATCGACCGGGAAGAATGGCAAAGTACGCAAAAATGGATTAGACGTGATAATAATAAACAGTAGGAAACCCACCGAGATCATCCCCATCACCGCCAACACTCGCGCGACAGATTCTTGCGGCATCCCGCGACTGAAAGTGGCAACAGCGACGGTCCATGCGGCTTGGATCAACACCCAAAGTAATAATGAGCCTTCGTGGGCGCCCCATACTGCGGTTAAACGATAGTACCAAGGAAGTTGGCTATTTGAGTTACCCGCAACGTATTGCAGCGTAAAATCATTGGTATAAAACGCCCAACATAAAATCACAAAAGAAAACAACAGCAAGATGAACATGGACCATGAAAGCGGTCGTGCCGTGTTCATGAGCATGGTGTTGTTGTTCGATGCTCCCCACAATGGTAATACACTTAGCAATACTGCCATTGCTAGCGAGAGGATGAGAGCAAAGTGACCGATTTCAGCAATCATTGGCCGCTTCCTTTTGTCTGTTCTGTACTGTATTGCAATGGTTGATGCGTTTTCTGCATCGCTTCAGCAATTTCTGGCGGCATGTATTCTTCATCGTGCTTTGCAAGGACTTCAAAGGCTTCAACTGTCGTCGCGTCTTTTAAAACACCTTGAGCCACAATACCTTGCCCTTCACGGAACAAGTCCGGAAGAATACCATCATAAGTAATCGTGACTTTTGGGCCGACATCGTGCAGGTCAAAGTTCACTTTTAAAGAGGTAGGATCACGACGCACTGAGCCTTCAACCACCATGCCACCAATCCGTAGACGTTGGCCAACTTCTGGCTTAGTGCCATCAGGTTTCCCATTGACCAATTCTGTTGGGGTATAGAACAAGTCCATGTTTTGGTTAAGCGCATAAAGTATTAAACCAATGGTGGTACTAATACCGATAAAGATAGCTAGGATAATGCCGAGCCTCTTTTTACGTCTCGGGGTCATAAGGTGTTCTCCATATTCTTCGCAGCGTCAATACGCGCTTGACGGTCAATTTTTGCTTTCACTTCTTTTAGTAATGCATCACCGCGGCGAAGGCTAGTGATCAGAAGAATCAGCATGGATAAGAAAGTAATACCAAACGCACTCCATACGTATGATGCGTAGCCACCCATGGCAAAAAAGTCGCTCAGAGATTCAAAATGCATAATCAATTACCTCACTGAGTTTTTTCATTAACGAGTTGACGAACCCATGGGCGGTGACTTTCTTTACTGATGATTTCATTACGAAAACGCACCATCGTCACAGCGCCAAAAAAGAACGCAAAACCAAAGATATTCAACAACAACGGCCAAAGCATATCGGATGAAATAGAGGGCTGTTCAAATTTCGTAATCGTCGCACCTTGGTGAAGTGTGTTCCACCATTCAACAGAGAAATGGATAATTGGTAAATTCACAACGCCCACGATGGCCAAAATACCCGCTGCTTTCGCTGCTGTTTTTTGTTCATCAAATGCGTGATAAAGCGCGATAACACCCAAGTAAAGAAACAGAAGAATGAGTTCAGAAGTCAGGCGAGCATCCCATACCCACCAAGTGCCCCACATTGGCTTACCCCAAACGGCCCCTGTCAATAACGCGATAAAGGTGAAAACCGCACCAATCGGTGCCATCGCAAGCGCCGCCATGTCTGATAGACGCACCTGCCATACCAAACCAATAAACGCCGCAATCGCCATCGACATGTACGCCCCCATAGACCAGATAGCCGACGGGACATGGATATAAATGATTCGGAAACTATCTCCTTGTTGATAATCTGAAGGCGCAAATGCGAGCCCCCAAACCGTACCAACCGATAAGCATACGAGGGCCAATACAGCAAACCAAGGCAGAAGCTTACCGCTCAACAGATAAGCGGCTTCTGGCTTGGCATAAGGATGTAGCCATTTCCACATGTTAGTTCTCACTCTTACTTCAGGGACACTGCTAAAAGGTTGAGACCGTAGCAGTGCTTTAATAATGATTCTTTGATCGAGCGTCGGTTCGTCGATACTTTATTGAGTTAGTTAACACTAACTCGCAATGCTGCACTAATGGCAAAAGGCGTTAACGTCATCGCTCCCACCAACATCGCCCCCAAAATCGCTAATTGACCGTTATACGTCAGACCGAGCGCGGCGGCATCAATTGCCGATGTCGCGAAAATCAGAATTGGGATGTAGAGCGGAAGAATAAGCAAACTCAAAAGCACACCACCCTTTTGTAGACCCACCGTTAGTGCAACACCAATGGCACCAATAAAACTCAGCGTTGGCGTACCCACCACTAATGTCAGCACAATAGACAACCAAGTACTGAAATCAAGAGAAAGTAAAACCGCCAGTAACGGGCTAATTAAGATAAGCGGCAGCCCAGTTAACAGCCAATGTGCGATGACCTTAGACATCACCACAAGTTGCAAAGGAATCGGCATCAGCATCATTTGTTCCAATGCACCGTCTTGAAAGTCATCACGGAACAAACGCTCTAATGATAATAAGGCAGATAGCAATGCGGCAACCCAAACAATGCCCGCTGCAATACGTGCTAACAAATTTGGTTCAGGTCCGATACTTAGTGGGAACAGTGTAATAACAATAATAAAGAACCAAAGCGGGTTCAGAATATCGGCTTGACGACGAAACGCGATCAAAAGTTCACGACGGATAATAGTGGTCATGGACGAAATCATATCAATCACCCAGCTTTATTTTTCTAAGTGTCGAGTGGTCTGCAAACATATCTTGGTGCGTGGTCAAAATCACAATCCCACCATTTTCTGCATGGCTGGCAAACAACGCTTCAAGCACTTTGACACCTTGCTTATCAATGGCAGTAAGAGGCTCATCCAAAATCCATAAAATCTGTTTACTGAGCCATAGCCTAGCAAGAGCGACTCTTCGCTGTTGTCCCGCAGAAAGCTGTGCTACAGGCACATCTTCTCGGCCAGCTAAGCCTACTTGGGTCAAAGCAGTAAAGATTTCTTCATCAGAAGAACGATTATTTTGGATCGATTGGTAAAAACGTAAGTTTTCGAGCGCAGTAAGTTCTCGTTTTACCCCGGTTTGGTGCCCTAGAAAAAGCAAATCTTGATGAAAAATATCACGGGAATTTTCAACCTCAACGCCCTTCCATTTGATAATGCCTTCTTCTCTATCGCCTAACCCTGTTACGATACGCAGCAACGTGGTTTTACCTGTACCATTACGTCCTTCAATCTGGACTAACTCACTCGGCTTAATTTCAAATTGCAAATTTTCAAACAGAACCCTTTCGTCACGGATCGCTGTCAGGTTAGACACTTCTAACATAGAGATTCAACTAAATAATGAACGAAACGCTATGTTAACACAGCTTAGTTATGACAAAACAGGATAAGAGCGTTGGGATGTCTGTAAGTTCATGTATTTTTGTTAATTAACAGTCACACTTTAATAAATTTAACCATAAGTAGTTATAAGTTTTCATTTTGGTTTTAAACAATCATCCCAAGGAATAAACAGACAGAGAGATGCACTTAATGGGTGGAAAGTGACCCATTATGAGGAACAGCTGATTTCCATCTTTTTGCCCCACTCAGGTGGCAACTTGGCGTAATCATCAAAATTAGGTTGCTCATCAAACGGAGACTTTAATAGTTCAGCTAAGCGTTGTACTTCGCTAAAATCCCCCTGCTCTGCTTTATCAATGGCTAGCTGGGCCAAATAGTTACGCAAAATATACTTTGGGTTTACTTTACGCATCTGCTCACAACGTTGCTCTGCAGAAATTGCATCGCCACTCTCAGCGACTTCTAACTCACAGCGCGCCAAATACAAATCGAGCCAAGCACGAGCGGCGTCTCGATCAATGAATAGGTTTATAACCACTTGGCAGGATTGCCAATCAAGGTTGGATAATTCTCTAAAGAAACGGGTGTAATCCGTTTTATTTTGATGAAGAAGCTCAAACATCGCTTCAAACAATCGTCCGTCTTCCGCCACTTTGGTATTCAAGCCAAGCTTACTGCGCATTAACTGACTAAATTGCTGACTTAAACGTACTTCAAACTGACCTAATGCGGCTTCTAAGTCTTCACGTTCCACCAATGGCGACAAAGCATGCGCCAATGCTGAGAGGTTCCATAGTGCGATTCTCGGTTGCTGATCAAACGCATAACGACCTTGATAGTCCGAGTGATTACAAATGTACCCCGGCTCATAATCATCCAGAAACCCAAATGGCCCGTAATCGAAAGTTTGTCCAAGTATCGACATATTGTCGGTATTCATAACCCCGTGAGCAAAGCCATAAGCTTGCCAATAAGCAATCATCTCCGCTGTTTGGCTGACTATCGCTTCAAACATGGCGGCATAAGGTTTTTCTGCCAAAGCACTATCAGAAAAGTGCCATTCGATCACCTTGTCAGCTAAAAGCTTGTGTTCCATTAATTGATTGGTATAAAAGAAATGTTCAAAATGACCAAAGCGAATATGAGTCTCGGCCATTCGAATGAGTAATGCGCCAAATTCGGTTTTTTCACGATATACCGGAGTATCACTCACCATCATCCCAAGCGCTCTGGTCGTTGGGATACCCAAGCCGGCCATGGCTTCACTGCCCAGATATTCACGAATTGTTGAACGCAGTACGGCTCTGCCATCCCCCATTCTCGAATATGGCGTTAAACCGGCGCCCTTTAAATGTATATCGAACCAAGTTCCCTGTTGGTGTTGAATTTCAGCCAACAGTAGCCCACGTCCATCGCCTAAATCTGGGTTGTAAACGCCAAACTGATGCCCAGCGTATTTCATCGCCAGTGGACAAAAGCCATTAAAGTCACATTGGCCAGAAAAAACCTGCAATAACTCGTCATTGGGAACCTTGGGCAAGCCAAACTGCTCGGCAAACTCACTATTCCATGCCACCCAACGTGTATTCGTTAACGATTGGGGCGCAACTCGCGTATAGAATGGGGATGGTAGGTCGCTGAATCGATGGGTAAAATTGACCCGTTGCCAAATGGACATATTGGGTTCCTTGTATCAAAGACGTTCTATCCTGAGTATACGTCTGAATCCGCCTCCAGTTCAGCCATAAATTGTGCATGGTTATTCGCGTATGACATGATTTCACTTTACCAAGACTGCACGATGGATAGCGCCTTATTAACGTTTCTTGACGCCAGTTTTGTGAAACTTTTTAGCGGTGATTCACGCTTCTCTATTGAGCGGTTTATACCGCCTGATGACTTGAGAATATACTTCGTCCTCATTGTATTTGACATGCATAAATAGCAATGCAAATGACCAAAAACTCATTAAATTAGCCATTTAATCTGACCTTTGCTATAGTTCGCGCCGACAAAATAGTTTGTACTCTAATTAGTTTGAGAGGGATGATGTCTACAAATAAGGATAAATACAGTATTGAAAATACTGATTATACGGTCGGGCAAGACAATGTGCAGAAGTGGGGTTTTGACGTTCACAACCCTGTTTTTGGTGCTAGCGCGGGTCTGATGATTCTTTTTATAGTTGCACTTTTAATGGTCGACCCAGCTACGGCAAAAGCAGCACTTGACGGTATCAAATGGCAGATCATCGGCTCATTTGATGCACTCTTCATGTGGGCGGGAAATATCTTTCTGCTCTTCTGCATTGGGCTTATTTTTTCACCTTTTGGTAAGATCCGAATCGGCGGTGAACAAGCTCGCCCAGAACACTCCAACCTGTCGTGGGTATCGATGCTATTCGCTGCAGGGATGGGCATAGGGCTGATGTTCTGGGGGGTAGCAGAGCCTGTCGCGTACTTTACCGGTTGGTATGAAACACCGCTGGGTGTGGAACCCTTCACCGAACAAGCGAAACAGTTAGCACTTGGCGCCACCATGTTCCATTGGGGTTTGCACCCATGGGCCATTTACGCTGTTGTCGCACTTTCTATGGCGTTTTTTGCTTTTAATAAAGGCCTGCCCCTGTCTATGCGTTCCGCATTCTATCCTCTTCTTGGCGATCGGACATGGGGTAAATTTGGTCATGCTATCGATGTAATGGCAGTCATTGCCACCCTATTTGGCTTGGCTACGTCTCTTGGCCTTGGGGCTCAACAGGCGGCAAGTGGTATTGGGCATGTGCTGGGCATCGAAACGGGTATTGGAATGCAGCTGGCCGTGATCACGTTTGTCACGATCCTGGCGGTAGTCTCTGTTATCCGAGGGATTAATGGCGGAGTCAAAGTACTGAGTAACTTAAACTTAGTGGTCGCATTTGCGTTGCTTGTCTTTGTCATTGTCGCTGGATTAGCCATTACGCTAAGTACGATACCTACCACGCTAATGGGCTACATTGAAAACATTATTCCATTAAGCAATCCACATGGACGTGAAGATGAAGCTTGGATGCACGGTTGGACTGTCTTCTACTGGGCATGGTGGATTTCTTGGTCACCATGTGTCGGTATGTTTATCGCTCGCGTATCGAAGGGAAGAACTGTTCGTGAATTCTTAACCGCGGTCATTCTCATACCAACGATAATTACAGTAGTTTGGATGTCAGCCTTTGGCGGTCTCGCTATTGAGCAAGTAGTGAACCAAGTCGGCGAGCTGGGTACTAACGGCCTCACTGATATTACACTCTCGCTATTTTATGCTTATGAAGCAATGCCAATGAGTACCGTACTCTCTGTTATTTCAATCGTGTTGATCATGGTTTTCTTTATCACGTCTTCTGATTCGGCTTCACTCGTTATAGATAGCATCACTGCCGGTGGTAAAGTCGACGCCCCTGTCCCACAACGCATCTTTTGGGCTTCAATAGAAGGCGCAATTGCTGCGGTATTACTTTGGGTTGGTGGTACGGAAGCCGTACAAGCGTTACAAGCCGGCACCATTTCGACAGGTCTGCCGTTCACCATCATTCTTCTGGTGATGTGTGTCAGCTTGGTCATGGGGATGCGAACTGAACCTCAATTCGTTCAGCAGCGTTTGGCTAAAGTGAAAACGAATTAAACGCTCGTCTTGCTGAAATAAACCAAAAAAGAAGCCGCATTTATTGCGGCTTCTTTTTTGAACGACTATTTATCACAACTGCGTATTGTTCACGGTACTATTCAACGCGGTAGTCGCTCATCCTATGGCTTGCGTTTATTTTTAGGCATGTAATTTAGAATGGAAATGGGAACGGGCTTTCTTGGGGCAAAACCTTCGATTTCAACACGTTCTAATAAGTGCCCTAAGCGACTTTCGATCATGCAAAGGTTTTTAAAGTCATCTTTCGATACCAAAGAAATCGCTTCACCTTGCGCACCAGCGCGACCAGTACGACCAATACGGTGTACATACTCATCGGCAGGAAATGGCAAATCATAGTTAATTACGACCGGCAGATTATCAATGTCGATACCACGCGCCGCAACACCCGTGGCGACTAAATATTGGATCTCACCCGCTTTAAACTTCTCAATCAGTTCCTGGCGAACACGCTGGTTTCTGCCGCTATGGAAGGCCTCCGCGATAATACCGCGTTTTTCAAGCTGGCTAACCAACTTCGCTGCACCGTGTTTCGTTTCAATAAACACCAGCACTTGTGACCAGTCATTCTCTTTCAACATATGACTGAGTAACGAAGACTTCACGTCTTTATCAACTGTCGTGATCCACTGCTTAATGTTTGATTTTGATGCACTGTGTTTCGCAATCGTGATCTCTTCAGGGTCCACAATCGCGTTCTTCGCCAAATCACGGACAGGGTTTGATAACGTTGCCGAGAACAACAAGCTTTGTACATCCTCAGGCATGCAGTCCACAATTTTATCGATCGCATCGATAAAGCCCATATCCAACATTTTGTCTGCTTCATCCAGCACTAGCATTTCCACTTCATCAAAGTGAATCGCGCGCTGGCCGTACAGATCAATCAAGCGCCCCGGCGTGCTTACCACAATATCAACGCCATCAATCAGTGCTTGTTTTTGCGGCGCGTAGTCTACGCCACCAAACATCGCCATTGAGCGCAGTGATAGTTTTTTGCCGTATGCTTCAATACTTTGGTGAACCTGAAGTGCCAGTTCACGTGTTGGTGTCAAGATGATTGCACGCGCACGTTTTTTGCGTTGTGTTTCCCCTTGGCTAAGCTTTTCTAAGATTGGCAGAACAAAACCAGCCGTTTTACCGGTCCCTGTTTGTGCTGCAGCAATTAAATTGCTACCACGTAATACAATTGGAATGGCTTTTTGTTGGATAGAAGTCGGTTTTTCATAGCCTAGCGCCTTTACTGCATCAATAATGGGCGCGCTTAAACCAAGCTTAGAAAATGGCATAGAAAGGTCTCAACTGAGGAAATGGGCGCGTAGTGTATCAGAATCCGAATTAAGTAACAGAAGGATTCACTCGCGAAGGCTATTTGAATATAACTCAATAACCGTAAGACGCGTGCTTCCGTGACAATGCTCTTAAGCTGCCTCTTAACGTCATTAGGGTATAAGTACGCGGTTTATTTGCAACGTCACATTTCTTGCAGGTGAATCTCGCTATGCTGCTAATGTGCACATTACTGGAAGGCTTTATGGACATTTTATTGCTAGTTGGATTAATCGCACTCAATGGCGCCTTTGCAATGTCAGAAATCGCTTTGGTTGCAGCGAAAAGTGGACGCTTGAAGTTAATGGCAGAACACAATACCGCTGCCGCCTTAGCCCTCGAGCTCAAAAATAATCCCACTCAGTTTCTTTCAACCATTCAAATCGGCATCACTGTTATTGGATTATTAAGCGGCATTTTTGGCGAAGCGGCACTTTCCGTGCCCTTCGAGAACTGGTTAGTAACTCAAGGCTTAGAAAGAGAAATCGCCACGGTGTTATCAACGACGAGCGTGGTATTGCTGATCACCTATTTTGCTATTGTCGTCGGCGAATTGGTGCCCAAACGTTTCGCCCAAAATAATGCTGAGAACATCGCTACCATTGTGGCTTTCCCGATTCATTGGTTAGCCAAACTCACCACTCCTTTTGTTTTCCTATTAACCTTTTCGACAGATACCTTCCTCAAGTTATTCCGCCAAAACGACAACAACGGAGAAATCGTCACGGAAGATGATATTTTTGCAATCGTTAGCGAGGGTTCTGTCTCTGGAGCCATTGAACCACAAGAACAGTTGATGATTCGTAACTTATTGCATCTCAACGATCGTTTAGCTCTATCGTTGATGACACCACGTTGTGATATTCACTATCTAGACGCAAACCTACCCATTGATGCCATTCTCATCCACCTTCGCCAAACCCAGCATTCGGTATGGCCTGTCTGTAAAGGCGGTTTAGACAACATCATTGGCACCATCTCTTCCAAAGTATTGCTGGATGAATACGAGAATCTCTCTATCGGGACGCTGGCCAAGCAACTTAAACGCCCCCGTTTTGTTCCTGAATCAATGAAAGGACTACCCCTGCTTAACTATATGCAGCAAACCAGTGCTGAAATGGTATTCATTGTGGATGAGTATGGCGATGTACAAGGTTTAGTAACTCTTTATGATTTGTTGAAGTCCATTGCAGGCGAATTAGGCATGGCACCACAGCAAGTATGGGCAAAGCAACAGAAAGATGGCAGTTGGTTAATGGATGCTTTGATCCCACTCAATGAGCTCAAGCATAAACTTGAACTTGGCAGTATTGAAGGCGAAGAACGCGAAGGATTTCAAACTCTGAATGGTCTTTTGACCTGCCTTGCGGGCCGAGTACCAAACGCTGGTGAGCATATTGTGTACCAAGGCTGGCGGTTTGAAATACTCCATATAAAAAAACATCGCATCATGCAAGTCAGAGTACTAAAAGAGCTTGAAGATCCAACTAAATAGTAAAGATATAGAATAAACACTTGTCCTATCTCGTCACGTTAGGTGGTCACCTTCCACAATATCGCCAGAGATTAGTAATGGATTCATTGTCTCTTGTTATAACAACACTACTCGGAGCTAAAATAAATATCACCATAATAGGCCTCCGCCATCACACCACTATTATCGGTATCTGTCATGACAGCAATAATATCTATATAACGATAAGCTTCTACGTTCTCTTCTATACTTCCCATATCACCGAAGTAATCAATCAAGTCTTTATACACATCACGTTTTTCATAGTACCAAGTGTCTACATTTGACTGATGTCCACGAACTGAGATCATCTTAACGCTCGAACCAGCATAAGCATTATCCCAGACATTACCAACCTTTTGCGAACTCGACCAAACGTAATTAAGAGCTTTCGTGCTTAAGCCCATAAAACCCTTTTCAATGACGACATAAATCCTTGCAGCATAGTCATCCCCATTTTTATTATGCTCATTTAACATAGGGAGCATTTGGGACACTCGCCAACGCCAACTCATATACGGTGTATCCAGCAAGTCAATTCGCGTTTTTAAAGCAAGCCCCGAAGCACTGCCATGACTCGACGCCTTTAATGCTTTCTCACCCTCAAATGAAACTAACTCATATACGGTTTCACCTGAAAATAGCTGTTTATCCCATGCACCAATGCCTGTTGTATCGAATGAAGTCACATTGATATTTGCATTAGCAAAAAAACAAAGCATAGATAATGTGAGAAAGAGGAGCTTGCCCATGAGTTCATGCCTCCTGCCAAACTTAACTTGTTGTAATAGTGCTGCATTAAGCTAATGGCAACGCTGGCACTTAACTTAAACCATTGCACCGCACACGAAAGATTCAACCTGAACCGAGAGCGTCCAGCGTTGTGAATCACTCTTAAATATTCTCTATTTCAGTTTCATTGGGCGAGATATTAAAAATATGTGGAATAACATTAGTCCATTTTTCATGATTTCTACCAAAAAATAGCAGAAACGAAAAAGGGCGTAGCAAGTATTAACTTGCTACGCCCTGAAATAAATGGCACGCCCTGCAGGATTCGAACCTGCGACCACATCCTTAGAAGGGACGTGCTCTATCCAGCTGAGCTAAGGGCGCGCTACAGGGAGAGGATTATACGAGTTCAAACAGGTAAATCAACGGCTTTTACTGACATTATGATCTGAGTGCCTAAAAAAAGGACACCAAAACGAAAGATGTTCAAAAACGCCACAAGGCAAACGTTTGCGTATGGATGTTAAATCGAATTTCTGCGACAATGCGCGGCAAATAATTTGCCTTTTAAATTTATAAGGAAAGTCATGACTGCTCAAAATATAGACGGAACTCTCATTTCCCAAACGGTTCGTTCCGAGGTTGCAGCACGGGTTAAAGCTCGTGTTGAAGCTGGGTTGCGTGCTCCAGGTCTTGCCGTGGTTCTAATTGGTGAAGATCCTGCTTCACAAGTTTATGTAGGCAGTAAGCGCCGCGTATGTGAAGAGGTGGGGTTTGTTTCTAAGTCTTTTGACCTTCCTGCATCTACCCCTGAAGAAGAACTGTTAGCACTGATTGATGAATTGAACAACGATGATGACATTGACGGCATTTTAGTTCAATTACCCTTGCCAGCAGGTATCGATACTACGCACGTTTTAGAGCACATTCATCCAGAAAAAGACGTCGATGGCTTCCATCCATACAACGTCGGCCGCCTTGCTCAGCGAATTCCTAAGCTTCGCTCTTGTACACCAAAAGGCATCATTACCCTACTCGACCGTTACAATATTGAGCTGCGTGGCAAACATGCCGTGGTTGTTGGCGCATCAAACATTGTTGGCCGTCCCATGACGCTTGAACTGCTTCTTGCTGGTTGCACAACCACGACGTGTCACCGATTCACCAAAGATCTGGAAAGCCATGTCCGCCAAGCAGAGATTGTTGTCGTCGCGGTTGGTAAGCAAAACTTCATTCCTGGTGAGTGGATTAAAGAAGGTGCCGTTATCGTTGATGTAGGTATCAACCGTCTTGAAACAGGTAAGTTAGTGGGCGATGTGGAGTACGATAAGGCACGTGAACGCGCTAGCTTTATTACCCCCGTACCGGGTGGCGTTGGGCCAATGACAGTGGCAAGCTTAATTGAGAACACTATGCTTGCTTGCGAACAGTTCCACACCAAAAAGTAACCATATTCAGAGACTAAAAAGGCTCCGAAAGGAGCCCTTATGAACGAAGACTTGATACTAACTTAATATTTTATCCGGTCAGCCAAGTGACTCACGGCGAGTGCGAAGTAGTAAGAGCGGTTCCACTTCATCAGTACGTTGTAGTTATTGTAAACCAAATACGTACGACCATTTTCATCATCCGGCATGATCAACCATGCTTTGATGTCTTCATCCAGTTTTGGCAACGGACTACCGTCGTATTTTGTGATGCCAAGTTTGCTCCACTCCTGAAGGTATTTACCTTTTTCAGCCGTGCGCCCTTCTAAGCTACGATCAATGCCTTTAGGGACTTTCACTTGGCGACCCCAAGTGTATTTGTCATCCCAGCCGGACTTGCTCAAATAGTTAGCAGTAGAGGCAAACACGTCGGCTTCAGATTGCCAAATGTCTTTTTTACCATCCCCGTTGCCGTCAGCGGCAAAACGAAGAAAAGAGCTTGGCATAAACTGACATTGCCCCATCGCACCAGCCCATGACCCCTTGAAGTTTTCTAGTTCAATATGGCCTTGATCGAGGATCTGCAATGCCGACATGGTTTCTTTACGGAAAAATGCTTCACGACGACCTTCAAATGCCATGGTTGATAGCGCGTCAATCACTTTGAAGTTACCGGTAAATTTACCAAAGTTACTTTCTACCCCCCACAGCGCCACGATAAAGCGAGGCTGCACACCATACTCATCGCCTATACGCTTTAGCTCGGTGTCATACTCTTTGTATAACTCTCTGGCTTGCTTCACCTTCCATTCGGGCACCGCGCGAGGAATGTATTCATCCAGCGTCAGTTTCTTCTCTGGTTGGTTTCGGTCCGCTTTTACTGCTCGAGGTTTGTACTCAACATTCGCAAAAGCAGCACTAATGACCTGCTCTGAGATACCTTTATCACGCGCTTCAGCACGCAGCTTATTCAAGTATTCATCGAAGCCCTCGCTACTTGCAAAAGCCGAGGTACACACACCAACGCTAAGCATGGTAGCCAGTATTTTTTTCATATTGCCCTCCTTGAGCAAGGCAGAAATCCCAGATGAAAAACGATGACGTTATTCGCCTTTCTGCTGGGCTTTTTGTTCTTTGTACTTTTCTAGTAAGTTTTCCGGCGGAGGCGGAACCTGCAAAAAGAAGCCGTCATTTTGCAATGAAGCCTTCACTTTTTCGATATCAACTTGTGCCAATTTACGGCCATCAAGTTTAATCGTCATGACAGCGATAGGCTTACCGAACATCTGCATTAAGGTGTCAGGAACCTGTGAAAAATCATCCTTTTTAGGAATATAGAGATAAGTACCTTCTTTTTTTGAGCTTTTATAAATAGAACAAAGCATGACACGCCTTTTATGCTGATTTAGCCGCTTTGAGTGCGGATTGAGTTATAAACGTCAAATTCTCGCAAACTTAATAGCAAATTTGGGATTAATTCACCTATTTGCCCGCGAGAGAACTTGCTGCGTCAAAGGATGAAATATAACATGACAGACCTAGTTTAAGGCAACGCTCTTTCAACAAAGGCAAGAAGTCCACGATGACCTATTCACCAGACCTTAAAGGTAGCAGTTTTACTTTGTCAGTTTTACACCTTTCTGACAATGAGATCACAAAGACTATCGAATTTTTGCAAATAAAAGTATCTCAAGCACCTTCTTTTTTTGCATCAGCGCCTTTGGTAATCAATATAGCAAAAGTACAAGGCGATATTGATTTCCCAACGCTTAAACAGGGCATTGCGGATGCGGGTTTTATTCCGGTCGGTGTAACGGGCTGTAAAGATAAACGTGTACAAAATCTTGCTTCCGAAGCCGGCTTCGCGATCATGTCGGCGAGCAAATCACCAAGCCAAGCACCAGCGGAAATGGCGCCAACCAAAGTGGTACGAACACCAGTTCGCTCTGGGCAGCAAATCTACGCTAAAGACGGCGATTTAGTCGTCCTCGCGCACGTTAGCGCTGGCGCTGAAGTGATAGCCGATGGTTCGATTCATATCCATGGTACTTTGAGAGGCCGAGCGATTGCTGGGGCAAGTGGCCAGCAGGAAGCACGTATTATTTGCCACGACTTACAAGCGGAACTAGTATCCATTGCAGGTGACTACTGGTTAAGCGATCAAATTGAGAGTGAGTACTGGCAAAAGAAAATAATGATCAGTAAAGCCGAAAACTCATTACATTTAGAAGTACTCGCGATTTAGTCTAAAAAGGAAAAAAAATGGCACGCATTATTGTAGTAACGTCTGGTAAAGGCGGCGTTGGTAAAACCACTTCAAGCGCAGCCATCGCCTCTGGTCTAGCTCTGAAGGGAAATAAGACCGCGGTGATCGATTTTGATATCGGTTTGCGCAACCTCGATCTCATCATGGGTTGTGAGCGTCGTGTTGTGTATGACTTTGTGAATGTCATTAACGGTGAAGCGACATTGAACCAAGCGCTGATAAAAGATAAACGCACAGACAACCTGTTCATTCTTCCAGCGTCACAAACACGCGATAAAGAAGCCCTAACCAAAGATAGCGTACAGCGCGTGTTTAGTGAGCTAGATGAAATGGGCTTTGACTTCATTATTTGTGACTCACCAGCCGGTATCGAGCAAGGCGCACTCATGGCGCTTTACTACGCCGATGAAGCAATTGTAACCACCAACCCTGAAGTGTCTTCTGTTCGCGACTCTGATCGCATTTTAGGCATCTTAGATTCTAAGTCTCTGCGCGCAGAACAAGGGCTAGAGCCAGTGAAGCAACATTTGCTGCTGACTCGCTACAACCCATCTCGAGTCACTCTAGGCGAGATGCTGAGCGTTGAGGACGTAGAAGATATCTTACACATTCCACTATTGGGCGTGATTCCAGAAAGCCAAGCAGTGCTTAACGCATCTAACAAAGGTGTGCCTGTCACTTTTGATGAAAATACTGATGCGGGTATGGCTTATTCTGACACTGTTGATCGCTTATTAGGCAATCAGGTTGAATTTCGTTTCCTTACCGAGGAAAAGAAAGGACTCTTTAAACGACTGTTTGGAGGCTAGACATGTCACTATTAGAATTTTTCCGCCCACAGAAGAAAACTTCTGCGAATCTAGCTAAAGAGCGTTTACAAATCATTGTTGCGGAGCGCCGCAGCCAAAATGATCCCGCGCCTTCTTACTTGCCTCAATTAAAAGAGGATATCTTGAAGGTGATCAGCAAGTACGTGGCGATTGACCCGAATATGGTCGATTTGACGTTTGAGCACAAAGACGATGATATCTCTGTTCTTGAGCTGAACGTGAAGTTACCTGACGACGAGAAGTAAGTTACTACTGGGTGTTGTAAAGACGCTGTGCAAGTAACTTGTCTTTATTTTCTCAAGATATATCGCCCAGCTCTCCTCTAGGCTCATCGATTGACGGTCTCATGTGATTCAAAAAAGGTTGACGCTATGGTCAACCTTTTTAGTTTGCGATTACTTCAACGCTTTATTCATCTGTTCGCCCAATAGCTCAAAGCGCCAACCTTTCATTAAATCTGGTACTATTTCTGGATCACGTTCTTTTTTCCAAGCCCAACTGATTAATTGATTGATCTGCTTTTTAGAAGCAAGGAACTCCGTTGCTAAGCCAGACTTCTGCGACGCCGATTTCACTATGTCTTTCATATTTTTGAAGACTTGCTTGTAGCCCGTACAGTCCATTAATCGCTCAATCTTAGGTGGATATTCATCCACAGGCGTCTGTCTCGCTTGCTTCACGATCGCAGCAATCCTTGCACCATGGCGATTGATCGCGCGGACATCGATGTCTTCGGCTTCCATCGTTTTAAAACTAGTCAGACCGAGGCGAGCCACCGTCAGCAAGTCGCCTTCTTTAAAAATAAAGTTTAGTGCTAAATCTCGTTTGATTGCTTCGCGGTAACGCCATGTCGCCAGTGGCTTTAAAACGGCCAACTCTGAAGGCTTAAGCTGCCAAGCGCCTTTAATATCGAGGTAGGCATTTTCTTCATTGATTTCACGGATACGCTTAGAAACCAACAAGTCACTTTCTTGTTGAACCGCACCCCACCAGCCTGCTTCAGTGACGTTATCCAATAATTTTTCGTAAAGTGGTAGTAGGTAATGAACATCTGCGGCAGCATAATCAAGTTGCTTTTGTGTCAGTGGACGCGCCATCCAATCAGTACGTGATTCACTCTTATCAAGCTCTACCCCAAGATATTCGTCCACTAGGGTTGCAAAGCCCGTAGATAAACCATGACCAAGAAAAGCCGCCATCAACTGAGTATCGACCATTGGAAATGGGGTACAACCGAAAGCATTTTGAAAGACTTCTAGATCTTCACCGCAAGCATGCAGAACTTTTAGTACAGAAGTATCTTTCAGCAAATCGACAAACGGTGTCATGTCTGTCAGTTCAGTCGGATCAATCAATGAAAGATGTTTACCATCGAAAAGCTGAATCAGACCTAGTTGAGGATAGAAAGTTCGAATACGAACGAATTCGGTATCCAACATGACTACGTCTGCATCTCTGGCTTGAGCGCAAACATCTTCTAGTTCTTTGTTTTTAATAATAATTTTATAATTCACATACTTCTCGCTATAAAAAATGCCAGCAAAACGCTGGCATTCTATCATTTTTTAATTATCTCGACTCAACGAAATCGGCTTAAGCGCTCTTCTTGGCCTGTTCGGCATCATTCTCTTCACGAAGAACACGACGTAAGATCTTACCAACGTTGGTCTTAGGCAGATCTTCACGAAACTCGACCAACTTAGGCACTTTGTAGCCTGTTAAATGTTGACGACAATGTGTAATCACTTCGTCTTTAGTCAAGCTCGGATCGCGTTTTACGACGTAGATCTTAACTAATTCGCCTGACACTTCATGTGGCTGACCAATGGCTGCAACCTCGAGCACTTTACCATGCAATGCAACCACCTCTTCAATTTCGTTCGGGTAAACGTTGAAGCCAGACACTAAGATCATGTCTTTCTTACGGTCAACTATATGTAGGAAGCCTTCGTCATCGAACTTAACGATATCACCGGTGGATAACCAGCCGTCTTCGTTGATCGTGTCTTTCGTTGCTTCAGGGCGCTGCCAATAACCTTGCATCACCTGAGGGCCACGAACTTGAAGCTCACCGGTTTCAGTATTTGGAAGTGCGTTGCCTTCTTCGTCCACAATTCGAACTTCTGTTGATGGCACAGGTAAACCGATAGAGCCGTTGTACTCAACAAGATCATGCGGGTATGCCGCAACCAATGGAGAACACTCGGTTAGACCGTAACCTTCTAGTAGATAACAACCGGTGGTCTTCTGCCATCTTTCTGCCACTGAGCGCTGCACAGCCATACCACCACCGACGGCTAACCGTAGGTTGCTGAAATCCAACTCGTGGAAATCTTCGTTGTTAACCAGTGCATTAAATAAGGTGTTCACGCCTGTAATCGCAGTAAACGGATGTTTTTGTAACTCTTTTACGAACCCTGGAATATCTCGAGGGTTCGTAATAAGTAGGTTACGACCACCCATTTCGATAAACAGTAAGCAGTTTACGGTAAGAGCAAATACGTGATACAGCGGTAGCGCTGTCACGACCAATTCACGGCCCGGAGATAAAACCGGTCCGTACGCGCCTTTCGCCTGTAGAACGTTCGCAATCATATTACGGTGTGTAAGAATTGCACCTTTCGCGACGCCTGTCGTACCACCTGTATATTGTAGGAATGCGATGTCATCCCCAGACATAAACGGTTTAACGTATTGTAGACGACGACCTTTACGCAATGCCTGACGCATTGAGATCGCACCAGGTAAATCGTACTTAGGTACCATGCCCTTAACGTACTTCACGACAAAATCGACAACCGTGCCTTTCGCGCGTGGCAGCATTTGACCAAGGCTGGTTAACACTACGTGTTTGACTGGTGTTTTATCGACAATTTGCTCAAGTGTGTTGGCAAAGTTAGACACAATCACAATCGTCGTCGCACCTGAGTCATTCAATTGGTGTTCAAGTTCACGAGGAGTGTAAAGTGGGTTAACGTTGACGGCGATACAACCTGCCCGCAAAATACCAAACAACGCCACTGGGTATTGCAGTAGGTTTGGCATCATTAGAGCAACGCGGTCACCCTTTTGCAGTTTTAACTCGTTTTGCAGATACGCTGCAAATGCGCGACTACGCTCTTCCAATTTACGGAAGGTCATAACCGAGCCCATGTTCATGAATGCCGGTTGGTCTGCATATTTTTGTACAGACTGCTCAAACATTTCTACCAAAGACTCATATTGCTCTGGATTAATGGTTTCAGGTACGTCACTTGGATAACGTGAAAGCCATGGTTTATCCACGATGTTACTCCTCGTTTATAAC
The DNA here is from genome assembly GCF_057784735.1 of Vibrio sp. TAP-3B. Taxonomy (NCBI): domain Bacteria; kingdom Pseudomonadati; phylum Pseudomonadota; class Gammaproteobacteria; order Vibrionales; family Vibrionaceae; genus Vibrio; species Vibrio sp. TAP-3B. Next base: position 359,220 of record NZ_CM173495.1, on the reverse strand, counting down.
TGGCTAAAAAATAGCGTCCTTTTTATTTTGAAAGCTATTACAGCACAGCGAACGTGCTTGAGCACGCAACTCTCAAACACTTGTTTAAATTTTGTTAACTACACCAAGAATTCGCGTTGCAACCTCGAGTATTTGCTCTAAATGACAGTGATGACCACCCTCGATAGAAACTACTTGCGGTGGATTCTCTCCCCAATAAACTGGGTTAGATGGTAAATTCTGAAATCCTTGATCGCCTAATACGATCAAATGAGGGCAACGTATTTGGCTGGTAATCGAGTTAGCATGCGTTTGCGCCATTCGGTAAAGCGACGCACACTTTAACTTGGTATCATGCCGCCAATACCATTTATCTCCTCGCAGCTCAGTTCCACGCTCGACTATCGGCAGAAGCTGCTCAGCGGTTAGTTGGTTGGCTTGCATGCGTAATTTTAACGCCAGATCGAAGGAGGTAATGCTTCGCTCTGGCTTGTTGTGCTGTCTTACTCGACTTAAAACGCCATCACGAAGACGAGGCAAACTGTTAGCAGGATCTTCAGTAAGAGGACCCGCTCCCTCAATTTGCACAAGAGCTTCGACCTGCTCTGGAAACGCAGCACTATAGCAACTTGCGATTAAAGCACCAAGTGAATGCCCTACTAATATCAGTCTGTTTGGTGATAATTCATCCAACAACTGATATAAATCGGCAATATAGTCGTGAAAGGGGTAATAATTATCGTGAGATTTATGGCTAGACCAACCGTGACCAAACAGATCAATGGCAAGAAGGTGTAAGTGAGGGTGAAGTTGATTCAACTGTTCCATGAGTGCTTTAAAGCTGCCCGCATTATCTAACCATCCATGAAGAAAAACGACTGACAGGTCAGCCGTTTTTTCGTTCCCTATCTCTAGGGCTGCCATTTTTCCGGCAGGAAGCTTGAATTGACGCTCATGTATCACAGATTATTTGACCTGTTTTATCACTTTACCGTCTTGTGGAAAATCATTACGCCACATGCGGCAATTGATTGAGTAACACGGGTAAAAGTAAGTTGGTGAGTCATACATGCGGACACGTTCTTCAATTTTCCACAAACGGTACCCTTGCCCTTTAATGATCGGGAATACGTATTGGTGTTCACCAACCTTTCCTTCTTCTTCTCCGGCGCCTTTGCCTACCACCGTCACCAAACGGCCTTCACTAAAGGCGACAGGCTCTAAATAACCATCAAAATAAGCAATAAAGCGTCCCATTGGCTCTTGATCAATATCCGGTTTACCCGATTTATTGATTGGTAGGTTTACGATCTCTAGACGGGTTTTAGCTTTGAAGTTATCCACTTTTGCGATGATTCCGCCAAGGCGAACATCTTCACTCACTTGCCCCTGAGACTCAGCGAAAGCTTTATAATCAGTAACGACTTGTTCTGTGCTGGCATTTAGCTCCTCAGGCAACGAGCTACACGCAGACAAAGTAACCGCAGCAAATAACGCGAGAAAAAATCGTCCAAAAACTTTCATAAACCACCTTTCACTATTAGTAATCCCAAGCAGAGGAAATCTCACACGTAAATATCGACACCAAGTAACTGAGCCAGTTCCTCTTTTTTAGCTCGATTCATGATATCCATGTACTGTTCCATCGCTTTACGTGCGCTTCCTTCGGGAAGGTCATATTGCACTTGAGCTCGGTGAATTTGGGACTCATCCATGTGTTTTATGGAATGCGCCACGGCATTAGCGACCTTTGAAGGCTGACCGACAGGTTGCTTTGTTTGTGATTTATTTACCTGCTTCTTTTTGCTGACTTTATTGCTGCGATTCGCACTAGGGGCCAGTGAAGGAGGTAAGCCATTAATCGACGCCATAACGCTCCATTAAAATACAGGGCAAATACCCTGCTTTTTATTATGTTAATGAAAACGGATTATTCGCGGCCCGGAAGTTTTTTCCATGTCACATTATCACGCAGATAAACAGGGCTCGAATCTTCTACCGGCACGGTATTACCCTTTTTAAATTCTTGTTCAGCAAGAATCACGATGTCTTGTGAATCAGGGTACAGAACCTCGCCACGAGTCAAATTAAACGGTAGGTCTGCTAACGCTTCTTGGTATGCATCCCAACCCGTACCTGCTGTCGTCCACGTTTTGTCATCTGTTTGTGCTTCTTCAGTTAGGCGAGATGGTGGAATAACACATTCTTCATCAATACCAACCCATTCACCATTCTCTTGACGAGAATAGCGCGCCCAGTAAACTTCACTCATGCGCGCATCAATGGCCACAGCGACATCAGTCGCACCATGCAAACGATAGCTACCTTGAGCCATCGCCACCAATGTTGACACACCAATCATGGGTAGCTCAGCACCAAATGCTAAACCTTGGGCAATACCAATACCGATACGAACGCCAGTAAAACTACCTGGACCACGTCCAAATGCTAGCGCGTCTAGCTCTTGTAGAGTCAGACCTGCTTCTTTGAGTACTTCATCAACCATTGGCAGTACTTTTTTGGTGTGATCACGTGGCGCAATCGCACTGCGTGAAATCACTTGATCATTAGCCAATAGGGCAACTGAACAGTTTTCTGTTGCGGTATCGATAGCAAGAATTTTTGCGCTCATTTAACTCTCTACAACTCTCATTTATTGGGTTATGCCTCAGCACTTGCGTCTGTGACAGATTGTTCGGTTTTTAGGAATGCTTTGATTCCATCTAAATCTCGCGTTCTTGGGATGGGAGGCAAACTTCCAAGGAAAACACCACCGTAATCTCGCGTGACGAGGCGATTATCACAAATGATCAACGCACCGTGATCCTTTTGATCTCGAATTAATCGCCCTACTCCCTGCTTTAACGTAATCACGGCATCCGGAACTTGCACTTCTGCAAATGGCTCACCGCCGCGTAACCGACAATCTTCGATTCGGGCTTTAAGCAATGGATCATCAGGGGCGGTAAACGGTAATTTATCGATAATAACACAGCTCAGCGCATCACCTCTAACATCAATCCCTTCCCAAAAAGCGCCCGTCGCCACCAGTAAAGCGTTACCCAACTCCATGAACTCTGCAAGCGTCTTCTGTTTGCTCATTTCCCCTTGCATCAGCACTGGCAAATCAAGTACTTCACGAAACTTTTCACCCAGTTCACGCATCATGCTATGGGACGTACATAAGAAGAAACAACGACCATCGTTTTCTTCAATCACCGGAGCAAGCATTTTGACCAGTTTATCCGCTAAACCATTGCTGTTTGGTTCTGGTAAGTACCGAGGCACACACAAGCGCGCTTGCTTTTGGTAATCAAAGGGGGACGGCAATGAAAACTGCTGTGTAGGCTTCAGACCAAGACGATCAGTAAAATGTTTAAAGTCACCCGATACCGCCAAGGTCGCCGAGGTAAAAATCCATGCGCCTTGTTTAATCTCTATTTGCTCATGAAACTTGTCGGCGACCGAAAGCGGCGTGATATGCAAAGTAAAATGACGAGGTGACGTATCAAACCAATATGAATACCCTGTGATGTCGACATCACAAACTCGATTTATTCTGCCTTTAATCAAATTAGCACGCTCAAAGGCGGTATCCAGTAACTGACTGCGCCCTAGGGCTATTTTGAGAACATCGATCGCCAATTCAAGGCTATCGGTTAAGCGCAACAATTCTCGCTTAATGGATTCTGATTGCAACGCCTCACGCCAGTTGCCACGAAAGCCAGGCTCACCCAGTACAATCCGCATATCCATCGCACTTTGCATGAGTTTGTCGCCCACTTTTTGCAATTGGCGCATGTCTTTTGCTTCGGTGCGATAAGCAATTTCAATGTCTTTGGCGAGATCGTGAATTTGGCGGCTTGAAACTGACTGGCCGAAGTATTCGCTGGCAATATCCGGTAACTGATGAGCCTCATCAAAAATAAACACGTCGGCTTCTGGAATCAGTTCGCCAAACCCTGTTTCTTTGATCGCCAAATCAGCGAGGAACAAGTGATGGTTTACCACGACAATATCAGAGTCCATGGCTCGCTTACGCGCTTTCAATACAAAGCAATCGGTGTAGCTCGGGCACTCCTTACCCAAACAATTATCATTAGTTGAAGTGATGGTTGGAATGATCATGCTGTCTTCTGGCAGATCATCACAATCACCAAGATCACCAGTTTTGGTTTCTGACGACCAAGCTCGTACTTTAACCAGTTGGGTTAACAGCGTCGGGTCAGATTCATTAGTGTGGCTTTCGATCATTTGGCGGCTCAAGCGATCCAAACACAGATAGTTTGAACGGCCTTTCAATAATGCCACTTGGCCATAAAAACCCAGCGCATTGACCATCAGCGGTAGGTCACGATGGTATAACTGCTCTTGCAAGTTTTTCGACCCCGTACTGATGATCACTTTTTTACCACTTAATAACGCGGGGACAAGGTATGCAAAGGTTTTGCCTGTTCCTGTTCCCGCTTCAACCACCAGTTGGTTTTGTTCTTTGATCGCGCGACTGACGGCTTCTGCCATATCGATTTGTGGCTGACGAGCCTGAAAGCCAGGAATGGCCTTGCCCAACGCACCATCAGAGGAAAAAGTTTTTGCGATCATGTCTGATATCTGGTTTGAAAAAGTGTTGAGAGTATACCAGAGGAATAGGAGTGACATCAGCCCACAACTACACCCGCTTGCGGCGACACACGGATATTTTGTTGAAACCGACGTAAGAATAGATTATTTATGGTCAAAGATGGCAGTACGATTAATCCGATAAGGGATAACAAACATTTCGTACGCGAAAATAATTAATGCATGGAAGTACCTGATTTATGGAAAAGAAAACACTGTTGACCCATTGCTCTGACGCTCCGGGCCTAATCTCAAAAATCACGAATATCTGTTACAAACACCAACTCAACATCGTTCACAATAACGAATTTGTTGATAATACCAGTGGGCACTTTTTCATGCGAACGGAGTTGGAGGGGTACTTCAACGATCAAACGTTTCTTGCCGATTTAGACCAAGCGCTACCACAAGGTGCGAAGCACAAATTGGTGGGCTCTCGCCGCAAGCGTATCGTGATCCTCGTTACGAAAGAAGCGCACTGTTTGGGCGATATTTTGATGAAGAATTATGATGGAAGTCTAGATATCGAAATCGCTGCTGTTGTCGGTAACTACGACAAATTACAAACACTGACCGAACGTTTCGATATCCCTTATCACTATGTCACACATGAAGGTTTGACTCGTGAAGAACACGAACAAAAAATGTCAGCAGTGATCAGTCAGTACAAGGCGGATTTTTTGGTACTAGCAAAATACATGCGCGTGCTTACACCAGCATTTGTAGAAAAGTATCATCATAAGATCATTAATATTCACCACAGTTTCTTGCCTGCTTTTATCGGCGCAAAACCTTATCAGCAAGCGTACGACCGCGGCGTGAAAATCATTGGAGCTACCGCGCACTTTGTGACCAATGACTTAGATGAAGGCCCAATTATTAAGCAAGATGTGATTCCAGTCGATCATACCTTGAGCGCTCAAGATATGGCGCAAGCAGGACGCGATGTTGAGAAGAACGTATTGAGTAGAGCGCTGAATAAAGTACTCAACGACCACGTTTTTGTTTACGGCAACAAAACCGTGATTCTGTAACAGTCGTCATCGAGCCGCATAGACTTTTCGATAAGGCTCAGGAAGTCAGAGGTGAGCGTGTGATAAGTTTGCAAGCTGCTCCTATTTATTACGCGCTCACAACAAGCAAGCTCTAAATCATGCTCGTTCCGATTCCACAATACGCTTAAGAGAGTGTGGGTGAAGCTTGATACACAAACCTTGGTACTTAAATGCTACGGTCGGGTTATGTAGACGCTCCCCCTCGCCTTTCGGGCTAGAGAGTTTGATCTTTACACCCAGTTCATCAAGTTTCTCAACCTGTGCTCCAAAACTCGGATAAGTATGTTTCAGATCATGCAGAAACTCATCTGCGGTTTCGGCATATGATGGAATCACAAACTCCACGTGCTCCCAACTCTCAACTGGGTAGACTTTTCCTTCAGCTGGGTATGGCAACTCTAAGCACTCAATCTTCCACCCACGGCTTTCCAACGCTTTATCAAATTCAATGACAATAATTGGCCGACCATTGATTTGAGCTTGGGAAATCACCTTACCGTACGGCATCCACGCCTCATGAGCAGCCTTTGCGGTGTTCGCATCATTGATGCGTAAGGCGATGTGATCGGCTTGAGCCAAATGTAGATCGAGCTTCAATATTTCAGCGAGCACTTCAACCTTTGACATAAAGGCATCTAAGTCTTGGATCATCAATTCAGGAGTTAAGCGTTTTTCAACGAGTGGAGTGGTCATGCTGTTCTCTTTTCGGGCAATTCTTATCTCTATTTTGGGCGTAATAATAAACGTAAATAGAGTGACATTTCCATTCAATCGAAAAAGTAAAAATTTACCCAAATCCTCTCTGTATGAAAATCAATAAAGTTGTTATCATTAGCCCCATTTTTGTGAACTCCAACAGAACTCGGCGCCCAATTTTGCCGAGTTTTTCGTCCTTGAATTGAAGGAAACGCGTGTGAATATCCAAGCACTTATTAATGACAAAGTATCTCAGGCTCTAGAAGCCGCTGGCGCACCTGCAGGCAGCCCTGCGGCGGTTCGTCAATCAGCAAAGCCACAATTTGGTGACTACCAAGCAAACGGCGTAATGGGCGTTGCTAAAAAACTGGGTACTAACCCTCGAGAATTTGCACAGAAAGTCCTGGATGTTCTAGACCTAGACGGTATTGCGAGTAAAACAGAAATCGCAGGACCTGGTTTCATTAACATTTTCCTAAGCGAAGAATTCCTTGCAAAACAAGCAGACGCAGCACTAGCAGACGCTCGTCTTGGCGTAGCTAAAGAAAAAGCGCAAACCATTGTTGCTGACTACTCAGCGCCAAACGTGGCAAAAGAAATGCACGTGGGCCATCTGCGTTCAACCATCATCGGTGATGCTGTAGTCCGTACGCTTGAGTTCCTTGGCCACAAAGTAATTCGTGCCAACCACATCGGTGACTGGGGCACACAGTTCGGCATGCTTATCGCCAACCTTGAGCGTGTACAGCAAGAGTCTGGCGAAGTTTCGATGGAACTGGCTGACCTAGAAGCGTTCTACCGTGAATCGAAAAAGCTTTATGATGAAGATGAAGAATTCGCCGTAAAAGCGCGTAACTACGTAGTCAAACTGCAAAGTGGTGACGAGTACTGCGCACAAATGTGGAAGAAACTCGTTGACGTCACCATGATCCAAAACCAGCGCAACTACGATCGTCTCAACGTTTCACTGACTCGTGACGACGTAATGGGCGAAAGCATGTACAACGACATGCTGCCTAAGATCGTTGCGGACCTTAAAGAGCAAGGCCTTGCGGTGGAAGATGATGGCGCGCAAGTGGTATTTCTAGATGAATACAAAAATAAAGATGGCGAAGCGATGGGCGTTATCGTTCAAAAACGCGACGGCGGCTTCCTATACACAACCACAGATATCGCGTGTGCGAAATACCGTTACGAAAATCTAGGCGCAGATCGTGTGCTTTATTTCATTGATTCACGTCAGCACCAGCACCTTATGCAAGCATGGACTATCGTTCGTAAAGCGGGCTATGTTCCTGAATCGGTTTCTCTTGAGCACCACGCATTCGGGATGATGCTGGGTAAAGATGGTCGTCCATTTAAAACTCGTTCTGGTGGTACTGTTCGTTTGGCTGACCTTTTGGATGAAGCAGAAGAGCGTGCAGCTAAACTGATCGAATCTAAAAACTCAGAGTTGAGTACAGAAGAGAAAGAGAAGATCTCTAAAACAGTGGCAATGGCCGCGGTTAAGTACTCTGATCTATCTAAGCACCGTACCACGGATTACGTCTTTGATTGGGACAACATGCTAGCGTTTGAAGGCAACACTGCACCATACATGCAGTACGCGTACACTCGTGTTGCCTCTATTTTTGCTAAAGCTGGCGTTGCTATGGACGCTATCCAAGGTGAAATCAAAATCACTGACGAAAAAGAGAAAGCGCTTATCGCTAAGCTTATGCAGTTTGAAGAAGCGGTTCAATCTGTCGCTCGTGAAGGTCAACCACACATCATGTGTAGCTACCTATTCGAACTAGCAGGTCAGTTCTCTAGCTTCTACGAAGCTTGCCCTATCCTCATTGCTGAAGACGAAACGGTAAAACAAAGCCGCCTGAAACTTGCAGCACTTACGGCAAAGACCATTAAGCAAGGTCTATCTCTACTAGGTATTGATACACTAGAGCGCATGTAAGCAACTTTAGTCTACAACTCAAATAGCTAAAGCTTAATGATCACCAAGGTTGGCGTGAAAACGTCAACCTTTGTTTTATCTGACGTATACTAATCCCAATAAAATAAATTGGAAAACAACCATGAGTTTTGAACTTCATCCTCAACTGGCAAAAGACACCACTGTGATCGGCCACTTCCTGCTTTGCGTTGCACTTCTACATAAAGACAATGCTGTGCCATGGGTTATCTTGGTGCCTAAACGCGCAAATTTGAAAGAGCTTCACCACTTGCCAATGCAAGAGCAACAACAGTTTTTGCTCGAATCTCAAGCGGTAAGCCAAGCACTGGAAGCGACATTCCGCCCAGACAAGTTAAACCTTGGCGCTTTGGGTAACATGGTTCCACAATTGCATATTCACCATATTGCGCGCTTTAAGGATGATGTTGCTTGGCCAGGCCCTGTTTGGGGCAACACCCAAGGCGAGTTCCGTACTGACGAAGAACAGGAAGAGATTCTTAACCGAATTCGCAATGTGCTGTCGTTAAGCTCTATCTTTCGTAAAGCGTAACCGTTATATAACTTTCGGTTTAGCCAGAGACTAAAAAGCCGCATCATTGCTGATGCGGCTTTGTTGTTTGTGCACGACAGTTTACTGTCTACTACATGGTTACGGTAAGTGACAAACCATCGTGCTTTGTGACTGCATAGCGTATCCGCGTTATATGATGAGCTTTATTTGTATCTACCAAGCGAGAAATACGACCTTTGTTAATCCACACACTTAACATGGCGTCTGCCCCGTCTTCACTCATTCCGAACTGCTTTGCTAGTTCAGATTGGGAAACCGTGCCTTTTTCGGCAATATATTGATAAAGCTCTGTTAAAATCATACAACTTGCGCCTCAAACTCGCCTTGATGTTTCTTGCCTACGCGCTTGAAAACGCGATACGTGCCAAAGAAAATCGCAACAATTACGGCAATCCAAACGCCGCTGGTGATAGGGCTATCAGCGAAATGCATAAGCTGATGATAGAAAGTCGCGCTCAAGTAAGCGAGCCCCATCGTCCATACCGCGATAAAGCGCGCGAAGTTATTGCCAAACTCACGAACATAAGCCCCCATCGCAGCCACACAAGGAGTGTAAAGTAAGATAAAAATAAGGTACGCAAAAGCAGCATGACCAGAAACAAATTTCTCTTTTATGTTACCAAAGATCGATTCATCGATTTCTTGCTCCTCTGCGACTGCATGAGAATCGGCTAGGTCGCCAACATCAATACCTAAAGGATCAGAGTAACTTAAACCAACAAGATTCTCAGGAATACTCATAAACGCGTCCTCTAAGCTACCCATCAAGTCAAACTCCCCTTCGTCGCCATCAGTTGGCGTGGTGTATAGGCTATTGAGCGTTCCCACGACGGCCTCTTTGGCAAAAATACCGGTAATAATGCCGACGGTTGCCGGCCAGTTATCTTCTTGAATACCGATTGGTGCAAAGATTGGCGTCACGACTTGTGCGGCTTTTGACAACACAGATTTTTCACTGTCTTCGTTACCAAAACTACCGTCGGTGCCTATTGAGTTGAGAAAACTCAGAATGGCAACAACGATTACGATGGTTTTCCCTGCCCCCAATACGAAGCGCTTCAGCTTCTGCCATGTTTTGATGACAACGTTTTGTACGGTTGGCAGTTCATAATTCGGCATTTCCATTACCATGCTGTCACTACTGCCTGGGTAGAGCGTATGTTTCAGGAACAAACCAGTAAACACTGCAGCGACAATACCGAGTAAGTAAAGCGCAAACACGACATTTTGACCAGATCCTGGGAAGAAAGCAGCAGCAAACAACGCATACACAGGTAGACGTGCACCACACGACATAAATGGAGCCATCGACGCTGCCAGTTTACGCTCTCGCTCTTGATCTAATGTCCGCGTCGCCATAATTGACGGTACGTTACAACCGAAACCAAGAACCAGTGGAACAAAGGCTTTACCTGGCAAACCGATTTTTTGCATCACTTTGTCGAGCACGAATGCCGCACGCGCCATATAACCAGAACTTTCAAGAACCGCGAGGAACAAGTACAAACACGCAATAACCGGGATAAAGGTAGCGACAGTTTGGATGCCTCCGCCTAGCCCATCAGCAATAACGGTAACAAGCCATATCGGTAAATGATCGTCAAGAAGGTGGTGACCACCATCAACCAGTAATGCGCCTACACCGATGTCAAAAAAGTCGATAAATGCACTACCGATATTAATCGAGAACATGAACATCAGGTACATAACAACAAAGAAGAATGGGATCCCAATCCACTTGTTCAAAATAAACTGATCGAGTTTTTCAGTTACGCTACGGCTTAATTTGCCTTCGCTTCGGCGCACTTTTTTACACTGTTCATGCAAATGCGTGTACTTGGTATCCGCGACGTGCAAATCGATATCCAAACCTAAAGTCGCAATGACGTCCAATACTTTGCTTCTATCAACATCGGAAAGGCTATTGAGAACCATCGTGTCTTTTTCAAGCGCACGAATCGCTAATGCACGATGGGCGACGGTTTGATCATTAAAAAGTGCGGAAATAGTTTGGATCGCCGACTCCATCTTCTCACCGTAATGCAAAGATATCTCTTTAAGCGCGACTCCTTGAACGATGGACTTATGAAGCTTTTCTTTAAACTCTGCAACTTGAGTTTTATTGGTTGCAGATAAACTTACTACAGGACAACCTAACGTTTTCTCAAGCTCTGAAACGTTAATCATTTGACGTTCACGTTTTAGCGCATCCATCTTGTTGAGGACAACAATCATCGGGCGGCCGAGTTCGCGAAGCTGTAACGTCATATATAAGCTACGCTCTAAACTTGTCGCATCCACCACATTAATAATTAAATCGGCTGTATGTGTTAATACCGCTCGCGAAGCGATTGATTCATCAATGCTGTTACTATCATTACCACTGTCTAAAGAGTAAATACCCGGAAGGTCTGTGAGCAAGAATTCGTCACCTGCATGCTTAAACTGACCTGTTTTTTTTTCAACAGTGACACCCGCCCAATTACCAACTTGCTGCTTAGCTCCAGTTAAGCCATTAAATAAAGTGGTTTTACCGCTATTCGGGTTACCTACAGTGAGAATTTGATATTGCATTACATTCTCTCCACTTCAACTTTTTGAGCAATGGTTCCTCTCAGTGCCACAGATACACCACGTACTTCTACTTGTAATGGATCGCCCATCGGCGCCCGTCGAATCACTTTAACTTCAGTATTAGGAAGCAGCCCCATTACCATAAGCTTTTTTCTGATATCCGATGAAAGACCATCTAACAACCTTATTGTCACCGTATCGCCAGGTTTAATATCTGATAACTTCATAGTGGCCCTTATGAGTATTGATAATGAGAAACATTGTTATTTAATAATTTGGACGACAATATTACTCCTCTCCCTTCTTGCATTCATTGTGTGAAATCAAAGATTTCATAAATGCTTTCGCAGTTTAAGACGTCAACTCCGTCAAGTTTCTTCTCGTCATTTACGTCAAAATTGACGTTTATGAAACTGGCACACTGAAACAAAAGTGTAATAAAAATCAACATAAAATTTTAAAAGCCAATAAAAACAGCAACTTAAATAAAAAATTAAATATTGTCGCTTTTCTAATATCAATATGTCGTTATTTTTATAAGAAAAATAAGTAACCTCTCGTATAGTTAATCCATCGAGAGGGCAACCTCTTAAATTAATTCCAGAGGTGGCATGGCAACATGTCACTCCGGCAGCAAGCGAAGGTGTCATTGACACCCGTGGTATAGTCCCCCGGCTATACCACGATATTTTTTTCTTCCCGACCAACCCCTAGTACTTAGACTCTTCTTATTTTTTATTCAAATTCAATCATTCAAATATCGACCAAACCCAGTATCTATTCAATGCTCTCTTATTCTCCCCATAGAAGGCCACACACTGCGATAATAGTGATATGGGCAGAAGGAAGCACCACTATAGAAATAGTGGTTACTCGCTCCGTGCTATATGCTTAGACCTTAGGTCTGACTTCAAATATTGTTTATGGACTGGGGTGTTAAGTACAGCGACTTAGTCCACAGCATACAAAGGTTAGCTAAGCTTGACCCTATCTTAACTTAATACTGCCTTAGCACTTATCCTACTGAGACTTCCAGAGGAGCGGTGGTGCGTTAACGAGGGGGGACTATAGGCTTGTATCATTGGACATGAGATACTTTGGTTAAAAAAGGAGACTTGCAAATACCGATAGACCTGAAGCGTCAACATTACGCTTCTGCTTTCGGTATAGTTCGTTAATTCAATAACTAGAGTGTATAAAAATAAGAGAGATAAGAGCTGAGTTTTTAGTTTGCTTATGGGCTTTCCTGAGTCACAGCAAATTTTGAAGGTGGTAAACCAAAATGTAATTTAAACTTTTGGCTAAAGTAAGATGGAGCATTAAAGCCACAATTGAACGCCACTTCGCTGATTTTTTCGCCAGCCAGTAACTGCTCGCACGCCATTTCTAAACGAACTTCTGTTAAATAATCTTGTAACGTTCTTGACGAAGCGGATTTAAAGCGCCTTTGTAAACTGCGTTCAGACATAAATAGCATTTTAGCTGCTAGAGCCGTACCAAAATCCGGATCATGATAATGCTCAGCAACCAATTGATAAACTTTTTGTAGCCACTCCTTCTCTGGGGTCACCTTTTCTTCTGTGGGATGTTTTGCTTCGAGCTCAGGCAAGGGGTCATCTACATGGCTCAGTTCTTTTGCAATTGGCCACGTGATCTCTATTTTATTTTGGGCGTCAGAAGTAAACACCGCCAAATGACCACCACTGATCGTCACCAACTGAGCGAGATGGTCGATGTTCGGTTCTGAGGGGGATATATTGGAAGGGCGTCCTGTCGATAGGTTATTAGGCAACTGCACTCCGTAATCAAGAAAGCTCAATGACACAACATCATTTTCCTCTTTCACTATGATTCTGACCGTCTGGCCTCTGAATGAACGCTTGATAATATTGGCAAAAATACTATTAAAGATAACATCTAAGTTAAAACTTCCGAGTGCAATTCGGCTCGCTTTCCGCTCATCTTCAAGCTCGACCACAATTCTAGCCTTGGTAAAATCGTCTTGCCATACATCAATTACCGATTGGGTTATCTGACTTAAGTTATAGTTTTGGCTACCGTTACTCGCCTCACCAGGCACACTTTTTAGTTCATTTAACTGCCAGTAAGTTTTAGCCAGATGATCTTCCGTCGTTGCATCCAGAGTCACTGGCAATAATTTAGCTGCGATAAAGTCAACGCTTGATTTAATTGATTGAGCAACATGATCCACTAGCAATTTTCTTACTTGAATTTGCTTACGCAATTGATGGTTACTGCTCAAGAGCACACGACTTTGGTGTCTTAATTGGTTAGTTTTTAGTGTCACTTGTGCTGCCAGTTCACGGTTGATTTGTACAATGTAACGCGAACGCCAATACATGAGTAACGTTATGATAGTGATGGTTAAAACGATAAAGACTAAAATCGCAAGTTGAGATAAATACCATGGTTTAAGCACAACAAAATGTGACTCCAACCCTACTAAACCGGCTGCAACCTGAGATTCATTACTGACTTGTAAGTAATACTCTCCTGCGTTGAGGTGCTCAAGCGTTAGTTGTCCACCTTCCAACGCTTGCCAAGCATCATCGTTGTTCAATCGATAATACAAGTTCTGGTTGTCTGGCTTGGGCATAACACCAAAAAGAAAGCTCAGAGAAGAGCCGTACGCTAGTTTCACCCCTTCAAGATCAGCGCTACCAACTTGTAAAACTTGATTCTCGAGCACAACTTGACTGACAATGAGCCTCGATTCGGGCGGGTTAGACAGGAGCAACTTTGACGCCTTCGCTTTTACCAAGCCATACTTCGAGCCAAGAACCAGCTCACGCTCACCTTCTGCTGTGCCTTGTATAACACTGCATACCCCAGGCAGAAACTCATTGTTGATCAACCCCGACGCAGATGAATAATGCTTTAGTAACTCGCCAGAAAGATGGTAATAACTGAGTCCAATCGAAGACGCCAGCCAAACACCTTGTTCATCGCTGATCATACAGGCAGGTCGAGCATTAGCCACACTCATGTCTAAAACACGCTTTTCATCACTGTCATTGCCCGTCTTAAACAAACCGTAGGACGAGGCGAACCATTTGCTGCCATCCACGGCTGTAATCATATCTAGTGATTCACCAAACTTCTCTGAGAAGCGATTAAACTTAATATTTTCATTACCGTATTCATATACACCATGGTCAGTACCAATCAATAACAAGCCTTCAGCATCGTATAAACGAGTTATCTTCGCAGGTAAGTATTGACTTACTATCCAATCACTGCCGAGGTTCCTTACGCTTTGCTTTTTAATATCGACATTATACAGATGGTATCCACTCGAAACCCAAAGCCGATCTTCACCATCGACAGTGATATGCTCGACAGCATGCCCGGCCATCACTTGCAAATAAGGAAATGTCACTTTATTCAAGCTATCTAACTCAAATATTTCCAGCCCTTCCGATGTGGCAAGCCAAAGCATATTACCTTGGAACGCAAATTCATTGATCTGTGAATCAACCTCTATCACATTGGTATTGTGACCTTTTCCAGCACGGTAAAGCTTTCGGTCATCGGCAAACCAGAGTGCGCCATCCGGCCCGACCACCGTTTGTCTAATTCGGCCCGATAAGGTCTGTGAGTCATAACTGCTAAAGGTAACCCGTTCAAATTTTTTGCTAAATAGAGAGTAATAGCGAATACCTTGATTCGTTGCGACCCACATTCCGCCCATCTTGTCATTCAACAGCGAGTAAATTTTAGTGTTGTCTAACTCCAACTCAAGAAAACTTGCAGGAGTCACTTCTGTCACTTCTCCAGACAAAAATGAATACAGATACAAACCATGCTCTGTTCCAACCCAGTACTCTTGATTGGTCTCAGCAAAAGTCAAAACATGAGAGCCTCCAATTCTGATGACTTCTTTATCTGGTTCATAAATGTTGAAAATCAGTGCACCTCTTAGCGTTCCAACTAAGATCTCGCGTCTCGCATCAGAGTAATAAATTTTTTCGATGTGGTTTTGGCCAGAGGAAACAATGTGGTTAAACTTGTCACCTTCCGATAGATAAAAACCGGAGGTCGTAGCAAGCGCCCATTTGTTTTTAACCAGCATAGCATCATTGATATAAACATAGCTGTTGTCACTATGCTGATAGAGTTGCAATAAAGAGAAAGAGTTCAGTTCGTTAGTATCGAGGTTGTAGGTATAGAAATGCGCGCCATCACTGACCCAAATATAATTCTCTGAAGAGCCAATTTTTCTTATTTGCGATCCAGGATTTAAGCTAAAGACTAAACGTCTTTCTTCGTTGGGGTAGCTTTGATAAACCTCATTTTCGACAAAAGTCCAAAACGAGCCTTTATGATAAGCAACTTGTTTGGCCGCTGTTTGTAAAAAACTGCCTGACTTTGGAAAGATATTTTGTCCATCATAGAATAAGACTCGGTCATGGACATCATGTATCCACAAACCACCTTGCTCGCCTAAGAACAATTTTTTTGCCGCAATAAAAGTCCCCTTAACCTGGGTCGGCAAAGGGTAAAAAATGGCATTCGCATTGTGAAGTGCGAATGCTTGAAATGAAATGGCGAAGCCCATTAGAGTAAGGGCCAACTGGCGTAGCAAGACAAAAACCTTTATATTCATTCACATCAGCCCATAACCTTCCATGCTTTTTGTAATACTGTCTTATTCCGTTATTTTGGGCTGCTAATTATTGATAATGATATCTTAATTATTATCTAAAAAAAGGGTCGTCTTGCCAAAGGTTGTAATTCTTACTGCTGGATCACGTTAAAACGATAACTCCTACCAAGAAAGTTACTTAATCCTGCTTTGACTCAAGCACTGCTCAAAGCTATTTGCTATATTGTTGAGAAAAGTGAAGTAACTGCCGGGTTTTACTTCTATTGTGCTGCCTAATGGATCAAGCTCACCTTTTGCCACGTTACTGCCACGCATAACGCTATCTACAACTGCTGGCGTGAATTGAGGCTCAGAAAACACACAAGCAACCTGCCCAGAGTTTAACTTTTGACGAATTTGAATTAGCGTTTTCGCCCCGGGCTTACGATCTGGGCTTACCGTAAAGTGGCCAAGTTGATTTAATTGGTAGCGCTCTTCAAAGTAGCCGTAAGCGTCGTGAAAGACAAAGTAACCTCTGTTTTTCACTGGTGATAATTGTTGTTTTATCTTGTTATCGGTCTTATTGATCTGTGTCTCAAACTTAGCAAGGTTTTCTTGGTACTGATCCGCATTTGTTGGATCGCTCGCCATCAGTTTATTCGTCACAGCACGCGCAACTTGCTTAGCTTGGTTAATCCCTAGCCAAAAGTGTGGATCATGAGATCCATGATCGTGACTATCGTGATCATCCTTATGCCCACTCTCAAATTCACGCAGTTCAAGCTCTGGAATTTGGCTAATTGTTAAAATATTTTCTCGATCAACCACAACTTTTTCGAGAAAGGGTTCTAGATCATAACCAAACCAGATGATTAGGTCAGCGGCTGCGATTTTTTTTACATCTGATGGGCGCAATGCGTAGTCATGTGGTGATGTATTAGATTGTAATAATACATCGGGCGATGTGACTCCTTGAGTAAGCTCCATCACCAGCGACTGAATCGGTTTGATACTGGTAAGTACAGTTACTGCTTGCACTGGCAGAGTTAACATTACAGTAGCAGCAAGAATTATTGCTCTTTTCATAGTATGACTTGGGATATAGTGTGGAAAGTGCAATAATGTTACATTATAACATTATCATTTTGCAAATGAGTTTCATTCATGCCTTCATTAGTCCATCTTAAGCACTTATGCGTCGAGTTCGATGGCCGCAGAGTTCTCGATAATATTAGTATGGAATTAGAAAAGGGGAAAATAACAACCCTGATCGGCCCCAATGGAGCGGGGAAATCCACGCTAGTCAAAGTTATTCTAGGTCTCCAAAAACCGACGAGTGGAACACTAAACAAGAAAAGAAAGCTAAAAATTGGTTATGTCCCACAGAAGTTGAAACTCAATGACTCTCTACCATTAAGCGTTACTCGCTTTCTAAATTTAGCGGGTAAATACAGTAAACAAGAATGTATTGATGCGCTGAGATTGGTTGGTGCCGAACATTTGTTGGGTAACAATATGCATCGCCTCTCTGGTGGTGAAAACCAACGCGTGTTGCTTGCACGAGCTTTGCTTCAACGGCCAGAACTTTTGGTTTTGGATGAACCCGCGCAAGGCGTGGATATCCAAGGCCAAATCGACCTGTATGATTTAATTGAAAGCATCCGCCACCGCTTTGACTGCGGAGTGTTTATGGTATCGCACGACTTACATTTAGTGATGGCTAAAACAGATGATGTGATCTGTTTACATCATCATGTTTGCTGCTCAGGTTCCCCCGCAACCATTACTCAGCACCCTTCTTACATTGCATTATTTGGCAATGCTGCGAGAGAATCACTCGCGTTTTATCATCACGATCACGAACATCACCATCATGATTTATCCGGAACGCCAGTAACTGGCGATGCGACATCATGCTCCAACCATAAACACGGACATCACCACCATGATTGAATTTCTTTTACCTTCGATTCTTGCTGGTATCGGCATCGCGATCATTGCTGGCCCATTGGGCTCGTTTGTCGTGTGGCGTAAGATGGCCTATTTTGGTGACACATTAGCGCATGCTTCTTTAATGGGGCTTGCTCTCGGTTTCCTACTCAACGTCAACCTTTATTTGGCTTTACTTGTTTGCTGTTTAGTATTAGCGGTTTTATTGGTGACGCTTCAAAAACAACAACTCGTGGCAACAGATACCCTACTCGGTATCCTCGCCCATAGTGCCCTTTCTGTTGGCTTAGTATCCGTCAGTTTCTTAGACAATGTCCGTATTGATTTAATGAGTTACTTATTTGGCGACTTATTGGCAGTATCACCTCAAGACTTGATATTTATCTACGCTGGTGTAGTGGCCGTAAGTGCATGTTTGTATATTTTTTGGCGACCGCTCTTATCAAGCACGGTAAGTGAGGAGCTCGCAGCCATAGAAGGTGTCAACACGGATTTGGTTCGCTTGATATTAATGCTCATGGTCGGTGTCGTTATCGCTGTGGGAATGAAGTTTGTCGGCGCACTTATCATGACATCTTTGTTGATCATCCCTGCTGCTACTGCACGTAAGCTCTCTTCATCACCCGAGCAGATGGCGCTGTTCGCATCGATTATTGGTTCTGTGGCAGTACTGATGGGGCTTAGCCTATCATGGCACTTCGATACGCCGGCTGGCCCATCAGTGGTAATCAGCGCAACATCCCTGTTTATGCTTAGCCAATTAATTCGCCAAAAATCGTAAAAAACACCTTGATACAAAAAAGCCTAGCAACTGTTTGAAGTGACCCCGTAAAGTTGGACATTTCTGTTAAGCGGCTTTCAAGACCTGAGTTCGATATTCTATCGGAGTCAGGCCTTTTAGTTTCACTTTTATACGCTTGGTATTGTAGTACTCGATGTATTCTTTAATTTGTTCTATCAGAGCATCTGCATCTTCAAAGCTTTGGTTGTGATACATCTCTGTTTTGAGTAAAGCAAAAAAGTTTTCAGCAACAGCATTATCCAAGCAGTTACCTTTTCTCGACATGCTTTGCGTTAACCCATTCTCCGCTACCTTTTTCTGATACTGTCGATGGCGATATTGCCAACCTTGATCGCTATGTATAATTGGTTTTGAGTTGGGTTTAAGCGTTGATATAGCTTCCGTCAGCATATCCGTGACAAGCGGCAAGCAGGCATTTTTGGCCACTCTATAAGCAACCACTTCCTGAGTAAACAAGTCGACAACGGGAGACAAGTATACTTTCTGCTCTTTGATTTTGAACTCCGTGACATCTGTTACCCATTTTTCATCGGGTTGAGTCGCACTAAAATCTCTTTCAAGCACGTTAGGAGCTGCTGTTCCAGATTCTCCTCGGTATGAACGATACTTTTTAACCCTGACCGTCGATTTAAGGTTGAGCTGAGCCATAAGTCTTTGAACCGTTTTGTGATTAAGCATAACCCCCTGATTTTTTAGTTCCAAGTGAATACGGCGGTAGCCGTATCGACCCTTATGTTCATGATAAATTGACTTTATCAAACGCAGCTCACGTTCGTAGCTATTTGGGCGCTTACTCGTTTGAGCCTGATAATAGAAGACACTTTTTGCCAACTGTAGAGTGTGCAGTAAGTGCTTCAACGGGTACTTGCCTTTAAGAGTTAGAGCTATGACCGCTTTTTCTTTGTTCGACGGTTTTTTTCCTGCTCCAACTCTTCCAACTTTTTTAGAACGGCATTCTCAGTTCGTAAGTAGACCAACTCCTCTTTTAGCTCCTCAAGTGTCATTTCATTATCAGGTTTAGTGGTACGTTGAGGTTGCTGTTTCATTGAGGGTCTTCCTTTCTGGCGCATTTTGAGCCCTTTGATACCGAGCTCATTAAATCTTTTGAGCCAGACAGAGAGTATCCCCGGGGATGAGAGGTTTAATACTGCGCTAGTGTGCGTGAGAGACCAATCATTCGTCCACATTAAATTCAATGCTTTTCGTTTTTCCTGAGCAGTAGCATGCTTAGTTGGTAAAAATGAATCAGCACCATGGATGACAAAGACTTGAACCCAATACCGTATCTGTCTTGAAGACATTGAATATTGTTTTGCTAAATAGCGAGATGACGCACCATCTAAGCATTGTTTAGCAATGATACATTTTAGCTCGCGGCTATATTTGGACATAAAAAGACCCCCAATAATTGGTGTCCAACTATTGGGGGTCAGTTCAGTTGCTAGGCTTTTTAGTTTTAAGCTTCGAGTCGGTGATTACCAGCCTGTTACTTCACGTAGACCTTGGCCGATCTCTGCTAGAGATTTAACCGTCTTAACGCCCGCCGCTTCGAGTGCAGCGAATTTGTCTTCCGCTGTGCCTTTGCCGCCAGAAATAATTGCACCAGCGTGACCCATACGTTTACCTGGAGGAGCAGTCACACCAGCAATGTAGGAAACCACTGGCTTAGTTACATTCTCTTTGATGAACGCGGCTGCTTCTTCTTCCGCGGTACCACCGATTTCACCGATCATAACGATCGCTTCAGTTTCAGGGTCTTCTTGGAACAGTTTTAGAATATCAATGAAGTTTGAACCTGGGATTGGGTCACCACCGATACCAACACAAGTAGACTGACCGAAGCCTTCATCAGTAGTCTGCTTAACGGCTTCGTAAGTAAGTGTACCGCTGCGAGATACGATACCAACTTTGCCTTTCTTGTGGATATGGCCAGGCATGATACCAATCTTACACTCATCAGGAGTAATGACCCCAGGACAGTTAGGACCGATCATGCGAACGCCAGTTTCTTCTAGCTTCACTTTCACGTCGATCATATCTGTTGTAGGAATCCCTTCCGTGATGGTTACAATAAGCTCGATACCTGCATCGATCGCTTCTAAGATAGCATCTTTACAGAAAGGAGCAGGTACATAGATGACGGTCGCCGTTGCACCAGTCTCTTCTACTGCTTCACGCACAGTGTTGAATACCGGCAGACCTAGATGAGTTTGACCACCTTTACCAGGAGAAACACCACCAACCATCTGAGTGCCGTATGCGATAGCTTGTTCTGAGTGAAAGGTACCTTGACCACCAGTGAACCCCTGACAGATTACTTTAGTGTCTTTGTTAATTAATACAGACATTATTTCGCCTCCGCAGCAGCAACAACTTTCTGAGCAGCATCTGTTAGCGACTCAGCAGCAATGATATCAACATCAGAATTAGCAAGCACTTCACGACCTAGGTCTGCGTTAGTACCCTCTAAACGAACAACAACAGGAAGTGTTACGCCGACTTCTTTAACCGCACCGATTATACCTTCAGCGATCATGTCACAGCGTACGATACCACCGAAAATGTTAACAAGAACTGCTTTTACGTTGTCATCCGATAGGATGATTTTGAATGCTTCAGCAACACGTTCTTTGGTTGCGCCGCCACCAACGTCTAGGAAGTTAGCAGGCTTGCCGCCATGTAGGTTTACGATATCCATCGTACCCATTGCTAAGCCAGCGCCGTTGACCATACAACCAACGTTACCGTCTAGTGCTACGTAGTTCAGCTCCCACTGAGCGGCGTGGGCTTCACGCTCATCTTCCTGTGAGGAATCGTGCATTTCACGAAGCTTAGGCTGACGGTAAAGCGCATTTGAGTCGATGTTGATCTTACCGTCCAGACATAGCAGGTTGCCTTCGCCAGTAATCACCAGCGGATTGATCTCGAGTAGTGCAAGGTCGTACTGAGAGAACATCGTACCAAGACCCATAAAGATCTTAACGAACTGTTTTATTTGGTCGCCTGCAAGACCAAGTTTAAACGCGAGTTCGCGGCCTTGATAAGCTTGTGGGCCTACTAGTGGATCGATTGCTGCTTTGTGGATAAGTTCCGGCGTTTCTTCCGCAACTTTTTCAATTTCCACACCACCTTCAGTTGAAGCCATGAACACGATTTTACGACTCGCGCGGTCAACAACCGCACCTAAGTAGAGCTCATTAGCAATGTTTGAAGCTTCTTCAACAAGGATTTTAGTTACTGGCTGACCATTAGCGTCAGTTTGGTAAGTCACAAGGTTTTTGCCTAGCCACTTTTGAGCAAACTCTTTAACGCCTTCTTTCGTGTCGTGCAGCTCTACACCGCCCGCTTTGCCACGGCCACCAGCGTGAACCTGACATTTAGCTACTTTCTTTTCTGTCGTTATACGGCCTGCAGCTTCAAAAGCTTGTTGTGGTGTATCACACGCGTAGCCTTCTGGCACAGGCAAACCGAATTCTGCAAACAGCTGTTTGGCTTGGTATTCATGCAAATTCATTTCGATATTCCGTTTGTTTTTCCCTTGAGGGATTTATTATTTCCATAACGCTGCAGTCTTGGCTGCTTGTACGTCTGTAGGGTCTTCTCAAATCAATCCCCCATCACGAGTACTCATGGTGTGGGATTCAAATGAAGGCCAGACGTTGAGCGAGTCTAGCCATTGAAATTTTAAGCGTCTAGCTACCTACGATAACTAGACGTTTTAGCGATATTAAACGTCTAATAGCAGACGCGCTGGATCTTCTAGCAGCTCTTTAATGGTGACTAGGAAACCAACAGACTCTCGACCATCGATTAGACGGTGGTCGTAAGATAGCGCTAGATACATCATTGGCAAAATTTCCACTTTGCCATCCACTGCCATTGGACGATCTTGAATTTTGTGCATACCAAGAATCGCGGCTTGCGGTGGGTTGATGATAGGTGTAGACATTAGCGAGCCGAACACACCACCATTAGTGACCGTGAAGTTACCGCCCATGAGTTGTTCGACCGTTAGCTTGCCGTCACGACCTTTGATAGCCAGTTCTTTAATGCCTTTTTCAACATCCGCGAAACCCAGCTTGTCACAGTCTTTTAAAACTGGAGTGACTAGTCCACGTGGCGTAGAAACCGCCATGCTGATATCGAAGTAGTTATGGTAAACAATGTCATCACCATCAATAGAAGCATTCACTTCTGGGTAGCGCTTCAGTGCTTCTGTTACGGCTTTTACGTAGAAAGACATAAACCCTAAACGGATGCCATGACGCTCTTCGAATTGGTCTTTGTATTGCTTACGAAGATCCATGATTGGTTTCATGTTTACTTCGTTAAACGTCGTTAGCATGGCTGTGTTGTTCTTCGCTTCTAGTAGACGGTTAGCTACTGTCTTACGTAAACGAGTCATTGGTACACGCTTCTGGCTACGAGCCGCCACAGGTACATCAACCGCCGCCGGAACTTCATCTTTTTTCGGCGCTGCTTTCGGGCTTGCTAGATGCGCTTCGATATCTTCACGCGTAATACGACCACCAACACCAGTACCTTTTACTTGGCTTGCGTCTAGGCCATGCTCAGCTAACAGACGACGTACAGCTGGACTTAGTGCATCATTGCTTTCTTCGCTAAGCGCGGCTTTATGACGCTTATCTGGCGAAGCTTCAGTGCCCTCAGTCTTATCCGCAGTAGGCTCACCCGCAACAGCTCCTGGCTTTAACTTCGCAAGCACTTGTTTTGAAAGTACCGTGGCACCTTCGGCCTCCACGATAGCTTCTAAAACGCCAGCTTCCGGAGCTGGCACTTCTAGCACAACTTTATCTGTTTCGATATCAACCAAAACCTCGTCACGCTCTACTGCGTCACCTGGTTGTTTGTGCCACGTCGCTACGGTTGCATCAGCAACTGATTCAGGTAAATCTGGAACCAGAATTTCAATTGTCATATCTGTTTCTTCCTTTAACTTCTAGTTCTTAATTCGAAGTTTTTGAGTTCACATTCAGAGCGTCTTCAACCAACGCTTTTTGTTGTTTCAAGTGCACCGACATGTCAGCCCACTGCTGGCGAAGCAGAAGCTGGGCGACCTGCGTATTTAAGATCTGCACCTGCAGGAATAGCGGCACGGAAGTTATGTTGACTACAGTACCAAGCACCTTGGTTCTGAGGCTCTTCCTGACACCAAACAAAGTCTTCAACGTTGGTGTATTGAACAATGGCAGCTTGTACTTCTTTCATCGGGAATGGGTACAACTGCTCAATCCGTACAATTGCAACATCGTCTTGCTCATTGTTACGGCGCTGCTCAATGAGGTCGAAGTAAACCTTACCCGCACAAAACACCACGCGTTTCACCTTGCTTGGGTCTAAGTCATCTACTTCTGGAATTGCAGATTGGAAGGTCCCTTCCGCTAAATCTTCTATCGTCGAAGTACATTGAGGATGACGCAGCAACGATTTTGGTGACATCACAATCAGCGGACGACGCATTGGGCGTACTACTTGACGACGAATCATGTGATACACCTGCGCAGGTGTTGAAGGAACCACAACTTGCATGTTTTGCTCAGCACACAACTGAAGGTAACGCTCTAAACGCGCTGATGAGTGCTCAGGTCCCTGACCTTCATAACCGTGAGGTAGTAACATCGTTAAACCACACAAACGTGCCCATTTCTGCTCACCTGACGAGATGAATTGATCAATCACAACCTGCGCGCCGTTGGCAAAGTCACCAAACTGCGCTTCCCAGATTGTTAAACCACCAGGCTCAGCAGTCGCGTAACCGTATTCAAATGCAAGAACCGCCTCTTCTGAAAGTACAGAGTCAAATACTTGGAAAGGCCCCTGCTTGTCGTGAATATTCGATAATGGAACGTAAGTACTGGCATCTGTTTGGTTGTGAAGAACCGAGTGACGGTGGAAGAAAGTACCACGACCTGAGTCCTGACCAGACAAGCGAATGCGCTTACCATCATCAACCAATGTGGCGTATGCCAGTGTTTCAGCCATCCCCCAGTCGATCGCTTTTTCACCGGTCATCATTGCTAGACGATCGTTGTACAGCTTGTTTACACGACTTTGTAACTTATGACTTTCTGGGTACTGACATAAGCGATTACCTAGCTCTACAAGGCGCGACTTGTCGTATTTCGACTTCCACTTCATATCCCATTCGTGCCCTAAGTAAGGGGACCAATCGACAGAGTGCAATGCCATAGGACGCCATTCTTTAACCACAACTTCACCGCGATCAAGTGCATCACGGTATTCATTAACGAGTTGAGTAGCCGTCTCGATATCTGATT
This sequence comes from Vibrio sp. TAP-3B, assembly GCF_057784735.1. Classification (NCBI taxonomy): domain Bacteria; kingdom Pseudomonadati; phylum Pseudomonadota; class Gammaproteobacteria; order Vibrionales; family Vibrionaceae; genus Vibrio; species Vibrio sp. TAP-3B. The sequence continues at coordinate 334,117 of NZ_CM173495.1, read as the reverse complement.
CGCTTTTATCAATTAGAACGTCAGCATAAAGCTTGCGTGGTGTTGGGTGCTTCTTGATTTTTTGGTACATCAACGGCTGAGTCGCGTTTGGCTCATCGGCCTCGTTATGACCATGGCGGCGGTAACACACCAAGTCAATCACAACGTCACGCTTAAACTCGTTGCGGTAATCCAACGCAATACGAGTCACAAAAGCAACCGCTTCTGGATCATCTGCATTAACGTGGAAAATCGGCGCCTGTACCATCTTTGCAATGTCAGTACAGTACATTGTCGAACGAGTATCACGTGGGTTTGAAGTTGTAAAACCAACTTGGTTGTTAATAACGATACGAACGGTACCACCCACTTGGAAACCACGAGCAAGTGACATATTGAACGTTTCCGCAACCACACCCTGACCAATGATGGCAGAGTCACCATGTATGGTAATTGGCAGCACTTTGCTGCCTTGACTATCTCCAAGACGGTCCTGACGAGCACGTACCGACCCCATAACCACAGGGTTTACAATTTCTAAGTGCGATGGGTTGAATGCAAGTGCTAAGTGAACATCTCCGCCCGGTGTAGCAAAGTCGGCAGAGAAGCCTTGGTGATATTTTACGTCACCCGTGCCCCAGGTTTCGTCGTGCTTACCTGCAAACTCATCAAATAGGTCTTGTGGTTTCTTACCCAATACGTTCACTAGCATGTTCAAACGACCACGGTGAGCCATACCGATAACCACTTCACGCATTCCACTTGTTCCCGCATGACGAATCAATTCTTTCGTCATTGGAATCATGGCATCGCCACCTTCTAACGAGAAACGTTTTGCACCAGGGAACTTCGCCCCTAGATAACGCTCTAGGCCTTCTGCTGCGGTCAACTCTTCCAAAAACGTGCGTTTCTCATCTTTATTGAATGATGGCTGGCCTACAACAGACTCAAGACGTTGTTGGATCCAACGTTTTTGTTCTGTGTCGGTCATGTGCATGTATTCAGCACCGATTGAGCCGCAGTATGTTTTCTTGAGAGCTTCATAAATATCTTTCAACTTCATCGTTTCTTGCCCAATGGCAAACGAACCTACGTTGAAAGTTTCTTCAAAGTCATCTTCGGTGAGGCTATGAAAAGCAGGGGCTAGCTCCGCCACGGATGGGCGTTGCCATAGACCTAGAGGGTCTAGTTCTGCAGCTTCGTGACCGCGGAAACGGTATGCGTTAATTAGCTGTAGAACTTTTACTTGTTTTGCATCGACATCAGGGTCACTAACTTGGACATTGTAATGCGTTGTTTCTCTAGCGAGTCGTCGGAAGTAGTCACGGACACGTGAATGTGGTTGTTCAACCACTTCTTCTGATGGCTTAGGTAAGCCTTCAAACACACGTTTCCACTCCTCACTTACCAGATCGGGGTCACTGAGATACAGTTCGTAGAGGTCCTCTACATACATTGCATTGGCGCCAGCCAAGTGTGAAGACTCGAGCCATGCCTTCATCACGCCGTTGTGCATATTTTCCCTTAACCAGTAGTTTTCACGTTTGCTTCGGTCTTTGCCGAGCTATTAAGAGCCAACCAGAAATAGTCAGCAATTTTTGTATTCTTTTACTCGAATAGTGTTGATGCAGCGCAGTGGGCACATCGCGTACACCACAACACTGCAACTTTCGTAAGCGCGAGTAAATTAAACCGAACGATTGACCAACATCGACTTAATGTGACCGATGGCTTTCGTCGGATTTAGTCCCTTAGGACAAACACTTACACAATTCATGATGCCATGGCAACGAAAAACGCTAAATGCATCATCAAGATCAGATAAACGTTCATCTGTTGCTGTATCACGGCTATCAATTAACCAGCGATAAGCCGCAAGTAGACCAGCAGGACCGATAAATTTATCAGGGTTCCACCAGAACGACGGACAAGCCGTTGTACAACATGCACACATGATACATTCATACAATCCATCTAAGTGGGCGCGGTCACCTGGCGATTGCAGGTTCTCTCGTGATGGCGGTAATGCACCATCATCAATCAAGAATGGCTTCACTTTCGCATAGTTATCATAGAATTGCGTCATATCAACGATAAGGTCGCGCACTACTGGTAAACCTGGCAATGGGCGAATGATTATCGTGTCACCTTGAAGCGCAGACAGAGGGGTAATGCATGCTAGACCGTTTTTACCATTCATGTTCAAACCATCAGAACCACATACCCCTTCACGGCATGAGCGACGGAATGCAATACTAGGATCTTGCTCTTTCAGCAAAATTAACGCATCAAGAACCATCATATCCGAGCCTTCGTCTACTTCAAGTGTGTAGTCCTTCATGTAAGGCTTAGTATCTACGTCCGGATTGTAACGGTACAAAGAGAAGTTCAATTTCATAGTCGTATCCTCCCTTAGTATGTACGTATTTTCGGCGGGAAAGCGTCACGCAGAGTTGGCATCATGTTGACATCACGCTTCGTCATCGCCTCTGTTTCCGGATTGTAGATTGAGTGGCATAGCCAGTTCTCATCATCACGATCAGGGAAATCGAAACGAGCATGTGCTCCACGACTTTCTGTACGATAGTTAGCCGCGACAGCAGTAGAGAGCGCAGTTTCCATCAAATTGTCTAGTTCGAGACACTCAATACGCTGTGTATTGAACTCAGAAGACTTATCCGCTAAGTGTGCATCTTTCAAACGTTCACGAATCACTTTCAGCTCTTCTAGACCTGTTGCCATTGCATCGCCTTCACGGAATACCGAGAAACTGTTTTGCATGCATGCTTGTAGGTCTTTACGGATTTGAACTGGGTCTTCACCACCGGTGCTGTTCTCCCAACGCATAGTACGTGCAAGAGAAGCTTCGATGTCAGACTCCGTCGCAGGACGCGCTTCCGCTTGTGCTGCTAACGTTTCACCAAGATGTAGGCCTGTTGCTCGACCAAATACGACCAAGTCTAGTAATGAGTTACCGCCTAGACGGTTTGCACCGTGAACCGATACAGAAGCAATCTCACCACATGCGTATAGACCTTGCACTTCCATCTCGCTACCGTCAGCCTTTTGCTTGATTGCTTGGCCAGACACTTGCGTAGGCACACCACCCATCATGTAGTGACAAGTTGGAATTACTGGAATTGGCTCTTTCACTGGATCAACGTGCGCGAAGGTACGAGACAGCTCACAGATACCAGGCAGGCGTGACTCAAGCACTTCTTTACCAAGGTGATCTAATTTCAGCTTGATGTGTGGACCCCAAGGACCATCACAACCACGGCCTTCACGAATTTCAATCATCATTGAACGTGCAACCACGTCACGACCAGCAAGGTCTTTCGCGTTAGGAGCATAGCGCTCCATGAAGCGTTCGCCATCTTTGTTTAGAAGGTAACCACCTTCACCACGACAACCCTCTGTTACAAGAACACCTGCACCAGCGATACCCGTTGGGTGGAACTGCCACATTTCCATGTCTTGCATTGGTACGCCTGCACGCAGTGCCATACCTACACCATCACCAGTGTTGATGTGTGCGTTTGTGGTCGACGCGTAGATGCGACCTGCACCACCCGTTGCTAGAATCGTTGCTTTTGATTTGAAGTAACAGATTTCACCTGTTTCCATACAAATCGCTGTACAACCCATCACCGCGCCGTCTTGATTTTTCACCAAGTCTAGTGCATACCATTCCGAGAAGATGGTGGTTTTGTGTTTCACATTTTGTTGATAAAGCGTGTGAAGAAGCGCGTGACCAGTACGGTCTGCTGCTGCCGCTGTACGTGCAGCTTGCTCACCACCAAACTCTTTCGACTGGCCACCAAATGGACGTTGATAAATTGAGCCATTATCAAAACGAGAGAATGGGAGACCCATTTTCTCCAGCTCGATAACCGACTCGGGGCCATTCTTACACATGTATTCGATTGCATTTTGGTCGCCGATGTAATCGGAACCTTTCACCGTATCATACATATGCCATTGCCAATCGTCCTTGTGCGAGTTACCTAAGGCAACAGTAATACCGCCCTGCGCGGAAACAGTATGAGAACGAGTTGGGAAGACTTTAGATAACAAAGCACATGACAAGCCTTGTTCTGAAATTTGTAGTGCAGCACGCATACCTGCACCACCAGCGCCGATTACCACGGCATCAAACTCACGAACTGGAATAGACACTTACGCACCCCACAGAATAAATAGACCAGAGAAGACATAGCCGAATAATACGGCAATAACACCAAGTTGAAGCGCACCACGAAGCATAGAGCACTTAATGTAGTCAGTTAATACTTGCCACAAACCAATCCACGCATGAATCAGTATCGAAACAAGGGCCAACATGGTGAATACTTTAGTGAAGGTACCACCAAAGAATTGGGTCCAAGATGCGTAAGAGATATCTGAAAACGCGCAAAAGCTGATCAGATAAATCGTGTATAGCGTCATAATGATGGCTGTTGCACGAATCAATAGGTAATCATGAACACCATTACGACCAAATGAAGATACGTGTTTTACCATACCAAGATCCCCGCCAATAGTGATAATACTGCAGTTGCACCAAACGCGACTTTCGCGCTCATCATGCCAGAATCGAGCTCTTCAAAATGACCTAGATCCATCAACAGATGGCGGATACCGCCAGCAATATGGTAGGCAAGTGCAGTCAGGATTCCCCATAAGATGAATTTTACGAAGAAGCTATCGACGATGTCTGCAGCTTCCATAAAACCCATTGGGGATGACAGAGAAATAGACAGTAACCAAAGTAGTATACCCACCGCAACAAACGTAATTACCCCAGACACACGGTGTAGGATCGATGCGATTGCTGTGATAGGAAAGTGGATGGTCTGTAAATCTAAATTAACAGGTCTTGACTTTCTTTCTTTCACGGGCTTGCTCACTCAGCTCCATTGAGCATTTATTGTTATAACTAATTTCAGCTTCCAAACGTACAAAAGTTAACATCTTATTAACAACAATCACAGATAAGCACCTCGATTGATTGTAAACTATTTGTTAACTTACGGAGTCCAGCGACAAACCTCACTCTTTGTTTCTAGCCCCCGAACTTATAAGGATTTAACTAAAATTTTCTAAGCCAATATACGGCGAGCAACATTCTAATACAATTGATGTAACAAATTATGCTACATAGAACAGATTTTTAACGATTTTCATGAGAAAAATCATAATAAGTGCACACAAAGATGGAGAAGAATTGACTTTAAGCCTTAACACCAGTACAAAAATGGCACATAAACATCCTGGACGGATTAAATAATAAACAAAGGAGATTGTTATGGCGGATAAGAAAGCGACCCTTCATATTGAAGGTCAAGCGCCAATCGAACTGCCAATTATGGACGGTACGCTCGGTACACCTGTAATTGATGTTCGTAAGCTGGGAGCCAATGGTTACTTTACTTTTGATCCCGGTTTTCTTGCCACTGCATCTTGTGAATCATCAATCACTTACATTGATGGCGACAACGGTATTCTTTTGCACCGCGGTTTCCCGATTGATCAATTAGCCAATAACGCCGATTATTTAGAAGTGTGCTACATCCTTCTTTACGGTGAAGCCCCTACCCGTGAACAATACGAAAAATTTAAAACGACCGTAACTCGTCACACTATGGTTCATGAGCAAATCGCAAGCTTCTTCCATGGCTTCCGACGCGACGCTCATCCCATGGCTGTAATGTGTGGTGTCGTCGGTGCTCTGGCAGCTTTCTACCATGACTCACTTGACGTTAACAACAATAAACACCGAGATATAGCGGCCTACCGTTTGCTATCGAAAATGCCGACCTTGGCGGCAATGTGTTACAAATATTCGATTGGCCAACCATTTATCTATCCTCGCAACGATCTAAGCTATGCGGAAAACTACTTGCACATGATGTTCTCCAATCCATGTGAAGAGTACGAAGTTAACCCTATTGTTGCACGTGCGATGGATAAAATTTTCACGCTACATGCGGATCACGAGCAAAACGCATCGACTTCAACCGTACGCTTGGCTGGTTCATCTGGTGCTAATCCATTCGCTTGTATTGCCGCGGGTATAGCCTCTCTTTGGGGCCCTGCTCACGGCGGTGCAAACGAAGCCTGTTTGAGAATGCTAGAAGAAATTGGCAGCGTCGATAACATCCCTGAATATGTCGCTCGAGCAAAAGACAAAGATGACCCATTCCGCTTGATGGGCTTTGGTCATCGTGTTTACAAAAATTACGACCCGCGTGCAACAGTAATGCGCGAAACGTGTCACGAAGTTCTTAAAGAATTAAACATCAGCGATCCATTGCTTGATGTGGCAATGGAACTAGAGCGCATTGCACTATCAGACGAATACTTTGTGTCGAAGAAACTATATCCAAATGTAGACTTCTATTCTGGTATCATCCTGAAAGCAATCGGTATTCCTGTGTCGATGTTTACAGTAATCTTTGCGATTTCTCGTACCATCGGTTGGATTGCTCACTGGAACGAAATGCACAGCGATCCACTGAACCGTATCGGTCGTCCTCGTCAGCTTTATACTGGTGAAACGCAGCGTGAATTTTCACCGCTTCACGAGCGCGAATAATCATTCAGTTTGAATGATAGATGATAAACAAAAAGGGTTGAGATAGGCATCTCAACCCTTTTTTGTTGTTTTAATCAATGTAAGCCCTCGACTTCGACGCGGCGCGGTATCAAACCGGATTATCAATATCAATAAACACTACGTCTATCCCGTACTCAGCCGCCAACCACTCACCGAGCGCCTTGACACCGTATCTTTCTGTTGCGTGATGACCCGCCGCAAAATAGTGAATACCCATCTCACGTGCGGTATAGGTTGTGCGCTCAGAAATTTCACCGGAAATAAAGGCATCTAATCCATGTTGTACGGCCAGCTCAATGAAGTCTTGCCCTCCGCCAGTACACCAGCCGACAGTTTCAATGATTTTATCGACATATTCAGGGGCAATATGTAAAGGCTCTCTATTAAGCACTTGATTTACTTTATTGGCAAATTCAATGCCATACATCGGCTTTTTCAAACGCCCCCACATCGCGACTGACTGAGGATGTGCTTCTAAACCACCTACTACGTCAATTTCTAGCAAACGCGCAAGTTCTGCGTTATTTCCCAATTCGGGATGAATATCTAGTGGGAGGTGATAGCTGTATAGATTGATGTCATTTTTGATCAAACTACGTATTCGCTTGCCTTTCATACCACGAATTGGCTCAGGTTCTCCTTTCCAGAAGTACCCGTGATGGACTAATAGTGCATCGGCGTTGATCTCAATGGCTTTATCAATCAAGGCTTGAGACGCGGTTACGCCAGTGACAACTCGTTTTATGGCTGATGTCCCTTCTACCTGTAATCCATTTGGGGCATAGTCTTTAATTGACTGTGGTGACAGTTTGTCAGTAAGAACCTGTTCTAGCTTTAAATTATTCATTATCTATCACTTCCAATTTGTAGCACGTACCTCAAAGTGTATCTCGAACCTTGATCGCGATGCTAGCCACCCTATCCTCATAACTAAATTTAGTTACAATAGTACGGCTTATCATCTCTTCAACGCTGTTAAGGAATATGGATGAATCAACTGCAACGCTTTTATCAATGGATCGTTTCTTCGCCGCCACTTTTTCAGTTGTGCCTTCCATTTGCAACCTTAGAACATTTATCTATTACACCTCTAGATAACTCTGAACAATACCATGGCAATCCGAGGTTGGGATTTCTATATCAACATTTGTGTACGTCTGCTCTCGTCAGCTCAAATCGCTATCAACTTATCGCAGAAGAAATCCAGCTAAATGACGCCGATGGTAGAACAATTGGCGCGATAGACTTGATGTTAAAAAATAAGGAAGACGACCGATTAGAACACTGGGAAGTCGCGATTAAATTTTATCTTCTACATAAAGGGATCTGGTACGGTCCAAATGCTCACGATCAGCTGCATAAAAAGCTTGATAGAATGCTCACCCACCAATTGAAAATGAGTGAAAGGCCTGAGTTCCAACAAATTCTTCCGTTAGATACTTCGCCTGAAAAGCGTTTATTAATGCAAGGCCGCCTTTATATCAACCCTTTTTCTGCTGAATCAACGCCAACAGAATGCTTAGGCTTTGAGCTAAATCCAAGTCAGATTAATGGCTATTGGTGTTATCAAAGCCAGTGGGAGTTAATTGGCAAATCACTGTATCACTTACATAAACCTTATTGGGCGATTGGTACAGATGATTTCTCTCACCCGATTGAAAAGCCCTTAAACCGATTTGTGCATGCACAAACAGAGGACGGTCAATTCTGGTTTGTAGTGCCGGATTCATGGCCAGAGAATCACGCTACTTAGCACTCTTAAAAAGTAAAAGGGTTGATGCTTTGACATCAACCCTTTGCTTTATGCAGTTACAATCTGATTGCTTCTTACAGACCTGCTTCGGCAAATACTTGATTCACAATTTCTTGCGCTTCCGCTTCAATTTGTTTGAGGTGTTCTTCACCTTTGAAGCTTTCGCAGTAAATTTTGTAAATATCTTCAGTGCCCGATGGACGCGCAGCAAACCAACCGTTTTCAGTGGTGACTTTTAACCCACCGATCGCAGCCCCGTTACCAGGCGCATGTGTTAGACGAGCCGTAATTGGATCACCCGCTAATGTTTCTGCAGAGACCATTTCTGGCGACAGTTTCTTCAGCACGTCTTTTTGCGGACCATTTGCTACCGCTTGGATTCGATTGTACTTCGACTCACCGTGCTTAGCGGCAAGCTCTTCGTAGTACTCTTGAGGGTTCTTACCTGTTACCGCTGTAATCTCAGCAGCGAGCAAACAAAGCAGGATACCGTCTTTGTCTGTCGACCAAGGGGTTCCATCTTTACGAAGGAAAGATGCGCCTGCACTCTCTTCACCACCAAAGCCAAACTTACCGTTGTAAAGGCCATCAACAAACCATTTAAAGCCTACAGGCACTTCACAAAGCTCACGACCTAGGTCAGTTACTACACGATCAATAAGAGCACTTGATACCAGTGTTTTACCAACGGCAACGTCTTTGCTCCACGCATCACGATGACGGTACAAATAATCGATACATACTGCTAGAAAGTGGTTCGGGTTCATCAAACCTTTTGGCGTTACAATACCGTGGCGATCGTAGTCAGGATCATTACCAAACGCCAAATCGTACTCATCTTTCAGAGCGAGCAGTCCTGCCATTGCGTATGGAGAAGAACAGTCCATACGCACTACACCATCTTTATCTAACGACATGAATTGGAAAGACGGATCAATAGCTTCGCTCACTAGGGTTAGATCTAAGTTGTATGCCTGACCAATTTGACGCCAATAGTCGATACCACTTCCACCCAATGGATCTACACCTATTTTCAGGTTTGCATTTTGAATCGCGTCCATATCGATAACGTTCACTAGGTCATCGATGTATGGTTTGACTAAATCCATCTCAACAAACAAATCAGATGCTTTTGCCTCTGCTAGAGGAAGACTTTTTACCTCTTTTAGACCATCAGCAATTAACTTATTGGCTCGTTCTTCAATCGCTTGTGTTAGCTCAGCTTCCGCTGGACCACCATGAGTTGGGTTATACTTGATACCGCCGTCTTGTGGTGGGTTATGAGAAGGTGTGATCACAATACCATCTGCATTTTCAACATGTTTGGTGTTGTAAGTCAGGATCGCATGAGAAATGCCTGGCGTTGGTGTGTAACCATTATTCTTCTGAACGATGACTTTTACGCCATTTGCAATCAAAACTTCAATCACGTTTGAAAAAGCAGGCTCAGAAAGTGCGTGAGTATCTTTACCGACAAACAGTGGCCCTGTCGTTCCCCGCTGGGCACGAACTTCAGCAACCGCTTGAGCAATAGCCAAAATGTGGTTTTTGTTAAATGTATGCTTATCAGCGGTACCACGGTGACCTGATGTGCCGAATTGAACCTTGTGATCGGGGTTATTAGCATCAGGTTGAAGCAAGAAGTAATTGGCAACGAGTGCCGGAATATTATGAAGATCTTCCTGCTGCGCTTTTTGCCCAGCACGAGGGTGTATAGCCATGTTTGACATCCTTTCTTCTAAAAATAGTAAAATTAAAAAAGCCCCATAATATCCAGTAATTGCGGTACATTATGAGGCTTCTATCAGGTTTCTTAGATTGAACCTGTTACTTTTTCTATTAACTCAGATTGGAACCCCATGTGTGCCATCACTTGTTCAACCATCTGTCTTTTACGACTGGTATTGTTGTTCGTGATTACCCAAAATGGCGTGCCAGGAATGGCTTTTGGCTTGGTCGTATTACCGTTTGCCAATAAGGTTTCTTCATTATTTGCAAAGTAAACGCGCTTGCGCCCCTTCACATTCGTAGCCTGAGCGAACCCTTCTGGATTTAATTGATGTAAGGTCGATAGTACTAAAATAAAGCGATCAATCGCTTTATTTAGAGCGGCAAATTCATCAGAAATTAGCAGTGAACGCATTTCTTTCACTACATCAACCAATTCTGTTTTACCCGCATCTTTACTTACTACAATCCCTTGTGGCTTTTCTACTACAGGAGCGGCTTCAGCTTCCTGCAACTGACCATCAAGGTTTAAAAGGCGTCGCAAAATATCCGAGGCACTTTCACCGATATGCTGAGTCTGGCCAGCAATGTAACGGTATAGATCCTCATCAACCTCAATTGTTTTCATTCGCTTTTCACATTCTCAGTGTTTAAACTCTGGGGGATTATAACGAGATCCTCTCGGATACTCCACGTTAAACCCATCACGAATAAGATAAAATGTCAGCATTACTCCATTATAAGCAGGAAGGCCAAGGTCAAACAGTTGTTTTGATTCACGGATTGTTTGGTAGTTTAAGTAATCTGGGCCTACTAGCTCGTGACCTTATAAAAGATCACTCAGTGATCAGTATCGACCTACGAAATCATGGTCTCTCTTTTCATTCTAATACCCATAATTACAATGAGATGGCAAAAGATGTCGCGCAGTTGTTGCATCATTTGCACATAGAACAGGCAATTATTATCGGTCACTCCATGGGTGGTAAAGTCGCCATGAAACTCGTAGATCTGGCACCGGATCTAGTCCGCCAGTTGGTCGTACTCGACATGGCTCCAGTCGCTTATACGACAAATCGCCACGACAACGTGTTCAACGGTTTACATGCCGTTATCAAAGACAGTCCTACCAACCGTCAACAAGCGATGGATATTCTTGCTCAACATATTGACATTGATGCTGTGAGGCAATTTCTTTCTAAATCTCTTTACAAAAATGGCGATAAAATGGACTGGCGGTTCAACGTACAAAACCTTTTTAATAATTACACAGAAATTATTGGCTGGCAGGAAATCCTTCCCACAGAAATACCAACACTGTTTGTCAAAGGTGGTGATTCCGATTACTTAATGCCAGAGCACCAACCAGCGGTACAAAAGCAGTTCAAGCAAGCGAAAGCACATATTATCGCTAACACAGGTCACTGGTTGCATGCAGAAAAACCCGCTGAAGTAATGAGAGTGATACGGAAATACATTTCGAGTTAACAAAATCGGAAAGCAACGATAGATTATTGAAATAACCCTTCTTGTAGTGCATTAACTTTACCGTTTAACAGTGGTATAGTTCGCCCAAGAATTTTCGGCATGAAGGGCTAAAATGCTTTACGACTATATGGATATGCTCGAGTCTATTGGGCTCGATCTTCTTTTTGCTGCTATCTTCTTTTTCATCGGGATGGCGATAAAAGATGTGCTAAAGCAAGGCAATGTACCTGTTTTTGGTCGTCGTATTGTATGGTTAGTCCTTTTCCTAGGCTGTGCTGGTTTTGTGGCAAAAGGTGTAATTCAGCTAACTTGGGAAGGCTCAGGGTTAGGTTAAACCCTCAGTACCATCGCCAATAACAAACAATGTAAAGGTATAGACTCTATGGCAAGTGTAGGTATCTTCTTCGGTAGCGACACAGGTAATACTGAAGCCGTTGCAAAGATGATTCAAAAGCAACTAGGTAAGCACTTAGTTCACGTTCAAGACATCGCAAAAAGCAGCAAAGAGGACATCGATAACTTTGATCTTCTCCTTTTAGGTATCCCAACTTGGTACTACGGCGAAGCACAATGTGATTGGGATGACTTCTTCCCTGAGCTTGAGCAGATCGATTTCTCTACTAAGCTAGTGGCTATCTTTGGCTGTGGCGATCAAGAAGACTACGCAGAATACTTCTGTGATGCGATGGGTACAGTACGCGACATCGTTGAGTCTAAAGGTGGAACAATCCTTGGCCATACGTCAACTGACACCTATGAATTTGAAGCATCGAAAGCACTTGTTGAGGGTGATGAGAGCCAATTCGTAGGCCTATGTATTGACGAAGATCGTCAACCGGAACTGACGGACGAACGTGTAGAGAACTGGGTTAAACAGATTTACGAAGAAATGTGCCTAGCAGAACTTGAAGGCTGAGTAAGCATTTTAAAGACCTCCACTTGGAGGTCTTTTTGTATGCACTTATTACAGAGCATTGCTGAGTTCTTCCTCTTCACGATACTCCGGTTTCTTTCTTACATAGAGCTTGCGCTGAACCTCAGACACGACATTACCCTGCTTATCTTTGACATGAGTAATAAATTCCGGAAAGCACTTTTCTCCATTGCGTGTTATTTGATAAATATCTTCCAGCATCCCTTCCGTAACTTCAAAGTCTGCAAATAAATCACTCACCCCCGGCTTGATAAAATTGATGCTCGCCTGTTTATCCCACACGTAATATTCTTCGCGTAAAATGCCCATCAACATAAGTGAATAAATTGGATCAGTGAGGGAGAAAATACTGCCACCATATTGGGTCCGGTTGGCATTTTTATTCCACCAGCGAAGCTTCAAACGCACCTTCACTGTTCGAAAGTCGTCAGAAATATGTAAGATTTTAATTCCAGCTCCCCAGAATGGGGGCCAAATATTCAACGAGAGTTTTACAATCCCTGGTTTGTATACCTTTGCAAGTCGCTTATTCATTACGATCCGTGCCCTCCCTAAGCTCATGTTATAAATTTGTAACTGGTCAGATCTGTAATATAATCGACGAGTTTCCAATTTACAAAAAGAATCTATTAACCCTTTGAAGTTCGTGGTTTAATGTTCTCAGCGCTTATCCTATAATGGTAATCAGATTAAATTCTGTTAAATCGCTGCAGATGATCCAACGGGAAAGTATATGTCAGATAATAATCAGGCGCTGAAGGATGCGGGTTTAAAAGTAACCCTTCCAAGGCTAAAAATTCTAGAAGTACTTCAGCAGCCAGACTGCCAGCACATCAGTGCTGAAGATTTGTACAAAAAGTTGATTGACCTAGGTGAAGAAATTGGCCTAGCAACTGTTTATCGAGTTCTAAACCAATTCGATGATGCTGGTATCGTAACTCGCCACCACTTTGAAGGTGGTAAGTCAGTCTTCGAATTATCGACTCAACATCACCATGATCACCTAGTTTGTCTAGACTGTGGTGAAGTTATTGAGTTTTCTGACGAAGTAATTGAAGAACGTCAACGTGAGATTGCAGCTAAGTACAATGTAACGTTAACAAATCACAGCCTATACTTGTACGGTAAGTGTCGTGACGGTGGTTGTAAAGACAATCCAAATGCACACAAATCAGCAAAATAATTGCTTATAGACTTAAAATGAACGTCAGCTACTGCTGGCGTTTTTTGTTTCTTACAATCTATAAATATGATTCCGATAATAAAAATGCCAGCAGTAGCTGGCATTTTTATTAGTATTAGCATTTATGAGATTATTGATTCTCTATCTTTGCCCATGTATCACGTAGACCAACCGTACGGTTGAATACTAGATTATCTGCTGAAGAATCTTTCGAGTCCACACAGAAGTAACCTGTACGTTCAAACTGATAGCCTTTCTCTGCTTCTGCAGACGCTAGGCTAGGCTCGACCAAACCATTGATCACAACTAAAGATTCAGGGTTGATTGTAGAAGCAAAATCTTCTGCTGCGCCCGGGTTTGGAACGGTAAATAAACGATCATATAGACGAATTTCAGCAGGTAATGCCTTATCAGCCGAGACCCAATGGATCACACCTTTTACCTTACGCCCGTCTTCTGGGTTCTTACCTAGCGTATCCATATCGTAAGAACAGAAGATAGTCGTAATATTACCTTCTGTGTCTTTCTCAATGCGCTCTGCCTTAATCACGTAAGCTCCACGTAGACGCACTTCTTTACCTAGAACCAAACGCTTGTACTTTTTGTTTGCTTCTTCACGGAAATCATCGCGCTCGATCCATAATTCACGCGTAAATGGCACTTCACGCACACCCATTTCAGGTTTGTTTGGGTGATTAGCAACCGTCAGCGTTTCTACCGCGCCTTCTTTAAAGTTTTCGATAACAACCTTAACGGGATCCAATACTGCCATGGCACGTGGTGCATTTTCGTTTAGGTCATCACGAATACAAGATTCTAGAGAACTGAACTCAATCATATTCTCTTGTTTTGTTACACCAATGCGCTTACAAAATTCGCGAATTGAAGCTGGTGTAAAACCACGACGACGTAGGCCAGATACCGTCGGCATACGTGGGTCATCCCAACCATCTACCAGTTTTTCTGTCACTAGCTGGTTAAGCTTACGCTTGGACATCACTGTGTATTCAAGATTTAGACGGCTAAACTCATACTGGTGTGGACGGCAATCAATCGTGATGTTGTCTAGCACCCAATCATAAAGACGACGGTTATCCATGAATTCTAGCGTACAAATAGAGTGCGTAATGCCTTCAAGCACATCAGAGATACAATGCGTAAAGTCGTACATTGGATAAATGCACCACTTATCACCTGTTTGATGGTGAGTCGCAAAACGCACACGGTAAAGCACAGGATCACGCATCACCATAAATGAAGAGCCCATGTCGATCTTAGCACGAAGACATGCTTTGCCTTCTTCAAATCCACCTGCACGCATTTTTTCAAATAGCACTAGGTTTTCTTCAACAGAACGGTCACGGTACGGGCTAGGTTTACCTGGCGCTTTCAGCGTACCACGGTATTCACGAATCTGCTCTGGACTTAGCTCATCTACGTACGCTAGGCCTTTGTTAATCAATTCAATTGCATATTCGTAAAGCTTATCGAAGTAGTTTGATGAGTAACATACTTCACCACTCCACTCAAAGCCCAACCAGTTTACATCTTTCTTGATAGACTCAACGTATTCGATGTCTTCTTTTTCAGGGTTCGTATCGTCAAAACGTAGATTACATTGACCCTGGTAGTCCTGAGCAATACCGAAGTTCAAACAGATAGACTTTGCATGACCGATATGCAGATAACCATTTGGTTCCGGCGGAAATCGAGTATGCACGCTAGTGTGTTTGCCATCCGCTAGATCTTTATCAATGATCTGGCGAATAAAGTTTGATGGACGAGCATCAGCTTCACTCATCTATAGCACCTCAAAATAATAGTATTGTCAGAGAAAACGGAACTCTACATCCAATCACGGCTTTGCAGAGCGCATTATTTCTAATGATCCACAATTCTAACCAATTAAACAACAAGAACTCGCGCTAAAACGACAATATTTATCGAATTAATGCGAAAGCACAGCAGATTCAAAGTGCCAAAACAAGAAAAGGCCTCCTGAGGAGGCCTTTTTCAATGTTGTAGTATCAAGTGTCTGCAATACTATAATAACAAACAATCACACCACTATTAAACAGTTAAGCTGGTAGCTGGACACCACTTAAGTCTTCATCTTTTGATACATTCTTCATCTCACCAGCAACAATCTCTGCTAATGGACCAAGGATAACTTGTAGATTGTTTGTACCAAGCTTCACAACTCCCATAGCTCCAAGATCTTTCAGAGTTTTCTCATTGATAACGCTCATATCTTTCACAGAAAGGCGCAAACGAGTAATACAGGCGTCGATAGAACTTAGGTTGTCATGACCGCCAAGTGCTTTCAAGTATTGACGAGCAAGCTCAGAAGAACTGCTTGATCCAACCACGTTATTAGATGAAACTTCTTCATCATCTTCACGTCCTGGTGTTTTAAGACCAAACTTAACAATCACTGTACGGAACACGAAGTAGTAAACCGCAAAGAAACCAAGACCTTGTACAATGAGCATGTACCAGTTCACTGCTAGCGGGTTACGAGTTGACAATACTAAGTCGACTAAACCAGCAGAGAAACCGAAACCTGCAATCCACTGCATTGATGCCGCGATATAAACTGATACACCAGTCAATGCTGCGTGAAGAACGTACAGTCCTGGAGCAAGGAACATGAATGCAAATTCAAGTGGTTCTGTTACACCGGTAAAGAATGAAGCAAACGCAGCCGCAATCATGATAGATGCCACTTTCTCTTTATTCTTTGATTTCGCAGTATGATACATCGCTAGAGCAGCACCCGGTAAACCAAACATCATGATTGGGAAGAAGCCTGCTTGGTACATCCCCGTAACACCTACCGTTGCCGTGCCTTCAGCTAATGATTTCGCACCGCCAAGGAAGTTTGGAATGTCATTAATACCAGCAACATCAAACCAGAACACTGAGTTTAGTGCATGGTGCAGACCAACAGGAATTAGAAGACGGTTGAAGAATGCGTAAACACCTGCACCTGCTTCACCCATACCTTGAATGCTTTCACCAAAACTTACCAGACCGCCGTAAACTGATGGCCAAACGTACATTAAAATGAACGCAATAACGATACCAGCAAAAGAAGTTAGGATCGGTACAAGACGCTTACCAGAGAAAAACGCCAGTGCTTTGTGCAGCTCTACGTGAGAAAAACGGTTGTACAATTCAGCAGAAACAATACCAACCAAGATACCTACGAACTGATTATTGATTTTACCAAATGCAGCCGATACTTCACTTGGATCAATGCCTTGAATTTGTGCTACTGCACCAGGGGCCAAAAGCGTTGTGACAACTAAGAAGCCCACGAAGCCTGAAAGTGCAGCGGCGCCATCTTTGTCTTTAGACATTCCGTAAGCAACACCAACAGCGAACAATACTGACATATTGTCAATAATTGCTGCACCAGCTTTAATAAGAAATGCAGCAAGTGCACTGTTCGCGCCCCAGCCATTTGGGTCGATCCAGTAGCCAATACCCATGAGTATTGCTGCTGCAGGAAGTGTGGCGACCGGCACCATAAGCGCCTTACCCACCTTCTGGAAGTATCCGAGAATATTCACCTTTAGTTCCCCCTATAGGATTAGATGTTATGTTGAATGACTTATTTTAGTCGTCCAATTTAGTCATGCTCAGTTTATGATATTAATTTTGCCCCGCAAATTAAAAGCTCACTGTTTGTGATCATAATCACCTGAACTTGCCCTTTCAGAAGGTTTTTGCTAGCGAGATCATAAAACTTATTTTATTATACAAAAGAATGGTGTTTTAGAGATAATATTCTCGCACTTTATGCAAAGCAGAATCGGTGTTATTTTGGTATTTAGGCAAGTAACTCACCGTAACTTCGCTCTGAAAAAGAATCATAAAAAAACAAATAACTCATTAAATTTTCAGTTAGTTACCTTAAAAATATCATCGAAAAAAACGCAACTTGCTGCATTTAACTCGTTATCTAATTCAGTGATACAAACTAAGTATCCACAAGGCTCATGTAATCACCACTTAGGTAACGATACAGAAATTGAATTCTCATCTATAAGGACTAGCTGACTATGTACGCGCTAAGTAATTGTAAAATCTATACCGGTAGTGATGTTCTTACCGATCACGCGGTCATCATCGAAAACGACCTGATTCAATCTATTGTGCCTGTTGCCGAACTACCACAAAGCACCACAATTCAAGATTTGGGGGGGCAAACCTCTGCCCTGGCTTTATTGATCTTCAACTTAACGGATGTGGTGGGGTAATGTTAAATGACGCTATCACACCAGAAACGATGCAAATTATGTATGAAGCGAATCTTAAGTCCGGATGCACGAGTTTTCTCCCTACGCTTATCACATCTTCCGATGAAGATATGCGCGCGGCTATCTCTGCCGCTCGTGAATACCACAACAAATTCAAAAATCAGTCACTAGGTCTCCACTTAGAAGGCCCTTACCTTAACGTTGCGAAAAAAGGCATTCACAATGTCGATTTTATCCGTCCTTCTGACGAAGGAATGATTGATCTTATCTGCTCAAACGCCGACATCATTACCAAAGTAACGCTGGCGCCAGAACAAAACGACCCTAAACATGTTTCTCGTCTGAAAACAGCCGGAGTTGTCGTTTCTATTGGCCATACTAATGCAACCTACGCAGAAGCGCGTAAAGGCTTTGAAGCTGGTATTACTTTCGCTACACACCTCTTTAACGCTATGACGCCAATGATGGGCCGCGAACCTGGCGTTGTTGGTGCAATATACGATACTCCTGAAGTTTATGCTGGCATTATCGCTGATGGTTTCCACGTCGACTACGCTAACATCCGAATTGCTCATAAAATTAAAGGTGAAAAGCTCATTTTGGTGACGGATGCCACAGCTCCAGCAGGTGCTAACATTGATCACTTTATTTTTGTCGGTAAGAAAGTATATTACCGAGATGGTAAGTGTGTGGATGAAAATGGCACACTAGGCGGTTCAGCTCTGACTATGATTGAAGCAGTTCAGAATTCAGTTGAGCACGCGGGGATCGCTTTAGACGAAGCTCTACGAATGGCTACTTTGTACCCAGCAACCGCAATTGGTGTTGAGGATCGACTAGGCCGAGTTCGAAAAGGCATGGTGGCAAACCTGACTATTTTCGATCGTGACTTCAATGTCAAAGCGACGATAGTTAACGGACAATACGAGCAAAATTAAGCATGAATGGCGGACAGATTGGTAATGTAGATTTAGTAAAACAGCTTAACAGCGCTGCGGTATATAGACTGATAGATCAGCAAGGTCCTATTTCCCGCATTCAAGTTGCGGATGTGAGTCAACTCGCACCAGCCAGTGTTACCAAAATAACCCGCCAACTTTTAGAGCGCGGCCTCATTAAAGAGGTCGCTCAACAAGCTTCGACTGGTGGTCGACGAGCGATTTCGTTGACCACGGAGGTCAAACCCTTCCACTCTGTTGCCGTTCGCTTAGGCCGAGACTACGTGCAATTCTGTTTGTACGACTTAGGTGGCACAGCGATAGCTGAAGATCAATATGAACTTCACTACACCAACCAAGCAGACCTGATCGCCGGACTTATTGAGCTTTTAAAAGGATTCGTAAATCGTTGTGAAGACAAAATAGATCAACTCATTGCAATCGGCATTACACTACCAGGTTTGGTTAACCCAACGACAGGTGTGGTTGAGTACATGCCAAACACCGACATCGACAACCTTGCTCTTGGTGAAATCGTGGCCGAGAAATTCAGTACCGCATGTTTTGTCGGTAACGACGTGCGTGGAATGGCGCTGGCAGAACATTATTTTGGTGCAAGCCAAGATTGTCAGGACTCAATTTTAGTTAGCGTCCACCGTGGAACTGGCGCTGGTATTATCGTCAACGGTCAAGTATTCCTTGGTTTTAACCGAAACGTTGGCGAAATCGGCCATATCCAAATCGATCCTCTTGGTGAACAATGTCAGTGTGGCAACTTTGGCTGTTTAGAAACAGTGGCGGCGAACCCTGCGATTATTCAGCGAGTAACACAACTGATTGCTCAAGGGTATGAATCAAGCCTTACTGAGGTCGAGAACATCACGATTGAAGATGTTTGTAAGCACGCAGTGAGTGGAGATGAACTCGCAAAACAGAGTCTTGTGCGCGTTGGCAATCAATTAGGTAA
This sequence comes from Vibrio sp. TAP-3B, assembly GCF_057784735.1. NCBI lineage: Bacteria > Pseudomonadati > Pseudomonadota > Gammaproteobacteria > Vibrionales > Vibrionaceae > Vibrio > Vibrio sp. TAP-3B. Next base: position 314,263 of record NZ_CM173495.1, on the reverse strand, counting down.
AGCGATAGCAATTACTGTCAACTTGTTTAACCCTCAAAAAATTATTATTGCAGGTGATATTACTGCCGCAGAAGAGATTGTATTTCCAGCAATTAAACGTAACGTAGCCAATCAGTCACTAAAAACTTTCCATAACGATCTTCCTATTGTTGCCTCACATATTGATAAACATCCAACAATGGGCGCATTCGCAATGATCAAGCGTGCCATGTTGAACGGAGTTTTGTTACAAAAGTTACTAGAAGACTAAGCTTATACAACTAATTGAGTTACAATCTCGGGCTGTGTTTTCACAGCCCGTTTTTGTCGATCAGGAATCTCGCTTAATAGTATGGAAATTATTTTAATTACAACCGCTTTTTTAGCTGGCTTTATTGCACTGAAATGCACTCTTCCTCCCCTCGTCGGCTTTTTATTAGCGGGGTTTGGGTTACATGCATTCGGTTATCAAAGCAATGATGTTATCGTCACTCTTGCTGATCTCGGGGTTACCCTCCTCCTTTTTACTATCGGGCTTAAACTCGATGTAAAAACACTGCTTTCCAAAGAGATTTGGGGAGGAGCGACTGCACATAATCTACTTTCAACCGCTTTTTTTGCGCTGGCGCTTTCAGGCCTAAAACTGCTAGGTCTGACCTCGCTTGCCAGCATGGACAATGGCCAAATTTTGCTTCTGGCCTTTGCCCTCTCATTCTCTAGTACCGTTTTTGCTGTAAAAATACTGCAAGAAAAAGGGGAAATGAATGCAACCTATGGGATGCTTGCAATCGGTATCTTAGTCATGCAAGACATCTTTGCCGTAATTTTTCTTACAGTCTCTACTGGTAAGATCCCAGAATGGTATGCAATTGGCTTGTTTGCGCTTCCTTTACTGCGTCCACTCTTCTATAAACTGCTCGATAAAGTCGGACACGGCGAAATGCTGGTACTATTCGGCGTCTTCTTCGCACTTGTCGTCGGAGCGGGACTATTTGAACTGGTAGGCATGAAGCCAGATCTCGGTGCCCTCATTCTAGGTATGCTGCTCGCCGGTCATCCTAAAGCTTCAGAATTGTCGAAATCACTATTTAACATGAAAGAGCTGTTCTTAGTCTGTTTTTTCTTAAACATAGGTTTGTCGGCTTCGCTCAGCTTCACTGGGGTCGCACTCGCATTACTCTTTATCTTGTTGCTGCCAATAAAAGGGCTACTGTACTTCGTAACGCTCAATTACTTTAAATTTCGAGTTCGTACCTCTTTACTCGCCTCATTGTCGTTGTTCAACTACAGCGAATTTGGCTTAATTGTGGCTGGCTTGGCATACACAATGGGCTGGATGCCGAGTGATATTCTGGCCGCAATTGCTGTCGCTGTATCACTATCCTTTATCATTTCTGCACCACTCAACCGTTTAGGCCACAAAATTTATCAGCACTCAGGTAAATGGCTGCAAGAAACTGCGGCAGAAAAGCTCAATCAGCGCGACCAACTAATCAACCCAGGTCATGCTCAAGTACTGATTCTTGGTATGGGTCGAATCGGCACCGGCGCCTACGATGAATTACACACTCGTTACGGCAAAATTTCACTCGGCATAGAAATTCGTGAAGACGCCGCGCAAAAACACCGCTCTGAGGGGCGCAATGTTATTTCAGGTGATGCTACTGATCCTGATTTTTGGGAGCGAATTTTAGACACTGGTCATGTAAAACTGGTGCTGCTTGCTATGCCCCATCACCAAGGGAACCAAACAGCACTAGAGCAGCTGCAGCGTCGACATTATAAAGGCCAAATTGCAGCTATTGCCGAATACCCCGATCAGCTTGAAGGTTTATTAGAAAATGGAGTTGATGCCGCGTTCAACATTTACAGTGAGGCAGGCAGCGGATTTGCTCGGCATGTCTGCCAACAACTTGAACCGACATTCACGCAAAAAAATAGGTAGTGATATTAATATTTTCCTTGAGCCTTTCTAATATTAGAAAGGCTTTTTTGTTCACTTTCCATACCGAACTTTGATTTCATTCACCAAAACAAGGTTATTTTTAAATTAAATCTAATCATAAAGGCTTTTTATTATTTTTATAATCACAAAACGTTGCTTTTTTTACTGAAAGTGGCAAATTGAAGCCATACCGATTAAAAATTATCTTGTTTAAAAAGGATGTTGTATGTGTTCAGTCTTTGGCATTTTAGACATTAAAAGTGATGCAGCTGCATTACGCCCTATCGCATTAGAAATGTCGAAAAAACTTCGTCATCGCGGTCCAGACTGGTCTGGGATCTACGCTTCTGAGCGTGCAATTTTGGCGCACGAGCGCTTAGCAATTGTTGGTTTAAATAGTGGTGCTCAACCGCTATACAGCCCTGATAAAAAACTCATCCTTGCAGTAAATGGTGAAATCTACAACCAAAAAGAAATCCGTGCACGCTACGAAGGCAAGTACGATTTCCAAACAGACTCAGACTGCGAAGTTATTCTGGCGCTATACCAAGACATGGGTGTCGACCTACTTGAAGAACTGAACGGCATCTTTGCCTTTGTCCTTTACGATGAGGAGAAAGACCAATACCTAGTAGGTCGTGATCACATTGGGATTATCCCTCTTTATCAAGGTCACGACGAGCACGGCAACTACTATGTTGCGTCTGAAATGAAAGCGCTTGTACCAGTCTGTAAAACAGTCAGCGAATTTCCTCCAGGCAGTTACTACAGTTCTAAAGACTCAGCACCACAACGCTATTACATTCGTGATTGGAATGAGTACGCAGCTGTGCAAGGCAACGCCACCAGCAAGGAAGAATTAACAGAAGCACTTGAAGCAGCGGTTAAGCGACAACTGATGACTGACGTTCCATATGGTGTGTTGCTATCTGGTGGCCTAGATTCATCAATCACATCGGCTGTAGCGAAACGCTTTGCGGCAATGCGTATTGAAGATGATGAAAAGTCAGAAGCATGGTGGCCTCAATTGCACTCTTTTGCTGTTGGCTTAGAGGGCGCACCAGATTTAAAAGCCGCCCGAGAAGTGGCCGACCAAATTGGTACGGTTCACCATGAAATGACTTACACGATTCAAGAAGGCCTCGATGCGATTCGTGACGTGATTTACCACATCGAAACTTATGATGTGACCACTATCCGCGCATCCACGCCTATGTTCTTAATGGGTCGTAAAATTAAAGCAATGGGCATTAAGATGGTGCTTTCTGGCGAGGGTGCTGATGAAATCTTTGGTGGTTACTTGTACTTCCACAAAGCACCTAACGCGAAAGAGTTCCACGAAGAAACGGTACGTAAGCTGCTTGCTCTGAACATGTTTGACTGCGCGCGCGCAAACAAATCGCTAGCGGCATGGGGTGTTGAAGGCCGAGTACCGTTCTTAGATAAAGAGTTTATTGATGTTGCAATGCGTCTGAACCCAGCGGACAAAATGTGTGGCAACGGTAAGATGGAAAAACACATTCTACGTGAATGTTTTGAGCACTACTTGCCTGAATCAATCGCATGGCGTCAAAAAGAGCAGTTCTCTGATGGCGTAGGTTACAGCTGGATTGATACGTTGAAAGAAGTCGCAGAACAAAAAGTGACGGATCAGCAGATGGAAACGGCTCAATACCGCTTCCCATACAACACGCCAACCACAAAAGAAGGTTACGTGTACCGCGAGATCTTTGAAGAGCTATTCCCACTACCTTCAGCGGCTGAGTGTGTGCCAGGTGGTCCTTCCGTCGCCTGTTCGTCAGCAAAAGCCATTGAGTGGGATGAATCATTCCAAAACTGTGTTGACCCATCAGGCCGTGCCATACAAACCGTTCACAACGACGCATACTAAATCACCAGCGTTGGGGAACAAATCTGACTCTTAACAAATATAATAAAATCAAGCAGAGGAGCATTAGCTTCTCTGCTTGATTTATACCAATCGAACCAAGCTCTAGGCCATTTATAGCTCCAGATTATGATTCGGCATTGGCAGCATTGGTTATTTTAAATCTAAATCATTGTTCTTGATACTGACGGGGACTCGCTTGGTGATCATTTTTACCAGCATGATCGACCGTTTCTCACCATCTTGTTCTTGGAAGATGGCATCAATACCTGCAAACTGACCGCTCTTCACTCTAACTTGGTCACCGGGCCTTGGCATGCACTCTGAAGCAGTGTTGTCGTTACAGTATTTTTCCAACTGTATCAATTCGGACACTAAGTCGTCTTGCACTTCTTTTGGTTGTGCACCAAACCGAACAAAGTCAACAACGCCGCGAGTCGATCGAACAGAGGTAAAATTCGGCCCCTGCTCATAATCAAAATGTGCAAAAACATAGCAAGGGAACAGCGGCTCTTCGACCTTCTGCCTTTTCCCACGCAAAATCTTTTCAACTTCGACTGTAGGGTAAAAGCACTCAACACCTTGATTTTCAAGATGCTTTTTCGCTCTAACTTGCTCCCCACGTTTACAATAAAGTAGATACCAACGCTTCATCTTATTCTAGCCAATTATAATTTTGTTTATCCTAGCATTAAGCCAAAGGTGCGTCATTGCCATTCAAACTATCGACAAAGATTATGATGATACATTGATCGTATAAGAGATGCTTTTCAAAAGGTTACGGCAACAAGTCCATAGTCAAAAATGAAAATTAAGTTTGTGACACGACCAAATCACCACCATATAATCTATAAAAACACTCAAAAACAGAGACTTAATAATCACCTTTGGTCATTAAGCGAAATTTTATTGTTTGTCAGTCGTTGAATTGCGATGTATACGTAAAAGTCGTTAAAAATGTAATAACTACTATTAGAAGACCTTATGTCAAACCAACATCAATATTTCGGCCACCCTCGTGGCTTGTTCTTATTGTTCGGTACTGAACTGTGGGAACGCTTTTCTTACTACGCAATGCGCGCCATTCTAGTACTTTACCTTACTGACACAACAATGAATGGCGGCCTTGGTTGGTCAACCAGAGATGCATTGGATCTTTACGGCATCTATACAGGACTTGTGTACATAACTCCTCTTATTGGCGGTTATCTTGCCGATAATTACTTAGGTCAACGCCGTTCGATTTTGCTGGGTGGCGCTCTGATGGCAATCGGTCAATTTACCCTCGCACTTCCAGCAGATGCTCTAGGTATTGGCTCACTGCATAGCTTTTATTTGGGTCTTGGCCTACTCATTGCAGGTAATGGTCTATTTAAACCCAATATCTCAACCATGGTTGGTGACCTATATCATGAAGGTGATAACCGTCGTGACGGCGCGTTTACAATTTTCTATATGGGGATCAACATAGGTGCTTTGCTCGCTGGTGTAATTTCAGGTTCTGTCACGACTTCTTATGGCTGGAAAGCTGGCTTTGTCGCAGCGGGCATCGGTATGCTGATCAGTCTCGTTATGCAAATGGGGTTAGCTCAATCTTGGTTAGGCAATATAGGTCGTGAACCCGCAGCCACACGAGGTCTCGATAATAAACACTCGAACAAGAAGCAACCACTGACAAAAGAAGAAGCAAATCGATTGAAAGTTATTTTAGTTATGAGCTTGTTCACCATTGTGTTCTGGGCTGGCTTTGAACAGGCCGGTGGCTTGATGAACATTTATACTCAACAATACACGGACAGAATGATCGGCAGCTTCGAAATTCCTGCGGCGTGGTTCCAATCATTGAACCCATTTTTCATCATTACGCTGGCTCCTGTCCTAGCCGTTCTGTGGGTCAAACTGGGCAAGCGAGAACCAAACTCACCCGTGAAATTCGCAATGGCATTGTTTTTCTTAGCGATTGGCTTTCTGTGTATGGTTGGTGCCGTACTAGAGCAAGGTGGTGATACTGCCGCGAAAACATCCATGTTTTGGCTGGTTGGTGCCTTCTTCTTCCACACGTTGGGTGAGCTGTGCTTATCACCAATTGGGTTGTCACTGGTAACAAAACTTGCGCCACTTCGCCTTGCTTCACTGATGATGGGGGCATGGTTTGGTTGTAATGCAATTGCAAACTATGTCGCGGGTTATGTCGGTTCACACGTGGGTGAGTTAGGTGCTTTAGCTATCTTTAGTGGTATTGCGGTAAGTGCGACCGTCAGTGGTGTGATCCTACTCCTGTTCTCCAATACACTGGTTGGTTGGATGCATGGTGCCGAAAACACTAACAGCACTGCAGAGCAAGTAGAAGAGCAACAAGTACAGGTTGCTTAATCGCTCTAGCAAACAATACAAAAAGGGTCGCATCAGCGACCCTTTTTGTATTGACCCAAACTGGCTCAAGCACCGAGATGCAAAGCATCTTGCGATTATGCTAAATCTTAGAACGAACGAGTTCAGCCATCATCTCGATATGAAGTGCATTATCATTTAAACAAGCAATATAGTTAAAACTTTCTCCTCCGGCTTCAAGAAATATTGCTTGGCACTCTTCTGAGATTTCTTCCAACGTTTCTAAGCAATCCGAAGAAAAAGCCGGTGTAATAACATCGATTTTTTTTACGCCTTTTTCTGGCAGTGTTTCAAGTGTCTTATCCGTATATGGTTGCAACCACTCTTCTCGGCCAAATCGGGATTGATAGGTCATCCCTATTTGCTGTTCATTTAATTCAAGTGCTTTGCCCAATAAACGCGTAGTCTCTTCACAGTGAAGAGGATAAATGTCACCATTATCTGCGTAGCGCTGAGGAATACCGTGGTATGAACACAGTAGGTACTCACCTTGGCCATGCTCTTGCCAGTGATCTCGAACAGATTGCGCCAGCGCAGCAATGTATTGGGGGTGATTATGGTAATCGCGAATAAAACTAAATGCTGGCATCACTGGTAAACTTTTGAATGCTTTCGTGATCCCGTCAGAAACGGCGGCTGTCGTTGTTCCTGAGTATTGTGGGTATAAAGGTAATACAATCACTTCATCCACACCTTGAGCCAGCAATGCTTCGAAACCAGATTGCAAACTTGGGTTGCCGTAAGTCATACCAAGTTCTACTGGCATGTTAAGCCTTTGAGCTAACTTCTCTGCCTGACGTTTTGAGTACACCATCAAAGGCGAGCCCTCTTCCATCCAAACTGATTGGTAAAGCTTAGCAACTTTTGGTGAACGTACAGGCAAAATCACTCCGTGTAAGAGTGGGCACCAAAGCCATCGAGTCATGTCTACCACTCGGTGATCATGAAGAAACTGACTTAAAAAACGCTTTACGGCAGGAGCTGTTGGTTCGTCAGGTGTTCCTAGGTTAACCAAGAGCACACCTTGTTTATTATTCTCTTTCATAACATCCTAATCATGGTAAACGGCTTGGATTGTACGATCACTTAGTGAAAAGGTTCATCATACCAAGCATCTGAATAAAAAAAGCGACCACTTGGGCCGCTTTCAATATATCAAAATATTATTTTTTTGACTTCAGCAAATTAAGAGAGTGCTTTCTCAATATCTGCACTAACTTCAGCAACTTGCTTAGTGCCATCAAATTTTAGGTACTTAGTGTTGCCTGCTGCTGCTTCTTTACCGTAGTAATCAATAAGTGGTGCTGTTTGATCGTGATAAACACCTAGACGAGCACGTACCGTTTCTTCTTTATCGTCATCACGAACAACAAGTTCTTCACCCGTTACATCGTCTTTACCTTCCACTTTAGGTGGGTTGTAAACAACGTGGTACGTACGACCTGAAGGAAGGTGAGCACGACGACCCGCCATACGCTCAACAATCACATCGTCAGCGACGTCAAATTCGATAACATAATCTACGTCAACGCCCATTTCTTTTAGGCCATCAGCCTGAGGAATAGTGCGTGGGAAGCCATCTAACAGAAAACCTTTTGCACAGTCTTCTTGAGCGATACGCTCTTTGATAAGACCAAGGATGATATCATCAGAAACTAGCTGACCAGCGTCGATAACAGCTTTAGCCTGTTTGCCAAGCTCTGTACCTGCTTTGATAGCAGCACGAAGCATATCACCAGTAGAGATTTGTGGAATACCGTACTTTTCCATGATGAAGTTTGCTTGTGTGCCTTTACCAGCACCTGGAGCACCTAGAAGAATGATGCGCATGATTTATCCTCTTTAATATTTAAGATTTATACCGAAGCTCACAATAGCCGGACTTCCTAGATATTAAACCTCAGAAGCACTCGCAACGATAAGTTTCGGTATAACATTTAGGCGAGCAAAAATACACGCCTTATTACTCACATTCAAGTCGCAAATTCTACCACAGGTTCTATGAGCAAAAAGTGAATTAAGACTAAAGAATGTTAACAGTGTCCCCTTTCACCTTTTATTGATTGCTAACTCAACACCGGATATGCAAATTTTTGCGACAACAAACAAAAAGCTCGCGAAGTGCGAGCTTTTTGATGTAGCTAGGCGGTTAGACCTTAGTCAAAAGCGTATTGATTGCGCTTAAAAACTCCGTTGGGTCTTCCATTGAACCTCGCTCCGCGAGCATCGCTTGACCAAGAAGAACCTCAACCCAGCGGCCAAATGCTTCTTCATCGGCTTCATCTGCCATGCGCTTAACCAGCTCATGCTCTGGGTTAATTTCGAAGATGTATTTCACCTCGGGCACTGGCTGGCCTGCAGCAGCAAGCAGCTTGGCCATTTGCGTTCCCATCTCAAAGTCATCCGTTACCACAACCGCTGGCGTTGAAGCCAACTTGAACGTAGTACGCACTTCTTTGACGCGATCACCTAAGTATGTTTTTGCACGCTCAACGACCGACTTGAATTCTTCTTCCGTTTCTTTTTGCTTTTCTTTTTCCGCTTCGTCTTCAAACTGACTCAGATCAAGGCCAGCCTTAGTGATTGACTGGAATTGCTTACCATCAAACTCAGTTAGATAGTTCATCAACCACTCATCAATGCGATCGTACATTAAGATAACTTCGATACCTTTGGCTTTGAACTGCTCTAAATGAGGGCTGTTTTTCGCGGCCGCATAGCTGTCTGCCGTTAAGTAGTAGATCTTATCTTGACCTTCTTTCATGCGCTCAACGTAAGCAGCCAGACCCACGGTTTGCTCCGCAGAATCCACTTCAGTTGAAGCAAAGCGCAATAGACCAGCAATCTTCTCTTTGTTTGCGAAGTCCTCTGCTGGCCCCTCTTTCATCACAAGACCGAACTCTTTCCAGAATGATTGATATTTCTCTTCATCATTCTTAGCCATGCGCTCTAGCATCGTTAGCACACGCTTAGTACAAGCATTACGTAGCGATTGAGTGACTTTGTTGTCTTGTAGAATCTCACGCGATACGTTCAATGGCAGATCGTTTGAATCTATCAGACCACGTACAAAGCGTAGGTATGACGGCATGAATTGCTCTGCGTCATCCATAATGAACACACGTTGTACGTAAAGCTTAAGACCTGACTTGTGGTCGCGGTTCATCATATCCCATGGCGCTTTCGATGGAATGTACAACAAGCTGGTGTAGTCGTTTTTACCCTCTACGCGGTTATGACTCCAAACGAGTGGATCCGCGAAATCATGCGATACGTGTTTGTAGAACTCTTGGTATTCTTCTTCTGAAATTTCAGATTTATTGCGAGTCCATAGTGCTTGAGCTTTGTTGATTTGCTCCCACTTTTTCTCGTCCGTTTCTTTACCTTCGTCATCACGCACGGCAGTTTGGATTGAAACAGGAATACCTATGTGATCCGAATACTTATTGATCACATCGCGTAGACGCCACTCATTTAAGAATTCTTTACCTTCGTCACGCATATGAAGAACGATGTCAGTACCGCGAGACGCTTTGGTAATGGTTTCAATGGTGTACTCACCTTCACCCGTCGAATGCCACTGAACCGCTTCTTCTGCAGGTAGGCCAGCAGCACGAGTGCGCACGGTCACCGCTTCCGCAACGATAAATGCAGAATAAAAGCCCACACCAAACTGACCGATAAGTTGTGAATCTTTGCCCTGCTCTTCGGATAGTTTCGAGAAAAATTCCGCGGTCCCTGATTTGGCAATGGTACCTAAGTGCTCAATCACATCCTCACGGCTCATACCGATACCGTTATCAGAGATGGTTAAGGTATTCGCACTTTCATCAAACCACAACTTAACGCCAAGCTCGGCATTGCCTTCATATAAATCAGGGTTTGAAAGCGCTTGGAAACGCAGCTTATCCGAGGCATCTGATGCGTTAGAAATCAGCTCGCGCAAAAAAATCTCTTTATTTGAGTAAAGAGAGTGGATCATTAAATTCAATAGTTGTTTAACTTCTGATTGAAAACCACGCGTTTCTTTGTTTTGAGATACGGTTTCGCTCATGTTTGCTCCATAACATCTAAACTAATCGGCTTTTCCATGGAGAGAAGTGTGTAACTCTCCGGAAATTGCCTTACTGATATGTCATGTAACATGTGGCTGACAAATGTAAATTCAAGGTCAATATTGCTAAAAACGGTGTTTTTTTAGCAAAATTTAATTATCCTACTCGACTAAAAGCATCTAAAACATCACGCATATTCCATGCGTCTACGTAATTTTGTGATATAAATCACTATTATTACAACATCATCCATCTAAGAAGAACTAAATGACTAACATCGGCACCAAATTTCTACTTGCTCAAAGGTTTACCTTTGACCCAAATAGTAATTCGCTCGCTGACCAACAAAACGACAACGACATTGTGCGATTAGGAAGCAACGAAAGCCGTATACTCCTGATGTTGGCAGAGAGACCAAACGAAATTTTAACCCGTCATGAGCTTCACGAGTTTGTTTGGCGTGAACAAGGTTTTGAGGTGGATGACTCAAGCCTAACGCAAGCTATCTCTACTCTGCGTAAGATGTTGAAAGATTCAACAAAATCTCCAGAATTTGTTAAAACTGTGCCAAAGCGTGGCTACCAACTCATTTGTTCTGTTGAACGCATGAGCCCACTATCCGCTGACTCTACAACAGAAGCGGAACAACAAACTTCTGACCATGAAGCTCCTGTTTCTGAAGCTGAAATGACTGACGAGCCCTTATCGACAGAATATACTCCAGAAACAACGTTAGACGCTAACCCGCTTACTAAGCCAGCAGAGCCGCAGCCAAAACCAGCGCCTCATACGAACAACAACTGGCTTTCTCGCGTTATTGTCCTAGTCGCTCTGCTGTTCCCGATCTGTGTATTGTTATTCACTAATCCGGCAGAGTCTCAGTTCCGTCAGATCGGCGAATACCAAAAAGTGCCGGTGATGACGCCAGTCAATCACCCTCAAATTAATAAATGGCTACCGTCGATTGAGCAGTGCATCAGTCGCTATGTTAAATACCATGCAGAAGACTCTATGCCGATTGAAGTAATAGCGACAGGTGGTCAAAACAATCAACTGATCCTGAACTATATTCATGACAGCCAACATTCGTATGAAAACGTGACTTTGCGTATTCTCGCCGAGCAAAACGACCTAGCCGATATATGTAAGTAAAGGAGGCCAGAATGAAGATAAAAGTAGCATCTGCGGTTTTGGCCGTATCCGTTCTTTTCAGTGCTTGGTTATACTGGGATAGCGATTTAAAAGTTGAACAGGTTCTCACTTCGAATGAGTGGCAATCGACGATGGTCACCGTCATATCAGATAATTTGCCCGATGATCCGGTAGGTCTACTACGTCGTGTTAATGTTGAATCTAACGTCAAATATCTGCCTAACGGAAATTATATCCGCGTAGCCAATATCAAGCTTTTCGCTCAAAGCTCGGCCGCAGAATCAACCATTAATATTTCAGAAAAAGGCCATTGGGAAGTGAGTGACAACTATCTGCTCGTATCGCCTTCTGAGTTTAAAGACATTTCCTCTTCTCAATCGAAAGATTTTTCTGAAAAGCAATTACGTTTGATCACTCAAATTTTCAAACTTGATGCGGAGCAAAGTCGTCGCATTGACGTTGTCAACGAAAAAACGTTGCTGCTCACTAGCCTCAATCACGGCTCTACGGTACTGTTTCAAAACTAATTTTGTTTGAATAATAAGGGGCAGACGCCCCTTTGTTTTTGCGTATGGGCTGGCCAAGTATTCTCACTCTTGCTGGAGGTCGCTCAGAGGAAGGGGTATGGAAAAAGCGAGTATCAACATTTATTACTGTCGCCAGTGCAACTGGATGTTGCGTTCAACTTGGTTATCACAAGAACTCTTACACACATTTAGTGAAGAAATCGAAATCATTAGTCTGCACCCAGATACAGGTGGTCGGTTTGAGATTGTTTGTAATGGCATTCAGATTTGGGAGCGGAAAAAAGACGGCGGATTCCCAGAAGCGAAAGTACTAAAACAGCGAGTAAGAGATATAATTGATCCTGAGCGCGACTTAGGTCATGCAGAGGCTAAAACCTGAACTCAGTCAATATAAAAAGAAAGGCAAGGGAACACTCGGCTCCCTTGCCTTTCTTTTTTCAAATGCATCGACTTTATGCCAAATTAAATGGTTGTCTGAGCCAGTACTTTACCTTCTGGGGTTTGCACCGTTAGAGTGCCTTCATCCAGCAAACCAAAGCTTCTCGGTAAACCATTACGTGGGAACGTCATTGAGCCTGGATTAAAGGTCACGACACCTTCTTGCCTCTCCGCAACCGGTATGTGCGTATGGCCATGAGCGATAACATCACCTTTTCGCAGTGGCGGTCGTTTCGTGGAATGGTATAAATGGCCGTGAGTCAAAAAGATTCGCGTACCCGATTCAAGCAGCACCCATGAGTAATCCATCATCATAGGGAAGTTCAATAACATTTGATCGACGTCACTATCACAGTTTCCACGTACGGAAATGATGCTCTCACTGTACTGGTTCAACAGCTCCGCAACCTGTGGCGGATTGTAACCTTCTGGAACTGGATTTCTTGGTCCGTGATTGAGTGTGTCACCCAACAGAATTAAGTGTTCAGCACCAGAAGCAAGAAACAACTCGATGGTTTCTTTGGTTGCAGGCAAAGAGCCATGCAAATCTGAGGCAAAAAATAGTTTCACGACTTCGTCTCCTCAAAAAGTATGAGGCTATTCTACGGCTTTTTGACAACAGCTCAACCAGGACTGAGCCGTACTGATTCCATTTAAAAGCTGGAGTAACACCACGAGACATACACCGTACTGTTCGTCTCCGCATTCAAAAGCATCATTGTTCTAAATATAAATTCATCTCTTCCTCTCGTACCATGCCATTTATCACGATATTGTTATAACTGACCATGCCAATGACTTCTCCATCTTCAACGACAGGAGCACGGCTAATCCCAAACCGTTCAAACAGACGAGCACAATATTTCACATTCATATCAGGAGCGACACACAACGCTGGCTTGGTCATAATTTCATAGATATTAGTGCGCTGGGAAGAACGATTATTTGCGAGTACTTTCTTCGCAATATCATTCATCAAGACAATGCCATATTCATCATTATCATCGCGCTTTTTCACCACCAGCGCTTTAACCTGATATTTTTTGGCGAGCGTAATGCCTTCATAAACCGTCATTAAACCATCGACCATGACGTAAGTAACCGCCATCACATCGCGAACTCTGACTATTTCTTGATTACTCATAACTCATCCTCGACCACTTTCGTCAACGTCTCGACTTGGTGCGCGACGCCTACTGCGTCTTCAATATCAATCTGAATCGCAATACCCTGTCCTGACTCTCGGTCAAATTCTCCAACCTCATTGATGGTTTCCAATATATGTCGTGAAAGATGTTCTTCCACCACAAATAGCAGCACATCTTTTTGTACTTCTAACGTTAAACCAAAAAAAGTTCGCTTTTGGTTTAAGCCTTGTCCGCGAGCATTATTAATAACGGTCGCACCTGTGGCGCCAGCATCGCGAGCCGCATCCAGCACCTTGTCTGTTTTGCTGTCTTCAACAAACGCAAGTATCAATTTAAAGCGCATTTCATTCATCCTCCGAGGTGTCTTTATTCAGCCACTGGGTTATTTGCGCATACCCCATTACGGATATAATCGGAAACAAACTGGCAAAGGCAATCAGACCAAAACCATCTATCATTGGGTTTCTCCCTGGTACTGTCGAGGCAAGCCCCAACCCCAGCGCGGTCACAAGTGGAACGGTCACTGTAGAAGTTGTAACGCCTCCTGAATCATAAGCGAGAGGAACAATCAATTTAGGCGCATAGAAGGTTTGAATCACGACCACAATGTAACCGGCAATAATGTAGTAATGGATCGGGTCTCCCACGACGATTCGATAACTGCCAAGAGAAATGCCAATCGCAACGCCCAGTGCAACCGCAACTCGTAAGCCATTAATACTGATACTGCCACCCGATACCTGATTTGCCTTTATTGCAACCGCAATTAACGATGGCTCTGCAATAGTGGTACTAAAACCAATAAAAAAGGCAAAAGTGTAAACCCAGTAATAATCAGCCCATATTAATCTCTGGCCAACCGACACTTTAAACTCACGTAAAAAATCAGGTGCAGTAAGCTGAGCCGCCATGGTTTCCCCTAGCGGAAATAACGCCATTTCGAGCCCAAGCAAAAACAGTGACAACCCCAAAATGACATAAAAGAATCCCAACAATACCTTTTTGAGGTTATTGACCGGACGCCGTAATACGGCCAATTGAAACCCGAAAATAATGGTCGTAATGGGAATAACATCACGAACCGTCGACAACAATGTCTCAGTAAAGTGCGCAAACGAAATCATGTCACGACCATTCCATAAACCATGACAAACATCATCGGCAATAATGAAGCAAAAGCGATCAACCCAAAGCCATCCACCATGGGGTTTCGCCCTTTAATTGCGGATGCGAGCCCCACTCCGAGCGCCGTCACCAAAGGCACGGTAATCGTTGATGTGGTTACTCCGCCCGAGTCATAAGCGATCCCAATTATCGACTCAGGCGCAAACCACGTTAATGCAACGACGCCCACATAACCTCCAATAATCATGTAGTGAATCGGCCATCCTTTTAAAATGCGCAGCACTCCAACAACAATGGCAATCCCCACCGAAAGCGCGACGGTCACTCGTAGGCCTAAACCATATTCCTGTATGGCCTGCTCTGAATTTGCGATCATCCCTCCTTCAGCAGCCACCTCAGAGGCCTCTTCCGCAACAGCGGTTAAAGCCGGCTCAGCTATCGTCGTGCCAAATCCCAAACAAAATGCGAACACCAACAACCAAAATACACTGCCCTTTTTCGCGAACGCTTGTGCCATGCTTTCTCCAATAGGAAAAAGGCCAAGCTCTAAACCAAAAATA
Organism: Vibrio sp. TAP-3B; assembly: GCF_057784735.1. Lineage (NCBI taxonomy): Bacteria > Pseudomonadati > Pseudomonadota > Gammaproteobacteria > Vibrionales > Vibrionaceae > Vibrio > Vibrio sp. TAP-3B. The sequence continues at coordinate 299,055 of NZ_CM173495.1, read as the reverse complement.
AAAAAGGTAAGCCCTAGAACGACAAACAATAAGCCAAAAAGAATGGAAGCAAGATGAGGAAGAGGTTCTTGCAATACAACTAATTGAAAAAAAGTGATGACGATAACAATAGGTAGCAGGTCTCGAGTACTATTCATCAGCGCTCTAAAGAGAGCGATAAATGCTTCCATACTGGTCCTCCTTGCTGGCCGTGTTTGTTGTTATCCACACCAGCTCCATTGGCGATTCTTTCAGTTTGGCATAAATTCATTTCCCCTACCGTGAACAAGCCCATTCCACTAATAACATTTAGTTACATTTTTTCAATATGTGAAGTAGATAGCGCGCTTTACGGCTTCGTGAGAATCAACAAAATAAGAAGCGCAGAGATGATCAGCCAAGCACAAAACGACTATAATGTCGTAATAGTTGTACATTCAAAGAGATGCCATGAAAATATTACTAACAGGTGGAACTGGGTTTATTGGCTCAGAGTTGCTTAAGCTACTCGCCACACACCAAGTGGTGCTCCTCACACGCTCTCCTGAGCGCGCAAGACAACACTTACAACACACTGATCTTGGTAATATTGAATACCTTGATTCTCTTGATCGCCTGGCCGATCTCAATCATATTGACGCCGTGATTAACCTTGCGGGTGAGCCTATCGCAGACAAAAGATGGACCCGCCAACAAAAAGAGAAAATCTGCAAAAGCCGCTGGGAAATTACCGAGAAAATCGTTGAATTGATCCACGCGAGCACCGAACCTCCTTCCGTGTTTATTAGCGGTTCCGCTGTTGGTTACTATGGCGATCAACAAGAACATCCTTTCGACGAATGCCTCAAAGTAAACAGTGATGAATTCCCGCACGTGGTTTGCGCACAATGGGAACATATTGCCAAAAGAGCCAAGTCAGAGCAGACTCGTGTGTGCTTTTTACGAACTGGCGTGGTGCTGGGAGAGCATGGCGGGGCTTTAGCGAAAATGTTATTGCCTTATAAACTTGGGGTCGGCGGACCACTGGGAAACGGCAATCAATATATGCCTTGGATCCACATCCTCGATATGGTTCGCGCCATCATGTATCTGCTTGAAACTTCTCATGCACACGGTGCGTTCAATATGTGCGCACCTCATCCCGTCACTAACCGGATTTTCAGCAGCACTCTCGCTAAAACCCTAAAGCGGCCGCACATTCTCTTCACACCGAAGTGGGTCATGGAAATCGCAATGGGCGAATCTGCCTGCTTATTATTCGATAGCATGAGAGCCAAACCCAAAAAACTTACAGAACTTGGTTTTAAATTTAGCTACTCCAGAATAGAGCCTGCACTCAAGCACTTGCTTCAAGAGCGAAGCTGATGAATGATGAGGTTCATTCATCGTTTCTGTGAGCTAAATTTATGAAAAAGTCGATTCTTATCACTGGTTGCTCCACTGGAATTGGTTATGTCTGCGCGCATGCTCTGAACAAGAAAGGCTTTCATGTGATTGCATCTTGCCGGCATAAACATGACGTGGAACGGCTCCAAACTGAAGGATTGAACTGTATCCAATTGGATCTCAATGACCCCCACAGCATCAGTATTGGTGCCGAACAAACCCTGAAAATAGCCAACGGTAAGCTTTACGCACTATTTAATAATGGCGCATACGGTCAACCAGGTGCCCTTGAAGATTTACCGACCGAGGCTTTAAAAGCCCAGTTCCAAACCAACTTTTTTGGTTGGCATCAACTGGTTCAGGAAGTCCTCCCCCATATGCGTTCACAAGGCGAAGGACGTATTATCCAAAATAGTTCCGTGCTTGGCTTTGCTGCAATGAAATATCGAGGGGCCTACAATGCATCGAAATTCGCACTAGAAGGCTGGACAGATACACTGCGCTTAGAACTCGCCGATACCAACATCAAAGTAGCATTGATAGAGCCAGGTCCAATTGAGACCCGATTTAGAAGCAATGCATTAAAAGCATTCGAACAGTGGATTGATGTTGGGTCCAGCCCGCACCGTCTCGCTTATGAAGGGCAAAAAAAACGTTTGGATAACGATAAGTCTAATAATAAGTTTGTTTTACCCGCATCAGCCTGTATCGAACCGGTTCTTCATGCATTAACCAGCTCTTCTCCTAAAATTCGTTATCGTATTACAATGCCAACCAAACTGTTTTCGGTACTCAAACGAGTGTTACCAACCCGCACACTTGATAAGATTTTGCAGCGAGTCGCATGATTTTTGTCGTCATGTAATTTTAGCGTAATAATGTGATGTCATTATGAGCATGAAGGTTAAAAAGCCTCAACCAAACGAATCAATTCCTAGACAAAATTCTGCACTCAATAATACGAATTGAGTACTTAACTTTGACTAGATTTGGTATCGCCGCCACCCATTATGTTTTGTACTAATGCGAGACAACAATGACATTGAATCAGCTTAACTGGCTTAGTGTGGGTGTAGTGTTGGCCATGTTCATCCTATTTTGATACCACACCATCCACCTCGAGAACGCTTTATACTTTTATAGCAGCTTCGCGCGCTATAACGACAGCGCTGCTTAGGTCGCGTTTTTCTTTTCTACTGCTTGAATTTCTCATAAATCAACTCCATATCTACAATCAACGACAAGAAACAAAGCAAGGATACTCTGATGCAATCCCCATTTATCGTTGAGATAACAGAACAGAACTTTCGCGAAACACTTGAAGGATCAATGAACACCCCTGTTTTGATCCACTTTTGGGCAAATACTCAACCAGAAAGCGTACAGGTACTCCCTGAGTTACAATCTCTGGCTCAACAATACAACGGGGCATTTACGCTTGCTTTACTTAACTGTGAAGATCAACCAGCCTTAGCTTCCCAGTTTGGCGTACAAGTACTTCCAACTATCGCTTTATTTGTCAATGGCCAAGCCGTTGATGGTTTAGGTGGTCCTCAGCCTATTGACGCCATTGCGACTATGTTGCAAAAACACTTACCAAGCCCGGATGAACAACTGCTAAAGCAGGTTAGCGAGCTTCTTCAGCAAGGTGAACATGCCCAAGCATTGAGTATTATCCATACTCTGCCACAAGAGCTGCAAGAGCGTGGTGATGTAAAATTAGCCATGGCAGATTGTTTGTTAGAAACCAAACAATTTGATGTTGCCCAAGAGCTATTAGGCTCTATCTCACTTGAATACCAAGATAACTACTACAAGAGCCTAATCGCAAAGCTCGAACTGCACTTACAGGCCGCGGATAGCCCTGAATTGCAGCGACTGGAGCAAACCTATGCTGCAGATATGGAAAACTTCGCACTCGCTTGTGAACTTGCCGTACAATATAACCAAGTGGGTCGTGATGAAGAAGCGCTAGATCTACTTTGGAATATTCTTAAAAAAGACTTGGGAGCCCAAGACGGTGAAGTGAAGAAGACTTTTATGGATATTCTCAGCGCACTAGGTCAAGGCAACGCGTTAGCAAGCAAATATCGCCGTCAGCTATATTCGATTCTGTACTAACTTACTGAAAAGCGAAAACTTCAATAAAAGGCCGGATATTCCGGCCTTTGTGATATAAAAAACCCAATAACCTCTTAAGGTTCTCAGAACTTCAATTGTCTATTGTCTATAAATAGGTAAAAATGAATCCGACATTATGCACTTAAGGGAATAACTCATGCCTATTGATTCACTGATTACCATCGGTATTTTTGTCGTTCTTGCCGTTGTCATTCTTGCTTCCGCAATAAAAACCGTTCCTCAAGGAAATAACTGGACAGTGGAACGTTTTGGCCGCTACACCCTTACGCTTAAGCCAGGACTAAACTTGATTATTCCATTCATTGATCGAATCGGTCATAAAATCAACATGATGGAACGTGTATTAGATATACCTGCACAAGAGGTAATCAGTAAAGACAACGCAAATGTGGTCATTGATGCGGTATGTTTTGTCCAAGCCGTTGACGCCGCAAAAGCCGCTTATGAGGTTAATGACCTCGAGCATGCGATAAGAAACCTGACGCTCACGAATATCCGTACCGTATTAGGCTCCATGGAACTGGATGAAATGCTGAGCCAACGCGATATGATCAACTCAAAACTACTTGTTATCGTCGACCAAGCAACAAATCCGTGGGGCGTAAAAGTCACGAGAATTGAAATTAAAGATGTCCAACCACCAGCAGATCTGACTGCAGCGATGAACGCACAAATGAAGGCAGAGCGTAATAAGCGAGCTGAAATCCTTGAAGCTGAAGGCGTTCGCCAAGCGGAGATCCTAAAAGCAGAAGGTCATAAACAATCGGATATTCTGAAAGCAGAAGGGGAGAAGCAGTCTGCGATTCTCCATGCTGAAGCTCGTGAACGTGCAGCGCAAGCAGAAGCGAAAGCCACTTATATGGTCTCAGAAGCGATTGCAAAAGGTGACATGCAAGCCGTAAATTACTTTATCGCACAAGGTTATACCGAAGCGATCAAGAGTATCGGTCAAGCCGAAAATGGTAAGATCATTATGCTACCGTTAGAAGCAACTGGACTAATGGGATCGGTTGCTGGTATTGCTGAGATGTTTAAACCACAAAATAAAGAATAGCTTATGAACTTTTTTAGTTTACTGGAAGGTGTCTCTTTCTGGCATTGGCTAGCATTCGGTTTTGCCCTTCTGGCTGTAGAGTTGCTCGGCACGGTAGGTTACTTTCTTTGGCTTGGTCTCTCAGCCCTTATTGTCGGGGCTCTGCTTACCGTTCTTCCTATGAGTTGGCAATTGCAATGGCTATGCTTTGCCACTTTCAGCCTAATCACAACTTGGCTATGGTGGCGTCGACAATGGTCAAAAGACAAACAAGAAGATCAAGAGCGAGACTTAAACCAAAAATATAAGCAGCTCATAGGGCGTACCATCACCATAGAAGAAGACTTTAATATCGGACTCAATCGAATTCAGGTTGCCGATACCACTTGGTCTGCACAATCGGAGCGAGCACTTCCAGCAGGCACACGCGTAAAAATCACTGCTGTAGATGGCATAATTTTAATAATTGAGCCAGAGTCTGATTAAATTATGCAAAAATAATGGAGCGAACTCGGCTCCATTACTGCTTATCTAAAAAACTCTTTAATTTCATTATTTTATTTAAAATCCAACAATAATTAAGTAACATGATATTATTAACATCCTCTCCTTAAATATCAATAACCTCTTTATCTAAATATCATAATCAATAAGATAGAAACGTATTGAACTAAAAAATACTTTCTAATTTAATTTAAAAAAATAAAATACTATTGAATTATTTTTTGATCTTTTTAAGTCCCTATACATACTTAACGCATAGCATTTAACTTAAATGCTGTTTATTTTGGTAAGTAAGAGGATGTGTTATGAAAAAGATTGCTTTATTTATCGCGTGCTTTATTTTTGCATCACCAATTTCTTTGGCACAAAATTCAGCGGGGCATGTTTTTGGTGCAGGTATCGAGTGTACATTTAGCGATGGTACAGTCAAACATCTACCTAGAGAATTATGTAGAATGTACGGTGGTACATTTAAATAATAAATATTCTCAATGCTTTTAACGAAGTTTATCTGCTTAATTTACTAGATAAACTTCGTTGACACGTTGTTGGTTGATATGTCTAAAACTTATAAAAGTCCGAACCAATAAATGCATCCCAGCCTCTCTGCCACTCTGCTTTGATCATAACCTCTTGAGTCTGCCCCTCACATTGATTGGTATAGCGTATACCTTGAATGCCTTTTTCAAATGCTTTAAACGGATCACAGTAAGCTGCCCTACCCGCCTCATAACCTTCCTTGTATGAATCCTCATCAAAATCGACATTTTCTTTTAAGTTAGTTAAAACATCATTGTCGTATTGGTAGCCATTAGAACCAAAACGTTCACCTTGCCCATGCCAATACTCTGCTGATGTCTGGGGAGTACTATTACAAGCTTGGAGAGTTAACAATATAAAAGGGATAAAAAGCAATTTCTTCATAATTAGCTCCTCGGATACAAAAAAAGCTGAGCGAATGCTCAGCTTTTTAGACACCATTTAGAGTATTCAGTTCGCTTATTTAACTGTAAAAGGAATTGTTAATGCTAGTTTGAAATCTTCCTCGTCTTGGAACAGGTTTGTGTATGGAGCCCAGTTCCCAGCATTTGTGTCATTGTAGTAATTAGTGTAATAGAAGCTAATGTTCGCATCTTTCAACGCACCAGCTTGAATTGCGTAGTTAGCAAACAAGCTATAAGCGTACTCTGATAGATCATCCACACCAGGGGCAGATGAACCAAAGCCGTAAGCTGCACTTAGGCCGCCACTAAAGCCTTTACCACCGATGTCAGAAAAGTCACGAGATACAGAACCAAATACCGCTAGCTCTTCGTCGTGGTTAAAGTCTGAACGGTTGTTCCACCAGATTTCGTAAGCACCATTTGAACCACCATATTGGCTAGTTAGACGGTAAGACATGTTACCAACGACATTAGCATCACCCGAATCTGCGCCCGTGTACGTTGCTTCAGCGCGGTATGAGTATTGACCAGAAGAGATGCTAGTTAATAAAGCTACCTGGAATGCTGTGCTATCGAACTGCTCGCTGTCATCAACGATATACAGTTGTGGAGACCAGTATAGACCGCCCTCAGTAGTACCTTTCACTTTGAAGTGTGCATTCCAACGATCACCGTCAGTTAAGCCACCATATGCCGCATCAAGAGACATGCCATTGTCTAGCGTGTAACGACCACCTACAGAGTACAGCGTACCTGCATCTTCACCGTTCGTAGTTTGGAACTCATAAGTGGACTTAAACCAAGGCGCTTTGTATTCCGTTGCAACAACCAAACCTAAGTCGAAACCACCGATGTTGCCGCCAACTTGGCCACCTAGGTATGTACCAGGAGCAAATGACCAGTTAACACCTAGGGAGCTAGGTACTGATGGTTGGAAATAACCCAGTTTTGCAGTACCAGATTCACCAAACTTAAACTTAGCCGCTACTGTAGAAAATGAAACGCCGTTGTCAGTACAATCTGTCCATACATTAGAACATGCGCTGTCTTTTGCTTCTTTATCGTAAGGGTTGTTTACCCCCCAGAAGTTCATTTCGTGGTCAGCACCACCGTTTTGCCACATATCAAATGTGCTGTAGATAACAGCATCAAGACCTGCAACATCACCAACGTAGCCAGAGTTGAAGCCTAGGTTTGCAAAGATAGAACCGTGGTCTAGGTTCGTTACCTTTTTAGTGTCATTACCATTAGCATCTACGTTACCACGGTCACGAGCACGCATCCAAAAGTTAAGGTTACCGCTGATAGTCGACTCAGAGAAAAACTCTGAAACTGCTTCTGAATACTCTGGTCCAACTGGATCATTCGCCATTGCTGGAGCGGCAGCGACTGCGCCCATCATAGCTGCAGTGATCGCAGATACTTTAAAAAATTTGTCCATGGAAAAACTCCTAAAAATGGATATAGCTGTAATTTCTATCTCGCCTTTAGTTGGCCGCCGAAGGAGAGAAGTCAATTCCTAAACAAACCTCATTATTATTAATTCGGTTCTTTTTTGTTACTGCATACACAATGTGTACCCACGAGCACAAGACTAACTTCGCACCTAAAAAAAACCAAATGGAACTTATTTTTTTTCTAAAAAAATATGAGCCACACCAAAGTTCCATCTAAGTTGTTGATCCAGATCTTACTTTTAACAATGTTACCTAGCAGTTATATAAACCTATCAATATCAAAACGTTACCTTTAAACGCACAAACTATAGATGAAGCAAGTCGCAAAATAGAAGATAAAACCCTTTGAATAACTCAAGGATAGGTCTTGATCATTGAAATGATTAAAACTCTAAGATAGATGAAAAAAACGACTTAATTATGCGCAAGAAAAAGCCCCACAGGCATACCCTGTGGGGCTTTTAGTTATTTTTTACTTTTTTTGATATGGATTAATTCATTAATTCGATTAAATCTTGCTCCGTTTTAATCTCAACACCAAGTTCTTGCGCTTTTGTTAATTTAGAGCCCGCGCTTGTACCTGCAAACAATATATCCGTTTTCTTAGAGACACTGCCCGTGACTTTCGCGCCTAAAGCTTGGAGTGCTTCTTTAGCTTCAGTACGACCTAATTGAGAAAGTGTTCCCGTTAATACCACCGTCTTACCCGCTAATGGTAATTCACCCTCTTGTTCGGCCGCGCTAATTTCAGGCCAATGAATGCCTTGCTCGAGTAAGTCTTGAACTACCGTTTGGTTTTGCTCTTCGCTAAAGAATGTCGTGATATGTTGAGCTACTATCACACCAATATCTTGCACCTCAACCAACTGCTCTTTCGTTGCATTTTGAATCGCTTCTAAGCTTTTAAAGTGCCTTGCTAGGTTTGCGGCGGTTGTCTCGCCAACTTCACGAATCCCAAGAGAATACAAAAAGCGAGGCAATGTTGTTTCTTTGGATTTTTCTAACGCATTCACAATGTTCTGCGCAGACTTAGGCCCCATACGGTCCAACACTGTTAAAATTCCAGCCGATAACTTGAATAAGTCAGCCGGTGTTTTCACCATTTCACGGTCGACAAGCTGCTCGATAACCTTATCACCTAAACCATCAACGTCTAATGCTTTACGAGATACAAAGTGCTTGAGGGCTTGCTTTCGCTGAGCTTGACAGACCAAACCGCCGGTACAGCGAGTCACGGCTTCCCCTTCAATACGTTCAACGTGAGAGCCACAAACCGGGCACTGGCATGGGAAAACAATGTCTCGCACCGTTTCTGGTCGACGTTCTTTAATAACAGACACCACCTGAGGGATAACGTCGCCAGCACGACGAATGACGACTTGGTCACCGATCTTAACTTGCAGACGTTCTATCTCGTCTGCGTTATGAAGCGTCGCATTACTTACCGTTACCCCGCCAACAAATACAGGCTCCAGTTTAGCAACAGGCGTAATCGCACCAGTACGACCGACTTGGAATTCCACCTCATTCAGCGTCGTCATTTCTTCCTGAGCAGGAAATTTGTAAGCAATCGCCCAACGTGGAGCGCGAGCAACAAATCCAAGACGCTCTTGCACGGCAATATCGTCAATTTTAATGACGACACCATCGATCTCATAAGGAAGGGCATCACGACGCTGCAAGATATCTTGGTAGTAAGCTTTTACATCCGCCAAGCTTTCAACTCGCTTGGTCTCCGGGCACATTGGTAATCCCAAAGATTTAATTTGCAAGAAGCGTTCGTAGTGACTTGCCGCCAATTCAGCACCTTGCACCACGCCCACACTGTATGCATAGAAGCTAAGCGGACGAGAAGCCGTAATGCGTGAATCCAATTGTCGTAAGCTACCAGCCGCAGCGTTACGTGGGTTGACAAAGATTTTTTCGCCTTTCTTCCTTGCTAATTCATTGAGCTTTTCAAACCCAGCTTTCGGCATAAAGACTTCACCACGAACTTCAAGACGATTTGGCCAGTCATTACCTCTGAGTTTTAAAGGAATGGCTTTAATCGTACGCACGTTTTCTGTGATGTTCTCGCCAGTAGTGCCATCGCCTCGTGTTGCCGCCTGAACTAACACACCGTTCTCATACAGCAAGCTCACGGCTAACCCATCCAATTTCGGCTCACAACAATATTGCTTAACGCTTTGAGTGCCTACACGCTCTTGTGCTCGTTTGTGGAAACTATCAAGTTCGCTGTCATCAAACGCATTATCAAGCGAAAGCATCGGTACTTCATGTGTCACTTGGCTAAACGCAGAGAGAGGTTGTCCACCCACACGTTGACTTGGCGAGTCTACGGTAATTAAATCAGGGTTTTCTGCTTCAATATCCAGTAACTCTCGCATTAAACGGTCGTACTCGGCATCAGGGATCTCTGGGTTATCTTCCACGTAATAACGCACAGCGTGGTAATGCAACGACTCTTTTAGTTCTTCTAGTCGCTGAAGTACTGATTCAGACATAGTAAAGCCCCGTGTATTTTCAATCGGTGAGGTTGGGAAATCCAAGAAAAAGGGCTCCATCCGGAGCCCTATTATTATTTGCTGTTAAGATTATGCGTTAGCGGCATTAAACTCAACTATTTGACGTCGATAAGATGCTAAACGATCGGGCGTCATTAAGTTGCGCTGGTCATCAAGTACGTTACCACCTAAGTCATCAGCAATTTGCTGCGCTGTTCGGAGCATTAAGTTGAAGTTCTGTTCAGCCTCGCCATAACAAGGCAATGTCATGAAGAATGAAATACCCTTCGTTGTAAACTCAGCAGGATCAGCATGCTCAAACGTACCAGGGTGCATCATATTAGCGACGCTAAACAGCACTTTGCCGTTGCCAGATAGGTCAACATGTCGATGGAAGATATTCATCTCACCATAAATTAGGCCATTTTGCTGCATACTTTCAAATAGGTCTGTGCCGACAAATGGCTCTTCACCAGCACAATGGACGTTCAATACAATCACTTGCATTTCAGGTTCTGGCTTTGACTCTTGTTGAGGTTCTGCCACATCAGGTTCTCTAGCCGCTTCTGTTTTTTGTTCTTGATCCGCTATATCAAACGCTGATGGAATCGTCTCTTCCTCCACATGTTGTGGCTGAGATGGTTCTTCAACCAATGGGGCTTGAGCAACAGACTCGACTTCCTCTTCATTATCTTTGGCAGCGACAAAAGGAGGGATATCTTCTGGTTCTCGTTTTGAGGGTTTTACTTCTGGTATACCGTCAAACAAAGGGTCGGACTCGAACTTATTGTCGAACGCGTTCTCCCCCCCAAAATCCGGTTCTTTGCGATCTTTACGAATGATCTCAAAGTCATCCTCAGGAGCCGAAGCAAAGTTTCGTGCTTTATCGGCAACGTCGTTTTTGTCTCCTTGATCAACATCCAGCTTACCAAGCGGCTTGTTACCAAATTTTGCTTTGCCTTCTTTTTTACTGCTCCATAAACCATGAAACAGTAATGCCGCGATGGCTAATGCGCCAACAACAATGAGTACGAATCGCAATTCCTGCATTATTTACTCTCAATATACTTGTTTTTACTACTCGTAGTTCTTGAGCAGCAACCCAAGTGCAAAAAATCTGAATGATGCGTTTACTTTACCAAAACTATATGTAGATTTAGAACAACTTAATGCAAGAAGTTCCATTTTTTGTTGTGATTCTTGCCACGATTCCACTTAACAGCACCTCATTTGTCAGGACATTGAAAGAAAAATCCTCACAGGTACAATGAGTTGCCATTCACACGAAGCAAATAAAGACATGAAGCTAAATAATCAACAAAGAACCGGATTTGATTACTTCCTATACGGAATACAATTAGCACTTGCCCCCAAGATAAGACGCTTTGTCGTGTTACCTTTACTTGCAAATATTTTGCTCGTGGGTGGTGCGCTCTTCTATCTGTTTTCAAACCTTAACATTTGGATTGAAGACTGGATTGGACAACTACCCGATTTTTTATCTTGGCTGACCTATATTCTATGGCCTTTACTCGCCTTGACCATCCTTGCCACCTTTTCCTATTTCTTCAGCACACTCGCTAACTTCATCGCCGCACCGTTTAATGGTCTATTGGCAGAAAAAGTGGAAGAGAGCCTGACAGGGAAAAAAGTGAATGATGATGGTTTCACCGCAGTCATTAAAGATGTTCCTCGTGTTTTAAGTCGAGAATGGCGAAAGCTGCTGTACATACTGCCTAAAGCGATTGGCTTGTTCTTGCTATTACTCATCCCAGCTCTGGGACAAACGGTCGGACCATTTTTGTGGTTTATTTTCACGGCTTGGATGTTAGCGATTCAGTACTGCGACTATCCATTTGATAACCACAAAATCTCATTCAATGACATGCGTTACAAATTGAAACAAAAGCAAGGTAAAGCATATAGCTTTGGTGTGTTGGTATCCGTTTTTACAACGATTCCAATATTGAACCTTATCGTGATGCCCGTAGCAATATGCGGTGCAACCGCAATGTGGGTAGCGGAATTTAAGCACCAGCGATAATCTACTAGAGATTACGCAAAGGGATCAGCGCAAGCTTTTCCCTTTTCTTTTATTGAGATCTGGGCCAACCTAATAAGATATAACTTTTTAATCCTTTTCCCTTTTTTTCATACCGCATATTCTTCTATCCATATTCACACAACGTGTAATGAAGGAACATCACTATGAGCAAAATCTACGAAGATAACTCTCTTACTATTGGTAACACACCTATCGTTCGCCTAAACAAAGTGAGCAAAGGTAAAGTTCTCGCGAAAATTGAAGCGCGTAACCCTAGCTTCAGTGTTAAGTGCCGTATCGGTGCAAACATGATTTGGGAAGCAGAGAAAGCGGGTCTTCTTAAGCCAGGTGTAGAACTTGTAGAGCCTACCAGTGGTAACACAGGTGTTGCATTAGCGTTCGTAGCAGCCGCTCGCGGTTACAAGCTGACCTTGACCATGCCTGAATCAATGAGTCTAGAGCGTCGTAAGCTACTTAAAGCACTAGGTGCTAACCTTGAGCTGACTGAAGCAGCGAAAGGCATGAAAGGCGCGATTGCTAAAGCGGAAGAAATTGTCGCTAGCAACCCTGAGAAGTACCTACTTCTTCAGCAATTTGACAACCCTGCTAACCCAGAAATTCACGAAAAGACAACGGGCCCTGAGATTTGGGAAGCGACAGACGGTGAAATCGACGTATTCGTTGCTGGTGTCGGTACGGGCGGTACTATCACAGGTACAAGCCGTTACATCAAAGGTGAAAAAGGCAAAGCCATCACTTCTGTCGCAGTTGAGCCAGCAGAGTCTCCAGTGATTGCACAAGCACTTGCTGGCGAAGAAATCCAACCAGCTCCGCACAAAATCCAAGGTATCGGCGCAGGTTTCATTCCAGGTAACCTCGATTTAGACATTATTGACCGCGTTGAACAAGTCACCTCAGAAGAAGCGATTGAGATGGCTCGACGCCTAATGGAAGAAGAAGGTATCCTAGCCGGCATCTCATCAGGTGCGGCTGTTGTTGCAGCCAACCGACTTGCAGAACTCCCTGAATTTGAAGGGAAAACCATTGTTACAATTCTGCCAAGTTCAGGGGAACGTTACCTCAGTACAGCACTATTTGCAGGTATCTTTACCGAAAAAGAGAACCAACAATAATATGTGTCCAAATCAATTTTTCGTTTAAAAAAGCCCCTGAACGGGGCTTTTTTGTTGATCCCTGCCCAACCTTTGGTAATATCAGGGTGTTTTATTTTTAGCTTCAAAATAAAGAAGCGAAACAAAAAAGTTTTAAAGTAATGACGCTAGCTAACAGTTGCGTTGTTACCAAACTTTTGACTAGTATCAGAACTGACTCGCTTTGAACTCTCCCGTGCTAGCGCACAAGATATAAAGCAGTTAAGCTAAATCTAGTCACAACTAACAAAAAAATACATTTATTGGGGTATATCACATGTACGAGAAGCAAGTAGAAATCACAGCAGAAAACGGTCTTCATACTCGTCCAGCTGCACAGTTTGTTAAAGAAGCAAAAGCATTCGACGCAGACATCACTGTGACTTCTAATGGTAAAAATGCTAGCGCGAAGAGCCTATTCAAACTACAAACATTAGGCCTAGTAAAAGGGACTCAAGTCACTATTTCTGCTGAGGGCCCACAAGCTCAGCAAGCCGTTGATCACCTAGTTGCTCTAATGGACCAACTACACTAACTCGGTCTCCTATTTCAGAAGCCATTTTGTGAAAGCAAAATGGCTTCATTGGAAATAAGCTCAAAACTAAGCTAAAACTATTCGTTAGCGCACCCATTATTCTCCCGTTTTATAAAGTTGACCAAACTTAAGGTAAGGCTATGATTTCAGGCATCCTAGCATCTCCTGGTATTGCAATCGGTAAAGCATTACTACTTCAAGAAGATGAAATTGTCCTAAACACACACACTATTTCTGACGATCAAGTAGAAACTGAAGTTCAGAGTTTCTTTGACGCTCGTGATAAATCTGCAGCTCAACTAGAAACAATCAAGCAAAAAGCGCTTGAAACGTTTGGTGAAGAGAAAGAAGCGATCTTTGAAGGTCATATCATGCTTCTTGAAGACGAAGAGCTAGAAGAGGAAATCCTAGCACTTATAAAAAACGATAAGATGACTGCGGATCAGGCAATCTACTCAGTTATCGAAGAGCAAGCAAAAGCTCTTGAATCACTAGACGACGAATACCTTAAAGAACGAGCAACAGATATCCGTGATATCGGCTCTCGTTTTGTGAAAAACGCACTAGGCATCAATATTGTCTCTCTAAGCGACATCAGTGAAGAAGTTATCCTAGTGGCTTACGACCTAACCCCATCTGAAACTGCGCAAATCAACCTAGACTACGTACTGGGTTTCGCTTGTGACATCGGCGGTCGTACTTCTCACACGTCTATCATGGCTCGCTCGCTTGAGCTTCCAGCTATCGTTGGCACTAACGACATCACTAAGAAAGTGAAGAACGGCGATATGCTGATTCTTGATGCGATGAATAATAAGGTCGTTATTAACCCTTCAGAAGCTGAACTTGAAGAAGCGAAAGCCGTTAAAGCGGAATTCCTCGCTGAAAAAGAAGAGCTAGCAAAACTAAAAGACTTACACGCAGAAACCACTGACGGTCATCGTGTAGAAGTGTGCGGTAATATCGGCACAGTGAAAGATTGTAACGGTATCATCCGTAACGGTGGTGAAGGTGTTGGTCTGTATCGTACTGAGTTCCTTTTCATGGACCGTGATGCACTTCCAACAGAAGAAGAGCAATACCAAGCTTACAAAGAAGTTGCTGAAGCAATGGAAGGGCAAGCTGTCATCATCCGTACTATGGATATCGGCGGAGACAAAGATCTTCCGTACATGGACCTGCCAAAAGAAATGAACCCATTCCTAGGCTGGCGTGCTATACGCATTAGCTTAGATCGTCGTGAAATCCTTCGTGATCAGCTACGTGGTATCCTGCGCGCTTCTGCGCACGGTCAGCTACGCATCATGTTCCCAATGATCATCTCTGTTGAAGAAATTCGTGAGCTTAAAAAAGCCATCGAAGAGTACAAAGAGGAGCTACGTGCTGAAGGTCATGCATTCGACGAAAACATCGAGATTGGTGTAATGGTTGAAACACCTGCAGCGGCAGCAATCGCGCACCACCTAGCAAAAGAAGTTTCTTTCTTCTCTATCGGTACGAACGACTTAACTCAGTACACACTAGCGGTTGACCGTGGTAATGAGATGATTTCTCACCTATACAACCCACTGTCACCCGCGGTACTGAATGTAATCAAGCAAGTTATTGATGCTTCGCATGCTGAAGGTAAGTGGACTGGTATGTGTGGTGAACTCGCAGGTGACGAACGTGCAACATTGCTACTTCTAGGTATGGGTTTGGACGAGTTCTCAATGAGCGGAATCTCTATCCCTAAAGTGAAAAAAGTGGTTCGTGACTCTAACTTCGCAGACGTGAAGGCAATGGCCGAAAAAGCCCTTTCTCTACCAACGGCAGCAGAAATCGAAGCAGTCGTAGAAAAGTTTATTGCCGAGAAAGCTCAGTAATCAGTAGTACCAATTAATTCAATACTTAATGACCATTAGACGGCGAAAAAAGTCGTCTAATGGACTATATTGGTATACTATAATTCAACAGAATAAAACCAAACCTTAGGAGCATGACACAATGGGTCTGTTTGACAAACTTAAGAAGCTTGTATCTGATGACAGCGCTGATGCTGGTGCAATCGAAATCATCGCACCACTTTCTGGTGAAATCGTGAACATCGAAGACGTGCCAGATGTGGTTTTCGCAGAGAAAATCGTTGGTGACGGTATTGCTATCAAGCCATCAGGTAACAAAATGGTAGCTCCTGTAAACGGTACTATCGGTAAGATCTTTGAAACTAACCACGCATTTTCGATCGAATCTGACGACGGTGTTGAGCTTTTCGTTCACTTCGGTATCGATACTGTTGAGCTAAAAGGCGAAGGCTTCACGCGCATCGCTGAAGAAGGCCAAGCGGTTAAAGTTGGCGATACAGTTATTGAATTCGACCTAGCTCTTCTAGAAGAAAAAGCGAAATCAACGCTAACTCCAGTTGTAATCTCTAACATGGATGAAATCAAAGAGCTGAACAAGCTTTCCGGTTCTGTAACTGTTGGTGAGACTCCGGTTTTACGTGTAACTAAGTAAAGATTTACTGAGTTGAACACAAAAAAACGCTGCCAATGGCAGCGTTTTTTATTTCCGGTCATTTATTAATTTAACCATCCAAACTTAGAACTTGCTTTTTAAAGAGACCATCTGACCTACACATGCTCTCTTCTGGTCACCTAAAATATTAATGCGCTAAAAAAAGCCAAGCAAAACTTGGCTTTTTTTAAAGACTTGCTTAGCACCATTAACCTAGCAGACTTAATGCTGAGTTTGGCGCTTGTTTCGCTTGCGCCAAAATAGAGCTTGACGCTTGCGATAGAATTTGTGACTTGGTCATCGCGGTGGTTTCTTTCGCAAAGTCAGTATCTTTGATACGGCTCTTCGACGCATTCACGTTTTCGTTAATGTTGTCCAAGTTGCTGATCGCATGGTCGAAACGGTTTTGGAAGGCACCCAATTCTGCACGATGACTGTCGACGTTGTTTAGCGCCGAATCAATCACTGCTACCGATTCTTGTGCGCCACCAACAGAGGTGACGTCGATATTATCAACCGTGACCGCCTTGGCCGCGCCCATGTTTAGCTCATCAGCAAGGCCACCGCTGAATGTGACGTCGCCATCCACTTTATTCGTACCTGCAAAAATTTGTAGCGCGCCTTCTTCATCCACTGACGCTTTTACCAAATCGGTTTGACCATTGATGTAGGTTGCCAATTCTTCAATGTCATCGCCTTCTTTCGCCGCGATATTGATGGTATGAGCTTCACCGTTCGTGTCAGTCAGTTCGATGGCGATATCATTTGCAGTGCCTGACACTCCCCAGTCCGGATCTTTTGCCGTTGTCGCTTTATAGCTAGAGCCACCCATACTCACGTTGTCTGAACGCATGTTATTCAACGTGAGTGTCACGGCTTCACCAGAGTCGGCACCAATCTGGAACGACTTGGTTGTAAAGGTACCATTTAACAGCTTGTTACCACCAAACGATGTGGTTTCTGCAATACGGTTGAGTTCATCGTTCAGTGCGGTTACTTCTTCTTGAATCGCCACACGATCTGATTTTGAGTTAGAGCCGTTTGCCGATTGTAGAGACAAGTCACGCATACGTTGCAGGATGTTGGTGGTCTCGTTCATGGCACCTTCCGCCGTTTGTGCCATTGAGATACCGTCGTTCGCGTTACGAACAGCCACATCCAGGCCACGGCTTTGTGCATTCAAACGGTTTGAGATTTGCAGACCCGCAGCGTCATCTTTTGCGCTGTTGATTCTAGAACCCGAAGACAAACGCTCCATTGACGTTTGTTGCGCTGAGTTTGCGTTGTTGAGGTAACGCTGAGCGGTCATTGCTGATACGTTTGTGTTTACATTCACTGCCATGATAATTTCTCCAATTGATTTTCCGGTAATGCGGTTTCCGACGTCTCGGAAAACCAAGTAGTTCTCTCAAAGTTACCTTTATTAACGACACCAAAGTCAGAAGCTTTAGGAAAAAATTGAAAAAAAGAACTGAGCGAGATTTAGCTTAAAAAATGGGAGAAAAGTCAGGAAGAGATCAAGTTTCTCGAAGTTGAGCAGAAGGGCCTGATGATATGAAAAACCACCAATAAAAATACAACAATCTCAGCAAGTAAGAAAAGAAAAGCCCCTTTTCCTTTGAGAGAACTGGGGCTAGGTTGGTCGCCAGAGCCTATGTGGAGATCAAGAGAAATGACCCCATTCCGGCATACCGGGGGCAGCTTTACATCGAGAATGATTGGCAGATAAAAGTGAGAGAGCCGCACATTCCATTTTAAAGCTGCTTGCCAATAGCTCGCGCTCTATCCACGTCTGGATAATATGAACACAAGCTAGGTAAACTACTGCAATAGAGACATTGCAGAGTTTGGCAATTGTTTCGCTTGAGCAAGGATAGAGGTACCTGCTTGTTGCAAAATTTGTGCTTTGGTCATCGCTGTTGTTTCTTTCGCAAAGTCTGTATCACGGATACGGCTGTTTGACGCTTCTACATTTTCTTGGATGTTTGCCAAGTTATTAATGCTGTGGCTTAAACGGTTTTGTTTTGCACCAAGATCTGCACGTTGTGAATCGACGTATTGAAGTGCAGCATCCACAACAGCGACTGCGTTTTGTGCCCCGCCTACATCACGAACATCAATGTCTTGTACGGTTGTTTTAGCACCTGGACCATCATTAAGCCCTAATTCCGTCGCTAGACCACCGGAAATTGCTAGGTTACCTTCAATATCCGATTCTGCGGCAAATATTTGCAGCTTACCATCTTGGTCAACCGACGCTTTCAGCTTGTCTGTCTGACCGTTTATATACGTTGCAAGCTCTTCAATGTCATCCCCTTGCTTTGCAAACAAGTCAACAACAACGGCTTCACCATCTTGGGTGGTGAATTCAAATTTTAAGTCGTTTGCATCCGTTGGTACGCCCCATTCACTATTTTTGCCTTCAGTCGCAATAAAACTTTGGCCGCCCATACGAAAATCATCGGCACGGATACTGGATAAACCCATGCTGATCGCCT
Source organism: Vibrio sp. TAP-3B (assembly GCF_057784735.1). Taxonomy (NCBI): domain Bacteria; kingdom Pseudomonadati; phylum Pseudomonadota; class Gammaproteobacteria; order Vibrionales; family Vibrionaceae; genus Vibrio; species Vibrio sp. TAP-3B. Next base: position 280,382 of record NZ_CM173495.1, on the reverse strand, counting down.
CACCAGAGCTCGCACCTATTTGGAAGGAAGATTCTCCAAAAGAGCCGTTAAGCAGTTTCCGCCCACCGAACGACGTTGTTTCTGCGATACGGTTTAACTCATCTTGTAGTGCGTTAACTTCTTCGTTTATCGCGGAACGTTCAGACAATGAGTTCGTTCCGTTCGCAGATTGAAGCGATAAATCGCGAATACGCTGTAGAATCGACGTTGTCTCATTCATCGCACCTTCAGCGGTTTGGGCTATCGAGATACCATCATTCGCGTTACGCATGGCAACATCAAGGCCACGAGACTGTGCCGTTAAACGGTTAGAAATCTGTAGGCCTGCCGCATCATCTTTAGCACTGTTAATCTTCTGACCTGAAGATAGTCGTTCCATCGAAGTATTTAATTCGTCTGTCGCTTTGTTTAAGTAACGCTGTGCGGTCATCGCAGAAACGTTAGTACTAACTGTTACAGCCATTTTGCTCTCCTTTTGAGTCCGCAAGCTTTTGCGAAGCGGCCAGCTGTACTCTCATTTGGATAAGCACTGACCGTAATACTAACTTGCTAAATCTGCCTTAACGCAGGTATAGAATTTCCAAACTTGTTCTGGTGTTTTTAATACAATTTGTGTGCCAACCTTTACAACTAACAAAAAAACCAAAATTAACAATAACTTACACTCAAAACTGAAACGCCTACCACGATAGAGGCTATCTTCCTCATTGCCGTTACGGTTTTCTTGTTGCCGCTTAGTGGGTATTGCCGCTTTAGGTAACATCGTGTTGCTCAGTGTTAATTACTCACATTATCTGTCGATTTTTCGCACTTAAGGCTTGGCACATAAGGCATTAAAATCCGCACAATGAACGGTGAGCCAAATCAAATGTAGTTAAACAGCGTTAAGTCTTTGGTTTTACCAAAAGCTTGCTGCGATGCCTGCAGCGCGCGTGAGTTTTCACTAAATTCAATAACCGCCTTGGAGTAATCCAAGTCTTCAAAGTTGCTCTTCGCTTTGGCTAGAGACAAATTAAAATCTTCGTGGTTTTGCTCTTGGATATTGAGCGTACTTAACCGCGCACCCGCATCGGATCGTGCTTTGTTTAAATGGATAAATGCGGCTTGGAACTCTTCCGTCATTTGATGCAGCTTGGCCGTGGCCGACGTGTCCGATACCGACTCATCAGACCAAGATATCGCTTGCTTAAAGGTATCAAAAATACTGAAAGACTCGCGCTTTTCGATCTCAATGCTATCACCAGGCGTAATTTGACCTTTTATCTGCATATTCAGACCTTTGTATTCAATGCCTTTTTCCGGAGAAAACTCATCAGCATCAACGACTTTTCCATTACGTTCCAATTGGTAACCAAATTTGCCATTGCTCATATCAACAAACGTCACTCGGTAAGCTGCCTCGTCTTTCGCATCAGCATTGGTGGCTTTATTGAGAAGTAGTTCAGAACCATCTTGTAGATCGTAATTCGGTTGATAGTCACCAAACGGGTTAGCTATTTCCATAAATAATTTGCTGCCAGGGTTATTTGCTGGCATTTCAAGCATGCTGGATACTTTCATTTTGCGCTGGTAGTCATCGCCGGAATATTGCACGCTACCATCTTGGTCACGATAAAAAGGCTGATTTTTCGGTTTTGTGCCCGCGAAGACATAGTTACCAGACTCGTCTTGCGAGTTAACTAAATGAAGAAAGTTACTCGCAATTTCTTCTAGTTCACGCTTCTTAGCTTGCCTGTCTTCAACGGAAAACCCACCATTAATCATTTCCATCGTCAAGCGCTTAGACTCATCGGCAAAGTTTTCGGCATTGGCAATCATGACTTCTTGATTCTCTAAACGGTTACGAATCAACACAATTGCGTCTAGGTATTGGTTTAATTGCTCTTCTTGTTGACCAATACTCTGAATGTAATGTGTCGCCAACGGATCATCGCTTGGTTTAGTCAACTGCTTACCAGAAGCAAGCTGCTCCTGATTGTGGTGTATTTTGTTTTCCTGGCGGCGTAGATCGTTCTGCACCGACTGGTAATTGTGGAAGCTGGAAATACGCGTTAACATCTACAACCTCCTCTTATCGCAACTGCAAGATAGTGTTGAACGTATCGTTCGCCGCTTGCATCACGCGTGAAGAGGCCATGTATGCTTGTTGAAACTTCATCATGTTTGCCGCTTCTTCATCTAAATTCACGCCAGAAATAGACGCTACACGCTCATGCGCCGCTTCACTTTCTAAATTTGCCACGTCGGCTAATCGAGTTGCTGTTGACGTTTTCAACCCCACGTCGGTATTCAAATTAAAATACAAATTTAAAATAGTCGAATCGTCACCGTTCATCTTCTTGTCGGTTTGAATGTTTAGCATCTTGCGTAAGTTGCCGTTGTCACCTTCAGATGGGACTAAGTTTGCTGCAAACTTATCGTTCGCAAATGCCCCACCACTGAGCTCAAATACTGTTGCCTCACCCTTTATGAAGTCGGGGTGGTTGCTGGGTAAACTGACAGCAACGGGGCCAGTTGGCGGGTATGCCTGTGGCGCCATGATCACATTGCCTTTGGTATCAGTAACGGCAAATTGGCCTCCATCAGGAGAAACCACCACTTCAAATTCACGTAAGTCACCTGCCTGCATGATTTCAAACTGGGCATTACCTTGCGCAAAAGTTGTCGATGCCTCATAACTTTGCGCAGCAATGGCTTTAGGGTCATTGGTTTCTACTGTCATTTGAGCAGCACCAGCACGTGTAGGACGAAGTAGAATCGCTTCTCCGACTTTCGGTGCTTGACGTACTTCTACTTTCATACCATCTAGATAAAACGCATTATTGCCATCAGTATTCAGCTTTGAGGTTTCACCGTTTGGCTTTGTCACATTGTAATTATCGCCGTCATAACGTAGCGAGTACTCACCACCTTTCAGCGCACTAATATCATTAATGTATACCGCCATATCAGTCGTCGACTGCGGCCCTGCCACCACACGTGATGTCGCCAACCGTTCAGAGTTCACATCGGTAAATAACGGTTCACCCACGTTGCCGTTGTGATCTAAACCTTGCGATTGTAGATGGTTCACTTCGCTAGAAAACCCCGTTGCCAGACGACCAAGCTCGTCCATCACCTGTGGAAGATGCTCATCACGCATTTTCAGTAGTGCACCGATTTTGCCGTCAATACCATCCGCTTTGATCGGTTTTATCCCTTGTCCTTCAACCATCGCTAGTCGACGTTGGTGAACATCTGGTGCCCCATCAATCATCTTTAATTGGCTGGCTTCTGTTCCCGAAACTAGGGTATGACCATTACCAATATGCACGTTAAACCCTTCAGCGTTTTTACGCGGCGTCACCGTGACTTTGGTGTACTCGGATAACTCATTCACTAACTTTTCATGTTGATCCATCAAATCATTATGAGGACCAGGAGAACGCATCATTAACCGATGAACATCACGGATCTCAACAGCCAGTTGATTCATACGCTCAATGCCCATATCTAGAGATTTGTTTGTCACATCCGATTGCTGACGTACCGTTTCATGAAAGTCGTTTAAGGCATGGCTGATCAGTTGGGCTTTCTCTAATACAACTTTACGTGCCCCCATATCATTTGGAGTATCCGCCATGCTTTTTAGAGCATCGAACCATTCGTTCATATTTTCAGGGATTTTTTTCGAGGAAGCCGAAGAAAGCATGCTCGATAGAAGGTCTAGGTTTTTTTCGTCATCGAGTTTTTGGGCATAGTTAGTCGTAGAAAGGTTGAGTTCATTTACGGCAAACTGATCCCACGAGCGGCGAACATTTTCCACATGCACGCCCATACCGTAGGTAGAACCACCAAACATACGCGGGTCATTCGTACCTTGAATAACAGACTGGCGACTATAACCCTCTGTATTAGCATTGGAAATGTTGTGACCAGTGGTATTTAACTGCCTCTGAGCGGTAAGCACACTTTGAGTACCTACATTCAGAAGATCTGACGCCATACATGCCCCCAAAAACGAAATAAAATCGGTCAAAACCGACCACTGATTTAATTAAAGCAAAAGGCGTGCCAGCTGAATCTTATAAGAAGAACGGAAAATAAAAGCTTGCACTATGACGGCAAGCCTTCGAAAAGCAGTTTAAGGATAACGGAGGGAGTTATTCAAATTACCGTGAGTAATGGTTTAGAAACTAGCGGCGGAAAAATGCATGAACACAAAGCCACATTTCGATTAGTCGTTGAACAGACGAGGGTACTCAGTAATTAACCAAGGCTGGTATTACATCGTTTCGATTTTTTGCTTCACTTGCAAAACTTTATCGGCGTAGGTTGGATCCGTTGCATAACCGGCGCGGTGAATACCACGAATGAAAGATTCAGAACCTGTACCCTGCTGTAGCGCAGTCTCATAACGTGGGTTATCGTTTAAAAAGCGCACGAAGTCATTAAAACTGTCTTCATAATTCGAGTAAGAACGGAAAGCAGCGGTTTCTTTAACTGGCGTGTTGTCATGGAACTCTAGCGTTTGAGCCGTCACTTTATCACCTTGCCAACTTCGGTCGGCTTTGATGTTGAACAAGTTATTACTGCTGCCGCGTGCATTCTTGACGACTTTTTGTCCCCACCCCGTTTCAAGCGCTGCTTGGGCAAGAAGCAAAGATGGTTCAACACCCAGCGCTTTTGCCGCTTTTTCAGCATATGGCTTCATTGAATTGACGAAAGATTCTGGCGAATCGAATTGAGTTAACTCACGATTTGGCCGTGATAACTGACCTGACTCGATCAAACGTTGCTCGATTTCACGCGCTTTTTTCGGATCAACACGACGGTATTCCACCGCGTTGTTCGACGCATCACGCATTGCCGTTTCACTCTTATCGTTACCTTGCCCGACTGTCAGTTGTGCCACAATCATGTCGGCTAACCCCATCGAGCCAGAAGCACTGAGTTCACTCGCCATCTGTTCATCCTGCATCTGGCGATAAAACTTTTCGTTTTGACTGTTCATCAGATTAGACTCAAAGCCTTCGTTGGCCTCACGCATCGATTTGAGCATCATTGACGTGAAAATGGATTCGAACTGGCGAGCCGCCGCGCGCAGCGCCTCTTGTTCACCCTCTTTGCCTTCTTTGACTGCTTTCTGACGCAACGTGTCAAGCGAGCTGATGTCATGAATAAAGCCGATGTCGTTAGGATTTTTAACCATAATTTGCGCCTAACCTTTTAAATGATAATCAACTGGCCTTCAATGGCACCAGCTTGCTTTAATGCTTGCAAGATAGCCATCAAATCCGAAGGCGCAGCGCCCACTTGGTTAACCGCACGGACCAAGTCATCTAAGGTTAAACCAGGCTCAAACTTAAACATTTTGCCCTGCTCTTCGCTCACTTCAATATCAGTGTCGGGGACCACCACCGTCTCGCCACCAGAAAAACCATTTGGTTGACTAGCGTTAAGGTTTTCTTTAATGGCGACGGTCATCCCACCGTGAGTCACCGCCGCTGGCTTAAGTCGCACATGCCTACCGACAACAATAGTACCGGTACGGGAGTTGACGATAATTTTTGCGGCGCCATCGGCTGGATTAAACTCTAAGTTCTCAATCGCCGATAAGAATGCCACACGTTGACTCACATCCCGCGGCGCACGAACACGTACCGATGTCGCGTCGACCGCATTGGCCATTTGTGGGCCAAGAAAGTTGTTAACGGCATCAGCCATGCGTTGTGCTGTAGTGAAATCAGACTCAAGTAAATTGAAGGTAATGTAATCACCACGACCAAATGGGTTGGGAATCTCACGCTCCACCGTTGCGCCGCTAGAGATAAGGCCAACGGTCGGGTTATTGCCGACAATCTTAGATCCATCGGCGCCTTCGGCACTAAAGCCACTCACCACTAAGTTGCCTTGTGCCACCGCGTAGACTTCACCATCCAGACCTTTTAGAAAGGTTTGTAGCAATGTGCCACCACGCAGGCTTTTTGCACTGCCAATGGAGGAGACGGTGACATCCACTTGCTGGCCTGGCTTAGAAAATGGCGGCAACTCTGCCGTGACCATTACCGCGGCCACATTTTTGATTTTTGGTTTGGTGCCTGGCGGCATTTGAATGCCGAAGTTTTGCAGCATCGCGGCGAAACTTTGCTCAGTAAACGGGTTCGCTTCACCTGTACCTGGTAAGCCTGAAACCAAACCATAACCCACGAGTTGGTTGCTCCGCACGCCCGCCACTTGCGTGACGTCTTTGATACGTGCGGCTTGGGCTGCGGTAGACCACAACACAACGCTCATCAGTACTAAAAGGATTTTCTTCATGCTTACTTATCTCTTGCCGTCAAATTGCTGTCAACGCGACACCTTACAGTGCTACATTAAAGAATCGTGCCAAGAAACCCGGCTCTTGCATATCTTGTGGTAGCCCTGTGCCTGAGTACTGAATTCTTGCGTTAGAAACGCGATTTGACGCAATGGTGTTGTCAAAGTTGATGTCATCTGGGCGAATACTGCCACTTAAACGAATGTATTCATCGCCAGTATTGAGTGTCATCCACTTCTCTCCGCGGATCACTAAGTTGCCGTTTGCCAACACTTCGATCACCTCCACAGTAATATAGCCACTGATACTGTTGCTCTGTTTTGCTGAGGAATCACCAGCGAATGTGTTCGTGTTGTTTAAGTTGTAGGAGAAATTGTACTTACCGCCAACTTGTAGCTCTTCTCCGCCGACTTCGAGCGGATCCATTTGCGCTTCGTTGGTTTTGGATAAATCCGCATTAGCGCTCTTGGTCGCACTGGTTGTTTCATCGAGCGTAACCGTAATGATATCCCCAATGCCACGAGGTTTAGAGTCATCATAAAGGTCACTGATATGCTCGGCGCTAAACAAAGACCCCGTTGCTGCTGCGTAATGTTCTGGCTTCTTTTTCGGGTGGATCGGTGCCCATGCAGGGTCACCCGCCACCGGATCGCTTCTGCCACGCAGGGTATCCACAATGCCGCTGCTTTCTTCTTTCGATTTATCACCTTCAACTGCGTCAACAACCGTTGTTGACTGAGTCACTTCATCCGTATCAATCGGCTCCAACATGGCACAACCAGACATCGTGACAATCAGAGTAAGTAGGCAAATACGCTTCATTGTGGCCATCTTTTTCCTGCTCTCAACTGTTATAACTGCTGGTTAATAAAGCCCATCATCTTATCGACGGACGAGATCACTTTAGAATTCATTTCGTAAACGCGCTGCGCTTCTATCATGTTAACCAGCTCTTCGGTGACATTCACGTTAGACGCTTCTAGCATGGATTGGCGAACTTCCCCCAAGCCATCCAAACCAGGAACACCTTCTTGCGGATCACCACTTGCGCCCGTTGGTAAGTAAAGGTTCTGACCGATTGGCTCTAGACCTCCTGGGTTAACAAAGTCAGTGATCGTCAACTGGCCCACGACTTGGTTGTCTTGCTGACCACGAACACGGACAGATACTTCACCGTCGTTGCCAACCGTGATGGAAATGGCATCTTCAGGAATTACGATTTCAGGTTCAACAGGGTAACCAGAACCTGACGTTACCAGTGTTCCTTCACCGTTCAATGTAAACTGACCATTGCGGGTGTAACCGATATTACCGTCAGGGAGCGTGACTTGGAAAAAACCATCCCCCTCAACCATCATGTCCAATGCATTAGTCGTTGTTTGTGCGTTACCATGGGTATGCACTTTTTGCGTTGCCACCACTTTGGAACCCGCACCTAACATTAAGCCACTTGGCAGTTCCGTATTTTGTGAAGATTGACCACCAGGTTGATTGATATTTTGGTAGAACAAATCTTCAAATACCGCACGACTCTTTTTGTAGCCGACTGTCGAGGCGTTCGCTAAGTTGTTTGAAATGGTTGCGATATTGGTTTGTTGGGCATCTAAACCCGTTTTACTTACCCATAGTGCTGGATGCATAGTGAACCTCTAACTCTGTTAACTCATACGAAGCAGTGAATCTGAAGATTTGTCCATCTCTTCAGCGGTGCTCATCATCTTGACTTGCATTTCAAACTGACGTTGTAAGTCAATCAATGCCGTCATCTCACCTACGGCATTGACGTTACTGCCTTCAACGGCTCCAGTTTGGAGACTGACCGTCGCGTCTGCTTCGTAAGGTTGGTTTGGAGTTTTATGGCGAAATAAGCCATTGGTGTCTTTAAATAAGCCTTGATCGTTAGGCTTAACAAGTTTGATACGATCAACCGTTTGGAATGCTTCAGCCGGGGCACCTTGAGGAAGTACAGAGATGGTACCATCACGACCAATTTCAATTTTGGAGAGAGGAATAGGCAAAGTAATCGGCGCATCGTTTTCGCCCAATACCAAATGGCCACTTGCGTTTGTTAACATGCCATTTTGGTCGACTTTAAGGTTGCCATTGCGGGTCAACCCTTCCTTTCCAGTATGATCCAAGACCGATATCCAGCCGCTGCCTTCAATCGTGACATCCAGATCACGGCCTGTCGTAATCACACTGCCTTGTGCAAAATTATGTCCCGGACGCTCTGTCATGCTGAATACACGCGAAGGGTGACCTTCACCATACGCTTGCATTGAACGAGCCTGCGCTAAATCAGCACGAAAGCCTGTCGTACTCACGTTTGCCAAGTTATTGGCGCGCAATTGTAGAGCCTGCATATTTTGCTTGGCGCCACTCATTGCGAGAAACAGTGCGCGATCCATAAATTACTCCCAAAACTTCTTTATACAATGGAGAAAGCAATAGTTATGCCAATAAAAAATAGTGTTATTAATCAACAGGATAAGATAAAAGGAAGAATGTGGGTGGCAATCCGAATGGATAAACCATTAAAGCTGGCAAGATTTGGATCCCCCTTGGCGGCAACAGCGGCAAGTGAGAGATAGAAGCATGCTCAGTCCGACTTGAGGTGTGTCAGACTAAGCAGCTGAATGTCATGATGTGAGCAAACCGACAAGTGCACGCCATGTTTACTTAAGTAAATTAACGGATCTGCAGAATATTTTGTTGTAACTGGTTGTGTACTTCTAACGACCGTGAGTTAGCTTGGAAGTTACGCTGAGCAGAAATCAGATCCACCAGTTCCTGAGTCATATCAATGTTTGACTGCTCCAGTATACCGCTGTTGATGGTACCGAAAGAGCCTTTATTTGATTCCCCCCAGATCTTGTCACCGGAGTTCTGAGTTGAATCCCATTGGGTCCCACCCTTCTTATCTAGACCTTGCTCGTTAGGAACACGCACCAGTGCCACTCGACCTAATGTCACGTTCTCACCGTTTGAGTATGTACCCAATACGCTGCCATTTTCATCAAAGTCAACTTTGGTTAAAAAGCCCGTCGTAGCACCATCTTCGTCAAACTTCGTCAGCTCGAAGGGAGCGGCAAACTGCGTTGTAGAGCCTAAACCAAAGTTCAGAGTTTGTGCAGGATCGGCGCCATTCATATCGACTGGGGTCGTATTGGTTGCAGGGTCGCCAAGTGCAACAGACGTAATGGGATTACCACCGTTGAGACTTGCCAATGTGCCGTCGTTGTTAAACTTCATTGTATGACCGACGTGACCTGTTGCCGTTTGAGCATCACCCGCAGCGACGTCCAGAGGTTTCTCACCCGTTTTATCCGTTACTGTGTAGTAAGTGTTCCAAGTGTTCGGTTGAGTCTGATCTTTCAAGTAGTATGTACTTAACTTATAAGACTGACCCATCGAGTCATAAATAGTCGAAGACGTTGAACGGTTATATGTATCTGGATCTGAAAAATCAAACTGCGCTGGATCTTTCAAGTCGCCATTAGCAGGTAGGTTTGCGCCCACTTCAATATTTGCCGTTTGTTTTGGTTTTCCAAATTCTGCCGGAATATTGATTGGCTGAGGCTCGTAAGAAGCAACCTCACCGGAGTCTGGGTTCACTTGATAACCGAGTAAGAACTCATCGTTCGCGGTCACCATATAGTTGTCTTTATTCAAATGAAAAGCACCATTACGTGTCATTTCATTTTGTTGTGGGGTCAATCGGTCTTTTGCTACAGAAAAGAACCCGGTTCCCGACACACGTAAATCCATAGGGTTGTTGGTGTTAATGCTTGAACCTTCGTGGAACTGTTGGGCCACTTGGCTTGCTTGTGCACCACCACCTGGTGTGGTTTTTGCGTTAGTGAATAAAGAATTTGAGTACACATCGGCAAACTCAGCACGGGACTCTTTAAAGCCGTACGAATTAGCGTTCGCAATGTTGTTACTGGTGGTGTTCAAATCCAGTTGGGCGGCAGACAAACCGCTTAAAGATACATATGACATTCCAAAAATCTCCTAATCTAGCGAGCTATTGCTTACGCTTTACCGACTTCCAGTACTTCTGCAAGTCGAACTGGTGATTCAAAACCAGCTAGATTGAGTAATACGTTTCCATCACCCTTACCCAGCAATACGCTATTTACATTGGCATAAGTGGATACTGGGAACTCTTTTGACTCCCCATCCACTAAGCCAGACGCTTTGACTTTGTATTTACCAGCAGGCAGTGGATTTCCGTTTTGATCATTACCGTCCCAAAGCACACGAGAGTCACCAGCGGGTTTCGCACCGACCTCAAAAGTACGAACCAATTGGCCTGCTTCATCCTCTACACGAACAAATAAATTGTCGATAGGTTGTGAAAGCTTAACCATTGCCGCCATCGAAGCATCATTTTGCTTCACACCAGCAGCGCCTGGGACCAACACATCACGCCCGACCAAAGAGGAAGCTTGCAACGCTTGGTTCGATGTCATTGACGAGTTTAAACTCTCAAACTGAGTGTTCATTTTGCCAATACCATCTACGGTCGCAAATGAAGCCATTTGCGCAATCATCTGATCATTGCTGACCGGCTTAAAAGGGTCTTGCTGAGACAATTGCTTAGTAAGCAAAGATAGGAAGTCTTCTTGTTTAAGATCCTGCTTACCAGTGCTCTCTTCAGTCTTTTTATTCTCTTGTAGGCTTTTAAGCTGGTCGATATAGGACAAGCCGCTTTGACCAACGTTATTAATTCCGGCCATACGCTACCTCCTTATCCTTATTGACCCATCTGCAGCGTACGCAGCAGCATCTGTTTACTTGAATCCGCGACTTGCACATTGGTTTGGTATGCACGAGAAGCCGAAATCATGTTTGCCATTTCTTCCATTACATTAACGTTCGGCTTGTAAATGTAGCCTTCTTCGTTTGCAAGGGGATGATCAGGCTTGTACTCCGCACTCAGCGGTTTATCGCTTTCTACAATTCCCATCACTTTCACTGGCACCGTATCACCGCCACGCATGGCGTGACTTAACTCCGCACCAAATACAGCATGACGCGCCTTGTAGGTGTCTTTCGCAGAACTGCTAACACTGTCAGCGTTCGCCAAGTTACTTGAGGTAGTATTCAGACGAACAGACTCAGCGCTCATTGCGGAACCTGTCACATTGAAAACGTTAAATAAGCTCATCTAAATCATTCCCCTTTAATAGATTTGGTTAAGTTCTTGAATTTGCTGCCTAGAAACTCGAGTGATGCTTGATGTCTGATTTGATTTTGCATAAATAAGTTACGCTCTAAGTCCAAATCGACCGTATTGCCGTCACCCGTATCTGGTTGAGTGGGAAGACGATATAGTTTGTCACCTGTCAACGTTGCAGTGGCAGGAATATGCCGACCATCAGTACGACTAAGACCAATGCTTGCCCCTGAGGTTGCCGCCTGCAATTCCTTAGCAAAGTCTAAACCTCTTGATTTGTAACCAGGCGTGTTTGCTTGCGCAATGTTGGTAGAAATCACCTCAGCATTACGCTCACGTACGCCCACCGTGTGCTGGTGGATGCCTAGTGCATTGTCAAAAGATATAGCCATGTTTGCCTCTACAATTAAGAACTGACCGTTATTGATAACTAAAAGCAATTAGTGTGCCAAAAAAAGGGAGCACTATGTAGGTGGCTCGCTATCATCCGTTTAGACAGCAATAAGTAAGCCAAAGTGATTGGAATGTCATCCCACTTCACTTACATAAGCGGAGTTCAGGTTATTTATACTCAAATAAACTAAAGATGCTTAGGTTTAGTAAAGATACACCTAGATAAGATGACTAGGCAAAAATGAGAGGCGGTTTCGTTAAGAGAAGCGCGAGGTGTATCGCCTACACTCAAGAATAAAGGCGAAACCAAAGTGACAATGAACACAGAAAAAGAAAAGCCTGACACTAGGTCAGGCTTTATTATCTATTTAAGAGATTTCGCTATTTAAGCTTGTAAATGATCCCTGGATTACAACGTACCATTTCAAATTTGTCAGTCAGACCCGTTAACGATTCTGACGCACCAAGTAACAAGTAACCGCCTGGATTTAAGCTGTTTGCCATTTGGTTGAGCACTTTTGACTTCATTTCAGGTGAGAAATAAATCAACACATTACGGCAAAAAATGATGTCAAACTTGCCCATGAGCGCGTAGCTGTCCATCAAGTTTTGTGGACGAAAGTTGACTAAGCGTTTCACATTGTCTTTCACTTTCATTCGACCACCGTCGGCATCTTCAAAAAAAGTTCGGCGACGCTCAGGAGAAAGTCCACGCCCTAAAGCGAGGTTGTCATACACGCCTGCGCGACACATTTCTAACATGCTCGCAGAAATATCGGTTGCCGTAATGGAAACATTTGCCAGCATGCCAGGCTTACGCTGTTGCGTTTCCAGAATCGTCATCGCAATAGAGTATGGCTCTTGGCCTGATGAACTGGCTGCAGACCAGATCTTTATTGGGCGTTTATTTGCCGCCACTTCTGGTAATAGTTTGTCAGCTAAAACGGTGAACGGATAAGTATCTCGAAACCACAAGGTTTCGTTAGTCGTCATCGCATCGACAGCGGCTACGCGTAACTCACGATTACGCCCTGATACGACATCACGTAGCAAATCAGATAAGGATGCGAGCTTAAACTTCGTCACTAACGGACTCAGTCGGCTACGCACGAGATACTGCTTGCTATCCCCTAGTACGATGCCACATTGCGATTCTAGAAAACGGCTAAAGTCACGATACTCTTGATCACTGATTGTAATAGCAGTCATTAATGTCTCTTTTATTGTGTTAATGCAGATTTAACCGCGTTACCCAATTCATCTGGGTTAAATTTCGCAATGAAGGAGTTGGCCCCTACACGTTCAACCATCGCTTGGTTGAAAACACCACTTAACGATGAGTGGAGGATAACATAAAGGTCTTTCAAATCGACATGTCTTCGAATTTCAGCGGTTAATGTATAACCGTCCATTTCTGGCATCTCAATATCGGAAATCACCAGTGATATTTGTTCGTAGATGTTGCCCTCTTGAGCCATCTCAATCAACTTATTGTACGCCTCTTTGCCGTCTTTCACTGATACGACCTCGAAGCCAATTGACGTAATCGCTCGCTCTACCTGTTTACGAGCCACGGTGGAATCATCAGCAATAAGCACGCGTCGCACGATAGGCTTTTCTTGTTCTGCTTGCGCAATCTCTTCACCGATAGCGGAATCCATCGTTTCATCCACTGGCGCGATTTCAGCCAAGATTTTTTCAACATCAAGAACTTCAACTAACTCGTTATCGATATTCGTCACTGCGGTTAAGTAGTGCGCTTTACCTGCCCCTTCTGGCGGCGGCAATATCGCCTCCCAATGTACGTTGGTAATACGCTCAACCGACGAGACCAAAAACGCTTGGATAGAACGGTTAAACTCAGCAATCAAAACAAAACACTTATCAATATCAGTGGTTGGACGGCCACCAATTGCCAGGCTCAAATCAATAACAGATACAGTATTCCCGCGGATATGAGCGATACCTTTTACCAGCGGGTGTAGATTCGGTATTAACGTCAGCTTAGGGCACTGCAGTACTTCTCTCACTTTAAATACGTTAATGCCGTAACGCTGTTGCCCCATCAGTCGAAAGGTCAATAATTCCAATCGGTTCTGACCGACGAGTTGCGTACGCTGATTCACCGAGTCAAGAATCCCCGTCATATGCTCATCTCCATCTCAAACTTTTTGTTTTTAAATGATACTCTACCCTTGGTCAACACGATACCAAGGAGACAGTATGGCGTATTTCACTTTAACTTCGACACCATTGACTATGGCAACATGTAGAGCGCTAATTACAAAATACGCTAAGTTTATCGGCATTTTACTCAGTATGTTTAGTTTTTTTGTTCACTCAGCCACTGATAGTCAGATAGAACAAATAAAAGCGGCCGCAGAGCAGCATATTCTTGCCACCGTTGAACAACCTACAGGTGGCGAGTTATCCGCTAATGCGGCAAATGTTGACTCAAGAATAAAAGCAACGGATTGTCCAGCCCCCCTTGATACTTCTGCCTCTTCCACCAGCAGCACACGTAGCAACATTAATGTTTTGGTCGAATGCCCAGCTGACGATTGGAAAGTGTATGTACCTGTGAGGGTTTCAGTCTCGATCCCCATGATTGTGGCCACGCGCCCGCTTGGAAGAGGAGAAATTATCAGCGCCGCCGACGTAACGATTTCTATGATTGAGTTACAACGCTTTCGTAAAGACGGTTTTTCTCATTATGAACAAGCTATTGGAGCAAAACTGAAGCGTAATGTACGTCTTGGTGATGTTGTTGAGCGGAATGACGTTTGCGTAGTGTGCCGCAATGAGAGAGTGACCATAAAAGCGATAAATGCTGGCATGACAATCACAACACAAGGCACAGCGCTGCAAGATGGTGCAGCTGGCGATCAAGTCAGAGTGAAAAATGATAAGTCACAACGTATAATTGAAGGCATAGTGACTGACATTGCGGAAATCACTGTTAATTTTTGATACTCACTGTTAACGTGTTCAAGTTTGATCAATAAAAACGCAAAATAGGACTAAAGTTCTTTTTGCATAGGTCGATACCCTGAATACCCGTATTACGATACAAGGCAAAAGGTTAAACATGGCAGGTATAGACAATATACGTTCAGGGCAAGTGATGACGACGACCAACCGCACACCTGCACGTAACGATTCGAATGCGACCAGCACGACAGAATCAAAAAAATCGCCAGCACAACAAGACGCGGTATCACTCAGTCAACAAGGTAAAGCCGTCAGCAAACTCCAAAAGGATATGGCTGATTCACCGGCTTATGACAGCGCAAAAGTGGCGGCAATCAAAGAAGCAATAACAAGCGGTTCATACAAAGTCGACCCTGAAAAACTGGCTGACAATATGATTAAGTTTGAAAACGAATTGCAAGGCAAAAGCTAACTGACTTAGGCTCAAGGTAAGTATTGTATGGCAGCATTAGTCGATCTCGTAAACTTCCAACTAGAAAATGCCAAGGCACTTTCTGCTGTTTTGCGTCAGGAAACACAAGCGATTACCGCCCATGTTTCTACAGAGATAGAAAGTATTGCTAAACAAAAAATGACACTTATTGAACAACTGAGAACCACAGATCAGCGAATCGCCTCTCATCCACACGTCAATCAGCTTAGTGAGGATGAAAACCTAAGTCAGGTTGTCACCCAAATTCAATCAATCGTGCTTGACTGCCAACAAGTCAATCAAGTCAACGGTGAATCGCTCCATCGCGCACAATTGAGCTTTAATAAACTCAATAACATGCTTCAGCGCACCCATGGCAAAGTGGGTATGACTTACAATGCTGGCGGGAAAACCCACACTATTTCCACACTAGGCACCAATATTAAAGCTTAACTATCACAGCTAAATCCCCCAGTCCGGTATGTCACGTGTAAAAAAGCGACCAATTGTTATTAATTAGCCGCTGGACAGATTATCTACACTGGGAATATTCGCTCTATGCGAATTAGAACAAGGTCTGTTGTCGCTTCTCTGGCACCTGTTGTACTTCTCCGTAATCACGCAATTTATCCATTTTACGAATATCGAGACGAAGCTCTGTCACGTAACTGTCTTCGACGAGGTAACTCCGCACGACTTCAGCCCCTCGAATTACGCCATCAACGGCTCCCGTCGTATTCTCTATGCCTAAACGCTGATCTTGTAACTCTGCACGACCGCTTACTCTCATGCCGTAAACTTGTTCCGCTAACTCGCGGTAAGCATCGATTTTTGATGCTCGCATAGCACGCACACGCTTTTCTTCAACGGTACGACCAGTTTGTTCAGTGACACTTGCATAACCCACCGCCACTAAGATCTCATCTTGGCGCATCTGTTGTAATGGCTGACACCCCACCAAAATCAGTGTGGCAATAATAAATAATAACTTCTTCATGGTTCTATCCTATGGACGGAGGATCACGGTGTAAGGCTGACGAATGGTTGGATCAGAACGAATCAGCACACCATCTTGTGTGCGGATGCTGTTTAATGTATCTAAATCACGACCAATACGATCCGCAGGCAAGAAACCTTGTGCTGTTGCGACGACGACACGGCTTTGCATGCCCACCACACGAGCGTTCACCAATACGCCACCTTCTTGACGCAACATGGTTCCGGTTAATACATATTGAACTTGCTGCTCGTGGGCCAACTCTTGCCAATCACGACTGAGCGCAAAGTCACCTTGATGAGTCACTTGAATTGAGCCTGTGGTTTTAAAATCAACCACTTTAAAACCGCGGCGCTGGAACTGATGAATAAACCCTTCAGATACAGAGTTACCTAACCAGTTCGTTGCATCCATACTTTGTAGATCAACAAACGACGTAATAGCAATCGGCGTGCGCGCTGATACCGCTACATTAGAAACCATTAGATCTTCCGTCATGCTTTCAATGAAAAAGTCCATCGTATGACGTGGACTGTCCATAAGCATGAACTGGCTCCCCGAATAGGGTTCTTTACCATTGTAAATTGGTGAGTACGCGCATGATGTCAAAAGCGCCATCATCGATGCGGCGATAAGCCACTTTCTCATGGTTTGATTCTCCAGATAATCTTAGGTGACACAGCTCTCATTAATTACTTTCCAAGAAAGTGAATATTGGAACAATCTTTGCTTTCCTTTGTTTGCCTAACGAAGACAAATCCACCAAACTTCACTAGAATTGTTAAAGCAATATTTATACCTGAATGGTTATAATCAATGAAAAAAATATTAATCAGCCTATTTTCAATCACTTTCATAATGCTTTTGCCTTTTAGAGCCGTGGCATCGTGGTACGAAGTAACAGGCGTTGCCACCATCGTTTCTTCTGAAGAAACGGCAAGATTACATGCACTGGAAGACGCTCTATTTAAAGCTGTTAATTTTTCGGGCGCCGATATTGGCAGTGTGAGCAATTTAATGCCGCTATTGGAAGAAAGTCGTAAAGAGTATCTGTTCACTAACCATGAAGTCCGTTACATTCTGGTCGAATCTGAACGTAAGCGCCGCGGAAAAGTCGAGGTCAAAATCCGTGTAGACATTTATCCGTCGGCAACGGGTTGCCATACCGCTCAATACAAGAAGACGATGCTTGTCGGTAACATTGAGATCGCATCACCACAGCAAGCCGTAATGGGACAGCTCTATCAAGTTGGGGATGACTTCAGCCGAGTGGTGAACCGCCAATTGGATCAAACCTCTCGTAGCTTTGTGTCCGTAGGAACCACTGACTATTCCGTCAACAGCCATTACCCTGCCCGCACTCAAATGATTGCTCAAGACAACGGAGCACAATACATCATTGGTGGCGTGATTACGGATTTAACCGCCACAGTCGAGTCTCAAATATTGCAAGGTGACATTATCAACCGTCAGTTTGCGTTAGAAATGAAGGTTTTTGATGGCAAAACCGGCCATGAAGTCTTCCACAAAAACTATCGAGAAGTCGCTCATTGGCCATTTGCGAAAACCAGTCAAGTCGATACCAGAAGCGCTCGTTTTTGGGCGTCGGCCTACGGCGAGATGATGCTTCGCGTTAGTCGTAATATCATGCTGGATTTGGAGTCAGAGTTGTCTTGTAAAATCACACTGCCAGAAGTGGTGGCGGTTTATGGCAACACTGTAACCATGGATCTTGGTCGTATGCATGGCGTAAAAGAAGGTGACACCTTGCAACTGTGGCATACCGCCTCTTTCATTGACCAAAATGGTTTACCACGTAACAAAGTTTCACAAAGTGAGATCACATTGACGGTATCACGTATTTATGAAAACGAAGCAGAATTGACCATTGATCAGCCAAATTTAGCATCGAGTGTCCAAATTGGCGACGTTATGAACAAGATATTATAAAAGCAGCATTAAACCTTGAGGTATCCTCACTTTTGAATATCATAGGCAAGTCATCTTTTTTGATGATGCCCATTGTCGTCGTTAGGTGTTCAGATTGACACGGACAAATGAATCGATACCGTTGCCAAGCTTTGACTCAGCAATACGCTCCAATGAATTACGACTATTGGCATTACGCCCTCATGGCACAGCTGGATAGCGCAGTCCCCTCCTAAGGGACAGGTCGTAGGTTCGAATCCTACTGGGGGCGCCATATTTTAGTCTTAGCTCCTTACTGGGCTAAGACTTTTTATACTCATTTTCCGGGACATTATAGGTACAAACCTTTGCCGAGAATGTCCTGACACGTAAGTACTTACTATTCAGACCTCCTCCTCTTGAAATCATTTTATTGGCACTCTATTTACAGTTTTGTATTTTATTACTTTAATTGTCTATGAGTTTTGCTTACCCTTTTGGCTATTAACAAGATTATTAGTTAGCACTATGTCTAAGAGCAATTTAATCACTAACACCGGACACCGCTTTATTTCGAAAGGCAAAACTGCCTTCAAGATTCATATCCATACACCGGAGGATACGGTACTGCACCGCTCGGTGGGATTTGTGCGTACTGGAGAAAAGAAAGGCTTGAAGAAAGCCATCAAACTCAGGAATGAATTAGGTCGGCAAATGTGGGGCAAATTTTGGCGACGTCTATTGAAAGATCCCTACCTAATGACTCGGCTGCCTCACAGCGTTGAACCTAAAATTGTTCACAAACCTAATCCAACTCTTGAGAACCCTGACAACCGAGATACTTGTTACATCGCTAAATGGCGAGAGTTTAACGAAAATGGCGAATATAAATATAAAACCATCGTACGTTCTATCAGTAAATACGGTAAGTTGGCTGCCTATATGCAAACCAAAAAAGCATTATTGGAAGCACACAAAGATAACTTAGAGATCCTGACGTTCATGGGGCGATTAAATAGTATTGACCTCAAGTAATCCATGCATCTGTAGCGATGAATCTTGAGGGATCTTTAACGATTAAAAATAGAAATCAAAAGATAGAAGAATGGATACTTGTCAATTTTAGAATACAAAAAAGCCGTGTTAAATATCACGGCTTTTTGACTAGTCATTCATCGTGTTTATGCGTTTGCTTCACGCTCGGCAATAAATGCTAGTGCCATTTTGATGCGAGCAATACAACGCTCTTTGCCAACCAGTTCCATTACTGCATCTACAGAAGGAGACTGACCGCCGCCTGTTACAGCAACACGTAATGGCATACCGATTTTGCCCATGCCGATTTCCAACTCTTCACAGACAGCAGAAATAACACCATCTTTGATGTTCGCTGTCGTCCACTCTGTCAGTGCTTCAGCTTTTGCTAGAGCCAGCTCTAGCGGTGCTTTAGCCACACCACGTAAGTGCTTCTTCGCTGCGCCCGCTTCAAACTCAGAGAAATCTTCGTAGAAGTAACGGATTTGCTCCGCTAGCTCAACTAGCGTGTGACAGCGCTCACCTACTAGCTTGATCACTTCCGTGATTGCAGGACCGTTAGTCACATCCAGTTTTTGTTGATCTAGATGCCATTGTAGGTGCTCTGCAACGTACGCTGGATCTGAGTTTTTGATGTAGTGGTTGTTCAACCATTGCAGTTTGTCAGTGTTGAAAGCCGATGCTGACTTAGAGACGGCGTTTAGGCTGAACAGGTTAATCATCTCTTCTTGAGAGAAAATCTCTTGGTCACCATGAGACCAACCAAGACGTACTAGGTAATTGTTAAGTGCGGCAGGCAGGTAACCCATGTCGCGGTATTGCATTACCGATACTGCGCCGTGACGTTTCGACAGTTTTGCACCGTCATCGCCTAGGATCATGGCACAGTGAGCAAAAGTCGGTACTGGCGCACCTAACGCTTTGTAGATGTTGATCTGACGAGGCGTGTTGTTGATGTGGTCTTCACCACGAACAACGTGCGTGATGCCCATATCCCAGTCGTCAACAACCACACAGAAGTTGTAGGTTGGTGAACCATCGGTACGGCGAATGATCAGATCATCCATTTGATCGTTGCGGATTTCGATGCGACCACGAATTTGGTCGTCAAATACCACACTGCCTTCTTTTGGATTACGGAAACGGATTACGCATGGATCGCCATCTTTTGCCGCTTCGTTTGCCGCTTTGATTTTTGGATGGTTGGCATCGTAGCGAGGCATTTCTTTATTTGCTTCTTGCTCTGCACGGATTTCATCTAGCAGCTCTTTAGACGCGTAACATTGGTAAGCTTTGCCTTCTGCCAGCAGCTTATCCACCATTTCGTTGTAACGATCAAAACGTTGAGTTTGGTAGTAAGGGCCTTCATCCCACTCCAAACCTAGCCATTCCATGCCTTCTAGAATCGCATCAACCGCTTCCTGAGAGTTACGCTCAAGGTCTGTATCTTCGATACGCAGTACAAATTCGCCACCTTGGTTTTTAGCGTATAGCCAAGAGTAAAGTGCAGTACGTGCACCACCAACGTGTAGATAGCCAGTTGGGCTAGGAGCAAAACGAGTTTTAACCGTCATTTGAGTTCCTTAGGGGTAATGATCAACGAGAGATCTCTCGTTGTAATGTCAAGGATAAAAGTGGCGACATTTTACCACCGTAAGTCAATTCTACAATCGGTTTGACAGCAGAAATACAAACGGGCAGCGCCAGTACAGGCACTGCCCTCATATTTTACGGTTTAAGCGCGGAACGAAATTACTTCAGGTTCTGCATCGCCCATTGCATAAACTCTTGTTGCTCTTCACGGCTCAGATGATTAAACGATACTTTTAGTGTTTTGGTTTCCACCGGAGAAGACGCAATGCTTGCCTTGGTCGATGCTTTGTTCATTGCGTTGTTATAGTCTGCCACTTCTCGTTCGTAATCACGAAAACCTTGCAAACCACCTTTACGAAGTTGAACCATAGAGAATTCCACTTCTTTGCCGTTTTTGTCTTTTAATACCACTTTTGGATTCGAGTTCGAAGGCTTTCGCTTCTTCGATGGTGCGGAACGCTTTGTAAGTCAGCGATAGTTCGGCGTCTTTTTCTACATCAAATTCCAATACCAGCGGCTGCGAGTCGAACTTACGGCGCTTGCCGTCTTCATATACAATTTGCCCAACCGTCACAACTAACTGGTTCTCAACCTCTTTGAGTTCAATGCTGTTGTCTTTAGAAATCCACTCAGGGTACACAAACTCACCATTGAGCACGCGAGGTACCAATTCCGCTTGCAGAGTCAGTTGAGCAGCAAAAGCAGGCGCAGAAAGCATTGCGCAAAGTCCGAGAAGTGTCGTTGTTTTTTTCATCGTGGTTCTCACTTTATACCAATTTAGATAAGCCTCTGAAACTTACAGACTGGTCATTTCAAAGGCTTATTTGAATAGTTATCAAGACAAAAAGGGCGTTTCCGCCCTTTTAGCTGCTTCTAGATTAGAAGTAGTATTCAACACCGACAGAGAACTCGTCGTAGTCCGCTGACTTCCAACGTGCATCTGCTGGTTTATCCAGTTGAGATGCACCGTCACCAAAGTCTAGAGTACGAACACGTACGTAAAGCACTGCCGATGGGTCGACGAAGTACATGACTTGAGCAGAAACAACATCATCTGCGGTATCATCGATTGTCTTGCCGTCACGTTCTAAATCGAAATTCGCTGCATAAGCCAGTTTGTATTGCCAGTCACCAGTGGTGTACATCAACCCCGTCGACAACGCATCTTGCTTCTCATTCACACCGTTGCTTGCGTCGGCTTCCATGTATTTGTACTGCGCGAAGAAAGAAATACCGTTATCAAACCAACCTTGCGCACCAACCAGGTATGTGTTGTTTTCCCATGTTTGGCCTTCCGTCTTAATGTTGCGGTTACCCTCGTACGCCGCGTCTAACTGAATTGGGCCAAGTTTGTAGTGAGCGGCGATACCACCCCAATAGTCATCACCTTCACCTAGACCCGCTTTATCACCCGCACCAGCAGCAACGTCCAAAGAGAGCTTGTCTGCGTACATTGGCGAGTCCCAACGAATGGTGTTTGATTGACGATCTTGGTACTTAGCACCACCAATTGCGCCCCCCCAGTCGTATACATCGCCGAGGCCTGGGTTCGACGCTGGCCAGTCCACCAACTCGTACATCGGTGTTAATACGCGACCTAAGCGAACTTGCCCCCAAGATGCACTTTCAAAACCGACGAATGTGTCACGTTCACCAAGACCTGCACCTTCACCACCAAAGCTAGGGTCTACGTAACCCCCTTCGATTTGCCAAATAAAGGTAGGGTTGAAGTTAGCAAATTGTTTTTTACCACGAAAACCGATACGAGATTCGTTGTTGAGCTGCATACCACCAAGGTCATCGTCCGTTGCTTGGCTACCAGAATCGTAATCGCGGTACGCGGCCTGCATCGCGATGATCCCATAAACTTCATAAGAGAATGAATCTTTAGTTAGGTACTCTTTCGCTGCATCGCTGTTTGCACCATCAGCAAAAGCAGCGCCACTGAACATCATGCCTGTGATTGCCGTAGCAAGTAGGCTTTTCTTTAGGTAAGACATTTTTAACCCCTATATTTTTTTAGTTTTTCCATTTTCAAATTCGCTAACTAGGACATGAAAGGAACTTGAAATAACGTTTGGACGGGATAAATATGACAAACTTTTTTCGCGGTAAAAAACGCGACCACTAGCAATCTGAGCGACTTCAAAGTGAGAAATTCAAAAAGAATATAAATTAAATATTTTCAGTAACTTAACCAAATAAGTAAAAACAAAAAAACGTCAAAATTGATTTTTCACACCGCGCTGACATTGAGGCGGGTTTAAAATCACGATCGACTTCATTCACCTTTTAGGTGTTTTAACGGAACTTTATATTCAGAGAGAAAAAATCTTGAGGTGACTCGCAAGAAAACCTGACGTTCCCGCCACATTTCCGTTGGTTTTGACGAAATTGATGTCGAGGCTGAAAGGCTTGACCTTACCCTAACGGCAAGGTTTAAGCTCAATGCATCACTATTAACGAGGGCAAATTATGAATCAATTTGTTGTACCTTTAGCGGGGCTTAACTGCATGGGTTGTGCAAGAAAAGTAGAAAAAGCTTTACACGCGGATCACGATGTCACCATCCTCAATTTGTCCCCGACCCAAGTAAAACTCAAAACCCATTCAGCTGTATCCGAGATCGTTGCAACGATTGAATCTCTTGGCTATCAAGCAGGTCATAACTATGAGTTTCACTTATCTGGCTTGAGCTGTGACGGCTGCGTTAAAAAGCTGTCTTCT
The DNA here is from genome assembly GCF_057784735.1 of Vibrio sp. TAP-3B. NCBI lineage: Bacteria > Pseudomonadati > Pseudomonadota > Gammaproteobacteria > Vibrionales > Vibrionaceae > Vibrio > Vibrio sp. TAP-3B. The sequence goes on along the minus strand of NZ_CM173495.1, from coordinate 256,843 downwards.
TTACTAGCGTCTGACCCTGAAGTGATTTCATTTGACGCTTCTACCTCGCATTTAGCGATTCGCACCCTACTCACTGAGCAACGCGTCATCGAACTCGTTGCAAGCTTGGGTTATACCGCGAACAACGAATTTCAAACAGAACAATCACCAGCAACATCAACGTTAGAACAAAACCAAAATACCGAGCCAGACAACCAAACAAAAGCAGAGCCACCAACCGATACGGTTCAACTGCAAATGTTAATTCAAGGCATGACTTGCGCCAGTTGTGTGGCTTCCGTAGAAAAAGCACTGACCAAGGTCCAAGGGGTAGAAAAAGCCCAAGTGAACTTAGCCGAACAAAGTGCGCTTGTCTTTGTCACTGAGGACTCTGATGCGTTGCATCAAACGATTTTAGAATCCGTCAAACAAGCGGGTTATCAAGGGGAAGTTCTTCAAGATGCCGCAACTCAACAAGAAAAGCAGGCACAACAACAACATCAGCAACAAAAACGTTTTAAGTTGGATGCCATGGCTGGTTTAGTCGTCGGGGCTCCTTTGATGATCTGGGGGATTGCTGGCGGTAATATGATGATTCGCAATACCAATGACCAATTGGTTTGGGGCGCGATCGGTGTTGTGTGTTTACTGCTGCTTGCCACTGCTGGAAAACAATTCTTCAGTAACGCTTGGTTAGCGGCTACTCACAAACGCGCCACGATGGATACCTTAGTAGCGCTCGGCACTGGCGCGGCGTGGTTCTATTCCATGCTTGTGGTGATCTTCCCAGATTGGTTCCCACTCGCCTCTCGCCATGTTTACTTCGAAGCCAGTGCGATGATCATTGGTTTGATTTCACTCGGCCACTATATCGAAGCCAAAGCTAAAGCGAACACCACTCGCTCATTGCAGGCTTTGGTGAACTTACAGCCTCAACAAGCGACAGTCATCACTGAACAAGGTGATAAGCAAATCTCGGTAGAAGAAATCACACTAGGAATGAAGTTACGTATCAAGCCGGGAGAGAAAGTGCCCGTCGACGGTACAGTCGCTAATGGCGAGTCATACATCGATGAGTCCATGTTAACGGGTGAACCCGTTCCGGTACTCAAAACACAAGAGGCCCACGTTTCTGCAGGCACATTAAATACCGACGGCTCTCTCATTATTGAGGCTACGGGCATTGGGGCGAACACCATGCTGGCACGCATCATTCGTATGGTACGCACTGCTCAAAGTAGTAAACCTGCTATCGCTAAATTGGCCGATCAGATCTCATCGGTATTTGTGCCGGTTGTTGTCGGTATAGCGATACTGGCTGCATTGGTTTGGTTTGCTGTCGGTCCAGAGCCAAAAGCCAGCTACATGTTAGTCGTAACAACGACGGTGCTGATCATCGCTTGTCCCTGTGCTCTTGGCCTCGCGACCCCACTTTCTGTCACGGTTGGGGTGGGTAAAGCCGCAGAGCTAGGCATCTTAATCAAAGACGCGGATGCGTTGCAGTTAGCCAGCAAAATTGACACCGTCGTCTTTGATAAAACGGGCACACTTACCCAAGGAAAACCGAGTGTGCAGCACGTGTTTACTCACGCCACCAGTCAAGAAGATCTGTTGGGGTTAGCGTACGCCGCCGAACGTCAGTCAGAGCACCCACTGGCAAAAGCGGTGTGTGACTTCGCGCAACAGCACGATGCACAAGAGGTGACCTTAGATAAATTTGAGAATATCCGTGGGCGCGGCATTTTGGCAACGTATCAAGATAAACCGCTGCTTATTGGCTCGCTGCAATTTATGCAGGCGGAAAACGTTGCAACAGAGACGCTTCAACAAGCAATAGATGAATGCGCTCAAAGCGCTTGGACTCCGGTAGCTGTGGCATTGAACGGCGAGCTAATAGGTTTGATAGCCATTGCTGATCCAATCAAACCGGACGCAAAACAAGCGCTCTCTGCATTAAAATCGCAAAATATTAAAACCGTGATGCTAACCGGTGATAACCAGCATGTAGCCAATGCCATCGGTAAAGAGTTGGGCATTGATGAGGTTATTGCGCAAGTCATGCCTGATGAAAAAGCACAGCACATTGCGCAACTTCAATCTCAAGGCCACACCGTTGCAATGGTGGGGGATGGCATTAACGACGCCCCTGCTCTTGCGTTAGCCAACCTTGGTATTGCGATGGGAAGCGGTAGCGATGTGGCGATCGAGAGCTCACAAATGACGATTTTGAATACGTCACCAATGGCAGTCGTACATGCGATAGCACTGTCGCGCGCTACACTTAAAAACATGAAACAAAACCTATTTGGTGCTTTCGTTTATAACTCGCTGGGGATCCCTGTTGCGGCAGGCATACTTTACCCTGCGTTTGGATTTTTGCTCAGCCCAGTAGTCGCAGGCGCGGCAATGGCGCTGTCATCTATTACTGTCGTTAGTAATGCAAATCGACTACGACTTTTTTCAGTAAAATAACCACTAATATTTGAGGCTATTATGAAGTTGAAATTATTGACCTTTGCAATGCTTGCGACCGCATCCGCCAACGTATTGGCAGCCGATGTCATTAACCACAAATCGCCATACTGTGGCTGTTGTGGTGAATGGACAAAACACATGGAAGAGAACGGCTTTACGGTCGAAGAAAAATTGCACGATGAAATGAATGTCATCAAACGCGATCTGGGGATCAACAATGAACAGCTTTACTCTTGCCACACTGCGGAGATCAATGGCTATTTATTCGAAGGTCACATTCCAGCCAAAGACATTAAAGCCTTCTTAGAAAATCCACCACGTAACGCCAAAGGCCTAGCTGTACCAGGTATGCCAATGGGTTCTCCGGGGATGGAGTATGGCGATAAGAAAGACAGTTATACGGTTTACGCCTTCAACGAACAAGGCCAAGTATTCGAATACCGCCATCACGAAGGTAACGACCAATAAAAAACCAAGCCCTCAACATATGTTGAGGGCTTTCAGCAAACAGCCTCTAATTGTAAAACAACCAGCGCCATTATTCGATGCTCGTCACACGGCTTGTTTGGGGATAAAGTTTACAGACCCCGTACCTGAGGATAAAACTATGTTCCGTCTATTGACGCTGATGTCATCTCTACTTGTCGCCATTACTTCTTTTTCATCCTATGCAGAGCCACAACACTGGTTAGCGAAAAAAGATGAAATAGAGCTGATGATCATCGGTTCGGTACATGTGGGTGATAAAAGCATGTACCCATTACCTAAAAAAATCACTCAGTATTTAAATCAAAGTGCCGGATTAATTATCGAAGCGGACGTAAGAAACTCAAAAGGTGTGGTTTATCCACAAACCGCGACTCGCTCTAAAAACGTCCTAGACAGAACTCAACGTCGCCATCTTGTAAAAATAGCGAAAGATCTAGGCTTGCCTGAAACTCAGCTTTTGAACTCGCCACCATGGGCCGCAGCACTTACCATTCAACTCGCTTTAGTCAATAAACTCGGTTACATTCCAGACTACGGCGTCGACATGCATTTGATTGAATTAGCAGATAAAAATCAAACTCCGGTCATTCCATTAGAGTCGGTGCAATTTCAAATTGATTTGCTCGCTGGCCAACCCGACGCAGGTAAAGAGATGCTTCTATCATCCATTGAAGAGTATAATGGCGGAGAAGAGTTAATCCGGTGCCTGATAGAAAGCTGGAAAAGCGGTGATGGCAATATGTTGGTAGAAGTTTCATTAATTGATCAGGCAACAGACGACTTTAATCAGGCCTTCTTATATGAACGCAATCGAGATTGGGCGAAACAGCTCGATACTGGCAGCGTACTACCTCAAAATTCAGGTCGCTACACGGTAGTCGTCGGCAGTTTACATCTGGTCGGTAAAGATAATCTTATTGAGCTACTTGAAAAGCGTGGTTTTGACGTTAAGCCGCTCGGTCATACTCGTCAAGCCATGTGTAATATCTAGGCTTATTATCTTAATAAGAACCTAAAGCTAAATTAAGATGCCAAAACATTAGCCGTCAAAAAGGTTCTGTTTTTATCCAGAACCTTTTAGAAAGTTCTCATGAAGTATCATATGCTAACTTCACACGAACCCACTCGGGGCTGACTCATGACTCATGAAATTGACCCGCGCCACAACAACGAAAGCCTGCTATAAAAACAGGCTTTATCAAATGATCGGAGAAGAGACATTCGGTGGCCTGACGTTCCAGCTCACGGGCGAGTCTCTCCCACTCACCTATTATCAGATACAAAAAAGGCTCTGTATTTCTACAGAGCCTTTTTTTGAATATGGTCGGTGAAGAGGGATTCGAACCCCCGACCCTCTGGTCCCAAACCAGATGCGCTACCAAACTGCGCTATTCACCGAGATGTTTAACCAAGGACTTATCCTCGTCAACGACTGGGTATATTACGGATTCTGATCTGAGACGCAAGTGCTTTTTACAAAAAAACAAAGATCTGAATTTGTTTGATGATGAACTGAACACTAGCACGTAAAATGTGATTGATAACTCACAACAAAATACACTTTATTAACCTCAGCAACATAATTGATCCAGATCAGTGTGCATAAAATCGCCGCCCTTTAACTTTATGCTTGTCGGAAATATCTTGGAGGAAACATATGGACTTTTGGCTTGATCTCCTATTTGGTAATGCAGTGGGTCTATCATCAATGATAGTAATCTTTGGGGCAATTGGTCTGATGTTGTTTTACGGCGGTTTCTTCATATACAAGATTATGAACGACAAATCTCCTCACTAGATCTCGCTTAGCTCTAGAAACGCTTTGCACCGGAGTCGGTTACTTGCCTACTCCGGTTTTTTATTTGATCTCAATGCACCACTCATTGATATAATCCTATTATTCCTCCCTGTTCTTAATGAGATTACTACTATGTCTCACGATGACGATTTTGATCTGTTCCAACAGATGATGGGCGATGTAAAGCCAATCACTCAAGACACCGCCGAACACCCAAAGGTTCACCAAGTGACCGAAGCGCAGCTTGCGAAACGTGAAGCGGCAATATGGTTAACGGAAGACGACCCTGAGTATTTGTCGCTTGATCACGCCGAAATGCTAAAACCAGACGACTTTGTTGAGTTTAAGCGTGATGGGGTGCAGGACGGAGTGTACCGCAAACTTCGCCTTGGTAAATATCCCATTCAAGCCCGCCTCGATCTGCATCGTAAAACGTTAAAAGAAGCTCGTGATGAGGTCGTGAAGTTTTTAAAACAGTGCCTCTCAATGGACATCCGAACGGTCGTTATTGTCCACGGTCGAGGAGAACGCTCCAACCCACCAGCAATGATGAAAAGCTTTGTGAGCAGTTGGCTACAACAAATCAGGGAAGTACAGTGCGTGCATAGTACACAGCGCTTTCATGGCGGAACTGGAGCCGTATACGTCCTACTAAGAAAAAGCGCGGAAAAGAAGCTAGAAACCCGTGAACGTCACCAAAAACGGTTAGGCTAACTTTCACCTCAGTGCTAGAATGCCCGCCTTTATTCCTCCTTTCTTTTAGGGGAAGGAAACTTCATTCGCCGTTGTGAAACGTTAGGAGACAACATGTCACAAGACAACGCAAAACGAGTAAATAAATTCATCAGTGAAACGGGCTTTTGCTCACGTCGTGAGGCCGACCGACTGATTGAACAAGGTCGTGTCACCGTCAATGGCCATAAACCAGAAATGGGAACAAAAGTCCTATTAGGTGATGATGTTTGTGTGGATGGCAAGCCGGTCGCAGCAAAAGAGAAGCCTATCTATATCGCGCTCAACAAACCAACCGGTATCACTTGTACGACTGAGCGAGATGTACCAGGGAATATTGTTGACTTTATCGGGCATAAAAAACGTATTTTCCCGATCGGTCGCTTGGATAAGCCATCCGACGGTCTGATCTTTTTGACCAACGATGGTGACATCGTGAATAAAATCCTCCGTGCTGGCAACAACCACGAAAAAGAATACGTGGTACGCGTCGACAAACCGATCACAGGTGAATTCCTTAAGCAGATGTCGAGTGGTGTAAAAATCCTTGATACGGTAACGCTACCTTGTAAAGTCACCAAGGAGACTAAATTCTCTTTCCGTATCATACTGACTCAAGGTTTAAACCGTCAGATTCGTCGCATGTGTGAAACGTTAGGCTACGAAGTCTTTAAGCTTCGCCGTGTCCGCATTATGAACATCTCTCTGGATGGCATTCCAAACGGAAAATGGCGTTATTTAACGGACAATGAAGTGTCAGAGATCCTAGCGATGTGTGATGGTTCGGTTAGTACAGAAGAGGCGTCTCAAGTTGATTCTAAAGGCCGCAATATTCGCAAAGCGACGGATGCTAAGCTGTTTGATAGCCGCGACGAGCACCAAGACTCGAACTCTCGCCGTAATCAAAAGCCACGAACATACCGCGGTAACAATGCCGATGACTTCCGTCATGCACCTAACTCTAAAAGGGGTCAACAAAGACGCCGTGACGATAGCGACAACCCCCGCTCCTCCAAAGATAGCGTTAAGAACACAGGCCCTGAGCGTAAACCAAAGTTACGCTATGACAACCTAGGCTCCACCAAGCCAAAGAAACCAGCAAAACGAACGAGCGGCACGTTAAGCCTGAAAAAATAATAACACCATAAAGTCAGCGCTGATGAATGACGTGAGGGCAATACTTAAGGGCAAGCTGAGCTTGTATAACGCGGTTATCGAAAATGTTAACCAACAAAGATAACCCGTTATTTATAATGATGCGTCTTATAAGCACAGCGCCGCAAACTGGCCGCGTGTTAGCGCCAGTAGGTCTTTTGGCGCAAGCTCTATTTCTAAACCGCGCTTGCCCGCACTCACGCAGATCGTGTCTTGTACGCCCGCACTTTCGTGTAAAAATGTTGGTAAGGCCTTTTTTTGCCCTAGTGGGCTAATACCACCGACAACATAGCCTGTCGCTTTCTGAGCGATCTCTGGGTCAGCCATGTCGGCTTTCTTTCCTTTCGCTGCTTTGGCTGCCAATTTCAGATTTAATTTTTGGTCGACAGGAATAATCGCTACCGCTAAGTTCTTTGGCTCGCCGTTGAGGCAAAACAATAACGTTTTAAATACTTTATTTGTATCCTGTCCCAACACCTCGGCCGCTTCTAATCCATAACTATCAGCTCGAGGATCATGAACGTACTGATGAATGGTGTGGGGGATTTTTTTCTTTTCTGCAAGCTTAATGGCCGGAGTCATCAAGATTCTCCTAATAGAAACAAAAACGCAGCCTTAGTAAGTCGCGGCTGCGCTTTCAGTTAAAGATATCAGCGAGTTTGAGTCAATCGCTTTTTATCTACTCTATTGATCAATAACGTTGTTAGTTGTGTAAGTGATGTTACCAGAGGGCGCAAACTCATTCACGTCTATCGGGCTGTATGCTTCCAAGTATTCTTTCAATACTTCAGCATCGGTAAAACCCGTATTTACGTAATTAGGGTGCTCATCAATTTTAGGGTAACCGTCACCACCTGAAGCATTATAGCTTGGAACAGTAAAGCGGTAATGACCATCCAAGCGGAGTTGCTCATCACCAATAAACACATTGGTCACTTTACCGTTTTCAACACTCATCGCAATACCCGCAAACTGAGCATACGCACCAGAATCGATAGGTTTTGTTGCCACGACATTTAGGTAATCCAGCACTTCTTTACCCGTCATATCCACGTATGACACCATATTCCCAAACGGTTGAACAGTAAGCACATCTTTATAAGTGATGTCTCCTGCCGCAATAGAATCTCGAACACCGCCAGAGTTCATGACGCCAAAGTCAGCTTTCGCTCGCTCCATATGGGCCGTTGCAATCAATCGACCTAAATTCGTTTGCTTAAAGCGAACGACATTTCGATCGCCTTCAAGCTTGCCGTTTGACTCGGCAACTTTCACACTGAGCTTATCTTGGCCTTTTTCTTGGTACGGTTTTAAAAACTCTAAGAGATCTTGGTCTTGCTCAATCTCATCTTCAATAAGGACGCGCTGTGACTTGCCGTCAACTTTGATTTTCTTCTTCAAGTTAACTGGGATCAGGTCATAACTCACCATGGATAATTCGCCATTGCGGAATTCGTAGTCAGCACGGCCTACATATTTTCCCCACTCGTGCGCTTGCACAATGTAGGTCCCATTTTGTTGATCCGGTTTGCACTCATCACCCGGCTTGAAGTTTGTGTTGTATGTGTTTGCCCCTTCCATACACACAGGCTCTTGTGAGTGACCACCCACAATCATGTCCAGATCGCCCTCATTTAGGTAACGCGCTAACGCTACATCACCCGGCGCATTACCACCATGGTTACCATTTTCATAGTGTCCCATGTGTGTCACAGCAAAAATCAAATCTGGTTTTTCTGTCTCTTTTAGCTCGGCAATCAGTTTTGTCGCCTCTTCTTTTGGATCACGAAAATCGACTTGCACAATGTATTCTGGGTTACCGATCTTGGCAGTATCTTCCGTGGTTAGGCCAATAACCGCGATTTTGATGCCTTGTTTTTTAAACATGGCGTATGGTTGAAATAGGCGCTCATCCGTCTCTTTGTGGTAGATATTAGCTGAAAGCATTGGGAAGTTTGCCCAGTCTTCCTGTTTAAAGAGTACGTCTAATGGATTATCGAATTCATGATTACCCAACGCCATCGCGTCATAACCAATTTTACTCATACCTTTGAAGTCGGGTTCCGCATCTTGCAGGTCAGACTCAGGAACACCCGTATTGATGTCCCCGCCAGACAATAGCAACACACTGCCACCTTGCGCTTGGATGTCTGCTCGTAAATCATCGATCAACGTTTTGCGTGCAGCCATGCCGTATTCGCCGTATTTATTCTGCCAAAAACGGCCATGATGATCGTTAGTATGCAAAACCGTTAGCTTATACGTCGTTTTTTCATTCCATTCATGCGCAGGCTCGGTAGCGCACCCAGCTAACGTAGCGAGAATCGCGGCACTCAAAGCGGTTTTTATCATTAGGCGTTTTTTCATTGTTTTACCTTTTTATTGTCTGGGTCTACGGCATTGCACTTTCAAAGTAATGGGGGAAGCTCTGTTCCTGACAGTGGAAGAGCAAAAACTTGATTCAGTCTAAAAGAAAAAAATGGATCTAACATATTGATCTCAAGGTTATGATGCCTCGATCACTCATTATTATTTTATAAACTGCAACGCTACGAGAATATTTCACTGAATTATAAACACTTTCACAAGCAATCGTTTTGCTGTGATCTTGCACAAACTCGAGACCAAAAAACAAAAATGGCCAGCATAATGCTGACCATTTCATCTTTCCGTTTAGTGTTATTGATTATTTGATGTCGATATCTGCGAAGTTCTTGATCAAATCATCCAGTGACTTCATTTGTGCTAGGAAAGGTTCAAGTTTGTCTAATGGCAATGCCGATGGTCCATCACAACGTGCTTGATCTGGGTTCGGATGCGCTTCAATAAATAGACCCGCAATCCCGGTTGCAAGACCGGCTTTTGCAAGCTCAACGGTTTGCTCACGGCGACCACCAGATGCAGCACCAGATGGATCACGCATTTGTAATGAGTGCGTTACGTCAAAGATGATTGGGCTACCTTTCGATACGTTCTTCATCACACCAAAGCCAAGCATATCAACCACTAAGTTATCGTAACCGTGGCAAGAACCACGTTCACAAAGGATGATATTTTCGTTACCACACTCAGCAAACTTCTCTACGATGTTATTAACTTGACCTGGGCTCATGAACTGAGGTTTTTTCACGTTAATAACAGCGCCGGTTTTTGCCATCGCTTCAACAAGATCCGTTTGGCGCGCAAGAAACGCCGGAAGTTGAATCACATCCACCACTTCAGCAACAGGCTGCGCTTGCGCTTCCGTGTGGACGTCTGTAATGATCTTCACGCCAAATGTGTCTTTCAGCTCTTGGAAAATCTTCATACCTTCTTCAAGGCCAGGCCCACGGTATGAATGAACAGAACTGCGGTTTGCTTTATCAAACGACGCCTTAAATACGTATGGAATGCCCAACTTGTCTGTCACTTTGACATAGTGCTCACAAATTTGCATTGCAAGGTCACGAGACTCAAGGACGTTCATACCTGCAAATAAGGTGAATGGCTTGTCGTTAGCAACCTGAATGTCGCCAATATTAACGATTTTCTGTTCCATTTTGATTCTCTTTTTTCTGTCTACGGTACGCCTAGTGAGGCACACCGATAAAATTTAGTGTTTGTCGCTCTAGACATGTCACACTTAGTGAAGCGTAATGTGCTTTTCACTCATCACATTAACTTGTGATTTTAGTAGATCAGACGCAGGATCGTCAGGGCATTGGTCAATAAAGTACTGAAAATCAGACACCGCGATTTGATGGCACTCCAGCTGTTGGAAAATGAAACCACGATCACGAATTTCGTAGGGGTCATCCGGCACAAAGGTTAGCGCAAGGTCTGTACAGCGTAACGCCTGTGTGTAGTGTTCTTCACGTAACATGGCACTTTTGATAAGGGCTAACCAACGACCAATAATGGTTGGATTGTCCGCCTCTTTAAAGTGTTCCGGCTTCAGCTGTGCCAGTGGCCCTTCTTGACCAATCAGCCAAGCGTGAAGAATCCTTTTGCTTACATACTCCCCATTGAAAGGGTTGATGTAATCCGGTTTTTTATGTTCCCAATCAACTTTTAAAAGAAACTGGGTTGGAAAAGTGACGCCTTGCAATGGAAAACCGAGCTTTTTACCCAAATACAGTAAAATGGCACCTAGGCTGACAGGGATACCTTTTCGGCGATCTAGCACTTTATCAATAAAGCTATTGTCAGAAATAAAATACTCTTGCTCGTCGCCTTTAAAGCCCCACTCTTGGAAAAATAGGTGCAAAAAAGCATCAAATCGCGGCTCTTCATCCGTCTCGCCAATTAAAGCGGCTTTAGCGTCTTGGTAAAGGCGTTCCAATTCTTGCTGTGCCCAATGAACCTTAGTTTCTGGGTTGATTGCCTTGTTTAACTCAAGCGCACCTTCGACCAACGCAACGTTGTCAAAATCTTCGTCAAAAAACTCAAGCATGACCATTACCCAAACAACGTTGGGTTTTTGGATACAGCAATATTCGCAGCCATCACTAACCAGCCCAACGCACCGAAGAAAGCAAATACTTTCAATAGTTTATTTTTCGCTAATTTCAATGCAAAAAAGCCAAGAGCAATATACGCCAATACACAGGTAATCTTGTTTGTTAGCCATGGGGCGGCGTCGGTAAACGGAATAAAGCCAGTGATAAAAATAAGGCCAATCCCAGACACTAGTAATGCGGTATCAACGATGTGCGGGAAAACTTTTAGAAAACGATTATGACGCTTTGGTGAATCCATCATCATGAGCGCAAATCGAATCGATAGTAGTGTCGCGCTAAGTGCGATCGTCACTAAGTGAATATGTTTTAGAGCTACGTACATGTTTCTTCTCTTTTGATAAGTGTTTGCAGACTTGCTCGTTTATTATTTGGAGGCGAAGCGACCAAATGTCACTCGGTCCTGCCCGCCATAATCTTGTTCCGTAGCAACATGATGATAATCAAAGCCAAGCATTATCTCACGTACGGCGTCGCCTTGATCATAGCCATGCTCAAAAGCAAGCCACCCACCTTCTTCAAGATATTGACGTGCCAAATCCGAAATATGGCGTATATCCGCTAAACCATTTTCCTCTGCGACCAATGCAGACTTTGGCTCAAAACGCACATCCCCTTGAGATAAGTGCGGATCTTTTTCATCGATATATGGTGGGTTGGAAACAATTAAAGCAAACTTTGTTCCGCTGGCGATAGGCTCAAACCAGCTACCTTGGTCAAACGTCACATTTTTAAGGTTTAATTGCGCCGCATTGTACTCGGCGAGTTCTTTTGCTTCTTGCTTAAGGTCCACACCCATGACTTGACGTTCCGGCAACTCTGAAGCCAAAGCGATTGCAATCGCTCCCGTTCCCGTTCCGAGATCTAAAATCGGCCCAGCCTGTCCATGAGTTTTGTCCAACGCAACTTCCACTAATCGTTCAGTGTCCGGTCGTGGAATCAAGGTAGAATGAGAGACTTTGAGCGGTAAAGACCAAAACTCGCGTTCACCTATAATGTAAGCAACGGGTTCTCCAGCTAAACGTCTTGCCAGTAAAGCATCAAACTGAGCTTGCTGCTCAGTTTCTAATCTGCTCTCTGGCCATGTAAGCAGGTAAGTTCTTGGTTTGCCGAGAACATGGCAAAGCAGGACAGTCGCATCGAGAGAAGGCGACTCTTTGCCGCCTTCTGTCAATGTTGCCGTTGCACTTTTCAGTGCTTGCTCAATAGATTGAACTTGGCTCATCGATTAGCCGTTCTCTGCAAGCGCCGCTAATAAGTCCGCTTGGTGCTCTTGAATCACAGGGTCGATCAGGCTTTGTAGGTCCCCTTCCATCACTTCATTCAAACGGTAGACCGTTAGGTTGATGCGGTGATCAGAAACACGACCTTGAGGGTAGTTGTAAGTACGGATACGGTCACTACGATCACCAGAGCCTAACAGGTTACGACGTGTGTCGGACACTTCGGCTGCTCGCTTCGCTTCTTCCGCTTGGATGATGCGTGCAGCCAGTACCGCCATTGCTTTCGCTTTGTTCTTATGTTGTGAACGCTCGTCCTGACACTCAACCACCGTGCCCGTTGGTAAGTGTGTAATACGAATTGCAGAGTCTGTGGTGTTAACGTGCTGACCGCCTGCGCCTGACGCGCGGAAAGTATCGATTTTCAGGTCTGCGGCCTTAATTTGCGGAATTTCCGCTTCAGGGATTTCTGCCATTACTGCAACGGTACAGGCAGAAGTATGGACACGACCTTGAGATTCTGTTGCTGGAACACGTTGAACACGATGACCGCCAGACTCAAACTTAAGTACCCCGTACGCACCGTCGCCGCTCACTTTTGCGATCATCTCTTTGTAACCACCGTGCTCCGCTTCGTTTGAAGACATCACTTCAATACGCCAACCTTTCTTCTCCGCGTACTTGCTGTACATACGGAACAGGTCACCCGCGAAAATACCTGCTTCGTCCCCCCCAGCACCAGCTCGGATCTCTAGGAAACAGTTTCGATCATCGTTTGGATCTTTTGGTAGAAGAAGAATTTGCAGTTCATCAGCAAGACGTTCGATGATTTCTTTCGCCTCTTTGATTTCCTCTTGCGCCATTTCACGCATTTCTTCGTCGTCTTCGTTTGCCATCTCTTCAGCGGCGACAAGATTTTCTTGCGCTTGTTGATAAGCTTGGAAGCACTTGGTTACTTCTTCTAGTTGAGAGTATTCTCTTGATAGAGTACGGAATTTGTCCTGATCTCCAATGATGTCAGGATCACCAAGAAGATGTTGAACTTCTTCGTAACGTTCTACTAGCGTTTCTAGCTTAGTCAGAATAGAGGCATTCATAATGTCGTTTTCTTAATAAAAAGCGTGAGTTATAGATCATCCAAACCAAGTGCTTGGCGGATAATCGTTAATTTTGCTGGTTCGCCTTGCTCTGCCGCATTTTGCAATGCTCGAGTAGGGGCGTGAATCAGTTTGTTGGTGAGTTTATTACTGAGTTCGCGCAGCACTTTCTCCGGCTCTGCGCCAGCAGCTAATGATTGCAAACTTTTACTCAGTAACTCTTCACGTATTTCACTGGCTGCTTTACGGTAGTCACGGATACTATCCACCGCTTGGAGTGAACGCAACCACGTCATAAACGCAGCGCTCTCTTCACTGACAATTGCTTCAGCTTGAATCGCTTCTACTCTACGTTGCTCAATGTTGCTGTCGATAATCGATTGCAAATCATCGACAGAATACAAATACGCATCATTGAGCTCACCGACTTCCGATTCCACATCTCTTGGTACCGCAATATCAACCAGCAAGATGGGTTGATGTCGGCGCTGTTTAAGTGCCGTTTCCACCATACCTTTACCAATAATAGGCAAAGGACTCGCAGTTGAACTGATCACGATATCCGCTTTTGCCAGATGATCAGGTATTTCATTCAGGCTGATCACTTCGGCACCAAATTGTTTAGCTAAGCCTTGCGCCCGCTCTTTGGTGCGGTTCGCCACGATCATTTTAGAGCAACCGTTGGACGCTAGATGCTTAGCAACCAATTCTATGGTTTCACCCGCACCAACTAAAAGCACGGTTGAATCAGATAAAGATTCAAAAATATGTTTTGCCAATGTACATGCGGCATAAGCCACAGACACAGCATTACCACCGATGTCGGTTTCCGTTCGAACACGTTTTGCAACAGAAAATGTTTTTTGGAACAGCTTATCAATCGACGTATCGACAGCTTGGTGATCTCGTGAGTCAGAAAACGCTTGTTTTACCTGACCCAAAATCTGAGGTTCACCTAATACCAGAGAATCAAGACCGCATGATACGCGCATCAAATGTTTAATTGCGGCTTGTTCTTCATGCACATACAAGCTCGGCATTAAGTCTTCTCGGCTCACTTGATGAAATTGAGCAAGCCAATCGATTAACTTGTTTCGCGCTCCTTGCTTAACATCGCAGTACAACTCAGTTCGGTTACAGGTTGAAACAATCACACTGCCGTTAACCGCTTCGTGCTGTTTAAGTTGCTCGAGTGCCGGCCCGAGTTTATCCGGACCAAACGCCACCTTCTCTCGCAAGTCGACAGACGCTGTATTGTGATTGATTCCAATAGCAAGCAAGGACATCTAACGTGGTATCTCTGAGATAGGTTATAAAATAGGTTCAGAATTTTACTGTAAGCACGCAGTTATTGAAAGGGTAAGCCGGATTTGTTTTCCTACGTGTGTCTTTTCAATGCTATAGTTGTGAGCGATTCTCGATGAAACTGATTAATAAGCCATCAACCATGACCTTACGCTCCTTTATTATTTTTTTCTTGTCGAGCTTACTACTCGCTGGCTGTACTTCCGTTCCCGAGAGTATCACCAGCGTTGAATGGCAAGCTCACGAGCAACGACTTGAAGCCATTCAAGATTTTCAAGCGACAGGCAAGCTAGGTTATATTGGTCCGGACCAAAGACAAAACCTAAACTTTTTTTGGAAACACTCGGCGGCACTCAGCCAACTTCGCTTAACGACCATCCTTGGGCAAACCGCACTAAAGCTCACTATAACGCCGCAGGGTGCAACGGTAGAGACTTACGATGATCAAACCCTCTCATCAAGCAGCGCTAATCAACTCATTTACCGCCTAACTGGTTTGATGATGCCCGTCGATCATATGCCTGACTGGTTATTGGGTTTACCGACCGATGCAGACAAGTTCCAATTATCTCCTACAAATACACTGCAAGCTCTAAACAAACAAATTGGTTTAAATAACTGGAACATTGCTTATCAGCGTTATGGTGATATTCAATGGCATGAGCAGACACTGCCCCTTCCAAGCCAACTGAGACTCACCTCGTCAGACGTCAAAATAAATTTAGTGATTACAAAATGGAACATCACCCAATGATCGAACTTTCAACCCGCTGGCCTTCTCCTGCGAAATTGAATCTCTTTCTTTACATTAATGGCCGTACAGAAAACGGTTATCACGAGCTGCAAACACTTTTCCAGTTCGTCGATCATGGCGACGAACTGACTATCCAAGCCAATCATTCTGGCAAAATCACCATTTCGCCGGAGATAGAAGGCGTTCCTCTTCAAGATAATTTAATTTGGAAAGCTGCAACCGCATTACAAACTTACGCAAATTGCCCGTTTGGCGCGCACATTGAGCTGCATAAAGTCTTGCCTATGGGTGGCGGCATCGGTGGCGGTTCGTCAAACGCCGCAACCGCGTTAGTTGCGCTCAACTATTTGTGGCAACTTGAATTGACGGATGACGAGCTGGCTGAAATCGGCTTAACACTTGGGGCAGATGTCCCGGTGTTTGTAAGAGGGTTTGCAGCTTTTGCGGAAGGTGTAGGCGAAAAGCTCTCTCCCGCTTATCCGGAAGAAAAATGGTACCTCGTTGTTAGACCGGATGTTTCTATCGCTACTGTGGATGTATTTCGTCATCCAGACTTGACGAGAAACACACCAAAACGAGATTTAGAAACGCTTTTGAATACGCCAAGCGTAAACGATTGCGAAAAAATTGTACGAATGCTCTACCCAGAGGTTGATAAGAAACTTTCTTGGCTGCTACAATACGCGCCGTCAAGATTGACGGGGACAGGCTCTTGCATTTTTGCTGAGTTTTCAAGCAAACCTGAAGCAGAAACTATCCTTGCACAACTCTCTGATAATGTCTCGGCATTTGTCGCTCAAGGGCGCAATATTTCGCCGCTAAAAGAGACCTTGGCTGAATACCAATCAGCCTCACACCGACCTATTTAAACTGGACGCAAACCTGAGGTTTCCACCGTGCCTGATATGAAGCTATTTGCTGGTAACGCAACACCTGAACTAGCCCAACGTATTGCTGATCGTCTTTACATCTCTCTTGGTGATGCATCTGTTTCTCGCTTTTCTGATGGCGAAGTTGCAGTTCAAATCAATGAGAATGTTCGTGGTAGCGATGTTTTCATCATTCAATCCACTTGTGCACCGACTAACGACAACCTAATGGAACTGGTTGTTATGATTGATGCAATGCGCCGTGCTTCAGCAGGCCGTATCACTGCTGTTATCCCTTACTTCGGCTACGCTCGCCAAGATCGCCGTGTACGTTCTTCGCGTGTGCCAATCACTGCAAAAGTTGTTGCTGATTTTCTATCTAACGTTGGCGTTGACCGCGTTCTTACTATCGACCTGCACGCAGAGCAAATCCAAGGTTTCTTCGATGTACCTGTAGACAACATCTTTGGCACTCCAGTGCTACTTGAAGATATGCAGGCTCGTGGGCTAGATCACCCTGTTGTCGTCTCTCCAGATCTAGGTGGTGTTGTTCGCGCTCGCGCAACAGCGAAAGCGCTAGGTGATATCGACATTGCCATCGTCGATAAGCGTCGTCCACGTGCAAATGTTTCTGAAGTGATGAACCTCATCGGTGACGTTGAAGGTCGTGACTGTGTGATTGTTGATGACATGATCGATACTGGCGGCACGTTATGTAAAGCAGCAGAAGCGCTTAAAGAGCGTGGTGCTAAGCGTGTATTCGCTTACGCAACTCACGCAGTATTCTCAGGCAACGCGGCGGACAACATTAAGAACTCCGTTCTTGATCAAGTTATTGTGACTGACTCTATCTCTCTATCTAAAGAGATGGCAGCAACTGGCAAAGTGACCACACTAAGCCTATCTCGCATGCTCGCTGAGGCGATTCGTCGTATCAGCAACGAAGAATCAATTTCTGCAATGTTCAACTAATACAGACGTTTCAGATAAGCCAAATTGAAAGCACCCCTCTTTAGGGGTGTTTTTTATTCTATATCTAAGATGCCAATTTCAGAACGTTGCCGCACCTATCGACTAAGTTACTCTCGCAGAACTACAGTTCTTGGGGTTACTTGGGGGATATTAATCGAACGAAAATCACTTGGTCGCCCACTGTGAGTTTTCTGTGCTATCATACTTCGCTTTTTGAGATTCCAGAGAGATCCTAACCTTGAGTCAACCAATCAAACTTCTTGTTGGTCTTGCTAATCCGGGACCAGAATATGCCAAAACCCGTCACAATGCAGGGGCTTGGGTTGTAGAAGAATTAGCACGCGTTCACAACGTTACACTGAAGAATGAACCAAAGTTTTTTGGCCTAACCGGGCGCATTATGGTCAACGGCCAGGATCTCCGTTTGCTTATCCCTACCACTTTCATGAATCTATCGGGTAAATCGGTCGCTGCTTTAGCGAAGTTTTATCAAATTAAGCCTGAAGAAATCATGGTCGCTCATGACGAGCTAGATTTACCGCCGGGTGTCGCTAAATTTAAAAAAGGTGGTGGTCACGGAGGGCATAACGGCCTGCGTGATACCATTAGCAAACTGGGCAACAACAAAGATTTTTATCGTCTTCGTATTGGCATTGGTCATCCGGGACACAAAGATAAAGTGGCGGGTTTTGTACTAGGTAAAGCTCCAGCAAAAGAACAAGAGCTTTTAGACGCCGCGGCTGATGAAGCTGTTCGCTGTCTAGACATCCTAATTAAGGATGGCCTATCTAAAGCACAAAATCGCCTCCACACGTTCAAAGCTGAATAAGGTTACTATCATGGGTTTTAAATGTGGCATCGTTGGTCTACCTAACGTGGGTAAATCAACTCTGTTCAACGCACTAACTAAAGCGGGCATCGAAGCAGCAAACTTCCCGTTCTGTACTATCGAACCAAACACTGGTGTGGTTCCTGTGCCCGATCTACGTCTAGACGCATTAGCAAAGATCGTTAACCCACAGAAAGTTCTGCCTACTACAATGGAATTCGTAGACATTGCGGGTCTAGTTGCAGGCGCATCACGTGGTGAAGGCCTAGGTAACAAATTCCTAGCTAACATCCGAGAAACTGACGCTATCGGTCACGTTGTTCGTTGTTTCGAAAACGACAACATTGTTCACGTTTCAGGTAAAGTATCTCCAATCGAAGATATTGAAGTTATCAACCTTGAGCTCGCAATGGCTGACCTTGATGCTTGTGAGCGTGCGATTCAACGTAACGCGAAGAAGGCAAAAGGCGGCGATAAAGACGCAAAATTCGAACTGGCAGTACTAGAAAAGTTGCTTCCTGTTTTAACAGAAGGTGGGATGGCACGCACTGTTGAGCTTGCTAAAGAAGAGCTCGCAGCAGTAGGTTACCTGAACTTTCTAACTCTAAAGCCAACGATGTATATCGCTAACGTTAATGAAGACGGTTTTGAAGACAACGCATACCTCGACGCAGTCCGTGAATACGCTGCAAAAGAAAACAACATTGTTGTTCCAGTATGTGCGGCAATCGAGTCAGAGATGGCGGAACTGGAAGATGACGAACGTGAAGAGTTTTTAGCGGATCTTGGTATTGAAGAGCCGGGGCTAAACCGTGTTATCCGTGCAGGTTACGAGCTACTTAACTTACACACTTACTTCACGGCCGGCGTTAAAGAAGTACGTGCATGGACAATCCCTGTAGGGGCAACAGCGCCCAAAGCAGCAGGTAAGATCCATACCGACTTTGAAAAAGGCTTTATTCGTGCAGAAGTGGTGGCTTACGACGATTTCATCCAATACAACGGTGAAAGTGGCGCAAAAGACGCAGGTAAATGGCGTCTAGAAGGTAAAGAATACATAGTTAAAGACGGTGATGTCGTGCACTTCCGCTTCAACGTTTAATTAAATGAATGAATTTTAAACATTTCATTTACACTAAAAGCCAGCCGTTGTGCTGGTTTTTTTATGCTTCCAATCAAAGTTCAAAAAATTAACTACCTAATTGCAAGCTAATTTATTTCCAGTTTTAGATCATAAACGCGCCTCTTTGTTCAAAAAGAAAGCGAACAAGGTTTTTTCCGAAATTTATAAAAAAAACTGTTGACGGATCTCACTCAACTTCGCATAATGCGCGCCGTTCCCGACGACAAGACTACAAAGCGTTGAGAACAAAAATATGGTTTTGGCTACGTAGCTCAGCTGGTTAGAGCACATCACTCATAATGATGGGGTCACAGGTTCGAATCCCGTCGTAGCCACCATCCCTAAACGTTCTTTTATATAAGAGCTGTTAGGGATAGATGCGGAAGTGGCGGAATTGGTAGACGCACCAGATTTAGGTTCTGGCGCCGCAAGGTGTGAGAGTTCAAGTCTCTCCTTCCGCACCATTCTTTCTCTGAATAAGAGAAGTTAAGTAGTCATTGACTATTTAAGCTGTAGGGCTATCGCCAAGCGGTAAGGCAGCGGCTTTTGATGCCGCCATCCCCTGGTTCGAATCCAGGTAGCCCTGCCATTATTCCAGTGATATTCCTTTATAAAAGGGGTTGTCACTAAGAGCGCGAAGGTTTATATTGTTTCGCTCTAAAAGATGGCTACGTAGCTCAGCTGGTTAGAGCACATCACTCATAATGATGGGGTCACAGGTTCGAATCCCGTCGTAGCCACCATAAACAACGTTACTAAGGTTTTTACCAATCACCTTAATAACTACAGAATAAGTTGCGGAAGTGGCGGAATTGGTAGACGCACCAGATTTAGGTTCTGGCGCCGCAAGGTGTGAGAGTTCAAGTCTCTCCTTCCGCACCATTCTTTCAGAAGTTAAGTAGTCTTTGGCTATTTACACTGTAGGGCTATCGCCAAGCGGTAAGGCAGCGGCTTTTGATGCCGCCATTCCCTGGTTCGAATCCAGGTAGCCCTGCCACATACAACGATATTGAGATTTTACCAATTATCTTGATATCTACAGATCAAGTTGCGGAAGTGGCGGAATTGGTAGACGCACCAGATTTAGGTTCTGGCGCCGCAAGGTGTGAGAGTTCAAGTCTCTCCTTCCGCACCATTCTTTCTCTTAACAAGAGAAGTTAAGTAGTCTTTGGCTATTTACACTGTAGGGCTATCGCCAAGCGGTAAGGCAGCGGCTTTTGATGCCGCCATTCCCTGGTTCGAATCCAGGTAGCCCTGCCACATACAACGTTATTAAGGTTTTACCGATTACCTTAATAACTACAGAATAAGTTGCGGAAGTGGCGGAATTGGTAGACGCACCAGATTTAGGTTCTGGCGCCGCAAGGTGTGAGAGTTCAAGTCTCTCCTTCCGCACCATTCTTTCTCTAAATAAGAGAAGTTAAGTAGTCATTGACTATTTAATTTGTAGGGCTATCGCCAAGCGGTAAGGCAGCGGCTTTTGATGCCGCCATTCCCTGGTTCGAATCCAGGTAGCCCTGCCACATACAACGATATTGAGATTTTACCAATTATCTTGATATCTATAGATCAAGTTGCGGAAGTGGCGGAATTGGTAGACGCACCAGATTTAGGTTCTGGCGCCGCAAGGTGTGAGAGTTCAAGTCTCTCCTTCCGCACCATTCTTGTTCAAATGTTTAAAATGGCTACGTAGCTCAGCTGGTTAGAGCACATCACTCATAATGATGGGGTCACAGGTTCGAATCCCGTCGTAGCCACCATAAAAACGTTATTAAGGTTTTACCGATTACCTTAATAACTACAGAATAAGTTGCGGAAGTGGCGGAATTGGTAGACGCACCAGATTTAGGTTCTGGCGCCGCAAGGTGTGAGAGTTCAAGTCTCTCCTTCCGCACCATTCTTTCTCTTAATAAGAGAAATTAAGTAGTGTTTGACTATTTAATTTGTAGGGCTATCGCCAAGCGGTAAGGCAGCGGCTTTTGATGCCGCCATTCCCTGGTTCGAATCCAGGTAGCCCTGCCACATACAACGATATTGAGATTTTACCAATTATCTTGATATCTATAGATCAAGTTGCGGAAGTGGCGGAATTGGTAGACGCACCAGATTTAGGTTCTGGCGCCGCAAGGTGTGAGAGTTCAAGTCTCTCCTTCCGCACCATTCTTGATCAAATGTTTCAAATGGCTACGTAGCTCAGCTGGTTAGAGCACATCACTCATAATGATGGGGTCACAGGTTCGAATCCCGTCGTAGCCACCATTGATTGAACTGTTAGCATAAGCTATCAGTCGTGTAGATTTAAGATGCGGAAGTGGCGGAATTGGTAGACGCACCAGATTTAGGTTCTGGCGCCGCAAGGTGTGAGAGTTCAAGTCTCTCCTTCCGCACCATCTTAAATTAATCTACACTATCAAAACACGCGGAAGTGGCGGAATTGGTAGACGCACCAGATTTAGGTTCTGGCGCCGTAAGGTGTGAGAGTTCAAGTCTCTCCTTCCGCACCATTATCTCTCTCGATAAGAGAAGTTAAGTAGTCATCGACTATTTAAGCTGTAGGGCTATCGCCAAGCGGTAAGGCAGCGGCTTTTGATGCCGCCATTCCCTGGTTCGAATCCAGGTAGCCCTGCCACATACAACGACGTTGAGATTTTACCAATTATCTTGATATCTATAGATTAAGTTGCGGAAGTGGCGGAATTGGTAGACGCACCAGATTTAGGTTCTGGCGCCGCAAGGTGTGAGAGTTCAAGTCTCTCCTTCCGCACCATTATCGGAAAACCCAGCATGATTTTGCTGGGTTTTTCTTTTTTTTGATTCTGGACTCGGGAAATCATTAGGTTTTCCGAATTAAAAAAGCGAGCTCATGGCTCGCTTTTTTTCTATCTGTTCGTTGAATAGCTTACATACCTAAAGCGTATTTCAACACTTGAGACTTAATCGGTCCTGAGTTTTCAGCGAGCTTCAATGCCGCATTACGCGCAAACTTCAGAGGCCCAAGATCGTTGCTAAAGCCTTTATAGAAAAAGTCCATGCCCGTCTGCATGAGTAAGTTGTCAGGTCGACGTGTGCGTTCGTATTGCGCGAGTAAGGCATCTTCCAGCAGTTCTTGGTGTTCCGTTACCGAAAGGAGAACGTCTACATCTTTGAAGCCTAAGTTTACCCCTTGTCCTGCAAGCGGGTTGATCGTATGGGCAGAATCCCCCACTAATACACAATTCTTGCTTGAGTAGCTTTGCGCATGACGACGAGTGAGTGGGAATGAGCCAAACTGTAAAACCTCAATGTCTCCCAGTTCAGCAGGGAAGTGACGTAAGATTTCTTTCCTTAGTTGAGGTTTGCTCATCGCACACAGCTGTTTAATGCGTTTTGGCAAGTCATACCAAACCAACGAACCTTGGCCGACTTCTTGACCGTCTTCGTTAGTCAAAGAGCACAGAGGTAAAAATGAACGCGGGCCTGAAGGTGTAAATTGTTGCCAAGTGATATCTTGCTGTGGCAATTCTGTTTTCACGTTAATCAACATGCAGTGTTGACGGTAATCCCACGCTGTCACACCAATACCCGCTAATTGACGTACTTTAGAATTGGCACCATCGGCGCCAACAATCCAGTGTGCTTCGAACTGCGCACCGCTTTCTAGCGTTACAATATTCGCATCTGCACATTCAATGTCTTTTAATCGCTCTGGGCACATCACGGTTAGATTGTCGTATTGAGTGAACGTTTGCCAAAGTCCTAATTGGATCAGGCGGTTTTCAACGATGAAGCCCAACTGCTTTAAAGAGAGTTCATCGGCATGAAAACGGGTACGACACTCAGGGTGCTCCCACGTTTCCAAACGACGGTATGGACAGATACGCATTGCTTGAATCGAAGACCAAGCACCAAGAGATTCAAGTAACGTTACGGATTGATGTGAGATGGCTGATACACGAATATCCATGGCTTGCGATGCATCGAATGCCTGTGGCTCGGCCCCCTCAACAACGACAACATTTCTGCCTTGCTGTGCAAACCCTATCGCTATTGCCGCACCAACCATGCCTCCACCAATTACGGCGATGTCATATCTATTCATTTTCGTTCTTCATTGTCTATAACCTTGTTAATTGTACTTTCAGCGATTGTATTTACAAAACGGTTTATCTTTCCTGTA
Source organism: Vibrio sp. TAP-3B (assembly GCF_057784735.1). Lineage (NCBI taxonomy): Bacteria > Pseudomonadati > Pseudomonadota > Gammaproteobacteria > Vibrionales > Vibrionaceae > Vibrio > Vibrio sp. TAP-3B. The sequence continues at coordinate 233,394 of NZ_CM173495.1, read as the reverse complement.
AAAAATGCGTGGCAGGCGTAGTATTTTAAGTTTACAGCCTAAAGTTTAGGCCTGATTCCCGAGATTAAAAACCCTGCCCAATATAAGGCGAAAGCCTAGATATTATCAGGCTTTGCAGAGAATTAACCGGATCACTAGTCAGCTGCTTTTTAAAGCAGTACAATACGCCGCTTACCGCCGTGATGGCGGCTATAATTTGAGCAACAGCTCTCCAATTTAAGTACAACTGAACGAGCGAAAGTGAGATGAGTAAGAAACTGCTAATTAAAACCTGGGGCTGCCAGATGAACGAATATGATTCATCAAAAATGGCCGACCTGCTTAATGCTGCAAACGGCTACGAGCTGACGGAAGAGCCAGAGGAAGCAGACGTACTTCTACTTAACACCTGTTCGATCCGTGAAAAAGCGCAAGAAAAAGTGTTCCACCAGCTCGGCCGTTGGAAAACACTAAAAGATAAAAAAGCAGGCGTGGTTATCGGTGTTGGTGGTTGTGTAGCAACGCAAGAAGGTGACCATATTCGTGAACGAGCTCCATATGTTGACGTGATTTTTGGCCCACAAACTCTGCACCGCTTGCCTGAGATGATCAGAAAATCTCAATCTGACGATGCACCAGTTATGGATATTTCGTTCCCAGAGATCGAAAAGTTTGACCGTCTACCAGACCCACGAGCTGAAGGCGCGACAGCGTTTGTTTCGATTATGGAAGGCTGTTCAAAATACTGTACTTACTGCGTAGTGCCGTACACTCGTGGTGAAGAAGTAAGCCGTCCAATGGACGACGTTCTATTCGAAATCGCACAACTAGCAGAACAAGGCGTGCGTGAAGTGAACCTTCTCGGCCAAAACGTAAACGCGTACCGTGGTCCGACTCATGATGGTGAGATTTGTTCATTCGCAGAGCTGCTTCGTCTAGTCGCGTCTATCGACGGTATCGACCGTATCCGTTTCACGACCAGTCACCCACTTGAGTTTACTGACGATATCATCGCGGTTTACGAAGATACGCCAGAACTCGTAAGCTTCCTGCACCTACCAGTACAAAGTGGTAGTGACCGTATTCTTACGATGATGAAACGTCCTCACACAGCAATCGAGTACAAATCTATCATCCGTAAACTACGCAAAGCACGCCCTGATATTCAAATCAGCTCAGACTTTATTGTGGGTTTCCCAGGTGAAACAGACAAAGACTTCCAAGATACGATGAAACTCATCAAAGAAGTCGACTTTGACATGAGCTTTAGCTTTATCTTCTCTCCACGTCCAGGTACGCCAGCAGCGGACTACCCTTGTGACCTGTCAGAAGAAGTAAAGAAAGAGCGTCTTTACGAACTACAGCAAACCATTAATGCTCAAGCTATGCGTTATTCTCGTCTAATGCTTGACACAGAACAACGTGTCTTGGTTGAAGGCCCTTCGAAGAAGAATCTTATGGAACTGCGCGCTCGTACAGAAAACAACCGTGTAGTAAACTTTGAAGGTAGCGCAGACCTAATTGGTCAGTTCGTTGATGTGAAGATTGTAGACGTATTTGCAAACTCACTGCGTGGTGAGCTAATACGTACTGAAACAGACATGGATCTTCGTAGCATGATTTCGCCAACGCAGATGATGGCAAAAACACGCCGCGAAGATGAGCTGGGTGTAGCCACTTTTACGCCTTAAGCTCGTACAAATAGCCATGGAGAGCCTGGTCGTTATCAGGCTTTCACTAAGTGGCATAAAATGAGAGGCAACATTGAGCAATAAAATCGTAACTTTAGAAATCAACCTAGAACCTTCAGATAACCGCCGACTTGCTAGCCTGTGCGGTCCATTCGATGACAACATCAAGCATTTAGAACGTCGTCTAGGCGTTGAAATCAACCACCGCAGTGACCATTTTACCATTGTGGGCAAACCTCATACCGCAGCAGCTGCGCTGGATATCCTAAAAACTCTTTATGTTGATACCGCCCCTGTCCGAGGTGAGCTCCCAGATATCGAACCTGAACAGATCCACTTAGCGATTAAAGAATCAGGCATTCTGGAACAAAACACTGAGTCCAACTTTGAACATGGTAAAGAAGTTTTCGTCAAAACCAAGAAAGGGGTGATTAAACCGCGCACGCCAAACCAAGCTCAATACTTGGTCAACATGGTCACGCACGATGTCTCTTTTGGTATTGGCCCAGCGGGTACCGGTAAGACTTACCTCGCCGTTGCGGCAGCGGTTGACGCATTAGAGCGTCAAGAAATTCGTCGTATTCTATTGACTCGCCCTGCGGTTGAAGCTGGGGAGAAATTGGGCTTTCTACCTGGTGATTTAAGCCAGAAAGTCGACCCATATTTACGCCCGTTGTACGATGCTCTGTTTGAAATGCTGGGCTTTGAACGTGTTGAGAAGTTGATCGAACGTAACGTGATTGAAGTAGCACCTCTGGCATACATGCGTGGTCGTACATTAAACGATGCCTTTATCATTCTCGATGAGAGCCAAAATACGACGGTCGAGCAAATGAAAATGTTCCTGACACGTATTGGCTTTAACTCACGCGCCGTCATCACTGGTGACGTAACTCAGATAGACTTACCACGCGGTGCAAAGTCTGGTCTACGCCATGCGATCGAAGTATTGAGCGAGGTTGACGACATAAGCTTTAACTTCTTCCAAGCTGACGATGTGGTACGTCACCCAGTTGTGGCTCGTATTGTTAATGCTTATGAGAAGTGGGAAGCGCAAGACCAAAAAGAACGTAAAGAATTCGAAAAACGCCGTCGTGAAGAGCGTGACGCCAAATTGCTAGAAACAGCAAAAGCAGAACTGAGCTCCCAAGTTGCGTCAACTAAGGAATAATCATGGCGATTGAACTTGATTTACAACTGGCAGTCGAAAGCGAAGAAGGATTACCTTCAAAACAAGATTTGCAATTGTGGCTCGATAAGACCATTCCTCTTTTTCAGCCACAAGCAGAACTCACGATTCGAATTGTGGATGAGCATGAAAGCCACACACTCAACCACGAATATCGAGGCAAAGATAAACCCACCAATGTGCTGTCTTTTCCATTTGAAGCCCCACCGGGCATGGAAATAGACCTCCTTGGTGACTTAGTCATTTGCCGCCAAGTCGTTGAAAAAGAGGCAATTGAGCAAAGCAAGCCTCTGCTAGCACATTGGGCGCATATGGTTGTACATGGCAGCTTGCATCTGCTAGGTTATGATCATATTGAGGATGACGAAGCCCAAGAGATGGAGTCCCTCGAAACAGAAATCATGCAGGGTATGGGTTATGAAGACCCTTACATTGCTGAAAAAGAGTAGCCCTTGGGCACTCGATAAGGAAAGGCGAACCACCTAGATTACTCTCGTGTTCGCCTCTCGATGTGAGCTATCACACTTCTGATAGCGTTACTTAATTGAGAAACAATGAACGAAGATAATTCTCCCTCTTCTAACGAAGGTAAGAAAGAAAAGGCAGAAGGTCCGAGTAGAAAGTCCTTCTTTGAACGTCTAGGTCAACTATTTCAGGGCGAACCAAAAGACCGCCAGGAGCTTGTGGATGTTATCCGCGACTCAGAAATCAATGACCTGATTGATCATGACACCCGCGATATGCTTGAGGGTGTTATGGAAATCGCCGAGATGCGTGTGCGTGATATTATGATCCCGCGTTCGCAAATGGTTACGGTTGAGCGTACTCACGATCTAGATACACTGGTCGCGTTAATTACCGATGCTCAACACTCTCGCTACCCTGTGATCAGCGAAGACAAAGACCATGTGGAAGGCATTCTCCTAGCGAAGGACTTACTTAAATACTTAGGCTCGGACAGTAACCCATTTGATATTGAAGCAGTAATTCGACCAGCAGTCGTGGTACCGGAAAGCAAACGTGTTGACCGCCTGCTCAAAGAATTCCGTGAAGAACGCTATCATATGGCAATTGTTGTTGATGAATTCGGTGGTGTCTCTGGTCTCGTGACCATTGAAGATATCCTTGAAGAAATCGTCGGGGATATCGAAGACGAATTCGATGAAAGCGAAGAGACTGACATTCGTAAGCTGAGTAAGCACACGTATGCTGTCAGAGCTCTAACAACCATTGAAGAGTTTAATGAGACATTCGGCACCAACTTCAGCGATGAAGAAGTGGATACCGTTGGCGGCATGGTCATGACTGCCTTTGGTCATCTACCTTCTCGTGGTGAACTGGTTGAGATTGAAAACTATAACTTCAAAGTCACCGCTGCCGATAACCGTCGTGTCATTCAACTTCAAGTGACGATTCCAGACGAAGAGTCCATGGTTGAGATCACTCAAGAGTAACGCGATCCCCTACGGGAATATCAGAAAATATAATGATGAATGAACTCTTTCATCGCCTCAAGCGGCCCTTAGCGGCCGCTTTTGTTGGCGCCTCGACTACCCTAGCATTTGCTCCTTATCAGCTGTGGCCTATTGCCATTCTAAGCCCGGCTCTCTTACTTATCCTGCTCGCAAATCAATCCTCTAAACGTGCACTTGGGATTGGCTATGCCTGGGGTTTAGGTCAGTTTGCAACGGGCATTAGCTGGGTTTACATCAGCATCTCTGGCTTTGGCGGAATGCCGCTGATTGCCAATTTATTTTTAATGGGCTTGCTTGTTGCCTACTTGGCGGTTTATTCAGGCTTGTTTGCTTGGCTCAACAACAAACTCTTTCCTCAATTCACTCTGACGAAAGCACTACTTGCAGCTCCAGCGCTATGGTTAATCAGTGATTGGTTGCGAGGATGGGTGATGACGGGCTTTCCTTGGCTCTGGCTGGGGTACAGTCAAATCGATGCCCCTTTCTCAAGTTTTGCGCCTATTGGCGGTGTAGAACTACTTACGCTGTTGATTCTTATCAGTGCTGGTGCATTAGCTTATGCTTGGATTCACAAGCAGTGGTTGATGATTCTTATTCCTGCCGTCTTCTTAAGCACTGGCTTTGGTATTCGCCATTACGACTGGGTGACTCCACGCTCAGAAGACACAACAAAAGTAGCGCTTATTCAAGGCAACGTAGATCAAAGTTTAAAATGGTTACCGAGCCAACGCTGGCCGACCATCATGAAGTATGCCGATCTCACGCGTGAGAATTGGGATGCTGACATCATCGTATGGCCTGAAGCCGCGATTCCAGCGTTTGAAATCGAAGTGCCGTCATTCCTGAAAAACATTGACGCGGCTGCGAAAATGAACAATAGCGCGATTATCACTGGCGTGGTCAACCAAGATGAAAATGGCCAGTTCTATAACAGCATTCTGTCGCTTGGTGTCACACCATACGGCGATTACAACTTTGATATGAGCGAACGTTATCACAAACACCATCTACTGCCATTTGGTGAGTTTGTCCCTTTTGAAGACGTATTGCGCCCACTGGCACCATTCTTCAATTTGCCGATGTCATCGTTTAGCCGTGGGGACTTTGTCCAACCAAACACCGTAGCAAACGGTAAGCACATGAACCCGGCGTTGTGTTACGAAATTATTTTTAACGAGCAAGTACGCCAGAATGTTACTAACAACACAGACTTCATTCTGACTCTGTCTAATGATGCCTGGTTTGGTCACTCTATCGGCCCACTTCAGCATATGGAAATCGCACGTATGCGTGCATTAGAGCTAGGAAAACCACTGATCCGCTCGACCAACAATGGCTTAACGGCAGTGACGGACCACAGAGGTAGAATCATCGAACAAATCCCTCAGTTCGAGACTGCCGTTTTGCGTGCAGAGCTGACGCCAACAGATGGACAAACGCCCTACCGATCCTTTGGCTCCTGGCCATTGTACCTTTGGGTGGTGCTAAGTTTAACGCTGGCTCTCTGGTTACCACGAAAGAAGAAATAAGAATAATAAAGCAGCCTAAAAAATAGGCTGCTAATTTAATCCATGTGAAGCATGGAAAAAGTACAGCGATGTCTTTTTGCGCGTACTTTCAAACTAAAACCAGTAAAGATTAAAGCGCTGTCAGGCTTCGTCAACTACGACAACATCGTTCGCATCATGCTGATTTCCCTCCCTTAGAAAATATTTCTCATCAGACAGATGCATCTCCCAAAAGACAAACGATATCCATCTACGGACTTTCTCTAACTCCCCTCTTTAAACTCCCCAGCACTCTCTTTATGATGACTCACAACTAAATAATTTCTTGTCAGCAAATAGACGAGACACAGACTCAACAGATGGAGAACAACTATGGCTTTCTTTTCTCTAGCCTATGGTACAGCGACTAAAAACCGCGATGGCAAAATCATTGAAGCGTTTTTCCCAAACCCCGCTCTTAACCCAAGCGAAGCACTAGTCAACGCACTAGCAGCAGTGGTTGGTTATGAACAAGGCAACCAAGTTATTGAGATGTCCTGCAGCACAAAGCGCAGAACTTGCAACAGCATTCGAAGCAAACGGCGATGCAGCAAACGCATCTTTCGCCGCGAAAGCAGCAGAATCAGCACAACCGCTTGTACTGGTTATCCTCGCTACGGATGAACAGCCACAATCTGTTGCTGAAGGCTTCTTAAAACTTCAACTTATCTCTAACCGTCTAGTTAAGCCGCATGGCACAGTACTGGATGGCATTTTCGGCCTGCTGCACAACATCGCATGGACAAACGAAGGTCCAATCGACCTCCCTGAACTAGCAGAGCGTCAAATCGAAGCGCGCCTAGCTGGCCGTACGCTAAGCGTTGATTGCGTCGACAAGTTCCCTAAAATGGTGGACTACGTGGTTCCTGCAGGCGTTCGTATTGCAGACACGTCTCGCGTACGTCTTGGCGCGCACGTGGGCGAAGGCACAACCGTTATGCACGAAGGCTTCATCAACTTCAACGCAGGTACAACTGGCGTGAGCATGGTTGAAGGTCGTATCTCTGCTGGCGTAGTGGTTGGTAACGGTTCAGATATCGGCGGTGGCGCATCTATCATGGGTACGCTATCTGGCGGCGGTAAAGTGGTGGTTTCTATCGGTGAAAACTCACTCCTTGGCGCAAACGCAGGTCTAGGCTTCCCAATGGGTGACCGTTGTACTATCGAATCGGGCCTATACGTGACAGCTGGCTCTAAAGTACGCATGCTAGATTCTGAAGGCAATGAAGTAGAAATCGTAAAAGCGCGCGACCTTGCAGGCGTGTCTGATCTCCTGTTCCGTCGTAACTCTGTAACGGGTCAAATCGAGTGTCTTGCAAATAAGAGCGCGGTTGAACTGAACAGCGAACTGCATAAAAACAACTAAGCTGTAGTATCAGTGTTAAAAATCCCCCAATAGGAAACTGTTGGGGGATTTTTTAGCTTAAAGCAGAATGCCTGACGTACTGATTACTGATTACTGATTTAAAAAACTCACTGCTTTGTCTGGGAAGTCAGTAAACAACCCATCGACTTTCACTTGGTTATAGAAAACATCCATCATGCCATCAAAGCTATCCGTATACGCTGGAATGCGTCCTGGATCGGCACGAAACGTGTATGGATGAACCTGTAAGCCAGCGTCTTTTGCTGCCTTCATCAGAGGCTTAATGATGATGTTGTCTTTGGTTGACTTAACATCCACCAGCATCGGTTTCCAAGGACCAATCCCTTCGGCGTAACTCGCCACTTTCTTCATACCACCGGCTTCGAACATCCAGTCATAACTGTATGGTGTGGCCTTGTCGTCTTTGTACTCCATGGTCTCGTTCCAATCGGTGTAAGCCATAAGCTGAACGAGCTTTAAATCCATGTCCATTGCAGGCATGAGCTCACTGTTGATACGTTGCAGTTCATTCGCATCAAAGCACTGCAGGTAGACTTTGTCGTCTTGCGAGTCGTAACCGTACTGCTTCAAGACTTTAAGTACAGCTTTAGAGATGTTTTTGCCTTCGTGGCGATGGAACCAAGGGGCCTTGATCTCTGGGTAAATGCCGATGTCGTAACCCAATGTTTTATTAAGACCTTGAATTAACTCTATCTCTTCAGCAAATGTCGGCACGGTAAAATCCGATTGCCACATTGGGAATCGAGTTGGATAACCCGCTACTTTGTTGCCTTTTTCGTCGATGTTAAACCCTTCCGTGACTCGTAGCGATTTGATTTCTGCCAGAGTAAAGTCAATCGCGTAATAGCGACCATCTTTGCGCGCGCGATCAGGGAAGCGCTCAGCAACGTCGGTGACGCGATCCAAATAATGATCATGGAGAACCACCAACTGGTCATCTTTGGTCATCACCACATCTTGTTCGATGTAATCAGGTTTCATTGCGTAAGCAAGCGCTTTAGCTTCCAGCGTGTGCTCAGGTAAGTAACCAGATGCGCCACGGTGAGCAATCACAAGCGGTTTCGCAATCGCACCGGCAGAGAGGCCAAGTGCTAAAAAAGTAAGACATACTGACTTTGTTTTCATCGTTATTTCCTTGATCTTGATAAAGCCAAGAGGCAGTATTCCACTGCCTCTTTAAATAAATATTACGCTAGCGCTTCCTTTTCACGCTCTTTTTGTTCGTGGTGCGCACGCTCTCCAAAAAACGCGTACAGCAAACAAACGATGGAAGTAATACAAGAGCCAACTAAGATGATGAATCCCCCATCCCAACCAAAGTGATCTACGGTATAACCAAGAATCGCGTTAGCGGCAACCGCCCCTCTTAAGTATCCAAATAAGCCCGTTAGACCCGCAGCCGTACCTGCGGCTTTCTTCGGCGCAAGCTCCAGTGCACCATGGTTCGGCCACAAGCGGGCCATCCCATGCCTTGGAACCAGCCATTCAAGAAAAGTAGAATAAACATTGCCGTCACACTGCCAGTCGCCCATGGCATAAAACCAAAGCAAAACATAACCAATGCAGACATCAGTAAGCCGCCACTTAAAAAGTAACGCGGATTAGAACGGTCACATCAAAAATTTAGATAAACCATAAGCAATTGAAACAGCGGCAAGTGCAACCCCAAGCTCACCACGACTAAACCCTTGTTCGATCAAGTAAGGCATCGCCAAGCTAAAGTTTTTACGAACTAAATAGTATCCGGCATAACCAACAAAAATACCGATAAAAAGCTGCCAATGTAATCGGGAGTAGACACCATCAATGCTATCTGACGATAAGCGATCAATGTGCGCCTTAGGTTTGAATATTCCAAACATAGGAACCTCATTATTTTGTATGCGATGGTAGAAACCCAAAAGGAGCGAACGAAACAAAAAAATTCGTTCGAAAGCAAATTTATTGTATGGCGTTAGGATTTTATTTTTGTGATAAATGTTGCACACATATTAAATCACTTTAAATACAGAGCTTTATAAATCATTAATTAGACAGTGATTCAACTTTACTCATAAAGCGTTACTATATATTTAAGATGAAAAGAGCGAATTTGAGCATTCACGATCGCAACAAAACAAACTTAGGACTCGAATAGGAATAAAAATTAGGGACAAATAATGCGATTAACACCACTAAATGATTGAAAAAAGAGTAATAACTAAAAGGCTAAAAAAAACTGACATTTAGTGTTAAACGAAATAAAAAAACTTGAAAACGATCGACGAACAATAGCAACCATGCCGGAGAGCTCAACGACATAAACCGTCCTTATTATTTTTAAAAAACACATTGTTATCTGCAATCAAAAGCAACACTTTATCACCTGAGGTATTGTTGAAAACATTCATCCCCCCCCTCGATCCTTTGTTGTACCTCGCTTCCCATGCCTATTTAGGGTTAAACTCTATACAAAAAGTGCGTAATAACTCTTCAGTAATGACGCCGCCTCACAAAACTCCTCTTACCAGTTGTGCATTCTTTTCCACATCGGTAATTTAAGCGCTTCCGCCAGCACAGTTCATCACCCAAGGTCTCTTTCCGTTGTGCTCTATTTCTATTAAAAAATGCGCCATTTAACAAAAATAAAGAATTTAACTAACAACTTTACGCTCAAACACTCACTTTTTATGCTCGTTTGTTTTCGCAAACGTTTATATGTGCACAATATTGCTGCGTTAGACAAGTCAACATGAACAAAGGACTATTAACATGACAACAAACAAACACCCCTCTCTGCTCGGAGAATGTTTGGCCGAGTTTATCGGTACAGGCTTACTTATCTTCTTCGGCGTAGGCTGTGTCGCCGCCTTAGTTTTAACTGGTGCATCTTTTGGCCAATGGGAAATCAGTATTATCTGGGGCTTAGGTGTCGCCATCGCCATTTACTGTACTGCCGGCCTCTCAGGTGCGCACATCAACCCTGCGGTCACTATTGCTCTGGCGATGTTCCATGGTTTTGACAAAACAAAAGTACTGCCATATATCATTGCTCAAATGCTCGGCGCTTTCTGCTCAGCGGCATTGGTCTATGGGTTATACAGCAATCTTTTTACTGATTACGAAATTGCGCATAACTTCGTTCGTAGTAGCCAAGATGCACTGGCAACCGCGGGTATCTTCTCAACCTATCCACACGCTTCACTTTCTTTCTTTGGCGCTTTTGCTGTGGAATTCGTTATTACTGCAGTGCTAATGTTTGCAATTTTGGCCCTAGGAGATGAGAAAAACGGTGCAGAGCGTGGGGCAATGAACCCGCTATTAATTGGTATTGTGATCGCTGTCATTGGTGGCTCACTTGGTCCATTAACAGGCTTTGCGATGAACCCTGCTCGTGACTTTGGACCTAAACTTTTTGCTTACTTTGCTGGCTGGGATTACGCACTAACAGGCGCAAAAGATATTCCTTACTTTATCGTGCCTTTGCTTGCTCCAATCGCTGGTGCGTGTTTCGGTGGGTGGCTATATCCAAAAGCGATTGCCGCTTACCTTCCACAACAAGGGCACGGCTGCACTATTCCAAACCAATGTGAAACGGAAGAAGAAACAGAAGAAGCGAGAGCTTAACCCCTATGTAGCCCCAACATTTACTAAAATATAAATAACGAAACAAAAGGATTCTTACCATGACTGAGCAAAAATATATTGTTGCCCTAGACCAAGGTACAACAAGCTCTCGCGCCGTTATTCTTGACCATGATGCGAACATCGTAAGTGTCGCGCAGCGCGAATTTACTCAGATTTACCCACAAGCCAGTTGGGTTGAGCACGACCCAATGGAAATCTGGGCGACACAAAGCTCTACCCTTGTTGAAGCTTTAGCTAAATCAGGCATTCGTAGCGATCAACTGGCGGCCATCGGCATTACCAACCAGCGCGAAACCACCATCGTTTGGAATAAAGAAACCGGTAAACCTGTTTATAACGCTATCGTATGGCAATGCCGTCGTACTGCTGAAATCTGCGAAGAGCTTAAAGCTCGCGGCCTAGAAAATTACGTTCGTGACAATACAGGCTTAGTGCTTGATCCGTACTTCTCAGGTACTAAAGTCAAATGGATTCTAGATAACGTTGAAGGCGCACGCGAAGACGCTGAAGCAGGTAAACTATTATTCGGAACGGTCGACACTTGGTTGGTTTGGAAGATGACCCAAGGCCGTGTGCACGTAACCGACTACACCAACGCTTCACGTACCATGCTATTTAACATTAATGACCTCTGTTGGGATCAAAAAATGTTAGATGAACTGGGCATTCCAGCCTCAATGATGCCCGAAGTAAAACGCTCATCAGAGGTTTACGGAAAAACCAACATCGGTGGTAAAGGCGGTACTCGTATTCCTATCTCTGGTATTGCAGGTGACCAACAAGCCGCTCTTTATGGGCAAATGTGTGTTAAGGCAGGCCAAGCGAAGAACACGTACGGCACGGGGTGTTTCTTATTAATGAACACAGGGCAAGAAAAAGTGACCTCGACGCACGGCCTACTAACCACGCTGGCTTGTGGTCCAAATGGTGAGCCTGCTTACGCGCTTGAAGGTGCAGTATTTATGGGGGGCGCATTCGATTCAATGGCTACGTGATGAACTTAAGCTCCTCCAAGGCGCGGAAGACTCCGAATACTTCGCAACAAAAGTCGACACCTCCAATGGCGTTTACGTGGTGCCTGCCTTTACAGGCCTTGGTGCGCCGTACTGGGATGCGTATGCACGTGGCACTATTCTCGGCCTAACTCGTGGTGTCAATTCAAACCACATTATCCGTGCGACATTGGAAGGCATTGCTTACCAAACCCGTGATGTACTGGATGCGATGCAAGCGGACTCAGGGATTAAGCTCGCAAACCTTCGCGTAGATGGTGGCGCGGTCGCCAACAACTTCTTAATGCAGTTCCAATCTGATGTATTGAACACCGAAGTGCACCGTCCTCAAGTCACCGAAGTGACGGCGTTAGGTGCAGCATATCTTGCAGGCCTAGCCGTTGGGTACTGGGACAGTATCGACGAATTACAAAACAAAGCCGTTATTGAGCACACCTTTGAGCCGCATGATGACGAAGAGAAACGTAATCGTCGTTACAAAGGCTGGAAACGTGCAGTGAAGTGCGCACAAACTTGGTCTGAACTTCACGACGAAGAGGATTAATTTTCCATCCATACGAAAAAAGAGCGTCATTTGAGCGCTCTTTTTTGCGTTTTATCCCGGATTCCTGATGCCCTTTACTTCTCACAACGCGCAAATTCGCGCACAATAACGCTTCGAATTTGAAGCATTGGCCGTTACCAATGCACAAGGGAGTGGTAAGTGAAGCAAATACCTAGACACCAGCAGATTGTTGAATTGGTGAAAAAACAAGGCTATGTCAGCACGGATGAGTTAGTAGAAAGATTCAATGTCAGCCCACAAACCATCCGCCGCGATCTGAATGAACTCGCCGACGACAACAAGATTCGTCGTTATCACGGTGGTGCCACCATCCCTCTCAGTTCTGAAAACACATCTTACAACACGCGCAAAGCGCTCAACTTCAATGAAAAAGATGTCATCGCAGACGAGGTGGTGAAGCACATTCCTGACGGTGCCACTTTATTTATTGATATCGGTACCACACCCGAAGCAATAGCACGAGCGCTCAACAAAAGTCATAAACAACTGCGTGTTGTCACCAACAACATGAATGTCGCGACCATTCTATTCCCTAACCCTGAGATCAAGGTTATCTTGGCTGGCGGAGAAGTCCGAAATCGTGATGGTGGCATTGTTGGGGAAGCAACGTTAGATTTTGTTAAACAATTTCGTCTCGACTTTGGCATTCTCGGTATCAGTGGTATCGACTTCGATGGTTCGTTATTGGATTTTGATTACCACGAAGTGCGAGTGAAGCAAGCAATCATCGACAACAGCCGGAGTGTATTCCTTGCAGTCGATCATACTAAGTTTGGACGCAACGCAATGGTGAAATTGGGCAATATCGCGCAATTGAATATGATATTCACCAACAAACAGCCCCCAGAAGAAATTCTGTCGATTTTGAAAGAAGCCGCGATCCCCCTTGAGGTGGTAGAGGCCAACGAGATAGCGTTCAAAACGGATAAATAAATCATTCAATTTTGGCATTTCAAATGACCTCTGTCTTAATCTGGCAGAGGTTTTTTTGTGCCTAAATCACACAAAACACTCACAAACGAAAATAATAGATGATCACAAACGAAAGCTAAGCTACGATTACAACATGTTCTAAAATGCTCGTTCGCTCACCAAGAGGTCAAATTTATGAGTATACAACAAAATGACGCCACAACTAGCTCATCCACTGCCTTAGACTTGATCGTGATCGGTGGCGGCATTAACGGGGCTGGTATTGCAGCCGATGCAGCAGGACGTGGTTTAAACGTCGGTTTGTACGAAGCTAACGATTTTGCATCTGCAACGTCTTCGGCAAGCTCTAAACTTATTCATGGTGGATTACGCTACCTTGAACATTACGAATTTCGTTTAGTTTCGGAAGCGCTAGCAGAGCGTGAAGTGATTCTTCGTAAAGCACCACACGTTGCGCTGCCAATGCGTTTCCGTTTACCTCATCGCCCATTCTTGCGTCCAGCTTGGATGATCCGCTGTGGTTTATTCCTTTACGATAATTTAGGTAAACGGACGACGCTGCCGGGCAGTAAAACGGTTAACTTAGCAAAGTCTGGTTTGCTCAAACCTGAAATAAAAACTGGCTTCGAATATTCAGATTGCTGGGTCGATGACGCGCGTTTGGTATTGCTTAATGTCCTTGCTGCACGTGAAAATCATGCAGAAGTACGTAACTACTGTCGAGTAGAGAAAGCTCATCGTGAAGGCGGCATCTGGCATGTCACTATCCATGACGTAATGACGGATCAACGCTTCGAACGCAAAGCTAAAGCGTTGGTAAATGCGGCTGGGCCTTGGGTAAAACAGTTCTTTGATGATGGATTAGAACAAACTTCCCCACGTAACATACGTTTGATCAAAGGTTCGCACATTGTGGTTCCTCGTATCCACAACGAGCCGCAAGCCTACATTCTTCAAAACAAAGACAACCGCATCGTATTTATGATCCCGTACTTAGATAAGTTTTCTATCATCGGTACCACAGATTTGGAATACAATGGTGATCCACGAGAAGTGGCGATTTCAGAGGATGAAGTCGATTACCTCGTTGATATCGTTAACCAACACTTTGTTCACCAGCTAACTCGTGAAGATGTGGTTTGGACATACAGCGGGGTTCGCCCTTTATGTGATGATGAATCTGACTCTCCTCAAGCGATCACACGAGACTACACCCTAGAACTGGATGCTGAATACGATCACGCGCCTCTGCTTTCTGTATTTGGGGGAAAACTGACAACCTATCGTAAGCTCGGTGAAGCCGCCATGAAAAAACTGGCTCCTTTCTTACCAGAAATGGGCAGTGATTGGACAGCAAACCAAACATTACCAGGCGGTAACTTTAGCTGTAGCCGTGAGCAATTAGCAAAACAAATCCATGCAAAATACCGATGGGCACCTGAAGCACTGATCCTTCGTTACGTAACTCAGTTTGGTACACAAACATGGGACTTAATGGCAGGAACAACAAGCGCAGCCGACCTTGGCCATGCTTTCTCTTCACAAGCCGGTGGCGTATATCAACGCGAGATCGACTACTTGATGAACCATGAAATGGCGATGACCGATGAAGACATTTTGTGGCGTCGTACTAAGCTTGGTTTGTACATGAACGATGAAGAAAAACACGCTCTTACGGAGTACCTAAAAGAAAAACTACAGCAGAAGGTGGTTAATCTTTCTCAAGTTGGCTAACCGTTCCTTTTCTCACCGATGACAAAGCTTGCCTCGTGGCAGGCTTTGTTGCTTTTCATCACTACTGACGACTCACAATCTTGCACCGCTAGAATGCGTTTAAGCCTAATTACTCGTAGCACTTATACTCAAATGACTTCATAATTATTGTAATTAAGTAAATAAGCTCATGATAAGGGAAATAAAATGGGTTTTATGATTGAACATTGGGATTTTTCGGTTCCGGTGGCGACTCAACAAGCAATAACGTCAGACAATATCCAAGCAAACCATTGGTACCACTGCGAAAGGCAGCACCCTGACATTCGAGACTGGCTAGCTCACAATCAAGTACCTCGTGCAACCATTGATCATTTGCTGGCCGACGAAAGCCGTCCTTCTTTTCATCACTTGGATGATGAAAACTTTATGTTGATTCTACGTGGGGTTAACATGAACGAAAATGCATCACCAGAGGATATGCTCAGTATCCGCATTCTTTACTTTCAAGGTGCCCTTATTTCAACGCGTAAGATCCCATCGCGCGCCATTATGGAGCTCCGCCAAGCGTTAGTTGAGCACAACGGTCCCAAAAGCCTCGCAAGCCTACTCCATCAAATCATTGAAGGGTTGAACAGTAAAATTGACGTGTACCTCGACACCATCGAAGATACGTTGAGTCAATTCAACGTTAATGACGAATCAACCTACAAGCATCTTTCAATTCAAAAAGCACTTATTTCAATTAAACGTTTTATTCGTCCGCAACAGTACGCGATTCGAGATTTAATTGATTCCGAGTCAGGGCTGGTGGCCTCCAAGCCTCACCAGTATCGCTTTGCTCATAATAACATTACGCGAATCAACGAAACGATTGAGTTTTACCTTGGTGAAGTGGCTCTTTTCCAAGATGAGATAAAATACAACCGCGATGAGAAAACGAATAAAAACAGCTATTTATTTACCTTAGTTGCCACTATTTTTTTACCGACGAGTTTTTTAACAGGTCTACTGGGGATCAACATTGGGGGGATGCCAGGCGTAGAGTCAGCGGCGGCGTTCACTTGGTTCTGTATCGCTTTAATTGTGATCTTCGCGCTCGAGTGGCTACTGTTCAAACGTTTGGGGTTTACGAATAAAGATGATGACAGTTAAACTCATTTAAGCCAAAAAAAAGAGGAGGCATTCGCTCCTCTTCTTCTTTCTTTTATTGATACTTACCCTGGGTGACCATCAACTCGAGGCGTAATGAGCATGATACCAAAGCGCCACACAAACATCCCAAAGGATAAAATCCATAAGCCGGCGCTGATGTCAATCCAAAGCATCATGTTGGCAGGGTCAAATATCACCGCCAAGCTGCGCACCAACGCAGCGGCAATAATGGCGACAAACGCGATACTCATATTCGGCCCTTTGTAGATCATCCGCCCAGTATGCCCCATGGTCACACGCGTAATCATCGCCAAAATCAAACCACCCAAAGCACCGATCGCAAATAAATGAATTAAGTTATGACTGGCAAAAGCGTCTCCCCACGCGCCACGAAAAATCAAACTTAGTGGCAAACACAGATACGCGACATGCAGAGACCACACTAAGGGCTCACTTAACGTTAACCAAGGCTTCCACCGCAAGAAACGGCTCAGCTGTGCAATACCAGCCAACAACATCAGAGGCTTACCTAATTCCGCAAACGTCACTGGGAAAAAACTCAACACAAACAACATCACCAGCGGCAAGTTCGCCATCCAGTCCAGCCACATCAGCGGTTGTGCTTTTTCGAAATTAAAACGTCGCGCCGTAAAAAATGGGATCACTCGTCCCCCCATTATTGAAAGCAGCAACGTGAACCACCACAACATGGCTTGCCACACAGCTGATGATGTAAACGGCGGCATACCTTTGATCGTTGCGTAGCTGGCAAAATTGGCAAAGATGGCTAATAAAAACAGCGGCACAAAAAACAAGTTGCGCCACCCTTTAGCTCGGTACACACGAATACCAATCTCATACGTGACGAACAATAAAAAAATCGCTTCTACACTGCTGATTAACCATAGCGGTGTAGGTGTCCAGAACAATACTCTTGGCACTAGCCACAAGCTAAACAGCGCTAAAAGCGTGTAATGCTTGGTACCATTAATGCCTGTCCAGTTTTGCACTGCGGTTAGCACAAAGCCCACAACGATTGCCATCGCGAAGCCGAATAACATTTCATGAACATGCCACCACAACGCTGGCACACCTAATGCGTTTGGCTGGCCGCTTTGGAACATCCACACCCATACCGCTATCGCAAGGATGGCGTAAATCGAACCAAACAGGAAAAACGGCCGAAAGCCTAATCGCAGCCATGCAGGAATTTTTTCTTCCACTTTTTTATCAGTAATATTCAGCATTATTTTGCCCTCAAGCTTCTCTCGATGCTGGTTAACTCAACGACGAGCTCCATGCTAACACAAACATGCATAAAAAATACATGTTAAAGATTGGAGTGATACGTTAGGGGTAACATTGTGCTTCGGTGGCGGGTTAGGTATAAAGCCAATAGTGATCATAATAAGCTAAGGGACGCAACTAAGATGTACATTTTTGGTTATGGCAGTTTGATCAATTCTGCTTCACGCAAGTTGACCGGACAAACGGGGACAGCCATTCCCGTCATTGCGCATGGACTGGTTCGCTACTGGGGGAAAATCGATGACAGTTATACTTTGTCTCCACTCATCGTTAATGAAGGCGATGGTCAGGTAAACGGTGTTTTGCTCGAAGTGAATGAAGATGCATTAACAGAATTTGACCGTCGTGAACGCGGGTACCATCGCATCCAAATCCAGCCAGAGCAGATTGAAACTGATTCCAGCTTTCATCACGACCATGACATCTGGGTGTACGTAAAAGATGAACCATTACCGCCCTGTGGCAAAAGCCCAATTATGCAAAGCTACGTCGACACCGTTTTGGCGGGTTGTCTAGAGGTGTCCCACGATTTTGCAGAACATTTTGTGCGTCACACAATCGGATGGCATTATGCGAAAGAGAATGACCGCCATCAGCCGAAATATGGCAACCTTGCCGGCGTGCAGCCACATCATTACGAATTAATTGATACGCTAATCAAAAAGAGAATCTAAAGGCTTGATGGCATTTTGTGGTAGGGCAGATAAATGCCGTCGCCCTAATCCAATTAGGTTCAAGCTTGTTAATAAATAAATGACGAATATTATTGACTCGATACAGAAGACGGCTCCCACATGGCTTCTTTCTGATAGATACCCGAGATGAAGAAAGTCTTTGCCTCATCAAAAAAGAGGAGGCAAAGTTATCCGCCAGCAAGCAATAAAAGGCCTCGTCGCTAGATTAGACCTTATAACGCGTGATTACTGTATTACGGGCACTTCTTCACTATAAAGTGGTTCACCTTGCATGATGCTGATTTCAACACGCCGGTTGAGCGCACGATTTTCATCAGAATCATTCGGTAACAATGGCTCCGTATCCGCCATTCCTCGAACCCTCAAACGCTGATGAAAGAACCCCCTGACCTTCTCCATCTCTTGCGCTACTGACACCGCACGCTGAGAAGAGAGATCCCAGTTTGAGCGATAGAGCTCCGAATCCAGCGGTCGATTGTCTGTGTGTCCTGATACCCGCACGACACCAGGAACGTCTTTCACCAACTCTGCAATTTGTCGAACCAAAGGGCGAAATTTAGGTTGTAAAAATGCAGAGCCTTCAGGGAAAGCGCCTTTCTCACGCATACGAATCACTATCTGCTGCCCAAGGTTTTCGACTTCAATTGCGCCTTGTTCAATCTCTCGTTCAAGCGCTTTCTTGATGCTTTCCATCAAGGTTTCCATCTCTTGAGACATGTCTTCAGACTGCTGTTGTTGCATGTCTGCTTCCGCTGATTGGTTGTTCTTCGTTGACGTTTCAGGCGATTGCCCTCCCGTTAACTTACCTTGATCACGTTTAGTGCCACCAGCACGATCCGATTCCCCTTCATGGAACTCGAGCGTTTGCTGCGTAATATCCATGGTTTGCTGCATGATGACATCAATCGGGGTGGGTTCAGGTCGACCTGGTCTAAACTCTTGCGCGATGATACTAGTGCCTTTGGGAATGTCTTTCACTTCAAGCTGATTTTGTACACCGAAGGCAAATTTCATGGATCCCGCAATCTGTTTGAACTTCAGTACGTCCATCTCAGAAAACGAAAGCAGAAGAACAAAGAAACACATCAGCAGCGACATTAAGTCCGCAAAAGTCCCCATCCAGAGAGGAAGGCCGGGTGGCGGACAATCGCATTTATTATCGTCATCATCATCCATCACTACTCTCCAAGGTTAATCGTCAATCTCGAGGGCACGTTTACCTTCGTTGAGATAGTTCTTCAAGTAACTATCGATAACTCGCGGGTTTTGACCATCTTGAATAGCAAGCACCCCATCCATGATTAAGCGTCGATTGAGCGTTTCTTGATCCCGGCGCAAAGAGAGCTTATCGGCTATCGGAAAGAACACCATGTTCGATAGGATCGCACCGTATAATGTGGTTAAAAGTGCCACCGCCATTGCTGGCCCGATCGCTTTAGGATCATCCATGTTCGAAAGCATCGCGACCAGACCAATCAAGGTCCCGATCATCCCCATCGCAGGCGCGACATCACCAAAGGATCTAAACACGCCAGTACCTTGCGTATGTCGTTCATCCGTCAGGGCGATGTCTTTTTTCAGCGCCGCTCTCACTACGTCTGCGTCATGACCATCAACGAGCAGATCAATCCCCTTTTGCATAAAGGTGTTGTTGATTTCCATCTCTTCTAGAGCAAGGAACCCCCCTTTACGAGCTGCATCTGCCATTTCTACAATTTTTGCAATCAAGGTCTCTGGTTCATCCGCTTTAAACATGAAGGCTTTACCTGCGATTTTAGTCGCACCAAAAAACTGCCCCACCGTGAACTTCATTAACACGACAAATGTTGAGCCACCAACGACAATAAGGATCGAGGTAACATCGGCGAACATACCAATGCTGCCTCCTAGCACCATCGCCATAATGACGAATGCCAAACCACCAATCAAACCTAATAGGGTAGCTAAATCCACAAAGCACTCCTCACGCTATACTCAAATACTGCCACTAGGCGGAATACTACCTGTATCGACAGCTAGAACAGAATTTTTAGAAAAATCTTAGCTAATGGATCACAAATTACGCCGAACAACCTTAACCAAAATATGGAGTTTCACCGCTGAGACCCGTTTAGAGCTAATTTTATGACAATTATACAAGGTTAAATTTGACCAAGTTATTAGGCTAAGGTAACTTTCGTGCATCTTATCCAAGGCTTGATTAAGGCAGAAAATAGATGGCGGTCAAGAAACCAGAAAACATGACCTTCGAAGCAACCATTGAAGAGCTTGATAGCTTGGTTGATAAATTAGAAAATGGCGACCTTGCCCTAGATGATGCCCTACGTAAGTTTGAACGAGGCATTGCCTTAGCTCGAGCTGGCCAAACCAAACTCAGCGACGCCGAACAACGCGTAAGCATTCTTCTTAGCGAAGATGACGAAGTATCATTAAGTGACTTCAAACCAGATTCAGAATAATCATCAGTAGTGAGCAATGTGATGCAACAGACATTGACGTCTTTTCAACAAAGAAACAATCAGCAATTGAATTTGTGGCTCGATCATCTCCCATATCAAGAGTTGCCATTGATTCAAGCAATGAAGTACGGCCTTTTGCTAGGTGGAAAACGCGTTCGCCCTTTTCTTGTTTACATCACAGGTCAAATGCTCGGCTGTAAATCTGAAGACTTAGACACGCCTGCCGCGGCTATTGAGTGTATTCATGCTTACTCACTTATTCATGACGATCTGCCTGCCATGGATGATGATGAGCTGCGTCGTGGTCAGCCCACTTGTCACATCAAATTTGATGAGGCAACGGCAATACTAACTGGCGATGCACTCCAGACTCTCGCCTTTACTATTATTGCTGATGGCCAGTTAAATCCAGTCGCAGAGACGCAACGTATCAATATGATAAAGGCGCTGGCTCACTCTTCTGGTGCTCAGGGGATGTGCGTCGGACAAGCTCTGGACTTAGGTGCAGAAAACCGTCAAGTCTCTCTTGAAGAAATGGAAGTGATACATCGGAAGAAAACCGGAGCCCTGATTGACTGCGCAGTTAAACTAGGCGCTCTCGCCGCTGGTGAAAAAGGTATTGAGGTTTTACCTCACCTAAAACGTTACTCGAAAGCTATTGGTTTGGCGTTTCAGGTTCAAGACGATATTCTTGATATCATCAGTGACACAGAAACACTGGGTAAGCCTCAAGGTTCAGACCAAGAATTGAACAAGAGCACTTACCCTTCCTTGCTGGGTTTAGACGGAGCGATAGAGAAAGCTCACACTCTGTTACAGGAAGCGCTTCAAGCATTAGAAGCTATCCCATACAATACTCAGTTACTCGAAGAGTTCGCCCGATATGTCATCGAGCGCAAAAATTAACACTATAAGCGCGCATTTATATGACTCTTGATATTTCAAAGTACCCAACACTGGCGTTAGCAAACACTCCGGAAGAGCTACGTCTTCTTCCGAAAGAAACATTACCAGCTTTGTGTGATGAATTGCGAACGTATCTGCTAAATTCAGTCAGCCAATCTAGTGGACATTTAGCGTCTGGCTTAGGCACCGTAGAGCTAACCGTCGCTTTGCATTATGTTTACAATACCCCAATCGATCAGTTGATCTGGGATGTTGGTCATCAAGCTTACCCGCATAAAATTCTCACTGGCCGCCGCGATCAAATGCCAACCATTCGCCAAAAAGATGGTCTACACCCTTTCCCTTGGCGTGAAGAAAGCGAGTATGACACGTTATCTGTTGGTCACTCTTCTACTTCTATCAGTGCAGGACTGGGCATGGCCATTAGCGCACAAAAAGAAGGCAAAGGTCGTAAAGTGGTGAGTGTGATCGGTGATGGTGCGATTACCGCAGGCATGGCATTCGAAGCGATGAACCACGCGGGTGATGTTCACTCTGACATGTTAGTGATTCTAAACGACAATGAAATGTCGATTTCAGAAAATGTTGGCGCTCTCAATAATCACCTCGCCAAAGTGCTTTCTGGTAGTTTATATACTTCCATTCGTGAAGGCGGTAAGAAGGTTCTGTCTGGCGTGCCCCCCATTAAAGAACTGGTTCGCCGCACCGAAGAACATCTAAAAGGGATGGTCGTACCGGGCACGCTGTTTGAAGAATTTGGGTTCAACTACATTGGTCCAATCGATGGACACGATGTGAATGAGCTGGTCAAAACCCTGAGAAACATGCGTGAGCTTAAAGGTCCTCAATTCCTGCACATCATGACCAAGAAAGGCAAAGGTTATGAACCCGCAGAAAAAGATCCGATTGGTTATCACGGCGTTCCTAAATTTGATCCCACGCATCACTGCCTGCCTAAAAGCAGCGGCGGAAAGCCCACCTTTTCAAAAATCTTTGGTGATTTTTTATGTGATATGGCCGCGCAAGATCCGAAGCTAATGGCGATTACGCCAGCGATGCGTGAAGGCTCAGGCATGGTTCGATTCTCAAAAGAGTATCCAGAACAGTACTTCGATGTGGCGATTGCAGAGCAGCACGCAGTCACGCTCGCGACAGGCATGGCCATCGCGGGCAATCACCCTATCGTTGCCATCTATTCCACCTTTTTGCAGCGCGGTTATGATCAACTGATCCACGATGTGGCGATCATGAACTTACCTGTGATGTTCGCTATTGACCGCGCAGGTCTCGTTGGCGCTGATGGCCAAACTCACCAAGGTGCGTTCGATCTCAGCTTTATGCGTTGTATCCCAAACATGGTGATCATGGCACCAAGCGACGAGAATGAATGTCGTCAAATGCTTTACACTGGTCACAAGCATACTGGTCCAAGTGCGGTTCGATACCCACGTGGAAATGGTATGGGGGCAGAGATGGAAACGGAATTCACTGCGCTAGAAATTGGTAAAGGTCGCATCGTACGTAAAGGGGAGAAAGTCGCCATTTTGAACTTTGGCACCTTCTTAAGCAATGCGCTCGAAGTGGCAGATAAGCTCAATGCGACCGTGGCTGACATGCGCTTTGTCAAACCTCTTGATGAAGCACTAATTCGTCAACTCGTCGCAGGCCATGACGTACTGGTCACACTGGAAGAAAACGTCATTTCTGGCGGCGCTGGTGCTGGTGTCGTGGAATTTATGATGAAAGATAAAACCATTAAACCAGTTTTAAACCTAGGTCTCCCAGATGAATTTATCCCCCAAGGGACTCAAGACGAGTTGCATGCAGCGCTTGGACTCGATGCGAAAGGGATAGAGAAGTCCATTGTCGATTACCTCGACAAATAGCCTAACCAAAATGCGAAAAAGGGATGCCATGCGCATCCCTTTTTAATTCTTCCATGATTGTTGTTGATGAATATCTAGTTCATCCAGCCCGCGTATTTCGCGACTAAAAACAGCGTAATCCCCGCCATAATACCTGCCACTATGTCATCCACCATGATGCCGAATCCGCCGTGAACGCGCTTATCTAACCAACCAATCGGCCAAGGTTTCACCATATCGAAAAAACGGAATAAGATGAAACCAGTGAGCAGCCACTTCCATTCGGTTAATGGAATGTTTAGAGCCGGTACGATACCCATCGTGATCCAATAACCAGCAAACTCATCCCATACTATCGACCCGTGATCATGAACCCCCATATCTGCAGAAGTGATTTGGCAAATTTTAATGCCAATAACACACGAAATCAGAACGACAATGACATACGCTGGAAATGGTAACTGAGCCAAAAGTAAAAAGAACGGTATCGCCGCTAATGTTCCCATAGTGCCAGGGATAAAAGGTGATAAGCCGCTACCAAACCCAGTCGCCAATAAGTGCCATGGATTCGTTAGTGAAATCAGAGAAAGAGGGTTGGTCATATCCTTAAAGCCTATACTGCTAATTTGGTTTCAATCTTAAGGTCACTTAAAGTGGTCGAAACCACTGAGATCCCAATCGAGAGGTTGGTTACTGTCATGCAGCTCAAAAAAACCATTGGGTCGAATTTGGCCAATGCATGTAACTTTGCAACCAGTATGCGACAGTGCACTTTGCAGTGAACCTCGGTTTTGTTCAGGCACAGTAAAGCACAATTCGTATTCTTCGCCACTTGCTAAAGCATACTGCTGAGCACTAACCTTATCATCTAAAAACTGCATTAATTCCGAAGATATGGGTAACTGAGAGACATCAATACTCACGCCAACTTGAGATCGTCGCAAAATATGGTTGATATCAGCCATCAAACCATCTGAAATATCGATAGCGGATGATGCTAAGCCGACTAAGGCTTGCCCTGCAAGTATGCGAGGCGTACTGAGGTAATGCGCCCGCTCTAGCTCTTCTGCGCCCGTTCGGCTACGCAGAGACGCATTGAGAATGACATCCAACCCAGCTTTCGCATCCCCAAGATGGCCTGTAACGTATACCCAATCGCCAACTTTAGCACCTGATCGTGTTAACGCTTTGCCTTCAGGTACAAAACCCTGCACTGTCAACGTCAGACTCAGAGGGCCTTTGGTCGTATCCCCACCGATTAACTGAATACCAAAGTAATCGGCCAACTTAAAAAACGCATCACCGAAAGGAGCTAACCACGTCTCATCCGGCTCTGGCATCGTTAACGCAAAACTTACCCAAGCAGGAGTTGCGCCCATCGCCGCCAAATCACTAATATTAGAAGCAAGCGCCTTATGTGCTACCCAAGCAGGGTTGGCGTGTGACAGAAAGTGAGTGCCAGATACTAACGTATCAGTGCTAATGGCAATCTGAACATTAGCTGGAGCTTTGACGAGTGCACAATCATCACCTGCGGCGAGGTGGACATCTTTACGTTGGTTCTGACGTCCAACGAAGTATTTATCGATCAGGTTAAATTCACCAGACATAATTCATTTATCTTTTCACGCCAATGCAATTTATTAGGGTTCGAAAACGGCGCTGGAAAGAGCGCAAAAACAAAGAAACAGTGCGTTAAATAGCAACGCTACAGGCATACCTTTAACGCCGTTCTTGTGCTCTTAAACCAGACAGAGCCGGATAGAGATTAATGGTATGGGGATAATACAAAAAAGGCCAGCATGAGCTGACCTTTTCACTGAAGAAATCGTTATTTCTTACGGACGTGAGGGGCGGCTTTATCTAGCACACCATTCACAAATTTGTGACTGTCTTCCGCTGCGAATACTTTAGCAAGTTCAATCGCTTCGTTGATTACCACTTTGTAAGGAACATCTTCGCGACGAGTCATCTCGTACATAGCAAGGCGAAGAAGGGCAAGCTCCATCATATCTAGGTCCTGCATCGGACGAGAGGTATATGGACGAATTTTGCTATCTAGCTCAGCGTGGCTAAGTACAACACCGCTTAGTAGTTCACGGAAGTAAGCGACGTCAGTCTCTGGAGCAGCAAGCGCTGGCTCTGATGCGTGAAGTTCTTCTTCATCGTATTTGTCGCCAGACAAAAACTGTTCTTCGATTTTGGCAACGTTCTCTTTAGTAATTTGCCATGAGTAGATCGCCTGTAGAGCGAATTGACGTGCATTACGACGTGCGGCTGGTTTCACACTGGCCCCCATTAGGAATCTATTTCAGATAGTACATTAATCATTTCAAGTGCGCTTAGTGCAGCCTCTGCACCTTTATTACCAGCCTTGGTTCCTGCGCGTTCTATTGCTTGATCGATCGTATCAACAGTCAACACACCAAATGCTACAGGAATGCTGTATTCCATAGACACTTGTGCCAGACCTTTGTTCATTTCACTACAAACATAGTCAAAGTGAGGCGTTCCACCGCGAATAACCGACCCTAGAGAAACAATAGCGTCGAATTTGCCAGTTTTAGCAACACGCTGAGCTACTAGAGGTAGTTCTACGGCACCTGGACAACGCACAACCGTGATGTTGTCTTCGCTTACTTGTCCGTGACGCTTTAGTGTATCGATCGCACCAGAAAGTAGGCTTTCGTTAATAAAACTGTTGAAGCGAGAAATAACGATAGCAATTTTTGCATTTGGCGCTGGGAAGCCACCCTCGATCACTTTCATAAGCTTTCCTTTAACTCTATTTATAAGTGAAATATGTTCATCAAGTGAGAATCGCCGGATTCTAGCACAAATTTGTGAGCAATATCTAATGGAAATTGGATGCAGACCACCAGTTCCTAGTCGTTTGTAGCTTAAGCTCGTAAAAGACTAGAAACTTATCGTCCAGCCGTTAATCGCAGACGTATTCAACCACGTTCAGACCAAAGCCACTCAATGCGTGATATTTTTTGTTAGTCGACGATAAAAGGCGCATGTCATGTATGCCCAAATCCGCCAGAATTTGCGAGCCCACCCCCACACGACGAGACGTTCCTTGCTTTTTCGCAAGCGTTGGCGCTTCGCCTTTGTCTTGCGCTTCGAACATTTTCACGCGATGGATGAGTAACTCTGTTGACTCTTCATGACCAAGCACGACCAACACCCCGCCCTCTTCACCGATGCGTTTCATCGCTTTGTCTAGCGTCCAACTGCGTTCCGCATTTCGGTCACTGCGCAGCAAATCGGTAAAGATATCTTGTAGGTGCACACGTACCAATGGAGCGCCTTCTTGTAAGTCACCTTTGCACATTGCGTAATGCACTTGGTTATCGATGGTATCTTTGTAAGTGACCAGCGTAAATTCACCAAACTCTGTCGGTAATTTACACTCCGCCACACGCTCGATGGTGGTTTCGGTGTTATTGCGGTACTCAATTAAGTCGGCGATAGTGCCTAGTTTAATGCCGTGCTTCTCTGCAAAGATCTCTAGATCAGGGCGACGAGCCATGGTGCCGTCGTCATTTAAGATTTCGACGATAACCGATGCTGGTTCAAGACCCGCTAGCCGAGCTAAATCACAACCAGCTTCTGTATGACCGGCACGAGTTAATACGCCACCATCTTGTGCCGCTAAAGGAAAAATATGACCAGGCTGAACTAAGTCTGCGGCTTTCGCTTTTGGAGCCACCGCAGCTTGAACAGTACGAGCGCGATCTGCTGCAGAAATTCCCGTTGTGACACCTTCAGCTGCTTCAATTGAAACCGTAAAATTCGTGGTGTACTGCGCATTATTATCTTGCACCATTGGTGGCAAGCCTAAACTTTCACAACGCGCTTTTGTCATTGTCAAACAAATCAAACCACGGCCGTGAGTTGCCATAAAGTTGATCGCTTCCGGCGTAATATGCTCGGCAGCCATGATCAAATCCCCTTCGTTCTCACGATCTTCATCATCCATTAAGATGACCATTTTACCCGTGCGGATATCATCAATAATCTCTTGTGGCGTACTGATTGGCATAATCTGTTTCCCGTTATTCTAAATTTATTATTGCGGCAGCAATGGTTAACGTCTTGTTACTCATACACTCAACGTTACCGTCTGAGCTTTGGTTTGACTTAATCACCTCGACCATACAGGCATTAGGCAAAACCATTTTGCTGTAAAAAGTCCATGGTGATTCCAGATTCTGACTTCTCTTCTTGCTGACCTTGCAGCAAGCGCTCCATGTAACGAGCGAGCACATCAACTTCTAGATTAACTTTACGTCCCACTTGAAATTGGTCAATAGTGGTTTCTTCACTAGTATGAGGAACAATCGTCAATTTGAACGCATTTTTACGTAAGTCGTTCACGGTCAAGCTAATACCATCAACCGTGATAGAGCCTTTTCCTGCCACATACTTGCTGATTTCAGCTGGCATTGCGACCCAAAACTCTATCGCTCGGCCAACGTGATTACGTTCTACAATTTCTCCCACGCCATCGACGTGACCAGAAACAATATGACCACCAAAACGCGTGGTTGGCAGCATGGCTTTTTCTAAATTTACCTTATCGCCAACCTGATATTCTGCAAACCCCGTTTTTTTCAGTGTCTCTAAAGACAAGTCGGCACTGTAATAGTGGTTGCCGAAATCAACCACAGTCAAACAAACACCATTGGTCGCAATACTGTCACCTAATTTGACATCAGACATATCAAGTTGACTTGTTTCAACGGTGACGGTGATGTCTTCGCCCTTCGGCGTGATGGCAGTGAGTATGCCAACTGCCTCTACAATTCCTGTAAACATAATGCTTCTTATCTAGATTTCAGTGCGTTTGATCGTAGCGGTGATGCGGATGTCCACCCCCACCATACGAACATCAGTAATGTTTAAATCAATGACTTTCGCCATCTCAGTCAGCCCAAGCGCACCAATTAAGCCACGACCGTCACTTCCCATCAATTTTGGCGCGAGATAAACAATCAACTCATCGACAAGATTAGCTTTAATTAGCGCACTCGCGAAGGTTGCTCCCGCTTCTACCCATAAATGATTGATCTGGAAATCGTTCGCAGCGCTTTTGAATATCGCCGCAAGATCCACGTGACCAGAGCTATCCAATTGCGGAACTATGTCACCACTTTGGCTAACGATGATACGCTCCCCCTCAGTATTAAACAGCTTAAGCGTATCCGTAAGATGATTCTGGCGATCTAAAATCACTCTTACGGGCTGGCGAAGATCTTCTCGCAAATACTGTGCTTGGACGCTTTCTGGCAAGTCATCCCAGCGCACATTCAGCGATGCGTTATCATCAACCACGGTTTTACTGGTAGAGAGAATACCGCCACTTATGGCACGGTAACGCTGTACATCTTGGCGAGCACTTAGGGAGGTAATCCATTGGCTTTGGCCATTGCTCAGGGCACTTTGGCCATCCAAGCTTGCAGCCATTTTCAACTGAATAAACGGCATCCCGGTACGCATAAATTTAATAAAACCCGGATTGAGTGCATTCGCGTCATGTTCTAACAAGCCTACATGAACCTCAACGCCCGCATCTCGCAGCATCTGGATACCGCGACCAGCAACTTGAGGATTTGGGTCTTGCATTGCACATACTACACGTGCCACTTTCGCTTTGATCAACCCTTCAGCACAAGGTGGCGTTCGGCCATAGTGAGAGCACGGCTCTAGGGTAACGTAAGCAGTCGCGCCCTCGGCTTTCTTACCAGCCATACGCAATGCATGCACTTCAGCATGAGGCTCACCGGCACGATGATGGTAGCCTTCGCCCACAATCTCATCATCACGCACAATAACGCAACCGACATTCGGGTTTGGGGCGGTGGTGAAAACACCACGTTTCGCTAGCATGATTGCTCGCGACATCATGGAAAAATCTTGAGAGAAAAATTCTATTTGAGGAGTGTATTGAGTCATGGGCAACTTAGTCTTCAAGGCGGGCAATCTCTTCGCCAAACTCGCGAATATCTTCAAAGCTACGATAAACGGAAGCAAAACGAATGTAAGCCACTTTATCTAACTCTTTAAGCTGGTCCATCACCAAATTACCTATCATGTCACTGGGTACTTCACGTTCACCTGTTGCTCGCAGTAGCGATTTAATCATACTGATCGCTAACTCTATCGCGTCTGCGCTCACTGGGCGTTTTTCCAACGCACGCTGAATACCGCCGACCATTTTATCTTCATCAAATGGTTCGCGATTACCATTAGATTTAATCACTTTTGGCATCACTAACTCAGCCGTCTCAAACGTAGTAAAACGTTCGCTGCACGCTAGGCATTGACGACGACGACGGACTTGATGGCCATCTGCGACTAAGCGAGAATCAATCACTTTTGTATCGTTCTCGGAACAAAAAGGACAATGCATATCACCTCCATATCTATACCAAAATAACCTCGAAAGTTGGCATCAGTTAACCACGGCCATGTACTTCGTCTTGTTTGAAGTCATTTGGGTATAGAGCCGAATCAAAGCCCCTGTAGTGTAGCGGAATTGATATGCCATAGAAAACAAAAAGGGGCGTTAGCGCCCCTTTTTCAATCAATATCAAGTCGAATATGTTAACCGCGTACTAAGTAATTTGCTTTACCAACCCACTTGTAGCTAGTTAGCTCTTCCAATCCCATTGGTCCGCGGGCATGCAGCTTTTGCGTGGATACTGCAACTTCAGCCCCTAGACCAAATTGCGCACCGTCAGTAAAGCGCGTTGAGGCATTCACATAAACCGCCGCAGAGCCTACAGAATTGATGAACAGCTCTGAGTTTTCCAAACTGTTAGTCATGATTGCATCTGAATGGCTGGCATTGTGCACACGCATATGGTCAATCGCGTCTTTTACGTCAGACACAACTTTGACTCCTAGGGTGTAGCTCAACCATTCCGTATCAAAATCATCTTCCCCCGCATCACGTACTTGTTTCGCTTTCGCCATCAATACTTTGGCTTTTTGCTCTGCAACGAACGTGACTTTGTCGTTCATGCGCTCAACGATTATTGGTAGGAATTGCGCTGCAACTTTCTCATGCACCAACAAGGTATCTAAAGAGTTACATGCCGACGGACGCTGCACTTTTGAGTTTTCAACCACATTTAAAGACTTCTCAAGATCCGCCGATTCATCCACAAAGATGTGGCTGATACCAAAGCCGCCAATAATTACTGGAATCGTACTATTCTCTTTACACATTTTGTGCAAACTCGCACCACCACGTGGGATGATCATATCCACGAACTCATCCAATTTTAGTAGCTGAGAGACAAGCTCACGATCTGGCTTCTCAATGTATTGAACGGATGCCGCTGGCAGGTTGGCTTTTGTCAATGCAGACTGGATCACTTTCACCAGTTCCACATTTGAGAAAAACGTCTCTTTACCACCACGTAAGATGCTGGCGTTGCCCGTTTTTAAACACAGGGCTGCAATATCGATCGTTACATTCGGCCGTGCTTCGTAAATCACACCAACCACACCCAGTGGTACTCGGCGGCGAGACAACGACATACCGTTTTCTAGCACTTTGCTATCCATTTCACTGCCAACAGGGTCATTCAAGCTAATAACATTGCGTACGTCATTGGCTATCGCCGTTAATCGCTCTTCATTGAGAAGTAAGCGATCTAATAGCGCTTCTGTCAGGCCCGCTTTTCGGCCTAACTCAATGTCTTTTTCATTCGCCGCCAAAATAGTTGCAGAGTGCGCTTCTAACTCGTCAGCGATGATAGAGAGTGCTTGATTTTTTTGCGCGGTTGACGCTGTCGCCAGTTCAAAAGCTGCAGTTTTGGCAGCTTTACCCATGTTCGTTAAATCCACGTTGCTTCCCTCTAGTTTTATTCTTGAATGACGACCAGATCATCACGATGAATCACCTCTGAACCATAATCATGGCCCAAAATAGAGATGATATCTTTACTGTGCTTACCCGTGATTTTTGTAAGATCGTCGCTCGAGTAAGCGCTAATACCCCGAGCCACCAATTTTCCGTGAGAATTTGTTATGCGTGCGACTTCGCCACGGGCAAAGTCACCACTAACTTTGACCACTCCTTTTGCCAACAAGCTACTGCCTTTACCAACTACAGCCTTAACGGCACCATCATCAATAATGATGTCGCCAGAGGCGGCAGGACCAGCAAGAATCCAACGCTTACGATTTTCCAGTGCTTCTGAACAGGGCAAGAAACGTGTGCCCTGTGGTTCTGAACTTAAAGAGTCAAAGATAACATTTGGTGCACTGCCGGCAGCGATAATAACTTCAATACCCGCATGGCGAGCAATATCTGCCGCTTGCAGTTTGGTTGCCATACCGCCCGTGCCTAGCGTTGTCCCACTTCCACCTGCAATTTTACGCAATGTGTCATCGATGGTTTTCACTTCTTTGATCAGCTCTGCGCTTGGATCTTTACGCGGATCGGCAGTAAATAAGCCTTTTTGGTCGGTGAGGAGCAACAGTTTATCTGCACCGCACAAAATGCCGACCAAAGCAGAAAGGTTGTCATTATCACCGACTTTAATTTCGCTCGTTGCCACGGCATCATTTTCGTTCACGATAGGAATAATGTCATTTGCAACAAGGGCATTAATGGTGTCACGTGCATTAAGAAAACGCTCACGATCTTCTAAGTCGGCACGCGTCAATAACATCTGACCAATTTTAATCCCATAAATACTAAACAACGATTCCCATGCCTGAATCAAACGGCTCTGGCCCACCGCGGCAAGTAGCTGTTTGCTCGCCATATCGTTGGGCAATGCGGGGTATCCAAGGTGCTCACGGCCTGCTGCAATCGCACCAGACGAAACCATTACTACTGAATGACCTTGTTTTTTAAGCTCTGCACACTGACGCGCCAGCTCAACCATGTGAGCACGATCGAGCGCCAACGTGCCGCCTGTTAGCACACTTGTACCCAGTTTCACAACGACGGTTTGTGGTTGTGAAACAACTGCATTTTGTTGATTCGTTGTCATGATGTCTTCTGAAGTGAAAAACAAATAAAGAGGGGATGTTTTAACAATCAAATAAGGATTTAACAAGAGAAAAGGTGCGAAAACGCACCTTTTTGTTTTGTTCTAAATTAAAGCCAGCAAATTAGACGAAATCGAAAGACTCCGTGTGATATTCGACTTCTAGTTTGAAATGCTCTTCTAAAGTATCAACGAGTTTTTGATGGAAGGTTCTCTGTGTTAGGTAGACTTCCTCTGTCGTTTTTTTAGGTAATACTTCTGATACCCACAGGCCTTCTTTATTGTATTTACCGATGTGATATTTTGCTGTAAAGCCTCCTTCGATGGATTCCAAATCCATCCACCAGCCCCAAAACTCTCGCTTTTCTGGCGATTTTTTTTCGTCTATACAAACCGATAAGCAATCAAAATAGTAACGCCCCTCTTGTGATTGCGGTTCGCGTAGATAGGGGCCAATTGCCTTCAACTTTGATATCAAGCGAAAGTGGGTTGGGCCCTTAGTTGTCTCTGACATATGAATCTCCATTTCCATAGTTAAAAGT
Organism: Vibrio sp. TAP-3B; assembly: GCF_057784735.1. Taxonomy (NCBI): domain Bacteria; kingdom Pseudomonadati; phylum Pseudomonadota; class Gammaproteobacteria; order Vibrionales; family Vibrionaceae; genus Vibrio; species Vibrio sp. TAP-3B. Next base: position 200,328 of record NZ_CM173495.1, on the reverse strand, counting down.
ACACACCCAGAATGATTATTATTTTAATTATCATGAGCTTGTTTTTTGCTCAGTTATATCACTTTTAACTAATTTAGAAGCTTTGTCATCTTAATAGTTCATCTTCTAACCACTTTATGGCTAAATCGAGGGATTGCTCATATCCTTTTGTAATCGTTTTGGAACTGATCTTCTTAGCTCGGCCATACTGACTGAACAACGCGACAAGTTGGTTATCGCTGTGTGGCGAGACAGGATCCCCTTCTAAACTCAGTGCCAGAATAGGCACCTTCGTTCTTCGACTACTCAAAAACCCTTGTACTTTCAACGACCACGCCATCATCTGCCCAGCCATACTGTTAATATCGACGGTATTCTTACCGAACCGAGAAGCTAAAAGATCCAGATACATCTTCGGCATCTTTTGCAGCTTTTCTGGGGAAGTAAAGATATCGTGCACTGGTGCGCCCAATGCGACGCACGCTTTGATCTTCTCTTGTTCGACAAATGAGAGACGTATCATCGCATTACCGCCAAAACGGAATCCGACTAAACCAACTTTATGGTGATCGACCCAAGGTAGTGAATAAAGCTCATTCAGTACTGCTTGGTGAAGGCAGCTTGAATTTTCAGTTAAAGGCCAGTGTGAACTATGCCCTACTGACGGCATGTCGACCGTCAACATCGCAATATCTTTCGGGGCGAGATGGTTACGGAACAAACGCCACATATCGGTTTGCAACGAGTCTAGCCCCGCGCTCACCATCACGACTGGCAATTGTTTATCGGTTCTAGGTAGATGCAGATTCGCAATGATTTTGCGATTTTGATAAGGCACTTCAATTTGCTTAATGGTGTACTGCGTTTTTTCTGCACCATCTGAATAAGCCTTATTTGCCAGCACTTGAGCCTGTAATGCCAAGTTATCGTTCTTAAGGTGTGGATAGCCTGCGATACTGAAACACAAAGAGGCAGTGAACAGCTCATCCGCGGCCGCTTCACCTTGCAACTCACTCGAACGCCTTTGATGCTCCATGCCTAATTTGATCCACTCAAACGTCCAGTTACCGTTGTGGTAACCCATGACGGTATCTAACCAGTTATCATTAGTTCGAGAGTGTGAGGAAGAAGCGATCTTAGACAGTACACCTTCCATCTCTATTGGCGACAACCCTTGCCATGCCCATTGTAAGCGGCGTAAATGACGATACCAAGCACTCCCCCCCTGTGATTCTCGCTCATCAAGAATCTTTTGACTGCTCGGCATGTATTGAGTGAGGGCTGAGGTTTCTTTTGCTTGCTTATGTTTCACGAACAAAGTTTCGGAAATATTTTTACTGACGTCTTCAGACATAGAAAGAACCCTAGGCTATTGGCAATAAATATAATGATAATAAAAAAAATGCCCCTATACAGGGGCATTTCTCAATATTCTTCAATAGCAATTATTTTTGTTTGCGATTCACTGGCTCAGCATATTGGATGGACATATCCCATGGCTGTTCGATCCATGTGTCTTGCGCGATGTCCACGACGTAGTCATCTAACAACTCTTTACCCGATGGCTTAGCGCAAACAGCGATCATTTTCGCTTTTGGATACATCTCACGCAATTTACGTGCAGTATCACCGCTGTCTACTAGGTCTTCAACGATTAAGTAACCTTCACCATCGCCTTCCGGTGCTTTAAGCACTGTCATATCGCGCTGATGATCATGGTCATAGCTTGAAATACAAATAGTATCTACGTAACGAATGCCTAGCTCGCGAGCCAAAATAGCGCCTGGTACCAAGCCACCACGGCTTACCGCCCAAATACCTTTCCATTGCTCAGCTGGCATTTGTTTCTCAGCCAGTTCACGGCAATAAGCCTGCATTGCATCCCAAGTGATAATGAATTTTTTACTCATTGTAATAACCTAATAATTTGAAAATATGCATCCCCCAGCTCCAGTAATACTCCTTAAATATAGCGATGTATTTACTAGAATCTTCTTACGTAAAAAGATGGGGGTTTCAAGCTGCGCAAACGATTATTCTACCGAAACACGTTATTAATACCAACGCTGATGTCAAAATTCTCTGTCTACTGTGCAGAAAAATCCTATTCGGTGAATTCGAGTATACTCTACAAACAACCAGTCAGTGTGGACGAACATTCACACTAACTGGTTGCGAAAAATTAACCGATCAGGTATTTAACGATGAAAATAGCTGACATCACCCAAACACTCATCGACACCTCACGCCCTTTGCCACTGAATAGCTTGATAGCGGAGTAAGCGATAAAACCAAGTGTAATACCTTCTGCAATAGAGAAAGTTAATGGCATAACCAAACAAGTCACCACCACTGGTGAGGCTTCAGTTAGGTCACGCCAGTCGATGCTTACGAGCCCAGACAGCATCAAAATCGCGACATAAAACAAAGCACCCGACGTTGCGTAAGCCGGGATCATACCTGCTAGTGGCGAGAACAATAAAGCAAGCAGGAAGAGTGCACCAACAACCACTGCTGTTAGACCAGTACGACCTCCCGCAGCGACACCAGAAACGCTCTCAATATAAGAAGTCGTATTCGACGTGCCCAGTAGAGCACCAACAGAAGTCGCGGTTGAGTCCGCAAGGAGCGCTTTGTTTAGGCGAGGAATGTTGCCATTCTCATCAGTTAGGCCTGCTTTTTGAGAAACACCAACTAGCGTACCTGCGGTATCAAACAAATCGACAAATAGGAAAGCAAATACAATTGAGATCATGCCAACTTCAAACAAACCAGAGAAGTCCAATTGCATGAAGGTTGGGGCGATACTTGGTGGTGTTGACATAATGCCCCCCCACTGCACATCACCCAATAACAGACCCAGCGCCGTAACACCCAGAATAGCAATCATAACTGCGCCTCTCACACCACGGTGAACCAGCGCAATCGTTAGAAAAAAGCCAATAGCCGCCAGCACTGAAGTTAATGAAGTGATGTCTCCCATTGAAACCAATGTTGCCGGATTATCAACCACTATCCCTGCGTTTTTCAATGCGATAAAAGCAAGGAAAAGTCCGATTCCGGCCGAGATGCCAGTACGCAAAGAGTGTGGAATCGAGTTGATGATCCACTCTCGGATCTTAAACACACTCAGAAGAATGAACAGCAGACCAGAAACAAACACAGCAGCCAATGCGACTTGCCATGTGTAACCCATTCCCAATACAACAGAATAAGTAAAAAATGCGTTAAGTCCCATGCCTGGAGCTTGGGCGATTGGGTAGTTAGCAACAAATCCCATAATGAAACAGCCAATAGCCGCCGCAAGACAAGTCGCAACAAAAATAGCACCACGGTCCATACCTGTATCCGAAAGGATAGCTGGGTTTACAAAAATAATGTAAGCCATGGTAAGAAAGGTGGTAATACCTGCGATGATCTCAGTGCGCACATTAGTGCCATTTTCACTGAGTTTAAATAGCCTCTCGAGCATGATCAAATCCTGTAAAGGTGAAGAAGTAAACGGTTGCGTAATCGATTGGCGTGAATTATAAAGTTATCAAATAGTAAATTCTAGGTAGAATCTTCACTCTAATGCATTTTTTTTCGTAGGATATGAAACTTATTAGTTAGAAATACAAAACCATAAATAGAAAAAAAGCATATAAAACAAAGATTAAAAAAAACAAACCCGAAACTTTGCACCGTGTATAAACTGAACAATGTACTAAACTTTCAAACAAAAAAGACGCTTTTTGGCATGAAATTCAGGCAGATTTAATAGAAAAATGAAATAACAAGAAGGATTCGTCAGAGAATGGAGGCTTGATGGCGATAACTTAGCCAACAGTAGAAAAAAGGCATAAAAAAACGCCACCCAAACTGGGTGGCGGCGAATCATATCAGCGCTATCGCTGAAAAGAAATTCCAATTTATAGGGGTGAACAAACTGTTCGAGTCACATGCGTTGACTGCAATTAGTAGCCAAAGCTTGTTGGGTATACAAAGTTGCCGGTGTAAACAGATTTGCTATTCCAGAACATTGCACTTGGTAAACCTTTCATAACTATCACCTTTTAAATCAATTAAAACAATCGTTGATTTCTCGGTTCCTTGGAGGCGATAAAACGGACTCATCCTTTGAGCATTTCGTTCTTCTCTCAGAAGCTGGTTATAAATATACCACTAAGAAATTTAATTACAACTAATTTGGTGATTTAAGTCACAAAAAGTTATTTATACCGATCCAGGTCAAATCTTTAATGTAATTAAACTACATATCTGTAATTTAAAAATAAGCTACCTTTCAATCGGTATAAAAAGAGAGCACAAAGACCGATTTAACGTTTATAAACGTGTGGCAGTTCAGGGAGAAATCCTTACACCAGCGACTACTCGTCCCCTTTATCTGGTGGTATGCTAAACGATAATCTGAAAGCCAAATCGTCCAGCATTTAATGCTAACCCAATAACTTTTTACGGTATATATTTGGCAAAGCACATAAAAAAGGAGTCCTCCGTGTCTGAGTTCCATTCTGAAGTCAGTACCTTATCACCTGCTCCACTTTGGCAGTTTTTCGATAAGATTTGTTCTATCCCTCATCCATCCAAACATGAAGAAGCATTAGCCCAATACATAACTAACTGGGCCACAGAGCAAGGACTTGATGTTCGTCGAGACCCAACGGGTAACGTATTTATTAAGAAACCTGCGACACTTGGAATGGAGAATAAGAAGGGCGTTGTCCTTCAAGCGCATATCGACATGGTGCCGCAAAAAAATGAAGACACCGAGCACGACTTCACAACCGATCCCATCCAACCTTACATTGATGGCGAGTGGGTCACCGCAAAAGGGACAACGCTTGGTGCAGACAATGGGATTGGCATGGCATCTTGTCTTGCCGTGCTGGCGTCACAAGAGATCCAGCATGGGCCTCTAGAAGTACTGCTAACCATCGATGAGGAAGCAGGAATGACGGGCGCTTTCGGCCTTCAAGCAGGTTGGCTAGAAGGTGAGATCCTTCTAAATACTGACTCTGAGCAAGAAGGCGAAGTGTACATGGGCTGTGCCGGTGGTGTCGATGCGACTATGGCTTTCGATATCAATCGAGAATCGATTCCGGCAGGTTTCGTCACTCGTCAGTTAACACTTAAAGGACTAAAAGGTGGTCACTCCGGCTGTGATATTCACACTGGTCGAGGCAACGCAAACAAGTTGCTTGGTCGATTCCTCGCTGCCCATGCTCAGGAACTAGACTTACGTTTAGTGGAGTTCCGTGGTGGTAGCTTACGCAACGCCATTCCTCGTGAAGCGTTTGTCACCGTTGCCCTTCCTGAAAAAAACCAAGCAACATTATCGGCGCTATTTAATCAATACACAGCTCTACTTAAAACTGAGCTAGGTAAAATTGAAACTGATATCGTCACTTTCAACGAAGCCATAACTATTCACGCCCAAGTTTTTTCTGTTGCGGATCAGCAGCGTTTCATTGCCGCACTTAATGCTTGCCCAAACGGCGTAATACGCATGAGTGATGAAGTGGAAGGTGTCGTAGAAACATCACTCAACGTTGGTGTAATTAATACACAACAGAACAAGGTCACCGTGCTTTGCTTGATTCGCTCGCTGATTGACTCTGGCCGTAGCCAAGTAGAAAGCATGCTTCGCTCAATCTCCGAATTATCGGGTACACAAATTCAGTTCTCTGGGGCTTACCCTGGTTGGAAGCCAGATGCAGATTCAGCAATCATGACCATTTTCCGTGACATGTACGAAGGCATTTACGGTCATAAACCAAATATTATGGTGATCCATGCGGGTCTTGAGTGCGGTCTGTTCAAAGAACCTTACCCACATATGGACATGGTTTCTTTCGGTCCAACGATCAAATTCCCTCACTCTCCTGATGAGAAAGTGAAGATTGATACGGTTCAATTATATTGGGATCAAATGGTTGCGTTGTTAGAAGCCATTCCTGAAAAAGCATAATTGCAAAACAAACGTCATACATAAAAAAGGTGCCTCAGTGGCACCTTTTTTATGCTTTATCGCAGCTTTCGGCACAAGTCGCGATAAAGCTTATTATTCCCATCTGTTCTTTTTATCGAGCTATGTATTACACTGATATAAAGTTAGAATTAAAACGAAAATATAACACCTGATGAAATTTTACTCAGATTGATTAAAACAATTTATCGTGTCGGTAATGAGAATGATTAGTGTGATTTTGAAGCAGTTGTTACATTGTTGCTAACGCATACGGCAGAGATGGTTTATGACCAGAACTAAAAAAAATAAAGTATTTGAGCTTCTCGGATATCAAGTCCAACCAGGGCAACGATTAGAGATCGAATTCGCAGTGGCACAATTGTACACACATTCCCCCCTCGCGATTCCAGTGGAGATCATCCATGGTAAACAAGAAGGGCCAGTATTAATGGTGAACGCTGCTATCCATGGCGATGAACTTAATGGTGTAGAAATCGTTCGTCAGATCATCAATCAACTGGATCCGCAAAAGCTGAAAGGCACGGTCATTGCGGTCCCAATTGTCAACGTGTTCGGTTTTATTCATAAATCCCGTTACCTACCCGACCGACGAGATCTCAATCGCTGCTTTCCTGGTAGTGAAAAAGGCGCCCTCGCGTCTCGTATCGCACACGGTTTCTTTAATAATATCGCTAAACGCTGTGATTACATTTTGGACCTACACACAGGTGCCATTCACCGCACCAACCTGCCTCAGATCCGTGCAAACTTGAGTAACCCCGAAACCCTGCGCATCGCCAAAGCTTTTGCCACACCAGTGATTGTAGACTCTGCGTTGCGTGACGGCTCTTTACGCAGTGAAGCCGAGAAATGCGATATTCCAGTATTGACTTACGAAGCTGGGGAAGCGTTGCGCTTTGACCCGTTATCAATCAGCGCAGGGGTGCTGGGTGTTCAACGCGTCATGCAGGCCATCGGTATGCTACGCGCCAGTCGCAAAAAGAGCCGAGAACCTGTGATTGCAAAATCCACCAGCTGGGTGCGCGCATCTGGAAACGGCATTTTACGCACTGTCGTGAACCTAGGAGACAAAGTCGAACAAGGAGAAATCCTTGCTTACATCAGCTCTCCTCTCGGCCACAATGAGATCGAAGTAAAGGCACCAAAAAGTGGTTTTGTTATCGGCCAACAAACACTGCCATTGGTTAATGAAGGCGACGCCACCTTCCATCTGGCTTACTTCAAACTAGGTGATGGTATGGCAGCACAAGTTGTAGAAAATTATATCGAAGAGCTGACGGAGTTCGATGTTGATCAAGTCACAACCGGACAGATTAGGCTTGAGACCCCATAGTGCCAACGTGAAGCATTAACTGACCTACCTTGTTTACATTTTTATACAACCAACTACTAACCCTGCTTCTCAACTGCTGGGCTTTTTTTATTCCTTCATAACACGCTACCTCGTACTTTGCCACGCATGAAAAAATACTTATACGCTAACACTCTAGGCGAAAACGACTCACTTTATTCCTCGTAAATGGCCCAGAAGAAGACTCTGATAACATGAAAGCTGGCAATGGTGAGATTGTGAATGACTCAGGTTACGAGCTAGCAACCTACTGGTACAGTCAGCGACGAAAATAATGAACAACCTGAAATGAGCAATTTTTAATGCGAGTAAAAGGGCCGTTTAATCTATCGGTTTCTTCGAACGGTTTATAATTCTGCGTAAATAAAAATGCCCCGAGATAAACTCAGGGCATTTCTAACTTCATGCCCCGCGGCATAAAAATCAACGCTTGGCAATGTGCAATTATTCTTCGTCAGCGTCGGCTTCGCGCGCTTGACGAGTTTCTTCTTTGCGAGCTTTTGCTGCAAGCTGTTCAGCCTCACGCTCTTGGCGTTGTACTGCTTTACGCTCGTTACGAACAACTTGGTTTTGAATAAATTCAGCCAGTTCTTTTTCAGCCCAAGCTTGCGCTTTGGCTTCACTGTCAAAGCCAGTTTCACGCTTTGATACAACGGTTTTACGAGACGTCACTTGTCGAGTGATTTCAGCGCTCCAACCATTACGTTTTTCAGTGATACGAATAGCAAATTTTGGATTTTTAGACATGTCTTTCATTTCCTAAGGGATTAATCAGGGATTCGGTCAACTTGATAACTCCATCTAAGCTGAGCTGTTTAACACCATCCCTTGGTAAGCGCGGTATTAGAGCATAAAATCCAATGTTTTGCTGTAATTTTTTCGCGAAAAATACACGATGCAATGTTCTCCACGCTAATAATAAAAACACGCAGCTCTTTCGAACTGCGCTTGTCATTTTTCAAGGCGAAACTGGATTAACCGAGATTCTTACGCGCGTTTTGGAACATACGCATCCATGCACCGTTCTCACCCCAACCTTCTGGTGCCCATGAGTTCGCCACGGTGCGGAATACACGCTCTGGGTGAGGCATCATGATAGTTACACGGCCGTCTTGCGTTGTTAAGCCGGTAATCGCATTTGGCGAACCGTTCGGGTTATTTGGGTATTGTTGCGTTGGGTTACCAAGATTATCCACGTAACGAACCGCAACCGTACCTGATGCTTCAATCGCAGCTAGGTGGTCAGTATCACGTACTTCTACACGACCTTCACCGTGGGAAACTGCGATTGGCATACGCGAACCTGCCATACCGCCGAAGAATACAGAATCAGATTTCTGAACTTCAACGAGACTAAAGCGCGCTTCGAAACGTTCTGATTGGTTGCGTACAAAGCGCGGCCATAAGTCAGCACCGGGGATCAGCTCTTTCAAATTTGATAGCATCTGACAACCATTACACACCCCTAAAGAGAAAGTGTTATTGCGCTCGAAAAACGCTTGAAATTGCTCACGAGCTTGTGCGTTAAACAGGATAGACTTAGCCCAACCTTCACCTGCACCTAGTACGTCGCCATAAGAGAAGCCACCACAAGCCACTAGGCCGTGGTATTCATCCAGAACGGCTTGACCCGCTAGGATGTCACTCATGTGGATATCCGTCGCTTCAAAACCTGCTCGGTCAAACGCTGCTGCCATTTCAACGTGGGAGTTAACGCCTTGCTCACGTAGAATCGCCATCTTAGGCTTCGCACCTTTTGCAATGTAAGGCGCTGCGATATCTTCGTTAACATCAAAGCTTAACTTCACGCTCAAACCTGGGTCTGTGTTGTCTTTCTTCGCTTCAAATTCTTGGTCTGCACATGCTGGGTTATCGCGTAACGCCTGCATTTTATGCGTCGTTTCAGCCCAGATAGTGCGTAGTTCAGTACGAGAACGTTCAAGTACAACTGCATCACCTGAAGTAATAACGACGTTATCTGAAGCTTCAACAGAGCCAATCACGTGTGAGCACGTTTCTAGACCGTTTGCCGCTAGCGTTGATAGCACTGCATCTAGGTCATCGTTCTTAACCTGAACCACCGCACCTAATTCTTCATTAAATAGCGCAGCAAGCGTATCATCACCTAACTCGGCGATGTTTGCTTTCACACCACAGTGACCCGCGAATGCCATCTCAGCAAGTGTCACGAATAAGCCACCATCGCCTTTATCATGGTAAGCCACCAACTTGTCATCACGAACTAAAGATTGCATCGCATCGAAGAAGCCTTTGAGCTGCTCAGCGTTATCAACATCAGCAGGTTTATCACCAAGCTGTTTGTAAACCTGTGCCAATGCTGTCGCACCCAGACGGTTCTTACCGTTACCTAGGTCAACAAGAATAAGGAAAGATTCACCTTTGTCAGTGCGTAGTTGTGGGGTCACGGTCTTACGTACGTCTTCCACACGGCCAAATGCCGTGATCACAAGAGACAGTGGCGATGTGACCTCTTTGATCTCACCTTTCTCTTCCCACTGAGTTTTCATCGACATGGAATCTTTACCTACTGGGATAGTCAGACCGAGCGCTGGACACAGCTCCTCACCGACCGCTTTCACCGCTTCATAAAGACCCGCATCTTCACCTGGGTGACCCGCCGGCGACATCCAGTTTGCCGACAACTTGATGTGTTTGATATCACCAATATCAGTCGCTGCGATATTAGTTAGTGACTCACCGACCGCTAGACGTGCTGATGCACCGAAATCGAGCAGCGCTACGGGTGTACGCTCCCCCATCGACATCGCTTCGCCGTGATAAGTATCGTAACTCGCGGCAGTTACTGCACAGTTCGCCACTGGTACCTGCCAAGGGCCAACCATTTGGTCACGAGCCACTAGGCCTGACACTGTGCGGTCACCAATGGTGATCAAGAAGGTCTTTTCCGCGACGGCTGGTAAACGTAGGACTCGGTCTGCCGCTTGATTGATTTCGATACCATTACGCGACATTGCTGGGCTCTCCACTTTCAGTGTTTTAGCGTCGCGGTGCATCTTCGGTGTTTTGCCAAGTAGGATATCCATTGGCATGTCGATAGGTGTGTTATCGAAGTGCGAATCTTCTAATATTAGATGGCGTTCTTCTGTTGCGACACCGACAACAGCGTACGGTGTTCGTTCACGCTTACAAATCGCATCAAATACTTCCATGTTCTCTGGTGCGACCGCAAGCACGTAACGTTCCTGAGACTCATTACACCAGATTTCTAGCGGGCTCATGCCCGGCTCATCATTGGGAACATCACGGAGCTGGAACTTACCGCCACGCTCACCGTCGTCGACAAGCTCAGGTAAGGCATTCGAGATACCGCCCGCGCCCACATCGTGGATAAATGCGATTGGGTTGTCGTCGCCTAGCTGCCAACAACGGTCGATCACTTCCTGACAGCGACGCTCCATCTCTGGGTTTTCACGCTGTACTGACGCAAAATCTAAATCTTCTGCCGACTGACCAGACGCCATTGACGATGCAGCCCCGCCCCCAAGACCGATGTTCATGGCTGGGCCGCCAAGTACGATCAGGCTCGCACCAACTGGAATTTCTTTCTTTTGCACATGTTCGTCACGAATGTTACCCATACCACCAGCAATCATGATTGGCTTGTGGTAACCACGCACTTCTTCGCCTGCGTGTGACGTCACTTTTTCTTCGTAAGTACGGAAGTACCCCAATAGGTTTGGGCGACCAAATTCGTTGTTAAACGCTGCGCCACCTAAAGGGCCTTCTAGCATAATGTCTAGCGCGTTGACTATCCGGCCAGGCTTGCCAAAGTCCGTTTCCCACGGCTGCTCAAAGCCAGGAATACGTAAATTCGAAGTCGTAAAACCAACTAAACCAGCCTTTGGTTTACCACCAATACCGGTTGCACCTTCGTCACGGATCTCACCACCAGAACCGGTTGAAGCCCCAGGCCACGGTGAAATTGCCGTTGGGTGATTGTGGGTTTCAACCTTCATCAAAATATGCGCATCTTCTTGGTGGTAATGGTATTGACGTGTTTTTGGATCTGGGAAGAAACGACCAGCTTTAGACCCCGTCATCACCGCCGCATTGTCTTTGTAGGCAGATAGAACGTAGTCTGGTGTCGTTTCAAACGTGTTTTTGATCATCTTGAACAGCGACTTCGGTTGCTCAACCCCGTCGATAGTCCAATCTGCGTTAAAAATTTTGTGGCGACAGTGCTCTGAGTTAGCCTGAGCAAACATCATCAATTCAATGTCGTTTGGGTTACGACCAAGCTTAGTAAAATTCTCTACCAAGTAATCAATTTCATCTTCGGCTAGCGCCAAACCTAGGGAAACGTTTGCTTCTTCAAGCGCAAGACGACCGCCCGCTAAGATATCAACATGCGCCACAGGCTTAGGCTCTGCGACTGTGAACAATGCTGACGCAGCTTCGAATTCTGTGAATACCGTTTCCATCATACGATCATAGATAAGTGCTTTTACGTCGGCTACTTGGGCGTTAGAAAGTGCAGTGGACGTTTCTATGTAATACGCCGTGCCTCTTTCAAGACGTTTCACTTTGTCTAAACCGCAGTTAATGGCAATGTCCGTAGATTTAGAAGACCAAGGAGAAATGGTGCCAGGACGAGGGGTAACAAGCAGTAGAAGGCCTTCAGGCTTATGCTCTTCGATAGTTGGGCCGTAAGTCAGCAACTTTTGAAGTTTTTCGAACTCTTGGCCGTCAAGGTCAGATTTGAGATCTGCAAAATGCATAAACTCGGCATAAATGCCCGTTACAGGCAGAGCTTGTTCACGACAAAGTTCCAGAAGTTTATTAACACGGAACTCAGAAAGAGCTGGGGAGCCACGCAAAATTCTCATGAGCTTAGGTCTCTTATACTATTGATTAAGATGATATTGGAATAAATTCAGTATGTTAAAACAATAAACCTCGAACTTATGCCGATTTCACCTCTCCGCTGCGAGCGCATTATATAGCAATTGTTTTTGTGATGTAACACCAGAGGCAACCGTTTGCGTCATTTTTTCATCAAATATGAGTTGAAGCCAAAATGTCGATAAAACACACAACGTCGCACTCTAACTGTGTGATTCACTTTGCCCCATGACCGCGCTTTGATATAAAGGTAGATAGAAATTTCCCGAGACGTACCTATTAATGCAAATAAGTCAGTTCAACCGATTCAAGCGCAGCGCCCTACTTTCTGTTTCTGTGCTACTACTTTCTGCCTGTCAGATTGAATCGGATCCAAAAAGTGAATTCGAACAAATTCAAGAACGTGGTGTGCTTCGAGTGGGCACGCTAAACGACCAGCTTTCCTATTATATTGGCCCCGACGGTCCCGCAGGATTAGACTACGAACTGGCACGTCAGTTCGCAGAACAACTCGACGTAAAACTCGAAATTAAGCCTGCGTTTCGTCAAGCTGATCTTTTCCCTGCTCTGAAGAAAGGGGATATCGATATTATTGCGACAGGTTTAAATCAAACGCCTCAAGCCGTGAAGCGATTTAGGCCCGGCCCAGCTTATTACTACGTAAGCCAACAAGTTGTTTATAAAAATGGACAACTTCGACCTCGCGACATTGAACAACTGATTGAGTACCAAGCATCGAAAGACAGCCAAGCTGAAGAAGGTACCAACGCTGGTGCTCAAACACTGAAAATCGTCGAGCAGTCACAATATGTTCCCACACTGACGGCATTGAGAAAACAGTATCCAGAACTGCAATTTGAAATTGTGGGAGATGCGGATACTCGAGATTTACTAAAATATGTGTCAACGGGTGAACTTCGTTTTACGGTAACTGACTCAGTCGAGCTGTCACTGGCTCAGCGCCTTTATCCAGATTTAGCGCTTGCTTTCGAACTGACAGAAGATCAACCAGTCTCTTGGTTTACGCGCCGCTCTGAAGATGAAAGCTTGTATGCCATGCTGATTGAGTTTTTCGGTAACATCAAACAATCGGGAGATCTCGCCACACTCGAAGAGAAGTACATCGGTCATATCGAAGCTTTTGACTACGTGGATACACGAGCCTTTATTCGAGCTCTTGATGATAAGTTGCCGAAGTGGGCCCCCCTATTCCAAAAATACAGTGAAGAATTTGATTGGCGCCTAATTGCAGCATTGGCTTATCAAGAATCCCATTGGAAACCAAGAGCCAAGTCCCCTACCGGCGTTAGAGGAATGATGATGCTCACCCTCCCTACCGCGAAGAGTGTTGACGTTACAAACCGACTTGATCCGGAGCAATCCGTTCGAGGAGGCGTCGAGTACTTGCGTCGTATTGTTGGCCGAGTTCCGGATAGTATCAATGAGCATGAAAAAATATGGTTCGCTTTGGCCTCATACAATATCGGCTATGGCCATATGATGGATGCTCGACGGCTCACCAAAGCACAAGGTGGCGATCCTAATGCATGGGCCGATGTGAAAGACAGGCTACCGTTACTACGCCAAAAGCGTTACTACAGCCAAACTCGCTATGGTTACGCCCGAGGGGATGAAGCACTCAATTACGTCGAAAACATTCGTCGCTACTATCAATCAATCGTTGGGCATGTTAGCCAGACGCCAACGGTTGATGAGGACGGTGATGACTTGCAAGTCATTCCACCACTCAACCCTGAGCTACTCACTTCAGGGGCCGTAGAGACAATGGCAGAGCAAGTGTCTGGCGCCTCAAAAGTAACGGTTGAAGAGCCAATAAAAGAAGCTCTCGAAGAATAAGTGAGAAAATGACGAGCTCATAAGCTCGTCATTTTTATTAAGCCCTAACTAAGCTAAAGCTTCTCTAAAATCCAATATTGCGAGTAATACAAACCATTATCCATTCGAGCACCCTAAGCGGATTACCTCTTACAATTGAATGTAACTCTTATCCGTTGTGGTTGTTGACGAAGCACTGCACCATACTGGCACCAAAGAGAGCACTTGTGGTTTGTATCCATAGGCAAACCTCGACTAAATCTCAGTTTCGCTCGTTTTATTGTCCACCCTGACCGTTCTCTAGCGCTTTTTGTGCTTGTTTTTTGGCTTTCGTTTCTTTACGGCGACGCTTAAAAAACGCTTGCAGCTGTGTACGACATTCATCTTCTAAAAGGCCTTTATCGATCCTTGCATAATGGTAGGCAGCCTGACTTTCAAAAAGGTTAAGTACCGTACCAGCAGCGCCCGCTTTGAGATCTGGCGCCCCAAACACCACTCGCTTGACTCGACTGTGTAATAAGGCCCCTGCACACATTGGACATGGCTCTAGAGTCACGTATAACGTGGTATCAAGCAAACGATAATTCTCTAGCACTTTACCGGCTTTGCGTAATGTTTGAATCTCGGCGTGTGCTGTCGCATCGTGAGCACAGATAGAGCGGTTCCAACCTTCAGCGATGATCTCTCCGTCTTTGACTAAAACGGCACCTACGGGCACCTCACCTTCCACTTCGGCCACCTTGGCAAGCTCGATGGCTCGGCGCATAAACAATTCGTCTTGAGGGGTAAATGGATGGTTAGACAAGAGGGCTCCAGAGAAAAATAGCTGTTGAGTGCAGGAATATTACCACTAAGTTTTGTTTCGCTACAGCCGCACAACTGGGTAATGAAACGTCTAGTAAAAATTCAAAGGAAAAAGCCTCCCTCTCTGAGAAAAAAAGCGCAGCCCTAGGGCTGCGCTTTAAGCTTGGTTGTAGTATCAATTACATAGTGTAAGTGTAGGGTGCTTGAATTCCCAGTGGGATACCTATCATCCAGTAAGCGACTAGGAACACTGACCAACCAATCAGCATCGCAATAGAGAACGGCATCATCATCGACGCCAACGTGCCAATACCGGCAGACTTCACGTAACGTTGACAGTAAACCACCACGAGAGGGAAGAATACCATCAGAGGTGAAATGATGTTCGATACCGAATCACCAACACGATACGCTGCTTGAGAAAGTTCAGGGGAAATGCCAACCGCCATAAGCATAGGAACCAAAATCGGCCCAATCAGAGCCCATTTCGCTGACGCCGAGCCGATAAGCAGATTTACAGACGCCGTCAGAAGGATCATACCTATGATGGTAACCTCACCTGGTAGGTTCATCGCTTTCAGCCCTTCGGCACCATATAGCGCAAGCATTGTCCCGATATTTGACTGAGCAAACGACGATAAAAACTGCGCACAAAAGAAAGACATTACAATGTAAGCGCCCATGGTCGACATTGTGTCAGCCATTGCTTTAATGATGTCGTTACTGGTCCTGAACGTCCCTGCAACTCGCCCGTATACGTAACCAGGAATGATAAATAAAATGAAGATCAACGGCACAATAGACTTCATGATAGGCGCAGAGAACGCCGTTATTTCACCTTCAGGAGAGCGTAGTGCTGACGTTTCTGGCAGCAGTGCTGCGACTAGCAGTGCAATGCCCCCCATCATCGCCCAACCTGCGTAGCTGAATGCTTTTGATTCAATCTCAGTGAAAGAGCCTAGGTTTGGCGCAGTTTCAGCATCATCATCTATCGGCATTTTAGAGAGACGAGGCTCGATCACTTTCTCGGTGACATACCAACCGATAGCCACAATCAGAACGGAAGACAATCCAGTAAAAAAGATGTTTGCGAGTGGATTAACCACATATTCAGGGTCGAGAACCTGTGCTGCCGTTTGAGTAAAACCCGCCAGTAGTGGATCAATACCTGAAGGGATAAAGTTTGCGGAGAAACCACCGGATACACCGGCAAACGCCGCGGCAATACCCGCCAACGGATGGCGACCTGCAGCGTGAAAAATAATACCACCTAGAGGAATAACCAACACGTAACCTGCGTCTGCTGCAGTATGCGATACGATAGCCACTAAGATCAGCATTGGGGTAAGAAGCTTAGCTGGGGTAAAGTTCAGCATTTTCTTAAGGCCAGTGGTGATAAAGCCAGAAGAGTCCGCCACACCAACACCCAACATGGCAACCAGTACGATACCTAGCGGCGCAAAACCGGTGAAGGTAGTCACCATGTTCGCTAGGAAACTTGCCAGTGCTTCTCCCGTCAAAAGGTTGGTGATAGTCAGAGCTTCACCCGTTCGAGGGTTTGGAAGGTCGAATGTGACATTCGATAAAAGTGCAGATGCAGCCCAAGTGAGAATCAATGCCCAGAAGAACAAAATCGCAGGATCTGGAATTTTGTTACCTGTTCGCTCGATAAAGTTTAGAAAGCGCTCCATCCCGCTCGGCTTCGATGATGGTGCTTTATTTACAGCTTGGTTACTCATGGTAACTCCATAATGAATGATGTTGGTGCCATAGCCTGTTTGAATAATTATAACGGCCTATTATCAACCGAGTATTCTAGTGAATACGAATAAAGAAAGCACAAGGTTCTACAAGTTTTTCCATAATTGGAGACATATTTTGCAAAAACACCATCCCAACTAAACATAATAAAAACAGTTGCGCATCATTCACTTTAACAGTTCAAAAACCATCCATTAACGGAGTTAAATGAGACGAAATCACACTTAAGATACAAGAAGTCTCATCAAAAATTAGGTTTGTTTTTACTTCATCCGCTTAATTATCGAATTCGCTGTACTGCGAAATCATCGTTTGTAGCTTCACGGATTGTGCCTGTCCCATTCTATCTTCCCAGCTTGTGGTAACCGTAATCGTTTTGAGCGAACCGGAGACAGTCGCTGGCGGCACGTCCCACTCCACGGTATACGCACCGGCAACAGAAGATCCTGTTACAATAGAAGCAAAACTGGCCGTAGAAATGGTTGAGAGTGCATCAGACGCCCCGCGAGTACGAAACCATTCCAATTGGTTTTCTGCAAGACGCAGCGCTTCAATACTGTGAATAGCATAGTCGGATTCACGCTCCATATAAATTTGTAGCTTTGTTAACCCAAGCGCCCCAACACCAAGTAAAAGAAAAGAAATCAGTACCTCGATTAAGCTAAAACCTTGTTGTTTAGAGGTCATTCCAAGAGCCCTTTTTCCATTCTAGTTTCTTATGATCGTTAGGAACCGCCGCAGAATCAAACTCTAGATCAACCGCGCTATTGAATACACTCAAACCGCCAACAGTATCAAAAACGTAGCCACCTGTAGGTTTAAACGCTCCTCTAGAGTAAAAGGTTAACTTTTCTTTTTCTTTCGGAGAAAGACCATTTACAAAGGCACTCACCGAAACATCAGATGTCCAGCGTGATGTCATATTAGTGACACTGGGAGAAATCAAATGATAGATGGTTCCCGGAAACCTATTAGATCCATCGACAGCTAAGAGACCATTCTCGATAACGAGTAATTTTGGTGAAGTACCAATACTGGCAGTAGAAAGCTGCGTCCCATCCTCTAAATCGCAATCGCCTTCAACCCAAACTTTAGAGTTTAGAGAGAAAGCTGACTTAATTAAGCTTTGGCAACTTGCTGTTCCAACTCCACTCACTATACCAGTGACAATTTCAAAATCTTGCTTTATTTCAGATAGATCTGATATTGGCAACCCAAAAAAAGCCTCAAATGGATCAAGTTGATTATCATGAATGAAATCATTTTCGAACATCTTTTCGTCACCGATGTAATTAGAGTTGTTCCCAATAACTTTTACTTCATAGTTATTGGGGGCGCCTGAACCATCGCAATTAGAGTCACCTGCAATACACAATCCTGCACGCTCTGTGTTCGTCATATGAGAAGAGCTACAGGTGTTACCGGAAGGATTTTTAGTGACAAAACCACCTTCCAAAATGACTGATGTTTGAAAGCGAACAGACACACATGTATCTGGGTAAACAAACTCAGGCGTGAATGAATAAGACCCTATAAGTTTTAAATCGGAACGAGCTTGAATAGCTCCAGTCGGTCTTCCAATGATTTCAATACTTTTAAAAACTTTAGCACGATTATTTACAATAGAAGAGAACTGAAAGAACTGAGGTTCAACCATAGACTGAGTAGTTGTAATATTACTTAGCGAGCAACTAGAATAGTCTTGCGAACTGGGTATCATTGACATATCGGCTTTATTTATGGCGAAGGCACACTCTAATCCACCTTCCGCCCGCCAATGCTCCTGCCTAGCTTCGATTTGGTTGTTGGCGCGTTTAATTTGGTAAAAGAGAGATTTGTAGCTGCCGAGTGACATCATCAATGCTGCGATAAGCAATACACTAACAACTAATAACGCAACAGCTCCTTGTTGTTTTCCCATTACTGCCAATTCCTTTGTTTTACGGCAAATGACTGCTCCGAATGAATGCTTGGCGCCCCGACTAATCTTGTGCCTAAAGAGATAGTCACTATCGCACTACTCACAGTAGAGCTTCCTACCGATTCCTCTTTAACATCGAACAAATTTACGTAGACAGCTCCTTCATCAAATAGCTTATTACAACCGGTTAGTCCTGCAAAATCATTGACATGCATAAGTGAAACTCGTTTTTTCTCACAAACATATAACACTTTAGGAGAAGTGGCTCGCTGTTCATAAATTACATTTTTATACAGCGGATTCGCTCCTGAAACGCCTATGTAATAGGCATACGCAACTAATCCTCTATTCACATCATTACTGGTATAGATTGTATTTGTTGCGCCTGATATTTTTAGGGAGTCTCCACCGCTCCCATCGAAACCAGCACGCTGCACATCACTCTTTAGCATCTGTAAAACACTCGCAGTATTTTGTAATAGCATCAGTTCTTTAGAGCGCTCCATCGTCATTTTTTGACCACTGATGTAAAGCGAACCAACGACAGCAAGGGAAATCAGCCCAAGTGAGGATGCGATCATAAATTCAATTAGGCCCGCGCCTTTTTGCTTAAGCATATCCATCCTTTATGAGCAAGTTGAATAACCGAAGAACTCGGTATTGTTATCATCGCTACACACTCGAATGCGAGCAGACAAAGTAGAAGAAATTAACTTAAGTGCTTTTGAAGACTCACCAACCGGATAAAATCGAATGTTGCCAGAAGATGGCCGACCGTGAACATCGTCAAAGCTGATTTGGTCGGAAGCATAGTGAGGAGTAACGGCTATACCGCCATAAGGTTCGCCAGAAAAAGAAAACAACACAGTGCCCACTCCTTCTGTTCCGTTATCAGTCAGCTCGATACGCCAGTTACCATCACTGGATGAATTACCAGGCATAATAACGTGGGCCCAAAGCCTCTCACGACGTAATACGGCCTCCGACTTTCCTTGAATAATGAAACCATGCAATTCATTTGCTAAACGCTGCATTTTATTAGCTTCAAATATACTCTGGAAAGATGGCGCTGCCGTCACCAATAAAATACTCAGTACCGCAACAGTGATTAGAAGCTCCAATAACGTAAACCCGCGAGGCATTTCCCAAATTCCTATGCAAACAGCCAGTAGGCTGTAATTCATCTTGCACTGATGCTATCACCTGCCAAAAATAGGCGGAAAAGTGAAAAGGGAACTACTCGTGATGATTCGAATTTCTCGTTGTAACAGCTACAAAAAAAGAGTAAGAGGGATGACATTGATCGAATTAATGATCGCCGTCGTAATTATCGGGATCATTTCTGCGGTTGCTTATCCTTCTTATACTCGCCATGTGATCAAGTCTCACCGCACCGTTGCTTTGAGTGACCTCAGTCGCATTCAATTGGCGTTAGAAACGTCTTATGATAACGGATATGACTGGAGCCATATTATTTCTGGTGGCAGTTGTACGTTATGTGACTCTGATACTGATAGGTTTTCATTTTCTATCGTCAGTTCAGCAAGTATGGCTTATACGATTGAGGCGACAGCGAAGTCTGACCTAGGACAGGATGCAGACGGTTGCTTCCCTCCACGGGAAAACAGCATCAAACTAACCTCTACGAATATTGAAACACCAGCCACATGCTGGAAGTAAAAGTCTCGAAATACACATATAAAAAGGCCCGCATTTCTGCAGGCCTTTGTATTTCTTTTAGCTAATTATTCGCTGAGTCTTAGCTCGTCAAATCATCGAAGAACTTCTTCACACCGTTGAAGAAACCTTCAGCTTTCGGCTTATGCCGTGTCGCCGCCTCACCGCCGCATGATTCTTCAAACTCTTTTAGCAGTTCTTTTTGACGAGAGCTCAATTTCACAGGCGTTTCCACAACTAACTTAACGATTAAGTCTCCGATACCGCCACCGCGAACCCCCTTCACACCTTTACCACGCATACGGAACATACGGCCTGTTTGCGTTTCTGAAGGTACTTTTAGGCTCACGCGACCATCTAGAGTTGGCACTTCAACTTCACCGCCCAAAGCCGCCATTGCAAAGCTAACTGGCACTTCGCAGTACAAGTTGTTGCCATCACGTTCAAAAATGTGGTGTTCCCGCACATGAACTTGTACATACAAGTCACCGGCTGGCGCCCCCATTTCTCCCGCTTCACCTTCGCCAGATAGACGAATGCGATCGCCAGTGTCAACACCCGCTGGGATTTTAACGTTAAGTGTTTTAGTTTTCTGTTTACGGCCTTGACCATGACACTCGTTACAAGGGTCTTTGATGATCTTACCCTTACCATGACAAGTAGGACAGGTTTGTTGTACAGCAAAGAAACCTTGTCGCATCTGTACTTGACCATGACCATGACAAGTGCCGCATATGTCCGCAGACGAGCCTTTCTTCGCACCGCTTCCATCGCAAGTATCACAGTGTACAAGGGTCGGTACTTCGACTTCTTTTGTGACACCACGTACCGCTTCTTCTAGCGTTAATTCCATGTTGTAACGCAAGTCAGCACCACGCTGGGCACGGTGACCTCCGCCTCCACGACGACCGCCACCGAAGATATCGCCGAATACGTCGCCAAAGATGTCGCCGAAGTCAGCACCACCGCCGCCACCAAAGCCGCCGCCGAAACCGCCGCCACCTTGTTCAAAAGCAGCATGACCGTACTGGTCGTACGCCGCTTTCTTTTGAGGGTCGGTCAGAACTTCGTACGCTTCTTTTACTTCTTTAAACTTGTCCGCCGCAGACTCATCACTCTGATTTCGGTCAGGGTGGAATTTCATCGCTAGACGCTTGTACGCCTTTTTAATATCGCGTTCTGAGGCATCACGGCTTACGCCTAATACTTCGTAAAAATCACGTTTTGACATGTTCTTCGTCACCAGTTAATTACTACAAACGGCATTAATTCACCGTTTAGTGTTTGTATCGCTCTAGGTAAGTGCACTTATCCGCAACATACTTAACTAGAAAGACAGCATTTACAAACAGACGGGCGTAAGAGTCCCCCCTAACGCCCGCACACAGAAGTTTTATCGACACCAGATGGCTTTTCAGCCATCTGGTTAAGAACGTTTATTTCTTGTCGTCTTTAACTTCTTCGAACTCGGCATCTACAACGTCGTCTTCTTTAGACTGTGCACCGGCGTCAGCACCTTCTGCTTGCTGCGCTTGAGCTTGTTGTTGAGCGATTTCCATCAGCTTCTGAGAAGCAGTCATTAGCGCTTGAACTTTAGCGTCGATAGCTTCTTTATCTTCACCTTTACGCGCAGTTTCTAGCTCAGAAATAGCTGCTTCAATCTTCTCTTTCTCTTCTGCAGGTAGAGCTTCACCAGCTTCTTCTACTTGCTTACGAGTGCCGTGAACCATTTGGTCTGCTTGGTTACGTGCAATCGCTAACTCTTCGAACTTCTTGTCCGCTTCTTTGTTAGCTTCTGCTTCTTGAACCATTTTCTCGATGTCTTCATCGCTTAGACCGCCAGAAGCTTGGATTGTGATCTTCTGCTCTTTGCCAGTCTGCTTGTCTTTCGCTGATACGTGTAAGATACCGTCCGCATCAAGGTCGAAAGTTACTTCAATTTGTGGCATACCACGTGGCGCAGGCTGGATGCCTTCTAGGTTGAATTGACCTAGAGATTTGTTGTACATCGCTTGCTTACGCTCACCTTGTAGAACATGGATAGTTACCGCGTTCTGGTTGTCTTCTGCAGTAGAGAAAACTTGGTTCGCTTTAGTTGGGATAGTGGTGTTCTTCTCAACTAGCTTAGTCATTACGCCACCCATTGTCTCAATACCTAGAGACAGTGGAGTTACGTCTAGCAATAGTACGTCTTTAACGTCGCCAGCAAGTACACCTGCTTGAACTGCAGCACCCACAGCTACTGCTTCATCAGGGTTTACGTCACGGCGCGCTTCTTTACCAAAGAACTCCGCCACTTTCGCTTGAACCATTGGCATACGAGTCTGACCACCAACTAGGATTACGTCAGTGATGTCGTTTACTGATAGGTCAGCGTCAGCTAGAGCTACTTTTAATGGCTCAAGAGAGCGTTGTACTAGGTCTTCAACTAGAGATTCTAGTTTCGCACGTGTCACTTTAATGTTCATGTGCTTAGGACCCGTTGCATCTGCAGTAACGTAAGGTAGATTTACGTCAGTTTGAGAAGTAGAAGAAAGCTCGATTTTCGCTTTTTCTGCTGCTTCTTTAACACGCTGCATTGCTAGTGGATCGTTTTTAAGATCGATACCTTGCTCTTTCTTGAACTCATCTACTAGGTAGTTGATTAGACGGTTGTCAAAGTCTTCACCACCAAGGTGAGTGTCACCGTTAGTTGCTAGAACTTCGAACGTCTTCTCACCTTCAACCTCATCGATTTCGATGATAGAAATATCGAATGTACCACCACCAAGGTCGTATACCGCGATAGTGCGGTCGCCGCCTTTCTTATCAAGACCGTAAGCTAGTGCTGCCGCTGTTGGCTCGTTGATGATACGTTTAACTTCTAGGCCAGCGATACGACCAGCATCTTTGGTTGCTTGACGCTGAGCATCGTTAAAGTAAGCAGGTACTGTGATAACAGCGCCTGTTACTTCTTCACCTAGGAAGTCTTCTGCTGTTTTCTTCATTTTCTTCAGAACTTCAGCAGAAACCTGAGGAGCCGCCATTTTTTGGCCTTTCGCTTCTACCCAAGCATCACCGTTGTCAGCCTTAACGATTTTGTAAGGCATGATTTGGATGTCACGCTGTACTTCTTCGTCTTCAAAACGACGACCAATCAGACGCTTAATTGCATATAGCGTATTTTCAGGGTTAGTGACTGCTTGACGTTTCGCCGGTTGACCTACTAGCGTCTCTCCGTCAGTGTAAGCAATGACCGATGCTGTGGTGCGCTCACCTTCTGCGTTTTCAATTACACGTGGTTTGTCGCCGTCCAATACAGCAACACATGAGTTAGTAGTACCTAAATCAATACCAATGATTTTACCCATCTGACTATCTCCGAATAAATTCTATTTTCGTTTGGTTATAACCCCAATGTGGGGGAAGGAGAATCGGGTTTCAACCCTTGCTCACAAACAAAAATAATCAATGTTTGCTTCTCTATGCCACATAGATAAGGGCGGCAAAATGCTTTTCAAGGGCAGAATTAAAAAAAAGCGTTTTTTTTCTGAATTAATCCTATTCTTTTTGATTTGTTGGGAGTTGGTCTCACTGTCGTGACTCAATAAAACCTTAGTTTAAGGTAGGAGTATGCCTACCATCACTTCGCGCCGCTAGGCTCACTACCTTCGCCAATCAAACGCTAAAGGAAAATGATCGCCCCAATGCAAAGATACCAGTAAAAGTCATTAGCTCACCAAAAGCGTTAAAAAAAATGCCCATCACTATTGTGACGAGCATTTTATCTATATAAGGATGTTAATAATTATTATTTAGCAACCATGACCATCGCAGGACGAACCACTCGACCATTTAGCTCATAGCCTTTTTGCATAACAAACATCACTGTGTTTGATTCATGATCAGGGCTTTCTTGAATAGACATTGCTTGATGAAACTCAGGGTTGAACGCTTCACCTTCAGGATTAATTGCGGTTAATCCAAACTTAGCAACAACATCTATAAAGGTTTTATGCGTAAGTTCTACGCCTTCAAGGAATGGCTTAACAGTCTCATTTTCTGTATCCGCCGCTTGGATTGCACGCTCTAGGTTGTCAATAACAGGCAACAGCTCTTCCGCAAACTTGTTAAGCGCGAACTTACGTGCTTTGTCGATCTCTTGCTCGGTACGACGACGCATGTTCTCCACTTCAGCTTTAGAGCGTAAAACGGCCTCTTGCTGTTCTTTTACCTTCGCTTCACTAGAAAGAAGCGCTGCTTCAAGCTGAGCAATTTTTGCTTCTGTTTCGTCCAGTTCCACTTCTTCTTCGTTCCATTCGATATCACCATCAGTGCCGACAGCTTCCGCTTCTTGTTCAACGGTTTCTTGCTGTTTTAGCTCTTCTTCTTGGATCTTTTTCTCTTCGTTGCTCATGATATCTCCAGAATTCAACATAATGTTCTTAAAGCCACGCACACTTTACGGACTTTAACCACATAAAAATTCGCATATTTAGGTGACTTGCCATTATTATGGGGATGAAGATTCCTGATTCAAGCCTCTTTAATGCGGAAAGTCTATGAAAAATCCATGTAACGTGATCGCGATTATCGGAAAACCAAGAGATCAACAAGCTATTCAAACTCATAAAGAACTGTACCAATGGCTAACTTCAGAAGGTTACAAAGTATTTATTGATGATCGCCTTGCTGCAATTTTAGACGATATTCCGCAAAGTCAATTTGCCAGCTTAGTCGAGCTTGGAAAAAACGCAGATCTTGCGATTGTCGTCGGCGGTGATGGCAATATGCTCGGCGCAGCGCGTATTTTGTCACGATTTGATGTCCCCGTGATAGGTGTTAACCGAGGGAACCTTGGCTTTTTGACAGATTTAAATCCGGACGAATTTCAAGCGTCTCTGCAAGCGGTACTTGATGGAGAATACATTGAAGAAGAACGCTTTCTGCTTGAAGCTGAAGTGCATCGTCATGGTCAAATAAAAAGCCACAATGCAGCTTTAAACGAGGCCGTTCTCCACCCGGGGCAGATAGCTCATATGATTGAATTTGAGGTTTACATTGATGACAGTTTTGCTTTCTCACTGCGTGCCGATGGTTTAATTGTCTCTACGCCTACCGGCTCAACCGCTTACTCACTCTCAGGTGGTGGTCCCATTCTTTCACCAAGTTTAAACGCGATTTCGCTCGTGCCGATGTTTCCGCATACGCTTTCAAGCCGCCCATTGGTTGTTGATGGAAAACGACGAGTCAAGCTGATTGTGTCTCCGGAAAATCGCGGTGCACAAGAGGTCAGTTGCGATGGACAAGTATCATTACCGGTATCACCTGGTGACGAAATCCATATTTATCAAAGTTTAAATGTGCTCAAACTTATCCATCCAAAAGATTACAGTTACTACCACGTTTTACGTAACAAGCTTGGTTGGTCTAGCAAATTGTTCTAACGTTTTGTTACTTAGGGAAATAACGTCAATTCAGACAACACTATTAAAAACATCCGTCTGGCTGATGACAAAGAACCTTGGGTCTCTGGCAAGGCAGAAATCTACGCTATCGTAACAGGCGTCAACCCAAGTCGTGATGAACCCACTCTTGATTTAGTGGAACTTCCATACTTAGACTACGATAATCAAGATTACTACCCGAATCAGATTATTATTCACTGGTCTCGTTACCGATGGGGCGCTGCGGACATTGTACTAATGGAGCAAGACGACGGTACAGACTATAAACAATTGGCAAAACTCCTCGTTCAAGTTGCTGGAGAAATGCTAAAAGCGATTCCAGATCCAGAAGTTCAGGCTTACGCGATTATTCCGCAAATCACGAATAAGATCATCGACACGCTTCCTGACGGTGTGCTGACGAACGACGATGACTTTGTCGACGTTTACTACACATTAATGCAAGACACATCATACGTTGATCATCCAGGAGCTGGGGTGAATGCCGTCATCACACTAGAACCACTAACGATTCACCCAACTCGTCCGTAACCTGTTCAATTTTAATGAGTCGTTGTAATCACACCGGCTCATTTTTCCTACTCCATCACAAAAAACGCCTCATATAGAAAATTTTTCTTACCTGACTTTACTGTATAAAGAAACAGTATATACTGTCTTCTTATACAGTATTGTTCAGTTATACAGGTAAATAAAATGCTGGGTCATCTAAGTGTTAATAATTTTGCGATTGTTAAATCTTTACAACTCGAGCTGTCTAAGGGCATGACCACCATTACAGGTGAAACAGGCGCGGGTAAATCCATTGCTATCAATGCACTAGGACTCTGCTTAGGTGGACGAGCAGATACTGGTATGGTGCGACAAGGTGAAGAAAAAACCGAAGTTAGCGCTGCTTTTTTACTAGACAGCAATCTAAACGCAACGCGTTGGCTAGAAGATAACGATCTGCTTGATGGCAGTGAATGTATTTTGCGTCGCATTATCACAAAAGAAGGCCGCTCAAGAGCCTTCATTAATGGCAGCCCTGTTCCACTATCACAACTCAAATCTCTAGGGCAGCTACTAATCAATATCCATGGGCAGCACGCACACCATCAATTGATGAAAAGCGATCATCAAATGGCTATGCTCGATCAATATGCAGGACATTTAAACCTATTAAAAAGCACAAGAAGCGCCTACCAACATTGGCGCCAAGCAGATAATAGCCTCAAGCAGCTAAAAGAAAATAGCCAGCAGAACCAAGCGCAAAAACAGTTACTTGAATACAAAATCAAAGAACTGAATGAATTATCACTAGATGAAGAAGAATTTGCAGAGCTCGAACAAGAACACAAAAGATTATCCAATAGCGGTGAGCTCGCCACTACCTGCCAGCAAGCCATCGAACTGATTTACGAGGGTGAAGAAGTCAATGCACTTGGTATTTTGCAATCGGCCAATCACTCCCTAATTCAATTGGGCGAGTTAGATGAAAAGTTATCCGAGCTACCAAATATGCTTTCAGAAGCAATGATCCAACTCGAAGAAACGAAGAACGAATTACGTAGTTACTTAGATGGTATTGATGTCGATCCTAGTCGTATGGCCTATGTAGAAACACGCTTTTCGAAAGTAATGTCTGTTGCACGTAAACATCACGTGATGCCAGAAGAACTATATCAACATCATCAAGATCTTCTAGCCCAAGTAGAAGCGTTAGATTGCTCTGATGAAAAGTTGGATGAACTGGCTCAAGAAGTAGAACAGAAATATCAAAACTTCTTAACCCAAGCAGAAAGACTACATAAATCACGCAGCCGTTATGCAAAAGAGTTGAACAAACTCATTACCCAAAGCATGCATGAACTTAGTATGGAAAAGGCCGTCTTCAGAATCGAAGTAAACAGCGATAATGGTCATCCATCTCCTCTTGGTATGGATAGCGTGTGTTTCTTGGTTTCCACCAACCCGGGTCAGCCGCTACAGCCCATCGCAAAAGTAGCCTCAGGTGGTGAGCTATCACGTATCTCTCTAGCCATTCAAGTTATTACAGCTCAAAAGGTCGATACTCCTAGCCTTATCTTCGATGAGGTTGATGTGGGGATCAGTGGCCCAACAGCAGCAGTGGTTGGCAAGATGCTACGAAAACTTGGGGAGTCAACCCAAGTATTATGTGTGACGCACCTTCCTCAAGTCGCAGGTTATGGACACCAACAAATGTTTGTCGCTAAGCAAACTAAGGCGGGCCAAACCGAAACGCAAATGCATGCCTTAGATGAACAACAACGTGTGGCAGAGTTAGCACGCTTACTCGGTGGTAGCCAGATAACAGACTCAACTCTCGCGAATGCCAAAGAGCTACTGATCGCCGCTTAACGTCAAGTTTACAGAGCGAGTTACTGACACATAATCAGTAACTCGCTCTGAGGCTGCTTCAGTGAAGACACTGAGAAGCAAGTAGTCCAACAAACCAGTAAAACTCATCGACAATAACTTCTGCGCACAAACATACGCTCACAACTGTTAATAAATGCAACTCAACTCAAAATTCATTGTCAGATTTCCTATCATACGGCGCATAGTTTTTTACATCTGCGTCGAGCTTGTTTATTATCAGCGCAGTATTTTAAAGGTTACTAAGAAATTATTATGCAATTAAAGAAGTGGTTAGTTGCCGTACCATTAGCAATGACATTGCTGACAGGATGTTCGGTATTAGAAAAACTGGTTTATCGCATTGATATCAACCAAGGCAACTATGTAGAACAAAGTGCGGTAGATAAATTAAAGTTTGGGATGACTAAAGCACAGGTTCGCTTCGTATTAGGCTCGCCAATGCTTATCGAAAATGGCTACCCAAACACTTGGTATTACATCTATCATCATACCCCTGGGCACGGAAAGCCTGAACAAAAAGACCTGATCGTCAACTTCAACGATCAGGGTACATTAGCTGATATTAGTGGTAACTTTCCGAAAAGTGATGCCTTTTACGAGCAAATTCAGTAAACAATTTTTGTAAAAGACCTCCCTATTGGAAGGTCTTTTTTGCATACCTCTTGCACTTCCGCCAATCAAAATAGTGTTCTAAAATAACGCAGAAACAAGGCTCCTTTCACTCAGCACATTTGCTTTATAAATTCGAAAGTTCAACATTGCTTACGTGTCATCAAACAAGCTAGGTGCCCCGTTATTTATTGTATTAATTACTCTTACGCACCGAACTTGGTCTACCGCCAGTTACAGGATCTGCATTCCCCGCCGCTTTTGCCTGCTCAGCACGTTTACGACGGATCTCTTTTGGATCGGCTAACAATGGTCGATAAATTTCGATTCGATCTCTATCACGAACGGTAGCGTCTAACTTTACATTACGGCTAAACACGCCAACTTTGTTTTTAGACAAATCTATTTCTGGGTACAACTCCAGCACACCGGACTGACGAATAATCTCTTCTACTGTTGCGTGATTATTCACCACTAAGTTAAATACACGTTGTTCATGTGGAAGCGCGTAAACCACCTCGACGTGGATCATATCCGACTCAATACTCATAACACTCATACACCTGTTTTGCCCGTTTGGTAAATGCGTTAACCATATTATGGGTTAGCTCGTTAAAAACTTTACCAAAAGCCATTTCAATCATTTTA
Source organism: Vibrio sp. TAP-3B (assembly GCF_057784735.1). NCBI lineage: Bacteria > Pseudomonadati > Pseudomonadota > Gammaproteobacteria > Vibrionales > Vibrionaceae > Vibrio > Vibrio sp. TAP-3B. Next base: position 171,037 of record NZ_CM173495.1, on the reverse strand, counting down.
CTAGAGAATTCAAACTCTAGTTTCAATTCAACCTTACAGGCTTGTTCATCCAGAGCAGTAAAAATCCAACCACCTCGTAACGTTTTGAACGGTCCATCGACCAAGTTCATCATAATGGCTTGCCCGGGAATAAGCTCATTTGAGGTGGTGAACGTTTTGCTGATACCAGCTTTCGCCACATCGACAGAAGCCACCATACCATTACCCGAAGACTCAATGATCCTAGAGCCTGAGCAACCAGGCAGAAAATCAGGGTACTTAGCAATATCATTGACCAGATTAAACATCTGTTCTGCGCTAAAAGACACCAATGCAGAACGAGTGACCTGCTTCATACATACTCCTATCGATACATGTACAGACTTAAGCTCATGCCAATTTTACTTTTATTCCACGATTGCGCAAATAAAGGATTTCCTATCCGATATCCAATCCGTATAATGGTCTATTATGGCAAAGAAAAAAACGAAGCAAAAAGCGGGTAGTAACACTATCGCGCTAAATAAAAAAGCTCGCCACGAATATTTCATTGATGATGAAATCGAAGCTGGCTTGGAGCTCCAAGGTTGGGAAGTGAAAGCCCTTCGCCAAGGTAAAGCCAATATTTCCGAAAGTTACGTATTTATGCGTGACGGTGAAGCCTTTGTGAGTGGCATGACAATCACTCCTTTAAATCAGGCATCGACACACGTAGTGGCGAACCCTACTCGTGTGCGTAAACTACTCATGAGTCGTCGTGAGTTAGACAACGTATTTGGACGTGTTAACCGTGAAGGAATGACATTAACGGCACTCTCTCTGTACTGGTCTCGCTCTTGGGTGAAACTAAAAATTGGTATAGCTAAAGGTAAAAAACTACACGACAAGCGTACAGATCTTAAAGAAAAAGATTGGGCAAGGGAAAAAGCACGCGTAATGAAGAGCACACTGCGTTAATCTTGACCACTTAAACGCATAGTACTGGACAGGCAATGCTTTTCTGTTACTATGCCAACATTACCTGGGGCTGATTTAGGATTCGACGGGAATTCAGAAGTCTGAGGTGCATGCCGAGGTGCGGTAGGCCTCGTTAACAAACCGCAAAAAAATAGTCGCAAACGACGAAAACTACGCACTAGCAGCTTAATAACCTGCTCAGAGCTCTCTCGCCCTAGCTTCCGCACGTAAGACGGGGAATAACGAGAGATCAAACCCAAACGCGCTAGCCCGGATTCTCCCGCCTGAGAGATGAAAGGCGAATTCTAATTCAGGCTAGTCATTCATTAGCGTGTCGGTTCGCAGATGGGTGGCGAAATTAAAGATCGACTAAGCATGTAGTACCAATGATGAAAGGTTTTCGGACGCGGGTTCAACTCCCGCCAGCTCCACCAAACATCAAAACAGAAGCGCTCGGAAGAGCGCTTTTTTTTTCGCCTGAAGCCTTATAGAACGGGCGCTCATCACACTTTTAGAAATCCAAATCGTTCGGAAGCGTTCGGTTGAAATCGGTGCAATCCGCCAGTTTTTGTTCCCCATTGCGTTCCCCAATTTCCCCAATTATATTGCTGGGGAACAGTTGGCGTCCCCAAGCATTTTGGGGAGCACTAAAAAGGATCTAAATGATGGCTAAAAAAAATTCTGACACAACTTATAAAAACGCAACTCTTCTTGAGGGCAAGAACGAACAACTCATCTCTGACAACATTGATAATCTCTATATGCGCTTGCGTTCAGGAAAAGGTGAGGTGAGAAAATCGTGGCAGTTTAACTATCATCATCCTCTGACTAAAAAGCGCATCAAATTAACAATTGGAAGCTACCCAGCTATTTCACTCGCTGATGCTCGTGATAAAGCAAATGAATATCATAAGTTACTTAAAAAAAACATCGACCCGCAAGAGTACGAGCGCACAGGCGGGGTCGAAGCGTTAGACAAGACAAAGATTCTATTTAAAGACGTAGCTGAAAAGTGGTTTGAAGAAAAAATCTTGGCTGAAGACAAAAAGAAGCAACAAGACATAATTGACGATGCAAACAAACGTGCGAAAGCAGAGGGGCGAGGAAAAGCTTCTGAGCAAGAGCTTGACACAGTCTTGCGCGATATCAGATACGCAAAAGACATAAGAGGACGCTTAAATAATCATATATTACCTGCGCTGGGCAATATTCCAATCGCTAAGATAGAGATTTATCTTGCTCAAGAAGCTCTGCTACCGAGCTATGCGAAGGGCATAAACATGGACAAGATTTGTCAAATCTCTAGTCGCATAATGCGATACGCAAAAACACTTGGCTACACGAAATCAAATACTCTCAGTGACTTGAGCGAAGTGTTTGTAAACAAAACGTCCAAACCCCAGCCCTCAGTCGCCCCTGAAGGACTCGATAAGTTAATGCAAGCGATGGGTGAACGCAACATGACAAAAATTGTTCGTGTCGGATTTGAACTTCAAATTCACACATTGTCTCGGGCGTCTGAGATAGTTAAAACCCGCTGGGATGAGATAGATTTCGAAAATAATTTAATAAAGATACCTGGCTACCGCATTAAACGTAGAAAACCACATTTCATACCGATGACCAAGTATACGCGCGGCTTACTGGAGTACTTAAAACCACTCAGCTCCCATCTAGAGTATGTCTTGCCGCCTGATGGTCGCTCAACTCGTCATCACATGAATCAGCAGAGCATCAACGCAAACCTAAAGCGAGCTGGCTTTAAAGATGAAGCTGTATCGCATGGATTTCGACACACAGGCAGTACTTTTTTGAATGACTCTAAAAAGTACGGAGCGAATGAGAAATTTGACCCTGATGCAATCGAAGCTTGTCTTGCGCACAACGATAAAAACAAGATTCGTGATATCTACAATAGCGCAGAGTACATAGAGATGAGACGAGAAATTCTCGAATTTTGGGGCGATTATATCGTCGAACAAACAGCTAACTATCACTCAATCGCCGCACGCTTCAAGTAACCTACACTACAGCCCTCTGAGCATGAGAGGGCTGAATCCCCCTTCTGTCACCACTCTCTTAAAAACAAACCTGTCTTTTATTATACATAACTAGTGCAATAAAATTATTTTAATTATACATAGTCATCTCGTTAAGCCAATCAGATTATAATTATTAATACAAAAACCTTAAAAAACACTTTACAAACCATCATATCGATCATACCTTAATCAACTCGCACAACTGCGAAGCAAAAGCATTAAAAAGTGTAGTAACTACTTTTTTAGAAAGTTGCAAACAAATAATAAGCAAAATAACTTTAAAACAATATAACAAAAAAGAATCATGCATAAGATGCGCTGGCAAGATATCAGCTCACAATGTAGAGAATTCACTTACTAATTATTTAAAGAATGCTTTTGTTTGTTTTGAAGGCTTAATAAAGAATGAACGAACTACAATTTATGTCGCTAAAAGAAGTAATTGAACTTGTTACACTAAAGAAAACTGCGATTTACGATAAGATTAAAAAAGGCGAATTTCCACCGCAGATTCGCATGGGTGGTAACACTATTGTATTCATCAAATCAGAGCTAGAGTTTTACTTAGCTAGTAAAATTCTTGAGAAAGATGAGAAAGAGACAGTACAAAAAATCTTAGAGAAGCGAGAAGATACGTTTAAGCCGATCCTTGAGATGTATATGTAAGATTCAAGAAATTAAAAAAGCCAGCTCACCGAGCTGGCTTTTTTGTATGATGTTTATAAACCATATTTTTCGGGATGAGCTAGCATGTACGCTTCAACTTCTTCTTCGCTCATTCTGTAGTTATCTAGCTCGCCATTCTCTTTCGCAGCTTTGAATGCTTCAGGAGAGCGTCCCTTGCCCGACCAGACATGCGGTTTGCCGTCCAAAACAATGCGGTATTGCGGACGTGTTGGTGCGTTCTTTCTCTCTTTGTTATTACTGCTCTTTGTGCTTCTAGTGCGAGCTGCAACACTCACTTTAAAGCGAGCAGCAATAGCTAATGCAAAATCTTCTTTCGAGATAGACTCTTCTTCTAAATCGCGCTCAATGCTATCAATCAAGTCTTCAATCTTTTGCTTACGCTCAGCTTCCTGCTTCTCTTTCTGCACTTGTACAGCGTCTGTCGCTGCTTTAGTGAATGCTTGAACAGCATCGCCACCGAGCGAGGCAAGCTTTTCAGCTAGGTCTGGTGACTGTAGAAGTGCTTGCAATTGCTCGTTTGTTAGCTCTTTACTCATTGTTTTGGTGTCTACTTTTGAACTTCATTATGTATAATTTAAAGCAAATCAAAGAGTAAATAAAGCGCTCATTTAAAAATAACCAGCACTCACCATACAAATTATTTACAAAAATAGCGCATAACGAGTGCATTCTATTTTAAGAATATAAATAGCACCACCTTAATTTATTTAGAAATAAAAAGAAAACACACCTCATTCATTTATTTTATAAAAATAACTCCACACTACATTAGTTACCCCCTTTAAATTAATGGTATATATGCATTGATGTTGCATGCTTAAGTAGAAAACATGCATGCACGTAAAATAACTTTTCGTGCATCGCACTTTGACTGCTTACATATAGTGCAAACAAAACACGATGCACGAAGACCATTTTTTATTGAAATAATATATTTTATAATAATATTTTAATGGACATTATAATATTAATAAACTTATAATATAAATATATAGAAGGTAACAAGCGGATACTGCTCTTCCCAATTTGTTCCAAATTGGCAAGTTTGTAGATTTAGCCTCCCTTCAGTCGGTTGCGCTAACATGCTTCGCAGTTATCGCTAAGTCGCACGCTGTTGCTCTATAGATAATAAAAATAAAATAATAATAAAAAGAGAAATAATAAAATGAAGATTTCAGAAAAAGAAGACTTAAATAAAATAATAAGAGAAGTAGTAGTTAACACAAAAAGAGAAAATAAAGGCAAGCTAAGAGCGCTTATCGAGCAGACAGATTACAGCTTAGAAGAATTACAATTTATTGTACCGTCTTTACTTCCGCAATTTTCAAACACATCAAAAATTACATTTAGCTCTCATGCGCATTTTTGCAACTTCATAGTAAAAAGCATTTACGTTAAAAATAATCCAGATAACTTTGATGAAAATGCTGTTGATGACTCGCGTCACATCCTGGACGCAGTAGAAAATGGCTTCAAAGAAGAGCGCAAAGAAACTAAAGACTTATGCGATGTAGCAATAAAAACACATGTAACTAAAGAAACCAAAAAACGCTTCACAGCGTGCAGAAATAGTTACAACTACCGCTCTGATGCTGCTTTTCTGAGGGATATTATCTCAAACCAAATCGAGCCGCGACCGAACAATGACGAAGCGTATTTACAGTACTTCAAAGAAACTAAAGAGCTATCAAAAGCACTTCAAGTGCTTGCAGAGGACATTGAAGATGCTGACAGCGCTAAGATAGCTAAACTAAGTAAATGCATTAAAGAGCTTAAGAAGAGCGTTGACGCTACACGCAAGCTAGCAATAGATTCTCACTCATCAGCAACAGCTAAAGTACTAGCTTTAAAATACTTATCTTCGCGTCAGCTAGACGAGCTATGTAAACAAAAGATTCTAGAAGAAGCTGAATTATAAAGCCTGAATTCCCTCCTTATGTAAGGAGGGCTTATCTACCTTTTCTTATTACTTTCTCACTCACAATAATAATAAAGAGACAATAAAATGATATTTACAGAATTAGAATGCACAAGAAGTCAACAGACAGCCAGGGATGCACAGAACCTCGTAGAATACGGCGCAAAACAAAAAGACGCAGATAACTTGGTGAAATATGGCGCAGGTAAAACAAAACATGCTCCTGCCTCTAAAGGACACTCATTCTTCATCTGCGCTAACGAAATAGACTCTATCCCTGTTAGCATGGGCGAACTAGCCACTGGTGCGGACTGGCACGATGCTATCACTGAACTGCAAAGCAGCTATAAGCACAACCCGACAGTCAAGCACCCTTTCCGCCACTTTGTCATCTCTATAGACGAAGGAGAGTACCTCACAGACAAGCAGTGGCGTAAAACAGTAAGAAAGACTATGAATAGTCTTGGTTACAAAAACGCACGCTACATCGCATTTAGACACGAAGATACTGATTCTCAACACGTACACATAACAGCATCTACACAAGATCTCGAAACAAACAAAGTGATATCAAATTGGATGGCTGTAGAAGCTGCTCAAGAAATCATGCGTGAACAAGAAAAGGAATTTGGATTACGACAACTAGAAAACTCATCAGAGATACTGGCAAGAGGTGAAGCAGTTACTTCTGACAAATATTCAAACTCAGTGAAGCTGATGGTAAGGCGCTTAGTTGAATCAAGCATTAAAGAGCTACCAGCGTTAGTGCAAGCTAGAGAAAACATGCTAAAGAAACTAGGTGTAAACGATGAGCACACTACTAAAGCAAGCTTGGCTCTTTATCAAATAGCGCTATTAAGAAATGGCGTTGAAGTAATACTTAAAGAAGACAGAAGCAACGAAAAATTCGTTGGTCTTGTTTACAAATACAATGACTTCATCATACCAGCTTCTAAGCTCAGGAGCGGTAACAAGTTCACCCTCGGCGGCTTGATAAAATCTGGTGTCCTGAAAAGTGATGCAAACATTATAAGTAGCTATGACGAGTCACAAGTCGAAAATTATGATCTTAGAGAAATGTTTGAATCGCAAAAAGATTTTGCAGAGCAAAGATTTGAAACAGTAAGAAAAGACGCTGAAGCACATGCTGATAAAGTAAAGAAGCAAGCTGAAGAGTGGGATAAGCACATGTTTAACTGCTTCATTATCTCGTGCAAAAAGCAGCACCAAAAAGCGATGGAAGATGCTATCGATTTTTGGCTCTATCACGGTAAGCGCATTAACAAACGCGACAAAGCTTTCGTTCACGCAATTTATGAACAAGAAAAGGGCATATACTCAGCATCTAAAACGCTTAGTAAATTCTTCTATCATCTACTACTAATCCTCTTCGAAATGGACAAGAAAAATCACTGGGAATTAAAAATCACCCCAGTTGCGAAACACGAAGACCAAGAGCCAGCAATTAAACAAGCTATTGAAAATATAGAAAAAACATATGGAAACGAAGGTGTCTTTGCTGACAAAAAAAAGCAGAACAGAAGACACAATATCAAGAAGAAACCCGAAGATATCGTTGAAAATACATATTAATTTAAAAAAAGAGGGTTGAATCTCTATTTTTATTATAACAATATAAATAACAAATAATTTATTATTAAAAACCATCAAATTAAATAATGATTTTAATATAAACACTTACATTATGATTGATATTACAAATTTAAACGATATAATTAAAGTATAAATATAATAATAAAAAGATAATAATATGAGTGTTTTTAAAAAGATAAATAATGAGTTAACTGATAACGTTACAGTTCCTGCGAAACAGAAAAAATCTCCCCTCCCCCGCTTTCAGAAAAACAAAAGTGGCAAGATGCTTTACATCATTGTCAGAGACCCAGAGCTGAAAAACTCAAGCGGCAACGCAACGCATGTAACATTAATAAAGCTACCGATTACCGCTCCCACATGTCCACGATCAATAAAAGACTTAATTGCAAAGTACGGTACTGATGAAGCTAAATCTGGAAAGTACGAAATCACTGAGCACAACTTTGACGAGATCATGTCTCACTTCAGACCAGCTAACGAGTTATATAAGAAGTACAGAAAAGAAGAGCTGCATGAAAAGCAAAGTGTTGTTATTAATTCAAAAGAAAAGCAAGTCTGCAAGATTGCTGCATTGATACATCAAGCATCAAATGCTTTTGACGAGCTAGAGGGTGAAGATGAGATTGATGTCCTTGAAGCACAAGAAATCCATCAGGCTTTGTACAGAGTGAAAAACAGACTCAGAGCAGCAAGAATGCCTGATACTTACTATAACGAGTTTCTCTTTAAAGAAGATGATAAAGAATTTGTTGAGCATATGCGCAGCAAGCGTAAGTTTAATCTTGAAGACAAAGCTAGCCTTATGAGATTTGTTAAAGTCTTTTCTAAGCTAACCCCTCTAAAGCTTCGTGACCGTGACTCATCAAAAACTGATACAAAAGCAGTAGCATTAAGAAGAAAAATCGAAGAACTCAAACAAAAAGTAGAATAGAACCAACAGCCCCGATGGGGCTGTTTTTCCTTTTTACCCTTGACTACGGGTAAAGCACAAACTACCCTCTATAGCGGGTAAATACGAGGAATTGTTATGTTGATAACATCGCCTAAGCAGTTAGCCATACATCTACGTGATGACAGAAAAAGCAAGAATCTGTCTCAAACTAAGGTTGCCGATCCTGTGGGCTTAAAACAAGACACTGTTTCTAAGTTTGAACTTAATCCAGAAACCACAAGTATTCAGACATTGTTTCGCATCTTATCTTCGCTAAATCTCGAAATGCATATTGTTCAGAAAAGCGAAAGCATCTACTCGAACTCGGATGATGACGGAGAGAAGTGGTGAGTCAGAATCAAGCCATTCCCATGCGTGGGAATAGCTTTAGTTCTAGTTTAAGCTGATTGATAAGACACTGACTATCTTCAAAATCTCAGACGCTGGCTTAGCAGCGAGCAATGACCTTTTCATCAAGGAGCCACTCCAGATCTTCCTCGTATTGAGCAGGGGTTATTTCTATATAGTTTGCTTTTTGACAAACCAAGCCTGCAAGCTCAGAACCAAGTATTCCGTAATTTGAGCCAAAACCTGGGACTAGGATATACCTCCCCGAACGGCGTTGTTCATTCGTAATTTTCTCAGCTTTGGTGGCTGCAATATCAAGCAAGAATAGCTTTCTTGAGTAGTTAATTCTGTTTTCTTCGATATTGTACTGTAAATTAGATATGGTGATCTGGCTATCTGCTAGTACCTCTGCTTCAACACGTTCGATCTCATTTAAGTCGTAGCCATCTCTTATTAAGTTAGCGAATACATCATCTCTAACTCCGAGAGCGGTTTCAAAAATTGCGTGCTCAAACTCAACAGGCGTAAGGTACTGAATGTGCTGAAATTCGCGTCGAAGTCTGATTAGTATTGATTTCACTTGAATGAAAGTATGAGTGTCTGACATGGTTAGCATATGTTCCAAGTCGCCTCTCAATGAAGCGTAGTAACCTGCCCCGTCTAAGTACTCGATAAACTTCGCATCAGGGTATTTTTCTTTTGTGAATTGTCTAGATGATGAGGTTTGGTCTACTACCTTGTGCGAGACGCTACCGCTATCACCCGCATAGAATTGTGACTGAATAAATAACTTGGGTTGCCAGCCTTCCGTTTTGTATGGGAGAACGAAGTCATACGCTCTTGTTTTTTTCTTACGTTTGCCCCCTTCAGTAACCACTTCCTCACCGATCACAACATCAGAAGTATTAAAGTCAACATCAGGCTTAAGCCCCATTTCTGTCAGTTTTTCTCGCAAGATATTTTCTGGAATGTGTCCGCCACTTGCCGAAACCGAGCCTCTTACTTTGAAAATTGTGCATGAACTAATCAAATACCTAGCCATATCTTCAGATTGGCTACTTAACTTCATAAACGATGAGCACATTGCCCAAATGTTGCAATATATCTTCTTCGTCTTCAAGTATTAAAGAAACATATTCAACAAGGTACACCTTTAGGTATTGTCTTAATGAGAAGGTAGGCTCAGTTGTGACTAGAGTGTCATACTCTTGCATCCCGCCGACATAGCAGGCGGCTAATTGTCTTGCAACATAGTCAGCTTTAGTCGTGTTGAGGAGAGGTTTAAGGGTGAACTTGATGAGCTTTTTACCACTCCCTCTCTTTGGAATAGAGCTTGAAACTTCATCCTCTTTGAGTTTAATCAAAAAGTGGTTTTTGAGATTGTTGTCAGTCGCTCCCGTTGCGAGAAACAGCAAGTTAAAGATTGAGTCATAGTAGTTAGTTAGAGCTGACTCGTCTTCAAAAAAACTGACGCCGCTGGTAAATGATGAGCTAGACATTACAATTGCATCTACTAGGTTTTCAATAGTGCAAAGCTCCATTTTTTCGAAATTATCCAGGTATTTAGACAGGTTTCGAATACAAGTACACAGAGACGATATTCACTTGTCATTGTTTTAAAAGCGGGACATCCGATCACCGCTGGAGTGTAAACAGCTCCGTCACTTGCAAGGTATTCACTATCTGCTGACGTTAAATTCCAAACCTTACTTCCGCTTCTTGTTTTAAAAGAAAATAACTCAATTTTAAAATACAAATAAAACCCATTTTTTATTTTTTATTTTTTATTTTTTATAATTTAATCTATCCTAACTTAAATAATATTACAATTAAAACAAAAAAATAACAAAGAGATTATTAAGATGCGGTAAAGAAACAGTTCACAAAGAAGAAAAGGTGGGTATAAATAATCATATCGATGAGGATGTGATTTATGGACGGACATGCGAAGAATGCGGTTGTTATTACGAAGACATTTAATTTGACATATTAAACCACCCAACGGGTGGTTTTTTATTGAATTAAAATAAAACATAAAAAACAACAAATGCAGTAAAAAAAACCATTGCAATAATATAATCATTGCATTATTATAAAAATATAAGCTAAATGATAATAAAAATAAAGAGAGCAATAAAATGACTAAATCAGAAGTAATGAAAACAGCATGGAACATCGCAAAAGAAGCAGCGGAAAGAACTGGTTACAAAGCAAAAGAATTTTTTTCAGAATCACTAAAGATGGCGTGGGCAATGACTAAACAAGAAGTTAAAACAATAAAAGAAAGACTAGTAGAGCTTGGCGGTAAAGAATACACAGCTCACAACTGCAACAGAGTTTACTTAACTCTAGATCAATTCAACAAAATCACAGAACTAGGCTATAGCTTGAATGAGAACGCTAACAGGTTCTACGCTGACTTGGATAACAATATAATTTACAGAAAAATTTCCAAGCGAGGTAAGTCAAAAATCTATCAAGAGTTTGACTTAGCAAACTGGGCATAATAAGAAAAATAAAAACTAGAATAAAAATGTATTAAAAACATGAAAGAGTTAATAATTAAAAGCATTACTTTTGGAGCAGTAAAAGGCGAGCTTAGAGAGAGTGTTATCGAAGTTATAAAAAACAACAAAACCGCATACGAAGCTGCTCAGGATCTAGGCAACATCAACAAGCAGGCTACGATAAGAAACAATATCGATAAAGTTATACAAGCATTTATCATGTTGATTTATACTGAAGTTGCAAGCAAGATAGATCCGACCGACACGCACGAGCTGGTTATCTACACCGAGGGTGGCAGTACACACTACAAAAACAATCTTTCTACGCTTTTGAGATATATCAACTACAGAGAAAATCTTTTCGAACTGGAGTTTGAAATAAATAAAGCAAGAATAGAAGATAATGAAGTTATTGAATCAGAGACAGTATTCTCTTTTAGATAACAAAGTAAAACCACCGATGCGGTGGTTTTTACTTTTGGGCATTTCTAACTTTTTACTTTTCTTTTTTCAATTTTAAAAAGTAAGAGACTTGTCGTTTTAAGCGTGTTAATTTTCAACCTCGGCATGATACAAAAATATAAAAGCAACAAATTGTGCAATTAAATCACAGAGAATAAACATTGAAATTTCATTGACCGATATAAATATTTATGCACTCCATGGCTTTAGGTGTGGTTTATATGAAATTATAAGACCCCCAATGCAATGCAAACCCCAAAGCCTTATAATGACAATTTTTAATGTAATTACATTACAACAAAAACAGCCCCTTTATTTTAAAATCTAACAGACTTAAAAAGCAAAACTACCGCAGATTTTAAAATCCAGTTATCCATTTAAAACTTTCAAGGTTTTAGTAATTTCAGCTACTTCATCAGTCTTATGATAAAAACGACTCTCATCACTTACGAACCTACATTTGTGCAGCAAAGAACACTGTTCCACAGCTATCTCAGATAAAGCTGAATCAAGCTCTAAAAGCTCTGTGTTACCTCTCGCTGTTGCTTTTACTGCTTCTCTTAATTCAATAGAACCATCGATCATCAAAAAATAAAGATGCTTATAATTAGCATGCGTATAGCTGCTGTAGTAACAGTTCTCGACAGCAATTGTTTTCGAAGCTGGGTTGCTATCAAGTACGTTTAAATCGTGTCTGAGCGTTGGATACCAAAATGCTTCGTAACGTCCCTTATGTGCATGAGAAGTCTAAGAAATGCTGGGTTTCTTCTTTGCTGAAACAGCTAAACCCTCTTTTCATGCATTTTTATCGGTGTATGTATATGAAATTGGCGAATTATGCACGATAGGTAGCCCTACTGCCGACCCGACACATCCTAAAACACTTAGTAGGATAAGTGCGGTATTTTCTTTCTAATGTCCTTGACGATCAAACCGTTTAGTTCCAAAATAACTGTATATATGTACAGTTATTTTTATTATGAAAGTTATCCCTATCTTAGCAAGCGCTGGTATTACAGGCTTTGAAAGCCCTGCTGCTGAATACAGACAACTAGGAATCAGCCTTGATGAACTGCTAGTTGAGCATCCAAGTGCTACATTCATCGGACAAGCAATGGGGGAATCTATTCAAGAAATTGGCATTTTTGATGGTGACTTATTGATTGTAGATCGTCACGTTGCCGTCCAAAACCTTGATGTAATCGTGGCCAATTATAATGGTGAGTTCGTTTGTAAAATGCTAGATATGACACGTCGATCACTCTTATCTGCAAATGAAACAATGATGCCTATTTGTATTCATGCTCAAGATACATTTTCGATTGAAGGTGTAGTGATTCAATCTATCCGTTGTCACCGCCCAAGCTATTTACTCTCATCTCGTAGAAAATAATGTTTGCCCTAGTTGATGCTAATTCCTTTTATTGTAGTGCTGAGCAAGTTTTTAGACCCGAGTGGAGAGGTAAGCCCGTAATCGTTCTGTCGAATAATGATGGATGTTATCGGGCGGTTTGCGCCTGAGCAATATGTATACTCCATTGAATCATTTCTTTCCTTTCATCGCTGCTTTCCTGCCATTAAAGACTTACGAAAACATGGCTCTTTAATCCGACGAGCCGTTTGGAAAGAGTGTCGATTACCAGTATGTATAGGTATGGGAACAACGCTAACCCTCGCCAAAATTGCCAATCATGCAGCTAAAAAAATTCAAGGCTGTAAGGGCGTTTGCGTTATCGACAATGAACATCAGCGTACCTCTATATTAAAGCAGCTAGAAGTTGGTGATGTATGGGGAGTGGGCAAAAAAATATCAACACGATTAAAACATATGGGGATTAACTCGGCTTATGATTTGTCTCAGTATGCCCCAGAACAAGCACGTAGAGAATTTTCAGTCGAAATTGAAAGAACCGTTCGTGAATTAAATGGTGTCGCTTGCAAGGGCTGGGACACAGCTAGAGCTGATAAAAAGCAGATTTACTCAACTCGTAGTGTTGGAACAAGAATCACCGACCTTGAACTACTGAAGCAAGCACTAAGTAAACACGCCGCTATAGCAGCACATAAAGCACGAAATCAAAAGTCGCTGTGTAAAGCTATGCTCTGCTTTGCTTCCAATTCACCATTCCATGATAAACCTCAGAGCTTCCGTATAGTTCATCATTTTGCTTATCCAACTGCTGACTCAATGCAGTTGGTCAAAATTGCTACACAGGCAGCAACACAATTGTTCAAACCTGGTGTACGTTATTACAAAATTGGCATCGGCTTGATCGATCTAGTTAATGGGCAGCACGAACAATTAGATCTGTTAAATCAAACCCCGAGTAATGATAAGTTAATGAAAGTGTTTGATAGTCTTAATAATCGGTATGGCACTGATACGCTTTTTGTTGGTTCCCAAGGCATAGAGCAGAAATGGAGCATACGGAGAGAAATGCTTACTCCACAATACACAACCAACTGGCTAGATATACCTAAAGTAAGGTGTTAACAGTTCAATTCTTAACAAAGGTGTATTTTCTGTGAGCTGCGTTAGTACACCTTTGAACAGAACTGTTTTATACATCTTTCTAATTTAGTGAACCATCTATTATCTAAAGTATGGCAAAACTTATTGTGCAATATTGATTGATAGTGCAGACGACTCGCTTTCTCAGCGTATTTCCATGAGTTAGCTCATGCCTATTTTCAATCGTCAAAAAACTGTAATGGAAGCATGATAAATGTCGAATTTAGTAATCCTAAACATTTACAGGGCAATTGATGAAAATATTACTTGTGTGCAAACATAATGCAAACAGAAGCATTTTGGCTGAAGCAATTGCAAAAAAACACCTGCCTGAAAATTTCCAAATCGCAAGTGGCGGTAGCCATCCTAAGGGTCAGATCAATCCTCTTATTGCACAATACCTTGATATGCATGGTTTTGATGCCTCTGAGTTTCACAGCTCGTCATGGGAAGAAGGGCTGAGCTTCCATCCAGATCTAATGATGAAGCTTCAGTTTCCGAATTTAACAAGCAGTGCGATAACGTTTACTCCTCTCTAAAACGAAGAATTGAAGCTCATGCAAACATCGATTTTCAAACTCTCGATTCTGAAGAAATAAAAACAGCATTTTCTGGATCTAAAATCAATGTCGATAAGTGTATGCGTAACGAACTGATACTACTTCATTAAAGGTTTCTTACAGCTCTCGTTTCTTCCATTACTTAAGGTTTAAAAATAATGCCAGCTACGATTGCTGGCATTGGTGAACAAATCTGCTTAGTTTTATTTATTGCTGAGCCAGTTTTTGATTTGTACCTATAGGCAACCAAAACGAAATAATGGTCGTTAATGCTAAAAAGGCAAAGGATACCCATAGACAGGCTGAGAACCCCCACATTTGGAACACCCATCCAGATAAAACAGTCCCTATCAAGCGTCCCATTGCGTTTGCCATGTAGTAGAAACCGACATCCAGAGAGACGCCATCACCCTTGGCATAGCTGACGATTAAGTACGAGTGCAGAGAAGAATTAACCGCAAACACAGCACCAAAAATCATCAGTCCAACGACAATAACCACTTCTGGGTGCCATTGTTGCTGCACACTGTAAGCAATTACGCCAGTCACTACAGACAATACTAACGCCCACACTATCGCGGCTTTACCATCTGGAGTATGCCCAGACTTACTGCCAGTTATCTTTGGTGCAATTCCTTGAATGATTCCGTAACCGATCACCCAAATAGCCAGGAATCCACCTACTGCGCTATGATCCCATCCAAACACAGATCCCAGATAGATAGGCAGTGCAATCACAAACCAAACATCACGCGCACCAAACAGGAACATACGAGCAGCGGATAGAATGTTTACGCTGCTAGATTTGGAAAAAATTTCAGAGAACTTAGGTTTATTTTTCGCTTTGCCCAGGTCGGATTTAAGGCTAATCACACTGCCGATAAAGACCAGTAAAAGAACACCAGCCATCGCAGCTACCGCATATTGGAAGCCAATCATCGATAACAACGCACCACCTAAGAAAAATCCTGCACCTTTTAGCGCGTTTTTAGAGCCTGTAAGTATGGCAATCCACTTATACAATGCTCCTTGCGCATTCTCTGGCACCAAGGTTTTGATGGAGCTTTTCGCACTCATTTTGTTTAGGTCTTTGGCAATACCTGACAAGGCTTGTGCCGCCATGACCCATGGAATCGAGAGCCAACTTGCAGGGACAGCCAGCATTGACAGAGCGATGATTTGCATTCCCAAACCGATATTCATCGTTCGGTTCAACCCAAGACGAGCACCTAGCCAGCCACCGATGAGGTTAGTGACGACGCCAAAGAATTCATAAAAAAGAAAAAGGGAGGCGATCTCTAAGGTTGAATACCCCAAATCATAAAAATAGAGCACCACCAACATGCGTAATGCGCCATCGGTAACAGTGAAGTTCCAATAGTTAAATGTGACCAACATGTACTGGCGGACATTTTGGTTGAGTTTAGACAACATATTCACTCTCTTTAAAAAAAGAGCCGCCTAAGGCAGCTCTTCAAGGCTTCTATTGATTAGCAAATTGGTGGATGTACTCAACTTGTACATCTTTGGTAAACGCGCCAGGTCTTAATGACTGGACATGGGTAATGATTTCTTGCAACTCCCAGTCTTTCTCTAGCAAGAGATGGGCAGCAAGCAAACCAGTACGCCCTGATCCTCCCATACAATGCATCGCTATCTTTTCGCCATTTTCTATAGCTTTGTGTAACGAAGGGGATATATGTGTCCAACGAGCTAAGAACGCTTCGTTTGGTGCGCAGTCATCTTCTATTGGTGTATGGAACCATTGCAAGCCTGCTTGCTCAACAATGTCTGGCAAGTCACCAACGCCTTTTTCTTGCATCTCATGAGTGCTCAGTGCCGTAACAACGATGGTTACACCTTGAGACTTGAGTTGATCAATACTGTCACTCAGCGACGCTTCTTTAGTGCCAGGACAAGGAGTTAGTACTAACGCTGCGTTATTGTCTTCAACATTGTCTTCAACAGGCAGTTCCCACGTAGGATGTGTCATTGGTTTGCTTCCTTATGCTAGGCCGACTTTACGAACAAGTTCTGCGGTACGTGTTGCGTAACCCATTTCGTTGTCATACCACGCATAGATTTTCACCATACGCTTGCCAACAACCATAGTCGAAAGCGCATCGACAATCGTTGAACGTTGGTCCCCTTTGTAATCAATAGAAACAAGAGGGCGTTCTTCGAAACCAAGTATGCCTTTCAGTTCATTCTGCGACGCTTCTTTAAGTAAGTCGTTCACCTCTTCAGCCGTAGTGTCTCGCTTAACATCAAAAATAATGTCGGTTAATGAAGCGTTAGCTAACGGAACACGCACTGCATGACCATCAATTTTTCCTTTAAGTTCAGGGAAAATTTCGATAATCGCTTTCGCAGAACCTGTGGTCGTTGGGATCAAGCTCATACCACAAGCACGCGCACGGCGAAGGTCTTTATGCGGAGCATCGAGAATGGTTTGAGTATTTGTCAAATCATGAATGGTCGTAAACGAAGATTGCTCAATACCGAGTTTTTCATGAATCACTTTCACCACAGGTGCAATACAGTTAGTAGTACAAGATGCAGCAGTCACAATCTGGTGTTTCTCTGGGTCAAAAATGTGGTCGTTAACACCAACAACAATGTTAGCAACACCTTCTTCTTTGACTGGAGCGGAAACCACCACGCGTTTAACACCTTGAGCTAAATACTGATTCAGGAACTCGGATTTACGGTGTTTACCCGTTGCCTCGATCACCACATCACAACCAGACCAATCTACTGCATCGATAGCTTTTTCTTGCGAGGTGGCGATGGTTTTTCCATTGATGACAATTGAGTTACCTTCACTCGCCACTTCGTGGTGCCAGCGACCTTGCACTGAGTCAAACTCAAGCAGGTGAGCTAAGGTTGCCGCATCACCTGCCACATCGTTAATCTGAACGAACTCGATTTCAGGCCAATCAAACGACGCTCTCAGCGCTAAACGTCCAATACGACCGAATCCATTAATTCCTACTTTGATAGACATCTTAATTTTTCCTTTAAACACAACATTCTGGACGAGATTTCATCTCGGATAAGCGTTGAATATCTTGCTGGTATTCTGCTTTCAGGCAGTTAGAGTCAACTAACCCTTGGATCTGTTTTCTCATCCAACCAGGAAGCTGATCCGATAAACGGTAGAAAACCCACTGCCCCTGACGGGTATCAACCACCACACTACTCGAACGGAGCAATGCAAGGTGGCGAGAAATCTTGGGTTGGCTTTCATTAAGGGCTTCTGTCAACTCCCCGACACAGACCTTTTCTTCACGGGCAATCATTAACAAGCAACGAACCCGCGTTTCATCTGAAAGTAATTTAAAAAACTGGTGAGGTAACATGCCAAATCCTATTTATCTGCATATGCGTATATATTATTTGATGTGTATCGTCTGTCAACAAAAAAACGCAGGGAGATTACAGGATGACGTCGCAACGAGAAGAGAAATAGCTGATGTGATTCTGTAGTTCTTCTATTGCGTTTTGATTACAAGTCACTTCCCAATAAAGGTTTTTTTGATATGCCTCTCTACGCCTTCCAACTCGATGCATCGCATAGTTGATGTCAATGACATAGTCATAGCCTGGCTCTATCTCATCCGAGGCATCTAAAAAGAGATAACCAAAATATCCAAAGCAATCCAGCGTATCGCCGCAGTCTTCTTCGTTGGGCAGCCTTTCATAACTGATGTGATATCGGTCACTAGAGCGACTAAAAAGAAGCTGAGCAGCAATACAGGCTAGATCGGAGGTTGGGTAGCTAATGAAATGTACAGTTCTCTTATCCATCCTGGCATTCTCATCAATAAGTAAGATTCCACGGTCGTAAAAACATACAGTATAT
Source organism: Vibrio sp. TAP-3B (assembly GCF_057784735.1). Taxonomy (NCBI): domain Bacteria; kingdom Pseudomonadati; phylum Pseudomonadota; class Gammaproteobacteria; order Vibrionales; family Vibrionaceae; genus Vibrio; species Vibrio sp. TAP-3B. The sequence continues at coordinate 152,652 of NZ_CM173495.1, read as the reverse complement.
TTTTAAGTTCGTACATATGGATACATGTATATTTAAATAAACGGACACAAAAGTGTCACAAATGAGTAGTAACGTAACCATCGAAGTTATCAATGACGCAAAACATGGAGATAAGTCATGAAACATACTTTGTCAGCAGCCTTAGTTGGCGCGACGTTACTCGCAGCTAGTCAAGGCGCATTCGCTCGTGATCTGGTTAAAATTGATGGCTCTAGTACAGTTTTCCCTATTACAGAGGCGATGGCTGAAGAGTTTCAGATTGCAGAGAAAGGTAAAACTATGGTCACTGTTGGTATTTCTGGTACTGGCGGTGGTTTTAAAAAGTTCTGTCGTGGTGAAACGGATATTTCGAATGCCTCTAGACCAATTAAGGATTCTGAGCGCAAACTGTGTGCTGAAAACGGCATTGAGTTCATTGAACTTCCTGCGGCACTCGATGCACTGACTGTGGTTATCAACCCGAAAAATGATTGGGTTAAACACCTGAACGTCGAAGATCTGAAAAAAGCTTGGGAACCAGCAGCTCAAGGTAAGGTCATGACATGGAAGCAAATGAATCCTGCGTTCCCTGATCGACCACTTAAACTTTTTGGTCCTGGTACTGACTCTGGTACTTATGATTACTTCCTTGAAGCGATTGTTGAAGGCAAGTCTAGCCGTGGCGATTTCACCGCCAGCGAAGACGACAACATCATCGTACAAGGGGTCTCTAATGACGTTGATGCACTGGGTTTCTTTGGTTTGGCTTACTATGAAGAAAACAAAGACAAACTAAAAGCCGCACCAATTAGTTGGAAAGGCAGTCAACCTGTAGAGCCAAGTGTTGAAAATGCGAAGAATGCAACCTACCAACCACTCTCACGTCCAATTTTCATCTACGTGAACAAAAAATCAGCCGATGAAAAAGCCCACGTTGAACGTTTCGTAAACTTCTATATGGATACTTCGCACGCTCCTGAGCTGGTAAAAGAAGTTGGCTACGTTCCACTGCCTAACAAAGCCTACCAGTTGGCGCAAGAAAACTTTAAGCAACGTCGCACTGGTTCTGTTTTCCACGGAGCCGAAGTCGGTGTCGGCATTGAAGAGCTGTTAGCTCGTACTCCTAAGTAAGTCATTATTGTATTGATTCATGGAGGGAAGCTTTGCTGCCCTCCTTGTTCTCTTTACTCAGGCAATGAATATGAATACTACTCAATCCAGTTCTTCAAGCCTCTTGGTATCTGAAGCCTTTTTAAAACGACGTGCATTTTGGAATGTGGTGAGCCGTTACCTTCTTCTGGCTGCGGCTCTGGCTTCCATTTTTGTCACAGTGGGTATTGTGTATGTGCTGGTTTCAGAATCATTACCCTTTTTCCAGCATGTATCTATTCTCGATTTTCTCACTGACACTCAGTGGACACCGATGTTTGCTAATGCTCACTTTGGTGTAATGACGTTAGTCTCAGCAACACTCACCGTCGCAGGTATCGCTCTTGGGGTTGCCATTCCTGCGGGGATTGGCCTTGCCATTTATTTGAGTGAATACGCCAGCAACCGAGTACGAGAAGTAGTTAAACCTTTCCTGGAGCTTTTAGAAGGCGTGCCAACGGTTGTTTATGGCTTCTTTGCGCTGCTTTTTGTTACACCTCTACTGCAAACCTTCATTCCAAGTCTCTCTGGTTTTAACTTGTTAGCACCAGGTATTGTGATGGGGATTATGATCCTGCCGTATACGGCCTCCGTGAGTGAAGATGCCATGCGTTCTGTGCCTATGCACTTAAGAGAAGCAGGCTATGCGTTGGGCTATTCTCGCTTTCGCGTTGCTACACATATCGTGATCCCTGCTGCCTTATCTGGCATTACAGCCGCTTGTATTCTAGGTATGTCACGCGCGGTTGGTGAAACCATGGTCGTCGCGATTGCTGCGGGGCAAAACCCACGGTTTGGTTTTGATCCTACTGAAGGAGCCGCCACCATCACATCATTCATCGTACAGATGGCGATGGGAGATTTACCCCATGGCACGATTGCCTATCAGTCTGTCTTTGCCGCAGGCTTAGTACTTTTCATCATCACTCTGATTTTTAACATCCTAGGTTTCTATCTACGCCGTCGATTCAGAGAGGTTTACTAATGCAAAACACCACTTTAACTCTCGAACAGATCGTCCGTAAAAATAAACAAGCCGATCTCACCGTCGCAACGATTGGGATCATTATCCTGCTTATTGCGATGTCACTGCTGGTCAGTGTTTTTGCCGAGCTGATTTATTCTGGATTTCCTCGTCTTTTTGACGCTGATTTTTATACCAACTTTCCTTCACGACACCCAGAGCGTGCGGGTATTTTATCTGCATGGGTTGGCACCAGTCTTGTGATGTTGGTGACGGCTTGTATCGCCATCCCTTTTGGTGTCGCCGCAGGGTTGTACCTCGAAGAGTATGCACCAAAGAACTGGCTGACGAATATCATTGAAATCAACGTCAGTAACCTAGCAGGCGTGCCTTCCATTATCTACGGCTTACTGGCTTTGGGCTTGTTTATTTATGGTTTTGGTTTAGGGGAAAGCATCATTACGGCGGGATTAGTCCTCGCGCTACTGATACTGCCAGTGATTATTGTTTCGACACGAGAATCGATTCGCAGCATTCCTCAGGAGCTACGTGAAGCCGCTTATGGTCTGGGGGCTGACCAATGGCAAACCGTGCGCATGTACATATTACCCGCAGCAAGACCTGGCATTTTAACAGGCACGATAGTTGGTCTGGCTCGTGCCATTGGTGAAGCTGCGCCTGTGATTACCATTGGTGCGCTAACCTTTATTGCATTTTTGCCAAGTTCACCATTTCAAAGTGAGTTCCCATTCATTAATTTTGAGTGGTTGTCCAGCCCGTTCACTTTGATGCCTATCCAACTATTTAACTGGGTGTCCCGCCCCCAAGCGGAGTTCCACATTAACGCTGCTGCGACAGGTGTTGTGCTCATGGCGATGACAATATTGATGAATGGTATTGCCATTTATATCCGATACCGACTGCGTCGTAACCTGAAGTAAGAGAGAACCAAGCAATGACGACACAAACTATTTCAACTTTCTCTAGCCAATCAGTGGCAACCGAGCAAGATAGCGTGAAACGCAGCGCAGCGATATCGTACGCCTCCTCAGTGAAAGAAACGCTTCGTGCAGAAGTCAAAAACCTCAATTTCTGGTACGGCGGTAAGGTTCATGCTTTGCACAATGTCAATTTACCGATTGCGGATAAAAAGATCACCGCACTGATTGGTCCATCTGGTTGCGGTAAGAGTACGCTGCTGCGCAGCTTTAACCGAATGCATGACCTCTATCCAGGCAATCGCTATGAAGGAGAAATCCTGTTGCATCCTAGTGCTCACAATCTGATTGATATGGATCCTGGCCTAGTTCGTTTAACGGTCGGCATGGTGTTCCAAAAGCCTAACCCTTTCCCGAAAAGCATTTATGAAAATGTGGTGGCTGGGCTGCGTATTCGCGGTGTCAGTAACAAAGCCGAGCTTGATGCTCGTGCAGAAGAATCGCTAAGAGGCGCAGCGATTTGGGATGAAGTCAAAGACAGACTTCACACCTCAGCCTATGGGTTATCTGGAGGGCAACAACAACGCCTTTGCATCGCGCGAGCATTAGCGCCAAAGCCAGATTTGCTGCTACTGGATGAGCCGACATCGGCATTAGACCCCATTGCAACTGCCAAGATTGAAGATCTACTGAGCGACTTGCACAAAGAGACTACGGTAGTCATGGTGACGCACAACATGCAACAAGCGGCGCGTATCTCTCACTATACCGCTTACATGCATATGGGCGAAATGGTTGAATTTGCGCCAACAGATACCTTGTTTACGTCACCAGCAAAAGAGAAGACTCGCGACTACATCACAGGCCGTTTTGGTTAGGAATATAAAATGGAAAATCATACTCTAAAGACATTTGATCGTGACTTAGAACAGATAAAAATCGAACTCAATGAACTCGCCAACATTGTGTTAACAGAGTTCGAGCAAGCGATTGATGTCTTTGATAAACCTAATACTGAGCTAGCCGATAACATTGTTGCTCAAGACCGTATCGCCAACCAGTACTTGAATAACATCGAGCAACATGGATCCAGGGTATTAGCACGTCAACATGCCGTAGCCGATGACCTGCGCTTTATCCTCTCATCAATGCGCATCGCACCCAGGTTAGAGCGTGTCGGTGATTATGCAAAATCGATGGCGGTAAAGTCGAGTCAGTTCAAACAAGTCATCCCTGATGAACTCAATGAGATATTTCACCAGATGCATTGTCACCTAGTGACAATGCTGCGTAGTGTCATTGAGGCATACAATACTAAAAATGCCACTCAGGCGAATGTTGTCTGGGAAGGCGATGATACGCTTGATGCCTATTATCGAGATGTATACACACTGCTCATTCAGAGCTTTAACCAACAAGCCACATCATCTGAACAACTGGTTGAACTGTTGTTTATTGCGAAAGGGCTAGAGCGAGCAGGTGATCATATCAGTGACATTGCCACTGACGTACAGTTTATGGTGAATGGTTAATCCTTCGTTTTAGTTGTCAGGGGGAGCACCCCTGACAATTTTCTTCCCTCAAACCTTCATACCATTCTTGGCTTTTCCCTCGTAGTCACTTCATCATCTGGTGTTAACTTGATGTAAATCAAGTGATGCTCATATTTTTATCATTAGCGCCGCATTGAGTGAGCACTTTCTAATATTTGCTCTTTATTTCCATATACAGTTATCCATATAACATTATAAGGAGCAATGTGGTATGAACATAATCAATAAAGAGTCGCTGGATATTTCACGACGCCATTTTTTGATAGGCGCTGGCGCAGCCACGTCACTAGCCCTATTTGGTATAAACCCTATTGTAAAAGCGATGGATAGAGCAGGTTATACAACGACCGCATCTGTCAATAGTGGTCAGTGGATAGCAACAACATGCAACGGCTGCACTTCTTTTTGTGCAAAACAAGTCTATGTTCAACAAGGAAGAGCACTGCATATACGAGGAAATGAATTCTCAAAAGTACATGGCACGTCAAGCTGCCCACGTCAGTATATCGCTTTGCAGGAGTTGTACGACCCAGATCGCCTAGCCCAGCCTGTTATCAGAACGAATCCTAAAAAAGGGCGAGGCGTAGATCCTCAGTTTAAGCCCATTTCGTGGGGCAGTGCAATTGCGCTCATTGCCGATAAAATTATGGCCTTGCGTGAAACCAATGAGACACATAAATACGTTGCATTACGCGGTCGGTATTCTGAGCTTAGTGATGTGCTAATCAAAAACTTCACGCACGTTCTTGGTTCCCCGAATGATATTACCCACAGTGCGTTATGTGCTGAAGCTGACAAACTCGGTAGCTTTTTTACTGAAGGTGACTGGGGCTATCGTCAATACGATATTCAAGACACACGTTACATACTCTCTTTTGGTGTTGACCCATTAAGCGCAAACCGACAAGTTTCCTATTACTGCTCAGAGTGGGGAAATACGCTCGACAGGGCTCAAGTAGCGATTGTTGATCCTCGCTATTCCGCATCAGCCGCAAAGGCTGATGAATGGTTACCGATTGAACCAGGACAAGATGGTGCGTTAGGGTTAGCCCTAGCTCATCAAATACTCGTTCTCGGTGGCTGGCATAAACCCTTTGTTGGGGATTTTAATGGTGGAGTCAATCGCTTCATCGCAAATTGTGATGTGGATGAAAACAGTTTTAATGAACTACATACCCATGGTTTAGTTCATTGGTGGAATTCAGTACTCAAAACATGCACTCCTGAATGGGCAGAGCCATTGTGTGGTATTTCCAAGCAACAGATTGAGCGCTTGGCAATTAAATTAGTCGATGCAGCACCGAGAGTGCAAATTTGGCGTTCGCGTGGCGTGCAGATGCAGCACCGTGGTGCCTATACCGCAATGACGCTTCATGCTTTGAATGGCTTACTGGGCGCGATTGACCAAGAAGGCGGTGTATTGAAATGGAATTCAGTACCCGCAAACAAAATCCCTTCTAGCAAGAACTATGTTGATGAAATCGGTGCTAATGGGCTGAAATACGAGAAAATTGATCGCCGTGGTCGATTAGAGTTTCCTGCATTAAAAGAAGGTAAGAGTGGAGGGGGCGTTGTCACCAATGCTGTGGCTCAAAGTATATTAGAAGAAGACCCTTATCTACCGAAAGTGGTATTGGGATACTTTAATAATTTTAGCTTCTCTGCTCCTGGCGCTAAAAGGTGGGAGGAGGCGCTAAAGAAAGTAGACTTTGTTACCCATATCACAACAAACGTGAGCGAATTCAGTTGGTATGCCGATCTACTCCTACCTGCACCTCACTTCATGTTCGAGCGTTGGGGGATCCAAAAAACCTCTGGAAATCGATACTCCCAGTTGTCAATTACGCAACCGCTTGTTCCTGCGATGGGAGAAATACATGAAGACGAATGTGGTATTCCATGGCTTATTGCTCAGGAACTCGCCGCTCGTGGTTTCACTGAACCACTTGATTACTTAACTCAAGAATTTCGTGATCCAGAAACAGGTAAATCGCCAGCGTCACCTCAAGAAATTGCTGAGTACGCAACTAAAATTGTAACTCAACCTCTTTGGGATCCACAAATGTATAAAAGTGGCGACAGATTTTCGGGCTGGAAGGAGTTTAGACAAAAAGGTGTTTGGAACTCGGATCCTTATCCTTTCCGCGCACGCTGGAGCGATATGAAAACGGCAACGAAAAAATTTGAATTTTATAGTGAAACTTTAAAACTGGCGTTGGAAAAACACGCGAAAAAACACCATGCAGTTGTTGATGAGGTCATGCAAGCAACAGGCTACACAGCGAGAGGGGAACAGGCTTTCATGCCACACTATGAGCCGCCGTTTAGATACGGAGATCCCGAACAGTACCCGATGCTATTGGTGGATCATAAATCTCGCTTGAACCGAGAAGGGCGCAGCGCTAATACTCCTTGGTATCAGAACAATCTTGATATAGACCCTGGTTCTAGAAAAAACGCCGATGTCGCGAAAATTAATCCTGTAGATGCCAATTCCCTTGGCATACAAGAAGGTGACCCTATCACGATTACCTCTGAACAAGGCAGCATTCACTGCACTGCTTCTCTGTTTGAAGGTGTTCGCCCTGGAACGATTGCAAAGGCTTATGGTCAAGGGCATTGGGCTTATGGTCGTATTGCTTCTGAGAAGTTTGGTGCCAAAGCTAGAGGAGGAAATAATAATGAGTTACTACCTCCAGCTTATGAGGGACTCTCAGGTTCATCTGCATTTTATGGACAAATTGGTGTTCGTGTAGAAAAAGCCTAGTTTGAGGAGAATGAATCATGAAATATGGCATGGTAATCGACCAACAAAAATGCGTTGGCTGCACGGGATGTGTCTTGGCTTGCAAAGCCGAAAATCATACACCTGAAACCATCAATTGGTGCGATAAAATTATCCGTCAAGGCGGCAAATATCCGAATATAGAGTTTGAATACATTTCAACCATGTGTAACCACTGTGATGATGCTCCCTGCGTCAAGGGATGCCCTACGCAAGCCATGCACAAAGCAGAAGGTGGGCTGACTTTACACGATCCTGATAAATGTATTGGATGTAAAGCGTGTATGGTGAACTGTCCATATGGTGTCATCAGCTTTAACTGGGAAAAACCTCACCAGCGCTGGAAAAGTGATATACCAGTGGTTCAAGGCGGATTCACAGGTCAAAGCATGTTGGAAGCAACGGGAGGCACGGGTAGCCCACAAAGCAACCCAGAATCGGCGAACATCTACCCTTCGATGCGATCAAGAGGTACGGTAGAAAAATGTACGTTCTGCGCCCACCGTCTGAAAGAAGGGCTAAACCCAGCCTGTGTTGATGCTTGCCCTTCTGGTGCTCGTGTCGTTGGGGATTTAGATGATCCAAATAGTGAGGTGTCTGTTCTGATCAAAAAATACAACGGACAACCTCTTCGAGCTGAGTTGGGAACGCAAGCGAAGGTGTTTTATATCCGACGCTATACTCCCCAACGCCACTAAGATAGCAGGAGGCTACAATGAATATCAGCAATAAAATATTACTCATCATCAGTCTCGCTGGTTTAGTATTTGGTGGTTTTTTCGCGATAGAAGAGTGGTTTATTCAACCTTCATTTTCTACCAATGACGCGATGATTTGGACATTACCTCTAATCAGCTACATATTTTTGGCTTTGTCCAGTACAGGCGTGTCCATTGTTTATGCGTATGGTTCTCTTAAGCAGATAGAAGGTATTGAGGCAAACAAACTTCCATTGATTGGCCTTGCTCTTGGGCTTTTAGTCGGGGCTTTTGCTTCACTAGCCACAGAGATGGGGTCGCCTTTACATGTATTCTGGTTAGTGTTCAGCCCTAACTTATTGTCACCGATTTGGTGGATGGGGACACTTTACTCAATAGAGCTGCTCTTACTGTTTATTAAGTTAACAATGATTCTATTTGATAAACATTCGTCACTAGATACGTTTTTAACTTACGCTACGCTTATTGTGGCAGTAACGGCAAGTTTAGTGTTGGGCAGTGTTTTTGGTACGGTTATTGGACGAGAAGGCTACAGTGGCATAGATGCTTCATTTTTAACCTTCATCTGTGCTTTAAGCTCTGGTGTTGCTATGATCCTATTAACATCAAAAAATAAGATCAACAATTATTATCTCAGTGTTGCACGTTGGATGTTTGGTCTTTTGACGATTTTCCTTACGATCAAATGGGGTTATTTAGCAAGAGCACATGTGTTAGAAGAGCCTCAATGGCTACCAATATTCTCAGTGCTAGGCGTCGCATTAGCATGGCTGCTGGTAAAAACGTTGCCGAAAATCAGCGCAAGCTTTTTACTCGCTTCGGTATTTAGCATAGAGCTTATATTTGTTATCCAAGGTCAGAATTTTGTGTTAGGTCCAAAAATAACTTGGTTTGGTTCTTCCATCAACTATTCTCCCAATAGTGCTGAAATAGGTATATTGATATTCGGTGTCAGTGTTTTTGTTATTACTTACAACATCATAATTCAAGGTATACCCTATTTACGTTCAAGGAGAGTTCATAACTAATGGTTCTCAACAAGGGGCGATATTCGCCCCTTTATTCTTGTGTGGAAATCTTGAATTTATTAAAGTTTCCAACAGAATTTCAGTTATTAAAAAAATAGCACAAGGAATAAAGGAATATTCCATTAAGTCCTTCTATTCATTCTAGCTTGCGCACTTGATACATTTAACAACACAAGGATTAATATCTAATCTTTTAGGATTAATGTCATCACCACATGATAGGCAATAACCATAATCATTATTCTTAATTCGATGTAATGCAGCCCTCACCGCTGCTAGATTAACTTCTCTTCTTCTTTGCGACTCAAGCGCCATTTGTTGTGCTTGTATCGCATCCATCCTAGACAGGCGACCTACACTTTGTTGATCAAGGTGAACCGTATTTTTAGAGCCTGTGAAATTATTAATCTCCATTTCTGAAATGAGATCGCTTTCCATTTGAAGAAGCTTTTCTTTGAAGTCTCTAACGTCCATTTTGTTTCCTTCCAAATTTATGATCATACATGCTTTTATCTGCAATTTTTATTATCGATTCAAGACAATCTCCACTCTTAGGATACTGAGCGGTTCCAAAATGAATTTGGATATTAAAATTATTACTACAAATATTAATTTCTTTATTGAGGGGATCGATAAAATTAAACTCATTGGTTGTGCTTAATATTATAAATTCATCGCCCCCATATCGACAGACAAAACTATCACAGAATAGTGTTAGCAGAAAACTTGACACCTCAATTAAAACTTGATCTCCAACTTCATGGCCGAAATTATCATTAATTTCTTTGAAGTCACCCAGATCAATAAAAGTCAGATAAAACTCGCTATATTTACTTTTATATTGATTAAACTCACTTTCTAATAGAAACCTATTAGGTAATTTAGTGAGATAATCAAAGTATGCATGCTTTTTTAATTTCTTAATTTCTCTAAAATGAGCTGATACGTCATTTAAAAATGATAAATAGTAACAACGTTCACGTTCAAAATAACGCCTGATTGATAGAGTATTGGTCACTATTGAATCATTGCGATGTCGATGATGTATCTCGCCTTCCCAAAAACCTTCATCGTTCACCTTTTGCCACATTGAGGTCAATATCTCATCATCATGTAAACTACTTCGCAAAGCTGTGGGGGTTAGGCCTAGCAGCTCATGCTGAGCATAGCCAAGTAATTGTTCAAAAGCGTGGTTAACTGACAAAATAATATCGTTTTCATCAGTTATCATGATGGCTATTGGACTAATATTAAAAAGAGATAGTGTAGCAGTGCTGATAGTTTGTTTTAAATTAATCTGAATGAGAAATAGGCTAGATGATAATTTAGTGATGAGTAGCTGACTTTCAAAAGGTTTTCCTATGATGGAGCATTCATTTAATTCTGTGGTTTGATTTGATTTGAGATTTTTTAATAACCGATCTATAACATCAGCGACTAGACAATCGTACTTTTCAAGCCGCAAACAACGAATGAAATCCTTTCCTTTCTCATGCTTATCTACAAGCGATTGAGCGCTGTGATTAAGGTAACAAAGTTCAAGTTTATCATTCACGATCATAAGTGGCATTCTAATCGAATCAAACCAACTATAATCAATTTGCATACCACCTCTGATGTCTCATCAAGTTTAAGTGATTATTGTAAGTGATCTTATCTGTATAAGAAGAACAAAAAAGAGGTTGAAGTTTATGCTGCTTGTGATTATAGTCACGTTTTTTAAATTTTAGAGGGATATGCCGATGCAACTTACGCCGCCTTAGACCACCCGCCTTCCTCAATTCCTTTCTATACATTAACTAATTTATTAATTTTACGAGTAAATTCATGATTGAAACGATGAAACGTGATTGGTTATCCAATGTGCGTGGTGATGTGCTGGCTGGTATAGTTGTCGCCTTGGCTTTGATCCCTGAAGCGATTGCGTTCTCTATTATCGCAGGTTTAGATCCTAAAGTGGGTCTATACGCCTCATTTAGTATTGCTGTTATCATATCCATTGTCGGTGGGCGTCCAGGGATGATATCAGCGGCAACAGGGGCGATGGCTCTATTGATGGTCACGCTCGTTAAAGAGCATGGCTTACAATACCTATTAGCCGCAACCGTGTTGACAGGCATCATCCAAATCGCAGCAGGCTATCTCAAGTTAGGGGATTTAATGCGCTTTGTCTCTCGGTCGGTGGTCACTGGCTTTGTGAATGCGTTAGCGATTCTGATTTTTATGGCGCAACTGCCAGAGTTAACCAACGTGACTTGGCATGTTTACGCAATGACGGCTGCGGGTCTTGCGATTATCTACTTGTTCCCTTATCTCCCTTATGTCGGCAAACTTTTGCCATCACCACTTGTGTGTATTATCTCTCTGACGGCAGTCGCGATTGTCTTTAATATCGACATTCGTACGGTTGGCGATATGGGACAACTCCCTGACACTTTGCCTGTTTTCTTATGGCCTGATGTCCCACTTAACCTTGAAACACTTTGGATTATTTTACCTTACTCATTAGGTCTTGCGATTGTGGGCTTGCTTGAATCGATGATGACAGCCACGATTGTGGATGATTTAACGGATACTAACAGCGATAAGAACCGCGAGTGTAAAGGCCAAGGTATTGCCAATATTGGTTCGGGGCTATTAGGTGGTATGGCTGGTTGTGCCATGATTGGTCAATCCATTATCAATGTTAAATCGGGTGGTCGTGGTCGCTTATCTAGCTTTGCCGCGGGTGTGTTTCTTCTTGTTATGGTTGTTTTTTTAGGCGATTGGTTGAAACAGATCCCAATGGCCGCGCTCGTTGCCGTGATGATCATGGTCTCTATCGGTACTTTCTCTTGGAGTTCGATTAAAGATCTTAAGTCTCATCCTATATCGACCAATATTGTTATGATTGCGACAGTAGTGGTAGTGGTCGCGACTCACAACCTCGCCATTGGTGTCTTTGTCGGTGTTTTACTGGCTTCGCTGTTTTTTGCCAACAAGATTGGTCGTTTCATGGTGGTGAAAAGCGATTTGTCTGAAAGTGGTGAAGAGCGTACATATCGTGTTGTGGGACAAGTCTTTTTTGCTTCGTCAGATCAATTTTTAAAAGCGTTTGACTTTAAAGAAGCGCTTGATCGTGTCACGATTGATCTCTCAAATGCGCATTTCTGGGATATTACCTCGGTTTCTTCTCTCGATCGTGTTGTGATTAAGTTCAGACGCGAAGGCACCGATGTCAATTTGATTGGTATGAATGAAGCGACCAGCACCATCGTTGATAAGTTTGCTATCCACGATAAACCAGAAGAAGTTGAAAAACTGATGGGCGGACACTAAGGAGTCACATATGACAAACATAATCGCGTGTATCGATGGGTCAAGCTATTCTAAAGCGGTTGCCGACATTGGCGGATGGACATCACAACAACTATCTGCGCCCCTGACGTTACTTCATGTGTTAGACAAATCGTCGTCACAAGAAGCGGACAGTGAATTAAGTGGCAATATTGGCTTAGGTGCGAGAGAGCAGTTACTGGCAGAGCTTGTTGAACTGGATGAGCAACGAGCAAAGATTGCACTTAAGCACGGAAAAGCGCTATTAAGTGAACTAGAAAGTCACTTGAATGAACAAGGTCACAACAATATTCAGAAGCGACAAAAGCATGGCAATCTTGTTGAAACTTTAACCGATATGGAGCAAGACATTCGTGTGTTGGTCATGGGTAAGTCTGGTGAGCTTCATCAGAATGACACTAAAACCATTGGCTCACAGTTAGAAAGTGTTGTGCGTTCGCTCAAGGCTCATATCCTGATTGCCTCAGGTCATTTTTCTCCGCCAGATAGTTATATACTTGCCTTCGACGGCAGTACTATCAGCGAGAAACTGGTTGAAAAAGCGATCAACACGCCACTTCTAAAAGGCATGACCTGTCATCTTGTGATGGTTGAGGATTCTGATAGTAAATCTGATGCTTTTTCAAATGCTGCGCAAAAACTTAAGGCCAAGGGCATCAACGTTGTTGAAGCCCAATTACAAGGTGAAGTGCATTCCGCTATCTTGACCTATCAGCAGCAGCAAAAGATTGGCATGATTGTGATGGGGGCTTACGGGCATTCTAAACTTCGCCAGTTCTTTGTCGGAAGTAATACGACAAGGATTATTACCGACACAACGGTCCCTCTACTACTGATACGATAGAATCTAAAGCCTTCCTAACGGAAGGCTTCTTTATATAAAAAAGATGTTAAACTCAGGATACGATACTGGGACAAGGTCAGATCTTTAAGCTATGTCGTTAACCTTACCGCTACGAGTCTTGTTCATAGATGCTGACTGTAACAATCATATAACCAACGAGAGATTTGTTGTTTTAGCGAGAATAGAGAATCGTCAAATTCTAAACTGCACAGGAGATACGAAAATCTTCTTATGTACTTTGTTCAGCTCGAAACGATCGATAAGCAGGTAATAATAGTAATAAAATACCTACAGTTCCTATCGCTAAAAAGCCAAATAACCTTGAAGCCGACCAACCTAACTCAATCAGCAAGCCAAACAGCCATGGAGACGCTGCTGTGGAAAAAATCATCATTGAGGTAACCATTGATCGAATAGCACCTATATGCTGAGTACCGTACATTTCTGCCCATAACGATCCAATTATAGGACTAGAAGCCCCCATTCCAAATCCCAATAAAATCATAAATAGTGGGGCTGCCCATAACTGGTTTAAAGTAGCTAAAACAAGTAGCCCAGTAATTAATGGTAAAGGTAAAAAAGGTAATAAACGTTTTGCTTGGTAACGGTCAACTAAAGAACCTGCCATCATAGAGCTAACCCAATGCAAAAAGCCATAAGCAACAAAACTACTGGCGAGTATAGAGGCAGGCCACGATTTTTGATCCAGTAAATAGTGCTGCTGAATAAAAATGCCTGTCACAATGAAAGGAGCTGCTAAGACTGTCGGGATCACTGACCAAAATCGCCAATCTTTTATCACTTCTTTCCGTCCACGAGAATGTTTCACCGACATTTTTTTATCTGCTATTTTTAATTCTTCAAAGTGGCGCTGAGATCGACCTAATAGCCATAAAGCGCAAGGCAAATACACCACAAGAACAATAATAGATAATCCAATCCAACTGGTTCGCCAGCCTAAGAATGTAATCATCAACATTAACGTTAAAGGTAAAACCATTTCACCAAACGCTACACCACTAGAGGATAAACTGAGTGCTTTCCCTCGTTGATAAGTATAACTACGAATCATAGTGGTTTGAGCAATGTGAGGAAATAACCCTTGTCCCGCCAATCGCAATCCCCAAAATGAGAAAAAAAGCATCCAAGAGGTGCGAACTTGCGACATAAGAAAGCAAGAAGCAGCTAATAATAGTGCAACGATAGTAATTGTTCGTGATAAAGACCAGCGATCAACGATATCTCCCACAATAAAAATTATAGTGCTGCTGCTAAGAGTAGCTATCGCATAAATAAAGCCATAATCATCAGCGCTCATAGCTAGTGAACGTTGAATATCAGCTCCAAACCAACTTAAGAAAAAAGACTGCCCAACATTGCCGATAAAAACGGTCAGAAAGCCAAATGTCAACAGTGGCCATTGTTGACGTATAAAATGTATATAACTATTCACAAGGATTTTTATCACCTAAAATCATCGAAATGGAAACTTTATGAATTATTATCAAGAAATCGAATTCCAGCTTCTAAACCTTGCTGGTATCCCAGTTCCAACTTATCTTTTGAATAAGTAAAGCGTTTAACAGGAAAAAAAGGGGGAGGTGAAATAATCCGTATTTTACAATCCTTTGGTGGTGAACTCATAAAACTTAATGTTTGATTATATTTTTCATGTCGCTTGCGAATTGCTTTATAAAGGTTAGGATATTCTTTAGTTAACTTTTTTAGCCAGCCAGTAAAAAAAATTGGTCTTTTACGATATCCATCAGGACGAGATAAAATAACGGTAATATCTCTTGCTCCATGTTGATAAGCAAATTCAAGAGGTATTGAGTCAGCTATTCCACCATCAGTCATTGGGATATCATTAATCAATGGGTAATCTCGATATACCACAGGTATTGCACAAGATGCAACGATAGCTGAATGGCAAAGATCGGAGCCATGCATTTGATGATAATGCGGCTGACCAGTAATTACATTGGTAGTCACAACCCATAAAGGGCAAAACAACTGGTGGTTAAGTGGCTCTCGACGATAAGACTCTCGCCATAACCATTCGACATCACATAAGTGTCCCCCTTTTAAAAAACGTCGAAAACTTATAAATTTATCACTAGTTGCATATTGCTTGATAATCTTTTCACTGCGGCCAAATTGTTTATTTAAATATCCAATTAGGTTTGTTGATCCTGCGGAAACTCCAACACAGAAATCAAAATCATAGTTATGATGAGTGATAAAAGCATCTAATACACCAGCAGCAAAAATACCACGCATCGCTCCACCTTCAACCACTAATGCTTTTTGTTTACGCTGTAACATTTTCGCTTTCTCCTTCGGTAAAGCTGAGTTTATGATAAAAAGGTTCTATCTGTAAGAAGGAGAATGTATTATGTGCTAATCGACATTGTGATCGTTGTGATCCTAATACAATATTAAATCCACAGTTCTGTAAGTGATAAATCAACATGGTTTCTGCTTTTACACCACATTGACCAATATAATAAGTTATCAGTAATTCTTCTTGATCTCTATTAATTTTATAAAATTCATCTTTATGAATCCCAATAAATCCCAGAGTTTGAATTTTATGTGATTCAGAGTCATCAAATTCAATTTCATCATCATGTTGTATTTTTATAACAAATTGATAGCGAGCTAGCTCGTTAAAAAAGTATTTCAGTCTTTCTTGTAAAGATATTCTAATTAGTTTTTTGTTTTTTTTATAGATTTCCTGATAACGGTTTAGTCGTTTATTCCATCGTTCTTTAAATCCAGTTTTATTTGGCAGAAAAACATCGTGAAAATATTTAAAATCAGACAATGTTATTTTTTTATTATTTTTTAATCGTTTAAATTCTTTTTTAACAAAATCAGAGAATTTTTTATCATCATGATTGATAAGATGATGATGATTCATAAACTGCTTTAATTCTATATTTAACATATAGTGATAAAGTTTGATATCTTGATCGTTCATTAAGATCCTTTAATAATCTCTATTAATTAATCTAATGAAAATAAGTGAAAGGATTAATAAATTTAAATACTCCACTTCACTTATTTCACTAAATAGGAAATAAGCTAAAAACTATTGCACGTTTTTATGATGTAGTGGAGATGTTACATTGGCTTTACTCGGTAAATATTTCTTATTCTATCATGCTAATTATATCTGTAAACCCTGATGATTATATTATGGCTTACGATATCTATGGCGTTGCTGCTTAGCTAAATCAAGAAGCCGCGATCTGAGCGACTACATCCATTAACACTCGTCTTAACTAGAAGCTGTACAACAAAGCCCGCATAAAGCCCGTTCACTTGCTCTTGACAATTGAATGTGACAAATAGCACCTGATCCATTATGACCTATTGTTTCATTATCAGAGGATGAAAAGCAAAAATCCAAATTTCTCTCAGTCCCTTCCAGTCGCTTCAAACATCAACTAAGCCAACACTTTCGTTCAAGAGTTATAGGAACAATGGCGCTATTTCGAAGATAAACTAAAGAGCAGCAATACCAATTTTTCTCGATCCCCACCTCTACAGATAGCCCTAGGCCGCAATAAGAGAGGAGCTAACAAGGTCACACAGAGCATAAACGAAAACTTAAAGAGTAGCTTGTAACTACTTTCGACGAGAATCATTTACGACATGATACTCCCTCAACTACTGATACGATAGAATCTAAAGCCTTCCTAATGGAAGGCTTTTATCATTCATATTGAGTTAGCGAGATAACCAATTAATCACGCTCTCGGAGCTTGGTATCCCGCCTGCGTGAACCACTTCTTCATCCATGACAACGCCTGGTGTAGACATCACGCCATAATTCATGATCGTTTCAAGGTCGGTTACTTTTTCAACCGAAACATCAACGCCTTGCTCTTCCGCAACTTTCTCAATCAGTTTCGCGGTATTAACGCAGTTGGCACAACCTGACCCTAGTACTTTAAATGCTTTCATGTTTATCTCCTAAAATTGCCAGAACGGTAAGTTAAATATCCACCCCATAACAGTAAACGCTGTTAGCAGTAGACCAAAAAGAAGTCCCAGTAAGCGCCATTGCATCACTTGTTTTAGCATGACAAATTCAGGCACACTTGCAGCGACAGTGCTCATACAAAACGCTAATGTCGTGCCTATGGGAAGACCATTTCTCAGTAAACTCTCCATGATGGGGATCACACCCGTCGCATTAGAATACAAAGGGATACCAATCAATACTGAAGCTGGAACAGACCACCACTGACCCGCGCCTAAGTGGGCTTCTATCCAGCCATCGGGTACAAAGCCATGTAAGCCTGCGCCTATACCCACGCCAATAAACACCCATTTCCAAACCCGACCGATGATTTCAACCATCTCTTGTTTGGCAAACTGATGTCGATATGAAAGTGTGATTGCAGACTCTTCGTTACTAACGTTCAGATTTCCCTGAGTATGCTGTTGGGCTTGGGCTTTCTGCATGGCCTTTGCTGCAAATGGCTGTAACCAACGCTCTGCTCCTATCAGATCCAGCAACCAGCCACTCAACATCCCGATAAGCATTCCAATCAGGACGTACATGATGGTGAATTTCCATCCAAGTAGACTAAACAGAAGCAATACTGCGATTTCATTGATCAATGGCGAGGTAATCAAAAATGCCATGGTGATCCCAAGTGGGATACCTGCGGAGGTAAAGCCAAGAAAAACGGGAATACTTGAACATGAGCAAAATGGGGTGATTGCACCGAAAACACTCCCCGTCACATAGCCAAAAAGACGCCGTTTTCCTGCAAGATAGTGGCGTACTTTTTCAACATTTAAAGAAGCGCGGAACAAAGCAATGACGTAAATCATGACAATCAGCAACACCATGATTTTACTAGTGTCTTCTATAAAAAAGTGAATAGCATCTGCCAGCTTAGTACCTTGCTGCATAGCAAATAGCTGGTAGGTCATCCAATCAGCAAGATGGGTAAAGACTTCAAACATATCGGCCCCTTCAACCTCATAATTTGTCTTTGATGTCACTAAGACGAAGTTGGTGCCGAAAGGATGCAAAGAATTTTTTATTATCTTCGTGCTTGGGAAAAGTGATTTAGCTCTGTTTAAGTGATAAGTGGAGGAAGATGTGATGGGGCTTATTGTTAGGTTGACCACGGCTTGTTTAGCGCCGTGGTCATTTCCTGAATGCCTTCCTCTAAATCTAACGAAGATCTCGATGTTTAAATGAAGAAGTAGCTATACAAACAACCCGCAGATATCGCCATACTGAGAATGACAAACAAGAACGCGGCAATCATTTGGTTCTTAAAGATAGATTTCAACAAAACCACCTCGGTGAGGCTTGCACCAGCACTACCTATGATAAGTGCCATTACTGAACCGAGAGCCATACCTTTTTGCACTAAAGCCGCACTTAACGGTATTACCGCTTCCGCTCGGATATACAATGGAATACCGATAATTGCAGCAACTGGAATCGCATACCATTTGGTTTCACCCGCGTATTTCGCAATGAAATCTGTTGGCACAAAACCATAAATAATGGAACCAATTGCAATCCCCATCATGAGGTATGGAAACACTTGTTTAAAATCTTTCCAAGTAGAATGCCAGACTCGCATCCAACGACTTGGTTGTTTTGTTTCAACGAATGTCGCACTTGAACTGCCATTGGCAGAGCAACAAGATATTTCCAGTTTAGGCTCAGCTTTTAGCGTACGCTCACCACAACATGATTTTGTGGCGACAACTGGTGTTGGTTCACAACAAGAACGAGGGCTACAGCTTGATGCTGATTCCTTACTTGGCTCCCCACAGGATGTGCCACATGAAGAGCCACCTGCCGCTTCATACGCCTCAGGTTTTACATAGCGCTCAAACCCCAATTTTTCAAGCACATATCCCGAAACCACAGACACGGTCATTGCAATCACGAAATAGAACACGGCAACTTTCCACCCAAAGGTGATGACAAACAAGCCAATGATCACAAGGTTAAGCAATGGGCTGGCAAATAAAAACACCATCATAGGGCCAAAACCAGCTCTCGCTCTTAACAACCCTTTTAAGAATGGGATTGTAGAGCAGGAACAAAATGGTGTAATCGAACCTAGTAAGGCAGCGATGAACCACCCTTTTCCTCCCTTAGAGCTAAGGATTGATTGAATTTTTTCTGGTGTAAGTACTTCTTGCAACGCACCTACAATATAACTAATTACTAGGAAAAGTATGGTTAGCTCTATCGCTAAAAAAGCAAACATATCAAGTGCTTCATTTACCATGGTGGCAATTTCTTGGTTCATTTTGAATCTCCGAATCACATTCTCAACAGTAACAGTGTTCAACCAGCTAGAAACTATATTTCGATAATTCTGGAATTTTAGTTTTTTGACAAATGCCAGTCAATACCATAATTCTAAGAATATAGAAATATTGAGTGTGTCGTTTTTCACTGTATCGAAGTCAGCCTGAACCTGTTTGTCAGATATTAATGATTCCATTATCATCGAAGTATTTTCGATACGATTGTTTAAAGAGACTACAATGGAACTTGAAGAAGTAGCGAAAGCGCTTAAAGAGTTAGGGCATGCCACTCGGTTAAGTATCTACAAGGTTGTGGTTAAAGCGGGTCATCACGGGATAGCGGTGGGAGTCATACAAGAGGCACTTGGCGTTCCAGCGTCTACACTTTCACATCATATATCTAGCTTGGCCTCAGCAGGTTTAATCTCTCAACGTCGTGAGGGACGTACCTTATATTGCGTAGCCGAATATGATTGCTTAGAGGCAGTAATCAACTTCTTACAGCAAGAGTGCTGTAGTGATGAAGAATAGGAAAAGGCTATATAGATCGACTTAGTGAGTTAGAACTAATGCGATTTTAGAGACTATCGCTATCTTTGAAAAAACAGCAAACACGCTGCTGTTCGTCGAAACGTATGTGACATTGCGCTTGCAAAATACTTTTGAGTTTTTGTCGGGCGCGTTGAATGCGTGATTTGGTTGCCACTAACGTAAGTCCATTTTGCTCGGCAAACGCCTGCTGAGTAAGACCTTGTAGGTCGCACTGTTTGATGATTTCGCTTTCAGGCTCAGTCAGTTTTGATAGCGCTTTAGGTAGGCATTGCGCAAGGCTATCGACGGCGGGGAGTTCATGTTCTTCCGATAACGATTCATTATCACTCAGATCCTGAACTTGTTCTTGATTCGCCTTACGTTGCTTATCAATGAGCATATTCCGTGCTACCCGATATAGCCACGCTCTTTGGTTTTGAATATCGCAAAACGCTTGCCTCTGCTGTAATGCCTTTAAGAAGGTATCTTGTAGTAAATCAAAGCTCAGCTCAGGATCACCTGTTTGCTTAAGCAACCAGTAATAAAGTTCGGACTCGTAAAGATGCCATGTCTCAATGAGACATGGCACTGCTGAAGTTTGTTTCGAAATACTGCTCTTAGGCATAATATTTACGCTTCATCCTCAAGGCGACGTTAACCAAAGCGATTAAGACAGGCACTTCAACCAAAGGTCCAATGACGCCTGCAAACGCTTGATCAGAGTTTAACCCAAATACAGCGATTGATACGGCGATAGCCAGCTCGAAGTTGTTACCAGATGAAGTAAAGGCGATGGATGCATTTTGGTCGTAAGGGATCCCCATACGCTTCCCGATGTAAAAGCTCACAAAAAACATCACCATAAAATAGATGATAAGTGGCACTGCAATACGGAGCACATCCATCGGTAACTCAATGATCATTTCACCTTTCAGGCTAAACATCAAAACGATGGTTGCCAAAAGCGCAATCAGGGTGATTGGCGAAATACGAGGGATGAACACTTCGTTATACCACTGTTCACCTTTTGCTGAGACCAATAGCTTACGACTTAGGAAACCAGCTAAGAAAGGGATGCCTAAATAAATTAAGACGCTTTGTGCAATGTCCCAGATAGTGATGTCAACAACGAAACTTTCAAGACCAAAGTAAGGGGGCAAAACAGTGATAAACAGCCATGCCATAAAACTGTACGTGACAATTTGAAACGCGCTATTTAAAGCGACTAAGGTTGCACCGTATTCTTTGTTTCCGCCACTGATATCATTCCAAACCAACACCATAGCGATGCATCGAGCAAGGCCGATCAGAATAAGTCCCACCATATAGCCAGGTTGATCGCGCAAGAAAATGATAGCCAAGATGAACATCAAAATCGGTCCCACGAACCAGTTCATCACTAAAGAAAGCGTTATCGCGCGTTTATCACGAGTTACCTCACCTAAAAGGCTATAGTTCACTTTCGCCAACGGTGGGTACATCATTAAGATTAAGCCAATGGCAAGTGGGATATTGGTTGAACCAACAGATAGGCTTTCATTCCACTGAGCGACTTGAGGAAATAACACGCCAATCCCGACACCAACTGCCATTGCAAGAAAAATCCATACGGTTAAGTATCGATCAAGAAAACTCATTTTTTCAGATGCGCTGGTTTCGACACAGCTTGAGACATTACTCATACAAACCTCTTTCATTTAAAATTGATAAACCAACGGAATAGAGCATTATTCGTTCACACCATTCGAACATGATTTTCCTTTGATGAACTGCAACTCTGCCTCGACAAATGTCAAATTATGCTTAAGGGTTATCTCCAGCACTTGCTTGACCCAAGGAGCTAGCGCGGGGTTGATACGGTAGTAAACCCACTTACCACGTCGCTCATCCAGAACAAGCTCGTGCTTTCGCAATTCGGCAAGATGCCGAGAGACTTTGGGTTGACTGAGATTCAGCGCTTCCATGAGATCACAAACACACAACTCTCCTTGCTTCTGCATTAACAGCAGAGACTTAAGCCGAGTTTCTTCAGAAAGTGCTTTGTAAAGCAGGATCGGATCGAACATAGGAACTATTCAACACTATTAAACATATGAAATATCATATATCTTATTTTCCATATGTGTCAATTTTTCAATTAAACATGTGATTCTGAGAGATAAGTTAGATTAGGAAAAGTAAGTCGATAACTATGAGAAATTAGCGTCTTAATATTGAGACTAAATCGGAATGGGGCAAAGGTGTGTTTGCTATGATCGGCATGCTTTGCGAAATTAAGTGGCACTGATTTGAGATTAACTACCCCATTCCCACGCATGGGAATCAGCCATGATCGGCATACTCAATGAAATCCAGTGCCGCTGATGTGAAGTTAGTTACCCTATTCCCACGCATGGGAATCAACCTAGATCGGCATACTCAATGAAACCGAGAGTCGCTGATGTGAAGTTGACTCCCCCATTCCCATGCATGGGAATCAACCTAGATCGGCATCGTCAGTGAAAACCAGTGCCACTGATTTGAAGTTGGCTACTCCATTCCCACTCATGGGAATCAACCTAGATCGGTATCTTCAGTGAAAACCAGAGACGCTGATATGAAGTTGACTACCCCATTCCCACGCATGGGAATCAGCCATGTTCGGCATACTCAATGAAATCCAGTGCCGCTGATTTGAAGTTGGCTACTCCATTCCCACCCATGGGAATAAGTCAGAATCGGCAGGTCAATGAAATCGAGAGTCGCTAATGTGAAGTTGACTGCCCCATTCCCACCCATGGGAATCAGCCATGATCGGCATACTCAATGAAATCCAGTGCCGCTGATGTGAAGTTGACTACTCCATTCCCACGTATGGGAATCAACCTAGATCGTTATGGTCAACGAAATCGAGAGCCGCTGATGTGAAGTTGACTACCCTATTCCCACGCATGGGAATCAACCTAGATCGGTATCGTCAGTGAAAACAAGTGCCACTGATTTGAAGTTGGCTACTCCATTCCCACGCATGGGAATCAGTCAGAATCGGCAGGTCAATGAAATCGAGAGTCGCTGATGTGAAGTTGACTACCCCATTCCCACGCATGGGAATCAGCCATGTTCGGCATACTCAATGAAATCCAGTGCCGCTGATGTGAAGGTGACTCCCCCATTCTCACGCATGGGAATCAACCTAGATCGTTATGGTTAACGAAATCAAGTGCCGCTAATTTGAAGTTAGCTGCTCTATTCCCACGTATGGATTGCTTTATTCTAGGTTATTCATATTACTGTTGCGCTGTAAAAGCCTACACCTTTAAATTCAACTCGAATGTAAACTGTAAATTATAGATAAAAATTAACACCACTACCTTTCATTAAATTATTATTTAATATAACACATTACATTATTGCCACATGGCAAAGAAATATATCATTAAAACAAATAAACAATAGCCACTCACTACCACACTAAAAACAAGAAACATAAAACATAAAAACTTGAAAGACTTAGATAGATAAGCTATAAAATAAAAACCAACCCATAAACAATTATAATCATGAACAATAAAGTTAAAGATATCATTGATAATATATTAAAAAACATTTTCAACCATTTAGCGACAAGAAATTCATTCACTCTTTACTACAATGAAGTTTTTCAAGAGTTAGAAATATCACTTGCTCAAGATATACCTAACCCCAACATCTCTTATCCCGCAATTAACTCAATATACTTAACAGAACACTGGCAAAACAAAGGAGTTTTGAACTATTTAGTAGAGCGGTTACTTGAGCTAGAGTGGGTAAATGGTGTTGTAATTCAATCAATAACCAACCCTATTTTAGGAATGAGCTTGCTACACAACCCCAAATGGATTCCGATTATAAATACTAACCAGTTCCATCGGCTGGATTGAATTATCCCGCTCGTGAGAGATAATAAAGAATACTATGATTTTTTTTTACAAACATTCGAAAATAAAAGGCCTGTATTCAGTACATTAGATCTATCTATACTAAAAGAAAATTATATAAGAGTTACTAGTAGAAAAGAAACAGACATACCGTATCTAACAGATGACCAGCTATGTGGATTCGCTCCAGAACATGATGGTACTTCGCTAATCAAACTATCAGAGTGTTATTATAATAATTATAAGAGTCAAATCACAGCATTAGCTGAAAATCACGGCATATCAGCGCATCACTACATCGGTATGTCTAATTTTTTTGATAGTTTTATAACTTTAAAAAACCCACGTAGTTAAACTATGTTATAAAAATTAAAAACGAATAAAACTCACCTTATTTAAGGCATTAACATTTCGTATAAGTAACGCAATATCAGTTGAGATCACTTCCGATTTTAGGAATGGCAATTACAGCTAGCTAGTTCATTCCCATGCATGGGAATGAATTAACCACCGTAAAAACTAACAAAAGATCACAATAAATATTCAATAATTTGATCTACACGTTCTTGATCAAACTCTTTAAAATCAACCATCTCTCCCATAGCTACAAGTTGCTCTCTTGTTGGGTATCGTAAAGTTCTTAAGTCTGTCGCATTTACTTGGGTATGACCGTTCATCTGACGAAAATATTTATCTACTAACGTACTATTCAGGAATACCCATAGGCCTTTTGCTAGATCATCATCTAACGGCTTACCAAGTGCATGAAAGTAGTTTGTTTTATTCTCAAAACCCACTACATCAACACCTGCAATATCAGCCGTATAGATTGACGCAACGATTCTACGTTTCTCTTCTTTGGCAGTGAGTCTACGAGTTAAGACGTAAGTTCCATTCTTAACCATCAGGTTAGCAGTGCTTTCGTTGTTTAAAAGCGCATTGGGCTTTTTCGCATTTTCTACTGGCCATTCAATCGCACACTTTTGGAGGTGTTGCGGAAAGATTAAAGGCACCGAACCATTAACAAAGTCCATGCTTAAATTTTCTCTGGTGCGAAAGTCTACAACTTTACCTGTGCTTGCCTGAATACCAAGATCTTCGAGTGAACACGGTAAACCACCTGCTCTGGTCGCTACGTTCTGTTCTTCTTCATCAGTGATGATATGAATAAAACGTTCTGGATTGTTTTCACTTACTACTCTGTCAAATGGTACTTCATAAACATACGGGTTTGGGTCTTCAGCACAAGAGCTAGAGGTAACAATAACGGTGTCTCTTTGTGTCTCGCCTTTTGTTAAATGGTAAACAACGTTTTCTTGTAGCACTTTATCAGCTTTAAACGCTGATTTACGGCTATTAAAAACGTGAATTTTGTTAATTGAGCACGAATCTAATAGCAACCTACGAAAATCGTTGAAGTATGGACCGTTACAAAATGAACGCGGGGTAATTGCAACTAGTTCCCCCCCTCTTGTAATAGCTTTATTGCTAACCCTACAAATGCCGAGTATAAATTACCTGTTTCAAAACTAACCTTTCTCAATGCTGACCGTTCTGTGCCACTTGCAGCAATTTTTAAGTAAGGAGGGTTTAGAATGGCTTTATTGTATGTAGGTCTAAAATCATCACCTAAAAGCTGTTCTACTGAATGTTGAATAAAATCTTCTTCAACTACGGTTTGATCCCACTGGACACCATACGATTCACAAGTATTTGAACAATGTTTTAATGTATCTGATAAATAGTGATTCATTACACTTGATAATTCGAAGCAAGTTGAATCAATGCTTGTTGCATCACTCTTTACTCGTTCAACAAACGCAGCAGTTAAAGAGCCAACACCTGCCCCCGCATCAAGAAGATGATGCTCACCCTCTACACTTTCAAACATATCAGCAAGAAGCTTAGATACGGCAGAAGATGACATAAACTGACCTAACTTTCCTCTAAGCTTTTCATCGAGTTTTCCATTTGCCTCAACTCGGTTT
This sequence comes from Vibrio sp. TAP-3B, assembly GCF_057784735.1. Lineage (NCBI taxonomy): Bacteria > Pseudomonadati > Pseudomonadota > Gammaproteobacteria > Vibrionales > Vibrionaceae > Vibrio > Vibrio sp. TAP-3B. The sequence continues at coordinate 126,639 of NZ_CM173495.1, read as the reverse complement.
GCATCTGCTATGTCATTTAAGTTAAGTGGTAAGTCTTTAGCCAATTCGGACATACATGTTTTTTTATACAGTAATTTATTGAATTCGCAGTATCGCAAAAAACCTGCACAAATGGAAGAAAAAAACCTGCACATAGGTTACATTGAGGAACTTGAAACTTTAATGACTGATAATTAAAGAAATGAAAGAGAAAAAACTAGAACAAGCAAAGGAAATTCTCAAAGCTTTAGGGTTACCAAAGCAGCAATACAACGATAGATCTGCTTGGGTGTTTTTAGCACTTGCGAATATTAAACCAAACGATGATTGGCAGGCTTCAACTGCCCCCCTGCTGCCAACTGTAGATATTATGGATTTCATACGGACTGAATATGGTAAGGATTACAAGCCAAACTCTCGTGAAACGATTAGAAGGCAAACTTTACATCAATTTGATCAAGCTCAAGTTGTTGACAGAAACCGTGACAACCCTGCACGAGCAACAAACAGCAAGGACAATAACTACTCTTTAAATGCACCTATCATTGAGATTCTTCACGCCTACCCAAATGGCGATTGGAAAGCACTTGTAAACAAATTTCTTGATGATGTTCCTACACTCCAGGAGATGTATGAACGAACTCTCAACAGAGAGAAGATTCCAGTGCTATTGCCAGACGGTAAGGAAATAAAACTGTCCCCAGGTGCTCACAACCAGCTTCATGCTGATATTGTTCATGAGTTTTGTCCTAGGTTCGTGGGTGAAGGAGGTAAGGTCCTCTACATTGGCGATACAGCAAGTAGCCGTGACGAAGGTGGGAAACATATGGTTCTTGAAACTGAATATTTCGAATCATTAAACGTGCCTCCTATGTCGCACGACAAACTACCAGATGTTGTTGTTTATGATGAAAAGCGTGAATGGTTGTTTCTGATTGAAGCAGTGACAAGCCATGGTCCTGTAAGCCCTAAGCGATGGCTAGAGCTTGAAGAAGCCTTGAAAGATTGCTCTGTCGGTCGTGTATACGTGACCGCATTTCCTCATAGGGCTGAGTTTAGAAAAAATGCAGCGGACATTGCGTGGGAAACAGAGGTTTGGATTGCAGACAATCCAGATCATATGATTCACTTCAACGGTGACCGTTTTCTTGGTCCACATGATAACAAGCCTGAAATTAGCTGAATTAGTCTGAATGCAATCTGTCAGTTTCGTTACCTCAATGGAAACAAATCTGGCAGGTTGCCCTAAATCGGCTCTGCCCAGAAAGTTGTTATGCCACAAGCTTAACACAGATGATGCAAAACTGATTTCTCTGACATAGTTTCGTTCATCATTCTTTGCATAATCACTTCTATGCGTAAGAGAGACTTAGCTAAACTGCAAGTTATCGCTGCGATAATCCGCTATCAGCTATTTTCTCAACCATCTTTAGATCTGGAGGTGTCCACGCTTTTCGTCCTGCCATTATTCCGTTCCTCTTGTTTTGCAGGAACAGTGTTCTTCGTAGCTTTTTGCTTTTTTAGCTTTAAGTCGTTCTGCACGTTTAGCTTCTTCTATTAGCTCTATCTCGCGCTTTTCTTTGCCATGCTCTATCCACCACCCTCCTATAGCGATAGCGTCACCTTTCTTCTCATTAAGGTTTCCTGCTTTTTTTGGTGAGAATTTCGGGATAACGAGAGTGCATTTCGATAGCTGGTTCTAGCTTGTCTTTGCCGAAACCCATATCTATTTTCCACTTTCTAGGTGAGACTGTGTGGACTTCAAGACCTGCTTGTTCAGCAGCTAGCAGTAAGCATCCGTAACTTCTGCCATGCCCAAAAGCAGTTGTAGGAGTGTCTCTGTGCTGACCCCAGAATTGCTCACAAACAAAAATGGCATAGGGAAAGTTAGAGAGAAGTGGAACTGTCCTATGAAAATCAATGATGGTCCTTGTATTTATGTATTTTGTCTTTTTTATATAAACACGGTCGATGATCTAATTATTTTCAAAAATAGCAATGGCACCTGAAATGCGTAGCGAGTAAAATATAAAATACATTTAACACCACCCTTTTATTATAAGAATTCTTTTAATTATTAAATGTCATTTTAATTAAATTTATAATTATAATCAATTTATATTATTTAAAGATATCAAACCTCCTATCCTAGATAGAAATAAAAAAAGCCCCATCGGGGCTTTTGATTCTACTTTGTTTAGTCACTTATATGTTTCCACAGGTCGTAACGTTCTATATATCTATTGACATCATCTTCATCTACATCTTCAAGCTCATGAAATACGTTAGATGTGAAGTTAAAATCACCGTAATGCAATCCATCTTTGCATTCTTCAATAAACTCATCGTATTCCGCTTCATTTTCAAAAAGCTTGTAAGCCATAAGTTTTTCATCATTAGACCATAATTCTTCGAGTTCATGACTTTCAGCTAAAAGTACAATCTCTTCACTGTCGATAACTTTGTATGCATATAGACTAGTAGTTCTGTAGTAGAATGTACCAGTGATGCTGCTCTCATATACTTCTTCTTCAAGTTTTCTGTCTATTAAAAATTCGATTAGTTTTTCCATTTTTAAATTCTCTTTTTATTATAGTTTTAGGTTTAATTGTTTTTATGTGTTTTCTCACATTGCATTTCTATTAGTGCATAACTTTTTCATTATGCTTCTTTTCTAAGTACTCATCAGTTTTGTTGAACAAGTACTTTTTAAAAGCTATGTTTATTTTTTTCTCTTTCATGTACTCATTAAAGTCATGCATGATTTTTGGTGCGTGTCTGCTTACCCCCCCCATCAATAGCCTATCCGTATTTTTAGGACAGCTAAAAGGTTCTCTGTAGTCACCTCTCACTGCATTCACAGAAGCAACAGCTAATGTCTCACCAGTTTTTAATGACCTTACTTTTATATCTATATTTCTGTTCGAACCGCCCCACGCATGAACTTTTCCAGCTTCTATTTCTAATTTAAACTTGTCGTCAAAAGTACTAGTTAATGCTTCAACTCTATCTAGCTGAGCTTGCTGTTGCGCTTGTAAATCTGCTTGTTGCTTGTAAAGTAAATCTATTGCTTCGTAAACCATACTCTAAACCTTTTTATTATCATTTTATTTCTTTAGTTTATGTTTACATAATAAGCATTTACTTTATAACTGCAAACAATAAATTTAAATGAATCGGATTATTTTAAATTAATTTTTATTTTTAACTCAAATTATACACAAGTTAAATATTTTGTCAGATTACAGGTTTTAATAATTAGAAATCTTCAGAAAATAAAAAAAGCCCCGACGGGGCTTTTAGCTTGTGTTTTTGGTATCACTGATTTTTTCTTGCTATCTCTCGAACCTCTTTCATTTTCTTTTGATCATCAGTAACAATGATTTCAAGAAGTTCGAGAACTTTAACCTGTAGCTTGCTGCATTTCTTTCCCGCGAACGCTTGCTGAACAGTGTTCCTAGACAACCCAGTCAGTTTCACCACACTGCTAACAGGGTTGATGACTGAGTTGTTGTATCCGTGTCTTTCTTTGAGCAGATACTTGTCTGCAAATTCAATTACTTCGTTAGTGTGTTGCATGCTGCGCCTCTTTATTATTTTTATTAAAGCCCCCCCCCCCCGCAGGGGCTTCTTGGAGGATTATGATTCATAGCGCTCGGCTAGCTCATTAATCAACGCATACCGCATTTCACTTACTTCATCGATAAAACTACAATCAAACAAATCAAACTTATAATCTAGTTCGTGAATATCGATGAACTCCCACAGGACTCGTGCGCATACATCATCTTCACTGAGAATGCTCTCTTCGAAGAATCGGTAGACAGTACCGCTTTCTTCGATCATGTAATCAACATCCCACTCTCTTGAAAGCAGACTTTCTTTTTGTGCTGCGATAGCTTTTGTCATTAGAGATAGAAGGAGTTCTTTTTTACTTTCAACTTTTATTTCAGTTTCTTTAAAATTTTTCATTTTTGTATTTTCCATTTTTATTATTATTTTATTAGCTTTTTGGTGTTTAAGTGTTTTCCTTCACTGCATGATTTTATTCGTGCAACCTAGCGATGGTATTCAAGCACATCGAATTTATGGCTAATCAATGACGCACTGACATCAACAAATTCATCAATACATTCAGTATCAGTGTCTTTAGTAGCGATTAGCTCACCATCATAGTAAAGCTCTAGCATGTCACCATCTTGTTCTAGCTCGAACTCTTCTGAGTCATTGTCTTCAAGTTCAGCAATAAGTGTCTTGATGTATTCATCATCTTCAGTCTCCACGCCCTCTTCAGCTTCATTGGCTTCATTGGCTTCATTGGCTTCAACTTTTGGTAGAGTTTCGATTACTTTAGAAAGCTCGAATCCTTCTTCAAAAGACATAAGCTCAGAATCTTCACAGTCAAGAAAACTTCTGTTCTCAATGTGAATTACAGCGACAAACTCAGCATCAAGTGTAATGTTGTAAGTAACGTACTTGTCAGCAAGCTGACCGTCATCAAAGTTGCTTTCTTCAATTCTTGTTTCTTTTTCAACTAAAAGTACTTGGTTGTTGTAATTGATTTTGAATTGAGGTTTCATTTTGTATTTTCCGTTTTTTTATTATTATTAGCTTTCGGTGTTTAAGTGCTTTCCTTTACTGCATAATTATATTATAAAGTATTACATTATAATTGTAAATAGTAAAATTATAATAAATCGTATTTTTAATGGTTATTTTTTATTTTATTTTATTTAAAAAAATACATACAGAGAAGATAAATGAAAAATAGAAGATTTGAAGAATGGCGCTTGTTGTCAATTGCGTCTTTAGTTTGTTTAAACTCATGCAACTAAAACAGATAATTTATTTAAGATAAAAAAATGCCCTGACCAGTAGCGACAGGTCAGGGCAGAAAAAGACCCCAGTTCCAACTGGGGTTAAAAGCTTTGTAAAGTATGAGTTGACGTACAATCACCTCACGCTTTTAATATAACAAATTAACACATTATAATCAACATTTAAATGTCACTTTCAGCCAAATCAAATTGCAAATAAAACAATGCAAGTGTGCTTTTATCTTTTAAACCGTCATTTATTATATTAATCGCTTTTCTTTGTGTACAAAACAGCATTTCACTTAAAGCTTTACTAGATGCCTTGTTTCTGTATGTGTAACCATTCTTGATCAATATTGATGACACTTCATTTCCGCTCAGGAATGGTTTTGATTCGATTAAATTATTAACACTATGCATGTGCATTTACCTTCTTATTATTTATATTATTATCTGTGTTTTTCTGCTGCCGCTTTTTCTGCTGCGACTTCCGCTTCAACTCTAGCTCTTTCACTTTCTCTTCTCTTGTCATCAACAAGAACGAACTGCGCTTGAATTTCGTCTATTGCATTGCTTTCAAACAAAGCTGACTTGGCAAGCTTGTGCAACGTGTAGATTTTACCATTCGTGGTGTTGCCCTTTCTGTTTCTCTTCTCTTCAAATCCAAGTGCAGTCATGATTTCTTTAAGTGCTCTTGATGCAGCCTTTTTACCTTTTGTGTCTGAGCGCTTCTTACCAGCTTTTAGTTCAGATAGTCCTGCCGCGTTAAAAGTTGATCGATGCTGTTTGTCAACGAGATGGTTGTAAACTGCTGTAGTGTCTTCAACTACGATTTCAGTGTCTACACTAAGCTCTTTAACTCCAAGCGCATCAGCTAGCACCTTCATAGCTTTTGCCTCTTTTGAGTTGGTGCCTCCGTTAAGCAAGTTGCCTTTAAGTGCTTTCAGGAAATCTTTTTTGAAAACTTTGTTAAACTCATACACATCTTCATCAACACGCTCAGTGCTAATGCGCAGTCTTTGTGCTATCTCGTACTTCTTAACTGCGTAGCTTTCATCTGTTGTCAGTTCTTCTTTTTCTTTTAGTTCTGCAATTGATACATTGTTAAGGTTAGGTGCTTCAGTAGTAGCTTTCATCTCTGACTTTTCGAAAGCTTCTTTTGATACTTTATCTGCTTTTGAAGCTGCCTTAATTTCTTCAAAATCAACATCAACACGCTCAACATTAAAACCTAGTAGCTGTAGTGTTTTAGCTAGCGTAAATCGAAGGTTACTTTTAAGTAGCTCATCTCGAACAAGAAACTCAGCTTCTAATTCGCTAGTGATATTGCCTTTGATTGCTTCAGCACGATAATCAGTGTAAGCAGCAGCTTGTGAGAATGTCGGTACAGCAAAAGTCAACCTGATTGCTGTTCTAAGTCTTCTTGCTAATTGCACCAGTGCTGCTGGCTGAATAACGCGATTACAAAGCACTATGACTTCATCAGCATGATTTGCAGTAATGCTGAAACCTTCTTTTAAGCAAGGTGATACAATAACAGTGCGGTATTTAACGATTTCCTTGTTAGGATTCTTAAGAAATGCACGTTGCGCTTTCCCGCTCTTATTTTCGCTGTGTACGACCAGAATTCCCGCTTTTAGCGCTTTATTGTAGTCAACCTTACCTTTAGCGTTTGTGTAGCCTGACTGCTCGACCAGGCGGTCGATTTCGCTTTTTCTGTCGCAAGCAATGAACATCGGATTTTTACCAAGTAACTTTTTAGCTATTAGCTCCTGATTCATCATCTCGATGCTATCGACAGTAGTAACGATATCTCTGTATATGTTTTTACGCATATTCACAGTTTTAACTTTGCGACCAAAGGCTTTTGCATACTTTACGGAAATCGCGTCAGTAGCATCGGCGTCCATAAAAATAACTTTCTTGTTGCTTCTTATAGTTTGAGCTAGTTCTGCTCTAATCGTTCTTTTAGCTAACTCGCTAATATAGTCAGATCGCGGATCGAAGATGGACTGTAAAACTTTCTCGCACTCATCAATGATGATGGTGTCCGCTTCTTTTACTGTCTCTGCTGTAAAAGCGTTGGTAAGAGAGTTGACAGTAGCACTTAGATGAGTCGCATTTTCAATGACATGCATTTGTTCATCATAAAACGCTGAGGCAACATTTGATGGTGTGTGCTGCTTAACAACAGCGATAAGACCTGTAATAGTAGCTGTCTTGCGTCCTTTACTTGCTTCTCTTTCAATTAGAGCTTTTGCAAACTCAGTTTTGCACGTACCCGTAGGAGAGCGCAGAACAACCACGTTACGCTCGTTCTGAGCGAAAACTTCCATCTCCATTTCGTGAAGTTCGTATGTATTGTGGTCAGCAGTGAGAGTGACAGATTTGATGATCTCTTCCATCAAGTCGGAATGAGATTCTTCGTAGATAGCTTCTACTTTTTCTGTGCTAACGCCAGTCCATTCGATAAGGCTTTTCACAGCTTCTTCATCGGATGGAAGTACTGAAGGAACTAGAGATTTAACAGCCTTGGCGCTCTCTCTAAGAAGCAGCTCAGAGTTGAAGTGGTTAAAAGCTTCGCACACATATTTAGCAAAACTTACATCACTATTACCTGTGTTGATTCTTGTGTCAGTGCTTATGTCGTGCATATTTAGCTTATGCTTAATCGCAGTAAGAGCAATGCTTGATGCATACTTAGCTTTGAAGTCGAAGTGGATAGCTGCAATTACTTTATCTTTAGCCTCATGCTTTCTGATAGTCAAAACAAGATTGTTTTGAGGTGTAACCACTATTCTATCTGTAGAATTGAATTCTTCTGCTTTAGCTAGAAGTGTTTCATCATCTGATAATATGAAGAGTTGAGTGTCTACTGCACTTTCTCCTTTAATGCAACTGCACGTCATTTTAAGAACTGCCTTTCCCTCTATGGGGATTATAATTATACTTTACTCTTTCAGTATAAGTGAATTAATTTCACTTTACAAGTTATAATCTTATAATTTAGCTATCTTTACCAATACAGAAATTAAAGGTGAATTGATTATTTTTTATTATACATGAGTGCTTGGTTTTTATTTTATACAAAATGCTTCGCATGTTTGCTTGCTCTATCTGTTGTTTGCTTATTGCTTGCTTTTTTATTCACACTAACCTATGGATTATCTAGTGTTGATTTATATATAAAATAAGTAAACCACAGCCCATACCTCAAACCTTATCTGGCAAGGCTTTAAGGAAGATTTACTTTCAAAATCACCAAAGAGAATTTTTTTTAAAAACAAGGAGCATAAGTACCCATTAAAATCTATTAAAAATTCAAAGGTTATACCAGGGGAGTTAATTGGGATGCGAGTTTGGAGTGTGGTTATAAAAACCCTCATAACTATCACCCCCAGAAATATTTTTCTTCATTATATTTCCTGACAACGCTATGAGTGACGGTGGTTCAATTTTCGGTTAACTATAATCATAAGGAGCTAGATTATAAATATTATCGTCATAAATAAGTTCGCTAAAGTGATTGATATAATAAAACCAGTTTTAAATATTATATTTACCTTTAGCGGTTTTGATTATATTTAAATGCAAAATGCTTCGCATGTTTGCTTATTCTATCTGTTCTTACCTTCGGGATGATTTTTTATTCACACTAAACTATGGACTATGTAATGTTGATTTATATATAAAATAAGTAAAACATAGTCCATGCCTAAGCCCTTATCTAGAAAGGCTTCAAAGCGAGTTAGAGCTTAAAAATAGATAAGAGCCAGTTTCTAAACTCAAAGAAATATAATATGCACAAATAATGAATAAAAACTCAAAGAAGATAAACGGATTAGGGGAAGTTAACTGCAAAGCAGTTAACACTTCTTCTCATTCCTCCCTCTTTGGAGTGTCAGAACTTTTCCCTCTTTTTCTTATATAAAATAATATTTTTTCTCTGACACCTGAACCCTTGTAGAATAAGGGCTGAAGGCACTTTCGCACTTAAGTTTTAAAAGTAGCTAAAAGATCGTAAAAAATCACAAGCATGGACATGTACGAGTAGAATCAAAACCATAAGGAAACTCTTCTCTTGACTCTCTCCGCCCCGACCGAACCAGGAAGAACTCCTTCCTAGTTGAACGGCGCACAAAATCACAGAGATGGGGATTCACAAGCAAGATGAGGTATAATGCCGACCATCTTTAATCACCCTGAGTGTTTATGATGAGACAAGTTAAGAAGCAGAGCGAGAAGATCGGTCGCACCAGTCGAGCAAAAATGCTTCGTCTTGCTGATGTAGCTAGAAGGGTAAGAATTCGACTTGAAGAAGTTAAAGACAAGCAATCAGACAGGTTAGATCGTTAATCAGATCATTCACTAGATCGAGCTACACTCGCAAGATCCAGTCCTTCAAGATTCAGATCTCGGTTCAGTTCCCCGTTTAACAGTTGAATCGAAAAAAACAATGTGGGGAACATCAAAAAAATGCAATTAAATCACCTTCTTGACTGCTGTTCCCCAATTTGTTCCCCAAATTATTCACCTCAAGATTAATGCAAATAAAAGCAACAACTTAAACACATCATTCAGAGTACGCCAGCTCCACCAATTCATAGTTTAAAGACGTCCTAGGGCGTCTTTTTTCTTGCCTAAAACAACCTAAAATCAATAACTTATCATCCATTAACATCCAAAGACGTCTAACTACTTCTTTGATCTTTGGGTACACAACAGGGTACACTGGTTTTAATGAGTTAATCTGGTGTACCCAACATGGCAAAAATCACTACACGTCTAACAGACAAAGATATCAAATCAGCGAAGCCCAAAGATAAAGAATACAACTTGTTTGATGGTGATGGCCTTCGATTACGTATCAAGCCTAACGGCTCAAAACAGTGGATCTTTAACTACTACAAACCCATTACAGGGAAGCGAGCAAACCTTAGCCTAGGTAAATATCCAGACTTATCTCTTGCCAATGCTCGTAAAAATGCAATAGCAACCAGAGAGCTGCTAGCTCAGCGGATTGATCCTCAAGAAGAACGAAAACGCCAAGAACTCGTTCACAAAGAAATCTACGAACATACCTTTGCTAAAGTCTCTGAAGATTGGTTCAACCTCAAAAAGCACGAAGTCACTCCAGACTATGCTGTCGATATCTGGCGCTCACTAGAACTTCATGTATTTCCGCAAATAGCGAATACGCCAGTAAAAGATATTGATGCCCCTCTTGTTATTGACCTACTTAGACCTATCGAAGCAAAAGGCAGTTTAGAGACGGTTAAACGCTTATCTCAACGTTTAAACGAAATAATGAACTACGCGGCAAACTGTGGTCTTGTTAAAGCTAATCCATTAACAGGCATTCGAGCCGCTTTCAAAAAGCCCAAAAAAGAAAACATGGCAGCACTAGCACCAGACGAGCTACCAGAGCTCATGGGAGCTATCGCAAATGCCAGTATAAAGCGTACTACTCGTTGTTTAATTGAGTGGCAACTTCACACTGTGACACGTCCTTCTGAAGCCGCAGGCGCTAAATGGGATGAAATTGAGTTGGAAGAAAAGATATGGATCATTCCAGCAGAGAGAATGAAAAAAAGAAGAGAGCACCGCATCCCGCTCACTGAGCAGATGCTGGCGCTATTAGAAGTAATGAAACCAATTAGTGGACATAGAGAGTTTATCTTCCCCTCAGATCGAGATCCTAAAAAGCCGTGTAACAGCCAAACGGCAAATATGGCATTGAAACGCATGGGGTTCAGAAATAGACTTGTTAGTCACGGCTTACGTTCTCTCGCAAGTACCACACTCAATGAACAAGGTTTTGATCGTGACTTAATTGAGGCGTCATTAGCCCACGTTGATGATAACCAAGTACGTAGCGCCTATAACCGAACTGATTATCTTGAACGACGTAGGCCAATGATGTGCTGGTGGAGTGAGCATATAGAAGAGGCCGCCAAAGGCAGCCTTTCTGTTACTGGTACTAAACAACTGAAAGTAATATAGCCCTAAAACAACTATCTTATTTCTTGTTTGTATTTTTACTCTCGATAAATTCGGAAAATTTCATATGCCCTTGCAAACGGGGTATATCGTCTTTACAGACTTTTCCTTGCGCTAGCATATGCTTAAAAGCCCTAACTTTATTACGGTAGCCTTTGGTTAAAACAACTTTATCTTCCTTGACTAACAGCCCGTGGACTTTGAGTCTTTGCCCCTTCTCAGTATCAGCAAAGAATGTTTTATCGCGGTTTAACGAAAAAGTACTTTGCTCAAATATGCTATCAAGGGCTTCCGGAAGCTCTTGAATAAAATCTCCGCTACCAGAAAACACAATGTCATCAGCATAGCGAGTAACTTTCAAATCATACTTATCTGCCAATTGTAGGAGTTCTTTATCCATATCTCTCATCACTAGGTTTGATAAGACAGGACTTGCCGGAGAACCTTGTGGTAAAACTTCATCTAGTGAGCATAAGTTCGCAATGAATTTTGCTGACTCAGGTAAATAACCAATGCTTACCAAAGCTTCTGTGACTTTCTCTGATGATACTGAAGGGAAGAAGTCTGCAATGTCCACAGAATACACCCACTTAGCACCTTCGTGCATCTTGGCGGCATCGACAAAAGACCGTCCTTTGATAAAACCACAAACATGAGAGTCAAACGAGATTGCGCTACTCAGATGATAACCTAGCCACTTCTGCACCACTTTCAGCGCAACTCGAGGGGAATGAATAGTTCTTAATTTCTTTCCATGCTTAATCTGAAAGGTTCGATAGAACTTATACTGATTCTTAGATAAGGCGTATACAAAATCAGTTGAATAGCCAAATAATACAGCTAGACAAGGTGCAGATACCGCTGGAGGAAGAGAGTTCTCATACAAAAATTGAATATTCTGCTGGTATTTTTCAACCTGAGAAAGCGGAAATGACTCAATGAACTTATCCATCGAGTTGAAAGAAACTAGGAGCGGCGCGGCATTCATGACACTGTACTTTTTAAGATGTTTACAACGATGGACGAACGTCCAGCCGGGCGAAGCACGGATGGACGTTCGTCCATCGGTGTTTCTGTGTCAAGCCTTCGCAAACGGGCATGATACACACCCTCGCGACAATTTATCGCCGCTCCGTTTTTCAATTGGACCATTTTCTTCTACCTAAATCAAGTGCTCTTACTATATCTGAATTATTTCTATTTGAGGCACTAGGCAACACATTCAGTCCCTTAAAAGTAAGACAGTATGTCGCAGTTTCTTTCTCTCGAACGACTAGTTTTTTTTTGATTAATTTGTCTAGCTGCCTATTCAACCAACCTCCTCCAACGTGTTCATAATCACGAGATAGAGAGTTAACTATTTCTTCTATGGTTGCTGGCTGCGCTCGCTTAGTTGCAGAAAGAACCTCAATAATAGACGGAAACTCAGCTTGATTATCAATCCAGCGCAAAGCAACATGGCTTACCCCAACGGGAGATAGTATTAACTCTAGATGACCTTGAATGGCTTTTTTATTAGCCCTTTCGATACTATGGAGACTAACCTCAACGCTCACGCTTTGGGCGTTTAAAAATTCAATGCTACAATCCGCAATATCATCAGGAAAAGTTACCTGCAATAAAGTTTCAAAACTCACCTTTAATTTATCTAACTTCTCAGAGTCGATAAGCAATACTTCACTCCTGATTTTATACTGCTCATTTAGCTTATCTTGCAAGTTACTTAATTGCTTCTTGGAAATGAACCCCTGACTTTTAACCTCACTCACACGGTCTTTTGGTACGTAGAATACATAACAACCATCAGATGAACGAATCGTAACATCAGAAACAAAGTAACTCTTAATTAAAGCCTCCAGTTCAGGGGAATCTAACTTCTCAAGCAAGACCTAACTCCTTCCATACTTTTCTTAGTCTTTTACAAAGGGCTTCTGCTCTATTCGGCCACATCTCTGCAGATGTGAGCTTGTGAATCTCTAAGTAAATCACCTTATCTTTTATAGCAGTTTTAATTTCAGGCTCGTAATCAGCCAATATTCTAGCCGCATAAGCATGCCTTAATAATTCCGCCAACTCTTTAGCAACGGTATCAATTTCAGTAAGGATACGACTACAATCCCCTTGAGTCATTAACCCTTTTCGCTTGAAACCTTCAGCTACAGGTTTAGCTTTTTTCTTTAAGCTCATTTCGAGCAGTGCTGGAATATTGCCATGAGGTGTTCCCTTCCATCCGCTATTTAAAAAGCCTAAGGTCTCTCGAGTAACTAAAAAAGCTGCGTAATAATAACGGTTAAATGCACTCCTACCTAACAAATCCGCATTCGTTGTTTCAGGTTCATTTAATGCTAATCGCTGCAATTCATTACCAACATACTTCATCAATAATGCTCTTCAATATAACCGTACGCCTTGGCGAACAGCTCTTTGTCTTTTCCTAAACCAAATTGGGCTAATGTCAGTAACAAGGCCTTTTGAATCTCTCTTGGGCCACTGTTCGAGCTCTGCCAGCCTTTAAAGCGCTTGACTTTTACAATCTTATCTATCTGCTCGACGACATCACCAATTACCTTAGGTGTGCTTTCAGGGCGTGTTTCTAAAAACAATTCTGTTAACGCCTGCTTGTTATCTTCTTGGGTTACTGGTGAATCGCCCGTTTCACGCTCGGCTTGTACAGTGTCTTTAGCTGTATCGAGTAGACCTTTTAACCAATCGATAGCTTTGATTACGCCTGCTTCATAATCCTGGCGTAATTTCTCTAAGCGCTCACCTAATGCTACGAACTGCGGGTTACCGCTACCTCGTAGACGGCCCATTAGATCGATTTCAAGCTGGCTTGCGCGCTTCTCTTGTTCTTTCTCAGTCAAGGTGAAGATAGCGTGCTCATCCATAACCAACTCATCAATATCATCACGAATACGATTAATGTCGGTATGTTCATGGATCATCTTTATGGTTTCTGGGCCTAGCGCAGCCCACACGAGCGAGCCTGTCTGACCTACTGGACGAACTGATTCATAGATTTGAACCAGCCACTTATAATCGGCTCTGTAAGGCGTAAGGAAAGCGTCTGGGTTAATTGCAGACCATAACTTAGCTAATACGCCGAAAGAGGCTGCAAACTCATCGCGCTTTTCGTTAGTCGGTAAGCAAGCTTGCGCTGCCATAATGCCTTCAAAGCCGTCGATGGTTCTGTCGACGTTAGGGAAGAAACTTAAGCACTTATCTAACTGAGCTGGCAATAGCTCTTTAAAGGCCTCAATGCCCTCCACCACACCGTCGATTTCTTCAGGATCGTATGCCAGTGCGGTACGCAAGTTCTCAAACACGCCAAGGTAATCAATGATAAGGCCCATTTGCTTGCTAACATTGTCAGTCTCGTACAAACGGTTAGTACGGCACATCGCCTGCAACAAGGTATGGTCACGTAATGGCTTATCTAAGTACATGCAGTAACAGATAGGTGCATCAAATCCTGTTAACAGTTTTGCGGTAACAATCAACAGTTGAAGTGGTTGTTTTGGATCTTTGTAATCCTCAATTAGGCTCTTCTGTTTTTGATCATTGCCGTCTATCTCTTGCCAGCGTTCAAAGTCAGACTCAATGATAGGTAGCTCAAGTTCTTGCTTCCACTTACGCCAGTCTTTATTGACCTTACCCTTTTTACTCTCATCGTCGTCTTTGATCGGTGCTTGGTCGACGTTCATAACCACTTCAACCGCATCAAAGCCTAGTTTCTTACCGAGTAAGTAATACATCTGAACACAAGCGTCTCGGTCATAGACTACAACCATGCCTTTCATCTGCTTTGGCTTTACATGGCTTACAAAGTGATTGGCAATATCTTCACTTACTGCGGCCATACGTTTTGGCGCCTTCAACATAATCGCTAAGCGACCGGCGCGTTTAGACAACGCCATTTTCTCATCATCATCCAGGTCGTTGTCTTTGACCATTTGTTCAAAGGCTTCATCAATCGCGGCACGATCCACTCGAAGCTCAGCCAAACGAGGCTCGAACTTGACCGCATTAGTTGCTTTATCTCGTATGGATTGCTTATAGCTGTAGCGGTTCATGTAACGCCCTTCATCCTCTTCGGCACCAAAGAGTTTGAAGGTATTACGGTCGATACCAGAAATCGGCGTACCTGTTAAACCATAGAAGTGAGCGTGAGGCAGTGCCCAGCGCATTTTGTCGCCGAGCGAACCTTCTTGAGTACGGTGCGCTTCATCCACCAGCACGATAATGTTGTCACGACTGTTTAAACCGTTTTCATTGCTCTCATCGATTTCGACGTCTTTAAACTTGAAGACTGTGGTGATCAAAATACCGCGACTATCTTGTTCAATATGCTCGCCAAGCTTTTTACAGCTTTGTACTTTGATGAGGTTTTTAACATCGGCCCCACCGAAAGTTTCATTAATTTGGCTATCGAGATCTCGTCGGTCTACCACAATAAGAACGGTTGGATTTTTCAATTTATTATCCGCACGAAGCATGCGTGCGGCATAGAGCATAAGCAAGGACTTGCCTGAACCTTGGAAGTGCCAGATAAGACCTTTTTTCGGATAGCCTTTTTTTACACGTTCAACAATTTGCTTTGCGGCTTCAAATTGCGGGTAACGCGGCAGAATCTTAATGCGTTTGGGGGGCGTGTCTTTGCCTGTTTTCACAGTAGAGAACAGCGCGAAAGACTCAAGCATTTGTAGCAAAGTTTCGGGATCCAGCAATCCTTCACAGCTATCAAGTACGGTAGCTAAGCTAGCTGGAATTTCATCTCGCTGATCGGTTTTATGCCATGGCCCCCAGTCTTTCACTCGGGCATTGATTGCACCATAAGCAAAGGTGCGACCTTCAGAAGCAAAACACAGAAGGTTTGGCACGAAGAAAGGCTCAACATTTTTCCAATAGTGCTTTTGTCCGCCCATAAAATCAGCAGCGCCATCTTGCCAAGTCACACTTGAACGAGTAGCAGATTTTACTTCCCCCACCACCAGCGGAATACCGTTCACATACAGAACGATATCGAAGAACACCTCTGTCGCGGCAATGAAGTGAACCTGTTGAGATACAACAAAGTGGTTGTTTTCAGGGGTATCAAAGTCAATTAGCTTGATAGTAATATGGTCGCCGTTCTCGCCAAACGGTAGGCTTTTCTCAGCCATTAACCATTCATGAAAATTCTCGTTAGCTTTGACTAAGCCTGTATGTTTGGCTTCCAACATCAAGCCACGAAGTTTGTAGATAACTTCATCGGCATAATCGGGATTTTTGCCAATATCGGGGTTTAACGAACAAAGCGCATCTTTGAGCCAAGTATCGACGAAGATATCGTGTGTTTGCTTGGGTAAGCTTTCACCATGGCAGTAATTCCACTTCACTCCGCTTAAGCCTTTTAAACGGTCTATGATTCCATTTTCTGTGACGGTTTGTTCATTAAACATTATGGCAGTTCCTGCTTAGCCCAATAGGTGACGATTAAGAGTCTTCAGCTCTTCAACGTGACTCTCTCTTACTTTCAAAGAGGTTTTAAGATCATCAAGTTGCTGTATTAACAGTTGCTGCTTTTCAAGGGTTGGAAAAATACAAGGAAACTTTCTAACCTGTGTCGCATTTATTGTCGCTAAATTAGTGGTTTGCTGAGCAATCCCCAAGAAAAACTTGATGCCAATAAAGCTAGATTTTAGATAATTAAAGAACTCAGGTAGCAAAACATTCTGATCTGTTCGAATAGCAAACAAGTGATTTTGATGGATTAAATCTTGAACTTCGTCAGTCCAAATATGACCTCGCCCAACCTTATCAAAATCGCCGCCTTCTGCGACCAAAATATCTCCATGTCTGACTCTGAAACGTTCAATCATTGCTCTTGTTGCCTTAACATACTTGATTTCATCCAGCTCAAAGCGACCATCGTAAACATTAGCTACTCTTAAGTAAGGCACATCAAAAGTATCCTCAGTAAATTCTCTGGAACTGCTTAGAGCCAGTCCGGTTTGTATTTCAGCGCAATCATCTAATACACAACTACTCCAGCTCGGGTCTTTAAGCCCTTTTTTGAATATATCGGTAAGCATTGAGTGGAATAACCTCTCGGTACTGACCAACATATCACTTGCACAGTTAATTGCTTGCTGAGAAGTTGTCAAAACCTTCAGTAACGTCTGTTGTTTATCAACAACAGGGATATCCAAAGAAAGAGTTGAAAGTACAGAAAATTTTGTGCGCGGAGATAAAGAGCCTGATGATGTTTTTATCGCCCAATCCCAAAATTTTTCTGATTGAACTATAAATGGCAATAATGCAGGTACTTCAAGTGCATCTTTCGGCTCCATTACAATAATGTCACCTGAGCAAATTCCATCGAATTCAGCCACTGCTGCTTTTTTTAAATAAGGGCGTCGTTTACCAAAAAGGATATGCCCCTTCTTAAACACTCGTGTGAAGCTCGGGTTGTCTTCGGCAATGATTCCCCAACGCTTTATCTTTAAAGAACCAGAATCTAAGTGTTCAAGGCCGATGTAACGCTCATAGCCGTCACCAATAGGATCTTTAGTCGTTAGCTTTACTTCTTTACAGATATCACCGAATTTTACAGTTTGCTTATCAGTCATCTTTCTTTACCTCGTAACCTAACTGCTCGAGGCTATTTAATAGTTTGTTGGTTTGCTTCTTCAGTTGTACTCGGCTCATTTTCCATGCCTCAATAGCATGTTCGATATCATGTACTTCCTCACTAACCTTGGCTTTCACGTAAAGTGGAATAGATAAGTTGTATTGGTTTTCACTGATAGTGTTTAAATCAGCCAGCGCAGTAATACTACTTTGGTTGTCCGGTTTGAAATACGCTTCACAAAGCACATCTAAATCATTATCAGATAAGCGGCTGTGAGCACGCTCGCGGGTTACATGTTCTACACCATTGATAAAGAGAATCTTGTTTTTACGCTCAACTGGCTTATTGCAGTTAAGCACGACCACGCAAGACTCCATTGGCGAGTTGTAGAACAGATTTGGTCCAAGCCCTACCACCGCTTCAATGATGTCAGATTCAATCACCTGTTTACGGATCGCTTGCTCAGAATCGCGGAACAGGATTCCATGAGGCCAAAGCATTGCTGCTCGGCCAGTATCAGATTTTAGACTTTTGATAATATGGGTATAAAAACCGTAATCAGCACAACCTTGTGGTGGCACGCCGTACATATTGCGCCCATACGGGTCAGCCGCGAACTTTTCACGGTTCCACTTTTTGATCGAGTACGGCGGGTTAGCGAAAATTACATCAAACTGTTTCAGTTGATCATTCTCAATAAACTTAGGGTCACCTAAGGTATCGCCACGCATCACATCGAACTCTTCAATGTCATGCAAGAACATGTTCATACGCGCAATAGCAGAAGTTAACAGGTTTACTTCTTGACCATACAAGTGAACACCACGCCACTCTTCACCTTGCGAGCGTAAATCCATCACAGCATTCAGCAGCATACCACCCGTACCACAGGTTGGATCATACGCACTCTCGCCAGGTTTAAGCTTCATGATACGGGTCATCAAATGCACAACGGTACGATTGGTATAGAACTCAGCAGCAGTGTGACCCGAATCGTCAGCGAACTTTTTGATCAGGTACTCGTAAGCCTCACCCAAGTCATCTTGAGCCACAGACTTAATGCCTAGTGGGATTTTACTGAAATGCTGAATAAGGTCTGATAGCAAGTGATCTGGCAAGCGCTCTTTGTTGGTCCACTGCCCATCACCAAATACACCATGTAGTCGTTCATTCTTTGCTTCAATCAAACGCAGTGCATTTTGAATCGCTTCACCAATGTCTTTACTGGTATTGCGTACTCTCTCCCAGCTCGCTTCTTCTGGAATATCGAAGCGGTGGTACATAGACATCGCGGCATATTCCGCATCACCTTCATGCAACTCTAGTGCTTCGTTATACTCTTCTAGATATACATCCGATAGACGCTTAAAGAACAGCAGTGGGAATACGTACTGCTTGTAATCAGACGCATCAATTTGCCCACGCAGGAACTCGGCTGCACCCCACAGTAGCTCTTCTAATTTGTTTTTGTTCATAGCTCAAAGCCCTCTTTGATTAACAAGGCTTCTAGTTCTTGTTCAGCAACTTCTAAGGCTGCTAATTTTTGCTGGAAATCTTTCAATGCTTCTTCAACGGTAATGGTTTCTTCTTCTAGCGGCTTTT
This sequence comes from Vibrio sp. TAP-3B, assembly GCF_057784735.1. NCBI lineage: Bacteria > Pseudomonadati > Pseudomonadota > Gammaproteobacteria > Vibrionales > Vibrionaceae > Vibrio > Vibrio sp. TAP-3B. The sequence continues at coordinate 107,628 of NZ_CM173495.1, read as the reverse complement.
GTACATAACGAGCGATGTTCAAGTTGAAATCGTTCTCTTCAATCTCGCTATGTGGCACCCAACGTGCGACGCCTTCGATGTCATCTGCCTTCGGTCCATTGGTGCGCATGTTCTGATAGATTTCGTAAATCTCATCAGCTTGAGGCTCTGACAAGGTGTTTTGCGCTCGGCCTTTAGTAAAGATCTCTTCCGCATTCACAATCAGAACATGGTCTTTATGCTCTTCTGGTCTTGCTTTACGCAATACGAGAATACAAGCAGGGATGCCTGTACCGTAGAACAGGTTTGAAGCCACGCCGATTACCGCCACGATGCGATTTTCTTTTAATAGCTTGGTTCTAATTTTACCTTCTGCACCACCACGGAAAAGCACACCATGTGGCAGTACTACCGCCATGCGCCCTTTATCATTCAATGAAGCAAACATATGCTGAACCCAAGCAAAATCCCCGTTGTTTTTTGGTGCTAAGCCAAAGCTTGCACGGCCATAAGGATCACTGGTCCAATAATCATGCCCCCACTCTTTTAAGCTAAATGGTGGATTTGCGATTACGCAGTCAAAGTTTTCTAGTTGGTCATTCTTCAGAAACTTAGGATCACGAAGTGTATCACCACGAACAATTTCGAAGTCTTCTTGCCCGTGTAGGAACAAGTTCATTCGAGCAATCGCTTCGGTGGTCAGGTTCTTCTCTTGCCCTTTGATCTTAAGTAGACGCGGATCACCACCGCTTTCTTTTACGTGGTGAATAGTTTCAAGCAGCATACCGCCGGTACCACAAGCCGGGTCATATACACTTTCATTAGCTTGTGGGTCTAGAATATTAACCATAAGACGAACAATGGTACGTGGCGTATAGAACTCACCTGCTTTCTTGTTTGCTTTATCAGCAAAGCGCTTGATGAGGTATTCGTAAGCACGACCCATATCATCATTACGCACACTCGATACGCCAAGGTTAACCTTGTTGAAATGGTTGAGTAGTGTCGATAGCAGTTCGTCTGATAGACGCTCTTTGTTCGTCCAACTCGCGTCACCAAAAATGCCATGTAGCTGTGGATTTTCTAGCTCAATGCCACGGAATGAATCTTTTAGGGCTTGGCCGATATCCTTAGTTTCTGCAAACACATCTTTCCAATGGCAGTTAGCTGGAATTTGGATTCGGTGAAACATATCGCCTTTCGCAAGCTCTTCATCACCCACCTGCTCCATCGCCTCTTCGAACTCTTCATCGTAAACATCACAGATACGCTTAAAGAATAGGATTGGGAAGATGTAGGTTTTGTAGTCTGAAGCGTCAATAGGGCCCGTAATGATGTGGGCCGCATGCCAAAGGTGCGCTTCTAAGTCTTTGAGATTTATTAATGTCATTGCTTGCTCTTATTCTCTTCTATCCACGCTTCAAGGTCTTCACGTTTGAAGCGCCAAGAACCGCCGACTTTGAAACCAGGAAGCTTTCCTTCGCTTGCTAATCTGTATGCTGTTTTTTCGGCCAACTTTAGGTAAGCAGCCACCTCTTTCAAGGTTAAAATTTGGTCGACCATTCAGAGTGTTATCTCATGTTGGTTTTATTCATCAGAATTAATGGTGAGAGAATATGGGAAAATTGGGGAATCGGCAACGTGGGGCGACTTAATACAAGACTAAGTGCATAGAAAAAATACAAACCCCCTCCAGTTTTCGCTGGTGGGGGTTTGTTTCATAGTTATCAATGCAATGATAGCTTCCGCACTATATTGATAATTCAGCAGATCATAAGTATAGAACTATTACTAACCTAAACAGGCAATGGGTCTTTGTGTTTCGTTGTACTATCGCTCTGCGAATAGTCATTCATACTAAAATAATTCAACTTACTGTATGTTTTATCAAAATAGCGCTTGTCGGACCAAACCTGAATATCGCCGATGACATACAAGTGTTTTTTGGCTCGGGTAACAGCTACGTTCAACAAGTTTGGTTTCGAAGAAGCCCAAGATGCCCCACCACTGTTTTTAGTGTCACAACCGAGAACTAAAATAACGATATCATTCTCCTTGCCTTGGAAGGTATGTACAGTCCCGACGTTGTATTTCAAAAAGTTATTAAACTCCTTCCCATTCCAACTCGAGTGACTAAGCAGCTCGGACTTGCTACGCCTTAGATCTTCTTTCAACTCTTTTTTTACTGCTTTAAACGGTGTAATCAGATAGATACTGTTTAAGTCACCATTCTGTGCTGCTAATTCGAGTAGAAGAACTTTAACATCTTCGCCCAGCTCACGTTTGTACTGTTTGAGTACACAGTCTCCTTGTGAATCATTCCATCGATTTTGTCCTAAGGCCTTATGAGTTCTTGGCTCAACATCTTTATTGTTGTCAGAGCCATGTATCATTCGATTGTTATAAGCTATTTCATTCGAAATGCTAAACATTGGCTCTATACATCGGCGATGTACCCATAACGGTATACCTATCCATTGGTCTTCACCGTCCATATCTATCATACAGCCATATGGATTAACGCGATCGGCTAACGTCTGAACTGACCACTTACAAGGGTCCCACTTCTCGGATTCCTCTTGCAACTTAGATCGCATTAGGTAATCAATAAGCTCTGGTGGGGAAGTAAACACAGGTTCGATTTGCAGAGGGTCTCCAACAACCACAGCCCGCTTAGCACGAAGCAACCCACCAACCGCTGCTTGGGGTATTGCTTGCCCGGCCTCATCAATCATGAGCCAACCTAGAGACTCTGGGGGCAACTTAGAAAACATATTTCCCAATGAAGCAAAAGTCGTCGAAACCACGGGGACAAACATAAATAGTATCTGCCAAATCGCCAGTGCATTTTCGCTACTCTTCCCTAACACAACATCATTGATACTTCTTATCTTTGATAGAAAGACACTCTGCTTACTGGCCTCTATCAACCAAGCCTCGTGAAGCTCTAACGCTGCCACGTAAATGTCAGACCGTAATCCATTAATGGTTTCGTGCTGCCAACATGCATGCCTCTGCCTGTCATGCCCCTCGATATCATCAGTAATTTCAGGTAGATGATACCCTTTAAACTCCGTTCTATAGGCATCTAACTCATCTAGAAGCTTCTTTTTTTCAAGCTCTTTAGCTTGAATATTAACCAGCTGCTGTGAAATTTTCTTTGTACATCCTTTTATCTTGAGCTCTTTGGCCTCAACATCACCAACAGTCAGCCGGATAGCTTTTTTGACATTTTCGTACTCACCAAGCTTTCGGGATAGTGAGGCTTTGTATTGTTTATTTTTCTTAGTGTTAAAGAACCGACTGAACCAACCAGGAGAGTTAACCTTTAGTAACTCTAAGGAAACTGCGATTTCTTCTTCCCTTTTCACTTCAGCGTTTCTTGTTGAATTAAGGGCATCGAGCTCCACAGAGAGCGAATGAGCATAGTTTTCGAGCTCATTTAGAGCACGGTTCATTCGATGTAAATCAACATCGAATTGCTGGCCATCGAAAGTTTTTTGCAGACTATCAAAATAGGCTAACTTGTCATTTAACTCATGGAAACAAGATAACTTCTCGTTAAAAGATTTTTTGGCCGTGTTAAAAGAAGGCCCTGTATAAGTTGAGCGATATTGCCAAAAATTCAAGAAGTCCAAAGAAGGTTCTCTAACCGCTGGCTCATTGCCTTTTTCATAGTGATATTTAAAGAAAAAGCGATCGAGAAACCTTTGCCTCTTTTTATAAGCCCCCATGGCAGCAGAGATATTTCCCCAGTTCTGTCTTTTGTCATTCAAAGGTTGTAAACGACCTTTCTTTTCATCAGCACTAACTTGATTTGCTACGGAACGAAAAAAACTTGTATTAACATATCTGCCAGCTATCGACTTTGCTTGAGGAAGCTCCTTTGAAATATTTTCAACCGCAGCGTTGTTCGATGATGCTACGACCATTTCAAAATCAGTGAGTTCTTCAACAAGAAACCCTTCAGGGCTTAACCCGTCACGAGCTTTCGAAAAAGAAGCTAAAACTTTCGCTCTTTCTACAATATTTTGCGCAATTATATCCCGCAACAGCGTAGTTTTACCTGTACCAGGAGGACCATTGACGGAGATGACGCCACCTGTTTTTAGCTCCTTAAATACGGTATTGATGGCAAACTGCTGCATTAAAGACATGTTATGCGCGGGTTCTGTCAGCCATCTACCTTCTGGCGTCGTCTTGGGATTCAAATGCTTATGAATTAGGGGAATAGAATCATTTGTATATAGATCAACGTGCTTGTGACTGGATTGTCCCAGATAAGCTTGAAGAGGTTTACTAGCCGTGTCGGAAGCAATCGCATTAATCGCACGCTCTATATCTCGAATGTAAAAGCTGTTTAGAATGGGTAGCTGAGATTCGTCATCGTTAGAGTCACCCTCATTATCGTCTTCAACTTTTCCTGGCTTGTTTTTGTCCGCCAAAAGGTTGTCAGACTTCGCTTCATACTCATAAAAAGCCATCTGAAACGGGTAAACCTGTGAGCTCTCTGAAAGTAATAAGTCCTGATTAGAAATACCAGCCCATTGATAAAGTCCTTGAACCAAGTTCATTAGGCTATTCACACAAAGAGTATTCCTTCCCTCAGAGCTAGGGTGGCTAGGTAGGGTTGTTTCCCAGCGCTCCACAAACTCGTTTAGGTCGTCGCACCGACTATCAAATCGCTCCTGAGATATTGTCCCAGCTCTCCCCTCGAGTAACTCAGCTAAAGCCCAAGGTAGCGTGCTTACCGAAAAGGTATCGAGTCGAGGTGTACCAAACTCATCCAACATCAACTTAGCAAAGCAAGACGCCCCTTCATTGTCTCTTCTTTGTTCTATTTCTTCAGAGAAGCAATCCTCCTGGCTGTTGGTAGAAAAGTACTCTGCAACTTTTTTATCTATCGACGATTTATCAAACAGGCCCAAATAAAGAGTATAAACACACTTTTTCCCCGGAGTAAGACCTAGTGAGTCACGAGTCGCCAGATTTAACCAAGGAAGTAGATGATTACCATGTGACTGCAATTCGTAACCGGACACGTTTACTGGAGCAATTTTACTATCGTCTTTATCTGGCACCGAGTAGGCTTGAAAAAACTCCACGAGATGCCAGGATTTCAATATATTTATTGAGCTTTCTTTTCTACTGTCCACTAATCAAAGCCTATCAATACCTAAAAGATCATTAAGTTACGATAATATACAGCCTGATTGCATAAGGCGATGAAGAATGATGGAAGAATGATAGAGTGTGACGGCCTCCTTAAAAAAGCAGCATGAATAAACTTAAAAACAAGCGCCCTTCCATCCAATCACCTACTTCACTTTCCAGCCAGGCAATCGCTCTTTATCCTAAGCTAAACGGTTCAGTGCTGCCTTTCCTATTACTTCTTTTAACTTCAAAGATCTCATGTTTCAGTCGCCGATTCCGTCCTCATTAAATAAGCTCTGACGCAAAAAAGACGGTTATGCGTTGAGCCTCTGCGCTACAAGACTTAAACCAAAAATTTTCAGGCATATGTCATCAATGTGAAACCCCATCATTGAATCCGACAGGAGCCCGTAATGACTACCCAAAATTCTGATTACCAAAAACAACAGCGCTATCAGGAAAATGAAATCCTAGAGCATGCCGCTGAGATACTCGCCACGCGCTATGTGCGTGGTGATGCCTTAATTAGCCCTGATGCGACCAAAGAGTATGCACGCTGCAAGCTAGGCAGCTATGAGCGTGAAGTGTTTGCTTTACTGCTACTGGATAACCAAAACCGATTGATTGAGTTTAAAGAACTCTTTCAAGGAACGGTGGACGCGGCCAGCGTCTACCCACGTGAAGTGGTGAAAGCGGTGTTAGAAGTGAATGCCGCAGCGGTGATTATGGCTCACAACCACCCTTCCGGTGACTCTACCCCCTCACAAGCGGATAGACGTATAACCGAAAGGCTCAAGGACGCCTTAGCGCTGGTGGATGTGCGCGTATTGGACCATATCGTGACGGGTGAAGTCTGCACCTCATTTGCTGAGCGAGGCTGGTTATGATTGAACAACACTATGGTGACATCAGTATCAATGATGCACTGCTCTCGTCACTAGAAAATCTTCTAGCAGATCATACAGTTCCTATGCATGCTGAAAGACTGGTACTGAACTGCCGTCAAATGAGTTACTACCGCCATCGCCAAGGATTGCACCCGATTGAGATACAACTCAAACGAGAGTCAATCTCAGAGCCTTGGTTCATCGTGTTCTTTGCGAGCTTTTCTTACCCTAATGATAACAGTACTAGCGTAGAGCCGGAGCTGTACTTTCACCTTACTAATCGTTGGTTCTATCAACCCGATACAGGAACAACGGATTTATCTCATCCAGAAGTGCAAGAGGTGCTCACCGCTTGGATTAACGCATTAACTCGCCACCTAACCCGAAACGTCTTTGATAACGTGCAACTCTCGTTGGTCAGTTCGTTTAACTAACCCCTTAACTACTTTCTGATTTATCCCTAAGCAAGGAGGACTGTCGATGTCCCAATTAGCCTTTACGTCATTACCCCTACCTGTTTCTAAGAAGCTGTATGCATTGCTTAATGCGCGTTACTCGGCACATTTGCTTAACAATGAAACGCTCTCCACCAGCCGACATGTGGTCTTTAACCTTCGTGATAAAACTTACAGTGCTGATGCTGGTGGCTTTCATCCTGTCGAAATTTCTATTTGCCAGTCTTCAACAGGAGAATGGTGTGTTGAGTACATCACAGACTTTGCTTATATGGGGAACTACTACCCTGAGCTTGAGCGGAATTTGGATTTTGACTTTCGCGCTCGTCAATGTTTTGCCAGCTACCACGGCTGGTTTTCAATGAACGATAACCGTGACGCTGTCGAGCTGTATAAATTGTGGGAGAGTAATTTTCTCGCATACGTTGAGATGGAGGCATTCGACGATATTACTCTTACCCCGCAATAACTCATGACTTCCCTTCTCCTACAAACCATCAAGCTTATCTCTGCCCTCATCACGTTACTTTCTCTTTCCCCTTTCTTTGGTGCCATAGGAACCCTAACAACTTTAGGCTTTCTGGTGGTACTGCTGATTGGATTGCTGGTAGCCATCTCAGAGCTGAGAGATAAAAACAACCATCGATAATGTTAATCGACTCACGCTTTCGTTAAGTCGATTGATGGCGCTTTAACCGTTGGACATTATGTGTCGAACCCACCTCTATTCTCCCGACATTAAATGTCCGACTCCGGTGTGGAGCGCTATGTATTGAGAGAGTAGCCATGAGCAATAAAACCAGCATTGAAGGCTTATCTGCTTTGCTGCACACGCTGATGCTTATTCCTCAACATCGATGGATCACCGTTAGGGAGTTGCAGCAGCAGTTGGCCCTAATCGATATCCACCGCACCACGCGCAGTATCAAACGCTACCTCGATGAAGTCATTGTGGAGGTGTTTAACGTGGAGTGTGATTCGATGAGCATGCCCCATGTTTACCGAAAAACATCCGAGCAGTTGCTGACGTTCAATAAGCAAGAAATGCTCTATTGGCAACTGACCAACAAGTACTTACAGCCGCTTATTCCTGATGTGCTGAATTATGAACAGGGTCGGTCCTCGGAGAGAGACAAACCCTTACAGGACAAGGCTTCAGCCATTTCAAAAGAACAACTTTGGCTAAGCAAAGTACACCTCAACCTACCTAATACGAGAAGCTGGAGTAACAAGCAGCAACAAGTCTTAAGGTCAGTCCATGAAGCATTACTTAACAACCGAATGCTAAAGGTCTCTAGCCAAGCTTTGCAGCAGGAGCAAACGCTCATTGAACCACTGGGACTCTCGGTTCAGTGCGACGCGCTCTTGCTGCTCTTTCGGCTATCCGACCAACATCCAATACACACCGTTGCCTTACCACTCATTGATGAGGCCAGTGTATCGACATTTTCATTTACCTATCCCTCGGACTTCAATGTTGAGCAGTTCATGCTGACTCACGAAGGAGCAGGCTACCCAGAATTCCACTCACCAATGAGGAGAGTAAACCCATGACCAAACTAAAACATCGACTAAACCAATCGGTTCGATACGCAGTCACGATGGCCCTGTTTATAGGAGCAACAGGATGCACTGAACAGGAAGAATCTCCTGAAGCCGTTGCGGATATAGAAGTATCGATATCCACCAACTCTCATTGGGGAAGCTTAATCTTTGACCTACAAGCGATTACCGATAACACCGTCATCACCGACGTTGTGATTAATCGAGGTAATTGTCGTATTCCTGCTGGTACGGCCTCAGAGCTATCTAGAAACGTTTCATTGAAGTTCGGGGAAACCTACACGGGATACAGCAACAACTGCACCGTAGACAACGTGAAAGAAATTGAAGTCACTTCAACGGCTGGCACCTTTGTTTACACCTTCTAAACCGAAAGCAAAACAACTCATCTATTTATCAACACCAATAAGGATCGAATATGAAAAAATCATACGTACTCATCGCGATTGCATTGAGCTCATCTCTAAGCGTTTCATCAATGGCAAACGCTGCGCTCGGTGGAACACCAAATATCTCTAAGGAGCATCTGGAGAAACACTGGAATGGAAAACAAGGCCCTCAATCCACTCTTGTCGCTGGAGCGCTTCTACATTGGACAGCCGATGCGTGTGGAAAGCTTAACGGGCATATCTCCGATAAGAATAAGTGCTCATCTGAAGCTGAACAAACGTCTAACTAATCCCCAACTTTCTTTTTAAAATTATAGTGAGAATGACACAATGAAAAACATCACAACAAACACACTTGTTCTACTGACTACCCTAGCATCACCTTTTGTTTTGGCTCAAGGTGGTGGTTCGCTTGGAGGTAATCCATCGGTAGAAACGGGAGCGGTCAACGTCAGTGTAGGCAAATGCACTCAATACAAACTGGATGTGAAAGCAGCCCTAATCGCAGGTAAACAGGTATCGTCGGTTGCGATACCTAAAGGCTGTGAAGCCATCAAAGATAAGTAATGCCACCAGCCAAGGCTAAAAATGACAATGGGGAGCAATTGCGCTCCCCATTCTTTTTTTGCTTCTGTACATAAAAACACTTGTATCTTATAGACGGCACTCGTTACCTTGTACCTATAAATTAATGATATAAAAGATTGTATTTAAGAAGCCATCTAATTGAATTTTATCAAGCATTAGAGTTACGCCCATATAAACTACTATCAATTTTGATGGTCATAGTGAGCTCCATACTTTGATGCATTTCAAGTATGGTTAGTCCCAAGCTTTCATGAATTGAATTACCGTGAAAAGAGGATAATGACGATAAACAAGCATGTGCATTGACCGCTTGACTTTGAGGCTCTAAACACAGAAAACTTGCTTGCCCTACAGGCTTATACAGTTGTAGGTAATTACACGGGCTGATAAGCGTTACCAATAAGCCGTTATCGTGCTTTAGTGTGGCTTTTACTCCTGATTTATCCAGACGGTAACCATTATTAATCCATATTTGGGGAATAGGCTTCGCTCGTTCAAAACTGTATAGGGGAGGGATAACGCTTGTATAGTCTATTGGTAGATAAGTCGCATCTTCTCGCCACCACCCAAGCGCAGGGAATTGCACACGCGTATCCGGTAAGCAATGAAAGAAAGGGTGGAAACCCGCCCCGAATGGAAAGGCTTCCTCGCTAAGATTGGTCACTGTCATGGTTACAATCAGGCTGTCTTGTTCAAGCTGAAAACGCTGCTTGGCTTGGTAGTGACACACGCCTTTAATGTCTGACGTCATCGCTAATTCTAGCCATAACTCTTGTTGGTTCTGTCGACACAATTGCCAATGGGTTAACCAACCATCACCGTGTAAAAAGAAATCGGGATCTATTTGTGAATGAATAGGCAATGTTATTTGATGTCCTAGCCATTCAAAGCTATTACCTCTAATGCGGTTCACCATGGGCACCATAGGGAACATACTAGCTTCTCCCGCATTATTTTCACTCAGCTTTGTTCGTGGTCTCAGAATATTGAAAGCATGTTCTTCACCTTGATTGCATTTATTGTTATGCGTGTATTGGAAGGCATCAATAACCCCACCCAACTCATTAATTATCAGTTTCAATGTGTCATTTTCGAGTGTGTGAATTGCCATAAATTAACCCTTCTACCATTGTGATACCATGCTACTTGCTAATTAACCCGCAACCGGCTTAGAAGCTACTGTAAGTGGGTGATGGTTCGTTAAGTGATAGCGAGGTCACAGGGATTACTAAACACTTATTACTAAACGCTGACTCCTAAAGGTGCTTATTAGTAGGGTTAATCATGCGGCCAATTGAGCGACTTTGATTAGGTGGTGACAAACAATGATGACCAATACCTTAGGGTTCAATGGCCATAAGGGCCTTAACAACCAACAGGTGCGACAATATAACTGCCGTATCATCATGGAGTTGCTGTATAAAAACAAAGGGATGACCAAGTCACAACTAGCGCAGGCAACGCAGTTAAGCATTCCAGCAATCACCAAGATCACTGATGCATTAATCGATCAAGGTCGCGTTGAAAATACCGTGTCGCCAGACGTAAGCAAGGGCAACTTTAAAGGCTTGTACAATGTATCACGCCATCGCCCCGATACCATTTGTCTTAACGTGTCCCCGACTCGTATTCAGGCCGTCATGGTCGATAATCAAATTACCCCTTGCTCTGTGTTCGTCAATCAAGCCATCGCCCCTGCTACTCCAGAGGCACTCATCGACGATATAGTTACTGTGATTGTTGCTTGTCGCCAAATAAACCGCACCACACCTTATCGGTTATCGATTGCAGTACATGGGCAAGTGGATACTCATGTTGGATCGTCAATGCGAATGCCACAAGCCCCATGGACACAATCCATAGAGCTTAAATACATTCTCGAAAAACGCTTACGTGTTGATGTGCTAGTTGATAATGATTGTGTAATGATGGCATTAGCAGAAAAATGGTTAGGTGGCCACAGCAGGCAAGATTTCTGTGTACTGAATATCGATTACGGGATCGGCTCTTCGTTCCTGATAAACAATAATATCTACCGCGGAAAAATGTTTGGTAGTGGACAAATCGGTCACACTAAAGTAGCAAATAACGGCATTATTTGCGGTTGTGGCCGAGAAGGGTGTTTAGAGACCGAAGCCAGTTCAAAAGCCTTGTGCGAGCGCTACTCTCAACAATCTGCGTTACACAGTCAAAGTAAGGCGGAGCATAAGAGTGAGATTACGCACTACCTGCAAACACTTGAGGCAATGATAGAAAAAGAACAAGCTCTCACGTTTGATGATTTTGTTCTGCGCTACCAACAAAACGATCCTATCGCATTAGATGTCGCTCAACGCGCCGCAATAGTGCTTGGTCAAGCTTTGTATAATTTTCTGATCACCCTAAACATCAATAAGATCATTCTGTACGGCAACACTTGTGCCTTGGGTCAACCTTGGTTGAATACGATCACAGATCAAACACTCACGAATCCGTTTGAAGATAAGAATGCTCGCCGCCAAGATCAAACACTGGTGTCGTTTGGTCAGCTAAGCCAAATAGAACGAGTGATGGGCATGAGCTATTTATGGGTTGAACAGGAGCTAGATAGTTTGTTTCACGCATAAAAAAGATCACCGTTAGGTGATCTTTTTAGTTATGGTTATTTGTATTGGTTATACTTTTACTTCTTTGCCTAAATTAGCAGATTGAGCTACCAACTCTTTCTCTAACTCTTCTAATGAGCGACCTTTGGTTTCTGGCACGTGGCGATAGATGAAAACAAAGCCACAAGCACAAATAACACCGTACAGTAAGAAAGAACCCGATGCGCCTAGCCCTGCGTTAAGCAATGGGAAGGTATATGTGAGTGCGAAACACGCCACCCATAGTGCAAGCGTGCTAACCGACATGGCTGTACCACGTACTTTGTTCGGGAAGATTTCAGATAACAGAACCCACGTCACTGGCGCTAAAGTCAGTGCGTAGATAGAAATAGCCACCAGCACCAATAACAACACAGGAAGCCCTAACATGCCGAATGCATAAGCCGCAGACATTAAGCCGTAAATAATGGTTAGGCCAAATGATCCGACAATCATTAATTTACGACGGCCGATTTTATCAACAAACGGAATCGCCAAAATCGTAAAGACTAGGTTGATTAATCCCGTGGCTACAATCGATTTCAAGGTGTCGTTAATGTCAAACCCAGCGGAAGCAAAAATCTCTTGGGCGTAGTTGAAAATCACGTTGATCCCACACCACTGTTGGAACGCTGCCAACACTACACCAATGATTAAAATGGGTTTTACATCTGGCTTTAACAACGCACTAAAAGGTAGCGAACGGGTTTCGGCTGACAGTGTACTTTCAATTTCTGCCACGGTGCGGCTAGCATAGCTTTCACTACCAATACGACGTAATGTGCCTTTGGCTTTTTTTGCCATTCCCATTTTCACTAACCAACGTGGCGATTCAGGCACCACAAACATCAGAAGTAAAAACGCGAGTGCTGGTACCAGTTCTGCACCAAACATATAACGCCAACCCATTTGACCATTCCATGATTGTAAAATGTCAGCTTGTGCTGCGCCAGTTGCCACAGGTTCTGCAATCACCAAGTTAATGATTTGCGCCGCTAATACCCCGATAACGATGGTTAGCTGGTTAATCGCCACAAACTTACCACGTTTTTCCGCAGGTGCAATTTCGGCGATATACATAGGTGATAACGCTGAGGCTAAACCTATCCCTATCCCGCCAATAATACGAAAGACAATAAATGCATTAAAACTGCCTGCCATTGCGGTGCCCCAAGCAGAAATCACAAACAAGAATGCCGCTAAGATCAAAGGACGTTTACGCCCGTATTTATCAGAGACAGTACCTGCGATGAACGCCCCTGCCATACAACCCAGTAACGCTGAACTCATTGCCCAACCAGACAACGACGCACTAGTAATATTAAAATAGGCTTCATAGAAGGGCTTTGCCCCACCAATAACCACCCAGTCGTAACCAAATAACAACCCACCGCAGGCAGCAACTAGGCTGATGAGCCAGATATTTCTCATGTTAAGTTGATCGCTTGTCTTACTCATAATCAATCCTTGTAGAGGTACACGTTTATTCAAGTTATTGTTTTGTGGTCACCTCAGGCGATAGATCACCTGAGGTGACCTATCCATTACATTTGACCGTAACGGCCAAAGGCGTAGCGATGTTGCGCGACTTCTTTAAATAAGTTCGCTTTAGTATGTGCTGGCGATTGGGTTAACAATGCCTGCAAGGTGTGTTCAAACGTTAATTGTTTATCTGTATCGTGTTCTTCTGCGCTGTACGCAATATGATTGCCCTGCTCGGTTATCAACGCCAACCCTAGCTGCCCCATTGTTTTTACGAATAAGCAATGCTGTTGATGCTCGGCCTGTAAATCACCGTCAAACACAATCAAAGCAGGCAGTGATACCGCGAAGAAGTCCGTCTCAACGGGTGTGTCGGCTTCCGCTTCAGCCCACGCCACCATATTTTCATATAATGAAACCGCTTTTTCAGTATCACCCAACTGATACAGTGCTGCGGCTTGATAGAACAAGTAATCAGCAGGTTGGTCATTATAATAACGGCTTTGCCCTATTTCTTGTTTACCCTGTGTAGCACACTTGAAATGTTGAGCAGCCAGTTGATGTTGATCTAGCTTTTGGTAGCAATAGCCTAGGTAGTAATACAGATCGTTATCGGTTTGCCCAACTAAACGCCCTTCACCCAAGTTATGTGGGTAATGCAGCGCACCTTGTAAACATTCAATTGCCTCGGTATACGCATGTTGGTTTATTAAGCCAAGAGCGGTGCGTAATTTGTTCACGACAAACTGACCAGTAATGCGTCCTTCTCCTCCTTCCCACGGGTGAAATTGCCTTGTAGTTAAACACTCAGCAGCCTGCTCTAACTGCCCTGTGATATTGTATAAATTGAGCAGTTCTGCGGTTAAATCATCCCGTCTGGCAACTACCTCTAAGTGCGATTGCAAAAGCTCTAATCGCGTTGTAGGCTCGGTCGCTACAGCTTGATGAAGAAAATCTAACTCGTACAAAATACGGGCATCGTCAGGCGAAAGTGCAAACGCACGCGACATCAACTCAATGGCTTTCTGTGGATCTTGGCATTTGTTGTATGCGTGAACCGACAAGTTACGTAAGACCGGCGCATAGTCAGGATTTAGGTGTAAGACCCGCTCCCAGTGGCGTACTGCGCGAGAATAATTACGTTTGGCGTAGAAGAAGCAACCCAATAAGTACTGAGTAAAGTAATGATCGGGGAAGGCATCCAGCACACCAATTTCCGTCAAGGTATTGGGGAACAACACGTTATCAGCGAAGGTTTGTGCTGCCGTGTCTAGCCACGTCTTAACGTCAACTTTCTCATCAGACAAATAAGCCTGATAGATACAAGTCATTGCCCCTTGGCTATCACACTGAGCTAATACGGTTTTTGCACTTTCCGTTGCCCCAATCGATAAGTAGAAATTCACCAGATGGATCGCATTGGCTTCGCGCCCGTTCATTAGGTGCTTGAATAAAGCTAAATCTGCGGCTGTTTGACTGAGCTGGTATTGCTCGAAAGCCAACCCATAGCCCAGCGGCTGAATCGTTTTTTGCGCTTTAATAAAGGCAGCCGCTTCGGTGACGCGGTTCAGCGTGATCAGCAAGTGCGCTTTCAGAGTCGCTGCTTGGTAATGCATGCCGTTAAGTTGTAAAGCACGGTTCGCATAATCCAGCGCTTCTCCCCAACGAGATTGCTTAGTGGCAATGCGAGCTGCGGCGAAAAACCCAGTATCACGGCAGTTAGCACTCCACGTTGCCTTAAAGACATCGCTAAAGGCATGGTCCAAGTGGCCTAACTTCTCATTGGCACAACCACGCAAGTAACTCGCTTTGCCGCATAACGGATTCTTATTAAGTTGATGAGCTCGCGCCAGTGCGGCATTGGCGTAGCCAAGTGTTGCGGGGTAATCGGCACCTTCATACGCCAGCGATGCCATTGCTACATTGGTTTGGTAATGGTTCGGGTCGCGCGTTAACGCTTCTTGGTAGTAATCAACTGGGCTTCTCGTTGCATGATGGTATTGCTGAAGGTGCTGGCCGATGAAATACAAAGCTTCAACGCTGTCGACATCAGCGGGTAATGCGGGCGGTGTGGCAGGTTCTGGCGTTGATTCGTCCGTTGCGGCGATATGTTCGCTATAAGATAACGAGCTGAAACCATCTGCAGAAGCGACCGTCATGGTTAAGCGGTTAGTTGTTGTGAGTTCGCTCTGGCCGACAAGACTGACACATTGACCATCAAGTAAGCACGTCCCTTGGCGAGTATCACCCGGCATCATGGTTAATGACGTTTCGTACACTGTATTCTTGCCGCCTGAAATCACCATAGTGTAATCAGTGATTTCCGCAATGGCATAAACTGCCCACTCTAGTGTGCCATTTAAGCGTTCAAGTTTTATCACCACGTCAGTATTGGCGTTATGCACATTACCAAGATAACTGTATGGCAAGAAGTGCTGGACAAACACCTTCTCTTCATGGCTATCGATCCATGTAAAGTCGGGTTGGTTATCGGTAAACACACCTGTCATTAATTCAATGTAAGGGCCATTGGTATCGGTGAGTTGACGATCCCATGCAATACCGAAGTCGCAGTTACCCCAGGTCCATTGTTTTTTACCCGGAGAGACATGGTGATTGGCAACATGAAGCAAACCGCCCTGTTCGTTGTGGCTGTATGCGCCCACAAAGTCGTAAGCCGATTTATCTGCCATGTAAGACGTCGGTACAGGCAGATTTTTATATCGGGAGATATCGGTACCAGGCGAGTAATCTACCTTGTAATATTCGCCCGTAGCGATTGGGAAATTAGAGACATCGCGCTTACCGTGATCGTATACCGCGGTAACATCAGGCGGGAAGATACTTTGATGATCGTCACCACCTTTAACTGCGGGATTCGACCACCATAAGAATTGACGGGGCGTTTCATTACCGTTGTAGACTTTACCCGTGATCTCAATCAGGGCTTTGTTTGGGTAAACCTTAAAGCCCGCCATGATTTGCAAACCGTACATATGCTCAACTTCGCCCATCCAAACTGTCACAGCGCCATCATCATGATGATCAATGGTGAAATCATTCGACATAAAGGTCGTCGGGCGGTGATGTTGCGGCCAGTTAAACTCGATACCACCAGAAATCCACGGCCCTAATAAACCAACCAGAGCGGGTTTAACCACTTCGTTGTAGTACACAAAATCACGGCCTTTTACCTTGTCATACGCACGGTGAATGCGCCCACCAAGTTCTGGCAGTAGCATAACTTTGATATAATCATTTTCGATATATACCGCTTGATAACTTTGATCGACTTTTTGATCCGTAATGCTATCAATTACACCGTAAGGATAAACGGAACCCGATGAACCTTGATAAACACGGTTCTCTAAAAACAGCGGATTGGAATCCACCTTGCCCGTTGGGTAAGTAGGAAGAACAACCTGTTCAACCCAAGCTTTTGCATTAGTACTCATGACTTATAACCACCTATAAGCTGTTATGATTAAGTTATAAGCAGTGTAAGGGATGTTTTATTAGCTGAATGTATGAAGCAATCACGGGCTTTACTAAACAGTGTTTAGTTGTAAATGTGACTATTAGACGAATTTATTTTTATAAATATAAGCACATAAAAAAGAGGTTAGTGTGACCTCTTCCTCAACTTATATTGTTACCTAACCAACCGTTATAACCCTTCACACAAAAGTCACTGTCTGAGTAGATGACGTCGCCATCCTGCGCATACTCTAGACCTTCGATTAAGGCCATTAGCTCTAATTCTGCATTGGTGGTACTGCGTCTGATTGTGATGCTATCTTGATACTCTAGTTCACCGTGTTCGTTAAAGGCTGCGATACCAATGCCACCTTGTGTACATCCGTGTTGATTGTTTGGTGCTGCGCCGTCTACGTAAATTGAATATCTCATTTTTTATCTCTCTCTAATTGAAAAAGGGCGCATGACTTTACTTAGCCAGCGCCCTATTGATGGTGTGATTTGATGTTTGTGTTACTGAAAAGATTCTTGGTTGTCTCGCATACTCAGACGCGATTCCATCCATTCCTCGATTTCACTTTCTACCCAAGCCACTGCTCGTCCACCGAGTGGTACACTTTTAGGAAAGTCGGTTTCATCAGCCATGAATTTATAGATAGTGGAGCGGCCTAGCCCTGTTAGTGACATCACGTCTTTAAGTCGTAGAAATCTCATTGTCATTGGGAATCGTCTCCTGCTTTGTATATACCCATGTAATAAGCCGCCACTGTAAAAAAGTGCAGTCGGTCTAATCGGAACTAGAGCCAAAGAAGTAACGCTGCTCTTTCCATGCCTCAGAAAGACTGCTCATGCGATGAAAGACAGTGCGTTTGATGTTCGTGTCCTGCTCCCTACAGCGTGTCCCCAAGCCATAATTACCTCGGTCATTGAGAAATACCAATGAACGCGCTTTGCCGCTGTAGTGCTTCTCTATCGCTTCTTGCCAAGCCTCTTTAAGGTGCTCAACCAATTCGTTGCGTTTTTCCCAGCAAATGGCGGGACCAAAGTGCTGGCTGTAGTCAGTAAACAGCATCACGCGATAGTTGTGTGACGGCACCTTGTCCTCTCTCTTGCGCCACACATAGAACACAGAGTCCGTATCGAGCTTTTCTTTAAGCAGCGTAAAGTAATCGTTAATGATGCTGAAGTCGGTATCTTGATGGTCTTCTGGCAGAAACAAATCCAGACGTGTTGCCAAAGCCGCGTCAAACTCGTCCATTGCTTGTTCAAGAACTTCCGTCATTCTGGTTAAGGCCGATTCGTATAACCCCTTGTCACTGAAAAACACGGGGTAGTCGTTGAACGTTTTCGAATGGGTGATGGTTGGAAGGTTAGTGTTGTTTGACATGAGTAATCCCTCTGAGTCTGTGAATGGCATAGGAATTACTCGCGCTGTATTTTTTAAGGTGAGTGGTGCGTGGTAACTGCAACCAAAACTCGTACTACGGTTATCGTCGTGTTTGGTGGTGGGCTTAGCGAGACGGCTTATCCGATAGAAAACCTCATTTAAGTGTAATGGAAACGCTTCATCCCCTTTCAGAAGTTCGTACACGTCATCAGATGGAGAATACGCCAGTCCTGAGCATTTTCTACCATAGTCGGTTTCGACCACTCTATCCCACGCTTTTCTGATTCTGGACAGGTAACGACTCCTCCCGAATCTACTTTTGCCTAAACAAAGATACAGCCGTTTATCAAAGAACAAGACAAGGTGGTACTGGCTGGTGGACTCACACGCCTTGGACCAAACATAGCGTATGACCGTTTGATGATATTGGTGTGATCTACGCCTGTACTTCATTAGACACAACTCATTGGTTTCCAACTCCAAAGTGCGAAAGAAACGACTGAAGACCTCAGAATGGTCTCCATCGAAATCACTCGGTAGACGTACAATAAAGTGAGCGACACAAAGCTTAGGGTATTGGCCTAGTGCTTCAGTCAGTACTCGCTCGATGCCCTCTAGGTATTCAAAGACAAGACCAGCCTCATGGTAGTAGAGTGGTTTACCATTAAACGTTCGGTCATGAGTGATAGTGAGGTGGTTAGACGCTTCTAAGCGGTTGTGAGCAACGCTGATGTGATTTGGCATGATGAGTTCCTGTGGTTTGTTGTGATTCCCACAGGAACTGTCACTACCGTAATTTTTAAGCTACTTGTGACTATGGCCGAAATTGCGTCTACCGCTACCAAAGTGCTTAGTGCGCTCTTTTGCTAGATAGCTAATGTGCTTAAAGAACTCGTCAAACGCATCATCGAATTCTTCTGATTTACTGTTCAAGCGATGGATGACCACGCTGTCGCTATTCCTTCTCTTTGAAAAATGTACTAATCCATTGGCTTCTTCGTAGTCGACACCAGCGACCCTAGCCCATGCCTCTACGATAAAGGAGCCTAAGTTCTCCTGTTGTGTTTGAGTTTTCCCTAACCAGTTAAATCTATCTTTGTTGAACATGAGCACTAGGTGATAGTGGTCGTTTATCGAGCTAGAACGTTCTCTCACCCAAGCAATTCTAACCTTGCAGGGATGCACTCGACTCCCTTCTCTTTTCTTTCGTTTGCCCGAGTGATCAATTTGTGACTGTAATGAGCGTAGAAAGTCAGTCATCACATTACCGCTCTTTTCGTTTTTCCTTAGCTTGGGAAACCTCAAATCCACACGAACAGCCATTAGCCTAGGATACTCGTCTAATGCAAGATCAACCGTATCGTACATTTTTTCTAAGTAGTCGATGTAGAGTGGACCGTGCTCGGTCTGGATAGGTCTACCCAAAAAGGTTGGCTTGGTGGTCAGTCTGAGGTTTTTGTTTTTGCGAGAACGTACATTCATTCCTATCTACTCCTGTGTTTAGGTTCATAGATAGGTCTGTGTCGTTATTTTTAATTGCGTACTGTGAGTCACTAGGGGTGACTCAGTAGATGGACTTATGCCGATGGAATGAGCACATCAATATGGTAGATATGACGGTAATAATACTAACCAGACAGACAATGCAAAAAACTGCTACGTATTCATTTCCTGACCATCTGTAGAAGCAAGTGCTAGTTAATCATCAACGCTTAGGCCCTGAACTGTGGAAAATCGATATCCGCTCTCCACTCTCGAATCCAAGTAAGTTACAAGTTAAATGACAATCCGTTGAGCTAATTAATGAAGAGTGAGATCTCGATAATGCACACTACGTCACCAAGTCGATGATAGATGTCTTTATTCAAGAAAACTGCCACATGATAGTGACACTATACTGCTCAGAGGTATTCTTCCCTTTTGCCCATATGTAACGGGTCTTGTTACTCAAGCTCCGCACCTTCCCTAGTTGTTTTCTTTTCGTTTGACATCGACGTCCAGTTTGGCATTCAGGGATTTAAAGAATCGAGTAATGACCTTTAAATCCGCATACGAATAATCATTTCTCATTTCACTCGAAACTTATCACCTTAGAACTTTTAATTCATTCAAACTCACACATGTGATTACCATAGGGTAATGCCCCAGTCGGTTTATATAAAATAAAAACGTTAAATTGATTATCCTTCAGTTATGAATTATATTAAATTCAATCAAAGTAAAAAATAATTTAAGTTATATATCAGTTCTGGATAGACGGTACAATTTTTGTTCATCACTAAATGACGTTCTAAATCATCAATCCTGAGTTGAATCTGAAATTCCATAGAAAAACCAGCAAAAAACCGACGACAAACCCACTAAAAACCCACAAACCTCAGTTGTAAAACTATCAATTCTCCTGCATTTCTCCTACACTAGACCGACAAAAATCCTGTACAAACGAATGACCATGAGCACTAGCAGATATTTAGATCTGATTAAAAACTCATCAGAAGAAGACCTAGAACTTTATATTTATATAATTGAATGGGAATTAGGGCACAAAAGAGATGAGGTTATTGATTTAAGCCGAAAGAATAAATCAGGACTACAATCGACATTAAAAGAGTTAATTAGAGACAAGCTCGACATTGAATGGAAACACTTAGAAGAAAATGATTTAACTGAATATGAAAGCGAAGATTTGGATGATTTCATTAGCTCTTTATTTTCACGTGCTCAGCAAGTAAGAGGAGATATTAGTAAACAGATAGATTGGTTATCTGAACCAAGGCCACTATATTTCTTCTCAGTATTGATGCGTGCAGTTATCAATAACGAGATTGCAGACTTGTCTTACCCTGTAACATCTGTTGATTTTAAAGCAACAAATATTGACTTTAAAACAGCAAAGTCAACGGTAGATACTGGTAAATTTGCACTGGGTACATTTGCTCAGATGCACTTAGACTCTACCAACAAAACACACTTCCTTACATCTCTAAAAAGCATCTGCCCAAACAAATCTTCATCAGCTCGGGATAGTATCGCCAGGGCACTTCAGTACATTGCTGTTTCTTGTAATGTAGACGACCAAAAAGTAATCCTAGACATAATTAATGATATTGAGAATCTTTACCAAATAAGTTGTCGTTACGTAAACACAGAGTGGAACGTGTTTAACTCAAACGATGAAAAATTGAATACTTGGTATTATCGCTACTTAATGAAAAAGTATCCAGGAACAGGCTTAAATGCAACGAACGACCCAATTAAACAAAAACACACCGTTATGTGCATTTTTGACGTACTTTGTGCTACTACTGCATCAGAAGTTTGGGATGAAAACAGCAAAGGTGTTGCATTTAAGAAGGTAACAAAAGAGCTCACTGATTCGTTTTCAAGAAAAGCTAAGTCTTCATCTTCACAAAGCAACGCCTTCAAAACTAAAGAAGAAAAAACACTAACATTCAGTGAGGTGGATTGGGCTAAGTTGATCGAGCTTACTGGCAGCGATGGAAGAAACGAGATCAAGGCCAAGCTTAAAAAGTTGATCGATAGAGAGTTGGAAAATCGAAAAAATGCTAAAGAGGGCAATGTAGGTCAAGATTCCAACGACGACTCTCTTACAATGCCATCGGATCAGAAAAAGAAGGTTACAAATTTGGATAAAATATTTGAAACAAAAACTTTTGGAAGACCTCTTCTGAAGCGAGACTAAAGTATAGATTCATCGTTATAGTAAGCAATAGGTACACCACAAGGTACACCGTAAAAAATCAAACTGAACAATATTAAATAAAATCAACAAATTAACAAACAAGATCAACTTACGCCAGCCCAAACGTTTGGAAAAGGCCACCTTCGGGTGGCCTTTTTTGTATCTAAATCCTCAAAAATTCAATTATTTAACTCACTTCTCTGTCTTATTCTGTCTCATCGCGTCTCATATCTGCTCACGTTTTTAGTACCCAACCAATTACCCTATACTCTCATCCAAGATACTTTGGGTACTAAATAGGTTTAAAAATGGCAAGACGTGTAATTCAACTGACAGATAAAAAAGTAAAAGGCATTAAACCAACCGAAAAAGAACAAGTGTTCAGTGACGGGCAAGGCTTACAACTTAGAGTTATGCCAAATGGAACGAAGTCATGGCGTTTTGTATACAAGAGTCCCACTAAAGGAAAACGGGCTAATATAGCTTTAGGCACATATAAGAAACTATCGATAGCTAATGCAAGAAAAAAAGCAGAAGGCTACCGTGAGCTAGTAGCACTAAACATCGATCCCAAACACCACGAAAAAGAAGAGAAGGAAAAACACGAGGCTATACATAAGCACACGCTATTCAATGTGTCACTGGAGTGGATGGAACTAAAGAAATCAAAAGTAACCGAAAACTACGCGAAGGATATCTGGCGCTCATTTGAGCTTCATGTTTTCCCTACTTTAAGCTCACAACCTATATCTATGATTACAGCACAGTCCGTAATCGAAACTCTAAAGGTAGTAGAAGCTAAAGGTTCTCTGGAAACTGTTAAACGTCTAACACAGCGCTTAAATGAAGTTATGGTCTATGCGATGAACTGCGGACTACTTCAATCAAATCCGATTAGCAACATCCTAGCTGCTTTTAAAAAGCCCACTAAGAAAAATATGAAAAAGCTGGAATCAAATGAACTACCAGCTCTAATGAATGCACTAGCAAACGCGAGCATTAAACGCTCTACACGCTGCCTTATTGAGTTTCAACTTCATACTATGACAAGACCAAATGAGGCGGCTGGCGCGAAATGGGCGGAATTTGATTTACTAGAAGTATATGGCTCATACCAAAAGAAAGAATGAAAAAACGAAAGGAACACCGTATACCTCTAACTGAAGAGGTAATTAATCTGCTGAAGACAATGAGAGCAATGAATGGAAATAGCGAGTATGTGTTTCCATCAATTAAAGATCCGAAAAAACCAATGCATAGTCAAACCGCAAATATGGCACTCAAGCGAATGGGTTTTAAGGATCGCTTGGTATCTCATGGTATGAGAGCTATGGCTAGTACGACCCTTAATGAGAATGGCCATGATTTCGTGTTGGTGGAAGCTGCTCTTGCCCACGCAATTGGTGATAGCACTCAGCGTTCGTATAACCGTACAGACTATCTAGAACGCAGAAGAGACCTTATGGATAGGTGAAGTAAGCATATCGTCAACGCATCTCAATCAAGAGTTTCATTGGCGGTGGTAGCTTAAAAACACAATAAGTCACAAAACACAACAAGTCGTGGTAACTCGGAATTGGACATTTCTGAATTACAGCGATTACTAAATTAACAAGTTGTGAAGAGCACAGGTCGTATTTATGATAAGTCTGAGCACAGAATGACTTTTGAAGGAATACTCTATCGAATGAGAACAGGTACCCCATGGCGAGATTTACCTCAAGAGTTTGGTGAATGGAGTTTTGTCTACAGGCGTTTTAATCTTTGGTCAAAGAAAGACATCTTAGTTAAATTTTTCAATCAGTCATCAAGCTCTGACGATTTTGAATGAGTCTTTTTAGGTGGCTTTATTGTCCGAGCGCATCAACATAGTACGGGTGCGGCTACTTAAAGCTCTGAACAAATAGGAAAAAGCTATAGGGGGAGCAATTCAACGAAAATTTATTTAGCAGTGGATAGTGGCGGCTTGCCGATTTGCTTTGATTTATCAGAAGGTCAACTTTCGACATAGTGCATGTCGAAAGTTGAGTTGAGCAACTCGATCAAGTTAATATTATCGTTTGTGATAAAGGATATGACAAGCTAGAAAGGAATTGTGTCAGCATGTTATCGCTAGCATTTATGTTAATGTGGCTACCAATGTATTGCTGAACATGAAATGCACAGAAAAAGTCAACACGCCCTAGTGTATATGATACTGGTCCTTTATTTATTACCTATGTATATCAGAAAAACATTTCACCACTTCTCCCCCTCTTTTTTCTGGCAGAATGGTTATAACGGTCAAAACTCAACCACCTTGTTCGGGAGGTGAGAGTCGGAAAACCATTTTATTTTTAATTGATTTCTTACCAAGAAATTTGTTTCCATACACAGAGGCATCACTAATATTCACTGGAAGAGCTAATGTGGCTTAATCTTTGTACTGAGCAGGAGTGGCAGCTACTAGCTTTTTGAAATTACGATGAAAGTGGCTTTGATCATTAAACCCTAACTCAGTGGCTACTGAAGCAATATTGTGACCTTTTTTTAGCAACACTTTGGCTTCATTTATCCGCATGGCAATTTGCATGGCATGAGGCGTTATCCCATAAGATTTTCGAAATGAATGAATTAAGTGGTATTCACTTAAGCCAGAATGATGAGCAATCTCTTTTATGGAGATATTGTTTTTAAAGTTGTTCTGAATAAAGCTATGAGCCTTGGTTATATTTGCTTTTTTTAGGCTCAAATCGTCGATATCTAGACTGTTGGCGTTGCGAAATAAATTAGAAAAGAATGTGATGCTTTCTTCCTCTACCTTCATCTGACCGACATTGTTTATGATTGAGTCAGCCAATGATTGGAACTGCCAATAGAGCTCGGGATCATTAGTATGGATAATCGAGAATGGTATAAATTTTTTTGACGGGTTATCTACTATCGTGGACTGTATGTTACTCAACCACTTTGGGCATACATACAGCATTTTATAGCTCCAATTCGTATCCGGAATGGGGTTACATGAGTGCACTTTCAATGGGTTCACTATGACAAGAGAACCCATTTCAATTTTCCTGTCTATATTATTGTTAAAGTAATCACTTTGGCCTGAATCTACCGATCCAACAGAGAACTCTTCGTGAGTATGCTTGCCGTAACATGCGTTTGAATTAGTGGAACAACGCAGTTCTATTGGAACCACATCGGATCGGTAAAATTGCCGTTTAGTCATGTGAACTCATATTGTTTCAACTAGATATAAAGAAAGTATATATAACTGTTAACGCTAGTAGTAGCCCCATAGAAATGTTAAACGTCCTGAACTGCTTAGGGGTCCCTATGATAGAACTGATGGTAACCCCAAGTAGTGCCCACGCTGAAATCGAAATGTAGCAAACGACAAAGAATATCCCACAGAATAAAAGTAGTATCTCCTGTCCTACGTTTTGTCCCGTATAAAAAACTGAAATACCAGCAAGAGAAACAATCCACGCTTTAGGGTTCAGCCACTGACACATCATCCCCTGTAAGAATGATGGCGCGGCACTGCTTCCTTCTGAGTCTTCACCTTTAGTAGCCGGTTCTTGGGTGGCAACTTTATAGGCGAGATATAATAGAAAACCTCCTCCTACCTACGTCATACCCTTTGCTAAATAAGGAGTCTCGGTCATAAATTGAGATAATCCAAAACCCAACAAAAACAAAATTGACACAAACCCGAAAGTTGCGCCAGTAATATGAGGCATAGTACGAGTATATCCGTGATTTGCTCCTGTTACAGTGGCTAAAATATTTACTGGACCTGGTGAGATCGAAGTGACCAGTGCGAAAACTGTCATCGCTATTAGTAGTGAAATCATTATTGTTCCTTAAAAATCGGTTACTTCGCCAGTGCTATCAATGAAGCGGTGCTCTTGTAAATCAACGATTCGATATCTTTTGGGTTTTATCTTGCCCGTCTTACAATAGCCAACTTTCCCCTCCCAATACCCCTGCTCAAACTCATCGGTTAAATATAACTCTGATAGACACTTGACTCCCTTATAGCGATATAATGAGAAATCAACCAACCTGATTGGGTAGCCTTCTTCCAACGACAAAGCCGCACCATCAATAGCCCAAATGTTTATAGCTCGGTTTTCAAAAGCATTGTCAAGTTCGATAGTTGAATCATAAACTCCTTTCGTTGTGCCTAAACTAAGTTGTTTAAGGTTGTAGCAACGATACCTCGATGGATTGCTCCCAAAATATTCGAATAGCTCTTCCAATAAAATACCAGTCCAAGTTCTTCTGATACTCCAATTACATACACAAACAACTCTTCTATTTTCCGTAATAGTTGCGATCTTTTGGAGCTCTTCAAATGTAATTTGAATCGGTGACGACTCATAAGGTAAAAATACCTTTAGTGTCCAAGTAGACATATCTATTGCGTCAAATGACTCTGGCGGTCCTTCTTGATAGTAACGAAGAGAAGAAGGTTTCTTTTCAATATATGGTGTTTCCATGTTGCGAATCTCCCCTTATACATTTTTAACGCAGCGCAATCCGACAATGTTGTCTCGTACTGTTGGTGGATAATTATCTCTACATGTACAACGCATGTAGTCCTCATCATGTAGACCAGAGCCACCACGAACGATGTGATCATCTTGTCGAACACTGATATAGACAGGATCTGAATTAGTCTTATCCCATGAATAGTTAGGCTGGTAATTATCTCGACACCACTCTGCTAGATTCCCAGCCATATCCATGTACCCAAATGGAGAACGATTTTGAGGGTGGTCATCCCACTCAGTAGAGCGTCTATCAAGTTCTAATGTTTCACAGTCTGGAGCATAATTAGCTATTGAAGTCGATGGTTGGGAGTCGCCCCACGGATATAACCTATTATCGTTACCTTTGGCTGAAAATTCCCACTGGGCTTCTGTTGATAGTTCTTTATCAACGAAATTTGCGTACGCCTCAGATTCATACCATCTGATCTCAGTCACAGGTTGTTTCGCACCATTCCACATTGGATTGCGCCCGTACAACGGCTCTGTTATTTCATTTACTTGAATGAATTTAAATCCGTTTTCTGACCAATACTCTGCTCTTTCGTAGCCTTTTTGATTGACAAATACCGCAAGATTTTTATTTGTGACAGGATGAACATCAATAAAAATCACTCAATGTAACCAGTGATATTTTTACATGCCTAGTAATAGACTGGAGGAGAAAAAAGAACGAACCTAAAAGGAGCGTTTGATTATTCATGTAGAAGTTATCGACCCTTTGATATGCATTTGCAACGAGGAGTAAACATGTATCATTGGACTCTACATGATCTGACGCTTGTTCAAAGGTACTGAATAATAATATTTCTAATTGCTCTCCAATAAGACTGGATAGATATCTTGCTGCACATTGGCTGCTTGAGCCTTCTGGTCCTAGTGTTGCTATGGAGGTTATGTGTGGGGTTTGCCTAAGCCAAAAATTGTCATTGTTTGGTATCATTGTGTATTCCTTTTACCGTTCGCTACACAATAAAACTCTCTTTAACACAAGTATTGTACAAAACTGTTATTTATCCCCCCACCACATTGCCTACTCACCGTACCACGACACTCACTGATGGACGAGGGTTACAAGTTTGCACCAACGATTAAATCCTCTACTCTGTCAATAAGTAGCATTCAATGGAAATGAGTAATGTTAAAAGGCAGTGAGTACCCTTCTATTCGGGCATTGAGAACCTTTGTCGCGGTCGCAAACCACTTAAGTTTTTCTAAAGCAGCAGACACATTGTGTGTGACGCAAAGTGCCGTAAGCAAACAAATCGCTAGCCTAGAGCAACTGGTAGGGTTGCCTCTTATTCAGCGAGGCTTAAATGGTATTGAATTAACGGAAGAAGGACAGCGTTACCTACCAGAAGTTACTGAAGCGTTAGGGCTAATACAGCATGCCACCGCTAATCTGATTCAATCAGGCACCGAGCAAGAGCTGCTGGTAGTAGATGTTACACCTTCATTTGCGAGTTTGTGGTTGGTGCCGCATATTAATGACTTCCACCAGCGGTATCCCAATGTTCGGGTAAAAATTCATACCGGAGATAGCGTACTCAGAAACCTTCACGGTGAAAGTGATCTACATGTCCGATGCCTTCCTTTGTCGACTCATTATGAATACAGCCAACTTCTGTGTAAGGAAACATTACTTTTGGTGGGCGACGCCTCTCTCCCTACATTAAAAACGAAGCAAGCGATCAACCATTATCCATTAATTCCTCAAACCACTCGCCCTCAATTATGGGAACAATTCAAACTCACCCACTCTTTGGATAACCCAATCACTTATCACGCTGTGGGGTTTGAACATTTTTATCTAGCTTGTGAGGCGGTCAGAATGACAAAAGGCTTCGCGCTACTGCCAGACTTTATGGCGCGATATTCGATTCAGCGGGGAGATATTCAGCATATCCTCAACCTTTCATTAGAAAGTGGTTATGGCTATTACGTGATGATTCCAAACTATCGCTTATCCGCCAACAAAGTGGTGATGTTTCACGAATGGTTAAAAAGCAAGCTGAGTCATACCAGTGCTTCCGCTTAACTTATTTGTATGAGTCACAGCAGCTCAAAATTGCTATTAGTGTATGTATGTTCAAATTTATGGCATTCTCATTAATATTGTTTGAAAAGGATAAATGGATTGAAAGATATGGACACCAATTCGCCCAAGCTCTCTTTACGTACCATTGAGCCAACCGACTACCCTGAGCTCGCAGAACTAATGGACCTGGTTTTTCCAGATGTGGGTGGCTCATGGCCCCGTCTGACAATTATGGATCTTATTCATCAGTTTCCTGATGGTCAGATCTGTATCGAAGATAATGGCAAGATTATCGGTGCAGCATTAACAATAAAAGTAAATTACAATCGTTTTTCACTTCCTCACTTATACACCGACATCATTACTGAAAATAACGTTATCCAAAATCAAGTCACGGGTGACGCGATGTATGGCTTAGATGTGTTTGTTCATCCAGATTACCGAGGCCTTCGCTTAGGACGTCGCTTGTATGATGCACGTAAAGAATTGTGTCGAAGCAAAAATTTCAAAGCAATATTAACTGGCGGTCGTATTCCGAATTACCATAATCACTCAGATGAGTTGAGCGTCGCGGAATACATCAATAAAGTTAAGCGCCGAGAACTGCACGACCCAATCTTATCTTTCCAACTCGCCAACGATTTCGATGTTAAACGCATTATGCGTGGTTACTTACCAGAAGACAGCGCCTCTGAAGGCTACGCAACGTTATTGGAATGGGATAACTTTTTCTACGAAGAAGATATTCAGTCGGTACACGACGTAGAAAAAACGTTGATCCGCATCGGTGTTGTGCAATGGCAAATGCGGGCGATGAATGATTTGGAAGATTTATTGGATCAAGCCGAGTTTTTTATCTCCTCTCTTGCTAACTACAAAGCGGATTTTGCTCTGTTTCCAGAGTTCTTTAATGCCCCACTAATGGGATTAAAAAATGATAAAAACTCAGTAGAAGCGATTCGCTTTTTAGCGAGCTTTACCGAAGAGATAAAACATCGTTTCTCGCAAATGGCGGTGACTTACAACATCAATATTATTGCGGGCAGTATGCCAGTTATCGAAGACGGCAAACTCTATAACGTCGCTTACTTACTGCAGCGTGATGGTCAAATCAACGCACAGTATAAAATCCACATCACACCACATGAGCAAAGAGATTGGGTGATTGACGGCGGAGATCACGTTCAAGTATTTGAAACGGATGCAGGGAAAGTCGGTATTCTTATTTGCTACGACAGCGAGTTTCCAGAATTGGGCAGAATGTTGGCCGAACAAGGCGCACAAATTGTGTTTGTCCCCTTCTGGACAGACACCAAAAACGGCTATCAAAGAGTACGCATCTGCTCTCAATCACGCGCTATCGAAAACGAATGTTACGTTGCAATTGGCGGCAGTGTTGGGAACCTACCTCGTGTGGATAACGTGGACATTCAATACGCACAATCGGCAGTATTCTCGCCTTCCGATATCTATTTCCCACACGACTCAACGCTAACAGAAGCCAGCGCCAACACTGAGATGATCATCTTTGCCGACGTTGACCTAACTAAGTTGAAGCAACTTAATACCGAAGGCTCAGTGACCAACTTACGTCATCGCCGCCTCGATTTGTATGGTGCATTCACCAAAGCAAAAGAATAGTGGCAACACCTCGTTAGCTTTTCACCTGCGATGGCTGGCGAGGGTTCTTTATCTTCGACGTAAAGTTAGCCAGAATTATTAAAACGATGTCAGTTTCCGTGCTTTTGAGAAACAACAATTGACCGGATAATACAATCGGAGTATCACTCCATCTTCGTTTCGCCTTCATTAGGGGAAAGCTTTTGGAACATATCAACGATCTACTCATGTCCATGAAGCCTTTGCTGGAGCAATATGGCTATCTTGCGCTTATCGTCAGTATCTTTCTTGAGGGGGTAGGCATTCCAATGCCAGGACAGTCTCTGATGATCGCAGCATCGCTCCTTTCTTCAGAACAGGTCATGAGCTTAAGTATGGTGATGATGGTGTCTTGGTTGAGCTGCTTTTTGGGCAATACCTGTGGCTACCTAATCGGTTACTACTTTGAAGGTTGGCTGGATAAAAAGGGCTACATTTCTGGGCCAAAAATGCAGACGCTTCAACTCTCCATCCAAAAATACGGGCCAACATGTTTGGTGGTAAGTCGCTTTATTGAAGGCATGAAGCAATTTATGCCCCTTGCCTGTGGCATTGCTAAGATGCCACGTAAAGAGTTCTTAATCGGCAATGCACTCGCAGCAACAGTCTGGGTGTTGGTATTCAGTTTGTTTACCAACTATGCCTTCGAACACCTTAGCTTGCTTAGCAACCTGTATACCGAGCACAAATATCTTGTTTGGGCACTCGCTGCAATTCTGTTTATGTGGATGCTCTTTGGGGTCATCAAGCGCAAAAAAGCCAAATCGACGCAATCACGTTAGCCAACATAAAAGCTCGTGGTATCAATTGGATATGTAACACGAGCTTTTTCTCTTATTCGTCAGGAAAAAAATCAACAGCCATTTAGACGTCCAGACGTTGACAATGCATAAATGTGAGATTAGTCTGCTCTTCTCTCTTATTATTAATATTGTCGTTTACATGTCCGGTTCCCAGCACACAGCTAAAACAATCACACCTTCTGCGGTAGCACTGATCCCTCTTATTGTCTTTCTTGCGCTTTTTATTGGTGTAGGTACATACTTGTCTCTTCAGGGCGTTGAATTTGCGTTCTATCAGTTGCCCGCTCCAATCGCGGTATTGCCTGCAATCATCGTTGCCTTTCTTCTAAGTAAAGATAAGCTCAACCGCTCTATTGAACACTTTATGCGTGGCGTAGGTCATCAAGATATTATTGCTATGTGTATGATTTACTTGCTTGCTGGCGCATTTGCCGCCGTGGCAAAAGCCTCTGGAGGCGTAGATGCAACGGTAAACCTCGGCTTATCTGCCATCCCTACAAGCATGATCTTACCGGGAGTCTTTCTGATCTCGGCTTTCATCGCCACCGCTATGGGAACCTCAATGGGAACCATTGCGGCCGTCGCTCCTGTAGCCTTGGGGATTGCAGAGTCTGCTGGCATGAGCTTGCCATTAACAGCTGGTGTCGTACTAAGTGGGGCGATGTTTGGTGACAACCTGTCGATTATCTCTGATACGACCATCGCGTCGACTCGCTCTCAGGGCTGTGAGATGAAAGACAAGTTTAAAGAAAACATTCGTATTGCCTTGCCTGCGGCAATGGTCGCTATTGTTATTTTTGCTTTCAACAGTACCGCAACCCAAGTACCTGAGACTGGCGCCATTGAATGGCTGAAAGTGCTGCCATACGTGACTATTTTGATTTTGGCGATATCTGGGGTAAATGTATTTGTTGTGCTGTCTATCGGTATTTTGTTAGCTGGTAGTGTGAGCTTAGCGTCGATTGATGATTATGGACTGACAAACTTAGCGCAAGACGTATACACCGGCTTTGGTAATATGCAGGAGATTTTCCTACTCTCGATGCTGATCGGTGGCCTGAGTGAACTCATGCGTCGTCAAGGAGGCCTTGCATTTTTGACCAATTTAATCAGCAACCTGATCCACACATTTGGCTCTCGCCACTCTAAGCACGCAAACAGCCGTGCAAGTGAATTGGGCATTGCTGGTCTGGTTTCGATGGTTAATGGCTGTACGGCTAACAATACCGTGGCTATCATTGTATCGGGCAGTGTTGCGCGTCAGTTAGCAGAAGAGAACAATATCTCTCCTCGTCGCTCGGCAAGTTTGTTGGATATTTTTTCGTGCGTGGTTCAAGGTGTTTTACCATACGGTGCTCAAGTACTGTTACTCGGCTCAGTATTTAATTTGTCTCCACTCGAAGTGGTTGCCAACTCTTATTACTGTTTTGCATTGGCAATTACAGCCGTGATCGCCGTATTCGTTACACACCCAGCGCGACAGTCGGTAATACAGCCAGAAAGTTAACGAAAAAAAACAATAAAAGGCGCCATTGGTGCCTTTTTCTATTTCTATCTCGTGACCTGTAAGGCGTTATGCCATGAGTGGGCATTGTGTAACGGAATCTTCAAATGTTGACTTATCTTACTTAACGCTTCAACTTGCGCAGCATTGCTCCGAGCCAACTTGCCGCTTGCATCACTATGATTGTTTTCAAACCCGACTCTAACATCTAGCCCCAATAACATCGCACTGGTCAAACAATCTTGCTCTTTCGCACCGAAAGCACAAACCGCACATCGCACCTTTTGTTCCATAAAACGCTCCAAACTCAAGCCTCTTAAATCCCATGGACACGATTGTTGTGCGTGCTGATAACGACCTAGCACCACCAACGCATGCTGATTATGTATTGGTAATACGCCTCGCTCACGCAGTGAGAAATAGCGTTCAATATCAGCCTGATCGTAGAGAATGATTTGACTCAGGATGTTTTGCTCTGCCACCCAGTAAAAAAAGGCGCTTCCTTCATTTTCGTACCCACTATCAGGGATCAATTCCCTCAAAGCAAAAGAAGCCGCTTCCGGCCTCAGTGCTTTAACGACTGCCATTTGTTGTTGTCGGGTATATATGCCGACCGCTTCGGTGGTGAGCTGGACGAGCATCGCCTCTCCTACCGCTTCTTTCACGGCTTGGTATATCGCCATGTTCTCTGCAATGTCTAATGAATGGCATCCATTGGCGTCTCTGGCATGCAGATGGATCATGGCAGCCCCTGCCGTTTGGCACGCTATCGCTTCAGCAACTAACTCGTCAATTGTCATCGGTAAGTTAACGTGATCTTGTTTACTCTTCCTTGCACCGTTTGGCGCAACGATAAGCGCGATCGGCTCCCTCGTAAACGTTCTTTCTACGTCCATGTTTTTGCGACCTCGTTTAACGTATCTGCTAATTTGTCCACTAGCTCGTCAATCTGTTGCGGCTGGATAATGAAAGGGGGAGCAAGCAAAATATGATGTCCGTTTATCCCGTCAATCGTGCCGCCCATTGGATAGCACATGAGTCCATTTTTCATCGCTTGCTGTTTGATGCGTTTATCTGCCAATGTTGCTTTGTTTAACGGTGCTTTGGTCTCTTTATCCGCGACTAACTCAATGCCTAAAAATAATCCTTTCCCACGGATATCTCCGATATACGGCAAGTGAGACAACGCTGCCATTAACTCATTGTACAAAAGAGCCCCTTGTTGATTAACCGAGGCTAATAAGTCTTCTTGGAAAATGGTTTCAATTGTCGCCACCGCTGCCGCGCAAGCGACGGGATGCGCCATAAAGGTATGTCCATGTTGGAAAAAACCACTGCCGGTTTCAATCGCTTGGTAAACGTTGTCATTCACGACTACGGCACCGATAGGTTGATACCCCGCACCGAGCCCTTTCGCCAAACAGACAAGGTCTGGCTCCGCACCTTCTTGTTCAAAAGCAAAAAAACGCCCACTTCGACCCACGCCGCACATCACTTCGTCCATGATAAGCAACACCTCATATTGATCGCAGATCTCACGAATACGGGTAAGGTAACCTTGAGTTGCCGGCACCGCACCTGCCGTCGCCCCTACAATAGGCTCCACCACAAAGGCCATAACTTTCTCTGCACCCAACTCGAGAATTTTCGCTTCTAACTCATTTGCCGCGCGCAGTGAGTACTCCAACTCTGACTCATGATGCTGCTGATGACGATAAGCGTAACAAGGTGCGATATGATGGCTGGGTGCTAAAATGGGTTTGAAAGGTTCACGTCGCCACTCATTCCCTCCCACCGCCAAAGCACCGAGCGTATTACCGTGATAACTCTGTCGCCGAGCAATAAACTGATTTTTCTCTGGTTTTCCGGCTTCCACAAAATACTGACGCGCCATTTTTAATGCCGATTCCATAGCCTCCGAGCCACCACTTACTAAATAAACGTGATTAAATTGCGGTGACATGTGCTGACAAATCAGCTCCGCCAATCGCTCACTACTCTCACTAGTAAAAAAGCCAGTATGGGCAAACGGCACGCGCTCAATTTGATCCAACATGGCTTGCTTAACGGCTCGATGGCTATGACCAAGGTTTGATACCGCAGCGCCGCCACAAACATCGAGATACTGCTTACCTTGCTTATCAAACAGGTAAACCCCTTCACCATAGTCGATAGTTGGTAGTGTGTTGTGACAATAACGATGAAAGACATTCGACATCTGAGTCCCTTCCTCTGTTCAACATTCATCCACATCATCAGGAGTAAAGGCAGCAAGAACAAGAGAATAAAACTCACCCCATATGAGCTTTTGTCATACCACAACCCAAAAGAAATAAATCATTAAAAATACAATAAGGCCAGCCTTTTACTAGGCTGGCCTATGGGAACCCAAAAGCGTTATATCAGTTTTTTTTTACGCGTTTAGCGCTTGCTCTAAATCCGCTAAAATATCATCGATATGTTCAATACCGACGGATAAACGGATCATCTCAGGTGACACTCCAGCTTGCTTTTGTTCCGCTTCACTCAGCTGGCGATGGGTCGTCGACGCTGGGTGACAAGCCAGTGACTTCGCATCACCAATATTCACCAAGCGTTTAAATATTGTTAGTGCATCATAAAAACGCACCCCCGCTTCATAACCGTCTTTCAAACCAAACGACAAAATCGCCGAAGGCTTACATTTCATGTATTTTTCTGCGAGCGGGAAGTGTTTTGAACTTGGTAATCCGGCGTAGCTGACCCAACTCACTTTGTCATGTTGTTCCAAAAATTCAGCGACTTTGAGTGCGTTCTCGGTATGGCGCTCCATCCGTAGCGAGAGCGTTTCTAATCCTTGCATCAGCATAAACGCGTTCATTGGTGATAAAGCCGAGCCAGTATTACGCAGTGGTACGGTTCGTGCGCGTCCGATAAACGCGGCTTCACCAAACGCTTCGGTATACACCACCCCATGATAAGAAGGCTCGGGTTGGTTGAATACTGGGAAGCGTTCTTTGTGTAGCGCCCAAGGGAACTTGCCAGAATCGACTATCACGCCGCCGAGTGTTGTGCCGTGGCCACCAACGTATTTTGTTAGCGAGTGCACCACGATATCCGCGCCAAATTCAATCGGTTTACACAACACTGGTGTTGCAACGGTATTATCCACTATCACAGGGACACCTTGCGCATGAGCAAGCTCGGCCACGCGTTCTAGATCAATGATATTCCCGGCAGGGTTACCAATGCTCTCGCAATACACCGCTTTGGTATTCTCATCAATCAGTTCCGCCAAGCTTTCTGGCTTATCGTCTTTAGCAAACTTCACCTGAATGCCTTGATTTGGCAACATGTGAGCGAACAAGGTGTAAGTGCCACCATAAAGCTGCGGTGTAGAGACGATGTTATCGCCTGCTTGCGCCAGTGTCAGGATCGCATAGTTAATCGCAGCGCTCCCTGCGCTGACGACCAACCCCGCGATGCCTCCCTCTAAAGCGGCCATGCGCTTTTCAAGTACATCATTAGTGGGGTTCATGATGCGAGTATAAATATTCCCTGGAACTTCGAGGTTGAAGAGATCAGCGCCGTGTTGGGCGTTCTCAAATTCATAAGCGACCGTTTGATAAATTGGAGTAGCAACAGATTTGGTGGTTGGATCCGTTTCATAGCCGTAATGGATCGACAGCGTTTCGTCTTTCATGTTCTTCCCTGCATGTTTGTCTAATTTAATTCACACCTTAAAATCACACTAAGGTGCTCTAGTGATCGTATCCCAGTGTTATTTGAGGTATCACGTTATATTGCCGTTTTTCTCAGCCAAGAACACAGGGATAACTCACAGAGAGATAAAATGCTAGCCCAATTGTTGCAACAGCCAAGTTCGAAACGTTTCCGTAGCATGAGTACGTGTGTTCATGATCAAATAATACCCAGCATTGGCCGGAATCGGCTCAAATGGTGAAACCAAACGCTGCGTCGTCAACTCATCGTCGAGGAGCGCCAGTCTTGCCATCGCAATGCCAACCCCTGCTTCTGCTGCTGACATCGCCATATCGGTTCGGTTGAAAAAGTGTCCGACATCGGTTTTCAAGTCTACCCCCATATTGGATGCCCAATACAACCACTCATAGTCACGCGTCGCTTTTTCCCACGGCATCGCATCGTGGAGTAACGTCGCCTTCTGCCACTGCTCTGACGACATTAACCCTTTTTGACCATTCAAAGGGGCTTTTAGCCACAGATGATCCTCAAGGTATTTTGGGCTCATCACGGGCAGCAATTGTTCATCGAGGATCAATTCTGCATTGCAGTCTCGGTATGGATGAAGCCCGTAGTCAATAGCGACGTCATAGTCTTTTCGTTCACTATTTACCAAGGCCCCTTCCGCAAAAATTTGTACTTGGATATCTGGATTATCGTGATGAAAACTCTCTAATTTCGGAACCAACCATTTGAAAGCGAAAGAAGGGGTGAGCTTTAAACGAATTTCATTGGTGTGCTTTTCAGCTTTCAACTCATCAAGCAGTTTACTTAACTCTGAAAAATGAAACTGCGTCGCTTGGTGCAATTGACCGCCTTTTGCGGTTAAACGAATACCGCGAGAATGCCGTTCAAACAAAGTAAAACCTAACGACGCTTCTAACTGAATAATTTGCTGACTAACCGCTCCGGTCGTAAGGTGTAAAAACCTCGCAGCACCAGTAAAAGTCTGATGCTCCGCCACTTGAGTAAACAGCCATAAGCCACTTATCCGATTACCTCTCATCCTTAAGCCTATAGTTTTTCTAAATGCTGTATGTAATTTATATCGATTGTTAACAAAAGGTAAAGAAAAGAAACTAACCACTACTGATAAATGTGTGGAGTACATCAATGGAAGTCATCGTAGTCGGCAGCGGCGTTATCGGCTTAACTTCTGCTTGGTATTTATCTCAAGCAGGCTATCAAGTCACCGTTATTGATCGCCAACCCAGCAGCGCAATGGAAACAAGTTTCGCCAATGCAGGGCAAATCTCTTATGGCTATTCTTCCCCTTGGGCTGCACCTGGTATTCCTGTTAAAGCCATCAAGTGGTTAATGGAAGAGCACGCGCCACTCAAAATCAAACCGTCTATCAATGCAGAGATGATCCGTT
Source organism: Vibrio sp. TAP-3B (assembly GCF_057784735.1). NCBI lineage: Bacteria > Pseudomonadati > Pseudomonadota > Gammaproteobacteria > Vibrionales > Vibrionaceae > Vibrio > Vibrio sp. TAP-3B. Next base: position 70,279 of record NZ_CM173495.1, on the reverse strand, counting down.
GGGCAAGTAAGATGGTGGCGAACTGTAACCTGCCGCGCTATCAGATTAACAAAGCCCGCATGCTTTCCATTGCGAATCACAGCCGTCAGTGCCTAGAACAATTACGTCAAGAGCATGCCATTGAATATCAAGGTCGCCAGTTTGGGACACTGCAATTATTCCGCACCCCTAAACAACTCGATGCGATAGAAAAAGACGTGCAGCTTCTGCAGCAGAGCGGAACCCGATTTGAGCTGATGGACGTAGAACGCTGCATTGGACAAGAGCCTGGACTGGCTCTAATGAAAGACAAATTAGTCGGCGGCTTGCATCTTCCCGATGACGAAACGGGGGACTGTTATCAGTTTTGCCAACAGCTAACAGAGCTCGCAAAGAACCACGGCGTCAGATTCGAGTTCGATACCGGAGTGAGCAATTGGGTTACGGCAGGCAAAAAGGTCACAGGTGTCCAAACGAACCGTGGGTTATTCAAAGCAGACCAATTTGTTATCGCCTCTGGCAGCTATTCTACGCCACTACTCAAACAGCTCGAGATTGATATCCCGGTTTATCCTGTTAAAGGATATTCACTCACCATTCCTCTCAAAGACGCACAATGGGCTCCTCGTTCCACGGTGATGGATGAGACCTATAAAGTCGCCATGACCCGCTTTGATGACAGAATTCGTGTAGCAGGGACAGCAGAGCTCGCCGGATTCGACGCTTCTCTCCCACAAAAGAGAAAAGACACCATCGAAATGGTTATCCGTGATCTTTTCCCTCGCGGCGGAGACTTCAACCAAGCAGAGTTTTGGAGTGGATTTAGACCAATGACGCCCGACGGCACTCCTATCATCGGTGCCACCCCTTACAGTAACCTTTTTACTAATACTGGCCACGGCACACTAGGATGGACCATGGCTTGTGGCTCAGGTCAACTTTTGGCAAGCATCATGCTAGGAGAAAAAATAAAAGTAATGGATAACGCTGCACTCAACTTGTACCGCTATGCTTAAACGCGAAATTGAACCAAAAGCAACAGTTAATTACTCCACAAAGCGCATAACAATTGGCATTTTTAACTCACCTAAACGGCAGCACACTTCAATGAAACCGTGCTGCATATTTAATCAAACACAAATCTTACGACTTAAAAATGACGAATAAGCAGTAGGAACCAAATTTTAACAACATCTAGTTATTCTGTGTTCATCATCACGATACCAAGGATTTTTAGCCAAAAAAGTTAACAATTGCATTACATAAAGGGTAATGTTTTGGGTGAAAAACAACCATAAACACAACTAACAGGGAAAATACTCATGCAGTCATTAGTTGATTTTTTGAATGGAATTATCTGGAGTCCAGCTCTGATCTACTTGTGCCTTGGGGCAGGCTTATTCTATTCCATCATGACTCGTTTTGTGCAAATTCGTCACTTCTTTGAAATGTGGCGCTTGTTGCTATCAGGAAAGAGTTCAACAAAGGGAATATCATCATTTCAGGCGCTGGCCGTTTCATTATCTGGCCGTGTTGGTACAGGTAACATTGCCGGCGTAGCCGCTGCCATCGGTTTTGGTGGCCCTGGTGCCGTATTTTGGATGTGGGTTGTTGCCTTCTTTGGCGCAGCAACTGCCTATGCAGAATCAACTCTCGCACAAATTTATAAAGAAGAAGACGAAGGCGAATTCCGTGGTGGCCCTGCTTATTACATTGAAAAAGCGATGGGTCAAAAATGGTACGCTTGGATCTTTGCTATCGCAACCATCTTTGCATGTGGGGTTCTACTGCCGGGCGTTCAGTCGAACAGTATCGGCAACGCGGTAGAAGCTGCATTTGGTTCCGGTGACATGATTGAAACCGCTATTGGTACTTTCAGTTTTGCTAAAATTTTCACTGGTACGGTTGTCTGTATTATTCTCGCTTTCATCATCTTTGGTGGTGTAAAACGTATTGCCAGCTTTACTCAAATCGTTGTGCCATTCATGGCTCTGGCTTACATCATCACGGCATTTGTCATTATTCTTCTTAATATCGGTGAAGTTCCACGCATCTTCGGCATGATCCTCGGTGACGCGTTCACACCGATGGCAGGTTTTGGTGCGGCCATCGGTTGGGGGGTAAAACGTGGGGTTTACTCTAACGAAGCCGGCCAAGGTACAGGCCCGCACGCAGCAGCCGCAGCAAGTGTAGACCACCCTGCTCAACAAGGTCTTGTTCAGTCTTTCTCTATCTACATCGATACATTACTTGTATGTTCAGCAACGGCATTTATGATTCTTATCACTGGTGCATACAACGTAAATGGTGCGATAGAAGGCACCTTCCTCGTGCAGAACTTACCTGCGGATATTGGTGCAAATGGCCCTGTGTTTACACAAATGGCAATTGAAAGTGCTCTACCGAGTGTCGGTAAACCATTCATCGCAATCGCTCTGTTCTTCTTCGCCTTTACGACGATTTTGGCGTACTACTATATTGCAGAAACCAACATTGCTTACATTCGTCGTACGTTCAAAGTCAATGGATTGATGTTCATTCTAAAAGTGGTGATCATTTCATCGGTATTCTATGGAACGGTAAAAACGGCTAACTTAGCTTGGGCAATGGGTGACGTCGGCGTTGGTTTAATGGCATGGTTGAACATTGTCGGTATCCTGATCATCTTCTTCATGTCTAAGCCAGCACTAAAAGCACTGAGCGATTATGAAGAACAACAAAAACGCGGTGTGACCGACTTTACCTTTAACCCTGTTGCTCTGGGCATCAAAGGCGCGGATTACTGGGAAGAGAAATACACGCGTAAAACCGGCAAAGCGCCAACGGCAGACAGCGGTACAACGGATACGATAGAACAACCGTCAACCTAGCACTACCTTAACAATAAGAAAAAGCAGTGGCCCTGTTGGGGTATAAAAAAGGGGATTAACCATAGGTTAATCCCCTTTTTGTTATTTATTCCGTATTAAGCTGTCGCTACGACTTCAACTTTACGCGCGACTTTTGCTTTACCTACGGGTAGAACAACACGACCAAACTCGTTGTTTAGTACTTGCGCCATTGCGAAGTAAATCGCACTAGCACCACAGAAGATGCCTTCGAAACCTGCGATAGTCCCGATCACTTCACTACCAGTGAAATCACGCGCTGCAAGCAAAAAGAACAAGATAGTCAGAGAACCAAATACTACTTGTTTTGCGGTTGGGTAGCACAGAGAGCCAATAAACATGAAACCAGTGAAAATTCCCCATAGTGCTAGATACCATCCCATAAAACTTGCAGGGCTTGCAGGTAGGCCCATGTATGGCATCACGATTAAACCAACCAGTGTTAGCCAAAATAGACCGTAAGAACTAAACGCTGTAGTACCGAAAGTATCACCGCGCTTAAAGCACATGATGCCAACGATTACTTGGCTAAGGCCACCGTAAAAGATGCCCATCGCTAGAATCATCGAGTCAATTGGGAAAAATCCCGCGTTATGGATATTCAGCAGAATAGTGGTCATACCGAAACCCATTAGACCTAGCGGTGCAGGGTTAGCCAGTTTTGTCGACATGTACAAATACCTTTTCAAAAAAATTGATAAAAAATGCGCGCGAATTTTAATGGACCTCCCAGCAAAAGAGAAAACCCATTATTGGAAACTTAGATTCCATAAATAATCATCTTTCAGCGTAAAAAAGACCCCGCTAGAAAAGCAGAGTCTTAATAGAGAGTTAGGCTACTTATCGCTCAGTCATTGGCAAGCGATCTCATCCCAGAACCAATTGCTCTGCGTTGGCGTCTCCCACACGCCTGGACCGTTTTTAGCAATAAAGCATTTGCCTTGGTATGTGACTTTTTCTCCGTTTGCCACTTGAGTCGCCCCCAGTTCCCACTGAATAAAGTTGCCTGTCACTGGTGGCTCTGGCTTGGTTACCGGTGGCTCAGGTTCAGTGATTGGCGGCTCTGGTTCCGTTGTAGGCGGCTCGCTAGGCACACCAGAAACCAGTTTCCACGGGTCCCCCTGTGTTGGCTCATTACCTTGAGACCACCATTTCGCTTCGTAAACCGCACCTTGATAAGAGACTTGGTCACCAGTGTTATACACTTTGCCAATATCCCAAGCTGCCACCCCTCCTACCGGTGGATCGACCGGATCAACTGGGGCTAACTTATCAACCACGCGAACTTCTGGCCACCCTGCATGAGATTGGTAGAAGTTAGTCACACACTTTTCGTAATCCCCAGCCACCAGCGCCGAGTATGCCGTTTGGAAACCAACCAGTTCACATTCAAACGAGTGGCCGCCTGGGCGATCTGAATAGTACTTCCAGTTACCATCCCAGTTCGTGTACAGAACGTCTGTCGCACCATTTAGGTTTAGGCTGCCGTAAGGCGTTTGCTGCCAACAGGTGTTCGTTTCATCGGCTTCGATTGGGATTTGGTAGTGTGCTGCCAAACCTTCCCAATAACGGATACGGTTAACAGGCTGACCTTTATCTTTGTTTTGCTCACCACATTCAATGCCACCATTGATCACGTTAATTGTGGTTCCGAAGCCGTAGCCAATGCCTGCATCAAGTTCACGTTGTGAAGGAACCCAAGTACGGTCAATCACATGGAGCATTGCTGGTTTAGGCGCTTGTGGGGTTAGGAAAAACCAAATTGCCGACGCCAAGTTCAACCATGAATCCGCAACCAATCCTGGGTTTTTCAGCAATACAGACGCATCGCCATCAAACATCACTTCAGAAAACGCGCCATAGTTAAAGTGGTAAGACAGTTGTTTAGCACCACGCCCAAAATAACCCTGTCCTGGCTCACACGGCCAACGCTTGTTCTGCCAATCGTTCTGGCCACAACCGGTGGTGTAACCCTCTTGACCTTCTGACCAGCCCATTTCACGTACATGAACCAACGCTTGTTGCCACTCCTCCAAACCAAGTGGGTTGTCCGAGACGTTATCAATCGAAATATGACCACCGGTTTCCTGAGCAAAGTGAGCAAACGCCGTCACGATCGACTTTTTACAAATCGCATCAGAATCGCGCCCATCGGTATACTCGCCACAAAATGCTGGGAACTTACCGATTGCTCGTAGGAAACGCGTATAAGTGTATTCTGGTGCCGCCATTTGGGTAAGGAAGTTCCATTCTCCCTCAGGGAACACACGCTCAACACGTTTAACGTTTATTGGGTTGGTTACCGCACTTGGAAAAATGGCCTCAACCACAGAATTGGGCCGCGTTTCTAGGGCTTGTGACCAAGTCGCATACATAGGATCAGAGGTCTTACTCTGCTCTGCAACCTGAATATCACCACGAACAATGACGTAGCCATTTGGGTTTTGCGGATCAGGTTGGATATTCATACTTGCGTTCGCTTGCGCCGCTAGGACACAACTTAATGCAATAGGAAGATGTTTGAGTGCAAACATGTCTAGTCTCCAGTATTGACGATATATAAGGGATAGCTAGACACATAGTGGATCATATGCACAAAACACTGTGCGGAGTGGGCTCATTCTGCGAGACAAAATGAGGAAATAAGTCCTTACAGACATTTTTTCACAAGAAAAGTGTTACCTTTACTCAAAGAAAAGCGGAGGATTTTTCACCTCCTTCTGATGTGATTTTTACTCTATTGTTTTGCAGAAACCGAATCTAACCGCTTGGTTTGTTTTTGTTTAGACAACGTAAAATAAATCGTACATTGAATAACAATCGCCGCAAGTACAATCACTGGCGACGCTGATATCCCAGCCAGAAGAAAACACCCTAACGCGATCACTCCATTCAACACTGCGTAAGGCAATTGGGTGCGGAAATGTTCGTACTGCTCGCAGCCTGCGCCCGTTGAAGAAAGAATCGTGGTTTCAGAGATAGGCGAGCAATGGTCACCAAACAAGCCGCCTGATAGGACTGCGCCAATGCAAACCAACATTGGTGCATCTATCGCAACTGCGGTTGGGATCACTAACGGCATCATGATCGCAAAAGTCCCCCAAGAAGATCCTGTAGCAAAAGAAATAACACCGGCCAATAAAAAGGCAACCGCAGGTAATAACCAATAAGGGAAACCTGACTGAGCTTGCTCTGCAATATAAGCAGCTGCACCTAACTCTTTACCTACAGAACTCAGAGCCCAAGCCAACACCAAGATAACCGCAACCGACATCATATTTGACATCCCCTTGAGGTATACGTGGATACCATCAGACAGCTTTCTTACTCCGTAAAATGCCATCAGCATAATCAACGTTAATGCGGCAAAGAAATAAGCAGAAGAAAGCGCGGCACGAAACGTTGAACCCGCTACTTTTTGTAAAGGGAAGCCATGCGGAATGAGAATGGTGCACAGCACAACCAACATCACTAATAAAGGAGCCCACACAAAACTGGATTTTGAATTTTTATGCGAAAAAACATTCATCGTTTCCTGAACTTTTCCAAAATCAGAACCTTGCTCAGCTAACTGTTCTGCTTTTGCCATTGGGCCAAAGTCCAGTTTGAAGAAAGAGATAATCGGAACAATTGCAATCGCTAGGAATGCGTAGAACTGATAAGGAATGGCACCGATAAACGCATCCCAATCACTCATACTGATCTCAAGCGCCGTAAACTCTTTTTGAATCAGTCCCATGATATACACCCCCCATCCAATAAAAGGGATTAAAATTGCGACCGGTGAAGAAGTAGAGTCGATAATAAACGCTAATTTTTGACGTGACACTTTCAGCTTATCAAATAAAGGACGGAAAACCGGGCCAACAATCAATGGTGTACCAAGGTCGGAGAAAAAGATCACCACACCACCAAACCATGCGGATAACTGAGCTTGGCATTTGCTCGCGACCCATTGAGTCACCTTTTTAGCAAAAGCTACCCCACCACCCGACTTTTCCATCAGCGCGACAAAACCACCAATAAAGACCAATAAAAGGATCACACCCGCGTTATAGCTATCGGTTAACTGAGGTAAAAGATAGCTTTTCATTAATGCACTAAACGAGTCGAGCAGCCCTGTCTCGATAAATGTGCCTTCAAGCATGGCTACACCGCTGACCACGCCAGCAAATAAACCAACGACCACATTTCTCGTAGTAAGAGCAAGAAAAAGAGTAATAAGGATGGGAATAAGAGAGGTAACTTCAGCCTGTTCCATAGCAACACCTTTAGATATATAAACACTTAAAGTGAATATATATTTAATTTCAACGTATGTATATATCTCTCAATAAAAAAGTAAAATCCCCCTTCACTATTTTTAAGCACAAAAAAACCAGCCCGAAGGCTGGTTTTTATAAATTGAACAATCGAGTGTAAATTATTCCCACTCGATCGTCGCTGGCGGTTTGCCAGAAATGTCGTAAACAACGCGTGAAATACCTTCAACTTCGTTGATGATACGGTTAGAAACCTTACCCAAGAAGTCGTATGGCAGATGTGCCCAATGTGCCGTCATGAAGTCGATCGTTTCTACCGCGCGTAGTGATACAACCCAGTCGTACTTACGACCATCGCCCATCACACCAACAGAACGAACAGGTAAGAATACGGTGAATGCTTGAGAAACCTTGTTATACAAGTCTGCGGCGTGAAGCTCTTCAATAAAGATAGCGTCTGCACGACGCAGCAAGTCACAGTACTCTTTCTTGATTTCACCAAGAACACGAACCCCTAGACCAGGCCCTGGGAATGGGTGGCGGTAAAGCATGTTGTATGGCAAACCTAACTCAAGGCCAATCTTACGCACTTCATCCTTAAACAACTCACGTAGTGGTTCAACAAGACCCATTTGCATCTCTTCAGGAAGACCGCCCACGTTGTGGTGTGATTTAATCACGTGCGCTTTACCCGTTTTAGAGGCTGCTGACTCGATAACATCAGGGTAGATTGTGCCTTGAGCCAACCACTTCGCATTGGCTAACTTCTTAGACTCTTCATCGAACACATCAACGAAAATATGACCAATTGCCTTACGTTTTTCTTCAGGATCCGATTTGCCTTTCAGCGCTTCTAAGAAGCGCTCTTCAGCGTCAACTTTGATGATGTTTAGGCCAAATTTATCACCAAACATTTCCATAACTTGCTGACCTTCGTTGAGACGAAGTAAGCCGTTATCAACGAATACACACGTTAATTTGTCACCGATTGCACGGTGAACCAGCATGGCGACGACCGAAGAATCAACACCGCCAGATAGACCTAGGACAACTTCATCGTCACCTACTTGATCTTTAATACGAGCGATAGCATCTTCGATAATAGACTCAGATGTCCACAAACGCTCACAGCCACATACGCCAAGAACAAAGTTCTCTAGCATCTGTAAACCTTGTTTGGTGTGCGTGACTTCTGGATGGAATTGAACCCCGTAATATTTCTTCTCTTCGTTCGCCATCGCAGCAAACGGACAAGTTTCTGTGTTACCTACTTGTTCAAAATCAACAGGGATTTCTACAACTTTATCACCGTGGCTCATCCAAACATCTTGAGTTGCTTCAAGATCTTTAAATAGTGCACATTCAGTAGAAACTTTAACTTGAGCGTAGCCGAACTCACGTTCGTTAGAGCCTGCTACTTTCCCGCCCAACTGTTCCGCCATGGTTTGCATGCCGTAACATACGCCAAGTAAAGGAACGCCAGAGTCAAATACATATTGAGGAGCGCGTGGAGAGTTTTCTTCCGTCACACTTTCAGGACCACCAGAGAGAATAATACCGTCTGGATTGAATTCACGAATATCCGCTTCTTCGACGTCCCAGCTCCACAGTTCACAGTAAACGCCGATTTCACGTACGCGACGAGCGACTAACTGTGTGTATTGGGAACCGAAGTCCAAGATAAGAATACGTTGGTCATGAATATTTTTAGTCATTTTGAGCAGTCTTTATAAGCTAAGTGATTAAAACAGAGGCGAGTGTACTCGCCTCTTATTAATGCTTCAAGAAAAAAGCAACCGTTTACGTAAAGCTATTATTAGCTAGTTGCCTAAACGGTAGTTTGGCGCTTCCTTGGTAATTTGAACGTCGTGTACATGAGACTCCTGCATACCCGCACCAGAGATACGAACGAACTCTGCTTTAGTGCGCATATCTTCGATTGTTGCACTGCCGGTTAACCCCATGCTTGAACGTAGACCACCCATTTGTTGATGTACGATCTCTTTTAGACGACCTTTGTGTGCGATACGACCTTCAATGCCTTCTGGTACCAGCTTGTCTGCGGCATTATCAGACTGAAAATAACGGTCTGAAGAACCTTGTGACATGGCACCAAGTGATCCCATTCCACGGTAAGCTTTGTAAGAACGACCATTATAAAGAATGACTTCGCCCGGCGACTCTTCTGTTCCTGCGAACATAGAACCGACCATTACACAAGATGCGCCTGCAACAATTGCTTTACAGATATCACCAGAAAAGCGAATACCACCATCTGCAATCACAGGAATGCCGTACTCGTTCGCCACTTCTGTTGCATCGGCAATTGCCGTAATTTGAGGAACACCAACGCCAGTTACAATACGAGTCGTACAGATAGAACCAGGACCGATACCCACTTTCACAGCGCTTACGCCAGCTTCAATTAGGGCTTTAGCACCAGCCCCCGTAGCAACATTACCCCCGATGATGTCTAAATCTGGGTACGCGGCGCGAGTTTCACGAATTCGAGTTAGAACACCTTCAGAGTGACCGTGTGAAGAGTCAATCAGTAATACGTCAACGCCCGCTTCAACTAATGCGGCTACTCGTTCTTCGTTACCAGCTCCAGCACCAACGGCTGCACCAACACGTAGACGACCACGTTCATCTTTACATGAATTTGGTTTACGTTCCGCTTTATGGAAGTCTTTTGCCGTGATCATACCGGTCAATTGAAACTCATCGTTCACTACCAGCACTTTCTCCACGCGAGCTTCGTGCATTTTCTCTTGCACTTCTTCACGTGTTGCACCTTCTTTAATTGCCGCCAGTTTTTCTTTTGGCGTCATTACTGAAGAGACTTTCTTAGAAAGGTCTGTCACAAAACGAACATCACGGCCAGTAATGATACCGACAAGCTCATGGCTTTCAGTCACGACAGGGAAGCCTGCAAAGCCATGCTTCTCGGTTAGTGCAACAACATCCGCAATCGTTGCGTCTGGGTTGACCGTTACCGCATCAGTCACCATACCAGCTTCGAATTTCTTTACTTTACGAACTTCGGCAGCTTGCTGCTCGATAGACATGTTCTTATGGATAAAGCCAATGCCACCTTCCTGCGCAAGTGCGATAGCTAGACGGGCTTCCGTCACTGTATCCATCGACGCAGAAATCATCGGAATATTCAGGGTGATATTTTTCGTCAGCTGAGTGCGAAGATCAGCTGTGTTTGGGAGAACGGTGGAGTGTGCTGGCACCAGTAGTACGTCATCGAATGTCAGCGCTTCTTTGGCAATTCTTAGCATTTGCAATATCTCACAATTAGAGGAGTAAAAAGAACAATCCAATCTCATCGTTTCGCATAATGAGGGTAACTAGTTTTAAGTAACCAATTACATTTGGATTAGATATTGCGGAGGGATTATACGTTTAACGCAATCGCTTGACCACAAATTTTTTACTTTTTTTCTTGCAATCCCCCCCTTGCTATGTATTATATTGCGGCTAATTTCCATATTCACGTCTAAGAGATTAGCTGTGCTCTCCAAGACCAATCAAAACATCTTTACTGTTTCTCGTCTCAACGCAGAAGTTCGTTTACTCCTTGAAAACGAAATGGGGATCGTTTGGCTCGTCGGAGAGATATCCAACTTTTCAGCTCCTGTCTCTGGTCACTGGTACCTCACTCTTAAAGATTCTCGCGCTCAAGTTAAATGTGCCATGTTCCGTGGTAACAATCGCCGTGTGACTTTCAAACCTGTAAATGGTAATCAAGTCCTAGTAAAAGCTCGCCTGTCTCTTTATGAGCCTCGCGGTGACTACCAATTGATCATCGAAAGCATGCAACCGGAAGGTGATGGCCGTCTTCAGCAAGAGTTTGAAGAGCTGAAAATGAAGCTTGCTGCAGAAGGGTTGTTCGCGCAAACCAATAAACAGCTTTTGCCTGAGCATCCAAAACGAGTTGGTGTGATCACCTCGAAAACTGGTGCCGCGCTTTACGACATCTTAGACGTATTGAAACGCCGTGATCCTTCCCTACCCGTTGTGATTTACCCGACAGTGGTGCAAGGTGAAGAAGCTGCCATTCAAATTGCACAAGCGATTGGTCGCGCCAACAGCCGTGATGAATGTGATGTGCTAATTGTGGGCCGCGGGGGCGGTTCATTAGAAGATTTATGGTGTTTTAACAACGAGATATTAGCTCGCACGATTGCAGCAAGCCAAATTCCTATTATTAGCGCCGTTGGACATGAAGTAGACGTGACAATAGCCGATTTTGTCGCCGATGTACGCGCGCCTACCCCATCAGCAGCCGCTGAGCTAGTCAGCCGTGACAACAGCCACAAAGATCAAGCTTTAGTTACTCGCCAACATAAGTTAGCAAGCGCGATGCGTTACTACCTAGCACAACAAAAGCAGCAATCTGCGCAATTAATGCACCGTTTAGAGCGACACCACCCAAGCTACCGCTTGCAGCGGCAATCTCAACAACTCGATGATTTAGACATGCGCTTACAGCGAGCAATGCGTCGTTTTATTGCCTTGCGCCAACAGAGCATCGAACGTCGACATTACCGACTGCAATTGAATTCTCCTGTAACACGCCTTGGCGAGCAGAAGTCCAAATTAGAGCGTGTTGAGCAAAAGCTGATGGATGCTATGGATCGCAAGTTACTGACTATGCGCCATCAACTTGCGATGGCCGCAGAAAAACTGGATACCGTCAGTCCGCTGGCCACATTAAAGCGCGGCTACTCGATCACTCAAACAGAGCAAGGTAAGGTGGTCACTCAAGCTTCAGATGTAAAAGCGAGTGAGGTATTAATCACCCGTTTAGCCGAAGGCGAAATTCGCTCTACGGTTAACTAATCCGATTTTAGTTAATTGATTTTCTGGAACTCAAACCGAACACGCGATTTTGATTTGAGTTCACTGCATGTATTGCAAAAATAACTGGCGGCTCCACAGGCTTGTAGCTTCTCTAATTCAGCTTCACAATCGGGGCAAAATCCTACTTTTTTGAAGCCTGACTCACACTGGCTACAGTAGTATTGGCCTGTCCATTCCAATTCGACTTTACAAGTCGGGCAAACATTCTGCTGCATATCACTTTCCATCAGTTTATTTGTGCTTCTATTCTATACCTAAATAACCACACAATCTGCGGTTCAGCACGAGTACTCTAACCCTACATCTTGAAGCGATTTGAGTATCGTATTTTCCACGTTGAACGTCATCACCGCTCTAGCTGGCTTTGGTTACCATCCATAGTTTCGATTCAAAAAGATCCTGTTCTGATCATCTGATATTTACTCTTTGATCAGCGATCACCTATTAAAAGAATATTTATATAACCACTCACCGAAAGCATAAGTTACATATTCTGCATTTCAATTTAAAGCAACATTAATATCTATTAACTGATTTTAAATCAATATTTTTTAGAACTTTATAAAAAGATCCATTCCCTACAAGAGAGCCTTTACATCGGTGTACATTTCAATCGTTTGAGAGTCGAGTTCAACTAACCTTACCTGAATAGAACCAAACGCCTTCAAATGGCTTGAATGCGTGCCACCACAAGGGATAACAGCAATTTCGTCTTCCCCTAAGTCACACTTCCAATAACGTGAATCCGTCAAGTTATCACCATGACAGTCTATAACAATCGCCTCATCACGCTGAAGCCAGTTATGAAGTTGGACATTCACCTTCAGCGCGATATCTTGAAGGTCCTCTAGCATGTTTGCACTGTTTAACCCTTTTTTACGGAGTGTTTTACCTAAACGATACGTATCTAGACATTTATCCGGTGTGACAAAACTGCTGACTTGCGCGTAGCTATTAAAATCATAGTGACCGTGAGGATCTTTACGGTCTGCGTCCTTTCGCCAGTAGTCTTCCGCTAATACTTTATTTAAAGCCAAGTAAGCGAGGTGTCCCGCACTATGACCTCGACTGAGTGCCTGTTGGTGCTCTTTATCAACTTCTAACTCAATACTATCACCAACCTTAACCAAGTCAGTGTGAGCTAACACATGCACGACGACAAACGTCCAGTCGTGTGCATCTCGTTTTACCGGAATAGACGAGCCCACATAGAGCTCTCCTGTCGCAACTTCAATAGCGCCAACTTGGCAGTCCATCACTTCATAAGTAAGACCATTGGCTTTTAAAAAACCTTTATCTGCTGGGTGATCAGGCCAAATATGGCTAACAGGATGAAAAGGGGTTAGATCAGAAACGATATAAGTCACATCATTTGTCGATTTAACAAGTTGTACTTGTACTTCTAAATGCCAGGTTTGGTGACAAAAACGGATTTTTGTTGCTTTGATAGTCATGTTTGTCATTACTTCTTATATAAAAAAATACCCAAGTAGAGACTTGGGTATTTGAGTTCAATTATTTGTTGCGGTTTTTCACCGCAGACATCATACGCTTGCGTTTACGTTCTTGAGACAACGTAAGCTTGTTCGTACGGTTCTCGTATGGGTTGTCGCTGTTGTGGAAGTTAATGCGAATCGGTGTCCCCATTATTTCCAGAGATTTACGGAAGTAGTTCATCAGATAGCGTTTATACGAGTCTGGTAATTCACGAACCATGTTACCGTGAATTACCACGATCGGTGGGTTGTAACCACCTGCGTGTGCGTATTTTAGTTTAATACGGCGACCGCGAACCATAGGTGGTTGGTGATCATCCACTGCCATTTTCATGATACGCGTCAGAACTGAGGTACCAACGCGAGTCGTCGCAGACTTATATGCCTCTTGAATAGACTCGAACAAGTGCCCAACACCAGTACCATGTAATGCTGAAATAAAGTGAATACGTGCAAAGTCAACAAAGCCTAGACGACGGTCTAGCTCTTTCTTCACATTTTCTTTCACTTCACTATCTAAGCCATCCCACTTATTAACAGCGATAACAATTGAGCGACCAGCATTCAGAGCGAAACCTAGTAAGCTCAAGTCTTGATCTGAAATGTTTTCGCGTGCATCAACAACCAATAGCACGACGTTCGCATCTTCTACCGCTTTCAAAGTTTTAACAACGGAGAACTTCTCAACCGTTTCATTGATGCGGCCACGGCGACGAACACCTGCGGTATCAATTAATACATATTCACGGCCATCACGTTCCATCGGGATATAAATTGAATCACGCGTGGTGCCTGGCATATCGTACACAACCACACGCTCTTCACCTAAGATACGGTTCGTCAACGTCGATTTACCCACGTTTGGACGACCGATGATAGCTAACTTTATCGGCTGATCTTGAAGACGTTGAAACTCTTGCTCGGCCTCTTCTTCTGTGTATTCTTCTGGTTCAATTTCAGCATCTTCAAATTCTGTCAGATCTTCAATTGCACCTTCTTCAGATTCACTGGTTAGCAAATCATCGAAAAATGGAGACAACGCTCGCTCAAGCAATGCGGTTACACCACGACCATGAGCCGCAGCAATTTGGTACATATCTTCTACGCCCAATTGCCAAAAGTCAGCACAAGCCGCATCTGCATCAATACCATCAATTTTATTTACCACCAGCATTGCTGGTTTTTCGGCTTTACGTAGGTGCGCCGCGATCGCGGCATCCGAAGGGGTCAGACCTGCACGGCCGTCAACAAGAAACAACACAACATCAGCTTCATCAATAGCGGCTAACGACTGTGCTGCCATTTTTGTTTCCACGCCTTCTTCTGTTCCATCAATACCACCAGTATCGATCACAATAAATTCGTGCTCTTCACCAAGTCTCGCCTGGCCATATTTACGGTCTCGCGTTAGGCCTGGAAAATCCGCGACCAACGCGTCACGGGTACGTGTCAATCGGTTAAATAGTGTAGATTTACCTACGTTCGGACGCCCTACTAGAGCAACAACAGGTACCATAACAACCTCTACAATAATCTTTCTTCTGTAGTTATAGGTAACGACTTGCTCGATGCCAGCTCAAACCAGCTCAAACCAGCTCTTTACCTATAACCACGTCAGGGTTAATAAATTCAAACAACAAAACGGCTCCTAGCTGTCACCAACCAGGAGCCGAATGTGAATTATATCACGTTATTATTCGTTAATGGTTAGTTTCTTTACATCGCCGTTGCGAGTAATAATCACATAACCATCGGATAATAACGTTGGACCAACAGCAAAACCGCTATCATCGACAAACTGCTGTGCGACGAATTCACCGGTCGAGCGGTCCATCCAGTGTAAATAGCCAAGCGAGTCACCGACGACAAGATAATTACCAACAATGACCGGCGCCGTTAACTGACGATGCTCAAGTAAACTATTTTTCCACAATTCTGTACCGCTGCGGGAGTCAACTGCGACAAGATGATCTTTTTCAGTAATAACGAAAATACGGCTACCATCGGTTGCAATATCAGTCGCTGATGAATAATTACGCTTCCAGAGTGGATTTGCAGAGCGCAGATCGATCGCCATCAACTGGCCGTTGTAACCGATGGTAAAAAGAGTACCGCCAAGAACAATAGGAGAAGAGTCGACATCCACTAGGCGATCAATCTCCGTTGCACCTTTTGGTGTGCCAACTGGCTGTTGCCAAATCAGCTGCCCACGCTCAACAATTGCTGCCGCTAGTCGACCGTTCGCTGTTCCCCAGAAAACACCACCGCCAATCGCAGTCGGCGTGCTATCACCACGCAAGGTAAGGTTTGGCACTTCCGTGCTTAGCGCCCAACGCTGCTCACCAGTGTCCTTATCAAGTGCTATCAACATACCTCGGCTGGTATTGACCATGATCAAATTAGAGTCAGCCACAGGCTTAGCCAGAACTTCACCAGCAACTTTCACTCGCCATACTACTTCACCCGTTTCTTGATCAAGAGAAATGGCCTCACCATTCTCTGAGCCAATGTAAAGGTATCCGTAAGCGGCCGTGATACCACCAGAAAGACGCGCAATCACGTCTTCTTCTAGATTCACTTGCCAATATGGCTTGCCGTTTTCAGGATCCAGAGCTTTAACTTGACCATCACGACTTGCGACGAATAAGGTGTCATTCGCAAATACTGGAGATAGTTTAGAGAAGTAATGGTCAACACCATCACCAATCGATGTACTCCATTTACTATTAGGTGTAAATTCACTCTCTACCTGAGGCAATGGGGCCATAACAATGGTATCTTTTTCACCAGCACACCCGGCAAGCATTCCCATTGTTAACGCCCCTAACAAGGCTTTCTTAAAGACTCTTTTCATTTAATACGGTCCTTATTTCGCCAAATCGTCCAATTTCATTTGTAGCGTTGGGCTTGCGTCTGCTGCTTGCTGCGCTTCCGTGTACGCTGCGTAAGCGGCATCTTGATCGTCTTGGCGAAGTGCAATATCCCCGCGAAGTTCAGCAACACGACCGTTCCACGCAGGATCTGTTACTTTACCTAACGTTGCATTTGCGGCGTCAAAGTTACCCATTTCAGTTTCAATACGAGCAATTCGGTAGCTGATAAGTGGCGATAGCGCTACATCTTGTGTATTACTTTGAGCCCATTTGAGTTGCTCAAGCGCAGCTGAGAGGTCTTGCGCCTCAACCTGTGCTTTCGCTAATTGCAAGGCAGCCAATACTGAATATTCTTTCGCTTCGCTTGACTCGATAAAAGATTGGACGTCTGCTTGCGCATCAACCCCCTTCTCTTGCAACGCGTTCATTGCTGTCGTATAGCTTTGAGAAGCGGTTTCACTCGCCTGAATCACAGAATCCTGGTAATAACGCCAGCCAAATAGGCCACCTAAGCCAACAACCGCACCGATGATGACGGCTTTACCATTTTCCTTCCACCAGTCTTTAATCGCTTCAACTTGTTGTTCTTCAGTATCGTAAAGTTCCACTTCCTGTCCTCTTAAAACATGTAAATGGCAGCTTAACTGCCATTGTTCCTATTTCGTTTAAAGGCTCCACATTTGGGAGCCTTAGTTTACGAACTAGGATGTAATTTTTGCTAGCTTACTAAAAGCCTTAAATTAATGCTGCGATCTTTTCGGCAACTTCGGCCTGATTGTAAGTTTCTTGCTCACCACCAGCCAAGTCTTTCAGTACTACGGTATTATCCGCCACTTCGTTTTCGCCCAAAACCAATGCTACAACAGCACCAACCTTGTCTGCGCGTTTAAACTGTTTCTTGAAGTTACCGCCACCGAAGTGATTCATCACACGAACGCCAGGGATAGACTCACGAAGCTGTTCTGCTAGCTTCATTCCTGCCATCATGGTGCCTTCGCCTGCTGTTACTACGTACACGTCAACACTGCGACGAACATCTGTCAGTTCCAACGTTTCTAACATCAGTACTAGACGCTCTAAGCCCATGGCAAAGCCAACTGCTGGTGTTGGTTTACCCCCTAATTGCTCTACAAGACCATCGTAACGACCACCACCACATACTGTGCCTTGAGCACCTAGGCTCTCAGTGATCCACTCGAATACCGTGCGGTTGTAGTAGTCCAAGCCACGAACAAGACGCTCGTTGACTGTGTATTCGATGCCAGCTGCATCAAGAAGTTCACACAGACCGGTAAAATGTTGCTTAGATTCTTCATCTAAGTGGTCAGAAAGGCGAGGAGCATCACCTAAAATCGCTTGTACGTCTGGGTTTTTAGTATCAAGAACACGCAGCGGATTGGTATGCATACGGCGTTTACAATCATCATCCAGAATATCCATATGCTGCTCTAGGAATTCGATCAGTGCTGTACGGTAGTTCGTTCGTGCTTCTAGCGAACCAATTGAGTTCAGTTCGAGGCGCACATGTTTCTCAATGCCTAACTCGCGCCACAGACGTGCCGTCATCATAATAAGTTCTGCGTCAACGTCTGGACCGTTGAGGCCAAACACTTCCACGCCACATTGGTGGAACTGACGGTAACGTCCTTTTTGCGGACGTTCATGACGGAACATAGGGCCCATGTACCACAAACGTTGTTCTTGGTTGTAAAGTAACCCGTTTTCAATCCCAGCTCGCACACAACCCGCCGTCCCTTCTGGACGAAGAGTTAGGCTGTCACCATTGCGATCTTCGAAGGTATACATCTCTTTTTCAACCACATCGGTCACTTCACCAATGGCGCGGCTAAATAGGTGTGTCATCTCAACGATTGGCATGCGCACTTCGTTATAACCGTATGCGCTAACTACATTTTTTACTGTGTTTTCTAGTTTCTGCCACAGTGGCGACTGAGTTGGGAGGCAGTCGTTCATACCTCGAATTGCTTGAATTGTTTTTGCCACAATACTTACCGTAATTATCGTTGAGATTAATCTTGTACTTTCAC
Source organism: Vibrio sp. TAP-3B (assembly GCF_057784735.1). Taxonomy (NCBI): domain Bacteria; kingdom Pseudomonadati; phylum Pseudomonadota; class Gammaproteobacteria; order Vibrionales; family Vibrionaceae; genus Vibrio; species Vibrio sp. TAP-3B. The sequence continues at coordinate 51,861 of NZ_CM173495.1, read as the reverse complement.
TTCGATGCGATTTTCGCTATCCATTACAGATGCTTTTGCACGGATCTTAGCTTCTAGCTGATCAACAAGATTGTTGTTATCAAAGCGCTCTTTCTGACGTTTACCGTCTTCATAAAACGCACTCTTCTTATTGCTACCTGCAAGCCCTAAATGGGAAACCTCAGCTTCACCAGGCCCATTGACCACACAACCGATGATAGACACATCCATCGGTGTAATGATGTCTTCTAGCCGTTCTTCAAGTGCATTTACGGTGCCTATCACATCAAATTCTTGACGTGAACAGCTCGGGCAAGCAATAAAGTTGATGCCACGTGAGCGAATGCGCAGAGATTTAAGAATATCGAAACCCACTTTGATCTCTTCAACTGGATCGGCAGCCAAAGAGATGCGCAGTGTATCGCCGATACCTTCTGCCAATAACATGCCTAGACCAACGGATGATTTTACAGCACCCGCTCGTGCGCCACCCGCTTCAGTGATACCTAGATGCAGAGGCTGATCAATCTGCTTCGCTAGTAAACGATAAGAGTCCACCGCTAAGAATACATCAGAGGCTTTTACACTCACTTTAAACTGTTCAAAGTTAAGGCGGTCCAAATGATCCACATGACGCATTGCCGACTCAACCAACGCTTCTGGCGTCGGCTCGCCGTATTTCATTTGTAGATCTTTTTCTAAAGAGCCACCATTAACACCAATGCGAATTGGGATGTTTTTGTCGCGAGCACAATCGACCACAGAGCGAATACGCTCCTCATTGCCAATGTTGCCAGGGTTAATACGCAGGCAATCGACACCATACTCTGCCACTTTAAGTGCTATACGGTAATCGAAATGAATATCAGCCACCAAGGGCACAGATACTTGCTGTTTAATAAGCTTAAAAGCTTCAGCGGCATCCATTGTAGGAACAGAGACGCGAACGATATCGGCGCCGACTTTTTCTAGTGCTCGGATTTGTGCGACTGTCGCTTCTACATCAGTCGTGCGAGTGTTAGTCATAGACTGTACTGCAATTGGCGCACCATCACCAATTGGCACATCACCCACATAGATACGCGTCGATTTACGACGAATAATTGGAGATTCGTGTTGCATAATTCTTTATAACGGTAGAGTGAATCTAGCTACTTTGCCGGAAGTATACCCAGAAAGGTCGACAGGTTCACTTGCAAATGTCATTGTAACCCCTTCCGGTGCGCCCAGTATTACGTTGAACGGCGCTTTTCCGGCAAGTTCTACATCTTGTCCTGGTTTATGAGTACCACTTACCAGCGTTTTGCCATCGGTGTCTTTCACTTGAATCCAACAGTCCGCTTTAAATTTCATGGTAAGAAGTGTCATGCCTTCAGGCACTAATGGCGCAGGTTGTTCCTCTCCCTCAGTTTCAATGACTGCCACTGATTGTTCGGAATCTAAGCTTGCTGTTTCTTCAGTTTTTGTTGCCAATATATCCGTTTGCTGTCCCACTAACGTCGTCTGCGTTTCAACAACTTCGTCATTTGTTAAAGTAACGTCTTCAGGCGAGTTTGCAATTAACTCTTTTGCGGTCATTAAATCGATATCAGCCAGTTCTTGGACGGTAGGCTGAGGCGATTCAACGCTTGATTCCGTGACTTCTTTAGTCAAGCTATTCTCTTGTTGGTTTTGCCACCACCAAGCCGCAGAAATACCGATGATGATAATCCCGATCACCCACGTCAGTAGCATGATACGGCTATTGTGCTGCTCTTGTTTGGTTTTACGAGAAAAGCTCTGCATTTCAATTTCTTGCTCTTTTGGCGGTATATCTGTGGTTTGTTCTAAAACCGTCAAGATCATTTTTTCATCAAGACCAACCACTTTTGCGTAAGAGCGCAAGTAACCCCGTGTAAACGTCGCAACTTGTTGAGATTCAAAACGATTACTTTCAATATCTTCAATAACAGAAACGCGAAGCCTCAAGCGGTCAGCAATTTGCTTTTGGCTCATACCTAGAGATTCGCGTTTGTTTTTCAGTAGTGTGCCAGCTTCAAGAGAAAGTGGCGCTTCATTCGTATTTTCGTGTTCTGTCATAATGGCGGTATTTTAATCTGCTTTAATGGCTAACGCGGTTATTTATTTTCGTTGTTGTTCTTAAGCCCTACTGAACGATAGTTAGCCTAAACGTGTTAACCAAAATAATATGTTTAAGAAACTCTCAGCGATCTGAGTGTGAATACTCGTTTGCGAAAAATCAGCAAAGCGTATGTGAGAAAATGCTGAGAATTGTCGGTGTCAACGTCAATATCATGCCTATAATAAGCGAATGTCTAACGAAGACAAAAATCCTTTCCACTCAAACTAACAGATAGCTCAAGCTTTTGTCCAAACTTTGACACAGGAAATCGAAATTATAGCCAAATCACCTCAAGTTTCTTGGTTATAACACCCATTTTGGATTGAATTACACTTTCAACATACAAAATAGCCAGAGCAAATGGCTCTGGCTATCTATAAACTGATGCCGTTTTATACTGCTTTGACTTCAATGGTATCGGCACCACGTGATGCTTTTAGCATTGATGTCCGCTTGGTCCGGTCAATAACATCGCCAACCAATTGACCACATGCAGCATCAATATCATCCCCACGAGTCTTTCGTACCGTTACCGTGTGTTCATACTGCATCAACGTTTTCTGAAAACGGTCAATGCGTGAGTTGCTTGGTTTCTGATAAGGAGAGCCAGGGTACGGGTTGAAAGGAATCAAGTTAATCTTACATGGGGTATCTTTCATTAGCTCTGCTAACTCGCGAGCATGATCCATATCGTCGTTCACATGATCAAGCAATACGTATTCTACAGTGACTTTGCCACGGTTTGCATTCGAAGAAGCGATGTAACGACGCACAGATGCTAAGAAGTCTTGAATATCCCAACGATCATTAATCGGCATGATTTCACTACGTAGCTGATCGTTTGGTGCATGCAGTGAAATTGCTAATGCAACGTCAATTTTTCCCGTCATCTGATCAAGGCCAGACACCACGCCTGAAGTTGATACCGTTACACGGCGCTTAGAAAGACCAAAGCCTAGATCATCAAGCATGAGTTCTAGCGCTGGTATTAGGTTTTTCATGTTAAGAAGCGGCTCACCCATTCCCATCATTACTACGTTAGTAATCGGACGGCGACCAGTTTCTTTTTCGAGACCAATTTCACGAGCAGCACGCCAAACTTGACCAATGATTTCAGACACTTTGAGGTTGCGGTTAAAACCCTGTTGTGCGGTTGAACAAAATTTACATGCCAATGCACAACCGACTTGAGAAGAAACACACAGTGTTGCGCGATCATCTTCAGGGATGTAAACCGTTTCTACATCCTGGTCACCAACGTTCATGGCCCACTTGATGGTACCATCAGAGGAGTGCTGAGCCTCAGACACAACAGGCGCTTTGATTTCACACTTGTGCAAAAGCTTTTCACGCAGCTTCTTGTTAATGTTCGTCATTTTTTCGAAGTCATCGACACCAAAATGGTAGATCCACTTCATAACCTGATCGGCACGGAACGCTTTCTCGCCGAGTTCTTCTGCGAAAAGCTGACGCATACCTTTGCGATCAAAGTCGAGTAGATTAATTTTTTCAGTGGTCATGTTGCCTCTCAATGACTGAAACAAGAATAAGGGCGCGAATTGTACAGCCTTTAGGCAGCGACAACAAGGGGGATAAAACCCTGAGTTTGCTAAGGCATTAACATTGCTGCGGTTGTTTTTTTGCACAGCAATAATGATAAACTTTAGGCGTTTTTTAGATAAACAAAAGCCCCGAAAATATCCGAGGCTTAACGTTATGTTCTAGCGATTAGACTTAGCGCTTATTTGAAGCAAACCAAGCCTAAATTAACGAGAGTATACTTCTGAATCTGGGAAGAAAAACTCAATTTCACGTGCCGCAGACTCTGGGCTATCGGAGCCATGAACCGAGTTATGGCGCATGCTAAGTGCGTAATCCGCACGAAGCGTACCACATGCTGCTTCTTCTGGGTTCGTTTTCCCCATCAATTCACGGTAACGGGCAATAGCATTTTCACCTTCCAATACCTGAACCATGATAGGGCCCGAGGTCATAAATTCTCTTAATGGTGGGAAAAACTCTTTACCTTCATGTTCTGCATAAAAACCGCTCGCCTGCTCTTCAGTCAGATGAACCATTTTTGCAGCAACGATTCGTAGACCAGCTTTCTCAATACGATCGTAGATTTCACCAATCAGGTTTCGCTCCACTGCGTCAGGCTTAACAATTGAAAACGTTCTTTCTAGAGCCATAAAGTTTCCTTTCTATACTTGTAATAATGGTTGTTTATCAAAGTGACTAATTGGACTATGGCAGCGCTCAAACCATGAGCACTGTCACTAGTATCATTTACCTGCTTGCTCATTTAATAGGCGAGCCAATGTGCGTACGCCCATACCTGTAGCTCCTGCCGCCCATTTATCTGATGCAGATTTGCGATATGTACCAGCACAGTCAAAGTGCAACCAGCCTTTTTTGTAATCTTCAACGAAGTAAGACAAGAAAGCTGCCGCTGTACTTGCACCCGGTGAGTAATCACCAGAGCTGATGTTGGATAGATCCGCAAAGTTTGACGGCAACATGCCTCGATGGAAGTCAGCCAGTGGTAAAGGCCATAAACCTTCTTTCTCTTGATTCGCTGCCGTTAATGCCTGATGAGATAGCTCATCATCAAAGCTCAATAGCGCGTGGTAATCGTTACCCAACGCATTCTTCGCTGCCCCTGTCAGTGTTGCACAATCAATGATCAGCTCAGGTTCTTGCTCACTTGCGTAGAGCAGACCGTCAGCAAGAACTAAGCGTCCTTCAGCATCCGTGTTCATGATTTCAACGGTTTTACCGTTTTTATAAGTGATAATATCACCCAGCTTGAGCGCGCGACCTGACACCATATTCTCAGCACAGCACAGAATCAGTTTCACGCGCTGATTCAAACCACGCAAAATAGCCAGACCAAGACCACCTGTAATCGTGCCTGATCCGCCCATATCCGCTTTCATCGAACTCATAAATTGGGAGGGCTTCAAGCTGTAACCACCAGAGTCAAATGTAATCCCCTTACCCACTAAACAAGCAAATACCGGCGCATTTTCATCGCCGGTTGGGTTGTAGTCCAGTTGCAGCATGGCAGAAGTGCGCTCAGAGCCGCGACCAACGGCGTAAATACCTTCCCAACCTTCTGAAAGTAGATCTTTATCTTTGACGATACGAGCCGTTACGGTGCCTTGAGGTGCGATAGATTTGATGAACTCCGCAGCCATGGCCGCCAGTTGGCGAGGCGCGACTTCTTCTGCGGTTTTGTTAATGATATCGCGGGTAAAATCCGTCGCGGTAATACGCGCTTGCAGTTCTACTTGATCTTCTTCAGGCAGTGCTGTCCACTCGACTAAACCATGTTTTTTGGGATTGCGGTAACCTTGGTGGAAAGCCCAAACACTCTCTAAATCCCAGTGAGATCCAGAAAGTAAAATAGAGTGAATTCCTTGGCCATCTAGTTGACGAGCGGCACGTTGAATTGCACCAAGATCGTGTCCTTCTCCTAGGTGGATGGTGGCGCCGTTTTCAGCAAATGAAAGCAGTGCTTTTTCACCCCAGAGTGGTGCGGCCGATTCCTGACTAATAAATACAGACATCTGTGTAGACATGGTTTCTCCTTGTCTTATAGCGGCGTTGCCTACGCTGCTTCTTTTTAATAACTCACGGATGTTAGCATTATGTAGGATAAAAATGTCAATTTGATAAAAAAGCGGACCTTAAGGTCCGCTTTTTTTAGTAAGAATTGTTAACTAGGCTATGTTTTACAGACTTAATCTGCTTCATCCATCCAGCACATGATAACGGCTTCCAGGATCTTCTCGTTACTATGATTTGGGTCATCCTCAAACTCATCCAACTCCATGATCCATTGATGAAGATCGGTAAAACGTACGGTTTTCGGATCGACATCGGGAAACTTGTCACAAAGCTCAATCGCGATATCGCGAGAATCTGTCCATTTCATTGCTCATCTTCCTTATTTCTTTCCCTTTATTTATGGGGGATAGTTTTAGTGATCTTCTGAGGCGTGGTTTAGCGTGTATTTTGGAATCTCAACCACCAAGTCTTCATCCACAATTTTAGCCTGACAGCCAAGACGTGATTCTGGCTCAAGTCCCCATGCTTTATCTAACATGTCGTCTTCCAGTTCTTCACTCTCTTCTAATGAGTCGAAGCCTTCACGAATGATCACATGACAGGTAGTACACGCACAGGATTTTTCACATGCATGCTCAATACCGATACCGTTTTTTAGTGCGACGTCTAGAACGGTTTCACCAGTGTTTGCTTCCAACACGGCACCTTCTGGGCACAAATCATCGTGTGGTAATACAATAATCTTAGGCATAACTACTTATCTCTTATATATCGTCTACTGATTGACCTGACAAAGCAGCTCGAATCGATTTATCCATACGGCGTGATGCAAAGTTTTGGCTCGCTTTATCGGTATCTTTGATGCCTTGCTCAATCGCATCAGCATCTTCACCATTACGGAGCTCAATTAACGCTTCAATCACTTTTACTAATGTTTGTTTTTCTTGCTCTGACAGCAGCTCATCGCCGTCAGCCTGCATCGCTGCAACCAACCCTTCAATAACGCGATCCGCTTCTACACGCTGCTCAGCAAGTGCACGAGCTTGCATGTCTTCTTTCGCGTGCGTCATTGAGTCACGCAGCATATCCGCGACTTCGTTGTCACTTAAACCATAAGAAGGTTTTACTTGAATTTCTGACTGTACACCAGTGCTCTTTTCCATTGCCTCAACAGAAAGCAGACCATCTGCATCCACCTGATAGGTCACACGAATGTGGGCAGCACCAGCCGCCATTGGGGGGATACCTTTTAACGAAAAGCGAGCTAAAGAACGGCAATCATCCACCATTTCACGCTCACCTTGCACAATGTGTACGCTCATTGCCGTTTGACCATCTTTGAAGGTAGTAAACTCTTGGGCGCGAGCAACTGGAATAGTGGTATTACGAGGAATAATTTTCTCAACTAATCCGCCCATTGTTTCAATGCCGAGTGACAATGGAATAACATCCAATAACAGCATTTCTGAGTCTGGCTTGTTACCCGCCAATATATCGGCTTGGATGCCAGCTCCAATCGCAACAACTTCGTCTGGATTAATGCTGGTTAGTGGAGTACGACCAAAGAACTCGCCGATCATGTCACGAACTAATAAAGTACGTGTAGAACCGCCAACCATCACAACTTCAAGCACTTCATCTGCGTTTACATCCGCGTCCTTCAGAGCCCGACGACAAGACATCAAAGTCTTCTTAACCAGTGGACGGATCAAATCGTCAAATTGCTCACGAGTCACAGCACCTTTCCAACCGAACACATCAACGTCAACGCTGTCTTGCTCAGAAAACGCTATCTTAGTGGCGGTGGCAATATTGAGTAGTGTGCGGTTTTGTTCCGCTGAAAGTGGACCTTCAAGTCCTGCTCGCGCCATAAGATAATCCGCTAAAAGACGATCAAAATCGTCACCACCTAATGCGGAGTCACCGCCCGTCGCTAATACTTCAAATACACCTTTTGACAGGCGTAAAATTGAGATATCAAATGTACCACCACCTAGATCATACACCGCGATGACACCTTCTTGACCTGAATCCAGACCATAAGCGATTGCTGCAGCCGTTGGTTCATTTAACAAACGAAGTACATGTAGGCCCGCCAATTTGGCCGCATCTTTAGTACCGGCACGTTGCGCATCATCGAAGTAGGCAGGAACAGTAATAACCACACCAGTTAACTCACCACCCAATGTCTCTTCGGCGCGCTTACCAAGCACTGTTAGAATATCAGCCGAGACTTCAATCGGATTCTTATCACCTTGAGGCGTTTGTATAATCGGAAGACCGTTTTCGCTCTCTTTAAATCGGTAAGGAAGCGAAGAGTAGCGAGATTGAATATCTTGTAATGAACGGCCGATCAAGCGTTTTACCGAGATGATGGTGTTTTCTGGTTCAAACTCTGCTTTGGCTTTCGCTTCGTAACCGACCGTCGAAGAATCTTCCGTATAATTTACGACTGACGGTAAAATGGTACGGCCTTGCTCGTCCGCTAGAGGAGTTGCATCACCGCTGCGTACGGAAGCAACCAAAGAGTTGGTGGTACCTAAGTCGATACCCGCTGCTAACTTGTGCTCATGAGGTGCCGAGCTTTGGCCCGGTTCTGCGATTTGAAGTAGTGCCATGATTGGTCCTTGTCACGCTAACTAGCTGAGAAGTTTGTCTTCAACTAGTTCAATTTCGTTCTTTAGTTTGGCAATAAATTTCAGCTTACGAACTCGGTCTGCAGCCTCTGGCCATTGACCTTGATCCAGTTCTTGCTCGACACTTACCAAATGCTGTTTATACATTTTGCTGACCTTTACATCGAAGTCAAAAAGCGCTGATTCAGGCTCAGAACTGCCAGCAATGTCTTCCAGCTCTTCACGTAGTTCCATCTGCTCCAAAAGGAACATAGGATCTTGCATTGTTTGCTGTTCACCGCGGATTTCCATTCCCTGTTCTGCCAAAATATACTCGGCGCGAGAGATAGGGTTTTTAAGGACTTGATACGCATCGTTAATCTGCGCCGCTTTCTGTACCGCCATTAAACGATCACGCTCAGAGCCCGAAGCAAAATTATCCGGGTGGAAACGTTTTTGTAATTCTCGGAACTGAGAAGAAAGAAGGCCACCATCCAGATTAAACTGACTTGGTAGCCCAAATAATTCAAAGTGATTCATTAAGATCGGGTCCTAGTAAAGCCTTCCGGACTCGTTTGCCCAGAAGGACAAGCAATTAGACGTTGAAGCTTTCACCACAACCACATTCACTTTTCGCGTTAGGGTTGTTGAACTCGAATCCTTCATTCAACCCTTCCTTCACGTAATCCAATTCTGTACCGTCCAAGTACACTAGGCTCTTTGGGTCGATGATAATTTTTACTCCAGAGAGTTCAAAAACTTCATCTTCCTTTTTTAGCTCATCAACAAACTCAAGTACATACGCCATGCCCGAGCAACCAGTCGTCTTCACTCCAAGACGTAAACCGATACCTTTACCTCGGTTATCTAGGAATGCTTTTATGCGACTTGCCGCTGATTCTGTCATTGTGATGGCCATACTGCACCTTAGTCTGTCTAAATTACGATTGGAATGGGAGCGCTAAAAGCCCCCATTATATTACGAAATAATTATTCTTGGTGTTTTTTCTTGTAGTCTGCAACCGCTGCTTTGATTGCATCTTCAGCAAGAATTGAACAGTGAACTTTCACTGGTGGAAGCTCTAGCTCTTCAGCAATTTCCGAATTCTTGATTGCTGCGGCTTCGTCAACTGACTTACCTTTAACCCACTCTGTGACTAGTGAGCTTGATGCGATTGCACTACCACACCCGTACGTTTTGAATTTTGCATCTTCAATGATACCTTCCGATGTCACCTTGATTTGCAGTTTCATTACGTCACCACAAGCAGGAGCGCCAACCATGCCGCTACCTACTGATAGATCTTCTTTGTCAAATGAACCAACGTTACGTGGGTTCTCGTAGTGATCAATTACTTTTTCGCTATATGCCATAATAAATTACCTCGAATCCTCTATTCTAATCCCTGAGATTAATGATGTGCCCATTCAACTGTGCTCAAATCAATCCCTTCTTTGTACATATCCCATAGAGGAGACATGTCGCGTAGCTTAGTTACTGCAACGCGGATTTGTTCAATTGCGTAATCAATTTCTTCTTCAGTTGTAAAACGACCGAATGAGAAACGAACCGAACTATGAGCCAGCTCGTCATCCATACCAAGGGCACGAAGAACGTAAGAAGGCTCTAGACTTGCAGAAGTACAAGCACTACCAGAAGAGACCGCGAGATCTTTTAACGACATCAGTAGTGACTCACCTTCTACGAAAGCAAAGCTGATATTTAAGTTATGTGGAACACGCTGCTCAAAATCGCCGTTTACCGTTACCGCTTCCAAATCTTTCACACCGTTAAAAAGACGATTACGAAGCGCTAGCGCGTGGTCGTAGTCTTTCTGCATATCTTCTTTTGCGATACGGAATGCTTCACCCATACCCACGATTTGGTGAGTTGCTAGTGTGCCAGAGCGGAAACCACGCTCGTGACCACCACCGTGCATTTGCGCTTCAAGGCGAATACGAGGCTTACGACGTACGTAAAGTGCACCAATACCTTTAGGCCCGTAAGCTTTGTGTGCAGACAGTGAGATTAGGTCAACCTTCATCTCTTGAACATCGATTGGCAACTTACCTGCAGATTGTGCAGCATCAACGTGGAATACAATTTTATGTGCACGACATAGCTCACCAATCGAAGTGATGTCTTGTACCACGCCAATCTCGTTGTTTACGTGCATGATAGATACCAGCACGGTATCTTCACGCATCGCGGCTTTTAGCTTTTCAAGGTCGATCAGGCCATTTGACTCTGGCTCTAGGTACGTCACATCAAAGCCTTCACGTTCTAATTGACGACATGGGTCAAGAACCGCTTTATGCTCGGTTTTACATGTAATAACGTGCTTACCCTTTTTAGAGTAAAAGTGCGCTGCACCTTTAATCGCAAGGTTGTCAGACTCTGTCGCACCCGATGTAAATACGATTTCGCGAGGATCTGCATTTAGAAGGTCAGCAATTTGCTCACGAGCAGTATCGACCGCTTCTTCTGCCTGCCAGCCATAACGATGCGAACGTGACGCTGGGTTGCCAAATGTACCATCCATTGTCATGTACTGAACCATTTTTTCAGCGACACGTGGATCAACTGGACATGTAGCGGAATAATCAAGATAAATAGGCAGTTTCATTCTCTACTCCAATGTAAAAAGCTGACCGCTAAGAGCGGACGTTTACACCGATGGGCGCGGCGGTTGTATTTTTGTTTGATAGCCCATGGGTTACCACCAGATCAATGTTCTGACGGTCTGAAATTTCTAGGACTTCATTGTCTCTCATCAACTCACCAAGAGTGATGTTATTCAAGAAGTCACCAATGCGAGAGCTTAAGTCACGCCATAATGTATGAGTTAAGCAACGGGTCCCACCTTGGCAATCTCCTTTACCTTGGCATTTAGTTGCGTCAACTGACTCATCAACGGCTGCAATCACGGTACCAATAGCGATGCTATTTGCGTCGGCACCAAGTCGGTAACCACCACCAGGACCACGAACGCTGGAGACCAGACCTGCTTTGCGCAATTTTGAAAATAACTGCTCTAGGTAAGAGAGCGAGATACCCTGACGTTCTGAAATATCAGCAAGAGGCACAGGGTTTTGTTGCGAATGCAGTGCCACATCCAGCATGGCTGTCACCGCATATCTTCCTTTAGATGTAAGTTTCATACCACACCGTATCCACATGGTTTGTAATGGTTAAGATTTTTCCATACCTGAGTAAAATGGTCAAGTATTTATTTGACCATTTTACTCAGGTATTCATCCTTACACCTAAAGTGGTTATTGTTTGTTCAAAGTTTTTTCAATCGAGGTCAAAATGCCACGAAGAATGTTTAGCTCCTGAGCTTCTGGTCTTGCTCGTGAGTATAAACGACGAAGCTTGTTCATCACTTGCCCTGGCTGGTCTTTGTTAATGAATTGGGTTTCCACCATCACCTTTTCAAGGTGCTCGAAGAACATCTCAAGTTCTTTATGGCGTGGGTACTCTTCTGATTCATTTAAGGCGAACTGGCTCTGCTCAAGGTTTAAGTGCGCAACGCGAATTTCGTAGCTCAGCGTTTGAACGGCCATTGCTAAGTTGAGCGAGCTATATTCTGGGTTTGCAGGAATGCAAACATGATAATGGCACTTTTGTAACTCTTCGTTTGTTAACCCCGTTCTTTCACGACCAAACACGAGGGCAACTGGATGTTTTTGACCTTCTAAAGCAAACTTTTCTCCACACTCACGTGGTTCAAGCATTGGCCACTCTAAAGTACGTGAACGCGCACTTGAGCCCACAACGAGACTACAATCTTCAATGGCGGCCTCTAGCGTGCTGACCACCTGAGCATTTTGTGCAATATCAGCGGCACCAGCAGCCAAAGCGAGGGTTTGTTCATCCACTTCACACTGAGGATCAACCAATACCAGTTGACTTAATCCCATGACTTTCATCGCTCGTGCAGCCGAACCAATGTTGCCTGAATGAGAAGTTCCGACGAGTACGACTTTTACTTGATCCAACATCTGTGTTTGCTACCTAAATTAAAACCGCAGGATATTACCATAATTTTTTAACACACCCTAGAGTGAAGCAGGCCTCTGCTATCATTCTTAGTCATTGTTGTGGCGTGCGACTCGGTCAATAACATGACACTGAACAACTTAGAACAAAAAACAACCACTTCCCTTTTGACTGATCTCTGGTATACTCGCCGCCGCTTTAAATTGTTCTTTAACATCCGTTGGGAAAATCGTATGCATCCAATGCTAAACATTGCTATTCGCGCTGCGCGAAAAGCAGGCAATCATATTGCTAAATCATTAGAAAACACAGATAAAGTAGAATCTTCACTGAAAGGCACTAATGACTTTGTCACTAATGTAGATAAAGAAGCAGAATACATCATCATTGATACTATCAAGCAATCTTACCCAGAGCACGGTATCATTGCTGAAGAGCAAGGTCTTATCGAAGGTAAAGATCAAGACGTACAATGGATCATCGACCCACTGGATGGTACAAATAACTTTGTTAAAGGCTATCCACATTTCGCAGTTTCTATTGCAGTTCGCATCAAGGGCAAAACTGAAGTTGCCTGTGTATACGATCCAATGCAAAACGAGCTGTTTACCGCCCAACGTGGCGCTGGTGCGCAGCTAAACAGCGCACGTATCCGCGTTACTCCGCTAAAAGACCTTCAAGGTACAATTCTAGCAACAGGTTTCCCATTCAAACAGAAGCAACACTCTGAATCTTTCATCAAGATCATTGGCTCTTTATTCACAGAATGTGCTGACTTCCGTCGCAGCGGTTCTGCAGCTCTTGACCTATGTTATGTTGCTGCTGGTCGTGTTGATGGTTACTTTGAACTCGGTCTAAAGCCATGGGATATGGCTGCGGGTGAACTTATCGCTCGTGAAGCAGGTGCAATCCTAACGGACTTTGCTGGCGGTACCGAGTACATGAAGTCTGGAAACATCGTTGCTTCAAGCGCTCGTGGTACAAAATCTATTCTTAAACACATTCGCGAAAGTGGCAACAGCGCACTCCTTAAGTAAGAATATTTAGTCCATTTTAAAAGCCCTGCTCAATGAGCAGGGCTTTTTTGTGTCTTACACAATTTCACTCTCCACAAACCTTGTTATACCTATCAAATAAATGAGTGAGCAGAAATAACGTAAAACGTAAGAAGAATACTTAATGTTTCCACGCTATGAGCGAGTATTTACACTGGTTAGGTAAAGACCTTTATTATTTTTAATTAAGCTCTGTACGTGATAACCCAGAAACAAAAAAACCGCTGATTGCTCAGCGGTTTTTCGTTTTATATTCTCAGTTAGCTTTATGGCATCTCGTCGAATTCTGCCCCTTCTTTCTCTACTTGTGGTGGCATCAAATGCTCTTTCTGGATACCCAGTTTTAGAGCCAATGCTGATGCAACATAAATAGAAGAATAAGTACCAACCGTAATACCAAGCAGCAGTGCAGTCGCGAAACCGTGAATCATCGCCCCCCCCTGCATGAACAGTGCGATCACCACAAACAACGTTGTACCCGAGGTAATCAAGGTACGGCTCAATGTCTGTGTGATGGAGGCGTCCATGATATCGGCCGGCTCACCTTTACGCATTTTACGGAAGTTCTCTCGGATACGGTCAAATACCACAATGGTATCGTTGAGCGAGTACCCCACAACCGTGAGTAGCGCCGCCACGATGGTTAGGTCAACTTCGATCTGCAATAACGAAAATACACCTAACGTGATGATGATATCGTGCCCTAGTGCCATTACCGCACCAGCCGCTAAACGCCATTCGAATCGCATTGATACATAAATCAGGATACAGATCAGAGAAACAAGGATCGCAAGACCACCAGCTTCTGTTAGCTCATCACCGACATTTGGACCCACGAACTCAATACGGCGCATTTCTACGCTTTCGCCCGTACTGTCTTTGATTGCACCAATAATTTGGTTGCCCAGCATTTCACCAGAAACGTCGTCTCGTGGACGAAGACGAACCATCACTTCACGCGAGCTACCAAAGTTCTGTACCGTCGCATCGCCAAAGCCTTTTGAGTCTAGGCCGGTACGAATTTTTTCCAGATTTGCAGGTTTTTCAAAACCTACTTCAATCAGCGTACCGCCCGTGAAGTCCAACCCAAAGTTCAACCCTTTAGCTGACAAAGTAAAAATGGAGGTCGCTATCATCAAGATTGAGAAAATGAACGCCACTTTCGACCAACGCATAAAGCCGATCGTCTTCTCCGCTTTTAGAATTTGAAACATATTAATTCCCAGCCTTAGATCGACAATTTATCAACGCGTTTGCCGCCGTACATTAGGTTCACGATACAACGTGTACCTATGATGGCGGTGAACATTGACGTTAAGATACCGATTGATAGTGTTACCGCAAAACCTTTTACTGCACCTGTACCTACCGCGAATAGGATAATCGCCGTGATAAGGGTTGTAATGTTTGCGTCAGCAATCGTGCTGAATGCGTTCGCGTAACCTTGGTGAATCGCTTGCTGTGGACTGCGTCCATCTCGAAGCTCTTCACGGATCCGCTCAAATATCAGTACGTTCGCATCGACCGCCATACCGACCGTCAATACAATCCCAGCAATTCCTGGCAACGTCATAGTCGCCCCTGGAATCATCGACATCACACCAATGATGAGCACTAAGTTCGCCATTAGAGCAATGTTGGCAATCAGGCCGAAACCACGGTAGTACAGCAAGGTAAAGAGCATTACCGCAGCCATACCCCAAATCATCGCCATGATCCCCATATCGATGTTTTGCTGACCCATCGATGGGCCTATGGTGCGCTCTTCAACGATAGAGATAGGCGCAATAAGGGCACCAGCACGCAGTAGTAGTGCGAGATTATGCGCTTCAGCAGCCGAGTCGATACCTGTAATACGGAAGTTACGCCCAAGAGCCGATTGAATCGTCGCTTGGTTAATGACTTCTTCATACTTATCAAGAATGACTTTACCTTCAGGCGTACGACGATCGCTGTCTTTGTACTCTGCAAACACGGTAGCCATTAGCTTACCAATGTTCTTTTTAGAGAACGCAGACATCTTGTTACCACCTTCACTGTCTAGCGAGATATTAACCTGTGGACGACCATACTCATCGACACTCGAGCTTGCATCAGTGATGCTTTGACCACCCAGAATAACACGTTTCTTAAGTACGACAGGGCGACCATCGCGGTCCATTTTGATTTCACTGCCAGCGGGGGCACGACCATTCGCCGCAGCCGATAAGTCGGCTTTGTCATCGACTTCGCGGAATTCTAGCGTTGCCGTGGCACCCAGGATTTCTTTGGCACGGGCCGTGTCCTGCACACCAGGAAGTTCAACCACGATTCGACTTGCACCTTGACGTTGAACCAGTGGTTCTGCAACCCCCAGTTCGTTTACACGGTTGCGCAAAATTGTGATGTTTTGCTCTACCGCGTAGTTACGGATCTCTTGCAAGCGTTGCTCGGTAAAAGTTGCGGTAAGTGCGTAACGCCCATTTGAATCAGACTCGACAAAGTTCATGTCTGGATGATTCGTCTCTAGCGTACGCTTAGCTTCAGCCAATTGTTCTTCATTACGCAACAGCACTTCTACTGCTTCTTTGCCAGAAGGACGAATCGCTCGGTAACGAATTTTCGCTTCGCGAAGTTCACTACGGAAAGCTTCTTCTTGTTGACCGACCAGTTTTTCCATTGCCGCATCCATATCCACTTCCATTAAGAAGTGAACACCACCACGAAGGTCAAGACCTAATTTCAATGGTGACGCGCCAATTGCTTCTAACCAGTCTGGCGTAGAAGGGGCAAGGTTAAGTGCAACAATTGTGTCTTTACCAAGCGCTTCGCTGATGACATCACGAGCACTGATTTGAGTGTCAGTGTCGTTAAAACGAACAAGAATTGATCCATTTTCGAGAGCAATGGACTTGTGAGAGAGTTGCTCTTTATCAAGAGCAGTAGTGACAGCATCCAGCGTTGACATATCTACAGAGGCGCCACGCGCCCCTGTAACTTGAATAGCCGGATCTTCACCGTAGATATTTGGAAGTGCGTATAACGCAGCGGTGATGATGGCAAAAAATACCATCAAATACTTCCATAATGGATAACGGTTTAGCACAGCGAGGATCCTTTAGCTGTTTTATAGAGACTTAAGCGTACCTTTTGGTAACACTGCAGTGATGAAGTCTTTCTTGATGACGACTTCATTGTTCGCGTTAAGCTCAATTGAAATGTAGTCATTATCTTCAGCAATCTTAGTGATTTTACCCACTAGACCACCGCTGGTTAAAACTTCGTCGCCTTTACCCATAGAAGCCATAAGGCTCTTGTGCTCTTTAACACGTTTTGCTTGTGGGCGGTAAATCATGAAGTAAAAGATCACTGCGAACATGCCAAGCATGATAAGCATTTCAAAACCGCCGCCTGCTGGCGCGCCTTCTGCTGCTGCGTGAGCCTGAGAAATAAACATTAAAACATCCTCATTATATTTTATTTAATAATCCAACAAGTTGGGCTTTCGCATTCTAGATTCAAGTTTGAGAGTAATGAATAGAGATCACTCTCTCAAAAATAACGTACGTTAGCCTACTTCATTCGCAAAAGCCTCTGGCGACATGCCAAAGGCTTTAATTCTTTTAAGCTTTGCTTAGTGGTGGCACTTCGCGGTCACGGCGTGCATAAAACTCTTGTACAAACTCATCGAAACGGTCTTCATCAATCGCCTGACGAATGCTTTCCATCAAACGCTGGTAGTAACGCAGATTATGGATTGTATTCAGGCGCGCACCTAGGATTTCATTACAACGTTCTAGGTGATGAAGGTACGACTTGCTGTAGTTTTGACAAGTGTAACAGTCACAGTGCGGATCGAGAGGCGTTGTATCTGTTTTATGTTTCGCATTACGGATCTTGATCACACCACCCGTCACAAACAAGTGACCATTACGCGCGTTACGTGTTGGCATGACACAGTCAAACATGTCGATACCACGGCGAACACCTTCAACCAAGTCTTCTGGTTTACCCACGCCCATTAGGTAACGTGGTTTGTCTTCAGGAAGCTGCGGACAAGTGTGCTCAAGAATACGGTGCATGTCTTCTTTAGGTTCGCCGACTGCCAAACCACCAACCGCGTAACCGTCAAAACCGATTTCCGTTAGACCTTTTACCGACACATCACGTAGATCTTCGTAAACACCACCTTGAACAATACCAAACAGGTTGTTCGGGTTTTCTAGCTTCTCGAAGTGATCACGTGAGCGCTGTGCCCAACGTAGTGACATCTCCATCGATTTCTTCGCTTCGTCATGGGTCGCTGGGTATGGCGTACATTCATCAAAGATCATTACGATGTCAGAACCGAGATCTTTTTGAATTTCCATCGACTTTTCTGCGTCCATGAAAATCTTGTCACCATTTACCGGATTGCGGAAATGAACGCCTTGCTCGGTGATGGTGCGCATCTTACCTAGGCTGAATACTTGAAAGCCACCTGAATCCGTCAGAATAGGACCATGCCAGTTCATGAAATCATGCAGGTCACCATGCATTTTCATTACTTCTTGACCAGGGCGTAACCATAGGTGAAACGTGTTACCTAACAGAATTTCTGCACCCGTGCCTTTCACTTCTTCAGGGGTCATGCCTTTAACCGTACCGTAAGTACCAACTGGCATAAACGCAGGAGTTTGAACAGTGCCACGCTCAAAGGTCAATTGACCACGACGCGCATTGCCGTTTTTCTTCTTAAGATCAAATTTTAATTTCACGATGCCTCCGGGTGTCAGAGAAACAATCTGACTGAGTGTTTAGGGCTCTACCCTACTTTAAGGAGCGGTCGCTTTTCCTTGCGAGAGACAAAGCAGAGGTTCTGCTCTATTTCTTAGCTTACTGCTAGCACTCGTAAATCTTATTTTTTACTAAATCATTTTCTTCTTGATGAACATTGAATCACCATATGAGAAAAAGCGATATTTGTTTTCTACCGCATGCTTATAAGCATTCATGGTGTTCTCATAACCAGCGAACGCACTTACCAACATAATCAATGTTGATTCTGGTAGGTGAAAGTTAGTGATCAAGCAATCCACCAACTGGTATTCGTAACCTGGGAAAATAAAGATTTCGGTATCACCAAAAAATGGCACGAGCTCGGTGCCTTTCTTCAATGCATCTTGCGCAGCGCTTTCAAGTGAGCGTACCGATGTCGTACCTACCGCAATAATGCGACCACCTCGTGCTTTCGTCGCTTTAATTGCTTCGACGACTTCTTGCGGTACTTCTACGTACTCAGCGTGCATATGGTGATCGTTGATGTTTTCTACTTTTACTGGCTGGAATGTACCCGCACCAACGTGCAAAGTGACGTAAGCAAACTCAGCCCCTTTGGCTTTGATCTGCTCAAGTAGAACATCATCAAAGTGCAAACCTGCTGTCGGCGCGGCTACGGCGCCTGGTTTTTGGTTATAAACCGTTTGATAACGCTCTTTATCTGAGTTTTCATCTGGACGATCGATATATGGAGGTAATGGCATGTGGCCAATTTCTTCCAAAATCTCTAGAACCGTCTTATCAGAATTGAATTTCAGCTCAAATAGGGCATCATGACGCGCCACCATTTCGGCTGAATATTCATCGTTCTCTCCCACAAGAATAGTGCTACCTGGCTTGGGTGATTTAGAGCAGCGAACATGCGCAAGGATGCTTTTTTCATCAAGCATCCGCTCCACCAGCACTTCTAGCTTGCCGCCCGATTCCTTACGACCAAACATACGTGCAGGAATAACACGGGTATTATTGAAAACCACTAGGTCACCGGGTTGAACTTGGTCTAGTACATCGGTAAACGTGCCATCCATTATTTCTCCGGTGTTGCCATCCAGTAACAATAGTCGACTCGCGGTACGCTCTGGTTGAGGGTAACGAGCGATAAGTTCATCTGGAAGGTCGAAGTGGAAATCTGATACTTGCATGCTACTTGTCTTATATATTGATAAAATCACGTCTAAAGCGACAATAAAATTGCGACGAGTTTTTCGCAGCAGACTAGTATATGTTTACATGCTGCAATAGCAAGCTAATCCCCCAATATTGACTGTAAAAGCTTTTATTAAGAGTGTAATAAAACGTGAAATGTTCAGAATATATACAAACAAAAAAAGCAGCGAAGTTCGCTGCTTTTCGTTTTTCTTAACACTGAGGTGAATCTAGCTATCGCGTCTACGCAACCACCCCAGAGTGATTAATAACCCCAACAACCAAACACCGACGCTACCACCATCGCCTTCTGAGCCCGTGAAGTTGCAGTTGTTGGTGGCAATGCCATCGTAACAGCCCCCTCCACCATCGCTTTCATCGCTTCCCTGATTGGCATCTCTAATGAAGTTTGGCTCAATGATATAATCACTCGGCGGAACATCAGCCGTAATATAAGACTGCACCCAGCCATAATAATGGCTCACTTTGGTATAAAAACTCGGGATGGTCAGTGAGCCACATGTTGGCAGAATTAAAGGCGCGCCGCTAACAATACCAATCTGTTTGCCCGTAGCAACATCCAAGAGCGGACCTCCACTATCGCCTTTACATGCGGAGTTACCATATTGAGTATTGCTGTCCGGTTCAAGCACTTGATTCTTAGTAGGCAGGGTACAAATCTTAGTTTGATTTTCACGCGAATTAATGACCCCTGGGAAACGACTGCCAATTTCTAAACGCTCATAACATTTGTCGATAGGAAGAAAACTACTGATGGTCGTTTTTAACGTATCAGATGATTCTGACGCGTCAGGCTTGGTTGTCCCCCACCCAAAGACTTGCACGTTATCTACACGCTGATTGGTCAAGTCATTATCGTTCCAATCAGCAGCAAGACGTGCTTCAATGCTTTCCATCTCGACCTTTGTGGCTAATTCAGCAAATCTGGCATTTGCAACTGGGCGCGTTAAATATAAAAGTGCAATATCTGAATCTAAGCCAGTTTGAATCGGTTGGACGTTACCATTGCTATCGGTTTTGGCTTTAGAAATACGGGTATAATCGGGATGAACCACAACATGAGAAACCGCATAGAAGTTATCTAGACTTGCAGCGTTCAAGTCATAAACGTTCGCCGTGATCGACAGTTCGCCCGGCGCTGTCACATAGTAGCTTGCTTCATTGATTCCCTCGCCCATCACAACACAATGGGCCGCTGTTAATACCCATTGCTCAGCTAACATGGTTCCGCCACACGATGGAAAATCAGCCATGTTACTAACTCGTAATGTCACGCGATCCACCGGATCGGTCTCTTCTGTACCCAATATAATTGCCTGTGCTGATTGCACACTGAATGCCACGACTGCTATCGCGATTAATTTCTTGTACATAGTTATCTTCAGATCTAGTAAGCCTAATTGTATCTTCGTCTAGAGGCTTAACGAGGAGAATCAAACAAGTAAAAATGTGCGATTCAATTCATTGGATTAAATTTTTAGGCTCATTTATTACCCATAAAAAGTGCCAACTGCCTCGCACACAAAACAGCTGCCTTTAAATTAACAAAAGTATAAATTGTCGATTAATGGCGCCGTAAAAAAAACATGCCATCGTATTAAACTATTTAATTGATGAAAAACGAGTTAGCTCCCAGATATACGGTGAAATATTCTCTATATTTAAATAAAGAACAATGCAGCTGGAGGTCTCTATGATCAAGGTAGAAGACATGATGACACGCAACCCTCATACCTTGTTACGCACGCATACTTTACATGATGCAAAAAGCATGATGGACGCGCTCGATATTCGACATATTCCGGTTGTTGATGCCAATAATCATTTACAAGGCTTGGTGACTCAACGCGACATTCTTGCAGCTCAAGAATCCAGCTTGCACCCAGATGAGGCAGAACAATCTTTTACTCTAGATACCCCTCTCTACGAAATGATGCACACCAACATCATGACTGCCGAACCCATCGCAGGACTCAAAGAGAGCGCCATTTATATGCAAAAACATAAAGTGGGCTGTTTACCAATAGTAACTAAAGGTCGGTTAGTGGGGATTATCACCGATAGCGACTTTGTGACGATTGCGATTAACTTATTAGAACTGCAAGAAGAAGTGGAGCCGGAAGAAATCGAACCCGAAGAATAAGACCGATCGCAGTGAATCAGTTTTCTGGGATAGTTTAAGGAAAACACACGAGAAAAAACCAAAAAAGAGCGGCTGAGTTGCCGCTCAAATGTCATTACTGACGCTGGTTAAGAAAGGGGGTCGATGTTAATTAGAACTGGTCTTCTTCAGTAGACCCCGTTAATGCAGTAACGGAAGACTGACCACCTTGGATGGTGTTAGTCATTTTGTCGAAGTACCCCGTCCCCACTTCCTGCTGGTGCGCCACGAAAGTGTAACCTTTATTGGCCGCTTGGAATTCAGGGCGTTGAACTTTTTCAACGTAATGACGCATGCCTTCACCTTGAGCATAAGCGTGTGCCAATTCAAACATGTTGAACCACATGTTGTGAATACCTGCTAGCGTAATGAACTGATACTTATAACCCATGTTTGCCAATTCCTGCTGGAACTTAGCAATGGTCTCTGCATCCAAGTTTTTTTCCCAGTTAAACGATGGTGAGCAGTTATACGCCAGTAATTGATCAGGGTACTCTGCATGTATCGCTTCTGCGAATTTACGTGCCTCTTCTAGACAAGGTGTTGCCGTCTCACACCATATGAGATCGGCGTATGGCGCGTACGCTAAGCCGCGAGAAATTGCTTGGTCAATGCCAGCACGTACGCGGTAAAAACCTTCTGCCGTGCGCTCACCTTCAATAAAGTCTTTGTCGTAAGGGTCACAGTCTGACGTGATCAAATCTGCTGCGTTCGCGTCGGTGCGAGCGATAACGAGCGTTGTAGTGCCAGCTACGTCGGCTGCCAAACGAGCCGCAACCAGTTTTTGCACCGCCTCTTGTGTTGGAACCAATACCTTACCGCCCATGTGACCACACTTTTTAACAGACGCAAGTTGATCTTCAAAGTGGACACCTGCGGCTCCCGCTTCAATCATCGACTTCATGAGCTCGTAAGCATTGAGCACACCGCCAAAGCCAGCTTCCGCATCGGCAACGATAGGTAAGAAATAATCGATGCCGCCCTCTTCAGGAGATTTACCTGCAGACCACTGGATTTGGTCAGCACGACGGAAAGAATTGTTGATACGCTTAACCACAGACGGAACAGAGTCTACTGGGTACAGAGATTGGTCAGGGTACATAGTTGAAGCGGTATTGTTATCCGCAGCAACTTGCCAGCCGGATAAGTAAATCGCCTCGATGCCAGCCTTCGCTTGTTGAACCGCTTGACCACCTGTTAATGCACCTAGGCAGTTTACGTAACCTTTTTTCGCACTGCCGTTGACCAGTGACCACAACTTATCGGCACCACGTTGTGCAATTGTGTTTGCTGGTATCATCGAACCACGCAGTTCTACTACTTCTTCAGCCGTATAAGTACGTTTAACGTTTTTCCAGCGTGGGTTGGTTGCCCAGTCTTTTTCCAGAGCTTCAATTTGTTGGCGGCGAGTCAATGTCATTGGTCTATCCCTCTTTATAATTTGCACTTTTTTGCGTGCGTTGAGTTTCCGTTCTCAGGCAGTACATCCCTCTCTGCCTTGAAAGTTCTTCACGTTATGATGAGTATTACTATCGAAATTTCTAGTCTAGGTAGTCATAACCTGGAATGGTTAAAAAGTTGGTCAGTTCGTCGCTAGTAGTTAGCTTCGCCATTAATTGCGCTGCTTCTTCAAAGCGACCAGCTTGATAACGCTCTTCTCCAACTTCTTGTTTGACGACTTCAATTTCTTCTTTTAAGTAGGTTTCAAACAAGGCTTTGGTAACTTGTTGACCGTTGTCGAGCGATTTACCATGCTGAATCCATTGCCAAATCGAAGCGCGTGATATTTCTGCCGTTGCTGCGTCTTCCATCAAACCATAAATCGGCACACAACCATTTCCTGAAATCCAAGCTTCGATGTATTGCAGCGCAACACGAATATTGTGGCGCATGCCTGTCTCGGTGCGCTCGCCTTCACATGGCTCGAGTAATTCAGCCGCGGTGATAGCGGCATCCTCTGAGCGACTCACATCTAATTGATTGGTGCGTTCGCCAAGTACTGCACTAAACACTTCCATTGCAATATCTGCCAAGCCAGGGTGTGCTACCCACGTACCATCATGGCCGTTGTTTGCTTCTAACGACTTGTCGGTCTGGATTTTATCTAATACTTTTTGATTCTCTTGCGGATCTTTGGATGGGATAAAGGCGGCCATTCCTCCCATCGCAAAAGCACCACGCTTATGACAAGTACGCACCAGTAATCGCGAGTAAGCATTTAAGAACGGCTTATCCATGGTCACGACTTGACGATCTGGCAGCACACGATCTGAATGTTTTTTCAGTGTTTTGATATAACTAAAGATGTAGTCCCAGCGACCGCAGTTCAATCCAACAATGTGCTCTTTTAGCGAGAACAAAATCTCATCCATTTCGAATACGGCCGGTAGCGTTTCGATAAGAACCGTGGCTTTGATCGTACCGGTATCAAGACCAAAATAATCTTCCGTGAAATGGAAAACTTCGCTCCACCATTTGGCTTCATGGTGCGACTGAAGTTTAGGAATGTAAAAATATGGACCGCTGTTTTTTTCCAGTAACGCTTTGTAGTTATTATAGAAATAAAGAGCGAAATCAAACAGCGCGCCTGGAATGATCTTACCGTGCCACGTAACGTGTTTTTCTTTTAAATGAAGACCGCGAACACGGCAGATCAACACCGCTGGATCGTCTTCCAGCTGATAATGCTTGCCATTGCCAGGATTGGTGTAGCTTATGGCGCCATTAACGGCATCACGCAAGTTCACTTGTCCATCAAGCACTTTACTCCAGGCTGGTGACATTGAATCTTCGAAGTCTGCCATGAATACTTTCACATTCGCATTCAGTGCGTTAATCACCATCTTGCGATCTGTCGGGCCTGTAATTTCCACCCTGCGATCTTGCAGATCTGGCGGAATCCCTAGGATCTTCCAACTCCCTTCACGAATGTCTTGGGTCTCAGGTAAAAAGTCTGGCAACTCACCAGCGTCGATACGTGCTTGCTTCTCTTCTCGTGCTTCTAGCAACGGTTCAACACGTCCAGCAAACTTTTCACACAGTAGAGATAAAAAGGTTTGGGCTTCAACAGGGAAAATAATTTGATGTTCAGGCGCTACAACTCCGGTCACTTCAAGTATCGCTTGGGCCTGTGGTAATGGTTGTGTTTTTTGTTCTGTCTGAGCAAGCATAATCATTCATCCTTAACGTGCTTATCTATCTTAGGCTGCCAACCTAAAGCTACATTTGTAAGTTACGAACAACAAATCACATCCTTCAACTTTGTGTTCAACTCATTTAGCTATGCCGATAGATTGCGTAATCTTAAGTGCATTTACAATCTAGACATAAGTCTTATCTGCCTTTAAATAAGCTATATCAACACAGAGGTTAGCGAAACCCCCAACACCAACAAAACAGAAAATTCAAAGTTTTATTCGCATGATAAAAACCGCTATCTCGACTCCTATTTTTGTATATTATTACGTAATTAAATTACGTTAATTTTAAAGTCGCTTTCTCAATTCAAACGAGCGTATGAATATGAACTCACAAAGAAACACCTTTATTCGTAAGGGCTAGCGTGATGAATTCAGACAAGGATTAAACAAGACACATGAGGCATTGTGTAAAGTTAACATTGTGAAATTTCACTATTTTATGAAAACTTCATCAAAGAAGAGCTGTGAAATTTTACAAGTTAAAGTTCACCAACAGCATAAAATGCTAAGAAGCGCACTAAAAACAGTGCGCTTTTGAAGGGATATAGGAAGAATGTTAGCTAATACTAATAGCTAAAGTAGTTCAGAAACGACTTCTGCAAGTTGATTAAATGTTTTCGTTCGCGATGAACTCGGGCGCCACACTAAGCCAATTTCGCGATAGGCTTGTTTCCCTGGGGGATCGATCACCACTAAATTCTGATTGTGCAGCAAACCATGATCGATAGCCATTTGAGGAATAAACGTTGTCCCTAAGCCATTCGCCACCATCTGCACTAAGGTATGAAGACTGGTCGCCGTAAACGGATTGATTTTTTCCTTGTCCGTCAATTTACACGCTGATACCGCGTGTTCCGTTAAGCAATGCTCTTTCTCTAGTAAAAAGACGGATTCGTCCGGTAAATCAGCGTAACGAATCGGCACAGGCACCGATTGAGCTTGATTTGCACTAATGACCATCCGAAATGGGTCCTTACCCACCACTCGACTTTCCATACCATCAATTTCGACAGGCAGCGCTAAAATGAGCACATCTAACTCACCATGTCTGAGCGCTTGCAGTAGATTAGTCGTCGTGTCTTCTCTTAATAAAAGGTTCAGCTGCGGGAAACGGTCGTTTATTTCTTGCACAAGATCACATAATAAAAACGGGGCAATCGTAGGAATGCATCCCACTTTTAACTGCCCTTGCATTTCGTCGCCTTGGCACATGCGTCCAAGCTCAACCAAATCTTGCCCTTTCGCTAATAATTCTCGTCCTTGCTTGACCACCATTTCACCCGTTTGGGTAAAAACTAATGGGCTCTTCTTGTCTTTCTTTTCATATAAAGGGCAACCAATCAATTCTTCTAGGTTCTGAATACCTTTACTTAAAGTTGACTGACTGACAAAACAACGCTCTGCGGCATCGCTAAAATGTCGTGTTTCATGCAGCGTGACTAAATAGTGCAACTGCTTCAAACTGGGCCATTTATTCATAATTTTGTTTGTATATACCGTCGTTCCAGTGATCGAGATAATAGTTTTGGTTTTATCGCTTTTTTCGATTAACTCAATCTATTTATTTCGCTTTTTTCTATACTACAATCTGTACTATAGTTTGTCTTGTACAAACACGGACCAAACCGACACAACTGAATTCGGTTTGGAACTAACCATACTTTTTAGGAGCAAAAAAATGGTACTAGTAGGTCGTCAAGCCCCTGACTTTACTGCAGCAGCTGTTCTAGGTAACGGTGAAATCGTTGAAAACTTCAACTTTGCAGAATTCACTAAAGGTAAGAAAGCAGTCGTATTCTTCTACCCACTAGATTTCACTTTCGTTTGCCCATCTGAGCTAATCGCATTCGACAACCGTCTGGCTGATTTCCAAGCTAAAGGTGTTGAAGTGATCGGTGTTTCTATCGATTCTCAGTTCTCTCACAACGCATGGCGTAACACTGCTATCGAAGATGGCGGTATCGGTCAAGTTAAGTACCCACTCGTTGCTGACGTTAAGCACGAAATCTGTAAAGCTTACGACGTTGAGCACCCAGAAGCAGGCGTTGCTTTCCGTGGTTCTTTCCTAATCGACGAAGAAGGCCTTGTACGTCACCAAGTAGTTAACGACCTACCACTAGGCCGTAACATCGACGAAATGCTACGCATGGTTGACGCGCTTAACTTCCACCAGAAGCACGGCGAAGTATGTCCGGCACAATGGGAAGAAGGTAAAGCAGGTATGGACGCATCTCCAAAAGGTGTTGCAGCGTTCCTATCTGAACACGCATCAGACCTAGGCAAAAAATAATAGACCTTCACCCTAGCTCAACGGGTGTCATGGTTGGATGTATATAAAACAAAAAGTTATAGCGGAAAATCGCAAACGCCAATCAGTCTAAGTAAAGTCTTATCAAAGCCCAGAGCCCTTGCTCTGGGCTTTCTTTTATCTCGAATAAAATCTCAAAAATGAGGTAACGCCTAGGCGTAAAATTTACCTCTATTTCTCATGCTCTCCATACAGATTCTGCTTACTAGCCCTGCTAATATCTTAGCCATAACACTTACTTATAACGTTAGCGAGATGAATCAACGTGGTTACCCATATAGAAGTCTGTATCGATAATATTGAATCTCTGCACTACGCCATTGCTGGTGGCGCAACTCGGATTGAGCTTTGCTCCTCGCTTGCTTTAGGCGGCTTAACTCCGAGTTATGGCTTTATGCAGCAAGCCGCCAAGCTTTCCACCGTTCCTATTTATGCCATGATTCGTCCGCGTCAAGGCGACTTCTTATATCGCGAAGAAGAAATAGACATGATGCGTTGGGACATTGAAGCCGCTCACCAAGCAGGCTTAGACGGCGTGGTTCTTGGTGTACTCTCCCAAGAAGGTGATATTCATATACCATTTTCAAAAGCACTGTGCGAATTTGCACAGGAATTAGGACTAGGGGTGACGTTCCATCGTGCCTTTGACCAATGTCGAAACGCTCAATCAGCATTAGAAGAGATCATCAGTTTGGGCTGCGAACGCATTCTCACTTCAGGACTCGCCCCTTCGGCACCACAAGGTATTGATGAACTGCAAGCGTTAGTCAACCAAGCTCAAGGTCGTATCGCTATCATGGCGGGGGCTGGCGTTAATGCAAGTAACGTTCGTGCGTTAGTAGACACTACTCAAGTTCCAGAAATCCATTTGTCAGGGAAAACGACTCGACCGAGCAAAATGACCTTTATCGCCAGTCAAAGTAAGATGGGTGCGACTGATGTCGATGATTTTTTAATCCCCATCACAAGTACACAAGCCATTGCCGACGTCGTCACCGCTCTCAAATAGACCACCGTAACCTCACGCACACTGTTTTGAGAGCTAACATATTATTTATCAAGGAGTGAGGAAAGGTTCATGTCGAAGTTAAAGAAAAAGGAATATGAGAAAGAACTCAAAAAACTGCAAATTGAGTTAGTTAAGCTTCAAGAGTGGGTCAAACACAAAAAATTAAAAGTAGTGGTTCTATTCGAAGGTCGCGACGCCGCTGGCAAAGGCGGAGTGATAAAGCGCATTACTGAAAAGCTCAACCCGCGTGTTTGTCGCGTCGTAGCACTGCCAGCACCGACGGAAAAAGAAAAAACGCAGTGGTACTTTCAGCGCTACGTGGCGCACTTGCCATCTGCAGGTGAAATCGTCTTGTTTGATCGCAGCTGGTACAACCGCGCAGGAGTCGAAAAAGTCATGGATTTTTGCACACCTGATGAATACGAAGAGTTTCTGAAAACGTGTCCTGAGTTCGAGAGTATGCTGCAACGCTCTGGCATTATTCTGATCAAATACTGGTTTTCTGTCTCCGACGAAGAACAAGAAAAACGCTTTCTAGACCGAATTAATACTCCTATTAAACGTTGGAAGTTCAGCCCTATGGATTTAGAATCGCGTCACCGCTGGGTAGAGTATTCCGAGGCGAAAGATAAGATGTTCGCCTACACCGACACAAAGAGTTGTCCTTGGTGGGTCGTCCCTTCAGATTCGAAGAAGAAAGCTAGCTTGAATTGCATCAGTCATCTACTCAACCAAATTGATTACCAAGCGCTTGAGTACCCGCCCATTGAGTTACCGAAGCTGAGTAAAAAAGGCTACGTAAGGGTGCCTGTCGACGATCAGACTTTTGTTCCAGATAAATATTAGCTCTTGGTTTTAAAAACAAAAAAGACCAGCATCAAACTGGTCTTTTGCTTGGCTTCAACTTCGTTTATTTTAACACGTCATCAATGCTTTGATCGCCGAGGTGTCTGACATCCTTACCTTTGACAAAATAGATGATGTATTCACAAATGTTTTGGCAACGATCACCCACTCGCTCTATTGCGCGCGCCGACCACATGACTTGAAGAATATTTGGAATATTCTTAGGATCTTCCATCATGTAAGTCATCAACTGACGAATCACCGCTTCATACTCTGCATCTAATTTGTCGTCTAGCTTGTGTACCTTGGCCGCAGCTTCAACATCCATACGTGCAAATGCATCTAAAACTTGATGTAGCATCTGAATCGCCTGATGGCAAAGCGGTTCAAGTGATACTTGGAACTGACGCTCTTTGGATGACTGGCTTTCGATTGCAACGTACGCAATACGGGTCGCAACATCACCGATGCGCTCAAGATCAGTAATGGTTTTGATGATGGCCATGATCAGGCGTAAATCTTTTGCTGTAGGCTGACGCTTAGCGATAATGCGGGTACAAGCATCGTCTATCGATACTTCCATCGCATTAACTTTGTGATCCTCACGCACAACCTTACGCGCTAACTCGACATCTTCTTTATGCAAGGCCTGAATAGCATACGATAGCTGCTGCTCCACCAAGCCGCCCATGGTTAATACATGGGTCCGAATCGATTCTAGCTCTACGTTAAATTGTCCTGAAATGTGACGTCCAAAGTGCATGGTTTTCCTTATTCCGTGTTTGGTCGCGGCTTAACCGTAACGACCCGTAATGTAATCTTCAGTTTTTTTCTTCATTGGCGAGGTGAAGATCGAATCTGCATCCGAGTATTCAATCAGCTTCCCCATATGAATAAATGCTGTGTGATCACTGACCCTTGCGGCTTGTTGCATGTTATGGGTAACGATCACCACAGTATATTGAGTCTTAAGCTCATTGATAAGTTCTTCAATCGTTAAAGTTGATATTGGATCCAATGCTGATGTCGGCTCATCCAATAACAGAACTTCTGGCTCAATCGCCACTGCACGCGCGATCACCAAGCGTTGTTGCTGACCGCCCGATAAACCAAACGCATTCTCGTGTAAGCGATCTTTGACTTCATCCCACAATGCAGCCGAGCGCAAAGAACGCTCTACGGCGTCATCTAAACTTCGGCTGTTTTTCACACCTTGTAAGCGTAAGCCATACACTACGTTCTCATAAATTGACTTAGGAAATGGGTTTGGCCGCTGGAATACCATCCCGACTCTTCGTCTTAATGTCGCCACATCAACATTCGAGTTATAAACATTCTTACCATGCAAGCGTACTTTTCCGGACACCCGACACCCTTCGACTAAATCATTCATACGGTTAATACAGCGCAATAACGTCGATTTACCACACCCTGATGGACCGATAAATGCAGTGACTCGCCCTTTGGGGATACGCATTGAAATATCGTGCAATGCCTGCGTCTGAGCGTAGAACAGATTAAGATTCTCTATCGAGATTGCCGTTTGTTCATCGGTTAGATTATGGACATCCAATGGTGGTTCATAAGCTAATGTATTATCAAAATTAAACATACTTAATCTTGTCCTAACGTTCTGTATTTTTCGCGTAAGTTATTACGAATACTGATTGCTGTTAAGTTTAGCCCGACAATGACCGTCACGAGTAAAAAAGAAGTGGCGTACACCAGTGGACGAGCCGCTTCAATATTCGAGGTTTGAAACCCAACATCGTAAATATGAAAACCTAAGTGCATGAATTTTCTATCCAAATGCACGTAAGGAAACTGACCATCGACTGGTAAGCTTGAGGCTAGCTTCACGACCCCCACCAGCATCAATGGCGCCACTTCTCCCGCGGCGCGGGCAATCGCAAGAATTAACCCCGTGATAATGGCTGGTGTTGCCATCGGTAAAATCACACGCCACAGTGTTTCAAATTGGGTCGCGCCAAGCGCTAAAGAGCCATGACGTACCGAGCTTGGAATACGTGTTAAACCTTCTTCGGTGGTGACAATCACCACCGGAAGCGTCAACACCGCGAGCGTTAATGCAGACCACAGCAAGCCCGGAGTGCCAAATGTTGGCGCGGGCAGCTTCTCTGCATAAAACACATTGTCAATCGAGCCGCCAATCGTATAGACAAAAAAGCCCAAACCAAACACGCCATAAACGATCGACGGAACGCCCGCCAAGTTAATCACCGCAATACGGATCACTCTGGTTAGGGTGTTATTCTTCGCATATTCGTGTAAATAAATAGCGGCGATCACGCCAAGCGGCATCACAATGATCGACATGATCAGAACTAGGAATACCGTACCAAATATCGCGGGAAAAACCCCGCCTTCCGAATTGGACTCTCTTGGGTCTTCCGAAAGAAACTTCCAGACTTGTTTCCCCCAATGCATGACCTTATCCAGTAAGGACATTTGGTTTGGGTACCAATAGTCCAAAATGTCTTCGAGTGGGATAGATACCTGAGAGCCGGTCATATCTTCCACGATTAACGCATAACCCGATAACTGCAATCTTAAGCCATCAAGTTGTAAATCCAGCGTCGCGAGCGCTTGTTCTACCTGCTCTTTTTGCGTCAAATTTTGCGCTAAAAAATCTTCGGTCAGGGTACCATTCAACTCGTGCTTACGTTTTTCTAACCGCAATTGCTCTAGCTTCCAGCCAAGTCCTTTGAGCTTATCGACGACCAGCGAATCAATTTCATGGCGCAGCGTTTCTGCATCATCAAGTTTCTTGTTTAAAACCGCTTGAATATCGCTTGTGTATAGCTTGTCTCCATCCTGAAACGCCACCAGCTGACCGAAAAAATAACCACCGCTACTTCGCTCTATCACCGCCCATTCTTTGGGCATCGTTGGCTCGTCCAGTTGCATTTGCAGGACAGAGATAAAATCCGCTGGGTATAATTCTCGGTTTGCGATTTTGATATTCAGCCGCGTGGCGAAATCTTCATCGTCCTCTAGCTGTTGGGCGGCACTTTTAGGTAAGTAACCCTTAGGGACAAAACTGCGTTCATACACTTGACCAATCAAGATGGTATTTTCATGCAACACCTCGTCTTGCACTGGCGTCAGGGCAGCAACATTCCATTGATAGAGTGGCGTGGGCCAAAAATAGGTCAGGCCTTTCCAACCAATCAGTAATAACAGGCCTAACACGGAGAGTAAGCTGATACTCACAGTGCCTCCCGTTAACCATATCCAAGGGGCGCCAGAACGAATCCAATTTAACACGTTATTACTCGCTCTTTGTTCAAACCATTATTACAACGCACGGTATTTATCTCTTAACCTCTGGCGAACCCACTCAGCCAATGCGTTGACGGCAAAAGTAAACACAAACAAGATTAGCGCCGCTAGGAACAATAATCGATAATGTGAACTTCCGACTTCCGACTCAGGCAATTCCACCGCGATGGTCGCAGACAAACTGCGCAATCCTTCTAAAATGTTCCAGTCCATTAGTGGGGTATTGCCCGTGGCCATTAACACAATCATGGTTTCACCGACAGCGCGACCTAACCCCATCATGATAGCCGAAAAGATCCCTGGACTTGCGGTGAGTAATACCACGTAAATCAACGTTTGCCACGGAGTTGCTCCAAGCGCTAAAGAGCCATCAGAGAGATGCTTCGGCACTGAAAAAATCGCATCTTCTGCAATGGTAAAAATCGTCGGGATCACAGCAAACCCCATGGCCAAACCAACGACTAATGCATTACGCTGATCATAACCAATCCCCTGCTCTGTTAGGAACAAGCGCATGTCACCGCCAAAGAATGTTTGTTCAATGGTGGGCGAAACCCACACTCCAATACCAGTGAGCAACAATATAACTGGCATCAACACTAACGCATGCCAACCATTTGGCAGGCGGTTGCGTAAAGGTTGAGGAATTAAGGCCCAGAGGCCTCCCACCGAGATGGTGCCCAGCGGTAAAGCAAATAACATCACAAAAATAGTGATCAGGTGATCTTCGACAATAGGAGCAAACCATAGCCCCGCAAGAAAACCAATTATCACGGTCGGCAATGCTTCCATCAATTCAATCGACGGTTTAACGATGCGCCGCATTCGTTGCGACATAAAGTATGCCGTGTAAATGGCACCAAATACGGCAAGTGGTACAGAGAACAACATGGCAAACATCGCCGCTTTAATGGTGCCGAAGGCAATTGGAATGAGGCTAAACTTAGCTTCAAAGTCGTCACTTGCAGAAGTGGATTGCCAAACAAACTCAGGCTCTGGGTAACCCTCGTACCACACCTCTTGCCATAAAGAAGACAATGAGATTTCTGGGTAAGCGTTATCAACAAGTGCCACATTTAATTCGTTATTTTGCCAAGTAATTAAGTAGCGTTCATTATTCGACATTGCCGCCATTGCAGGCGCTTGGTTATATGCTCGCTCAAACAGCACAAGCTTTTCACTGGTGGTATAATGGCTTTGTAGCGTGCCATTAGTATAGAAACTGTAAAATCCTTTGCGGTGAGAATCAGGTAATAAATACTTCAGCTCAGACGCCAACTTAAAGTCACGAATCTGGGTTAACGTACGTTTCTCATTTTGCAACGTATCAAACCATTGCGACACACTGCCATCATTGTGTGTTACCAAGAGCGAGTAAGCGCCAGCTAATAAGTCTATCGTTCGAACGGAATGCTTTTTATCGCCTTGAGTGAGGTCGATCACTTCACGCACAGCAAACTTGCGTGCGGCTTTCTTCAACACGATCAACTCAGAGCCATCGCGTAAATACAGTGTTTGTCCGTCTGGTGTGAGTAACATTTGCTGTGGAGCATCAAAACCGGATGAAAACGTAAAGTTCACCGTTGTCGGTGGATGATCCAAAGATGAGGACTCTTGCCAGCGCGCTTTGATTTCACCACGTTGCGTTTGCCAAACAATGGTAGGAAAGGGGCTTGAAGCAGCGAACACAAAATCAATTACTGGGTCATGGGGATGGCTTAAAACCAAGTCCATTGAGCTGTTGAGCTCAATAACCTCAGGTGGGCGCGTATTCTCTCTTAACCTAGCGTTAAACTCAGGCTTGAAAAGATGTGCTTTCCCTTTGAAGTCAACAAATCCATACCAACTCGCCCCTGGTACGGGCTGAGAAAAAGCCATCGGCTCTTTCACAATTTCTTGTGCATATATCGCCGGTTTAGCCGGATCATCCATCGAAAAGTATTGAATTTCGCCACTTTGGGTTAGCACAAAGGCGAGTTGAGCGTAATCGTCAACCGAGATAGCCAGCGGCTCTCCCACCTGAGTAGTTCGAACCTTATGATTCGTTTCAATCTCTGCATCAGAAAAGAGAGGTATGATCACGATGGCGAGATAAACGAAGATCAAAATAAGCGCAGCCAAAACGCCCACTCCACCGGATGTCACTGCAAGTCGAAATACACGATCTTTAATTAATCGCTTCTTATCTTTTTCCTGCAATGAAAATTCGGCTTGTGCCATTTATCTCTCTACCTTTGTTACTTAGTATTAGAATATGTCGTTAAGGTGACAATTATATTACAGATCACATTAAACACCTGAAAAGAATACAACTCCTATGTCGTTTGTTGTATGAAATTAATCTGTAATGAAAATCTCATAATGTTCTCACTCATCGATTTTCCCTCCATGATGAGTACGTATTACTTCACTTTTGGCTAGGTAGGTTATGAGCGCAGAAAAACTATATATCGAAAAAGAACTTAGTTGGTTGTCTTTCAATGAACGAGTATTACAAGAAGCCGCTGACAAAACCGTCCCTTTAATTGAACGTATTCGTTTTCTCGGGATCTTTTCCAACAATTTAGATGAGTTCTACAAAGTTCGCTTTGCTGACGTGAAGCGCCGGATATTAATCAGCCAAGAACATGGCGGAAGCGATAGTTCCAAACGTTTGTTAACCAAGATGCAGTCGAAAGCGTTGAGACTGAACGAACGATTTGACGAACTTTACAGTGACTTGATTCGAGAAATGGCACGGCGGCGCATTTTCTTAGTTAACGAGCAGCAACTGGATGAATCGCAACAAAAGTGGATCACCAAATACTTCCGTAAAAAAGTCATGCCTCACATTACGCCACTTCTGATGAAAGATGAAATTGACGTTCTTCAGTTTCTTAAAGATGAATATGCTTACATCGCGGTTGAATTACGTAAAAAAGACCATTATCAGTATGCTCTCATCGAAATCCCGACCGATCACTTGCCACGCTTTGTCATGGTACCAGAACCAAAAGGTAAGCGTCGCAAAACCATTATCTTACTTGATAATATTATCCGTCACTGTTTGGATGAGTTGTTTAAAGGCTTTTTCGATTACGATGAATTGGCTGGTTATGCCATGAAAATGACCCGTGATGCTGAGTACGACCTACGTAACGAGATAGAATACAGCTTGTTAGAGCAAATGTCAGTAGGCGTCAATCAGCGGCTCACCGCTAAACCCGTTCGCTTTGTATACGAACGCGATATGCCACCTCAAATGTTGGAATTTCTCTGCAATAAACTCAATATTTCAAACTACGATAACCTCATTCCTGGTGGCCGTTACCACAACTTTAAAGATTTTATTGCGTTCCCTAATGTTGGACGAGATTATCTTGAAAATAAACCGCTTCCTCCGATGCAGTGCGCCGACTTTGAAGGGTACGCCAACAGCTTTGATGCGATTAAGGCCAAAGATATTCTGCTGTATTATCCCTACCACACCTTTGACCATATCAGTGAACTGGTTCGTCAGGCCTCCTTTGACCCTAAAGTCTTGGGTATCAAAATCAATATTTATCGCGTAGCAAAAGACTCTCGTTTAATGCATTCACTGATTGATGCGGTTCACAACGGAAAAAAGGTGACGGTGGTGGTTGAGCTGCAAGCTCGATTTGATGAAGAAGCAAACATTGAATGGTCAAAACTGCTCACTGATGCTGGGGTACATGTGGTATTTGGAGCACCGGGGCTGAAAATTCATTCTAAATTATTGATGATAAGCCGACGGGAAGACGGAGAGATCATTCGTTATGCCCATATTGGCACCGGTAACTTTCATGAAAAAACCGCGCGGATCTACACCGACTTTACGCTATTAACTGCCGTTCAAGAGATCACGAATGAAGTGCGTAACGTGTTTGATTACATTGAAAACCCATATCGCCCAGTGAAGTTTCATCATCTTATTGTGTCACCACGAAACTCTCGCACTCAACTTTATCGCCTTATTGATGGAGAGATAGCCAATGCTAAGCTTGGTAAAAAAGCCAGCCTAACGCTCAAAGTAAATAACTTGGTCGATAAAGGCATTGTCAACAAGCTTTATGGGGCGAGTAACGCTGGTGTGAAGATAAAGATGATCATTCGCGGCATGTGTTCACTGGTGCCGGGTATTGAAGGAATAAGCGACAACATCCGTATTATCAGCATTGTGGATCGTTTTTTAGAGCATCCGCGCGTTGTGATCACGCATAATGACGGTGATCCACAAGTTTATATTTCATCCGCCGATTGGATGACACGAAATATCGATCATCGTATAGAAGTCGCCGCTCCAATTCGTGATCCACGTTTGAAACAGAGAATTATTGATATAATCAATATCCATTTTATCGATACAGTAAAGGCTCGTTTCGTCGATAAAGAAATGAGCAACACCTATGTTCCGAGAGGTAATCGTAAGAAAGTTCGTTCACAAGTCGCTATCTACGACTATCTTAAAAATATAGAAAAACAAACTAGAAAACAAAAGTCAGATGTCTCAAATGCTTGAACAAGATACACGCCATATTGCCGCAATAGACCTCGGCTCTAACAGTTTTCATATGGTCGTCGCCAAAGTAGTAGGTAGTGATTTACAACTGATAAGCCGCCACAAACAACGCGTGCGCTTGGCCTCAGGCCTTGATAGTGAATTAAACCTAAGTCATGCCGCGATGGAACGCGCGCTAGAGTGCTTAGCGATGTTCGCCGAGCGTTTACAAGGCTTTGAC
This sequence comes from Vibrio sp. TAP-3B, assembly GCF_057784735.1. Lineage (NCBI taxonomy): Bacteria > Pseudomonadati > Pseudomonadota > Gammaproteobacteria > Vibrionales > Vibrionaceae > Vibrio > Vibrio sp. TAP-3B. The sequence goes on along the minus strand of NZ_CM173495.1, from coordinate 14,984 downwards.
GAGTCAAACGTTCGTATCGCCGCCACACATACATTAAGACGCGCCAATAATGCACATTTGTTTATAGAACGGGCCAAAGAAGTCATGCCCTTTCCCATTGAAATCATCTCTGGAGAAGAAGAGGCCCGCCTTATTTATCTAGGCGTGGCGCATACTCAAGTAGAGTCAAACTCCAAGCTGGTGGTGGACATCGGCGGCGGCAGCACTGAGATGATCATTGGTCAAGAGTTTGAGCCTGAACTTCTCAATAGCAAGCAGATGGGCTGTGTGAGTTTTACGGAGCAGTTCTTTAAAAACGGTAAACTTTCTGTCAAAAACTTTAATAAAGCGATGTTAGCCACGGAGCAAAAATTAGAGTCTATCGCGAGTAAGTACCGTAAAAAAGGTTGGGACATCGCACTCGGTTCATCAGGAACTATCAAAGCCATCCAAGAGGTACTAATCGGATTAGGTTTTGAAGATGGTCTGATCACCACCAAACGACTGAATATTCTGATTGAAGCCCTGTGCAATTTTGACTCAATTGAAGACATTCAACTCATCGGACTTACTGAAGAACGTAAACCTGTTTTTGCTGCTGGTGTGGCTATTTTGGCTGCTATTTTCAAAGCGCTGTGCATCGAGCAGATGTTCTTCTCTGACGGGGCTCTTCGTGAAGGGTTGCTGTATGAAATGGAAGAGCGCTTTGCTCGCTCCGATATCCGTATGCGTACCACTGAAAACTTAGCCGAGAAACACCGCGTCGATTTAGAGCATGCTGCTCGTGTTAAAGGGCACGCGCGCGAGATGCTATGTCAGGTTCGCTCAGCACTTGGCATTAAGAAAAAAAGTGAGTTATTTGACCTATTAGAATGGGCAGCATTGCTTCATGAAGTAGGTCTGAGTATCAACTTGCGTAGCTTCCACCGTCATTCTTTTTATATTCTTTTGCATTCTACGCTGCAAGGGTTTAACCGCGAGCAGCAATTAGTACTGGCAACGTTAGCTCGCTTCCAACGTAAAGCACTTAAGCTTCAAGAGTTAGCAAACTTTAACCTATATAAACAGGATGACGTGATAGGCCTCATCAAAATATTGCGACTTTCGATCTTACTCAATGGACAACGTAATGACGATCCGCTACCGGACATCACGTTGGCAATCAAAGACGATAAGTGGATACTCACATGTACAGATAGCGCGTGGCTAGAAAATAATAAATTACTGCATGCCGATTTACAGGAAGAGCAAGAGCGGTGGGAAAGCGCGAAGTGGACACTCACATTTTGATAATCTCTACACGCATTCTAAAACAAAAAGTCGACTTATAAGCCGACTTTTTTTAACTCTTTTGCTGCAAAATCAGCCGTAATTGACACATAACCGTCTTTCTCAACCAAGGCTTGACCCTGAGCAGAGAAGATAAAGCGAATAAACTCAGCCTCAATGGGCGTTAATGGGTAGTTAGGGTGTTTATTTACATATACATAGAGGTAACGTGACAGTGGGTACTTACCACTAATAATATTTTCACGAGTTGACGTCACATAATCAGTGCCCACTTTCGCCACAGGGATCAACCGGACGCCCGCCACTCGATAACCAACACCTGAATACCCGACTCCACTAATGGTTGAAGCCACGGCTTGCACAACCGACGCCGAGCCTGGCTGCTCATTAACGCGAGTTTTGAAATCGCCGCCACACAAAGCATTATTTTTGAAGTAACCGTAAGTACCGGAAACCGAATTACGACCAAACAACTGTACATTGCGCTTCGCCCATTGGGGCTGCAGCCCTAACTGCTGCCAATTGGTAATAAACTGACTTTCTCCACAGCGTAACGTGGCAGAAAACAGCGCATCTAACTGACTGAAATTAATGCCTTTGATGGGGTTGTCTTGATGAACAAAAATGCCAATAGCATCAATCGCTACGCGCAGTGCCGTTGGTTTATAACCATGTTGACGCTCAAACGCTTCGATTTCTCTTAAACGCATAGGACGGCTCATGGGGCCAAACTGAGCGGTTTGCTCGGTTAATGCGGGAGGAGCCGTCGAGGAGCCAGAAGCCTGAACCTGAGCATTAATATTTGGATAAATAGATTTAAACTCTTCAACCCATAAGGTTGTCATGCCGGCGAGCGTATCAGAGCCTACCGACAATAAGTTTCCGACAATACCTGTCGTTTTGTGATAATTCGGTAGCGGCTTCCCCTCAGCAGCAGTAACACTTGACCACACAAGTGCAATCAAACCTAACGCTTTACTTGCTTGGAATATCATTATTTAACCACCAAACGGCTTGGTAATACGAAAGAGAACTTACTTCCTACCCCAACTTCGCTGTGAATGTCCAAATGAGAATCATGGTGAGTCAACGCGTGTTTCACAATCGCCAGTCCAAGTCCACTGCCACCTGTATCGCGTGACCTTGCTTTATCTACGCGATAAAAACGCTCAGTTAGACGATGGAGGTGTTGTGGCTCAATACCGTCACCACTATCTTCAACTTCTAGACACGCTCCTTGTTCTGTCTGATACCAACGCACGTTAATATTCGCTCCCGGCGGTGTGTATTTGACAGCGTTATAAACGAGATTGGAGATAGCACTCCGTAACTGATCGTCATCCCCTAACACACGTAAACTCGCATCAACATCAAAGTTCAACTTATGATGGTTATCACCACTTAAACTGACCGCTTCTTTTTCTAATACTTCTAACATTGCGGGCACATTCACCACTTCTTCAAGCTCATGCATTGGCGCCGCTTCAATTTTAGATAAGGTTAGTAACTGGTTCACTAAACTGTTCATACGGTTGAGCTGCTCTGTCATCACACTATGAGCTTTACTCCACATAGGACCCACAACCATGTCAGGGTCTTCCGTCATTTCTAAGTACCCTTGCAGAACCGTCATAGGAGTACGTAATTCATGGGAAACGTTAGCGAAGAAGTTACGACGCATGCCTTCCAGTTTTTTTAACTGACTCACATCACGCACCACCATCAAATGCTCACCTTCGGTGTAAGGCACAATACGTAACTCCAACATACGTTCCACATTAAGTGGTGAACGCATTTCTAATGGTTCTGAGAAATCTTGCTTATTGAGGTATTTAATGAAGTCAGGCGTTCGAATAAGATTTGATATTGGCTGACCTGAGTCTTCTGGCCAGTGGAAACCCAATAAATACTGAGCCAGCTTGTTGCACCAAACTATATTCCCTTCAGCACGAAAAACCACCACCGCATCAGGCAGAGACTCTGCACCATTTCTAAATCGGCGAATTAAATTAGTCAGCTCTTTACGTTTACGACGCTGACGCTGCTGTAAGCGATACAGACCATTAAACAAAGACTCCCAGTTGCCGCTACCTGAGGGCGGTGTAAGGCGCTTTTCATCCCACAACCAAGAGGACAGACGCACTTGGTTATGTAAATGCCACGCAAGCTGTAATGCCGTGGCAGCTAAAAGCAACCACGGCATATAACCAAATATCCACCCTACTATTACCCAAGGGGTGTAAAAAAAAGCCAGCTCCCAAACCAGCTTTTTCCAAGTTAATCTTTCAACCACTCATAACTCCAGAAATGGTATAGATAAGCTGCGTAAAGTGTTATGCCCTTGCTGAGAAGCGGTATCCAGCACCGCGAACGGTTTGGATCAACTTATCATGGCCTGCGGCTTCCAATGCTTTACGCAGTCGACGAATATGAACATCAACGGTACGGTCTTCAACGTACACGTTTGTACCCCATACGTTATTTAATAGCTGCTCTCGGCTATACACGCGTTCTTGATGCGTCATGAAAAAGTGCAGCATTTTGAATTCTGTCGGCCCCATATCTAATGGCTCATCATTAACCGTAACACGGTGTGATACTGGGTCCAGTTTTAAGCCCTTCACATCAATCACGTCTTCCAGTGCGGTAGGCGTTACGCGGCGAATCACTGCTTTTAAGCGAGCAACGAGCTCTTTCGGAGAGAAAGGCTTAGTAATGTAATCATCCGCACCAACCTCTAAACCACGCACTTTATCTTCTTCTTCACCACGAGCGGTCAGCATCACAACCGGAATGTTGCGCGTCAATTCTTCACGTTTCATATGCTTGATGAAGTTAATACCACTACCGCCAGGTAACATCCAATCCAGTAACACTAAATCAGGGAAGGGTTCAGTCAGTTTGGTTACTGCAGTATCATAATCTGCCGCTTCTACCGCTTGGTAACCTTTCTGTTCAAGTACGAAGCAGAGCATTTCACGAATCGGATCTTCGTCTTCAACAACCAGAATCCTTCTAGACATAATTGAGCAACCTTATGTTCGTTGAGCTAATGAATTTAAGAGACAAAGCGCCCCTCTATGCATCAGCATTATCACTATCAATTATGACACTTTTGTGACCTTTGAAAACAAATTTTCATATAACTTTCTTTTGAACTTCATTCGGATATTTTTCATTTCTATTAAGACATCAGCACAAAAATTCCCTATGATTAGTTCCTTGTCATCAAGCCTAGAGAAGATTTATGTGGTTTAAAAACTGTCTGGTATACCGCGTTAACCGCGAGGTTACTTTTAACGCCGAACAACTAGAAACTCAGTTGGCTGAGTTCCGATTCACCCCGTGTGGCAGCCAAGATAAACAAAAGTTTGGCTGGGTCAGTGCAATGGGTAGACATGGCGACATAATGACTCACGTATCAGAAAACCGCATTCTGATTTGTGCCAAGAAAGAAGAAAAAATGCTGCCAGCATCCGTGATCAAAGAGTCTTTGAATGCAAAAGTGGAAGCAATGGAAGAACAAGAAGGTCGTCCTCTTAAGAAAAAAGAGAAAGATAACCTCAAAGATGACATCGTGATGGATTTGCTCCCCCGCGCTTTCAGTCGCAGTAGCCATACGCACGTATTGATCATGCCAAAAGAAGGTTTCATTCTTGTTGACGCAAGCAGCTACAAAAAAGCAGAAGACGTATTAGCACTACTTCGTAAAACCATGGGTAGCTTGCCTGTTGTTCCTGCCATTCCAGAAGTAGCGATTGAAACGACGCTAACCGAGTGGGTGAAAACGGGCGACACACCTCAAGGCATCACCATGATGGACGAAGCTGAGCTAAAATCCGTGCTTGAAGAAGGTGGCGTGATTCGCTGTAAAAAGCAAGAGTTGACCACAGATGAAATCCGCAACCACATCGCGGCAGATAAAGTCGTGACGAAGCTTGCACTGAATTGGCAAGATCGTATCGAGTTCATCATGACCGAAGATGCGGGTATTAAGCGTCTAAAATTCTCTGATGAATTAAAAGATCAAAACGACGATATCCCACGTGAAGATCAAGCCGCTCGATTTGATGCAGACTTCTCTTTAATGTGTGGTGAGTTCAGTGCTTTCCTACCCAACCTGTATGATGCACTAGGCGGCTTACCGAATCCTAACGCTTAATCTTGTATAAAGGTTAACCATAACGCCCTCACTTTTTCTGAGGGCGTTTTTACATCTAAAGCACAATACTCCTAGTCACAGTTCACATTTTGACGTAAAATTTGCGCCCCATTTCCATAAGGTGGAATTGGCCTGACTTGTGATCAGATAAAAGAGAATTGAGCAATGACAACTGAGAAAGCATTCGTACCAGAGCTACTGTCTCCAGCAGGTAGCCTTAAAAATATGCGTTACGCATTTGCCTACGGCGCAGATGCGGTTTACGCTGGTCAACCTCGCTACAGCCTTCGTGTACGTAACAATGAGTTTAACCACGAAAACCTAAAAATCGGTATCGATGAAGCGCATGCTCTAGGCAAAAAGCTGTATGTGGTATGTAACATCCAACCACACAATTCGAAGCTAAAAACCTTCATCCGCGATCTAAAACCAATAGTAGAAATGGGGCCTGACGCACTGATTATGTCAGATCCAGGTCTAATCATGATGGTTCGTGAAGCTTTCCCAGAAATGCCAATTCACCTTTCTGTACAAGCAAACGCAGTGAACTGGGCGACCGTAAAATTCTGGGCTGCCAATGGTGTGGAGCGTGTGATCGTTTCTCGTGAGCTTTCTCTAGAAGAAATTGAAGAAATCCGTGAGCATTGTCCTGAAACTGAACTGGAAGTGTTCGTTCACGGCGCACTATGCATGGCTTACTCTGGTCGTTGCCTACTTTCTGGTTACATCAACAAACGTGATCCTAACCAAGGCACTTGCACTAACGCATGCCGTTGGGAATACAAAGTGGAAGAAGGCAAAGAAAACGACGCTGGTGATATCGTTGAGAAATTTGACCCGTCTGAAGCTCAACCTGTCGAAGTACAAGACGAACGCCCTGAAACCACAATTGGTCGTGGTAAACCAACGGATGAAGTTGTTCTACTTTCTGAAGCGCACCGTCCAGAAGAAAAAATGGCAGCGTACGAAGATGAGCATGGCACTTACATCATGAACTCGAAAGATTTACGTGCGATTCAACATGTTGAACGTCTAACGAAGATGGGTGTTCACTCATTAAAAATAGAAGGTCGTACAAAATCGTTCTATTACTGTGCTCGTACCGCTCAAGTTTACCGTAAAGCAATCGACGACGCAGTGGCAGGCCGCCCGTTTGATGAAAGCCTAATGAGCACATTAGAGAGCTTGGCTCATCGTGGCTACACCGAGGGCTTCTTACGTCGCCATACGCATGACACGTATCAAAACTACGATTACGGCTATTCTGTATCAGATGCACAGCAGTTCGTTGGTGAGTTCACTGGTAAACGCCGTGGTGACATGGCAGAAGTAGAAGTGAAGAACAAATTCTTGGTAGGTGACAGTCTTGAGTTGATGACACCTAAAGGTAACGTTGTGTTCACTCTGGAAGCAATGGAAAACCGCAAGTCTGAGCCAGTTGAAGATGCAAAAGGTAACGGTCACTTTGTCTTCATCCCAGTTCCAGAAGATATGAACTTAGAATACGGCTTGTTAATGCGTAACCTTAATGTTGGTCAGGACACCCGTAATCCGACTGGTAAGTAATCATGGCTTTGCTCATTACTGACAAATGCATTAACTGCGACATGTGCGACCCCGAATGCCCCAATGGGGCAATCAGCATGGGAGAGAACATTTTCGAGATTGACCCAGCTCTATGTACAGAGTGTAAGGGACATTACGAAAAGCCAACCTGTCAATCCGTTTGCCCAATCACAAAATGCATTATCACCGATCCAAACAATGTTGAAACAGAAGAGCAATTACTTGAGAAATTCGTAATTATTCAAGGGTTCGCATAAAAAGAAGAGGTTCAACTTTCAAAGTTGAACCTTTTTTCAACCTGATTTTTCAATAGGGTAGATATTACAGAACAACTCTTTTTCGAAGTGATATTCCAACCTATCCCGCCAGTTTTCAGCCTGAAATACTGGTACCAAATAAAAATTTTCTCGGCACGTATCCGTAACGAAAGCCATACCGTGTTGCATCAGTTCGTAATGCACATCATTAACAAAGCCCGGGTCAAGACGCTGACGTCCTGTCAGGTGGTTCACATCTACCCGAGTCAACAATACCCCTTTAGTTTCACTGCTGAATCTGTGTCTTAACCACTCTGCAAACTCTTTTGCACAAATCATAGTCATGGTTTTATCCTTGATTTACTCTTTCGGCAGGTAAATACAACTACCCTCGTCTGCGTTGTTATTTCTCTTTTTTGACCAACTGACAGCCATATTGTTAAGAAATCAGAGTATTGTGATGAAAGGGCTATTATAACGGTGTCATTGCGACCTATGAATAAATGCAACTCTGTGTATTTTAGATTTCTATAACATGCCACCGAACCAATTAGATTAGTTTTTGTATTAGTATTATTCACTGTAGACAAAAGTATGATGTTTCTCCAGTTTCATAAAAGAGATACTCAAATTCAATTCGCGTTGATAATAGGTTGGCATTGCGGCGGAATTTCTTTTACACGTTTTGGTTTAGAAACTGTTTTCCTAGAAGAAGTCTTAGATTGAGGTATAACTTTAGGTTTCCAGCTCGCCAATTCAAATCCACATCCATCGCCAGAAGGAGGAGGAGCTTGATCAACACAATAACGGCTAGAGTTAGGACAAGATAATCTCACATGAAAATGGTAATGATGCCCCCACCAAGGACGCACTTTACGTAACCATGACCGATTATTCCCCGTTTCCTGCGCACAAAGTTTCTCTTTGATCACGGGGTGAACAAATATCCGTGCAACATCTTCACTTTGTGAGGCGTAGCGAATCAGTTCAAAATGTCGACCTTCCCAGTAGTTATCTAATATCACGTAGCCCTTGAGATCCACTACACTCATAGGTTTAAGAAATCGTAATTTAGTATCTGAGAGCGGCTCATCAGCAAGCCGTAGCCATATATCTATATCCAAACCAGTTTGATGACTTTTGTGACCAGAAGAGAAACGTCCGCCACGAGGTAAAGATAAGTCCCCAATCAGTAGCGTAGTATTTAGCTCTTGATGAGCTTTAAGTGCTAGCTTTTCAAGAAATCTTATCGTATTAGGATGCCCATAGTAGCGTTTCGCTTTATGGCGCAAAACTTGATAACCGACGCCATCAAGAGGGAGAGATAATGCCCCATCTAAACAGCCATTCGCATAACTGCCAATAGAGGAGGATGAGTTTTGGGTAGGGACTGAGACCTGTTCCCAAGGAGTTGCATGGATAGGAGCTGAGAAACATAAACTAAAGATAAAACGAAACTCAGCTTCATAACTCTTAACCTTTAGTAATGCTCACCGTTATCATAATAAGCTTTAGGAGACAGAGCTGAAAAGGTAACCGCTACATCAATATCAGCACCCACGATACCGCGAACTTGTTGTGTAATGATCTTAGCGACTTTATCTTGTGCTTCCTGACCACGGTCAAACCAAAGCACTTCTATAAAAGGGTATGCAGCACTTACCTCACCTTCACTGAAAAACGTAGTGTAGATATACTCAAAAGTAAAATCTTCACGTGGGCAATCCATTAAAGACAAAAGCTCATCCGTGAGTGGTTTTGATAGTGCCTGAACAGTTTGTGGCTCTACAGCACGCAATCTAAAATGTGGCATAAACTTATTCCTAATTATTAGCATTAAAGCATGATGATAACAGGAACTTAACCTGTAATCATCTACGCCACTTAAAGCGGCAACTAGGCTGAATCCAACAACGTTGAATTTAAATACTCAGGAATTTTTCTAGAAAAATTGAGTCTGATATGATTTAAAAATGAGAAAGTTAAAGTAAATTTGATAAATACAAAAAAGCCTCAGCATTTCTGCTGAGGCTTTAAATATGGCAGGGGTGGAGAGATTCGAACTCCCAACACGCGGATTTGGAATCCGCTGCTCTGCCAATTGGAGCTACACCCCTTTAGTACGTATTTAGTGAGACGACTCTCAAATAAATGGCGGAGTGGACGGGACTCGAACCCGCGACCCCCGGCGTGACAGGCCGGTATTCTAACCAACTGAACTACCACTCCGCAGTGGTATCACCCGTTGTAAAAACGAATGTCCATAATTTAAAGCCTGGCGATGTCCTACTCTCACATGGGGAAACCCCACACTACCATCGGCGCTATTTCGTTTCACTTCTGAGTTCGGCATGGAAGTCAGGTGGGGCCAAAACGCTATGGTCGCCAAGCAAATTCTTTTTAACTACCGCCAACGCAGTAATTAATAATCTGGAAAGCTGTTTCAGTTCTTAACACAATCAAGTTTTCTTGTATTGAGTCCATCAAAACCCCTTGGGTGTTGTATGGTTAAGCCTCACGGGCAATTAGTACAGGTTAGCTCAATGCCTCGCAGCACTTACACACCCTGCCTATCAACGTCGTAGTCTACGACAACCCTTTAGGATACTTAAAGTATCAGGGAGAACTCATCTCAAGGCTCGCTTCCCGCTTAGATGCTTTCAGCGGTTATCGATCCCGAACTTAGCTACCGGGCAATGCGTCTGGCGACACAACCCGAACACCAGAGGTTCGTCCACTCCGGTCCTCTCGTACTAGGAGCAGCCCCTTTCAATTCTCCAACGCCCACGGCAGATAGGGACCGAACTGTCTCACGACGTTCTAAACCCAGCTCGCGTACCACTTTAAATGGCGAACAGCCATACCCTTGGGACCGACTTCAGCCCCAGGATGTGATGAGCCGACATCGAGGTGCCAAACACCGCCGTCGATATGAACTCTTGGGCGGTATCAGCCTGTTATCCCCGGAGTACCTTTTATCCGTTGAGCGATGGCCCTTCCATTCAGAACCACCGGATCACTATGACCTGCTTTCGCACCTGCTCGAATTGTCATTCTCGCAGTCAAGCGGGCTTATGCCATTGCACTAACCACACGATGTCCAACCGTGTTTAGCCCACCTTCGTGCTCCTCCGTTACGCTTTGGGAGGAGACCGCCCCAGTCAAACTACCCACCAGGCACTGTCCTCACCCCCGATGAGGGGGCTAAGTTAGAACATCGACACTACAAGGGTGGTATTTCAAGGTTGCCTCCACACATACTGGCGTACGTGCTTCAAAGGCTCCCACCTATCCTACACATGTAGGGTCAATGTTCAGTGCCAAGCTGTAGTAAAGGTTCACGGGGTCTTTCCGTCTAGCCGCGGGTACACTGCATCTTCACAGCGATTTCAATTTCACTGAGTCTCGGGTGGAGACAGCGTGGCCATCATTACGCCATTCGTGCAGGTCGGAACTTACCCGACAAGGAATTTCGCTACCTTAGGACCGTTATAGTTACGGCCGCCGTTTACCGGGGCTTCGATCAAGAGCGTCGACCGAAGTCTAACCCCATCAATTAACCTTCCGGCACCGGGCAGGCGTCACACCGTATACGTCATCTTACGATTTTGCACAGTGCTGTGTTTTTAATAAACAGTTGCAGCCACCTGGTATCTGCGACTCCTAGTAGCTCCATCCGCAAGGGACTTCACCGCCAAGAGCGTACCTTCTCCCGAAGTTACGGTACCATTTTGCCTAGTTCCTTCACCCGAGTTCTCTCAAGCGCCTTGGTATTCTCTACCCGACCACCTGTGTCGGTTTGGGGTACGATTCCATCAAATCTGAAGCTTAGAGGCTTTTCCTGGAAGCATGGCATCAATGACTTCACACCCGTAGGTGCTCGACGTCGTGTCTCAGCCTTAAAAAGAGCCGGATTTACCTAACTCTTTAGCCTACGCACTTGAACCTGGACAACCGTCGCCAGGCCCACCTAGCCTTCTCCGTCCCCCCATCGCAATTTGATTGAGTACGGGAATATTAACCCGTTTCCCATCGACTACGCCTTTCGGCCTCGCCTTAGGGGTCGACTCACCCTGCCCCGATTAACGTTGGACAGGAACCCTTGGTCTTCCGGCGTGGAGGTTTTTCACCCCCATTATCGTTACTCATGTCAGCATTCGCACTTCTGATACGTCCAGCGTGCCTTACGACACACCTTCAACCGCTTACAGAACGCTCCCCTACCCAATACTCAAAGAGTATTGCCGCAGCTTCGGTTTACTACTTAGCCCCGTTACATCTTCCGCGCAGGCCGACTCGACCAGTGAGCTATTACGCTTTCTTTAAATGATGGCTGCTTCTAAGCCAACATCCTGGCTGTCTGAGCCTTCCCACATCGTTTCCCACTTAGTAGTAATTTGGGACCTTAGCTGGCGGTCTGGGTTGTTTCCCTCTCCACGACGGACGTTAGCACCCGCCGTGTGTCTCCCGGATAGTACTTACTGGTATTCGGAGTTTGCAAAGGGTTGGTAAGTCGGGATGACCCCCTAGCCTTAACAGTGCTCTACCCCCAGTAGTATTCGTCCGAGGCGCTACCTAAATAGCTTTCGGGGAGAACCAGCTATCTCCAGGTTTGATTGGCCTTTCACCCCTAGCCACAAGTCATCCGCTAATTTTTCAACATTAGTCGGTTCGGTCCTCCAATTGATGTTACTCAATCTTCAACCTGCCCATGGCTAGATCACCTGGTTTCGGGTCTATATCCAGAGACTAAGTCGCGCAGTTAACACTCGCTTTCGCTACGGCTCCCCTAGATGGTTAACCTTGCCACTGAATATAAGTCGCTGACCCATTATACAAAAGGTACGCAGTCACACCACGAAGGTGCTCCTACTGCTTGTACGTACACGGTTTCAGGTTCTATTTCACTCCCCTCACAGGGGTTCTTTTCGCCTTTCCCTCACGGTACTGGTTCACTATCGGTCAGTCAGTAGTATTTAGCCTTGGAGGATGGTCCCCCCATATTCAGACAGGATATCACGTGTCCCGCCCTACTCGATTTCACTGCATATGCGTCGTCAGTTACGGGGCTATCACCCTGTATCGCCAAGCTTTCCAGCTTGTTCACCTGACGCCTATAAAGCTTAAGGGCTAGTCCAATTTCGCTCGCCGCTACTTTCGGAATCTCGGTTGATTTCTTTTCCTCGGGGTACTTAGATGTTTCAGTTCCCCCGGTTCGCCTCGCTACGCTATGTATTCACGCAGCGATACTTACTTATGTAAGTGGGTTTCCCCATTCGGAAATCCCAGACTCAAGTGGCTTTTACTGCCTAATCTGGGCTTATCGCAAGTTAATACGTCCTTCATCGCCTCTGACTGCCAAGGCATCCACCGTGTACGCTTAGTCACTTAACCATACAACCCGAAGGAGTTTCGAGTTGATGTTCAAATCACCAAAGTTGTCTCTCATTATTTGAATGAGCGAGAGACATTTCGATTTTGCCGGACTCAATTTCGAATAATCACTGCAATAGTGATATTCCCAAGAACACTTGAATGTGTTGTTTTGGTGTTTATCTTAAAGATAAACATTGAGAACTTTATTTGATAACAACGTTGTTGTTATCAGTCAGCTTTCCAAATTGTTAAAGAGCTAGATTTTCTAATGAAAACCATGTTTAAACACACTCATTGAATGCGCTTAAAGATGGTGGAGCTATGCGGGATCGAACCGCAGACCTCCTGCGTGCAAGGCAGGCGCTCTCCCAGCTGAGCTATAGCCCCATCAGGTGTCGATACTGTATGCCAATTTTCTGGGAAGGAAATTGGTGGGTCTGAGTGGACTCGAACCACCGACCTCTCGCTTATCAGGCGAACGCTCTAACCACCTGAGCTACAGACCCAGTATCGTCTCTTAAACTTTATAAACCGTATCAATCTGTGTGAACACTCATCGCAATAATCTTTCGTATAAGGAGGTGATCCAGCGCCAGGTTCCCCTAGCGCTACCTTGTTACGACTTCACCCCAGTCATGAACCACAAAGTGGTAAGCGTCCCCCCGAAGGTTAAACTACCTACTTCTTTTGCAGCCCACTCCCATGGTGTGACGGGCGGTGTGTACAAGGCCCGGGAACGTATTCACCGTGGCATTCTGATCCACGATTACTAGCGATTCCGACTTCATGGAGTCGAGTTGCAGACTCCAATCCGGACTACGACGCACTTTTTGGGATTCGCTCACCATCGCTGGCTCGCCGCCCTCTGTATGCGCCATTGTAGCACGTGTGTAGCCCTACTCGTAAGGGCCATGATGACTTGACGTCGTCCCCACCTTCCTCCGGTTTATCACCGGCAGTCTCCCTGGAGTTCCCGACATTACTCGCTGGCAAACAAGGATAAGGGTTGCGCTCGTTGCGGGACTTAACCCAACATTTCACAACACGAGCTGACGACAGCCATGCAGCACCTGTCTCAGAGCTCCCGAAGGCACACCAGAATTTCTTCCGGCTTCTCTGGATGTCAAGAGTAGGTAAGGTTCTTCGCGTTGCATCGAATTAAACCACATGCTCCACCGCTTGTGCGGGCCCCCGTCAATTCATTTGAGTTTTAATCTTGCGACCGTACTCCCCAGGCGGTCTACTTAACGCGTTAGCTCCGAAAGCCACGGCTCAAGGCCACAACCTCCAAGTAGACATCGTTTACGGCGTGGACTACCAGGGTATCTAATCCTGTTTGCTCCCCACGCTTTCGCATCTGAGTGTCAGTATCTGTCCAGGGGGCCGCCTTCGCCACTGGTATTCCTTCAGATCTCTACGCATTTCACCGCTACACCTGAAATTCTACCCCCCTCTACAGTACTCTAGTCTGCCAGTTTCAAATGCTATTCCGAGGTTGAGCCCCGGGCTTTCACATCTGACTTAACAAACCACCTGCATGCGCTTTACGCCCAGTAATTCCGATTAACGCTCGCACCCTCCGTATTACCGCGGCTGCTGGCACGGAGTTAGCCGGTGCTTCTTCTGTCGCTAACGTCAAAGAATACCGCTATTAACGATATCCCCTTCCTCACGACTGAAAGTACTTTACAACCCGAAGGCCTTCTTCATACACGCGGCATGGCTGCATCAGGCTTGCGCCCATTGTGCAATATTCCCCACTGCTGCCTCCCGTAGGAGTCTGGACCGTGTCTCAGTTCCAGTGTGGCTGATCATCCTCTCAGACCAGCTAGGGATCGTCGCCTTGGTGAGCTCTTACCTCACCAACTAGCTAATCCCACCTAGGCATATCCCGACGCGAGAGGCCCGAAGGTCCCCCTCTTTGGCCCGTAGGCATTATGCGGTATTAGCCATCGTTTCCAATGGTTATCCCCCACATCAGGGCAATTTCCTAGGCATTACTCACCCGTCCGCCGCTCGACGCCCAACAAATCACCCGAAGGCTCAATGTTGTCGTTTCCGCTCGACTTGCATGTGTTAGGCCTGCCGCCAGCGTTCAATCTGAGCCATGATCAAACTCTTCAATTTAAGATTTTGTCGGCTCAACGAATACTGACTTCAAACTACAAACGTAATTTTAAAGCTATTATCGTTCCAACAGAACGATAATGAATTGACTGTGCCAAGATTAAACAAGTTAATCTCGATTGGTCACTCAGTTCATTGAAACCGTATTTGAAGCAAAAGCTTCTAATTCGATTATCATCAACGAGTGCCCACACAGATTGATAGGTCTATATTGTTAAAGAGCTTGC